>NZ_QOVJ01000030.1 GCF_004104055.1 Leeuwenhoekiella aestuarii | reverse complement strand
TATTGAAGAGCTGCTCCTGATATACTTTCTTTCCTTGCATACCATGAAATTACAACTCAATTGCAAATCAAAGGTAAACCGTATGTTAGCTTTTTGCTAACTTGTGCAACAGGCACACCGGCTATCGTTCATTGCGGCGGAATTTCCTCTCGTAAATTCCTGTGTGTTTGCTATCTTCGGTTTACGGCGGAATAGTTCTGCCGAAATATTCCGCAACGAAACCATAGCCCAACCGTTGGCAACAAGCTGAAAACGAACTTATGGCTGAATACAAAAATCCGTTCTCGGACAGAAAATATTACCACGAACACGCTGAATGGATTGATGACCATTTAAGTAGATTCTTTGATGATAAGTTAGTTTCAGTTTTTCACGAAATCCCGACTTTGGATTTACATCTTGATGTTTATTTAATAAAACCTGAAAACTCTTCATTCAACATACTTTTGACTTCTGGAATGAGTACGTTAAAAATGAATGTTGACGAACAAGCAGAAAACCAAAAAAATTTGGAATTTGCCGAATTAATGATGCTTATTCCAAAAACTATTGAATTCGGACAAGTTTACTCTGGAGAAAATAAAAATGATTGGATTATTTCGATTCTTAAAAGAACTGCGAAATTCCCACACTTTTATGACACTTGGATTGGAATTGGACACACAATACAAGCAGAAGAAGATTTAACGCCTTACGCAACTGATACTGACTTTGTCGGAGCTTTAATTCTACCTTCTGTAACTTTCGATAAGGATTTTACCGAAATAAATAAAAACGGACGGAAAATAAATATATACAATGTGCTTCCACTCTATAAAAACGAGATGGAATTTAAAATAGAAAATGGATATAGTAAATTATTGGATTTATTAATTAAAGCGAATGGAAAGGAAGTTCTGGATTTGAATAGAGAAAATCTGATTTCAAAAAAGTCCGTTTGGAATAGAATATTTAAGAACTAAAAAAAGAAAAGCCAGTTGCCAACAAAGAACTGAGGTAAAAAACAACTCTTTTCAACATTAAATTTGAGACATACTTATCCTTTGCTAAAATCTGTAACTACAA
>NZ_QOVJ01000029.1 GCF_004104055.1 Leeuwenhoekiella aestuarii | reverse complement strand
GGAATAACTTCATAAGGGCGTAGATGCGGCACCAGGTGTCTTAAGAGTTTCATTAAGCTGGTTTTTCCACAACCTACGGGACCCGAAAGAATCAATCCTTTTTTGGGGTCCAGATGCATCGCCTCAAAATTTGTTTTATCAGCGATGATATAATTACAGAGTTTAAACAATAAGGGGTGATCTGATTCATAGATTTTAAAATGAGGTCCAGAAAGCAGTTTCCCCTTTGCATTCAGATACACGAGCATTTTATGAAAATCATAGATCATCTTCTTGCCTTGCATGCTGCCTAACGGGTAGGTGATGCCACCTTCAATAATTTCACAAGGGTTCGCCATAATTCTTAGAATTTGAAACTTTCAACGGATCATCAAAAGAGCGCTTGGTACTTCTTTTTTTTCTTTCATCAGCTGTTTTGCTATTCAGCATCCAATGCTTAGCAATTGCCTGCCAATATTCAATTTCCTCCCCATTGCTGGTTAACCAACCGCTTTGATCGTAATGCAATAAAAAAGCTGCAGCTTCCTGCTCTGGGAAATTTTTAGATTTAAAAAATTGAAAAACCTCCTTGGCATGTTTAGGTTTGTTTTTTAATGTTTTATCATGTTTTATATAACGATTCACTGCTTGGTGCATAACTATGCTACCGGTTTGTGCAGTAGTTTGTGCACTGCTTGGTGCTGAAGTTGGTGCAAAAATGAACATCTTGATCTCACTCCCTTTAAACGGGTTATGAGAAGGGGTGTATTTAAGATACTTCCACTTGTGTAAATCGTTCATGCATTTTTGGTACGTGCGATTAGAACCTATCTTAGACATCCTGCAAAGTTCTTCCCGGTTTACATAAAACTGAGGGGAGAATCTACTCACATTCCAAAACTGAAAAGCCGCCATATACAAGCTGATGTGAGAGGTATTCAAACGGTTGTCTGAATACACCTTTTGAAAGACTGCATTGAGGTGCTTGATATAATTCATATGCAATTGTTAATGGATGCGATTAGCTTCCATGAGCTGTTGAATTTCCTGAGCATCGTAGTAGATGATACCGCCCACTTTAGTGAAGGGTATGGTGCCGTTAATGCGTAAGTTTTGTAGGGTTCCCGGACT
>NZ_QOVJ01000028.1 GCF_004104055.1 Leeuwenhoekiella aestuarii | reverse complement strand
CCGTATACGAGACCCGTACGTGCGGTGGTGTGAGAGGCGCAGTCCGTTCCTAATTAGGGGCGGACCCGTCTACTCGATTGCCAGCAGTTATTCTATTTCAGTTTTTTCTATTTCCTTAATTGATTTTCCACTGTCATTTTTCCAAACATTTCTACCATTAACAGAATAACCTAATATTACAGCTGCTGCTGCAGATGGGCTTGAAAAAAGGTGTTTCTTTGAAAAATAAAATTTGCCACTTGTGTTTTTTACGATAATAGCTTCTTTAATGAGGGATTCTCTTAATGCTCCATATCCATAATTTTTCGTTGGATTGTCTGATACTTCTGAATTTTCCAAAACAACCAAACCCTCATTTGTTTGAATCGCATTTGCCATAATTCCACTAACATTTAGATGGAGTTCTAACTCATCTTTTTTATCGGTTATATTATTAACTATGGAATTGTCGATGGATTCGACCTTTTCAGGAATATTTTTAATAGAAATAGGATTTTCTAAAAACTTATGCCCTAATGTTCCAGTCAATAATTTTATGTTAGATAAAAATTCCTCCATTGCATCTCGGTCAGGTAGTGGCAGTCTATTGAGATTTGGAGTATTACCATTTTTAAGTCTGTATCTGTCTGTTTGATTTGCGATTTCAACTAATCTGCTTTCCAAATATTTTATATGAGATTTTGTAAGATTTTCGTCTTTGCTTGTAAAAACTATAACTTCATTCCAAAAATCTTTTTTCAAGTCGTGATTTTTTAATCTATCCCATACATTTTCTGCTTCTCCTATATACACCATAGGTTTCAAAGTATCCTGTTCATAGCCAATCAAGAAATATACTCCTTGAGTATTAATTTCAATAGGAAAATGCTTATTTAAGTCCGAAATTTTAGTTCTTGGACAAGAAAGAGATTGAATTGTGTGATTAACAAGTTCGGCAAATTTAATTCCGGTAACACTTCCTTCTTTTAAATAAATTCTAATGCTTTTTCCTAATATCATTGGTTAGTTTTAATTGCTGGCAACGTGATTGTATATGGTTTGTTGCGTGGTTTAAGCACCTAATTCAGCAAATAAAAACCGAATAGAAAATCCGCGAGGATTTTCGTAAGTAGGCTAGAACTAGCAATAAATTATATACGGCTTAAGTTTGATTCTCCCTAAATTAATAGTCTAATCAGAAAGAACAAAAGAGAGGATTAAGGTTACTATATACGGTGAA
>NZ_QOVJ01000027.1 GCF_004104055.1 Leeuwenhoekiella aestuarii | reverse complement strand
CTTAAGTTTGATTCTCCCTAAATTAATAGTCTAATCAGAAAGAACAAAAGAGAGGATTAAGGTTACTATATACGGTGAAGCTTGTGACTTCGACAACATTGATAATCCCCTCTCTTTTACTACTTCAAACACGTTCAGTTCTGTGAGGTCAGACCTCGTTTTCAAGTTGTTGTGATTAAGGTAGTATGCTCTTTCCTAAAATCAGTTCTTATGAATAAATATAAAGAAACTTTTGGAGTTGATATCAGTAAGGATGTCTTTGATGTTTATGGCAGTGAATGTGGTCATTCTCAATTTAAGAATGATGAGCAGGGTTTTAAATTACTTGTCAAGACATTAGCTTCAGATTCTTTGGTAGTTATGGAAGCCACCGGCTATTACCACTATCGACTTGCACAGTTTCTTTACAAAAACAGTATTACTGTATCGGTAGTAAACCCTTTGTCAGTCAAGCGGTTCATTCAGATGAAACTAGCTAAAGTAAAGAACGACAAGAGCGATGCTAAAGCTATTTGTAATTATGGGTTGTCTAACGAAGTCCCGTTGTATAATGCCCTCAGTGATGTACAGGCAGAATGCCTGCAGCTGTTCAGACTAATGGATAGTTATCTAAAGAAGCGCACAGCCACAAAGAACAAACTTCACGGCGAAGAAGTACTAGGCATCCCATCTAAGTATGTTTACAGGTCTTTAAAGCGTGATCTCAAACATTTAAATAAAGAGGTAAAAGGGATTGAAGATCGTCTACTGGAACTTGTAAAACAGGATCAGCAACAGCAACTAACATTGCTGACCAGCATATCTGGGATAGGGATTAAAACGGCCTTGTTTTTAGTTGTTATAACAGATGGCTTCTCTAAATTTGAGAAAGCTTCACAGCTTTGCAGTTATGTAGGGGTCACCCCAACAATACGGGAATCGGGCAGTAGTGTAAGGGGCAGGAGCAGGATCAGTAAAGTGGGTAACAAGAAACTCAGAAATCTATTGTTTTTATGTGCGTTTAATGCGTGTAAACACAACAAGGGCTGCAGGGATATTTATGAACGGATTGTAGCTAAGGGCAAGAGTAAAAAATTAGCGTTGATCGCGGTAGCTAATAAGCTATTAAAACAAGCCTTTGCCATTGCTAAATCTGGATTACCTTACGATGAGAATTACGTATCTGTTCCAGCTAAAGAATAGGTCAAAAAAGAAATAAATATAACAGTTAAGATTTGTAGTTACAGATTTTAGCAAAGGATAAGTATGTCTCAAATTTAATGTTGAAAAGAGTTGTTTTTTACCTCAGTTCTT
>NZ_QOVJ01000026.1 GCF_004104055.1 Leeuwenhoekiella aestuarii | reverse complement strand
GCTAGTTATGCTTATATTTTATGAAAAATGATAAATAGCCTTCATGCTTTCTTTTAATCTCGAATCATCTTGTTTGTGGCTATCAAATTCGTTAGAAGCAGGATTATAGCTGTATTCTGCAGCCCACTCCTTGTGCTTCTCGATGATTTCTTTGATTGCTTGAGTAATAAAAATCACTTCGGCATCGGTCATAATGGGATGCAGGGAAACACGCACCCATCCCGGCTTATCGGTTAACTGTTTATTTTCGATAGCCTCCATTAAGTCTTTTGATCTATCGGCTTTGATCTTGAATAAATAATGTGCAAAACTACTTGCACAAGACCAGCCACCTCGGGTTTGAATACCAAAGCGGTCGTTGAGCAGGCGCACCACCAGGTTGTAGTGCATACCGCTTATATTAAAGGAAACACACCCGATTTGATCCTCATTGCGATCGCCCAGCAATTCAACCTCGCGTAACTCTGAAACCTGATCGTAAAACAACTCCAGCAATTCGTGCTCACGTTGTTTCATCCTTTCAGGGTTCATTTGCTCCTTCAGCTTTAGACATAATGCCGTACGAATTACCTGTAAAATTCCGGGAGTACCGCCATCTTCACGCGTTTCTAAATCAGTGTGATAACCGTATTCTCCCCAGGGATTGGTCCATTTTACATTGCCTCCACCGGGATTATCAGGGATGGTATTTTTATGTAGTTTTTTATCGTAAACCAAAACTCCACACGTACCGGGACCTCCTAAAAATTTATGTGGAGAAAAGAATATCGCATCCAATTTTTGAGCCGGATTCTTAGGGTGCATATCGATTGTTTCATAAGGAGCTGAAGCTGCAAAATCAACAAAGCAAAGTCCGCCGTATGCGTGCATCAACGCTGCCAGTTCGTAGAAAGGAGCTATCGCCCCTGTTACATTTGAACAGGCGGTAAAAGAACCTATTTTTACCTTTCGATCTGCATATTTTTTAAGCTGAGTTTCTAAGGTTTTTGCACAAATCTGTAACTGATCATTGGGTTCTAAGAGAACAACGTCCACATCCAGCGCCATCCACGGTACCTGATTGGAGTGATGCTCCATATGACTGATAAAAACTACAGGGCGTTCTTCAGAGACTGAAACAGTATCTTTAGGTCTAAGCCCCATAATACGGTGTAGCTTAGCCAGTGCCCCCGTCATACCCGTACCCGTGGTAATCAAGACATCATCGCGATCTGCGTTGACGTGCTGTTTGATTATTGTTCGCGCCTCGTGATACGCATACGTAGCCGCTTTACCACTTTCGCTGGAAAACGAGTGTGTGTTGGCCATTAAGGGTCCTATCTGCTTACAAATGATATCTTCAATAGGTTGATATAGCCTACCGCTGGCAATCCAATCTGCATAAATCTGATTCTGTGTGCCATAAATAGATTCAAACTGATGATTTGTACCGATGGTATTTTTTCGAAATTGGTCAAAATAGTTTTCCAAACTGATTGAGGTTTCTTCGTGTAAGTACATACGTGATATTTTAAATAGAACCTTTGAT
>NZ_QOVJ01000025.1 GCF_004104055.1 Leeuwenhoekiella aestuarii | reverse complement strand
AATCGAGTAGACGGGTCCGCCCCTAATTAGGAACGGACTGCGCCTCTCACACCACCGCACGTACGGGTCTCGTATACGGCGGTTCGTTAAATCAAAACTTTACCTTGAGGTAATACTCCAGCATACTCTCAAAACCTCGTTTTCTTAAACGTTTTTGAGTGATCGTAGTTCTCAGTATAGGGCTTTGGGCTACTGCCCAACCTCCCATACGGGTTCTACTCCAGGCATAGGCCTGATCCTGTTTCACGCCTAATCTTATGAGGTTTTTACGTTTGCGCTCCGGTTTCTTCCAATCGTGCCAAATACAATAACGTAGGCGGTTGCGTAACCATTCATCTACCTTCTTAAGTTTGGTCTGTATAGCTCCCAGTCGGAAGTTGTTCAGCCATCCTTTATAGATGAGTTTTAAACGTTGTAACCGTTCTGCTAATGACAAAGGCAGGGTTTTTCTGGTAAGATACCTGAGCTTGTGTTTGAGTGTCTGCCAAGCCGATTTTCCTACTACTAACTGATAAGTACCTTTCACACCTTTCTTGTAGATAGGTGTGAATCTATAGCCCAACACTTTGAAGCTGGAAGGTCTGCGGATACCACTCTTAGAGCGATTAACAGGCAAGTCGAGCTTATCTTTTAGAAAAAGGTAAACAGCATTGCCTATACTTCGTGCTGCCGCTTTTGATTTTGTATAAATACTAAAATCATCAGCATAGCGGGTGAACCTTAGACCCATAGCTTTTAAATGCTTGTCCAGTTGATCCAATAAAATATTGGAGAGTAAGGGACTCAGTGGGCTGCCCTGTGGCAGTCCTTTCCTGCGCTTATGTAAGCGACCATTCTTTAAAATGGGCGCTCGAAGCCATTTACGGATTAGCCATAAGGTAGTCTGGCACTTAACCTTGTGATGGATAAGCTGAAGTAGTTTGTAGTGTTGGACTTCATCAAAGAAACTTTTTAAATCGATATCTACTACGTCCTGATACCCATCATTGATGAATTCCTGACTTTTCAGTACCGCTTGTTGCAAGTTCTTCCTCGGACGGAAGCCATAGCTTTCTGCTTCGAAGTTTAATTCAAAGTGAATCGCAAGCTGTTGGCTTACCGCCTGTTGAAGCCATCTGTCCACTACAGTAGGGACACCCAGTAATCGGGTTTTCCCATTAGGCTTGGGTATTGCTACCCCCTTGATAGCTTGAGGTCTGTAGCTTTTAGAAATAAGTTGGTGTACCACCTCGCTGCGGTGAGCTTCTATAAATGCTTTTAACGCTGTGGTGGGCATCCCGTCTATTCCTGCAGAGCCTTTATTACGCACTACCCGTTTACAGGCATCGCTCAGGTTTCTGGCTGCTACTACTTTTGCTATCATTTCTAATGTTCCTGTCCTTCTAGGTATGGGCTATCAGTTAAACTGATTCCCGTACGAATCCAGACGTGATTTAACGTTTGGTCCTTCCCTAATTGTGAGGCCTCTGGGGTTCTGCCCCAGCTCGTTTCCTTTAGGTACTATGACCGCTGCTGACTTCTCTAATGCCAACCCGTGGCATTGGAGACCTCCCCAGGTAAGAGCATCTTCTTTCCCCCGATTCCTGCCGTATCTACATAAATGAACTTTTGGTATTCTTTGGGCTTTACAATGATGTGGTTGCTTGCCCGTGCATAAATGCCTCTGTATACGGTTCCTGTTCGTCAGTACCGGGTTTTGTAGTCCCGCTTTCTTCAGATGTAACCTCGCGGTCACCACCCTTGCGGCTTACTAATGGTTCAAGGCGTTACACCTGCCCATAAGGGACTTGCACCCTCTAGATTAATATTTTACCTTTCGGTAAAACAAAAGATGCCCATACTGGGCACACACAC
>NZ_QOVJ01000024.1 GCF_004104055.1 Leeuwenhoekiella aestuarii | reverse complement strand
CCGTATACGAGACCCGTACGTGCGGTGGTGTGAGAGGCGCAGTCCGTTCCTAATTAGGGGCGGACCCGTCTACTCGATTGTAGCACGTTTTTTTATTCATAATAATTTTCCAATTCTTTGAATTTCGCCTTTCATAGTCGATTCTGGACTTTGTTCAATTGAATACCCTTCCGCCACAATTTCAAAACAAGTGTCGTGAAAGAAAAAGATGTAGTGTTTATATTTTGAAAATTGTTCGTCTTTGTGATATGGATGTACTGAGTTCATCTTTACCAATTCCTTTATCCATTCCGATTCAGTCACTTTTTGAATTGAGTACGGCTGAAGTCCGAGTTTGTACAATGGGTGTCCATTAATCGATTCATCATTTGGATCGCCAAATTTGAATTGTGCAAATCGCTCAAACTTAACGGTAGCAATTCCTTCATCATTTTCTGTTTGCATATAAACTTTCGAACCGTCCCAACTGGGGCCAATATTACTCACATAGAAAATCAGATAAATATGATGTTCATTTGATAAAATTGTCGGCATTGGTGCTCCTACATCAATGTCAAACCCATCTTTTATCTGTTCAATTTTCATTCTATCAGTGAGTTTTTTTTAATTTAACATCTTCTCAATTGAGTCTCTGTCAACTTTCAGCCTTTCAAGAATAAATTGAGCGAAACGCTTATTTAATTTTTTGTACTTGTCAAAATCATCCATTAGTCCAGAAACATATAGCCGCTCGTTCACTGTCATTCCACCTAACTCATATAAGTCTGGTTTTTCTAGAGCACTCATAATTTTCTGCTGAAGTTCTCGCCATTCTTGCTGTATTCTAATTCGGGCAATTATAGCTGAATCCTTATCGCCATGAATGTCTCTCATTCTGTAATCGGCTTCAGCTGGGTTGTCCGGATTTACAAATTGGTTAATGCTCAGATTGAAAAGAGCTTGACCAAATCGCAGTTCAGGGTCTCGATTCAGTGCTTCTTCAATTGCATTTAATATTATTCTATGCTCTTCAGTCATTCTTTAATGTGCTACAACGGCAGTCCGTCTCAAAACCACCTGTTTATTCCTTAAAAGTAATTGAAGTTCCTCCGATATCCAACAGAAAGCGAATATGGGATTGTTTTTGTTTTAAGACTGTAGTTTAACTTCATAGGTCTTTTAAAGGCCTTAATGAGCGCTAAACCATACGCTATAGCACAATGAATAGCCGTGAAGACCCCAAGCTTAAACAACCTTTTAAGGTTGTAGACCAGCAGCATCAGTCCTAGATCTGCAGATGCGGCTTGCAGCCCTCTTTTGGTCAAGATATGATCAAAGCCCCATTGGCGCTTGATCGTACCATAAGGATGCTCCACTAAGGCCTGCCTCTTTTTATAAAGCTCACCGCTTTGAGCAATACGTTTAGCATTGTCCTGAATGTTTTGCGTGTACTGACTGCGCTGTATGACCTTTCCATTGACTTTTGAAGTAGTGCAATTATCTCGTACCGGGCAGGTTTTACAGGCTTTGGTTTTATATTGTTTAAAGGTGTAGTTACGCACTTTATACTGTGTTTGATTGGAGCTAAGTACTTTGCCCTGCGGACAGGTATAAGTGTCTTGCTGCGGATTATAGTTAAAATGCTCTGCATTGTATTTGGGGTCCGGGGCCTGACTTTTTCTTCCTATAGCAGGTATGGCTACCAGAGTAGCAATGCCTAATTGATCTGCAGTGTAGAACTCACTTCCTGTGTGATAGCCCTTGTCATAAAGGGCGGTGAAGTGGGTTGTGCGTAAGATGGTTTTAGCTCTGGTGAGCATACCGCCCATTGCTTTTTTATCATTAGCGTTGGTGAGTTTATAATCGATCAGGATTTTGTTTTGAGCATCTACGGTGGTTTGGGCGGTGTAGCATACTTCGGTAATGGTTCCGCGTACGATTTGATGTCTGCTGTCGGGATCAGAGGTTGATAGTTGCGGATTGGAAGAAGAGGTGTCCTGCTCCAGTTGGTTTTTGATCTGCTGGTATTTTACACATTGAGCTTTACGCTTATCTATTTGCTGTTGTACTTCTTCTTTAAGGTCTCCATCAGCGTTGGCCAGTTCGTGATTATGTTCTTCGAGCTTTTTATCAATATACTCCAGATGGCGCTGTACCTTCTTTTTGTTGTAGTTATTTTTCTTGCTGTTTTGGGCTCTGAGTTTAGTAGAGTCACCGGCGATAAGCGTGGCTCCGATCAGGTTGAAGTTACGCGCCAATTGCACGCTCTGGTGGACTACCCGCTTGATGGCCTTTGGGTTGTCTTTTCTAAAACGGGCAATGGTATTATGATCAGGCTGCAGGTTTTTGATCAGCCAGATTACTTCAATATTGCGCTGGCACTCTTTTTCCAATATGCGGGAGGAAAGCATACGGTTCATATAGCCGTAAATGTAAAGCTTAAGAAGATCTTCCGGGTTATAAGGCGGTCTGCCTTGAGTAGCTCTAGATTGAAAGCCCAGCGCTTGGAGATCTAACAGATTTACAAACTGATCAATGAGTCGCACACTGTTATCCAGAGGGATCATATCATCTAAACAGGTCGTGTATAAGGTAAGTTGCTGGCGGGGTTGTCCTTGTCGATATTCCATCCATGAAATTAATCTTTTTAAATAAAATATCCTAGGGTTTTGAGACAGTCTGACGTTTTTGGCTATGGTTTGCTGCGTTGGTTAAGCAATAAATTTAGTAAATAAACCCTATCTTTTACGCTTGCGTGGTTTTCGAAGGAAAAACTACCAAGCAGTAAACTATAGCCGGTGTGTGTGCCCAGTATGGGCATCTTTTGTTTTACCGAAAGGTAAAATATTAATCTAGAGGGTGCAAGTCCCTTATGGG
>NZ_QOVJ01000023.1 GCF_004104055.1 Leeuwenhoekiella aestuarii | reverse complement strand
TTTTCACCAGAAACAATTTAAAAAAACTCAAAAAACTCTCGTTTTAATTCGCTGCCATAGTTTCACCAGAACTACAGTTGCAATCAGCGTGAGTAGCGTTAGGATGCTGGCTTTGGTATAATAACCATAGATCCAGTATCCGGTGCTGAACAGTGCACCATATATTGTAACACAACCTACAAGGGTAGCCAGTATTCCTGCCGGCACAGACCATTTTTGATTGGTTGTTACCAAAGCAGCTCCCGCAGCACGCGCTTTTGTAAGAATGTGCGACCAACCGGGACCTCCGGGTTGTGTTTGCTTGTAAAAATCAAATAAAGTCTTGTCTTTTTCAGGTTTGGTCAAAAAGGTAACCGAAAGCCAAACAATAGAAGTAAGTAATACAATCACAGGATATGTTGACCAATTAGGTAACACACCATCTGCTTCTGCTGTACCGAAAAGAATGACACCTAAAGAAGTAAAGTTGAACAGGATTGAAATAATTCCCGAAGAGAACATCGCAGAAATCTCGCTCCAGGCATTGATTCGCCACCAGAACCAACGCAAAATAAAAATAAGCCCCGTTCCTGCACCAAACATCAAAATAATATTGAATAACTGATAAGCATTAGTAAGCACCAGTGCCAAGGCAGAACTTATAACCATCAACAGTACCGTTGAAATTCGTCCTACATTAACCAGTTCTTTTTGCGATGCATCGTTTTTTACATAACGGGCATAAAAATCATTAACCACATACGAAGATCCCCAGTTTAAATGAGTTGAAATTGTAGACATATAGGCCGCGATAAGCGAGGCCATAACCAGACCCAAAAGTCCCGTTGGTAGCTTAGTCAGCATTGCTGAATAGGCTAAATCATCTCCTAATTTGCTTTCTACAATATTGGGAAAAGCTTCGTGAATACTGGCGATATCCGGGTAAACCACCAGCGAAGCCAGGGCTACTAAAATCCATGGCCACGGCCGTAATGCGTAATGTAATGCATTAAAGAAAAAGGTGGCGCCTATGGCGTGATTCTCATCTTTGGCAGCCAGCATACGCTGTGCGATATATCCACCGCCACCCGGCTCAGCTCCCGGATACCAGGCGCTCCACCATTGTACCGCAAGCGGAATAATCAGCAGGGTTATCAACGTACTGGTATCATCAAAATCAGGCAAAATATTGATTTTATTTATAACCTGCGGACTATTCATCAGTCCGGTCATACCGCCTACTTCCGGAAGGTTGACACAATAATACGCTGCACCGATACCCCCGGCCATTGCTGCAAAAAACAGTATAAAATCGGTATACACCACGCCTTTAAATCCACCAATGGTACTGAATATCACGGTTACCAATCCGGCATAACCTATGGTTTCCAGAGGTGTTAATCCCAGCATAATCTGCCCGATCTTGATCGCAGCCAAAGTCACGGCACTCATCGCAAGCACATTAAAGATCACACCTAAATACACAGCCCGAAAACCACGTAAGAATTTCGCAGGTTTTCCGCCGTAACGCAATTCGTAAAATTCAATATCGGTATTAACCTCAGACTTCCTCCAGAGTTTAGCGTAGACAAAAACGGTAAGCAAACCGGTGATCAAAAACGCCCACCATACCCAGTTACCGCTTACGCCCTGATTCCGTACAATATCGGTTACCAGGTTTGGAGTATCAGTAGAAAAGGTGGTAGCTACCATCGAAATACCCAACAGCCACCAAGGCATATTCCGGCCCGATAAAAAGTATTCTGAGGAGCTCTTACCCGATTTTTTTGCAACCAAAAGTCCAATGATCAAGGTGATTGCAAAAAAGCCGATGATAATGGCATAATCAAGTGTTTCTAGAGCTACCATACGTATTTTGAATTATTACTGTTTTATTGAGATTGCTATTCCTGTGAAACTATGCTTTTTAAAAATGATAGCGCATAAAAGCTTCCATCGCAGCATATTCTGCCAAACCTAAAGCTCTATATTTTTGAGCAGTTTCTTTGTTTCGATCTTCGGCACGCACCCAGAATTCTCTCAAATCTTCTCCCTGAAACATCACCCCGTCTTTTTGAGACTGGTGGTAAAAAATAGCCTGGCGTTTCTTTAAAACCTGATCCGGACTCATAGGCACGGCCATTTCGATCTCGTGCATTTCAAACTCGTGCCACGCGCCGCGGTATAGCCATACCCAGCAATCGTTCATATAAGGCTCATTTTTAAGTTGAGCCAGAGATTCAAAAATGATATTGAGGCATACTTTGTGGGTTCCGTGCGGATCGGCGAGATCCCCGGCAGCGTAAATCTGATGCGGTTTTACGGTCGAAATAAGTTCGTTTACAATCGCTACATCTTCCTGAGACATCGGGTTTTTCTTGATCCCTCCGGTTTCGTAAAACGGAAGGTCTAAAAAGTGTACCTGCTCATCAGGAACGCCTTCAAAACGGGTGGCACCCAAAGATTCGCAGCGTCTGATCAATCCTTTTAGCTGGCGTACTTCAAGCGGATCAACCTCGTTGCGTTGTTTATTTTTGATCTGTTCTGCGATTTTACTGAAGCGCTCGCAGTCGTTATTACCCATCAGCGCGGAAACTTCAGCAAACTTTAAGGCTTCGGTGTCGCTTACAGCAATATTTCCTGAAGTCTGGTAGGCAATATGCACTTCGTGCCCCTGTTCTACAAGTCGATCAAAGGTACCTCCCATAGAGATCACATCATCATCGGGATGCGGACTGAAGATAATCACCCGCTTTTTTGCAGGTTCTGCACGCTCGGGTCTGTTGGTATCATCAGCACCGGGTTTACCACCCGGCCATCCGGTGATGGTGTGCTGTAATTTGTTGAACATCTCAATATTGAGATTGTAAGCTGAACCTTGCAAGGCAAGCAGGTCAGACATTCCGTGGTCATTATAATCTTTATCGGTAAG
>NZ_QOVJ01000022.1 GCF_004104055.1 Leeuwenhoekiella aestuarii | reverse complement strand
TTAAAACTCAAAATTAAAACCTTTTTCCAGGAGTTGTTGATAGGTTTCCGGGTTGAACTGATAGAGTTTAGCGGCTCTGTGCGAAACATCTTTTTCTTTTTCGTTCAGCGGGGTCAATAGATTCATCTTTAAGATCTTGCGTCTAAAGTTGGGTTTATCCATCTCTTTCCCAAGGATTTCTTCATAGAGATGCATCAGTTGTAACAGCGTGAATTTTTGCGGAAGCAGATTAAACCCTATGGGTTCCTGCTTGATCCTTCTACGTAGACGTTTAAGACCAATTTCTAAGATCTGAGCGTGATCATAGATCAAGTCCTTTACCTGTGAAACTTTAAACCAGGCTACTTCAGCTGCTGTCGCTCCGGCTTTAAGGTCATAATCTTCCTCTTTAATAAGTGCATAATATCCTATTGTAATTACCCGCGACAAAGGAAAACGATCCGGGTCACTAAAAGCCCGCAATTGCTCCAGATAAATATCTTTAATACCGGTTAATTCTAGCAGAAGCCTGTTTGCAGCATCATCTGTACTTTCGGTTTTATAGATCCATCCTCCGGGAAGCCCCCATTTATCTTTACTGATCCCTTCACCGTGCCGCACCAGCAGAACTTCCAGATTGCCTGCTTTAAAACCAAAAATTACACAATCTATGGTAATACTTTCTAAAATAGCAGCCTTTTCGGCTGGTGAAGGATTATTCATGAATTTAGAATTAGATCTGGGGTTTGGTTTTTTTAAGTGCTCTAAATTATAAAAATTATGCGGAATAGATTTTTATATGTATACTTGTAGTCAAATAAACTATAAGGAAGTCTTTAACGTAATTAATTCAAAAATAGCTATGTATTTTTTAGGAATCGATCTGGGAAGTTCTTCTATTAAGTTAGCTGTTCTTGATGGTCACAGTGGTAAGGCGCTTGCAAATACAACGGTACCTGAGAAGGAAATGCAAATGCATGCCCCTCAAGCCGGCTGGGCAGAACAGGACCCTGAACTCTGGTGGAACTACATCTGTGACGGAATTAAGAAATTAAAATCAGACGGTGTTGCTGTAGCTCGTATTCAGGCGATAGGGATTTCTTATCAAATGCACGGTTTAGTTTTAACCGATAAGAATCTAAAGGTTTTGCGGCCTTCTATAATCTGGTGTGACAGCCGGGCAGCACCTATAGGATCACAAATATATACTGAAAAAGGAGCCTCGTTCTTTCAGGAACGTGTGTTGCAAAGTCCGGGGAATTTTACCGCTTCAAAACTCAAATGGGTACAAAAGAATGAGCCGGAGCTATTTAAAAAGGTCGCTCATATGATGCTTCCGGGAGATTATATAGCGGCTAAATTTTCGGGTGTAGCCCAGACTAGCAAATCGGGCTTATCTGAAGCTGCCCTGTGGGATTTTAAAAAACAGAGTCTCGCTACAGAAGTATTAGAAGCGATGGAGTTGCCTCAAGATGTGATTCCTGAGATCGTTGCTAATTTTGGGATCCAGGCGCAAATAGATTTGACACTAGCTGAAGAGCTTGGCTTGTCTAAAGAGGTTAAAATAACCTACCGGGCAGGAGATCAGCCTAACAATGCGCTATCGCTTAATGTTACGCAACCGGGAGAGATCGCTACCACAGCAGGAACTTCAGCAGTGATTTATTCAGTAACAGATCAGGATGCTTCAGATACAGAAAATCGTGTGAATACTTTTTTACACGTGAACAATACAGAAAAGCAGAAGCGCAATGGTGTTTTGCTTTGTATAAACGGTTCTGGTATTCTATATCAATGGTTACGCAAGATCCTTTCAACAGAACAAGCTCAACTGATATCTTATGAGCAACTCAACAAACTGGCTTCTCAAGTTGCACCCGGCAGTGACGGGCTACTTTTTTATCCGTTTGGTAACGGGGTAGAACGTATTTTCAACAATAAAAGATCGAGCAGCGGTATTGAGAATCTCAATTTTAACCGTCACGAGACTGCTCACGTTATTAGAGCAGCCTGTGAAGGGATCGTGTTTGCTATGAACTATGGCTTTGAAGTGATGCAAACCATTGGTGCCGGAGGTTCACGGGTAAAAGCTACCCATGCCAATTTATTCTTGAGTCCGGTGTTTAGAGACATTTTTGTAAACACCACACAAACTTCATTAGAGCTTTATAATACCAATGGTGCAGAAGGAGCAGCACGCGGGGCGGCATTTGGCTTTGGTCACTATTCAAGTTTAAATGAAGCCAATCAAACTCTGGAGCTGATGGGCACTCAAGAGCCTGATTCTAGGCTCACACAAGCTTATAAAGCCTATTATCAAAACTGGAAAAACAACATTCAAATACTAGATTAATTATGAGTACCTATTTTAAAAATATCAGCAAAATCCCTTTTGAAGGAAAAGGCAGTGATAACCCTCTTGCGTTTAAATATTATGATGAAAACAAGATTGTTGCCGGCAAAACTTTAAAGGAGCATATGCGTTTTGCAATGGCTTACTGGCATACCTTAAACAATAAGGGGAATGATCCCTTTGGTGGAGATACCGAAACTTTTGAATGGGATAAAAATCCTGATCCGGTAGGCAGAGCAAAAGATAAAATGGATGCCGCTTTTGAGTTTATGACTAAAATGGGGTTACCGTATTATTGTTTTCATGATATTGATGTGGTAGACGAAGCTCCTAGCATGGCTGAGTTTGAGAAAAGAATGCATCAGCTGGTAGATTATGCAAAAGTAAAGCAGCAAGAGAGTGGTATAAAATTGCTTTGGGGTACTGCAAATCTTTTTAGTAACCCACGCTATATGAATGGTGCAGCGACTAATCCTAATTTTGATGTTTTAGCCTACGCCGGTTCTCAAATAAAAATTGCAATAGACGCTACACTAGAATTAGGCGGTGAGAATTATGTATTCTGGGGTGGTCGTGAAGGCTATATGAGTTTGTTGAATACAGATATGAAACGCGAGCAAGATCATTTGGCTCAGTTTCTGACTATATGCAGAGATTATGCGCGTAAGAATGGTTTTAAAGGAAACTTTTTGATCGAACCTAAACCGATGGAACCTACAAAACATCAATATGATTTTGACTCGGCGACCAGTTTAGGCTTTTTAAACAAATACGGCTTACAAGATGATTTTAAACTGAATATTGAAGTGAATCACGCAACACTTGCCAGTCATACATTTGAGCACGAATTGCAAGTTGCTGCAGACGCAGGAATGTTAGGAAGCATTGATGCCAACCGGGGTGACTATCAAAATGGTTGGGATACAGACCAGTTCCCTATAGATGTTTTTGAAGTTACACAAGCGATGCTTGTTATTTTAGAAAGTGGTGGTATTCAGGGAGGTGGTATTAACTTTGATGCCAAAGTACGCAGAAACTCTATAGACCTGGAAGATAAATTCATCGCCCACATTGCGGGTATGGATACCTTTGCTAGAGGGCTGATCGCAGCAGACCATATTCTTACTAACACAAAGTATAAAGCCCTACGTAAGAATAGATATGCATCTTTTGATTCTGGTGCGGGTTCTCAGTTTGAAAAAGGAGCATTGAGCTTAGAACAACTCAGTGAGCTGGGAAGAAAAACCGGAGAACCTAAAGCGATTAGCGGACAACAAGAACTCTATGAGCAAATTATAGCTAACGCGTTTTAGAAGCAAACTACTTCGGGACAAGCCCGCGAAATATTAAACTGAACGTGACAAGTCTCGA
>NZ_QOVJ01000021.1 GCF_004104055.1 Leeuwenhoekiella aestuarii | reverse complement strand
TTGTAGTTACAGATTTTAGCAAAGGATAAGTATGTCTCAAATTTAATGTTGAAAAGAGTTGTTTTTTACCTCAGTTCTTCTTAAAATCAAAAAAATGGAAGATGGATAATTGGCAAATAATAGCTCAAATCTATGCCAAAAATGATTTTAATTTAAAAGAGCCGACTTTGAGGAGTCCAATTTTTGACTATGTTCAAAAATTAGAGCCAAAACATAAATGGGATGACTAGACTTTAGATTTGAACTTATCTTTCAAAACAGACATATCCCGGGAAACTTTCATATCTAAAATCTTAGCATAATGTTGAGTTGTTTTAAGATTGGTATGACCAAGCATTTTACTTACAGATTCAATTGGGACACCATTACTAAGGGTAACCGTTGTTGCGAAAGTATGACGTGCCAAATGAAAAGTTAGGTTTTTAGGTATACCTGCCAATGTTGCAATTTCTTTGATATATGCATTCATTTTTTGATTACTTAAAACGGGGAGTACTAGATTTCTATCTTTCAGCAGCTCGTTTTCTTTGTATTTTTCAATAATTGTTTTAGCAATAGGTAAAATCGGGATATTGCTTCTAGTGTCAGTTTTAGAGCGCTTTGTTTTTATCCATTCCTCACCATCTACTCCTATGCTAATATCGCCTCTATTCAGCTTTTTCACATCGGCGTACGCTAGCCCTGTAAAACAGCAAAAGATAAAAATATCACGTACCTGATCAAGCCGTTCCATTTTCAAGTCGAGATTGATGATTTTTTGAATTTCTTCTTCAGTCAGAAATTCACGTTCCACAATTTTGAGCTTCGCCTTCCAGTGCAAAAAGGGGTCTTTATCAATCCAGTCATTTGCGTGTGCAATACGAATAATTTTTTTGAAATTGGTGATATACTTTATAGCTGAGTTGTGCGCACACTTACGGGTTGTTTTCAAGTAGTATTCTAGACCCGTGATGAACTTATGATCTACATCTTGAACGGGAATATCATTTCTCTGATATTTCTGCTTAATGTAAGCCTCCACGTGTTTTTTACAGGTTCGATAGCGCTCTGCAGTTCCGGCGGCGAAATCTTTGCCTATAAGACTTTCTACTTTGTCATTGTGCTCTTGGAAAATCTCGAGTAGTTTTTTTTGGGTTTTATCTTTTCCAATTAGAACATCTCTAATATCAAATGCAGAATAAGAACTATTTTCTCTCTCAAAGTTCTGTTGAATTGAGTAAACCTTATTTTTCATAACACTAAGATGTCGATTAATTTCTTGAGCTTCTGCAGAGTTGCCTAAAACAAGTTGAGTTTTTGAATTCCAATAATTAGGGTGGACCTTTCGGTGGACGCTGAATTCACAACGACGTCCGTCGAGTGTGATTCTAAGGAAGATTGAGGTTTTTCCTAAGGAATTTACTTTACTTTTTTTTATGAAAAATAGAAGTGAAAGAGACAAAGACATATCTTTTGAGTATTGATTTGCTTCAATTTACTCAATTTTATTTAAACAAAATAAAAGATTAAGTGCTTTATATACAGCGTGTTGTGATGCTCTGGTGGACCCTTTTAAAATTGAAAAAGGTCCACCGAATTAGCCCCTTTTTGTTTGATATTATTTGATGTCAAATGAAATCAATAAAAATAAAAAACCCTGTAAATCAGATATTTACAGGGTTTTTGTTGCCTATTTTAGGTCTTTTAGCGGAGAAAGAGGAACTATCTAAAATTACTTATGCTTTTGAAAATAAATAGTTTATATTTTTTAAAAATATTTCAGCACCGAATTTAGCACTTCTTTTCTAAGTAGATTCAATAGATACGTTTTATTGTGACTTTGCCCTTATATCATTTGAACTAACGAATGAAAAAAATATTTTTTAATTCTAAATATTTCATTTTTCACGAAAATTAAAGTTCAAATATGACAACGTATTTTATGCTACTGTCTGCTGATGAAATGCGGCCAAGCATTTTTTAACTAACAACACTGCGCTTACTCTAACTGTAAATACTACCAAATCTTCTTTGAAATTATCGTAAAAACTTAAAAGTAGTTTAACTAGGAGATATTATCTAAAGTTCGATACTAAAGTAACTACTGGAGAGTAAGAAAATTCATTTATAAAGGCGCGTGCTTTATTTAGTTTAAAAAGGTATAATTTATTACTTATACCGATGGCAGCAAAAATTACAACACAAAAATCACAAACAGAGAATAACCATAAAGTTTACAAAACTATACGGAAGCCGATTTTGAATTGAATTTTGAAACATTTAATAAAGGAGGATACCTTTTCCAACACTATCAGATTTTAAATCTCGATAAATCGTTTCTTTTGACCATTTATAAATAAGTATTAGTCTTAATTTATGAATTAAGACTATATAATTTTTAAGCATAGCCTTTAAAAGACTAAAATTGAATAAGCTTTAAGATTTAGAATAATAAATATTTACAAACAATGAATATTAGGCTAAAAAGTATTGCGCTATTTAGTGTTTTAATTTTTTTAAGTAAACTTAATGCACAGAATAACAACGATATTACTTCACTAAATCCTACTTTAGAAAATTATATTCCAAATTCTCCAGAGGTAGCAGCATTAAATAAGTTTGGGGAGTATCCTGTAAGTGAAGCTACGGGGGTTCCAGCCGTGAATATTCCAGTTTATTCATATTCAGGAAACAATAACGGACTTTCTTTGAATATTTCACTGGATTATCATTTGGGTGGTATTAAATTGAATGAAAGGACTTCCAGAGAGGGTCTGGGTTGGGTTCTTAATGCTGGAGGTGTAATTTCAAGAAGTGTAAGAGGAACATACGATGAATTAAGCGGCCTTGGGTTTATAAATCATTCCTTACCACAGACATCAGACGATGGGAATACACCTAGCAGTGTAGATCTTCGTCCGTTTAATAGGATGTATGCGAATGTTCAGGATAGTCAGGCTGATATATTCAATTATAATTTTGGTGGTCAAAGTGGAAAATTTATATTGGGTAGAAACGGAGATATTTTATTGTTAAATCAAAAAAAGATTAAAATAGAGAAGTTTTATGGACAAATAAGTCCGGTTGCTAGTTTCCAAAATGGTATAAATAAGTTTATAATAACGGATGAAAAAGGAGTTAAATATCATTTTGATAAAGTTGAGACTACTGTAACAACCCCTTATGATCAACCGAACAATAAGTTTGCTTCTTCCTGGTTTTTGTCAAAAATTGAATCATTTAAATCACCTGGAAAGTTTATAACTTTTCAATATGAACCTGAGTACTTTAATGCTTATAATATATCTTATTCAAATACGCGATATTCTAGAATCGATAAGCAAGGTGGTGAACGAGTATTAAGTAATAGTAGTTCTATGGATATTATGTCTTGGAGAATAAAGAAAATCTCTTTCCCTAATAACGTAGCTGTTAATTTTCAATACTCTACAACATCTACGAGTTTTGGCCATTTAGATAGGATTACTGTTGAAGATAACAAAAGTAATAATAGAGGATTTATATTGGGACACGACCAATCCTTAAACAGACTGACTTTAAAGAGTATTACTCCATTTTCAGATAATCCATTTGTAACGGAAAGACCCTATAAATTTGAATATGTTGGAAGTTTGCCAAATATGTACACAGGTTTACCCGATCATTGGGGGTATTATACGGGAAGGACAGATGTATTAGTTCCACATGAAATATTTCCAAATGGTTTAGGACATGGAATATTTGAACTACCAGGTAGTAATCGTGATACAGATAGCTTATATGTGAAATATGGTAGCTTAAAAAAAATAGAATACCCTACAGGAGGTTCTACTATTTTTGATATGGAGGCTAATCAAGCTGATGATCCGAGGCTAGATGTTGAATTTACATCTTCTCAATATCAAGAATCAGAGATTTTAGTGAATAGTATTAGTCAAACTGTAGATAGTAACGTGTCTTTCGGAACAAATGTAGAAAGTTTTCAATTTAGTGGTGAAGATAATATAGCACATAAAATCAAAATTAATGTAGGCGCTGGCTATCAGGCCGCTAATTTTAATCCTACAGTAACCTTTGAATTGCATAGCAGCACAAATTTTTATGCTCCTCCAATTGTCCGAAAAGTGATTAATTTAGATCAGTATGGAGGTCAGATAGAGTTTCAGACAGCGCAGTTAAATCCAGGGCAGACCTATTATATTCACCTTTACACCCATTCACAAATGAGTAATTACTATGCATATGTAAATACTTCTATCTCAATACTTGGTGATGTAGAAACAGTACATACCTACAAACATAAGCAGTTTTATGCCGGAGGATTAAGAGTAAAGAGAATAATAAACTATGATAAGAATCAAGTCGCCAATGTCAAGAGATATTCTTACTTAATGCCAGACAATTCTTCTTCAGGATCCTTAGGAGTATATCCTAAGTACAGTTACACCGTTTATTATGAGAATCGAGAAGCTTCTGATAGATATGGAGGTTATATGTATCCTGCTCCAGAAAGATATTTAGGGTTAAGTGATAATGTAATAATTCGACAATCCAATCCAGTTCAAGATTTAGGATATAGTAACGGTAGCCCTGTTATTTATAAGCGTGTACTAATTGAAACTAAATCTGGGAATAATTCTTTAGGGAAAGAAATTAAATATTTTACAAATTTTAATGATTCTCCGGCATATATCGATCAATTTTTACCTTATACACCTACTGTTGTTGATGATTGGAAATATGGGCTTCTTACAAAAGATAGTATTTTTGATAGTTCAAATAATTTAATAAAAACACTCGAAAATACTTATCAATATAGTCAAGATAAATATTACCAAAATTCAAGTAGGTTTGAAAATTTCAGATCAGTTTCAATACTTCCAGTTATTTTTTATACTGGAACTTATCACCCAAATCCAACTGAAATACCTCCATTAGGTACTCCATTATATTTTTTGTCAGAAAGCTATTACCCTTCATCAGGTAGAGCCGATCTAAAAAGTACTAAGACCACGATGTATTTTAACAGTGGTAAAAAAGTAGAAGAAATGGAATCATATATTTATGATCCAACTTTTTTTAAACCTAAAACTATTATTACGAGTACCAGTGACAATAAAGAAATTGTAAAAGAATTTAAATATTCATTCAACCTGCTTAGCTCAGCGCCTTTTCAGTATTTGTATAATAAAAATGACGTAACCTCTATTCTTCAAAGTAAAACAACATCAAATACTACAGCTTCTATAGAACGTCATAATGAGTATGATTTTTTTAATACTATAGCAAGATTAAAAGTTCTAAAGTCAAAAAAATCTTCCAATGATTTTGAAAATAGAATAATTTATCATTCATACGACAATCACGGTAATCCATTAGAGGTAAGTAAGGATGAAGGCTCTCATATTAGCTACTTATGGGGTTATAGTGGTGAATATATTGTAGCCAAGATTGAGAATGCTACTCAGGCCGAGGTTACGGCTACAGGAGTGAATCAAGCTATTCTTACCAACCCTTCTAGTACGAATGCTCAGCGTACCACCGAGCTCAATAAAGTGAGAAACGGACTTCCCAACGCTATGGTCACCACCTATGAGTATGAGCCTTTGGTGGGAGTAACTAAGATTACCGATCCTCGTGGTCAGGAGATGACCTATGAGTATGATGATTTCAATCGACTTAAGACGGTTTTGGATGATGAGA
>NZ_QOVJ01000020.1:2500-5778 GCF_004104055.1 Leeuwenhoekiella aestuarii | reverse complement strand
AAAATAAAGTTTAAAAAAAGCTTGTTTATAAAGGGAAAAGGGTAGTATCTTTGCCCTCCGGTTTTTCGGCAAGAAAGGCGGTAAAGTTCTTAAATAAGTTGCTTAAAAAAAAGGCTAAAAAAAACTTCAAATTTTATTTGTTTTGTAAATAAAAAGAGTTGTATATTTGCAGCCGCTTTCACGGAGAGCAACGCACATTGAAACTGAGATGATTTGGTAATAAAAATAAGGTTCGATTCCTTAACATCTATCAAGAGGTTTCTTCTTTGTTAAGAGGAAAAGTTATTTGACATATTGAATTGACAACGCGTCCCGATTTTATATCGGGATTGAATTAAAACTAGAACGACCATTTTGAGCACTTTTATAAGTGTGATTAAATTTCCTTATATCGTGGAATATTATATAAGACACTACGATGAAGAGTTTGATCCTGGCTCAGGATGAACGCTAGCGGCAGGCCTAACACATGCAAGTCGAACGGTAACAGGGAAAAGCTTGCTTTTCTGCTGACGAGTGGCGCACGGGTGCGTAACGCGTATGCAATCTGCCTTGTACTGGAGTATAGCCCAGGGAAACTTGGATTAATCCTCCATAGTCTATTGAATTGGCATCATTTTAATAGTAAAGGTTACGGTACAAGATGAGCATGCGTCCTATTAGCTAGTAGGTGTGGTAACGGCACACCTAGGCAACGATAGGTAGGGGTCCTGAGAGGGAGATCCCCCACACTGGTACTGAGACACGGACCAGACTCCTACGGGAGGCAGCAGTGAGGAATATTGGACAATGGGCGCAAGCCTGATCCAGCCATGCCGCGTGCAGGAAGACGGCCCTATGGGTTGTAAACTGCTTTTATATGGGAAGAATAAGGTCTACGTGTAGGCTGATGACGGTACCATAAGAATAAGCACCGGCTAACTCCGTGCCAGCAGCCGCGGTAATACGGAGGGTGCAAGCGTTATCCGGAATCATTGGGTTTAAAGGGTCCGTAGGTGGACTAATAAGTCAGTGGTGAAAGTCTGCAGCTTAACTGTAGAATTGCCATTGATACTGTTAGTCTTGAATTGTTATGAAGTAACTAGAATATGTAGTGTAGCGGTGAAATGCATAGATATTACATAGAATACCAATTGCGAAGGCAGGTTACTAATAATACATTGACACTGATGGACGAAAGCGTGGGGAGCGAACAGGATTAGATACCCTGGTAGTCCACGCCGTAAACGATGGTTACTAGCTGTCCGGCTCGATTGAGAGCTGGGTGGCCAAGCGAAAGTGATAAGTAACCCACCTGGGGAGTACGTTCGCAAGAATGAAACTCAAAGGAATTGACGGGGGCCCGCACAAGCGGTGGAGCATGTGGTTTAATTCGATGATACGCGAGGAACCTTACCAGGGCTTAAATGTAGTCTGACAGGGGTGGAAACACCTTTTTCTTCGGACAGATTACAAGGTGCTGCATGGTTGTCGTCAGCTCGTGCCGTGAGGTGTCAGGTTAAGTCCTATAACGAGCGCAACCCCTGTGGTTAGTTGCCAGCGAGTAATGTCGGGAACTCTAGCCAGACTGCCAGTGCAAACTGTGAGGAAGGTGGGGATGACGTCAAATCATCACGGCCCTTACGTCCTGGGCCACACACGTGCTACAATGGTAGGTACAGAGAGCAGCCACTTTGCAAAGAGGAGCGAATCTATAAAACCTATCACAGTTCGGATCGGGGTCTGCAACTCGACCCCGTGAAGCTGGAATCGCTAGTAATCGCATATCAGCCATGATGCGGTGAATACGTTCCCGGGCCTTGTACACACCGCCCGTCAAGCCATGGAAGCTGGGGGTACCTGAAGTCCGTCACCGTAAGGAGCGGCCTAGGGTAAGACCGGTAACTGGGGCTAAGTCGTAACAAGGTAGCCGTACCGGAAGGTGCGGCTGGAACACCTCCTTTCTAGAGCTTTGCTGCTTAGCAGACAAAGACACGACTATAAGGAAAGGTAAAGTTTTAGTTTTAAGTTGTCAATTCAAGATATTTTTCGGTTGATGATCCTGATTTAGGTCAGGATCATTCAATTGATAAATAGGACAGTCTCATAGCTCAGCTGGTTAGAGCGCTACACTGATAATGTAGAGGTCGGCAGTTCGAGTCTGCCTGAGACTACTGAGTACCTAATGGTACGAAGTATATCCGCGTAGGCGGTTATCTTTTAATGTTAAAAATACATTAAGGGGAAGTTCATAAACACAGATTGAAGGAAATTTTAGAAGTTGGGTAACCCAGTTTGCAGTAAGCAGCAACAGTTAGCAGTAATAAAGACTGTGTACTGAATACTGAAACTGCCGGCTATAAAATGGGGGATTAGCTCAGCTGGCTAGAGCGCCTGCCTTGCACGCAGGAGGTCATCGGTTCGACTCCGATATTCTCCACCAGGCGATGCCTTGGGATAGATAAATTCTATTTCATTGTGTATCGCGGCTGAGAAATCATTGGCAATTTATTGTCAGTGGCGACTGGCCACACGTTCATTGACATATTGGGAAATAATAAGAATACGAGAGAAACAAATTTTATTTAGTTAGTGATAACTAAGTTATATTATAGATAGAACTCATTAGAATAAAGATTAAAAGGCTTGGTAGCAATACCTAAGTCCTTATAAGAGCAAGAAGTACAATAAGCTAAATAAGGGCGTATGGGGAATGCCTAGGCTCTCAGAGACGATGAAGGACGTGATAAGCTGCGAAAAGCTGCGGGGATTGGCACATACAAATTGATCCGCAGATATCCGAATGGGGCAACCCACTATACTGAAGGTATAGTATCCGCAAGGAGGTAAACCCGGAGAACTGAAACATCTAAGTACCCGGAGGAAGAGAAAACAATAGTGATTCCGATAGTAGCGGCGAGCGAACTCGGATTAGCCCAAACCGGTTCTGTTACGGCAGGATCGGGGTTGTAGGACCACGACATTTTATGCGTAATGAATTAGAACACTTTGGAAAGAGTGGCCATAGACGGTGATAGCCCGGTATAGGTAAAGAGCGTTATAGATAGTGGTATCCTGAGTAGTGCGGGGCACGTGAAACCCTGTATGAATCTGGCGGGACCATCCGCTAAGGCTAAATACTCCTGAGAGACCGATAGTGAACCAGTACCGTGAGGGAAAGGTGAAAAGAACCCTGAACAAGGGAGTGAAATAGACCCTGAAACCATACGCTTACAAGCGGTCGGAGCGGCTTTGTGCTGTGACGGCGTGCCTTTTGCATAATGAGCCTACGAGTTACT
>NZ_QOVJ01000019.1 GCF_004104055.1 Leeuwenhoekiella aestuarii | reverse complement strand
CCGTAGGTTGTGGAAAAACCAGCTTAATGAAACTCTTAAGACACCTGGTGCCGCATCTACGCCCTTATGAAGTTATTCCTTGTAGAAACATCACTTTTGCTTTTAACCACCTCGGGTATAAAGTCATTCAGGAACACGGGGATGGGCACTTCTATTGTTTTGATGATCTGGGTACCGAAGCCCTTGGAAGACATTACGGTAAAGATTGTAATGTGATGGGAGAACTCATTTGCAACCGCTATGAGTTGTTTTTAAAATCCAGAATCAAAACGCACATTACCACCAACCTCAATGCTAGTGAACTCGAAGATAGGTATGGCTTGCGCGTACGAAGTAGAATGCGCGAGTTGTTTAATCTGGTAGGATTTGAGAAAACGGCTATTGACAAACGCAAATAAAACCTTATAAATGATTAAATATCAAACAAATAAATTTTTTTAAATTCTTTAATTTCTATATTTATATCGGATAAAATATATAGGTTATGAATAGTTTTTCTGATAAAGAATATCAAAACTTAAGAACAGATACAGCAGAAGTACGAGCTTGTATTACTAGGTATATTGGGTATATAATTACTACTACAGGCTTTTCAGGAGCCTTAAAATTTTTCTTTATTAAAGAAAAACAGAATCTTACTTCAGATTTAATTTTAATAGTGCTATCACTATTAATTATAACCTTATTATTTGAAATTATTTGGTACAAATTCAAATCTCATAATCGTTTTGTTGGTTATATGCAGTTACTAATGCATGAGATAGATGCAATTCCTATTAAAATTAAAAATAAAATAATTTTAGACGATAACGATATCAAGGAAAAAAAATACATCACAGAATATCAAAAATATCTTGATCAAAAAAATAATAAAGGAATTCAAGATTTTTATGCTTGGGAATTTATAGTTTCTAGATTACAAAGCGGATTTTATACCAATAAGAAGGATGATAAATTTGAAGAGAGTATAGTTGAGGCAGTAAGTAAAAGTAAATTTGTTTTTACGATCTCAAGGCAATATCAACCATTCATTAAGATAGAGGACAAAGATTCTATGTTTTTTAAACATATAATATTTAAACTCTATCCCCAAAAAAAGAAGCCTAAGAACTTTTTAAAACTCATATTGTTATGTATTCTGTTTTTATACTCCTATAAAAAAAAAGTTATACCTGATGATCATAATTTAGAAAAATGTTATTACGTTAACGGATGGCAATATCCAAAGAAAATAACACAAATTGCCTTCACGGTTATTGTATCAATTTTTTTATACTCAATATATTTTGTACACCAAAATTTTAGCTTCATAGCCATTGATAAAATTTTAAAGTTTCAATTTAATGATACTCAACCACTTCCATTATACATTATACTTTCTTCTGTGTCATTTGTTATCTTTTGGATTTACAGGTATGTAAGGAATCTGAAAGAGCTTATTTATGGTAATTTATCTATAGACTATAATTGCTGGATGTTTTTTATTTATAGAACTCAAATGCTCTATAATAGAGGGATCATTCCTGTTTATTTTTCGAGAGCTTTCATTAGATATTTTAAATCTAATCTTTATTTACGAATATTAAACAAGAATAAAGGTAGTCTTAAAGAGCTTTTACCTATAGAAGTTTCTAATCGATTGAAAGACTATGAAAATAAACTTTCAAATAATCAAGAATTTGATGATGATTTAAAAAGTATACATGAGGTTATTAAAAAAACCTTTAAAGAGGATATCAAGAAATTACAAAAAAACCCGAGCGACTTGAACCTATCCAAAAAGACATTAAGAAAAATTGTCTTGGAAGTTTTTCATTAAATATTGTAAAGAAAGCTGTTTACTGCTAATAATTAAACTTAGAATAGCTCATAATTTGACTAAGTATATAGGATTAAAGTAACATATTAAGTAATGTAATGGTCTTTTTATAAAACTTGAAGAAAGTATAGTACTCAACCTAGAACTTAATTCGAAACAATACTACAAGTTGTGCATTGAGCAATTATAGTATTTTAAACTTAAGTCGATTATGATAGTGATCGATGAATCCCAACTCCACTAAAACTGCCGGACACGTATGCTTTAACTCCCTCAAGACCTGAAAGTTTGCAAATCTCACCCCTCTACTCTTTTGACCGGTCAAAACAACAAGCCGTTTTTCTAACAGATGCCCCAACCAAATGGACTGTTGTCTATACGGACTTTCGTGGTTATAGACATAGACTTCAATACCACTTGCTGTTTTACTCGGAGAATCATTATAGTGCAATGAAATAAATAAATCGGCTTGAAGGGCTGTGGCCAGTTTAGTGCGGTCCTTAAGACTGATCAAGGTATCGGTATATCGGGTCAGGAAATATTCAGCAGGTTTCCCATCAAACTCATTATGGTCGGCTTGGAGTTGCTTCGCGATCGCTAAGACCAGATCCTTTTCCTGAATCCCGGTTTCACTTACCGCTCCAGAATCTATTCCTCCATGTCCCGGATCGATCACAATTCGGAAAGGACGCTCAACGAGTTGCCCCAAAAGCCCACAACTTTTAAGCAGCAGAAAAAAGAAAATGACGTTTTGGAGCTTCATTTTAAACTTTGGTTTTTGAGTTATCAACAGGTACACCGGAGATTTTCATAAAATTTAATTGACTTTGAATGCATTTAAAATCAAATGAATACAAAATTTATTTTATTCACAAAATACTGATATACAGTAATTTAAAAGAATAAATATATACTTTTCAAATAGTTAAATCAAGCACTCATTAAAAACAAAGTCTTATGAAAAAATCAAGCTACCTTTTTGCCATTTTATCGCTGATCTCCGCTTCACTTTTCGCTCAGATCGGAGGAATTGAAGATTCCGTAAATGATGTTTCCGATACCATTAGAGCCGTATTCCCTATCATTCTAGGGGTTATATTTCTAGTGGGTTTCCTCTTTAATGCCGGGCATTTCTTTGGGGAGAATTCTGATCTAAAGAAAGGAATCACGCGCGTATTGGTTTTTGTATTGATCGCCGGAGGAGTGGTAGGCATCTTTTCCTACCTGATCGGTATCGTAGTCTAAGCGAATCAACAGCAACTCACAATGAAAAGCTACGAAGTCTATAAAAACATCAGAAAACGGGCCGTCCTTTTCGGACTCCCGCTTTCGATGTTCGCCCTTATGATGTGCAGTATCATTTGTTCACTAATGGTCATCATCTTTTCCTTTAGTCTTCTTGTTCTTATAGGTGTTCCTGTTTTCAATGTCGCACTGTATTTCAGCTTGCTGAATTTAAACCGATTTCAAACGCTCAGGCTATTTGGATCTCGATTTCCGAAACATTTAAGCAATAAAAAAACCGCTATAAACTTCTACGATGACTTATAAAAATCAGTTGATAAAACCCATAGCAGCGCTAGATAGCAACATACTTTTTAGCAGCAATGGAGACGTTGTATGGTGTTACGAAGGCCATTTACCGGAGATCTATTCGTTATCGGAAAAAGATTATGAAGCGCTTCACGCCTGTTGGTTTCAAGCGGTTAAAACTTTACCGGTAGGTACCATCATTCACAAGCAAGACTGCTATCTGAAAAAAAAGTATTGCGCTGAAGAATTGCCCAATACCAGCTTTTTAGAACAAGCAACCCGGAGCCATTTTAAGGGGCGCAAGTATCTCACGCACCGTTGCTATGTATTCTTCATATTCACTAAAAACAAATCCTTAACTCGTGCACATTACATCAATCCTTTTAAAAATAGCAACAAGGCCATCCCCAAGCAGCTGGATGATGCTCTTCTCCATTTTAAAGCAGCTGTTGAAGATGCTGTTGCCTTTATCAACACAAGTCGTAAAATGGCTGTTGAACCGCTTGATGCAGCGGCTATTGAGACGCTGACCCGTTCTTATTTTAACGGTTATAATACCGACGTGGATACCGATATCGTGTTAGATAACAACCAAGTGATCATCGGGGATCACTATTTTGATGCGCTTGCCGTAACTAATGAAACGTGCTTTGGAGAGGCTGTACAAACCAGCACGATCAATGAGAAATTTTCAACGGACTCGTATGTATTTCATAAGGGATTTATAGATGGTTTAGGGCTCGCTTTAGATGAGAACCACATCGTAAATCAGATACTGATTCTGGATGATAAGCATAAATGGCGTAAGCTTTTAGATAAGAAAGTAGAGGAACTCAACAAAAGCTCCAACTTCGGTACGCAAAACAAAGTGGTCTTAGGGAAGATTCAGGATATTCTGGAGCAGATCAATACCGATGAAACATCGCGGGTAATTCGTGGACAGCTCAATGTCATTTTTTGGGCTCCTACCCCAAAAGCTTTGAACAGTATCAAAGCCAAAATCAAAACGGAATTTAAGGAATTGGATATCCTTCCCTACTATCCAAAAGGCGATGCATTATACCATTATATCCTCAACAGTTATTGTGGGTTTGTTTCCCATTTTTCCGATCACGATCTTTTTGTTACCGACTTAAAGCATGCTTTATGTTTACTCATCCATGTCACCAATTATCAAAGTGATGGGGAAGGCATTATTTTTAATGACCGCTTGCACAACATACCGGTTATAAAGGATGTTTGGGATAAACGAAAAAGGCGTATTAAAGCACGTAATTTCGCCATTTTTGCACCTACGGGAGAAGGCAAATCCTTCTTAGCCAATAATATTCTCAGACAGTATTTTGAGAACGGCGTACGCCTGGTCATCATTGACCTGGGAGGTTCTTATACCAAATTTGCCAAACTCTATCCAAACGATCATATTGTGCTGCGATACGAATCTGGTGCCAATTTAGGAATCAATCCATTCTATATCGCCTCAAAAGCTGACCTTACCGCTGAGCGCCTTGAAGATCTGTGCGCGTTCCTTTTTGAGTTGTATGCGTCCGGAACCCCGGCCACCAAAGAACAATCGGTAGCACTTAAAAAGATCCTGGTGTATTATTACAACGCAATCACAGCTGCATATTCCTTATCCGGCTTTTATGAGTTTATTAAAATCAAAGGTCTCCAACTACTAGATACACTAAACATTCAGCCAAACTATTTTGATCTTCAAGGCTTTCTTCACGTAATGTCTGAATATGTAGGCGATGGTTTGTACAGTTACCTTTTTGAAGTTGCTGAAGACCAAACCTACAAAATTGAAGACAAGCGCCTGATCATTTTTGAACTGGACGAAGTCAAAGACAACAAGGAAATCCTTTCGGTGATGCTCAAGTTGATCAAGACCGCTGTACAACGCAGCATTTGGCAGAATAAAGCAGAACGCGGTATCATCTTATTCGATGAATTTGCCAAGCAATTGAAATTTGACAATGTATTGGAGAGCGTTGAATTCTATTATCAAGCCATCCGGAAGCAGAATGGTGCTATCGGGATCATCTTACAATCCATCAATCAATTGCCTGCTAATGCAACTTCTGCCAGTATCTTAGAAAACACTCAGGTGGTTTACAGTCTGAATAACGAAAAAGGCTATGAGGAACTGATCAAGCGCCTGAACCTCTCGAATCATGACCGCAATCAATTACATTCCATCAAAAACAACCTTACCGGGGCTCGTAAGTACACGGAGATTTTCATCAAGATAGGAAGATCCAGCAACATTTTTAGACTGGAAGTACCACGGGAAGTGTTTGCTGCCTACCTCACCGATGGCCAAGAGAACGAAGCAATTATGCAAATCTACAACCGCACGCAAAATATGGAACGAGCCATTGAGGAATTCATCAATCAAAAACACGAATTATGAAAACAAAACTTAAAATGTATGCATTTAGCCTGGCCGTTACCGGTTGTCTTTTAATGCCCGCAGGCTCTGCCTGCCAGGGGATGCCGGTTTATGACAACACCAATTTTGTAAGCCTGGTCAAATCCCTGGTAGAATCTGCAAAACAAACTACACAGCTGTTGAAAACAGTAGAATTTTTAAAACAGCAGAAAGAGAATTTAGAGCAAGTAAATGCAGTGGTACGTCAACTCAAAGCGGTTCGCGAAATCGGACGTAACAATGCGCGCCTGGTCAACGTAATGCAAACCGAATTACGCAGCATTCTAAATTCTCCCTACATCAAACCGGAAGAAGTCACCCGGGTTACCGAATCGTTTAACACTATCGTTGATAACTCGCTAGAGACTATGGATTTTATCGATGCGATTCTCTCGAGTAATTACTTAAAAATGTCAGACGGGCAGCGCGCACAAATCCTCAAAGAAAAGGAAGAAGAATCCAAGGCTATGGTATCGGAGATCGCTATTAAAACCAAACGCTATACGGATATCATTTCCTTTCGAAAAATGCAGGATAAGATCAATAACCGAGAAACCAATTACTAAAAAGATGACAGCGCTCGTTTTACTAGGCATCGGACTTGAGTATGTAGATACTATTTTTGAGACCATTCAGAATAGCCAATTCTCTCAGTACACCATTACCGGGATGAAGACCCTTGCTGTACTTTTCTTTTTGATCAACATCTTAAAGAAATACAATGAAGGTATTGCTGATAAAGAAGGGTATACCTGGGGATTGAGTCCGCAGGAATTGGCCAAAAACTTCGCCGCTGTACTTTTGGTTCTATTCTCCACCCAGATTCTTGGATTTTTTGATGGAATATTACTTTCGGTCGAATCCCAATACCGGGATACTGCCCCTGCTCTTTTGCCTTTGCAGATGCAAGATATTCCCATTGAGGAAGAAGTGGGAATGCTGGAAGCTACCAAAGCGGCCATGTCGCTACTCTATGAAGCCTTAGTCACTCCATTATTTGGCTTTAAGATCTTTGCCTTTATCGGAAGTATTCTACTATGGATATTGGATCTTTTTATCTATCCCCTATTCCTTGCAGAGCGCTTTTTCTTATTAGGTATTATGCAAGCCTTCTTTCCCTTAATACTCAGTCTCTCTGTTTTTGAAAAATTCAGATCCTTAGCCTATGGTTTTTTCAAGCTCTACGCAGCGGTGTATATGTTAGTTCCCGCATTCTTTTTGGTGAATGTCTTCATCAATGCCATTTACACTGAGATCAATGAGAATTTCTGGGTGAATCTCTTTGGCTCCGATTACGCTGAAGGCTTTTTTGCTCCGGTGGTACAACTTGGATCGGTAAGTTTTATTGTCTTCCTAAAGTTCAAACTCTACCGTCGTGCAACCTCTTTTACCCTACGTCTGTTCACGCACTAATTATAAATCTTATGAAAACACCATATGCTTCTATTTATTCCGTCTTAAAAATCAATCGAATCATCGTATTGAGTGTCGTGATCGGTGCAACCCTTTGCATCCTCTTTGCTGCCTGGATGGTTTTTGCTACCTATCAAAAATCCCTTGCTACTGCTTTTGCCATTACGACCACAGGAGAAGTCATTCCCTTGAAATTAATATCTCAAAAAGAAAGTCTGGAGGTGGAGTCCCTAGCGCACTTAGACTTGTTTCACCGGTGTTTCTATAATATCGATGCCAGTAACTACCGAAAAAATCTGGAGAAAGCCTTGTGGCTGGGCAACAGTTCTGTAGATCAAGTGTATCAGCAAAAACGAGCGGATGGGGTTTATAATCGTCTCATTCAATATTCGCTGGTCCAACGCATTCGCACTATTGACACTCAGGTTGATTTAGACGCTGATCCTATCGCCTTTACAACCACCGTTAATTTTGAGATCAATAGAGGAAGTATTACCGACTCCTATCAACTCATTACCACAGGGAATCTGATCAAAGTAGAACGTCATTTCCCTAATAATCCACACGGGCTTCTGATTACGAATTATTTTGAAAAGAGCCTTCAAAAGGTAGCAGTTAGTAGTGAATAATTTTTAAATAAGAACCGTATGAAAATCGAAAAAAACAAACTTGTATTCGCCGGTGTATTGGCGGTGATCGTCATTTTTCTGGTATGTTATGCCTTGACGCTTACCGATTCTGATGAAGCCTCTCAACAGCTGATTCAAACTGAGGTTCCTTCGTTAGAAGTGGAACAAAAAGAGTACGATTCAAAACTAGATGCTCTGGACGACTTGAAAGAGGTCAAGCAGCAAACTGCCCCTAGTATCTACGATGAGTATATGCTGGATTCTCTGGGCTTCTTTGATCCGAATCACCCCGAGCAAGAAAAACAACGTATTGTAGACAGTATCTATCGTGCCAATCAAACTACCTATCAAGCGCGGGATTATAAAGAATTTGGTCAGGCTGTCTCCAAAGATACCAGCAACCGACAAGAGGTCCCTGTTATAAATCAACAAGAGATGAAAGTTACCAGTCAGGAACTCGGTTTAGCGCACCAGCTCTTTTTTGCAGCAGCGCGTTCTACCAGCCTGAAAACAACTCCGATTTTAGCTGCTAGTGACACAGCGCTTCACGCTGTGGTAGATGGTGATCAGGTCGTCAAAGCCAATTCTCGAATTCGCTTACGACTGAGCAGCAAATCCACGATCAACGGAGTTGTTTTTCCCAAAAACACGTTAGTATTTGGAAGCGTTAGCTTTCAGCCCAATCGCGCCCTCATAAATATTGAAAACGTAAACCATAAGCCCATAGCTCTAGAGGCCTATGATTTGCAAGATGGTCTAGCAGGTATTTATGTCGAAAATAACTTTCGAGCGCAGGCCAGTCGGGAAGTATTTGATGATGTACTTCAGGATATCAATATCCCCAGTCTTCCCCAAGTGGGTGGTATTTCCCAACTCTTGCGCCGCGATAACCGCCATGTAAAAGTTACCGTACTCAACAACTACAAATTGCTTTTAAAAGCCAACTAATCTAAATCCTATGAAAACGCATCGAATCCTTTTTATATTTAGCTTTATAGTGATTTCAGCTACTTCAATCCAAGCTCGAACCCGCCTACAATCCACCCCAATTAAACTCGACACTATCTATGCAAATGATCATAAAAATGTAGCCCTGTTTTTCCCGAGTCCAATCAGACAGGGTGTTGTGGGTTCTGAAAGCTTTGTCTTTAGTTTTAATCGAGATGTCCCACAATACTTTGGATTACTTCAAGCGCAACCTGGAAAAGAAAGCAATCTTCTTGTGATCACTACCGACGGTATGATCTATTCCTATATCATAAAATACAAAGCACAGATTAGCCGTGTCAATTACTTTGTTGAAAAGCAGCACAGTATCGGTCAAGAAGCTTCCAAACGGGACACGCTAAAATCGATTGATTTAAAACCTGCAGCGGCTATGACGTTATCCCATTATAAAGATCTTAGCATCAACTTACACATACGCAAACAGCATCTGGGCCATTTGTCTAAGCGTAGGTATGGAATAAAACTAACCACTGAAAATATCGTGTTTGATCAGGATGAGTTGTATTTAGTATTCGAGATTGAAAATAAATCCGGTCTGGATTATGATGTAAACTTTTTAGAGGTCGGTGTGGAATCACGGACCAAAGGCAAGCGAAAATCCTCACAGCGCATCTTAAAAAAGCCACTGTATAAACATCAGTTCCCTAGCAAGGTCAAAAAAGGAGAACGCGTCCGCTTGGTGTATGTGCTGCCTAAGTTTTCATTAAGCAACAACAGCCGGGTTATCCTAAAACTTCAGGAGAAAAATGGAGAGCGGGATCTTGAATTGAAAATTGCGCATCGGTTTATCAATAATCCGAATTGAAAAGTTAAATATGTAACTTAAATTCAATCAATATAAACTCAAACAAATCGGCTCAGATATTCTCTTCCTTAAGATGCTACCGAGACCTTTAACAAAAAAAGCCGATCAGTTTCTTCAACAGCTTTTACCACCAGAGCTTTAACAACGGGACCTTCAACTCCCACCATTGCAACTTTCCCCCTAGTACAAGGTCGTGAAATTCTATAAACTTCTGCTGCAGGCAGATAAGGATAAAGTGGCCTATCTGGAGAAGCTGTTCAACAAATAAAAAACCGCCACTTGGGCGGTTTATATTTTAGTTATAGTCAAGCTTTATTTTGTACATACTTAGTATCTGTTTGCCTTTAAAGTAAAGCAAATAAACATCTGAACTCCCGAACATCGTAAGTTTTTCGTAGTCTTTTTCATCATCTATCTCAAAGACTTCCACCATCACATATTCTTCTTTTGGTTCAGAGAAAAATATTTTTAAAGCACCTGTCTTGTTCATGTTTTTGACAAGCTCTTTAATTGGATATTGCTTTGGCTCATACTTGTTCCGTTCTTTTAACTTAATCAAAGAATCCAAAACGACAGACATTTTTTTACCCTGTTTCTCGGCTATTTTTTCTGTAAAATTCACAATATCAATATTGACCATCTCATTTGACACAACTATTTTGCTCTTGTAATTTTTAGCGATATTATCATATGCTGATACGATTTTATCATTATATCCACTTTTGATTTTGGCATTATCTTGTTTGCTTGAGCCACAAGAAACAAGCGACAAAAACATTATTAATATTATTTTCTCCATTTTAAAACTCAATAAATTTTTGCGATGCCGTTGTCGGTTTTTGATTCCCATTCAATCTTTTATAAGAACCTTGGTCCATCGGCAAATATGCTTTGCCACCACTAGAACTTCGTGCCATATAAGATGTTCTTTGACCATAGCTTTGCATAAATGATTGATTTGAGAGTTCTCCTCTTATTTTGTTCATTCTATCTACAACACCTCCGGTAGCACCAAACTTACTTTTATCATCTCCAACACCTAAACCTAATGCCGAATGATGCATTTCGTGCAGAAATATCATACCATAACCAAGAGTATTGCTATTGACATTGTTTGCTCCATTAATAAATTTATTTATTTGATTAGGCGATATATTTATCAGTAGGCCTCCTCTTAGTGCTGAAGATTTGTTATTTATTCTAGCAAATCCAGTCTCTTTATTATCAATTGCAGACACTAAATCGTTCCTTGCTATTTCACTTCCTCCATCAGCAGTTACATCGTCTCTTATAACACCATTTTCATCTTCATAGGCTACCTGTGTTAAAAGAGCATTTCCATTATCATCGGTTGCATAAGTCAACATACCTGTTTTGCTATCTGCTGTTAATTGCAATCCTGTTGTTTCTGATAGATTGTCAACAATTGTTTGTGTGTAATTTGTACCGTTCTTTTTATCGTATTGCTGAATAGAGCGTAAGTTAATACTGTCTCCCTTAATTTCTGTATAGCGCATTGGGCTATTAAGAGCAAATTGATAAGGAGTTACATTTTTATACTTTTCAGCAAACCTATCCATCTTATTAAATCTTCCAATTGCTGGGTCGTAGTCTCTCCATTGGAAGGCATAAGTGTTTTTTCCCAACTCTTTTTCCTCTTCCTGACCTTGGAAAGTCTTATAGTTGTATTCCGCACCACCTGCATTATTGTATCCTTTATGTTCAAGTCCAAAGGGATAGTAGTTTATCTCATCCTGGATCTTTAAGTTTGGGCTTAAGGCAGATCCTATGTTTTTATAGGACAACCTGACGTTCCCTAAGTGGTCTTTGTACTGGTAAACATATTTATACCTACTACCCGCTTTCTCAACGTAACCTTCGGGCTGGTTAAAGAACTCCAGCGTTGTGGTATTATTAACTTTTTTATAGATGTAATTACCAGCATATTGCGTGACTTCACCTGATACTGATTTTTCCAATTTTATTCCTGCCGCATCATAAATATATGAAATAGTACCGGTCCCATCACCTTTGTTTGCTGTTACATTTACAGCATCTGGTAAATTTAGGTGATTGTAACTTATACTGCTTATTCCTTTGTTCAGGTCCTTAACCATATTTCCATTGGCATCATAGGTAAACTCAGCACTGGTATCTACACCATCCCTAAAACCAAATGTACCGTTACCATCATCTCTTACCTTAGTCAATTTATTACTGGTTATTGCATAGGTATAAATCAGATTATCCATTAACCCAAAAGAGGTAGCAGCAGTATTTGTATGTCCGTCTCGAGAAAGGGCGGTGATGTTCCCATTCTTATCGTAACTTACATTATTTAAATCATATCTGTTTGCTATATTTCCTAAGGCTGTCTTTATCCTATTTAATGGATCATAGCTGTACTTATACCACTTTAATGAATTATCAGTATTAGCCGTTCGCCACTCGGACTCTGAGATGTTACCATTAAAAAGTTTTGTGGCATTATGTGTAACTGTATTGTAATTAAGCTTAAAAGCAAATAAATCATTACCCAGACTAGAAGGATTATTAATAGTCTTTAACCAACCTCGAATGTTATAAGTATAATC
>NZ_QOVJ01000018.1 GCF_004104055.1 Leeuwenhoekiella aestuarii | reverse complement strand
GCCTTTCTTGCCGAAAAACCGGAGGGCAAAGATACTACCCTTTTCCCTTTATAAACAAGCTTTTTTTAAACTTTATTTTTGGCACCACCAAAGGGTTTAGCACCCAGAGGCTTGCCTCGAAATAGAAAATTTATCTCTAACGAATATTCTAAAAGATTATCCGAAGTAGTTTTCTTGTCTGCTTAACAATGAACGTAAAACCGTTTTTTATACCCGATTTTGGAGGCGCAAATATAGAACCAATATCTGTACCCGCAAGCACTTTTATAAACTTATTTTAAAATAATTTACTCCAACCTTAAAACCAAATACTTACAACTTCAACTTTTTATAAAATATACTTAAAATGTATCCCCATCTGCCATTTTAAAAAGACTGACTCTATTTACAAAACATCAAAATCAAGGACTCACCTACATTTTACTCGATGAAAGGCATAAAACTGAAAACCACAAAAGCAGAAAATAAGCGTAAGAAACAAACAGGCTAGGGATTCAGCAGCTTGCTTGAGAGCTTGGTAAGAAGAAAAAGCCAGCAGAAGTAAGCAGCGAAAGCCTAATTGCTCTTGAATAAACAACAAAAACTACAGAAAGAAATTCCAAACCAATCCAAAACGCAATGTGAAATCACGATACGGATAACCAGGAGCACTATAATAATTACTAGGTGACACCAGTGAGTTTACATGCTCAGCTATAAAAAAGATACGCGTTTGACGAACTTTCATATTGAAAAATAAATCCAACAATGGGAACTCCCCTATCTGCTGCTCATTTTGAACATAAAATTCTGCCAGAACAGGATCGTAAGCATTCATCGCATACTTGGTGAAATAATTAAATCGCAACCCCGTTTGTACAAATAAAGATTTCTTAAACCAATGGTCTGTATAATAAACTGTATTGCGCGTGACCACTTCCGGAACATTTAAATAAGAACCTCCAGAACTTACCGTCTGATATGCCACTGTATTGTCTAATCCGAATTTCCCAAAATGAACGTCTTTATTCACCTTAATCTTTAAATAGCTAACATTATCCCCTGTCTGGAATGAATTGACAAAACCATCTGTATCCAATGCGAAATATGCATAGTCTGTAATGTTGACAAAACTAGCAGAAGCATTAAGCCACTTTGACGATTTCATATCAAAATCAATAGAGCTCGTTTTCACATTTTTATAATCTTCAGCATTATACCAGTTGTAATTTTCATAACTGCTTTGATACAACAAATGATTATAATTTGCTGCGCTTGAGTTGATATGTATGCCTCCAGAGAAAAATGCTTTATCTTTTAATTGATAACTCGCTTCGGCATCAAAGTCAAAGCCTGAGAAATCTCCAGCAACATTGGCTTGCGCTTCTCCTTTTAACTGAAAGCCTTTATAAAACTTTTTATAAGAAGCTCCCGCAGCAATTAAATTACCCTGAAGCAAATTAGGGATTCGACCTTCATCCTGAATCAACACAGAGTTATACCCATATTTATAATAGGTGTGATTCACCTGAAAATTCAATGTTCCCAATAAATTATTAGAATATTCTACAAAAATCCTGTTATTAAAATCATTGAGATCTGTACGATCTGTCAAATTAGAAGTAACAAAAGATTCTCCAAATAAATCTGTAGCAGGACTTGTCTGGCGGTATTCAAAAAACTTATCCTCATAATTTAGAATATGCCCAACTTGAATTCGGTTATTGTTTACACTGTCATTCTGCGGAATTAGATCATAACGCTGATTGATGTAAAAACGCTGCCCATCTAATATACTTTCAGCATCTTCAAAATTCACAGAAAGCCTGGCTCTATCACTAAATTGAGAATCATCACTAGCAAAATTCGTTAAAGCCTGATCGGTTAAACCTCCGTTTTCTTGATTCAAAAGATCTTGTGCGACATAGTGCGCTTTTAAATCATACCTGCCATTTTTAGACTGATAATTGAATGCAAACCTAAAATTACCAGTACTGGTGAGTATATGCTGATATTTACCTAAACTACGCAAACCCTTATAAGCAATCGAAAAATTGAATCGCTCAGATTTGTTCATTGTAAAAAAGGCATCTAAGTTTTGACCCTGCGAAAAAACACTTTTATAATACAGTTCGGTTAAGGGAGTTGGAACATTATAATAATAAATATCTTCAACTTCCATATAGTTGAAATGCCTTGCTCTGGCACCAAAAATTGGCCTAACCTCTTCTCCTGAAAAATCGTGAACTAAGGTGTTATAGGTTTGTCCTTCATTAGAAAAAGGCAACAACTCAAAATTATCTTTTCTGAGATAGTTGTATTTGTAAAGCTTCTTTATAGTTAAAGACGTATCTACAATTGTAGTGTCATTGGCTACAGAAATAATCTTGTACAACTCTATAGGTGGTCGCTCCTGCTTCTCTTGTTTTGGTGGTCTTACCGAGTTTCGCGTATTAGTAGTATCACGCACGGTATTTCTGTCAGCATCCGAAGAAAGTCTTTTTAAGGTTTGCCCTTTTAAAGGCAATACCAGTAAACCGAAAAATAGAAGTATTAGAAGATTTCGCATTAATGAAATTTGTGCCAAAAATATGGTATTTAAACGGAAAGATATAAGGAAAAGTATCGCATAAAAAAAACCACCCGGTTGCGGGTGGTTTTAAATATATTAAGGCTATAGACTAAATTAATAACCAGGGTTTTGTTCTAAATCTGGATTTAGATCTCGCTCACGTGTAGGTATTGGAAAAATAGTCAAGTCGTCACCAGCGTTAGAATCACTAACATTGTCTTGACCAGCTCTTCTTAAGCTACGTCCATTTCTTAGCAAATCAATTCTTCGATGACCCCCTTCAAAAGCTAATTCCTTACGTCTTTCAATTAAAACACGATCAATATCAACAACACTAACTGGATCCAAACTTGCTCTATCGCGCAAAGTATTAATATCAGATAATGGAGAAGCACCAATTGTTGTTCCTCCTCTTACATTAGCTTCTGCACGAATTAGATACATTTCAGTAATTCTTATAATAGGAGCATTGTCAGCATTAGTAACTCCATCGTCGAATTTAGTAGTAAAAACTGAGGTTACACCTTCCGCATCAACTCCCGTTTGAGTTAACTCAGAATATCTTAAATCCCCTTCTTCTTCTGCGTACGCTGCAACAAGATTAGCACTAAAAGGAGCATCACCTCTTCCTTCAGGAGTCGGGTTTGTAAGCCCGCCAAAACCTTCGTTACTATTCTGACTATCAATAGCTATATTGATTATAGAAAAAACATCTTCAGAAGTAAGACCATTGTAAAAACTATAATCTGTAGCTAAGGTGTAAACTGGCGACTCTATTACTTGAGTTGCCAACTGAGCTGCGACAGTAAAATTTTCACGATAAAGCTCAAGACGAGCTAATAGTGCAGTTGCGGCTCCAGATGTTGCTCTACCTCTAGTATCTGCATTAGCTGAATAAGAATCAGGTAAATTATTAATAGCAAAAGTCAAATCTGTATCAATCTGATCATAAACTTCATTTAAAGTATTTCTAGGAATAAGAAAAGGAGTCGTATCACCATTAAAATCATCTAAAATTATCGGAATAGATAAACTAGAGCCATTTCCTATATTAAAAGGTTGACCGAAATAAATTGACATATTGAACATCGTTAAAGCTCTCATAAATCGAGCTTCACCTAAAAATTGATTTTTAGTTTCCTCGGGCAAGTCATTCAACTCTACAGGAGGAAGATTATTAATCAAAAAATTACAAGCCTCAATTACGTCAACATTCTGAAACCAAATATTATCAATACTTGTATTATCTGCCTGTGTTGAGTATGTAAAAATCTGTCGAAAAGTAGGAAATGATCCCTTAAATGAAGCGTTATCCGCTTGCCACTCTGAAGCTGTTTGAGGCGTCCCATTGAAAGCATCAGCTGCTTGAGCCTGGCTATAAAGACCTAGAACAACTCCCTCTATTGTTGTAGGGTTTGATAAAGCAATCTCTGGAGAAACATCATCTTCAGATATGATTTCAAGTTCGTCTGTACAACCTATGCTTATAAAGAGCATCAAGGCATATACACTCTTTTGAAAAAATTTATATTTCATAATTATTTTTTTTAGAAAGTTAATTTAGCGCCAATTATATAACTCTTAGACTGAGGAGCAACAAAGAAAGATTCTCCCAAAGCAAGTGGATTCAAACTATCTGTAACCTCTGGGTCAATACCATCTAATCTATCTCCTTTAATAGTGAATAGATTTGTAGCTGTACCGTATATCCTTAACCCTTTAATAAATCCAACATTATCTAAAAATGTCTTTGGGAAATTATATCCTAGTGTAACATTTTTAAACCTTAAAAAAGAGCCATCATATAGTTGTAAAGTAGACTCCCTTTGATATGTTGAAAATGTAGCACTCGCTGGAGAAGGAACAAATGCATTTCTATTATCTTCAGTCCAGTAATTAAGAACGTCGGTAGATAAATTGAATGACCCTATGAAATCAGCATTACGTGTAAACCTATCTCCATCAATTAAGATATCGTTTCCATAAGAAAAGTTAAACAAACCATTAAGATCCCAGTTTTTATATTTAAAAGTCGTTCTAAAACCACCATAAAAATCTGGGTTAGCATCACCTACAATCACTCTATCATCTGGTGTTGGGCTTGAAGTAACATCACCATCTCTAGTTAACCATTCTGCATCTCCAGTATCAGGATTTACACCTACATAACGAATTAAATAGAAACTATTTGCAGATTCTCCTACAATAGCTCTCTGAGCTGGCGTACCCTGAAGAAATTGACGGCCTTGCACATCTGTACCCGCTCCTGGTAAAGCTAGAACCTCATTTTGAAGAGTTGACAAATTAAAATTCAACTCCCAACTAAAGTCATCGCTCTGAACTGCCGTTACACCAAGATCAAATTCAAAACCACTGTTTTCAATTTCACCAGCATTTCTAGTAACGCTTCTAAATCCAGTTGCACTTGGAACTGGTACATTAATCAACAAGTTGTCTGTATTCTTTTTATAGTAATTTACATTCAATCTGAAACGATCTTGTAAAACTCCTATTTTCACCCCTAAATCAAGAGTTTTTGTTTCTTCCCACTTAAGACCTGGAAGTGCCGGGCCAGTGTTAGTCAAACCTGGATTTCCGTTGTAATCTGAAGATCCAAAGGTAGCTTGCGATGTAAAGTCTCCTATTCTATCGTTACCGGTAGTACCATAACTACCACGTAATCTTAACCTATTGAAAATACTTCCATCCATAAACGACTCTGCAGAAATATTCCAACCAGCTGCGACTGCATAAAAAGTACCAAATCTATTTTCAGATCCAAATCGAGATGAGCCATCTCTTCTAACAGAACCCTCAACTAAATACTTTCCGTCGTAGTCATAATTAAGCTGACCAAAATAACCAAATAGACTACTTTCACTTGTGGTACTACTCGTTACTGATGGCTCAGATCCTGAACCTACGTTCGGTAGCGCATCAGTTAAAAAATTAGTTGTTGCTGCATCTAAAAAACGCGTATTTGTTTTTTGATATTGCAAACCAACAAGTGCTCCTAAATTATGATTACCAAAAGAGTTTGACCAATTTAAAGTATTATTAGCGTTTATATTTTCGACTTGCCCTATAGCATTTTCAGCAGAACCTCCAGGAGTAAAAACCTCTGAGCTTCTAAAGATATTTTCAACAAATCTTTTATCTAAACCAAGACTTGATCTAAATGTAAATTGGTCGTCAAAAAAATCAAACTCACCATAAACATTACCAAGAAGTCTTGTTGTTTTAACCAAAAAAGTATTTAAAGCCTCAATTCCTATTACGTTCTGACCTGTTTGGCCTGAAGGGATAAAATCTCCTGCTTCATTTCTTGGCACTGCATTAGGTCTAATTAATTGAGCTGCTGTAATTGGAGCAAAAGTACTATTCTCCTCACCTATTCTATCATTATTTGCAAAACTAACTTGTGCATTTCCACCAACTCTCAGATCATCATTAATATCTGACGTCAAATTCAATCTAAAGTTTCTAGTTTCTAACTCATTCCCTATAATAAAACCTTCAGCATCACTATAGTTAAAGCCCAAGTAATAAGTACTACTCTCTCCTCCACCTGTAACAGATGCATTTTGAGTATATGTATAACCTGTTCTGGTTACGCCTCCAAGCCAATCAAAGCCTGGGCCGGTAAAATCTAACCCAAAATTATCCCTTAACACTTCGGGAGAAAATGTATTTACCCCATTAGAGATATTAAGAACATCTGAATAAAATTGCCCGTATTGTTGATTTGATAAAATTGTAGGAAGGTCTGTAGCATTTGAGACCTGAACAAAACTTTCAAACTGGACTGATGGTGCTTGACCAACTTTACCTTTTTTGGTAGTTATAAGTATAACACCATTAGACCCTCTTGAACCATAGATTGCTGTCGCTGCAGCATCCTTAAGAACTGTTAGAGAAGCAATACTTTCTGGATTTATAGTCGCTAAGGGATTCAATGCCCCTCCTCCAGAAGTAAATGTCTGAGCACTATCATCTAAAGCCACTCCATCAACTACAAAAAGAGGTTGAGCACCACCTGTCAAAGAATTAACACCTCTAATTCTAATACTGGATCTAGCTCCCAAAACACCAGATGCTGAAGTAATACTAACACCTGAAGCCTGACCTTGTAATAAATCTTGAGGATTTTGAGCAGGTATATCATCTATTTCATCTCCACCAACTACGGCGACAGATTGTAAGATTTTATCCTCTTCTCGCTCGCCAAAACCAACTACAATCACCTCATCCAGAGATTCTCCAGCAGTCATTTCTACATTGATAATTGAAGTTGCACCTACTGTTTTTTGCTGCTCTTCAAAGCCTACATAGGAAAAAATAAGCTCCTGCCCCTGCTCTGCTCGGACAGAATAATTCCCATCAAAGTCGGTTTGAGTACCAACACTAGTTCCTTGAACAACAATATTCACCCCTGGGAGAGGCATATTGTTTCCATCAGTCACCGTACCAGTAACTGTTTTTTGCTGTGCAAAGGCAAACTGAGTTAAAAGCAGTAAACCTAGTGCAAAGCACCACGTAATTTTTGATTTCATAAATTTATTTATTTGAATTAGCCATCGCAAACATCTTAAAACTTTCTTAGAATTGCAATAAAATTCTTAACAGCATCTTAATTTAACATATCAAATATGCAAAACACCCACTATTCTTACTTGCGTTTTTGCTGAATAAACAACCTTTTCTGTAAATTGTTAACAATATTTTAAGAAGTGTGTTAAATAACAGAAAGCGTTGAATCTAAGCAAAATAGCTTACTATTTTATTTTCCTCAAATTCTAATCTAGAAAAATATAATCTTGAATGATCTTAAAACTTCAATCAAAACATAATCTTATTGAATGTGGTACAGACGAAGCCGGCAGGGGTTGTCTTGCCGGTCCTGTTACAGCCGCAGCAGTGATTCTGCCTAAAAATTTTAAAAATTTAATACTCACTGACTCTAAACTTTTAACTCATAAATCCAGAGAATCTCTAAGACTTATTATAGAAGAACAAGCTGTAGCTTATGCGATTGCGCATATATTTCCCACTGAAATTGATGAAATCAATATCTTAAATGCGTCAATTAAAGCGATGCATTTGGCTATTGAGAATTTAAAAACAACTCCGGAACATATTCTGGTTGATGGTAATAGGTTTAAACCTCTTGCTACTATATCTCATGAATGTATTATTAAAGGTGATAGTAAATTTCTTCCTATTGCTGCTGCATCAATACTGGCTAAAACAGAGCGTGATCGTTATATGACGGCTTTGCATATGAAATTCCCTCAATACAACTGGAACAAAAATAAAGGATACCCCACAAAAGAACATCGAGAGGCTATTAGAGCGTATGGGTTGACTCCACATCACCGCAAAAGCTTCAAACAATTACCAGATCAATTGAGTCTTGATATTTAAGAGTTTTTCAACACAAGTGCCTTATATAGAGTTCCTATCTTTGCCCAACTTAAAACTGCAACTTAAATGAGGAAATTAGCGTCACTTTTTTGTCTACTATTTGTTCTGATCAAATGCGAAAAAGCTCCAACTACAGACACCAGTTTATTACACTTGATCCCTCAAAAGTCTGCAGCTATCATTAGAGTGCCTTACTGGGAAGACTTTAGCGAAAGCATAAAAGCAAATGATCCCGCTAACCTTCTTTCTGAAACAAATCTCAACCAAACATTAGTTGAATACAGTGAACTTTTCAAAAACTTTAAACCTGTTGACGAAACTTATTTATCATTTGTTGCTCTTGGGGACAATGATTATGACCTGGCTTTAATCACAGAATCTAACCCCAAACTGGTCTCTAAAGATTCTGTTTTTATAAATTCAATTTCTACTTATGATTATGAGGGTGTCTCCATCAATACCATTACTATTCATGACACCCCTTTACATTACCTGAACTATAATTCAATTTTTATTGCCAGCACTTCAAAACTGATTTTAGAAAATGCAATTCTTCAGAATAATACCGGCAGGGATCCTATTGATACTTCTTTAGAAAAAATGATCAAAACCAGCAACGCACAACGCGCTAACCTCTATTTAAAAGGATCGAGGTTTAAAAAACTTTTTAGAACTATCATCCCAAAATTTAAATTCAGCTCTAACACAACTCCTTTTGAATGGCTTGCTGTTGATATAGACCTAAATACTGTAGAGTCGCTGCAATTAAACGGTGTAGCAACAACCTCAAATGACGGCAAACAAGTATTAGACCTATTAAAAAACATGGATCCTGCTAAATCTAAGATTGCGAGTATCACGCCTTCCACGAGTAGAGGCTTTATAAGTTTCAATTATTCAGATTGGGAGACGTATCATACAAATCTCGCTATTTACAAAAAAGCCGCCCCTAAAGCGTTTAAAATTCCATTTACTGAATATTTTCAGTCAACTACAGAAACAGGAATTATATATAAAGAAAATGAGCAACTCATTGTGTCTTTAAGTTCTGATGTTGAAACTTCAACAATCAGCTTAGCTTCAGTTTCTACCGAAAAAGAGAATTTCAGAGATATTCCTATTTATGCGATTTCAGACTCTACCTTTTTACAAAAAGCCTTTGGTGAGTTGCTAGATCCGCCGGCAGTACAATTTTACAGCGCAATAGACTCTTATTTTGTTTTTGCTAAAAACTCAACTTTATTAAAAGACCTTATCGCCAATTATCAGAATGAAGCCGTTCTGGCAAATACGTCTTCCTTTGTAGCATTTGCAAGTAAAATGAGTGATGAGAGTACGCTTTCTTTCTATGGAAACACTAAACATTTAGCAGATTACATAAGTGAAAAAGTTGACAAAAAAGAGGCTGCAACTTTAAAGAATATTGACTTCAAAAATTACCCGGAAAGCTTCTTACAACTTATACAAGCCGATGATTTCACTTATCTAAACGCAGCAGTTCATAAAATCAATCAGAAAAAAGAGGCCGCGCAGGTGGTTCAAGTTGCCAGTGTTAAACTGGATAATGATTTGCTTTCTCCTCCTCAAATGCTTAAAAATTACCGAACAAAAGGGCAAGATATTTTGGTGCAGGATATCTCAAATATTTTATACCGAATAAACAGCAGTGGAAAAATTGAATGGAAAAAAGAACTAGACGGACCTGTTTTGGGTAACATTAAACAAGTAGATCTTTATAAAAACGGAAGATTACAATATGCGTTTACAACCCCGTCTCATTTTTATATCATAGCCAGTGACGGTGATCTTGTAAAACCTTTTGATATCGATTATACTGACAAAATCACACAACCTTTAGCCGTTTTTGATTATGACGGAAGCCGTGATTATCGTTTCCTAATTGTTCAAAACGATAAAGTAACTATGCTTGATCGAGAAGCTAAAAAGGTAGATGGATTTTTATATAAAAAAGCTTCTGCTGAAATTCTTCAGGAAGCTCAGCACATAAGACTTGGCAACAAAGATTATATTTTATTTCAATTAAAATCCGGGAAATTAGAGATCTTAAATAGACGTGGTGAAACCCGAATACCTTTAAAAGAGCAATTCACATTTTCTAATAATCCTGTTTTTGAAGATTCAAATAGCTTTTTAGTATTGGAAACTGACGGCACCCCTGTTACTATTTCGCAAAGCGGAAAAATCACCAGACAAAAACCTAAACTGGGAGCAGGATTTCAGTTTGATAAACTCAATAAATCTGAAGCTTCACTAATAGAAAACAAGCTAATCATTAATAAAAGAAATCAGGAGATAGCACTAGGCATCTACACGGGATTGCAAGTTAAAAAAGCTTCAAATAAATACTACATCTGCATTACTGATCTGCAAGAAAAAAGAGTATTGATCTACGACGACAAGGGCAACCTGCTACCTAGTTTTCCGGTCTATGGCGCTTCAAAAATTGATTTTGGCTCTTTAAAAAGTTCTAAAGACTTTGGCTTTACTACTCAAGGCGAGTCAGACAGCGTTATAATCTATCAAATGAACTAGATTTCAACTCATTAAAAATCAAAATGTTAAATTCACAACTGAATAGTAAATTATTTAAAATAATAAGTTATTTTTATAGTATTAAATGGCCCCCTATGAAGTTTAAGTAGATCAACCTACAAATTTCACTAAGCTGTTTCCCCCTTTCTAATAAAATTAGTAAGTATTAAAAACAGCAATTATGAAAACTCTACTCTCTCATTGTTTTTTAATTTTTGGTATCAATGGCATTTTAAGTCAAAGCTTATGCTCAGATCTCAAAACTCTAAATGATTTTACTTCTTTAGAATTCACTTCTTATGGCACAGCAAACAACCTCATTGCAGTAACTGAATATGAGGTTTCTTCTGCATTTGCAACTCAAAATGGAAATCGGATAATTTTAAAAGCAGTACTACCCGAAGATGATAGCATCTCTAACACCAAGCAAACCTATTATGAAGTGGAGTGTAATTCTTCGGTATTACGTGTTAGTCACAAAAATGTAATACCTGCATTTGTTTTTGAAGAGTATAGCAATATGGAAGTTGATGCGTCAAATAGTAGCATTAGCATTCCTGTTAATCCTGAAATGGGTCAAAAGCTAGAAGATATCAGCTTTTCTATAGAAATTTTAGTTGCTCCTATCACCCATAAAGTAAGATACTTTTTGACAGATAGAAGTATCAAATCACAAGAAAGAATCAATACACCCGCAGGGACTTTTGAGTGTTTTGTGATAGAAGCAAATTCTAAGATGAAACCAAAGAATAAAAATACCGGAACCGTAAAACAATGGTTTGCACCTCAAATAGGGCTTATCAAACAGGTTGACTTTGATGCTTCTGGAAAGGTTACCAGTGTAAATTTACTTACAGCTTTAAATAGCGGGAATCAACAAACAAAAATTGCAATTGAAGGAGAATAATTATTAAATAAATTCAGCTTCAAACAATGCGCTAAAGTGCTTCAGAAGTTTTTGTTTTACTTCCTTTTCGTCAACTTTTGCTTTACCTAATTCCACATTTAAAGAAGTTACTGCCTTTTCCTTTATTCCGCAGGGAACAATATTGTCAAAATAACCCAGATCAGCATTTACATTAAATGCAAAACCGTGCATAGTAACCCATCTGCTGGCTCGTACGCCCATCGCACATATTTTACGCGCAAACGGGGTTCCTACATCTAACCATACTCCAGTCTCACCAGGTGAGCGTTCAGCTTTTAGACCGTATTCTGCCATAGTATGAATTATCGTTTCTTCAAGAAGCCTCAGGTATTTATGAATATCTGTAAAGAAATTTTCAAGGTCCAGAATGGGATATCCCACAACTTGCCCGGGGCCGTGGTAGGTGATGTCACCCCCTCTATTTATTTTATAAAAAGTGGCTTCTTTAGCTTTAAGTTGCTCTTCAGAAATTAAAAGATTGCTTATATCCCCACTTTTACCTAATGTATAAACATGCGGATGCTCTACAAATAAAAAATGATTCGGTGTAGGTAGATTAGTTTCCTCTCTCCTGTTCTTAATTTTCAGATCAAGCACGGTTTTAAAAAGGGATTCCTGATAGTCCCAGACTTCTTTATAATCCCGCCTCCCTAGATCTTCTAAAACAATCTTCTTATTCATACTGCAAAGATACAATTCATTTTAGGGCATCCCATTAGATTTAAAACCAAAAAGAATCCTGTACAAATCCAACTTAAAACTAGCGCTTGTTTACAATAACTAATGCAGCAATAACACCCGGAATCCAGCCACAAAACCAGAGTAATGTTACAATTAAAACAGAGCCGCAACCTTTATCAAGCACGGCTAGCGGAGGTAAAAAAATAGCTATGACAGCTCTTAGAAAACTCATTTTTGATTTGATTTATGATGATTGATGTATCTATAAGTCATAAATTATAAGCTTTCGTTACAGTTATTGATTTCTCGCCTGCGAGTTGCTATATTTGCGGGCTAAATAAAACGCCGCTAATCAAATCATTTAGCGGTAAATTTTAATTTAAGGGCAACCTTACAAAAAGTAACTCCACACGGTGGATTAAAGACAGCATATGCAACTTTCAGAACAGGAAATTATCAGACGTGAGAAACTGGCAGGTTTACGCAAATTGAATATAAATCCGTATCCAGCAGATTTATACCCCGTTAATCATACTTCAGCTAAAGTCAAACAGGAGTTTGAAGAAGGTAAAAGTGTAATCATCGCCGGTAGATTAATGTCTCGAAGAATACAAGGCAAAGCCTCTTTTGCAGAATTGCAGGATGCTACCGGCCGTATTCAGGTATATTTTAATCGTGATGAAATTTGTCCTGATGATGACAAAACACAGTACAACGAAGTTTATAAAAAGCTTTTAGATATAGGTGATTTTATAGGTATAGAAGGTGAATTGTTTACCACCCAGGTAGGTGAAAAAACCGTTATGGTAAAAAAGTTTACGGTTTTAAGTAAAGCCTTACGCCCATTACCCTTACCCAAAGTTGATAAAGAAGGAAACGAATTTGACAAATTTAATGATCCGGAGATGCGTTACCGTCAGCGCTATGCAGATCTCGTAGTTAACCCTAAAGTAAAAGAGGTATTTGTAAAGCGCACCAAGCTTTTTACGGCGATGCGTAATTTCTTTAACGATAAAGGCTATTTTGAGGTGGAAACTCCAATCTTACAATCAATACCCGGTGGTGCTGCTGCCCGCCCCTTTATCACCCATCATAATGCGTTGGATATTCCTTTATACTTGAGAATTGCAAACGAATTATATCTTAAAAGATTGATCGTAGGTGGTTTTGACGGGGTTTACGAGTTTTCTAAAAACTTTAGAAATGAAGGGATGGATAGAACCCATAACCCTGAATTTACCGCGATGGAAATTTATGTAGCCTATAAAGACTACAACTGGATGATGGAGTTTACCGAAAAACTGCTTGAGCACTGTGCGACAGCTGTAAACGGCACTACCGAAGCTACTTTTGGTCAACATAAAGTTGACTTTAAAGCTCCGTATAAGCGCGTTACAATGACCGATGCTATCAAACAATTTACAGGTTTTGATATCACCGGAAAATCTGAAACAGAATTACGCGAAGCTGCTTTGGGAATGGGTCTTGAAGTTGATGAAACAATGGGTAAAGGGAAACTTATTGATGAGATCTTTGGCGAGAAATGTGAAGGAAATTTTATTCAGCCCACGTTTATAACAGATTACCCTAAGGAAATGAGTCCGTTGTGTAAAGAGCACCGCGAGAACCCAGAACTCACAGAGCGTTTTGAACTCATGGTATGCGGGAAAGAGATCGCAAATGCGTATTCAGAATTGAATGATCCTATAGATCAGCGTGAGCGTTTTGAAGAGCAACTGAAACTGGCTGCAAAAGGTGATGATGAAGCTACAGAATTTATAGATCAGGATTTCTTAAGAGCACTAGAATATGGTATGCCTCCTACTTCGGGACTAGGTATTGGAATGGATCGTCTCATTATGTTTTTGACAAACAATCAATCTATACAGGAAGTCTTGTTCTTCCCGCAAATGAAGCCTGAGCGCAAAAAAGTAGAAATGACTGAAGAAGAAAAGACTATTTTCAATATTCTAAAGAAGGAAAAAGAAATGGCTCTTGATGCCCTTAAAAATGCCAGCGGTTTAAGTAACAAAAAATGGGATAAAGGTATTAAAGGCCTTACCAAACAAAAACTCGCTCAAGTTGAAAAAGACGGAGATGCCCTTAGCGTTTCTTTAGTCGATTAAGACCTAATATTTAAACTTAGTAAAGCCCGATTTTAATTGAGATCGGGCTTTTAATTTTTTATATATTGAATTAAGCGTTAGCATATCGCTTAGCAGCGGTCTCCTTGGATTAAAGGAAAAAAGAGAACAAGATTTAACAGGTCACCATCATAATACATTCATTTCGAAAAACACATCTCGAGACTCCAAATTTGACACCCAAGTTATGTTTTACTGCACTCTATTTTAGTCGCTTTCATAACCTTAGGAAAGCACTATTATTATAAATTGAAACAGGTAATAGCTATTTTGAGGTCAATACCTGCACTTGACCTGAAGTATATATGGAGTATCTATAGCTTTGCCGCGGGTGAACCACGGGTGAACCTCGAGTGAACTATGGGTGAACTACGGGTGAACTACGGGTGAACTTTGAACATGTAATCGCCAGATTAAAAAAGTTCATTGTTGTTCAGAAATAGCTTAAGTGATAACGAGAATGACGATCAACAATAGCGTCAATTTCTGCAAGCCATTGATGCAAAGAAGTACTACTAATATAAGTCATTTCTCTAGCTTTGTCAATAGGTATTAAAACTTCACTTGAATTGCGTATTTCTTCCAGAAAGGTGAAAATTTCCAATACTCATATCAGAAAAAAAACAAATATCTTTTAAACCTTTTACCATTATCATAGTCATAGCTATATAACGTAAAAATTAACAGATATGAAAAATTTGATCGCAATCCTTGCTTTATTTGTTTCAGTAACAGCTTTAGCTCAACGAGGTTGTCATCAGGAAAGAATAAAAAGAATGATGAATACTACTCCTGAAGAACTCGCTGAAATGCAAACCAAACGTTTAACCCTTGCTTTAGTATTAGATGATAAACAACAAAAGGATATTTACGACCTAGAGCTTGCTACTGCAAAAGAACGCAAAGCGAATTGGGAACAACGCGCTGCAAAAATGAAAGCGCGTGATGGAGAAAAACCTTCTGAACAAGAGCGTGAAGCTATACATAAAGACCGCAAGGAAAAATATGCTGCAATGTTAGACAAGCAAATTGCACATCAGGAAAAAATGCAGAACATTTTAAATGAAGAACAATTTGACCAATGGCGAAAACTGAAAATGAAGCGTCACAACCGCATGGCAAATCGTGATGGAAAAAGAGGCAACAGACCTCAACGTCATAGAGACTCAAATAAAGGTCTTAAATAAGAGCTGCTTTACTCGATAATCGAGATTAAATACACCCGAGACTTACCTCAAGGTTAAAAGTATTTTTTCTTTTAACGTATTTTTTGCTTGTTCAACGAATATTGATAAAAAACAATAATCCCCGGTTAAAACCGGGGATTATCGTTTTTTAAAGTACTCTCTTCTCTTTCAAGTCCGGAGCAACCTTTGCCACAGCAGCAATCGTTGTATCAAGATCTTCATATGAAAGCGCGTCGGTAATAAACCAGGTTTCATAAGCACTTGGAGCAATATAAACCCCTTCATTTAACAAACCGTGAAAGAACTTTTTAAAGGTTTCATTAGCGCCCTTAGATGCCGAAGCAAAATCGGTCACCGGTTCAGCAGCAAAATGTACAGAAATCATAGAGCCCAATCTGTTTATGGTATGCACAACATTATGTTTATTTAATGCTTCAGCAATTCCCTTATGAAGATATTCCGTTTTTTCTGAAAGTCGATTAAAGATTTTTTTATCGTTATCAAGCGTAGTAAGCATTGCCAGACCAGCAGCCATTGCAAGCGGATTTCCACTTAAAGTACCCGCCTGATAAACCGGCCCTACCGGAGCGAGATAATCCATAATTTCATTTCTAGCAGCAAAAGCTCCCACAGGCAGGCCTCCGCCAATAACTTTACCAAAAGTCACGATATCTGCGCGAACATTCATTAATTCCTGTACACCTCCAGGCGCTAATCTAAAACCGGTCATTACTTCATCAAAAATGAGTAATGCACCGTGAGCATCACACAATTCCCGTAATCCTTCTAAAAAACCTTCAGCAGGAAGAATACACCCCATATTACCGGCAACGGGTTCTAAAATAACGGTTGCTATTTCGTCTGTATTTGCTTCAAAAATTTCTTTTACCTGCTCTAAGTTATTGTACTCAGCTAGTAAGGTATCTTTAGCAGTCCCTTGCGTAACACCTGGACTATTTGGTGAACCAAAAGTCACTGCACCACTACCCGCCTGAATCAAAAACGAATCAGAATGGCCATGATAGCAGCCTGCAAATTTTATGATCTTATCTCTTTTGGTAAATCCGCGAGCGAGGCGCACCGCACTCATACAGGCTTCCGTACCACTATTTACAAACCGAATTTTATCGATACCCGGTACCATTTTTACCGCCAGCTCTGCGATTTTTGTCTCGATCTCAGTAGGCATTCCAAAAGAGGTTCCTTTTTGTGCTTTTTCAACCACTGCATCAACAACTGGTTGATACGCGTGTCCTAAAATCATAGGTCCCCAAGAGTTGATATAGTCTATCAGCCGGTTTCCATCTTCATCGTACAAATAGGCTCCCTTTGCTTCTTTTACAAAAACAGGGTCTCCCCCTACTGCTTTAAATGCTCTTACCGGTGAGTTCACCCCGCCGGGAATTACGTGTTGTGCTTCGGCAAACAAAGCACTGCTTCTTTTATAAATCATCATTAAAATCCATTATACTGCGGGATCACATTTAACTGCTGCCCGATGCTTATCGTATTATCACGTAAGCCATTATTCTTTTTCAATTCATCTACGGTAAGGTTGTACCTTCTAGAAATACTGTAAAGTGTTTCTCCTTTTTTTACCGTGTGCAAAACCACTTTATCGTTAGGTTCTGGCTTGTATTCTTTTACTTTATTTCCTAAAACTTCAGCATCATAATTATACATCGCATACCGCTCTATGATCGCAATAAGCTTTTCAGGATACTTCCTATCTGTTGCATAGCCTGCTTTACGTAAGCCTTTTGCCCAACCTTTGTAATCATCAGGGTCTAGGTCAAAAAGATCTGCATACCTGCTTCTACCGGTTAAAAACAAAGAATGATCTCTAAAGGAATATTTAGGGTCCCGGTATTTTCTAAAACACTCCCCTTTCTCATCGTCATCGTGATAAACTACAGCGCCTGTCCAATTATGACATTTAATTCCAAAATGATTATTCGCTTTTTTTGTTAGATTACCATTACCTGCGCCACTCTCTAAAACAGCCTGAGCCATAGTTATACTCGCCGGTATTTTATACAAACGCATCTCTTCTTTTGCGATAGGTGCAAAATGCTCAATATAATCTTCTACTTTATTAAAAGGTGCATACTCATAAGCTTTCTCAGTTTCCCGTGATGTTTCGGCAGGAGCTGTATTTCTATCAGATCGTGGCATTTCTACAGCTCTTGAAGAGCGTACACTAACTTTTCGTTTGGCAGCGCGTTTACTTCCACCACAACCCACCAGCAACGTACTTAACAACAGAACAACACCTATTTTTTTAATCATAGTCTTTAGACAATAAGAGATTGACCTTTTCTTTTTAGTTTCTCATTCATACCGGAAATCCCTTGAAGGCCTCCTGTATGAACGGCTAAAATACGGGTATTTTCAGAGAAAAACCCATTCTCAATTAGTTCTGTAAGACCATACATCATTTTACCCGTATAGACTGGGTCTAGCTGAATATTGTGCTTTTCTTTAAAGGAATTTATAAAACTAATTAAAGCTGAATTTACCTTTGCATACCCTCCAAAATGATAATCATTGATCAGGTCCCAATTAGTTTTTGAAGTATACATTTTAATTTCTTCCTTAAGGAAATCTCCTTTTAAAGCTGGAAAACCCAAAACTTTTTGGTGAGACAAACTGCCTTCTATAATTCCTGCAATTGTACCTCCTGTTCCTACAGCACAGGCAATAACATCGTAACTCGAAGTATCTGAATTTAATATTTCGGCGCAGCCTTTTACGGCCAGATTATTTGTTCCACCTTCAGGAATCAAATAAAAATCACCATATTCAACTTTCAAATTTTCGTAAAAGGAAGCCGCATGCTTTTCACGGTATTCAGATCTACTTACAAAGTGGAGTTTCATCCCACACGCATTCGCAAATTTCAAAGTTTCATTCTGCTGAAGTGTCTGTAGTAAATTATCACCCAGCTCTTTCCCTCTAATAACACCTACTGTTTCAAAGCCGCACAATTCACCTGCCTTAGCCACAGCTGCAATATGATTTGAAAAAGCACCTCCAAAAGTCAATAGAGTTTCTTGCTTTTGATTTTTTGCTTCTATAACATTGTATTTAAGCTTTCTGAATTTATTCCCAGAAACCCTATCGTGAATTAGGTCTTCACGCTTAATAGCTACTTCAATCGAGCTATTAGGCTTTAATAGCTTTTCGAGTTTTTGAATTTCTACAGAATATAAATCGTTTTCAAAAAAACTTACATCAATCATATTTCGTATCTGTGAAACAAAAGTAAGCTCGCGATTACAAACGCCCTAATAAACGATTACAATTCGCGAATAAGGACCTCAACCGAAACAGCAAGTTTTGTATTAAAGCACTTAGTGTCAATCGAATTCACTTGCAAAAACATGTAGATAAATCGATTAAATGATAGTTTATTCAGTTCAAAAGCATAGTTTTGCATAAGAAATTATTATTGATAACCGGTTGTCCCCGCATCATTAGATTAACCGAATTATGAAAAATGTCATCCCCTACCCTAAAATTAAATATCTAGTTTGGATATTTTTAGTTTCAATTATTTCTAACGCTCAAGTTGGAATTGGAACAACCTCTCCATCAGAAGGTTCTCTTCTTGATATCACAAGTACAGATAAAGGTGTTTTAATACCTAGAGTGAATATTGAGGATTTATCTACACAAGCACCTGTTACTGGAAATCTTTCAACCAGTGAAAGTCTTATGGTTTATAACACCAATACAACCACCGGCAAAGGCTTTTATTACTGGGATGGCACACAATGGGTTGCTATAGGTGCTAGTGGTGAAAACATCTACACCACAGATGGCACGCTACAAACTGATCGTATTGTTAGCCAAGAAGATAAGACACTAGATTTTGAAGGAAACATCGGTAGAAATGCGATTGCTCTAAAGCGAACTAATAATGTAACAGAAGTAGGACTATCTTTTAGAAATAGTGGTGATTTTTATGACGCATCAATCTTTCAGGAATCAGGAACAAATACCGGTTTGACTATCGCTACAGGTGGAAATCAAAATGACCCTACCTTATTGACTACTGCTGCAATATTTAATAATGATCAAACCACATCTTTCAGCAAATCTATTGCTGTTTTCGAAGGTGATGCAAACACAAGTGACATAACTGGCAAATTGTATTCATCAAATGATGATGGTATTTTAGAATTGAATGAAAACAATACCTACAACCATCGTATCGCTGCTAATAGCACAACAATTTTTAATGAGAAAGGACTTGACCTCGATTTAAGAATTGAATCTAACAACGAAACCAATGCTCTTTTTATAGACGGAGGTAGTGACCGTGTAGGTATTTCTCAGGGAACTCCTCAAGAAAAGCTTCATATTGGAGGAACTAACTCTACAATACGTACAGATGGTTTGTCTAATGCAAATAATGCAGAAAATGTCGCAGGAGATCCTATGCCTGTTTATGTTGATGATAACGGCACTATGGTTTTACAACCTTCTCTAGTACAAACTTATATGCCGGTAAATGAATATAATTTCACTACAGGAAACACTGTTAATTCTAGTACGGGCGCTGGAGTAAATACCACACTTTACAATACTTCAATAACCCTATCTCAAAACTCTTTGGTATTTATTAACTACCAATTTAGTGTCCAATTATTTAGAAACGATGGTTCCACAATTACAGATGGTAAGCCAAGATTGTTTAGAGGATGGATAGAAGTTGATGGAGATAACACCCGACCATATGGTTACGACACAGGAACTTATGCAAATCGCCCAGATACTAATGGAACTTATGCAAATGGATTCTATTACCTAAGTGGATCAACTTATGTTCAACTTACCCCTGGCACTCATACCATTAATCTCTTTGGTCGTGGTTTTGGAGGAAATTTTGACTTTCAAATAATTTTTGGGGGCACTAATTTTGATCATTTTCAAGTGGTAGTTCAGCGCTAATTAAATCCATCGTAAATAAGCCCAAAACGACCTTTTCTTTAAATAGCCTAGGTCGTTTTCATTTGCATAAGCTTCGCGTTCAAAACTAATGGCTCTATAGGCTTTATATTTTGATTTCAGTCGTATTAGATGTACACAAAACTCCACTGCATACCAAATATAAAAGGGCACAATCAGTAATTCAAGTTGTTGCCTAAGATGAATTTTTTCGTGATTCACAAAAATCTTATCATTCTTAAAATCTTCAGACTTTAGAAAGATAATTGGCCAGACCGCACAGCCCGAAAATTTAGTAAACAAACGCTTGGTATAAATATAAATCACCATAAGTACCTTATACTTGCGTTAAATATACAATCCTTACCTAGTTTTAAGCATTCTTTAATGCAAGACAAAAAAATGTTTTTATAAATTTATTATAGTGAATTCTTTTAAAAAACCCATACCGTTAGAAGATGGTGATTATTATTTAACACCAGAAGGTTACCGATGTTTTACAGAGCAGTATCATTTAAAAAGAGGGTATTGTTGTAAAAGCGGTTGCAGGCATTGCCCTTACGGTTTTGATAAGAATAGAGATTAAAACACTGATTATGGTATAATTATTGATATTATATCAATAGATAATTAGAATTTCGGCTTATTCAAAAACATTAAAATGATATCCTTATGAAAAATTTAAAACCCTTATTTCTTATTGCTGTAGTTGCGCTCTTCTCTTCGTGCAACTCTGTGCGTGTTGCATCTGACTACGATCAGAGTGCAGATTTTACAAACTATAAAACCTTTGCTTTTTTTAAGCCTGGTATAGATAAGGCCGAAATTTCTGATTTGGACAAAAAACGAATTTTACGTGCTATAGAAAATGAAATGCTCGCTAAAGGCTTTGTAAAATCTGAAGATCCTTCTATGCTGGTAAGTATTTTTACGACAGCTCAACAACGTGTTGATGTTTACAACAACTATGGTTGGGGCTGGGGATCCTGGGGGCCT
>NZ_QOVJ01000017.1 GCF_004104055.1 Leeuwenhoekiella aestuarii | reverse complement strand
GATTATACTTATAACATTCGAGGTTGGTTAAAGACTATTAATAATCCTTCTAGTCTGGGTAATGATTTATTTGCTTTTAAGCTTAATTACAATACTCAGGATCACGGTGCGACAACACTCTTTAATGGTAATATTTCAGAAACAGAGTGGCGAACAGCTAATAGCGATAACTCGTTGAAATGGTATACCTATGGTTATGATGCCTTAAACCGGATTACCTACGCCACAGATAATCTGAACCGATACGCTTTAAGCAGCACAACAAAACCTGTTAGCTATGATAAGAACGGAAATATTACCTCGCTTTTACGCAAAGGTCATAAAGTTACAAATCCTTTGGCCAGCAATAACGGTCATTTTGGTACTATAGATGATCTTACCTATGTTTACGACTCAGGTAACAAACTCCTAAAAGTAACAGATGCAATAAGTTTGTCGAGTACAGTAAAAGGCCAGTTTAATGATGGGAATACAAGCGGGAATGATTACACCTATGATGCGAACGGCAACCTGATTAAAGATCTGAACAAAGGAATAAGCAGTATAAGTTACAATCACCTAAATTTACCAGATGCTGTAAATGTAACAGCAAACAAAGGTGATGGGACCGGTACTATTTCGTATATTTATGATGCGACAGGAATAAAATTGGAGAAATCAGTTCCAGGTGAAGTCACACAATATGCAGGTAATTACACCTATAAAAAAGTTAATAATACCACAACGCTGGAGTTCTTTAACCAGTCAGAGGGTTACGTTGAGAAAGCGGGTAGTAGGTATAAATATGTTTACCAGTACAAAGACCACTTAGGGAATGTCAGGTTGTCCTATCAGGATAAGAACGGGGACGGAGATATTGATGTAACCACTAATATCAACACTAATGAAATAGTTGAAGAAAAGAACTATTATCCCTTTGGACTTGAGCATAAAGGGTACAATAATGGGCAATCAACCGAGTTTAATTATAAGCAGTTCCAAGGACAGGAATTCACAAATGACCTAGGTTTAAACTGGCACGAGTGGAAATATAGAATTAGTGATCCTGCAATTGGTAGATTTATATCTGTTGACCCATTGGCAGAGGGTTATGTTTACAATGGTGTTTATAATTTTGCTGAAAATAGGGTTATAGATGGAAATGAACTAGAAGGTCTTGAATGGGAAAATTTTATGTCAAAATTCAAAGACCCCAAGGATTTAAAGGTAAAGAGACCATCGAGTAATGCTCAAAGACAATCTTACAAGGTAAATACATCAAATAATTCCAAAACATTTAAAGAGGTTAAAAGCATATTTCTAAATAATCCACAAGATTTATTAACAAACTCTAAGGCCGAATTCAATTCTCCTGTTGACGGGAATGGTAATGAAACTAGTTTCCAGGAAGGGAGCTTTATTGAAATTGATATTGATGGACCATCTAATAATGCCTATGTAAAAGTTGAAAATATAACAGATACTGAAAATAATGTATCTGCCTCATTTGTTACAATGGAAGGGCATATTGAGAAAGGTGAAATCTCATTTTCTATTAAAGTAAATGAAGATGGAACAATGTCTTTTAGTATTGAAAGTAAGTCCGAAGTTGATCAAGGAATAGCAAGAACATTTGCAGAAAATTTTTCTCGAACTGAGCAGAAGGAATCGTGGAAAGAAGTTTTAAATAATTTTGTTGAAATAACGGGTGGAGAAGAAAAAGATAAAAATATTAATGTAGATAATTAAAAAATAAATATGAACTTTTATATTTTTTCATTAGTAATACCGCTTATAATTTATGGAGTATTTTTATTTTTACAAAAATTACAAAAGGGCAAAAGCTTTCTCTGGTTGAGAGGACTTCTAAGAGCTTTGCCATACCTTTTCTTATATTTGTTTTTAATTTATTACGCTGATAAAGAGGGTTTTGTAGATTCTGGGTGGGCGTTCTATACTTTGATTTTTTTTTTACCATTAATTTCAATCATAGCTGTTATACTACACTTTATTTTAAAAAAAAGATATAAAAATTAATATGAATCTCAATCTCAATTAAAAAACTATCTTAAATAGTTATCTTTTTTGAAGACGTACCTTTTTCACAATAAATAAATTACCGAAGTTTCGTTAGCGGTAAAGCAAGCTTTATATTGTTCCAAGCTTGTTACTACCCCCCCCTAGCGCTCGACTGTGTCGGGTGCCGTACAAGATAATAGGACAAAAAAGTATATTATAAAAGTGTAGCTTTTTGTATTTTAGGTCTGTGAGCAGAAAGTATAAGTTTCATAATAAGAGAGGTCTATATTTTGTAAGTTTTGCTACGGTGTATTGGATAGATGTGTTCACGAGAGAAGTTTACTTTAGTGTACTAGCAGATAGTGTTGATTATTGCAGAGCAAAAAAAAGTATGGAGCTGTATTGCTATTGTTTTATGCCAAGTAACGCTTGTCCTGAGCTATGTCAAAGGGTCATTTTAGATTGAGGTCTGCTGATGAGCAACCTATCGAGCTTATCAGAGATTTTAAAAAGTATACATAAAAAAAAGTAATGGAAGCTATTGAGGGTAATCCACAAGAAAGTCATAAAGAATGGTTATAGTGGTTGTTCAAACGTGCAGGCAAAAATAAAGGAAATACTCAAGCGCAAGAAATTTTCAAGATGATCATACAATATTGAAAATACATAATACGGGACTTTTTGGATGAAAAATGGAGTACAATTCTGCGACTCAGAGAGAGCAACTGTACAGATATTCTTTGCTAAATTAAAATAGTGTTCTCTCAATTCATAAATACATACCTATAAAACTTGCTTAGTTGGTTAGGCTTTGCGTAAATTCGGTTTCTTAAGAAAAGCTATGTTTAAATTTAAAATAAATCAAGTTGTATTTTTGGGACTCTTGATTTCGGTATTAGTTATATCCTGCACCACCTATGAGCGTATTTTGGCTACGCCCCAAGCTGCACCCGTGGAGTTGGGAATGATAGGGGATTTGGATGCCACGGTAACAACTAAAGAATTCCAAACCATAGGGATTCCTCAGTTGAATCAAAAAATACGGCTTACTCCAGTTTTTAGAACCTTTAATGCAATGGATTTTAAGGCATATAAAAAACTTAAAGGGCAACAATCATTAGGGTTTACAGTTAATTATGTCGATAGTTTACCAGTTAAACCGCAATATATACGCTTAAAAATTCAGGATCAAATAGCAGTGTTAGATGAGTTGAATGCCACAAGGAATGAAAATTTAAAAAATCAAATTTTAACCAATACCAGTGCTGATGTTGTCACGCAGGTAGATTGGGTACTTTCTGAAACTTTTATAAATCAAATGAAAGCAGCAGACGCCATATTTTTAAGTCAAAATACTAACGGAATTCCATTAATTGTAATCAGTAAAAATGATCAGGTTTCTGAAATACGATTTTCAGAAGGGCTCGTCTTATCGTATGAAGTTTCCCAGTTCTGCTGGGGATTAAATAAACGGAATGAACCCGAACTTATGGCTATATCGAAACCCGGTGAGAGTTGCAATGGTGATTTAAAACGTAACGGAAATAGATTGAAAAAAAGTAAGAACTTATTTAATTATTAAGATGCGTAACTATTTAGTACTAGTATTACTTTTAATAAGCATCGTTTCTTGTGAGGATATCATTAGTGTTACTGATATTTCTCAAGATCGGGTTGTAGTTTTGGCTCCCCAAAACGATACACAGGTTACCACGAGTAGTGTTAATTTTAGCTGGGAGCCTGTTGATTTTGCTAATGCGTATACCATTCAGGTAAGTTCGCCAGATTTTGAAACTGCCAGTCAAATTCTACTGGATACCACTTTGATTGAAGTAGATTCACTTGCAAATAGTCGCTATATGCTAAATACTACGTTGAATCCGGGAAATTACTCTTGGCGTATAAAAGCATCAAACAGTGGATATGCGACAGCATACAGTACGCAAAAATTTAGCGTTTCAGAAAATGCGTCACTGATTGGTCAAAGGGTTGAGCTGTTAAGCCCAGAGGATAATCAAGTTTTTACTTCGACGACTATAAACTTTAGTTGGGAGTCTATAAATGCAGCAACACTGTATCGATTTGAGCTGACCAATAGTGATACAGATGTAGTTATAGTATCAGAAACCTTTTCTACTTCAAACACTCAATATACTTTTGAGGAGTCGGCTACTTATACATGGAAAGTTCGTGCTGAGAACGATAGGGAGCTTACCGAATATACAGAAAGAACTGTAGAAATTGATCTGGAATAAATGGGAAAGAATAAGCTTAAAACCTATGCATTATCGGTAGTTGTAGTGACTATCTGGGGTGTTATAGGTTATCAGATTTATTCGGCATTAAATCCTTCTGAAGAAGAACTGGGAGTGCCACAAGTTCCGTTGTCGTTCAATACCGAAACCGTGACAGAGCGAGACACCTTCAGTATTCAAAATAACTATAGAGATCCTTTTTTAGGAAAGTTGCCTGATAACAAGCAACCAGTGCGAACTGTTCAAACACAACGCCCTGCCAAAACTGAAGATACTGTTGTTTTTCCCAATATAAAATACAAAGGTATGGTACAGAACGCTGAAGGAGGAGAAACCGTTTTCGCAATTTCCATAAATGGAATCGAGTCTATATTGGGTGCTGGTCAATCGTATCAGGATGTTCAGCTTATTAGCGGTAAACCGCAGGAAATCCTAATCAGTTTTAAAGGCAAACGCAAAACACTCCGTAAATAATGCATCTGTGGGGCTTACATAAGGTTAAAGCCGGAGCTTTGCAGTTTACTTTATTTATTGGAGTTCTGGTAATTTTAATTCTGGGGTCTTTCGTCTTGTTGAGTTATACGCATCAACGGTTTAAAGATCAAAGTGATTTATTACAGGAGACGATACAACTTGCTGATCAAGGAGTTATTTATGCTTTAAATTCGAAAAGACCACTTAATTCTGAATTTAGCGCCATTGAATATCCCAACCTCAAAAGCTTTCAAGAAATTGCTATAGTATCTCAAAGTTGGGGCATATATGAGTTGGTCAAAAGCAGAGCAGTAAGCAAAAACTACCAATTTGAACGCTATGCGTTAATTGGTGGAAAAAAAGCAATCGAAAACCGACAGGCTTTATTTTTAGCCAATACCTATGCGCCTTTAGTAGTAGTAGGATCTTCACAAATAACAGGAAATGCACAACTTTCAGAATACGGCTTAAAACCCGGAAATATGGGGAGCGCATACTTTAAAGGTTCGCGCCTTATAGACGGAACAATTAGTACACATACACGTGAAGAATTACCTGAATTCCCAGAGTTTTTTCAAAATAACGTAGCGAGTTTATTTAAAATATATCCTAGAAATGATGAGGTTATAAATTATAATAGAAAATCAATTTACAATTCTTTTAAAGCCGAAACGAAATGGGTTTTTGAATCTCAAAACCTACTACTTCAAGATAGTATATTGGGCAATGTGATTATTAAGTCTGAAAAACAAATTACAGTTGGATCAGAAGCCTATTTAAGTAATGTTATTTTGATTGCTCCAGAGATTGCTATTGAGTCTGGCGTTAATGGAAATTTCCAGGCTTTTGCAACTGAAAAAATTATAGTAGGTTCTAAAGTTAAACTGAAGTACCCGAGCGCATTGGTTCTTCAAGTAGGGAAACGTTCTTTGCAAAATCCGGGATCTATAGCGAATCAGCAAGAAGTGAATACGATAAATATAGGTTCGAATTCAATGATTAAAGGGAGTCTTGTTTTTTTAGGAAACGAACCCAATATCAATTACGAGCCTGAACTATTTATAGATACAGGATCAGAGTTGTTCGGTGATATTTATTGCGAGCAAAATTTCGAACTCAAAGGGAGTGTTTTTGGTTCGGTCTATACAAAAGCATTTATCGCGCGTGATTTTGGTTCAGTGTATCGAAATCACCTGTATAATGGAATAATCAATGTTGGAAATTTGACTCAGGAGTTTGTGGGCTTGCCTGTTCAAAACACTCAAAAAGGGATTGCAAAATGGGTGTATTAAAAAAAATAAAGGGATCAACATTGGTAGAGACGATTGTTGCTACCGTTTTGATTTTGATTATTTTTATGATATCCAGTTTGATTATCAATTCTATTTTTAGAAACAACTTGACAAACAATACAGCTGGTATTGAGACGCATTTGACCCTTTTAGAATATAAATTACAGCTTGGTCAAGTTACTTTGCCTTATTTTGAAAACTATGCAGATTGGGAAGTTTCAATTGAGAAATCATCGCGAACAGCTGATGATATGCTATTGATGCGTGCGCAAAAGGCCAATTCAGATAAGGAAATTGAGAAATACATTTTGAATGAAAACTAAACTTAAAATTAATGCTTTTACTTTAAGTGAAATGCTTGTCGTTCTTGCGTTGACGGCAATTGTTGTGGGTTTGGCTTTTACGATTTTAAATTTGGTAACGAAGCAAGTTCAACTTGTCTCTACAAATTATAATGAGCGTTCTGAAATAGATAAATTAGAAATGGCGCTTTGGATAGATTTCAATTCCTTTGAGACAATACATATCGATCTTGAAAATCAAACGCTTGTTTTTAATCGTTTAAAATCTAAAATGATATACCAATTTAGAAATGAGTTTACATTACGTAATAAAGATACCTTACCGAAGCTAGATACCTTAAAAACATTTTACCTTGGAAAACAAGTACAATCCGGCTTATTAGATGCGATCGAGCTTCAGATAGGTAAACGACAGCTCTTTGTTTACAAACGCAGTGATGCCTCAAACTATCTAAATGACTAAGTATGGGGATTAAAATTGAGCAGAGGCAATCACCAAACAGGAATATTGGTTCTGAAAAGAAAGAATCTATTTTTAAAAAAGATATTATAGTCTTTTCAAAACCTTTTGGCTCAAAAAAAAAAGAAGCCTTTTATGTAGAACTAAGCCTCTTACTTAAAGCAGGAGTACGTTTAAAAAATGGTTTGAATCTTCTGGCAGATGCTCAAAAAAAGAAATACGATAAAAACTTACTTCTAACGCTTGTTACAGAAATCGATCAGGGTAAAGATTTTTCTGAAGCCGTAAGAGAGCGAAAAGAATTTTCTGAATATGAATATTACTCTTTAAAAATAGGGGAAACAACAGGAACACTTGATCAGGTAACTGAAGCATTGGGGGAGTATTACATTCGTCGTAATGAGCAACGCCGTAATTTGATAAGTGCATTAACTTACCCGATAATCGTACTGAGTGTAGCTACACTATCCGTGATTTTTATGCTGCGATTTATTGTACCCATGTTTCAGGATATTTTTAAGCAAAATAATGTGCAGTTACCTGCCATAACGCAATTTATAGTGCGTGTTTCTAATGCAATAGGAGACTATGGTTTGATAACCGTTCTAATACTTGCAGCTATTGTATTGAGCCGAAAACTTTATGTCAAAAAACCGTGGTATCGTAAAACACGTGATCAAGTTATATTAAGAGTCCCTTACATTGGCAATTTTGTGCGCAAGACCTATCTCGCTCAATTTACTCAAGCGATTTCCTTATTGGTAAGTGCCAAAGTTCCGGTATTACGCAGTCTCGGTCTTGTGAAAAAGATGATACTTTTTTACCCCATAGAAGATGCATTGGGCAGGGTGGAAGAGCAAATCTTAAAAGGTAAAAGTCTTAGTGAGAGTATGAGTCGGGAATCTATTTTTGACCAAAAAATGATTTCGCTCATTCAAGTTTCTGAAGAAACCAATCAAACCGATTTTATATTTAAGCGATTGAACGAACTCTACAATCAACAGGTTACCCAGCAGGCTAAAATTTTCTCTACTGCTTTAGAACCTATTATCATTATGATTGTTGCGGTTATAGTTGGGGTTATATTAATAGCAATGTATTTACCCATGTTTGGATTGAGTGAGGTGATTGGCTAATGATTAGTAGTCGGTTTTTATAAAAACAGAGAAGTAATTATTGATTACTTCATTAAGATTTTGGTTCTTTGAAAACAAAGACTTTTCTATGTATTCAAAGAACTATTCCTTTCTAATAATTCTATTTTGCTGTGCTTTCAAGTTTACAGCATTTTCACAAAATACTTTTCCGTCTTCTGGTAATGTGGGGATAGGTACAACCTCACCATCTAGTAGGTTGGATATAGTTGAAACTAATTCAGGAAATCTCACAATCCCATTAATTTTAAAAAATGCAAAAAATGCAGAAAATACCGGCGTGGGTATTGGCCTTTTTACTGATGGAGGTTATAGAGGAGGCTTAATTTACCTTAATAGAGATTTAACTTCAGGACCGAGACATTCTTTACGATTTTCAGTTAGTGGAGCTCCATCTGGAGGCGTTGATGCTTTAGTTATAAAAGATAACGGTAATATTGGCATCGGTACAACAAATCCTCAATCTTCTCTAGATATCATTAGAGATTCAGGAAATGAGACAATCGCCACTTTTAGAACGCCAGAAGGAACTATTAATATTGCAGCAGCAGGTCCTTCAACAGAGAATCCAAATTATGGAAATTATATTTCTTCAAGAAATGTACATATGAATGCTTATGAAAATTTGGGTTTGAAAACTGCTGCAGGAATCCCTCAATTACTAGTAAAAACTAATGGATCAGTAGGTATAGGCACAGCAGAAACTGGAAACCATAAACTAGCTGTTGAAGGTTCTATAGGAGCTCGAGAAGTAAAAGTACAAGCAAACGGTTGGTCAGATTTTGTTTTCGAGAGTGATTATGAGTTGCCCACTTTAGAAGAAGTAAATTCTTTTATTCAAAAAAATGGTCATTTAAAAGATATTCCCAGCGCAGCTGAAGTCGAAAAAAATGGCGTGCTACTAGGAGAAATAAATGCAAAATTGCTTCAAAAGATTGAAGAGTTGACCCTGTATATTATTGATCAAAATGAAAAGATAAATGTACTCAATGATAAAGTAGAAAATTTAATCCTAGAAAAAAAGTAGTTTAAAGAATATTTGCAGCACCTTTTTTAAAATTCCTTAAGCTAAGCAATTACTTATATGGGAATCTAATAATTTTTCACAAAATAAAATTTAGTATGAAAAAAGAAACTTTAATTCTAATTCTTGCTGTCATTAGTCTAAGTATGAGTGCGCAAGATTATGTTCCCAAAACTGGGGGCACCTTCGAAGGAGCTATTACTGTAAATGGAAATTTAAGAGCGGGTACTGGCGATTGGGGTGCATTAATTTTGAATGGAAAAGATGACAATGACTGGTTGTTTAATGCTCATAACTCTAATAATTCGTTTCATTTAAGAACAATGGATGCTCAAGGTGGTTGGTCTAATTATATACTTTCAATTAGTAGATCTTCTGGAAATGTTGGCATCGGAACACAAAATCCTGGATCTTGGAAGCTTGCAATTAATGGTAAAATACGTGCTAAAGAAATAAAAGTTGAAACAAATTGGGCTGATTTTGTATTTGAAGATCATTACCGTTTACCTACTTTGAAAGAGGTGGAGCAGTATATTGAGCATAATGGTCATTTAAAAGATATACCGAGTGCTGTAGACGTTAAGGAGAATGGTATTTTCCTGGGAGAAATGGATGCAAAATTACTTCAAAAGATTGAGGAGTTGACGCTTTATATAATCGAACAGAATAAGAGAATAGACAAATTACAAAAGCAAGTAGATAACCTAGATGGTTTAAAGTCTAATTAATTCAATTTTATAAAGTTATGAAAGTAGGTGTGATTTTTATTTTTCTGTTTTTATGTTCAAATATTATTGCACAAACGCAATCCATTCAGCCTAATCTAAGTAACCCAGCATTGGAACTTGGGAGAAATAATGGTTACCCCACTATTAAAGCTCTTGCTTCTGGATCTGGAAATATTGTTATGGACGCTTACAGTGACGGAGATGCGATATACTTAAATCATTATATTTCAGCTAATACATTACTTTCTACTGGTGGTGGTAATGTTGGTATAGGAACAACGATTCCTAGAGCTAGTCTTCATTTGTTGTCAAATGCTATACAAGTAAATAGTACACGTCAATACGATTCCAACTTAATAATAGAAGCAACATCAACCTCAAGGTCTACTTCAGAGGGAGCGGCTATTGGTTTTGTTGTTCCTGCAGCACAGAATGGTGGTAACCCTTGGCAGCAAGGCCGTATACTGGTAACTCCTGATAACACATCAAATAGTAATGCTCATGGAAGAATGTATCTACAAACACGCTATAATGAAGGAGGAGTCTGGCAGTGGAGAGATAATTTAGTTTTAAAGTCTAATGGTAATGTTGGAGTTGGTACTTCAATTCCTGATGAAAAACTTACTGTAAAAGGTAAAATTCACTCAGAAGAAGTACGTGTTGATTTAGCAGTGCCAGCACCTGATTATGTTTTTGAAAAGGAGTATGATCTAAGAGGTCTTGATGAACTTGAAACTTATATAGAAGCAAATAAGCATTTGCCCGAGATCCCATCTGCAAATGATTTTAAAGATAAAGGTATCTTGGTTGGTGATATGAATATGTTATTATTGAAAAAAGTAGAAGAATTAACATTATACATCATTTCACAGCATAAGGAAATTCAACAATTAAAGCGTGAAGTGCGGAATTCTGCCAATCAAAGCGACAAATAAGTCGCTTTTCATAAAAACCGACTACTAACTTTTGGTTAAAACTCATATACTACATTTATTTGTTAAAAATAAATGTAGTATATGAGTTTTTTTAAGTCCATCTTTATCGGCTGTTTTATAGCTTTCTTTTGTGGTAGTTCAACAGTTTTTTCTCAAAATACCTTCCCTTCTTCTGGAGATGTGGGTATAGGTACAAATTCTCCCAGTACTAAGTTGCACGTCGTAAAGCTTGATACTGGTATTAAGACTCAATATGGTACTTTACTTATTGAAGATCAGGATGCATTAATAGATTTAGTCTCTAATTCTTCTGATAGATGGGGTTCAGCAATAAATTTTATTGAAGGGGGGAGTAGCTCATCTAATACAGATGTATGGTCTATAGCTAGGCAAACAACTAATGGAACAGGAGATTCCTCGTTAAGATTTAATTTTGGTTCTAATAATTCTCATATAAATAATTCGAAAATTGTTTTTACCTCAACAGGTCGTGTAGGAATTGGTACTCTTTTGCCAGATTCTAAGTTAGCCGTTAATGGGACGATTCATTCTAAAGAGGTTAAAGTAGATCTTAATAGTTGGCCAGATTATGTGTTTAAATCTGATTATAACTTGCCTTCTCTTCAAGATGTGAAACAATTCATTCTTAATAATGGTCATTTAAAGGACATCCCTAATGAGTTAGAGGTTGAAAAAGAAGGTGTTCTACTTGGAAAAATGAACGCGAAATTACTTCAAAAGATAGAGGAGTTGACCCTATACCTTATTGCGCAAAATGAAGAACTGATTTCGCTCAAAAAGGAAGTGGTGGAATTGAAGATGATTGTAGAAAATAAATAATATCATTATGAGAATTAAAAAATACTATTTATTGCTATCAGGTCTATTTTTTCTAAATGTATCTATAGCTCAAAAGGCTGTTTACATAAGAGGTACTGGTAATTATGACAACAGTAAAACTAGAATTGTTAAAGTAGATGGAAATGTAATTTTTAATAATGTACCTGCGGCGTACAATAGCATTTCTTCTCGTGGACTTGCATTGACTATTCTTGATGCAGAAACATATCAGCACATTTCATCAATAAACTATGATACTTACGGAAGTTCTTCAGAGTCAAATGTATTAGCACAAGCTTTGAACAATATCTCTAAAGGTCAAATTGGTATACTCAGTTCGCGAGATGCTTGGGAATCTCAAGTAACTTCTGAATTGAGAATAGCAGCAGAGCGTTTAGGCTTATTTAAGCTATCTAAAAGTCACGGACATCGTAATCCGTATGCAGCAATTTTTAAAGGTGCAAATAATGGCTTTAATAATTCGATGGTTATTGAAGTTTTACAACCAGCAAATGCACAAGCTAATTTTGCCACAATATCAACTATGCTAATAGAAGATTCTTTCATAGCTAATGATATAAGAAGTGTGCTTCTAAAGGCAGATGGAAATAAAAATGAAGTAGGATTAGCTCTAGACTACTTAGGTAATGTAGGTATAGGATTAGATAATCCGGACGAAAAGCTAACCGTTAAAGGCAACATTCACAGTCAGGAAGTTCGGGTGGATCTAGCTGGTGTTATTGCCCCAGACTATGTATTTGAAAAGAATTACGATTTAATTTCTATTTCTGAAGTTGAAAAATTTATCAATTTAGAAGGTCATCTACCTAAAATTCCCTCAGCAGAAGAACTAGAGCAAGAAGGATTAAACTTAAAAGAGATGAATTTAAAGCTATTGGAAAAAATAGAAGAGCTAACACTTTATATCATTGAACAGGAGAAACGATTAACTTCTCTAGAAGGTCTATTTAAAAATAAATAAAATTATGAGGACTAATAGATTGGAATTCTATGTATTATGGATACTGTTTTTGATGGTTGGGGTAGCTTGTTATTCTCAGGATCAAAATGCAACTGGACATATAACACTCTTAAATAATAAATTTATTCGTGGCTTTCGTGAAGATGGTAATAACCTTTCTAATTTAATAGGATTTGAAAATTCTGGTCAAATACTTGCAATATCTCAATACTCTACAGTTCCTTCAGAAGTAAGGATTTACACACCTATGGATGTTGGTCAAGGGATAAGTATTTTTTCAGATAAACTAATTGCATTTTTTAAGAATAATGGCAATGTAGGTATTGGTTTGAGAAATCCGGACGAAAAGCTAACGGTTAAAGGCAACATCCATAGTCAGGAAGTTCGGGTGGATCTAGCTGGTGTTATAGCCCCAGACTATGTATTTAAAAAAGACTACGATTTAATTCCAATTGCTGAAGTAGAACAATTTATAGATAAAGAAGGGCATCTGCCTAGAATTCCCTCAGCAGAAGAACTAGAGCGAGACGGACTAAACTTAAAAGAGATGAATTTAAAGCTTTTGGAGAAAATAGAAGAGCTCACGCTTTATATCATTGAACAGAACAAAGAATTGAAGAGCGTGAATCAAAGACTTAATAAGTTAGAGCATACAAATGAATAAACTTCTAACAATAGCAAGCGTTTTAATATTCTTAAGCTTAAATAAGCTAAATGCCCAGAATAATGAATTTCCAAATAGTGGAGACACTAAAATCTTTCAGAATGCTACTGGTTTTAGGGCTTATGATGTTATCAATAGAAATAATCATACTGTTTCAAGATTAGAGGCTACAACTGATGGGAGTGGTCAATTATGGTTGAAAGATGAGAGCGGAAATTATAAAGTAATAATTAAGAGTCATTCCAGTATTCCTTCAGCGATTTCAGGGGAATTAATACTTGGTGATTTTTCTTCGATTAGTAAAAATAGAAAGCTTTTTGTATACGGTACAGCGGAGTTTACGGGGAAGCTTTATGGGCAGTCGGATGTAGAAATCAAGCAAGATGTCTCAGGATATCGAGCTTTTGATGTTTTAAACAGAAATAACAAAATAGTATCCCGTTTGGAAGCCACTACTGATGCAAGTGGACAGATGTGGCTCAAAAACCAGAACGGAGATTTAAAAGTACGACTTCAAAGTAACGCCTCAAGACCTTCATTTATAGCAGGCGAATTTGTAGTGGGGAGTGCGGCTAGTACTTTAAGAAATAAGCAGTTTTATGTAGAGGGTGATTCTTGGCTTAACGGTAGACTTGATGTAAATGGGAATCTGCGAACTAAGGAAGTTAAAGTTGAGATTTTTAATGGTCCTGATTATGTTTTTGAGTCTGATTATAAGCTAAGAGAGCTTATAGAAGTAGAGCAGTATTTAAAAAAATATAAACATCTTCCAGAGGTCCCCTCAGCTAAAGAAATGGAAAATGATGGAATTGAGGTTGGCAAAATGAATATGCTTTTGTTAAAGAAGATAGAGGAGTTAACCTTATATCAAATTGAACTTTTAAAACGTATTGAAAAACTAGAAAATACTACCAAATGAGAAAAATAACATTCATTGTTTTATTTCTTTTAATGGCAATTCAAACAAATGCTCAGTTTGATCAATACGGAAGAATTTCTATACAAGAAGCGAAAACGAATGACGGAACTTCACCAGGAATCATTTCTTACGGTACTAGTGGTGATGATTTTTTATACGACGGTCAATATTTAAACCATTATGGTTTTGGTTTTCATGGATATCAGGATGGATCTACTGGTTATTTAGAACCACGCAATGCATATATTTCTGGGCATTTTGGAATAGATCTTTTTACAGGAGGTACTAATCGATTGCGAATACACCGTACAGGTGGAGTTTCTATAGGTACAGCCATTAGACAACCTGGTTATCTTTTGAGCGTAAACGGTAAAATTAAAGCAAAAGAAGTAAAAGTCTCTATAGTAGAATGGGCTGATTTTGTATTTCAAACTGATTATAAGCTACCAAGACTTCAGGATGTTGAACTATTTATAGCACAAAACGGCCACCTTAGAGGTGTCCCCTCAGCTAAGACAGTTAAAGAAGAAAGTGTCAATTTGGGTGAGATGGATTCTAAATTACTTCAAAAAATAGAGGAATTAACCCTTTATGTTATTCAGCAAGGCAAACAGATTACTGAGCTACAGGGAGAGAATATAAACCTTAACAAGCGATTAGAGCAACTTGAAAAATAATTGGATATGACTAAAAAAGGACTAATTTCAATAGCATTATTAGGCATTAAATTTTCCGTATTTGGGCAGTGGATAGATTCAGGAACTGTTCTAAATACTCAAGATGCAGTTGTTACATCTTCTTCAATAACTACTTCAGGTGAATTAATTATACGGGATTCAAATTTAGGGCAAAACCATGATAAGGTACAGTTTTATAGAGACGATTCGATTAATGATAAAGCTCACCTCAAACTTCAATTGGCAGATGAATTAACAGCGACTTTTGAAGTAGGTTACAATCGCTATCAAGATGGTATTTGGGTTCCATATTTTTCACTCAACAATGGGAGTCTAGGAATTGCCACTTCAACACCTGATGAAAAATTAACGGTAAATGGAAAAATTCACTCGAAAGAAGTTCGTGTTGACCTGTCTGTGCCAGCACCCGACTATGTTCTTGAAAAGGACTACAGTCTGAAACCACTTGATGAGGTTGAAAATTATATAATAGCCAATAAGCACTTACCTGAAATTCCTTCCGCAAATGATTTTGAAAGGGAGGGTATTTCAGTTGGTGAAATGAATATGCTGCTTTTGAAAAAAATTGAAGAGCTTACTTTGCATTTAATAAGTCAAAATAAAAAGGTAGAAAATCTCAATCAGCAAAATAAAGATCTTATAGAGAACTTAAAGAAATCAAGAATCTTCTCAAATAATTAGATAATGAATAAGCTATACATCTTTTTATTAATTGGCTTTTTTTCAAACGCATATACTCAGGAATTAGAATGGAATGTAGATAATACACATCTAACTCCTGGAGAGCGGGTGGTTGCAGTTATAGATGCCGGTCAAATAGGTAATTATGATGCTGCAAGCATAGTAGGTACTGTGATTGATAATTCGGGTAACTGGGGATATACGTATGCTAAAAGAGCAATTTTTAAGGTGTTTGTCAATTTTACGCATAACACACAGGGCATCATTCAGGAAACACCTACCCCAAATATTGTTTTGAGATTACGTAGAATAAGCAATTCAGTAGTGCATCTTACTGCAAATATGCCTTATTTGCATAAAGGAGCTCGGGTTATTTTTAGAAAGGTTGAGGGGGTTGTAAATGTCAGTATGGGAGATCCTGAATTAATAAATAATTCAGGCGAGCTTCTTTTAAATGAACCAGATTACGAGTCTTTTTATATGTCCGATAATGGTTTGGGAAATGTGGGGATAGGAACTCAAAGTCCAGATGAGAAACTCACAGTAAAAGGGAATATCCATGCAGAAGAAGTACGCGTAGATTTGTCGGTTCCCGCACCAGACTATGTTTTTGAAAAGGACTATGATTTAAAAACTCTTGATGAAGTTGAAAATTATATTATAGCCAATAAGCACTTACCTGAAATTCCTTCTGCAAATGATTTTGAGAGGGATGGTATACCTACAGGGGAAATGAATATGCTGCTTTTAAAAAAGGTTGAAGAATTGACCCTTTATATTTTAAATCAAAACAAACGCATTCAACTTCTTGAAAATGAATCGAAAAAGGCGAATTAAAATTTTTCTAATAGAGGTAATGAGGTCGTTAGTTTTGTTGTGGATTGTTTTTCCTATCAGTTTAAATGCTCAAATACTTACATCTGAAGTAAAAGTAGAACAGACTAATAATCTTACTACAATTAATGGTAAAACAATTATCAAAGGAACTGCTTCCAGCAACGGTCTTAAGATAGGAGGGAAGTACATTTTAGAAGAAGGAAGAAACTATTCAGGTATTGATTTAGATTTAGTAAATGCAGATTATAATGCTATACGAGGTTATCGCGATCAAACCAATATAGGAACTATTCATTTCTTTGACACCTCTTGGAGGTCAGGCAGCCCTTCTTTTTCAGCCGGCTCTCTCAACCTTTGGGGGACTACAGCGGTAACGATAGGTCAATGGGATGATCCTGCAGCTTATTTTAGAAGGTCAGATGGATATGTCGGGATAGGAACAGTGTCACCTAGTGAAAAACTTACAGTGGAGGGAATTTCATCTTTAAAAGGAATTAAAATTCCCAATAAAGTCGCCTTGAATTCAGGACATCATGAATCGGCTATTGAATTGGGTATTGAAGTAGGAAACTGGAATGCGATAAGAGGATATCAAGGAGATATAAATATAGGTACTATTCACTTCTTTGATGATTCTTGGGGCGGAGGAGCGCCCATTAATTCCGCAGGATCAATTAATTTAAAGGGTAGCAAGGCCGTAACCATTGGGTTGTGGAATAACCCTAGTATTTATGTTAGACATGAAGATGGTTTCGTAGGTGTAGGTACCGTAAACCCTACAGAACGCTTACACGTTAACGGAAATATACGTGCTACTGCGCCCGTATGGTCTGATTTTGTTTTTGAAAAATCTTAAAACCTTCCAAATCTTGAAGAAGTTGAAAGCTTCATAGTATCAAATGGCCATTTAAAAGAAATACCTTCAGCTAATGAAGTGATAGAGAATGGAATAAATTTAGGGGAGATGGATGCAAAGTTGCTTCAGAAAATTGAAGAGTTGACCCTTTATACTATACAGCAACATAAGCAAATTAAAAGCCAACAGGATCTATTAGAGTTGCAAGCTGAACAAATTGAAAAAATGGCTAATGAACTTGTGAGTGTCCGTAAGCAGCTCAATAAATTATCAAATGAATAGAACATTACCATCAATCAAAAACTCAATGAACTGCAATTCCTTTTTAGTTATAACTCTATTAGTATATAGTACACTTTTTTACGGACAGTCCAATACTTTACCAGTAAACGGAAAAATAGGAATTGGCACCTTGAGTCCGCAAGGAACGGCATTAAATGTCGTCGGTACTGGAACTATAGGTCCTTCTGAAAATTTAAATAATTCTTGGGCTTTAGTTGGTACTCCCAATTTAGGAATTGGAATAGATAATAATCAAATTACCCAAGCCGGTGATCAATTGTATCTTGAGGCTAAGGATGGAGAAATACGTTTTAAAACAAAAACCATTGATCGCGGTGTTATTGATGTGTCAGGTAGTTTTGGGTTTGGCACAATTACTCCAGTCGGAAAAGTGGAGATAAGAAATACGGGTACGTTAGCAGGTAGTTGGCAACCAGATAAAAGTTTTTTAAATATTAATGATGGAGTAAATACATTGTTAATTGATCCTAATGAGATCTACGGGTCTACTACACTTCATTTTGGTTCAGTTGGTAGTGGTGATATAGCTGTCTTTAGAACACTTAAATCAAACTCTGCGGTTGATGTTATGACCATCAAGGGTAATGGTAAAGTAGGTATCGGGACTAAAACTACCGGTTCTCATAAATTGGCGGTGGAAGGTTCTATAGGGGCCAGAGAAATAAAAGTTGAGATAGCATCTTGGCCAGATTATGTTTTTAAAGATTCTTATAATTTGATTCCTTTAAATCAGCTGGAAAAATTCGTATCAGAAAATGGACATTTACCAGATGTTCCAAAAGAACAAAAAGCAAAATCTGAAGGTATTAATCTTGGTGAAATGAATGCGATACTTTTAAAAAAGATAGAGGAATTGACTTTATATTTAATCGAAGAGCACAAAACGAATAGGGCTTTGTCAAAGCGAATAGAAACTTTAGAAAAAATCATAAAATGAGGTTAGCGATAATTTTTATGCTAGTCCCTGTATTGGGGATGGCTCAATGGAATCAGGACGGAGATAACACCTCTACAGGCAACCTGAGGATAGGATCTTCCACTAATGATAATATTCAGAGTTAACCATCTTAGGCCCAAATAAACCACTGGGAAGCGGAAGCGCACGGGATATTACATTTCATTTTGCAGCAGCTGGGGAATCTATTATAAAATCGTACAGAGGCGGTTCTTGGGATACCTATATTCAGTTTTTAACAATGCCATATACAGGAGGTGAGCCTAATGTAAGATTACATATTGCCGGTGATGGGAGAGTGGGTATAGGAACCACAAATCCTGACGAAAAACTAACCGTAAAAGGAAAAATCCATACTCAGGAGGTTAGAGTTGATCTCAATGGTGCAGTTGCACCAGATTATGTTTTTAAAAAAGAATATAATCTAAAAAGTTTAGAAGAGGTTAAAAAGTACATCTCCAATACCGGTCATCTTCCTAATATTCCTTCAGCAGAAGAAATGGATGAAAATGGTATAAACCTAAAAGAGATGAATTTAAAACTTCTAGAAAAAATTGAAGAATTGACACTTTATTTTATGGAGGAACATACTTCAAATATAGAACTCAGGAAGCGGATCGAGATTTTAGAATCCAAATAGGCTTTTTTAATTGAAATAAAAGGTTAGGGGTTAATTGTATTGTAATCAGAATTTTATCATTTATTTTATAATGTTTGGTTCTCGGATTTTATGAATTCCGACTTTTAATTTTAGTTTTTTTTAAGAATTGTTCTTTGTTTTGGAAAAGAATAATAATGAATATAAAGAACTGGTAATTTTTGATATAAGCTCTTTTTATGGTAACTGGTATAAATATTATTACTTTTTTGAAATAACAAATGAGAACCATTTTTTTTAAAAATTAATCTAAGATAATTTACCTATTAAAATTAGTAGGCATAAAAATTAAAATAAATATGGTAAGAAAATCAAAAGGATTTTATTTTATAATTTTTGCATTATGCACCAGTATAACCTTTAGCCAAGACTACAACAAGTCGATTTTATCCCCTGAGGCATCAGCATTACTAAAAGTAAACGCCAGTAGTGTAGATTTATTTACAGGAGCTTCCAATATATCAATTCCTATTGAATCTTATTTGGTTGATAATTATGATGTGAACTTAGCATTAGTTTACAGTTCATCGGGTATACAGGTTTCTCAGGCATCAACAGATGTCGGGTTGGGTTGGTATTTATCTGCGGGGGGGAGTATTGTGAGAAAAAGGAAAGATGTAGCAGATGAGGATTTACAATACCCACCTAGTGGAGATGGATTATTTATTAATTTATATAAATATGGCCAGCTTTTATCATTTGACGCTTATCCGGAGTTAAACCCTCTTCATCGCTCAGATTATCAATTTGGAGCAATTCAGGATGTTAATTTATTCGATTTTGAAAATGACTCAAGATGGAACACTGATTATCTTTCTTTCTTTGATACTTATAAAGATTTTTTTGTTGCAACAGGAGCCGGTTATAATGCTTTAGTTCAAAATAGAGATACGGAACCTGATATCTTTGAATTCAATTTTAATGGTAAATCAGGAAAATTTGTATTTGAGAACAATAATGGTACCATTTCTATACATCAGATTCCTTGGATGGGCTTTAAGATAGATTACAATGTCGTTCGTGACAGTGAATCACCTGCTAGCAATCCTCACTTTCTCATTGCTAGTTTTGTCATAACGGATACAGATAATACACAATATTTTTTTGAACAACCTGAAACATCGTATTCTATGTACAGTACTAAAGATGTGGGTATCAAAAATCAAAATCAGCCTGATGATGAATTTGGGCCATATTATGATTGGGATGTGTTGTGGCAAGGGATATTTCATGATAAATATAATAGTTCGTGGAAATTAACTAAAGTTGTTACACCCAATCAACAAGTTATCAACTATAAATACGAGGAGGAATATGTTAAGAGCAATTATACTCCATTGCAATTAATGAGCGATCATCACAAAAATTTTTATGATGAAGATGGTGCATTTAAATCTGCATATTATACAGAATCAGGAATATATACAAAAAAGTTATCTGAAATATCATCAGATGGTTTTAAAATTAAATTCAATAGAGGTTCAGATAATTCAACAGGAATCAATCCTTTAGAAGAGATTGTTTTTTTAGATAAGTACAATTCTATAAAGAAAAGAATAGGCTTTGAATATGGTTTACATACCTCAGAAGGAATTAATTCAGTAAGTGCTGATAAAAAGCATCAATACAGACGTTTGATATTGAAAGAATTAAAGGACTATTCAATTAATTCAGACACTTATAATTCTCATAAATTTTATTACAAGTTAAAGGATTTTGGAGGTAGTTTCAATCATAAACTACCAAATAGTAACTCTCCTGCCGTTGACTTGTGGGGTTATTACAATGGAGCCAATCAAAATACCCATTTTGTACCAAAAATGTATGTTTATCCAGATTATGGGGATCTAGCAAATGATCGTTTTCAAGTCGAAGAATTGACCAATTACAATGGTAGAAAATTCATTTTTAATGGAGCTGATAGAGAACCAAATTCAAATTATATGGATTATGGGATGTTGAATAAAATTGAATATCCAACAGGGGGAAGTACTTTATATGAATATGAACCCAATGAATATATATATCTAAACGAAACTTTTTTGGGACCTGGGCTTAGAACGAAAAAAATTACATTAAAAGAGGGCGGAGAGGAATATGTTACTACATATGACTATAACGACATATCGGAAAATACTAGTGGACGCGTCATAGCAAAACCGGTAATGGGGAAAAATATTTACGATTCTCCCGTCGCTTACCCAAATGATATTACATATTATGAAAAAACACTAGGTAGGTTTAGTGATTCAAAAGTAGAGTTGACCACTACAGACAATCGTATTATAGGCTATAATAGGGTTAGTGAAATTAAACAGGGGCTAGGTAAAACAGTAAGTATTTTTTCTATCAATGGTGAACTGGGGAAAAATGATGTACCCTTTAATAATGAGGAATACGTTTGGGATCAATATGGAGATTGTTATAAAACTGACCCTTTAACAGGGTATTGTGATGGTTTCTTTGAGTATCCTAAAGTGTTTAATCTTTCATACGGAACAGCTAGAGATTATTTATCCGTTTTAGACCTTAACCCACCTAAAGCCAATACTTTTCCTTTTGCACCAGCACCGAATTATGACTGGAATAGAGGTCTATTGCTTTCTAAAGAAGTGTTTGATGAAAGCAATCAAAAATTAAAAAAAATCGAGAGGAATTATGAGAATTACGTCCCTGGCGAAAAAACACCTTTAATGTCTCCGCATAGGGTTTATGGCTTAAAAATAGGAACATTGAGTTTAGGCAGGCCTAACATAGGTGTACTTTATAGTATTTTTGGTGCATCTGGAGTAACATTTAGAGCTGCCAAATACAGTACCCTCACAGATATTGTGAAGGTTTTATCTTCAGAAATAGAATATTCTTATTTTCCTGAATCTTATGCATTGGTAAATAAAACTGATTATGAATATGGTAGTGAAATTCATCCGCTACCTACTAAGATACGTTCTAGTGTAGGCAACGGAAAACATATTGTTACCACATATAAATATTCCTTAGATTTTGATTTAAATTTTCAAATTGGGACCGAACTTAAAATAATGCAGGATAAAAATATCCTTAAGCCAATTGAGACAACTCGTTATTCTGAAGATGCTTTAGGTAATCAAAAATTACTTAGCTCTGAGGTTATTGACTATGGAAATTTTAATGGTAAAATCTTACCTAAATATCTTTATGAGCTCCCAAAAATTAGTAACCCAAATAATGACTTCATCCCCTCATATATAGATCCTGCTCAGAGATATTTAGTTATTGATTCGAAGTACTCAAAAAAGATTAATATCAAGAGATATGATTACAAAGGTAACGTACAAGAGGTCGAGGATGATAAGAATAAAGTTACTACCAGTTACCTTTGGGGTTATAGCGATAAATACCCAATAGCAAAAATACAGAATGCTAGTTATGCTGAAGTTCAATCGATTATGAATGAGTTAGAAGTGGAGTACGATTACATTCCAATCAGTACAAACGAAGAGTACTCTCAATATCTGAAGATTTTATTTAAAGACTTAAGAAGTAGTTTACCCAATGCAATGGTCACTACCTACACCTATGATCCATTAAAAGGCATTACAAGTATGACCGATCCACGGGGTCAGGAGATGACCTATGAGTATGATGATTTCAATAGGCTCAAGACGGTTTTGGATGATGAGATGAAGTTATTACAGGAGTATAAGTATTACTATAAAAACCAATAAAAAGATGAAACAGTTTTACTTAAGTTTAATCGTATTATGTATTGGTTTTTTTGGCTTCGGCCAGAAATATTATCCTCAATCAGGTAATACCTATGTTGTAGCAAGTGGTAGTTCCTCTAATCTTACAGATCCGGTAAGCCTTACTTTAGGTCCGAATACCCATATACAAAGTGGCGCAACTTTTACAGCTAAAATAGTTCCTGAAGCAGCTGTTGTATTTCCAAGCTATTCTAACATAACCTTGAGTGATCAGAATTATGTTTTTA
>NZ_QOVJ01000016.1 GCF_004104055.1 Leeuwenhoekiella aestuarii | reverse complement strand
CGTTAACCGGGGGTAGTAGATACTATGATCCTGGTGAATTATATAAAACGGTTACTAAAGATGAGAATCACGATGGAGGCACTTCAAAGAACCATACCATCGAGGAGTTTACCGATAAGCAAGGTAGAGTAGTGTTGAAACGAACTTACGATAATTCTCAGCCTCACGACACGTATTATGTTTATGATGATTATGGAAATTTAACCTACGTATTACCTCCAAAAGCAGAGGCAACAGGAGGGAAGCCAAATGGCACAGAACTATCAGAGCTTTGCTATCAATATAGATACGATACTAGAAATCGTTTGATTGAAAAGAAGATCCCGGGTAAGGATAAGGAATACATTGTTTACAATAAACTGGATCAGCCTTGTATGACTCAAGATGCTAATCTGGATGCAGAGAATAAATGGTTATTTACTAAGTACGATGCTTTTGGGCGTGTCGCTTATACGGGCTACTGGTCTGGTAACGAGACTCGCGCTAATTTGCAGTCGGTTTTTGATGGTGCAGCAAGTCAGTATGAAACCCGTCAAACCACTCCAAAGTCAGGTTTAAGCGATCAACTTTATTATGATAATATAGCCAAACCGATAGGTGTTGCTGGAGTGTACACTATAAATTATTATGATACTTACTTACCAAATGGAGCGCAAGGAAAGGTCAGCGTTCCTTCTCAGACGAGTTATGGAGTAGCAATCACGACAAATGTTAAAACCTTGCTTACTGTAAGCAGAGTAAGAGTTTTAACAACCAATGATTGGATCACCACCACTACGGGATATGATAAGAAGGGGCGTGCAATCTGGATACGGACCGTGAATGAGTATTTAGATACGGATGATATTGTAGAGCTAAAACTTGATTTTACCGGTAAGGAGGAGGAAAGCAAAACGGTACATACTAAAAGTGGGCAGCCTACTATCACCACTATTGATAAATATGAGTATGATCATATGGGCAGGCTGATTAAGCAGAGTCAGAAGATCAACAATCAGTCTTATGAGCTTATAGCTTTTAATGAATACGATGAGTTAGGGCAGTTAAAGAAAAAGAAAGTTGGGAACACAGATACAAAGCCTTTACAAGAGGTTGATTATACTTATAACATTCGAGGTTGGTTAAAGACTATTAATAATCCTTCTAGTCTGGGTAATGATTTATTTGCTTTTAGGATTAATTACAATACAGCTGCACATAATGCCACAAAACTTTATAACGGAAATATCTCAGAAACAGAATGGCGTACAGCCAATACTGATAATTCATTGAAATGGTATAAATACGGTTATGATGCATTAAACAGGATAAAATTTGCTACCGATAATCTCAACAGGTACTCTTTAAATAGTCCTGCAGATCCAGTTGCTTATGACAAAAACGGTAATATAACCAGCTTAGTAAGAAAAGGGCATATTGTGGCAAACCCGGTTTCTACAAACAGTTCTCATTTTAATTTAATGGATGATTTGACTTTTGTTTATGACAGCGGTAATAAACTTTTAAAAGTAACAGATGCTAGATCGCTATCAAATACTATAAAAGGGCAGTTTAACGATGGGAATACCAATGGAAATGATTACAGTTACGATGTAAATGGCAACATGATACAAGACCTCAATAAGGGGATTACAAGCGTTCTGTACAACCACTTGAATATGCCAACGGAAATCAAGTTTAATAACTCGAACACGCAAAAAATCAATTATACCTATGCAGCCAATAGAAATAAACTACGAAAAGTTACTAACGATAACGGGAATATAACAACAACGGATTATTCAGGTAATTATGTCTATGAGAACAATGTACTGAAGCAGTTCTCGCATCCTGAAGGTTATGTAGAACCTGACGGTAGTGGATGGCAGTATGTGTACCATTTAAAAGATATATGGGAAAATACTAGAATCACTTTTGCGGATGATGATAATAACGGTAGTGTGAACAGTTCCGAAATAAGGAAAGAGCAAAACTACTATCCTTTTGGATTAGAACATCAAGGTTACAATAGCGTTTCTTATGGTGTTGAAAATAATCTTAAAACCTATCAAGGACAAGAGTTTACTAAAGACTTAAACTTAAACACACACGAGTGGAAATACCGAATGAGCGACCCAGCAATAGGTAGGTTTTGGCAAATAGACCCATTGGCTGAAAAATATACTTACAACTCAACCTATGCTTTTCAAGAAAATAAGCTAGGTTCGGGTGTTGAACTTGAAGGTCTTGAGAACTCTAGCTTTGAAGCTCGTCAAAGGTATAGAGATAAACAACTTTTAAAAGGTAATATTACCGCAGACGAATATATTGAACAAGGTAGTGCTGAAGGCTATGGAGCATTAGGGGCTATTTCTTTAATGATACCTGGACCAGAAGACGTAGCTATTTCAGGTTTTGTTGCTAGTAAGTTTGGTGGAAGTATTTTAAGAGGTTTAGCTAAAATTTTTACTAGAGGCGGAGACGAAGTTACTGATGCAGCTAAAATATTGGCAAGAAACAAAGAAATTGGAGCTAAAGGAGAGAAACTTGTTACAGATGGTTTATCAAAAGAATTTAAAGGAGATGATATATTAACACAGGTTACAGGTAAATTTGAAGATGGAACAACAACAAGACTTGATAATGTTGTAGTAGACCCAAAAACAGGTAAAATAAAACTTGTTAACGAGACAAAGACAGGAAATGCGAAACTTACGAAACAACAAGAAAGGTTTTATAATAATGGAGAGTCAGTAGAATTAGTTGGTAAAAACGCAGGTACTACACAAGGACAAACAATTAGTACTACGACTACAACGACAAGGACAACTACCGTAGACCCAAAAATATTGGAACAATAATGAAAATAACAGAAGCATCGAATAAATTATTAGAAGGGATTAGTTTAAGCTTTGAAAAAAAAGAGTTTAAATTAAATAAGAAAAAGAGAGAGTTTGTAAGAGATACAAATGGATGTTCTCAAATAGTTGATTTATTTTTTTTTAAAAAAGGAGATTCAATTACAATAAAACCAGAAATAAGAATAAAAATAAACGACATAGAAGCTATATATAAAACTATAACTTCAATTAACGATAGACCTTATTTGACATTAGGCAATCATCTTTTTGAAATATTGCGATACAAAAATGAAGGCTCGGAAAAAGGAGTAAGAACCAATGCTTTATCGAATTGGTTAATAAATGACGAAAATGATATTTGTAAACTTATTGAAGTTATACCTGAATATTTAGAAGAAACTATAATTCCATATTTTGACGAAAACAGTTCGATAGATAGAGTTGATAAAGTTTTGAACAAATATCCTCGTGAGCTTTCCGTTCATAATTATTTATATCCTTTGCGTGCCAACATAGCGATTATTGCAGCAAAACTAAATGAGAATCCTGAATTTGATAAACTCGTTGAGATATATGAGGAAGAATTGCAAGATGCAGAAAAAACATATAAGGAAGAGTTTTATAAATTAAAGAAGGAATTAAAATACAATCGTGAAAACAGCTAATAGAGTTTTAATTATGATACTGCTTCTAGTAAGTATATCCTCATGCTCTCAAAAATTGGATTGCACTGGGATTAAGTATGGTTATTTCATTATTCCAAACGATTCAGAAGGAACACAACCATATAGAATTATTAGAAACGATACGCTTCAAACAGAGGTTGATAGCGAAGGAATAGAAAGATACTCTAAAATAAAATGGTTAAATGATTGCAGCTACATACTTTTTTATGATGGAGATAAAATGACTTTAAATGATTTTCAAAGGAAAGTTAATCGTATTGGTGGTGTCATAGTTGAAATTACAAAGATAGAAGACAATTGTTTTTACTATACTTCTAATATAAAAGGAGACCCACCTAGCGAGCGGATTGATGGCGTAATGTGCAAAGAATAAATAAAAACCACAGCGAAAGTTGTGGTTTTTTATGCGTACGCTTTTTTAGTTTTAGTATCACGAATAAAGGCATCAATAATTTTAATAACCGTAGATTTATCATGTTCCCCCATCTATTGTACCTCTATCATTCATTTAAGCAGGTGCTACTCCAGCTCCTGATCTACATTACAGATCTAGGGCGTACCTACTAACCTACTTCGAAGGCATCTTCAATATTTCCAGTTACATCAATAAAGGGGCACTTAGCAGCGTTCATACTGTTCTATGGTATCAACGGAAGTCCCTACTACTTTTTACCCAGATCCCCTGAGATAGCTTTTTAGCCTTACACAGACTTAAAATGTGTGCTTCTAATGTCATATTTAAACACGTTAGAATGCTATATATCCATCGTATAAAGTAAATATAGCGAATATTAAAGAGTTTACAAGCCTTAACGGAATTCATGTCAATCTGATATAGTGGCAAAAAATATTGCGTTATATATATGCCAATATCATTTACATTTATTGAAAAAGTATTGCTAAATTATTTTATTCCTTAATCTTGCATAATCAACTAAACAGCTTCTCCCTCATATTTGCTAATCATAAAAGAGCTTCTCTCAATTCATAAATACAGACAACAAAAAATTGATCATATTCAATGAGTTTTCGTTATTTACTTGATCAAACTCAGTTTTATGTTCAAAATCAGATATTCTCTCATTTTATTAATTCCTGTATCACTATTTGCTCAAAATACGTTTCCAACTTCAGGTAATGTAGGGATTGGTACTACAAATCCCTCGGGAGCTTTAGAAATTAATCAAACAGTTAGTGATCGTGCATTTTTGATTAAACAACCTAACAATAGTCAGCAAATTATAATGCATCTTGCGAATAACAGTGCTGGGCAATATGGTTATTTGAATTTAGGAGGCAATACTCTATTAAGAGGAAATGGGATAAGATCATCTTTTGGAGGACCATTGGGAATAGGAACTCCTAATCCATCATCTATGCTCACTGTTAATGGTAATTTTGAATTCAGTCCCAAATCTGGCTCTTATATTAATTTGGGGATGGATCAACTTTCAAGTTTTATTACAGGTAAAACAGGTGCTTACATTTATTCAGGAGATGGTCCTAGAGGTATCATACCTGCAGGCACCTTAGTTCTTCAATCCAGATCTAATGTCGACAGGGATATTGTTTTTGTTTCAGGTGCTACACCGGCGGATCGCATGCGAATCAAGGGAAACGGTGATGTAGTTATAAATACTCAATTAACCGTTGGTTCTGCTGACACAAATATAGGTGCACATAAACTGGCAGTAGAAGGTTCAATAGGAGCTCGAGAAGTAAAAGTGCAAGCAAACGGTTGGTCTGATTTTGTATTCGAGAAGGATTACGATTTACCCACCTTAGAAGAAGTAGCAAATCATATAGAGCAAAAGGGTCATTTAAAAGATATCCCAAGTGCGGCAGAAGTTGAGAAAGAAGGGATTTTCTTGGGAGAAATGGATTCAAAATTGCTTCAAAAGATTGAAGAGTTGACGCTTTATACTATTGAACAAGAAGAAAAGATAGATGCTCAAAATCAAGTTATTCAAAAGATTTCCAAAAAGTTAGAGATTTTAGAACATATGTTGAAGACTTATAGCAATTAATAATCAAATAATTCCATTATGAATTTAAGAAAGTATAGTACCATTTTTTTGATATTAAAAACTTTTCTATCATTTAGTCAATTGTATAATTCTTCAGATAAAGTTGGTGTAGGTACAACAACTCCTCAAAAGAAATTTGAAGTTGAAGAGGGGATGCATATGAAGTTATCTCTTGGAGTGCAGGAGTCTCCAACAGGATCTTTAGAACCCTCCCTTTTTATTTCACGATGGCGAGGTACAGGAAATACATATGATAGCTCAATTATTCACGCTTTAAGAAGTGAAAACTATTATGGCTTAGCTTTTAGTACACTTAGTAACCATTTAGATGGTGACTTTTCCAGCTACAAGACAAAAATGTATTTAACTCAAGCCGGTAATTTAGGTATTGGCACTATAAATCCTGTTGCAAAGCTTGATGTAGAGGGTGGTGATTTTCATCTTGGAAAGGAGGTGTCGAGTAATGGGCAGCGTAGATTGTTGAGGATATATGGTTTTGATAGTGATAGACAATTTTTTGGGAGTATTCAAAGTAATTGGGAAGATGCTAGAAGAACCTTTGATATCTACACAAGCAGTTTCACAAATCAGATTAAAATTGATGCTTCTGCCAATCCTGATGGTAGAATTGTTATGCTTCCTGGAGATAATGTAGGTGTAAGTATAGGTACGCTAACGATGGGTCCTCATAAACTGGCAGTAGAAGGTTCTATAGGAGCTCGAGAAGTAAAAGTACAGGCAAACGGTTGGTCAGATTTTGTATTTCAAAAGGATTATAATTTACCCACTTTAGAAGAAGTATCAAATCATATAGCACAAAAGGGTCACCTCAAAGACATTCCAAGTGCGGCAGAAGTTGAGAAAGAAGGGATTTTCTTAGGGGAAATGGATTCAAAATTGCTTCAAAAGATTGAAGAGTTGACGCTTTACATCTTGGAACAAGATAAAGTCAATAAGAAACAAGCAATCTTAATTGAAAAGTTAGAAAAGCGAATAAATAAATTTGAAAATCAATAGGTCTTATGAAGAAATCGATTACAGGTTATCACAATTACTCAAGCTACATTTTATTTTTTTTGATTAGTTTTTTTAATAGCACTTTAGACTGCTTAGCTCAAAATACATTTCAAAACACTGGAACTAATGTAGGTATAGGTACAACCAACCCTTCAAAGCGGCTACATTTAGCAAACTTAGGTAGTAATAATGGTATTCAATTTGATTCAAAATTTAGGTTGAGAACCTCTGATGCGAGTAATAATCATTTTGTATTAGAGAATTTGACCTCAAACGGTTCTATTTATTTCAGGGGAGGGGGTTCAGAAGGCAAACTTATCTTAAATGATCAGGGAGGAAATGTGGGTATTGGCACAACGAGCCCTTCTGAAAAATTGGATGTGAATGGCAAGCTTAAATTGAACAATACACTAATAATTGATGGTATTGATACAGGTAATCCTAATGCTCAAGAAGAACAATTGCGATTGAGTGGTTATGGTATTTTAGGAAATAGAAAGAATATGTACATTACTAATGAGAATGTTCAAGGCAGTCTTAAATTTTATGTTGGAGGTAAACACGGCGCTGGTTCTCATTTGCTTATAAATAGCGATGGTTTTGTAGGAATAGGAACAGGTAACGCTGCAGGGTTTAAACTGGGTGTTAATGGAGCTATTAGAGCTAAAGAAATTAAAGTGGAAACGGGTTGGTCTGATTTTGTTTTTGAGAAGGATTATTATTTACCCACTTTAAAAGAAGTAGCAAATCATATAGCGCAGAAAGGGCATCTTAAAGACATTCCAAGTGCGGCAGAAGTTGAAAAAGAAGGGATTTTCTTAGGGGAAATGGATTCAAAATTGCTTCAAAAAATTGAAGAACTGACTTTATATCTTATAGCAGAAAATAAAGCAAATACCGTACAACAAAGACTCATAAATAAACAAGCACAATTAATAGCGAAATTAGAAAAACGAATAGAACAATTAGAAGCGGAATGATTAGAAAACTATTACATTTAGTGAAGTGTAAATCCATTTTAACTCTAACTTTTTTAGTTGGGACTATAACTTGTATAGCGCAAGATAACAAAATAGAAAATTCTGGAAATGTGGGCATTGGGTCATTAAATCCTTCTGAAAAACTACATGTAAACGGAAATTTGAGACTTCATCAAACTGGTAATAAAATTTACTGGGACTGGGGTAATAGGGCTATAGAACAATATTCATCAGGAGGAACCAGTAGAAGCATACGATTTACAAACAGCTGGGGAGGGAGCAATCCTGATGGGGGATTTGACTTTGCATTTCATGATGGTACATCTATTATGAGGATTATAAATCATAAAGTAGGTGTTTTAACAATAGATCCTAAAGAAGCTTTAGAGGTTAATGGTAATTCTCAGGTAAATAAAAATTTATACTTAGGTTCAAACGGTTTTGATAGTTCAACTCAAAATCAAAAATATGGTAGTAAGTTTTAATTGCAAGGAGTAAATAACAATATTGATGAGTTATGGCTTTCAAGATTTAATGAATCTAATAATATCTCGCAATTACGAGTAAATATTGGGGATGATTCAAGTAATCAGTTTTTGGATCAATTTGTTATTGGTGTTACTCAGTCCTCCACTTGGAATCCTCAGTTTACGGTTTTCAGTGATGGAAAAGTAGGTATTGGAACATCTAGTCCTGATGAAGCACTCACAGTTAAAGGAAAGATTCATACACAAGAGGTAAGAGTTGATCTTGATGGTGCCGTAGCTCCGGATTATGTCTTTAAAAATGACTATAAGCTTCTTGACTTAAAAGAAGTAAAAAGATTTATTCACAAGGAAGGTCATTTGCCTAATATTCCATCTGCATCAGAAATGAATAAAGACGGTTTGAATCTAAAAGAAATGAATCTTAAGTAGCTTGAGAAAGTCGAAGAATTGACCTTGTATATTTTGGATCAGAACGATGAAATCGAAAAATTGAAAACCAATTACAAAAATTTAGAAAAAAGAATCAATTAATTACCTGAACTAAAAAACGCATTTCTAAATGTGTAGCTTTAGTACGATAGTCTATTTCTTTGATAAAGTGAACATTTGCTAGCTGACCAAAATTAGCCTGTTGCTCCAGTTCATAGAGTAGCCCAAGTAAGTTATCAAAATCACCTGATAGTGCGATAGCGTAACTTGAAACCTTTAGCCCGTTAGAAGTAAAAGTATGCGGTTCTTCAATTTTGAGTATTTTGAGTTCATTCAATTTAGCATAACGATCTATTCGGTAAAGAAGGTTGTTTTGCCAGGAGGTTTCACTGATTTGATAAGCTGCAAGTAAGGAATCATACTTCTTATTTTTTTGCTTTAAACTGATGAGTTGAGCTGGTAAGTTTTTAGCTATTAATTGTTGATCTTTTAAATTATCATACTCCCTTTTTACTGAAAAGGTTTCAGAAAATGCGAGATAATAGCAAATAAAGAGTGCTAAAATGAAGCAGGCAGCAAGAAGTTTATTTTTGTTTTGTATCGTCATTATTCGTTCAATTCCAGATTGATTGTAAAGCCGGATAAGCCTTTGTCAAGTTGTTCTAAGTCTGCTATTTCTAATTTTTTTACAAATGGGAGGCGTTCCAGCTTTGAAATCCATTGTGATAAAATGCGGTTCTCTCGAGTTTGCCCAGATATAAGGATACGTTTTTCGCTCAGCTCTATAGCAGCATCTTCCTTAATGGTCTTGCTTAAGGGTTGATAATTGAGTTCATTAAGTAAAATTTCGTCCGGTAGATCTTTCACTAGTTGATCAATAAAATAAGAGGTCTTTGATCCTGAAGATTTTTGAACATCTTTTAGGAGCTGTTCTGTTTTTGTTACTTCCTCCTGAAGCTTTAAGACCAATTGCTTTTGAGTACTATTTAAAGTAGTGACTTCTCGTAATTCTTCAATTTCAGAGTAGTAAGAATTAAAAAATAAGAAATTTATAATTAGGGCTACTAATAAGAATCCGACTGCAGTTGGCAAGCCTAGTTTATAAATACGTTCTTGATGAAACAGTTGTTTTTTTTGGATTTGTCTTTCGCCGTAGCTAAATTCTGTCCGCCTATTACCAGTTGCTAAAACGAATGTTCCAGAAAAAGCTGCGATAAACTGTTCTTCCAATGGTATGCTCGAAACCGTAATTGTTTTGTCCAAACTTTTTTTGAGTAAGCCATTCAAACTCCATTGCGTAACATAAATTTTATTGGTGGATAAACTTTCAATAAACCTGTCGATGACTTCTTTTCTGCAAATGGCAATTTCAGAAGAAGTAGTGTTCTTATGAGCCTCGTAATAAAAGTCTTCAAGCTTAAGATTAGGAAATACTTGCTTTACTTGCTTATAGAGGTCTGTTTGAACCGTTGTCTCCTTTTTGATTACCTGAGTAGTATTGTAATTTAAAAAGACCTGACTTCCCCTAGGAATCTTCTCAAAGAGCTCTTCAAAATTGTCAAGGCTTTCAAAGGAAATAGGTTCAAGTTCACCACCAACAACTTTAGCTTGTACAAGCTGATAGGTTTGCGTTTCAGTATCAGTAATTACTTCTAATCCGTAATAAGTTGTTCCTTCTTTGAGTTTATGCAACCAACGATTAAATTGTGACATATTGAGTTAATAAATTATGGTAGGCTTGATCAGTACCGTAAGTTTGGCACGTTTATCGGTTCGGGTACGTTTACTAAATAGCCATTTTAGAATTGGAATTTTAGATAAAAATGGAACACCGGTACCGGTATCATCTTTGGAGCGCTCTTCAAGTCCTCCCAAAACTATAATATCATTGTTTCTCGCTTTAACAAGAGAAGTAAACTCACGGGAATTAATCCCCGGAGGTGCACCTTCAGCAATACGCTCACCATTAAAGTTAGATTGAATAACTTTCATATCCATCGTTACAATACCATCACCTGAAACTATAGGTCGTACATCTAATGACAATTCGGCGTCTATAGGCTGGTAATTTGTGATTTCTGAAGTAGCAGGATTTTGGGAACCTATAAAGGTTTGATTCGTTACAGCATAGTAACTAGTTTGACCGTTACTAAAGTAAGCACGATGTCCGTTCAGAGTGGCGATTCTTGGCGAAGACTTTACTTTAAAATTACCATTTGTTTCCTGTGCTTTTATGGCTGCGAAGAAATTAGGCATAACTGTACCAATATTGAAAAAACTACTTCCATCAATTCTTCCCAGTATTTTATTTACCGTATTGGCGCCTAGTTTAACGTCTAAGTCGGGAAATAGTTTACCTTGAGTTTGGGTAGCTTCAGTACCCAATCCCCATTCTACACCAGCCTCTAAGGTCGCATTTCTTGAAATTTCTAAAATCATGACTTCGATGAGAATAACGGGTACTGGTTTGTCTATGTCAGCGATAAACTTTTTAAAACGCTCAACATTTATGCTTGGACCACTAACAAAAAAGCTATTCAACTCTTTATCAACGCGAATGTCTAAGTCATTTTTAACTTCATCAGGAATGATTTCTAAAAAATCAGTATTTCCTGAATTTTCTGATCGATCATTGTAATTTTGACTTTGTCTCCGTGTATTGGTATATTGTGAAGTTCCTGAATTGTTATAGCCATCCTGATAATTACTAGTGCCAAAATTGGTATTATTAAAACCTGAATAGTTTTGATTAAAGCCAACTGTTCTCCCAGCTGTTCGTCCAGTACGTATAGGATCGTCCATCAATTCGATAGAACGATGCATAAGCGGGATAATCTGAACTGAACGGACAGAAAGCTGGTCTACGGCTCCAAAAAAGTAAATACCATCTATTTTTTTATAGGAAAAACCTGAAGAATTTGAGGGATTTACTTGCTGGTTTTGATTGTTAATAGCAGAGTTTGAGGGATATGATTGGTTAGAGTCTGATGCTTGTGATTGCGTTCTACCCTCAGAACCTTCAAATAAGATTTTAAGCATCTCATCGTAAGTGATATTTTGAGCTTTAAGACTGGCATTACCTGCAGCTTCTAAAGGAGAAGCAAGAAAATAGTCTTTATGGAGCTCATTACTGATGTCATAAACTACAGTAGCAATAGGAGTATTCTCAAAGTCTACATCTAATCTAGCTTCCAGAGTATCTAGAATTTTGTAATAAAAATCAGAGGATCTGCTTCGCACCGGGCGATTGGAATTATTTGAAGCTAAATCTTCTGGAAGTTCTTTACTTTCAAATACATAAAAATTATCGCGAGTTTTTGAAAGTATTAAGTTATTGGCAAAGGCTAACTTATCAAGCGCTGCATCAATAGGCATTTCTTGAATAAAGACGGTTAACCTGTTGTTTTCTAATCCCGGTCTGTAAACAAGGTTTTTACCGGTAACTGCAGTGATTTTTTTAAAAACATCGTATAAAATATCATTTTGTAGGTCTACAGATAAAGACTCGCGGTTTGGGTTATAATTTACGGGTATAATTCGCTCTTCAGTAGGTGGAATAGGAGCAGTATAATTCTTTATAGATAGAATAGAGCCCGTAAAATCTATGGTTAAGTTGTATTCTTTGCAAAGAAATAGTAGAACATCTTTAACACTTACCTGATTAAAATTATTAGCTACGGTAAGTTGGTTGAGGTCTGGACTTACATTTATATTTACATTGTGAATTCTGGAAATTGCTACTAAAAAATTGGGAAGTGTAGTATTTTGCAAGTCTACATTTATTTTTTCTTCCAGTCCAGGAATATCAACTTCCAAGCTTTCTAATTGATACCGCAATTGCGCGATACGATCTGAATTCTCTTGAGAGGAAACGAAAGAAATTGAAAAAACTATAAAGAAAAATAAAAGAAGGTGTTTCATAAATTTAATGTACCAGTAGTGAAAAGACTTCATCTAAAGAAGTTATGCCTTCTTTGATGAGTCTTGTTGCATGATCTTTAAGTTGTGGAATGTTGTTATGAGACAGGTAATTGTCAATTTCCAAGTGTTCTGCTTTAATAGCTGTTTGTAATTCTTTTGTAATAGGGATGATTTCATATAAAGCCATTCGGCCACTATATCCGGTATGATGACAAGCTTGGCATCCTTCAGCGATATAATGAGTTTTTAAATCGTCAGGTATTTTATAAGATTTTGGAAATTCTTCAACATTTATTGAAGTTTCCTTTTTACAAATTGTACAGAGCTTTCGCACTAAACGTTGTGCTACACTTATATTAAGAGTGCTGGCTATTAAAAATGGAGGCACTCCCATATCAATCAACCGGGAAACTGTGGCCCAAGCGGAATTGGTGTGTATGGTAGAAAGAACTAAATGACCTGTTAATGCAGCCCGAATCGCCATATTAGCGGTTTTAACATCACGAATCTCCCCAACCATAATTACATCCGGGTCCTGACGAAGAAAGGTGCGCATTGCACTGGGAAAGTCCAACCCAATATCCTCACGCAGTTGAACTTGATTAACTCCTTCAAGTGTATACTCAATAGGGTCTTCTATGGTTAGAATTTTTGTGCTCGCTTCATTTAATAATTTTAGGGTGGCATATAAGGTAGTTGTTTTTCCAGATCCGGTTGGACCTGAAATAAGAACTATTCCATTAGGGTTTTTAATGGCTTCTCTATAGGTCTTCAATTCCTCTTCTGTAAATCCCAAGTCAGCAAGATTTATAGTGCTGGTATCCTTACTGAGTATTCTAAGAACAATACTTTCCCCGTGTAAGGTTCGCAGCGTAGATACCCTAATATCAAATTCATTGGTTCCTATCTGCATGCTTATTCTTCCATCTTGAGGAAGCCTATTTTGCGAAATATCCAGAGAAGCTCGGTTTTTTATTTTATTAATGATTATGGGATATTCATCAATAGGAATATAGAACTGTTCCTTTAACTTTCCGTCTAAACGATAACGTACCCTACATTTTTCTTCAAAAGGTTCAAAATGCACATCACTACTGCCAATGGACTTTGCAGTCATCAGAATTTTTTCCAAAAAGTCTTGAGTATAACTTATGGCTTCCGCTTCTTGAATTGATGAGATTCTGTAATTTTTACTTAATAACGTGTCAACGAGCTCCGATTTCTCAGTAGTGAGTTCAATGGAAAGGTTCAAAATAACCTGAAGCTCATTTTGTAATTTTTCTAAGTCTTCAGCATCTGTATAACACAGGTATTTTTGATTGTTAATCGCGTAAGGAACAACCCGATACGAATAGGCATCCTCCGGAGCTATAATTTGTTGAATTTCAATCGGAATTTGTGAATTTTCAGTCATTAAATAAGATATAGTGTATCATAAAAACCTATCCAGTTTATTAGTAATATCAAACTAAAAAATAAAGAAATAGTACCTGCCAGCGGTATAGTTTGGGTTTTATTATTTTTTAAAATAATTAAATAAAACAGGAGACTAAACAGTATTGAAAAAACAAAGAGAATCATAAAAGTAGCTGGACTAAAAGAGAATGCTAGAGCTATAAAAAGTAAAAGATCTCCAAGTCCAATAGTTTCAAAAAAAGCTCTTTTCATAATAATTTTAGCATAGAGGTAGATGACTAATAAAAGAATACCTATTACAGTCATATTAATGGCAATACTTATTAAAAATTGAAAATATCCCGTTTCGGTAATATGTAATATTCCAAACGCAATCCCAACAATAGGAAATAAGAACCAGTAAACCAATCGGTGTCTTAAATCTTGGAGAAATATACTGAATAAAGTTACTATCAATATTATTTTGAATAATAAAATCAATCTTTTACAAGTTGTTTAGGGTTACCATTTTCATCTATTTCCCATTCATTCATAATACCGTCCCTATCAAAGTCTGTAATAGCAATAGCTCTTATTTTAAATCGATCGTTACTGGAATTCACGATTTCATAAATATAGTTTGAGGTGCCATTTTCCTGTACTGTTTTGGGAGCCTCAAAGTCTAATGTATTAAAATCGTCAGCATACGTTGAATTCAGGTAGAAATATTGAGTCTGAAGATTATAAATATATTTAAGTTGAATTTGTGCTTCCAGACTTTTAGCCTTAGAGATAAGCGGTAGTAATTTTGGAAGAGCTAATAAAAGCAATATGCCGATAATTGCTAAAGTGAATAACATCTCATTCAGGTTAAACGCAGGTACTTTTTTAAAAAATACTTTGAATTTCATAACGGAAAATTTGAAACAAATATATAAGGATTCACGTCAGGTTTTAAGATTTACATGTCGGAATTAATGAATCTAGACTATAAAGTTAAAAATTGTTAACATTATTTTATCTTAAAATTAAGAATTGAAGTGTAAATTTGTGAATAACTGTTAAATTAATTAATCCTTTCCCTACACAGGATTTTTATCTGCTTAGCCCTATGATAAAAACCTACTATTTCTTATTTTTCTTCTTATTTTTTTTTAAAACACAGTCACAACAACTAGCAAATACAGAATATCTTCAATTAACTGATGAAGAACTGTTAAATATTTATGACAATAGCCAAAACAAGGATTTGATAGAATGTGTATCAAAGATATATTTAGAGCGTGCTAAAAATGAAAACGATATCGTAAAAGTTGCCAGAGGTTATGATTTACTAGCAAGGCTTTACGATTTTAAAACAAATATTAAATATGCAGATTCTATAGTTCAAACTACTGAGAACCTTGAAAATAATAACAATTACCCAGCTATGGGATACTTATTAAAAGGTGCTTACTATTATTGTCTAGATGATTTTCAACACTCCTTTGACAATTATCTAAAGTCTCAAAGATATATACATAATGACGATTTAGATAAAATTTTGACTATACGGTTTGGTATTGCTGCAATCAAAGACAGGTGGGGAATGATAGATATAAATTATTCGCTGAAAACTTTAAAGTTAATCGAAGAACAATCGGATTACTTGAAGAACTATAAAATTGAATATTTTAATATTAATCAGAATATTGGATACCTATATATTGAATCTAAAGATACTCTTCTTGCCAAGCAATATTTTTCTAAGGCAAAATTGGTAATGAATGCTCAATCAGATCAAGACTTCTTGAATTTAAATACTCTTGCATTTGCAAAATTGAATTTGGTTACAGGACATTATAAAAAAGCACTAAAGCAGTATCAAAATATTCAATTTGACAATTTTGATCAAGGGGAAGTTGCTAATTATTTTATTAACCTAGGTAAAGTTTATCAGAATTTGAATGCCCCTAATGAAACTGTAAAGAATTATATAAAGGTTGATTCTTTGTACGTAAATTTTGACATACTCCCTAGTAACCTGCCTATAGTTTATAGTTTTTTAGCACTAAAAGCAGCAGAAAATCAAGATTCAAAAAAGCATTTGTATTATACTCAGAAACTGATTGAGGTAAATAATAAGATTAGTGATAATGTTAAAATTTTAAATCTTAAGTTTTATAATAGTGAAATTCTTGATCTTTTTTATGTCAGATCTAATAAAACGTTTTTCCAGAGAAAGATTTGGTTGTATTTTTTAGGATTTATTTCATTAGGGGGATTGATTTTAATCTTGGTCTTTAAAAACAAGAAATCGGTTAACATATATCTGTCAAGAACTTATGTAAGCTCATTTCTTATTGACTATACTAAAACGCATGATTTCGATGAAAGTTCAGTCGTAGAGGACGAGAATCAATCTCAAATTGATGGCGAAAAGAAGCATATACAAATTAATAATATTGGTGTCTCACAACAGGTTATTAACGATATTCTAGTAGGATTAGAGTCTTTCGAAAAAGAAAAGATATACTTGAAAATAGGTCGTTTAAAAGACGTCTCCGATTATATACATACAAATTCTTCTTACCTATCTAAGGTTGTGAATTTTTATAAGCAAAAAAGCTTTAGTGTTTATATCCACGAACTTAGAATTAATGAGGCTGTTTTTCAACTTAAAACTAATGCATTGCTACAATCCTACACTATTGAGGCTGTCTCAAAAGAGTTTGGATACAATAGTGCAGAATCATTTTCAAAAGCATTTAAAAAAATAGTGGGAATATACCCTTCCAAGTTTATCAAGGATACAGAACAAGTATCTTGAATCTTAATTTCAGTTATAGCACACCTATCGTTATACATAAGATACATTTAAAAGTAATTGTAAGTTCTTAAAGACTTAATACAATCTACTCTTTTAAATCAATACTCGTTTTTTGATAATCAGATGTGTTTTAATTCATTAATAAATAGTTCTACTTAATATTAAGGTTGTCTAATATTAGCGTATGACTTATAAAAATCTTACTTCCCAGAGACCTCTCTGTAGGCTACCGTTGTATAACCTCCTATGACTTTTACTTCTTCATTAGCATAAGGATAGTGTTCTAGTTCCTAATTAATAATATAAAATTTATAGGATAGGCCGTGCATAGTATCTGGTATTCGATATTAAGCATTTGATCCCCCTTCTCAAGTTTTAACTTCCCTCGTCAGCTTTTTGAATTCCCTTAAGCAGCATCGCTGTATTGCTCTTTTTTTGAAAGCAAAATACCAATAGTTTGAAGTTAGCCGGACAGCATAACCGCTTGTGCCGCGCTTTTATATGTCCTTACTAATTCAAACTCTTGAAAATGTATCAGCAACAAAAAAAGGTAACAGCGATAGGCAATAATGGAAGTAAATCAAAAATGAATCTTATGAAATCAGTTCAAAACATAACAAAAGAAGCGGGATCAAAAAAACATAAAACAAAAAAGGGAAACGCTCAGGATAACATAAGTAAATCATTTTTTGAAGATATAAAAGCAAACTGTCTAAAGGGTTTAGGCAGCATTTTTAATCATTTAAATTTTAGAGTTATGAGTACACTAAGAAACCAAGTACAGTTAATCGGAAACGTAGGACAAGAACCTACACTAACTACGCTAGAAAGCGGAAAAAAAGTAGCTCGTTTTTCAGTGGCTACCAATGAATTTTACAAAAATGCCAAAGGCGAAAAAACACAGGATACGCAATGGCACACCATTGTGGCTTGGGGTAAAACCGCTGATCTTATTGAGAATTATGTCACCAAAGGCAAAGAACTCGCTTTGAGCGGAAAACTCAAGTCTAGAAGCTATATCGATAGTGCAGGATTAAAACGCTATGTAACTGAAGTAGAAGCTTCAGAAATTTTATTACTGGGTAGTAAATCCGAGTAAACCTTTTAAAAAAGAGGGCGTTGCCGCTCAAAGTTTCGCCCTCTCATTAATCACTTTAATCTAATTAAAATGAGTACACAAAATAAACATTTAATCGAAACCCTTCAAGGATTTTGTGGAAGTACAACCTGCTACCAAATTCCCATGCTACGTGCCAAATATACCGAGGGCATTAAATACCTCGCAGACCAAGCACAATGTCACTGGCTAATTACGGATGCGGCGGTAGTGTGTAAAAGCCTTAAAAACAAGAGCAGCTTTATTCTGATTCTTTTTAAACGCAATCCAAAGAGCGTACAAGAACAAACTCATAAAGAGGCAAGGATTACCTATGCTAATGGTAAAGGAACTATTCTAATGGAACAGGAATACGAGTACACCGATTTTCCTTTAGATGAACTACGACTGTTTTTCGTAGACGATATGCTGATGCTCCCTAATGAATATTAAAGATAGGAAACTATGAAAACACGTATAAATGAAATAAGCCTGAGCTACCGACCAAAACGCAAGGCGGAGCATTGGCCACAAATTAGTTCTTCTTCTTTGGCTGCCCACGTGATTTATCAGAACTGGGACCAAAACACCATTGCCGTTTATGAATCCTTTAAAATCGTATTGCTTAATAACAGCAACAAGGTAAAAGGTATTTATCAAATTTCTGCAGGTGGAATCACAGGCACATTAGTAGATCTCAGACTGCTTTTTGCAGTGGCTTTAAAATCCTTATCTGTCGCTTTGATCTTAGTTCACAACCATCCCAGTGGAACTCTGAGACCCAGTGAAGCCGATAAGCAGTTGACCCGTAAAATAAAAGCAGGTGCCAATTTTTTAGATATTAAGATTTTAGACCATATCATCATCAATCCTAAAGGGGATTATTACAGTTTTGCCGATGATGGAATTTTATAATACTACACGATTTAAACTTTAGGCCTCTATTATTTAGAGGTCTTTTTTATGCCTGAGGCCTATCTTAAAATAAAATGTATTATATTTAAAAGGCTGACTAACAGCATTAAAATATATACAAGGTTATCCACTTTCTGACTTTCGCTGATAGCCTTTTAACCACAGATAACATACCTGAATTAAGGTTCTGAAGACTTTGCAATGGATGCTGCATGCTAACAAGGCAGCACCAGATTGTTTGAAATTTTGTTCGCTGGGGCGAACGAAAAGGAAAAGCAAGAGGGTAACCCGCTACGCGAGGTTACAGATATACCTTTTATTGCTAAACAGTTGTAAAACAGTCACCTGGTGGTTTGTAAATATCCTTTTCAATCAGACATTTGCGACAAACGGCCTTACAGCAACGATTTTCAGGGAGTTATTTGCGACAAAACAGCGAATTATGGACTCATTTACGGGAATTAGATTTAAAAAGAAGGTTGCTAAACGCTTTCAGGAATTTTCACAATCTCACTTCAAATCGCATACGGAAGCCTTGGAGGAAATGCTTGACTTTTTTCAATACAACGAGATTTCACCTAAGGAACGTTTGGGGCCTACCGGAAGAACTTTAGAAGCTAATCTTAAAAAGCGCATCAACGCGATCATCGCTATTATGCGTGACATCGAAAAGACCCAAACCAAACCTACACAAGCGATGTTGCAATCCCTGTTTGAAGTAGGACCGCAACCAGAAAAACCACTTCTTGTCGAAAAGAAATATGCTCCTAAGAAGCCGGAGTAGCTTTTAGAACAAAATTAAATCTAGAGAACCAATTAAAAAGAATAATCCGATGTACATCACCATATCCCCACAAAAGCAAGGCGGTCATTATCCTAAAAGTTCTGCAGACTTTGTCAGCTATTTGGAAAAAGAAAATGCAGAAGAGGTTTTAGCGTATACCGAGTATTTCTTTAACCATGATCACGATGAAATTCCCGCAACACAAGTCGTTCAGAAAATTGATGGAAATACCGCGAAACTCAAAGCCAAAGAACCGAAATTTTACTCCATAATCGTGAGCCCTTCAACATACGAACTCCAAAGACTACAAAACAGCAGTAAGGAGCTGAAAGCCTATACCCGGGAATTGATGAAGGATTATGTTGCTGCTTTCAATCGAGAGATTCATGGACGTCCTCTAAGGATTCAAGATATTATGTATTTCGCTAAAGTGGAACACCAACGAACCTTTAAAGGGACCGATGTTCAGGTACGGGAAAATCAACCTTATGCGATCAAAATACTAGCCTTAAAAAATGAAATTCGAAGAATCAAACAAGGAAGAAGCGCCGGAGATCTTAAAAGTCTAATCCGGCGTGTTGCCCAGTTGGAACAACAAGCGCCTCACCAACAAAACGGAAAACGCATTGTGCAAGGAATGCCCAAAGCCGGGAATCAAAGTCATATACATATTATCGTAAGTCGAAAGGATGCTTCGAACGCTGTCAGCCTATCACCGGGAAGTAAATACAAAGCCTCTGAAGTAACGATCAACGGGAAGCTGGTGAAACGAGGATTCGATCGGGATGCTTTTTATAGCAAAGCCGAACAAACCTTTGACAGGCTGTTTCAATATCAGCGTAATTATGCGGAATCCTATAAAGCTCGTAAGGAATTTGTCAAAAATCCTAATGGATATTTTGCAGCCCTCTTGAAATTACCGGCTAATGAAAAGGCACTCGCTTTTAAGATACTGTCAAAAGCTGAGCTTCCTTCCATACCCGGTGTATCCATCAACAAAGCACAAATCGCATTGCGTGTTTTTAAACGCTTAAGACGTGGAGCGGAAGTGGCGATCAAATCAAGCTCTATTGGAATTTAAGGTTATGATACTCGATCAGATCCCAACAATAGCATATCTAGCTATCGCATATATCGTGTTTTGTCTGGTTATGTACACGATCTCAAAATTTGGTTTTGTTATAAATAGTATAGTGCTTTTTATAGTGATCGGGTACGGGGCATTTCAAGAGGACTGGAAGCTAATAGTGATGTATATAGGCTGCCCGTTAATGCTTATCAACATGGTGTGTTACGTGTATTTGGGGGGCTCAGAGGAAAAGCATCCGGTAGACAAACGCTATACCGTTTCATTTAAAACAACACAAGGTATTTTTAAAATTGAAAATATCATGCGGGGTGCATCCATTATCGGTGCTGCAGGGAGTGGTAAAACAGAAAGTGTAGTCTATAGTTTTTTACAACATTTTCAAAGCAAAGGATTTTGTGGATTGTTACACGATTATAAAGATTTTGAACTTACCGAAATGGCCTATCCGCTGTTTAAGGAAGGTTCAATTCCTTTTAAGATTATTTCTTTTGATAAGATTATCCATCGCGTCAATCCCATTGCACCGTGCTATCTGGAGAATGAAGAAAGCGTTAACGAAGTATCCCGGGTGTTGATAGAAAATCTTTTAGAACAGCGGGAGAGTGGGGCAGCAGGCACTTCCAAATTCTTTAACGATGCCGCAGAAGGTTTGATCGGTGGGCTGATCTGGAAACTGAAGACCGATTATCCGCATATTTGTACACTACCCCATTTAATAGCCATTTATCAACTACTAAACACCGAGAGTTTGGTCGAGTTTTTAAAAACCAATACGACTTCCAGAGCGATGGCCGATGCGTTTATTAGCGGAAAGGATTCTGATAGACAAACCGCTGGAGTAAAAAGTACCCTGGCCAATGCGCTAAAGCGTATCAGTACCCAAAGCATTTTTATGACCCTGTCTGCAGATGAAGTTCCCTTAGCGATTAATAGCAAAGACAATCCCTGTGTGCTTTCTATTGTGAACAACCCTAAATATGAAACAGCCTATGCTCCGGTGATTGCTACGATCATTCATACCCTTACTAAACAAATGAGTGTACGGGGTAGGCAACCCGCTTTTTTGATGATGGAAGAAGCTCCTACGATCCGGTTATTGAATATGCACCGCATTCCGGCCACTTTACGAAGCTATAATATTGCAACGCTGTATGTGATGCAAGACAAAATTCAAAATGACATCATGTACGGTGAAAAGGCAAGCAAGGCAATATTGAGTAATCTATCCTATCAGTTTTTTGGAAAAGTAAATGATCCGGATACCGCTAAGTACTACGAGCGTTTTTTTGAAATTGTTAAAAATCCTACCAAGAGCATAAGTAAAGCCGTTAATATCTTTAAGTCAGATACCCGAATTACTACTGGTGAGCGAGAGGCCTCTAAAAGAAGAGCAGATCTTTTTTTTAGACTGAAACCTGGGGAGTTTATAACCTTTGCTGATGGAAAGGATAAAAAAGTACGATTTGAATTACCCGAAATATATCGGGATCTTCCTACAGTAGATCAGTCCTATTCCAGGACCGATTTAAAAGAAAATTTTGAACGGATCTATAATGAGGTTCGGGCCATATTTAGTTAAATATTAAAGGATTGAAAATACTAATAGCTACAATCAATTCGGATTATTGACAAACCGATGTGCAATTTTGAGATCTAGATCGCGCTCCTCATTTTGATCTCGAAGTTTTACGATCTCGCGGCTGTAATAACTCATGGAAAACTTGGCTAATACATAAACAAATCGGGCACATTTCCTTTTTTTACTCTCATACCTTTTTTATATTATGCTGCGATGATTTCTTGGTTTTGTTCCGCGATTCGACACCGACCTCTAAAAAGTTTACATCATATTCAAACCGGAATTATTTTCAATTTCGAATACGAAATACAATATTTCCTGCTCAAAAATGATGTTTTTGTAGTTATTGGACTCCATAGCTGCGCTGAGACAGATACCCTAAATCTTGTTCGCGATTCAAAAGTTTTGAACTAATCGCTTTAATTTGATTGAGTTTTAAGAGTCTAACAGTTTATAGCTCCAAGAAAAAGATTTGTTTTACTCCGATTAAAACTTTGATCATTTCTAATAATTCAATTCTTTTCGAATTTAATTTAGTACTATATTATTATTCAGGTTTTTAAATAATTATGCTTACTTACATTTTCGAGTTAATATTTTTTATGCATAAAACTCTAATGTTTTGAATCTATTACTCTTATATCATAAATTTTTATGATATAAGAGTAATTAATGTTGTTTCCTTTAAGGTTTTTATTTTGTTTTAGAAAACAAATAATTTTTTTATTAACCTTCGGCGATAATATCATGAGGAATATCCAATTAAATAATCTATCTCTTTTTTTACTGCTGTTTTTTTCAAATATTTTATTTTGTCAGCAAACTCAAACTGAACTTCCAAGTTACTCTCCTCCAAGTCCGACTGCATATGAACTTGGTAAGTTTGGAGAACTTCCAATAGGTTTATTTACCGGAGCAAATAAAGTTTCTTTGGATTTATTACAGTATAATACCAGTTCAGTAGAAATACCATTATCATTAACATACAGTTCTAATGGAATTCAAGTAGATCGTCTTGCTACTAAAGTGGGTTTAGGATGGAATTTAAATGCTGGAGGAGTAATTACACGTCAGGTAAATCATAATCCTGATGAAGAAAGTGGTTATATCCGACCAAATAGCACAGACTATAATTCACAAGCGTGGGCTGATTATTTCTACAATATGATTTATTCCATTCCTGGTCACGCACAACCCTTAGCAATTGATAGTCAACCAGACATATTTACATTTAATTTTTTAGGGCATCAAGGAAGGTTTACAATGGATAACTCTCAAAACCAAAGAAGAATAGTGCCATTAGACAATATTACCTACGATATCGTTTACGTTTCGAGTGGAGACGGAAGTTTTAAAATAATCGATCCAGATGGTAATACTTATTATTTTGAGGAGATTGAGAGTACACGATCAGATAGAATTGGTGGTACTGGAGAGACTAATTTCTTAGGTAATTACATTGATACAGCCTGGTATTTAACGAGAGTTATATCTGTAAAAAATGAGATTGTCTACTTTGATTATTTAGATGAAGACTATAACTATGTTTCTGCTCAATCACAATACGTTCGATTGAAAACGAATATATATCAAACACATTCAGACGATGTTTGCGGTATTCCGTACCCTAATCCATATCAATCCCCTATCATAAACCATAATCTTTTAGTAAAGGGTAAAAAACTTTGGAAGATAAGAAGTGATAATCCATTAAATGGAACCGTAGAGTTTTCGTATGATTTAACTCATTCCCAGGTAAATGGTTATGATTTTCTTACTGGAATAACGTTAAAAAATAGTAATAATAGTGATGTTGAAACAATTCAATTAAGTTATATGAATCAAAATGAACGGTACTTTTTAGAGGGCTTAGATTTTGATGATCCTAACAAAACTTACAGGTTTGAATATATCAATTTGCCAGGTCTTCCTGAAAGACTTTCAAAGCAGAAGGATCATTGGGGCTATTTTAACAACAACGCCAATTCAAAAATATACCCGGATATAGATAATGTTTTTGGTGATAGAGTAAGGAACCATTTTGGTAATGGAGCCAATAAAGAAATAGATACTGTAAAATCTAAAATAGGATTATTAAAAAAACTTATTTATCCTACTAAAGGCTATTCAGAATTTGAGTATGAGAGTAATTCATATAATGAGCAACAGGAAATAGTTGATTACGAAAAGGTATATATGGAGGTTGCTACACTGGATTCTCAGAGGAGTGGTGGGTCTCAGCAGCTGTTAATAACAAGTCAAGAATCGGAAATCGTACCTTTGGAGATAAGACTTGATCCCAATTATTATGGTTGTTCTTCCACCGATTTTCCGGCAGCTGCAGATCAAAAACTTTCTATAACCATTCAGAACTTAACCTTTAATCAATCTAGTATTATAAAGCGAAATATTCCTGGTTTAGGTATAAAACCTTTTGGTAATAGTTTAGGTTTTAATCAAGGGTTTTCAAATGATGAATGGTATTTTGATCTTCGAGCAGATAGTCAATATAAGATAACAATTGCAGTGTATTATGAATGTTTGCGAGGAAATCTAAATTTTGAATATTCTAGTAGTGCCTCAACTTATGAATTTGTAAATGTTAAAACCGGCGGTCAAAGAATTTCTGGTTATAAAAATTACAGTCATTCAGGTGAGCTTTTAGACCAAAAGAAGTATTATTATGCTAAGAGAACAAACCTATCCCGCTCAACAGGTTTAAAAGGAATTACTCCTCAATATACGACAAACAGTTTTGCTAGTGGTTCCTGCACGGCGTATAGCGCGTCAGGACAATGCGCAATGTGGATTCAGTATTTTACAACGTTAAACTCAGGTGCTATTCAAGCCTTATTTAATACAGATGTACAAACCATTAGATATACTGATGTAATCGAAAGTTCAGGTGGAGGTAATTTTGAGAATGGCGGTATTCAACACACCTATAAATTTGCCAGACCAAATCAACCGTACCAAATATTTAATGCTCTTGATCCTATTTTTTCTGAAGGAGATCTATCCTGGGGTGATGGCCTTGAGACTGAGAGAGTGTATTTTAAAAAAGATGGCTCTTTGTTTAAAGATGTTTTAAAGGAACAATATTTTTATGTTCGAGACAATCGCATAACTGATACCGTCTATGGTTATCCAATCAGTTTGCGGTATTACAAATATTGTGCAAATTACCCAAGTGGCAGCAAAGAGCTTGTGCCAACAGAGTTGAATGTCAGCAGATATTATATTTCCCAAAATTGGCATTATTTAAGTCATAAAAGGGTTACAAATTTCGATACCGAAAACGCTCCAATTGTTTCTAATGAATATTACTATTATGATAACCCTGAACACGGTCAATTATCGCGCATTGTTAAATCTTCGAGTTCTAAGAAAAACATATTACAGCGAAAATTATATCCCCATGATTTAAACTCCTCAAATCCGATTGGGCTTGATCCGTTTAGCTTAGATGAAACCTCTTCCATTAACCAACTAATAGCTAACCATCGTATTATTGAACATCTTCAAAGTGAAGTTTATGTAGATGATGACAATAATGGAGTATTTGATTCTGATGAACTAATTAGCGCTCAACGAACCAATTATAAGATAGATTCAGGGATAGTACAGCCTGAATCGGTTCAGACTTTAAAGGGTTTGTACAATTCAACAACTAACAAGTTACGGGATCGGATTATCTACCACGACTATGACAGTTACGGTAATCCATTAGAGGTAAGTAAGGATGAAGGCTCTCATATTAGCTACTTATGGGGTTATAGTGGTGAATATCTTGTAGCCAAGATTGAGAATGCTACTCAGGCCGAGGTTACGACAACAGGATTGAACCAAGCTATTCTTACCAACCCTTCTAGTACGAATGCGCAGCGTACTACCGAGCTCAATAAAGTGAGAAACGGACTTCCCAACGCTATGGTCACCACCTATGAGTATGAACCTTTGGTGGGAGTGACTAAAATTACCGATCCTCGTGGTCAGGAGATGACCTATGAGTATGATGATTTCAATCGACTTAAGACGGTTTTGGATGATGAGATGAAGTTATTACAGGAGTATAAGTATCATTATAAAAACCAATAGGAAGATGAAACAGTTTTACTTAAGTGTAATCGCATTATGTATTGGTTTTTTGGGCTTCGGCCAGAAATATTATCCTCAATCAGGTAATACCTATGTTGTAGCAAGTGGTAGTTCCGCTAACCTTACAGATCCGGTAAGCCTTACTTTAGGTCCGAATACCCATATACAAAGTGGCGCAACTTTTACTGCTAAAATAGTTCCTGAAGCAGCTGTTGTATTTCCAAGCTATTCTAACATAACCTTGAGTGATCAGAATTATGTTTTTA
>NZ_QOVJ01000015.1 GCF_004104055.1 Leeuwenhoekiella aestuarii | reverse complement strand
CAGAGCCGCTAAACTCTATCAGTTCAACCCGGAAACCTATCAACAACTCCTGGAAAAAGGTTTTAATTTTGAGTTTTAAACTCTAGAGTTTTTAAAGTTTAGACTTGCAATAAAAAACTCGGCTTTAAGTTGAGTTACAACAATGCTAGTTGATGATTATACATATATCTATTTCAAATTCCTCAACAGTTCTTTTTTCTAAATAAGAGTGTCTTCTTCTGGTATTATATCAAGTTTCTATCCATTGAAAACTAGATGACTCTGAATATGATCTAAACTTGTAATTATTCGAGGCGTTACTAGAAGAATTCTTATTCGTTGTCGTGGTAGGATAACTAACTGGAGCGCATTTTTAATTAGAATCTTTGATAATCACATTTTGATAGCTGTACGGTATTTCTATACCTTCTTTGTCAAAACGCTCTTTTATGGATCGCAACAGATCACAATACATAGTAAACCCATTGGAGATATTGTCTGAATACGCCCAAATCTTTAAAGTGACCGATGAATCTGCTAATGCGATTACCCGTGCCGTAACGATAGGGACTCCATTCTCAATATCTTGCGGGCTCCTATTATCTATATGTAAGGGATGCTTTACGACTTCTTCTTCCATGATTTTTAAAGCTCTGCCAATATCTGAACCGTAGCCAATTCCTATTTCGATCATTTTACAAACCTTGGTGTCGTTTAGGTTTGTATTAACAATTACATTTGAACTTATCACCGAGTTGGGTACCACAATCCTGTTGTTTTCAAAATCCCGAAGCACAACCTGTCTCAAATTGATTTCTTCTACAGTCCCGGTATACGTCTGGTTAAACGTAATTCTATCATTTATTCTAAAAGGCTTAAATAAAACAATAAGAAAGCCACTCATAATATTACTCAATGCCTGTTGAGAGGCCAATCCTGCAACGAGTGATATGATACCCGCACCAGCCAATAAGGAGTGCCCCAGGGTTTTCATTTCGGGTATTTGAATTAAAGCAAATGAAATACCTACAATTACAATAATTGCGGAAATAAAGTTTGTAGCAAAAAGATAGCTGGTAGGATCTATATGTTTTGTCGTTACCAGACTATTTATTTTTTTACGGCACAAATATTTAAAAATCAGGGTGCACGAAATTGTTATTGAGATTATAATGCTAATTATAATCACGGTCTTAAAATCTGAATAAAACGAATTTTTCATAGGGTAATTATTTGCTCATGTAAAGCTTTTCGACCAAACTAGTTTTCTAAAATAAACAAAAACGGATCAGGTAAGTAAATTAAGTTGATTCTGAAATTCATTCAAATATTTAGCGATATGAATACCATCAACCAGCCCGTGATGCGCCTCAATAGAAAGGGGTAGCATTCTTTTTCCTTCACGAATAGTGAACTTGCCAAAGGTGATTTTGGGCACTGAGTCTTTTTCATCAAAATTTGTAGGATGCAATAATCCGCTGAATGAATTCCACGGAATTGTTGAATGACGTATCAAGTCGGTTTTGATATCATCATTGTTAAGCCTTAAACCCTGACTGTTTTTTACCGCTAAAATTTCGCTTTGTAATTGTGTATTGAAGGTCTTAAAATCAGATGAAAAGTGTACGAAACCAAAACCAAATGTTTCATCGGCTCTTCCTATGGTAATCCCTGCGTGTACTTGCTCGTAGGTTATAATTTCGTCATCAACGATCCGGTATTTTAATTCATCAACCGCATTCACAGCAATCATCGATTTGTGTAAGTAGCTGGCAAAAAAGGATTCCCCATTTTTCTGAGTATTTTTAAAGCATTGGTCACAATTCACTTCGGTAACGATCCCAAAAGTTGGACTTTTCATTTTTGAAAAAAAGTCATAATGCTCTTTTCTTTTCCATCCGGCCAGGTCTATTTTTTTCATCAAATCAATTTAGCACAACTCAGATTAAAATTCTCCTTGCGAGTAGATCCATGAATTGCGGGTGAAATTTAGTTAAAACTTTTCGTGTAAAAACGAGCGCTGAAAAATAGGTATGGATTTAATGTCTTAAGCGGAAAGAGAAGCTTGTTATTCTTTCTTGAATCCTGTTTAACAGGAGCTATCACGTAAGTATTGGAATTTTATTAGAGAACCTTTAGTTTATTATTTCCATTTGCCTGAATGCTTTACTAGTAACGTTTTTTCGAGTCATTGGGAACAAATCCATATTAAACTGCGGTTTTGGTTCAACATTTGTAGCGAAAAAATAGATGTCGTCTCCGGTCTCAATATACCCCACAAACCAACCGTTATTATTTCCGTTTCTTATAGACCAACCTGTTTTTCCTCGTAAGGTATAGTTTTCATTTTCTGCAATAATCATCATTTGCTTCATGATCATTTCCGTACGTTCTGAAATGGGAAGTTCAGATTCATAGAATCTTTTTAGAAAGTCTATTTGCTGAAACTGACTTATTCGGGAATCGCCCTCAAGCCAAAACATATCGATGTTTTTTGAATCCACATCCATTGCTCCATATTCAAGTTTGCTTACATATTGAGACATGCGTTGCGCACCTATTTTTCGTGCTACTTCCTGATAACAAGGTACACAGGAATAGTGAAAAGCTTCCTTGAGTATTAAATCCTGTTCCCAGCTTTCTAGACTTCGATCTTCTCCATCCCATTTAAAAAGGGTACTGTCATTTTCAACAACTCCGGTCTCCAGTGCAATGATGGAATTGGTAATTTTAAACGTTGAAGCGGGTAACCTTCCTGTCTCGGCCCATTGAAAGTCATTAGAATAGTAGGTGTCATTCTTCAAATCAAAGATTAGAATCGAACCTTCAACACCTGCTGAATCCAAAATCATTTGAAATTCTGGAGTCTTTATTTCGCGCTGAATGCCGGTATTTTTAGTGTTCTCGGAGGACTTTTTTTTATTTGTACAGGAAAAGCAGGTTAGTGTAATTAGAGCGATATAAATGAGTTTCATCTTGAAAATTTGACGCCAAAGATCTTAAAAATGTCTTTTATTCAAACTCACTATTTTGATTAATCTCGCTTTTAATTGCATTAAACATTTAACTATTTATTGAACAGCTCTTATTTGCTTTCAGACGGATGAAGAACATCAAAAAGGTTATAGGAATACAATTTTTAAAGAGGATCTTTAGAAATCAGCTTAACAAACTCATCTTTAATTCCGTCACAGATAACTACCGAATTGTGTGTACAGTTCTTTAAAGATATAGGATCAAAACCGCTTATTTTGATCTTTGAAGGTTTAAACTCTTTACATTGTAGATGCGTAAACATATTCAAAGCCGCTTTTGAAGTGGCATAAGCAGTCATACAGTAGTTGGAATAGCAAAAATTATCATCGGTCATTTTTGTAATATCACCTAAAGAACTCGTGATGTTTATGATACTGGGATCATCACTTTTCTCAAGTACAGGTTTTAAAGACTGTATGATTCTAATCACCGCGAAAAGATTGATCTCATAAAGCTCTTTGACCTCTTCAAGATTCAACTGACTTATTTTTTGACCAAAACCGTTTGCTATTTCTGCATTATTAATAAGAAGATCTAACCTTCCGTAAGTTGAAGTTATAAGACTTTTCAATTCAGAAACACTCTCTGAAGAAGTAAAATCGACCTTTACCAATTTAAAATCCTGTAACGTGATTGCATCTAGGGAGAGGGTGTCGTAACTTTTCTTACTAGCAGCCAGAATTACATTATAATTATGGTGTACTAATATCTTAGCAAAAGTCTTTCCCAATCCATTTCCTGCCTCTGTGACTACCGCAACTCTCTTAACTTTCATAGCATGCTTAATAATGTGAAACTAATCTGATCAATTTTAAATATGATTTAGTTTATTAATTTTTAATTCTACTGCAATAGGTATACCCATTTGCAATTTTTAATCCATTTGTCTGAATTGATTAGGCGTTAGCCCGCTCAATTTTTTAAAAAACCGTGTAAAATGTGTAGGTTCTTGAAAATTCAATCGATAAGCGATCTCTCCAATATCTAAACCTGAAAACTTCAGTAAACTTTTACTTTCTACCAATAACCGATCCTGAATAATATCTTTTGCACTTTTACCGGTTAACTTTTTTACGGTGGTTGTTAAATAGTTAGGAGTTATATTTAGTTCATCTGCATAATCCCCTACATTTTTTGTATCTACATACATTTTATCAACCAGAATTTCAAATTTCTGAGTGATAACCTGTGCCCGTGTAAGGTGATTTTCGGTCGTCTTGTATCGCTCATAAACAGCTTTGCAAAAGTATAAAAAAGAGACCAGCATACCCTCTAACATTTTCTCTTGATATGGGTGCGGGTTTTTATATACCGAATGCATACGTTGCGCATCAAAAAGCAATGATTCATGCTCCTCTTTAGTAAGCATCAGCAAACTGCGTTCAGACATTTTTAAGAACGGAAAATCTTCCACCACATTATCTACTACGTTCATCAAAAACTCTTTCTTAAACATAATACTAAAGCCGGCCATTTTCTCATCACGCACCCAGGAGAACACCTGCCCGGGAACTACAAACCATAACGGATACTCTTCTGGAGAAATCCAATCTGTATTTAAATTCAGTTTGCTTTCACCCACATAACTCAATATCCCTATCTGGTAAAAACTTTGTCTGTAAGGTGGCATACATCGTCTGGCAGAAGGCTCTAAACTACCCAATTCATATACATCAAAATTGGGTATGTGACTCCTGTGAGGGAAACCCATAGCCTCACTCAGCGCATTACTTGTTTCATAAACCGGTATCTCTGTCTGGGTCATCTTATAAAAGTATTAAGTAATGACCAAAATCGGTTCTTTATAATTTTAAAAATAAATTCTATATGCAAAAATTTGTGTTTAAAGAATACGTTGCATTAAAATTCTACTGCGTATTCTAATTATAAATTTAGTCCTCAAAAGTAACCTCACCTGTATTTAGTCTGAAGTCTTTTCAGTTACTTTCATCGTTTCAAATCTGGTATCTAATTCTGCTTCAGAAATAATCTCCCAGCCCCCACCTAAAGCTTTGTAGATCGCTATTAAAGAAGTCGCTGAAGCTATTTCACTTTGTGCCAATAAATTTTCAGATTGAAGCAAGGTATTATCTGCGCTTAAATAGTCTATAAAACTATCCAGACCGGCATTGTACCTGTCTTTAGCAAATTGTGCCGCCTGAGCACTTGCTGTTGAAGACCGCTCTAGGATAGCCCTTCTCTGTAACTCCTGAGTATAATTTACCAAACGTGTTTTAAGTTCTTCCAAGCCTTCTAAAACTGCCTTTTCATATTGGTTAAGTGCTGCTAGTGTTAACGCATCATTTTGCTTTATTTGTTGGCGCACACGCCCCAGGTTGAATGCAGCCCAACTGATGCTGGGCATAATACTCCAGGTAAAGGATTCTTTCTGACCGAAGTTTGCAAAATCTACAGCCGAAAAACCTATAGAACCTCCAAATTGTATTTTTGGGTACAGCTCTGCTACAGAAATATTATACTTGGCGATCTGCATCTGTAATGCAGCTTCTGCCCTTCTGATATCAGGGCGGCGTCTTAACAAGTCTTTTACCTCCCCTATTTCTACCGAAGCCGGCAAGCTGGGTAAAGGTTGATCGCTTACAACAACCGCATCTAAATTACCGGGAACTTCGCCAATTAAAACGCTCAGACTGTTTTTTAAAGCTTCAAGACGGGCTTTAAGCGGTGGTATGGTTGCACGGGTATTTTCAAGCTGTGCCAAGGCTCTCGAAACATCAAGACTGTTGCTGGTACCTGCTTCAGATAACTGCAGCGTTAAGTCATAGGTATCTTGCTGACCTTTTAAATTGCGGGTTGCGATATCTAACAAATACTGGGTTCCGCGCAGCTCCATATAATTAGTAGCTACCTCTGCAAAAATGCTCACATAAGCGCCCTGCATATCGGCCAGTGCCATTTGATTATTGGCTACCGCTCCTTTAATTCGGTTTGAAACCCTTCCAAAGAGATCAGCTTCCCAAAAAGCATCAAAACTGGCATTAAACGTATTGTACGTAGGATTACTCCCCTGTACAAAAACATTTTCTCCCAGACGGGTACGCGTATAATCGCCATTAGCTGTCACCGTAGGAATTCTATCAAATTTAGTTTCCTTAATGAGTGCGCGCGATGCGTAAAAGTTAGCAATCGCGGTGTTGATGTCCAGATTGTGTTTACGGGCCTTTTCAATAAGCGTATCTAAAACCGGATCATTAAAATTAGACCACCAGTCTTGAATCACTTCTGAATTATTATCAATTTCTGGCACAAGCTCTTCTTCTAAATAATCTTCCGGAATGTTCACAGTAGGTTCAACTTCAAAATCTCGCTTTGTGATCCCACAAGAGCTTAACATCAAAGAGAACAGGAATATTAAAAATCTATTTTTCATCTGTTTAGATTGTATAAATTATAAGGTTGCTGCTAGTGCAGTTCATTTGTTTTTTTGGTCGTCCATTTTCTTCCCAGATAGTAAAATACAGGGGTTAGAAAAACACCGAATATCGTAACTCCAAGCATTCCGCTAAATACTGCGATACCTAGTGATACCCGTAACTCTGCCCCTGCTCCTGTAGCAATAGCTAACGGAATTACTCCCAGGATAAAAGCCATTGCTGTCATTAAAATAGGACGCAGCCTCAACCGGGATGCTTCTATAACAGCGGTTTTTAGATCTTCGCCCTGATCTTCTAACTGCTTGGCAAACTCCACGATAAGAATCGCATTTTTACTCGCAAGACCTACCAAAACGATCAGTCCTATCTGTACCATAATATTGTTATCAAGACCCGCCAGATCAATACCTACAATTGCAGATAGCAACACCATAGGCACAATAAAGATTACCGCAAGCGGAAGTACCAAACTTTCAAACTGCGCGGCCAACAACAGAAATACAAATACAACAGCCAATAAAAAGGCGATACCTGCCGTATTTCCGGTTTGACGCTCCTGATATGCCAATTCGGTCCACTCAAAAGAGATTCCCTGCGGAAGTACTTCTGCAGCAAGTTCTTCCATCCGGTCTAAAGCTTCACCAGAACTGTAACCGGGTGCAATATTCCCGTTTAAAGAAGCTGCAGGATACAGGTTGAAACGAGGAATACGCGACGCACCCGAAATATCCTCCTGCTTTGTAAAGGTTCCCAAAGGAACCATTTCAGCATCTGCATTACGCACTTTAATTCGGGAAATATCATCGGGAGTTAAGCGGTTAGGCGCATCTGCCTGTGCAGTCACCTGAAAGGTTCTTCCCAGATAATTAAACTCATTTACAAATGCAGAACCCATATAGATCTCTAAAGACTGAAAAACATCACCCACATCAATTCCTAGTTTTTCAGCTTTTACGCGATCAATATCCAGATACAATTGTGGTGTCTGATCATTAAAAAATGTAAAAACATTACTCAAAATAGGATCGGCATTAGCAGCTGCAGCGAGTGCATAGGTCGCTTTTACCAACTCATCTGTACCTAAGTTTGCTCTATCCTGAACCATCATTCTAAATCCACCGGCGTTACCAATACCTCGTACAGATGGTGGAGGTATTACCAATACAATCGCATCGTCTATCTGACCTAAAGTGGCACTTATTGTACCCAACAGGGCTTCGTATTCCAAGCCTTTTTCTTCCCTGATCTCAAAATCTTCCAGCGGTAAAAATACCGCTGCTGTGTTAGAGGCGTTTGTGTTGGATGCCGCATCAAAACCGGTAAAGGCAATCGCATTTTCTACGCCATCAATATCTAAGGCCTTGTCTATAACCTCTTTTACAACAGCATCTGTTCTAGATAACGATGCGCCGGGTGGTAACTGTACCAAGGTGATAAAGTACTGCTGATCCATAGCGGGGATAAACCCTTTTGGAACTCTGCCAAATTCAAAACCTGTTATCAGGATCAGACCGCCATAAACCACGAGTACCATAACTGATGTGCGTACCAGTTTTTGTACGCGCTTCCCATAGCTTTCCGAAATTTTGTCAATAAATCTGTTGAAACCATTTCCTACATAAGCAAAAGGTTTCAGTATTACTGGTGTCTTTTTATTAGGATCTTTTACTTCGTGCTTCATCAATAAAGCCGCCATCGCCGGACTCAACGTCAGGGAAACAAATACCGAAATTGCAGTTGCAACCGCGATAGTCATCCCAAATTGCTTGTAAAACTGACCTGAAATTCCGTCTAAAAATGCAGTAGGAATAAATACAGCAATCAAGACCAGACCAATAGCAACCAAAGCGCCTCCTACTTCGTCCATCGTTTTACGCGCTGCTTCTTTTGGAGCAAAACCTTTTGCCAGATACCGCTCCATATTTTCTACCACTACAATCGCATCATCTACTACAATCCCAATAGCGAGAACTAAACCAAAAAGCGTAAGGTTATTCAACGAAAAACCGATGGCCTGCATCACAGCAAAGGTTCCTATCAAAGAAACCGGTATTGCCAGAATCGGAATTATTGCAGCCCGCCAAGATTGAAGGAATAAGAGAATAACAAGTACAACCAGAATGATTGCTTCAAAAATAGTGTGGTACACCTCGTCTACCGATTTTTGAATAAACTTGGTTGGATTATAAGCAATCTTATATTCTAAATCTTTCGGAAAACTTTTCGCAAGTTCTTCCATACGTGCTTCAATCTCTGCTGAAGTTTCCAGAGCATTACCGCCCGGTTGTTGAAAAACAGGCATTGCAATCGCAGGATCTTTTCCTAAATAACCCGTCGTCGCATAATTCTGAGCACCTAATTCTACACGTCCTATATTTTTAAGGCGCACCAGTCTTCCACCTTCATTTGATTTTAGAATTACATTTTCAAACTGTTCTGGTGTTACTAATTTACCCTGTGTTTGAATATTAATTTCAAATGCAGATTGATTTCCGGAAGGCAATGTATTTAAAGTACCACTGGCGATCTGTACGTTTTGCGCCCGCAAAGCTGCTACAACCTCACCTGCTGTCATATCTAAATTCGAAATTTTATCAGGATCTAACCAGATACGCATAGCATATTCTGCTGCACCAAAAATCTGAATATCACCAATCCCCTTTATACGCGCCAATTCGTCTTTTAACTGAAGTGCCGCATAATTCCCCATATAGGTCTGATCATAAGTTTTATTAGGCGAATACATATTCACCACAAGGAGAATATCTGGAGATATCTTTTTGGTAGTGATCCCTAATCTACGGGAAGCTTCCGGTAATCTGGGCTCTGCAATAGCAACCCGGTTTTGGACCTGAACCTGCGCCCGGTCTAAATCGGTACCCAATTCAAAAGCGACCTGTACGATCACCCTTCCATCGGCAGAAGATTGAGAGGTCATGTATAACATCCCTTCTACTCCATTTATTTCCTTTTCTAAAGGTGCGGCCACCGTTTCAGAAAGTGTTCTTGCGTTAGCACCGGGATACATAGCAACAACTTCAACGGTAGGTGGTGCAACATCCGGAAATTGAGAAATGGGTAAGGATACATAAGCAAGCGCACCTACGATGAGTATGAGTACGCTCAAGACTCCCGCAAAAATGGGTCGCTGTATAAAAATGTGACTGAATTTCATAATGGTATTTACAAATAGGATGTACGGTTCTACCCTTCTCTTTTTCGCAAGCGGAAAAAGGAAAGGATATATTCCGGTTTAATTTTTAGAATTTTCTAAATAAGCAGGTTAGCTGTTGTTTTAATAACAGTTTATTTTTCAGAAGAGCTTCCCGTAAACGAAGTTTCAACGGGTGAGATGACCATTCCCGGACGTATTTTCTGAATATTATTTACTATTAATTTATCTTCTTTGGCCAAGCCTTCTCTAACAATTCTCAAGCCGTTGCTGTGAAGCGGCCCCAGCGTGACATTTTTTACTTCCACTGTATTGTTTTCGCCCAAGACGTAAACAAAACGAAGGGATTGATTGGTACCAATGACGTCATCAGAAATCATTAATGCCTCGTGCTCGGCACTACCCATTAATCGTGCTTTACCAAACATACCCGGTTCTAAAAGCTGATCTTTATTATCTAAAATTGCTCTGCTTTCTATCGTTCCGGTACTGTTATCGATCTCATTATCTACGAAGTCCATTTTTGCATCGTGTAAAAATTCAGTTTCATCCTGTAATTTAATGCTTACCGGCAACGCTTCAGAACGCATAGAACCGCGTTCGCCATTACGTGCTAAACGTACGTATCGTAAATAATCAGATTCACTTCCTGTAAAGTAAAAATAGATAGGGCTTGTCGCCACAATTGTAGTAAGTAAAGTCGCATTAGAAGTACCACCGTCTATAAGATTTCCCTCATTCACCATATGCCTGCTAACCAGTCCGGAAATCGGAGCGGTAACTCGTGTAAACTGCAAATCTAATTTTGCTTTATCTACATGAGATTGAGACAGGGCAACACTTGCCTGTGCAAAAGCCAATGCTTGTTTTCTACGGTCATACTCCTCAATTGATAAAGCCCCGGATTCCCTTAAAGATTCTACTCTGTTGTAATTATCCTGTGCTGTTTTTAAAGACGCCTGTGCCTGGCTGTATTCTGCTGTGGCTTGAGATAATGCGATTTTAAAAGGCCTGTCATCTAAAGTAAACAGTACTTCTCCTTTTTTAACGTACTGGCCATCTGTAAAGTCAACACGATCTAAAAAACCACTTACACGAGCACGTACATCTACGCGGTCACTTGCTTCAAAGCGACCTGTATATTCATCCCATTCGGTTATTTTATCAAAAACGGGATTAGCTACTTCTACCGGCATTGCCTGAGATGTAGCAGCCGGTTCTGAATTTTCTTCAGTGCTTTCATTAGTAAACGAAAGAATTAAAAATAGTAGTAATAAAAGTCCTGCAACCGTAAGGATATTTACGGCTATTTTTTTTGTATTGAGATCCAGTGTTTTCATTTTAATTTGAGTTTAAACAGGTTGTATTTTGATTGGCAAATTTAAGAGGGGTGAAAGACGTATGAGTGATCAATATGTTTGTATAAATGACCAAAATCTATTTTTTTGATAAGAATACTCTAGTAATATTTTTGCCAGTTGTCTAGAAAACCATTAAAAGTGGTCTGTCTTATCGTATTGTAGAGCTGTTCTAAAACATACTGATCAATTGTAGCTATAAAGCTTAAGTTTATGTTTTTAAAGTAAAGAGCAAACGCCTCTGCAGAATCAGATTTACGAGCGGCTTTTTTAAAGTGCTTTAAAAGATTTGCTTCTGTGATCTCAACATCACCTAATGTATAGTATTTATTACTAGATCTTGATTCTTTTAATGCTTTGCGGTATTTAAAGTCTTTATCAGTAATAATATCTGAAACAAAATCGTTCACTTCAGCGCTTTTATAATTCACATTAACTGTATCTAAGTCTACTATTTTGGTTGATAGATGGTTTACCTGAGCTGAAGTGTTTACAGTTAACAGCAATGTAGTGAATAGGAATAATGTTGTTGCTAAAATTTGTTTTCTAGTTTTCATCTCTTCCGGTTTTTAGTTATACCTCTTTTACGATACAAAGGTATTTTTACAGCCTTTCGTAAGGGCGACCAAAAACAAGGTTATAATGACCAAAATCTACATAATCGAACTTTAGTGTGATATTGAAAGGAATAAGCCCATTGATATCGCTAAATTCAGATACTGCTTCAATAGATACTCTGCCTGAAGTTTTATAGGCGTAACGGGTTTATTGTACCTTTACTCAGATATTATCAGTAATCTATATTCCAATTCCCGAAATCGCTTAATGAATTTCTAAAGAAAATTGATAAAACTACCTCATAGTTTGGGGCTAGTTTTATTTAAATGAAAGAAATAGCCCTTTGTTATTTTGGTCAACCTATTTCAGGAAATGACGTTGTTTTATTGTTATAAATTTTCTTTGAACAGCTGATTCACTTTCTACAATGCCTCACTAATTGCTTTGAGTTGGTTTTTAGAAACTGCATTTCTAAAAAGTTCAAATCCTTTTTTTAAGAGCCAACCCTACAGATCCAGATTCCACCCATGTTTTTCCTTAAACATTTCCGTGAGTATGTTCTTTATAACTGCTTATTTTAGGAGCACAAATAATACTTGGCTATTTTTTGTATTCGTCAAAAGCTTTTGGGAATTGTAATACTGCTGCTACGTCCCAATTTCTGTAGTTAAATGGGTATCAAAAACCACCACCTCAGAGCTGTTCATAAGGTTTAGAATAGCCTCACTCGCAACAATTTTTCTCAAAAAACAAATTTAATGCAACAATGTTGCGTTTAAAAACAAACAAATGTTATTTTTGCAACAACGTTGCATTAATATAATTCAGTATGAAAGCAAAATACTTTGACATCATCGGTGTGTATGCCGCCTTTCTTTGTCTAATCCATTGCATACTCGCGCCAGTACTCTTCCTGCTTCCTTTAGAACTATCCCATAATCCTTTAATTGATATCAGCTTTTTAGCCATAGGATTGTTTCCTGTAATCCAGGTAGTGCGGAGTAACGCTCCTGTTTATCTCAAAATTTTAATCGCTGTTTCCTGGACTTTAATTGCTGCAGCAATTGCTTTTGAAGTTTTTTTACATCAGGACACGTCACTTATCTATTTTGGTGCTATAGGCTTGATAAGTGGACATCTTTTCAATTATAGCAATCACAAACACTAAACCATACCATGAAAAAATTACCCGTAACCGTTTTGAGCGGTTTTCTTGGAGCAGGCAAAACCACCCTGCTCAATCACATCCTTCATAATAAGCAGGGTCTGAAAGTCGCGGTCATTGTCAACGACATGAGTGAGGTAAACATTGATGCCCAACTGGTTGAAAATGAAAACACCTTATCCCGTACCGAAGAAAAACTGGTAGAGATGAGTAATGGTTGTATTTGTTGTACCTTGAGGGAAGACCTGATTTTTGAGGTTGAAAAACTCGCTAAAGCAGAAAAGTTTGACTATCTGCTCATTGAAAGTACCGGTATTTCAGAACCTATTCCCGTGGCTCAGACCTTTAGCTTTGAAAGTGAGGACGGCAACATTGACCTGAGTCATTTCAGCTATGTAGATACTATGGTGACCGTAGTAGACGCTTTTAACTTTTTAAAAGATTTCTCAAGTATTCACTATTTAACCGATCGAAATTTAACTGATATGGAGGGGGATGATCGTACCATTGTAAACCTGCTTACCGATCAGGTAGAATTTGCAAATGTAATCCTGCTCAATAAGGTCGATCTCGTGACCGAAGCCGAGTTGCGTAACCTGTATGATGTTCTCTTCAAGCTCAACCCTGAAGCGCGTATTATTCCAACTATAAACTCTGAAGTCGATTTAAAAGAAGTGATCCACACTGGGCTTTTTGATTTTGAAAAAGCTGAAACCTCAGCGGGATGGATTCGGGAGTTAGAACGTGAACATACGCCTGAGACTGAAGAATACGGTATCGGTTCTTTTGTATTCCGAAGCAAAAAGCCCTTTCATTCCGAACGGTTCTTCAATTACGTACAACACCGTTTTCCCACATCAATTCTACGCAGCAAAGGTTTATTCTGGCTGGCCTCCCGTCCGGAACAGGCTTTTATCTGGAGTTCTGCAGGAGGTTCTCTAAAAACAGATCCGGCAGGGGTTTGGTGGGCTTCTATGCCATTTACCGAACGTATCAGCTATACTGCTTTTACGGCTAATCAGTCCCTGATCGAAAGAGATTGGGATCCTCAGTTTGGAGACCGCAAAAACGAACTTGTTTTTATCGGTCAACATCTGGATGTAAAAACCATTACCCAACAGTTGGAGGCCTGTTTGCTGGCGGAGTCTGAGTTGGAATGCTGGAAAAAAGGTACTTTAAATCTCAAAGATACTTGGCCCATTCCGCGATATCAAACTTCAAATCCCTAATACACTATTTATGTATAAATCAACCTACGACGTGATCATTATCGGCGGCAGCTACTCCGGTCTTTCGGCTGCTATGGCCCTTGGACGCTCCCTGCGTTCTGTTTTAATTCTTGATGGCGGAAACCCGTGTAACTGGCAAACCCCGCATTCTCATAATTTCATCACCCAAGATGGAGAACAGCCCCATCGTATTGCTCAAAAAGCTAAAGAGCAGGTCTTAAGTTATAAAAATGTCGACTTTTTAGAAGATTACGCGCTACTTGGAAAAAAAACAGCAGCCGGTTTTGAGATTTTAACGGAAGCCTGTAAAACCTTCCGTTCCCGAAAACTCTTGTTTGCAACCGGGATCAAAGATATTATGCCAGATATCGAAGGTTTTGCCGAGTGCTGGGGAATTTCTGCCATTCATTGCCCGTATTGCCATGGGTATGAATTTAAATCTGAAAAAACCGCGATACTAGCCAATGGAGAGCAAGCGTTTCATATGGCCGGTTTGGTACGTAACCTCACCAATAACCTGAGTATTTTGACACAGGGAAAACCTGATTTTAATGACGAGCAGGTAAGCAAACTCCACAAAAACGAGATCCGAATTATAGAAACCCCGGCTGTCTCCTTAGCGCATGAAAACGGCCAACTGGAAACGCTACGCTTTGAAGATGGCTCTTTCCTAGAATTAAAAGCGCTCTATGCCGCTCTACCCTTTGAACAACATTCAAACATTCCAGAAAAATTAGGTTGTACACTCACCGAATCGGGTCATATCGAAGTAGATCATTTTCAAAAAACCAGTGTCCCGGGTATCTATGCGTGTGGCGATAATACTAGCAGGATGCGTTCTGTAGCTTATGCCGTTGCTGCCGGCAATGTAGCCGGAGCCATGATCAATCATGAGTTAACGCTTGAAGATTTTTAGCTTCAAAGCAGGTTACCAATAAATCGTATTATACATTTATTAGATATAAAATATGCTCAAAACTGTAAAAAATAGGATTTCGCTCGTATTGCTGGCACTTTTCATTTCGATGAAACTAGTAGGGCTACACGTGCTCACGCACGATGGCGATAAAGAGCATCTCGTTCAGTGTAAGCTTTGTGAGCAGGCTGTAATGGGAAACCTTTTTCAACCAGCGCTTCTAGCAGAAACCCTTGGATTTCAAAGTAATTCTTCACAAATACTGGTCAAGAAGCAAATAGTTGACTGTTATACTTTTATATTTTGCGATAACTTCACCGCAAATCCAATTTTTTCAAGACCTCCTCCAGCAGGCATAAATAGTTTAGTTTAGGATCATTCCGTCTTTTATGTAGGTGGTAATCGTTTGATTTTCAATTTACTCAAAAAACAACGCGGTTTCAACCGCCTTAGTGTTCCTAATCCCCCCTTTCAAGCGACACGCTTGCATTGATAATATCAAACACTTTTTAGAATAGTTTCCTCTGCTTGAGGAAAACAAAAAGCCATATTTTATGGGCAAGTATTTCTTAAGGCATCTACTTATAACTCTGTTTCTTTGTGTAGGTTGTAACAATCCCACGCAAAAGAAGGAAGACACTCTAATAGACCAAAAACGGATTTCAAAAACCTTCCGTAAATCGTTGAACAAAGTCCGTCTTGATCATTTTTACATTACACTAGACAGCTTAACCTTTGCTCAGCTCAAGGCGAGCGATTTCATTTTGGAGAATTATGCCAATCTGGATCAGGGTATTCCTGATTTCACACGTATTGATAAAAATTCAACTTCTGCTTACCTGCGAGGAAAGAACCAATACATTGAGCTGTTGGGCCCAGAAAATGCATTTAATGAACCGGTAGGAAAAAGCGGTATTGGTTTCGCTTTAAGCGAAATAAAAGGGTTCTCGCTCGCCAATGTCCCAAAACTTAACGAAACAGGGACTAAATTCCTGAAAGAAGCAGATACGGTTTCTTTTAGAATTAACAGCACCTTATCCGTTTGGTACAAAGCATTTTACACCTACGGAATGGCGACCAATCTCAGTACCTGGTATGCTTATTACAATCCGGAGTTCTTGGAGCATTTACACCAAGAAGAAATCGCAGAATACTCCAGCGAAGAATTTTTAAAAACTGCCTATCATCCCAAAAAATTGTTTAACGAAATTACCGGAATCGAGATGCATTGCAACCGTGCAGACCACTTTAGGATTGCACGCGAACTACAACTCCTGGGATGCTCCCTCGCCGGAAAAAATAATAATGACCTGCTCTATATAGTTGACGGACTCAAATTGAGCATTCGTCTGGATGAAGAGCTTGAAAAGAGTAAGATTACCATCATTGCCGGTACGCTCAATGAACCTGACAATCGAACTTTAGCATTTAAAAATCTGACCATAACAAATACAGGGTACAAAACTGTATGGTTACTCCATTAATCCAAACACTTTAAACACCAAATACTATGAAAATTAAATTTGTAAGCCTTTTAACCCTTTTAATTATTCTTGCCACGGGCTGTAAGGATAAGCCCAAAGAAAGCGAAATGGAAACCGAGGTTGAAGCTGCAGAAGAAACTACTGCGACACCCATTACTATTGAGAAACTGGAAGGTTCGCCTGCCTATGCAGACGCTGCTCTAACTATCACAAAACCTACCACAGAAACCGTTAAACTTACCGAAGGTGGAATCGACTTTGCTTTTGACGTCAAAAATTATGAGCTTGGCGCACAAACCGATTCTGAAATAACCGGAAATCTCGCAAACTCTGCTAAAGGGCAGCACATTCACTTTATCGTGGACAACGATCCCTATTCTGCACATTATGAGCCGACGTTCAAAAAAGAACTGGAAGAAGGCACACACTTTCTGATTGCTTTTTTAAGCCGCTCGTATCACGAGAGTTTAAAAAACCCGAATGCCTTTGTCGCTGAAAAAGTAATTGTAGGTCAGGAGTCTGCTGATGCTCCTGATGTTGACTTCAGTAAACCCACCTTGATATACAGCCGTCCCAAAGGAACCTATAGCGGCGTGGATACCAAAAATCTGTTACTGGATTTTTATCTGTTGAACACCAGCCTCTCAAAAGGTGGAAACTATGTTAAAGCAACCATCAATGGAGTGGAATTTGAGCTGACCGAGTGGGTACCGTATGTTGTAAAAGGGCTGCCTAAAGGAGCCATTAGCATCAAACTCGAACTCCTGGACAAGGACGGTAATGGTATCCCCGGAGATTTCAACACTGTAGAACGCACGGTAACTTTAGAATAACTTTTAGCCGAATCACCCCTAAATATGATTCAAACTCAAAACCTCTCTTTTCAATACTCCCCTACTCTTGAAACCTTGCGGTTTCCGGATATCAATTTGGGAAGGAAGGAAAACCTACTGGTTCTCGGCAAATCAGGAATAGGCAAGACGACTCTGCTGCATCTTATGGCAGGGTTGCTCAAGCCAAAATCCGGAGCCGTTACCGTTGAGGGTATAGAATTGCAGGAACTTTCTGTTAGGAAACGCGACAGATTTACCGGGCAACATATCGGCATGGTTTTTCAAAAGAATTATGCCATTCGCTCACTCAACCTACTGGAAAATCTGGAAGCTCGACTGTATTTTTCCGAAGTCAAAGTCAAAAAAGAACAGTCGCATAACTTGCTGGAACAACTGGGTTTAACAGCTCAAAAATTTAAGAAGGTCAATCAATTGAGTGAAGGTCAACTGCAACGCCTGACTATTGCCCTTGCCGTAGTTCACCAACCCAAAGTGATTCTGGCCGATGAGCCTACCTCCAGCCTTGATGATGTGAATTGCGAGCTGGTGATGCGGCTGCTACTGGAGCAGGCTGCACAGCAGAAGGCCAATCTCATTGTCATTACACACGATACTCGCATAAAACCTCTATTTCAAAACATCATTACGCTATGAACATTTGGAAAATCAGCTTAAGTAATATTTTCCACAAACCGCTGTATGCTTTTCTCAGCGTGCTTTCGCTTTCCATAAGCATCGGGTTGCTGCTGAGTATTCAGCAGCTGGATACTTCCATTCAAAACCAGTTTGAAAACAGCCTGGGCGATGTGGATATGGTGCTTGGCGCAAAAGGCAGTCCATTACAACTGGTGCTCGCAAGTGTGCTGCATATGGACAATCCTACAGGAAACATTTCTTTAACGGAAGCCGAAAAAATTACCAAAAACCCTCTTATCAAAAATGCCGTTCCCATCTCTTATGGTGATAATTACAAAGGCTTCAGGATATTGGGTACAAATAAAGAATTCGCCGATTTATATGAGGCCGAATTTGCGGAAGGTGAAGAAGTCAACCAATCAATGGAAGTGATTTTGGGCAGCACCGTTGCGGAAGAAACCGGCCTAAAAATAGGCGACACTTTTATGAGTTCACACGGGCTTACTGAAAATACTGTTGAAGTACATAAGCATCCCCTGACCGTTGTAGGCGTCTACAAACCTACCTATAAAGTCATTGACAAACTCATTGTTACTCCACTTGAAAGCATATGGGACGTTCACGTACACCGTAAAGAACATCAAGATGAAGAGCACACTGAGAAACACCACGGCGATGTGCAGGGAGCAGCACACCACGAGGAAGAACACGAAAGAGAAATCACTTCGATGCTGGTTTCCTTTCGCAACGCGATGGGTACGTTAACCATGCCCAGACGTATCAATAAAGAAACCAGTATGCAGGCCGCATTACCCCGATATGAGCTGGAGCGTCTGTTTAATTTCACAGGAATTGGTGTAAGAGCTATCTCGTGGATTGCCTATATCATTCTAGCGATATCGTGTATAACTATTTTCATAAGCCTGTTTAAAATGATACAGGAGCGTGCTTTTGATTTGGCGCTGATGCGTACCTACGGGGCAAGCAATTTTCAGCTCATTCGTATCGTTGCTTACGAAGGTTTTCTGCTCGTGCTCATAGCTCTTGTTACCGGAGCCCTGCTATCACAAGTAGGATTGCATCTTGCGTTTTCGGCATTCAAGCATGGCTATAATCAAGATATCCTTTTAAAATTCCCCTGTGTACAAATGGTCAAAACCGTTGTTTTAATACTCATAATCGTAACCATAGCCATAGTTCTGGCCATCCTGCCCATTTTAAAAATGAACGTTTCAAAAATATTGAGCAATGCAAAATAAATGTTGTCTTTTTATCCTTCTGCTTGTTTCATTTTTTGGGTTTAGCCAAAAAAACATCATCTGGGAAGATCTCGCCCAAATAAACTTTGAAGAAAAATATTTTGCCACATACGGAGCGTATTTTCTGTATCCTCATTTTGGGAGTGTCCTTAAAGCACTGGAAGGCAAAGAGGTAAGCATTACCGGATTCTTTTTGAATATAGACCCCGAGAATGACATTTACATTCTCTCTAAATCACCTATGTCATCCTGCTTTTTCTGCGGTGCTGCGGGACCCGAAACAGCAATCGAACTTCAGTTTGACAATCCATCGGGTTTTAAAACCGATGATGTGGTGACCGTGACCGGAGTGCTCAACCTCAACGCAGATGACATCAATCACTTCAATTATATTTTAACCAATTGCAAGGCAAAACGCCCGTAATAACTCCTATTAAATCTATTTTAATGAACCGAAGAAACTTTTTTAGAAACACCACACTGGGTGCTCTGGGTACCACGTTGTTAGCTCCGTTTGATTCGCTAAAAGCCACAGAACACGCCTTAAGCTTTAAGACTAAAAAGGCAAAGAATATCATTATGCTCGTAAGCGATGGGATGAGCACCGGTACGCTGAATATGGCTGATTTACACCAGCATCGTCATACCGGAAACTCCAGTAACTGGATGCAGTTATACAAAGACAATAAAGTAACACGAGCCCTTATGGATACCGCATCGGCTAGTTCTATTGTGACCGATTCTGCAGCGGCAGCCTCTTCGTGGGGCGGTGGAGTACGCGTACCCAATGGATCCCTCAATGTGAGTAAAAATGGTGAAGCCCATCTGCCGCTTTGGCAAAAGTTTAAACAAGTAGGTAAAAAGGCGGGACTAGTAACCACAGTTCCTGCGACACACGCCACACCGGCAGGATTCTGTGTCAACTCCAAATCACGAAATGCAATGGATGAAATTGCCGAGATGTATCTCGAGCAGCAGTTTGATGTGGTTATGGGCGGCGCTCAGACTAACTTTTCTGCGGAAGGCCGAAAAGATAATAAAGATCTGTTTCGGGCCTATGAAAATGCGGGTTATCAGGTTTTTAAAAACCGCGGTGAGATGCTCCTTGCGAAACACGGGAAGCCGATTCTAGGCGTCTTTGGTAGTGGTGCCTTACCCTACTCCATTGATCGCGAAAATGACGAGACCTTGAAATCAGAATCTCCCAGTCTTTCCGAAATGACTCAGACAGCCATTGACGCGATGAAAGATCATAAACAAGGCTTTACCCTGCTTGTGGAAGGAGGGAAAGTAGATTGGGCTGCCCACGGTAACGACATTGCGGGGCTCATTTATGACCAGATTGCTTTTGACGAGGCCATAAAAACAGCAATGGATTTTGCTGAAAAAGATAAAGAAACTCTGGTGATCATCACCACAGATCACGGAAATGCAAATCCCGGTGTGATCTATGGAAAAGATGCCAACACCAATTTTGATTCAATTCAGAGTTACAAACATTCTAACGAGTGGATTTTAAATGGTTTTAATCCTGATACCTCATTATCCCAAATCAAGGAGCGTATCAATTACGCCAATGGTATAGGAATTACAGATGAGGAGGCCCAGACAATCATACAGTATTATGACGATTTGGTGGCAGAAGATGGGGTCTACAATCCCAGACACTTACCCTTTGCTATCCTTGCCGAGATTCAGAAGCATTACAATTCGGTGGGATGGATCAGTATGCAGCATTCGGCAGATTATGTCGAACTTGCCATGTATGGGCCCGGTAGCGATCAGTTGAAACCTTTTATAAAAAACACTGACCTACACTACCTGATGCTCAAAGCAGCAGAGGTTGAAAATAACTTCTAAAGCTATAACAAAAGCTATTTTAATATTATAGATTGACCTGAATATCTAAGCAATACGGACCCTAAACAAATCCATAAACCAAATGCTCAGAATTTAAAAGCAAAATACTTAAACTATTTTGGCCTTTATTCTTGAAAGAAAATACTGCGATACATACCAAATCTTATTAATTAGCTCGAAATATAGACTTCCTTTCTTTTGCAAGCATACGGTATTATTTACCAATTGCAGGGCTACTTGAATAAGTAGAATCAATTGTTTATTTAAAAAGAACTAGTCGTTATGAAAGCATTCATTTCTTCCGAAAATTAGGCTCTGTCCAATACAATCAATAGGTTTTAATGGAAAAGACTTGCGTATACTATATGTGAGCTCAAATCTTTGTATATATCTGTTACACTTAATGAGTCTCTGCGGTTATAACTACTAATGTACAAGCAGTCTTTTGTCTGTTTTATATTGAAACAAAAAGAATCCAACATTCGCATTTTGTTGGATATAAAAGGTACTTCAACTACTTTTAAAGCAGAAACATGGGGTTTAAGACAGACTGACTAAAGGTAGGGCTAAGTCTACAGATTGACAAGAAGAAACAATGGCCAGCTTAAAAACATTTTTTAATAATCTGACACCAATTTCTACGGAAAGCTGGGATCAATTTTCGGCATTGTTCACACCCAAAGTTTTGAAAAAAGGCCATTATTTTATTATTGAAGCCAAAAGAGCTAAAGAAATAGCTTTCTTAGAAAATGGTATTATACGGTCGATTTACCGAGACGAGGAAGCCTTTGAATACAATAAGCATTTTTTTATCAATCCTTGTTTTATCGGTGGTTATTCCTCTTTGATAACAGGCTATCCTAATCAGATTATTCATCTGGCATTAACAGATTGCAACATACTTGTGGCAAGGTTTACAGACCTGCAAAAATTATATGAAACCTGCCCTGACATTGAACGCGGTGCTCGAATTTTAGCGAACAGTTTTTCCTACAAAAAGAACAGCCGGAAATTGAAATTGTATTATTAAGTGCTGAAAAACGGTATCAGATATTTTAAGAAGAATTTCCCGTGCTGAAAAAACTCATTCCGCAATACCCCATCGCGTCTTACCTAGGCATCACACCCACACAGCTTAGCCGAATTTGAAAAAAAATGTCCGAGAAGTAGCATTTATCAACCTATGTAAATGCAATATACTTTTGCTTTCTTCAAGTTTGCCATATTAAAACGACAATACAGGATCTAGATTTGGTAGTTAGAACTTTTAAAAGAGTTTTAAATGATGAAACACACTTAATAGCTCTTAAATAAAAACTCTTGGTATAAAATAATTGCGGTATAGTGCTTACTCAAAGCTCATTGCGTGTTTACAACTATAATAAAGGTTAATTCCTCTGAGACCAAGCCCCAGAGGAATTATTAGATCTACCTTTCTGCCTACAACATAGATTTGATCATCACTTCATAACTATGACTGTAGATCTCAAAAACCACCCCAAATGGATCTTCCACGTAAACCATCTTATACGATTTATCATCAGGAAAAAGATCTGTTACTGGCATTCTTTGTTGCCCTCCTTGTTCTACTATTTTTTTAGTTAAATTTTCTACATCCGGGTCTTGCACTGCAAAGTGAAAAAGTCCGGTATCAAACGGTTTAAAACCGGGACCTTCCTTAATTCCGTGCGGGAAGGAAAATAACTCTATGCCTATGCTGTCTGAAGTTGACAGATGTGCAATATCAAATTCGTCCCAATCCTCACCGAAAACCGCTTTGGTCATTTGCCCCATTCCACTTTCTTTTTTGACGTTCATCGGAGGCATAATAACATACCACCCCATTACCTCTTTGTAAAACTGTACCGCTTTATTTATATCCGGAACGGTAATTCCTATATGGGAAAAAGATCTTGGATATTTAATTTCATTCATTTGTTTAGGATTTTAATTATTTAGAGTGAAGAGATTGGAATACTCACTCATTAGAATTGTTTTTATTTTAAAGCATTCCTCCAGATACACTGATTCTTTCTCCTGTAACCCAAGCTGCTTCATCTGAAGCAAGAAAAACAGCAACTTTTGCAATATCTACCGGTAAGCCAATACGTCCCAATGGCGTCTGATCGAGATAATATTTTTCCATCGCACTACCTGGTCTGCCATCTGCCGTAGAACCTTCTGACTCTGTCATACCCGGTGCAATGGTATTAACCCTGATATTTTTAGGACCCAGTTCTTTAGCTAATGTTTTTGCAATGCTATCCACACCTGCTTTAACAGCGCAGTATATTAAAGTCCCCGGGATAGGATTGAGACTTATCGTTGAACTTAAGTTAATGATGCTACCCCCTTCTTTACCAAACATTTTTACCGCCTGCTGTGAGGTAAACATATGTGCCATTAGTCCGGTACGTATTTGTAACAAAAAGCTTTCCTCGCTAATATTCTCCAGCATTTCATACCTCCATACACTGGCATTATTTACCAGGATATCTAAGCTACCATAAGCCTTTTTAGTTTCCTCAAAAAGTTTTGTTATATCTGTGATGTTAGATATATCGGCTTGTACCGCCATAGCTGTTCCACCATTTTGCATTATCTCATCTACCACTTTATCTGCATATTCTTTGCTTGATGAATAATTCACCACTACGCTTGCTCCTTCTCTTGCAAATTCTTTAGCTATTCCAGCGCCTATGCCTTTTGATGATCCGGTGATTACCGCCACTTTACCTTTAAGTTTCATATTTCTGTTATTAAATTTTAATATTACAATTGACCTCCGGCAACTTGGATTCTTTCTCCTGTTACCCAGCCAGCATCATCTGATGCCAAAAAGACGGCCACCTTAGCAATGTCTGTAGGTTGTCCTATACGACCAAGAGGAACCTGTGCTAAAAGCTGCGCTTCCCATTCTCCTCCCATAAAGCCTTTTTCGTGGGAGCCTTCTGTTTCAGTAATGCCGGGTGAGATGGTATTAACCCGTATCTTCTTAGGTCCGAGTTCCTTTGCAAGGACTTTGGTCACGTTGTCCACAGCAGCTTTTGTCGCCGCATAAATCAGAGTTCCAGGCATAGGGTTTGTACTAACGGTAGAACTAATATTGATAATACTTCCCCCGGAACTGTCCATTAAGGATGCTGCTTTTTTTGTACACAAAATGGTCCCTATCAAATTGGTATCGAGATTAGCCTGTAAAACTTCAGTTGTAATGTCTTCCAGCAAAACAATATCATAAATACCGGCATTATTAACCAGTATATCTATTCTTTCAAATGCTGTTATAGTCTCATCAAATAGGCGCTTAACGTCATCCGATTTAGAAACATTTGCCTGTATAGCGATTGCATTACCGCCAAAATTTATAATTTCTTCTACAACTTTTTTTGCCCTCACTTGATTCTGTGCGTAGTTGACGACCACTTTTGCTCCTGCCATTGCAAATGCTTTGGCAATCCCGGCACCAATGCCTTTAGATGAACCTGTAACTATTGCTACTTTATCTTTCAATTGTAAATTCATTTTTACATACTTTTTGTTGGAACAAACTTAGATAGTATGTATACTTGTGACAAGTATGTACTAAAATGTATCTTACCTACTAAAAGGTATGTATTATTGATTATCAAATACTTAATTCAATATAAAATGAAGAAAAAAAGTAAAAAATGTTCTGAGGCTCCTACTTGTTCGGTAGATTATGCTTTTAGACGTATTGGAGGAAAGTATAAAGGCAGGATTTTATGGGCATTACACGAAAATAACATGCTGCGTTATGGGGAGTTGGGAAGAAATCTATCTGACATCACCACTAAAATGCTGACACAAACCCTCAGGGAAATGGAAAAAGATAATTTAATCAATAGAAAAGTCTATCACCAAGTCCCCCCAAAGGTGGAATATTCATTATCAGAAATTGGTAAAGAACTGATTCCATTCATTAGTTACCTTAAGGAATGGGGAGATAAAAAAATGGGAAGAAGCTAAAAAAACATTTTAGCTTAGGATTCAGAAACTTATTCAAATAAAAACACTACCGCCAACACGATGCATAGCCAATTACGGCTGAATACTTAATTACTATTCAATGTTTTAGCTATATTTATTTTAAGTAGACATAACCTGGTAATACACCTGTGAACTGTCTACGCTAAAAACCATTATCTACAAATTAAAAAAATGAATAGGTCAAAAGTTATAAACGTGTATTTAATAGCATCTTTTTTAGTTTTAAATAGTTGTACTAATGAAGATAGAGTTCTGGGACTAAATCAGCCCTTAGGTATCACGTCCTGGGAGTTGATCACTGAACTTGAAGGTGTAAACATCGATAAGGCTTTTCGGCTTCACATAGATAAAGACAAAGTGCTTTGGGTTGGTACTTTTGGTAACGGATTGATAAAAATTCAAGGTGAAAATGCATCGCAACTGACTACGGAAAACTCTCAAATACCTGATGATATAATCTATTCTATAGCTTCTGATAGTAACGGATTCGTTTGGGGAGGAACTGTAAATGGGTTATTCAATTATAAAACTGACATAACAATATATAATTCATCAAACTCAGCTATGACCTTAGATAAGGCATTTAGTGTTGCAGTAGATAAAACAAATACAATATGGTTTGAAAACGGTAATGCAGAAGAAGGAGGGCTTATAAGATTTGATCAAACCGAAAATAATTGGCAGCTGTTTACACCTGATAATAGTGATATTCCTAATGGCATTATAAATGATATTCATATCACTGAAGACGGAACCGTATGGACGGGTCACGGAATGGTTAATGGTGACGGTGGCATCTGGAAAAAAAGTACGGATGGGCAGGAAAAGGTATACAATACAGATAACTCCAATTTAAATTACAATTGGATAACAACCCTAAAAAATGATGCATCAGGCTCTATATGGTCAGGAACTGATGCTGCTGTTTACTTAAATGATATAAACCTTCACGGAGGAATACAAAATTTAATCAACAATGATTTTAAGGATCATAATCCGGCAAAGTCAGGTGAAGCAACCAATCGAGTCACCGCTATGGAGTTTGATTGCAATGGAAATCTTTGGGTCGCTACATCTACAGAACCACAATTTAATTTAGGGTACGAATTATCGGTTTATAACGGAGAAAAATGGTTTGTACTATCTAGTGAAATTGAAAATTTCCCTAATTTATACATTAGTGATATAGAGATTGATGGAGAAACCGTATGGCTTTCTGCACCTGATTATGGTCTAATAAAAGTAAGTTTTAAGTGTAATTGAAAAATTCTAGAGAAAGCACGGTATATAAAATCACAGCTTATTTGAGGAAGGCAGCGATGCAAAAACAAAATAAAATAGAAGTAATAAAAATCATTAAGGAATGAATTGGATCCTGCTAATAATTGCTGGACTATTTGAAGTTGCATTTGCAGCTTGTCTAGGAAAAGCAAAAGAATCGACTGGAATTGAAGCTACCTATTGGTATATCGGATTCCTGATTTGTTTAGGGATGAGTATGTTTTTACTGGTGAAAGTAACTCAGCAATTACCTATAGGAACTGCTTATGCAGTTTGGACAGGAATTGGTGCCGTAGGAACAGTTTTAGTTGGAATTTTATTTTTTAAAGAACCAGTTACACTGTGGAGATTATTTTTTATAACTACATTAATATGTTCAGTTATAGGGCTCAAAGTAGTATCAAACTAATTCGACTAAAAAGTAAAACCACATACTCCCCACACCGATATATTTTTAACAACGGATATTTTGTCAACAGGTAATTTGCTACAGCAATAAACAAAAAGGTTAAGCCGATAACTAAGCTGCCAGTATTAGGAGTAGCTTTTTTAATCCCATATTTTTGGTCTATCAATTTTCATTGCTCTTAAATACGACAAGAATTGTCCTGCGTGAACAGATTCGTGATATCCAATACGCAATAAATATTTCACAAGGATTTTCTTACTTCCATTTCCAGGATGTACAATTTCGGTTTCGTTTAATTTCTTATCTGAAAACTGTCTAATACTTTCTAAAAATGTTTTTCTAAATGGCTCAGCAAATTCAAGTTCATTTCTTAGGTTTATGAATGGTCGGTTTTTCCAAGGAGCTTTGTAATTGGTCATATCTCCCTGATTAATAATGATATTCCAGCCACAATCAGCCTTTAAAACGTGTCTTATCATTTCTGATACACTCATTGCTTTTTGGTCAGGTTTCCAATTATAATATTTTTCAGGTAGTCCACTCCAAAGTTTCATACTTCTTCTCCTTATTTCAGTGAAGTTTAAAATAATGAGTTCTGATTGGGTCATTTTCTTTGATTTAGAGAATAGAGTTTCAAATTGCAGCCAAGGCAGTCTGTCTTAAAACCACCAGTTTAAACTTTAAAAATAGTTGAAGCGCCTTCGATATCAAATAAAAAGCGAATATTGGGTTATTTTTTATTTTAAGAATGTAGTTTAACCTTATACTTCTTGTAAAGATCTTAAATCTTAATGAGCACTTAAACGTACAAATAGGACAATCAAGAGCTGTAAATATAACCTAAGATTCAACAACCTTTTAAGATTATAATCCAGAACCATCAGTCCTCAGTCTACCAACACTACTTGTTCTCCTGTTTTTGGCTCATAGCAGGCAAACTAACAACCCGCTCAGTCAATACAGCTTTTATGCTGGGTTGCCAATAGGTTTTTTCAATTGCCAAAAGTGGATTGCCCTAAGGTTTTATTTCAAAATTGAGCCTAAATGATTTAATTTTTGAATAAAATCTTTGTGGAGTAGTCTTTTTATGGGTAGATTATAAATACTACAGAAATTAGAATTATACAGCATCCTAAAAACTGGTTATGTTATTATTTTAATAATGTTATTCTCTCAAAGTTTTTTGGATCTTTTAATTAAATACATTTAAGTACTCGATATTTTAAAGTACTATGATCACTAAAAACATTGCGCTAATAGGATCGGGTGCAACTGCACTCTATTTTTTAAAACATCTGGCCGATAATGTCTATAATCTTAAATGCAGTGTTGAAGAGATTGCGGTGTTTGAAAAAGGGATTTATATGGGAATGGGTATGCCTTACAATCCTGAAACTACCGATAGGTATAACCTAGCAAATATCTCTTCAGAAGAAATTCCAGAACTTCCGGAGAGTTTTGGAGACTGGTTACGTAAGCAAGATATTGAGACCTTAAATGCATACAATATCAAGGTTTTCCCTATAGACGATGCTGAAGTGTATAGTCGTATCGCGTTAGGTGCGTACTTTCAGGAACAGTATAAGGTACTTATCAAAAGATTGACTAAAAAGGGTATTCAGGTAAATCAGATTCAGGAAGAAACAGTAAAAGACATTGTTTTTAATGAAGAACATAAAAGCTGGATTATAAAGACCCAAAAGCTTGATTTTCTAAATTTCCACAAGGTTATCATCGCTACCGGTCATCAATGGGAGCAAAAAGATATAGTCGCAATCAACTATTTTTCATCCCCCTGGCCCATTCATAAGCTGCTGCCTCAAAAAGGAACCTATTATACAAAACCCATAGGTATTTTAGGTGCTTCCTTAAGTGCATTTGATGTGGTTACTTCGTTATCCCATAGACACGGCACGTTTCAAAATAGAAATGGCGAACTCACTTTTAAACTGAATCCTCAAGCTAAAGGCTTTAAAATTCTCTTACACGCTTCTAGTGGCTGGCTTCCACATTTACAATATGAGCAAGAATATCCCAAGCGTGAAATCTATAGACACACTACACGTAAAAAGCTACTGACACTTAGAGATCGTAACGGATTTCTTAATATTGACACCTTTTTTGATAAGGTTTGCAGACCCGCATTGATCAGGGCTTTAAAAAAAGATAAACTGCTCGAATTGGCTAAAAATCTAGAAGTTGACCAAACCGGTTTTAAAGATTTTATTCAATGCATGTCTGACTTGCATGAGTATACAGATTCATTTGAAGGAATGCGAAAAGAACGCGTCGCAGCGCGCAAATCGATTGAGGAGAAAAAACCTATACACTGGAAAGAAACTCTAGACGATTTGATGTACTGCTTAAACTTTCACGCAGAACTTTTATCCGCAGAAGATCATCTCTTTTTCAAGCTTGAAGTAATGTCGTTTTTGATGAACGTTATTGCAGCCCTACCTCTTTCTTCAGCAAACATACTTCTTGCGCTTTATGATGCAGGTTGTATTGACTTAATCTCCGGTAAAGTTACCAGAATTGATCCCAATGCGAAAAAACAGATCACAGTTCTAAAAGTTGAAAAAGAAGACGGTACAGCAGAAACGTATGCATATACTATGTTTGTAGATTGTACCGGTCAAAAAAACTTAGAGATATCTCAATTCCCCTTTCCTGCTCTTGTAAAAAATGGAAAAGTAAGGAAAGCAAGAGCTGCCTTTGTGAATGATGAATGTGTTAAAGAACTTTCCTGTAAAGTAGATAAGGATTTAATTTTCAAAGAAAATACTATTTCTTACCTCTATACAGGAGGTGTAGATATCGACGCTGGATATCGCCTTGTAGCTGCGAATGGAAATCCAAACGACTCCATTTATGATATTAGTTTTACACACACTTCGGGTTGCAGGCCATATTCCTATGGATTACAAGCTTGCGATGCAACTAGTAAAATTTTGATCGAATTATGGCGCTCTACAACTTTAGAAAATTCAAAAGACCCTATTGAAATTGAGGAAATATCCAAAATTTATGATGAAGAAAATATCTAAAATGAATTTAAAAGGTGATAAAAGATATTCGGCTAGTTATGCTTATATTTTATGAAAAATGATAAATAGCCTTCATGCTTTCTTTTAATCTCGAATCATCTTGTTTGTGG
>NZ_QOVJ01000014.1 GCF_004104055.1 Leeuwenhoekiella aestuarii | reverse complement strand
CCACAAACAAGATGATTCGAGATTAAAAGAAAGCATGAAGGCTATTTATCATTTTTCATAAAATATAAGCATAACTAGCAAAATAGCTGCCAGCACTCCTTAAATGGGGCTACCTGCTTACTGTGAATCGTTCTTTTTTATACTGTCGAAGACAATTAAATACCGTCAATCTTAATGATCGTTTTAGTGTAGTGAATGATTCGGTGAATTGATGGAGCATTGAATCGCTTAGAGACAGTACAAATATTCAGGGGAAAGATATCAGCTCAGCATTGTATGATCCTGAATTTGAAGTGCGAGATATAGCCTTTTCAACCAGTTTGGGAGGTAAATCCTTTTTATGGAGAAATGACCGCTGGGCCTATATTGAATATGAAGAAGATGCTTCTAAAGGAATGTAACTATATGATGCTAAACAGTTTAATAATCTGGCTCACAATCCTGCCTATTCAAAAATTGTAAGTGAGATGCAGGCTGCTCTTAAACAAAATTGAAAGAAGTTAGAACCATCGATTTAGGCATTACCTATTAATTAGATAATGCCTATTGAAAGGTAGAGCTAAGAAATCATTAAGCTCTAAATTAGGCTATGAGCACCTCTACATTGCTCTTTTTAAGCATTTCTTTTTGTTGTTCGGTGATACCGTCATCGGTGATAAGCATATTGATCTTTTCAAATCCGCAAATAAACGCCAGACCCGATTTTTCAAATTTTGAGCTGTCTGCCACCACGATGACCATTTCGGCAATATCTATCATAATTTGGTTGAGGTAGGCCTCTTCCATATGATGCGTAAAGATACCTTTGTTGATTTTTATACCGTCTACCCCAATGAAGAGCTTCTTGCAGTACAATTGTCTCAAATTGCGCTCCGCCATAGGCCCTACAAGCGACATGGAGAATTCCTTAAGATAACCGCCAGGCATAAAGACATTTAAATGCTCGTATTGCGCGAGATTATTTACAATATCAAGTGCATTGCTTATCACCGTGAGATTCTTAAAATCTCCCAGATTATTTGAAATTTCAAAAGTTGTGGTTCCTGAATCTAAAATAATGCTGTCATCTTCGTGAATGAGCGTAAGGGCTTTTTTACCTATGCGTCGTTTAACCTCCAGGTTTATCTTTTTCTTTTCCGTTACCGGAAACGCAATATTAGTGGTTTTAAACGCGCCACCGTGGGCGCGTATGAGCAAATTGTTTTGCTCCAGTTTATCCAGATCGTTGCGTATGGTTACTTCGCTTACCCCCAGCGCTGCGCTAAGCTCATTTACATTTACCTGCCCGTGAGCATCAAGCTCTTCTAATATACGTGATCTGCGATATGCTGTCTTTTTCATTTAATTCTGTTTGGTAATCTTATTTCTTACGATAAGTTTCATTTGTAGAAAAATAGCAAATAAATATACCCCATAGATAAAAACGTAAATAAAAAAAGACCGATATTAACATTAGCCTTTTCAACCAAATCATTAGATAAAAAGCACTGTGTAATGCTGTTGCGTTATTTAGGGAGTTCCAGATTATACGTCTTTACCGCATTGGTATAAAACAGTTTTTTAAGCACGTCTTCCGGAAGATTTAAACCTTTGAAAGATCCTTTAAATTCCGGGGCTTGCATAAGGGAATTTGTTGCAAAGAATTCCCAGTGAAAATTCCATAAACGCTCAAATTTTGCTGCAGTTTCTTCAGCAGTCATACTGCCATCGTCAATCACATCGGTTCCGTAAATAATACGGTCCTGATAGGTTATAAAGAAGTCATGTACTTTTTGCCAATCGTGCATCGCCTGTAATTGCACATGGCAAATACGTTCGGCCAGATCGGTTTTGCTGTTTGGAAACCGGTCCAGACGTTTGGAGACTTCATCCAGGTCATATTCCATACTAAACAAATGCAGCCCTACATATTTTAAATTGGGGAAGCGTTCTAAAACGTGGTCCCTTGCGGCCATATGCGTTTCATAAGAAGGATAATCCGGATTTTTAAACATATGGTATTCTGGATGTTCGCTAAAATAATCACGATCTGAATCTACAGTCATTTCTTCAAGTGGTAACCAGCAATTGCGGGGTTCTGCCTGATGGTTTATGAGGAGTATATTATGATCACTCAAATATTGAAAAATGGGATCAAAACGGGGATCGTCAAGCAAGACAAAGTTTCCATCCTGATCTTTTACCCGCTGATCCATCCCGATATTCTTCCAGATTTTAACGCCTTTCGCACCTCTTGCCACGCCTTGTTTAATCTGTTCTAGGGCGTGAGGCAACCACATTTCAGTATTCCAGTATTCAATATCAAAAGAGGTGATAAAAAAGCTTCGGTTTTCAACAGTATTGAGTTCATGAATCAGCTTTTCCTGCTCATTCAGACTTATAAAAAAGGGAATATCAGTATTTATCGATACAAAATAGGCATCGTATTTCTGAGCCAGTATGAGTTTGGCTTCGGTTGCAGTATTAAGATGTACGTGGGCATCAATAAAGGGCCGTAGCATTCTTTTCGTTTTTTACCATTTCTAATTTACTTTTGACCAGACCGGTAATTTCCTGAGTTGCTACAGGAAATACTTTACGCAAATCTATTTCATCTATACCAACCCTCCTCTAATTAGCTCTAAATAAGCAATTATGTAAATCTAAGGGAGTAGCAAGAGGGTAACACGCTGCGCGAGGTTACAACTACTCATTTTGTTGATTTTAAGAGTTGTATGTTTTTTGATAGAAGATTGGAGAACGAGGAATTTCGTGAAAAAATTTCTAAGCCCTTTAAAACAGGCATTTTTTTCGTGAAAAACTCTAAAAATGTAATTGGCAAGGGAAGTTAAGATAGTCCTCAGCACATTCCCCTACACTGAGTTTCGGGGAAAGAGGTTCGTCCAAAATGACCCGTCCTAAAATAGCTATTCCCATTAATTAACTAAGTCCTGTTATAGCTATACAAAGCTGTCCTCAACAAATTTGCTTTTCCCCAAATAATAATAAATTAAACTCAAATTTTAGGTTTAAATAGCAATATGAGCCGATTACCCCTCCTAATCGGCTCATATTTTGATTATATTTGAGCCAGTTAATTAAATTAATCGGCTCATCATGTATAATTGGCAACTGAAAGACTGGCCCAATTTTAAGTATACTACAACTGAAATTGAAGAGAAGCTCTTTGAGTTCAGCCAAAGGGCCGGGCGTGTTAATGGTATATTGGAAGGACTTTCAGATTCGATGCAAATGGAAGCTATCTTATCGTTAATGGTTGCTGAGGCTGTGAAAACGTCAGAAATCGAGGGAGAATACCTGAGCCGGGAAGATGTGATGTCTTCCATACGAAACAATATGGGGTATGGTACGCCCAAAGCGGTCAAAGACCCAATGGCGCGGGGTGTAGGAGAGTTGATGGTGCGGGTTAGGCAAAATTTTGCAGAACCTTTGACAGATCTGGCATTATTCGAATGGCACAAAACGCTATTAGCGAGTGCTAAACGCATGAATACCGGGCAATGGCGTAAGCACCCTGAACCCATGCAGATCGTATCCGGTACATGGGGCAAGGAAAAAATCCATTTCGAAGCTCCGCCTTCCCATCTGCTTCCGGAAGAAATGAACGCTTTTATAAAGTGGTTTAATGAATCTCATCCAGAAGGAGCCAACCCTATTAAAAAACCCCTTATCCGTTCAGCGATTGCACATCTGTATTTTGAAAGCATTCATCCTTTTGAAGATGGTAATGGAAGAATAGGAAGGGCATTATCTGAAAAGGCACTATCTCAAGACTTAAAACGCCCTATTCTGCTGAGTCTTTCAAAAGCCATTGAGCACGATAAACAAGCCTATTATCAGGCTCTAAAAAATGCGCAGCAGTCCAATGAAATAACCGATTGGATCATCTATTTTGTCAATACTGTTTTAGAAGCGCAATCTCAGGCGGAAGAGCTTGTTTCTTTTACGTTGAGAAAAGCCCGGTTTTTTGATCGCCATAGAAATTCCCTGAATGAGCGGCAGTTAAAAGTGATCAACCGAATGCTTGATGAAGAACCGGAAGGGTTTAAAGGGGGGATGACGGCAAAAAAGTATATCGCCCTTACCAAAACATCAAAAGCTACAGCAACGCGCGACCTTCAGGACTTAGCAGCAAAAAAAATATTTATACCTATAGGGGAGGGACGGAGTACACGGTATGAAATCAACTTTGAAGACTAAAGCTTTTTATTAAGCGATCGACTTGAACCTACTCACTTTAAAGGCTTTAGAATATTTTTTATACTTAAAAGATAGTAAAGACAATCAAATCAGATCAATTGGAATGTTAATTTAGGTATAGTGAATTGTTCGGTGAATAGATCGAATACTTCAGCTGTACGATTCAGTAAATATAGGGGGTGAGTTGGTTTGCAAATTACCTACCCTCAGTTGGTTGTGTAAATCAAATCATATCGAAGATCAAAATGACTCTTTAGTATTCCTAGCTTCCATTTTCCGCATTAGAGCATCCATATCATCTCCAACTTTCTTTTGCAGTACTCTGGCATAGATTTGAGTCGTTTGCAGCTGTGTGTGCCCTAAAAGCTTTGATACAGTCTCAATGGGTACTCCATTAGATAGCGTAACCGTAGTTGCAAAGGTATGACGGGCTACGTGGAAGGTTACGTGTTTAGGTATTTGACAGACTTCAGTTATTTCCTTAAGGTATTTGTTTACCTTCTGATTACTATATAAGGGCATTAATTTGCCGGAGACCTCCAACTCCTCATCCTTTGTATATTTCTTGACCAGTGCAAGAGCTTGGGGCAGGAGGGGAACTCTAACAGATTCGTTGGTTTTTTCACGTTTGGTATAAATCCACAAGCGTCCATTAGACGCCGGAATCAACTGGTCTTTTCGTAATGCTTTTAAATCTACATAGGAAAGTCCTGTGTAACATGCAAACAGAAAGCAATCTCTTACACGCTCGTAACCTTTACTCGTAAAGTGCGTTTCTTCAATTCGATCTAATTCACGCTGGGTTAAATAGCAGCGTTCCTTTCGTTCCAATTTCAATTTATAATTGACAAAAGGATCTTTAGGCAACCATTCCATCCTGACAGCTAGATTCACCATTTTTCGAAGCCGTTCTAAATGCTTCCTCGTACCGTTTATGGAGCATGTCTTTCTTTCCTTCTTAGGCTTATAAGTACGTATATAGTGTTCAAACTCTGTTATAAACCGGTAGTTTAAATCAACCAAGAAGAAGTCATCTGATTTATAATGATCTAAGAGATACGCCTTGATATACTTTTCAGTAGAATAGTAATTTTTCATCGTACCGGGCTTTAGCGACAATCCCATATTATCATTATGGTACTTCACAAGTTCCAGGAGCGTCATACGCTCTTCATCTTCGCCCATATAGCGCAATTTGATTGCTTTCGCCGTAATTACTTTTCGTTCTGCATGCAGCTCTTTATGTGCGTTTAAAACTTCAGCCTTTACATCATCCATATAGGAGTTAAGCGTAATAAGTTGATCTGAAGTTTCCTTAGCTTTTACCCGGAGGATATCCCAGTCTTTTACATCAATATCACGCTTTATACTCATTTCAGAGCGCTTTTTATTGACTGTAATTCTTAAATAGATATCCAGTTTGTTGGGGTTGTTTCTTTTGGGGCGTGTAAAAAAGTTCACGCCTAAGGTGCTGTTTACAGGCATTTTGTAAGTCTTTTAGTTAAACGATTCTTAGTTAAAGACTACATCCAGATGGCCTAAATGCTATATAAATCTACGATAATTTGCACACCTTATTGCACACATTTGCCTTGATTTTAGATGATATCAGAGGGTATCATAAAAAATGAAAAGCCTGCTAATCCATTGATTAACAGGCTTTTTGATATAAACCGTGATTTGGTTCGTCGGGATGAGAGAACGCTTGATGCATTTTCAATCCCCAGTAATTATGGGGCTTTCGGAGTTTTCTTAATTTTAGAACTCACGATAAACTCACAGTGTATTTAGAACGATTTGATGTTGTTTGATACATTCGATTATAAAAATATAATTATTATTAGAAATTAGAAGAAATTTTTCCAATAATTATTATTGATACTATTTATTGCATTAGATCTTTACCATTACTAAGTCAGGATTATTTTGCGACCTACTATTTTCAAAAATTCAAACCAATGGCCATCTGGGGATTCAAAAATTAATACTTTTCCATACGGTTCATTTATAACCTCGCCAATAAACTCAATATTTTTATTCCTCAACTCTTTATAAAGAGAGTCAATATTATCTGTCTAAAACAGAATCCTTGCTTTAGGAGGGATTAGTTTTCAGAAGCAGTTATATTTATAGAGTTATCCTCATATTATTATAGAGAATAAACTAGCCAAAGCATTCTATTTCTTGCTCATTTTTTCCTTTATCTTCTAGCGTATTGATATTTGTTGTAAGCAGATATTAGTCTCAATTTTTTACTTTCTAAATTCTTTTTTACTACTAATGAGTTTAAGGTTTTCTTTTCCAATTCTTAAGCCTATTAGATGCTGCGGAATTGTTTATCTTGGAGAACCATAATCCCATTAATTCTAACGCTTTCTAAACCAATTTTATGAGCACTAAACTCTTTATTAAATTTATGGTGAGTCTGCGTTGCAAAATGCTGGTCAAAGAAGAGTTAAAAAAGCTCGGCCTGCATTATGTAATCGTAGAACTAGGTTTGGTAGAAATCTTAGAAAACATAACCCCGGCACAGAAAAACCAGTTTAAAGTTAATCTACAAAAATCTGGATTAGTACTTTTGGATAATAAGCGAAGTATTTTGATAGAAAAAATAAGGACGCTTGTTATAGAGATGATTCACCATTCTGAAGAGATTCCTAAGGTCAATTATTCAGAATATATTGGGGAACAACTGGGGTATGATTATACCTATCTAGCCAATATTTTTTCTGAAGTGAATGGTTATACGATTCAACAATTCATCATTACACATAAAATAGAGCGGGTAAAAGAACTACTCATATATGATGAGTTGAACCTCTCTGAAATATCTTATAAATTACACTACAGCAGCCCTGCACACCTCTCCAACCAGTTTAAAAAAGTTACTGGCCTTACGCCAACATTCTACCGAAAAATAAAAGACAAACGTCTAAGTAACTTAGAGGATATTTAAATGCTACATAGCGGTATTACTCGATTATCCTCATCGATTCCACCTGTTTTCTAATCTAATATGGTCATTGAACTGATGAACGTGGGATTTATGTAAACCTTCTCCCTCAAGGTACAAGGCTTCAGGCAAGCTAGTAACGAACCTTTACATCTTATCATTTTTGTTAATCTAAAACCTGATCAAGATGACCTTAAACACCATTTCACTGCCTAATAAAACTTCTAACGGAGTATTTCCACATTCCAAAACACAAATGAAGGCTTTAGTCTATCATGGGCCGGGCGAGATTGATTATGAAGAAGTTGAAAAACCCGGTATCAGAAAAGAAACAGATGCGATTGTCCAAATTGTTAAGACTACCATTTGCGGTACCGATTTGGGTATTCTGCACGGCAAAACATCTTCAGTAAAACCGGGGACCACTTTGGGTCACGAGGGCGTGGGCATCATTACCGAAACCGGCAGCGCAGTTACCCATCTTAAAGTAGGAGATCTGGTGATTATCTCATGCATCACCTCTTGCGGTACGTGTGATTATTGTAAAAAACAACTCTACGGGCACTGCATTGATGGTGGGTGGATTTTAGGAAACCTCATCAACGGTACACAAGCCGAGTACGTGCGCATCCCGCACGCAGATACCAGTTTGTATCTCGCTCCAAAGGATGTTAGCGAAGATGCATTAGTTATGTTAAGTGATATTTTGCCCACTGGGCACGAAATAGGAGTTATTAACGGTTGCGTAAAACCGGGTGATACCATCGCTATTGTTGGCGCCGGTCCCATAGGTATGGCTGCCTTACTCACTGCCCAATTCTACTCACCGGCAAAAATATACATGATTGATCTGGATGAAAACCGACTCAAAATGGCAATTGAAATGGGAGCAACCCATGGAATCAACACGGGTATTGAAGATGCCATACAGCGCATCAAAGATGAAACGCCAGACGGGGTCGATGTCGCTATTGAAGCGGTGGGCGTACCTGCAACCTTTAATATTTGTCAGCAAATCGTTAGACCGGGCGGCCACGTAGCTAACGTAGGCGTTCATGGTAAACCGGTAAGTCTTGAAATTCAGGATTTGTGGATTAAAAATATCACAATTACAATGGGGCTGGTTAATACTAACACGACTCCTATGCTTCTTAAAACCCTGGTTTCTGGTAAAATCAAGCCCGAACAATTAATTACCCACCATTTTAAACTAGACGAGATACTTAAAGCCTATGAGGTTTTTGAGAATGCTTCAAAAAGCAAAGTCCTTAAGATTATTCTTTCTAATTGATTTATAAACTAAAACAAAAACACCCTTATGAATACCTACCTAAACAAGATCGTGTTGATTTTGATGCTCATTAATGTCCCTTTTCTAAATGCGCAGGAAACCTTTACGATAGAAAAGACGCGGCAAATTGATATGCGGCTAAACGGCAGCTCTACCTTGCACGACTGGGAGATGGATGCTAAAAAATCAAATGGGGAAGCCCGGTTTACATTTGATACAAACGATGGGAATACACTAAAATCACTGGATGCACTCACGTTTAATCTGGAAGTCTTAAACCTTAAAAGTGACAGCAAAGGCCTTGATAAAAACGCGTACAAAGCGTTGAAAAGCGATACGTATAAAGAAATTCACTACATCTTGTCTTCTTCTCAAATCGCTCCTGAAAAAGGCGGCTATTTATTACAAACCAAAGGGAAATTAACGGTCGCGGGAGTGACCAAAGATATTGTCATGAATCTGCACCTGGTCGTTCACTCACCTAACGCTATTTCCTGCAAAGGGGAATACCAGCTAAATATGACCGATTATAATGTGGAGCCGCCCTCTTTTATGATGGGACTTATGAAAACAGATGAAGACCTCACGCTGGGTTTTGATGTGATCTACAGCAAACCAGAAAAAATATAACCTCAATATTTATATAGAAAAAATGACAAAATATATTCTTACAATTTCGGTATGCCTGATGGTTTTTGCATCAAATGCACAACAAAAGAATTTACAATATTTTAGACCCAACAGCCAATTAGGACTTAATGTGTTTGAAACTTCAAAAGAAGACACCATCGCTTATGAAGGCGTGCGGGTGCGGGTAGGAGGAGACTTTGCGATGCAGTTTCAAAGTCTGGATCAGAGCAATGATGCCAATAATCTGGTAGAATTAGGGTCAGATTTTAATCTGCCATCGGCTAATTTAAACCTGGATGTGCAGTTGATTGATGGGGTGCGTATGCATTTAAAACTCTATTTATCTTCTCAGCATCACGAAGAAACCTGGGTTAAAGGCGGTCATATTCAAATAGACAAGCTCGATTTTGTAAGCCCCGGACTTTTAGAAGAGCTTATGAAATACACAACCATCACCATAGGTCTCGACGAGTTCAATTACGGCGATGCGCACTTTAGACGTACAGACAACGCCCGGGCGATTTTCAATCCTTTTGTAGGCAATTATATTATGGATTCGTTTTCTACAGAAGCATTTGGAGAAATTACGCTTCAAAAAAATGGATTGCTGCTTGTTGCCGGTATCACCAATGGGAAACTCAACCAGAGTGTCACCGTCAACGAGAATACAGACAACAAACCTTCCTTTTACGGTAAAATAGGCTTTGACGAGAGTCTGGGAAGCGAAATGCGTTTTCGTCTAACCGGATCTATTTATAGTAATCACGGAACTTCTACGGGTACGTATTTATACGGGGGTGACCGTACTGGCGGGCGCTATTACAATGTTTTACATACCATCCCAGATGTTGATGGGGCAACTCAGGGTGGCGAGTTTGAAGGCCGTTTTAATCCGCGGTTTAAGAAGTTAACTGCTTTTCAGATCAATCCGTTTATCAAGTACAAGGGGATTGAGTTCTTCGGAATTTTTGAACGTGCATTAGGAAGCAATACCACAACAGGTACTGTAGCTCAAAAAGAGGGTGATTTTACACAATTGGCTGGTGAGTTGGTGTATCGTTTTGGTCAGGATGAACGCTTCTTTATCGCCGGAAGGTACAACACGGTTAAAGGACAGGCTTTAGAAAGTGATACCCAGGATCTGGAGATCACGCGCTTGAATCTGGGTGGTGGCTGGTTTTTGTCTAAAAATATTGTGCTTAAGGCAGAATATGTAGATCAAAATTACAAAGGCAACGCCTGGACCGGCAGATTTGCAGGAGCCCAGTTTGATGGGGTAAATCTGGAAGCAGCTATCAGTTTCTAAATTCAACATACCATGACGACACTAGAATACCTCCTGATTTATGCGATGCTTTCGGGCTCAACAATAATCATAGGAGGTATTGCGTCGTATTATTTCGGAGCGTTTGTAAAATCGGGATTAATCAAAGCCGAAATCTTACACAGTATCACCGCCTTTGGTGGAGGTATTTTGATGGCAGCGGTTGCTTTGGTACTTATACCATATGGTATGGAAACCCTGCAAATCATTCCTGTTATTGTGAGTTTTCTGGGTGGAGCTTTTTCATTTTATCTGCTGGATCGCTACCTCGACAAGCAGAAAGGATCTCTGCCGCAATTATTAGGAATGCTGGCCGATTTTATCCCCGAAGCGATTGCAATGGGTGCTGTTTTTACCCAGGATCCGGATCTGGGAATTCTGCTGGCTGTGGTCATAGGACTTCAGAATGTTCCGGAAGCATTTAATGCTTATATCGATTTAAAGGAAATGTATAGTACAGTCTTGTGTCTTGCCATCCTTTTCGTCTTGAGTTTTTCAGGAGTAGCTTCAGCACTTGTTGGCTTTTACTTTTTAGCAGACAAACCACTCGCTACAGGAGTATTGATGCTTTTTGCTTCCGGCGGTATAGTGTATTTGATATTTCAGGATATCGCGCCTTTATCTAAAATGAAAAAAAATTACATCCCGGCACTGGGTGCGAGTCTGGGTTTTTTATCGGGAATGATCGGAGTAAAAATAATGGGTTAACTCTTCCGCGTTGAGCGCACTAAAAAGTCAAAATGTGGGAGTTATGCAATGATTCTGACTAATTGTACAATACATTACCCACTGTATTTCCAGACCTTTAAGGTGCTGTTATAAGTCTGTAGCAGTCTAAATAATTTAAAGATGAAAAGCAACGCAGAGTTACAAACCGATGTCCAAAATGCCATACGCTGGGAACCTTTATTACACGCGGCAGAGATAGGCGTTACTGCAAAAGATGGTGTGGTTTCCCTAACCGGTACAGTAGATAATTATTTAAAGAAAATTGAAGCTGAGCAAGCAGCTAAAAAAGTTATTGGCGTTAAAGCCTTAGTTGAAAATATAATAGTAAAATTTCCCAGTCTCTGGTCAAAAACTGATGAGGAAGTGGCTGAAGAGGCTTTGGTCTCTCTTAATGCAAACTGGTCTATACCTAGAGATATGATAGCTATAACCGTTGAAGAAGGTTGGATTACCCTCGAGGGAGAGCTTCCATGGAATTACCAAAGAGAAGCTGCCGAAGAAGCTGTTCACATTTTAATGGGCGTTAAAGGGGTGACCAACAGCATTAAAATCAATCCAGAATCGAGAGATAAGATTGAGCAGCACGATGTAGAACAGGCCTTGAAGCGCAGCGCCATTAATGATAAAGACATTGCCGTACGGGTAAAAGGTTCTACCGTTACACTTTCTGGCGAGGTTACTTCGTGGTATCAAAAAGATGAAGCCGGTCGTATTGCTTGGAATACACCTGGGGTATTACACGTAAATAATGAACTCACGGTAGATTATGATTATTCATTAGTCTATTAAATTTAGTTAAGCGGGAGCTAAACGGCTTTCGCTTTTAATTCAACCCTATATCTATGGATTCTTCATTTGAAGCACTAGTCTCGTTACCCAGAATAGGGGATGAGGCACCACATTTTAAAGCAGTGACTACTCAGGGACCCATCAACTTTCCGCAGGATTATAGGGGCAACTGGGTGATACTCTTTAGTCATCCTGCAGATTTTACGCCCGTGTGTACTTCTGAGTTTATGACGTTTGCCAGTAGAGAGCCAGAGTTTAACGCACTCAATTGTAAGCTCGTAGGGTTGTCTATTGACGGCCTTTACAGCCACATTGCCTGGTTACGTACGATTAAAGAAAAAATCGAATTCAAGGGTATGAAAAACGTAGAAGTCAATTTCCCGCTTATTGAGGACATCACGATGGAAGTGGCCAAAAAATACGGAATGATTCAGCCGGGAGAAAGTTCTACAAAAGCGGTGCGTGCTGTTTTCTTTGTAGATCCTAAAGGAATCATACGCGCGCTTATTTACTATCCGCTTTCGATGGGAAGAAATTTTAACGAACTCAAACGCGCCTTGATTGCGATGCAAACAGCAGATGCTTTTGATGTAGCCACACCCGCAGACTGGCAACCCGGCGATGATGTTATCGTACCACCTGCAGGTTCGTGCGGCTTAGCAAAAGAGCGTATGCAATGCGAAGATGAAGAGCTCACCTGCGCAGACTGGTTTTTTTGCACTAAAAAACTCAGTAAAGAACATATAGCAGAGGCATGCGAAAAAGAAATAACTATATGATATTGAACATGAATATTTTAGATAGTGTTCTGAGATTTACCGTTTCTTTTATAATTCTTCTCCTTTATGCAGCGCAGGTAATTACAGGAACCTTTTCGTTTTTAGTATTGATTCCTGTTCTTATACTCGTTGTCACAGGTTTTTTGGGTTTTTGCCCCATGTATCGCCTTTTTCGAATAAGCAGCGCAATGAATAATTAACACTAAAAATTACACGTATGATCATGGTACATCATTATAATGTAGACTTAACCTGGCAAAGTCACCGCAAAGGCTTGCTTTCTTGCCCAGAGCTTATGAATGAGATGGGCGTTGCTATTGAAGTGGCTACACCGGTTGAATTTTTTAAAGGAATGCCTGGCATCTGGTCACCAGAACATTTATTTGTAGAATCGGTGAGTGGCTGTTTGATGACTACCTTTCTGGCAATAGCCGAAAATTCAACTTTAGAATTCACGGGTTTTAGCTGTAATGCAAAAGGCAGACTGGAGCAGGTAGACGGCGTCTGGATGATGAGTGAAATACTACTGAAACCTACCGTGTTTATTCAAAATGAAGGCTTGCGCAACAAAGCCATACGCATTGTAAAGAAAGCTGAACACGCCTGCCTGATATCACATTCGATCAAGTCAAAAATAAGTATGGAAATAGCAATAAAAGTGGATCCCATTCTAATTGACAGTTAATGAAAAAACCACCTGTTTTTAAACAATATAAACATGTATGAGGGAAGATCCCACTGCTTATGGGAGAAGAGTGAACTGATTAGGATCACACTAGAAATTAAATAACATAAAAAATGGAAACACCAAAAAATCTGGGCATCTGGATGGATCATGCAATGGCCAATCTTATACACAGTACCACTAAAAGAAAAAATAAGAATATCACCTCAAAATTTACTGCAGAAACAAAAGAAGAAGTGTTGAATAGAAGTGAAAAAAGTATGCACAACAAGCGCCAGCAAATGAACGAGGCCTATTATAAAGAGATAGCCGATGCTATCTTAAACTACAATCACGTGTTACTGTTTGGCCCTACTGATGCAAAAACAGAACTCTATAATTTTCTAAGTACCGACTCTCATTTTAAAAATATAAGGATTGATATAGAGTCGGCAGATAAAATGACAGACTCAGAAAAACATTTATTTATTAAAAATCATTTTTCTAGGCGCACACTTTAAATGCTTCAGGCAATTCAACGCGCTTAAGCTCAAGTGGGAAATGTCTTTTTATAATTCAATAGTCACAAAACCTATATGATCACAGCACCTCATTTGCACGCGATGCTTATCCATTTTCCTATAGCCTTACTGCTGATAGGATTTATAACAGAAGCCGTCGCGCTAATCACTAAAAAGCATTTTTTTAAAAATGCCGCTTTTTACCTGCTACTCCTTGGAGCGCTTGGTACCATTGCGGCTTATATAAGCGGCGGTTATGCCGGTGACGGGATGACCGATGGTATTTTACAGGAACCCTTAGAGTTACACGAAGATGCTGCCACTATAACGCTTTGGCTGGCAATAGGCACAGCACTCCTGCGTGTGGCAATGCATTTTTTAAACTACAAAAAAGCCTGGTTACAAGGCGTTAGTTTTTTACTCTTTGCCGTTTTAGTAGGTTTTATTGCCAGAACAGGATACCTGGGAGGAGAGCTGGTTTTTAAACACGGCGCGGGTATAGAATTGGCATTGCCTGATTTTGAAACCCAAAACACAGACTAATACAATACGAATTCAATTTAATGACTGTGCTGCACAAAACGGTGTGTGCAGAATACACCATATATAACTATAGAACCCATGAAAAAATCAATTTTAGTATATGCTTTAGCGCTAGTTTTCTTCGGAATGGTATTCCAATCCTGTAAAGAAAAAATAGCCGATACGAGTGCCGTTTCGACTACAGAAGAACTCAATACTGAAGGAACAGAAGATGTATCTGTTGAAAAACAGGATCCTCAAAAGCTTACCATTCAGAATATGCACGATGCGTATAAAGGTGAGACCACGGCACATTTTAAATATGCGGCGTATAGTAAAAAAGCTGCAGATGAGGGTCATCCTGAAATTGCATTATTATTTAAAGCGGCTTCAGAAGCCGAATTGATTCACGCCAATAATCATAAAGTTGTATTAATACGAATGGGAGAAACCATTCCTGAAATTACTCCTGAGTTCACAGTAAAATCGACTACAGAAAACCTGGAAGAATCTATTGAAGGCGAGAGTTACGAATTCAATACAATGTATCCTGAGTTCATAAAAAATGCTAATGCAGCGGGAAATTATATGGCGCAAATAAGTCTCACCTATGCCTATAAAGTAGAGCAGAAGCACAGGGATTTTTATATTGAAGCGCTGGCCGCATTAAAAAATAGAACAGATAATACACTTGCCAAACTTTATTTTTTATGCCCCACTTGTGGGAATACCTATGCAACCGTTGCTCCGGCACGTTGCGAGATATCAATGACAGACTCTAAGCTTTTTATTAAAGTAACAAGCTTATAAAAGACAAGAGTTAAGCGAAGAAAATAATTCACAAAAATTCGCAACTGCCACGATTCTGAGGAGTGTTGAGTATTTGATTTTTATCAAATTAAGCCCTATAAAATGAAAAGTAAAGCCCAATTAGAACGCGAGATTATTGATATTACGTTGAAAATCCACGATAAATTTCCAGAGTTATCAAAATACATTGAGGAGATACCTGAACAGGAATTGGGTATTGACTCAGACCAGATGCGTGTAGCCAACTTCAAAGCATATTACAATTCGTTGGAAGAAATCCTATTGAAATATTCAAAAACACACAAGACTCAAAAAGGAGAGGGGAATTCAAATTAAATGGTGCAATGGAAAACGTGAAGGATTCAATTTGATCAATTACGATTAGCATTACAAATATTCTAAATCAATTGGTGTGGCTGAATACTAAGAGAATAACAAGTTTAAGTTGGGGATGAAAGTCGGTTAATCAGGGGATTAGCCGGCTTTCTATTTTAGTATTAAATCTAGAATTAAGTTACGATTGTAAATGCTGTTAATGGTTACGAATAAAGTTTCCTTATTGACTACTTCTTAATGGTTTTAAAATGTGTGATTTATATATGATCTGATAAGAACTGTATAAGAAATCGGGTACCTATATGATTATTTTTATGTAGTTCTTGCGCTGAAGTTAGATGTCAAGCCTATCAATTTTTGAAAGCGTAACGCAATTAAGCCACATACCAGAACCTCAAATCGATTATGGATGGAGCAGTAAATGAAAATAAAAAGGAAATACTTGTGATCGTAGCCCATCCTGATGATGAGACGCTATGGTGTGGCGGTACTGTTTTAAATTTTCCTGAAGCGAACCGGTTTATAGCTTGTCTTTCAAGAAAGAATGATTTAGATCGAGCGCCTAAATTTAGAAGTGCATTAAAACAGTTAAAGGCTGATGGGATCATGGGTGATCTAGATGATGGTCCAGAGCAGGTCCCTCTTAGACCTAAAGATGTTGAAAAATTTGTTTTAAATCTGATACCCCATAAATATTTTGACCTAATCATAACCCATGATCCCTCAGGTGAATATACCAGACACCTGCGTCATGAAGAGATAGGTGCTGCAGTTATAAAACTTTGGCATGGTAATAAAATTGCTACCAGAGAATTGTGGACTTTCGCTTATGAAGACAGTAATAAAGCCTATTTCCCTAAGAATAGAAAGGAAGCCCCCATTCAAAATATACTTTCGGAATCTATTTTTAAAATGAAATCGAAAATCATAAATGAAGTTTATGGTTTTTTACCCGACAGTTTTGAATCCCAATGCAATCCTAAAGCAGAAGCTTTCTGGAAATTTACAAAAACTCAACAAGCCTTGAAATGGCTGCAAGATGCAAAGCGTTCCCTTAAAAATAAATTATGAAAGTTTTAGTTCTTTACGATTATCCACCTTCACCGGGAGGTCTGGCAACGCAGGGAGATTTGTTATACCGCGGACTGTTAGAATTGGGTGTAGATGCACATGCGGTTCATTTTGAATCAGCACAGGAAAAAGAATGGTATTACCGCTGGTTTGAGCCAGATGTCGTAGTAGGAGTGGGCTATTGGGGACATACACCAGATCTTGTGCTCCATCCTCAAAGGTATGGGGTACTTCCGGTGCCGTGGTTGGTTGCAGACGGGTACATTGCTAACTATCAGGAAGTACTTAATGCCTTACCACTTATCTTGGTAACTTCTAACTGGGTTAAGGAGATGTACGTCCGTGATGGAATAAAACCTGACAATATTGTGGTATTGCCGGTAGGTTGCGATACCAGTTACTTTATTCCTTTTGAAAAGACAGATCCTAAAATAAGTGCAGTGAGGGAAGCTTTAGGTATTTCCCCAGATCAGTTAATGGTCTTGACAGTAGGTGGGGACGCAGCCTCAAAAGGTGCCCAGGAAGTGATGCAAGCTCTGGCAATTATAGATGCCCAAGCACCAGATTGGAAATACGTTTGTAAAGTATGGCCACAGCCGCGTACCAAAGCTCAAAATCTTTTAGACCTGGAAATGGCTACAAAACTGGGTATTGAAAAAAATGTAACCTACGCCACCAATACAATTTCTAGAAATTTTATGCCTTATCTGATCGGAGCTTGTGATATTTATGCAGCTCCTTCCCGATTAGAAGGTTTTGGGATGCCTCAGGTTGAAGCCGGAGCTTGTGGTAAACCTGTGATAAGTCTTAAGGCAATGGGAATGCTCGATACGCTTATTCATGAGAAAACCGCATTATTGGCAAGTGTGGCACAACGTATAGTTGTTAAGGAAGTAACTCTTGGAAAAGAATCAGGTTTTGAAAATTCACATAAAATTGAATTTGATATTCCCAGAACCGTAGATTACCGTGCAAATGTGCAGGACATTGCTAACTATATGCTAAGGCTTATGAAGGATGAAAACCTGCGAACATCATTGGGAAACGAGGCCAGAAAGCACGTGGTGGCTAATTTTGATTATAAAATAGTTGCTCAAAAATTTATAGATATTATTCAGGACAAATTGGGTATAAGCTAAAACCATGACCTTAGAAAATCAAAAATTAATTGATAAAGCTAAAAGAGCCGCCCTTGACGTTTTAGTGCATAATGCTAAAGGACCTATTAATGATCTCCCGCGCACTGCGGGATGGGGGTATCCTGAACCGTATACGCGGGATCTTTTGATTTCAGCATTGGGAATTGCCACCACACAAAATCAAGATCTTATTTTAAGTCTCAAGAGTGTTCTGTTGATTTTGACTTTGAATCAATCTAAGAATGGACAAATACCCTCTATAGTAACTGATAAAAACAACCTTGGATCGAGTGACACCACTCCACTTTTCTTAATAGCTGTAGGAATTCTAAGAACGATAATTAATGATCCTTTATTTCTGGAAGAGGCCGTTTCTAAAGCACTTTTGTGGACTGAAAATCAATGCCCTAAAAGTAATTATCTTGTTGCGCAACAACCTACCAGTGACTGGAGGGATGAGCAATGGGTTCTGGGGTTTGGTCTTTATGTAAACACCTTAGTTTATACAGGATATAAAATTTTGGCAGTGAATGAAAGGAAGGAATTTTTCAAACTTTCATTTAATCAATACACCTATAGTTCAGATTTTTCACATACGCATAAATATGAAGGTTTTAGTATTAAGGATAAACCTTATTTCGCTTTATGGACGTATAAGATTTACAGCAGCGAGCGTTTTGATCTTTTGGGAAATAGTCTGGCAATACTATCAGGTTTGGCCTCAGAATCAAAAGCAAATGACATTATAAAATGGATAGAGGAACAGTGCCATTTGATGCGTGCCAAAAAAGAGTTAGGTGTTGAACTTCCTCCCAACTTCTTTCCGTATATAAATCCTGGTGATAAAGATTGGTTAGATAGATACGAAGCTTTTAATATGCCTGGGGATTATCACAATGGAGGGATCTGGCCTTTTATTTGTGGCTTTTATATTGCAGCACTGGTGTCTATTAAGAGATATGATTTGGCTGAATATCAGTTGATCCAACTCACGCATTTAATTAAAAAGTCTAAAAACACTGAGCTTGATTTTGGATTTAATGAGTGGTATAAAGCCCAGAATGGCGAGCCAATGGGACAGGATTGGCAAACCTGGAGTGCTTCAAATTATTTATATGCGGCCGCTTGTGTAGAGAAACGCGATACACTTTTTTTTGATGTAAAAGATTAAAAGGTTTTAATAGTTAAGAAGAAATGTGATTTATGTAACAATTACAGATAATTGTACAATGCAGAGCGAAGTTCCTTCAGCTATATTGATTTTGAATTTATTAACTACAAAAAATAAAATATCATGGCAAAAGGAAATAAAGATACGACCCCAAAAACCGATAAAACCAAACCCCTTTTAAACCTCAAAGAAAAGAGAGCCGCTAAAGCAGCAAAACGCACCGAACGTAAAAGAAGCCGGGGTACCGATTCGTAATTGCACGGTATGAAGCTAGCGTATATAGGAACCTATCCGCCGCGCGAATGCGGCATAGGGACATTCACTCAAAACCTAACCCAGTCTATGTTAGGTTTTGATGATCAGGGTATTGCCGAAAATGAACTACTGGTAGTGGCATTGAACGATGGTAATCAAAATTACAATTACCCCAAAGAAGTAAAACTGCAAATTCAACAGGAACAGCAAACCGATTATCTGGAAGCAGCAAACTACATCAACCTGAGCGGTGCAGATATTTGCATTCTGGAACATGAGTTTGGTATTTTTGGAGGGCTAAGCGGCGTTTATATTCTTCCGCTTTTGCACCGGCTGGAGATCCCGTGTATTGTGACGTTACATACAATTCTAGATGCACCTTCTTACAGCGAGAAAGCCATTCTCAAAGAGATTTGCAAAATGGCAGATAAGGTCGTCGTGATGAGTCATAAAGCGATTTCATTTCTAACCGAAATCTACGATGTTAAGCAGGAGAAGATTTTACTTATTGAGCATGGTGTACCCAACATTCACTTTGACCGGTTGCCTGCAAAGACCGAATTTAAACTCACTAAGAAAAAAGTGATTCTTACGTTTGGTTTTATCGGTCGTAATAAAGGGATTGAGACTGTTATTAACGCACTGCCTGAGGTTATAAAAACCCATCCCGAGGTGCTCTATATTGTATTGGGTAAAACTCATCCCAATGTGCTGCGGCATGAAGGGGAGGAGTACCGTACGTTTTTACAATTGCTTATCAAAAACCTTAATTTACAGTCGCACGTGCTCATGCTCAATGAATTTATAGGAGAGGTCGAGTTGTTTAAATATTTGAGCGCGTGCGATATTTACATCACACCTTATCTTAACGAAGCCCAGATTACAAGCGGGACGCTTTCTTATGCTATGGGAGCCGGCTGCGCCGTAGTTTCTACGCCGTATTGGCATGCAGCAGAATTGCTTACCGAAGATCGGGGCAGATTGTTTGATTTTAATAACAGCGAGCAATTGGCTGCGCTGCTCAATGAGTTATTCGATCAACCGGAAACCCTAAAACAAATTCAGGAGAATGCCTACGAATACGGAAAAAATGTAACCTGGCCAAAAATTGGTAAAAAGTACCTGCATCTGTGTAACAGCCTGCTTTCGTTTCCCAAGCAGGTTTTAGAGAAAAAGGAAACGGTAATCGATCTGCTTTTACTGCCGCCCTTTTCGTTGACCCACATCAAACGTCTTACCGATGATACCGGGATCATTCAGCATGCAAAATTTGGGATTCCTAATCTAAAGGAAGGTTACTGTCTTGACGATAACGCCCGCGCGTTGCTAATGGTTTTGATGACATACAAGCAGAAGAAAGATGAAAAGGCGCTTGAGTTTATGCCTATTTACCTGAGCTATATTCACTATATGCAGAATACAGATGGCAGCTTTAGAAATTTTCTAAGCTTTAACCGAAACTTTTTGGATGAGGTGGGTTCTGAAGATTCTTTTGGCAGAACCATCTGGGCACTGGGCTATTTGATAGGCAATGCGCCTAACGATGCCTATTACCAGACCGGTAAACTGGTGTTTTTTGATGCGATGCCCAACTTTGAAAAACTACAATCAATACGCAGCATTGCCAATACGGTGATTGGGATTTGTTATTATTTAAAAACCAACCCTTCAGACGAACCGGTACTAGATACTTTAAAAAGTCTTACTCAAAAACTGCTACATCAATACGCTGTGAGTCATTCTGAAGACTGGAAATGGTTTGAACATTTACTGGCTTACGACAACGGCATGCTACCGTTGGCGCTCTTGCACGCAGCCCAGATACTACCTGACAAACAAATCGTTGACGTGGCGATGACCACAATGGAATTTCTGGAAGAGCATACCCTTAAAGACGGTATTCTCTCTGTAATTGGTAATGATAAATGGTATGCAAAAGATGGCGAACGCTCCTTTTTTGCACAGCAGCCCATAGATGCGATGGCGATGGTGTTAATGTTTCATCAGGCGTTTTTACTAACCGGTGATAAAAAATACCTAACCAAGCTTTTTGACTCGTTTATGTGGTTTTTGGGTGAAAACGATCTGCGTATGAGTTTGTATGATTTTGAAACCAAAGGCTGTTGTGATGGGTTTGAAAATTATGGAATCAACCGAAATCAAGGCGCTGAAAGTTCGCTGGCTTATCTCATTTCGCATTTGACCGTATTACAGGCGTATGAAGAATTTTACAAAGCTGATGCTAGTGCTGTTAGCGAAAAAATTAAGGATTTACAATCGGTATGAAAATAGCTATTCTCGCTCCCATAGCCTGGCGCACGCCACCGGAAACCTACGGTCCCTGGGAGCAGGTTGCTTCAACCATAACTGAAGGTTTAGTTGCACGTGGCCATGAAGTGAGCCTTTTTGCAACCGGAAATTCGGTTACAGCAGGAACGCTGGAAGCTGTTTGCGCGCAACCGTATGAAGAAGACCGCGAAGCAGACCCTAAAGTATCAGAGTGTTTGCACATAACCAATCTCATGGAGCGGGCGGGAGAATTTGACATCATTCACAACCACTTTGATTTTCTTCCGCTTACCTATTCCCGACTCATTAAAACCCCGATGATTACCACTATTCACGGGTTTTCTTCGCCTAAAATCCTTCCGGTATATCAAAAGTACGATGAGACAACTGCCTATATTTCGATATCAAATGCAGACCGGCATGATAGCCTCAACTACCTTAATACGATTTACCATGGTGTTGATCCCGCCTTGTTTACCCTCCGCAGTAAAAAAGAAGAGTATCTGCTATATTTTGGACGCATTCACCCGGAAAAAGGTCTGGACAAAGCCATTGCAATTGCACGCCATGCAAAGCTTCAGCTTAAAATTGCCGGACTTATTCAGGATGAGCAATATTACCAGTCGCAAATTCAATCACAAATTAACGGCGACACGATTCAGTATTTAGGCAACCTGTGCAAGAAAGAGCGTGATGTGGTTTTGGGCGGGGCAAAAGCGCTCTTGCATCCTATTTCGTTTGAAGAACCTTTTGGCCTGAGCGTACTTGAGGCGATGATGTGCGGAACGCCGGTCATCGCATTTTCAAGAGGCAGTATGCCCGAGCTTATCGTAGAAGGCGTATCGGGATTTTTGGTTAAAACGATAGCGGAAGCAGTAGCTGCTATTAAAAAACTCAATAATCTCAATCCAAAGAAAATACGTGCACACGCAGAGACCAATTTTAGTATGCACAAAATGATCACCGCTTATGAAGCAGCGTATGTGAAAGTTATCAAAAGCTAGTTGAGCAGGGCGTCAAACAATTCTTCCATTTTAACCACAGCGTAAGTCGAGGAATAATCTGAAACGGCATAGGGCATAATCAGGCAGTTGTTGTGAATGATTGAACCGCAGGAGTACACAACATTGGGCACATAGCCGTTGCGTTCTTCTTCAAGCGGCATCAATAGTGGTTCTTCAAGCCTGCCCAGTTCTATAGCGGGATCATCAAGGTCAAAGAGCGAAGCGCCAATGCAGTAGCGGCGCATAGGCCCAACCCCGTGGGTGAGGATTAACCAGCCTTTTTCAGTCCATAACGGGGAGCCGCAATTCCCAATCTGGGTAAATTCCCAGGGGTATTTAGGTTCCTGAAGTAGTATGGGTTTGTTCCACACAATGGGACTTTCAGAATACATCAGGTAGTTATTAACTCCGTCAACCCGGGATAGCATCGCATACTTGCCTTTAATTTTTTTCGGAAAGAGTGCCAGGTTTTTGCCTTTGGCACCTTCGCCGCGTAGGGGCATAATGCGAAAGGTGTAAAAATCTTCGGTGGCGATAAGTTTTGGTAAAATGGTATGGCCGTTGTACGCGGTGTAGGTCGCATAAATAACCGTATTTTCTTCCCCGTCGCAAAAGCGTACAAAACGGGCGTCTTCAATACCGTTACTTTCTGATTCGGCAATGGGAAAAATCACGCGTTCGGTGAGATCTGAATCGCGGTGAAATATCAAATCGTAAAAGGATTCTAAAAGCCACATCATTTCTTCATAGGCAATGCGTGCTGCCGGGTTGATGCTTTCGTTAGCAAGCAAATCAGACACTTGCTTTTTAAGTGCGAAATATTCAAAACGATCGGGCAATCCTGCCATAATACGGGTTGAATACTGCTTTTCAATCTGCATCTCGCTGAGTCGTTTTTCAAAATGCTTTTTGTCAAAGAGCTTCTTATGCGAAATTTCAGCCATATCGATATAATCGCCTAAACGGGTCAAGTGCAGATTATTGTCAAAATCCAGAATTGCCCGCCGAAAAACCAGCGATGAGATATGACCTTCCCCGGTTGCTCGAAACGAAATAATCACCCGTTTCTCTCCTTTTTGCAGGTACGACTGATCAAAATCTTCAACGATAGAAGGATTGAAAAAGGCTGCTGATTCCAGAGAATATTCCATTGTGCAGTAAGAACCAATAAGCATGCGTTGTTCGCCAGAAAGCAGGTTGAAATTGATTTCCATCCTTTCAATTATAGGTCTAATATTTTCACAGTGTTTATGAAAAAGACGGGTGATGTTGCGATGCCGCGTAGCAAATTCTCTGAGGGTTTGTTCTAATGCATCTGATACCTGTACTGAACTCATTCTTAAGATGCGGGTAACCAGGTTTTGTGTGCGCAGATCACCGTTCATAAAATACCTGGCGACAACCCTGCTTGAGTCTGGTAAAAAATTAATTTGTTTACGAACTACCGAAACTCTCATAGCTTTTATTTTATGAAAAGAAGGTACACCTATTTTAAATAGAAATCTTTCTTAAAGTGACTTATTGTTGTTTCTAAAAGAAGTAGACAAAGTTCTGATGGATGCATTTAGTCACTTAGTATTTTATATACTATTATTGGTATCATTGATGAATTCATCTCATTTCAGGATATGCCGTAAAAGACTATAGAGTAGGACAAAGGGTTCATTCAAAATTCTTGAATTCAATCCCGCAAAAGAAGTTGCTTTTAACAGATTCCGCTCCTAGAAAATATAAACCTCAGTTTTGGTTTTTTTTTAAAATTTATTGATCTATTGAACTAATTTTCAGATTCACCGGAAGTTGTATTTAATGCCAATAGAATATTTAAATCTAAATCTGTAACAGAAGCTTTCTACTATGAGTTACGTGATTTAAAGTAATAATAATTCCATTTTCTATTAGAATCATTTCTTTTTAGAATAATGGGGTTAAGTTTCTACCTCAATTTTTAAATCAATATCTCAAAGGTTGAAGTTAGTTCTGTTTAATTGATGGTATTACTAAAAAAGGCACTTTGGTATGATAAACGATCTTATTGATCGTGGGGTTAAACAATAGGTTTTCGAAAAAATTATGTTTGTTGTGAACCATTACCAATAGGTCAATGGTGTTCTCTGACTCAAAATGTTCAATGGCATCAAGCACTTCTTTCCCATCGACTACGTGAAAAATATGTATGATATCTTTAAAATATGTGTTTAGGTAATCTTTAAAAGCAATTTGTGAATCCCGGAGCGGCACCCCGAAGTAGGAGTTTAATATTTGGATGTGTGACCGATGTGTTTGGGCAAGATCACGTAAAAGACTAAAAAAGAGATTGCCTTTGCTTGCACTATAATCCGTAGCAAAAAGTATCTGTTTGGGTATTTGATAGCTATATCTTGCAGGTACCGCCAGCACCGGAATCTTCAAATGTTTAATGGCATACATCGTATTCGTCCCCAAAAAGATTTCTTTAGCACCTGTGGCTCCCTGAGTTGCCATAATTACCAGATCAATACGGTCTTTAAGGACAACCTCACCCATTTCAGGCACTAGAAGGTTAAAAGAAACCCGAGTTTTAAAGCTGTGTTTAGTATTAGGAAAGTCGAGTTGCAGTTTTTCAGATAAATCATCAAGATTTCTACGTGCGTTGTCTTCAACACTTTTTTGAATGCTCCACACAGCTGAACTATCAAGCATGGTATGCGTGCTTATCATGGGAGGGGTGTAGGTATGTAAGAGTACAAATGTACAAGTCTCACTCTGCATCAACTGTAGCGCATATTGAATTGCATTGAATGAATCTTCCGAAAAATCTGTTGGTAATAAAATACGTTTCATATCAAGTTTTGTTACTTAGGTGAAATCTCATAGTATCGGGTTGTGAACTACCGATATCAAGTGGTTCTAACGCTATCGCAGTAACACAATTTCAGAATAATACGGTGCTGCTTTTTGTTGAATTCCTATAATTTTTTATACATCTCCCACATTTTGTGCGCTTACGAACGCTTCAGTCAATTGTATGATTAATTGATTATAATAATATTTATATATGCATTTTCATTCCCTCAGGCGCTTCCGCCATTTTACAGCTTCATACCAAATAACAGAAAGGAAACCGGCTGCACAACTCATTAGAATCTGCAGAAAATCTGGACGTTCAAACTGAAAGAAATCGGTCACTGGTTTTACAAATAGCAGTACCACAGTAATGCCAATGGTGATCGCGATGATGAGCGGTACAAGTTTATTTTTATACTTCAGCGTCGTTAATACCGAATAGTAAAAAGACCGGTTAACCAGAGTCAAAACGATATTAGCTACGATAAGCAACGTAAAAACCATCGTACGGGTGAGCGCTTCATTATAGCCCTGCCAAACCGCATATTGATAAACAAACAAGCTTCCTACAGCTATTACCACTCCCTGAATTATACTGGTAGCCAACTCTTTCATATTGAAAAAAGTACTGGTAAACGCTCTGGGTTTTTCAAGCATACTATTTGCTTCAATCGGTTCATTTTCATAAATTATAGAACAGGTAGGTCCCATAATCAATTCCAGAAAAATGATGTGTATGGGCGAGAAAATATTAGGATAAATCCAACCCAAAGCCAGCGGTAAAAACACCGTCAGAATGATAGGAATATGAATGGAAATAATATACTGAATCGCTTTTTTAAGGTTGGCATAAATGCGTCTTCCCATCGCTACGGCGTCAACCAACTTCGACAAGTCATCTTCCTTTAAAATAAGAGAAGCCGCTTGTTTAGCGATTTCGGTGCCTTTGGTTCCCATCGCCACGCCTATGTGAGCCGCTTTTAATGCAGGGCCATCGTTGACCCCGTCGCCAATCATCGCTACGATTTCTTTATTAGTTTTAAGAGCTTCTATTATTTTCAGTTTTGCCTCCGGAAACATTCGGGTAAAGACATTCGTATCCGTTACTATTTTTTGAATTTCAGCATCAGATAATTGCATCAATGCTTCTCCCGAAATACTCTTTTCAAAGCCTTTGAATCCCACTTGTTTTGCAATCGCTCCTGTAGTTGTAGCGTTGTCACCTGTAATAATTTTAACCTGAATTCCTGCGGAATAGAAATCCTCTAAAACCTGAGTTATATTTTTTTTCGGCGGATCGTAGAACGCGATAATTCCTTTAAAACTGAATTTAAAATCCTGCTGTCTTTTAGGATAGTCTTTGCCTTTAAAGTCCGCTTCACCAACTCCCAGTACCCGAAACCCTTCTCCTGTAAGGCTTTCCAAGGCGTTTTCAATCTGTTTTTGTTGAACTTCAGTCAAATCGGAAACTTCCAGCATCGCTTCCGGAGCTCCTTTTGCTGCAATGATGCGATTACCGGAAGTATCTTCAAAAATGTGCGTCATCATGGGTGGTTTTCCATCTAAGGGATACTCGTGCACCAACTTAAAATCGGGTCTTTCATCAGTAATATTTGTAGTTTTATACACCTGATGCAGCGCGATTTCCATAGGATCAAAAGGTATGGGTTCACTCGCCCACATCGACAGGCGTACCAACTCTTTTTCAGTATCGCTTGCAATAGCCGCTGTTTCTGTGATTTTAGAATCTACCAGCGTAAACACTTTGGCAAGTGTCATTTTATTTTCTGTAAGTGTGCCGGTTTTATCGGTGCAAATCTTCGTTGCACTGCCTAAGGTTTCTACCGTTTTCATTTGCTTAACCACAATGCCCAGTTTCATCAAACGCCAGGCTCCCAATGCCATAAATGTGGTAAATGCCACGGGAATTTCTTCCGGCAGAATACTCATCGCCAGTGTAAGTGCTTCGATCAAACTACTTGTAAAACTGTAGGATTGAAAATAGTTTATCGCCCAGACGATACTAAAGACGAGCACTCCCGCAATAACCATCTTCTTAACAAAACTGTTGATTTGGCGTTCAAGCGGGGTTTTTTCTTCCTGAATGTCTTCCAGGCTCTTGCCAATTTCTCCCAGTCGGGTTTTATTGCCGATAGCGGTAATCGTAATAATTGCGAGACCTCCGGCAACTGTGGTTCCTCGATACACTTCATTTTTATCAGAATCCTTGTCTTTGTAAACCGATAAAGATTCCCCGGTAAGGATCGACTCATCTACCGAAAAATCATTGGAGTGAACAATCGTTCCATCTGCAGCAATCGCAGTGCCTTCTTCAATCATCAGACTATCTCCCAGTACTAATTCCTCACTCGTAACTTCCTGTATGTCGCCAGAGCGAATGACTTTACAAACCGGTTGCGTAAGATCTTTTAATTTCTCAAGCGCATTACGGCTTCGCGAATTCTGATACAGGGAGATCGCAACAACCAGCAAAATTGCCGAAGCCATAAAAATACCATCGCCGGTTTTTCCGCTAATAAAATAAATGGAAGAAGTCGCCAGCAACAACAGAACCATTGGTTCTTTGGCAATACTTTTCAAAGCTGCAAAAAAGCCACTTTCCTTTTTATAATCAAGACTGTTACCACCGTGATTCCTTCGGGCTTCTAAAACCTGCACTTCCGTTAACCCTTTAATATTAAAATGAGTAATAGCAGTCATATTTAAAACTTTTCAATGTTCTATTTCTCTGGTCAAATAAGTTTAAAATGCAGCTCGATCCATCTCGTTAAAATATTTCCCTAAACGTGCGGAAACATCAGATTTCGCTGCCAGATACAGTAACTTATGAGCTTTTTTTATGTTTTCATCCCGGCCTTTCCAAACTTCTAATGCCGGTTGTTGAATGGCTCTGCCAAAAGAAAAAGTAAGCATCCATGGCAGCTGATTTTTAAATTGGGTATGCATCGCATTTAAATGGGTTGCGGCTTCCAGAGAAGATTGACCGCCAGACAAGAACGCAATCGCAGGCACACTTGCCGGCACCGATGCCCGTAAACACTTTATTGTAGCTTCTGCCACTTCATCAACACTGCTATGAACCACCCGGGCTTTCCCGGAACTAACCATATTTGGTTTTAAAATCATTCCTTCTAAATCGACTCCAAATTGATACAACTGATAAAAAAGCCGTTTTAATACGTCCTCAGAAATCTGGTAACAACGTTCTATTGTATGATTTCCACTCATCAGGATTTCGGGTTCAACAATAGGTACAATTTCTGCTTCCTGGCATAAAGCGGCATAGCGTACCAAAGCATGAATATTTGCCTCGATGCAGGCAGTGGTGGGGATCTCCGCTGCTATGGCAATCACCATCCTCCACTTAGCAAAACGAACATCCATCTTTTTGTATTCAGCGAGACGTTCGCGCAAACCATCAAGGCCTTCGGTGACTTTTTCACCCGGAAAAGCGGCCATTGGCTTCGCTCCTGTGTCTACTTTTATTCCGAAAATTATACCGGCATTTTTCAATAACTGCGTAAACTTAATTCCGTCTTTAGTTCGTTGCCGTATCGTTTCATCGTATAAAATAACACCGCCTATACTTTCATTCAAACCCGGGGTTTTGATGATCAATTCGCGATAATTACGGCGCATTTCAAGTGTCTGTGGGATTCCCAAGGCTTCAAAACGCTTGTTGCCGGCGAAGAGTAAGCGTATCGTCTCTTTTAAATACGAATTGTCTAGTTTTTTTTCCATTTCCAATTGCGGATTTCCGGTAAATCTTCACCGTTTTTGATGATGTATGCGCTGTGTTTAACCAGTTTTTCCTCAAGCATAAGTTTTACCGCCTGTCCTTTTTCACCCAGATGAGACAAACGATTTACAACATCTATCACTAAATGAAAGCGGTCTAAGTCGTTAGCCACTAGATTGTCAAAAAACGTTGTGATTGTACCTTCTTCGTTATAACCATGCACATGCATATTGACATGGTTTGTACGGCGATAGGTAAGGGTATGTACGAGTTTCGGATAACCATGAAAAGCAAAAATAATCGGCTTGTCTGCCGTGAAATACCTGTCAAACTCCTCATCAGTCAATCCGTGTGGGTGCTCGGTATTCGATTCTAATTTCATCAGATCAACAACGTTTACGACTCTTACATTGAGCTCTGGTAAAAATTCTTTAAGAATGGAAACTGCTGCAAGTGACTCTAGTGTAGGCACATCCCCACAGCTTGCCATCACCACATCAGGATTAGTACCGTGGTAAGTACTTGCCCATTTCCAGATACTAATTCCTCGGGTACAATGCGCTATCGCGTCTTCCATATTTAACCACTGCGGAGCCAGATATTTACCGGCAATAATCACATTTACATAATGACGGCTTCTCAAACAATGATCGGTTACAGACAGTAAACAGTTCGCATCCGGCGGAAGGTATACCCGCACTATGGAAGCTTTTTTATTGACCACGTGATCAATAAAACCGGGATCCTGATGCGTATCTCCGTTATGAGCTTGCTGCCAAACGTGGGAAGCCAGCAAATAATTTAGAGACGCAATTTTTGTTCTCCACGGGATTCGTGCACTTACTTTTAACCACTTTGCGTGCTGATTAAACATAGAATCAACAATATGTATGAAGGCTTCATAACTCGTAAATAGCCCGTGTCTTCCCGTAAGTAAATAGCCCTCTAACCAACCTTCACATTGATGCTCGCTTAGCATTTCTACCGCACTGCCTTCCAAAGCAAGAAACTCATCATTTACTCTGGATCCTGATTCCCACTGCCTGTCTGTTTCTTCAAAAACAGCATTTAGGCGATTGGAAAGAATCTCATCCGGTCCAAAAATCCTAAAGTTTCGTTGCTCCTGATTGTGTTTAACAATATCTCTCAGAAAAATGCCCATTTGGTTCGTATCTGAAGCTTTTACAGATCCCGGGGTGTGCGTTTCAACCGCATAATTTCTAAAGTTAGGTATCACCAGATCGCGCAGTAATTTCCCTCCATTTGTATGTGGGTTTGCGCCCATTCTGCGTTCGCCTTTTGGTGCAAGTGCAGCTAATTCAGGCACAAGTTTCCCTACTTCGGTAAACAACTCTTCCGGCTTATAACTTTTCATCCACTCCTCCAGTACACGCAGATGTTGTGGATGCTCTCGATCTACCTGCAGCGGTATTTGATGCGCTCTAAAGGTTCCTTCTATTTTATAACCGTCTACTTCTTTTGGTCCGGTCCAGCCTTTGGGAGATTTGAGCACGATCATTGGCCAGCGCGGTCTTTTGGTCACTCCCTTACTACGGGCATCATTTCGAATTTGCTGAATTTCTTTGACCACCTCATCCATAACTTCTGCCATTATATGATGCATCAATTCGGGATTATCACCTTCTACGAAATAAGGTTTCCAACCATAGCCTTTAAGCAACTTTTTGAGCTCTTTATGTGGAATTCTTGCCAGTATGGTTGGGTTTGCAATTTTATATCCGTTTAAATGCAGAATAGGCAAAACAGCGCCGTCTGTAACGGGATTCAGAAATTTATTAGAATGCCAAGCGGTAGCTAGCGGACCGGTTTCTGCCTCGCCATCACCAATAATACAGGATATGATGAGTTCAGGATTGTCAAAGGCTGCGCCAAATGCATGGCTTAGAGAATAGCCTAATTCTCCTCCTTCGTGAATCGAACCCGGACAATCAGGAGATACATGACTTGGGATTCCTCCGGGATACGAAAACTGGGTAAATAATTTTCTGAGTCCGTCCTCATCCTGACTTATATCGGGATAAATCTCACTATAGGTACCTTCCAAATAGGTGTTTCCTACTAATGCAGGACCACCGTGACCCGGACCTGCGATGTAAAACATATCGAGGTCGTATTCTTTTATAATTCTATTGAGATGGACGTAGATAAAATTTTGACCCGGGGTAGTTCCCCAGTGACCCAACAACATTTTCTTTACGTGAGAAAGCTTTAAAGGCTCCTTAAGTAACGGGTTCTCCCGCAAATAAAGTTGCCCTACCGAAAGATAGTTAGCAGCGCGCCAATAGGCGTTTATCTTTCTTAGAAGATCGGGAGACAATATTCCGGTGGCTGTATTAATCAATTCTGCTTCCATAGTTTTATTTTAGTGTATTCGGGTTTAATCAAGCAAGATTTTAAAGCTGCGGAAGCCCTAATTTGCATTTGATTCAGAAAGATCCATCAAGCTCCTAATTCCTTTTCGCGTTATACGCTTTGATTTGATGATCTTTCTAAGAATGAAAAAAGGTACCCTTTTAAAGAATCCGCGCTCTTGTTCTATTTCGATTAATTCTTGCATAAACCACACATCTGCACGTTGAAGGGAATTATGACTTTTTCAATGCTTCAGAACCTGAAACCACGTCAAACAATTCTTCATCAATTGAGCTTTGGCGAAGTCGATGGTATTTTTTGTTGAGATCCTCTAGCTGATCACTAATATTTTTTTCTGCGCGTTGCATGGCTTCTAACCGGCTCGCATTTTCACTCGCTAATGATTCTACACAGGCCTTAAATAACGAAGTAAATAGATAGCCTTTAATTAGAGTAGCAAGTGTGGGACGTACAGCTCCTGCAAGCTGCGGAAGTAATTTTGTAGGCCATTCGGTTTCTTGTAAGTCATCCTTCCACTGTTGATCTAATGGTAGGAAACGCTGCATTACCGGGATATAACCCGAATCTGGTTTAGGCTTATTGTGAAAAATATAAAAGACTGAAATGTTCTCGTTATCCTGACTTTTCCTACTTTGGTTTAAAATTTCAGTAATTAAAGGCGTAACCCCATTAATAGCATTAGGTACCGGGTATATTTTTGAAGTATTAAAACCTTCATCAGACAACAACAGTTGCATCCGTTCGCCTACTACCCAAACCTCTTTTTTTCCGGTTAAAGCCTTAAAGTATTCAGAAACAAAGTTTGCCATAGAATCATTAAACTGCCCAACCAATCCCTGATCAGAACCAAAAACAATGGCACAAATCACTTCTTCTTTATTTTTAAATCCCTTCGGTTTTTCAATTGCTGCAATCTGCTCAGCTTTAAAATATCCAACGATTCCTAGAGCTATAGTATAATAATAAGCTGCAAGGGAACTTACAGCGGTCTCATATTGAATAATATTAGAACCTGCCATCGCTTTCATGGCATTCACCACCGACTTTAAATCTTTGGCGCCTTCAATCTTACCGCGTAGGTTTTCTAAAGTATCCATCAGACTTCGGGTTTATCTAAGAAGAATTTCAGTAGCGTTTCAGAAATTTTGAGAATCGTCTGGCTATCTTCCTCGCTTAGCTTTTCGTTAGAAGTAATACGTTGTATAATTTCCTGCGGAAAAGAATCCATATTGTTAAGTAATTCCTGCTCTGCTTCTTGAATCCTTTCGATGACAATTGTATCTAAAAGACCTGCTTTCAAAGAAAGTAAAATCACGATTTGTTCAGATACCGTCAACTGCTGATGCTCTTCTTGTTTCAAACATTCGCGAATACGCTTTCCGTGAGCGATTGTCTTTTTAGTGCCCTCATCGAGTCGGGTTCCGAAGCGGGTGAAGCTTTCTAATTCTTCAAACTGAGCATACTCGAGTTTTAGTTTTGCAATAGCGCGATACGCGAACAACTGCGCTTTATCTCCAACCCTGGAAACCGATTTTCCAACATCAACAGCCGGTAGAATTCCAAGTTCAAAAAGTTTAGGCGATAAATAGATTTGCCCGTCTGTTATGGAAATTAAATTTGTGGGGATGTATGCCGAAATGTTCTGTGCTTCGGTTTCTATAATTGGCAAAGCCGTAAGCGAACCGCCTTTTAAATCAGAGCTTAAATGCGTTGAGCGTTCTAGCAATCTGGAGTGAATGTAAAAAATATCACCGGGAAAAGCTTCTCGCCCCGGTGGTCTTCGTAGTAATAAAGACAGTTCTCGATACGCGCGTGCATGATGCGTAAGGTCATCATAAACGATAAGCACATCGCGGCCTGCCTCCATAAAATATTCTGCAATACTAGTCGCTGCATAAGGGGCAATGTAGGAGATTCCTGGAGCATTATTCCCTTCGGCAACCACCACTACGGTGTATTCCATTGCTCCTTTTTCCTGAAAATTGGCAATCACTTTTGCCACAGCAGAAGCTCTTTGGCCAATAGCGCAATAAATACACAATACATTTTTATCACGCTGATTAAGAATGGCATCAATGGCTATGGCGGTTTTACCGGTCTGGCGGTCTCCCACGATCAATTCACGCTGGCCGCGACCAATGGGAATCAACGCGTCAATCACCTTAATACCCGTCTGTAAGGGAACCGAAACCGCACTTCGATCCATTATCTGATGTGCGGGGCGCTCAATGGGAAAACGCTCACGAAACCACACAGTGCCTTTATCATCTAAAGGGTTGCCAAGCGGACCAATCACTCTTCCTATCAATCCATCACCCACTGGAACATCTATCACGCGACCGGTACGCTCGACCTCATCACCGGCTTTGAGCAAAAAGTCTTTTCCTAAAAGAATAACACCGATCTCGTCTTCATCAAGATTATAAGCAATACCAAAAAGTCCGTTTTTAAATTTCAGCAATTCTTCAAAACCCACATTAGGTAAGCCGGAGACCGTTGCTATTCCTGTTGAAACGCTAGTCACCGTTCCAATTTCACGTGGTGTCAGTGGAAATTTAAAATTTTCAATTCCTTCGATGAACTGATAGGGTAGAGTAGGGGTTTTTGCTTGCATATTAGTTGGATATCACAGCTTTTTTTTCCAATTGCAGTTTTAGCTTTTCTTTCGATATTTCAGCTGTATGTTCTTCCAAAGCATTTATATATTCAGAAAAATTCCACCCCAGTTTATAGCCGCTTGTGGAAAGTTCGATTCCGCTAACCAATTGGGGGTCTGTTTTAAATTCCATTGTTTTTTCCACATTCAACACTCCCTTAACTACATTCTTTATACTTGCCTGTTGCTCTTCAGCTAGAGCAAAAGCAGAACGTACTAAAAGAACATGCTCTTTAGACTGAAACGCATCCTGCATTTGCTTTTTTTCTTCTTCTGTAGCCGATTTCAAGCGTTGAATAAAACTGTTTGCCGCGTGTTCTTCTAAGCTTACAGAAGCAATAGCAGTAAGGGCTTTACGTGTCATCGCAAAAACCTGATCTTGATTGTCGTGAGCACGTGCTGCATTCTCATTCTTCTGATCTTCCTGAGCGGCTTTTTCCATAGTGGTTCGCAGTTCATTGGCTTGGGTCTTGGCCGCAGTTATAAGCTGCTCTTTTTGAGTAGCCGCATCTGCAACTGCCGCTGCCATTAGGTTTTTCTTATGAGTATCAAAATCTGTATTCTTCTTTTTAAAATCGTCCTTTTCCTGTTGTGCAGACGCTTTTTGAGCATCGGCATCTTTCAGTTCATCAGTAATTTTTTTTTCTCGGGTATTCACTGCATTCAGAATGGGTTTGTATAAGAATTTTTTGAGCAACCACACCAGAATTAGGAAATTGATGACTTGCGCTATTACCGTGAACCAGTTGATTTTCATAGGATTTTAATTAGCGATTACGTGGTTCCAGAAGGGATTTGCAAAAAGGAGAATCATTGCCACTACAAAGCAATAAATCGCGGTAGACTCGATCATTGCTAGGCCCACAAATAACGTTCGGGTAATGGTAGGAGCCGCATCTGGCTGCTGTGCTATTGAGCTCAATGCCGTAGAAACAGCCTTGCCTTCGCCTATTGCCGGCATCATACATCCTACAGCGGTAGTGAGACCGGCAGTAATAATTGATGCGATGGCTATTGAAGTTGTACTGTCCATTTTTAGAGATTTAGTTAGTGTTTAGTATTTTAGGTTTCTTTTTATTTTTGGTATTCTGAACAGCAGCGGCGATGTAAACCGTTGCCAGAATACTAAAAATGTACGCTTGTACCGTGCCTGTAAGTAAGCCCAGCGCATTCATAATAACTGGAAAAATAAAGGGCGAAATGCTTAATAAAATAGCCACTATCATACCGCCGCTCATAATGTTTCCAAATAAACGAACTGCCAGTGCCAGTGTACGTGACACCTCGCTGATAAGGTTAAACGGAAGCATAATCCAAGTGGGTTGCAGGTAGGATTTGAGATAACCCAGAATTCCGGTTTTGCTAATCCCGTAAAACGGAACCGCAAGAAATACACACAAGGCCAAAGCTGCTGTGGTGGATAGGGATGCCGTGGGTGGCGTGTATCCCGGAAAAATAATACACACGTTCGAAACACCTATAAACAAAAACAAAGTACCTATAAAACCGATGTATTCCTGTGGTTTATTCAAGCCCACTTCTTTAATCTGATCGTTAATACCGGTTACGATCATTTCGACAAAACATTGCCAGCGTGAGATTTGAAGTCCGGTTTTTAATTTGCGGGTTACCACAACCGAAGAACTTATCAAGAACAGCATAATGCCCCAGGTCGTAACCAGAGTCAGATTGATGGTGATAAAACCATACTGCCAGAAAATTGTTTGGTCGGGACTAAGCTCCATGGTTTTCTTCTTTTTCTAGAATTTCATGTTTGGCATCCCATTTTTTGGTTGCTCGCATCACCAGATATCTTGCTGTTATAAATCCCAATAAACAGAAAATAAGACGTTGCCATTCTGTGCCGCTTATAAAGTAAAACCCTACTAAAGTTATGCTTGTTCGTAAAAGGAAACTTCCAAAAATCCACAGTTCGGGGATTTTGGCATTTACCGATTTGCGCACCGTCAACCAGAGTCCACCAAAAAACAGAACGCCCAGGATCATCCCCGCAGTAAAACATAAAATCAGTATCAAGGATTCATTCATCATCATCGTTTTTATCATTATGTATTTCACTATCTTCTTTTTGTACCCAGTACCCCGCGATTATTGCGCCGATGATAACACCGATTAACAAAAGCGTAAGCGTCCAGGAAAAAGATTGCGGATGATGTTTATCGAGCCACAGCCCTACAGCCGAACCGATCACCGCAGGAACCACAACAGACCAGCCAACCATTCCCATCATTCCCAAACCAGACCAAACACTATTTTTCTTTTGCTGTGTATTGAGCTTCCGCTTTTCTTTTTTTGCAATTGCTTCACTAAAAGAACTGGATTCGTTATGAAATTCGGATTCCATTTTAATGGTTTCTGAATTTATCAAAGCTATATACAAAGCCCCTCTCGAGCTTGGCAATTACCCTTTGTGCTTTGCGTTGATCTTCCTCCTTTTTGTTAAACTCCGTTTTTATAAGTTCACCCAACTTTCCAAGGTCGGTACCTCCCGTAGCGTTGAGTACCGATATCAATACTGCGCTACCAGCCTTTACCATAACTCCCTCGTCAACGGCTATATAGTTTGTTTTTTGAGTAGTCGTTCTATAGCTTAAAATACCCGGAACTAGTGCTGCCACACAATCCAGGCGGTTAGGTAACATCCCAAAACAACCTTCACTGGTTTCCATCACAATGCTTTTCACATTTTTAATGTCTGCAAATAGTTTATACGGAAGCAGGATTTTTAAATTCATCTGGTTTAGATTTTTATGCGTTTACTACAACTTCTTTTTCAGTCGTAGGCTTCTTTTTTTTCTCGCCTTTTTCGGGTTCTTTAGGTTTATGTTCAACACTATCCCCGGGTTTGGGTTTCTCTTCATTTTTAGGCATTTTAGCCTCATCGATAGTACCTATCATATAAAAAGCACTTTCCGGATAGTCTTTAAATTCGTCATTCAGAATGCGCTGACAACCGTCTAAAGCATCTTGTAAAGGAACTTGCTTGCCTTTAATACCGCTGTATTGCTCTGTAGCTGAAAATGGCTGGGTTAAAAAACGTTCTATTCTCCTCGCCCGATTCACCACTAGGCGGTCTTTAACGGAAAGCTGTTCCATGCCCAACATCGAGATGATGTCTTTTAATTCTTCATACTGCGCCAGAGTTTCTCGTATTTGCTGCGAGAGATCATAATGTTTTTGACCTATAATCCCCGGGGTGGTCATCTTAGAATTGGATTGTAATAAGTCAATCGCAGGATATAATCCTTCGCTGGCTTTTTTCCGCGAAAGCGTAATAGATGCAGAAAGATGGGAGAACGTATGTACGGCAGCAGGATCTGTTAAATCATCAGCCGGTATATAAACCGCCTGTATTGAGGTAATCGCCCCGGTATTGGTATACGCAATTCGCTCTTCCAATTCTGCAAGCTCGGTACCCATTGTGGGTTGGTATCCCAATCGGGAAGGCATTTGCCCCATCAAACCAGAGACTTCCATTCCCGCTTGAATAAACCGGAAAATATTATCTATCAGTAATAACACATCGCGTTTCTCTTCATCCCTAAAATATTCGGCCATTGTCAAAGCAGCGTGCCCCACCCGGAATCGTGCTCCCGGCGGTTCGTTCATCTGCCCAAAAATTAGCACCATATCTTTTAAAAGACCGGCCTCTTTCATCGCGTTGTACAATTCGTTCCCTTCCCGGCAACGCTCACCAATACCACAAAACATACTCACACCGTGGTTATGACCCACCATATTGTGTATGATTTCAGTTAACAAAATGGTTTTACCTACGCCTGCACCACCAAATAGTCCGGCTTTACCACCCCGTTCTAAAGGCACCAAAACATCAATTGCTTTAATTCCCGTTTCAAAAACCTCAGCCTTAACCGCTCTTTTTGATAAAGGAGGTGGTGGTTGATGCACCTTGCGGAGTTCACCTTCTTTAAGCGGCTCAAGATGATCTATCGTGTTCCCAAAAACATCAAACATTCTCCCTAAAATGTGGTTCCCAACGGGGACGGTAAGTTCGCTTCTATCGGTTTTAACGCGCATTCCACGGGCAAGTCCTTGTGTGTGATTTAGCGCAATACCCCGAACCGTAAATTCATCTTTTTGCGACAGGACTTCAATAACAATCTCATTCTCTTTTCCTGAATACAAAACCGTACAGACAGCAGGTAAATTCGTTTCAAACCGAACATCAACCACACTCCCACGCACGGAACTAATTGTACCATACTGCATTTTTTCTACGGAAAATTTTGTGTTTTTGTTCATTTCAGATTCTTCATTGAGTTGTTAACGCAGGTGTTCTTTTAATTTTTTATACTCTGTCATATTAATTTCTCCATAAGCAAAACGTCTTTTTAAAATATCTAAGGGAGTCTCTTTTCGGGTAAATTGACCAGGGATTTCGTAAGGCGTGGCAAACATCCACAGGAGTAAAATGCCCCAGATAAACCACCAGATCACGTGCATTCCTCAGAAATTATAACCTGCGTACATATCCATAACGAGCTGTTTTAGATGAATTTTCTTAATGTCAACTCACTTCACAAAATTCAGCACTTAATTGGGTAAAACAGTTGTATAGTTTATTATGAAAATTACATCTATCACAGGTTTTAAGAATAAAGCCATCCGGCTTTATTCAGATCACTGCGCTCCTGATCTGACATCAATTTGTAAAATGTAGGCGTAATACCGGTTATTTGCTTAAACTGTTTAGACAAATGCGCTACACCACTGTATTGCATCTTAAAAGATATTTCGGTAAGGTTCAATGTATTACAGATAATTAACTCTTTAACGCGTTCTACTTTGTGCAGAATAACAAAATGTTCTAATGTGATGCCTTTAGAACTTGAAAATAGAACTGCCATTTTGTTGTAGTCAAGCTTTAGTTTATCGCTGAGGTAAGTAGAAAAACTAATTTCGGGTAATTCTTCTGTATACTTTACCATCACTACCACTACATTGACTATTTTATCAATAAGTAAGGCATTTCGGTCATAAATAAGTTCTAAACCAGATTTTGACAATTCTTCTTTTAGCTTTCGTTTTAATGGCTTGGAAAGCGGCTTTGCAAATTGCAGTTCTCCTAACTCTAAAGTCGTATACGCAACACCCAATTCTTCTAGTACTGAAGCTACCTTGAGTTTACATCGCAGGCTTACCATATTCTTAATTCTTACTTTCATAATTTTTAAGTGTTACAATAATTAGTAAACGAATTTTAGGCAAATGAAAGCCTGTTAAAACTCTATTTTAAATTCAACAATTTATGCCTCACATTCGTTCTGTGCATAGAGTACTTTTCAGGTCTCATAATCTGCTAAAATTAACTTTATAAGTTTCATTAATTTTTCACAAATACTTTTGTACAACAAGCTGAAATAATTACATATATCCTAGATTTTAATGAGGAATAATAAGTATTACGTAATATTCTGGTCTTTTTCTAAAGCTATACTCTAAACTAGAAAATGATCAATTTAGACGTTTTTGTATTCGATTTCTCAATAAGAAATTTTACAATTCCAAATGTTTTAAGATTTCCATTTGAATGAATTTTTTTAATTGAAGAGGTCACAACAAATAATACCGGAAGTGCTAATATAGATTAACAGACAATCTTTGATTTTATATATATAAACGAATAAATAAAAAGGATAAGTGATAAGGGTTACTATATACTGGTCACCCTTTTTTTTTGATTAAAAAAAGGTATTAAAACGTAAGTATATTTTCAACACTAAAATGCTTCGGGGGCACTTATTTGTAGTTTATCAATAATACAGAAAGCCAAATGTATTTATCGAGTAAATGGACTTCTCTTTTTTTAAAGAATTATCATTTAGCATTTAATCCCCCTTCTCAAGTTTTAAAACTTCCCACGTTAGTTTTTTGAATTCCCTTTAACAGCATCGCTGTACGTCTCTTTTTTTGAAAGCAAAATACCAATAGTTTGAAGTTAGCCGGACAGCATAACCGCTTGTACCGCGCTTTTATATGTCCTTACTAATTCAAACTCTTGAAAATGTATCAGCAACAAAAAAAGGGAACAGCGATAGGCACTAAGGGAAGTAAATCAAAAACAAGCATTATGAAATCAGCTCAAAACATACAAAAAGATGCGGGATCAAAACAAACAAAAACAAAAAAGGAAAACGCTCAGGATAAAATAAGTAAATCAATTTTTCAAAATACAAATGCAAACTGTCTAAAGAGGTTAGACAGCATTTTAATTAATCTTTAAATACTACTGTTATGAGTACGATCAGAAATCAAGTTCAACTAATTGGAAACGTAGGACAAGAACCTACACTAGTTACGCTAGAAAGCGGAAAAAAAGTAGCTCGTTTTTCATTGGCTACCAATGAGTTTTACAAAAATACCAAAGGCGAAAAAACACAGGATACGCAATGGCACACCATTGTGGCTTGGGGTAAAACCGCTGATCTTATTGAGAATTATCTCACCAAAGGCAAAGAACTCGCTTTGAGCGGAAAACTCAAGTCTAGAAGCTACGAGGACAAAGACGGCATCAAACGCTATGTAACTGAAGTAGAAGCTTCAGAAATTCTATTACTGGGAAGCAAAGCCGAGTAAATCACTTAAAAAAGAGGGCGAAGATGTTCCAAAATTAACGCCCTCTAATTAATCACTTTAATCTAACTAAAATGAGTACGCAAAGTAAACAAATACAAAAGCACTTGCAAAAGTTTTGTGGCAGTGAGACCGCTTACCCGCGATGTTTCATCGGTATTGATCTGCTCCAGAATATCCTGAATCTTCCCTAAGACCACTTTGTTTTGCGTACCGAAGTTGGAGCTTTTGTTGAGTTCCTCTACTTTCTTATCTAAAAGCTTACGCCATTTATGCTTATCATCGAGAATCAGTATCTGATTTACCATGTGGTTCTCATCTAAAGCGAGCCCTAAACCATCTATAAATCCCTTATGAAATACATACGAGTCCGTTGAAAATTTCTCATTGATCGTGCTGGTTTGTACAGCCTCTCCAAAGCACGTTTCATTAGTTACGGCAAGCGCATCAAAATAGTGATCCCCGATGATCACTTGGTTGTTATCTAACACGATATCGGTATCCACGTCGGTATTGTAACCGTTAAAATAAGAACGGGTCAGCGTCTCAATAGCCGCCGCATCAAGCGGTTCAACAGCCATTTTACGACTTGTGTTGATAAAGGCAACAGCATCTTCAACAGCTGCTTTAAAATGCAGAAGAGCATCATCCAGCTGCTTGGGTATGGCTTTGTTGCTGTTTTTAAAAGGATTGATGTAATGTGCACGAGTTAAGGATTTGTTTTTTGTGAATATGAAGAATACATAGCAACGGTGTGTGAGATACTTTCGCCCCCTAAAATGGCTCCGGGTTGCTTGTTCTAAAAAGCTGGTATTGGGCAATTCTTCAGCGCAATACTCTTTTTGCTGATAGCAGTCTTGCTTGTGAATGATGGTACCTGCTGGTAAAGTTTTAACCGCTTGAAACCAACAGGCGTGAAGCGCTTCATAATCTTTTTCCGATAAAGAATAAATCTCCGGTAAATGGCCTTCATAACACCATACAACGTCTCCATTGCTGGTAAAAAGTATGTTGCTTTCTAGTGCTGCTATGGGTTGTATTAACTGAGTTTTATAAGTCATCGTAGAAGTTTATAGCGGTTTTTTATTGCTTAAATGTTTCGGAAATCGAGATCCGAATAGCCTGAGCGTTTGAAATCGGTTTAAATTCAGCAAGCTGAAATACAGTGCGACATTGAAAACAGGAACACCTATAAGAACAAGAAGACTGAAGGAAAAGATGATGACCATTAATGAACAAATGATACTGCACATCATAAGGGCGAACATCGAAAGCTGGAGTCCGAAAAGGACGGCCCGTTTTCTGATGTTTTTATAGACTTCGTAGCTTTTCATTGTGCGTGTTGCTGTTGATTCGCTTAGACTACGATACCGATCAGGTAGGAAAAGATGCCTACCACTCCTCCGGCGATCAATACAAAAACCAGTACGCGCGTGATTCCTTTCTTTAGATCAGAATTCTCCCCAAAGAAATGCCCGGCACTAAAGAGGAAACCCACTAGAAATATAACCCCTAGAATGATAGGGAATACGGCTCTGATGGTATCGGAAACATCATTTACAGAATCTTCAATCCCTCCAATCTGAGCAAAAAGAGGAATCGTGACCAGCGATTGGATCGTTGTGAAGTAGCTTGATTTTTTCATAAGAGTTCGTTTTAAATTACTGTTTGATTGAACTCTTGAAAAGTATATATTTATTATCTCAAATACCTGTAAATCAATAATTTGTGAATAAAATAAATTTTGTATTCATTTGATTTTAAATGCATTCAAAGTCAATTAAATTTTAGGAAATAAAGCCGTTCCTCTGTTAATAACTCAAAACCCAAAAAATAAAATGAAGCTCCAAAACGTCGTTTTTCTCTATTTGCTCCTCAAAACTTGTCTCTTTTTTGGTCAGGATGTATATCGACCTTTACGTATTGTGATCGATCCCGGACACGGGGGAATGGATTCTGGAGCACGGGGTTTAAATGGTATTCTTGAGAAGGATCTGGTATTGGATCTAGCTCAAAGATTGATCACTGGACAACAGGAGTTTGATGGGAAACCTGCTGAATATTTCCTGACCCGATATACCGATACCTTGATCAGTCTTGGAGATCGTACAAAACTAGCCAGAATACTCCAGGCGGATTTGTTTATCTCTTTACATTATAATGACGCTTCTAATTCTAATGCAACTGGCGTAGAGGTATATGCATATAACCAAGAAAATCCGTATTTAGAGCAATCCATTTGGTTGGGGCATCTGTTAGAAAAACGGCTTGTTGTTTTGACCGGTCAAAAGAGTAGAGGGGTGAAATTTGCAAACTTTCAGGTATTGCGGGATCTAAAAGATTTTTGTCCTGCAATAGTGTTAGAAGTAGGGTTTATAAAAGATATCCGTTAATACCTATAAAATGAATATCTTACCGCTAATTATAACGTGATCAACTGATGAAAAGCTTCATATTTATTTTGACCCTTGCACTAGTTACAGCAGCACCTCAAATAAGTACAAATGCCGTCTCTGTCTTTAAAGGTAAAAGCAGTAAAAAATACCACTTGAAAAAGAACTGTAGGGTCCTGAGTAATTGTGCTAGAGATATAAGCGAGATATTACAAACAGCTAACATTAGCTCGTAACAATTTCGGATAGAAAAATTGATATAATTAAAATGACTAATACCTTGACTGATTTGGTAGGATTATAAAATTAATTCATACTCCATATCGTTCTAAATCTATTAGAAAAGGCAGTTTCTTTCGAAGTGTTATCCATTCCTTTTAGGTATTTCATTAGGGATTCAATTCTGGAACTTCCTGATGGATGGGTAAAATCACCATTCCCCAGCAACTCTTCCAAATAATTCAATTTTTCTTTTAACAGATCATAGGTCTCGGGTTCGTTTTTAGAGATAAGATAAAATGCCATTAAATCGGCCAAATATTCTGCTTTTTTGTAATCACTTGTTTCAGAGCCTGATGGTAGTTCACCCTTTAGATTGAATCCTTCTGCCTGTTTTAGAGTTGCGATATGTGCAAGCTCGTGGGCAAGAACAAAAATTTGGATTGATTGGTCCTTCAGTTCTACAAGGCCCTTACTTACTTCAACATAACCAAAAGCAGCCCCGGCATTTACCGAAAGATCATTTTCATCAATCTGTATTTCTTCCGGGATATTCAAATCTGAATATTCATCAAAGAGGGGAACAACCTCAAGAGTATATAATTGAATGAATTGTTCAGCTTTGGTTAATTTTTTTTGAACATCTTCAGTAGAATTGCTATTGCAGGATGATGCAATACCTATAATAAATAGGATTAAAAGTGTGTTTTTCATGATGTTATAAGGATAAAAGAAGTAGAGAATAGGGGTAATTCCTGATAAAAAGTTTTCTGAAAGAATACAGTAGTTCAGGTGAATAAAAAAGAGGCTGTCTTAGCTTGTAGACAGCCTCCTTGACTTAAATAGAAAAAACTATTGGCTAATTTATTCTGCGTAATATGTGAAAGCTTTTTTATAGGTGACAATTCCATCAGCATCCGAATATGAAGATGATACAGGGTAGTCGTCTGAATTATATTCATAAGTAACTTCCCCATTAGTCTCACTACGTGTAATTGGATTATTCGTATTTACCCCATCAATTCCTGAAACTTTGATCGCTGCATAGGCTTTTGGATAAATACTTTTAAAAGGATTATTCTTAGAATCATAAGTAGCTTTTACAATATTAGTTTGTGACGTACCTCTATTAAATTCTATGACGTTGCCTTTATCATCATACTTATAGGTTCTTATGTCATCTACAACAGGTTCTTCTTCTTGGTAATTGGTTTGTTCTTTTCTTGCCAGTAAATCGTCTTCATTATAGGTATATGAAAAACCATATTTTAGTTCACCATCTTCATATTCTTCAGCTTTTGTAATTTTACCGCCTTCGTAGGTGTAAGTAGTTCTTTGTGTTTCAGCGGTTTTTTCAGTAACCTGATTTTTGTCATCATAAACCAGCGTAAAAGCTATAGTTTCTCCATCTTCAGTTATAGAATACTTACTTACAAAACCGGAGTTTTCATTATACTCATATTCAGTAATTGTTTCGAGAGCAAAGAAACCGAAATCCTGTACTTCTAAAAAGGTTTTCAGCTTAGAACCGCTTCCTACTTCTGGGCGTATGTTTACAGTTACCGTATATTCTTTTATAGAACCGTCTTCTGCGGTTACGGTAAAGGTTTTGGCCACACCGTCTTCAAAGCTTATTGCTTCTCCTGATGCTGGCGAAATGCTGGCATTTTCTGAAACGATAATTGCGGGTACTACACCTGTTAAAGAAGTGCCGTAAGGTACACTTACAGAAATAGCCGTTCCCAGATCATAGGCTACATCATCGGCTTCTAAACCGTCAAAATCAAGAGTAAAATTGGTGATTTCAGCAAGAGATGATTGCGTGAGGCTATCATCATCTGAGCAAGAAACCAGAGTCATTGCGACTACAATAAGGCTAAGAATAAAAGAATACATTCTTTTCATAAGGTAATTTGTTTAAAAGGTTATGTTATCTTTTTTGTTCTAAGGCATTGCGCAAGATAACAACGCAAAACCTGGTTAAATTTTTAGTATTTTTTAAAGATCTGGATTGTTGATTATTGCATCGTTGGGAATGGGAATGACATACCGCAAATCATTTTTTTCTAAAGTATAGAGTTGTCCATCATAGGTTTTTGTGATTTTGGCCTGCGTCGTACGCCTCAAATCGAACCAGCGATGTCCTTCAATGGCAAATTCTTTCCTGCGTTCTTCTAGAATGGCCGAAAGCAATTCTTCGTCATTTAAAACTTCAGTATTTTGCTGGTAGGTAAGAAATCCTTCAGGCGTATACCTGTGTTTAGCCAATTCAAGAAGCGGGTCTGTTGCAGCCTCAGTTTGGCCAAGTCTGGCAAGTGCTTCCGCTTTGATCAAATACAATTCTGAAGTGCGATAGCTCACTTTAAATTTGGTATCTGCATTTTTTTTACTCCGGAATCCTCCTCCTGAAATTGGGCGGAAATACAGATCAAAACGCAAATCGGTAGATTGGTCGTAGATTCCGATTAGGTCATCTGCAATGGTTGTATTGTTCGCGGTGTCAAAAGATGCTACTGTTTCCAGTGCCAAAATAGATTCTACCGAGTTGTATTCGGAAGGCATGTGGGAGACATCGGCATTTAAATCCTGCAGTTCGGAATGCAGGCTCAATGCAGCATTGGCGTGATCAATCGCTTTTTGCCATTCATTTTGATAGAGATAAACACGTGTCTGAAATGCTTTTACAGCTACTTTTGAAAATCGATAATTTAAGCCAACTTCCTGCTTAGCTACACCTATTAAATCTTCTGCCCGGTTCAAATCGTTTAGGATTAAATCATAAACTTCCTGTACCGAATTTACCGGGTAATCTACATCAGTTTGATATTTAGTTACAATGGGTATAGCAGGATCTTGATCAGCTGTAGTACGCTCATAAGGTTTGGCATACAGATTAACCAATCTAAAATACTGCATCGCTCTAAGTGCGTAGGCTTCCCCAACAAGTTCATCAATGGCGCCAGAATCGCCTGTGATCTCGTTCTTGCTTTCGATAATGTGATTGCAATAAAAAATGATGCTATAGAAACTGGCATAAGGAAAGCTCCTCCTCAACGGACTTGGATTTTCATCATTCCAGATGTAAATATCAGTATATTGTTCAACTCCGGGACTGTCTGGGTTTAATTGTAACTCATCACCTCGATAGGTGGTTAATATTTTATCCAGATTTTTGATGCTGTAGGCCGAGGTTAAAAAGCTTCTGTAATCTTCTACTGAACTCGGAATAACCTGTCCCACGGGTTTAATATCCAGGTAATCATCACAGGATATGCAGGCCGTCAGCACTATATATAGGTATACTAGTTTTTTCATAAGAGTCATTTAAAATGTGAGATTAAATCCTGCAGAAATAACCTTAGGAATGGGCTGTGCATAGAGACTTCCGTAGGTTTCAGGATCAAAGAACCCATCATAATCACTTCCGAACACAAATAAGTTTCTACCTTCTACATTAAAATTTAAACGAGATATGTTGAATTTATCCAATTGTTTGGTAGGTACTGAATAGCTAAGTCTGATACTGCTTATACGTATGTATGACATATCTTTTACCCAAATATCCAGATCATCATAAGTTCTTCCTGCATCAAATGAATTGTACCAACTGTAAACCAGATCGGTATTAAAACCAGGAGAATTAGCACCAATAAGTGCAGGCAAATTACCGGTACCGGCATTTAAAATTTCAGTACTGTAATTAGTGCCTGGCCGAGCTAGTGTAGGGTAATAGCTAGGGGCTGCCTGCACAGTTTGCTTAAGTATAAAATTGCTTAGAATTCGCAAATCAAACTGTTTATATTGAAAGGTATTTCTAAACCCTCCACTAAAAAGCGGAGCACCGTCACCTACATAGGAATACAAATCCCGGTGTTCTTGGTTGGTTAATTGACTGCCATCGGTACCTTCTTCCAGATTATAAAAGTCTACGGCTGAAACTTTTTTTCCATCTTTCCAGAATACAGGCAGACCATTACTATCTAACCCGGCAGTTTTTAAAGCAAAAATGGCATTTGCGCTATATCCCTTTAAGGAAGGTTTAAAGTTTTCCTCCCGTATTTGAATGTCTTCAACAATGCTTTTATTATGTGAAATATTAAGACCGCTGGTCCATTTAAAATTTGCATTAGAAATGTTTATCGTGTTAATAGCGAGTTCAAAACCTCTATTGCTAACTGTTCCCCAATTGGTATTGATAAAATTATACCCGCTTTCTAGGGGTACTGCTCTTAGACCTATCAAATCTGTACTTTTACGGTAATAATAATCTGCGGTGACATAAAGTTTGTTATTGAAGAGACCCAGATCAAGACCTACATTTGTCGACTTGGTTTTTTCCCATCTTAAATCAGGGTTAGGAGCACCCTGAGCCTGAATTATTTCTTCATTTACTCCTGGTAAAATCGAAACATTATCATAGATACCCAAAACGTATGGAGAGGTGCTTTTATCAATGTTGCCCTGAATACCATAAGAAGCTCTTAATTTGAGGTTGCTAACCATAGCAAACGCCTGCATAAAGCTTTCCTGATGTACATTCCATGAACCGGCTACAGACCATATAGGGAGGTAGCGGTATTTAGGGTTTACACCAAATAAGTTGGAGCCGTCATATCGTAAGCTCGAAAACAACGTGTATTTACGGTCGTAGGTGTACGATGCAGTACCAAAGAACGAAGCAAAAGCATTTTCATTAAAGCGCTTGTTAAGTGGGTCAAATAAGGAATTGGTCAACGCCCGCTCATCTGTAATCGGAATGGTAGTAAGTGTATTTGGGTTGTATCCAAAACCTTTAGTCTGAATTTCTTCCGTCTTATTTCTCCTGAATTCGGTACCTAGCATAACATCCAGCTCGTGAAGATTATTAAAGGTGGTATTGTAATTGGCGGTAGTTTTCCAGTTATATTGAAAAACATCGGTATTCCAATTTTGTATTATTCCGCCTTCGGGCATATAATAGGCATCGCCGGTAGGACCTGCATATCGGGAGCGTTGTCTGTATTTTCGCGTATAATAGCTATTTCGGTCACTGAATTTTTCGGTTCTGTTAAAGTCAAATTGCAAGCCCAGTTGAGTAGAAAAATGAAGATCATCGGTTAAATCATAAGCTGCATTTAAGATCGATTTTACAGAATTTGCTACCAAATCATGGCTGGTATTTCTGCGCTCTTCCAGTATATTATAGTTGAGGTTAAGGTCAGAACGCTCTACCAAATCGGGATCGTAAACGTAATTCCCCTGATCATCCGTTAGACGTAAATAGGGATTGGCATTACGAGCATAATACGCGGGATTGGTATAGGAGTCAGCGCCTGTTATATAGGAGAATGTTTTATTCTGACTGGCAAATACCGAAACACCTACTTTAAAATCATCGTTTAAATTAAAATTATCTTTTAAAGTGATGTTGTAACGCTGCTGTCCAGTACCAATGGTGCTTCCTTTTTCATCAAAAATACCTGCAGATAAGTAATACGTATTCTGGTCGTTTCCGCCCGAAATACTCAAACTGTATTGCTGGTTTACTGCCATTTGGTATAATTCACCTCCCCAGTTTGTGTTTCTGGTCCTGAGATTATTGATCGCGTTTTGTACTTCGGAATCAAGTGCAGAAAATCCGTTGTTTTGAAACGTATCATAAGAATTGTAGGAATTGAGTATACGCGCCACTTCACCCCGGTTCTTTTGGTAGGTCAGATCTTCGCGGCTGGCCAAGAACAATTCAAAATCTACTTTTTGTGAAGCGTTCATTAGGTTCAATTTACTGTAATCTGGTTTCTGAGTAATAAAGGCATTTGCCGAGGCACTTATGCGCATTCCTCCCTTTTTACCGCTTTTACTGGTTATAACAATAACACCATTAGCAGCTCTTGCTCCGTATATAGAGGTCGCAGCGGCATCTTTTAAAACAGTGATACTTTCTATATCCTCAGGATTGAGACCAGCTACCGGAAAAGATTGAAGATTATCAATATTATCCTTATCACGGAAATCTTTGGGAATGTCCTCTCCCTCTAACGGAATGCCATCTAAAACCCACAGGGGATCTGAAGAACCGTTTAAAGTTGCGGTACCGCGTATGGAAATTTTAGAAGGAGCACCTGGCGCTCCGCTGGTAGGCTGCACAAATACCCCGGGGAGTTGGCCGGTAAGCATCTGGTCTACTGTTGCAACACCCGCCTGCTGAATTTCTGAAACGTCAATTGTAGAATAAGCAGAAGTAGCCTTGCGTTTTTCAATCTTCTGGTAGCCGGTAATCAGTACCTCGTTTAAATTTTGGGTACTTTCTTCTAAAACAATAGTTAAGTTTTGAGTAGAGCCGGAAACATCTATGGTTTTGCTTTTAAACCCCATATATGATACCACAAGCGATTTTACCGTATCATCAATTTTAAGTTCAAAATATCCATCAAAATCTGTAGTGGTACCCAGCATAGCACCATCAAGAATTCCTTCTTCTTTGGCTTTGCTTCCTACCATAGATGAAGAGATGTAGACTGACGCTCCGGGAATCGGCATGTTCATGGCCGCGTCAACAACAGTACCGCTTACCATTTTCTGCTTTTGTTGAGCAGTGGTAAAGACGGGAATAAATAACATCAGATATATTAAATTCTTCATAAGCTCTAATGGTTCAAATTATATTCAATTCTGGAAATAAGATCCCGATAATGGGCTTGGGTTGCTTGATCACCTCTTTTCTTTTTCTTTTTTAGTAAAGACAATACTTTTTCAAGCGCTGCTCTTTTATTTGTACCTGCGTCTGAAACACGGGGTAGGTATGAAAAATGAATATTCTTAAACTGTTTAGAATTTTCCGATACTGTGTTCTCCTTTGTTTTTTCAAGAAGCTTGTTACGGTCTACAGTGAGCACATCCACATAATTCTTCTGGGTTATTCTGTCAAACATGTCTAAGGATTTACCTTTTTGGGTTTTTTCAAAAATGGCATCATAAAGTTGATCAAAAAGGTATTGTTCCGTAAATACCGGATTATCCTTCTTTTCAAGCACTTGATTTTCTGTTATACGCATAATACGATCGGTATCTACTAAATCATAGATTACATTGGTCTGATAAATACGAAGCATAGAAACAGGCGAGTAATAGCGTTCTCCATCAGGAGCATCGCGAACTGCAAAAATTTTATCAGTAATTTCAGGGGTGAAAAGCCATTTTTGCGGTTTTATCGCGTGCTCTATCAGGTATTCTAAAGCTTTTTCTTGCTGGGTTGCTGGTACCGGAACATAAGAATCTTTGCCATCACCATAAACCGTATTGTTGAGATAGACTCCACCTATGTTTGCCATTACATGATGGTTGTAACGCTCCCATTGATCAATAACAGCCTTATAGAGTTTGGATGCTTTATAATAATCTTGGCCTTCTTCCTGGGTCCAGTTGAGGAGATTAGGAATAATGCGCTTTAAATTTTTCAATCCATATTCACTGGCTTTGACAGCATCATCTCCTAAATCTTCACTTTGTGATCTGGGGTCGATAACATCGGCCTGTTGGGGGCCGTAAAAATAGAGCGGATCGTCTTCGTGTTTGCGTATCCACTGATTTAGAATGGGAAGTTCTTCCTGAGCAGATTTACCTTCAATCCATCTATAACCCCATGCAATAGCATAGTTATCATAGATGCCGATTTCCGGGGTGATATCCACAACATTATCTTCCGGCTGCGCCACGTAGTTGAAACGAGCATAATCCATAATAGACGGTGCTGTTCCCCCCATTCTTGATGTGAAAGATCGTGATCTTAATGAATCTACAGGATAGCTGTGGGAAGCACCCATATTGTGTTTAAGTCCAAAAGTATGACCTACTTCATGCGAAGAAACAAACCGGATAGCTTCACCCATCAATTCATTTGAAAAGGTATTGGCTCTTGCCTCAGGATTTATTGGGCCTGTTTGAACACGAATCCAGGAATGCAAACCTTTCATCAAATTATGCCACCAAATAATGTCTGATTCCAAAATTTGTCCGCTCCTGGGGTCCACTACTGAAGGACCCATCGCGTTTTGATTTTCTGAGGCCGCATACGTGATTACAGAATAGCGTACATCATCTATATCAAAATCAGGGTCTTCTTTACCGGGTAATTTTACCTGAATTGTATTTTTAAAACCAGCTTCTTCAAAAGCCCTGTTCCAGTTCAAAACTCCTTTTGTTATATAAGGCACCCACTGGGGTGGAGTGGAAGGGTCTATATAATAAACGATTGGCTCTTTGGGTTCAACAAGAACTCCTTGATTATATTTTTTGACATCTTCCGCTTTAGGTTCCAGTCGCCATCGGGTTATCAATTCTCGGGTTTCCACTTCCTGTTGTATATCAGAGAAATAGTCCATCGGTGTACCAAAATAACCAATGCGCTTATCCGCAAATCTGGGTTTCATAACATCTGTAGGTAAAAGTACAAGGTTTGTGGTTACACCAATAGATAAGGGGAGTGCAGGGCTACCACCCTCACTTACAGAAGTAGACAAAAGTGACTTAACAACAATATTCTCAGGAAAAGACTTGACTTCTTCAAGAATGGAGAGTTCGGTTTTTAGGCTACCTCCTAAACCAGTATTCGCTAAAATGTCGCTAAAGCTTTTTTCCTTTCCGTTAAAGATTTTGTTTACTTTGATAAAGGTGGAAGTAGAGTCAGTATTCTCTGCTTTGATGTCAAATTCTTCAATGATAGATTCTCCAAAGTTTGCTTTTACCGAACGCGTAATTGCATCTGAAGTAGGGGACTGTACCCGGGGGTTGATGGTTTTTACCCAAACTTTATTTAAGACCGTATCTTTATAAAAACGAATCAATTTCGTTTCAAAAGCCATTCCTTTATTTAATCCGTGTCCGTTTAACGCATAAGGAACGCTTGAAATTTTGTTTACAACTAATAAATCTCTGGCTATTAAAGAGTCGGGAATTTCAAAGTAATAATCCCCTTCAAGATTGTACACATTAAATAAACCCTTCTTGACGTTTCCTTTTTTCAAAAAGTGCTGGTACGATAATTCTTGCTCTGCATCGGCGATAGAATCAATTACCTTTTTGATATCTTCAGTCTTGTTTTTATTTTCCTCCTTATTCTGATCTTTTTGCGCAAATTGAGAATGATATGTGAAAAAGATTAAAAGGATGATAAACTGGCGAAGGTAGCCGGAAATGCTTGAGGATTTCTCCATGGATTTAGATTATTTAACGCTAAATCTCCGTTAATTGAAAAGTTAAAAAAAAGCAAATGGAGTGAAGTCTGTAATTTAGAGAGTGAAATTAGATTTTAAGGTAGCAAAGGTAGCCTGCATTTAAATTTATCTCCAGTAATCTCCGTTTGAAAGCCTTCAATATTATAAAAATTGTAAGTGTTTTTAAGATAGATCAATCCCAGTTTATGACTTGCTACTTTTGGGGTTTTTCGTGGGGTATACGTATTGATGACTTCAATGTAATTCTCATAAAAGAGGAGTTCAATTTGAAGCGGATTTTGCTTGGTAAATTCATTATGTTTGATAGCGTTTTCTACTACGGTTTCCAAAGCAAGAAAGGGGATTTTTTTTGTATATACCTTGGCGTCATCAACTGTATTATTGATAAGGACTTGTATACTTGCGCCAAAACGTATCTTTTGAAGGAAAAAGTATTGATTAAGAAACGTCAGCTCCTTTTTAACTAAAATCAAGTCTCCTTCTTTATTCTCTAACAGATACCGGTAAACATCAGAGAGTTTTAATAAGAACTCCTGTGATAATTCAGGCTTTGATTCAATGAGTATATGAAGAGAGTTTAAACTATTAAAAAGAAAATGAGGATTCATTTTCTTTTTCAGCTGATTCAATTGTAAAAGTGCATTTTCTTTTTGGTATTTTTCATTGGCGTTTATGAGCTGTTCCTTTTCTTCTACAACTTTGAGGTTTTCGAGGAATTCTTTTTTCAATTGATATCGAGATACCAACAGTAAACCCATAAAAACAAAAAATGCTAATAAACTTATCCAAAGAAAGTAGCGGTTGATTTTTTGAGTACGCTCTTTGAGAATAATATCTAAGGGAAAACTTTCAATAACAAGCAACGATGAGTTTCCAACCTGAACCTTATCAAAATAGCGTTTGACATTCAAATTTAAATATTCAGATTTAGCTTCATCTGTTAACAGTTTTGTATCTGAATGCTCTGAATGGTTTAATACCGCGTTAAGTGAAACCCGGGTAAAGTACGAGTCTAATCTCGTTCCTATATATTTAGGCTCAGGATGTAACAGACAGATTCCGGTATCTGTTGTAACAACCGTGTAGCCTATACGAGCCTCGTTACTCTCAGAAAAATAGTTCCAAAAAGCCAATAGGTCAATATCATTGCCTACTACCGTAATGCCATTAGCAGCTCCTCTATGTACATAGAATTTTCGATAGATAACATGGTCTTTGAGTTTTAGGATCGTGTCTACAAACTCACTACGCACGTAATCCTCGTAGTGTAAGGGTAAACCCATTTTATTGATGGGGTCTTGAGTAGTATATAGATTTGTCCACCCTTTAGGAGTAAGGTTGTAGAAGTAACTGTTTAAAATAAATGGAGAAGTTTGAGCCAAATCTGCAGTAAACCGAAGCTTTTCTTGCAGTTGTTCAGCCGGTATTTCAATGGAGTCTCCTACTATTTTTTCAGAATAGATGAGAAAACTATTCAGGTTATTGAACTCAAATGCAATGCTATTTTTCTTAGATGTGAGATTTTCCTGAACGACATCTTCTAAGAGGTTTTCAGCAACTAAGGTGATCTTAGGTGTAATCAGCGCGCTAACGGCAAAAAATAAAATAATAAGTGCCAGGCTTGTATATAAATACCGCTTATGTTTTTTAAAGCTAATCAGCAGTTTACTAGAACCCATTTTAGTTGTTTAACCATTCTTTAAAAGACTGTATGTTTCTTGCACTTATTAAAATGGGGTCATTTAAATTAGGTTCAGGTTGTAATGCAACTTTCAAGCGGCTTTGACTGTATTTTATGATAGATTTGATGGCATTATGCCTTACTATAAATTTACGGTTCACCTTAAAAAAGTCTCGGGGTGATAGCCTTTTTTCCAGATTAGATAAGGTATCATCATAAAGAAATAATTCTCCTTCAAGAGTCGTTAGAAAAAGGGATTTATCATCAGCCATAAAATAGGCTATTTCCGAACTGTTTATGGAGACTAATGCATCTCCTTTTGTTATTAAAAACCGGGTCTGATAGTTATGTATTTCGGAGATAGTACTTAATTGATTGATTAAGTGTTCTAGATTTTGATTCTCGGGAGTTGTTTGTTTTCTTGTGAGTGCTATAAACTTTTCTAAAGCTTTTTGAAGCTTAGTGCTGTTATAAGGCTTTAATAAATAATCAATTGCTTGAAATTGAAAAGATTGTATGGCGTAGTGATCAAAAGCGGTAGTAAAAATGATTGGAATCTCAATTTTTAAAGCTTCATAAATTTCAAAACTATCCCCGTCACCCAAGCTAATATCGCTAAAGATTAAATCACAACGCTGGGTTTTAAACCAGGTAATAGCTTCAGAAACACTCTCTAATCTCTTCTTAATAACCAGATCATAGGGAGTCTGCAACAAAAGTTTCTCCAGAGAATCCGCTGCAAGATCTTCATCTTCAATTATCACAACTTCTATCACTATTCTCAATTTAAATTAATCACTACCCTTAAAGAGGGTCAAAGTTAAGAAAGTTCAGACATGAGTAATAAAAAAGATGCAAGAATGCGAACGTCTGGATAACGCCTAGATTCCTTTATCCTTAGCATTCTTATCAAACGCAACCAAGTTAAACAATTCCCGCATTCGACTGCGCACCCGTACTCCGTATCGCTCTTCCTATTCTGTAGCATTTAAATTGGTCGTGATGTGGGTTTTAATCTTGTGTTTTAAGAAGAGTTCGTAGCGGTTGCAAATGAGTTCTCCCATCACATTACAATCCTTACCATAATGCCTGCCGATGGCTTCGGTACCCAGATCATCAAAACAATAGAAGTTCCCATCCCCATGTTCCTGAATGACTTTATACCCGAGGTGGTTGAACGCAAAGGTGATATTTCTACAGGGAATAACTTCATAAGGGCGTAGATGCGGCACCAGGTGTCTTAAGAGTTTCATTAAGCTGGTTTTTCCACAACCTACGG
>NZ_QOVJ01000013.1 GCF_004104055.1 Leeuwenhoekiella aestuarii | reverse complement strand
CAGAGCCGCTAAACTCTATCAGTTCAACCCGGAAACCTATCAACAACTCCTGGAAAAAGGTTTTAATTTTGAGTTTTAAGATTCAAAACTTAATACATAAAAAGCCCTTACAGAACATTTTGTAAGGGCTTTTTTATATTTGACAATTACTCGATATTTAAATACTCCGAGACTTGTCTCATTCTAAATATGTATTGTTCAATTTAATGCTACGCGGGCTTGTTCTGAAGTAGTTTAATTACTTCCAGCCGCCACCCAGGCTTCGGTACAATTCTATATTTGCAATGAGAATCTGTTTTTTAGTATTGATTTCATTGAGTTCGCTTTCTAAAGCATCACTCTGTGCGGTAATAACTTCAAGGTAATTTGCAAAACCACCTCTAAAGAGTAGCGCAGCATCTTTCAATCCTTTTTGAGTGACTTCGATACGCTCTTGAGCGATCTTATATTCTTCCTTCAATTTATTAATTCGGGTTAATGAATTAGACACATCTTCAACCGCACCAATCAAATTATCCTTGAATTCCAATTGTGCAATTTCACGTTCGGTTAAAGCTACCCGATAATTGGTTTTAAGTTTTCTGTTATTAAAAATAGGCTGAAAAATAGAGCCGTTAAGCAATGCAAAAGCAGAACTTACAGGATCCAGAAAATTGCTAAGATCCATCGAATTCAAACCGAGTCCCGCACCAATAGAAAGCGAAGGGTATTTTAAAGCTTCAGCAACACCGGTTCTTGCATTTTTTGAGATAAGTTCATATTCTGCCATTGCAACATCAGGTCTGTTTTTTATAAGTTCTAAAGGAATACCCGTCTTGTATCGTTTCTGAAATTCAATTTCATCAAAATCTACATCCAATGCAATAGGTCTGGGCGATCTACCCAATAAGCGATTGAGTTTGTTTTCTTGTACGGTGTATTGACGCTCTAGTTGTGGAATCAAAGACTTTGCCTTTAGTTGTTGCGATTTAGTCTGCTGAAGTGCCAAAGAGGTCGTCTCACCGGCGTCATACTGTAGCTTCACAATATTGAAGGTACTGTCGTTCAACGCATAGTTTTTCTGCGCAACTTCAACTTGAGACTTCAACATTACAAGATTGTAATATGTTGAAGCAACTTCTGCAATAAGCTCAGTTTGTATGAGTTTTTTAAATTCCTGACTTTTCATAAAGTCTGCTCGGGCAGCTTCTTTTTGCCATCTCAGTTTTCCCCAGATATCTACTTCCCAATTCGCCTGGAGTGCAGAAGTATACTCTAGACGTTCTGTATACAAGCTCGTTGGTACATTCTCGCCGTGATTTCTTCTCGCCCGATTAGAGCCATAATTATTAAAGTTTTCAGAATAATATTCTCTTCCAAAACCTGCCGGAGTTGCATTTACAGAAGGTAGAAAGTTAGCTTTAGACTGCGCTAAATATTCTAAACCTATATCCATATTACGCATTGCTTTCTGTAAATCTATATTGTTTACTAAAGCAGTATCTATAAGCGCTACAAGCGTGCTGTCTTCTATAAAATCGCTCCACGGAATACTAGACATCAACAAACTGTCTCTAATTACTGAAGCTTCAGCGAGAGAATCATTTAAAATAGAATCTTTTACATAAAACTCTTCAGAAACCTCTTCAAAATGAGGTCGCTCATATTTTTCACCCACTTTACAACTTGCTAAAACCAGTATGCTTATTAAGAACAAAGCAGCTTTACTCATGAGGTTTCCAATATTCGGCTTTCTTTTTTTTGTATATATATTGCTATTCGTTTTCATAGTAGGTAGGTTAGTTTTCTTCTTCAATTTCTTTATCGCCAAATCGCTCTAGGTTGTATTTATCATGAAGCATCTGAAAGATATAAGCCATCACCGGGATCACAAAGATCCCCAATACAATACCACCTATCATTCCGCCGGCGGTACCTATACTCACAGAATGATTACCCTGTGCAGACGATCCTTCAGCAAACATTAGCGGTACAAGTCCCACGGTAAATGCAAGAGAGGTCATGATTATAGGTCTGATACGCAATTCACTTGCCTTAAGCACAGCATCAAATGCTGATAAGCCAGAACGTCTTTTCTGTGCCACAAATTCTACGATCAGAATTGCATTTTTTGCGAGCAAACCGATCAACATTATGATACCTATCTGCACATAAATGTTGTTATCTAAGCCAGCTAAATTAATCGCAGCAAATACACCAAATATACCTACAGGCAGCGAAAGCATCACCGCAAGCGGAAGTAAGAAACTTTCATATTGAGAAGCCAGAATAAAATAAACCAACAGAATGATGATGATAAATACAATCATGGTATCTCCACCAGAATTCTTCTCCTCAAGACTCATACTCGTCCACTCATAGCTCAATGTTGCCGGGAGTTTCTCGCTGGTGAGTTCTTCAATTTTCTTCATAACATCACCAGTACTATACCCTTTTGCAGGAGTTACATTGATCTTAGCAGCGTTATATAAGTTGTATCTATTAACAACCTCTGGTCCATAGGCTTGTTCTAATTTTACAAGCGTATTTACGGGTACCATCTCGCCTCGATCATTTTTCACAAAAATGCTATTGAAAGATTCCGGAGATTCTCTGAACTGAATATCAGATTGCATATACACACCATACTGTCTGCTGAACCTGTTAAAATCTCCCGGTTGTACCCGGCCAAAATACGATTGAACCGTAAACATCATATCTTTTACACTAACTCCTAAAGCCTTTGCTTTTTCGTAATCAATATCTAAACGATATTGTGGGAAATTAGGGTTAAAAGCTGTAAAAGCATTACCCACTTCTTTCTCATTACTCAGTGTATTGATGAATTCATTTACAATCTGACCAAATTCTCCCAAGTCCCCATCAGAGCGATCTTGAAGCATAAACTGCACGCCATCAAAATTACCAAAACCTTGAATCGTTGGTCGTGGGTACATATTAAAATCGGTTTCGTCTATCTGATTCAGTTTTGCAAGAAGGTTGTCTATCACTTCTGAAATTTCTGTGATCTCACCGCGCTCTGCAGCGGGTTTCAATTGAACATAACCTAATCCGGAAGACGGACTGTTAGCGTTATCTACGACATTAAAACCAGAAACGGTATTAACTCCTTTTACAGCCTCATCCAGTTGTAAAATAGAATCTGCTTTACGCAATGCCGCATTGGTACGGTGTAATGAAGAACCTTCTGGCATTTTCATGGAGAAAATCAAAAAGTTATCATCTTCTGTAGGAATAAAAGCACTCGGAGTAATCTTAGAAAGAAAAACAGTAGCAGCAATTATCGCAGCAAGTGCACCAACACCAACCCATTTATGTACTAAAAACCAACGAACGATTTTTAGGTATTTTTCGGTGAATTTGTCAAAACCAGAATCAAATTTACGCAGTCCTTTACGACGCATTACTTTAGCCTTACGAATCTGTCTTATTTCAGAAACAGTCTTTGCCATTCCGCGTTTTTTCTTATCGCGCTTTTTCTTTCCGAAGAAAATCTTAGTTAGAACAGGAGTAAGGGTTAATGCATTTATTGCTGAAATTAAAACCGCAAAAATAATAGTATAAGCAAACTCTTGGTAGAATACCCCTACAGGTCCGCTTAAGAATGCCACAGGAAGAAACACTGCAGCGATCACAACCGTGATCGAAATAATTGCACCTGTAATTTCATCCATTGCTGCAGAAACTGCTCGCTTTGCTGAAAGACCGTGATGGGTCATTTTCTCGTGTATGGCTTCCATTACCACAATGGCGTCATCTACCACAATACCTATGGCCAGTACCAGTGATAGCATACTCAATACGTTCATTGAGGCACCTATGATATTGAGGAAAAAGAAGGTACCTAATAAGGAAACCGGAATCGAAATCGCAGTAATGATCGTTGCTCTAAAATCCTGAAGGAAAATAAAAACCACGATAAAAACCAGAATAAAAGCTTCTACTAAAGTATGCATTACCTGACTCATAGATTCATCAATCTGGTCACGTACACTGTATGTGATCTCATAATCTATGCCTTCTGGAAATAATTTTTTCTGTTCTTCTAGTATTTCACGAATGCGCTCATCAATGGTTTTTGCGTTCGCCCCATTCATTTGCACAATATCTATAGTAACCGAAGCTTTTCCGTCAAGTCTATTTTCACTGGTATAGTTAGAAGCACCAAATTCTACACGGGCAATATCTTTTAAATGCAGTTGGGCACCATCTTCATTAGTTTTGATAACAAGATTTTCATATTCTTCAATCTCATTAAAACGCCCGTCGTATTTCATTACGATCTCAAAGAGCTCGTCTGAGTTTTCCCCGAATTTACCTGGTGCAGCTTCAAAGTTTTGATCTTTTATCTGATTGAAAACTTCACGCGGAGTAAGGTTGTACGAAGCCATTTTTTGTGGATTCAACCAGATACGCATCGCATAATCCCGCTGACGTAGAATTGAAGCTTCGGCTAAACCTTCAACCCGTTTTAATTCCCGACGTATATTGATACGTGTATAGGCATTCAAGAAGGTTTCATCGTAGGTAGAATCTTTACTGAAGATATTGATCGTCATGATACTACCTTTCATACGCTTGGTCACAGAAATACCAGCCTCAGTAACTTCAGGGGGTATTTTTTCAGTAATTACAGAAATTCTATTTTGAATATCTACTGCAGCCTGATCAGGATCGGTCCCCGGCTTAAAGTAGATTGTAACACGTCCTCTACCAGAGTTAGTAGCGGTAGAGTTGGCGTAGGTCATATTTTCGGTACCATTAAGCGCTTCCTCGATGGGAAGCAAAACCGACTTTGCAACGGTCTCTGCGTTACCACCTGGGTAATAGACAGCTACACTCACACTGGGAGGTGCAATCTCTGGGAAACGTTCTACGGGTAACGAAGTGATACTTGCAGCACCAGCAAGCACTAAAACTATTGTGATAACCAGCGTAAAGACCGGTTTTTTTATGATTTTTTTGAACATAGGTTAGTTGTTTCGGTATTGATTAAATACGAAATAGTCTACTTGAAAAATGTTGGGTGTAGTTTACAGACTGCTGGTCAACTGACCGCGTTGTATGGGTTTAACCTTGATTCCGCTAGCCAGTTTATCAATCCCGGAAAGCACAATACGATCGTCTGGAGATAAGCTTTTTGAATCAACAATGTAGTTGTCTCCTGAGCGTCCTTTAGTAATAATTTCGCGACGCTGTGCCAGATTGTTTTCATCTAAAATAAATACAAACTTTTTATCCTGAATAAAGGTAGTCGCACTTTGTGGAACTAGAATCGCATTCGGATAAATCTCTTCCATTAAGATTTTACCGGTATTACCAGAACGTAATAATGTATCAGGGTTATTGAATTTTGCACGAAGCATAATAGAACCTGTAGTACGGTCTATCTGACCAGAATTCGCATCTATCTGACCGCTGTTCTCATAAATAGAACCATCAGCCAAAACTAGTTTTACCTCGTCGTTGACCCGGTTTGATAAGGTATCATTTTTTGCACGTTCAAAGTATAAATAGTCAGACTCACTCATAGAAAAGTAAACATAAATATCATTTACGTTAGACAGGTTGGTAAGAGGTTCAGCATCTGTTTGCTTTACAACGTTTCCTATAGACTTGGGAATACGCCCCATAAAACCATTTACGGGCGCTTTAATAGTTGTAAAGTCAAGATTGATACGCATATTTGCAGCTTGTGCCTGCGCTTGTTGAAGGGAAGATAATGCAACCTGATAATCTGCTTTTACAGATTTCATGCGCACTTCAGAGATCACTTCATTATCAATAAGGGGTTGTAGACGCTCTACATCACTTTGAGCCTTTTCTAATTTTGCTTTTTCAAGATTTACATTAGCTACCGCATTTTTATAATCTTCCATATATGGTTGACTATTTACTTTAAATAGAGGTTGTCCTTTTTTTACGAACTCACCTTCATCAACATATATTTCTTCTAAAATACCATCAACCTGTGGACGAATCTCAACAGACTCAACGCCTTCTATAGAGCCTACATATTCAAAATTCTTAGCAGCACTGGTTTCTTTTAAAGAAATAACGGGTAGTGGTAATCCTTCATCTTTAACTTCTTCTTCTCTACAAGAGCTTAAAATGACAAGACCGAATAGCAAAGCAAAAAAACTAAAGCTATGCGGAGTAGTATACATATTTTTCATTTCATTTTTTATTTAGGTTTCCATTTATAGTTAACCAATAACTAAACCTAAATAGGGAAGGTCGCTTGTGATGCTTGCGCTACAAGGGGTTAGCGTTTTTATCGAAGAATTAGTTTCTAGAATGCCACAAAAAAAGTGTAGAATTTATCCACACTTTTGTGGATAAATTCTGCGAAATATAAAGCCTTTTAAAAATGACAAAGCGTCTCGAAAACGTTGTCGTTATTGAGTTTAGCGCCTTTATTATAATAATTCTTGAAGTGTATGTGAACAAAAAAAACCGCACTCAGGCGGTTTGAAAAATTTTGAAATCAAAGGGATTTTTTAACGAGTAATCTGTGAAAATATAAATAGCAGTTCGGTTGCGATCTGAAGACTGCGTTCTTTATATTTTTCAGCTTGTAACGGGGTATTGTCAAAAGCTTTTGGATCTTCAAAAGTTATGGGTATACGTTTTGTTGCCCCGGTAACAAACGGGCAAGCCTCATTAGCCGAATCACATGTTAATACCGCTGCAAAGTCTGATGAAGGATTAAAAGCATCATCTAGTTTTTTTGAAAACCCAAGAATAGGATGTTCATTTTTACCATACTTTATACTATACACCGGATTCTCACCTGTAGAAAGAAGGTTGACTTGAAAACCAGCTTCTTTAAGTGTCTGTGCAATCACAGGAAATAGGGCAGTGGCTTCAGTACCCCCAGAATAGCACTTCACGTTTTTAATAGCTAAAAAACGAGCAATAGTTTGCGCCCAGACTTGAGAGAGGTGACTGCGTCTCGAGTTGTGTGTGCAAATAAAGTTGATGCGAATTTCGTCCTGAGCATTTACTTTAGTTTGAATAAAATCTACTAAAGGTTGCAGAACTGCTTTGCGGTCATCAGAAACGCTCTGAATATCTAGTTGATTAATGGTTTCTGTAAGCTGTTTAAAAACTTGGGTTGTAGTGTTCATTTTTATAGTTCAAGATTAACAACAGCCCCCACCGGGAGTGCAAGTAGTAGCATTTAGTTCAGCCATTTTTACTTTAGGTTTTTCAGCAGGAACACCGCATTGATCTTTTGCTAAACAATCGGTTTGTTTGTTTAGCAGTAAGAAGTTAGAACCATCAAAATCAAGCGTGAAAGTCTCGATGCTACGACCTTGATATTCTACCTCAACCGTTAGCTCTTCATCAATATTTAATTTGTCTTCAGAAAGTTTAATGATTTGGATCAGCTTCTCAGGATGCAACCTGTGATCGTAATCATCAGCATTCCATAATTGAAAGTTTACCACTTGTTCTTTCCTGATAACACCCCCACAATCTATAAAGTGTTTGGATACTTTACCCACTTCAGTAACGTGAAAATGACCCGGTATGAGTTCGCCGTCAGGTAACTGAAAGGAGATTGTTTTTAAATTATTGAGGTGGTTTTTTACTTCTGCAAGTTTCATGGTCACGAGTTTTATTGTTATAGTACAATTGATCACTGCAAATTTTTTAGCAGCAATCTTGATTTTTGGTTAAGTCTTGATCGAGAAATGCTTGTATCACTGCTTTCATAGCCATCCATTTGTCGTTGTCAATACAATAGCAAACACGGGTACCTTCTATAGTTCCCTTTATGAGACCAACTTGTTTCAATTCTTTTAAATGTTGAGAAATGGTGGGCTGAGCGAGACCTATCTCATGCACAAGGTCTCCACAAACACACGAATTGATCTTAAACAAATGCTCTAGAATGGCAACCCGCGCAGGATGACCAAAAACTTTAGCAAACGTCGCTATCGTGTTTTGTTGAGATGTAAATATTTCTGACTTCGTTAATCCCATTAATATTTATTTATTGCAATATTACGATTAATAAATATTTAATCCATACTAGTCTGAAGAATTTTGGGATCAACGATCTGATTTTTCAGATTATATTCTTTACTCAAACCTTATTTCAAATCAAACCAATTGATTTTTAAAAGGAATACCTGCTAAAATAGTGCTAGTGATCTAAGTTTACAATATCTTTGATTATAAGGTAGTTATGAATTGATTTAGACACGTATCAATGGTATGATATGAGGCTTGAGCTCAGGGTTTAATAAAGAAGAATATTATGAATACACTTACAGAATATGAAACCTATATCATCAGTGCTCTTGCGCAAGGTGCTAACATTCAAGAAGTAAAAAAGGTTTTACGACACTTCGGCCAAAAGCCTGATTCCGTAAGCAGTATTGAAAAAAAACTTAAAGAACTCAAGAAAAAATTTGATTGCAAAACCACCTTTCAGCTTGTATATGAATTGGGAAGATATGTAGTTGAAATTGATGTTGAGGAGATCCTTAAGTAACTAAACTTCTTGAATTTTGTGTATCCAACCTAAATCAGATTTACCCTTCTATGAGAATTATGTGTCTGTTTTACCCAAAGGATAGGCCTAAAAGTATTAAATAAAATAGTTCGTGTCTGTGACTACAGATTCTAGCAAAGCATAGATAGGTCTTCTAATTTAAAGCAGATGCAGCGTTGTATTTTACCTCAGTTCATTGATTCGTCCTTTTATTTGTTCTTCCAATTCCGCAATGCCCTCAAACTTTTTAAAGTTTAAATCCTTTTCAATTAATTTTAATTCAGAGGTCAACTCTAAAATTATGTCTGTAATGATATGCATGGAGAACTAATAAGACTCTGTTCTGTGAAATACCGTAATATCAAATTTGACACCTCTGCTTTTAGAACCTGGACTGCTGTTCTAGTACGAATTCAGATACAGTTAGGTCTTTTTTAGTACTGCTTTCCTTCATCACTTCTGGTCATCTTGGAGCAGTAAAAAGCCTAGTGCTACCACACTCCAACCACACTTTACCACATTTTCAGTGGGTGAATATGGTATAAAATTAGTTTCACCTCAGTATAGCCCAGAAGTATATTTGAACCAGACTACCTTAAAGCAGGTAGTTAAAATGGAGGGCTACCCTGCTATCTGATCTATATAGTTTTTTTAAAACGTGGCAATGTGCTGTTTAGAATAAATTGATATATAGATTGATTCAAAAAATGCCAGGAAGTCAACCGAATCCTAAAACATTTTGGATATTTACAAATAGTAAAAACTAAAGATTTGGAAGACTACATAATTGGAATCGGGAAGCGCATTCGAGAAATCAGAAAAGATAAAGGATTTACCATTAGTACGGTTGCAACCCAAGCAGATGTAAGTAATGGACTCATTTCGCGTATAGAAAACGGAAGGACAATACCCTCGTTGCCGGTATTGTTAAATATCATCAATGCTTTAGAGATCGAAGTAGCTGCTTTTTTTAATAGTCTTCCGCAAAGCGGAAAAACTTCTTTTATTGTTTCTCGCAAAGCAGAACATTCCTTACTAGAAAAAGAAGATGATGCTAAAGGCTTTCAGTATAAATCTATTTTTGGCAAATCACTTGCTTCTATAGCTTTTGAGGCAGTTTTGCTTGAAATTCAACCCGGTTCTGAACGTAGTAAAGTAGAAACCGATGCCTATGAATTTAAGTATATGCTCTCTGGAAGTTGTGTTTACAACATTGGTGATGAGGAAGTAACTTTGCACGAAGGGGACTCCATATTTTTCGACGGGAGAATTCCACATGTACCCATCAACCGCAGTGAGGTCCCTACTGCTATGCTTGTTCTTTACTTTTATTTAAAAGACATTGAAAGCTAAGCGTGCTTTCAACATTTTAAAAGACTGGGTTAATTCAATAATATGCCTTCAAGCTCAGTTATTACCTTAAGAATGTAATCTGGCTTTGCAGCTTCTAATTGTTCTTTAGTTTGTGCTCCGCTTAAAACACCTATGGTTAAACCACAGTTGGCATTTTTTCCTTCTATGATATCTATTTGAGAATCTCCTGCTTTGAGCACCTGAGAAGGATCGGTAATCCCAAACTGCTGCATGGCTTTGTGAATCATATCAGGGGCCGGTCTTCCAACTTCAACAGCATCGGCTGTGATGAGCATATCTATTTCTTCACCTACATGCCACTCTAGCTTAGCCAGTAATTTTGTTGCGGTTTTAAAATCATAACCGGTATTGAGAACCACCTTAATATTGTGATTTTTCAGCTTCTTAAAGAAAGGAAGCATTCCGGCAAAAGTGCCTATTTCGAGCGTGTCATAAGCGACTTCTAATTCGGGTTTGAAGGCCACAAAAGCAGCTGCTGCTGCTTCTTGTACAGCAGTACAATGTGTACAGTTTTGTAAAACATCGGTAATCGCCTGATGTTTTTCCTTACCGGCACCAAACTCCAAAACAGCATCAAGACTTACCGTGTAACCTAAGTCATTGATGACTTTCTGTACGGTTTTGTACACAATATTATTTTCATTTACGGTGGTGCCTGCCATATCAAAAACGACCAATTTTATAGTATTCATACGTTTTAATTAAGTATCGTGTTGAGGTGTTCTTTTGAGAATCCTGCGCTTCCGGTCATTCCTTTTCCTCCAATTCCGGTAGCGATGTGAATGCGCTCTCCTAAAGTTTTCAAAAAAATATCTTGTGTCTTACATTGGGAGTAAATCCCATACCAGCGATCCTGAATTTCATAGGTAGGCAGGTCAATGATTTTTTGAGCTTCAGCGATCATAAAATTGTCTATATCCATATTCAGGTCATACCCTAAATCTTCCATACGATCAGCATCAGCATATTCATGAGAATCCCCTAAAATAACAGAACCATCTACAGCTTGTTTAAACAGAATATGAACGCCCCATTTCTTCTCTAAACTATGTGGATCTTCTTTAGCTTTTATTTCTTTAAATGAGGGACATTCATAATAGGCTTCGTAACGACGGATAGACAAGCCAGTTAAAATAGAACCGGGAAGTTTATAATTTTGCTGTGGTTTAGTTTGTAGCATTTGCAATTTAGAGAGCTGCAAGTCACTATCTGCAAAAAGCTGTGGGTAAAGTGTTTTAAAATCACTTCCGTTACAGATTAATGCTTGAGCAGCTTTAAAAGTGTTTCCAGCTGCAGTAGTGATGGCAACTTCATCAGTGCTTTGATCAATGTGTATGACCTTTGTATTTGTAAATAAATCCAGTTTTTTTTGAGTCACCAGAAATTGTTGTAAACGGTGAATCATCGTGCGCGGCTCTACCGTAACTTCATCAGGAAAAAACAAGCCTGCTTTGACATAATTTGCTCGTAAACCGGGATATTTTTTCAAACATTCTGCTTTGGTGAGTAGCTTAGAAGTATAGTTATTCGTTTTATTGATCACCGCCAGTTCTTCAATAAGCTGCAGTTCTTCAGGATTAGATGCGAGGTATACAGAACCATTTTGACGAATCGTAATATCAAAAAGCTCTTGAATTTCTTGGTAAATACGCAGACTTTCCCGACCATAGTTTTGCCACTTGGTATTCATTCCTGAAGGTACCACCTGACCAAAATTACGCGTGGTTGCACCTTGTGGCATCAGGCTTTGCTCCAAAATAGCGACACGCAACCCTTTGTTTAAAGCATGGTAGGCATGAAAAGTACCCAGAACACCTCCACCTACGATAAGAAGGTCATATTTAGTTTTCATAAATTAAAACATTAAGATTGGTGTTGCGGTGTTTGTTTTTTAAATAGAAATAAGAAAGGATAACACTACAGGTACCCAGTACAGAAAGTAGGTAGGCTCCGTTGATAAAAAAGGACAGCCATGATCGTGCGTTCATCCCGAAGTTTTTATAAAGCAGAACACCCATACTCCCCAGATATCCAAAAGCATCTGCAAGATAAATTAGAAAGCCGGCATTTCCCTTTATGCGAAATGCAGCGATAAACCGGTCAAAAAATAAGGCGTTAAACGGGACGTAGCAGATGTACAAACCAAAACCGGAGATTACCATCCAATAAAACGGATCGAGTATTTCAGACTGTAATAAAAATGTTGCAATACCTACCGAAAACGTACCGATTAGTAATATACCATGATAGGTGAGCAAGGCTTTGAGGTTATCTTTTATCGCATAGACAGAAGCCAGAATAATCAAAACAAGAAGCGCTACAGCCAGCTCAGAGGTGCTGTATACCGCAATATCCCCGGCATAACCCAGATCATCCCATAGCTCTCGGGCGTAATTATCCCTGAGGTCTCTAAAAGCAGTTAAACTAACGTAGAATAGTATCAGAATAAAAAGTGGTAATGCAAATTGCTTGAGCACTTCTTTACGTGCTGTTTTATTCATAGGAACGCGGGCAACGCGTAAGGACTCGTCTTCAGCTGTAGGAGGGGAGATCGTTTCTAAAAGTCTGGCAAAAAACATTAAAGGGATGAGAAATAAAGCTCCGGTTACTGCAGGCATCCAAAACTGGGAAACTTCCCAGAAGGCCATAACATATAAACCAATAGATTTTACCACGCCGCTTGAAACAATAAAACTGGTGCATAAAATGACTCCTAGTATTTCGGTGAATTTTCGTCCTTCCAAGTAGGAAAACACAATGCCCCAAATCATTCCCAAAGGCAGACCATTGAGAATCATGAATAAAATATTATAGGGCTGCGGAACAAAACCAAAAAGGAGGAGCGCAATTTCAGAAATACCTATGAGTGCTAACAAATAGGTGAGGCGTTGCTTTGACTTTAATTCAGAAATTACTTTGATCCCAATAAATTTGGAGAGCATATAACCCAAAACCTGAGCGATAATGAGCAGGATTTTATAATCGATTCCCAGAACACTTAGGTGTTCAAAAGTTGCAACTGCAAAAGGTTTTCTAAATGCATACATACAGAAATACGCACCAAATGCAGCCAGAGACGCACGACTAATAAATGCAAGATCTTGTTTTTTGATGGGCATAGTGGGTTTTAATAATCTGGTCAAAAGTTTAAGAATAAACCCCCGACCGCAGTTTAAAATATAAATAAACAAGCAGTAACAAATCTATTTAAAAGTTTACTTATATTAAAATTTACAGTTTTAATGTTTTATTTTATTTCTTATTTGTAAACTAATTTAATTTTTGCTTGATGTGTTTAACAACTTCAGTAGTATAGATCTGTTCTTCGTTTTGAATAGCTCCTTTTTGATCAGCACCAGCTCCGAAAATTATGAGCCAGGTCTGATCTGCACCTTTGATATCGCTTCCGTGACTTTTCCAGGTTTCTAGAGGTTCTGTTCCACGCCCGTGATCTGTAGTGATGATCAGGGTAGTTTGATCTTTATAGAATGCATCGGCCTGAACATATTCCCAAACCTCTTTCAGCATTGTGTCTGTGGTGTGTGCCGAATTCAAATAGGCATCATATTCCCCATCATGTGCAAAATCGTCTGTTTCGCCGTAGGCTATATAAACCAGACTTGGATGATTTTTTTGCATATATGCTAAGGCATAATTGTGAGTAAACGCATCCAGACGTACACTTCCCCACGGACTCGGTATCTCTTTTTGTAATTTATTGAGGAAGATTTCCCGGTCTGATAAAGGCGTATCTGTAGCCGGATCGAAAGCTGCATTTACAGGAATACCACTGCGTTTATCATTAATAATATATGGGAAAACATCCCAACTGGTAAAAGCAGCAACCTTGCCTTTGTATTTTGAAGTATTATTTAATTCTTCCAGGATGGTTACATTAGGGTTATAGATCTTATCATTACTCTTGATATTTTTATCATCTGCTTTACCTGTAAGGATCTCGTTATAACCGGGATAAGAAAACCACATCGTGTTGGTTAGGTTAACCTTGCTTCCAGATTCTCTATTTCCGTGAATTTCCCCGTGATGGACTACCTCATTCCAAATAAAAGGTAATAAGGCTTCTCGGCGTTCAGCTTTGGTTTCCCGCCAGAATTTGGACTTTAAAGCTGTGGTATCATGAACATATTCAGGGTTGCTAATGAGTTTAGGATCGGCACCGGTAAACAGTTCTTGCCAGCGAAATCCGTCTAATGTGATCAAAATGACTTTTTGGTCTTCTTTGTTTTGAGCTTGCGTTTTAAAAACACTCAAGCCAGCCAGAAGGAGCAGTAGCATTACTTTTCTAATATGCATATCGGAATCTTTATTTAGTTTTAAAAGTCAGGGTTTCAGACCAGTCACTCCATCCCAGATATTGATCCCGATACCGAACTCGCCAATAGTAGGTAGTTGCGGGTTTTAAGCGGGATAAATCTTCATCTGTAAGGTCATCACCCTTTTGCCTGTTTTCTTTGTAATACCAATTTTCATTTTGTTTCCAACTGTCTTTAATCAGTTTTTCAAAGTCGGGTGTTGTAGACACTTGCCAGTGCGATGCGGTATGTTTACTAGAAACTCTTCCTCCGCTAAAGGCAGACGCTTTTAGCGTGATAGCAGTGATGTCTACAGTTTCTTTTTTAGGAGAGACCCCAACAGGTGCATCGGGCTTTTGATTCAGTTTATAAACAGTGATACTATCAGTTACCGCATTGTTTTTAGGATGTTGAACATTACCGCGGCTGATGCGTTTGAGACTGATCTTAGGATCTGCAGGATTGGGATCTACATTTATCATCACAAAACCATATTCATCTTGGGTAACGGTAAATTCGTCATAATCGCGACCTTCAAACTCGCCCCAGTTGTCTATAGAACCACCAGCTGATGCTACATTTACCCACAAGTGATTGTGATCGCGTGATTGTCCACGGGAATACCCGTGTGTATGACCAAAAAAATGAACGCTGGGTTTACCGGTTTTATCTGAAAAAGCTTCAAGCATCTTAACCACTTTTCCGGTGGTTTCTTCTTCCCCCGGAATCCATAATTCTGACTTATACGGATGATGTAGTTGAGCAAAAACAAAATCAATGTCTTCTTCAGTTTCGGTGTCTTTCAATACCTGTTCAAGCCATTCGTATTGTTGTCGCATATCGCGATACCCTTCATTAGAATCTAACCCAATAATTCGTATGTTACCATAATCTTTGTACCACCAGTGCTCCGAATAAGCAGGGTCTCCGTTTTCGGGCAGGCTGAAGTATTTAAAGAAAAACTGAGCGTTTTGTTCGTGATTTCCGGGGACGGGATATACAGGAACTTGTGAGAAAAGTTTTTCTGAAGGTCTGAAGAAATCGGTTTGCCACTGCTCATAATTGCTTCCCTGAGCCACAAGATCCCCGGGAATCATCACCAAAGCTAAATTGTCTGGAACTTTTCCGTCAAATTGCTGCTCCAGATACTTGAGAATACCTTCATTGACGACTTCACTGAATTTATCTGGTTGACTGCGGTCTATTTGCATATCGCTCATAGCGATCAGATTAAAGGAGGCTGCTTCACCAGAAAATGGAGGGGTTTTAAACTGAAGAATATCAGATCGAAGTTTTCCGGTTTTAACTCGGTAAAAATAGGTGGTGAAGCGCTCTAAACCGGTAAGCTGAACTTCATGTAAGCGCGATTCTCCAAAATTCACTTTACTGGAGGTACCTGTAGTTTTGTTTCCCAGTTTTGCTGTTAAGCCCCATTCTACGATGCTTTCTCCCTTAAACTCGGTTTCCCATTTTATACGAATTGATGTGGGCTCTGCATCCTGCAAATAAGGATGTACCAGAAAACTATTTTGTTGGGCCTGCGTATGGGTGCAAAAACTGATAATAAACAGGCTAAGAACTATGATGTGTTTCATTGTCTTTATGGTTTTGAGATTTTTTGTAGTGCATTTTCTAAAATAACCAGAGCTTCTGCAAGCTGCGTGGATGTTATGGTGAGTGCCGGGCAGAGTTGTAAAACATTGCCTTTAGAGACTTTAAAACTCAGTCCGTTTTTAAGACATTCATACATAATCGCTTCTGCTTCAGCGGTAGCTTTTTCTTTAGTTGTGCGATCCTTTACGAGTTCTATACCCCAGAGTAAACCAAGACCTCTAATATCGCCAATGATGTTGTATTTATGCAGGAAATCCTTCAGGGTAGCCTGCATCATACCTTCTAAGTAAACGACGTGCTCCAGCAGATGTTCTTCTTCAATAATTTGCAATGTTGTTAGCGCTGCAGCTGCACCCATAGGACTTTTTTCAAAGGTATAATGCCCCATCGAAATGTGGTTAAACCGGTCGTATTCCTTTTTAGTAACGATCGCTGCCTGAGGAATAATACCACCTCCAAGTCCTTTTCCTAAACAAAGAATGTCTGGTATAATGTCAAAATGTTCGTAAGCAAATAGTTTTCCGGTTCGGCCTAATGCGATTGGGATCTCATCAAGAATTAGAAGAATCCCGTATTGATCACAAAGTGCTCGGGCTGCTTTCCAAAATTTTTTAGACGGAATTTGAGCATCAGTATTGCGCACGGTTTCTGCTAAAAAAGCTCCAATCTGATTGTCTTTTGCCAAAATGTACTCCAAATATTCGATCGCTTTATCTTCGTTATTCTCATAAATACCGCGATAGGTAATGGGAGGGGGAATACGTTCTACACCGGGCATCAAAGGTTCCATGTGTTCTCTAAAAACCGCTTCACCGCTAACACTCACTACATCGAGCGATGCCCCGTGAAACGAATCCCAGAAGGAAACTACTTTAAACTTACCGGTTATCGCGCGAGCCAGTTTAAGCGCGATCCCAACTGCAGAACTTCCGTTAGGAGTCATCAGTATTTTATCTAAACCGGGAGTTAGGCTTGTTAGTTTTTCGGCAAAATGAATAGCCGTTTCGTTGGTGTATCTTCGGGTAGAAAAGGTAAGTTGGTCTAACTGATTTTTGAGTGCTTCAATGAGTTTAGGATGTGAAAAACCCAGCTGGTGTACATTGTTTCCGTGAAAATCAAAATAGTTTTTACCAGAAGTGTTGGTAATAAACGGACCCTGAGCATCGGCCAGTACGTCCATACAAGGCGTAGATAGCGCCTGGTGTAAAAAGTACTGCGCATCTTTTTCTAAGAGTTTTTTTGTCGTGGCATCAACTTCTTCTGTTAACCATTTTTTTCGACCTTCAGACCGGTTGATATCTCCTTCAACAAGGAGTTCGTTTTTAGAAAGTTTATTCTCCATAGTGCACGTCTAGTTGAGATTCAATTTACCTGCCGGAATAATTTGTTTGCCAATACCCGGTCCTTTGTATTGCGCATCCAGATAGTAACCCCCGCCACCGTTAAAATATTCAATTTTAATAGTATGTGCACCTGAATTTAGATTTATAGTGCCGCTTCGCTCCTGTACGCCGTGATCCCCATCATTGTCAACCACTAGTTTTTCATCAATATAAAGTTTGCTGCCATCATCACTGTTGATATAAAAAGTATAGCTGCCGCTTGTATCTATTTTTAATACGGAATTGAAAACTATGGCAGTACTTGCTGCGGAGTCCAGACTGTCAAGGATGCCGCTTTCAAACTCCATAATATTCCCGGTTTGTGATGCTTTGAGGTTTCTGAAGTCTGGTAAGGAAGTAAGATTTTCTAAGGGATAAATACGAAATAAAACTCCAGGTTTCTTTTTGGAGGGAATCAATCGGTAATTACCTGAGGAAATTGTGCTGGGAGCTTTCCCCGTTTTGGCAACTATGGCACGCACCAGTGTGGTACGGTCTACTGTAAACGGAGCGGTATATTCTAATCCGTTTTTTTCTGAAGGATCAGAACCATCCAGAGTATAATAAATACTTCCTGTTGTGTTGGGGTTGTTTAATTTAACTTCAATATTAGACGTTGTGAATAATCCGCCGGAAGGAGCATACGGTCCATTTTTAGGAAGTAAAACAGGAGCGAGGAGTTGTTTTTGTTTTTTGTAGCGCAATACTGGTTTTTCAAACCCTACAAAAGCACTTTTAACAGGTCTCCCTATCCATGCTTGTGGTGTTTCTAAACCGGCGATAAAAGCAATAGTGGCTGCATTATCATACTGATATACGGTTTCTTCAATCGTATATCCGTTTTTCACTCCGGCTCCATATAGTATGAAGGGAATGTTGACTTCATTCAGGGATTCACCACCGTGTCCTTTGCCTAAGCCACCGTGGTCAGCTGATATGATGAATAGGGTTTGATCAAAAATTCCAGCTTCTTTCGTTGATGCTATAATAGATCCTATTAAATGATCTGCTTTTTCAACAGCTTGGTAATAAGATTCAGTCCCGTGTCCTTCGCTATGCCCTACATGGTCAACGTGATCCAGATGAATAAAGGTAAAATCGGGTTTATGTTCTGTTATATAGGCAATGGCATCTTGTGTGGTACCGTCTTCGTGTTCTCCGTTGATGTCAAAAGCAACATCTTCTGTATTATATAATCTGCCAAAACCATCCCAATCGTAAATAGTACCTACGTGAGCTTCTGGTTTTTGATCGTGAAATAAAGTGAAAATGGAAGGGAATCTGCTGTCGTGCGCTGAAACTACAGCCGGCAAGGTGTGGTCGTTAGCTTCCCAACCGTTAGAAGTAATGCCATGTTGCTCAGTATCTGCACCCATAATCATACTGGCCCAATTAGAACTAGAACTTGAAGGAAGCACTGCACGCGCTTCAAAAGTAGATGCTCCATATTTTACCAGACTGTCAATAACCGGGGTCTGAGCTTTGTTAATTCCGTCCGGACTCATGCCATCGACTCCTATTACAATGATATGTTTAATTCCCAGATCTGGTTTGCTTTCTGTTGCGCAGGAGCTCAGGAATGCAGTTGCAATCAGCAAACCTGCTTGGAGGCTTTTAAAAAGATAATTTTTATGTTTCATGCTGAAATAAAACAAGTTGAGGTTGCACAAGTCAATGAGCAACCTAACCTGATTTTTTAATAATTGAATTAATAACGGGTTCCGGTTTCCCACCATCCTTTGACGTTGATGTTATCACCACCCATCGCGTTCACTGCATTCTGATAGTTAGCAGTATTCAGAGTTTGTTCAGATGAAGGGTACAGGAAACGTACAGGATAGAATGCTCCGTTAAGCGTATCTGGTCCCGGTTCTAAAGCTGGAAGTCCGGTTCTTCTATAATTCATCCATCCCTGATAATCTACATTCCAGAGAGCTATGGTTTTTTGAGTCAATAGTAGCTCTAAAGATCCGTTATAGGAAACAGCTGGCTGAGCCAGATATGTTGTTATAGTTGTATCGTCAACACCCCAATACGATAAACTTGCCCGTACTCCTGCATTGTAATAAGCTTCAGCATCACCTGAAATGATACCACGCTCTGCAGCTTCTGCAAGAATAAACTGTACTTCAGAATTTTTAATAATATAGGCCTGAGCATCTGTTCTGGAATAATAGAATAGATCTACATCCAGACGACTGGGACTGTTTGCATCATCAAAAGCCCGTGCGTTATCCTGATTCAATCCAATAGGCATGCCTACCCATTTGCCTTCACTATTTCGGTCAAACCAGATATCTAATCTCGGATCGTTAAAGGTGTTGAAGTATTCTAAAGCAGTATCGCATAAACTCTTTTCATCAAAACCACCTATACGGCCTGTACTTTGTGGCCACGAGTCTGTATTAGACGTTCCGCTGTAGGTAAGTGTTGCATTATCTGCGTTAGTATTGATGTAGTTTCCTGTACTTGCAATAGCTTGCATTTCTTGAGAGACATCGCGTTGTTTGGAGATGCGTAAGAGATAGCGCAATCTTAGAGCATTCGCCAATTTTCTCCATTGAGCCGGATCTCCATCATAAATAACATCTCCTGTAGTACCACTAATACTTTGATTTGCGGCCAAAGCAACATCAGCATTTGCTAAATCCTGAAGTACGCCATTGTAAATCATTTCCTGTGAATCATAAACCGGCGTAAAAATACCCTCTATATCTCCCGCTAGAGCTTCAGAATACGGAACGTTCCCATATAGGTCGGTAAGATTTGCAAAGCAAAGTGCGCGTAAGGTAAGTGCAATCCCTTCGTAGGTGCTATTCTGGGTTTCTTCATTTCGTGATATCTGAAGAATATCATCTATTTCCGGAAGAATTCCGTAGAAAAAGTTCCACATTCCCTGATCGCCCCAATCAAATTGAGCAAAACCCGGAAAATTATTTTTAGCCATCAATTGCGTGATGGAGTTTCCATCGCTATACCCTTCCTGAGTGAGTGTTCGGGTAATTTCTGAAGTTACCGTAGCGGTGAGCAGGTTTGCGCTTACCGTTTCAGGAGCATTAGGATTGGTGTTGATTTCTTCAAAATTATCGGTACAGCCTGTAATTAAGAGGCAGGCCAGTACAAGAATCTGAACTATATTACTTGTTTTCATCGTGTGTTTTCTTAAAATTCTAGATTAACGTTTACACCAAAACTACGGGTGCTGGGCAGCGCCATATCTTCTACACCAGGAACAATAGATCCTCCGGAAAATGAAATAGATTCTGGATCTACGTGGTCGTTTTCGGTCCATAGCGCCAGATTTCTTCCTACTAGAGAGATCGTAGCTGAAGAGAAGGGAATGGTATCAAACCATTTTTTAGGCAGATTATACCCCAGTTTAACTTCGCGTAATTTGATGTAAGTAGCATCAAACATGGAACTCTCTTCATTGCTTCTGTTATATACGTGCGAGTAGTAATTAGAGGCTGAAACATTCTTAGTATTTGGGGTATAGGACCCATCAGCATTTGCAATGACACCTGCTGCAACAATACCTGTTTCACGACCTGGAACTGTAAAATCTAACATACCGGTTGTACCACCAATGGCAACGGTGCGGGAGTGAAACTCCCCCCCTTGTCTCCAGTCAAACAAAAAGCTGAAGTTGAAGTTTTTATATTGAAAGCTGTTTTGAAAACCAACCATAAAATCCGGACTGTAATTACCTAGTTTTCTCAATTCGTTGTCAACGATAGGTAGTCCAGAATCAGGGTTTATAATCCACTGCCCGTTATATTCGCTATCAGGATCGTTTACTTTCTGAAAGCCGGTTCCATACAGATCTCCAATGCGCTCCCCAATAGCAGCCCCCACGGTGAGGTAATTGTTTTTAATTGTATAAAAATCTAAGCCTTCTGTAAGCTCTACAACCTTCCCACGGTTCATTGTAAAATTAACGGAAGAATTCCAGCGGAAATTATCTGTGCGTAGAGGAGTGGCATTCAAAGTGATTTCAAGCCCTCGGTTTTGTACCTCCCCAGCGTTAATTACACGAGAACTGAATCCTGAGGTATTAGAAACCGGAAGTGATATAATCTGATTTTTAGTAGTAGACTGATATACTGCAACATCAAGTCCCAGACGATTACCGAAGAAGCGAACATCTGCACCTAATTCTATCGAGTTGGTTTTTTCAGGTTTCAAATCAGAATTTTTCAATTCTGATGGAGAATACACTCTTGAGAATCCATTAAAGGTATCTCCAAAACCATACGTAGCTGCCAGATTGTAGGGGTTGGTATCATTACCTACCACAGCATATCCTGCTCTTAGTTTAGCAAAACTGATGGCTTTCGGCATTTCAAACATATCAGAAAGAATAGCACTTATACCTGCAGAAGGGTAGAAGTAGCTGTTGTTATCTTCCGGAAGTGTTGAAGACCAGTCGTTACGAGCGGTTAAGTCTAAAAATAAATAATTCTTATAAGCGATATTACCAAAGGCGTACGCACTATTAACTCTGAACTCACTGTCATAATCGCTTGTCGTAAGCGGTTCTGCAGCATTACCAAAATTATAGATGGCAGGAATTGAAAGCGAGTTAGCACTAATACGCTGATAGCGATTTTTAGCCACCCTGTGATTAGCACCCACTGAAACTCCTAAATCAAAATCTTCAGTAAGCGTTTTGGTATAAGACAGTAAGAAGTCGGTATTCTGCTCCTGAGCATAAGTGTAATCTTCCCGATATTGCCCTTTAGGAAATCGCTGTGTAGAGTAAGCTCTTTTACGCATATCGAGCTCATTAGAATAATCTAAACCTGTACGGAACATCAAGTCTAACCCATCTGCTAGTTGAAGATCTGCACGCATATTGGTAATAACACGATCCCGGTTAAACGAGTTTGTATTTTCATATACTGTAAAGAACGGGTTGTCATGATAATTGTAGTTGTAGTTAAACTGCTGAGAGTTTTCAAGTCCCGGTTGCCAGTAATCTCTTAGCCCATTCATATCAATATGACGACCAAACCAAATCCATAAGTACATCACATTTTCGGTACCGTAAGAGTTATTAGGACGGTTATCTGAGTTAGAATTTATATAATTCATCGAAGCGCTCACCTTTAACCAATCTGTTAAATTGTAAGCCCCGTTAATCGCATAGGTACGTCTTTTGAAATTAGAGTTGGGTACAATGCTTTCACTGCTTAAATCTGTAAATGACACTCTAAAGTTTCCATCTTTATTAGCCCCCGTTAAAGCGACGTTATTGCTCATTGTAAATCCGGTTTCAAAGAAATCTCTAATATTATCAGGATGTGCAATAAATGGGGTGGCGATAATTTCATCAGCAAATGTTCCGTCTGCATTACGCGGTCGAAGATCTACATCACCGGCTCTAAACCCGCTTGTGGTAGGGCTGTCGTGTTGTGGCATTAATTGTCCGTTAAGTGCAGGTCCCCAGCTTTCATCAACATGATCATTAATCCCACCTGTTACAGAACGATTTTGACCTCCATCGTTAAATGCAAATTGACCGTTAGATCCTTGCCCGTATTCGTTTTGATATTTCGGTAAGGTTAAGAGGGTTTCAAAAGTAGTATTGTGATTGATAGAAACGCCTATACCTTTAGTGCCTTTACCTGATTTGGTTGTGATCAGAACCACACCATTTGCACCTCGAGAACCATAAAGCGCAGTTGCATTAGGACCTTTAAGCACGGTCATTTCTGCAACGTCATCAGGATTGATATCCATTGCTCCGTTACCAAAGTCAACACCCATATTACCATCTCCACCTGCATTGTTTATGTTGTTGTTGATAGGGATTCCGTCAACTACAAAGAGCGGTGAATTTGCATTAGGGCTGGGGTTTAATGAGTTTTCACCACGGATGATGATCTGTGAGCTAGAACCTACACCACTGTTACCACCTGTAACCCGTACACCGGCCATTTTACCCGAAAGTGAGTTTACCACGTTCGTTTCTTTGGCTTCGGCAAGTTCGTCGCCGTCAACTTTTTGTACAGCGTACGACAGTTTTTTAGTTTCTCTTTTAATCCCAAGAGCAGTTACTACAACTTCATCAAGGCTTTGTGCATCTTCCTCTAGAACTATAGTCAATGTAGATTTACCTAGAACATCAATGTCTTGAGATTTAAATCCCATAAAGGTAACCTCAATAATATTCTCATCTTCAGGAATATTGATTGTAAAATTTCCGTCAAAATCTGTGACTACACCTATTGTAGTATTTTTTACCACAACACTGGCGCCCGGTAGAGGCATGTCGTTAGTGTCTGTTACAGTACCCTGAAGCGTTCTATCTTGAGCAAATAACATAGCGCTTAGGAGAAATAGGGTAAGGTGTGTTACATAAATTACTTTTTTCATTATTTGGATTAATTATTAATATTAGTAAACAATCAATCGCAAATGTGGTTAAAAAGTGACCATATGTAAATTTTTAGGCTTTAAGAAATTCTTAACGAAAGTTGAAGAAAGTGAAGAATTTTACACAGCTATGTTAATTTAAATTAAAGAAAACTGCTATAACGATAGTAATAGTAGGGAGAAGTTAAATTAACATTATTGATGAGCAGTTAGATTTTTGTAATCGAAGTCTTTTTTTACGTTAACCTATGAGTCTAGCCCACTGTAAACAGTATAAAATGTCTATAAAAAAAATAGCACCTGAATAAATAGTAATTTTTAAAAACTTGATAGAAATTAATTCGTATAAGTAGCTGTGGGATATTTCTGTGTAATCACCAGCTTTTTCGACAGGGAGGACTTTTTTCTGGGCGAGTACACTACTTCGTGGCAAGCCTGTCTGTCGACAAAGGCAATCCTGCGAAGTATTAAACTGAACAGTACATTCTCTTTATAGAGCTAAAAAGCAATTTCTAAATCTAGAAACTGAGATAAAGTAGAATGATTGGAATTAGAATACAAGATTTTTTAGCTTGTATAGAAAAGTAAGAGAACTATTTTAAAAGAAAATTAGAGGGAAATTAAATTTGATTTGAACAGATTCAAACTGATTAAAGGAGATCATTTTAAAAATTATAGTTCAATAAAAAAGGCAGTCATACATTAGTATAACTGCCTGATTATTAAGTAGCGAGAGGGGGGCACGATCCCCCGACCTCCGGGTTATGAAAATTCAAAATCGCACTCTAAATTACATCAAAAACACTCATAATCAATTAGTTATATAAAATTCTATTTTACATAATATCAATTAATATCAAGGAAAATGGCAATTTGTTGTACCTATGTTGTACCTAAAATTTAGTAATTTAATGGTCTAATTTTCAGATTATGGCGTCTATTCAAACAGTACTTAGAAACAAACCAAATGCTAGATTGTTGTACCCAATCGCCATCAGAATTACAAAAGACAGAAAAACTTCCTACATTTTTACAGGCCAGTATATTGATAAAATGCAATGGAACCAGCAAAAAGGTTTGGTTAGGAAGTCACATCCTGATGCGACATCCATTAACCAGCTTATTCTATCAAAGTTGAGCGAAGCTAATAAGCGGCTCCTTAAGGCAGAGTCCGAGAAAGAATATCAATCTGTTTCAGCTATTAAAACTAATATCGTAAAAAAAGATCGATTTGATTTTTTTAGTGCAGTAAAGATTCAATTGCGACGGCTTGAAGAGCGTGGTCAGTTTCATCAACGGGATGTTGTAAAAAGCAGAATGGATAAGTTTAAAGCCTTTGCCAAATCAGACAAATTACACTTCAATGAAATAACTGTTGACCTTTTAAAACGTTTTGAAGCCTATCTTAAAAATGAGATTGGTTTAGCGCATCGCACTACAATAAACTATATGATTGCTATAAGAACTATTTATAATATAGCAATAGGAGAGAAGTGGGCAGAACGCAATCATTATCCATTTGGGAGAGGTGGATATACCATTAAATTTCTAGAGTCAGATAAAATAGGTCTTAATGTCGAAGAAGTGAAACTTTTAGAAAATGCTCAAGGCTTAACTCCATCCCAACAGCATGCATTGAATATATGGTTAATCAGTTTTTACTTCGCAGGAATACGAGTAGGGGATGTATTGCAATTGAAGTGGTCTGATTTCATTGACAATAGGTTACGTTATAGAATGGGAAAAAACCAAAAGTTAGTTTCTCTGAAAATCCCTGAGAAGGCAAAACCTATACTAGAATATTACAAGAGTTTGGCTGAGGACAATTTTGTATTTCAGGAGTTACGCTTTGTAGATCCTAAAGATGCAAAAATACTTCGTACGAGAATTAAGACGGTTACCCGCACCTGCAATCGTCATTTAAAAAAGATTGCCGAGCATCTAGGAATTTCTAAAAGTCTGAGTATGCATATCGCTCGTCACAGTTTCGGTAATATTTCCGGGAGTAAAATTCCCATTCAAATGTTGCAGAAATTATACCGTCATTCATCAGTAACTACTACGATTATGTATCAATCCAATTTCATGCAGGATGATGTAGATGATGCATTAGATAATGTTGTGAATTTTTGATAGATCATTTTAAAAAATCTCTAAAATTATCTTTGTTAATCACTTCAATTTGGGCATTGTAGGCCTCTACAAAAGCCTTAGGAACTTTTACTTTACTTTTAGGATTCCATTTAATTTCAAAAGCTTTTAGTTTTCCTGCCTCTTCCTCTACGTAGTCAATCTCTTGTTGTGATACCGTTCTCCAAAAATAACCTTTGGCTAATGAACCAGTATACGCATTATGCTTTAAACGTTCGGCAATTAAAAAATTCTCCCAGAGATTGCCTTTATCCTGGCGTATTTCCATAGGATTTAAATCACCTATAATCATATTGCGAACACCGGTATCGTAGAAGTAGATTTTTTGATTGGTCTTAATTTCGTTTCGTAAGTTTTTACTAAAACTTGGTAGTTTAAAAATAACATATGCTTGGCATAGTAAATCAATATACGTACCTACAGTTTTTTTATCAATACCTAACAATTGAGCTAGCTCATTATAGCTTACTTCGCTACCTATTTGAAATGCTAATGCTCTTAAAAGTTTCTCTAAGATTTCAGGCTTACGAATCCCACCATAGCTTAGAATATCTTTATACAAATAGCTATCGGTAAGTTGCTTTAAAATATCTTTTTCTTCACCAAAATTGTTAATCACGTCAGGGTACATTCCGTAAATCACACGTAATTCTAATTGCTGTTCAGCTTTTAAGTACCCTACATTAGATTCAAATTCTGTCCAAGATATTGGATAGAGTTGATACTCCCATTTTCTGCCCGTAAGAGGCTCCTGAGTGTGATTGTTTAATTCAAAAGCAGATGACCCACTCACTAGCAGTTGAACCGATTTGAGTTGGTCGGTAATAAGTTTTAATGTGAGTCCTATATTATCGATGCGTTGCGCTTCATCGATAAATACAATTTTGTAGTTCCCTATGATATTTTTAAGTTGCTCTAAATTGGGATTTGAAAGTAGTTTACGCACAGTAGGATCATCCCCATTTAAAAACAGGTATTCTTTATCCTCTAGCAGCTTATTAAAAAGCGTAGTTTTACCTACTTGTCGTGGGCCAATTAAAAGAATCGCTTTACCTGTACCAAATCGATTCTCTATATTTTCTTCTAAACTTCTTTTAATCATATTTAGGGATTGTATTCCCCAAATATAGCTATTTTTAGGGATTGTATTCCCTGAAAATAATTTTATTGTATTTTTAAGCAGTTCGGTTTGAGGGGAAGCTTACAGTACACCCGTGAGGTGAGATTACGATACTCACTAAGTGCTACAAAGCATATACAACGGTGGGAGACGCTTGCTAAAATAGTATTCTTTAATATATGAGAACTGCAAATGAAAGAAAAAAACTGCGATAAGTCGCTGACTAGTTTATCATAGCGCATATGTAATAGTTGAGTGCTTCTGATTTCTTATTACTGCTGAAGCACATCGGTTTTTCTAAAAAGCGCATTGCTTTTGTAGGGGTTAGCCTATTTGTTATAACGAATAATAGCCTTCGATTAGTTCTATAATGGTGTAAAATCCTTTATTAATGTAAAGTGAAATTATGCTCTTACCTAAAATCCCTTCCCATTATTTTTTCTTTCGAAAAGGCCTTCACAACGGCTAGGTTTTTTTGAAAGAAAAAATTAATCCCCGTTTTTTATATCAGCGTAGCAGCAGATAAATGAGAGCAAATGCTTGTGAAATAAAAATAAGCAGGACTAGCACTAATAACCAATTCGGAATTGTTCGAGAGTGCTTAATAAGTTTTAAGATTTCTTCCCGATTTTCCTGTTGAGTTGTTTGCTCAAGGTGTAGTTTTCTAAGATGTACCTCAATTAACTTTTCAATTTGGGTACTGTCGGCTTTAATGCTCGTCTTCTTGAGATTCTTTTCAATCCGTTCTAAACGATTCACTTCTTGCTTAAAAGAATGTAATTCTTCAACTAGTAGTTCTGAGATTAGTTCAAGCTTTGTCATATTCCAATTCCTTTATCGATTACAATTTTTAGGACCTTTTTGGCTACAACTTTAGCCAGGCTTGGTGCAATGGGCACGCTTGTTCCTGATAAAACAACACTTTTTGCACGGCTGATTGATTTGAGCAAATTACTGGCAGACATCGAGCGATGTACTTTACTTCCTTTTATACTTTGCCCTTGGTACTCATACCGAAAACCCTGAAGTTGTTTGGATTTATTGATTACCGGTATAACACCAATATGTTGCTCTCGCATTCGATTGATGTAAGTCTGAAGATCTTTGGAGGAGCCTTGAATGGCTTGCTGATGCGCCTTATGGATTTCACCTCGCGTATGTGCGAGCGCTTTATTTTTTTCAAATTGTACGTCTTGCACGGTTTGTATGCCCATTTGCTTTGCAGTTCGCTCAGCGGCTAGCTGGCTTTGCTTTCCAATAAAACTGTCGTTATACGCTTTGCCCTTTAGATCAATACGATTGACGTAAAGATGCACGTGGGTATGCGCTTTATCTCGATGTACATAAGCCACTGCCTGTCGGTCTTGTAATTTCATTTGCTGAATAAAGTTCTTGGTGAGTTCCCCAAGTTCCCGGTTGATCAGCTTTTCTCCATCACTGACCGTTGGACTCAAAATAAAACTCAAGGTATTACGCTCACAGTTCTGATTGAGCGCTTGCACTGCTTTAAATTCCTGAGTGATCTCTTGAGCAGTTTCTCCGGTGATTAGGTTACTATAAATCTGTTTAGCTTCTTTTTCTTGATTATTGCCATATCGCAAAGCTCCAAGAGTACTGGATATGGAACTTCCTTTGCCAATCATTTGAGTATGGTTTTTAAGTGTTTCTTGATTTCTTCAGCCACTAAAATCACTTCTTCACTAAGTTTTGGATTACCTTTTTTATACATATTGCCAATACGTTTAAAATTGTTGTGATACTTCACCAGCATTTTATAGGTATTGATATGTTCTTCATTCATCCGCTCGGTGATCTGTTGTTCCATTAAACTGTTTCTGCAAAAGGCACTTAAGGAAACACCTGCAGCTTTAGCTTTTACCTGTAGTAGTTTTTTCTCATACACGCTACATCTGAATTTGATAAGTGCTCGTTTCATCGTTTGTTTATTTTTCTTTGCAACCATCGGGAGCAAAGCAAGATTGTGGCCACAGCCACACATCTTGCCCTGCTTCCCAGAAATCAGTTTTAATTCGTTTTCATTAGCCAGGCATTAACATCTTTTTCAACAGTATAGAACTCAGATTTATCGATACACTTAGAAGTTTCATTCAAGAAGTATATTGTGATTTTTCTTCCGGCTTCATCCTGATCTAAGTATAGTTCAACAACTTCATAACAATCAAAATAGGGGAGTGCTTTATCTGCAAAAGCAACAGAGTTTAAAATCAGAAAATCAGCCTCTCGTTTTAAATTTGGAAATAGTGTAACCAAGGATAGCAGATCAAACATTCCCTCTACGACGATCAAGTTTTGAGAACCATTAGTGATCCATTTCAAATCCTTTGGTGAACTGGATGATTTGAAATATTTGTTTCTAAGTTCCCATCCTCCGGAATTATTTTTCAGACCAATGGAAAAACCATAATTATCCTTAATCCTATAATGAATCTCTTTACAAAACCTCTTCGCTGCAAGCAGACTGATTTTTCGTTTCTTCAAGTACTGCACTAAAGCAGGATGCTGAATAGGCTTTACCTGTTTGATTGTAACTCCTGATTTTTTGAAATGAGTTTGCTGCTGTATTTGAAGTTTAATAGTTCCGCTATTAACTTGAGCTAAAATTGCTAATGCATCACTCACCGATACTTTTGAATGCTCACAAATCAGGTCGATGCAGTTGCCGCCTTTACCTAGTCCGTGATCGTACCAGCAGTTTAATGTTTTAGAAACTTTAAAGGATGCTTGGGTTTCTGACCGTAGGGGACTCAGAAACCAAGCTTCCTTTTCCGAATTGCGAGTGGGAAGGTGTCCTAAAAATTCCAGCGCCTTCACGATGGAAATTTTTCGGGCATTTTCACACGATAGTTTTTCTTTTTTCATCAGACTTTACTTTGGAGTTATTTTTTGATGAAGTGATGTTTTAGGCTTGTATCCTTTATGGGTTCTAGTTTTCTTAAATCATCAAAAGTGCATCAGATCATCATTCTTTTTTTTTCATCTGCATCACTTTTTATTTTGATGATTTAAAGATGAATAAATGATGAGTACTTTAATAGCTACAAATACTAGTCTTCAGCTTCATCATTCATCAGTGCATCAAAGTTTTCAATTAGAAAATCCTTAGTGATGGTAAAATATCTTCCTTTAGCCTCGGTAAACTGAAGCGATCCGTCTTGCCACATCAGCAGCTTTTGATAGCAAAGCGTATTCGATTTGTTGGTGATCCTCCAATCTTTTTTAAGCAGCCTTCTCAATTGCGTAAGATCTGTTTTGATTCTAGTTTTACTCAAGAGATTCAAAGCATCAATGGGACAGAGATCAATTTCAGTAAGGTTAAAATGATCTAATGCTAAAAGCAGGATCTCAGCAAGTTCTTTTTCTACCCGGTTTCGATTGTGGAGCACTAATCGGGTCAATGCTTTTGTTCTAATTTGATTCGAATGAAACCACATTCTGGTAGCATGCTTCGAATGGGTTCTACGATGCTTCAAAAAGTAAAGAAAGGCAGGTACTTCAGCTTCTAGATGTTCTAAATAATTGGTTACTTCCTGATCAATCCTGGGAATTTTTCGAATCCAAAATCGGGTCTCGTTTCCATCTATCTTTATAAAGTTGTCTTCGTTATTGCTGCAGAGGATAAACTTGCCAAAAAACTCAACCTCTCGTTTATCTTTGCCTTTCGCTTCAAGCATATTAATATTGGTTGTACTCAGGTATTTGATGCGTTCGGTGAGTTCTTCTTTATTAAAGAGCACTTCATCAATACAGATAAGTAGTTTATTGGCCCAATCTGCATTGAACTGACTGGTAAAACTGTCATTAGTCAGATAGGTGAGATTGTTTTCAAAAATGATTTTCAACCACTTTAAGAAGGTGCTTTTACCGGTGGAACGTTCCCGGGATACCAAACATAAAATCGGCAGTATCTGAACTGGCCGCAAGTAGAGTAGTTGTAAGTAATCCAGTCCTAACTCATAATGCTCTCCGAAAATATGTTTGATGAATTTTTGAGTATAAATTATGGTTCCCTGCTGTGGTTTTTTGCTAAGCGGAGAGTAGGTGTTATAAAAATGATAGTATTCCGGTTTAAAATCAGTATGACTGGGAATACAGGTAAACCCATCATACTTTGATATGTTACTTAAATAGGTTTTACCGTGATCCTGTCTTATAGTTTCAATACTCCAGGGAATTAAGAATTCATTAAAGTGACCTGCAATCGTAGGCGCTTTGACTAACTTGTAATAAGAGGTTCCTACACGTATATAAGGTATGGCTTTCATAATAAGATATGTTTAAATGAAAATGGAACACCCCATCCATAAGGAGAAGGGGTGTTTACTGAACTAATCAACGTTTCTTAGAAGTTGGACTATGATTCTTGTCTTCAAGTTGAAAATGAGAATCTTGTTGATTGTTTAAAAGCCATTCGTTTAGCAAATCAATATCGAAATAGATGAGTTTGCCACTGGGTTTGCAGTGTGGTATTGCTCCGGTCGAAGTCAATTTGTAAAGGTAACTGCGAGACATACCTGTATAATCGCAGGCTTCTTCGATGGTAAGTACTTTTTTTTGGGCGAGCAGAAGCGATTCAATTCTCTCCAGCCTTTCGTCTAATTTAATCGTGTTCATAATATTCGTTTTTAAAATGAATAATGAACAAAGCGCTTTGTTTCTTTTTTATAGAATTCCTTTGATAAAAGTAAGTAGCAGGTAAGTTTAAAGGCTCATACTAAGCGCATTTTTATAAACAAAATGAATTAAAAGGAAACCATATATTTTGATATCAATTGAAATTCTTTACTCACAAAAGACTTTAAATTAAATGGACCTTTTAAAGGTTTATTGGACTTATTAACAATTAAAGGATAAGAAAGTTTTAGTTCTGAACCCTCAAAGAGCTAGAAAACGTCGTTTAATTGAAGAAGTCAAGTAAAAAATATAAGTATTGTAAATAGAATACAAGGTTTTTCAGCTTGTATAAAAAGGAAAGACAATTATTTTCAGGAGAAAAATAGTGGGTAATTAAATTTTATATGAATTGATTGAGATTGGCAGAACACGGTCATTTTTAACTGTTAAAAATGTTAAAGTTTTACCTATGTTGTACCTTTAGTGAGTCAGGCAGCTACAAATTAATGTAACTGCCTGATTATCAAGTAGCGAGAGGGGGGCACGATCCCCCGACCTCCGGGTTATGAATCCGACGCTCTAACCAACTGAGCTACCTCGCCATCTTTAGTCGTCTTTAAAGACTTTGCCAAGGGGTTTCCCTAAGCGGGTGCAAATATAATAACATTTATCAAGCTGGCAAGCATCTTAAATATAAAATAAAAAATTACTGCTAATCTTTTTTACTCTGTAATTAATATTTATATTGGCGACCCAACCGAATAAAGATTCCATGGAAGAAAAAATAAAATTTGAAATCGAGTTTCCTATACAGGCCTCCCCGTCACTTTTGTATCAATATATGTCTTCGCCTTCAGGTATGTCTGAATGGTTTGCAGATAATGTAAACTCTCGCGGAGAGTATTATACGTTTATTTGGAATGGGAGTGAAGAGAAAGCAAAATTGCTAGGTAAGAAGAGTGATGAGCGCATCAAGTTTAGATGGATGGATGATGTGGAAGATGAAAATCTATATTATTTTGAGCTGCGTATTGTTGTAGATGAGATCACCAAAGATGTTTCTCTTATTGTAACTGATTTTGCTGAGGAAGATGAAGTAGATGAAGGAAAGATGTTTTGGGAGAATCAAATTTCAGAATTAAAACATATCATAGGTTCTAACTAGAGAAACCTGTAGTTAAATCTTATATTTGTCCCTTTGAAAAAAGGGACTTTTTTTATGATAAATTTTAACGGAACTCTTACCGAAAACCCACAGTTTACAGCCTATAACCGCGGAATGCTTTATGGAGATGCTGTGTTCGAAACCATACGTTATACTAGTGGTAAATTAAATTTTTGGGAAGATCATTATTTCAGACTTATGGCTTCTATGCGGATACTTCGTATGGAAATCCCTATGCACTTTACGTTAGAGAATCTTGAAGAAGAACTACTTAAAGTAATCGAGGTTGAAGGTTTAAAATCTAAATCAGCGAGTGTTAGACTTACCGTTACGCGTAATGAGGGTGGGAAATATTTACCAGAAGATAATGGCGTAGGCTTTTATGCGTTTGCCAATGAGCTTAAGAACCCTTTTTTTATACTGAGTGAAGAAAGCTACGAAGTAGAACTTTACAAAGATCATTATGTAAACGCAGATTTGATTTCTACTTTAAAGACATCTAATAAGATCATTCATGTGACTGGAAGCATTTATGCTAAAGAAAACGGTTATGCAAATTGCTTACTTCTAAATACTAATAAAGCTGTTGTTGAAGCTTTAAATGGAAACCTGTTTCTGGTAAAAGGTTCTGTGATCAAAACTCCACCTTTAGAAGATGGTTGTTTAAGAGGAATCATGCGAAAGCAACTAATAGAAATTCTTAAAAAGCTTGAGAATTTTACTATTGAAGAAGCAAGTATTTCTCCATTTGAGCTGCAAAAAGCAGATGAGTTATTGGTTACTAATTCAATAATAGGAATTCAACCTATAACTAAATACCGTAAAAAAACCTATGCTAATAATGTAGCCAAAGAATTGTTGGGTAAATTAAATGCACAGGCTAGACTAGCAAAATAATTAAATTAATTATTGCTTGGATTTTCCGGAGCATTAGACCAGAGCAGGTATTCACCACCAAGTTCAATCATTTTTTCTTTCCAAAAGTCAGGAAAGCATTTGTTGATGATATCTTTTTCGTAATTGTTTTCTGTTACAATCCAGGCATTGGCACCAAGTTCTCCATCTAACTGAGCACTATCCCAACCAGAGTATCCCAGAAAAAATCGAATCTCATCGGGTGAAATTTCATTTGCTGTAATACGTTCAATAACCGTATCAAAATCTCCTCCCCAGTAAATTCCGTTTGAAATTTCAATACTATCAGGGATCAGATCTGGTACTTTATGTAAGAAGTAGAGATTATCCTGTTCTACAGGACCGCCGTTATAAATTTGCATTTCATCACAATCAATCTCAGGAATCAGTTCATTGAGTGTGAATGTTAGAGGTTTGTTGAGTATAAAACCTACAGAGCCTTCATCAGAATGATTTGCCAGTAAGACAACAGACCGATTAAAGGAAACATCGCCAATTATAGCTGGCTCAGCTATAAGTAAATTGCCTTTTTGAGGTTTATTTGCTGTCATACACTAGTTTTTGTTCTAAACTACTCTAATTTTTTATAATTAACAAAAAAATAACAAATATAAAAAAAGCCCCCATTTATGGGAGCTTTTTAACCTTTATAAGCTATAGATGCTTAGTTTACAGCGTCTGATAAATCAGAACCAGCTTTAAACTTCACTACATTTTTAGCAGCGATCTGAATAGTTTTTCCAGTTTGTGGGTTTCTTCCTTCACGAGCTGCACGTTTTGATACAGACCAAGAACCGAAACCTACTAAAGAAACTCGATCTCCACCTTTTAATGATTTTTCGATATTTCCTAAAAATGATTCTAATGCTTTTTTAGCTGCTGCTTTAGTAATACCAGCATCTTCTGCCATTGCATCAATTAAATCTGATTTGTTCATAATTCTAAATTTTAATAAAAATTAAATGTCGGTTAAACTTTTGTTTATTGTTCTAACAAATTTAGACGGATATTTTGTTCATGCAAGCAATGGCGCAGGAAATCACGGATTATGTTGATAACTTTAACGTTTTGTTGATAACAGAAGGCGCTTTTAACAAAATATAAGTGATTACAGCATTTTCCTAGGTTTACAACGTTTTAGCTGAGTTTTGGAAGCTAAATCCATTTAGTAAATCTTTAACCGCCATTTTCTTTTTTCCTGAAAGTTGAACTTCTTCGAGTTTTAACCAATTTGTTGAGGTCGCTACATACAGTTCATCGTTTTTAATCAAAATTTCACCGATGCTTGCGTTGCCTAACTCAGAGGATTCTTCATCAGAAGTAATTGAAGCTTTATAAACTTTCAATTGATGTTCTTTAGTATCTCCATTGTTAAATAATGTCCAAGCAACGGGATACGGACTCAAACCGCGTATGTGGTTGTGAATACTCTCTACAGACTGCGACCAGTCTATGCGTGTGTTGTCTCTGTTGAGTTTGTAAGCGGTATGCAGTTGTTCTTGCTTTGGTTGAATGGTAGTTTCAACCGTATCCTTTTCTATAAGTTTAACGGTTTCTAGTATTAACTCACTACCAAGATTCATAAGCCGGTCATGTAAACCTCCTGCATTTTCTTCCGAATGGATCGTTGTGCGTTCCTGAAGAATAATAGCTCCGGTATCAATCTTTTCATCTATAAAAAAAGTCGTTACACCTGTTTCTTTTTCCCCTTTAATAATAGCCCAGTTGATAGGGGCGGCACCCCGATAATCGGGGAGAAGAGAAGCATGTAAATTAAAAGTACCATATTCTGGCATCTTCCATACTACTTCTGGTAACATCCTAAAAGCAACTACAATTTGCAGGTTAGCATTCAGTGCTTTTAATTCTTCTATGAATTCTGGGGCCTTGAGATTTGTAGGCTGCAATACAGATAAGTTTGCTTGTGAAGCATATTGTTTAACTGCGCTTTGTTGAATTTTTTGACCTCTTCCGGCAGGTCTGTCTGGAGCGGTGATCACTCCTACAACCGTATATTTATTTTCTACAAGTTTTTGCAATCCGGCAACAGCAAAATCTGGTGTTCCCATAAAAACGATGCGTAAGTCTCTCATAAAAGTTTGTATAAATTAGAAGGTGTTAGTGTTATTTTTTGGCTCTCTAAAAGTGTTTTTAGTGCCGATAAAAGTTCTTGTTCTTCAACAGAACTTAGTAGTTGGTTTAACGATTTTGAAGAATACGGTTTAGAAGCCAGTAAAGCTAAGATTTTGTTCTGCACTGCCAGACCATCAGGTTTTTTTTTCTTGCGCGTTTTAGCTAGGCAAACATCACACATTTCGCATTTGGTCTGTTGTTTTTCTTCAAAATAAGCTAGTAATTGAATGCTTCTGCATAGCGTATTATTTTCCAGATACCCTAATATACTTTTAACCTGATTTACCTTACGCGTATTCTGTGTGTTAATAGGTTTTGCAATACGATTGATGGTCAACTCATCTTCACGCTGTACCAGAAAGGTAATCGCAGTATCAAAGTGGGTATGATCGTAAACCGCGACATCATCTTGATGCAACTGCAAAAGTACCTGATGTATTTTCGCGAGCGGAGCTCCAGATTTTTTAGCGATCAGCGTATGATCTATAACAAGCGGCTGATCATAAATACCGCCGTATGTCCTGAGTATATTTTTTACAATCTCATCTATACCCGGATTTTTTATGAGATAGAAGGTTAGATTTACCGGAGTTACGGTTATCTGAAGGGTTGCTTTGCGGTAAAATTCTTGTGACAGGATTAGAATACTGTTTCGGTCGAGTTGTTGAAGCGCATTGTAGGTAAGAAGTGTATTGAAGTTATAGGTCTTGCAAAAAGTCATAAAATCAAACCTGAATGTTTCTTGCTCACCCTCGCCATAAGAGACTTGAAAAAAGCTATTCAGTTTTTTGTAAACTTTTTTAACAAAACTCACAGCCGGTAAAACCTTTAAAAACTGATTAGCCAGACGGTCTTTATCAGATTCATTGTAAAGGATTATACTGTTTGCGCGTTTATTATTTCTCCCGGCTCGTCCTGCTTCCTGAAAATAGCTTTCTAAACTTTCCGGTAATTCTACGTGTACGACCGTCTCCACATCCGCTTTATCGATACCCATACCAAAAGCACTGGTTGCAACCATTACTTGTGTTTTATTAGAAGACCAGTCATTAAACCGTTCTTGACGTTCCCCATTACCTAAACCTCCATGATAGTAATGAGCTTTAATGCCATTAGAGTTAAGGTATGCAGCATAGTTTTGAGCCGTTTTTCTGCTGCGAACATAAACTATACCGCTGCCCGTATACTTTTTAAAAAGGTAAATGAGACGGTAATATTTATCTTCTTCTTTTAAAACAATATACGCTAGATTCTTTCTTTCAAAAGATTGCTGAACAATCTTAGGGTGATATAAAGCAAGTTGTTCTACAATATCTTCCTGAACTTTTTTTGTAGCTGTTGCTGTCAAAGCGATGCAAGTTACCTCCGGAAAATTTTCTCTAAATTTTGCTATGTTGCGATATGCCGGTCTAAAATCGTGTCCCCATTGAGAAATACAGTGAGCCTCATCTACTGCAATCAGTGACAAATTCATTTGCTTTAAACGTGCCAGAACGAGTTCATTTTGCAAGCGCTCTGGCGAGAGGTAGAGCAGTTTATAGTTGCCGTAGATGCAATTGTCGAGCAGGGTATCTAATTCATTATATTTTATACCACCGGGGATGTATAATGCCTTTATATTGCGATTTTCTAACTGCATTACTTGATCGCGCATTAAAGAAAGCAATGGCGAGATCACTAGCGTAATCCCTTCAGATATAATTGCGGGAATCTGGTAACAAATAGATTTTCCGCCACCGGTAGGCAGCAATGCAAAGGTGTCTTGTTTATGTTGTACAGCTTCGATGATCTCCAGCTGTTTTGGTCTAAAAGCGTCATAACCCCAGAACTTTTGTAAAGCTTCAAGTGGCGTTATGCTCATCTTTCGAGATTTTTTAGAATAAAAGAAACCCGTTCTGCTACAGAAGTCTTAGGGACTTCAATAGGTGTGTACCCATATGATTCATAGGTTTTGACGAGCTCGTTTTGAATTTGATGTGCTTCTTCAAAACTTTCATAACGCTCTTTGTCTGTGGTATGAATATCTTTCCAAAGCGGAAGTAAAAAAATATGATCATATTTATAAGCTTTACAAGCTTTACTGAAACGTTCAGGGTATTGCTGGCCTATGAAATCCATATACGCAGTAACATCAGGAATCCCACGGTCAATAAAAACGTGCGCTGCGTCTAATGCACCGGCATCTAGATATTGCTGTATACGACGCTCCAGAAGCTTATCGCTAAACAAAAGCGGTTCTGTGAGAAAAAGCTGCTCAATACCTTCTTGCTGTGCTGCTTTTATCACCTCGCGGGAAACTTCATCCAAACACGGAAATCCTTCAGCTTTAAGCGCATTTAAAAGCGTGGTTTTTCCGGTGCTGGGACCTCCGATTAAAACGATACGTTTTGCTGTCAATTGTTGTTTTGTTTCAGGTTAAACCTAATATTTTTATAGGCATCGCCAAAGGGCTTAATACTTCGAGGCTTGCCACGAGATGTTTGTTAACTAAGCGACAAAATTAAAATAATTAAGACCGCTCTCAGCGCGTAAAAATACTCAAATAGGAAGCGATTCAAAAATTAGGTTAAGAATGGTATCTTTACAGCTTAAAATAAGGCTATGAGCACAGATAATAAATCAGAAGAATTTTATAAAAAATTGAAGAAAAGACTGGAGAAGACTACTAGTTGGCCTTCAGAATATCTTTATAAATTCATCGTTCCTTCTGAAAAAGAAAAGATTGAAGAGATTGAAAAAATTTTTGATGATATGGGCGCGGTGATTTCTACAAAAGAGTCGAGTAAAGGGACTTACACCAGCGTTTCTATAAATGTAAATATGAAAAACCCTGACACTGTAATTGCAAAATATCAAGAAGTTGCTGCTGTAAAAGGTGTAATTTCATTATAAATTCAACAAAACAGCATTAAAATTCGGTTAATTTGAATTTGTACTGTGAACTTTTGTACAATTTTTAGTACTTTGCTCAAACGTTTCTCAAGAGAAACATACTTCACTTAAATTTTTACAATTGATAGATCAATTAGAATACAATACTGAGCGCGAAAAGCTCATCATACCTGAGTATGGCCGCCATCTTCAAAAAATGGTCAATCAGGCGATAGCAGAAGAAGACGATAAAAAACGAAATATTATCGCACGCAGCATAATCGCTGTTATGGGTAATATTCAGCCTCATTTGCGTGATGTTCCTGATTTTCAACACAAACTTTGGGATCAGCTTTTTATAATGAGCGATTTTAAATTAGATGTGATTTCTCCTTATGAGAAGCCATCTCGCGAGAAATTAGAAGAACATCCTGAGCCTTTAGAATATCCTCAAAATCACCCTAAATATCGTTTTTATGGTAACAATATCAAACGTATGATTGATGTTGCCGTAAAGTGGGAAAAAGGTCAGAAGCGTGAAGCATTAGAGTTTTCTATTGCAAATCATATGAAAAAATGTTTCCTAAACTGGAACAAAGATACTGTAGATGATGAGGTGATTTTTAAGCACCTTTTTGAATTGAGTGACGGTCAAATCAATCTTGCAAAGAAAGATGAAGACTTAAAAGAAGCGCAAAAGCTTATGCGCAACAAGAAGTCTGGTAAATCTAATTATCGTAAAAAACCTAGTCGCGGAAAAAAGCGCTACTAACTTTTTAGCAATACATTTTAATGGGAACATTTCAGATAGAAGGAGGGCATCAGCTTAAAGGATCCATCCAGCCTCAGGGTGCAAAAAATGAAGCCTTACAAATACTTTGTGCTGTTTTATTAACGCCAGAAGAAGTCATTATAAATAACATCCCTGATATTGTTGATGTTAATAAGCTCATCAATATTTTAAGTAATCTGGGTGTGAAAATTCAAAAGCTGGGAAAAGGAAAATATTCTTTTATCAGTGATGCCTTACACTTAGAATATTTAGAAAGCGAACAGTTTAAGAAAGAAGGTGGGGGTCTGCGCGGTTCTATAATGATTGTAGGGCCTCTGTTGGCACGTTTTGGTAAAGGATATATTCCGCGTCCGGGAGGAGATAAAATAGGTAGAAGACGTCTGGATACGCATTTTGAAGGAATGATTAAGCTAGGCGCTAAATTCCGTTATAACAAAGAAGAGCGTTTTTATGGGGTAGAAGCTCCAGAAGGTCTAAAAGGAACTTTTATGTTACTGGATGAAGCTTCTGTTACCGGAACTGCAAATATTGTGATGGCTGCAGTAATGGCAAAAGGTGAAACCACTATTTACAATGCAGCATGTGAACCCTATTTGCAACAGCTTTGTAAAATGCTCAATAAAATGGGCGCAAAAATAAGCGGTATAGGTTCTAATATGCTAAAAATTGAAGGTGTAAAGGAACTTAAAGGTTGTGAGCATACGGTTTTACCGGATATGATTGAAATTGGCTCTTGGATAGGACTTGCAGCAATGACTAAGAGTGAGGTAACTATAAAAAATGTTAGCTGGAATGACCTCGGATTAATCCCTGCGACATTTAGAAAATTAGGTATTACGATTGAAAAGAAAGGGGATGATATTTTTATCCCTGCGCACAAAGATGGTTATGAGATAGAGACCTTTATAGATGGTTCTTTTATGACGATTAGTGATGCACCGTGGCCTGGGTTTACACCAGATTTGTTGAGTATCATTTTAGTTGTAGCAACTCAGGCAAAGGGTGAAGTTTTAATTCATCAGAAAATGTTTGAGAGTCGCTTATTCTTTGTAGATAAATTGATAGATATGGGAGCGAAAATTATTCTTTGTGATCCACATCGTGCTACGGTTATAGGCCATAATTTTAAATCTACGCTAAAAGCAACAACAATGACTTCGCCTGATATCAGAGCGGGAATTTCATTACTCATTGCTGCGTTAAGTGCCAAGGGGACTTCAACGATTCATAATATTGAGCAGATAGATCGTGGTTATGAAAATATTGACGAACGTCTGCGTGCCATTGGAGCTAAAATAATAAGAACGTCTTAAGATAGAATCGAATCTTAATAAACCAAAAACCTCAGAATGTAAATTCTGAGGTTTTTGGTTTGAATATAATAGAAGTTACAAAAGCAATTTTGCTACATCTTGCCAGGTATCTGCACGGTCAAAACCATTAGTTTTTACATTGTGCGGCGATGTAAATTGAATACCCCTTCCGTCAAAAGCATCTAAATTATAAGAACGATCATCAATTAAAATATCTCCTTTTAAAATGTGTTTGTGTCCGCATAGAATACGATTTTGCCAAGGTATAAACGGGAAATGTTTATCTAACCAATCTGCTTTTTCTTCAAGACTGGTTTTAAACTGCATAGCAGCAGAAGCTATATACAATTCATATTTATCGTTAAGTTCGCGCATCACTTCCTGGCTGTCTTTCATCACAGCAAGGTCTATAAAAAAACCGCGTTCATTCGCGTGATTTCTCACATAATTCTGATGCTCGGGTGGGACCATTTGCCATACTTCGGCACCTAAACAATCTTCTTTTTTAAGCTTAGCGTTGTATTTCTTATTGTATAGATCAATGTGTGCCTGATACGTATCTGCAATCACTTCGTCCATATCTACAAATAGGGTCATAGTAGTTTTTATTTTAATAATAGTAGCAGAAAATGATCTGCTAAGTTTTAGAATTTTAATTTAAAATTTAGCTCTTTAAAATGTCAAAAGCCAACTAAGTCGCCAAAATACGGCATTAGAGTCAAACCTATTTTAAATTCCCCTTAAATTATAAGGGTAGCATTAGCGCAAAGGTTATAATTAACTACTTTTATAAATAGACCTTATTTTATGTGGAAGTTTTATAGAGATGTCACTTTATTTGCCTTATTGTTTTCAGTGGTAGCTATACCTTTTGGAAGTCTTTTGACAACACCTATTGTTTTTGGGGTATTGGGGACACCTGTAGGCTTACTCGCGTATATTTATTTTCAAAAAGCAGAGTTTTATGGATATTATAATTTGGGATACACACGTTATAGACTGGTGACTAAAACCTGGTTAATTAACCTTTGTGCAACTCCAATTTTATTATTAATTGCTTTAATAATTTCAAAACTTATAACGCTTGGCGCTCTTACAAATTCATAATATCAGTAAATCTTTTGGTGAAAAAGAGGTGCTTAAACAAACAGGTTTTGAACTACAAACAGGAGAAATATTAGGTGTTTTTGGAAGAAATGGAACAGGTAAAAGTACTTTGCTAAAAATCCTATTTGGAACCTTAACCGCACAGAGTGGAACTATAAAAATCAATGAATCTTTATTTAAAGTCCGTAGCAAATTCTGGCATGCAAATAAAATAGTATCTAGCAGACTGATTGGGTATTTGCCCCAGTTTAGTTTTTTACCACAATCATCAAAAGTGTGGGATATCATTCCCAGATATTTTGAAGGAGATCAACAAGATTTGATTTTCAGAGCTCCGCGAATGACTGAAATAGCCCGTAAAAAAGTGAGCGAATTGTCAATGGGACAACGCCGTTATTTAGAAGTTTTAATTATTGGGAATCTTAACCATCCATTTTTACTACTTGACGAGCCTTTTTCTATGGTAGAACCTTTGTTTAAAGAGTTAATTCACGATTTTCTGATTTCTTTAAAATCAAAAAAAGGTATTTTGCTTACCGATCACTATTATGATGATGTCTGGAATTTGGCAGACCGAAGACTCGTTTTAAAAGATGGTAACTTAAAACAAGTTAATAAACTGGAAGAACTTGTTACAGCCGGTTATTTAAGAAATATATAAAGCTATGAAAGATAATTTTTCAAGTCACGCAGCAGATTACGCTAAATTCAGACCTACTTATCCTCAAGAATTATACACGTTTTTATTTAAAATCGTTCAGAATAAATCAAAGGCCTGGGATGTGGCTACTGGTAACGGGCAGGTCGCGGTTGAGCTTTCTAAAACTTTTGACGAGGTGCTTGCGACAGATCTTAGTGCAAAACAACTTGCTGAATCGCCTCAACTCAAAAATATAACATATCGGGTTCAGACGGCAGAAGAGCCTTTTGATTCCAATGAGAAGTTTGATTTAATAACCGTAGCTCAAGCTATTCATTGGTTTAATTTTGATTCGTTTTATAAACAAATAAAGCTTCATTTAAAATCTGAAGGAATTTTTGCAGTTATTGGATATTCCGTTTTAGAAACTTCAGGAGAATTGAATACAGTTATTCAGCGTTTTTATAAAGAGATCACAAACCCATACTGGGATCCAGAGCGAAAGTATCTTGATGAAAATTACCGAAGCATACCTTTTCCATTTCAAGAAATTGAAACTCCAAAATTTGCAATGCCTATTTACTGGACAGCCGATGAATTGCTCAATTATTTAAATACCTGGTCAGCAGTAAAGCATTATGAAAAAGCGAACGCTGAGAACCCGTTGCATTTAATTCGGGATGATGTTTATAAGTATTGGGGAGCAAAAGAAAAACGGGAATTTAATTTCCCGTTATTACTGCGTGTTGGTACCGTGTAAATATTAATACTTCTTTTTGCGTTTATTTTTCTTTTTCTTCTGTTGACCGGGAGCAAAGGCTTTAGCACTTTTGGCACCGTAAGCCTTTTTAACTTGGCCAGGCGCAGAATTCCTTGAAGATGTATGATAGCTACTTGAGCACGAAGCTGTACTCAATAGAAAACTACCTAAACTTAAAATTAGAATCAATTTTTTCATAACAAGTTTTTTACAAAATTAAAACAGTAAAATCAGTGATCGTATGCATTTAAGCTAAGCTTAGTAGTATTTATAAATACTTTAAGATACAGCTGCTTTATACGTTTTGAGGCAGCGTTCGCGTGCTTCCTTGTGGTCTACCATTTTTTCAGGGTAATCATCAGTATCGTACTCCGGAATAAATTCTTTGATGTATTTTTTGTCTTTATCAAATTTATCAACCTGAGTCATAGGATTAAAAATTCTGAAGTAAGGAGCGGCATCTACGCCACTTCCCGCTGCCCATTGCCAATTTCCAACATTACTAGATTGCTCATAATCTAATAGTTTTTCGGCAAAATAGGTTTCTCCCCAGCGCCAGTCAATCAATAAATGTTTGCATAAAAAACTAGCGACTAACATGCGTACACGATTGTGCATATAACCGGTTTTATTGAGTTGTCGCATTCCGGCATCAACTAAAAGAAATCCCGTCTCTCCGTTTTTCCATTTTTCAAATTCTTCTTCGTTGTTGCGCCACTCGATGCGATCGTATTTAGGTCTAAACGATTTATCAACCGTTTTAGGGTAGTGATAGAGTATTTGCATAAAAAATTCACGCCAAATCAATTCGCTCCAAAAAATGGTATTCTTTTCAGCAATTGCTTTTGTTACCATTTTACGAATACTTACGGTTCCAAAACGTAAATGTGGACCTAGATGGGAAGTGCCATCTTTTGCCGGAAAGTTTCGGGTATCTTCATAATTTTGAATTAGGGTAGGAGTTACATTATAATCGGGAATCTCAACATCCGATTTTATAAAACCCATGTTGCTTAAATCAAGATTAGGCAATCGGCTATTTTCGATTAAATTATCAAGATATTGGCTTGTGTAATGAATTTTAAGGTGTTGATCTTCATCAAATACTTCACGCCATTTATTTTTATAAGGAGTAAAAACAACGTAAGGATCGCCATCATTTTTTACCACCTCACTTTTCTCAAAGATGACCTGATCTTTAAAGGTTTTAAAAGCGATTTCTTTTTCTTCTAAAAAGTTTTTTATTTCCTCATCGCGCTTCAGTGCATAAGGTTCATAATCGTGGTTAGTATAAACTGTTTGAATGTCATAATCTTTAGTAAGTTGTTTCCAGACATCCTGTGGGTTTCCATAAAATAATGCTAGTGAACTGTCATAATCATCTTGCATTGTTTTACGCATTTTCTGAAGCGAATTATAGATAAAAGTCACCCGTGCATCATCTTTAGGGAGTTTATCTAATATCTCTTTATCAAAAATAAAAATAGGGAGTACAGGATCATCACCCTTTAAGGCTTCAAGAAATCCCATGTTATCGTCAAGTCTTAGGTCTCTTCGAAACCAAAAAACAGAAAGCTTACTCATAATTAAAATTGGTTGGTTAGGTAAATAATTGTAATTAGGGAAATCGACTAAGACACATTTAAGGTTGACATTCCGCCGTCTACTCCCAAAATTTGCCCTGTCACCCAGCTGCTATCTTCACTCAAGAGGAAGCTTGCAATTTTTGCGATATCATCTGGGGTTCCCACGCGTTTTAGCGGATGGCGTTCATCCATTTTCTCTCGCTTTTTCTCATTGCCTAGAAGTTTCTCAGCTAGTGGCGTATCTGTTAATGATGGAGCGATAACATTTACTCTAAATTTGGGAGCATACTCTGCTGCCAGCGATTTAGCAAAACCTTCAATAGCCCCTTTAGATGCTGCGACACTAGTATGAAAAGGCATACCGACTTTTACAGCAACTGTGCTGAAAAATATTAAACTCGCTTGTTCAGATTTTTTCAGAAGCTCAGTAACCGCTTTTAGTGATTTTATCAACCCGAAAAAATTAAGCTTCATATCCTGTTCAAAACTTTCTTCACTCAACATCTTAAAAGGTTTCAGGTTTATCGAGCCGGGACAGTAAACAAATCCGTCTAAAACTTCAGGCAGGTTCTCAGTGTCTAATATGCTATTTTCAACATCATAATTTATATAAGTGGCTTCAATGTTTTCTAGTCCTTTCTCGTTACGCGATGCAACATATATATTATAATCACTGTGTATTAATTTTGCCAAAGCATTACCAATACCATGTGATCCTCCTATAAGTAGTATATTCTTTTTCATAGCTTAATTTAAAATTTTACTTTTTAGAACGCCTTCCGTTTCTTGCGCATTGGGATCGTATTTGCCAAATAACTCATTAAGTTTTTGTTCTCTGTATTCAAAAATTTCTTGCAATTTCGGCTTAACTAAAAATGGATGTACCAATTGACCTACAATGCCCATTGGGACTTTATAATCTACAATATCCTCCATTTCAACACCGCCGGGGATTTCTTTTATAAAATGTTTGTGATGCCATAAAGCATAGGGACCAAAACGTTGCTCATCTACAAAATACTCCAGATGTTTTACGTGTGTAATTTCAGTAATCCACCCCATTTTTATACCTGCCACCGGTGACACTTTGTATTGTATTAATTGTCCCGGAAACATAGGGCGGTCTGCGCCAGACTGTATCTCAAAACCCATATATTCTGGAGTTATCGTCTGTAAATTTTTAGGGTCTGAAAGAAAATTCCACGCCTCTTCAGTAGTGATAGGTAGCTTTTGCTTGGTATGCATCGTGTAAATTTTCATAGATATAGGTTTAGCCGGTTCAAAGTGAACACTTTGTAAATATAAAGGCTAAAATGTTTAACAAAAAAGCAATTGAGTTAAACAAAAATTAAAATAGTTTCATTTTTTTTATACAGATGGTGTACAATTATTCTTTAAAAAAATGCCGGTATTCAACCTTTATAATTTCTATTTATTAGTAATTTGGTGTCCATATTATGACGTTATATATGTTAGCTTTAAGTGCTATCTTTAAAGTTGTAATTGATTAAAAAAGAACACACTACTAATTAAAATTTATTATTAAAATGAAAAAAATATTATTTATTTGCTTTTTAGCTTTGGGAAGTTTGGCCCAGGCTCAGATACAAACTCCGGCAGCAAGTCCACACGGTACATTGTCTCAGACTGTAGGATTAACAGAAGTTAGTATTGATTATTCAAGACCTAATATGCGTGGGCGTGAGATTTTTGGAGAATTACTTCCATATGGTACAATCTGGAGAACAGGAGCAAATGCTACGACAAAATTCACAGTAGATAAGCCTGTTAAGATTTCTGGAAAAGAATTAGCTGCAGGTACTTACAGTATTTACAGTGTTCCCGGTGAAGATATGTGGGAAATAGTTTTTTATACCGATCATTCTAATCCTTTGATTACTGAATTTGATGATAGTAAAGTAGCATTGAGAACTATGGTTGAGCCTATAGATATGCCAATGACAATGGAAACATTTACCATTGTAATTGATGAGGTTATGGCAGATAGCGCTGTACTTAGTTTTTTATGGGAAAATACAATCGTACCTGTGAAGTTTGAGGTTATGACAGATGCTGAAGTGATGAGAAATATTGATACAGCGCTTAGCGGACCAAGTGCCGGAGATTACTATAACGCTGCTGTATATTATTTAAATAGTGGAAAAGACATCAGCAAATCTAAAGAATGGATGAATAAAGCAATGTCTATGACTGATACTCCACGTTTCTGGCAATTGCGTCAACAATCTTTAATCTTAGCTAAAGCTGGAGATAAAAAAGCAGCAATTGAGGCAGCTAAAGCTTCTCTTGCAGGTGCCAAAGAAGCTGGTAATGCAGATTACATTAAGATGAATACAGACTCTTTAAAAGAGTGGGGAGCATTGTAATTCTAAATATGCACTTATTAAAAAGCGCCATAAATTAATTGATTTATGGCGCTTTTTAATTATCTGATATTACCTTATAATTTTACTTATTCATAAAATAGGCCTATTTCCTCGCGTATATCGTCTAGGGTTTTAATGAGTGTTCTACTAAAATCATAAGACATTAACGGGCTTTCTTTTTCTCCCTCTCTCAATAGGTTGGCAAAATGTTCTATCTCAAAATAGTAGCCTTTCCCTGTATAGGCAAAATCATGTTCAACTTTTATTCCGTTTAAAATCGCTGTAACCTTATCGGTGTGGTGGAATTTACTGTTAAGGACTAACATTCCGTTTTCACAAATAAGAGTTGCAATTGTAGGAGTATCTTTTAAAATACTTGAGCTTAGAAATGCTTCAGTCCCTGAGTTGTAATCAAAAGTAATTTCTATTTCCTCATCTACTCCGGTTTTTCCTATTTTGGCTTTCGCCGAAATTTTCTCAGGATTTCCTAATAGAGCTAACGCACAGAATACAGGATATATGCCTATATCTAATAACGAGCCACCACCCAGATCTTTATTATATAAGCGCCCTTCAGGATTAAAATCTGCATCAAAACAAAAATCGGCAGTTAAGGTTTTTACAGCACCATATTTACCACTTTCCAGCTCTTCTTTTACAAATTTAAAATGTGGCATCATACGCGTCCATAATGCTTCCATAAGCAAGACATTCTTCTCTTTTGCTGCGCTTATCATTTCTTCGACCTGTGCTAAATTCATAGCAAAAGGTTTTTCGCATAAAACGGCTTTTCCGTTAGTTAAGCAAAGTAACGTATCCTGATGATGTCTAACATGTGGTGTTGCAATATAAACAGCATCAACCTGCGGATCTTCAGCTAATTCTTCATAGCTGCTGTAACATTTACTCGCATTATACTTTTTGCCAAATTCATCGGCCTTTTCTTGTGAGCGGGAAGCCACAGCATATAATTCAGATCCAGTTACTTGTTGAAGATCGGTAGCAAAACTATTAGCAATTTTACCTAAGCCTATAATTCCCCAGCGTATAGTTTTCATCATTAAGAATTTGTTGATTCGGTATTTAAAGTTTGTTTTCCTGCAATTTGAAAAAGCAATCCAAAAGAGATCACGAGAGCACAACCCACAACATTAAGCCATAGGTAAGGAAGTCTTATGTATTCAAATTTATCTAAGCAGAATAATGCGATTATTATAATTTGAGTGAGAATAGCAGCTATGAAAACAGCTTTAGATTGAATTTTTTTGATAAAGAAAGCTGACATAAAAATACCCAAAATGGTTCCATAGAAAATAGAACCAATGATATTTACCAACTGAATTAAGTTGTCAAAAAGGTTGGCAGTACATGCTATTAGAATAGCCAGAATCCCCCAACTTAGCGTAAACCACTTGGTAGCATCTACAAAATGAGACTCATCTTTTTCTTCTTCTAAATTACGGCGGTAAAAATCAACTGTCGTAGTTGCGGCTAGTGCGTTTAACTCAGATGCTGTAGAAGACATCGCTGCTGAAAGAATCACTGCAAGTAATAAGCCTATCAGACCACGCGGTAAATTGTTCAGTATAAAATGTATAAAAACATAGTCTTTATCATTAGTCTCGACATTTTTGTCTGCCTGTCTGATGATCATACGGGCTTCATTTCTTATTTTATTTTCTTCTTTATTGATTTCGGCTAAAGCTTGGGATGCCTTTACAATAGTACCATTGGGTTGTGTGATCGCTTGATTAGGATCAACAGCTACCTGAAATCCTATTTCTGACTTATCTGAACGTAATTCGTCAAGCTTATTTTGCAAACCGTTATATTCTTTTTCAAACGGAGTGCCCTGAACGGCAGCTGTTGCCGCAGGATTAAAATTTAAAGGAGTGGGGTTGAATTGATAAAAAACAAAAACCATTACCCCAACAAGCAAAATGAAGAATTGCATAGGGACTTTAAGCAAGCCATTAAAAATCATCCCCAGTTGCATTTCTCGTAATGACTTACCACTCAGGTAACGCTGTACCTGACTTTGATCTGTTCCAAAATAAGAAAGCATTAAAAAAGTTCCACCTAAGATTCCACTCCAAAAGGTATAGCGATTATCAAAATCGAAAGAGAAATCAAGCACGTCTAATTTTCCGCCGGCACCTGCAATTTCTAACGCATTATTAAAATTAATATCTTCGGGTAGGTAGCTGATAATTAGAAAAAAGGCAGCAAACATCCCTAAAAAGATAACTCCCATTTGCTGTTTTTGAGTAACGGTAACCGCTTTGGTACCACCAGAAATGGTATAAATAACCACGAGTAAACCGATGATGATATTCAGAGTATTTAAATCCCAACCTAAAACTGCAGATAAAATAATAGAAGGTGCAAAAATTGTTATCCCGGCAGCCAGACCTCTGGACAATAAAAATAATCCTGAAGCCAGAGAACGCGTTCGTTTATCAAACCTACTTTCTAAGTATTCATAAGCAGTATAAACATTGAGTTTATAATAAATGGGTATAAAAAAGATACAAATGATAATGACAGCAATAGGAAGACCAAAGTAAAACTGAACAAAACCTAACCCATCATTATAGGCCTGTCCCGGTGTAGAAAGAAAAGTGATGGCACTGGCCTGAGTAGCCATGACTGACAGACCTACTGTCCACCATTTTGATTCATTACCACCGCGAATATAATCTTGCACATTAGTACGACCACGTGTTTTATACACACCATATAAAACAATAAAAGCGAGTGTCGCTACCAGTACGATCCAGTCTATTTGTTGCATATTATGCGGTGTAATAATTCATTAATAAAAAAAACAAAATGATATATACCGCATTCATAATCAGTACGAGCGTGTAATATTTAGACCATCCTTCTTTTTTAGGCTGCATCATTGTTTGATTTTTTGGTCATTTTTTCCTACAGAAAGCATATTTGCAAATAAGCGATATGCCCCAGAAACTCCCGCAGGAAGTTCTCTAAAGAAACTCAAACCGGTATAAATATAATGACCTTCACCGTATTTAGCGATTAATAGGCTACTTTCATTAGCCGCTTCATCTTTATCGTGAATAGAAATTACTGGTTTATAGGCATTATCGTATTTATCAGGAAAATAGAGGCCACGCTCTTGTACCCAACCTTCAAAATCAGAGTTTGTGATTTTATTGGGATAATTGAGAACTTCAGATTTAGGATCTAAAACGGTTACTTCTGCAAATTCATCAGTAACGCGGTCACTACTTAAGTGAAGTGGATAAGGGCCTAAGTTGGGAAAACTAAAACCTCTAGCAGTATTATACTGTACCACCATTGTACCTCCTTTCTTTACATAGTCTAAAAGAATAGGCTGCTTGTATTTGAGTTGATCAACTACATTATAAGCACGAACGCCCATGACCACAGCATCAAAATTTTCCAGGTTTTTTGCTGTAATTTCTTCCGGGCTAACCTCTGCAACTTGATAGCCGATCTGTCTTAAACTCTCAGGAATAACATCTCCCGCACCGGCTATATAACCAATATAATCACCTTTTTTAGCAATATTGAGCCTAACAAGCTTATTGGTAGAAGGCAGGGTAAGCGTTTGCAGTGGAATATGATCGTAATCTATGCGAACCACTTTATCAGTATACGTTTTTCCGTTTATAATGAATCGTGGTTCTAATTGGCCTTCGCTCGCATTTTTAGGAGGAGTAACTGTAAAAGCAATACTTTTTGTTTCGCCTTTTTGAGCAATAGTTATCTTTTGTGGAGCACTAGTTTTCCATCCTTCTGGTACATTTAATGAGACTGTGCCTGAAAGGTTAGCGGTAAATGCTGTAACATCTGTTAAAATGGTTTTAGGTTTCGCATTCGCGAAAATAATAACCGGATCTTTAACACTCACCGAAGCTTCCGGAACAATTTCAAAAGGTTCGTATACTTCGCCTTCTACACGGTCATTGTATTTGTAAACTAAATCTGTTGTAAACGGAATCTGAACAGTACCTACTTTTAGATTGAAAACAGTTTTAAAAACCTTAGGCGTTTCCGGTAAACCTATTAGTTTCTGATCGTTTACCTTGTACATTCCTACAGAACCTTCTTGGGTTAACCAATAAGCTGTAGTAAGATCGGCATCGCCAGTATTCAATTGCACTTGCTCTTTGTAATCTGAGTTGAATGCTAAATCCTGAGAAACGGAAATCTTTTTTCCGGAAGGTAATAATTCAATACTTTCTATTTCTATAGGAAAGTCACTTCGGTTAATAGCTTCAAAAGTAATATTAATTGTGTCGTTAGCGATAGCGGTTTGCTGACCGGTAACAGCTTCTAAATACAGGCCAGAACAGGCTTTGATTATTGATGTAATTTGCTTGGATTTTAAATCACGCCAATGTACATCTTTTAGATTTTTGATGAGCGTATATGCTTTTAGCAATTCCGGTAAACTGGCTGACGGATTATTGAAGTCGTAATTTTTTTCAACTTCATAGAGAATTTTACCAATTGCCGTACCGCCTTCAACACGATTCCAGGAGGTATCAATCCCTTCAAATATATTTCCGCTTTGCGGATAATTTCCTTTTAATAGTTCGAGATATTCTATTTGATCCCCACGCGAACCGGTATTACCAAAGCCTTGTGACTTGTGCTGGCTGCGACTTAATGCTGAAATTTCGGTATTACTCAAACCATAAGAAGGGTAGTAGCTACCCACATCTACAGAAACCAGATTCCTTTTATCAGCTTCATTAAATTTTTCCTGACTGCCGTAAAACCACCAAGAAGTATTAAAAAATAAGCGTTGGGGTTGCCAGGTCTCAGTATATTCTAACTGATTCGGAAAAACAGAAGGGTCATTAACCAGATCAAAAGCTTCTACGCTGAGCATCGCAGAAGTTGTATGATGACCGTGTGTTGAACCCGGAGAACGGTGATCAAATCTATTGATAATCACGTCTGGCTTAAAATTACGAATAGCCCAAACAACATCGCTAAGCACCTGATCTTGCTCCCAGAACTCAAGTGTCTCTTCGGGGTTTTTAGAATAGCCAAAATCATTGGCACGTGTAAACCGCTGTTCACCACCATCGATTCTTCGGGCTGCTAATAACTCTTGTGTGCGAATGACTCCAAGTAACTCTCTTATTTCAGACCCTATTAGATTCTGACCTCCATCTCCTCGGGTGAGTGCAAGATAACCGGTTCTGGCATGAACGTCATTTGCCAGATAAGAAATCATAGCTGTATTCTCATCATCAGGGTGTGCAGCAAAATAAAGAGCCGTACCTAAAAAATTTAGGCCTTTAAGCTGTTCATATATTTCTGAAGAAGATGGCTTTTTGGGTTTTTGGGCTTGTAACTGCAAGGTAACACAGCAAAAAAGAGCGATAAAAAAGCGCATATTGTAAAAGAATTATTGTGGTTAGGGATTACTCAAAGATAGCTTAAAGACAAGCTAAGTATGAGCTTTTTTAGTTTCTTTAGCAAAATACGAAACATAAATTTTACCCGTAAAGATTAATTTGTTTTGGCAATAAATACATCAAAAATCAAGCCGTAGCAGCCAGTTCTAAAAGGGAATATAATTTTTGAGTTGGTAAGCCCATAACAGTATTATATGATCCTTCTAATTTAAGTAATGCAACGTGGCCAATCCATTCTTGAATACCGTATGCCCCTGCTTTGTCAAATGGTTTATAGGTGTTGATGTAATGCTGAATTTCGGCTTTTGCAAATACTCTGAAATATACTGTTGCTTTATCGTGGGTAACCCATTGTTTCTCTGAAGTAGTTACACAAATTGAAGAAATCACCTCATGACTGGTTCCGCTTAATGATTGGAGCATTCTAGTTGCTTCTTCTACATCCTTTGGTTTGCCTAAAGCTTTCTCATTTTTAAATACAAGCGTGTCTCCTGTAATTAAAATGGTATCAGTTGTGAGTTGGTCGAGAAACGCTGCTGCTTTCTTTTTAGCAATATATTCTGCTATTTCTGAAGGTAGCATTCCGGCAGGGTAGCTTTCATCAATCGGTTTTAAATGGACTTCAAAGTCAACTTCGAGTGCTTTTAATAATTCTTGTCTGCGCGGAGATTGTGAGGCGAGAATGACTTTTTTATTTGTTAGGAGTTTATGGAGCATTCAGTATTGTTTAAAATTTTAAGGTTAGTGTTAATATGCCTAGAGATAATATGCCCAAAAGCATAATTATTTTTAACACTTTAGAGAGGAATGCGTAGTGCGTTTTTTTCTCAGCATATCTAGCTTTTATGCAGAAAAAGACCAATGGAACCACAACGGCTGCAACCAGATAAATAGAAGTCCATACATTGGCTTGCAAGTAGATATAGATATATCCCAAAATAGTAAAAATATAAACCACAGCGATATAGCCTGAAAGTTTAGCGGTACGTTCTAATCCTAAAACAATAGGTAAAGATTGAATTCCATCGGCATAATCGCCATTCGCATCTTCAATATCTTTGATAATTTCTCTAAGGAAATTGAGCATTAAGGCAAAAATCCCGTAATCTCTTAAGATAGACATTGGTGTAATTAATTCTTGTTTAAATTGATTCAGTACCGGAAGCATATCAAAAATAATAACAATAAAAATTGAAGAAGCTACAGCTATGCTAACGACCAGATTTCCGATTAGGATCACTCGCTTTAAAAAATTAGCATACACATATAACAAGGCAGAAATTAATACGAAAATGGTTGCAAAGTTGATTAAGTTCATACTATAGCACATCAAAAATCCTAGTCCAACACCGGCGATATTTAAGACCAGATAAATATTAAAAGCAGAACCTTCAGAAAATGGTGATGGGATATAGGTTTTTGTTGATTTATTGATGCGGTCGCTAACCACATCATTAATGTCATTTATGACATACCCGGCTGCTGCAATAAGAATCGTTGCAATAAGCAACAAGGCAAAATTAAAATGAGATAGGGCAGTGGGAAGATTTAAGGCTTTTAAAAAACCATAATGAATTAAAATCTGAGTGCTTGAAATGAGCAACAAATTTTTATACCGTATAAATTTGAAGAAGGTCAATCGCTATAATTTGAAATGGCCAAATATACTAAAAGCCACGTATTAAGTGGCTTTTAGATTGATTGATGAACTGGTAAGATTTACGTAATAGTTCTTGAGATTTTCGTATGAGTAAATTTCGGTTCGATGCAATTATTTTTTGTTAACATCACCTCCAGAGTTTTCAATAACGGCTACTTTTTTAGGTTCTCCCCAGTAGTCAATATCCCCGGCACTTGATGCTTTGGTAGCAATTTCTTTAGAAACATAAACTCGTATGCTTCCTGCGCTAGAAGCTTCGGCGTCACAAAATTCAGCTTTAAGATCTTTAGCATTAATGGTTGCAGCAGAGCTAGCATCAAAACGTAAAGTCTGGGCTTCTCCTTCTAAATGCAGTGTTGCGGCACTACTCGCATCAGCATTAATTTCTCTAATTTCAACAGGAAGTTTTACTGTAGCAGCACTAGAAACGTCAAAACTGATACGGTCTCCAGTTAATGTTTCTGTAGCCGTGATGTTAGAAGCACTACTTGCTTTTATAGATTCTAAAGGCAGTGTGTAGGTTACGTGAACTATACGAGAAGTAGCTTTACCAATGTTTGAATTGTCTGATGTCTCTATTCTCAATGTGTTTCCTTCATAATGAACATCAAGAAATTCTAGTAAGTTTTCATCCATTTCTGCTGTTACAGCAGGTGTTGAGCCTTTTTCAAGTATTACATCCCAACCGTTGCTGGAGTGAATTTTAGAAAAATCCTTTGAAAGATTAAGATCTTTAGTGACTACGTTTCCGTTTCCGTTAATCTGACCCATGTCGAGATTGAAATTACACGACGTCATCATAAGAGCAGTTATGGCTCCAATAAATAATTTGATTAGTGTTGTCATAATTTTTGTTTTTTGATTGATGAATGATTGTTAGTTGATAGAATCTAATTCTTTAACTGGTGTTTCTACATCAACACCATCTTGCTCAGGTTCTACTTTTGATGGGTATTCATATACGTCATTTGTCACAGTAGAATCTGAAGTGCTTTCTGAATATTTCCATTCATTGCTTTCTTCTGTTTCTTCAATAACTTCAATAGGGCAAGTAGTGCAAATTAATTCTGACTCTTGCATTACAGTATAATACCCTATATAATCACGGTTTAGTAAATCAGAATATCTGTTTCTGTGATATGTAGAGATATTGTTATCTGTAAGAAGTGTCATCCCTTCTGGTATTGCAAGAATCAATTCTACTTCTTGATCTCTAAACTTGTTTATGTAATCTGTAACAAAGAAATTGTCTAGCAATAAGGTATTTCCAAAAACTTCAAAATTGTAAACAATTTGCTGAGCACGATTCTCTGCTTCGTTAAACGAGCTTCCCTGAGCATTCTTTTTAATGATTAGTTTAGCTTCGGGCGAATCACTTTTTTGTACGCTAAGGTTTACATCCCGGTTGTAAATCACTTTATTACCGTTATCGTCTGTGCGTATTTTCCAGCTTTGATTGTGATACTTTTCAGCACTGTACTTATTTTGCGTTTTCATCTTAACTGTAAGTGTATCTGTAGATTGTACCGGTAATACTTCAGTAATCAACGTTTCACCGTCAACTGCCGTTGCCATACCCTGGCGTACTCCAAGAACAGCGATTGCAATAAGCGATACCAGCCAAAGTCCCAGCAGTGTTAATTTCGCCGTAAGGCTTAATCGCTTTAAGGTATTTACGAGGATACGCAGACCCAGATAAAATAACATGAAGAAAGGTATACCTACAGCTAAGAAAGTCAAGAATGTAATCAGCCAAAGCGGTGCGCCACTGGTATTTGCCATCTCAACATAATCTGCGATGCTTCCGTCAAAAAAGTCTAAAGTTCCTGCAGTAAATAGACCCACAAAGAGCCCGATTAGCGTACAACCACCTATTAAGATAAGTAAGATGCCTATAAATTTTACAAATACTTTTAGGATAAACATGATTATTTTGCCCAGCGTCGTGGCAAAAGATCCGGCTCCTTCGCGAGCTTTGTTACCATACTTAACATAGTCAACATTTTTAACGGAGTCTGCTACCGTGTCAAAGCCTTCTTTGACCTTACGCTGAATATTGTCTATGTTGACGGGCTTTCCCCGCATTTCCAGTTTTTCTGCAGTGGTACGTGCTTCAGGAACAAATATCCAAAATGCGATATATAATAAAATGAATCCACCACCGCTAAAGAACGTCAACAGTAGGAATGCAATACGCACCCATAATGCGTCTATTTTTAAATAATGACCCAATCCTGAACTCACACCTCCTATATAGGAATGTTCGGTATCCCGGTATAATTTTTTGACAGAAGTGTCGGTGTAGGCTCTTTGAGATGTGGGTTCATCTTCAAAGATTTCTTCATCAAGGCGGTAATCTTCCGGTTGCCCCATAATGTTGATTACTTCTTCAACTTCTGTAATACCTATTACTTGACGCTCATTCTTTACGCGTTCAGAAAATAATTCTGCTATGCGAGCTTCTATATCCTGTATAATTTCTTCACGGCCTTGAGCGTCTGTAAACGAGCGCTTAATCGCGTCAAGATAGCGCTGCAACTTGGCATAAGCATTTTCATCTATATGAAAAAATAGGCCGGCTAGATTAATATTAACTGTCTTATTCATTGTTTTTTGCTTTTTGATTGGTTACCAGTGAGACGGCTTTTTGAAGGTCATCCCAGGTTGATGATAGTTCATTTAAGAAGAGCTTGCCGGTATCTGTGAGCCCATAATATTTACGAGGCGGCCCACTGGTTGATTCTTCCCAGCGATAATTGAGTAAACCGGCATTTTTAAGTCTGGTAAGAAGGGGATAAATAGTGCCTTCAACTACCAGCAACTTAGCGTCTTTAAGCGTCTCTAGTATTTCTGCAACATAAGCATCTTCATCTTTAAGAATAGAAAGGATGCAATATTCCAAAACACCTTTACGCATCTGCGCCTTTGTGTTTTCAATCTTCATAGATCATAAGTTTTAAGCGATTAATAACTGTTCGTTTTTTGATCCCGCTGAGCGGAAATTTTGTTGAGGATTTTCCTCTTGAGTTTCATTTCAGAATTTATTTATACTGAAATAGGTTTGCTTAAACCTCAGTTGATGAGTCTGAAGCTGTTTCTTTATCAGAAACTTTAAGCGTCTTTAAAAAGTTTATACACAATGGATATTTATAAGTTTCTCCGTTACTTGCACTTACTGCTGCTGATATCACCGAAAACAAGGTGATAATAAACAGCGCGAGTAAAAGAATACCGAATACAAATGCTGTGATGATGAGTCCACTGGCTTGTCCCGGAAAAACGAGGTGATCAAAAGTTTCTTCACTTATGTATCCCGTTTCGCCTGAAGCAATTAAACCTTGCCATACTAAAAACGGAATAGCAATAAGTATAAGTGCGATTGCATAAATAAACATGCTCATTTGAAAATTAAGGGCGCGTCTCCCGTGATTATCTACAAATAAAGAATCACGTTTTAGTGCTAACCAAATAAGTAGAGGAGCGATAAAATTTCCTAACGGAAATATGAATTGCGTGAATACAGATAAATGTATAAATGCTGCTATGTTTTTCTGATTGGTTTTAATGCTAGTTTCCATTGCTTATTATTTTCTTATGCAAATATATATACAAAAGCAGGTATTTTGTATTACATAGTACTTATTTTTAACTAAATATTAACAAAAAAGAAATTTACGCAAATCAGATTAGAAGTCTATTTTTGAGGCATAAACACATAAATTATGGCAGTTACTCCCGGTAAATTCAATAAGTTTATAATGTTCAAATTACCTTCAGCCTGGTTATGCGGAGTGCGCGTACGAGCAATCTCTAATGCCAATTGTACTACAACGGTAACCCATAAATGGATTAATCAAAATCCGTTTAACTCTATGTTTTGGGCTGTACAAGGTATGGCTGCAGAGTTGAGCACTGGCACTATGGTTATTGCTCAAATTAAGAATAGCGGTAAAAAGATTTCGATGCTTGTCGCTAACAATAAAGCTTCATTTACAAAAAAGGCCACAGGTAGAATTACATTTAACTGTAATGACGGCCATAAAATAAAAGAGGCTATAGCAAAAACTATTGAGAGCGGAGAAGGCCAAACGTTCTGGATGAAAAGTGTGGGAACGAATAAAGATGGAGTAGTGGTGAGCACTTTTGATTTTGAATGGACGGTGAAAGTTAAAAGCTAAATACTTTCTTTTTTTTTAATTGTTGAATCTCAACAAGTGATTTTGTTATAATGTGGTAATTCTTATTTAATATGTAACGTTTGCTTCGCGATCACTACTTATTAGTAGTATCAATCAAATCAAAAACGAAATATAAATGACAGCACACGAAATAGATTATCAGATCTTCGGAGAAGAAATGCAATATGTAGAGATCGAACTAGATCCTCAAGAAGGCGTAATTGCAGAAGCCGGAACTTTTATGATGATGGAAGACGGAATTAGAATGGAAACCATTTTTGGAGATGGTTCTAAGAATGATTCGAGTTTACTCAATAAAGTTTTTGGTGCGGGAAAGCGATTGCTTACTGGTGAAAGCATGTTTATGACTGTTTTCTATAATGACATTGTGGGAAAGAAAAAAGTAAGTTTTGCTTCTCCATACCCTGGAAAAATCATTCCTATTGACCTTACCAAAAATGGCGGACGATTTATTTGTCAAAAAGATGCATTCTTATGTGCAGCAAAGGGCGTGTCAATCGGTATAGAGTTTTCAAAAAAATTAGGTCGCGGTCTTTTTGGAGGAGAAGGTTTTATTATGCAAAAATTAGAAGGCGATGGGATGGCATTTGTGCACGCCGGTGGAACAACTTTTAAAAAAGAATTACACCCCGGAGAAAAATTGAAAGTAGATACCGGATGTATTATAGGTTTTGATCATACAGTGAATTATGATATAGAGTTTGTGGGAGGTATTAAAAACACAATTTTTGGAGGTGAAGGTGTTTTCTTTGCAACGCTTTCTGGTCCGGGTACAGTATATATTCAGTCATTACCATTTAGTCGTCTGTCAAAAAGGGTTTTGGCATCTGCTCCTCAAATGGGAGGAAAAGATAAAGGTGAGGGTAGTATTTTAGGTGGTCTTGGAGATCTGTTAGACGGGGATAATAGATTTTAATCCTATAAATTAACTAGGGTAAGTTTGTTTTAACAGTTTTTTTAGATTTAAAAACTTATTTTTAGTAAGAAATTTTAACGAACCTGCTTATTGAATTGAAGATTACCTAACAAAAACATCTAATCTAAAAACAATCAAATATGGCAAGAGCAATGTTTGAGTACACTAAGACTATATTGAAAAAAGTAAGTTTTGATAGTGTGCTTTTTTGCAAAGAACTCCAAAAAGCTGCAAAACGATTACTTCCTTATGAATTGGAAGAATTAAGAGTCTGGATTCAGGAATTAACCAAAACTAATCCAGAATTAAATCATTGTATGATTTATCTCAAAGCATAACGTATAATATTAAAAAGGCTTCTCAAACGAGAAGCCTTTTAATATTTCGTAGTTTTTAACTTACCTAGGTTTTTGAGGGAGTGGACTTATAATTTCTACATTCTGGAATGTAATTGCTCCTTTTATAACGCCTGCAATTGTAGAGCGTAACGCTTCAATAATTTGCATTTTTAATTCACTTTTATGATAAAGAATACTTACTTCACGTGCTGGAGCTGGTTCTTTAAAGTGATGCAAATATTTCTTTTCAGAATCTTTAATATCTAGTGTGTGTAAATAAGGCAACAATGTCATACCTAATCCTTCATTAGCTAAACGAATTAAGGTTTCAAAACTTCCGCTTTCCAGAGAGAATGTTTCATCTTCATAATTTCGGTTAGTTTTACATAGATTAACAACCCCATCTCTAAAACAGTGTCCGTCTTCCAGCAATAACATATCATTTAAGTCAAGATCAGAAACAGTTAGTTTTTGAACCGTGTGTAAAGCATGATTTTCTGGTATATAGGCTACAAATGGCTCATAATATAATGGACGCTCTTTAATATTTTCTAATTGTAGGGGAGTTGCAGCAATTGCAGCATCTAGATGACCTTCATTTAGTCGTTCTATTATTGTTTCAGTTGGTAACTCTTCAATCTTTAATTTAACCTTTGGGTACCTATTTATAAAATTTCGCAGAAACATAGGTAGAAGGGTAGGCATAACTGTGGGTATCACCCCGAGTTTAAATTCTCCACCAATAAATCCTTTTTGTTGATCTACAATATCTGCAATACGATTGGCTTCATTTACAATATTACGCGCTTGCGTCACAATTTTATTACCTATATCAGTTAGCTCAATAGGTTTCTTGCTTCGGTCAAAAATAAGAATGTCTAGTTCGTCTTCAAGCTTTTGAATTTGCATACTCAATGTAGGTTGAGTTACAAATGTTTTTTCTGCAGCTTTAGTGAAATTTTGATTTTCTGCGACAGCAAGAACATATTTTAATTGAGTAATGGTCATAGGCATGATTTAAGCTTCAAAAATATAACGACCGATTGATTTTTCTTATAAAAAAAGTATTAAATATTGGGTTTGTTCTATTGTTGATTGAGTTAGTCTAAAATCTAATCATAAGAGATACAGGCTCTCCTTTCAATTCAAACTTGCAATCTTCCCATTGCGGAGGTCCCATTGCCATAATGTTGTTTGAAGAACCATAAGACTCCTTTGGCATTCCGTTGGTTTCAAAATCCATTTTACCGTTTCCATTTTTATCGTGGTAACATAGAATCGCATAAGTTCCTGGTGTTACATTCTCAAATTCGACAGAAGTTTTTCCATCTTTTATTTTACTATTCACGACCTTTAATGGCATACCCATAAAGTTGTCTTTATTATATAATGCATATCCTACAGTGCCATCATCGCTACTTACATTATCAATTTTCACTTCAATAGAAGAAGTTTCTTGTGAGTAGCTCATTAAGCTGATAAAAGTCATAAATAAAAAGAGTGTAGTTCTCATAATTTTGGTTTTAGAATTAATACTGATGCTAAAGTAGTTCAGCGTGTCTATATATATGAAAGGAATAAAGCCGAGTTGTAGATTTATTAGGATGAACTGTCTTTCTTAATTGTATATGATGTTTTACTGGATTGAAAATATTTTATAAATATCGATCTTGAAGTACTTTTTCTTCTTACCAAGCTCTCAAGCAAGCTGCTGAATCCCTAACCTGTTTATTTCTTACGCTTATTTTCTGCTTTTGTGGTTTTCAGTTTTAAGCCTTTCATCGAGTAAAATGTAGGTGAGTCCTTGATTTTGGTGTTTTGTAAATAGAGTCAGTCTTTTTAAAATGGCAGATGGGGATACGTTTTAAGTATATTTTATAAAAAGTTGAAGTTGTAAGTGATTGGTTTTAAGGTTGGAGTAAATTATTTTAAAATAAGTTTATAAAAGTGCTTGCGGGTACAGATATTGGTTCTATATTTGCGCCTCCAAAATCGGGTATAAAAAACGGTTTTACGTTCATTGTTAAAGCAGATAAAATAAAGTTTAAAAAAAGCTTGTTTATAAAGGGAAAAGGGTAGTATCTTTGCCCTCCGGTTTTTCGGCAAGAAAGGC
>NZ_QOVJ01000012.1 GCF_004104055.1 Leeuwenhoekiella aestuarii | reverse complement strand
TGCATCTCGTGGGAGAGTAGGTCGCCGCCTTGTTTTAGAAGTCCGCATCATTTAGTTGATGCGGACTTTTTTTATGCCCAAAAATGAAATAGTATACTGGAGACCCTAGAAAAAAGAAGAAAGACTAAAGATTAAAAATGCGTTAGGGATTGTAGTGGAATCCTTAAAACTATAAGATCTTAAATTTGAAAAGACAAAGCCTACCTGTGAAAGGTAGGCTTGCCAAAGGGTAACCTTAAAATACTGCTTGTTTTTCTAATAGTCTGTTGTTAGCTTAAAACTTCTTTTTAAAAAGATCTGTATGTGCCCTGAAGATAAGTATTGGCCTCTTCTTCTTCAAATCGGGCAGTTTTAGCGTCCCAGTGCAGTGTTTGATTTGGGAAACGACCTGCAATAACACCTAGCAGAATTGTTTCAGTCAAACGTGCACCATAATCAAAGGGAGCAGAAGTTTTTCCTTTGCCTAAACATGCGTCGATAAATTCATGATAATGTTTTGGACTTTCTGATTGATAATCCCTGACCGGAGCTTCCAATTGATGTTCTTCAGAAATTTTTGCAATTTCTTTACTAATATCTACATACTTCCCATTTTTTATTTTAACAGGAAGCTGCATAAAATGGGGAAGAAGTAGTCTTCCTTTTTTACCTACAAACATAGCTCCCTGATCTGGTAACTTTCCTTTTTCAGCTAGGCCGGAATCTAAAGAAGTTTTGTCTTCCAGACTTTGGTTTTTAGAAGAATTGGTTTTTGAATTTGTAGTTTCAGAATCAGGAAGTATCAAATCTTCATTAATAGTGGGGGCTCCCGGGCCATCAGACCAGACCCACTTTAAACTATCTGTCGTGTATTTTGTACCCGGAAACTCATAAGTTACTGTATTTTGCTCTGGGTAGCCAAAATCATTAGGAGGTCTACAATCGTTTTTTATCGTTCTTGGGACGTCTAAGGCCAAAGCATTATAAGGCGTGTCAAAAATATGCACCCCCATATCACCCAAAGTAGCACAACCGTAGTCAACCAGTTTTCTCCAATTTCCCGGGTGGTAAAAGCCGTTTTTATAGGGTCTTTCTTGAGCGGTACCTAACCAAAGATTCCAATCTAGTTGCGGGGGTACAGGATCTGAACCCTCGGGTTCCGGGCCATTGTATCCCCAGTTTTTAGGAGACCAGGCATAAACGGTATGTACTTTACCTATAATGCCTGATTGTATTAGGAGCGTGGCTAATTTGTAATCGTAAAACGAATGAACCTGAATTCCCATTTGGGTTACCAAATTTTTATCGGCTGCCATTTTCCGCATCTCGCGGGACTCAGAAACATAATGCGTTAAAGGCTTCTGGCAATAGACCGGCTTTTGATTTTTCATCGCAAGTAGGGCAGCCGGAGCATGGCTGTGATCTGGAGTCGAAACAACCACGGCATCTATCTCGTCGCCCAGTTCTCTTAACATAGCTCTGTAATCAAAAAAAATACGTGCTTCCGGATGATTTTTATGAGCCGTAGCTAAATTAATAGCATCTACATCACATAGCGCAGTTACTTTAACCTGAGGATGTGAAGCCATAGCTTTTAAATCTTCAGCTCCCATACCTCCCACACCTATATGTGCGGTACGTATGATCTCATTTTTATCGGAAGAAGCAGATTTCTTTACATTCGGTAAATCTTCTGCAGCCAGAATAGTACCCGATGTCATCAAACCTAATGCGCCGATGCCGCTTTTTTTTAGAAAATCCCTTCTTTTATTATTTTGTTCAGCCATCCGTTTTATTTTAAAGCTTTTTAATTTTGATATTTTTAAACCATATAGCACTCGAGTGATCCTGTAGACCGATATAGCCGGTTTTAAACTTACCGTAATCAGGCGCATTATCCCATTTACCCGATTGTTTTTTTTGCTGCCACTCTTCAGACCAGGGAACGAATTCGAGAATTTTTTCACCGTTGAGCCAATGCTCCACTTTTTCAGGTGTAAAAATTATTTTGGTGGTATTCCATTCCCCGGCCGGGTTCAGGTGCTTTTTAGATTGATCTGGGGTATGCATAGCATAATCGGCTCCCGTACTTTGCCAGTCTTGTAATTCTTCAGGATGTTCTGCTCCGAATTGGGAATTATAGCTTGTCAAATCATGGATTTTAGCATAATTCTCATCGTCAATTAATTGGTATTCAGGAGCAACAACAGGAGGACCGGAGTATCCTTCTTTAACATGATAAAAAATTCCGCTGTTTCCTCCTTCAGGAATTTTCCACTCGAGATCAAGTTCAAAATTATCAAATTCTTCAGCTCCGTATATAATGTCTTTTCCACCTTTATAATTTTGCTCAAGTCCCAGTTCTGTGTCAAATGTAAGTATACTGTCTTTGATGGTCCACCCGGGAGGAAGTGAGTCTAGACCGTAACCTCGCCATCCTTCAAGGCTTGTTCCGTCAAAAAGATAAACCCATTCTTCATCTATAGCTTCAGCAGGAGAATCTTCACCGGGTTTTTGTTCTGTTGTATTTTTGCAGGCGATTGCGTTCAGTATAAAAACGCTTAAAAAAACAACTTTAAGAAAAGGAAATGTTTCGATTTGTTTCATTTAAACAAGAATTAATAAGTTTATGAAATAAAAATTTTTCATAAATATAATAAAAACTAAATTGGTCACACTTAGCTTTTTAAAAGTTTCTCCTCTTTTAAATTAGCACTATAATTTTTGCTGTAGCCGAATATAAATTTAATGAGGTAAGCTTTACTTTTTAATTAACTTGCTTTTTTATGAAGCATCTAAACCTAAATTGGAAAGAAGAGGAATTTTGGAATGCATTATCGCACGGTATAGGCGCATTAATGGGAGTTTTTGGCCTCATATATCTACTTATTCTAGATGCACATAAAAGCGCGTATAGTACTTTGAGTATTGTTTTTTATGGGGTTTCTATTATTTTACTCTATACAGCTTCTACTATTTATCATATTCTAACTTCGGTTTCGTGGAAGCACATTTTTAGAAAGATAGATCACATCAGTATCTACTTTTTAATTGCCGGAACGTATACACCCGTAGCCCTAATTTCATTAGCGTCGGGAAATGGCTGGATTATTTTCTGGACAGTTTGGGGAATTGCTGCTGTAGGAACAATTTTAAAGCTATTTTTTACCGGTAGGTTTGAGATTTTATCTCTAGTGCTTTATTTGGCGATGGGTTGGCTAATCGTTTTTGATTGGGATAATCTGGTTACAGTTTCTTCAGAACAAGGAATAAATTTATTGATGCTTGGAGGTGGTTTTTATACCGTAGGAATTTTATTTTACGCAATACGCAAAATTCCGTTTAATCATTTTATTTGGCATCTATTTGTATTGGCAGGAAGCATCTGTCATTTTCTATTTATTTTGGTCGATGTTATTTAGGCCGTTATAAACTCTTGATATTCGTACCAGAATAATTCAAATTTTGGCATTTCGGTGTAAAAAAACTCAAACACTTCAGGCCAGTGGGTTTTATTGTGGATGTTGACTCCATTTTTCTCAACATAAATTCTTGAGATAATTTTACCACTACTGCGCAAGTACTCTTGATCTAAAATGATTTCCTCTGAAATTTCAGCCTTTAATAGATTTTTCAAACTTTCAAATTTTTCATAATAGTACGTTCTGAAAATATCATCGTGCGTTTCAATATCAAAAGAGACTATGGCTTTTATAGTATCAAAGCTAAATTTTAGATTGATTTCCTTGATTTTTGTGTCGTATAGTAACCACTTTCGTGGATGTCTTTTTCCGAAGAAAATCCAGAATTGCTCTCGTATTTGTTTTGACTCTTCTCTGCTAAACATAATTAGAGGATATAAGCAAGACCAATACCTAAGAGTATTGCACCAAATTTTGTTGCATTGAACTGATGGTTCTTAGAAGATTCAAATAAAATCGTTGTGGAAACGTGTAATAGTACGCCTACAACTAAAGCATTGATGTTATTTTTGATGCTTTCAGACCATAAATGTAATGTGCCTAAATAACTTCCTAGAGGGGTCATCAACGCAAAGAAAACCAGAAAAATAAGAATTTGAGTTTTACTGATATTCGATACTAACAAAAAGGAACTTATTATAATTGCGATGGGTATTTTGTGAATTACAATCCCATAAACTAAATCCTGATTTTGCGATAACGGAAATCCCTCAAACATAGAATGTACAGCAAGGCTAATGAAAAGTAACCAAGGAATAGATTGGGTTTTGGTATCAAGATGTAAATGACCGTGTTCTGCTCCTCTCGATAAAAATTCTAGTAAGATCTGCAGAAGTAAACCACCCATTATATATAAACCAATTTGTTTAGAGTCTGATGCATAAAGCCCGGGTAAGAATTCAAAAATGGTGATAGATAATAAGAATGCACCACTAAAGGATAGCAGTAATTTTACCGTATTATTTAGAGTAGGTTTAAAGATTAACGCTATTAAAAAGCCTAAAGTGACAGCGGCAATAGGTAAAATAAAGATCATATAAATTCAGCTAGGAATGGTTAGTCGTAGCAAGCCCACAAAATTAACCTATTTTTGCAATCTAAATTTTTGCAATGGAAGAGAACTTTAAAATGCTCGCAAAAACCTTATTTGGTTTTGAAGAATTATTAGCTCGTGAGTTGCGCGAGTTGGGAGCAGGAGATATAGAGATAGGTACGCGTAGTGTTGGTTTTAGTGGTGATACAGGCTTTATGTACAAGGCTAATTTGTGTTGCCGTACCGCAATTAAAATCCTTAAGCCGTTAAAGTCTTTTGTTGTTAAGGATGAGAATGCATTATATGCTGCGGTAAAGAGTATTGACTGGAGTAAATATATGCGTGTTAATGACACCTTTGCTATAAATGCCACTATTAGTGGTGAGCAATTTACTCATTCGTTGTTTGTTGCTCAAAAAGCAAAAGATGCTGTTGTAGATCAATTTAGAGAAAACACAGGGGAGCGCCCTAGTGTAGATCTAAAATTCCCGAGTCTGAGTATAGATATTCATATCAGAGAAAACAAATGTACGATTTCATTAGATAGTAGCGGGGTTTCTCTGCATCAGCGTGGTTATCGCTTGGCAACAAATATTGCACCTATAAATGAAGTTCTCGCAGCGGGCTGTCTAATGCTTGCTGGTTGGAAGGGACACAGTGATTTTCTTGATCCTATGTGTGGTAGTGGGACTATGCTTATAGAAGCAGCAATGATTGCGTGTAATATACCACCTAATTTAAACCGAAGACAATTTGGTTTTGAAAACTGGCATGATTGGGATCCTGATTTGTTTGACACTATTGAAGCGGCTGCGCTAAAGAAGATTCGAGAATTTCACTTTACTATAAGTGGTTATGATAAGGCACCATCTGCAGTTGAAAAAGCCAAAGAGAATATTAAAAATGCTGAATTAGATGAATTTATAACGGTTAAGCAGGCTGATTTTTTTACTTCGGAAAAAGAACGAGAACGTCATTTGCACATGGTTTTTAATCCACCTTACGGAGAGCGATTAGAAATAGATATGGAACCGTTTTATAAAAATATAGGAGATACGCTGAAACAAAATTATAAAGATACAGAAGCTTGGTTTATCACCTCAAACCTAGAATCTCTTAAACATGTAGGTCTGCGGACTTCCAGAAAAATTAAATTATATAATGGATCTTTAGAGTCACGTTTAGTGAAATATGATATCTATGCGGGTTCTAAAAAAGCTAAATATCAAAAAGAAGATTAAGATTTGTAAAATCTTTAAAACAAAAACGGTGATACTTTAAAATATCACCGTTTTTGTTTTCTATAGAATACGCTTGATAACACGTAATTTATGAGTATGTGTTCTTCGGTCTACGTTATAAATACCAGTGTGATCAATACGATCTATGCGAACCTCCCCGTGACAGTGAATGATATAATTATCCTGAAGCATAATACCGACGTGTACAATACGTCCTTCGTCATTATCAAAAAATGCTAGATCACCCGGCTCACTTTCTTCAATAAAACTTAAGGCTTCACCTTGACCTGATTGCTGTGATGCATCACGAAAAAGTGCATGACCATTAAGCCGATAAACCATCTGGGTAAAACCGCTACAATCCAGACCAAACGGAGTTCTTCCTCCCCATAAATAGGGGCTTTTTAAATACAAAAGTGCTGTATTTATAAAGGCAGATTTTTCCTTTTTATCCGAAATAAAATTTCCGTCATAGTGATCACCGGTAAGATCAAGATTGGCTAATTGAGCACCAAGCGGTAAACTCAAAACGTGAGAATCAGACGATGTTGCCATCTGAAGTAAATCACTCGCAAGAAGTGGCATACGTTCTTCAGCAGTAGAATAGTTTTCTTCAGTAATTTCTTTATACTGCTTGTTATCTATCCAGCCCTCATATTTGTCATGAGCAAGACGAATACGACTCCATTTTTTACGAATTTCAAGCACCTTAAAATGTTCACCATAAAGTACTTGATTAACCATCTCTGCTGCATCAGCAGGTTCTAAACGCATCGGTACAATACTTAATGGGCAAATGCCGTAGTTCATCAGGCGGTTTTGAAATTTTGGTAAAAGTAATTCAAATGATTTTTACTCACAAAGCGAGATACAAATGCTCGTGAACTTATCTTGAAATTACCATTGCAGATGCGCCACCGCCGCCATTACAAATTGCCGCAGCACCTAATTTTGCATGTTGTTGTTTAAGTACATTTATTAAGGTGATTAAAATACGCACACCACTGCAACCTAAGGGATGACCTAAAGAAACCGCTCCTCCATTTACGTTTACATTTTCAGAGGAAAGGCCTAGAATTTTCATATTAGCAAGACCTACAACAGAAAATGCTTCATTAAATTCAAAGAAGTCAATCTCATCTTGAGAAACACCAGCTTTTGCAAGAGCTTTTGGCAAAGCTTTAGAAGGAGCTGTAGTAAACCATTCAGGTTCTGTAGCAGCATCAGCGTAGCTTTTTATAGTACATAGGATTTCTAAACCTAATTCTTTGGCTTTTTCTTTAGTCATTAAAATAACAGCTCCAGCACCATCATTGATCGTAGAAGCATTGGCAGCAGTCACTGTACCATCTTTAGAAAATGCAGGACGTAAACTTGAAATTTTATCTATGCGCACATTCTTGAACTCTTCATCTTCTTTAATTACAAGAGGCTCTCCTCTTCGCTGTGGCACTTCAATCGGAATAACTTCATCATTAAATTTACCAGCTTCCCAGGCGGCAGCAGAACGTTTGTAACTTTCTATAGCGAACGCGTCTTGATCTTCACGTGAAAATTCATACTTTTTCGCGCAAAGATCTGCACAAACTCCCATTGCATTTCCGTCATAAGCATCAACGAGTCCATCTTTTTGCATGCCGTCAATAAGTGTAGCAGGACCAAATTTTTGTCCGTTGCGCATATGTACATAATGGGGAATTTGACTCATACTTTCCATCCCACCTGCAATTACAATTTCGTTATCACCTAATGCGATAGATTGTGCAGCAAACATCACCGCTTTCATCCCAGAAGCGCAAACTTTATTTACCGTAGTACAAGGCACCGAATTGGGGATACCTGCACCTAAAGCCGCCTGTCTCGCAGGGGCCTGACCAACACCGGCCTGTACAACATTACCCATAAAAACCTCATTGACAAGGTTAGGGTCGAGGTTGATTTTCTTTAAAGCTCCTTTTATAGCTGCTGTTCCCAGAGTAACAGCAGTTAATGATGATAGACTTCCTAAAAAGCTTCCTATTGGCGTTCTAACAGCCGAGACAATGACAATTTCTTTTTGCATAATGTAAATTTTTTGTGTGATACAAACTTAAGTAAATACTAACGAAAACGTTATATTTTAGCCTATGCTTAACAGCGTAAACGTCCCGTTTAATTTTAGTACTTTTACTAGATAATCGAGATTTAAATGCTTCAGAGCAAACCTCGAAGTCAAAGGTTTTATCATTGTTAAGACCTCGTGATTTTATCATAAGGTTATTTACTTTTACCAGAATACTTTCAATATTCTGTTGGTCAAGTTTTAAAACGCTTGGAAACAGTTTTTTTGAATTGTATTAATACTGTTTCACAGCTTTTTTATGAGTACTATTTTAAACCGATTCTATAAAAATCAAGGTTCGATATATAAGGTTTTGCTTTGTATTGTAAGCACAATTCTTATCGTATATCTTTTTCCGAAAAGCGGGAAATTTCAGTTTGATTTTCAGCAGAATAAACCCTGGCAATATGATAATTTATATGCCCCTGTAGATTTTGCTATTTTGAAAAGTCAGGATCAGCTAGATCAGGAGAAGGCAGAAGTTGAGAACAATATTATTCCCTATTTTATATACGATCAGGATATTGCTAATGAAGCTAAGGCCGCTTATGAAAACCAGTTTGCTTCAGTCTTTACCGATTCAATTTTTAGAGACAGACAGCGCGAACTGAAAGCTTTTGGTTTAAAAATTATAGATGAAATCTATAAGTACGGTGTAGTTAGTGATTTAACAGCTTTTCAAGAAGGCCGAAAAATTTACTTGCGGCGTGGAAATGAAATAGAGGAAACTTCAATTGAAAATCTAAACACTACTGATGAAATCACAGCACTCATCAATAGAAAGTTGGTTAATGGTCCTTATGTACAAGCTGTAAACCGGTTTAAAGAATTGTTTTTTGATGTTGTGCAGCCAAACGTCACCTATGATGAAAAGCTTACCAATAAAGAGCTCAATGCTGAGATGAGCAAAATAGCTCCTACTAAAGGTGTAGTGAATAAAGGAAGTCGTATTGTAGCTAAAGGCGAGATCGTAGAGCAAAGTACGTATCAAATTCTAAAATCACTTCAAGCGGAATATGAATCTCAAACATGGACAGCAAAAAAATACAATTGGGTAGTTTTTGGTTATGTACTTTTGGTTTCGGTAGCACTAACAATGCTATTACTGTTTATAAAAACTTACCGAGAGTTAGTTTTTGAAAATAATACCAAGGTTACTTTTATTTTCTTTAATATCATCTTAATGGTGTTGTTTACAACGCTAATTGTAAAGTATGATGCAAATTATGTTTATGTAGTTCCTTTATGTATTCTGCCGTTAGTGATCAAAGCGTTTTTTGATTCCCGATTGGGCCTTTTTACCCATGTGATAACGATTTTACTTTTGGGGTTTATTGTGCCTAATACTTCAGAATATATGTTTCTGCAGGTTATTGCGGGTATCGTAACGATACTAACCATTTCTGAGCTTTATAAGCGTGCTAACTTGTTTATTTCCGTTGGTCAGATCACGTTTATTTATATCATCGGTTATTTTGCTTTTCATATAATTCACGAAGGAACGGTAGAAAATCTGGAATGGGAAACCTTTAGTACGTTTATCATCACCGGTCTTGCAACACTTTTTGTACAACCGTTAATTTATGCCTACGAAAAGATTTTTGGTCTCGTGAGTGATCTTTCTTTATTAGAACTTACAGATACCAATTCAAAGCTTTTAAAAGATCTGGCAAATAAAGCGCCAGGAACGTTTCACCATAGTTTAAACGTGGCTAACCTTGCTGAAGCTGCAGCAAATGAAATAGGAGCTAATTCTATGCTTGTACGAGTAGGGGCTTTGTATCACGATATTGGTAAAATGGTTAATCCTACAGATTTCACCGAAAATCAATCAACAGGGATTAATACACACGAAGACCTTTCTCCTCGAGAGAGTGCACGTATCATAATTGATCACGTTATTAATGGTATTGAAATTGCACGCAAAAACAACCTTCCGGATCGCGTTATTGACTTTATAAGAACGCATCATGGTACCAGCACTGTTTACTATTTTTATAAGAAAGCTCAGGAACAGGATGAAGATGTGAATATTGAAGATTTTAGATATCCCGGACCATTGCCTTTTAGTAAAGAGACAGCCATTTTAATGATGTCTGATAGTGTGGAAGCTGCCAGCAAGAGTCTGAAGAATCCAACTTCTGTATTGATAGATTCTTTTGTTGAAAAAATCATCAATAAACAAATGGACGAAAATCAGTTTCTGAATGCGACTATTACTTTTAAGGAAATACAGGTTATCAAAAAAGTATTGAAGTCAAAACTCAATAATATCTATCATTTGCGAATTGAATATCCCGAATAAAGTTTTGTGATTTATTTGTTTTCAGATAGTTAAAAAAAGATTGAAAAAAAGTTACAGAAATTCATAAAAAACCTTTGGCTGATCCAAAACTTAGATATATATTTGCACCCGCGTTTCGAGAGATACGCAGCGTTCTTTAGGAGAGGTGCCAGAGTGGTAATGGAGCAGATTGCTAATCTGTCGACGGGTAACCGTCGCCAGGGTTCGAATCCCTGTCTCTCCGCTACTGAATTTAAATACACCATCGGGGTGTAGCGTAGCCCGGTCATCGCGCCTGCTTTGGGAGCAGGAGGTCGCAGGTTCGAATCCTGCCACCCCGACGAAATAGGTATTTAACATATATTGTTTAATATCTAAATCTATGAAAACCAGTGAAATACATTTTCACTGGTTTTTTTTATGCCCTTTTGTAGGCATATTTGTTGGTGTCCTATTTGATGTCCTATTTTTTTAGGAAAGGAATTACTACATTTATGGATCATAACCGGGTTTGACTATCGAGCGGTTTGGCTTTCGTTTAACATATTTTTTAACTTAAACGAAAGTTATGATTACTTCACACACTTTAAATGTTCATTTTTGGCTGAAAAAAAATTCAGTTCGAAAAGATGGAACATTACCAATCTATGTTCGTATCTCCATCGGAAGTACCAGTAGAGTAGACTTAAGTACTAAACAAAATGTTTTAGAAAAAAATTGGTGCGATAAGTCCAGCAGGGTTGTAAAACGCATTAAAGACGCTAGGCGTACCAATGACGAATTGGATACTATATATTCTAAGATTAAGATAGCATATAGGGAACTCAGAAATGAAGGAGTTCCAATAAGTGCTAAGGCAGTTAAGCTACGATGTACCGGAAAGGATAAACCTGTTTCTACAATTAAAGATCTTATTCAATTCCATACCGAAAATGATCTAAAAAAAATTAGCTCCTGGAACAGCAAAGAATTACGCTGCCACAGAGAAATATATTTTACGATTTATAAAGTCTGAATATAAGTGTGATGATATTTATCTGACACAGATTGATTATACATTCATTGTAAAATTTGAAGATTACCTAAGAGACTGCAAGACGCTCAAAAGATCACAGCCACTGAATAATAATGGTAGGATGAAGCATTTGGAGCGCTTGAAGAAATTCACCACGTTAGCCTTAAAGCATCGTTGGATAAAATCTAATCCTTTTGCATTGTACCAGTTAAAATATGAGGATTTCGATTGTCCTTTTCTCGAAGAGAATGAGCTTAAAACTATTTCTTCAATAGTTTTGGTTGATGAGAGTTTGAGTATAGTTCGCGATGTGTTTGTTTTCTCTTGTTATACCGGATTATGCTATATAGAGGTCAAAAATTTGAAAAATGGTGACGTGGTAAATGGTATCGATAAAGAAGAGTGGATAATGGTGCGACGACAGAAGTCCAAGACTCCAGTAAAACTACCTCTGTTGGAGCAGGCTAAGCAAATTTTAGAAAAGTATGAAGAAGTTTCACATAACTTAAAATCGAATAAGTTACTACCCGTATTTAGTGATCAGAAAATAAATAAGTATTTAAAAGAAATCGCGAAACTATGTAAGATTAATAAAAATCTAACCTTTCACGTGGCCAGGCATACTTTTGCAACTACTGTCACATTATTAAACGATGTTCCAATTGAAACAGTTTCTAAAATGCTTGGTCACACCAAACTTTCTACCACCCAAAAATATGCTCGAGTTGTAGAACAAAAAATAAGTAGAGATATGTGTAATCTTAAATCTAAACTTAAGAAGACTAAAAGCAAATCAACTAGTGGAGAAATTTCCAATGGTAATGGGCATTTACGTATTGTTTGATACAACTCCAGTTTATATGTTAGTAGGATGATGTGACTATTGATTTCTACTTTATAATGACGATAGCGTATATTTAAAAGTCTCCATCCCTAAATAACAAAATTTATCTAAATTATTGATTTTGTGGATTAATCGATACATAGTGAATATCCTAAGTACAATAAAATATAATCTCAATACCACTTAATCGAATTATTTCGTAAAAAAATCATAGATTTTTAAATCATAGATTTTTAAAACTTGTTTATGAGTTCAATTTAATCAATCAGCCACATTGAAGCATTTATTCAAGCTAAATAAAAATACTTTAAGATCTCTGATTTATAGTTTTTTATGTTTTCATCGGTATTCTTGAATTGCTTTAAGAGTAATTCCATATTAAGCAAATCAGTACACACTTTATCAGTTTGAATTTTGTGAACTAAAAATGATTATTAAAATGTTGTTACGTTGGATTTTAATTTAGCTACTCCTAATCATAAGTACCTTGTTCGACCTTTGGAAATTCTAAACTAACATAGTGGTAATTAAGTATTCCTAAAAATGAGCATCCATTTGAAAGGCTAGATAAACATTTGGTAACAAAATCTTAAAGTCAACCTTTCAAATTTGGCTTATTCTTGCGTTTTTAATCCCTCAGATTTGAAATTCATCCCCAAAAGTTTTGCTATCCAGATTTGGATATCTTTTGTATTGTTCAGTGGCTTTTTATCGCTTGGTCTCTATTTGTATTTGGCAACGAGCAGGGATTCTGAAAAATTATCTAAGTTAACTCAGAAAGTCAGGTCGCTCCACAATGATTTTTCATCAAACTTTAATAATTATCAAAGTTTTATAATATCAGGGTACAAACAAGACACTTTTTATGAGATTAATAAACAGAAGGATATCGATACTTTCTTGTCTAATCTTAAGAGTTTTAAAAATGGTATTCAGGAATTACGTCCTGAAATAAGAGATGTACATTTAAATAATGGCCTGCTAGACAGCCTTGGAGTTTATAATCGCCAATTGATCATCGCTACGCAGCAATTGAGGGAACGGTTCAAAGAACGAGGATTTAAAGATTTTGGAGTTGAGGGAACCTTAAGAGAAGCTGCACATTCCCTTGAGGCCAACTCTAAAATTTCAAGAGCTGCAGTACTACAGTTAAGACGCCACGAAAAAGATTATATGTTAAGGCGTGATTCCACATATCTCAGGCAGTTTAATATTTTGGTAGGTGATTTAAGGAATAGGCATAATCTGGATTTAAACACCCTTGCAGTGTTGGACACGTATCAAATTAAATTTAATCAATATGTCTTTTTGAGTACACAGCTTGGAAATTATGATAGTAACGGTTTGGTCAATCAAATTCGTAAGCAGTATTTAGATGAAAAAAATATCATTCTTGCTTTATTTTCAACTATTGATCATAAGCTAAATCGCTTACACAAAAGCAATACGCAATATTTAATTATTCAAACGGCAATTATCATTCTAATAGCTATTATTCTAAGTCTCTATCTAGCAAAAACTTTGACCTATGATATAAAATTACTCAATAAGAACTTTGACTATTTTTTAAATCAAGATTTTGCTACTTCAAATCACAACGCGTTATCTGAGCCAAAATTTAAACTCTCTTCGAATGAGATTCGCAATCTTTTTATGAATTTTCAACGGCTAGAAAAAAAGCTGAATACAACACTAAAGGTTTTGACAACAGAAAAGCTTAAATCTGAAAACAATGCTAAATATAAAGCCAGGTTTTTGGCTAACATGAGTCACGAGATCCGCACGCCGCTAAATGGAATACTGGGTATGATGCAAACCATAGAAGTTGATGGCTTAAAAGTAGAGCAACAAGAAAATATTAAACTTGCTAACTACAGTGCCAATCATTTACTGAACTTGGTTAATATGATTTTGGATTATTCTAAGCTCGAAGAAGGAATGATGCAAATGGAAGAAATTCCATTCGATTTTTCTGAAATTGTGATTAATTTGAAAGGCTTACTCGCTCACTTAGCTAAGGAAAAGGATATAAGACTTAATTTTTATATCGATGATGATATTCCTAAAGCTCTTATTGGGGATATAATGAGGCTACAACAAGTACTCATTAATTTATTAAGCAATGCAATTAAATTTACGCACTCAGGGAATGTAGATTTGATCATAGATCTTCGTAATTTAAACGATGACTATATTGAAATGTCGTTTAAAGTAAAGGATACTGGTATAGGAATTAACGAAAAAGATCAAAAACGTTTATTTGATGCGTTTGTACAAAATGATAGCTCAACCACAAGAATGTATGGTGGTACTGGTTTAGGATTAACGATCAGTTATCAACTTGTTGCACTAATGGGCGGAGAGCTTAAGCTAAAAAGTAAACCAAATCAGGGGTCTATGTTTTATTTCAGCCTTCGACTTAAACAATCTAAGACTCATCTTTTACCTGTAAATTCTATTAAATTAATCGTGGATTCCTTTGAAAACAAAAGGATCTTAATAGCAGAGGATAATAAAATTAACCGACTTGTACTGGAAAAATTTTTGAGAGATCAATCATTTAAGTATGATACTGTTTCCAATGGCAGGGAAGCCTTTAAATATTTTGAAAGCGACACTATTTATGATCTTATTTTAATGGATATTCATATGCCTATTATGAATGGATACAGAGCAACGGAAAAAATTCAGAATACTGAAAAGTTTCGCAATAATCCAGTACCAATAATTGCTATATCAGCAAGTGCATTTGAAGATGATCGAAAATCTGCATTGGATGTTGGGATGAATTCATTCATACCAAAACCAATTGATTTTCAAGTGTTAAAAATCCAACTTGAATATTATTTATCAAAAAATATCTTCAAGCAGACATCTATAAATTAAAAAAGAGCAGTCGTAATTAAGAACCGCTCTTTTTATCTTAGAAACAAAAAACTTCAATTAATTCAGTTTAAAACTAAGAACAAATTGAGATTTGCGCTTTATATTAATATTAACAATACATCACTAAATCTTCAGGGTCTGAATCCAATCAAAAATTTCTTTTTTCATTGGCTTCTTTTGTAGCAAGCTGATTGCTCTTATTTTTAAAACAGTATGAACATATTTTAATATTATTAGGAAGAATGCTTAGTACTTCTGAGAGGGATTCATGATTTTCAAGCTCTATTCTGCCATCTTCCAAGGGTAATAATTCGCATTCTGCTATATGCAGAAATTGATATTTGTTCAATCTCGACTTGCGCTCTAGATAAAAAATCATCTTCCCTTGTTTTATAACAAAATTAAAATATAATGTTAATAAAATGTTAGGAAAACTGTTTTTAACAAGTGTTTTTTTAGAGCGTGCGATCAATTTATTCCATAGATTAGAACCGTAAAATTATTTTTTAGTTAATAATCTACTTTTAAATTATTTGTACTCAATCGAGGGAATCTAGCTTACCAGATGTGTAATCTATTTTAAAATGAATTGCCGGCTCACCAGATTGTAATTTTTTAAAGATTTTGAAGAATAGAATTAATTCTCTTTCTAATTCTGACGAGCTTGGAACAGATTCTGAATCTAGCCAAGTATCAATTAGCAAATCATAAAGTTGTAATCTTTGAGTTCCAATAGCTAAGAACGCTAGTTTGTCGGCTGAACGAATTCGATAAAAATCAAAAATCAAATCCATTCCATCAATTTTAGACAGCATTTCTAAAGAATGACTATTTAATTCGAAGTGTGTTTTTAATCTTACTAATTCCTCTTTAAAGAAGAATTGGTCTGCCCGAAGTTTTTCTATATAATTACTAAGGTTATTGGGCTTATTGAATGCCAAAAGAAGCAATGTTGTTCCAGATAATTTTGGTAGTTCTCGGCTTAGTGTTTTTGGAAAATCCTGAGGTATAAAACGAAGTCGCACCAGCTCTTTTAAATGCCATTCCGTGAATTCATTATAGCTACTAGCCTTCAATATAGCAGGGTCCCATTCAGTTTTATGATTAGCTTGTAGGTTTAAATATTCCATGCTATATAATGGAAATAATTTATTAAAATTCAGTACCTCATCAAGCACAATGGTTTCAACCTCAATATAATCTTTCTTGAGGGTTACAATTTTGTATCCCGGTAAATATGCTGCCAGAGAAGGAGATTGGATATTGATAAGGGTATTACCCTTTTTTGTAGTTCTCCTACCTGTATCATTAATATGCATATGCCCCGCAACATGTATTTTTAAGCCGGCATCTGCAAAGGTATCTGCTACCTTTTCTATAGGAACACGTGCTAATTGGAATTTGTCTTCTCCCATTAATTCTGAAAGCTCTTGAGTAGCATCATCATTAAAATCTATCATAGGAAAGTGACTAAAGGCAATTAAAGTCTTTTGATTTTTTTCAGCGTATTGAGCAACTTGACGAACCCAATCTATCAAATGAGCTTTGTGTGTAATGACATTATTATAACCGATGGATGCACTTTGATATCCCCCTTTGTTATTGGGAATAAAAACATCCCCATCTATAGCCATTAACAGTAATCCTTTAATAGGCTCAACCACATAACTTAAATCGTAACTTTTTTCATTAGGAGTGACTTTAAACATTCTCTTGGATAAGGAAGCTGCTTCTTGTGCTTTTTTAAAATCATACTTTGCTGGATCATAATTTGAAAATGGAGTAGCCCAATAGATATACTTAGGGTTTGGATTGAATCCAAAAGATCCTAAGTATTTAATAATTCCCGAATAACCCATTTTAGCTAAATCAGCACTTATAACAACGGGGTTTTCGTATGGTGCTGATTCATATATTCCTGATTTACTAAAAATAGGTTGTGGTTTTCCATATTTGCCCAAAAAATCTCTTTTCCCTGATTCTTTAATAAATGGGGAGGCAGGATCGTGATTTCCAGTTGTAATGAAAAACTGAAGATCATACTTCTTTGAATAGGCTTCAAGTATTTTTTGAAGACCTCTGAGGTGTAGAGGTTGCCCATCATCTGAATAGTCTCCGGGTAGAGCGACTAGATGAATACCTCTAGAGGCAATATCTTCTAGGGCAGCTATAAAGGCAAAGTAATTCTCATTGAATATACGCGTGGAATGTAATTGGGATTCCATCGTTCTTATCAATACATTTTCATTAGAATTGGCTAGGGACAAGCCTTCGAAATCGGAATCACTTAGATCCCCGAATATATCTTGTAAATGCACATCTGCTAAAAAAGCAATTTTGGGATCTATAGTTTGAGCGCTTCCATCAAGAGATAGCAAGAGAATCAAAACTGAAAATCTTAAAAAAATGTCTTTTATCATAGTGATTAATTATCCGTTGCGATGTTACTTAAATTATAGCTAATCAATATTATCATCAGGTTAAATAGCAATGATATGCCTTCTTGGAGAATTATCAAGTTTAATCCCCCTTCTCAAGTTTTAAAACTTCCCGCGTCAGCTTTTTGAATTCCCTTAAGCAGCATCGCTGTATTGCTCTTTTTTTGAAAGCAAAATACCAATAGTTTGAAGTTAGCCGGACAGCATAACCGCTTGTGCCGCGCTTTTATATGTCCTTACTAATTCAAACTCTTGAAAATGTATCAGCAACAAAAAAAGGTAACAGCGATAGGCACTAATGGAAGTAAATCAAAAATGAATCTTATGAAATCAGTTCAAAACATAACAAAAGAAGCGGGATCAAAAAAACATAAAACAAAAAAGGAAAACGCTCAGGATAACATAAGTAAATCATTTTTTAAAAGTATTAAAGCAAAATGTCTAAAGGGTTTAGGCAGCATTTTTAATCATTTAAATTTTAGAGTTATGAGTACACTAAGAAATCAAGTACAGTTAATCGGAAACGTAGGGCAAGAGCCTACATTAACAACCTTAGAAAGCGGAAAAAAAGTGGTGCGCTTTTCACTGGCGACCAATGAATTTTACAAAAATACCAAGGGTGAAAAAACACAGGATACCCAGTGGCACACCGTTGTCGCCTGGGGTAAAACTGCCGAGCTTATTGAAAATTATGTGCCAAAGGGTAAAGAATTGGCTTTGACCGGAAAATTGAAGTCTAGAAGCTATATCGATAGTGCAGGATTGAAACGCAATGTAACTGAGGTAGAAGCTTCAGAAATTGTATTACTGGGTAGTAAATCCGAGTAAATCACTAAAAAAAGAGGGCGTAGATGTTCCAGTATTAACGCCCTCTCATTAATCATTTTAACATTACTAAAATGAATACACAAAGTAAACTATTAATCGAACAGCTACATGGGTTTTGTGGGAGTGCAACCTGCTACCAAATTCCCATGCTACGAGTCAAATATACCGAGGGCATAAAATACCTCGCAGACCACGCACAAAGTCACTGGCTAATTACGGATGCTGCGATAGTGTGTAAAAGCCTTAAAAACAAAAGCAGCTTTATTCTGATTCTTTTTAAGCGCAATCCACAGAGCGTACAAGAACGAACTCATAAAGAGGCAAGGATTACCTATGCTAATGGTAATGGAACTATTCTAATGGAACAGGAATACGAATACACCGATTTTCCTTTAGATGAACTACGACTGTTTTTTGTAGATGGTATGCTGATGCTCCCTAATGAATATTAAACCCTAAAAACTATGGAAACACGTATCAACGAAATAAGCTTAAGTTACCGCCCCAAACTAAAAGCGGAACAGTGGCCAAAAATTAGCTCTTCTTCACTAGCCGCAAGCGTGGTTTTTGAAAACTGGGATCAAAACACCATTTCGGTTTATGAATCCTTTAAAATACTATTGCTCAATAACAGCAATAAAGTCAAAGGCATTTATCAAATATCCCACGGAGGAATAACCGGAACTTTAGTGGATTTGCGTCTGCTTTTTGCAGTTGCTTTAAAGTCCTTATCTGTAGCATTAATCTTAGTGCATAATCATCCTAGTGGAACTTTGAGACCCAGCGAAGCCGATAAACATCTAACTCGGAAAATTAAGGCGGCTGCTGATTTATTAGATATCAAGATTCTGGATCATTTGATCTTAAACCCGAAAGGGGAGTATTTCAGTTTTGCCGATGATGGAATTTTATAAAATGCTAAATTTTGAAAGTTAGGACCTCTGGATTACAGAGGTCTTTTTTTAGGAACGATTTTATTTAAAACAAAAAAGCGTATATTTAATGCGCTGTACTTCAGCAACTAAATCATAGTAGTGTTATCCTTTTTTGACTTTCGCTGATAACGCTATACATCGAATATAAACATATCGGAAAATCATTTTCCCTGAAAATGGCAATTGGTCCCGATTACTATTGGATTGACCAGATTGTATGAAAATTTTGTTCGCTGGGGCGAACGAAAAGGAATAGCAAGAGGATAACCCGCTACGCGAGGTTATAGATATACCTTTTATTGCTAAAAAACTGTAAAACAGCTGTTTGTTGATTTATAAATATCCTTTTCAATCAGACAATTGCGACAAACGGCCTTACAGCACCGATTTTCAGGGAGTTATTTGCGACAAAACAGCGAATTATGGACTCATTTACGGGAATTAGATTTAAAAAGAAGGTTGCTAAACGCTTTCAGGAATTTTCACAATCTCACTTCAAATCGCATACGGAAGCCTTGGAGGAAATGCTTGACTTTTTTCAGTACAACGAGATTTCACCCAAGGAACGTTTGGGGCCCACAGGAAGAACTTTAGAAGCTAATCTAAAGAAACGAATCAACGCGATCATCGCTATTATGCGTGACATCGAAAAGACCCAAACCAAACCTACACAAGCGATGTTGCAATCCCTGTTTGAAGTAGAACCGCAACCAAAAAAGCCACTTCTTGTCGAAAAGAAATATGCTCCTAAGAAGCAGGAGTAGCTTTTGGAACAAAATCAAATCTAGAGAACCAATTAAAAAGAATAATACGATGTATATCACCATATCCCCACAAAAGCAAGGCGGTCATTATCCTAAAAGTTCTGCAGACTTTGTCAGCTATTTGGAAAAGGAAAATGCAGAAGAGGCTTTAGCACATACCGAGTATTTCTTTAATCAGGATCAGGAATACAATCACTCAAAATTTTCTGCATCAGCATTTCAAGATATTATAGGTCAGGCTCAGAAAAATTTAGGTAACCTTAGTCCGTCAGATAATCAATGGCCGTTAAAAAATAATTTATGGACTAATAATTATAATATTAACAATATACAAACAGACATTTCAAGATTAAGAAAAGGCGATACTGTTCCAAATGCAATTGATTATTTTAAAATTTTGAAGACTTATCCTAATTTAAAGAAGAAAGTTTTTTTAGTAATCAACTTTATTTCAAAAGCGGAATTAGAAGATAGATTACAAAAATTAAGAGATGCAGAGGAATTTGCTGAACGCAATGAAGTAATTCAAATATTATGGTTTGTATCATCTCTTGTTTCAAGCTGTTATGAAGTTGGTGCTGAAATTTATATATTATGTAAACCATAGAAATAATACGTAAAAAACGTGTAGTTAAAACTATTTCCACGTTCCCGCCAATCTGTGATTGGTGATCAATAAGTATGTTTTATTAATTATCATTACCTGGGCTATTGAAACTATCTGTTTGCTTACTTAAACTGAAGCAATAAAAAGAAAAATAATCAAAACGAAAGCTTTTATATTAGTGAATAATAAAATTGACCCTGGACTTGCAACAAAAAACTGGACTTTAAGTTGAGTGACTATGCTGCTAGTTTTTGATTATACATATCTATTTCAAATTCTTTAATGGTTCTGTTCCTTAAATAAGAATGTCTTCTTCTGGTATTGTACCGGGTTTTTATCTACTAAAAAATAGATAACTCTGCCTGAGATCTAAGCTTGTATTTGTAACTATTTTACTAGCACGGATTTAAATTTATCTTAACAATATGTTGATGTTTGTTATTAAAAGCATCATTAACCTTGCGTTTTGACTTCAACCTTCCCTATGAATAAAAATTATAAAAGCCTTGACATTGAGTCTTTGGTGATCCTCTTAAAAAATAATGATGATGAACTCGCTTATCAGGAGCTATTCTATAAATTTCAGTCACGGGTTTATTTATACATTATAAAAATTGTTGGAGATGATATACTTGCTGAAGAAATTTTATTAGAATCGTTTTTGAAAATCTGGAACTACAGGAGTAAAATAGACAGTTCAAAACCTTTTGACAAACTTTTATTCAAGATCACAAAAAATACAGTTTTAGATTTTTTACGTTCTAAAAAAGTACGATTGTTGTCAGAGGATTCAATTGTACATTTAGTATCACACATTTGTCCAGAAGATGATTTAATCTGGGATGATTATTTAAAAATCTTAAATGAAGCAATAGAAACGCTTCCTGAAAGATGTCGTATAATCTTTCAAAAAAGTAGAATTGATGGACTGTCTTATGAAGAGATAGCCCAAGACCTTAATATTTCAAAAAACACTGTTCGTTTGCAAATTGTAAAATCACTCAAAGTATTAAAGGGATATCTCAAGATGCACCCTGAAGTAGATATTGTTTTTTTCTCAATATTCCATTTTTTTTTATTTTTTTCTACATTTGAATAGACCTTCATTAGTTTATCAACGTATTTATAATAAACAGAATTACGTTGAAAGAGAAGCAAAAAGAAGTACTAAAGCGTTATTTTTTAGGATTAGGTACTACTGAAGAACGAGAATTAATTGAGCGGTTTTTGCTAAATAGCAATAATAAAGAACTTTCAGATCATTTAAGACAAGAATGGGAAAAGCTCCCTGAGTTTATCAGTACAGACTCTAAGAAAGCAGATGCACGTTATAAAAAACTAGTCATTCGTAAATTTCGTCAGTCTAGTCGTCACGCGTGGTATTGGTCTGCTGCAATTTTCTTAGTTTTAATAAGCACAGGTTTAGGATATCAATATATAAAACATTCCAATTTTAATCAACAATTAACAAAAGATGTTGCTTGGATAACAGTTTCTACTGAAGTTGGTGAACAAAAGGAAATTGTGCTTCCTGATGGATCAGATGTTTTTTTAAATTACAATACATCTATTAGTTATCCAGAAATTTTTGATTCTGAAACACGGTCCGTACGAATAATCGGAGAGGCTCATTTTGAAGTTGTGAAGAATGAAAAAAAGCCTTTTATAGTCTGTTTTGATGATAATTATACCCGTGTACTAGGAACATCATTTAATATAAAAGCATATCCTAATTCAGCTAATCTTGATATAACACTTATAGAAGGGAAGGTTGAAGTTGGTCATATTGAAACTAAAGGCTACAAGAAGTTTTCGATTTTAAATCCTAATGAAGGATTGAGCATAAGGACTGATAATTCTTTTAAAAAATATACACTTGATAATTTAAATGGAATTACTTCTTGGAAGAGTGGTGACTTATATTTTAGACAGGAGAATATTAGTGAGGTTGTCAAAGAGCTAAGAAGAAGATTTGAAGATAGTATTGTAATAAAAGATTCACCTCATAGTAAGACCTCTACATTTACGACAAGTATAAAAGCTAGAACCTCACTTGAAGATATTTTAAAAATACTAAGTCTCACTAATAAATTAGAATACAATAAAATAAATGATGTAATCTATATAAACCTTAAATAATATAACCTAATGGATTAATAAATAAAAAATAAAAAAACGGAAGTGTTGACTCCACTTCCGCTCTATGCATTACTTGTCTTATCTCCTTTAAGATTTATACAAATGAATACAAAACTGAATGTAATATTATGAAAAATTATTTAAAACGCTATACCTTAAAATGTGTAACTACATTTTTTATATGCCTAAGCGTTAGCTTACATATTAGAGCTGAAAATAGACAAATAGACTTAGACTCTATAAAAATTTCCGTTGACTTTAAATCTACTAAACTTAGTGACGCACTAACATTAATAGCAGAAAGGAGTAACCTTGGTATAACATTTAATGACTCAGATATTAAAAATGATTCAAAAGTTACTTACAGTGCAAAAAATTCAAGTGTTAGAAAGATTTTACTTGATTTACTAAAAAAAACACAACTTAATTTTAAATACTACGATGAAAATCTTATTTTCTTTTTAAAATCTCAGCAAAAAACTAAAGCAAGTGGAATAATTACTGATGAAGATGGAGTGCCATTGCCAGGAGTTGAGGTTCTTGAAAAAGATACTAACAATGGTGTGTTGACTGATTTCGATGGCAAATTTAGTATTGACATAACCTCTTCACCAAGTATTCTTGTTTTCACTTATTTAGGCTTTTCACCTATAGAAAAAAAGGTTACTGATACTGAAGAAATTAATTTAACCATGACTCAAACTATAGGAGAACTTAATGAGGTTGTTGTTATTGGTTATGGTACTCAGCGTAAAAAAGATCTTACCGGAGCTATAGCACATATAGATTTAGAAGATAAAGAGATGATTCCTGCAGCTTCATTAACTCAGGTACTTCAGGGAGCTATTCCCGGTCTAAACATCACACCTCCTTCAGGATCTGGGCAACCTGGGTCTATAAGTATAAGAGGTAGGACATCGCTTTCTGCAAGTGATTCTCCTATGATTGTTGTAGATGGTATGATTTTTTATGGAAACCTTACCGACATTAATATAAATGATATAAAATCTATAGATGTTTTAAAAGATGCAAGTGCAGCAGCTGTTTACGGCTCTCGCTCTGCAAATGGTGTAATTGTGATATCAACTAAAACAGGGACAAAGGGTAAGCCTAAATTTAGCATTAATGCTTATAGTGGTATTCAAAGTTTAAATGAGACAGATATTACCCATATTATGAATGCCCAGCAATATGCCGAAAAAGCAGTAGATTATCAATATCAGCAGGATTTGATACAATGGTATAAAACTATGCCCACAAATGTAACTGATAATGGTGGACGGCCAGAAAGACCAGATATTACCAACAAACAAATCGTAGCACCTTATTTATATACCCAAATTGATCGTGAGAACTATCTAGAAGGTGGTCACGATATAAACTGGTTGGATGAGGTTTTTCAATCCTCCCAAATACAATCTTACAATTTAAGTATTTCAGGAAAGACAGATAAAACAGATTATTATTTTTCTGGAGATTATTTAAATCAAAAGGGAATTGTTTTGAATGACGATTTTGAACGCTTTAGTTTTTTTGGAAAGTTTAGGAACCAAGTTACAGACTGGTTTGCTTTTACTATAAACCCAAGGTTTACCCACAGGGACTATTCTGGTGTATCTGCCTCTGTAGGCGATGCTCAAGACTCTAGTCCATTAGGTAATAAGTTTGATGAGAATGGTAATTACCCTGTGTATATTTCTGATGAATCCTATAATTATCACCCTTTAGCATTGACGAATATTAAAGATGAGCAATATTATGATAATTTATTTTTAGCATTTAGGGCAGAAGTAAATGTACCTATGATTCCTGGTCTAAAGTATGAGGTTAATTATTCTCGAAACTACTATTTTGCAAGACAATTTCAATATACACCTCGAAACATTGGTGATGGTTCCAAGGTAAATGGCGTAGGTTATAAAGATGTCACAAATAATCAAAAATGGTTGATTAACAATATAGTAACCTATAAGAAAAGCCTAGGTGCCCACAATTTTGATGTGACTTTACTGCACAGTGATGAGAAGTTCTTTGGTGAAGGCTCCACATTAAATGGCGAACAATTTAGTTCAGACAAATTAGGTTATAATGCTATGGAGCTTGCTGAGGTTCAGTCTTTCAGCTCTGAATCTTATGAGGAATATACTCGTTCTTATATGGGGCGAATTGCATACAATTACAATAATAGATATTTGATATCTGGAACCTTAAGACGTGACGGCTATTCAGGTTTTGGCCCTAATAAAAAATGGGGGAATTTTCCATCCGTATCTGCAGGTTGGGTAATCTCTGAAGAAGATTTTTTATCAGAATCCAAGGTACTTGATTATTTAAAATTGAGATTATCATATGGTGTCAATGGAAATCAAGGTATAGGCAGATATAAAAGCCAGTCACAAATGAATACTCTGACCACAACTTTTGACGGAAGTACCGCTATAGGGATGTATTCAGGTACTATGGGTAATAATGATTTAGGGTGGGAAAAAACAACAGCAACAAACATAGGTGTTGATTTTGATATTCTTGAGAGTGTTCTCACAGGTAGTTTAGACGCATATCATGCAGAAACTCAAGATGTATTAGTACAACGCTCTATTCCCAGTATTTCAGGAAATTCTAGCGTTTGGAGTAATATAGGAGGGATGAAAAATCACGGTTTTGAAGTGGCTTTACAATCTAAAAATATAGAATCTACAAATTTTAATTGGACATCAGGAGCTACATTCTCTTTAAATCGTAACAAAATCACAAAACTCTATGGGGAAGTTACAGAAGATATAGGAAATGGCTGGTTTGTAGGCGAGCCCATTGATGTTTATTACGGTTATGATAGTAATGGCATCTGGCAGGAAAATGACTTGTATGACGGTACAATCATGAGTGGTTATTATCCAGGTCAGTGGCGCGTGGTAGATCAGAATGGAGACGGGGAGATTGATGCAGATCAAGATCGAAAAATTTTAGGTTATTCAGATCCCAATTACAGATTTAGTATCACTAATAATTTTAGGTATAAAGGCGTATCCTTAAACGTGATTGTCAATTCTGTTCAAGGCGGAAACGGATATTATATGGGTAGTAATGGAGGAGTACTTGTATCGGGGGGGACTTTTAGGTCACAGAGACTTAACCAAACCAATGTTTTGCCTTATTGGAGACCAGATAGACCCGTAAATAATGCTCCTGGAATTTATAATAATCCAGAGATAAATCCTTCTGTATACCAGTCCCGCAGTTTTGTACGATTACAAGATGTGACTTTGGCGTATGATTTTAATAAAAGCCTGCTTAAAAAAATAGGTTTCGATACACTACGGGTTTATATGGCAGGTAAAAACCTATACACGTGGACTCAATGGTCTGGTTGGGATCCTGAGTTTAATTCTCCCTTAACCAGAACAATAACACTTGGAACCAATATAAGCTTCTAAGAATGAAACTTTATAAAACTAAAATTATGAAAGTCAATATATCAAAATTCAAAATTCATTTTTTAAACATCATCTTAGCAAGTTTTATTATATCATGTAATGATGAGGTTTTAGACGAGATACCTCTTGATTTTGTATCTTCAAATAATGCCTATGAAGATACTGGAGATGCAGAGACGGGTGTCATAGGTCTTTATGGTCTGGCTCAGGAGTGGTATACAGATGTAGATGAACAATATATGTTTATCTATGTGGCGTTGGGAACAGACGAAGCCTATTTTGGAGAAAATCCTTCAGGTGGGACTATGAGCAATTGGGGTATTGATATTACTCCATCATCTTCACTGCCTAATCGGTATTGGGATAAAGCCTTTGACCTGGTATATCAGGCAAATTTAGTGATTAGGGGTGTAGAGAGTTTAGAGTTTACCGATGAGACTGATAAAAATGAATATTTGGCTGAAGCCCATTTTTTTAGAGCTTTCGCTTACCGCATATTAGTATATATGTTTGGTGATGTACCTCTTGTAACAGAGCCTATAGAATCTCCTAAGACTGATTTTGTTAGAGCCCCTAAGTCATCTATCTTAGATCTTATAACCGAAGATTTAAACTATGCAGCTTCCAATTTACCAACTCGTGGTAATGAGCCAGCTCCAGGACGTTTAACTCAAGGAGCAGCTTGGCATTTACTGGCAGATGTTTACTTGGCACTAGATGATAATGAAAGTGCTGCAGCTGCAGCTTCGCACGTAATAAATGATTATGGCTATAAATTAATGACAGAACGTTTTGGAAATCAATATAATATCTTTGAAGACGAAAATGTAATTACAGATCTCTTTGCATTAAATAATCAAAATCTTTCAAGTAATACCGAAGCAATCTGGGTGATACAAAATGATCCTAATGTTACTGGAGGAGGAATATACTCTGGTGAGCGTGCCTTTGGCCCAGCTTATTATAATCTTAAAACACCTGATAATTTTAATGGTTATGAAGGCTATTATGAGGGATCCAAAATAGTTTATAATGATACCCTTGGAAGGCCAGTAGGATGGGTAAGGCCTACTAATTATGTTGCTTACGATATTTGGAAAGATGACTTTGATACAGATTTACGAAATGCGGAGTCTAATGTCAAAAGACATTTTTACTATACCAATTCAAATTCCGCATATAATGGGAAAGAAATTGTTTTAGAAAATCCCAAAATGATAGATACAACACGATTGTTGTATCCTTATTTTATGAAAGTAGCAACGCCTACCCAGCATTTTACACAAGGAAACCGATCAGGGGGTGGTTATAACCACAAAGATTTGTACGCTATGCGTTTAGCAGAGACTTATTTGCTAAGGGCAGAGGCATATCTTAAACTCAATGAGCTAGGGAAAGCTGCAGCAGATATTAATTTAGTAAGGTCAAGAGCGAACGCTAGTCTTGTGAATGCAGGAGATGTAAATATAGATCTAATTCTCGATGAACGAGCTCGTGAATTATATACCGAAGAATGGCGTATGCTCACCTTAATGCGTATGAATAATCTTGTAGAAAGAGTTTTAAAATATAATGATAATCCAGGTAATCCAGGTTTGGGTATACAGGACTATAATCGTTATTTTCCTATTCCTCAGAGTGAAATAGATCTTAATACGGGTGCACCTCTAGAGCAAAATCCGGGTTATACTAATTAACAGTAATACTTTACTTATAGTATTAAATAGGGCATAACGGGTGAAAACCCGTTGTGTCTCCTATTGTCTTTTTCAATGTTCACCACGAGCAAAATACAATACACACATTACCATGAATTTAGATCAATTTTTTTCTAATTGTAAATTAAGTGTTTTTCTAGCATTTTTGATACGATTTTCAATCCCGGCAGTGGCACAAGAGAACTCAAGAAGTTATGACTTAACAAAAGACAGGATAGTATATACAGTAGGCTATGCGCATTTAGATACGGAATGGAATTGGGATTATCCTACCGTTGTAAATGAATACATAAAAAATATACTTACAGAGAATTTTTATCTTTTTAAAAAGTATCCTAACTACCGTTTCAACTTTACGGGGTCTCGACGCTATAAAATGATGAAAGAATACTATCCCGAATTATATGAAGAGTTGAAAAAGTACATTGCCAATGGAAAGTGGTTTGTTGCTGGATCTTCTGTAGATGAAGCAGAAACTGTAATTTCTTCACCAGAGTCTATAATTAGACAAACCTTATATGGGAATAATTTTTTTCAGTCAGAATTTGATAAAAAGAGTAATGATTATATGCTGCCTGACTGTTTTGGTTTTCCTTCTAGCTTGCCAACGATATTGAATCATTCAGGTCTGATTGGTTTTTCAACGCAAAAATTATCTTGGGGATCTGCAGTAGGGGTACCATTTAACGTGGGAACGTGGTACGGACCAGATGGTAATGGTATTGTATCAGCTTTAAATGCTGGTGCTTATGTAAGCCATATTCCAGATCGTTTTGACCTTGATAAGGGTTGGAATAAGCGTCTAGATAAAAATAAAAAAAATACCGGATATGCCTTTGATTACAGATATTACGGAGTAGGAGATCAGGGTGGCGCACCGCGAGAAAATGACGTCGTGCATGCAGAAGAAAGTTTGAATAATGCAGATAGTAATTTCAAAGTGGTTTTATCAAGCTCAGATCAGATGTTTAAAGATATTATCCCAGAAATTAAAAAAAATCTTCCCACTTATAAAGGGGATTTATTACTTACAGAGCACAGTGCCGGTTCTATTACTTCTAAAGCATTTATGAAAAAAATGAACCGGAAGAATGAATTGCTTGCAAAAGCCGCAGAACCCCTTGCAGTAATAGCAGATTGGAAGAAGCAGGCTACTTATCCATTCTCAAAAATAAATGCAGCTTGGGAATTGGTTTTAAGTAATCAAATGCACGACATTTTGCCGGGGACGTCTATTCCTTCAGTTTATGAGTATGCCTGGAATGATGAACTAATAGCAGCAAACAGTTTTAGCAATGTGCTTAAACATTCATTAAAACAAGTAACTGCTGATATGGATACCCGTGGAAAAGGTAGATCTGTTATCGTATACAATCCTGTAGAAAAAAAGCGAGAGGGTATTGTAACAGCGACACTTGCTTATAAAAAAGTCCCTCAAACTATACTAGTTTATGAGCCTTCGGGTAAACCTGTTAAAACTCAAATTATAAGTAAAACTCAAGATTCGATATCATTTATTTTTGAAGTCAACATACCTTCTATGGGGATTAAGGTTTATGATGTAAGAGATTCAAAATCGAATATACAAGAGAATCCTGATTTGAATGTAAAGACAAATATGTTAGAAAATGAGCACTATAAGGTTGAATTAAATTCTACTGGGGATATAACTCAATTATATGATAAAAATTTGAATAAGTCTTTACTTAAATATCCTACTAGACTTGATTTTCAAAGTGAAAAATCATTTACGTGGCCGGCTTGGAATATGCTATGGGATGAACGTCAGAAGCCTCCTTTTGCTACAATGAGTGATAGCGTCGAAATGAAGATTGTAGAAAAGGGTCCCCTTAGAGTCGCAATAGAGGTTACACGATATGCTCAAAATTCGATTCTTAAGCAAACACTTAGTTTAGCATCTGGAGCGGCAGGTAAACGCTTAGAGATTAATAATGTTTTAGACTGGCAAGCTACAGGTGTTAGTCTTAAAGCAGCATTTCCTCTTACTGCAGTAAATGATAATACAACGTATAGCTGGGGAGTAGGAACTATAGAACGAGGGGTAAACTCAGAAAAAAAATATGAAGTTCCTTCAAAGCAATGGTTTGATCAGACTGATGAATCAAATGAATTTGGAATAAGTATTCTGGAAGATTCTAAATACGGATCTGACAAACCAGATCCTGAAACATTGAGGTTGACACTGATGTTTACACCAGAAACTGATAAACGTTATATTTTTCAAAAATCTCAAGACTGGGGTGTTCATGAATTTAATTACGGATTATATGCTCACTCGGGAAATTGGCAAGAAGGACGTACTCCCTGGCAAGGTAAATTTTTCAATCAACCCTTAATGGCTTTCGAGTCTTCAAAGCATAAGGGGAGAGCAGGAAAAGAAATTTCTATACTCCACATTGATAATGACGGCATAGGATTAATGGCTTTTAAAAAGATGGAGAATAGTAGTTATTATCTAATTCGGGTAAATGAACTTCTAGGACGTGATCAAAATGGCGTGAATATAACATTGCCAGCAACGGTTGTTGATGCTTATGAAGTAAATGGACAGGAGGAGAGACTAGGGCAGGTTGACTTTGCTCAAAATCAGATTAAATTTGATTTGAAACATTACGGTATAAAAGCGTTTGCTGTGAAATTCAGTTCAATAGCTCCTAAAGAAGTTTCTAAACAACTTAGTATAGCGCTTCCCTATAATTCAGATGCTTTTAGTTTTGATACAAATCGAAACGACGGAAACCTGGAAGATAAATACAGTATACCTGCAGAGCTTATCCCAGCAAGAATTGTACATGAAGATGTGATTTTTAAAATGGGACCTACTGCAGATCGTTCAGATAATGTTCTAATTAGCAAAGGACAACAAATACAACTGCCTGAAGGAGCGTATAACACGTTATACGTGCTTGCTGCCGCTACTAAAGAAACCCAAGGGGACTTCGTGATTGATGGTGAAGTAAACACGCTAAAAATTCAGGATTGGACTGGTAAAATAGGTCAGTTTTATAAAAGAGAATTTGCAGTTGATAGGGTTGAGCATAAGGATACTGAAGAGCGTGTTGCAGTAAAAGGTATACAAAGTCCCTATCTGAAAACTTCTAGCATTGCTTGGTTTGCCACGCATAGACATTTGGGATATCCTTCCGCAAATAAAGCCTACGAATATAGTTATTTGTATGCCTATAAACTAAAGCTATCTAAGAATGCTAAAAAACTCACCTTACCTGATAATGAGTCTATACGCATTTTTGCTATAACAGCTGTTGATGAATCAACAGTAGATTTAGAAACTCTATCCCCCATATCAGAAGATTTTAATTATGCAAAAAAAGTGGAGTTACGTAACTAACATTTTGCATTCAAAATTCATGCTTGTTTATTAGATTGGATGAAACCTGGGGGCTGCCTGGCAGTCTCCGGTTTCTATCTAACCTAGAATACGAGACTGATTAACTTATATGTGATGAAAATAAAACCAATAATCTGTTTAAGCCTTTTATATTTTTTTCTTTCCTTTAATAAGAAACCGAATATTTATAAAAAGGAATATATAGATTTTAATAAAAACGGGAAGAAGGATGTCTATGAAGATCCAAAGGCTTCAAAAGAGGATCGTGTAAAAGATTTACTTTCTCGAATGAACATAGAAGAAAAAACCTGTCAGCTTGCTACATTATATGGTTCTGGTAGGGTTTTGAAGGATCCATTGCCTACAGATGGTTGGAAAAATGAGGTTTGGAAAGATGGAATAGGTAATATAGATGAACAACATAACGGGCTAGGTACGTTTAAATCTGAATATTCCTATCCCTATAGTAAGCACGTAGAGACACTACAGCGTATACAGCGCTGGTTTGTAGAAGAAACTCGCTTGGGCATTCCGGTGGATTTTACAAACGAGGGGATACGGGGTTTGGCTCATGATAGAGCGACTTCTTTTCCTGCTCAATGTGGACAGGGTGCTACTTGGGATAAAAAACTTATTAGACAAATAGGTGAAGTTGAAGCTAAAGAAGCTTCAGCTTTAGGGTATACTAATATTTATGCTCCAATATTAGGTGTCGCTCAGGATCCACGTTGGGGCAGAGCTGTCGAAAGTTATGGAGAAGACCCATACCTTGTTGGACAACTGGGTAAACAGATGATCTTAGGACTGCAGGAAAATGGGGTAGCTGCAACAGCCAAACATTTTGCTGTGTATTCTATACCTGTGGGAGGACGTGATGGAGGTACAAGAACAGATCCACACGTTGCGCCTAGAGAGATGAAAACCTTGTATCTTGAGCCTTTTCGGGTGGCGGTACAAGAAGCTGGAGCGTTGGGAGTGATGAGTTCATACAATGATTATGACGGTGTACCCATCACAGGAAGCCCCTATTTTCTTACTGAAATATTGCGTCAACAGTGGGGATTTAAGGGATATGTTACCACAGATAGTGCCGCTCTGGAGTTTATTCATAAAAAGCATAAAGTGGCAGAAAGCATGGTAGATGCCGTGGCACAAGGCGTAAATGCCGGAGTGAACATCCGTACAGATTTTACCGAGCCAGAGGATTATATTACTCCATTGCGGGAAGCTATCGCTCAGGGCAAAATAGCGCCTGCCACAATTGATGATCGTGTCGCTGATGTACTCAAGGTCAAGTTTAAACTAGGGCTTTTTGACAATCCCTATAAAGGAGATAAGAAACTTGCCGATAAGCTTGTGCAGTCTAAGGAAAACCAAGCATTATCCCTGCAGGCAGCGCTAGAATCTATTGTTTTATTAAAAAATGAAGATAATCTACTTCCGCTTAAAAAATCCTTGAATTCCGTTGCGGTGATAGGTCCCAATGCCAAAGAAAAGGAAGGGTTGATTTCGCGATACGGCCCTGCAAACCTACCAATCGTTACCGTCTATGAAGGAATCAAAAAGATGCTGCCAGACACAAAAGTAGTTTATGAAAAGGGCGCCGAAATTATAAGCTCGCATTTTCCAGAAGATGAAATCATGCCATTTCCCATTGAAAGCGAAGCACAGGAAATGCTTGATAAAGCGGTGCAAGTAGCAAAAGAAACTGATCTGACCATTTTAGTATTGGGAGGTTCAGAGCTTACCGTTCGTGAAGACCGTTCTCGTACCAGTCTTGACCTTCCACAAAGTCAGCAGCGTCTGCTCGAGGCCATTTGCGCCACAGACAAACCTGTTATACTAGTCATGATTGATGGCAGAGCAGCCGCAATAAACTACGCGCAGCAAAACGTTCCGGCTATTATTCATGCATGGTTTCCTGGAGAGTTTGGCGGCGATGCTGTGGCAAAAGTCTTGTTTGGTGACTATAATCCAGGTGGGAAGTTGGCCGTCACTTTTCCTAAGTCTGTAGGTCAAATCCCCTATGCCTTTCCTTTTAAACCAGGGTCAAAAGCTTCTTCGGGAACATCAGTTTACGGTGCGCTCTATCCTTTTGGATATGGATTGAGTTACACCACATTTAAGTATAGTAGTCTAAAAATTACACCCACAAGTCAAGGAATCGAGGGAAATGTTAACGTAAACTTTACTGTCACCAACACCGGAAAACGCACAGGTGATGAGGTGGTGCAATTATATTTACGCGACGAGTACAGCAGCGTAATTTCATATACTAAGGTTTTGCGCGGTTTTGATAGGATAACCCTGAATCCGGGGGAAGAAAAAGAGATTCATTTCGTGCTGGGAAAACAGGAACTTGGGCTATGGGATATCAATGATAAGTTTACCGTAGAGCCAGGAAGTTTTAAAGTAATGGTGGGCGCATCTTCAGAGGATATCAAGCTAGAAGGGAAATTTACCATAAAATAAAACACCAAGTCATTAATCATGTTAGATTTCATCAAGCATAAAGTTAAATATCGATTTAGATTTGTCTTTGCTAACGCTGTCATTTTTGCCTTTATGATCCTTTATGGATTTACAAAAAGGCAAGATTCAAATTCCCCTTCTGTGAAAGAGACTGTCGCAAATCAGCTTGAAACTTTGGAGGATGAGCTAGACAGTTTGCAAATTGTGATTCAGAAATTTAGAAAAGGGATTCTGACAGAAGCTTTTTTACGAAAGCAACTTTCAAATACGCGTAACGCCTATAAGCAAGTAGAAAGCTACGTGACTTATTACTTTCCAGAACATGAAAAGGCCTACATTAATGGAGCTCCCATCCCGCATCTGGACCCTTATCCTGTAGGCCAGGCCGATACTGCAGGCGTAACTGATTATCTCAATTCACAGCCGCTTGATGACCTTGACGGTGGTTATTTTATGGATGGTGGTGCAAAAGTTCTTGAACCCATCGGTTTGCAAAGGTTGGATGAATTGATTTATAGCGATGAGGTAGATTCTTATAGGGAAAAGTTGTCAAGACTTATAGAGGTCTTACAGACAAAATTTGAGGTCCTGAAAGAAGCACTTCTTTCTCGAAAATACTATCACGATTATGAAGTTATTGAATTCTCTAGGCTGGAATTGGTGAGGATTACGACAAAGGGAATTACCGGTTTTGATACTCCGGGGTCTTTAAATGGTTTACAAGAATCCTATTATGCCATGCAAGGTGTCCAGGAGTTATTAAAACCGCTTATCGTTAAAGCCAGTATCGAACGTCAAATAGATGTACTTGATTTGTTTGAACAGGCGAAAGTGTTTTTACTTGAGAATAATGATTTTGAGACTTTTGACCGTTTTGAATTTATACGTTCTTATATAAATCCCTTATATAAAGGACTGCTTGATATACAGCGGGAACTGGGTATTGAAAGCACGGCAAGACTTAGGAATGAAACTCCATCTTGGAATGCCTATAGCGAGAATATTTTCGGTAAAGATTTTCTCAATCCATATAATTATACACTTTTGACCAGGGAAAAGGATAACCAGCAATTACAGGCATTAGGTAAAGACCTATTTTTTGACACTTCATTAAGTCAACGTGGAAACATAAGCTGTGCCAGTTGTCATCAACCGGAACTTGCTTATACTGATGGAAAAATGAAATCACTTGCAGGGGTGCCTAATCTTACCGTAAAGCGTAATGCCCCCACTTTGATAAACGCCATCTTTGCTAACCGTTTTTTTTATGATTTACGTTCTTATGGGATTGAGGATCAGTTGGAACAGGTAATAGAAGAGCATTTAGAATACGATACCTCTTTCGAAGAAATAGTTTCTAAACTAAACTCAGATAAATCTTATAAGCAATCATTTAATCAAATTTTTAAAACCGATACCATTACACGGTATCAGTTTACATCAGCCCTAATTTCTTTTCTCATTTCCTTGAAATCTTTTGATAGTCCCTTTGATAAATATATACGTGAAGAAGAGGAGCTTGATGCAAGTGTAAAAGCAGGTTTTAACCTGTTTATGGGAAAGGCTAATTGCGCAACCTGTCATTATGCACCCACTTTTAGTGGGTTGGTTCCGCCTTTATTTTGTGAAAACGAAAGTGAAGTTCTGGGAGTTCTTGCCAAACCCGGTGACAGTATCGTGGATAGTGACCAAGGCCGCATAAAAAACGGAATTAAGAATGAAGATAAATATATTTTTGAGAAATCATTCAAGACGATGACGGTAAGAAACGCTGCCCTTACTGCCCCCTATTTTCATAATGGGAGCTATGAAACCCTTGCTGAAGTACTCGATTTTTATAACGAGGGAGGTGCTGCAGGGATGGGACTTGAAGCACAAATACCACATCAAACATTGAGCTCTACGAAGCTTAATCTAACACAGAAGGAAATGGAACAACTAATCACATTTATAGAATCCTTAACCGATGTACCCAAAAGCGAACGAAAAGATCAATAAACCAAAATTAACTTTGAAACTTACTTTAATGAAGAAGATTATCACGATTATAATATTACTGGCAATGTATAATGCCGACGCGCAAATAACCATACCGGGAGATTCTCTTGTATATGGTCCCATGTTTAGTCCCGTGTATCAAAATAAGGTACGGGTGTGGGTTTTGACAAAAGATAATACGGGTAGTGCCAGTAATCTGACTTTGTCGATGACCTCAAATGCAAATACTAAAAAGCAACTGGAGGGCACGATCTATAATTCAGATGATAGGCATTTGGTATATACCGGTTTTGAGACTGGGGATTTGGACAGCGAAACCATCACCAGAGAAGAGGACTATAATTTACGCTCTTATGAATTTAATATCGCTTCTGGTGAAACCTACACGGCAAAATTACTTGAAAACGGCAAGGAAACCGGACGGATTGCAGTTATACAGGCAGAGCAGGATATCATAAATGATTTTACGTTTTTGGCAGGAGGTTGCGGAAGGATTTTTGATCTAAGCCGATGCATTGATCAGTGGGAATCTAAGCGAATTACAAATGGAGATCCGGCGATGTACGATGAGCTTATGGCAAAACAAGATAGCGATCTTATGGTCTGGCTGGGAGATGCAGTTTACTTGCTGGGAGAAGAACACGCCCATGGCGGTTGTCCTGAAAGTTTTAAAAGTGATTGGGACAATGAAGAGCAAGCATTTAAAAGGTACTTATGGTATAGAAAGTATTATGACAAATTATTACAAGCTATGCCGCAATTGGCTATAACAGATAATCATGATACAGGTTCAAATGAATTTGATAAAACCTTACCAGGGTTGCCGGCCACTCGAAAAATTTTTAAAGATTGGTGGCCAAATCCAGAATATAAAAATACGGTAGAAGGGGAAGGATTATTTTCATCTTACCGGTATAAGGATGTCGAGTTTTTTTTGACTGATAACCGAAGTTATAGAAACAATATTAAAGACCAATTTGGTGATGAACAATTAGAATGGTTAGAGCAAGCCCTACTAAACTCTACAGCTACATTCAAAATAATTGTGAATGGTACACCTAGCTTTAGAGAACTCGGCGGTAGAATCTGGGGAAGTAGTAAAAGGGCTCCTCATTTGCTGCAATTTATAAGAGAAAATAAAATTAATGGGGTATTATCGTATAGCGCAGATTTGCATCAACAACGTTTTATGCTAAGAGAGAAAGATACAGATTATCCATTAATAGATGTTGTGTCAGGTAATTTGAATTCAGATGCCCCTGAAACAGATAAACGCTACGCTAACTATAAGATAGATTACTCAAGTGAATTTGATTTGTTAAGAGGATCTTTACATGCTTTTCTGAGAACGAGTGTATATGGAAAAGCAGGAAACCGAAGAATGCTTATTGAGTTTGTAAATGGAAGAGATGAGGTTTTCTTTTCTAAAATTATTCATCAAAACACATTAACGAGCTCTAATAGTGAAGCAAAGGAACTGGAATTAAATTTTAGGAATAAATTAATAGATGAATCTCCCAAGAAACATACAATAAAAGCTGTACACTTAAAATATGGAAAGGACTCAGCAGAAAAATTGAATTATGCCGGAAAGTTTTCTAGTACTACTAGTCTTCGTGTCGTTCAGGATGAGACTCTTGATTTTCATAATAAATCATTTACAGTTACATTTAAGTTGAAACCGAAAGCATTTAAAAATGATGCAATTTTATTATCTAATGCAAAAGATTCTTCTGGTATCACTTTCGGGATTTCAGATGAGGGTAAATTAAACTATAAAATTAACGATAAAATGTATTTTTATCAAAGTGATTTTTCTCTATCTGTTGAACAATGGTCTGAGATTACTTGGAAATACAATAATCTTAGATTACAGTTGCAACTCTTTTATAACGGAAATTTAATTCAAACCTGGGAGGATGTTCATTCATCAGAACCTTCCAATGAAGATATTACGATAGGGCAGAATTATGAAGGATTAATAGAAAGTATTACTATTTACTCGAAATTTATAAATTGACCTACTTCCATAAAATGTGACTGATAAAAACTAGAGGTTTTCGGGCAAATAAAAGTTAAACTTTAAATAGATTATTTACTTATGAAACGTTTAAAATTCACAGATTATCAGATCGTTAACTTGCAACAAAAAACTGGACTTTAAGTTGCGTGACTATGCTAGTTTTTGATTATACATATCTAGAGGGTGTAAACTAAAGTCTGTTTGAGATCTAAGCTTATATTTATGCCAATATAACCATTCTACTTTCAGAGATTTAAAAAAGGAAACTGCTGTTACAATGCCGTAACAGCAGTTTCCTTTTAGACTCATCGATTGTTTTACCAGGCCTTTATAACTTTTAAGTAGAAACTTTGGCTGGCATATTGGTTTAGTTTTGAATATGATGGAGGGAAAGTTTATAAAGGCAATTTTCCACTGAAAAGATAGTAAAAAAAGATATTGATTAGGTGGAAATAATTAATTACAGTAGATTTTATATATTTTTGAATATATGAAAGCCATAATGGTTCATTTTAATGTCCTAATTGGTGTCCTATTTTAGAAATAAGAATGTAATTTGTTGGTATATAGCGGGTTGGTTGATTTTTTAGAATCCTGCCACCCCGACGAACCACTTTACAGTGGGCATCAAAAACCTGTTAATCTATTGATTAACAGGTTTTTTCATTTTATACCTTACCAAATGATATGGTTTGGTATCAAGCAGTTTAGTGAATGATTCGGTGAATTATCAAGCATTGAATTGTTCAGATACAGGAAATACAGAGAAGGAGGACGCGTTTAAATTTACTGCCTCGAATTAGCCACTAAGTCAAATGCTCCCTTTTTTGTTAAGAAACTCTTAAATTTCCTCTTTTCAAAACCCGTTTTCATATTCTCTTCATACTCTATCCTAGGCTTTGAGTAGGCTTTGCCTAGGGGATGCCTGGAAGTTGACCCGTCCTATGACCCGTGCTAAAATAACTATACAGATCAATCAAACACAAAGTTGTAGGTCAGAGAGAATATGGGGCTATTCATAATTGTAAGCTCGTAGGATCCTAAAGGGCTTCCTCGAAAAATATTGGCATTGGCATCCCCATTCCGTTGTGAATAATAGATGTTATACTGGTTTTTTCTGGCATAGATATTATAAATGGTGAAGGTCCAGTCGCCTGCCCATCTTCGATTCAATTTTTTACTATAGTTAACCTTCCACGAAAGATCTAGGCGATGGTAGGTTTTTAAGCGGACATTATTGCGTTCTAAAAAAATGGGCACATCAATACCTTCTATATCAAAATAGCCGTTAGCCGTAGTATAGGGGCGTCCGGTTTGCGCTGTGAAGTTAAAGCTTAGCGTATTGTATTTGCTTCCCTCTAAATTAATGGTGCTATTAAAAACATGAGGTCTGTCAAAATCTGAGGGATACCACGCGTTATTATTGACCCGATCTGCTAATTTTTCGCTTTCTGTCTTAAGGAAGCTTCTTGACCACGTATAATTGACCCAACCATTGATTTTACCCTTGGGCTTTCTCAAACTGAATTCTACTCCATAAGCTTCACCCTTTGCCTGTACCAGGTCGCGTTCTACAAATTCTTCTAAAAAGAAATCGGCTCCCGGCTTATAGGTCAAATTATTTTCGCTGCTTCTATAATAGGTTTCCATACCAAGTTCTACACGCTTATCCAGAACATCCTGATAAAGGCCAACGCTATAGCTGTCGCTAGTTTGTGGTGGTATATTGGCATCCGAGGTTTTCCATCTGGAGGTAGGAAGCGGGGTTGTAGCGTTGTAGATGTTCTGTAAGTACTGATTTAATCGTGCGTAGCTGGCTTTAAACGACGTATTTTCTCCCAATTTTAAATTCAGACCCAAACGCGGTTCCAAAGCGTTATAGCTTTTAACCTTTTCTCCCTTGTCAAATTCCGTTGTACTGATGATTTCTCCAGTGCTGTCATCAAATGCTGCAGCAGTATATGGGCCAACAAATGTAAAGTTGGTAAACCGAAAGCCTCCTGACAGCGTTAGAGTTTCAATAGGCTTCCAATTAAAATTGGTGTATGCGGAAACTTCATAACTTTTTTCCTCATCTAAAGAAATTGATAGAATGCCTTCCGACGTGCCGGGGTCCAACTTTCCAGGTTTTATTTTGTATCGATTACCCTGAATACCGGCATAATAGTTCAGACTTTTAGTTACTCTTTTTTCATATTCTGAAAAGATACTGGCCAAATTGATTTGCGATTCATATTCTATAGTGTTATCCCTTTCCTTTTCGGGAAATAAGGTTTTTGGAGTGTAGTCACTAAGCAGAAAAACGGTTCTTAAGCTGGAATTATCATTAAAGGAATGTGTCCACTGAAGCGTGTTGTTGAACGTTTTAAAATCGTATTGATTACTTTCGGCATTTACGTTTTCAATTTTCGCAATAAGATCAAGTTGGTAAAAATCTGTGCTGTAAAAATTCGTGAAGGAGATTTGGTCTTTTTCGGTAGGTAGATAGAGTAATTTGATGGTATGGTCATAAAACCGGGCTTTAGTATTTTTCAGACGTTTTGAAACGATGGGCAATAAAAAATCGGTAAATCCGGCTCTCGCACCGGCATATAGAAATAGTTTATCCTTAATAACGGGTGTCTCCAAAGAAAGCCTACTGGAAACCAAACCGATACCACCGCTTAACTTAAACTTATCTACATAGGGATTTCTAACTTTGACGTCCAAAACCGAAGTTGTTCTTCCACCGTAACGTGCAGGAATATTAGCACGATAGAGATCTATTGAACCAAGAGCTTCAGGCGTAAAAACAGAGAATAAGCCAAATAAGTGTGTAGGATTGAAAACAGGTGCATAATCATATAATACCAGATTTTGATCCAGGGAACCACCTCGCACGGAAAGTCCGTTGCTTACTTCACCGGCATTGTTGACACCGGGCAGTAAGGTCATACTCCGTAAAACGTCGACCTCCCCCAGAACTGCGGGCATTTTTTTAAGTTCAGCAGGAGCCAATTTCACCGCTCCCATCTGCGATGTTTCTAATCGTTCACTAACGCGTTTGGCGTTGAGTATAACCTCCGAAAGTTGCTGCTGTTCTTCGCTCAGTCTTAGTTGTATGGTTTTATTTTCATTGAGAAAAATTTCTGTTTTCAAGGTTTTATAACCGATGTAGGAGACTACTGCGGTATACGTGTCTTGTTCCAGAGTTAAGTTAAACGCTCCATCACTATCGGTCACACCTCCGCAAGAACAAGGATTTAAACTAATCTGAACATTCTCAATGGGTTTATTGGTAAGGCTATTCCGTATTTGAAAGGACAGCGTATGTTCTTGTGCTAAAATACCGTTTGTTAAACATAACCAGAAGATAAAACCCACTACCCAAAGGCTTCCCTGTTTATTCAGCACTTTTATTAATCTATCCATCCCTCAGGTTGTATTGATGTTCTGTGCCTGCTTTCATTACAGGGGGCATACAGGAAGTGAGGGCCTCCTGCGGTAGGCGGTGGCTCTGGTTTTGGAGTCCGCTGGTTTTCGATGGGAGACGCTTCAACTGTGGTACGATCAATCATAATGGATTCGGTAAATGCTGAAGCGGCCGTGAACCTTCCTAAAACATATTCATCCGGGTCTTCCGGATTATAAATGTTTCCTATAAGGGCTGCGGGTAAAGGAGCATTGAATCCCCCGTTATTATCTACCAGATCCTTGATGGCCCTGTAATACTCATAAGCTTTTGGTGTTAAAGAAAATTGTTGAATTTCAACGAGAACCCTGGTTTTTCGGGTTAGTGGCACCTGCGCTACGGGTAGGGAGGTGGTAGTGGTTCCATTAGAAAAGCTATCTGAAAAGATATTGATGTTATCTCCATAATCTATTTGCCAGCAATCCGATTCACACCAATAGGTATAATACTCTACGGTCTCATCAGGGATGCAGATTCCGTCTCTAAACTTACCTTGTACGCAGACCTTACAAATGCTGGGCTGGTCGTAGGTTCTATAGCGCCAGTAATAGTAATTATCCTGATTTCCCGGATCATCAAAGCTTATCAAAACCTCATGGCCCGGTATAAAATCATCATAATCCTCACTAAATTCCAGTTCATTATCAAATACAGCACTTATACTTTTAATAGGAACTGAAGGATTGATTGTCTCAACCTCAGATAAATAGGTGTTCCCATAGGGTAGACTTGCTTCCAAATACCATCGCTCACCAACGCTTCCCTTAAAATTGATATCTTCAGGGATATACTTAAAATCCTCTTCAAATAAGGCGACTCTTTCTCCTGTGACTTCATTTACAAAAGCGACTTTTGCACCACTAACAAAAATATTCCTGTAGTAAAGAGCCACATCAGACTCTGTGATGTTGACGTATGATGAACCTTCGGTAGTACCTACAAATCCATCGATGTAAATCATTCCCTCCTTAAATTCATAGGTTGGTGTAAGAGGATTTGTACATTCTAGGAAACTTAAGAATGCTAAAAACAGAACTATGCGAAATTTAGCTTTCGACGGGATAAACATATCTGGAAATTGAAATTAACTTATTTGTTTTCAGGTATTAAGGTACTCATTTTTATTTAATACACAATCGATTGCTTAATTTTGGAATCAACTGGTTTAGTAAATGATTTGGTGAGCACATTTAATTTATATTCCGATCTTAGAAGGACTTTTTGATTGGTTTGCCTCTCGTATTTTTATTAGCACTATCAACTTTGTATTTATAGTTGTCTATTTTGTGCAGAGTTGTTCTTATATAAGAATGTAGAAAAAAATTGTTTGACTGTTTTTATGTTGGTTACTTAAATCTACTTTTGGCAAATATTAAGGTAAGATATAAATCCGGTCTGTTTTTAAGTTCTTCCCGCAGTCGGGTATAGGCAATGCGTAATTGAGCTTCTATGGTTTTTGTTGAGATTTCCAGTTTTTTGGATATTTCCTTATGTGAATACCCTTGCTTTTTATGCATAGTAAAAATGATCCTGCACCGCTCTGGGAGGGACTCAACAGCTTTGGTGATGAGTTGAAGCTTACGCTCAAGCAGATCGTCTGGTTCTTCCGCAAGGTTAGTTAGCGTTTCATTTTTTAGCTGGTCGAGGTAGGTTTGCTGCTTTTTATTTTTTCGGTAGTTATCTATAAACTGATTATAAGCAGCGCTATAAATGTAACTTTTAACTGATGTAGTAAGATGCAACCGATCTTTTTTCTCCCAGAGTTTTATGAAGGTATTTTGAGCAATATCTTCGGCGTCTGCCGCTTTATCAACGTATTGCATTAAATAGGATACCAGGGGTTGGTATAATGCCTCAAAAATTTGGGCAAAAGAATGCTCATCACCTTTCTTAAGCAAATCATTTAATGCTTGGTTATTCATAGGGATTATGCATTATGAAGTAAAGGTTAAAAAAAAATTAAATTTTTTTAAGGGATGTTAGATTTTTTTTCGTCACTAGGGTGATTTATGATTGAAAACCATGGAAAACGTTGATGATTTAATACAAAAATTCCAGAACCGTTGCATAAGTGACGAGGAGTTGACGCAGCTTGAGCAATGGGTGAAAAGCAGCAAACGAAATACGTATTACTTTAAAAATGCAATAGAGCAGGATTACTTGCTAACTGCTTACAGCCGCAAAGATGAAAAATTCTCAGATTTTGATAAACTACTTCGCCCTGTTAAGTCTTCAAGCCGAAGAATAATCCCAGCCACACTATTTAAATATGCGGCAATATTAGTCTTGGGTATTTTTACCACGGCTTTGGGTTATTTCTATTTAACCAATCAGGAAGAAGCTGTCTACAACCCGGGCAAAATTACCTTTACCTACCCAAATGGAGAAACCATGACACTCGATGAAAGCGTACAGGTTACACTAACCGATGAATCTGGTAATACCCTGGGAGTTCAAAAGCAGGGTGAGCTTGATTTTACGGCTTCAAAAACACAGGATACTACTTATAATACGCTAAATGTCCCCAGAGGAAAACGCCTTAACCTGCTGCTGGCAGACGGCAGCCGGGTTTATCTCAATTCAGAAAGTACACTGCGGTTTCCTGCGCATTTCCCTGAAACCGGAACCCGTGAAGTCTATCTCACCGGAGAAGGTTTTTTTGAAGTTGCTAAAGATGCCCAGCATCCCTTTCGAGTTAATGCTGAAGAATTGCAGGTTGAGGTTTTGGGTACGCGCTTTAATGTAAACGCGTATGACGGGGCACAAGAAATCACCACAACCCTGGCAGAAGGATCTGTAAAACTAGTACAGGGTAATCAGGAAGCTAAGCTTGTACCGGGTGAAGCTGGTATCTGGAAGGCAAATGCAGACCAAATCGAAGTCAGTGAAGTGTTGGTGTCAAATAATACCGCGTGGATTGAAAATAGACTTTTATTTATTGATGAACCCTTTGAAACTATTGTCGAAAAAATAGAACGCAGTTACGGCGTAAAAATAATCAATAACAACCCATCGCTTGCAGCAACCCGCTTTAACGGAGATTTTGATCTCAAGACCGAAAGTGTAAACGATGTGTTAGATGCTTTTACGGCTATAGACTTTTTTGAATATTCCTACAAAAACAACATAATAACTATTAAATAAGTACTCATGAATTAAAACAGTAACTCATAAAAAAGAGGATGCGCCAACACCCTCTCTAACTCACATTAATTATTTCCTACAACAATTAACAGTTTTCAAAATTATGAAAATAAAGCAATTAAAGATGAAGGCTTCGGTCATTTTAACCTTGTTTTGTGCCTTGCAGGTTTTTGCATTTAAGGGTAGTGCCCAAAAATTCAGCATCAACCTCGAAGGAGTCAAAGTCGCTACGGTGATTGATCAAATCAAAAAGCAGAGCGACTACAAATTTTTTTATCGTGAAGATTTGCTTCAGGATGACTGGAAGGTATCTGTACAAACAAGCAGTGCAGCTATTGATGATGTGCTCAAGCAGCTTTTCGCCGATTTACCGGTGGACTATATCATCAAGAAAAAACAAATTATTCTAAAGGCCAAACCCGTTCCCGGAGCAGGTAATCAATCAAATACAGATTACGGCACTTTAGATCAAAATGAAATTTACGGTATTGTAAATGATCCTTACGGATATCCTTTGATGGGGGTTACGGTGTGGCGTAAAGGTACACGCAGCGGAACAGTTACTGATGAAGCGGGTAAATACCGCGTACAGGCTGCAATTGGCGATACTTTAGTGTTCAATTTTCTGGGTTTTAAACAGGAAGAAAAGCGTGTAGGCGAGGAGAACGCTATCAATATAACCTTGCAGGAAGATATTAACAGCCTGAGCGAAGTAACAGTTTTGTCTACCGGTTACCAGAATATTCAAAAAGAACGCGCCACAGGTTCATTTTCAGTAATTAAGGCTGAAGAATTGGAGAAAGTTCCTGTAAATAATGTGATGCATCAATTAGAGGGGAGAGTTGCCGGTTTACAAATAGACATTCTCGAGTCTGATAATACCTTTGTATACAGTAACCTTTTAGGTGAAACAGAAGGAAATACCAGTTACAAATATAGAATTCGCGGGCAGTCAACCTATCAGGGCAATGATAAACCACTTTTAGTTATTGACGGGGTTCCTTCAGAATTGGATATCAAAAACCTGAACTCTAATGATATCGAGAAAATCACCTTCTTAAAAGATGCAGCGTCAGCTTCTATTTACGGTGCGCGGGCTGCTAACGGGGTAATCGTAATTGATACTAAAAAGGGTAAAGAGGGTGCTACACGTATTAGTTTTTCTCAAAACTATACCTTCTCCAGTAAGCCCTCGCTCTCCAGTCTTCCATTGATGAATTCAGATCAGGTTCTGGATCTTGAGCAAGAGCTCGTAGACAAGAATATTATTTTTGACCCCTTGGCTGCGGGAAGTTTATTCAGTTCAGTCCCGGTAAGTGCAGGGGTAGAGCTTTTATTACAAAACCAGCGTGGTACTCTTAGCGATGCAGAGCTTTCAGATAAACTCTCAGTATTACGTGGGCGTAACAACTACAGCCAGATTGAAGATTATATGCTTCAGGCAGCTTCTTCAACCAATTATAATCTTTCAATAAGCGGAGGACAGGAGAACTATTCGTATTTCACTTCGGCTTCTTATGCTAAAGAAGAAACGCAAAGTAAAGGCGTAGATGGTAAACGTCTTACGTTAACAGCCAATCAGAATTTTGAATTATTTGATTTTGCTAAAGTATCAACCAGTCTTAAAGGGTCGTTTTTTGACTTTAATCAAAACGGTTTGGGCATAAGTCCTTTATCAGCATCAAGAACTACATTTTTACCTTATGATCAGATCGTGGATGAAGCCGGAAATCCGGTAGATTATTACCGTTCTTTTTATAGTGCAGATATACAAAATTTTGAGGAGGCGGGTTATTTGCCCTGGACCTACAACTACCTGGATGAATTAGCCAATTCTAACCAGGGTATCAAGGAGCAAAATTATTCTGCTAATATAAGTGTAACCCTACCTCTTTTTGATGGTTTATCAGCCATGGGAACTTATTTTATTGAGCGTTCCAATACCAAACAAGATAATATTTATGGTGAAAATACCTATTACACCAGAGACCGAATCAATATGGCTACATACCTTAATCCAACAACTCAGGAGCTAACAAGAGGTATTCCATTGGGAGCAATCTATCAGAAAAACGATTATACTGAAGGTAGTCAAACCATGCGCGGCCAACTTAATTACAATAAGGCTTTTGGCAAGCACGCGATAGATGCAATTGCAGGTATAGAGCTCCGCCAAATACGCACCGAAGTTTCCGGTGGATTTCTCTACGGTTATAATGAGCGTACCCAGCGGGCCATAGATTTGCCATCAACCACTTATACGAGTATTTATGGGTTTAATAATAATATAAGCTATAATCAGACAGAGACAAATCAACGTCGTCGCTTTTTATCGTATTACGCCAATGCAGCATATACTTTTGACACCAAATATGTGGTATCGGGTAGTGTACGCTTAGATGACTACAATAATTTTGGTGTAGATAAAAGTTATAGACGTACACCATTATGGTCTACAGGTTTAAAATGGAATATCAGCCGTGAGGACTTCTTAAAAGACGTGGAGCGGATTAATAACCTGAGTTTTAGAGCTACGTATGGTTTTAACGGAAACATCAGCCTTACCACGTTTCCTTTTACAAACATTTCTATTGCCGGTACAGACTATAACTTATCCAGACTGCCTTTTGCGTTTATTTCAGCACCTGCAAACCCGGCTTTGCGATGGGAAAAAACAGGGGTACTCAACTTTGGTCTTGATTTTGGTTTGTTTGACAACAGACTTAATGGAAGCGTAGAATATTACGTTAAAAACAGTGATGATCTAATTCAGGACTTTCCGGTTTCTGAATTTTATGGATTACCTAATAATACCTTAACCCGCAACACGGCAACTTTACGCGGAGAAGGAGTAGATATTAACCTAAACGGCGAGTGGTTAAGAACTCCTGATTTCAGCATCAATTCAACCTTTGTTTTATCGTATAATAAAAACGAGGTGACAGATTCGCGTTACGAAAATTATTCTAGCTTTCTTAATGGTACCGCAAGTGCACCCCCAATCGTGAACTATCCGCTTAACAGCGTTTTTGCTTTTAGGTCTGCAGGCCTGGATGAGAATGGTTCTACTATTGTATACGACCGTAATGAAGAAATCGTTGATGCCTTCACCCCTTTAACCGAAATTGACGATATGCAGTATATGGGCACGACAACGCCCCAATATTACGGAAGTTTTGCCACGACATTCACCTATAAGAAGTTGTCACTTTATGCGTTGGCCACCTACAAACTGGACTATGTTTTATTTAAACCCAGCTTTGGCAATTATATGTCCCGATACGGATCTTTTGAGGCATACGATTTGAACACCGATATTGCAGACCGCTGGAGAGCCCCTGGCGATGAGGCAAACACCAATGTTCCCGGAGTACAAGGTCTTGGCGGATTTAGTCTAAGCCGTTATCTATATAGCAGTGATCGAATTATAGATGGAGATCATATACGCCTGCGTGAAATTTCACTGACTTATGATTTTTCTGATTTGGTTGCCAACACGTTCTTACGCAATGCCTCTCTATCGCTTACAGCTCGCAATTTAGGTCTAATCTGGAGAGCAAATGATGATGATATAGATCCCGATTTCTTGCCCTTTACCAGTGGTAACCTTATACGTATACCACCCACTGCGATGTATTCAGTAGGCGTAAACCTTAATTTTTAATTTGATGATTATGAAAAAACATTCTTTATATATCCTGTTTCTCTTAATAAGTGTGGTTTTTGTAAGCTGCGATGATTATGTAGACATCAAGACCGAAGGCCGCCTGTATCCTGAGGAGACCGAAAATTACCGGTATCTTTTAAATCAGACTGCAATCTTTGATGCCTCATACAGCTTAGTAGATGTAGCCTCTGATGATATCGAGATGCGTGAAAACTATTCGAGCTTTTTTGAAAATAATTATGGTACATCAGATTATTACCGTCCTTTTAAGGATACCTATAAATGGGCTGATTCCATTTATTACACAGGCGATACAGATAATGATCTTGTTGTAATGTATGAAGGGCTTTATACGGCCAATGTGGTGATTACTGAAGTTTTAGAAAGTAATAATGGTACCGAAGCAGAAAAAGCCTCCCTACAGGCTGAAGCTTTAGTACACAGAGCGTATATCTTTCTCGATTTGGTAAATATTTTTGGAAAAGCCTATGACGCAGAAACGTCGGAAACAGATTTGGGAATCCCGATGTTTACAGAGCCTACGGTAACTGAAGATATAACCCGTGCCAGTGTTAAAGAAGTTTACGATCAGATTGTTAGTGATCTGCAACAAGCTATTGATGGTGGGCTTTCACCCAAACGTACCGGGATTGAGGTAGGATTCCCATCGTTAGCCAGTGCACACGCGTTACTTGCCCGTACATATTTGTATATGGGGCGTTATGCCGAAGCTCAGGCTGAGGCTGAAAGTGCATTGGGTTTACAAAGCAGTTTGTTAAACATGGAGGACTATATAGAGACTCCAGATTCTGGCTGGCCAAGACGTATTGAAGATCCGGAATTGATCTTGTCTAAAAAAAGTATTAGTACCTATGTTTATGCACCTTCCTTACTTACGTTAAATGATGAATTGCTAAACACGTTTGAAGAAGAAGATTTACGCTATCAGTCGTATACACGACCTATAAGTGAAATGAGTTATGATCAGGTTAGCGGCGGAAGAGCCTATTGTGTGGCACTTCTAACGGGAGAGGCGCGTAATGCAGGACCTACGGTACCAGAAATGTTACTCATCAAGGCAGAAGGAGAGGCGCGTGCCGGCAATGCCGATGCAGCTATGGCCACGATTAATAAACTGCGCCAGGCACGATTTAAGGCTGACGAATATCAGCCTCTTGCTGCAGCAGATGCTGATGATGCTTTGGTTAAAGTTCTAGAAGAGCGACGTAAGGAGTTGATGGCAAAGGGTGGTTTCCGCTGGTTTGACCTTAAGCGACTCAATAAAGATCCGCGTTTTGCTAAAACCATCACGCATCGCTATGTTGATGAGGTGTTCACCCTTGAACCCGGTGGAGATCGTTATCAGTTTCCATTTGCATCCAGCTTATTTCAATATGCACCCAACCTGGAACAAAACCCATAAGCTAGAACTATGAGATTATTCAATGTATTTAAAATAATAACGGTTTTCGCATTCCTTTTAATTAGCCTTGCCTTTACGGGTAACATATGGGGACAAGATCAGGAGGAAGTATTTAGTGTAGAACCCAGGTTTCCCAAAGGGGGAGATCTGGTTACACTAAGCTACGATGCTTCACAAGCACCTCTTAAGGATAGGGATAGTCTGAGCGCTGTTGTATATACCTATGCCGATTTTCAATGGAATGTGAAAAACTTGAATCTTGAGCAAACCGATGATGCCAAATGGCAGGGAAAACTAGAGCTAGAGCCGGGCATAGCCCTAATCAATTGTGTGTTCTACGCAAAAGACACGCTTGACCGCGGTGGTGCTAATACATACACCTGGATGATTAATAATGCCCCCGGTTCCTATTCGGGCTGGGGGATTATGCGTAATCCAAACATCAGTGAAGATTTTCCGCAACAACTGGATTCCCTGTCTTTTATTGAAGATCCTGTGACTTTAATGTGGCTCAACAATGAAATGCGGGATAATCCTTCCAGCAGATCGCATATTTTTTATTCAGGCTTGCGTCTGCTGCAACGTACCAAGGCTGAAGATCAAACCGGGCGTATCAAAGAAGAACTCAATTATATTTTGAGTCTTCCCGCGCTCGATTTAAAGCAACAGTATGATGTGCAACGCAGTCTTGAATTAATCCCGGGAAATCAGACTTACGTTGATTCTGTAGAAAGCGTGTTACTTTCCAAATACCCCGATGGTGTTCTTGCCAGAGATCGTGCCATCAAGCAACTATTCCGCGAAGCGGATCTTGACAAGCGTGTAAAGGCATACGATGCTTTTATAAAGCAATTTCCGGAAGAAAAATTTGAGGATATTTCTACAACCACCGAAGAGCTTTACTACGATAAACTATACCGCAGTATAGCCTACACTTATATCGCAGAAAATAAGGATTACAGTTTTGTCTTTGATAAGTTAAAAAGTGCATCGTACACAAATCTGGTAGATTATGCCTGGCATTTAGTGAGCATTCCTTATACCAATGAGAGTATGTCGCTAGATAGCTTGCAGCTATTTGCAGATCGTATTTTCCCGGAGATTGAAAGTAGGGAACAGGAAGTTCCCAAAGCATATCGCGGAAAACTTTCGCCAAATCAATGGAAAGCGATGGCTTTAAAAGCAGCAGCGTCTGAATACCTGACCTATGCGAAGATTTTGAATGAGCAGAAAGATTATAAGCATGAAGCCTATTATTTAAACAAAATAGCAGCCTTGTTGAAGTATGAGAATACCGAATATAATGCGTTGTACACCCGGCAATTGGTGCGTCAGAACAAGATGGATGAAGCGGTAAGCTTTATTGCAGCTTGTTTGAGACAGAATAATACATCTCCAGAAATGCTCCAGATTTTAAAGGAGGAATATCTAAAATCAGGGAAAGATGCGTCTGGTTTTGACGAATATGTAGCCAGTCTTAAAACCGGTGCCGAAAATCAGAAAGAAAAAGAGACGCTATTGACCCAATTGATCAAAAAACCAATCGAAGATTTTTCTTTGGAAAGTTCGTACGGTGGTAAGGTTAATCTCAAAGATCAGCTGGGAAAAATCGTGGTGATCGATATGTGGGCAACATGGTGTGCGCCCTGCAAAAAGGCAATGCCGGGGATGAAAATGGCGGTAGATCATTATGCCGATGACGCTAATGTGAAGTTTTACTTTCTGGATACGCAGGAATATGTGAAGGATTACAAGACCAAAACGGCTGCCTTTATCAAGGAAAAAGGATATCCTTTTGAAGTGCTTTACGATGCGGTTAATCCCGAAAACGGCAAGCCCGAAATGGTGTACACAAAATATGCAAAAGCGTTTCAGTTCTCGGGAATTCCACAGAAAATGATCATAGATCAGGATGGGTATCTAAGATGGCGCTCTACCGGATATGAAGGTAGCCCTAGTGCCTTGGCAGATGAGATCAAAACCATAGTTGATTATTTGAAGGCTGAATCTAAATCCTAATGACTTTAAGGAGAATTCACATTATACTAGTGCTTGTAAGTTTAAGCACCGGACTTTCCTGGGGGCAAGGTTTATGGCAGGGGCAATACCATGCCAAACGCTTGCTCCTGGAGAAAAGTCAAAATCAGAATACTAAAGATTCGTTCTTTTTAAGCAGTCCGGAATATTATTACAATCGGCTTCCGCTTCAGCAAAACTATTTTGGCGATAGTCTGATCTTAAAAAATGAGGAGTTCAATTTAGAATTGAAGCTTGCTTCTCAACTAGACACTACGTTTACGGTCGTATTTACCAATTATGAAGGCGAATATTCGATTCAATTTAATCGGGTAAATGCGTTGCAACCGCACAGCTATCCCCAGCACCCTAAGGGAGCTTTACCTTATGCAAGCAGCGAACTTCTATTTAGCGGGAAAAAAACCGGTATTGATTATGGAGGGACTTTGGTGATCCCAAATGATAAGAAACACTATCCTTTGGCGATACTGCTCAATGGTACCGGTCGGCAAGACCGCAATTATACCTATAGCGGGCACCAGTTTTTTACGGTTTTGGCAGATGCTTTAGCCCGTAACGGAATCGCTTCTTTTCGAATGGACGACCGCGGAACGGGAAGTACTACCGGAAATTTTGAAACTGCCGGAATTAGTGATTTTACCGCTGATGCTCAGGAAGCACTCGACTATTTAAAATCCCGTGAGGATATTGATAGCCGGTTTGTAGGATTAATTGGTCATAGTGAAGGGGGAGTAGTGGCTTCCCGACTCACGGCACAGGACAGCGATGTACGGTTTATGGTAAGCCTTTCGGGCGTAGGGGTCTCAGGGCTAAAAATCCTTGATTTACAAAATACCGCCATTTTAAAAGCTTCTAAAATGCCAGACAGTTTGGTCAACCTGCAAATGGATTTATACCGCGTGTTGTTTAAAACCGTTCACGAAAATCAGCAACCTGATAGCCTTAAAACGGAATTGGAAAAGAGGGTAAAAAACTGGATACAAGATAAAAGTTCCACAAGCCTTAATGTGTTGCAATTGGCCGACGGTAGAGACCAGACCTTGATTTACCGCTTTTGCAGCAGCGCAAAAACCAAGGCCTATAAAGAAATGATTCAATATGACCCGAAAGACTATTTACCCAAAATAGAGGTTCCGGTTCTTATCCTAAATGGGGATGCTGATATTTTTGTTCCGGCTTCTGAGAATGTAGCTTCTTTCAAAGAAAATCTAATTAATGCTCCCGTAGTGACAACCCATATTTACCCAGGTCTGAATCATATGTATCAACATTGCAATACCTGTACTTCGCAGGAAATAAGTATGCTGGATGAGGTTTTTGCGCCCGAAGTAATGCAGGATGTTGCTAATTGGATTCTTAAGCAATTTTATTACGCACAATCGGGTAATTGAGATACAACTAACTCGTAAAAAAAACAGATAAATGAGAGTCTTCTTATTCCTATTGAGCATAAGCTTCAGCCTTCAAAGTCTAAATGCACAGATTTATGATCCGGTGTCCTTTGAAACGGCAGTTGTGCAAAAGAAGCAAGGAGAATACGAATTACAGATAAAAGTTCAGCTTGAAGCGGGTTGGCATCTTTATGCCCAGCAGGTACCCGAAGGAGGACCGATTCCTACATCTTTTGAATTTGAGGCGTCTGAAAACTATGAGCTTAACGGTGTTGTTAAAGAACCTAAGGGAAAAGAAGTTGACGACCCGGTTTTTGAAATGCGGATCAAGTATTTTGAAGATGAAGTGCTTTTCACCCAAAAAATACTACGCAAAACCCCCAATGTATTTACAATAAATGCGGTTATGAACTATATGGTTTGTAATGATGAAAGTTGTCTTCCGCCGGAAGGTAAAGCACTTGAATTTCTACTAAACCAGGAACCGGAACAGCCAGCCAAAGCAGCTCCTGAAACTCAACAAGCCGTTAAAGAAACTATAAAGCCTTCGAATCCCGCCCCAAGGGAAGAAGAATTTGACAACCAGGCAGATGCTCAGGCTAATTTGGATACCACCTCAAATCAGCAAGCAGCAATTAAGGAGACCGAAAAACAAAACGACTCCCTTGATACCTTTCAAACTTCAACGAATATTCAATCGAAATCAGAAAATTTTACATCTGGCGGTAATCAGACTGAAGAATCCCGGGGTTTACTCACGATTTTTATTCTAAGTTTTCTGGGAGGTTTTGCAGCTTTGCTCACGCCTTGCGTCTTCCCGATGATACCTATGACGGTAAGCTTTTTCACCAAACAGAGTAAAACCCGTGCCAGCGGGATTAAAAATGCGTTGCTCTACGGCCTTTTTATCATCGTGATTTATGTGGTGCTGGGTTCTGCGGTGACTACGATCTTTGGTGCCGATTCGCTCAATGCGCTCTCTACAAATGTGGTCTTTAATTTGGTCTTTTTTACCTTGTTGGTCTTTTTTGCTTGTTCCTTTCTGGGTGCTTTTGAACTGGTGCTTCCCAGTTCGTGGGCTACCAAAATTGATTCACAGGCAGACCGCGGTGGCCTTATCGGCATCTTTTTTATGGCGCTTGCTCTGGCCATTGTTTCGTTTTCGTGCACTGGTCCCATTGTGGGCACTCTGCTGGTAGAATCAGCGTCAAAGGGCGGGATAGCCCCAATTGTGGGGATGTTGGGCTTTTCGCTGGCGATTGCGTTACCCTTTGCCTTGTTTGCCGCTTTTCCCGGTTGGTTAAACTCGTTACCTAAGTCTGGTGGCTGGCTCAATACGGTCAAAGTGGTTTTAGGCTTTTTAGAGCTTGCCTTTGCCTTTAAATTTTTAAGCAATGCCGATTTGGTGCTGCAATTACATCTATTAGAACGCGAGACATTTTTAGCGATCTGGATTGCAATTTTTGGAGTTTTGGCGTTTTATCTCTTCGGAAAGATTACGTTACCGCACGATAGTCCTTTACCGCATATCTCGGTAGGAAGGCTCGGCTTGGGCCTTTTTGTATTAGCCTTTGTGGTGTATATGATTCCGGGTCTGTGGGGAGCGCCCCTGCAATGGATTAGTGGTTTCCCACCACCCACGCAGTATAGCGAGTCTCCGTACGGTGTAGGGAATAGCAAAGGGGTTGCGAGCACTTCTATAGAGCTTCCTGATCAAGCAGAATTAGGGCCTCTAGATCTGATTACGTTTAAAGATTATGAAGCCGGGATGGCCTATGCCAAAAAGGTGAACAAGCCGGTGATGCTTGATTTTACGGGCTATGCCTGTGTAAACTGCCGCAAGATGGAAGAGCGGGTATGGCCTGAACCTAAGGTTCAGCAGGTGCTGCGAGATGAGTTGGTGTTGATATCACTTTACGTGGACGATAAAAAAGAGCTTCCTGAAGCGGAGCAGTATATTTCTGAAACCACCGGTAAGAAAATCACGACCATAGGGAATAAATGGAGTGATTTTCAAATCAAACACTATAAGGCAAATGCACAGCCGTATTATGTATTGATCAATAATGAAGGAGAGAATTTAAACATTCCCACAGCTTATGATCCTGATGTGGAGTCGTACCTAAACTGGCTCAAAGAAGGTTTAGGACAGTTTAGAAATTAAATTTTGAGAAATATTCTCTGGCGAAAGAAAACCAGCATATCATTAATTAATTTATTTGAATTAGCCTTTAAATAAAGACTTTTAACTCATGTTGATTTTATTTTGAAGGGAGCTTGAGTCATCGGATTTAGGCTCTCTTATTTTAATGATTTATTACACGCTTATCAGATTGTGGCAGTAGGTTGATAGCTATCCCGATAGAATATAATAGAAGAAATTGAAATAGTTAGTTGCTGTTTTTCCTAGAATCTTTAAGGGGGATTAGATAGAGTATGCAATTCTAGTTTGGTCTATCACATAATTTATCAAAGACGGCCAAATACTATTAATCTTAATGTTCTTTTTAAAATAATTAATGATATTCAGTGAATGGATCAAACATTGAATCACATAGAGACAAGAAATATGGGGGAGGACATTGTTGAGTTATCTGCTAACCCGACTAACCACATATCAGTGGACATATTTAAAAGGGCTTATTTTTTTAGGAAAGAATTTTAGGTGAAATAGGGAGATAAAGAGCAGGAAAGGAAATTGGTTTGATCTGAGTTACTCTTTTTAAGTTTGTGTTTTCTTTAATACCGCTCTATTGGTAAAAGTTTTAATTTCAGGCTATGCTGACAAAACTGTTTTTTGCTTTATACCAATTACCTCAGGGAACTCAGAATCCTGATGATAATCTTCCTGTGGATTTTAATGATCCTTTTGATGTAATTGTTTTTGTAATACTTCCCATAATTCTTATCGTAGGTTATATTCTCTGGAAACGAAAACGAAACAATCGTAAGGATTGAGTTTCCAGCAGGGTAGACGTATAATTCTAGAAAATATAATTTTAAGAGTTTATCTTTTATACCGAGGTCAAAAGAATAAGAAATTCAAAAAGAAATTCCAGATTTACCCATTGCCATCCAAAGCGGGTAAAGGCCACTAGTTTGATAGAATCTGAAACAGCTTTGGAGGTTTGTGCCATTTTCATACCTTCATTCAGTTCAGGTGAAAGCGGCTTCGGCAATTTTACCACCAATGCTTAAACCTGCGGTAAGATCACTGTTCACATATACGCCAGTTTGAGAATGAGCTGCTTCGAGTTTAAGAAGATGATCAGCTTCAAAAGGAAACATCTTAGTCAGTACTTTTCGGGTCTCCATGCTAATACAGCTTTTTCTGATGGGTAAAAAGGTATACTCGTCGGTTCAAAGGGATCTGAAATTGTAATAGGGTAGAGGTGTGGTTCTTTAAACAGGCGGGTGCGCTTTATGGTTCTGTATGTTATATAAAATCAGTGTTTTTCTAAATGGATACAAACAACAAAAAGTATTGATATCCCGTAAGTTTTGACAGAATATCTTTATATTTAGTAGTGGTATAACACGTTGGTGTAATTAATACAAACTAAACTCAAGAAATGAAAATTAGTCTTGCGCAAACTAAATTTGAAAAAGGAAATTTAATTAAGAACATACAAAACCATTTAGAATTAGTTGAGCGTGCAATTGATTTGAAATCTGACCTGATTGTGTTTCCAGAACTTTCGATTATCAACTATGAGCCTAAGTTGGCACATGAGTTTGCAACAGATATATGATAGCATTTTTGATCCATTTCAAAATTTATCTGATGAAAACCAAATAAGAATTGGTATGCCAACAAAGGCATCGGATGGAATAAATATTAGTATGTTGATTTTTCAACCAAATGATGAGCGAATAACTTATTCCAAGCGTTTACTTCATTTTGATGAACTACCCTATTTTGTAAGCAGTAATAACCAACCCTCTCTAAAGATAAAAATATCGCTCTTGGAATTTGTAATGAAACACTTCAACGAGAACATTTTGTGAAAGCAAAAGAAAATAATGCTGATTTGTATATTGCAAGTGTTTCAAAATCAAACAGAGGAACGGATAAGGCGTGTAAATATTTTCCCTTAATAGCCAAAGAATTTGCAACACCAATTCTAATGTGTAACGCTATGGGTTATAGCGATAATTTTGTCGCTAATGGATTAAGTTCTGTTTGGAATAAAAGGGAGAATTAATAGGACACCTTGATAAAGCAAATCAAGGACTTTTGATTTACGATCTAAAAACTGAAGAAATTGAACTGGTACAGGAAAACAATAACTATTTTCAGCAAGGTATATAGTGCATACCCTTCGGGATATTCACCATGCACAAACCATTAAGCAAAAGCCCGCCGGCCCCTCTTGTACTAAAATTAATTTTAGTTTTTACAAACGAACTTCATTTTAGCCTACAACAAAGTCAATTTCGGCTACATCAGATTTCTTCCTTCTGCTCAACTTTGTATTAATAAAATACAGAAACATGAAAGCAGTAGTAATCAACGAATTTGGCGGAACGGATGTATTGAAAATAGAAGAAATAGAACGTCCCGTACCAGCAGCAGATGAAATTTTAGTAAAGGTTTATGCAAGCGGTATAAATCCTGTGGACAGGGTTGTTCGTGAAGGCGGTAACGCTGTATTGCGACCTTATTTAAAGCTGCCCTTGATTTTAGGTTGGGACGCATCAGGGGTTGTAGAAAAAATGGGCAGCAACGTTACAAACTTTAAAAAAGGCGATGAAGTATATGGCGTTCCTAATTTTCCAGGTAACGGCAGCTATGCCGAATATGTAGCAGCAAAAGCAAGCCAATTTGCGTTGAAACCTAAAAGTCTTTCTTTTAATGAGGCAGCTGCAGTTCCTTTAACGGGACTTGTAGCAGCGAATTCAATTTTTGACCTTGGAAAACTGAAAGCAGGGCAACGTATTTTTATTCAAGGTGCATCAGGAAGTGTCGGAAATTTTGCCGTGCAATTTGCAAAAATAAAAGGTGCTTATGTTATTGGTAGCGCTTCTACAGATAATCAGGAATTTGTAAAGCAACTTGGCGCAGATGAAGTGATCGACTATAAGACAGAATCATTTGAAGCGTTATTGCAAGATATTGATATTGTATTTGAAGCTTCATCAGTTAGGGATAATAAGGAGCGTTTAAAGAGTATAAGCATATTAAAAGAAGGCGGAATTTTTATTAGTGCCAATGTGGACTTCCCTTTTGATGAAACAGTTGAAAAAGCAATGGAGGACAAGAATGTCAAAGGAGAATTTCTTGCTGCACAAATCAATCATCTCTCATGGCTCAATCAATTTACACAGTGGTTTAATGAAGGTAACGTAAAAGTGACTCTGGGCAATGTGTATGCTTTAGAACAAGTTGCCGAAGCACACGAGGAAAGTGAAACCGGACACGTTCGTGGAAAATTTATAGTAGAAGTGAGAAAAGAAAATTAAAATGACAAAGCACATTAAAACCATACCCGAATTTCATCAATACAGGGGTTTACCCAAGCCTGAACATCATTTAATTAGTGTTATTGATGTTGAAGATGTTCAACACTGGCATGCTGATGAACCCATGAATTTAGCGTTGGATTTTTATGTGATAGCTCTTAAAAGAGTTTTGAGTAAAGGCAAGGTTAATTATGGGCAAGGCCAATATTATTATGATGAGGGCATTATGTCATTTATGTCACCCAATCAGATTTTTAATATTTCCAAAGAGAAAAATGAAGCATTAAAACAATCAGGGTGGGTGTTACTTGTTCATCCCGATTTTTTTTGGAATACTGTATTGGCAAATAAAATCAAGCAGTACGAGTATTTTGAGTATTCGGCAAATGAAGCATTGATGATTTCAGAGAAAGAAGAAAAAACGATTGTCGGAATTATTGAACATATTCAGCAAGAGTATCACGCAAACATTGACAATTTTAGCCAGGATATCATCATAGCCCATTTAGAAACACTATTGAATTATGCCGACCGTTTCTATCATCGTCAATTCCTCAAACACAAAAAAGTCAATCATCAAATTCTTGAGAGGTTTGAAAAATTAATGTTGGATTACTTCAGGGATGTTGCCCTAACTCAAAAAGGGTTGCCAACTGTTCAGTATATTTCTGAGGAATTGAATGTTTCTGTAAGTTATCTAAGCCGTTTGCTTAAAACCCTAACCGGACAAAGCACCCAACAGCACATTCACGATATGTTAATTGAAAAAGCCAAAGAAAGACTAGCAACCACAGAATTAACGGTAGGCGAAATCGCATATGAATTAGGCTTTGAACATTCACAATCGTTCAGTAAATTATTTAAGATTAAAACCAATCAATCGCCTTTAGAATTTAGACAAACCTTTAATTAAATTTCTTCTTTTCTATTTTTTTATAAGTCTCGCAAGTCTGTAACGACTGAAAGCAAGAAAAGGGAAAATGCCAGTGCATCCACCGTTTAAAAACAATCGATAGATGAGTGCTTATCGGAAAGTCTAATGGGCATTCCTAACCTTGTTTTCTTTTTCTATCTTACAGACTTTTAGCATATAACATTTTTTATAAAACTTGTTGTGAGCCATTAGTAAAAATTTAAATGAACAGAAAAAGTAAATTGATCTACTTAATAATCATATTGACGCTAAACTTTTCTTGCTTTGAAAAGAAATCAACCGAAAATGAAGTAATTAGTCAAGAATGGGTAAATACCTCACAAACCGACATTTTAAAATTTACTTCGGGTATACGCGCCATTTTTCAAGACAGTAAAGGCAATTATTGGTTTGGAAGTCATAATGAAGGAGTATGCAAATATGATGGAAATACATTTAAATACTTTACAACTAATGACGGTTTACAGGACAACCAAATCCGTTCAATTCAAGAAGATAAAAACGGAATAATCTGGATTGCAACAGCAAGAGGTGTGAATGGTTATAATGAAGGTAAATTCACAAGTTATGCAACTCAGTTTAATGCTCCAAAATTTGACTGGAATACTACAACTGGAAATTTATGGTTTTATGCGGGAGAAGAAGAAGGTATAAGCCGTTTTGACGGAATAAATTTGAATTACTTAGTCTTTCCAAAGCCTGAGAATATTGACCCATATAACTCATTTGGCGTAACTGGTATCTCAATTGATAAAGAAGAACGGGTTTGGATTGCAACCTACTCTGCATTATTTAGTTACGATGGGGAAATAGTAGATGTTTATGAGCATGAAAAATTAAACCTTGAGGATAATGAACAAATTCATATACGAAGTGTATTAGCAGATTCAAAAGGACGAATTTGGATAGGAAATAACGGAATTGGTGTAATCCTTAAAAGTGGAGATTTCACAATACACTTTTCAAAGGAACAAGGTAAATTAATTCCAATGAAAGAGTTTAGATCTAACATCCAAAATGGTCAAACCAATAAAAATACGGGACTTCAATCCGTTTTTGCAATTGAGGAAGATAATGAAGGGAATATTTGGTTTGCAGATAGAGATTCAGGAGTTTGGAAATATAATGGAGAATCTTTGACAAATTTCACAATCGATGAAGGACAAAAATCACAAATAATTTGGGATATATACTTGGATAAAAACAAAACCTTACTTTTTGGAATGGAAGATGGAGGAGTTTATAAATTTAACGGAAAGTCATTTGATAAAAGGTTTTGAAAAATAAAATACTTACCGTTGTACTCAATTAAAAATGAATGCCTGAGAAACCTGTTAAAAAAAGATAGAGAAAAAGAATTTAATAAAATCTTCAAAGATAAAATTGATCCTTTTTTTGTTTCTGAAGGTTTCAGAAGACATACTAAAACCTCAAAGCGGCTATTCAAGAATTTAGGAAATGAATTGTCAGTTTTTATCATCTTAGAATACAAAACTTTTGGATATGGATTTTATGAGATAACCATATCTTATTTTGATTCTGAACTTGGTGATGTTTAAGCTGACACCTATTTAGTAATGGCTCAAATAAAAACGCCAAAAATAGAAGGGGGCAACTCAGAAGAACTCACTTCATCTACAGATTTATGTATGTTAGAAATTAAATCGAACATAATACCGTTTATTACAAAACACTCTACCCATCAATCAATATTAGAATCTAATCAATTTTATAGCTCCAAAGCTAGAGAAAATAAGATCACTGAACTTTTGAAAAAGAAGCATTGAAATAGGAATAAGTAAAAACTAAGTATAACAAAGAACTGGAAAGGAAAACTTAAGTAATAAACACTATTTTTGAAAAATTTCTAATCCATAATGCGTGTAGAAGCTCCTAAGCGATTTGATAGAATTATAGCTATTCTCATTCAGCTACAGTCTAAACGGATCATTAAAGCCCAAGAATTAGCAGATCGTTTTGATGTAAGTCTTCGTACTATTTATCGTGACATTCGAACACTGGAAGCTTCAGGGGTTCCTATTTCAAGTGAGGCGGGTATAGGTTATTCTATTGTAGAAGGATATCGCTTACCGCCTATTATGTTCACACGGGAAGAAGCCGGGAGTTTTGTCGCTGCTGAAAAACTTATGCAGAAGTTTACAGACAAAGGGCTGGGGTCTTATTTTGAATCAGCGATGTTCAAATTGAAATCTGTAATGAAAGGTGAAGATAAGGACTGGGTAAATGCTATAGAATCTCAAATACTTATAACGCCTCAGGAAGCATTGTTTAACAAAGATGTACCTAATGCTTTAGAAATTCTTTTTGAGAGTATAGCAGAAAAAAAACAAGTGCACTTGGCATATTTAGCTCAGGATACGGAAACGCCTACCCATCGATCTATCGAGCCTGTCGGTTTGTTTCACGAAGCTAATTTTTGGTACATCATGGCTTACTGTCATTTACGAAAGGATTACAGACAATTTCGAACAGACAGGATTAAACACATTCAACGTAGAGAAGTTTTGTTCACCAAAGTACACCAATCATTAAATAGTTATTTAAACAGCACTAATGAAAAGCCTGCAGTTCAGGTTCGCATCTTGGTAGAAAAAAGTATTGTAAAGTATATACAAAGTGGACTAAGGTATTACGGTTTCCTATCAAAAAAAGATAGGGGAGCCCAAACGGAAATGACGTTCATGCCGCGTAATATTGAGGATGGTTTTGCCAGATGGTATATGACATTTGGCGATTATGCAGAGATTATAGAACCTGAGGATTTAAAACATCGAATTAAAGCCTTGTCAAAAAAAATAGCAGATAAGCTTTAAACAATTCCTTTTTTATGGAGTGAAAGAAACTATAAAGGGTGCAATGCACTATATAGAACATTGCACCCTTTATGATTAAGCTTTATGAATTTAGTGTAATTCCTCGCATAAATATCCTAAGAAATGCAGGCTGTCGAGCACTGCGGTGGCTGTCAAATTCTGAGTTTCAATCCTTAAAATATTGTCACAATCTTCCAGGTCAAAATTCCATAGATCTGTAGGAGGTGTCAATGCATTTAAAACAGGACGTAACTTGTTGATATCCATTTCCTCGTTTACAGATGTTTTAAAGACTAGTACGTTTTTCATAATTATAAGCAACTAGCGCTCCCAAAAAAATGGAGGTTCAATTCCGAGGTCTCTTAAATATACATAACCTTGTCCACGATGGTGTATTTCATTATCTATAAAATAAAGTATAGAAGAAATGACCGTCCCTTCATATTGTCCAAAAGTTTTAATAGTGTCTTGAAAGCTGTCCGGAGTGATTTGGTTGAAGTAGGTATCGATTTCCTCTGTAGCTTGATCCCAAAGCTTCAACACTAGATTTTTTTGATCTTTATGATCAATATGCTCGTTTAATGCTTGAGTTTCTTTAGTGACGATTTCTTTCAAACCCGGCCCTGCAATAGCCAAAAGTTCAAGGGTCATCTCAGCAAAAGTTCGCATACCGCCTATGCTATGATTGAAAAATTCCTTTTCTGGAAATGCTTCGATGACCCTACGGGTTAAACTACGGTGACCTTGCCAGTGTTTCAATAACTCTGCTGGTGTAATTACTTCTTGAATAGCTGTTTTAGATTCATTTTTACTCATGATAGATGATTTAAATTGTTGATTATTGGTATTTAAACCAAAAGTAAAATGGAAGGGTGACAACAGTTTGTCAGTAGTAAAATCTATTTAAAATTTTGGTTGAGATTTATAACGGGCATTGTGTTTTCTGTGATGCTATAATAATACCGATTGGGTGAAATTCTTTTCCATAAAGTAAGAAGAGGATACAGGAAAAAGGGATTTGTATGAGAAGCTGAACTTGAGAAACGTGGAAAAAAATGGGTAGAACAATTTAAAATGCTAACTACGGGGTACCGTTGATTAAATGAATTTAAATAGTCACCAAAGACATAAAAAAAATAGAAACCCAATAGCCACGACTTTCGGTTAGGTGGTAGTTAACGGCAAGATGAGAAAAGGTTTAGAAAAATTTCTTAGAGAACTAATGAAGCGTATTATTTTTAATACAAAAGGTTTAAATAGCGTTAGCACCTCAGTCGTCAACAGGTTCATTCAAACAAAACTTGCAAATGAAATTCAGAAGTTTTTAGTGAATTTCTTATCGATTTATTCTTCAATAATTTTCTTCCGATGGCCAGCACCCCAGTCACTCAAAGTTCTTAATACATCTTTTAATGTATCACTGTATGCCGATGCCTCATACATGATGCTTACGGGGGTAGTAGGAAACACATTTCTTACTACCAGTTTGTTTTGTTCTAAATGCTTGAGCTCTTGAGCTAGTATTTTAGGAGAAATACCTTCCAGGTCTCTCATAATCTCATTAAACCGTTTTGGAGAGTTGATTAAACTCAATACGATGGGCAATTTCCATTTTCCATTCAAAACATACAAAGCATCTATTACACTTCTCAAATTGCTTGAGCATTCCTCTTTTGTAATTGGTGCTGTTTCTTTAGTTTTTGCCATGTTACAAAGATACTAACTTACCTAAAGGGAACCGCTTTCCTTTAGGTAACTCCTATCTTTTACATAGTTATTCAGTTTAGTTTTGTGTTTTTAAAGTCTAATAAAATTCAAAATGAACTCAAAGAGAATATTACAAATCAACTCCAGTATTATGGGAGAAAAGTCATACAGCAAAAGATTAGGAAATGCTATAGTTGAAAAAATAAAGGAAAAATATCCTAACAGTATACTTGAACAATTGGATGTAGTGGAACGTAATATCCCACACTTAACACCAGAAACTTTAAATGCAATGTTTACTCCAGAAGAAGAGCATACTGATGAAATTAAGCAAGCTCTTCAATTGTCAGGTAAACTATTGAAACAATTATTTGATTGTGATATACTGGTAATAGGCGCGCCACTTATCAACCGGACCATTCATTCTTCTCTTAAGGCTTGGATAGATCATATAACACGTCGAGGAATTACATTTGGTTATAATTCAGCTGGAATCCCTATTGGTTTCGTATCCGGTAAAAAAGTGTATGTTGCAATGAGTTCAGGAGGTATTTATACAGATGAACAAGGCAAAGAACATGATTTTGTAGCACCTTACCTAAAATCATTCTTAGGATTCTTAGGCATGACAGATTTTACCGTGTTTAGAGCTGAAGGCCTACACGTACCTATTATACAAGATACAGCATTAGAAAAGGGAATCAATAGTATTGTAATTGATTAAAAGACATATTCCTGCAAGCTATCTGTTTAAGCCATGATTATTCATGGCTTTTTTGCTTCTAATAATGTTAATTCCCTATTCCCTGAACTTAGATTTTAAGAGTTACTTCTTCACCGGATTTGACCCGTTTATTAATAAGTTCAACTCCATTTAGATAAATTTTAGTGTCAATTTTATCTTCTATCAACTCCAGGTCAATTGAAATGGCTTTTTCACCGATATATAGATTTTTGAGACTTAATCTGGATAGATCATCGTTTAGTTGAGGTGTAATACTAAAAGAATTGAATTCAGTTTGTTCAAATGACAATATACCTTCAATAATTAATCTGCAATACAAAGCACTCTCTGCGGAAAGGTGTTTCATATTATTCTCAGGAAAAGCTTCTATAGGGTAGGGTACGTGATCTCCTAATAGTCTTTTATTTGAGTAATCAACTAACTTGTGGAGAGACTGGTCAAATAATTCAGCTTTAAAGGTTCCTCTTAAGGCATATAGAGTCCCTCTGTCCCAAAAAACTTCAGGCTTTGTTGAGCTGGGATCTAGTTCCACTAAAACCCCATTTGCTGTCCAAAGTTTTTCTAGAAGTGCATTGGCAGTCTCTTCCGCTCTTTTTTCGATTCCCATAACCAGCGGTAAACAGATCCAATGTCTGAGATGCGTATTTCCTTTAAAATAACGATAGGTATTTAGGCCTTCTATGTTATCACCAAAATACTCTTCAATAGCATGAGCCATTTCAAAACTGCGTTTAGAATACTGAGCAGATAACTCTTGGAAACCAAGTTCTTTAGCAAGGTATGAGGCATTGAGTAGTCCTCCATAATACAACGAATTAGTCGAAAGGTTTGCTTCACCTGTAGATATTCTTCCTTCCATCTCATCTGTTTCTGATAAAACGACTCCTTCTTTATTCCTATTATTATGACAGTAATTTAGACTCCACTCAATTAACGGCCATATTTTCTTTGCAAATTTTTTATCGGCACTTCGCAATAAGAACTGGGAAGCTCCATATGCGATCATAGCGGCATCTCCTCTGTCTTTACCGCAGGAGGGGAGCTCACCATCAATTTCAAATGAGTAACATATAGGAGAAGAATCTTCAGGAATATTTTTTAAGAACATGAGATAGGCATTTTTTGCAGCTTCAATACCCGTTTCATAGCCTAAAAAAGGAAAAAAGGGACCGCTGTATTCTGCCTGATCATTTGCCCAAATACCTATATAATAATTTCCTCCTCCCGGTGAGTGTACCAGTCCCATCTCTGATTCAAAAATACTTTCAGAAGCACGTATTTTTGAAAAATAGAAAAGCTGATCTATTACAGGATTTGACGTTTCTAAAACAAGATTTTCTTCAATTTTTTTGAGAAATTGATTCCGTTCCTTTTCAATTTCTTTGTATTTAAAGCCCTTTATAGGTTCTTGATCAATAGCTGCAGAAAAATAAAGCGTGAAATTATAAGATGAATGGGGGAGGAGGTTAATTGCGCTATCAGCATCATTATAAACATGACTCGTGTAGTTTCCTTTGTATCCTCTCAGTTGATCAAGCGTATCTGTCTTGCCAATTTGTAATTCTTTTGTTGTGTCACTTGTATTTACTAATTCCCAATTTTCCACAAATACTCTTTGATTCATGGATGGAAATAAAGTTCTTTTAAGAATTATCTCCTGTACCGGAGTATGGTAAAAAGTGATTTTACCATTAATTTCTACAGAATCAACTTTTTTGAATACCAAATTAGAACCACCCGCTGTAACTGTTGGTTCACTTTCATCTGCGTAGATTTTCTTATAATACGCCCGGTATTTTCTCCAATCCTCCTCAATAGTTCTTAATTGCGGATATATAATTTCACGCTTTAGACTGAGTTCTTTATCCTCATTAACATCGTAATAAATTATTGCGGAAACCTTTTTTCCAGACATTTCAATATTATCTCCATGTGGATAGGAATCCGTTTTGTTTACATTCCAAACAATGCTTTTTGAAGAAGAAATGTCCCAATAATTGTCATTTTTTTGAGCTTGAGTTTTTAGCAAAAAGAAGTTTAAAAGTAGGATTATTAATAAACTAGTCTTCTTTTTTAGCATTGTTCAATAATATTAGATTTAGAAAATTTTAATTTTTAAAGAGATTTTAGCGGAAGAAAAAACTTCAATTCTTAAAAATAAGCTTTTATAGTGGACACGTTCTTATTTTGAAAGCAAGAATTAAATTTTATACACCCTATGAAAGTAACTTCTCTATTGCCACTTGCCTCATCATATTTGTTATTAGCCAATAATTCTTTACCAATAGCTACAGCTTTTGTTGCTCGCATTCCGATTTATTCTTTTGATTTTCTAAAAAAATAATTTTATAATAGAATCAATATTAAAAACTAAACGAAATACTTGCTAAAACTTGCGAAGGGCGCAAGACATAGCTGTTTTGGGTGATATAATATTCACTGCTGGAAGCGTTGATGAAGTTTTTGGTATTCAAAATATTACTCCAAACAAGCTTTAAGTCGATCTTCTTTTGGGTAAGCGTGTATTGATAGCTCAGGTTTAAAAAGTAATTGCGGTTCGCATCGGTAAGCGAGTTTTTAAAGTATTCGCCACCCAAACTTAGGTATTGATTTTCCCAGGGATACAAAAACACCTCCGCATTGTGCTGTTGCGTGTTGAGTTGCTGCAATGCTGCCGTATTCAGCTTCGAATTGTAAAACCTTAGGCTTCCGGAATACGACAGACTCAACCAGGCACTCAGTTCAGATTCCAGACTTCCATTCAGATTAAAATTGGTATTCTCATTTTTGGCTAAAGCTGCATTGAGCAGTTGCTCCCGCTCTGAAATATTATAGGATGCATTCAGCTTGACCGAAGTATTTAAACGGCTCAAATATTTGCTGGCTTCAAGATTAAACCGGTGGCTGTTGACATAATTGTCGCGCACCACCGCTTCGAGAATGCTAGTACCGTTGGGGTCTATCTGACTCCCAAAGAGCAAATTACTTTTGGTCCTTCCATAGCTGTAGGAAGCATTGACAAAAAGCCTTTTGATCGGATTTCGATAATTTAAAGAGGCCGAATAGTTCTGCGCCATTTGTTCCAAAATGGGTGCATTATACCGCTGGAGGTTTCGGTAATTGGTCAATATAAATCCCGGATACAAGCGCTCGAGTCTGCCAAAGTTATAATCGAGGTTTCCCGAGACCGAAAGCTCCCATTTGGCCGACACTTTATGCTGAATATAAGCTGAAGGTTCAAACACGAAAGCATCCAGATTTTGGCTGTTGTTACCTTCTAAATCAAAGGCTTTAAACGCGATAGGCACACCCAGTCTGATGTTCCAAGTTTCTGAAGTATTCTTAAAGCGCCAACTTTGTTGGAGATAAACTTCTGAAGTATGAAATTGGGTGTCATTCTGAAAAGCATGGCCCAGTGGTGTATCAGATTCCTCCAAGACCAAAGCACTCTTTAGCGACTCTTTTTGTTGCGCAAACCCCAGTTTTAAGGTGGTGGTAAATTTGCCCAGCATTTTGGTCATTCCCGCCGAATTGTCGGTGTATAATTTTGAGGATTCGATATTTTGCAGACTTTCTGCATACGGGTTCCCGGCGTTTAAAACGTCTTCAAACTGCCCCGGGCGCACCTTTAAAAATTGATCAGATTCTGAAAATCCGGTATTTGAACTGAAGCGCACCAATTGCTTACCGAAGGTTTTATAGAGATCCAAGTTATTTTTAAACCCGTAAAAAGGAGTGCTTAAATGTTGTGCGATCTCCGCATCTGTGCGTTGCACCATGCCCCGCTGGGTATTGCGATAGGTATTAAACTCCAATTGGTTTTTTAGGTAGTTCTTTTTAGTGTTTTGTTCTAAGGTAGCCTTCCCTTGAAAATTCTTTATAAAAAGGCGATTATCAATTGCTTCTGCAATCGAAACCGTATCCTGCGGTGTGTAGATGGTAGTCTGTGTGCTCCCCTGCTGTTGCTGGTAATCGTTGAGATACGAGAGATTCACTTTGAGGTCCAGATCACTTTTCAACCGCTGAATTCCGTTAGCCGAAGCTAAATGCACATTATTGTCGAGCCAGCGGTCTTGAGAAAAAGGCGGCGTTGCAGGATTGAGCAAGGAAACCCAATCTGTTTTGGCAATATTATAGGTAGTACCTTCTGGATTGAAGCTGAAATCCCGTACCTGATTGGCAACATTTTTCCCGGTGTTGTTGCTTTGATAACTCGCAATAAACTGGCGCTTTTTATTAAAAAGCATCGGGGTTACATTGGCTTCCCACAATAGCGGAGTTGCGCCCAAACCAAGCTTTGCGGTTCCGCTTAGGGTGACGTCGTTTTTTAATTTGATGTTGAGCGAGGCGCGCTCAGAAAATTCCAGACTGTCTAAAACCCGTATTGGCTGGTGGTTTTCGAGGATTTCAACTTTTGAAACTGCATCTGCAGCAAGGTTTTCATTGGCCAGACTGTAGCGCCCTTCAAGCAAATCAAGCCCTTCTATATAATACTTTTGAATGGGTTTGCCCTGATAGTGAATTTGCCCGCCGGGTTTGATTTCAATACCCGGCATTTTACGTAAGACATCGGCAATGACGCGATCGTTTTTGTCTTTAAAAGCTTCTACTGAAAAACTAAGCGTATCGCCACGCCGCTGAATGATTTCTGATTTGACTACTACTTCTTTTAATGCTTCTGAAGATGGACGCAGTTGGATCTCCAGTTCTTGAGATTTGCGCTCAAGCGTTTTTTTGAAGGTGGTAAGCCCTATATACGAAGCTTTGATAAAGAGTTTTTCCGGAGCATTATCGATACGTATTTTAAAGCTTCCATCGCTTTTAGAGATCGCATAGGCGAGAATCGAGGAAACCGAATCTTTACTGATGGTAAGTATCGCCCCGCTTAGGTTTTTATTGGCCTCCTCTTTAACGGTGCCCGTAAGGATCACTTGCGCATTAAGGACCGAAACCCAACACCAAATAAGCACTATCAATCCATATCTATGCTTCAACCTATTTTAGTTCTAAAGGATTATTTTCTTTACTTAACATCTCGGCAAACGCGTCTCGATAAAATTGATCTACTTCAGGAGTTCCAACAACATTAGGATTATTAGCATAGCCCATAGGATCGCTTCGGTAGCGATGCCAAAGCTTTTCAAGCGAAGGCCTGGTGGTTTTCTCATATTGTTTGAGGTTGAGTCGGTAGGCAATCTTAGGCGTAAGTTTTTCCAGCCCTACAAACTTAAAATCCCAATAGCCTTGCGTATCGGTGATCTCAAGAATCAAACCCGGTAAACCATTAAACTTATACGGCCCATCTGAGATGGGGATTTCTGTAGTAAACCAAGCGGTATACTCCCGACCGGCAAAAGTGGTTGTTGCCTTTTGTGCAGTGAAGCCTTCAATAGTCTTGGTTTCTTGCGCTATTTGCCAATCAAATTGCTGCTTAGATTCTGCATAGACAAAGCGATCTTCCATTTTAGGGATTTTGAGCAGATACAATAAGCTATCTTTTTCTCGTTCTTTTATGATCTCATAATGAAAATGGGTCAAGGCATTGCGCGAGGTATGCGCAGAATTCCCTTGTACCACGATGGGGTTGGCGATGGTTTTTGCACGGCTTAAATACTTGGAAAAGTCTTCACCTAAGTAAAGAATCATCAATTCAGACTTTCGCGAATCTGCATCAGTAGAATCGAGCTGAAAGCTCAATTTATAAGTTACTTTATATTCTAGTTTTCCTTTGAGTTTGTTTTGGCTGAAACCCAATGATGAAATTAGAAAAGTGATAAGGAAAAAGGAATAAGTATAGAGACGCATATTAGACCGTTTTTTAATAATAAATTGAATTAAGGATTACTGTTTAGATATTCACTTACAAAATCTTTTAAATTAGTTCCTGTTTTATCCAAAGCAATAATTTTACCTTCAGCATTTACCAAAATATTTCTAGGTAATTGTTGGATTTGAAAATCATTCATGATATAAGATTTTACTCCTTTTAGATCAGAAATGTTTTTCCACGTTATGTTGTCTATTTTTGAAGCTTTTTCCCACTTATTTTGGTTTGTATCTAACGAGAAGCTTATAATTTGAAATTCGCTTTTAGAGTAATTTTTGTTTAAAACGCTTAGTGCTGTATTTTCTTTTCTACAGGGACCACACCAACTTGCCCAAAAATCAATAAGAGTGAGTTTTGAATTTAAATTTGCTGATGAATATTCTTGGTAATTTCCTGAAAGTGTATTGCCTTTCAATACTGCAAATCGAGAACCTAAAATGGTTGATGAATTTGCAGTGTTATTTGATAAATTGGTTTTTGAGTCTTCTAAACGAGACTTAAGCGTTCTACCCCAATAACTAGTTCTTACATTTTGTGAAAGTGCTTTAAAATAGGGAAAATAGTGCTTGCCAAAATCAGGTGCTCCCGTAATAATATATGGCGTAGCATAGTTGTCAGGATGCTCTGTAGCTAATTTTTTAAAAGCTTGGGTGATATTAAATTCTATTGCATCTATTTGCCGGTCAAGTTCTTTCTTAGATATTTCACCTACCTCAAAGAGACTAAGTGTGTTTCTCTTTTTTAAATACAGTTCATTTTGTTCATCGTAAAAGTTTCTCCAGACTTGATAGTAGGAAGATTTAGTTTCAATTTTAAACCATTTATCATCAAAATATTTTTGCTCATCTTCTAGCACCAAATCCACATTGTATGAACTATTTCTATCAACCAGAATTTTGACAGATTTAGACTTTCCAGCATTTTGAATTTGCAGCATGCTATTTATGGGTTCGTCAATTGTATATTCTAGAAAGAAAGAAGCATCATTAATTTTAACAGGAATCGTTTTTTCTATTTCACTCCTGATGCTTAAGTTAATCTCTAAATTCTCTTTATTTTCAGGGTCTATTATTTTGCCTTGTATTTTAAACTGACTGAAGCTTATAATGGGTATTAAAATTATAAAGAGGAGGTAAGAGGTTTTCATTTTATATATATATTAGAATCCATTATAGCATTATTTTAAAGTAGTTTTTTTAGAGTTGTTTCTACAAGCATTACTTTTCCGTTTCTATTTATCTAATACTTGAGTGTATCTATTTCTTATATAGTTATTTATCGAAAATCACTTTTAGAAAAAAGTTTTAAATACAGCATTGATTTTTAGAGTTATATCACTTTTTTTAATATTCATATGAAGCTTTTAGAATGAATAAAACTGAAACTTCTTTTGAAATAAAAACTAAATCCATAGTTAAAACTAACGAATTAGTTTGTAATGAGCTCAATTGGATTGTTCTTTTTAGATTTTGAGTTGGAAAGATCGCGTTTTGCTTGAGTCTTACTTAATGAAGAATTTGCAAAGTCAAGCTTTACACCGGCCGCTTCCAAAGCAGAAATAGGATCCTCATCAAAGTTTTCTTTTATCTGAAGCAAGTCTGATTTTGCGATGGTTTTGTAGGTATTTAAATTAAGAAAAGGAGCAACCGGCTTACTGAATTTCTGAAAGCCACTTAGTGTAAAATGATAGTGATCTTGATCATCATAGATCTCCAAAATAAGACCAGGTAATCCTGTAAATTTATAAGGCCCGTCACTAAAAGGAATTTCAGCAGTAAACCAGGCAGTATAGTTTCTTCCAGCAAATTCAATTTCTGCTTTTTGAGCTGTGTAGCTTAAAATTTCTTTAGTCTCTGCTTTAATTTGCCAGTCTCGCATTTCTAGATCTTCCATGTATTTGAATTTATCTTTAAAAATCTTTTCGGCGTAGACCAGTTTGTTTTCAGGTTTTGATTTAAAGATTACATAATTGAATTCTGTTTTGGGAATCATCGATCGCACGCGACTAAATTCTGCCATACTTCGGTTTTTTCGATCTAACGTGGAAAACAGAGAATCTTTCAACTGTTGGCTAAGGCTCAAATAGCGAGATTGATTGGTGCTGAGGTATAGCAGTACCGGTTCTGATTTTATAGACTCAGAATCTGTAGAGTCTATTTTAAATTGAAGTTCGTAGGTAGCTTTATAGGTATATGCGACTTGTTGAAGGTCCTGAGCATAAATGGATGACCAAGCTATCAGTAGTAATATTGTAAAGAAAAAATGTTTCATCTAATCCAGCTCTAAAAAATTATTCAGTGATGGCATACCACTCTTGCCATATTTTGCATAATGATCGCGTTTGGCTTTTCCTTGCAGTCCTATATGCACAGTTCTGCCACCTTTACCTACCCAATTATTAATAAAGCCTATAGGGTCGTTATAATATTCTTTTTGTAGTTCTAGAAGTTCTTTTTTAGGACTTTGCTGAAAGGATTTAGGTGGTATTTGTGAAACAGGAAAGAAAGAACGATGTTTTTTCAAGCCCAACAATTGAGAACTTATAATCCTTGTCTGTGCTCGATATTTCGAGAATGAGCCCTGGTAAGCCTGAAAATTTATAAGGGCCTTCTGGTATTGCAATTTTAGTTGAAAACCAGGCTTCGTAATACCTACCGGCAAAATGTGTTGTAGCTTTTTGAGCAGAATAACCTAAGATGGTTTTGGTCTCCTGATTTATTTGCCAATCAAAACTAGAAATTTCAGAATAATAGTAATTATCAGTCGCTATTTTCAAGCAATGAAAAACTTCAGATTCTAGCGGCCTTTTATAAAGTCTGTAACTGAAATCTGTTTTAGCAGCAGCTGAAGCTTTTTTGTAGGCTGTACTTCCTATGTCGCCTATTCCAAACTTACCGCGCATAGAATCTTTTAAAATCCTCCCATAGCTCAGAAACAGGGAACTCTTGCTGTTAGTATAGAGCAACATACGCTCTTTTTTGATTTGATTTAAATCGGTTGTATCTGGTTTATAAGTGAGTTCGTAGGTGATTTTGTAATTGTTCGCATTTTGACCATATATGGGTAGAATTAGAATTATAAAGCTGAAATACAGTATGACTTTCATAAAACAATAATTGATAAACGTTCAATATATGAAATAATAAACTGCAAATTTAGTTTTAAAACTGTTTTTATAGTTTTCTAACACTAAGTTGGGTAATAGCTATCCGATTTATACCATATTCCAATTAATAAATTTATTAGTTAAGTTATTAGTGTTTGGTAGTCAATTTTTGGTAGGTATTTTACTTTTAGGGGTAACAACCTGTTTTAATGCAATTTTTAAGACTTAAAATGTAACTTTAGCAAAAGGCATAAGCAGCATATAAGCACGTACTATATTTTTTAGTTGCATTTTGGAAAAAAAAGTGTTTATCTTTTAGGAGTATTAGATTCCAACAGATATAAAAGAATAAAGCCCCGTAAACAGTACGTTTACGGGGCTTTTCAGCGGAGAAAGAGGAACTATCCAAAATTGAAATTTTACTGCTTTTACTGGGCTCGAAAAGACATTGAGATTTTACCTCCACCGAATTCGCCCCTTTTTAACAAACTTGAAGGATTTTTAATGTTTTTTACTTGTTTCCTGTAATGTTATGTGATGGTCTTCAGCCAACTTTTATCTATTACTTTCTTTTCGTCAAATTCATTATGTTTTTAGTAGCTGGAACTTTGATTTAAATTTTAAATGTTCGAATTAATGGGAGGAGGTCAAAATGCTTTTAAGTACAACAAAGGCTGCAGGGATACTTGTGAACGGATTGTAGCTAAGGGCAAGAGTAAAAAATTATCGTTGATAGCAGTAGCTAATAAGCTATTAGAACAAGCCTTTGCTGTTGCTAAATTTGGATTATCCTACGATGAGAATTACGTATCTGTTCTAGCTAAAGAATAGGTCGAAAAAGGAATAAATGAAACAGTTAAGATCTGTAGTGACAGATTTTAGCAAAGGATAAATATGTCTCAAATTTAAACTAGGAAAGAGTTGTTTTTTACCTCAGCATCTATGTAAAAGTAGCGAGTCCAGTATCTTTAATAGGCACTAATACAATAAGATATGGAAACAAAGCAAATCACTATTCAAAGCTATATATTGACATTGATATTCACAAGTGTAGCTGGAAAGTACATTGTGCTACCGATATTTCTTCTGGTAAGACATTTTCAATGAATCCAGATCCAGTTAAGCTCAGGTTTTATGTGGATCGTCATTATAGCGGATATGATGTCTATACAGCTTATGAAGCCGGAAGCTGTGGTTATTAGGCTCATAGGTCTTTTGAAGAATATGGCTGGCACTCATTGGTTGTAAACCCTGCGGATATCCATAGAAAGGGGAAAGAAAAATTTACTAAGACTAATCGTATTAATGCGCAACTCATTGCAAGAGAACTCAAGGATAGCCGTCTGCAAGGTATTCATGTACCTAATCAAGAGCGAGAGCAATTACGATCTCTATTTCGGCGTCGAAATGATTTGGTCAAGAATTTTAGAAGAATAAAAAGCCTTATAAAGGGTTTGCTTTTAAACCAAGGTATTCCTATTCCTGTTGAATTTGATAATTCTCATTGGAGCCATTCTTTTCGTGATTGGTTAGACAATGTTGATTTTGCCTATTCCGCAGATTGAATGGCGTTGGATAGTCATATTCCCTATTTTAGATTTGTAGATAAAGATCTGCGTGATGTCTCCTCCCAGCTTCGCCGCTACTGTAAAGTTCACTTTAAGAAAGACTACATACTCCTAAGGAGTATTCCAGGAATAGGCGGGATAGTGGCCTGTGGTATTATTAGCGAATTAGGGGATTTAAGAGGTTTTAATAACTTAAAACAACTAGCGGGTTACGTAGGACTCGCCCCAGGTATTTATCAAAGTGGAAATAATATAAGAAACACTGGTATTACAAGATGTGCTCATAGATTGATGCGGAGTTATTTTATAGGAGCTGCTTGGCAAGCCATACGGACAGATCCTGTTGTGCAAGACTATTATCGCAAGCATTTAGGTAAAAACGTAAAGACAATAATTGTGAAAATAGCCAGAAAATTACTTAGCAGGACATTGGCAGTAATAAAGACAGAGATTCCCTATGTGATAGGGGTTATCTCATAAAAAGAGAATATACCTAACTAATAACAAAGCTCAATCAAAATTTAAAAAGCTCGTATCACAAAACAAAGAAGGTGACCTTATAACACTATCACATACCTCAGCTAGTGGCCGGGTTTATTATAACTATAATCAAACAGATGCTGGTGACAATCTATAAAGAGTATTGATCACACATAGGAGTAGGAGCAAGTTATATGGTATTGAATGATTGATAATCCTATCGGAATTATCAACTATTCAACACCCCAAAATCATCATTATGAATTAATTAAAATAAATATTAAATTTAAAAACTGAACTAATTCTTTTCATAGGAGTTCTTTGTTGTGCGCTGGCTTTATTCCTCGAAGTTGTCAAAATACGAAAAATCCTTAATTATTTTTCCGTTTTCGATTGTAAATATTGTGCAAATAGGCAATTCAAATTTCGAGTTATCTGGTGCAGTCCCTCTTGACACAAATTCCACTATTATATTTTTCTCGCCAGATGCATAAGTTTGTATTACGTTATCTTGTATGTCACTAAATATCCCATTCAGTTCCGAATACTTTGCAACTATTTCTGCTGTTGTCATCTTTACAATTCCCTCGCCAAGCGATGGGTCTTTAAATTCCGCTGTTTCAAGGTACATTTCTGCCATTTTTTGCCAATTGTGATTGTTGAAATATTCAAAATACTGTTCAACTATTTTTTGGTTTTGGTCTTGTTGTTTTGAAAAATTGTTCCTTTCCGTACAAGATGTGGTAAATGCTAATATTAGGATTATAAATAGTGTTCGCATAATTTAATGTTTTGTTCAGAAGTCAGCTGACATATTTTCCAATATATATTCCCGTCTGATATTTTGGTTTATATTTTTTAATACTCGGTCAATGATTTTTTCGGATTCCAAGGTTTGTTTGCTTACGAAAATGTTAGCCTTTACCAAAGAAAGATAGATGTGTTCGTTCGGTAATTCGTTTTCGACAATTTCCAATAATTCTTTTGCCTCCTCGATTCTCTGTGCTTTACTTAAACAATAACAAAGGTTCAATTTCGTAATTGGCGAATTTGAAACCGAAATTAATAATTGGTATAGTTCTATTATTCCGTTCCAATGTTCAATGTCGTTCTTCGTGGCTGTCATATGCTTGCTTGCAATCAAAGCCTCTATATAATATTTATTGAGCTTTTCAGGTTTTTCCAAATAATGGAAACCTAATTTGATAAAGTCTTGGTTCCAATTGGTTTTGTCCTGTTCAAAGAATGAAATGATTTTGTCATTTTTAACCTTTGACGGAATTCTGGCAAGATGAAAACAAAATAATGCAAGAAGATTTTTTGTTGTTACCTGCTGAAATTTGTCGGACAAAATTTTTGAAAGTGATAAAGCCTCTAAACATAAATCTTCATTGATAATTGAATTGGTTTTTTCGTTGAAAGAGTCAAAACCAATATTGAAAACTGCATATAGAATTTCTTCCACAATTTCAATTTCTTTATCAGCTATTTGCTCAAAAGTCAAATCGAAATTTGCATCTTTTGTAGATTGTCGAAAGTCTTTTTTAGCCCTGTTTATACTTTTGTAAATAGCATCTTGAGATAGTAAAGTGCATTCGCTAATTTCTTTGATATGCAGTCCAAAGATATTTTTTAGAACAAAAATCACTTTTACTTTTGACGATACCTTTTTGGACTTAGATAAGAATAAAATAGTTTTTAGCCTTAAATCTTCTTTTAGATTTTCTGTTTCTACGTTTGTTATAAAATCAGATTGTGATTGCAGTCGGCTATCTTTTTTTATTTGGTTAATTATATCATTTCGGGCAACAATAAAAAGCCAATTTTCTTTGTTATCGGGAACTTGGTTTGGTTTCCAACTTTTTAAAGATTTGTAAAATGAATTTTGAATTGCATCTTCGATTTCACTTATATAATTAGCACCGAATTGACTAAAAAGAGCTGAAAATAATTTTCCGTAAAATGTTCTGTAACTCGATTCGACAAGCGAAGATATATTATTCTTCATATTCCATTATCGGTCTGATTTCGGTAGTTCCGCCCCATAAGTGGCAAGGACAACCTTTTGCCAATTCTATAACCGTTTTTAAATCTTTGGCTTGTAGTAAATAGTAGCCACCAATCATTTCTTTTGATTCCAAGAATGTTCCATCTTTCACGATACTGTCCTTTCCAGAAATCTGTACGCTATTTTCTTCAAGTCCCTCGCCAGAAATCAGATGTCCAGATTCGCCTAATTTTTCTGCCCAAGCCATATGGGAATTCGTCAATTTCTCCATTTCTTTCGGTGAAAGATTTTGCATTTTTTCGATGTCTTCGTGAAGAAGTAATAAATATTTTTTCATTGTAAAATGTTTTAGTTCACTCTAAAGACATTTGGCGAATTCATTTTTGGACATTTTTTTGCAAAAACTTTAAAATTAGTTCAAATGCTGAATTTAAGCACGATTGTCTTATACTGAAATAGGTTGACCATTTTTTGGTTTACTATTTTGTTTTTATAGGGTTACTAATATCGGTATTTTTCTGTACTGTCTGTAATTGTGATTTTGATTACTGTGAGCAAAGTCTGGTGTTTTAAATTTCAGGCTGTAGTGTATTCGTTTTGAATTGTAGATTTTGACTGCTTTTTTAACCATTTTCTGAGCCAATTTCAGACTTAAAATTATTTTACCCAATCCAAATTCCTGTTTCAATATTCCGTTTATTCTTTCGGCTACAGCGTTCTCATAGGGATCGTATTGTTGTGTCATACTGATGTTGATTCCGTTATTCTCAGCAAAGTTAGTATAGGTAGGATTACAGTATTGCAGACCTCTGTCTGGTTGATGAATGAGCTTTTGGTTGGGGTACTGTCTTTGTTTTAAAGCTATTTTCAGCGCATCTATGCAGAGGCTCGTTTTCATATGATCATCAATTTTGTAACCCATTATTTTTTTGGAGTACGCGTCTGTTACCAGTGCCAAATATGCATTACCACCATCTGTTTTGATGTAGGTAATGTCACTTACCCATAGCTGCTCTGCAGCTTTAGGGATGAAGTTTTTAATTAGGTTGGGATATTTATAAAAGTGATGCTTAGAGTTTGTTGTAATGTGTGCTCTTTTAGTTCTTGGTATGAGGAGTCGATGTTTTCTAAGAAGTAGATAGAAGCGATCTCTGCCCATTTTGATGTTCTTTTCAAAAGTGCCGGCTTGATTGATTTATACAGCTTTAAACTGCCTGTTTTTGGCATTTCTTTTCTGACTTGTTCAACAAGGTTAAGTATGACTTGTTCTTGTTGGTTTGACTTTTGATGTGTTGCCAGACGCTTGTAAAAAGCTTGTTTAGATATCCCGAAGCATTGGTAGACCCATTTCATTTTAAAAGGTCTCTTTTGCGTTTTTCTATTTCCTTGGCCAATGCTTCGGGCAAATGCTTTTTTGCCAGATCGAGTCCTGATAGGTTCTCCAGGTTAGCAATGTAATCCCTTTGAAACTCTTTAATAAACTCGAGTTCTTCGATCTTATCTTTTAGCTTTTTGATCTCATCTTGTTTGCTCATACCTCGTTTCTTTTGTTCTAAGGTACTGTATTTTTTTAGCCAATAGTCAATAGAAGATCTTGAAACGTTATAGGATTTAGCAGCATAATTAATAGAGATCTGACCATTTTGAATTTGGTCAATGATCATTAGCTTGAGTTCAAAACTTACTTTTTGATACTCTTTTTTTGGGCAGGGAGGTTTGTTGTCTTTCATCTTGATCCTGAATTAAATGATTGATTTTTGGTCAACCTATTTCAGGAAATGACGTCGTGGTAAATGTTTGCTAACGTTTAGTATATGAAGCGTAGCATCCCGAAGGGTGCTATGATTTCATATACAGTGTGTGTGCCCAGTATGGGCATCTTTTGTTTTACCGAAAGGTAAAATATTAATCTAGAGGGTGCAAGTCCCTTATGGG
>NZ_QOVJ01000011.1 GCF_004104055.1 Leeuwenhoekiella aestuarii | reverse complement strand
GTCTAAAACTAGAAAACCGCTTAAAAGCGGCTAAAATGAATCGGTATTCTAAGAAATTATAGACTTGTGCAACGGTTACCGTTGTTGTGCGTAGGCCTTTCCGCTACAGGATCCGTGCATTAATTTTTAATTACAATTTTTCCACAGTTAATTTCATAATTATTAAGTTTATAAATAAGTTCATCTTGCTGTAATTCGAATCCTGCTCTTATTGTTCCGTTTACACCTTCGTCAGAGATTACAACCGAATACAACAGATAAGAGCTGTTTGGTTCAATTACTGTTTTCAATTTAGATGGCTTATTTATATTTTCGTCAAGGAAACTTATTATATCCAATCCATAATTCGGTAATTTTTCTTTCTCAAGATTCATTTCGCTATTTGGTATAAACAAATTGAAGTTTATGTCAGGCTCTGAAGGTATTACAAATGAATTAGCTGAAAAATCCACTTCTAATGCCAAATTAGAAGAAGATTTGTTTGTAATACAAGTCCAAAATGTTACATAAACAAATTCTTTTCCGTTGGTTGTTGTAAATCTTTGTCCGCCTTTTGGATAACTATTCTGAATTGTAATGCCTTTATTAATTCCATTATCATATTCAAATTCGGTATGGAAATTTTGTCCCATTAAAGTATTGGAGAGCAGAAAAAGAGTGAAAATGATGAAAAATTTCATTGGGCTATATGTTTTCTCGGCTTACGCACAACGGTTTAGGCTATGCGCAGTTGCGAGCCTTACCCTTGTCTTTATAAATATACCCAAACCGTAGAAAATACCGCAGGAATTTTCGGATGAGCGATGACCGAGAAATTGCGTATAGCCAGTGTTGTAGAGCGTTTTTTATTCGTTTATTTTGGATTTATTAGTTCTATTCGCTAAATAATAAAATCCGATTGAAAGAACAAAACAAAGTATCCAAGCAATTCGTTCAGCATTTGGCATATAGTAATTATTGTGTTTCCAGTCGGTCAGAAATAAATAATATATGGGTGTTGTTGCTGTCAGAATAAATCCTGTCAGTATTATTTTTATTGTGTGGTTGTTGTCAATCAGCCTTTTCATTAAATATACTATTGGAAAATAGGTTACAAGACTTACAATCAGAGTTGTCAGATTGTAAAATATTGAACCTTGGATAATACTCACGAAGCTCCAATCGGTAATATTTGGGTTGTTTTTTAAGACATCAGCCAATGCTGTTTCGCTTGTCAAGTTATATTTCATCAACAGAAAATAGAAGGTCATAAATGACAAATCTTTTATTAGAATGTGGATTGGGAAAAGTCTAAATCCGTTCATTTATTTTCTTCGTAATGTTTTTTTTTAATGCGCTACAACGTATTTGGCTATGGTTTGTTGCGTGAAAATCCGCGAGGATTTTCCGCCGTAAACCGAAGATAGCAAATTTGCGAGGACTTTCCGCGAGGAAAGTCAGAAGCAATGAACTATAAGCCGGTGTTGTACGCTGGCTTTTTTTATTTAATAATTAGCTTTATTTACACTAAAAACGTGTGTTTTTCCAATGCTGTCAACAAATACATAATTATAATATTTTGTATTCATTAACAGGTTCAAAAATTTATACCAATTTCCGTTTTCAAGTTTTCCAATTGTCGGTTTCTCAATTCCGTTTACGTTCCAGTTCCAGCCATTATCTTTGTCAAAATATACTTTGTCTTTTGTATAAAGTTCATTTCCCCAATAATTGCAAGTCAAAGTGTTGTCCTTTTCAAGTGATTTTTCAAAATCCCAATAATGAGAGTTTTTTATAAATTCTTTTGAGAAAACATTCAAACGGTTATCCAAAACAGTCATTTTTTCAATTATGATTGCGTGGTTGTATTCGTCCCAATTATCGTTTATAATAAATTCGTTAGTTATTTCAATCCGATTTTTTTTAGGAACAAAATCTGTCCAAAACAAAGCGACAGAAATAAGTCCAATTATAAGTCCGATTAATAATATCAGCGTGATTTTTTTCAATTCGAGTGAGTTTTTTTCAGCTTGCGTACAACGGATTGTGTATGGTTTGTTGCGCTGGTCTCGTAACTAATTTAGCAAATAAAACTGGCAATAGTTCAGCGCGAGGATTTTCCGCGAGGAAAATCGGAAGCAATGAACTATACACGTTGTTAGCCACAGTATTTATTCTGTTTTTATGTTAATTATCGTGTCCGTTTCTTCACTTATTTCTGGCCCAAACTCGTATTTATTATACCTTATTTTTAATTCCGATTTTCCATCTTTAGATTTGAGAGAAGCTTTTCCAAAGTCAATAGCTTCATAGAGATTAATGTCCATTATTTTCTTTTCCAACAACCAGTATTTTTTTTCAGTTACTTCATAAGGACAACAAGCGCCCATAAATCCTTGGTATTTTTTATAAACTACAATTTTCTCGTTTTGTGTTTTTATTTCGCTCGGATAGATTGGGTAGAGAACAATTGAGGCTAAAAGTCCAAAAAATATTCCGCCAAACAACCAAAAGAGTAAAGTCAGAATTGGTGTTATAAAATAAACACTAAAATAGATTACTCGTTTTTTGAATGGTTTGAAATTCCAGAAAAACAGAATAATTCCGCTTGTATAAATCAAAACTGTAATTAAATATGCAAATCTGTAATTCAGACTTATTTCAATCGTTTTTTTCAGAGTGAAATTCAGTACAGCAAATCCCAAAAGATAGAAATGAATCTTTGTAATACTATTTCTGATTTGGGTTTTCCTCATATTGTGGCTAACGTACGGATAACACAACAAGTTGTGTTATATCCATTTTAGTTAAAGAACTAATCTAAGGGATTTTTTATTGTTTTAAAAGTATTTGCGGCCACGTGGGTGTAAATTTCGGTGGTTTTGGTTGATTGATGTCCCAATAATACTTGTATTTGTCTCAGATCGACTCCGGCTTCAAGTAGATGTGTAGCAAAGCTATGTCTCAACGTATGAGGCGTTACAGAAACCTTAATTCGAGCTTTTAAAGAAGCATTTTTTACAATATTAACAACGGCTTGGCCACTATATTGGCCTCCTCTTTGACCTTCAAAAAGGTACTCTTTAGGTTTCCAGCTTTTATAATATTTACGCAAATCTAATAATGCATTCTGAGATAAAAGGGTTAGCCTATCCTTATTTCCTTTAGCCTGTTTTATCCTCACAAGCATTCGTTTACTGTCTATATCTTCAATCTTTAAGTTCAATAACTCACTTGTTCTTAAACCAGAGCCATAAAGTAATTCAACAATACATTTATGCTTTAGATTATTAGTATGAGCTATTAGAGATAACACTTCTTCTTTTGAAATGATCTGAGGGAGTTTATGTTCTTTTCTAGGACGTTCTATTTCATAAAATCGGTTAGGCATGCCTAAAACAACTTCATAATAAAACTTTATGGAGTTAATGACCTGATTGAGGTAGGAGTTTGATTTATTCTGACGAATGAGTCTTTGTAAGTAAGCGCGTATATGCGTTTCATTTAGGGTATTCAAATCTTTATCGTGGTGGTGATTTATAAAATGTTCAAAAAAAAGCACATAGGATATACAATAATATATTTAAAATTAGGACAAAATGTATGGTGTCAGAATAGCCTTCATTATACACAATTATGGAATTATACTTTTTAAGGAACGACTTTAAAAAAGATTCTTTTAAACTACTTTTCAATAGATTCCCTGAGAAATATCAAGCCAACAAATATGGTCAAGTGATAAATACCTATATTCAAAATGAAACATTGGAAATAGGGGATAAGTATTTGGACATTAGTGTGTAAGCTCCCCCCGATTAGAACTGCTTAATTTTACAATTGACTTTACTGTGACCTCCTCCCATCTTTAGGTACTAGTAATAACTTGAGAATCTGGGCTATTTTCATTGATTTCAATGTACTCATTGGGTGACATGTCACTCAATGAACTGTGTGGTCTGAACCCGTTATAGTCTTCCCTCCAAATATCGAACTTTTCCTGAGCATCTTCCAAAGAGAAGAACCAATTTGTATTTAAACATTCATCCCTGAATGATCCATTGAAGCTTTCTATAAAGGGATTATCAGTAGGTTTTCCTGGTCTTGAGAAGTCCAATTCCACATTGTTTTCATAAGCCCATTTATCCAATACTTTACTGATAAATTCACTTCCATTATCTACTTTGATGCGTTGAGGATAAACTTTTGCATCATTAACTAAATTATCCATCACCCCAACAACATCACTTCCTTTAAGGGATTTCCCTGCATATATCGCTAAACATTTACGACTATAATTATCCACTACAGTTAAGGCCCTGAAACGGCTTCCATCGTAGAGTTGATCTGTCACAAAATCCATACTCCAGCACTCATGTAAACTAGAGGCATTACCAAGAACAGGTTGTCTATGGGCTGCACATCGACTTCTTTTAGGCCTCTTAGATCTGAGGTTTAAACCTTCTTCGCAATACACTCTATAAACCCGTTTATGATTATCCATAAAGCCTTCCCGACGAAGCAGGATATAGATTCTCCAAAACCCATAGCGTACCCGCGTAGCTGCTATTTCTTTCATTCTCATACGCAGTAATTCATCTCCACGTTCTGTAGGGGTGTAATAATAAACGCTCTTGTGCAGCAATATTAGGCGTACACAACGGTTGATGGAAATATTATATTCCATACGAATATTGCTGACCATCTCTCGTTTTCGAGACGGCCTCAGAACTTTTTTTTAAGTACGTCCTGAAGAATCTGTTTGTCAAGGCTTAAATCGGCTACAAGCTTTTTAAGCTGAGCATTCTCCTCTTCCAGGTTTTTGAGCCTTCTCAGTTCGGAGACGCCTAGACCACCGTATTTTTTCTTCCAATTGTAAAAGGTTGCCTCGCTGATTCCCATCTTGCGACAGACCTCAAAAAGACGCGTTCCCGTCTCAACCTGTTTAATCGCAAACACGATTTGAGACTCTGTGAATTTTGAACGTTTCATAAGCAAATAATCTATTTAAAGTTAAACATTTATTTGCCCGAAATTCTCTAGTTTATATCAGTCCGATTTAATGGGAGGAGGTCACTGCCAATAACGAACATTCGAGCAACGTTATGCTCTTATTGTATGGAGAAAAGGAACTTTATGAACTAATTGAGTTGGCCAAAAAACACAATTGGCAGATTTATGATTCTGGTCTTAACGTAATTATTGATTTGGAAAATCCTGAAAAAAGAAAAAAACGGATTTAAAAATTATCAAGAATATGTTGAACGGATATTAAAAAATAAATCAAAATAGTTTTTGCGTTAACGCTGCTAGATATTCCTCTTGACAAGGCCTTATAAATACCTTATATTTACTTGGTAAGGTAAAAACGCCTTTCGCCAAACCAGCGTATAGTAGGATAGGGGAAAGGCTCTTTTACAGTTGGCAGTGTGATTCTTCTAGACGAGCCTAGGCAATTACTTATTCCGAGAATTTCGTACTTCAAGTATTCCATTTTAAACATTCCCAGAACCACTTTCACCCAAGGTTCACCCGTAGTTCACTCGAGGTTCACCCACGTTTCACCCGGGGATAAAGCATAGCAAAGGCAGGGTAACGGTATACTAACGCTATGGAAGGTATAAGGCTGAGGTTCTCATCCAATAACTGTGAATGCAAGGCTACCATTTTCAAGAAACACAATTCCTAAAATTACCAATACGATAGGCTATTTTAAATGGCCTGTACTTGCAGGCACTTGCACGGTCTCGCATACTGCAGCATCCTTTTACATACTATAGCCTATTCCCGCATAGCAATTCTATTTTTAGAGGGGTTTGCTTCGAGTCTTGTTCGGGTATCCTTCGAGAGCGCTTCGGAAAAAGGGGGTGTTTCTCGAACAAACCCCGAAGAAAACTCGAAGTACACTCGAACAAAAGGGTGTTTTGAGGGGATTTATCCCCTTTTTTTAGTTTAAATCAGGGGATTACAGGATTCTGTAAGCTATTTCTAAGACAAAGGTATATTTTTATGAATGCAACTTTAATGTGTTGATATCCTGTGGATTTTGAGGGATAGGTATATATTTAGTGTTGATATAACAAGTTATGGGCAAGGCAAAATCCGTACTTTAATTAAAATTTGAGAATGAATAAAAACTATCGTCAATTAACCGAAAGTATAAGAGCAAGAGTAAATCCAGAAAACTTTGCATTCAAAAAATCATTCTCTGATGAGCTTGCCACTATCTCATATAGTGAAGTTTTAATTTTCATTCGGCTCGCAATGAAAGGTGTTGAGCCTGAATATACTCAAAAAAGTAAAGATGCGGGTGAAAGAGTTAAAGGACATCTTATAAAAGAACTTGAAAATGTTACTTATAAATATCAAGGTTCAGTAATGACCAATACTCATATCAAAGGTTTTAGCGACATTGATTTATTAACAATTAGCGAAAAGTTTTATCAACCGGACAAAACAAAAATAAAAGCATTATTAGAAAATTCGATTAGAAAAGCACAGTTTTATGAATCTTCAATCAAGAAATTAGAAAGTGAAGTTGGTGGTTCACCATATCAAGGAAATGCTTTAAATGATTTGCGAAATATGAGACTTGATAGTGAGCGAATAATGTCTAACAATTATTCGATTTGTGATGTCTCAAAGCCCAAAGCTATTAAAATTAAAAACCTTAGTCTTAACCGAGAAGTTGATATTGTTATTGCCAATTGGTTTGACGATATAACATCAATAATAAATGACAAAGGAGATTATCGCGGTGTTCAGATTTATGATAAAGAATTGGATTCACGAGGAGATGCAGATTACCCATTCTTAAGCATTAAAAGAATAAATCAACGAAGCGCAGACACAAATGGTAGACTAAAAAAAATGATACGTTTTCTAAAAAATATTAAAGCAAGCTCTGGTCAGAATATTCAACTTAGTAGTTTCGATATCAATGCAGTTTGTTATGACATTAAAATTAGTGAATATCAATATTTATCATTCTACGAACTGGTGCCAGTAATTTATAATCAACTTCGAGAAATATGTAATAATAAAAGCAAATCGGACAGTATAATTTCAGTAGATGGACGGGAGTATATTTTTAAATACAATGAAACTAAACTTGAGAACTTAAAAATTTTACTTTCAGAGGTTGAGAGTATATTTTTAGACTTAAAATCAAAAATTGTGGTATGATAAAGAAGAAACTATTTATTGGTTCATCGTCAGAGGAATTAAAACTTGCTGAGAAAGCTAAAGCAATTCTTGACAAAGATTTTGACGTTACAATATGGAATGAAAGTGTTTGGGACTCATCTATTTTTAAAATAAATCAAAATTTTTTATCAGACTTACTAAAGGCAACTCTGCAATATGATTTCGGCATTCTTTTAGGAACTAATGATGACAAAGTAGTCTTTAGAGGTAAAGAAATGCTTCAGCCACGAGATAATGTTCTTTTTGAGTTAGGCCTTTTTACTGGACGTTTAGGAACTTCAAAATGTGCTTTTCTCATAGATAAAGAAATTAAATTACTTTCAGATTTTGGAGGATTATCGTTGGCACAGTTTGAAAAGGGAAATAATGAAACTTTTGAGTTAGCTGTTGGACAAATAAGAGATTTATTTTTATCAAGTGGCGACGACGAATTAAACTTTTTTCCATCAGCCACATTAGCTTCTGTTTATTTTGAAAATTTAGTCGTTCCAATATGTCGATATCTTATTGAAAATAATGGTTTTGAGACAAAACAAAAACACTTCAAAAAATGTCGAGTGAAAATAATAATTCCAGAGAAAATTAATAAAGATGTTAACCTGCAATTTGAACGTTTAAAATCTTCAATTGAGACGGAAAATGTCTCTTTTAAATATGCGGGAAGACCAAGATATATAAGTATTGATACGAAAATTGAAAACGATGTATTGGAGTTTATAGACTTTCCAACAATTATTACAGGTATTAACCACGCAATATCGAACCTACTACCACACGATTTCAATAGACTTAGTCCAGATTATAATTCAATTTTAGAACGAGAATTGAGGCGATTTATAACCACATTAAAAAAGCTATTGATACGGCATGGATTTGACGAAATGGTAGAAGTTATACGTGAAGGAAATGAATAATCGTCAGAAAAGCCCAGCCCATAACAACGGTAACCGTTGCAAAAGCCACTAATTCTTAGAAAATCTCCCTCCGCTCCCGCCAGTCTGTGACTGGTGGCGTGGTAAACTTACCCGATGTATAAATAACTAAACTATAAAAGGGAAAGATTTTATTTGTACTTAAGAAACCCACCATCCTAAAAGCTATCCTATATAAGTAATTCAGACCCACTAGTGAAAGGTTGACCCGTACTTCACCGATTCTTAATTTGTGTACTAAGCTAAGATCTAAGCATACCTACCTACTTAATTTTAACAAAAGTGCAGGATGATCAATTATAACCTTAAAGGTATTGAACACCATTAGAAATTTTGCAAAACGATTAGGATATAGGCCAGTAGGTCAAGAAACGCATCCCTAGCTATGTTATAGATCACGTCATTCCTTTTTCCATTTGGAAAAACAACGACCTTTGGAACTTGCTACCGGCAGCAGCTCGCATCAATGCAAAGAAACGCGACAAAATCCCTGCTCCTAAGCTTATAGAGCGCCAGCGAGGCGCTATTCTGGAATATTGGGAAATACTGCACAAGCATCAACAACAACGCTTTAAAAAGGAAATTAAGGTAGCGCTGTTAGGAAATCACGCTTTTGATACGTGGAAAGGAGAGGGCGTAACTCAATTGCAAAACTCTTGTAACTACCTGATCGAAACCCGGGGTTTTGAGGCGTGGGATGTGAGGTAAATGGGTCTAAAATAGAAATAGGGTAGAGACCAAGTCCTTCGCGAGGTGAGTCAGTTTGAATGTACAGTATCTTACATTACAGCCTTAAGTCCTACCGATAGTATAATCAAAAAGTGTTGGTGTCCTGTAAATTTTGAGAGGATAGGTATATATTTAATATTGCTATAACGAGTTGTGCTTAATAATGAAAAAAACTCAGGCAACTATATTACAAAATTATACGTCTATTAAATAAAGGAATCTCTAATCATCTTTAAAATGGGCAAAACGCAATATTTAATTTCACTATTCTTTATAGTTATAAATCTAAAGATATACTCTCAATCTTTTAAAAGAATAGACAATTCTATAGTATCTACTACGGCTTTAGATAATGAAATTAAACGCTTAAAAAAATCAGGAAATGTTCACGGACTTACGGTATCTATAGTTACTAAGGATAGCATTTTATTTCAAAAGGCATATGGCTCAAGAAATCTGAAAGAGAAACAACCTCTTAAAACCTCACATAACTTTTATGCGGCTTCTCTTTGTAAACCTCTGTTTGCATTTATTGTAATGAAATTAGTTGATGAAGGAAAGATTGACTTAGACAAACCTTTGATAGAGTATCTTGAAAATCCAATATATTCCTATGAATTCCAACGCGATTATGAAAACTATAAAGATTTAAAAACCGACAAAAGATATAAGAAGATAACTGCAAGAATGTGTTTGTCCCATACAACTGGATTTCCGAATTGGAGATATATTGGAAAGTCCGGTATTGATATGAAAAGACCGTTAGAAATAGAATTTGAACCTGGAACTTTTTACAATTATTCAGGAGAGGGCATTCAGTTGCTGCAGTTCGTTGTTGAACATATAACGGAAAAAGGGCTGGAAGAACTCGCACTAGAATATGTTTTCCAACCGTTGGAAATGAATATGACAAGTTTTCTTTGGCAAGAAAAATTTGATTCAAATTATGCCGTCGGTCATTATAAGAAAAGAAAAACACTAAAACGTAGAAAAAGAAATGTAGAATATGCTGCAGGCAGTATGGATACAACGCCTGAAGATTATGCAAAATTTATCCAAACTATGTTAGCCCAAAAAGGCCTAAGCAAAAATGCTTATAATGAATTTTTCAAACCACAAATCCTTATTGAAAGTAAGCAACAATTTGGTAAAAACAGATTGATAAAAACAAGCGAAAATAACGATATCCAATTAAGCTACGCTTTAGGTTTTGGAACCTATAAAACACCTTACGGGAAAGCAATCTTTAAAGAGGGACATATTCAAGGGTGGGAACATTATACAGTATTTTATCCATCACAGAACCTTGGGATTGTGATAATGTCCAACAGTTCTAACGGAGAAAGCGTTTTTAAGGAATTAGTAGAAATTTCAATGGGAGATAAATGGATGCCCTGGTATTGGGAGAATTTCATACCTTATGACAAGAAAAAATACTAAGCACAATAACTAGCGTTCGTGCGGCCGGTACAGCCTGTTCCTTTGAAGAACGGGAGCCTGGCATGAACGCCGTATTGTCTGAACCGCCCCAATAATAATCGGAACTTTGTCGGTGAGCCCTCTGAGATTAGTCTGTTTTGAGCTAGGTATTGGATCTATTGGATGCTCTTGTGAAATTTATTTATGCCGAGTATAGGTATCGTTTATTAGAGGCTGTCGAAGATTCTGTTTATGGGTGATACATTGCATATAGACCGGGAAACGGATTGGGCGTTACGCACTAGACCACGTCATTCCTTTTTCTATCTGGAAAAACAACGACCTCTGGAACCTGTTACCTGCAGCTCGGATTGTAAATGCTGCTAAAAGCGATAAGATCCCAGCTCCAGAGCTTATTGAGCGACCACGTAATCGAATACTGGAATATTGGGAGCTACTGCACAAGCATCAACAACAACGCTTTAAAAAGGAAATTCAGGTAGCGCTGTTGGGGAATCACGCTTTTGATACGTGGAAACAAGAGGGCATCAGCCAATTGAAAAACTCTTGTAACTACCTGATCGAAACCCGGGGTTTTGAGGCTTGGGATGTGAGGTAAATGGGTCTAAAATAGAAATAGGGTAGAGACCAAGTCCTTAGCGAGGTGAGTCAGTTTGCATGTACAGTATCTTACATTACAGCCTTAAGTCCTACCGATGGTATAATCAAAAAGTGTTGGTGTCCTGTAAATTTTGAGGAGATATTAAGGTGTTGTAAACAAGCTAAACAAACATATGAACTTCATCAAAAAGCTATTTGGAAAACGAAAAAAGGATAATGTCCGAAATTTTATTTTGGCTACCCTAAATGACAAAATTATGCCTCTCGACAGAGGAGAAATCGATGAAGACCCTTTAGAGGAATTTCTTAAAGCAAACGGAATCGGAGAAGTGACAGGTGGAGGAACAATGCAATTGAAATAGGGAGAACTTGAATATTGCGATTTAGAAATCAAATTAAATTCATCCGAAATTGATGAAAACGATATTCAGTTGATAATTAAAAAACTTGAGGAACTCGGAGCACCTAAAGGCTCAAAATTGACAATAGAAAAGACTGACCAGAAAATTGAATTCGGACAAAAAGAAGGATTAGGAATTTACATTGATCGACAGAATTTGGACACTGAATTTTATAAAAACTCTGATATTAACTTTGTAATTTCAGAAATAAAAAAATTGACCAAAGACAATTCAGAAATCATAAAATATTGGGAAGGCGGAACTGAAACGGCACATTATTATTACTCAGACTCTTTTACTGAAATGAAAGAATTGATTAAGGAATTTGTAAAATTTTATCCATTATGTAAAGAAGCAAGAATTGAACAAATAGCATAAAGTTTACAACAGCGATAATCGTTGCACAAGCCCATAATTCAATTATAAGGTTAATTTCACACCCAATGTGATATTTCTTCCTGGAAGAGGAGCGAGATATTTCAGGTATGAATTTTGGGGGCGAGCCTCAATATTGAGTATATTATCTCCAGAAACATAGACGTCGATTTCTTGCAGAAAAAATTCTAATTGATAGCTAATTCGTGCTGAAAGTAAAGAATAAGCAGGCATTGCAGGTTCTGGATTGATGTTCTTACCTAAATATTTTTGTTTAAGATAGCGTTCAAACAAAGTATGAAATAGTATTTTATGGTATATAAAAGTTGAGGAAATGCTATATCTGCTCGTTGGTAAGTTAGGCATATAATCACCTTCGGCCCATTTTCTCAATGGATCGTCAGAAACATTCTTACTTTTGACCAAATCAAAGAAAGTTGATAGTTCAAGACTAGTTGTATTTCCTAAGCTCTGCTGATAGTTTAATGTTGTTTCCCAACCCGATATTTCGGTGTCAGAACCTCTCCATTCCTTAACTAAGAAGCCTCCCGAACGGGCAATTCCGGTATGGGCTAGGTAAAGGTAGTTATTAAAAGTAGTGTGATAATTGGTAATACTCCAGTTGAGCCCTTTATAGTTTAAACCTAAGCCATATTCATACGTATTAGCAATTTCTTTATTCAATTGATCGTCGCCATTTTCTTCGATCATAATAGCAAAATGGTCATTCCCTGCATAGAGCTCATTAACATTAGGAGCTCGTTCCCCGTGATTAAAACTAGCTTTTAAGAAAGCAATCTTAAAGAAATCCCAGCGAATGTCTGCTGTAAAATGATTTAAATCAAAATAGCGATCTGATAAAGCTCCTCCAGCCAGACCTCTGCCAGGCTTATATGTTGAATCTGGAAATACTTTTCTTGAAATCCAATCATGGCGATAACCCAAATTCATTAATAAGGATGTAAATTTTAATTTTTGCAATGTAAAAACACCAAATTCCCCACTTTGATTATTAGGTAAATAACGTTGAGTACCTTTACCGTTCATCTTGAGAAAAGAATAATCAATTCCGCTCATTCCGCTTCCAAATTTCCAAGGTTCTTGTTGAGCTTCAATTCGGAAAGCCTGGCGGTTGCTATCAAATTGATTGCCTAAAGATTCCCCAATTAATTCACGATCATCGGAATATTGAAAAGTATAATTTAGGCGGAATGAAGCAAAGTAAGATTCTTTGGGTTGGAATTCAGATTCAAACAAAACTGTACTTGAGACTGAGGCTGTATTTATGGGAGCATATTCAGAACTAGAAACCGCTTCGTGGTCATGATTATGACCGTGATCATGACTGTGGGTTGGTCGATCTGTTAAAGCAAAACCCGGTATACCATAAAATCCTTCAATATATCGATAACCTATACCAACTCTAAGATTATCAAGACTATAATTAGTACCTATATTCAATGATTTAGACTTAGAATGACTATTAGGCATTATCCCCTTAGTAACTGGAGCATAATCTGAAATTCCATATACAACCTTTTCATAGAGCGGCGTATCAGGATCTTGATTAGGAATAAATAACTCATTTACTGGATTACGAATATTTTGCCCATTGATGTATGAATATTCTGTAAAAGTATAAAGATCATCTTCTGTCAACCCTAAATTAGGATCATCTAGTTTTTCTAAAACGTACTGACTTAGGTAGGGGTAAAGACTTAGATTACGTATATTTTCTGCATCTACATGTACTTGGGCAAGTGACTGGGTCAAGTCATCAATATTTTCATCATATGCAATGGGAGCCTTTGTATTTCCAGGAATATTGAGATCACCATTCCAGCGATTCATCCCTCCTATATGCCATGCCAGATGTTTGCCTAAGTTACCATTTATAGTTACTGCCTGCCTATAGCCACTATTGCTACCTCCTTCAACAACAGCATAGCCTTCCAATTGTTTTTTAAACTGTGCTTCAGGAATAGTATTATCCTGTAAATTAACAGCTCCTCCTATAGCTTTTCCTCCAAATAAAACACCAGCTTCTCCTTTATAAACATCAATGCTTAGTAGGTTTTCCGAATCGACATTGATATTAATATTAGGACTTATGCCAGATAGGTTATTGATTTCTAATCTATTATATAGAATTTTCACGCGGTTTCCGCTCATGCTTCTAATTGTAGGTGTCCCTGAGTTAGGACCGAAATATGAATTTTGTACCCCTGGAAGATGGCTAAGGGTAGCACCCAATGTTTGAGACTGTAAAAGATCTATCTTTTCTCTAGTAAGATGCTTTGAATCAATAGAAATAGTTTGCTCTTTTGAAAATTTAGTTGAGTTCCCCTTAACAATAACTTCAAAGAGTTTAACAACAGATAGACTATCGGTCTCCATCTTTTCTTGAGCGTTGCACACAGCTGGTAAAAAGTGAAGAATACTAAATAGAATAAGAATGACTGGAAAGTGCTTTTGCATTTGTAGCATTGGGATTAAAGCGTGCAAAAATATCAAACTTTTACTTTATTGCAACTTTGTTGCGATAATATATTTTATTAGATTACTTTCGCTGAAAATTTGAAATCCATGATAAAAAAACAAAAGAAAATTTTCGCGCTTATTTGCTTGACCGTATTCCAATTCTCATGCAGTAGAGATGATGAAGCACCTATTGAAACTATATCTATTGACCTGCCGTCGAATTATGAATTGACCTATGGTGACGACTTAACAATTGACTTATCAGAAATAAAGGAGCAAGCAAATTCTGTAGAATTTGAATTAGACTTTAGTCAAACAGCTAATGTGAAGATCGACAATTCAAAAAACCTGCATGATCAACTCAAACAAGCGATGGTGGTGTCTAATGCTGGTCAAGCGCGTATAAACTTTAAAAGTGCTCTTGTATACCCCACCGGAGCTGTCTCATCTATTAACGACCAGCAAATACCTGAAGAATATAAGGTTACAATTTTGGCATCGGATAGTAATGATAATCCGATAGGTGAAAAGACTATTTCTATAAAAGTTCTTCCTGGATCAATTCAAGTGGAAGGAGCTGAGATAAGCGATGGTATTTCATTTTCTTATGCTCTTTACAGCAATGATGAAACTAAATTTAATTTAAATGCACCTGCTATTGATACTGATAATCTCACTTGGTCTTTGCCTGAAATAAAAGACTATACAGAAAGCATTACCTTGAGCGATAATCAGATTGTTTTTTCAGGAGTTGAAGGGAACCCTTCACAGCAAGAAGAGTTAAAGTATAACCTAACCCCTAGTTTGCTAAAAAATGGGTTTCCAGTTTGTAATATACAGTTTCAAGTAATATTCATTCCGGAAATAAAATTCTTTTACGGATTTTACCTGCCTGAAGGTGATATGAGTATTTTGATTAATTTGTTACACCTTTCAAAAGCAGGTGGCTCTAAAACTAGTGCTCCAGTACTTTATCCATCAGAATATTCAGGAAGTTATGAGATTGTAAAGATTGAAAAAGATGAGCAACCTTATGAGGATCTTGACGGAATTTTCAATATAATCAAAGAAACTGGCGAAGTTACCACCAAGGAAAATAACACCTTGGCAGCAGGGGACTATAGAATAACAATCAAGGCCATAACTTCTACAGGGTTGGAATTTAATACGTTTCTTACTTTGTCTTTAGAGTAACTCACTTACTTTAATACCGTTACCCATTTGATGATAATGATTCATTATTTAAGCAGACCAAATGGTCTCAGTTTATTTTATAATTGATGAGGAGTTCTAAGCTAAAGTGAAAGCCCAATTGGCAGAATGACAAACCATCTTGAAAAAGTTAACGGCTAACCTTGAAAAACGGAAAAGGAACCAAAATTGTTGCGTGAGGCAAATCAATTAATAAGGTATCAAAAAGATACTAACAGTACCTAGAAAGGTGAGGACTTAAATAACTTGAAAAGAGACTGTCTAAAAAGGCAGTCTTTTTTTTGCGATTATTTTAAGCGGTTTTCCAGTTTTATACCCTTCATAAACTTGGGATGTTTACACAGGTTAGCAATGCTTTAAACACTTCTTTTAGGGCTGTTTTTAGTCTAAAATACAAGCTGAGCATTCCTGCTCCGATATTTACCCGTTTTTGAGTGGTCCATTGTATGGACCGGGAAAAGGATTACCAGCTATGCTATAGATCAGGTAATTCCCTTCTCAGTTTGGAAAAATAACGACCTCTAAATCTTTTCCCAGCAGCCAGTTATGTAAACGCTGCTAAAAGCGATAAAATCCCAGCTCCATAGCTTATAGCCCAACAGCGTGATCGTACTGGAATATTGGGAAATGCTGCACAAGCATCAACAACAACGCTTTAAAAAGGAAATTCAGGTAGCGCTTTGAGGGAATCGTGGTTTTGATACGTGGAAACAGCAAGGCATCACCCAATTGCAAAACTCTTGTAATTACCTGATCGAAACCAGGGGGTTTTGAGGCTTTGGGTAGGAGGAGAAGTTAAGTGAGTTTTGAATTAAATCTACTTAGTCTATATATGCTGGATTAGACTTTTTAACAATGTTCTTCAGGAAATAGCTTCACGAATTCCGATTCAGTCATTGTGGGTATTTCCCAGTTTTTGATTTTAATCATTTTAGCCCTGGACTTTCGCAAGTAGGTGATTATTTACAAAATTAGGTGCTTGAAACACCTAACAAAACATATACAAACTTATTGTTCGCAATTAAGCTCAACAATGACAAACAATGCTGAGCTTCTATAAAAAGATTTATTACTGGTTTGGAACCATTTTCTATTCCTGATTTAAATATTTTTTGATTTGATTCCCCGCAAAATCAAGCATATTTTGAGTTGATGGCAAATATGCGAGAACATTAAGTAATCCAAAATCGTGAATGGTTCCATTAAAGCGAACCGTACTAACTTCAACACCAGCTTGGTCGAGCTTTCTTCCATATGCTTCTGCTTCATCTCTTAGTATATCATTTTCAGCTACTACTATTACAGCTGGAGCTAATCCTTTAAGCTGGTCAATGCTTGCTTGCAAAGGTGATGCATAAATTGAAGCACGTTCTTTGGCATCAGTAGTGTATTGATCCCACATCCATTTCATAATATTGGTAGTAAGGAATCTATCTTTTGCATAAGATTTGTATGATTCTTGGGAAAAAGTAGCGTCAGTTACCGGCCAAAGTAGAATTTGCGCTTTGATATCTAAATCAGCATCGTCTTTAGCTCTAAGCGCTGTAACAGCACTCATATTTCCGCCAACGCTGTTTCCAACAATCGCCAGTCTGTTTCCATCTACATTAATTTCAGAACTATTTTGATAAACCCATTTGGTAGCTGCGTAAATTTCATTAATAGCGCTTGGATATTGCGCCTCTGGTGATGGTGTATAATTAACAAAAACAGCTACAGCTCCAGAACGTACTACTAAATCTCTAACCAATCGCTGATGAGTTGGGTAGTCTCCTAAAATCCATCCACCACCATGAATGAACATAAAAACAGGTAACGCTTCTTTTACGCCTTCTGGTCTTACAATGTTAAGTTTGATTTCATACCCATCGGCGTTAATTGTCTTTTCCGATTCTTCAATTCCTGATAAATCAACCACTACTGAGGCTTGTGCGCCAATTAATACTTGACGAGCGTCTTCCTTTGATAAAGTTTCTAACGCAGGTCCACCTGAAGAGTTCAAAACTTTTAAAAATCCTTTTGTTCCTTGATCCAAATTTGAATCTGTTGCATAATTTTTTACTTGTGCATTTACATTTGTACTCATAATAATTAGAATTAAAAATTTAAAAATTGTTTTCATGATTTTTTGTTTTTGATTTATACAGTATTTGATGGTTCAAAGGTGAAAATTTGCTTATTATAAATCAAATAAATAAATTTGATTATTAATTAATTATATTTATAAGCATGACGATTCAACAACTTAAATATGTGATTGCGTTAAGTGAAGAAAGGCATTTCGCAAAGGCAGCAGAAAAGTGTTTAGTAAGTCAGCCTGGTTTAACCATTCAATTAAAAAAATTAGAAGAAGAAATTGGAATTAAAATTTTCGATCGTTCCAAGGTTCCATTAAAACCAACAGAACTTGGGGAAGAAATAATAGAAAAAGCAAAGCGGGTTTTAAAGGAAACTAATGAGATTCGCAATTATGTGATTTCAAAAAAGAATGAATTAAAGGGTACAATTAAAATAGGTGTCGTTTCTACTTTATCTCCCTACTTAATACCATTATGTTTAGGTGAATTGCAAAAAGTTACACCAGACATTCGCTATATTATCAAAGAAGCAACCACAGTAGATTTAGTAAGAAACCTTGATAATGGAGAACTAGATATTGCTATTATGGCAACTCCAACAGGAGAAAAATTTCTAAGGGAGTTTCCAATCTTCGAAGAACCTTTTATAGCGTATCTCAACAAAAAACACCCACAGGCCAAAAATGAATATTATAAATTGGAGGGAGATGATGTTAATAATTTGATGCTTCTAGAAAGTGAATTTTGCTATAACTCCCAACTATTGAATATTTGTGAATTAGAATCTTCAAAATCTACGCCTAAATTTTCTTATCAAATTAACTCTATTGAATCCTTAAAAAGAATGGTAAAAGCAGATTTTGGGTTTGCGATTTTACCTTGGCTATCGACAAGTGGTGAAAAAGATTATAACAATGCCATTGGGCTTCCTTTTGATTCTCCTATTCCAGTTAGGGAAATAAGTTTGGTAACTTCTGACACGTTTTCAAAAAAACTATTAATAAAAAAAATAAGTAAAGTGATTTATGATTGTCTTCCAGAAGAATTAAAGCAAAAAACTAATCATAAAAAAATTAGGTGGGACGACTCTCCATATTTTGTAAAATCAATATCTGATTGATTATAAAAATAACAGCAATAACAACATTCAAAATATTGAAATATCTAATATAATTTTGAACTTACCGGAATCAAAAAGATGTGAAAAGTTAAGTGTTTCTAATGACACCTTAATGCTATATGGATATTCAACTATTACCAAAAAAACTATAAAATTTTATATTTAAGAAACAAATAAAAAATACGGTGCACAATTACAGTAGCTGTTTCGCAAGTCAATATTTCAAAGAAAAGAGGATATTTTTGATTTTTAAGAATTTGTAAGCAGTTGTTTTTTAAGTGTATATCACTCATCAAAGCTCCTGGTAATTAATAGTTTTCATTTAAAAAGGGTTGTGCAACGGCCACTACACGTATAAGAAATGCATGGAAAATTGCTTAACCGAAAGTACCTTATTTTTGGATAGTCCGTCAAATCTTTTGATTTGGCAATTTCAGGGTGAAATTTGGGACCATCCCTCCCGCATTCCCATACTCACAACAGTTGTGGTGGATTTGAACATACCCCAAAAACGTCACACCTACAATGAAAGATAATGACATTAAGAGAATTTCAAGACTGACTGCAATTTTAACCCAACTCCAAACAAAACAAATTATTACTTCTACAAGTCTTGCTGAAAAATTTGGGGTAAGTGTTCGAACAATTTATCGTGACATTAGAGTTTTAGAAAAAGCTGGAGTGCCTGTATTGACTGAAGAAGGAAAAGGATATTCCCTGATGGAGGGATATAAAATTCCACCAATAATGTTTTCTGAAAATGAGGCAAATGCTTTAATTACAGTTGAACAATTGGTACTTAAAAACAGGGACAGTTCACTTATCAATGAATACATAAAAGCCATCAGTAAGATAAAGGCAGTTCTGCAATATTCCACCAGAGAAAAAACAGAATTGATAGCTAAACGTGTTGCTGTTAGTCCCGTAATATCAAGCGTAAATACAAGTAATTCGCTCATGTTAATTCAAAATGCGTTGACAAACTTTCAAGCGCTTACGATTACCTATCAAAGTGAAGGTGCAAACAAAACAACCGAAAGGCTAATAGAGCCTTTTGCGTTTTATTACAGTTTACAAGAGAATTGGACACTTATTGCGTATTGCAGGTTAAGAAAGGATTACAGAATGTTTAGGTTGGACAGAATGCTGAAAATTGAGCAAACAAAATTAAAATTTAATCCTCATACGCTCACATTACAGGAGTATTTGGCCGAAAAAGAAAAAAAGTTCAAGACCCCTGACACACCATTGTCATAAACCGAAATTACTTTTGCTCATAATTTAAAATCTAAAAAAATGAATTTAGTATCCATTCGCATTATTACTGCCGATTTAAATGGCTTAGTGAAATTTTATGAGCATATTACAGGTATGCCGGTAGTGCAATTCACACCTGATTTTGCTGAGCTACAAACAAAAACAGCAACCTTAGCTATAGGAAGCACAAGAACATTACATTTTTTTGGAGGAGAAGATGTTGCACAGGCTTCACAAAATCGCAGTGCTATTATTGAGTTTTTAGTAGATGATGTAGAAAAAGATTATAAAAGATTGGCTGATTTCTTAAAACCTTACATGGTTCAGAAACCAACTACAATGCCTTGGGGAAATAAATCGCTTTTATTCCGGGATCCTGATGGTAATTTGGTTAATTTATTTACACCAGTAACTCCTGAAACAATCAAAAAATTTGAAAGTAAAAATAAGCATTAGATTAGAGTCGAGTAAACTGGTCCGCTCCTAACTAGGAATGGAATATTCCTCTAATATCGTTATACATATTAGTCTCTTACTTGGTTATTGGTATACATGTACGTTAGCTCTTTAAATTAAAAATTTACTTTAAGATAGTATGCTAACATTAATCAGTCCGTTTTAAAGGGAAGAGGTTAGTTTTGACTGATGTATGAGAGAATCTAAAAAACGCTCGCAAGCTAGATCTAAATAAGGAATAGGCTACTTTATTTTGTTAAAGTAGCTTATTCCATTTATAGTGAATTATATTTAAAATTAAAAGGAAACACATTTCACTTAATGTCTTTGGTTAGGGCTATCAACCCAATGCCTGGGTGACTACCTTCTTAGTGAATTGTAAACAGTGAATTATTTAATTTTATGGAAAAAGCCCGCGATGAGCGGGCTTTTTTCTTTGAAATATTAAAGGAATCTAGAAACCTGTAAGTGTTATTTCTGTGTAGTGATAAACACTGATATTATAGGTAGTATTAGTGTAAACTACACCAAAATAATATTCCCCGTTGTCCCAGCTTTTATCACCTTCAATAGAATTAGGTTGTGGTGCATCATTATCATTGGTGGCCCCAATTATTAAACTTGGAACTTCATAATAAAGATGATTGTTAGCAGTAAATACCTCTTCTTCATTTTTATGTTCTGAAACATCATAAACAATGGCCTTAGAGAAATCAATGTTATCAATGCTTTCCGGACGGTGATTATGCTTTTTATTAATTAGTAAAAGATACATTTTACCATCTCCTTTTACCCCGCTAATGAATGATTGTGATTTTAGGGTATCCTTTTTTGTAAATTTAGTTTCTGAAGGAACTTCTATGTACATCTCATTTTTATAGGTGTACATAGCATATAATTGGGGATCCACCGGGAGATTCTCTGGAGCATAAATTTTAATATCTCGTGTTTCTTCTAGAGAAGTCCCATTCTCATCGGTAACGGTAATGATAAAATCAAATACGCCTTCCGGCGCATCTTCCGGAATGTCAAAGTGCTTATGTACCGTAGCATTTTTGGCACCTTTAAACTCATCAAATGTGATTTCAAAGGACCAATCCGAGGTGTAAGCTTCGCCTATTTTAGGTGTTATGCTGACTTTTACCAAATCAATTTTATCACCAGCAATTAGTTCTGCATTCAGGTGAAAATCCCGTCCAATTACCCCAATCTCATTGTTGTTTAAACCTACTTCAACATCACTTATGGTGGGTTCTTCAAGAATTATCTCGTCGTCATCGTTAGTACAGGCAGTAATGGTAAACAGGCTCACGAAGAGCAGGGCTAAAAATTTTGTTGTTTTCATTGATTTACAACAAATAGTTTAATGAGCGATATCATAGGATAACACCTTGAATTGGTAGGGGGTTATGTCAAGATCATATTCCTTTTCAATATTCATTTCTGAAAGGTTATACTGTATGATCTTATTTGAAGTAGGAATAGAGACAAATAAATAGTCTTCAAAATAATCAACATTGCTGGTTATTGAGCTATGATCAGCAGATTCAGTATCCAGAGTGATCCCCATAGTTCCGGTATATACATGTTCTTGGGTAGAAACTTCAGTAATTGTAAATGATCCAGTTTTCGTTAAGCTCACCACTTCGTTTCCATCCAAAGAAACCATGCATTTGAATAAATCTGAAGTTTCTAATAAAGGCGTAACCTCTTCAGTAGATATATCGATAAAATATACTCCTTTTGCGGCCGTATATCCTATGAATAGATCAGGCTCGTTTGTAGCAAGTATACTTCCAAACCATACTCCTTCTTCAAAACTTTCAGGGTAATCAATGATGCGCTGGTCTCCATTATCCTGCACCACTAAAATGCCTGAAGCTGCTCCAAAAATAGCCGTATCATCATTACCTGCACTTCCATGAATTCCAGAAGTACTTAAACTTTGCTCTTCCTGAGAGATCACTTCTCCCTGCTGATTAATGATATGAACTTTTTCAGGTAGACTTATTCCAGAACCAAGGTTGGTAACGGCGATGTTACCATTATCAAAGATCACCATTGCACCGTGATGTGCCGCTGTTCCTGTAGCGATATTAGAAACGCTTGCTCCTCCGTTTATATCATTTTCTTTGAATAAACTAAGCGTTGCATCTCCATCATTATAAACCGCCACGTAACCCTGTTCAGATTTAAAATGTGTTGGTTTCATACTTTCAAAATTAGTGTCTGTCAATCCGGTTTCACCGAGACTATGACTATGATCGCCGTGATCTATCTCACCTCCTAAATTAAAAGTTTCAGTAAAATCGTGTTCTCTATGTGTGATTATTCCATAAAGACCAGATTGGGTAACATAAACGACCCCTTTGGGGAAAGATGCCTGGAAGGTTTGAATTTCTGAATTAAATGGATTGATGAAATTGAGTGCCGTCGAATTCGCATCAGAAACTAATAGGGATACATTCCCGTGATATTCGGGATTGTGATTTTCTTGGTCCTCCTGGTTCATATCATCGTCATTTGAGCAGGATACTGCTGATATAAAAAGGAATAAAAGGACTAAAAATTTTAATTGTTTGGTTTTCATAGTGTTGAATTGATTAAAGGTATGTGTTTATAGAGTGGTGAATTACTCAATGATTTTAATATCACTAGAAGTTCTGCTTTGCCATCCGGTTTCATCTGTTACGGAGTATGAACAGTGGTAATCGCCTGTGTCAATATCATTAGGTATGCTTACCGAGATCTCGATCTCATATTCAGTTTGCCCGCTTAGGCTAAAGTTTTCCATATAAATAAGCGGATTTATAGCTTGCTTGATTTCTTCAAGATCACATTGTGCGCCTTGATCATCATGCGTATGATGGTCAAAGTTGTGGTGCAGATTAAGACTGTATGCGGCAAGGGCAACATTATCTGTTATCTTCGCTTTAAAGGTGTAGATCTCACCACGCTTTAAGGTGGCGCATGCCTGCGGAAAACCTTCAGCATAGTTAATGGTGATCGTAGGTTTAATCTCATCTGTAGTAGTGTCGCTGTCAGAGGAACATGCACTGGTAAGCAATGCGATAAAAGCTACTGTGGCGATTATAATTCTTCTCATTTTTTTTATTTGGCTTAAAGCCAGATGCCTACACATCGCAGGCATCTGGCTATTATTATAAGATTATGCTGTTACGTCAATATGCGTGTCGATCTCCTGCGTATTACCCTCTTCATCTTCAATAGTGATAAGCATGTGGTATTCACCTACTGGCGCAGTAGCAGGAACATCAATATGCTCGTGAAATTCTACTGAAGTTTCCTCATGAAGACCTTCTTCAAATTCCTGCTCAAAATCCCATTCTACTTCACCGGCACCTACAGTCAATCCGTGTGCGTGGATGTCAACCACTACGTGATGCACGCCATGTATTGCTTCGATCATAAATTCAGCGTGAAAATCATTACCACGCGCTACACTTTCGTCTATGGAAATATCGCTAATTGAGATCGGGTCCTCTATATGAATATGACCTTCTACTTCGGTGCTGTTTCCATTGGCATCAGTTACCGTCAAAGTGATGTGGTATTCACCAGCTGGTGCAGTTGCAGGAACATCTATATGCTCATGAAAAGTAGGATTAATGGCCTGATATTCGGCATCATCCCAGATTTGCTCAAAATCCCATTCTTCTTCACCTTCACCTACTTCAAGGTCGTGTGCATGAATGTCAAGAGCAATGCTGCTTACCGTTGCTTCAGCAACAATCTCTGCTTCTAAGTGAATGTCAGATCCTTTATAAGCTACCTGCTCATCACCGTGTGAGCTTCCTTCTCCAAACTCAAAGTTTGAGATAACAGGAGCTTCTTCTACGACAAGTTCATTGTCGTCATCGCTACACGAGCTCAAAGTGATGCCCGATAGTACAAAAAAGGCTAAGTGTTTAATGTTTAGTTTCATAAAATTTAGATTTAGTGTTTATTAATTAATAAAAGAGTTTAAAAAGGCATGGTTAATGAAACCGATAGGTTTCTACCGGCTTCAGGGACATCGATGAGCCTGTAAAAGCTGGTATGATCGTAATATTCGGTATTGAACACATTGTTGAGTTTTATTCGCAACAAGGTGGGGTTGTTTTGATTATTAAACAGGTTGAGCTTACTCATCACGGCTAGGTTGAGCATTTGGTAACCCGCTGTGATCTCTTCCGGAGGAACAATGTCTGTTTGTGCTGCTGCGACGCGTAAATCTGCATTAAGATTCACATCTTTAAAAAGACTCCAATTGCCCAGATTATAATTTGCGGAAAGCATTCCGATTAATGGCGGAGAAAACGGAATCGTAAATCCCTCTTTAGGACCGCTGGTTTGTCTTGAGTACACATATTCTGCGGTGGCGTCTAAACGAAAATCTTCCGTTACCTGCATTCCTGCAGCGACTTCACCACCGGTTCTGAATACCTTGGCTTGTGTGTATTCATAGATCTGAAGCGTTTCAAAATAGTTTGAAGTAGGGTTGAGGTAGATGTAATTTTCAAAGTAGTTGAGAAACGGACTTACTCCAAAATTGAACCTGCCACTCGTATGAGTCACTTCGGCGTCTAATTGGTATGAGGCTTCAGGCTCTAGGTCAAGATTTCCGCGCTCGTAGCGATACATATGGTAATTCACCCCGTCTGAAGCAAGTTCGTGCGCAAGTGGCATTCTAAAACTCTTGCCAGCATTCAGTTTATAGGTGGTATTTCCGTGGATATAGCTAATGCCAACCGAACCGCTAAAACTTCCAAAATCAAGCGTTCTGTTTTCTGCGCGTTGCAAATACACGTTAGAAGTTGATCCATCAGGATTATTGCGTGGAGAGCGGTACCAGTCGTAATGTGATTTGGTATTTACGCGGCCTGCGTCAAAACGCAACCCGCCTTGCAGGTGCAGGTCTTCAGTAAGTTCAAAATGATCAAACAAATAGGCGCCGGCAGTATAACGGTCGTATGCAGGGATCAAAAATCCCCAACCGCCAATGTTGTTGTTTTGCAATTCGGTATTGATACCTGCGGAAAGCGTATGCTTTTCAATTTTAAAAATATCCTTAACATTTAGCGAATACGTGTTCTTGGTAAATACGCGTTCTCTGCTGTTGGGCGGCGTAGGCATATACCCGTGCGGCACCGGTTCTGAATGTTCTTCCCGCTGATTGTTTTGATAGCCCAGATCAAAATGCAACGTATGCTCATCTAGATTTACCGTGGTATTATTAGTGACTTTAAGGTGATTTACCTGGTGAAAAGGTAGATCAATATCCCGGTTTGAGGCGTCATAATCAATTCTTGAAGAACGTACCTCAAGTCCATGTGCGTTGGCGAAAAATCCATTTTTTGCATTGACATTGCTTACAAAGGTTTCAGACCTGAAATTGGCGCTCACATATCCAAAGCTGAAACTTCCATTTGCTTCGCGACCCGCGGTATTTCTTAAATCGTTGTCATATAACTTAAAAACATAATTCTCATAATTGATGCGGTCAGTAGGCACTTTAAAGTCAGCATAATCACGATAGGTGAGCCGTGCACGATAATACCATTTTTTCTTTCTGCCTTGCACGCCTGCTGAGACTGCGAGAAGGTCGTTATTGGTTTCCCCCAGAATATTGACTTCTCCACCAAACGAATTGATCGCAGGTGCTTTTGAAGGTTGAATATCAACGACACCCGCAATGGCATCAGAGCCATACATTAAAGAGGCCGGACCTTTTATAATGCGAATATCCTGAATACCGTATTGGTCAATTTCGAGTCCATGATCGCTGCCCCATTGTTGCGCCTCGTGCTTGATCCCGTTTTGAACCACACTAACCCGATTAAATCCTAATCCCCTGATCGTAGGTTTAGATTGCCCGGAGCCAATAGTCATCGTGCTTACCCCAGGAATTTTTCTAAGTGTTTGCATCAGGCTGTTTTCGCGATTGGCATTAAGAAATGCTTCATCTACCGATACTGAAACCGTTGCCGATTCCTTTTGGAGGCGCATATTGGTTTTTCCGTTTACAGAAACCTCGTCAAGAGCGGTGCTGCTGGGTTTAAGTTTGATGACCAGCGGTGCATTCCGGGAAGCGATAAGGGTAAATTTTGCAGAAGCGTAACCCAAATGCGAAACCTCAAAAACCTGCGATTTTTCAGGTAATTTCAGTTGAAACTCGCCTAAATCATTGGTAACAGCATAGGAATCAGTTCCTAGAATTGTGACTCCCGAAAGTGGCTTTAAGGAAACTGAATCTACAACAGAACCTTCTATAATTGAAGTTTGTTGGGCAATAGCGCATACGCTCAAGTTCAGGACAAGAGACAGCATTAACAATCTAATAACCATAAGGTTTTACAAAAAAGTAGTAAGTAGAAAAATGTTTTTTACAAGAGCCTTACTAGAGAGTAAAGCTTATTTGGTAGAATTGCAGGGGTCAGCCGAAGACATATTAATACATACGTTAATTCTTTTAACGGCTAAATCAAATGAAATACATACGATTGCTTTGGAGGGCCTAGCCCTGCAATAATGAAATGAAAATCTAAATCTGTGGAGGAGGCCGCGAGAATAGATGGTAGGAGTGTGAACTTCCTTTGTAAACTATAGTTCGGTTTACGTGCTGCCTTTCTAGAAATACAGGATAGCAGGCTTCAGGAACAAATTCAGCTGCTTTTTGTAGAATTATTGCAGTCTGCTGCTCGGTAACCCAGACGTGGCAAATAGCACAGTCGTCATTTACATCGGTATCGTCATGCGTAAATACGTGAAGACCGGCCAATTTCGTAGTGAGAAAAAAGGCCAAGAATAAAAGCGAAATACTCTGTTTTATTCGTGCGGTCATCATTTATTGTTAACTTGTAAAAATGGCTGAGAGCAATTTGATGTTGCTTAAATTGGTAATAAAGCAACAATGTTGCAAACATATAATTTCTATTTTTGTTTAAGCAACATTGTTGCAATAAATTTTACTGATAAGAAAGGCCGTAGCTATAAAGCAATTTTAAAGAGTATAAATTCATCTGAGGTCGCATGATCTCAGGCATAAATACAAGCAACGTAACCTGACGGATTTTGTAACCGAGTCACCATTTACAGAGTTCTTGATCGCTTATTGGAAGAAAAACGTATACATCAAGTTACCAATAGTGATGGTTCTGTGAAATATGCCAATGTCATGACTGTTCACATGAAAATAAGCTTAAGTATATACATTTTTAATTATGAAGTCTTTAAACTGGACTTGTAATCCGGATTTAAAGTCAGTGCGAAATTTAAAAAACAAGCTGGGTATCTTAATCCGCTTTCTACCGGCTTTTAAGTTTTGAGGTACTTCTTAAGATTATAAGCGATGTCAGAGAGCAGAGATTGCATATTGTTGAGAAGCCCGCGCTATGAAAGAAAGCAGTCCTAAAACAAAAAGAAACTTCATGTGATATGGAGATAGGGTAGTGGCTGGATGGTTTGCGAGGTGAGTCAGGTTTGATTACACACGATCTTACATTACAGCCTCAAGTCTTATCAGATCTCAACGGATAGCATCGTCACAAAGCAGTGATATCCTGTAAATTTTGAGGGAATAGGTATATATTTAGTGTTGATGTAATGAGTTTTGTGCAACTCAAATAAAAATCCTGCTAGTAAAGAAAACAGAAAAATTTTGTAACATTTTGTAGTCCTTCGTATCCAAAGGGTGAACATTAAAAATTCTACAAAATGAAAAATATTTTTTTATGCAGTATCTTAATTATGACCTCAACCTATGCTTTTGGACAAAAATCTTTAGATTATCCATTTAAAGTCGAAAAAAGCGGAGCCGGAAATCAGAGTATTCTACTTATTCCGGGATTTGCTTCTTCAGGCGAAGTATGGGATGCAACTGTAAAAACTTATAAAGAAAATTATACCTGTTACACGCTCACTATGGCAGGATTTGCAGGCGTTGAACCTAGTGAAAATAAAACTTTTGACAATTGGAAAAATAGAATAGTAGACTTTATTAAAGAAAAAAATATAGAAAACCCCATTATAATAGGACATAGTATGGGTGGTGGTTTGGCTATGGCTATTGCAGCAGATTATCCTAAACTTCTTAAAAAAATAGTTATTGTCGATGCTTTACCCTGTTTAGCAGCGTTGTCAAACCCAAGTTTCGAACATCAAGAAAACGTGGATTGCTCAGCTTCAATAGAACAAATTACAGCTATGTCTGAAGACCAGTTTTATCAAATGCAAAAAAATACAATTCCACAACTTACAACCAATCAAGAAATGGTAAAAACAATTGTCGAATGGAGTGTTAAGTCTGACCGAAAAACCTTTGCAGAAATGTATTGCTATTTTTCAAATACTGATTTAAGAGAAAAAATTGAAAATATTCAATGCCCAACGTTAATTCTCTTAGAGTCATATTTTAAAAATTTTAAGCCTGCTATTGAAAAACAATATAAGCATCTTAAAACCGCAAATTTGGAATATGCTAACAAAGGCCTTCATTTTATAATGTATGATGATAAAGAATGGTATTTTGAACAGTTATCAAATTTTATAGAAAATAACTAATTGTGTTTGAACATATTTATCAAAATCATTGGCAAAAAGTCTTTCGGTTGTGTATGGGGTATGTCAACGATGTGGACTTAGCAAAAGACTTAGCTCAAGAAACATTTGTGATTGTATTAAATAAACTTCCTGAATTTAGAAGCGAATCAAAAATAGGAACTTGGATTTTTCGCATTGCTTCTAATAATTGTTTGCGCCAAATCGAACGACAAAAGCGATATAGAAAAGTTCAACTTCCAAAGCACGTTACAGAAGAAAATGAACCTGAAATTGAAAGTGAAATAGCATTTTTATACAAATGTATATCAGAACTTAAAGAAGTAGACAGAATTATTATTTCGCTTGAATTAGAGAATATCCATCAGGAAGAAATCGCAAATATAGTTGGTCTTTCAAACAGTAATGTTCGTGTTAGAATTCATCGAATAAAGGAAAAGCTACAGGCAAAATTTAAAAATTATGAGCGAAAAATATAATCTAAAAGAATTATGGTTAAAACAAACCACAGAACCACCTCAAATGGATGATGTATTTGTAAAACTGAAGAAACTCAAAAGAAATAAAATAGCAGTTTTAATTGCTATTAATATTTTAATGGTAGTAACAATTGGCGTTATTATTATTATTTGGCTGTATTTTGAACCTAAGTTTATTACAACCAAAATTGGAATCATCATTACAATAGTTGGAATAATTCTCTATTTGTATGCATACAACCAAATATTACCAAATTTGATGAAAATTAGTAATGATAAATGTACTAACGACTTTTTAAAAACTCTTTTAAAAATCAAAAAGCGACAAAAATATATTCAGACAAAAATGTTAGGTATATATTTTATGACACTTTCAGTTGGTATTTGTCTTTATTTATTTGAGTATGTTTCTATGATGACTTTAACTTGGACAATTATAGCATACTCTTTAACTCTAATTTGGATTGGATTTAATTGGTTTTATTTTAGACCAAAAATAATTCAAAAGGAAAATGATAAATTAGATATAGTTATTCAAAAAATTGAAAAGATTAACTCACAATACCAACAAGAGAAGTAGAAGGCATAATAAAACAAATATCCTAGTTAAAAATCAAATCGTTTTAGCTCAATTTCGAAATAAAACCTTCATAGGGCATTCCGGTTTCTGCAATTGTGAAGGTCTGTTTTAGAGCTTGTTGGCCATTGCAATCAATGTTAGTTTTTTGCTCGTGTCTTCGGCTCTTTCTTAACTCAATCGTAGGAGACAAATAGCTACAATTTTTTATAAATAACACAAAAACCTACCATAAATCCTAAAATTCTCGATAGAATAGGCTGTTTTAAATGGCAAGGCTCTCAAAAGATGAGACCCGGTGAATTAGGTCATTGACCGATATCATTTTTTCAAACTTAAAATTCGATTTTCCATAGGCCTGCAATCATTTACCTTACCATCGGTAAGCTATTTGCAGAAAAAAATTAGATAATTCACTTGAGTAGTGTAAAATGAAAATAAATTGTTTTTAATTATAATATATTTGGAGTTTGGTGTGGTGGATTCTTTCCCCTTTAATCGCTCTGCATCAATTCTTAAAACCCAATTGGATGCGATCTATTAGGAATACCTCTGTATTTGTTACGAGGAAAAGAGTAGCACAATTTTAAAAATTCTTGCAAAAAGCCGCTAATAACCTACGCTATCTGTTATGTAAGCGATGCGAGTAAGGAGTTAAAAAATGAAGATATCATACCGCTCTATGAACAAACGGTTCAAAATAATTACAGATCACAAGTAACCGGAGTGCTCATCTATAAGGATGGAAGTTTCTTTCAAATTCTTGAGGGTGAGCAATAAACTCTGACTTCTTTATTTGAAAAAATAAAAAAAGATACTAGACATAGCCACGTAATTACACTTTTCAGTAAGGAAAGTGTTCGTGTTTTTAAAGATTATCAAACCGGCTTTAGTATTGTAGATAATTACGAAGGACTCGAAAGTCTCAGATCCTTTTTAGCTGATAAAAGAGTTAGCTCTACAACCTCGGCCTGTGTCGAAGGCATTATAAAATCGGTTTTAAAAGTTTAATTGAAACTACCAAGGCTTACAACCGGTTAGCTGGTGATGGTATTACGAGACTACTCATAAAACATTCAGGAGCTTATAAAAGCTCTTTTTGTATAACTAATTGTCATAAAGGGTGTTAGGCTAAATCCTCAAGCTTTCCTAAAAAAAATCCTTATAAAGTGTGATTTTTAACACCTACGATACACTAATAAAGGGAAGTTTAAATTTTAATATGAATCGTAAAGAGGACTTTACAAAAGCCATTTTAGCCCATCGGGGGTTACTTTTTAAAGTAAGCCTTATGTATACAGAGAATCCGCAGGATCGGGAAGACTTGTATCAGGAAATAGTTTATCAACTCTGGAAATCCTACGATAGCTTTAATGCCCTTTCAAAATTGAGTACCTGGATGTATCGGGTAGCATTGAATACCGCAATCTATCAGCTTAAAAAAAGCAAGCGAACACTAGCAACTACTGCTATAGATCCTCAGATGTATCACATTGCAGAACACAGGGATCAGGCTGATGAAGAAAACCTAAAACGCATTTACACCCAGATTCAGAAATTAAACCTCTTAGAAAAAGGGCTTATACTGCTCTATCTGGAGGGAAAAAGCCACGAGGAAATTTCAGAAATAATCGGTATAAGCAAAAGTAATGTGGGAACCCGAATATCAAGAATAAAAGAAAAATTAAAAACACAACTCACTAATTAACGTGTTATGGAATTGGAAGAACTTAAAAATTTATGGGAAGGTATGAGCGATAAACTGCAACAACAGGAGCAGCATACCAAAAAGCTATTGGAAGAAGTAACCGAACACAAATACCATTCTAAACTGCGTACGATAAAGACCTCAGAAACACTTGGAGCCGTAATCTGTTATCTGGGCGCGCTATACCTCATTCTCAATTTTCAAAAAATAGAACCTCTGGCGGAACAAATCTTCGCGATAATAGCTATTGTTTTGCTCTTTTCCCTTCCTGTAATTTCTTTAAGGAGCTTAAAAGCGATGCAACAGATGCCGGTATCCTCAAAAACCTACTTAGAGACCTTAACGAACTTTAGAAAGTCCAGAGTTCAATTCATCAAGTTTCAAAGATTAACGGTATCACTTGGGCTTTTTCTAGTTGTCATAGCCATTCCGGTACTTGCAGCAATCAAGGGAATTGACCTGAGTGAAACTGAACACTTTTGGACGCTGACCTTTCCTATTGGGATTATCGCATTTTTAGGCTTTGGCTTTTGGGTATTAAGATCCTACACCAAAACGCTAAAAGCTACAGAGCAGCTGCTCTCCGAAATCAAAAACTAAACACATTTTAAAATCAGGCTATTCCCCGCTGTCATTTAGATGGATGGGATAAGTATGCCTATATATCACGTAAATTATGAAACTCATTATCGCTACGCTTTTATTTGTTTTAACAGCTCTTGTCATTGCGCTGTCCGCTCAGAATTTAGAAGGAACCTGGCAGGCTGATCTGGAAGTACAACCCGGTAAAACCCTGCTTTTTATTTTCCACATCACTGAAAAGGATGAAAAACTGATTACAACAATCGATATTCCCAGTCAGGGCTTAAAAGAACTTGAACCTCTGGCTACACGGGTTACTCCAAACGATTTTGTAATAGACGGGTCAAACCTCGGTTTTAAATTTAATGGAATCTGGGATCAGCAAGCCAATACCATTACGGGTACTTTTCAAGAGGGTTTAAAAAGCAAACCTTTAATCCTTATAAAGAAAGATGCCGTTGAACCTGTAGCAACTCCAAAAAGGCCCCAGGAGCCAAGTAAACCGTATCCATACGCGGTTGAAGAGGTGACCATATACAATGCAGACGCCAAAGTAAACCTTGCCGCAAGCCTTACCTTACCTGTAAACCCGAATGCGGATCGTACGGTAGTCATATTGATTTCAGGAAGCGGACCTCAGGATCGGGACGAGACCTATATGGGGCACAAGCCTTTTCTGGTGCTGTCAGACTATCTTACCCGTAAGGGAATTGCCGTTTTACGATTTGATGAAAGAGGGGTTGGAGCATCAACGGGAGATTTTAATAAGGCCACAACTGCAGACTTTGCTGATGATGTACGACACCTAGTAACCTATTTAAAAAATAGAACAGATTTAGATTTTCAGAACATAGGTTTAATTGGGCATAGCGAGGGCGCTATTATTGCGCCAAAAGTGGCTAACAGCACAAAAGCTGTTTCCTTTGTCATTATGCTGGCAGGCACTGGAATGACCGGAAAACAAGTTTCGCTACAGCAGGCTTTAGACCTCCGGAATTTTGCTGTGGATGAGGAAGAAAACTATAAAGCCTATGTAGAACGGGCCATTGCGATCGCATCTTCCGGTCGGGAGGAAGACGAGATAAAAACAGAATTAAGAGCCTTTTATCAAAATTCTGAAGTTTTGGCTTCCCTGCTTCCTCAACATCTGGACAAAGCAGCATTTATCGAAAATCTGGTAAGCAGCAGAACAAATCCATGGATCCGCAATTTTTATAAGTATAATCCAGCTGATGAATTGCTGAAAATTACTGTTCCCGTTCTGGCTTTATACGGGAGTAAGGATACGCAGGTTCCACCTAAATACCATCTACAGCCAGTGAAAGAAGCTTTAGAAAATAGTAAATCTAAAAATAACCAAGTGGTATTGATACCTGAATTAAACCATTTATTTCAGGAAAGTGAAACGGGTCAAATTGCAGAATACCCACAAATTGAACAAACCATAAGCCCCATCGTTCTTGAGAAAATCAGCCGTTGGATTTTAAATGAGATTTAGGAGATCTGTCTGAATTATAGATAATTGAGAGTGCATAAAGTTCCCTGATCGCAAAATGGTATAACCTCCCTTTCTAGTGTAGTTCTTTACAACTAAGAGTATCCTCCTGAGATCAGTCTGAGCGCTACTAATTTATAACCACGTTGATACTGTATTCAACCACAAAAACTGTGGTAAAGTTTGGTAGGAGTGAGGTAGCACCTCGACTTTGTCTGCCTGTTAACTGCCAGCAATCTGGTAGCTAAATAGGTCTTTAAAAGGCTGCGGCGGTAATCAATGGACGAGGTCGTGAGATAGGTATTCCTGCTTATTTTCTCACCTTTTCCAAATCAGTCCACATTTGTAGAATGTGCTATAAAAAGTCTTAATACTTTATTTGGATTTAATAATCAGGAACAATCCCATCAAAAGAATTAAAGCTCCTGGCCAAAATAAGAAATCGGGAATTTCAGCTAGAAATATAATAGCTAAAAATGCGGCCAATAATGGCGTAAGTAACCTCAATGAGGTAACTGTGACTGAAGCCAAAACCGAAGAAGCATAGGCGTAACACAATGTCGGTAAAAGGGTAGCTAAGATTCCTAAGGCCAGGAAGAGATACAAAGCATTAATATCAAGAGAATTAATAAAAGCACCACTATCTCCGGAAAAACCAATGATAAGAATACTTATGGTACTGCCGACAAAGAATGTAAAAAAGCTTGCCAGTTGTGAAGAAGGCTTTTTCTCTAGGGGAATGTTCCTATAGATAATAGAATATAAGGCCATTGCTGCCCCTGCAATTAATGCCATAAAATCACCCAATAAATGCAACGGACCAGAAGAAAATTACGGAGAGGAATTTCCAGAGATCACCACTAAGATCACACCAATCATTCCCAAAGATATACCCCACATCTCCTGAGATGAAATGGAAAGCCCTTTACTTCTTTTGTAAATCAACGCAAATAAAGGGGTTGTATTGGTAAGTATGGAGACTTCTGCTACCGGAGCAATCTGATAAGAAATCACTACCAGCATAAAATAGCAGGCCATCAGGGTTCCCAATCCCCAGGCTTGTTTAGACTTCCATAATTTTTCACCCAATGAATAATGGCGAATTAGGAAAAATAAAAGAATAAATAGCAGACCAATACAACAACGTCCGGCTATAATTTCCAAGGCAGAGAAACCCTTTAAAAATCGAACGAATATACCTGTAGTTGACCAAGCCAATGCAGAGAATAAGGCAGCTAAGAAGCCTAATTGCTTGGTGTTTTTAAAACTCATAAGGATTAATTGATTTTAGTGCTAAGATGATGTTTTTTCAGAAGGCTGTTCTCCTTTGCTAAAAGAATTTATAAAAATACCCTATTGAAATATTATCTTCTGATTTTAAATACAGAAATTCTCAATCAGCACACACACACACACACCAAAAGAAGCCATAAGATTTTAGTATTTTAAAATTTATCGATAAAATATAAACGTGGTATTGATAGCATCATTGATCTATTACTAGGAGCTACTCAACACCCTTGGTTCAGGTATAGTGCCTATGGACCGGGAAACGCATTGCGCGGCACGCACTAGACCAAGTAGGGAAAAACAATGACCTTTGGAATCTTTTACATGCCGCCAAAAATGTATACGTTGCTAAAAGCGATAAGACCCCATCTCCCCAGCTTATAGAGCGACAGTGAGATACAATACTGGAATCCTGGGAACTGCTCTACGTGCATCAACAAAACACTTTAAAAAGAAATTCAGGTCGCTCTTTTGGGAAATCACGCTTTTGATACTTGGAAATAAAAGGGATCGCCCAATTGCAAAACAGTTTTAACTACCTGATCGAAACCCGGGGTTTTGAGGCGTGGGAGGTAAAGCCGTATTTGATAAAAAGGTGAATGGATGTAATATAGAAGTAGGGGAATGGTTCAGGTACTAAAGTAAGGCGTGTCAGTTTTGATTCTATGGTATTTTAAAGAACCAAGTTCTTATTAGAGCTCAATGTGTATGAGCGACAAAAAGTGTTGATATCCTGTAAATTTTGAGGGAATAGATATATATTTAGTGTTGATATATCGAGTTGTGGTGCATTTAAATAAAATGGATTAATGATAGAAAATGGACAAAGACATAAATAAACTTTTAACTGCCAAATCTGAGCAGGTAAAAAAACTGCAAGAAATTGTTAAGAAAGCAATTGAGGAAGAAACTTTAATTACGAACAATCTTTTAAATCCCCCTAAAGAAATACTTACTAGAGGACAAACCATATCTGATAAGGTTGCCAAATTTGGAGGTAGTTGGGCTTTTATCATTTCCTTTTTTACAATTCTAGTAGTATGGGTGCTGTTCAATACATTAACCCCCGTAAAGGACAATTTTGATCCATACCCATTTATACTGATGAACCTCATTCTTTCCTGTATTGCAGCATTACAAGCTCCGGTTATAATGATGAGTCAAAATCGACAAGAGGAAAAAGACAGAAAAAGAGCTGAAAATGATTACTTAGTCAATTTAAAAGCTGAACTGGAAATAAAAGCACTGAATCAGAAAATTGATCTTCTCATTCAAGAACAAGTTCAAACCTTATTTGAAACTCAAGAGTTACAATTGAAAATTCTAAAAAAACTTGAACAAAAGTTATGACAAATTCTTTTCTAGAAGACTTTAAAACGCTTACGATCATCTGAATTATAATTAGCCTAACAATTTGTTTTCCCCTTGATTTTTAAATAATTGTCCAAAAAGAAAATAAATGTTCTGGTTCAAACAAAACACAGCCACCCAAAAAGCTATTTTCTTGCCATAAAAGTCATAATCCACTTATATTTATTCTAGGTAGTTCATTTTAAACATTCCCTGAGCTCCATCCACCCAAGGTTTACCTGTAGTTCACCCGAGGACAGCACGTAGCAAAAGAGGTGTAACGGTATTCTAATATTATTGAAGGTATAAGGCTGAGGTTCTGATCCAGTAGTTTTGGATGCAAGGCTACCTTTTTAAGAAACATAACTCTTAGAAATTTATATGCCATAATGCTAAAATATTCATATCCTTTTTGGTGTGGTTATTTATTTTCGTAAAGTAATTCTTAAACAAATGCTTAGATTTATAAACACAACTCAAACGTGATTATATCCCGTAAATTTTGAGGGAATAGGTATCCACTATGTATTGATATAACAAATTGTGCGTCATTGTCACTCGTGGCATCCAAATTAGAATTCTTGTTTGATGAAAGAAAAATTAAAAGAACATATTGAAAATTTAATAGCTCTTACTGATGATGAGTTCTTACATATTCTATCACATTTCTCATTCGAAAACTATAAAAAAAATGATTTTCTTATTCAAGAAGGAGAACAGGTAAAGAACTGTTATTTAGTTGTTAGCGGACTTCTGAAATTAGTTTACGATGACAAAAACGGAAAACAACATATTGTGTCATTTGCAATGGAAGACTGGTGGGAAAGTGACTTTTCAGCTTATTTTTCACAAACTAAAGCTAAAATGTCTTTGCAGTGCATTGAAGACACTATAGTATTTTCCTTAAGTTTTAAAAATTATCAAAAACTATCAGCTGAATTACCCAAAATGAATTGTTTCTTTCTGGAAAAATCTAACTCAGGTCATATTGCTTCACAAAATAGAATTTTATCTTTTTTAACATCAAACGCTAAAGAAAAATATGAGCAACTATTGAAACAGTACCCTTTATTATTTCAACGAGTTCCCAAAACTCTTTTGGCTTCTTATTTAGGTGTTTCGCGCGAGACACTTAGTCGACTTTCCTCTTAATATTTAAACTTCTTTACAATTAGTGATGTATGTCACACGCGACTAATGCTATGATTCCAATATTTGTAGTGTAATACAAAATTGCAATTATGAGAATTAAAATAGTGGCAATTATAGTATGAACTACTGTGTCAACATTAGCACAAAATATAAAAGAAGAAAAAATGGAAAAACGAATAATTAATCCGTGGAAATGGCAAAATGAAAGAAGTTATGTACAAGCGGTTGAAGTTACAAAGCCAGAGGGCACCCTCTATATTTCTGGGCAAACAGCTATAGATGATGATGGAAAATCAAGTACTTCCGATATGAAAGCCCAATTAATTCAAGCTATAGAGAATTTGGAAAGAGTTATAAAGGAAGCTGGATATGAATGTAAAAATATTGTGAGATTAAATATTTATACAACTTCATCTGAAGAGCTATTTAATTGTTTTGATGTTTTCCAAAATTGGGTAACTGAGCATAATATAAAACAGGCAAGTACTGTATTGGAAGTTAAAAGTCTCTTTGAAACATTAAAAATAGAATTAGAAGTTACAGTAGTAAAATAGTATTTGATTAAGGTGACCTCCTCCCATCTTTAGGTACTAGTAATAACTAGAGAATCAGGGCTATTGACCTCCTCCCATCTTTAGGTACTAGTAATAACTAGAGAATCTGGGCTATTTTCATTGATTTCAATGTACTCATTGGGTGACATGTCACCCAATGAAATGTGTGGTCTGAACCCGTTATTTGCCGGAATAAAAAAAAATAATTCGTAAAATAAGCTTAAATGATGGACATGCAGACTATTTAATATTCTCTCGCTTTTTTATAAAATTCTCTATTCTTGCCTTATTTATTTTCTAACGACCAAATTTGCTCCCCCCTTAGAACACAAAACTCAATTGAATAATTGCCTGAATTTAATAGGTGACTGATTGGTCTTTTTCTTGAAGAGATTGCTAAATGATTGCGGATAATCAAAGCCCAATTCATAAGCAATTTGACTTATAGACAAATCTGTTGTAGAGAGCTTTTGTTTAGCAATGGTAATTAATTTATCGTGGATATGCTGTTGTGTAGTCTGCCCGGTTAAGTGCCTCAATAAGGAACTTAAATAGGTTGGAGTTAAACACAATTGATCTGCAATATTCTTTACCGATGGAAGTCCTTGTTCAATATATTTTTCATCCTTAAAATAAGCGTTGATAATTTCTTCAAACCTTTCCAGAATATGGTGGCTCATTGGTATTCTGGTTGCAAATTGACGTTCATAAAAACGACTTGAATATGCTAAGAGTGTTTCGAGTTGTGTCACAATAATTTGCTGACTGTGCTTGTCTATAACAGATTGATACTCTGTTTCTAAATTAGCGGTGATGGTATTTAAAAGCTGTTCTTCTTTTTCGGATAAAAAAAGGGCCTCATGGGTGGCATAACTAAAAAAATCATATTTTCTAATTGCTTTAGCCAATGTGGTGCCCAATAAAAAATCAGGATGGATTAGGATCATCCAACCGGATTTTTCGTGTGAAGTTTCCTCATTTACATCGAAACTAAAAAGCTGTCCTGGTGCCATAAAGAACATAACGCCTTCATCGTAATCATATTCCTGCTGACCATAGTTCATTTTGATCGCAGATTCAAAATTCCGCTTCAATGCGATGGTGTAAAAATTGTAGGTCCAACTTTTCAAATTATCCTCTTTAAACACTTTTAATTGACTATAATCTACAATGCTGATGAGTGGATGTAGCGGTTTACTCAAACCACGAACTTTATGATATTGATGAATTGTATTTATATGATGAAGTTCTCTTGACATAATAACTTAAGATAATAGATATATAATCTAAATAGTTTTAATTTTTTTCATAAAGGTCTGGACCTCTGGAAAAAAAATCTTCAAACAGTGGATGTTTTCTGTTTCTAATCATAACTTCGGTAAATAACTTAATTCCGATAGCAAATTCAACAGCCTGATTTTTATCCCCAAAAGGATTTTTCTCTTTCAGACTTTCTATTATAATAAATATATCATCGTGATTTTCAAACGCTAATTTGATAGTAGAACTCTGGGCTAATTCGTCTTTTAGAGAAAGTGACTCGAGACTAAGTCTATAGGTGTTATTTCGTTTTAACATAACTAATAGCTTATCCGTTAGGTAGTTTTATATTCGTTAATGATTCACAATAGTCCATAAATCGATTCTGTAATTGGATATCGTTAGCAGCTAAAAGATAGCTTTTTGGGCGTTTATGGTACAAAAAATTACCAGAAATTTTAGCCTCTTTTTCCTCGGATGATGATAACCAAACTTGTGTTTCAGTAGCTTTTTCCAAATCATCGGGAGCATGCGGACCACCCATTTTAGTGGCAACCCATCCAGGGGATACTACATTGCAAAATACATCAGGCCAGCGTTTAGATATTGCAAATGCTAATAAAATATTCTGTAGTTTGGTATCGGAATAAGCTTGCGCAGCATTCCACTTTTTCACTTTCCAAAACAAGTCCTTCAGCTCTGCATCTCCCTGTTGATGCATACCTGAACTGGTATAGATTAAACGTTTAGGTTTATTTATCAAACACGTCAAAATGTAAGGTGCAAGACTATTTATTGCAAATACGTACGGGAGTGCGTCTTCTGTTTCTTGGTATGGTTCCTGAAAACCAACCCCTGCATTATGGATTACACTATCCATTGTTCCCAACTGGTTTACAGCTTCTGCTATTTCATAGGTTTGAGATATACTTGAAAGATCCCCGATTACAACAGCTTTTGCATTAGGAAGTTTTTGAAGAACAATTTCACCCTTGGCATTATTCCTGGCATGTAAAATTACTTGGTGTCCCTTTTCTATAAGTTTTTCGGCAGCCATAAAACCCAGACCATCAGTTGCTCCCGTAATAAATACTTTCTTCATCTTTATATGGTGCTAATTAGTAAAATAAAACATGTATGTTTTAAAACTGCCCCGTCATATTGGGGCAGTTATTTTAAGACTCCTTTCTTAACTTCGTTAAACCCCAATGGGTTTTAGGTCTGTTAAAGCCATACCGTTCTCAAAATCCATAGGTACAGAAATATGATCGTGAACGATTAGCCATTCACCATCTATTTTACGCAGTACATTAGATTCCCGAGCCCACATATCAACTTCATTTCCATCCATGGTTGTGGCCGTAAGTCTGGTAAGACCACGAAGTGCTGCTAGATTTCCCTCCTGAAATACGGTTAGATCTTCTAGCGTTATCTTAATTTCAGCTGGGAAGAATTTAAAAAAGTTAATCCAGTTATCTCTCCACATTTTCTCACCTTCAAACTGTATTGGAGCCATCAAGTCATACGATAAAATGTCATCAACATAATAAGACATAATAGCCTCTACGTCTCTGGCCTCAAAATCCTGTCTCCACTTTTCGCGCTTTTCTAGGATGATTTTCTTTTCCTCTTCACTTGCTACGAAGCCATTAATGCTTGGAGGTTGGGAAATGTTGTTATCCTTAAAATTTGATACTTCTTTCTTTACTTCTTTCATACTATTAAATTTTACTTATTTGAATTTGTTTTGTTGGTATAAGATTTAGCGATTTATTAATTACATGTGCTGATCGAACCATTTTAACATCGGTTCAGGCCTTCTTTGAAACTCCAGGTAACCATCCCAACGGGCAGTAGTATCATAAATCCATTGAAGTTTTTTATCCTTTAGGGGGATGTCATCGTACATGCCCTGTACATCTGCAGGATCCGTAAGCAAGTCATCGTTTACCTGATAAATAAAAGTGGGTATACATACAGCTTTGGCCCATTTCCCTGCATTTCTATCTTCAATGCTAAAGCTTGTTTTCATGATGATCTTATGATCTAGATCTTTAATGCGGTTTTTAGGAATATGTGCCAGCTCTAATTGTTTAGTGAGAATATATTCTTCGCTCAAAGGTTGTACCGCCACAAGACATCGTATGTGTTCAAAATCCTTAGGATTGTGCTTCATTGCGTATAACGTAGCATCAGCACCCAAACAACGACTAAACAGGGCGATTCTCATGGATTTGGTTTCATGCCTTTCGCGTACATATCGAATGGAACCCAAAACATCTCTAGATTCAAAAATTCCGGTAGAGATAAGTCCTCCATTACCTGTACCACTATGGCCATGGTTTCTCAGGTCATACGCTAGTATATTGAATCCCGCCTCATGAAGTATTTTTAAATCAGGTATAAAATTAACTTCCATATCATTTCCACTAGCCTGCCAGATAGATTTCCAAGGTTCCAGATGTGAAGGAAGACCAGAGCGGGTAAAGCCCATGGGATGATTGATTATAATAATTTTATCTGAACCCTCAGCCGGTATAAACCATCCTTCAATCGGAACTCCATCTATAGATGGGAATGTAATATCTTCGTAAAATAATCCCACTTCAGTAGGTTTGTGTAGAATTGGTGAGCGGGGCAGTTCTTTAAATGCATCACTCATATTTTCCAGAATTTCATCTATTTGAGAATCAGATAGATTTTCTTTTTTTGAACCAGACATATTTTGAATGTTTATAATTAAAGTCTCATTATTGGTGTTGCCAGAGACTGAATTAAAGAGCAGTGCGTATTTTCAAGTGCCGTGGTGGCCGTAGAAAAATGTTGCGTAGGCCTAACAAATAATATCTTGAACCTATGTTCTAGAGCTCTTTTGTTTTTATGAAGCAAAGATTGGGATAAATGAAAAGTAAGGCATAATCAAATCTATGATTGTTGTATTCAAAACTTAGATTCAATCTAATAATCGATGTTTGGTACTGATTTGCCGGAAAACTATTAGTAGTAATTCAATTTTGATGACTTAAGAGAAAGTGGACATATTGCTACTTCAGAAAGAAATAGTTTTATATAACCTAAACGAAGTGTTACAAGAGGTTATTTAAGCATATCAAAGAGTTTTGGGATGTGATTTACAAGACTCGAGAATTATGATGCATATATTGATAAAAGTTGTATCAAAAATAAACTTAAGGCCACTTTTACCCGTCCTAAAATTACAATATTTCCGACTGAGAAATCGAATATAGATGACAACTAGATTGATCATTTTGTAAATTGGGATATAACTTCAGAACGAAACCGGAATACTAAATGGCACTTATTTTAGTCCTTCCTAAAATCTAGTGCAGATACATAAAGTCTACACTTTTTAGTTGGGACATTTGACGAATAATTTGGTGATCCTTTTAAGGAATCCCGAACAGAAAACTTTTATAGATATAAATGTATCTCTCTGAAGTTTCTAAACCCAATAAATGATGAAAGATAAAAAAATGTTATTACCTATGATCAATCCTAAGGCTGCTGGAATTGATATAGGTTCACGTATGCATGTGGTTGCTGTTGATCAAAATACAGATAATGTTCGTTCTTTTGGTGTTTACACAAAAGTTCATCATGACATCATCTCTTATTTAAACTTGCACGGGATTACCACAGTAGCAATGGAAAGTACTGGTAGTTATTGGCAGAGTCTTTTTAGTGATTTTCAGAGGTCTTGTTTTGAAGTTATACTCACTTTTGGTAGTCAAACAAAAAATGTTAAAGGAAAAAAAACCGATGTAATTGATGCTATTTGGATTCAAAAGCTTGATTTGGTCTTCATTCAGGAAGTTTTTTACCTAATGATATGATGCAGGAGTTAAGATGTTATTATAACCATCGTCAACATTTAACAGAGCAGATAGCTCGCTATACACTTAAAATCCAGAAATCACTTAGGCTTATGAATGTAAGACTTGACGTCGCCTTACGCGATGTTACCGGTAAATCAGGTCTTACTATAATTGAAGCAATACTAGCTGGTAAGCGAGACCCGTACTATTTAGCTAGTATTGTCGATATAAGGACTAAGAAATCAACAGAGGAAATAGCCAGTTCTTTACAAGGAAATTGGAGAGCAGAACTATTATTTGAACTCAAGTCTTGCCTGGATATTTATCGATATTTTAATAGTGCTTTAAAAGAGTGTGATCAGGTTATAGAAAAGCTTTTACTTCAGTACACTCCTACTGCAGTTGTATCTAAAGAAAAAGAGAAATTGTTCAAGAGTTATAATTGAAAGAAAGCTAAAAATGCACCAAGTTTTAATATCGCAAGAACAGCCTATCAGTTTTTTGGCACTGATCTTTTTGCTATTAAAGGTGTTAGTCACAATACAGTACTGTGCTTTATGACTAATCTAGGCAATGATATTCACAAATTTCCTACAGCTAAAAGTTTTGCTTCTTGGTTAAGATTAGTTCCTAATAACAAAATCAGTGGTGGTAGAATATTAAGCAGTTGGGTAAAGCGAGGGAAAAATTCAATATCCATAGCCTTATGGCATGTAGCAAACTCTATTGGAAACCAAAAGGAATATGATCTGTTGCCCTTTTTCAAACGGATAGCGTTTAGAAAAGGGAGGGTCGCTGCAATCACTGCTACGGCAAGAAAACTAGCTATAATTATCTGGAACATGATTTTTAAAAAGGAAATTTACTCTTCACTTAGAATCCAAGTTGAAAATGAGAAATATAGATGGAAGCGAATTAAGCAGGCTCAGAAGAATATCCGTAGTCTATGTTTAAACAGAGAAGAGCTAAATAACCTAATCAATAATAGTGTTTTATTAAGGTAAATTAGGTGTTGTACAGAAATATGGCTATGGATTAAATTATGATTATTTTCGGTTAAGTACAGGCGTTAGCAATTCCGAGTGTATTTGGCGTATTCGAATCCGCCGTAATTGCGTTTATGCATCTTTTTTATGAACTGGCTATTTTCTTTTTTTTCAATTAAATGATTGTCTAAATGCCATTGGCGAGAGTTTGGTTTTTGTTTTAAAAAACTTGCTGAACGACTGCAAATGTTCAAAGCCAAGTTTGTAAGCAATTTCGCTAACTGATAAGTCTGTCGTTGATAATTTTTCTTTGGCATTAGCTATCAACTTATCGTGTATGTGTTGCTGTGTTGTTCGACCAGTGAGGGTTTTTAGCAAAGTAAGTAAGTAGGTTGATGAAATATTTAACTGGTCTGAAATGTATTGAACTGTCGGCAACCCTGTGGTTGCTAAATTATTGCTTTCAAAATAGTCAGTCAAAAATTTTTCTAAGCGTTCTAAAATTTGATGATTTGCTTTTTCGCGGGTGATAAACTGACGATTATAAAAACGCTCGGCATAGCTCAATAAGTTTTCAAGATGTGTAACGATGATTTGTTTGCTAAACTTGTCAATATTTGAATGGTATTCTTGTTCAATATTTTTAACAATGTTGTTAATGATTATTTCATCGTTTTCCGAAAGAAAAAGAGCTTCATTTACCGAATAGTTAAAGTATTCGTAATTTTTAATGTTCTTTGCTAAAGAGGTATTCCAAAGAAAATCGGGATGTATCATTAGAATCCAACCCGATTGATTTGTTATTTCTTCTTTGAAAATTTCAATGCCAAACACCTGGTTGGGTGCAAGAAATGCCATTAGACCTTCGTCAAAGTCGTACAATTGTTGCCCATATTGCAACTTCCCACTTAAATTACGTTTTATAGAAATTGAGTAAAAGTCAAAAGTTGCTCTTAATTTTTGTCCCTTTTCTTCATCGCTGAATTTTAAATTAGCATAATCAATAATACTAATCAAGGGGTGTTCCGGCTTAGGTAGATTTCGCAACCGATGAAATTCAGAAATGCTTTTTATTCTAATAGGCTTCATATATGGAAATTTAATTTATTTATTCTTTAATTTTCCTTTTTCAAGCGTTTTATCCATAAAATTCAGAAAGAACTTAGGTGCAATCCTGCCCATTAACTTCAGTGCTTTTGACATTCCTGGTTTGATTTCAAATTTATCTTTTAAAAGTCCGTTAATGGCTACCTGCACCATTTTTTCAACTTTCATAACTGGACCACCATCCGAGCCTAAATCGTCTGTAAAATCATCCATCAAATCTGTTGCTGTTGCTGGTGGTGCAATTTCAAAAACCTTAACAGGGGTGTTTTTCAGTTGTAACCTCAAAACTTGCGAATAGGCGTGTATACCTGATTTTGCTGCGCTATACACTGGTGAGAGTGGAAAAGGTAAGAATGCTAAACCTGAAGAAATATTGACAATTGCAGCTGATTTTTTTGTTCTGAGATGTGGTAGAAATTGGTGATTCATTCTAATTACACCCGATAAGTTTATATCTATTTCACTGGTAATGCTTTCAATATCCAAATGTGTGTTTACTAAGAAAAGGTTACGCATAATACCGGCATTATTGATGACCATATTTAAGTCAGGAAACGCCTTTGTTACTTGCTGGTAAAGTTGTTCAATGTCATTCGGATTGCTTACATCGCTTTGAAAAATTTGAACATTCGGAAACTGTTTTTTAGTTGCGTTTAACTTGTCAAGATTACGACCTGTAACGATAATAGTTCCACCTTGTTCAGTAAGTTGTTTTACAAATTCTAAACCAATTCCGCTTGTTCCACCTGTGATAAGGATCGTGCTGTTTTTTAATTCCATCTTCTGTGTTTTTTAGTGTTTCAAAATTGCTGCGAATTAGAGACACTTATTTAGTCAAAACGACTTTTGTGTTAGTCAAAAAACGGATGATGTTTAAAACGGTCTCATTGGTGATTAAGCCTTTTTTAAGATAAATATCTAAGCGGTGCTAACTAGGAAAGGGTAGAAAAGGATTGAAATCATTCAATAAAATAGATTTGACTAAACCTTCCGGAGATATGGAACAGCGATAAACTTCTTATAGTACCAATTTTGTATCCTAATTTAAAATTAAAGAAAATGAATACAAAAAAAGTATGGTTTATTACAGGTGCCTCAAAAGGATTAGGGCTAAGCCTAACTAAAAAATTACTGGCTAATGGTTTTAGTGTTGCTGCTACTTCAAGAAACAAACAATCCCTGATTCAAGAAATAGGTGAAGAAAATGAAAAGTTCCTAGCCTTGGAGATGGATTTGACCCATAATGAAAACGTCAAAAAAGCTATTGAGACCACCAATGCGCATTTTGGTAAAATTGATGTGATAGTCAATAATGCAGGTTACAGTCAAATAGGAACTTTAGAAGAACTTTCTGCAACCGAAGTAGAAAATAATTTTAAAGTAAATGTATTTGGTTCACTGAATGTGATTAGAAACGCTGCTCCCTATTTACGAAAGCAACAATCTGGGCATATTTTCAACATTTCGTCTGTAGGCGGATACACCGGAAATTTTGCCGGTTTTGGGATATACTGTTCAACGAAGTTTGCTGTTGCCGGGTTTACAGAAGCATTGGCGGAAGAAATGAAATCCTTTGGCGTTCATACCACTTTAGTGTATCCTGGATATTTTAGAACTAATTTTTTATCAGAAGGTTCTGTTCAAACCCCAGCACGCCAAATTGAAGAGTACAAAGCTGCTCGTGAAATGGAACAAGCCCATTTAAACGACATTAACGGTAATCAACCCAATGACCCCGAAAAAGCAGCAGACGTATTTATTTCATTAAGTGAACAAGAAAATCCACCAGTACATTTCTTTATGGGAGAAGATGCCTACCATTATGCAACTCTCAAAATTGAGACCATTCAAGAAGCTATGGCAGAGAATAAAGCCTTAGGAACATCTACAGGATTTAAAAATTAAATTTTGAAGGAATGACTATAGAAGAATCAAAGGAATATGTTGGAATTTGGGTAACAGAGGATGGAAACATTCGTCACGAATTATCGCCTAATAACCGATATGATGAAGCACGAGGTACTAGAAAAAGCGCGTATCAGGGAGTTTATAAAGTTTCAGGAAATCATATTGATTATAAGGATGATACAGGATTTACGGCAGATGGGGAATTCAGAAATGGAATCCTGTATCACGCAGGAATGGTCTTATACAAAGAAATTTAATGCTTACTTTTAAAGAATGAAAACCATACTTCGATTTAAATCCCTTAATGAATTTCATAACTATAGCAATTTAGCCAAGCCAGAGCATCCCTTAATTAGTTTAGTTGATTATAGTAAAGTTAGTTATGCAACAGATGTCAGTGAAATTAAATGGATACAAGATTTTTATTCTATTGGTTTAAAGCGAAATGTAAGCGAAAAGTTCAATTACGGACAGCAAAACTATGATTTTGACGAAGGTGTGTTGTCTTTTGTTGCACCCCAACAAACCCTGAATATTCAAATAAATCAAAACGTGAAAGTAAATGCATCTGGGTGGTTATTATTAATCCACCCAGATTTTTTATGGAATACACCTTTGGCTACAGGTATTAAAAAGTACGACTTCTTTGGTTATGCCGTTAATGAGGCGCTATTTCTATCAGAAAAAGAAGAACATAATTTAGTAACACTATTTAAAAACATTCAAAAAGAATATCAATCGAATATTGATAAATTTAGTCAGAATATCATTATTTCACAGATTGAGCTACTATTGAATTATGCGGAACGTTATTACGAAAGACAGTTTATAACTAGGAAAATTACAAATCACCAAATCCTCACCAGATTGGAAGAACGCTTAAATTATTATTTCAACAACTCGAAGATTCTAGCTAACGGAATTCCGACAGTTAGCCAAATTGCAAATGATTTAAATCTTTCTCCTAATTACTTAAGCAGTACTTTAAAAATAATTAGTGGACAAAGTACACAGCAACACATTCAGAATAAATTAATTGAAAAGGCTAAAGAAAAATTATCTACTACAAATTTAACTATTAGTGAAATTGCCTATGAACTTGGATTTGAATATCCTGCTTCATTTAGTAAACTTTTTAAAAATAAAACCAATAGTTCTCCTCTTGAATTTAGGCAATCTTTTAATTGACTAAATATTCTACAATATTTATAAGGATAGTCGATCAGAATCGATTTAAAAACCGACACACATTCATCAAGACAGTAGCAATTGGATCAACTATCTAAACACAACTAATTATTGCGCTAGTCATTTACGGATTCTTTTATATTTAAATTGGAGATTAATAGATACAATGCCTCGTATCATTAGTATTAGACATTCAAGTCATATTTAATATGGATTATATCCTTTAAATTGGAATAATTCCATATTTTTGAGGTATGGAACGATCTATATTACATCTCGATCTGGATACTTTTTTTGTATCTGTAGAACGACTTTTAAGCCCAGAATTACTCAAAAAGCCAGTACTGGTAGGGGGAACAGGGGGTAGGGGCGTTGTTGCCGCTTGCAGTTATGAGACCCGCAAGTTTGGGGTGCATTCCGGAATTTCCATGAAATTAGCGCGGCAGCTGTGCCCGGAAGCGATCTGTATTAAAGGCAACTCGAGTACCTATATGAAATACTCAGATCTGATTACCGAGATCATCAACGAGTCGGTACCCATCTTTGAAAAAACCAGTGTTGATGAGTTCTATGTAGACCTGACCGGGATGGACCGTTTTTTTGGTAACTATGCTTTTGCTACAGAGCTGCGCCAGCGTATTATAAAAGAATCTGGACTTCCCATATCCTTCGGCCTTTCTCCAAATAAGACCGTGAGTAAAGTAGCTACAGGTGAGGCCAAACCCAATAACCAAATGCGGGTAGACGCAGGTTTTGAAAAACTTTTTTTAGCCCCCCTCTCTATTCGCAAAATCCCCAGTGTTGGGAAGGTTACCGGTCAGAAACTGATCGCTATGGGCGTTGAACGTATTAAAACCATACAGCAAATGCCTGTAGAGATGCTTACAGCGGTCTTAGGTAAAAATGGTCAAAAAATATGGCAACGGGCACAAGGTATTGATGATAGCCTGGTCAAGCCTTACTCTGAGCGTAAATCGATCTCTAGCGAACGTACCTTTAATCTGGATACCATAGACATCACCCGGCTCAAAAATACGGTCACTACTATGGTAGATACCCTGTGTTTTCAACTGCGTCAGGCCAATAAAATGATCGGTTGCGTCTCTCTGAAAATTCGGTATTCCGATTTTCAGACGCATACCAAACAGTGTAAGATTCCCTATACCAGTGCTGAGCATATCATTCTACCGGTAGTAGAAGCGCTTTTTAAGTCCCTCTACCAGCGGCGTATTCTGGTGAGACTTATCGGGATTCACTTTAGTGATATCGTTTCGGGTCATTACCAGATCGATCTGTTTGATGATAATGAAAAGGAACTGAACCTGTATAAAGCTATGGATCATTTAAGGAAACGCTTTGGGGCCTCCAGTGTGATGCGGGCATCTACATTAGACGTAAAGACCATTCGCTCTGGTCACAATCCTTTTGATGGCAGTCCGCCGCTGCTATTGGCACACCGCAAAGCCTAGCTTGTAAACTTCAAATTCCCTAATAAAGTGTATCTCAATTGCCATACCTACTTTTCCCTGCGCTACGGCACGTTCTCAGAAACGGAGCTCATCAACCTAGCATTGAAAAATAATATAAAATACCTGGCCTTAACCGATATCAATTCGACCAGTGCGGCCATGCAGTTTATTAGGGAAGCATGTGAAACAGAACTTCACATTACCGTGGGAGTGGATGTGCGCAATATGCCCAAGCAGCTCTACATCCTATTGGCTAAAACGAACACCGGTTTTCAGGAGCTCAATAGCTTTCTGAGTGCACATCTGCACCAGAAGAAGGAGTTTCCTTTGACTGCCCCACAACTGAAAGACTGTTTTGTGATCTATCCCTTTGAACAGGCATTGTTCTTAGATAAGGAATCTTTTGCTGAATTTGAATACATCGGGATTTCGGTTCGGGATTTAAACCGGCTTCCGTTTAATAAACTCAAACAACTTAAAGATCGTCTGGTTATACAGCAGCCCGTTAGCTTTCGCAGTAAAAAAGATTTTAATGCACACCGGTTACTGCGCGCCATAGATCTGAATATTTTATTGAGCCAGTTGCCTCAGGAACAAGAAGGGAACCTACAGCATCAAATGCAGCCTTTAAGCGAATTGGAAGAAGCTTTTAGAGATTACCCCCATATTGTTGAAAATACGAAGAAGCTGTTTACTGCTTGTAAAGTGCGATTTAAATTCGATGCTCAACGCGAGAATCAGAATCAACAAACGTATTTGGGCAGTGTACAAGAGGATAAAGAATATTTGAGAGCCTTATGCCGGGAGCGTATAGGCATGCGGTATCCGCAGGTTAATACCGTGATCACAGAGCGCCTGCAACGTGAACTTAAGTCGATAGAAGATTTAGGGTTTACCGGGTATTTCCTGATCAATTATGATATTGTAAGCTATGGGCGATCTAAGGACTATCCCTATATCGGCAGGGGATCGGGGGCCAATAGTATGGTGGCTTATATTTTGGGGATTACCAATGTGGATCCCATTGAGCTGGATCTGTATTTTGAGCGGTTTATCAATGTCTACCGCAGTTCACCCCCAGACTTTGATATTGATTTCTCGTGGAAAGACCGTGACGATGTGACCCGCTACATCTTTGAGCGTTTTCCCCATTGCGCCTTGATGGGTACCTATGTAACCTTTCAATACAAAGCGGTGGTGCGGGAATTGAGTAAGGTCTTTGGTATTCCAAAATACGAAACCGACGCCTTTTTAAACGGCAATACCAAGGGGAACAAAAATCACGATACCTACCTGCAACTGGTTCAAAAATATGGAGAATTGATTCACGGTTTTCCCAATTACCTTTCGGTGCATTCCGGGGGAATTCTCATTACCCACAAACCGGTGCATTATTACGGAGGAACCTTTTTGCCCCCTAAAGGTTTTGCTACTGTACAGTTTGATATGAATATCGCCGAAGCGGTAGGCATCTATAAGTTTGATATCCTGGCGCAGCGAGGCCTCTCCAAGATCAAGGATGCTTTAGCTCTTATCGCTCAAAATCAGCCGGAGGCCAAGATTCTTGATATCGATCAGGTTTATCAGTTTAAGAAGGATACACAACTCAATAATCTTTTAGCAACCGGCGATTGTATGGGCGTGTTTTATGTGGAAAGTCCTGCGATGCGCGGACTTATGACTAAGCTGCGTACCCACAATTACATCGGCCTGGTGGCAGCCAGCTCCATTATACGCCCGGGGGTGGGCAATGGAGGGATGAAAGAAGAGTTTATCAAACGCGAGCGTTTCCCCGAAACCAGAACGGAAGCTCATCCGGTATTAGCTGAAATCCTGCACGAGACTCATGGGATTATGGTCTACCAGGAAGACGTCTTGAAGGTCGCGCATTATTTTGCTGGTTTAAGCCTCGCTGAAGCCGATGTACTGCGACGCGGAATGAGCGGTAAAGGCCGTTCAAAGATGCAGTTTGCAATATTAGAAGGTAAATTTTTAAAGAACTGTAGGGAAAAAGGTTACCCCGAAGATGTTATTCAAAGCGTTTGGGATCAGGTAAAGGCTTTTGCCGGCTACGCTTTTGCTAAGGGGCATTCTGCTTCTTACGCTGTAGAAAGTTACCAGAGCTTGTACTTAAAGCATTATTTCCCTCTTGAATTTATGACCGCAGTACTCAACAATGGGGGTGGTTTTTATCGGGTTGAAGATTATCTAAACGAAATTCGTAAATGTGGCGGTCAGCTCGAACTTCCCTGCATCAATACCAGTGATCATCCTAATAGCATCATAGGGACAAAAATTTACTTAGGCCTCGGGATGATCAAGGGTTTAGAAGCGCGGGGGATTGAAAAATTGCTTACCCAGCGGCAGTTGTATGGGAGATTTACCAGTCTGGAAGATTTTGTAGAGCGTGTTCCCTTAGGTCTGGAACAGCTGGTGCTGTTAATACGCATCGGGGCCTTGCGCTTTACGGGAAAGGACAAAAAGGAATTGCTTTGGAAAGCCCACCTGCTGACAAACCCTAAAACCGCTTATGATGCTCCTAGGCTGTTCAGCACAAAACCTGTCGCGTATCGATTACCTGATTTTAAATCTACAGGTATCGAGAATGCCTACGATGAGGTCGAATTGCTGGAGTTTCCCCTGTGTTCGCGTTTTGACTTATTGGAAGCTGAACTTCCTAAAAGCATAGTGACACGCGAACTCCAGGATCATATCGGTCAAACGATAAGTATCTGCGGAGTGGTGGTCACGGTCAAACGGGTACCGCTCGATGGCGGACGAACCATGTTTTTTGGTACTTTTTTAGACAGGGAAAGTGTGTTCTTTGATACGGTACATTTCCCAGATTCTGCAGCCCATTCGTTTATGAGTGGTAAAGAAGTCTATCAGGTTATCGGTAAGGTGACTCAGGAGTATGAGCTTTGCAGCATCATCGTAGATCGGGTGATTCGGCTTCCCAGAAAGTCAGATCCCCGGTTTTCTGATGCAAGCGATTTTAAGAGAGTGGTGGGGTAAATTAGTATTTCAAATTATCATTAAGTTTTACTCAATGATAATTTGTTAAACTGCCTTCGGGTTGGGTTAAGTGTTTAGCTGACTTAAAAGAGGTTTAAAATATGTAGCCTATGCAAATAAGCAAAGAGGGAGAGTTATCTATTTTTTAGTTGATTAAAATTTAGTATGAAACCAGAAGAGAATACTTTTACTGTAGAATAGAAGTATCAAAGTATTTAAATTAGTTCTTTAATAAAAAACTAGCAGCATAATCACTCATCTTAAAGTCCCGTTTTTTGTTGCAAGTCCAGGTCGACTAAAAATCCATTCGGAAAAGATATTGTACTTTGGTTTCGTTTATCCAAATAGTTAAAATGGAATCAATAGAAGAATTTTATAAGTACAAGTTCAATAAATATCCTGAAAATCTTCACAATACAATAGGACAATTTAATGTGTTTCAGATTGAAAACCGAATGAGAAAAAGCGAAGAATTTCCAATTCACATTCGTAGAAATTTCTTTAAAATAATGCTTTTTTCAGGCGAAAATACTTTTAGATATGGAAATCAAAATATAAAAGTAAGCGGTAACACTTTAATGTTTTTCCACCCGAATATTCCTTATTCGTATCAACCTTTATCAGCGATAACAAAAGGTGCTTTCTGCGTTTTTAAAAGTGAATTTTTTCAAAGCAATTACAAGTTGGATTTAGACAATCTTTCTCTTTTCAAATCATCAAATCCACCTATTTTTAAGTTATCAAAAACCAGCTTTCAAGAGGTAGAAAATTTATTCTCAAAAATGCTTCGAGAAGTGCAGGGAGATTACATTTACAAGTATGATTTGATTAGAAATTATGTGAGCGAATTATATTTTTTGGCAATGAAATGGATCCCGCCAGAAAATTTTTTTCAATATGGGGATGCAAGCAAACGGATTACAATGATCTTTACAGAATTATTGGAACAACAATTCCCTATTCAATACAAGTCTGACAAGCTAAAAATTCGCTTGCCTAATGAATACGCAGAGAAAATGTTTGTTCACGTTAATTATCTAAATAGATGTGTAAAAAAAGTAACAGGTAAAACAACGAGCCAACACCTATTTGAACGAATAGGTACAGAAGCAAAAATTTTGCTCAAACATACCGATTGGACAATTTCGGAAATAAGTGAAACTTTGGGTTTTGGCGACCCTGCACATTTTAATAAATTCTTTAAAAAACAAACAGGAATAAACCCGACTTCTTTTAGATTGGTTTGATTTTTACAAATATTGATTTCTATCCTACTTCCCACCCCCAAGAAATCCATTCTAATTTTGTAACCACAAAAAAGTATAAAAATGGAAAATTCAAAAGTTTGGTACATCACGGGAGCATCCAAAGGTATTGGGCGTTCTTTAGTAGAACAATTATTATTAGAAGGAAAAAAAGTTGCTGCAACTTCACGAAAAATTTCTGCTTTTTCGAGCATCACGAATGAAAATTTTTTGCCTTTGGAAGTTGATTTAACAGACGAAAAATCAATTGCAACATCATTCGAAAAGACTAAGTCTTCCTTCGGAAAAATAGATGTCGTTATAAACAATGCAGGTTACGGAATTGGCGGAGCAGTAGAAGAATTATCTGACGAAGAAATAAACGACAATTTCAATGTCAATTTTTTTGCTGTTGTAAAAGTCATTCAGCAAGTATTGCCATACCTACGCAATCAGCGTTCGGGACATATTATTAATATTTCATCAATCGCAGGTTTTGCACCAGGACTTGGTTGGAGTATTTATTCCGCAGCAAAATTTGCGGTAACTGGTTTGTCTGAAGCATTGGCAAATGATTTAAAACCATTAGGTATAAACGTTACAGCGGTTTTACCCGGTTGTTTTCGCACAAATTTTGCAAAACCAGACTCGATTAGTTTCGGCAAAAAACAAATTGACGATTACAGTTTTTTGAGAGCTGCACACCAAAAAATGAATGAAATAGACGGAAAACAACTAGGCAACCCCGACAAAGTTGCTAACGCTTTTATTGAATTAGTAAATAGTCAAAATCCTCCAGCACTATTGTTTTTAGGAAGTGATGCCCACACAAGAGCAAAAGAAAAAATTGCTCAATTATCACAACAAATTGATGGATGGAAAATTCTTTCTTTATCAACAGACTTTGACGAATAAGCAAGTTGCAATGAAATAAAGACGAGCCGATAATATTGTCTATAAGCAATAGTGGCTAAAGTAATAAAATCAAAGTATAATCATAAAACAAAGGACAATTAAAAACCGTAAGATTTGTGAGTTAAAAATCACTATCGGGCATACATGATACCGTTAAGCATAATTATGTCCCGTGCTTAATAAAGGCTACTTAACTTCAAACATTATGTACAAAAATGAAAAAGTAGTAAGATGGTATTCCGAATCTTTCAAACTAAAGATTTTAGAAGGACTTACTGCAGGAAAACTAAACAAGTATTAACTAGGGAAAGCTTAAGGTATTGCACCAACCACCACTGACGAGTGGATCAGAAAATGCAATCTTAAAGACCTTATGAATACCAGAGTAAGCGTGAAGACCAAAGATGAGAATAAACGTATCAAACAGCTTCAAAAACAAATTGAAGAGCTTAAGAAACTCCTTTTGAAAAGTATATGAATATCCTTACAGTTGACTTTTATCTTGAAGTGGCTGTAGAACAGCTCGGCTATAAATCAGTACTAAAAAACGATGATAACGCTCTAAAAAAGCGCGAATTAACCTCAATTTTTTTCATTTTGATGTACTTGAAAATGCCGGCTCGCGTGTATAATATATATATATTAACCTCAGCCCTCTCTTTTGTTCTTTCGGATTAATACATTAATTTAAAGAGAATCAAACTTAATACGTATATAATTTATTGCTAGTACTAGCTTACTTACAAAAATCCTCGCAGATTTTTATCTGTGTTTAATTGGTTGAATTAAATGCTTAAACACGCAACAAAGCATCTAAAAACACATTAGCGATCATTGCAACTAAACTTTTTTACCAAATGATAATTTTTCTGAATTTACTTATTACTAACTTTCACTAATGGAAGAAATGATAGAATATATTTTACAATTTGGTGATTTGAACAAACAACAAATCCGTTTGATTTCAGATAAGGCAACAGAAATCACGCTGAGTAAAGATGACTATTTTGTAGAAGCAGGAAAATTATTTAATGAAATTGTATTTGTTTCGGAAGGCGTTCTGCGTATTTATTATTACAATAAAGATGGTGAAGAAATCACAAAATACTTTGCTGACGAAAAACACCTTTTTTCCAACCCCTATAAAGATGAACCCCTAACCGAATATTTACAAGCAATAACAGATTGTAAACTCATCATAATAACTCAAAAGAATTGGGAAGAACTTTCCAATACAATTCTTAATTGGGACAGTATTTTGAATAAAATACTTCAAAAGGGAATAGTAGAAAAAATGGATAGGAGAAGTTCTTTAGTTTCAGAAAATGCCACAACACGTTATTTGACTTTTTTAGAAAAATTTCCCAATCTCGTTAACCATGTACCCCTATCATATATAGCTTCTTATTTAGGAATTACTCAACAGTCCCTCAGTAGGATAAGAAAAAATATATCCTGATTGCTTTTTACCAAATGGTAAACATTGTTCTTTTTAAATGAGACAATTTTGCTGTATTAATTTTAAAAACAATAAAATGAAAACAGCGTTAGTAACAGGAGCAAACAAAGGTATTGGCTTTGAAATAGTCAAACAACTTGCCGAAAAGGGGATCTATGTTTTTATAGGAAGTCGCAATTTAGAGAAGGGTCAGCAAGCGGCAGAAAAATTAAAAGCAGAAGGATTAACAAATGTTGAAGTTATCGAATTAAATGTAACTGACGATAATTCTGTAAAATTAGCTCGAAAAAAAATTGGCGAAAAATTTGAAATTCTAGATATACTAATTAATAATGCAGGAATTAGTGGAGGACAGCCACAAACAGCTGTTGGTGCAACTCTTAATCAATTTAGACAGACTTATGAAACAAATGTTTTCGGAGTGGTGAGTGTTACGCAAGCATTCATTGATTTGATGAAACACGCTGATGAACCGAGAATTGTTATGGTCAGTTCCAGTCAAGGTTCTATTACCTTACATAGTGATCCATCTTATGACTATAAATATTACGATTACAAAGGAGCTGTATATCTTTCGTCTAAATCTGCTTTAAATATGTATACGGTAAATCTAGCATATGAACTTAAAGATTCATTATTTAAGATAAATGCAGTAAGTCCGGGTTTTACAAAAACAGATTTTACTAACAATATGGGAACCGGTACAGTTAAAGATGCTGGTAGCAGAATTGTAAAATATGCTTTAATTGGTCAAGATGGACCTACAGGTAAATTTTTCTGTGAAGAAACTAATCCAGAAACAGGGGAAATTCCGTGGTAAAAACAACAAAATACTAATACTGTATAAAAAATATCTAGATAAGCTCAAGCCCTAAGGTTTAAGTTTTTTATTCTATTAGTTGATCCAAAAATAGTGTATTTGATTGCGCTACTTTTCATATACAGACACAGCATCGGTAATGTAAGAAAATCTAAATATTCCTGATTTCATTCTCATTTTGACTACAGGATTCCTCAATTAGAACACATACAGCAAGCTTATGCATACGACCTTTGTAGTTCAGAATTTTAAAAAATAAGAAATATGAAGAAGGTATTAATTACCGGGGCTAATAAAAGTATTGGCTTTGAAACAGCTCGACAGCTATTACAACAAGGATATTTTGTGTACTTAGGGAGCCGTAGTGTTGAAAGAGGAAATCTTGCCGTAGAAAAACTGAAAAGTGAAGGGTTTACAAATGTAGAGTTCATACAATTGGATGTAAACGATAGCACCTCGGTAAAAGCCGCAAGACTTGCATTGGGGAAAAAAACAGAGGTGCTGGATGTTCTCATCAACAATGCAGGGGTTAATGGTGGTATGCCTCAGGAAGCACTGAGCGCAACTATAGAACAATTGCAAAATGTGTTTAATACCAACTTGTATGGGGTAGTGCGGGTTACACAGGCATTCATAGATTTAATGCGTAAATCAGAACAGCCTCGCATTGTCAATGTATCCTCAAGTGGTTGTTCATTAACTTTGCATAGCGACCCAACCTGGAAATATTATGACCATAAATCTGCAGTATATGCACCTTCCAAAGCAGCGATGAATATGTACACCATTGCATTGGCTTATGAATTGAAGGATACAAATTTTAAAGTAAATGCTGTTTGTCCCGGTTTTGTTGCTACAGATTTTAATGGGCATCGTGGCACTGGGACGGTTCAAGAAGCCGGAACGCGTATTGTAAAATATACCACCATTGGTGAAGATGGGCCAACTGGAAAATTTTTTAGTGAAGAATACAATCCAGAAACCGGCGAATGTCCTTGGTAAAGTGTCAATCAGATATACCATAAATTTATAGTATGAAAAGATCAGAGGAGAATTTTCAAATATTCCAATCTTTATCTGACTTACATCGGGTGCTTGGCTTACCAAAGCCTCTGCACCCGATGATAAGTTTTACAGACATTAAAGATGTCAAAATCTTACCTGAAGAATTAGGCAATGCTTACATCCTTAACTTCTACAAAATTGCCTATAAGACAGATCTTTGCGGTCAGGCTAAATACGGGCAGCATTATTATGATTTTGGCGAAGGCGGTTTGGTTTATACCGCACCCAATCAACTTTTTGAATTAAATCACAAACCAAGCACTGGTTTTTTAGTGCTCATTCATCCCGATTTTTTGTTAGGCTATTCATTGGCAAAAAAAATCAAACAGTTTGGATTCTTTGGGTATGCAACCAATGAGGCATTGCATGTTTCAGATAAAGAAAAAGAAGCTATATTTTCAATTTTTAAAATTATCGACGATGAATTACAAAGTAGAATTGATGATTTTAGTCAAGATGTAATCATCTCTCAATTGGAAGTATTATTAAATTATAGCAACCGTTTTTATAAGCGACAATTCATTACCCGAAAAGCGATAAATAACGACTTGTTACAAAGTTTGGAAGAAATTGTGGACGACTATTTCAACAAGGAAAAATCATTAACGCAAGGAATTCCAACTGTACAGCTTCTGGCGGAAAAACTCAATATTTCACCAAGTTATTTAAGCGACCTTTTACGTGCTTTAATTGGGCAAAGTGCAAAGCAATATATCCATAGTAAAATGATTGAGAAAGCAAAGGAAAAATTATCTACTACAGATTTGACGGTGAGCGAAATTGCCTATGAATTGGGTTTTGAACATTCACAATCATTTAGTAAGCTTTTCAAGAAAAAAACCAACCGTTCACCTTTGGAATTCAGACAGTCTTTTAATTGAATCGACTGCCGTAAAAAAGCATTATAATCTATAGCGAACTTATGTGAGAACCGATGTTGCATCTGTATTACATTTGATACATTAATTTTCTGTGCACTAGTAAATTTTCTAATATTGGTATTGTTTTCATAAGCTTATAAAAAGCACAAAAGGTAAATTGATCAAAGACAGTGTGTCATTCACAAATACTGTAATTGAAGCAATTGAACACTAAATGTTTTCTATAATAAGTGAAAGAGAATAATTTTTTAACTTTATTCTGATGGAAAGAACGGCAAAAATACCTCGTCATAATTTGATTGATTTCGCTGAGCAAAACTTTGATTTACCATTTTTCTCTGTAAATCAATATCCCCTCGATAGTAAGCTTTTTGTAGTGGAAAATAGAAATAACTATCCTATCGAAGATTATATTTCACCCGGGAGAAGGGATTTTTACAAGGTCTTTCACATTTCATCCGGTACAGGTATTTTAACGGTGGGATTACATAAGTATGAGATGCAAACCAATCAAATCGCTTTTGTTCACCCTGATGAGATTATGTCTTGGCAAACCACTTCGGAAGAAGCAGGAGGTCATTTTTGTTTAATACATCCTAATTATTTTGAAGGATATTCTCACGTTGCAAAACTATTCAGAACATATCCTTTTTTTCTAGAAGATAATGCAGTAATTAAATTACCCAATAACGTTTCAGTATCGATAAATACGAATTTCTCAAGAATACTCTCAGAAGAGCGGAGTACGAATGAAGACAAGAAAGATGCTATTATAATACATCTTCAGATGCTATTATTAGAGGCAAAACGGGCAGGTAAGAATATAGCTAATACGCCTGTTTCCGAATCGTATAGCTATATCCATAATTTTCTTTCGTTATTAGAGACGAATTTTCAGATACATCACAAAAACACGGTGGTTCGTCTAAAAACTGCTTCCGAATTTGCTGAAGAATTACACCTACATCCTAACTATTTAAACAATTTAGTTAAAACTCAAACAGGAAAAACGCTGAGTAATCATATTCAGGAACGATTGATGTATGAGGCGAAGGCACTTTTGATTAAAACAGACTGGGATATTAGCTCCATTAGTTATAGTTTAGGTTTTTCAAACCAGGCAGCTTTCACTTCATCCTTTAAAAGAATGGAGCGTATTACACCATCCCGTTTCCGAAAAAACATGCTCTCTTAGACGAATATTTGATATTCATAAATTCTTCTTTCGTACACATAAAGAGTTAGGTTATAACTCACTGTTATTTTGCACCATAATAATAACTAAATAATTATGGATAAGAATCGAAAAACATGGTTTGTGACTGGTGCATCAAAAGGTATTGGACTGGTACTCACAAAAGAATTAGTATCTCAAGGTTATAATGTTGTGGCAACCAGTCGAAGCAAAAATGCACTTCAAGAAGCTGTAGGAAACTTTGATAATTTTTTGGCTACCGAAGTTGATCTTGTTAATGAAGAAAATATCTCAATAGCTGTAAAGGCGGGAATCGAAAAATTTGGAAGTATTAATGTATTGGTTAACAATGCGGGTTATGGTCTCATTGGAGGTATAGAAGAAGCTGGCGATAAAGAAGTTCGAAATAGCTTTGATGTTAACGTCTTTGGTGTATTGAATACAACCAGAGCTTTGTTACCACATTTTCGTGAACAAGGAACGGGTCATATATTCAATTTGTCCTCCGTTTTTGGGCTGATAGCCGGAGCCGGGTGGGGTGTCTATTGTGGTAGTAAGTTTGCTGTTGAAGGAATTTCCGAAGCACTTGCACAGGAAGTAAAACCTTTTGGAATTAATACAACAATTATTGAGCCTGGGTATGTGCGCACCAATTTCCTAGAAAGTGGATCTATTGTTAAACCGGCTAATCCTATTAATGCCTACGCAGCAATTCAGGAAGAAAAGCGTAAACATTTAGAGGAGATTCCAGGAAAACAGTTGGGCGATCCCCAAAAAATTGCAGATGCCATCATTGAACTCTCTAAACAAAAAGAAGCACCTATGCGTGTATTACTGGGAAGCGATGCATTAGAGTTTGCAAACTACAAAGTGCAGATGTTAAAAGAAGGCTTTGAGGCTAATAAAGAAATCACGCTTTCTACCGATTTTGCATCATAGTTAGTTTATAATCCACTTATATAATAAAGCCTCTACACTGTTGTTTTGTTAAACAATTGTAAGAGGCTTTTTAATTTAAAGATATGCCACTTATATATTTCAACTGTCCGGAGGGAACTTTTAATCAGCAAGCTAAAACAAAAATGGCTAATGAGTTAACTAAGATAGCACTCGACATCGAAAAACTTCCTAAAACAGATTTTGTGAAAAGTACGTGTTGGATTTACTTTAACGATTATTCAAAAGAAAATGTATATCACGGCGGTTCTAATGCCGGAACTAGCGTAATCAGTTTAGAAGTAAATGCTTTTAAAGGCGGACTCGATCAAACACAGAAAAAAGACTTTATAATTCAATTTACAAATTGTATCCACAAATATGCAGGTTTAGATACCAATGAAGTTTCGCCCGTTTATATAATATTTAGAGATGTAGAAACATATAATTGGGGAGTTTTTGGAAACACAATTCAACTGGAGGATTTAAAAAATGCCCCTGTCAATGCAAAACCTGTTTAAATTATAGATAATGGGAAATATAAAGAGTTTGTCACTTTAGAGTAAGCGATTTGTAAAAATCATTCTGAATAATCCTTGGGTTTATTCACGTTTTTTTTAATTATAAACACCTTTTTCCCTTTTATAAAAGGGTTTAATTGTAAGTCTTTAAATAAAAAGCGATGAGGTTTATATCTTATCTTTTTAAATAGGCCTAGTCTTATATTGAGCTCGGCTCTTTTGAAACCGTAGCCTTAAAAATTATTTGAAATTTTGAATAGAAAATTTGAATAAAAGCAAGCGAAATCTATCTATAAATAGGATTTTTCTTAAAATATTAATTAAAGAATTGTGAAAATAAACTGCTTTATTTTATTTGTTTCGCAGAAAAGCAAACCTTAATCTATAAAATGTAATAAATATATTAATTTTTGAAAAGAAAAGCTATTAGGAATTAATTTTCAGCGAGTTCAAATTTTTTTACATGTTAAATTTAGTATAATTTTAACGTATCAATGGGAAGTAAAATGAGCAATAGAGATCTTGAATTAGTTGTCTCCCTCAAAGCAGGGAACAAGAAGGCTCTTAGTGTGCTCTACGATCTCTATTGGAAACCTTTATATCTTTCTTCCTATAACCTATTGCACGATAAGGAAACCTGTGAGGAAATCATTCAGGATGTTTTTATTGACTTATGGAATAAGCGCGATAAACTTCAAATTCAAACATCTTTGAAGGCATATCTTTTTGCATGTGTTCGTTACAAGGTGTTTGCTGAATTTAGGAAAAATAAAAATTTACGTTTTGAGCTTTTTGAAAATATAGAAGAGCGTCTTCAAAATACGACCCCGGAAACTGAGTTGATCCATAAAGAACTTCGAAAACAGATACGACTCGTAGTAAATAATCTTCCAGATAAATGCCGAACGGTTTACAAATTAAGCAGAAACGAACGTTTAACACATAAGGAGATAGCTCAAAAGCTGAATATTTCCACAAAAACGGTTGAAAATCACATAACCATTGCTCTTAATGCTCTTCGAGCCTCCTTAGGTATTAGCTTATTACTTCTCCTTTTTGAGTAAAATTAGTTCTTTTCTTCTCGACAGAGACGCTCGCTTTACATTACGATTTCGATGGATAAAAGTTCATTATACAACGTTTTTTATGTTAAAATTAGCAAATAGTTAAGTTTTTATTAGGGGATAAGTGAATTTTCATACACTTCATATATAAAGGCACTCATTAATTGCTTTTAGTATGAACAAAGAAGATTTTCAAATTTTAATAAAGAAATACCTGAAAGGGGAAGCAGATCTTACAGAACTACAACGCCTCATTAATTATTATGAGAGTTTTCAGGAAGAGCATGAGTGGGTTGAGGAATTAGGCTCAGAGGAGACCCTAAAAACTAAAATGCTAATCTCTATCCTAGAGCGTATTGAAGATACCGGGAAGGTAAAACGTATACCTTTTTACAGAACTAATTGGTTCACCTATGGTGTCGCAGCCTCGCTGGTTTTGCTGGTAATGATAAATATTTTTTACAAAGTAAATCTCCCTATAACAACATCAATCCAGGAGAATCAAATTGAAATAGGGAGTTCTAAGGCGACACTGACTTTGAGCAGTGGGGAGGAAATTTTTTTAGCAGGGGAAAAAGACTTTCTATTCAATACTGCAAAGAGTAACGGAAAAGAACTGATTTATGAAAAGACACCGGCCTCATCGACTCAACTATCCTACAATACATTAACGATACCGCGAGGAGGACAGTTTTATGTAGAGCTTGCAGATGGAACCAAAGTGTGGCTCAATTCTGATTCTCAGCTTAAATATCCTGAGTCTTTTGCTGTAGGAGAACCCCGTACCGTAGAATTGGTATATGGTGAGGCGTTTTTTGAAGCTTCACCCAGCTCAGCCCATAATGGGACTCGCTTTAAGGTCAATACCAACAACCAGGAGGTAGAGGTATTGGGAACCGAATTTAATGTCAAAGCTTATAAAGAGGAGGCTAACGTTCTTACAACTCTTATTGAAGGAACTATTCAACTCAACACACATCATCAAAAAGCTGAGGTATTAAAACCAGGACAGCAATCTGTACTTAACAAGCAGAATGGTAACCTCCTTGTCAGTAAGGTTGATACCGACTCTGAAATCGCCTGGAGAAACGGATTGTTCAGCTTTAATGATAAATCTTTACTTGAAATTATGAAGGTATTGTCCCGGTGGTATGATGTAGATGTAAATTTTGAGGACGAAACGCTAAAAGAGGTCACCTTTAATGGACAACTCAAAAAGAATCAAGAATTGTCAAGCATTCTAAAATTAATCAAAAACACCAATTTTATTACAGACTATGAGATAAAAAACAACACAATCATTTTAAAATAAAAAAGGGTAAGGTTTCACTCGCCAAAGTAATACGCCTTACCCTTATTAATCAATCATTAACAGTTAATGAAATTAACTTATTAACGACTTTCAAATTTATGGAAATAAACTTTACTAATGCCCTACTGATTTTTAAAAGAAGGGTTATCCCTGTTCTTATGAAAGCTTTCATTTTCTTCTTTTGTATTACTGTTTCTGCTTTTACACCCAACTCTGCTCTTTCTCAAGATGCTCAGATTATTATTGATGAAGACAAAATAGTTTCAGTAGATGAGGTTTTTAAATTAATTATGAAGCAAACCGATATTGTATTCCTCTATCAATCTGATATGTTTAAGGATTACCCTTCGGTCAAAATTCATAAAGGAAAAACGAAAGTGTCTGAACTTTTGAAAACATCTATTCCAAATAACAACATCGAGTTTTCATTATCGGAAGGCAACACCATTATAATAAGGCCCGTAATTAAGGACGCTCCTACAAATCAAAACCTGATAGATGTTACCGGAAAAGTTACAGATCAGGATGGTGTGCCTCTACCAGGTGCCAACATAACTGTTCAAGGTAGCTCTAAAGGAACCATGACCGATTTGGATGGGCTTTATACGCTGAAGGTGGAGACCGATGCAATCTTAAAATTCTCATTTTTTGGGTTTAAAGATCAAGAAGTTGCAGTAGACGATAGGAAATTACTAAATGTCGTTCTTCAGCCTAGTGTTGAAAGCCTTGAAGAGGTAGTAATAACGGGCTTGTTTGAACGATCGGAAAAGACGTATACCGGTTCAGCCGTATCTATTTCTCAGGAGCAATTGCAGGGTGTAAACAATGACAACGTGTTGGCTGCTATTCAGGTACTGGAGCCTTCTTTTCAGCTTACTGAAAATATCAATTTGGGCTCTGACCCTAATGTTACTCCTAGTGTGGTCATAAGAGGTGGTAATAGCCTTCCTGATTTAACCAGAGCAAACAATGGAGATGTTTTTAATTACAATAATGATCCTAATGTCCCACTTTTTATTTTAAACGGGTTTGAGGTGAACTTGCAACGCATCAATGACATCAACATGAACCGCATAAAAAGTGTGACCATCCTTAAAGACGCTGCCGCAACGGCTCTTTATGGTTCTCGGGCAGCTAATGGTATTGTGGTCATTGAGACCATCGTTCCAAAAGGTGGGACTTTTAGAGTAAGTTATACCGGTGGCGTTACCTGGGAAAATCCTGACCTTGGTAGTTATGATCTGCTAAATGCAGAACAGAAGCTCGAAATAGAGCAAGCAGCGGGAATTTACCGTTCAAACTTTCCATTTTTCAGGGAAGAGAATGACTTCTTATACAATCAACGCCTGGCCTCAGCCAGAAGTGGAGTCGATACCGATTGGCTAAAAATACCGGTACGTAACGGTATAGGTACCCAACAAAATGTTTATATAGATGGTGGCTCTTCAGATAACGTGCTTTATGGTCTGGGTTTAAATTATCAGGAAAATACTGGTGCGATGAAAGGCTCTAGTCGGGAAAACCTTTCCGTTAACAGTTATCTCTCTTATCGGGTAAAAGATGTGCGCTTTCGTAACGAACTGGTTTTTATTTTCAATAAGGCTGTCAACTCTCCTTATGGTTCTTTTCGCAATTATGCACTTATGAATCCATATTGGGCTCCTTATGATGAATTTGGAGAAACCAAGTTTTTTTTAGAAAACGTAAGGTCTCCCAATCGGGATGTTTTTTTGAATTCACAAATAAACCCAGTATATAATACGACACTTAATACGGTTGATGAAAGCAAATACCGAAACTTCTCTAATAATTTTGTAGCCGAATGGAAGGCTCTTGACTGGCTAAGGTTTACAGGAAGATTCTCGTATCAGGTTCAAAATGATGAGAGTGATAATTTTAAACCTGCGCAACATACCGATTTTGCAACGATACCTTTGGAGCGTTTTTATGAACGTGGTTCGTATCTAAAAGGCTATGGAAGGATGACCCGAATGGATGGTTCGTTGATAGGAAATGTAAACAAATCCTATGAAGAACATGTTTTGTATGGTTCGGTAGGTATGAACATTATTGAAAATAAATTTTCAGAAGAATTAATTACAGTTCAGGGGTTTCCCAATTCACGTCTGGATCAATTACTTGCCGGTAATAGGTATCCGGAAGGTCTTAGCCCTACGGGTGACGAAAGCATTAGCCGTACAGCTGGTTATTTTGCCAATGGAGGCTACGCTTACGATAACAGGTATTTTGCTGATGCATCTTACAGGTATGACGGTTCATCCCAATTCGGGAGTAATAAACGATTTGCGCCATTTTGGTCTTTAGGTGCGGGATGGAATGTGCACGAAGAAGCCTTTATGGAAGCGGTAAAATCAGTAGACCGTTTGAAGTTACGTTATTCTTATGGATATACAGGTTCTCAAAACTTTCCCAGTTATATGGGGATTACTACGAGCAAATATTATACAGACAGAGACTATCGGTATAATATTGGTACCTACCTGTTGGGTTATGGAAATGACGATTTAAAATGGCAACGTACCATTAAGAGCAATTTTGGTATGGATATGGAATTCTTCAACAGAAAACTAAGTGTTACATTAGACTACTTTTCTGAAAAAACACAAGGTAGCGTCATTAGTGTTACTACAGCCCCTTCTACCGGTTTTAGTACGTATAGTGAGAATATAGGGGACGTTGTCAATAAAGGATGGGAGCTCAAAACCAGGTATACTCTTTTAAGTGATCCCAATTCCCGAAACCAGATCTCCCTATTTTTAAATGCTTTTCATGTTAATGGGACTATTGAGAAAATTTCTAATGCTTTAGAAGAAGCTAACGAGGCTAATGCAAACGCTTTGTCAACAACCCCATTGCCCAGATATGTAGAGGGTAGATCTACCACTGCAATCTGGGCCGTACCTTCTTTAGGTATTGACCCTTCAACGGGAAGAGAAGCTTTTCTCACCCGTGATGGCAGGTATACTACAGTTTATGATCCTGCAAATCAAATCGTCGCGGGCGATAGCAGGTCAGATATTGAAGGTACTTTTGGTACCAGTATGGAATACCAGGGGATTGGGCTTAATCTCTATTTTGGTTACAGACTGGGTGGACAAACTTACAATCAAACATTAGTGGAACGTGTTGAAGGAGCAGATCTTAATTTTAATGTAGATCAGCGGGTATTTAATGACCGTTGGAGACAACCTGGAGATCAGACTTTTTTTAAAGGTGTTATTGACCCAGAAGGATTCACAATTAATTCTACCACTTATGCCAGTACCCGGTTTGTACAGGATTACAATTGGCTAAGTCTCAATAATGCTGCACTCTACTATAGGTTTTCTGAAAAGCTGAATAAAACGCTTGGAGTACAGAATACTAAAATCACCTTGTATACCAGCGATGTTTTCTTTCTTTCTTCCGTAAGAAGGGAGCGAGGACTTGATTATCCCTACAGTCGCTCCTTTACACTTCAACTTCAAACCTCATTCTAATTATGAAAAAAACAATAAGTATGTTTAGATCATTCAGCATAGTACAGCTCAGAATCACGCCCCTAATTATGGCCATTTTTCTTTTCACTTCTTGTGAAGATTATTTAGACGTAAACCCGGCTTCTGAGGTTAAGGAAGTTGAATTATTTGAAGATGAACAAGGTTATAAAGATGCACTTTATGGAGTTTATCAAATGGTTTCAGATAAATCATTGTATGGAGATAACCTTACAATGGGTTTCGTAGATGTTTTGGCTCAACAATACAATACCAGATCTTCAAGCCATATGTTTTATAATGCTGGTCTTTATAGATATGAAGACAATGCAGTGGAGTCCAGAATTTATGATATCTGGAGTTCTATGTATACCGCTATCGCCCAGATCAATTTTATTTTAGAGAATATAGATGCAGACCGTAACGTTTTTTCTTCTGATCAACTTTATAGTACCGTAAAAGGTGAGGCTCTGGGGTTACGTGCTTTTTTACATTTTGATCTGGTGCGCTTATTTGGCCAAGCTCCCATAACTTCTAGCGGTGCTGCGACGATACCTTATAGAGATGAGTTTTCAGTTAAAAACGAAGCCAGATTAAGTATTGAGGAAATTCTTAAGAAATGCGAGACAGACTTTAAAGAGGCAGAGGCTTTGCTTGCACCTTATCCCGAAATGGATAAAATCCGAAATCCGCAAGGAAGTTTAGGAGGGACTGATAATTTTTTAGCCTTTAGACAAAATCGTATGAATCTTTGGGCAGTCAAGGGGTTGCTTGCCCGTTTATATCTCTATGAAGGAGATCAATCCCAGGCATTTTTATATGCAAATGAGGTTATAGACAGTGGGTATTTCAGGTTTATGTCTCAGGCAGAATTAAATACGACAGGAGAATTCAATGACCGCACCTTCTCTTATGAACATGTATTTTCATTAAGTGTATACGATCTAAGAGATACCTCAGATGAATACTTCAGATTTAGCAGTAGTGAATCAGGATCAACAGATACAAAATTGTTGGTTGAGGAAAACAAGGTAAAAAATGTTTATGAGGTTTCACAGGGTTATAGTAGTGATCCGCGTTATGATAAGTTATGGCAGTTTAGTCAGTCGTTTTTGGTTCACGCCAAATTTTGGCAGAACGATGAATTATCTCCACTCCTAAAGAATCTGGTTCCTATAGTACGCCTGAGCGAAATGTATTATATAGCTGCAGAAACTGCCACCAATACTCAGGCTGCAGTAGGATTCCTAAACAAAGTGAGACCGGAACGCTTTATTCCTGAACTTCCTGATACTATTGATGCAGAAGTTTTACAAAACGAAATTTTCAAAGAATATAGAAAGGAGTTTTACAGTGAAGGCCAACTCTTTTATTATTACAAGCGTACAGGTGCTCAAAATATAATTGATTCCCAGATATCTCCCATAACCGATGCAGAATACGTATTGCCTATTCCTGTGCGGGAAATCGAGTTTGGAGGTTAATGCCTAATCAATTATCAACTTTAAAAATTTAAAAATGAACAGGAAAATATATTCTTTAATGTTAAGCGCTCTCACCCTTGTGGGACTGTTAGCAATCTCTTGCTCCGAAAGCGAAGAGCTGATGTTTGATCTTGAAAAGCCAGGTGTATACTTTTATAAACTGGCCGGTAATGAATATCTGGATAGTCTCAATTACTCTTTTGTTGTTTATCCAGAATCTGTAGTCAAAGATACCTTAGAAGAGGAGCTTAGAATCCGGGTGATGGGAACTGCTGCCTCTTTTGACCGGGAGATTAACCTTACTGTCGAAGATTCCTCAACGGCTGTAGAAGGGAAGCATTTTGATTTGCCGAATTCCATTGTAATGCCTGCCGATGCCTACGAGGTATATGTCCCATTATACCTGTACAGGACTGAAGACCTCAAGGAGAGTGAAAAGAAAATTTATTTCACACTTAAGAGTTCCGAATATTTTAATGTTGGGTATACTGATAATCTACAGCATATCATAACAGTAACAGATCAATTGACCCGTCCTTCAGATTGGACAGGTGGGCTTACAGATGTCTTTTACGGGGCTTATTCAAAAAGGAAACACGAATTTATGGTGCAGACGTTGGGGACCGTATCTATTACCATGGGGACAGGATCATTCATTTCTGAAATGATGTCTTTTCAGCAAAAGATGCTTGTTGCTCTTGCGGAATATGAAGCGGAAAACGGACCAATGTTAGATGAAAACGGAAACCGGGTTTCGTTTCCTAATTAATTCATCACCAACTAATAATTAACAAAAAGAACTAAACATATGAAACGATTCTATGGACTTTGCCTTTTTGGGCTTTTTATCTGGCTTTTTTCCAGTTGTGAAATGGAAAATGATAATATTTATGACAATGCTAATTTTAATGAGGTTCAGGTAAATGTGGAAGAGAGTGAAGCTCCTTCTACAATACTTCAATTTGAGACCTTGGAAATTACTCCTTCAATTTCGCAAAGTCAACAGTCTGGCGAGAGCAATTTGTCTTATGAGTGGACCCTTCGTACCGATGAACAGTATCTCAATGCTCCCATAGATTCTGTAGTGGCCACCATTTCCAGAGAACGGGATTTGCAGTATCAGGTCAATCTCACAACTGGGGATTGGAAAATTGTTTTACGGGTAACTGATGACAATGCGGGAGTAACCGCTACAGGTCAATTCTTTATCACGGTACAAAATCAGTTTAGTGAGGGCTGGTTACTTTTGGAAGAGAAGAACGAGATGGGTGATCTGTCAATAATCCTTCCCGACGGTAACATTTTCCGTAATATTTATTCAAGTATCAATCCAGATGCTCCTTTAGAAACCCCATTACGGCAGCTGGTAGTAACCAATTTTTCTTATGGGGTAGATGAAATTGTGATTCTATCAGAGTCCAGCGGGGTAAGATTAGACTATAATGAACTTCTCAAAGTCTTTGATTTACAAGATCTTTTTTGGGAGACACCGGTCCCATTTAGACCTGAATATCACGCCTGGCATGACGCAATTAATGGTTGGGTTATTAACAATGGTAAAGTCCATATTCAGGTTCGTGGAGGGTTTCCCGGGGAGACAAAGTATGGCGCTGCTATGGCATTTCCGATAGTAGGAGATGATTATCACGCAGCTCCCTTTGTTGCACAGGGTTCAAATCCCTATGATGGACCATATCCGGCTGTAATTTACGATGAACAAGGACAATATTTTGTATATCTGTCAATTGCGCTGTCCCCAACCCTGAAAAATTTTCCTCCAGCCCCGGATGATGCTCCGTTCGATATGAATAATGTAGGTCTTGATATGGTTTATATGGAAATAGGAAATACAGAAAACCTCATAAATGCTATAATGAAGGATGATAGTGATGAATACTTTATGCTTCAGATTCAAGGGGATCAGGCAGACCCTGCAAGAAGCTACCGGGTTATGGATGAGGCCCCGGAAATAGCAGATCATACGGCCTTTGAAACGTCCAAGACACTAGATCGCGTGTATTATAGTGCAGGTAATACAATTTACCTTTATGATATTCCATCAGGTCTTATTATAGGAAGCCCTTTCTCACTGCCTGGTGGGGAAAGCGTAACTGCAATGGAAATAAGTTCCTTAGATCCTACGGTAATGTTAGTAACCACTTGGGACAATAGTGAAGGTCGAGTCTACAAACTTGCATTGTCTGGTACTGGTGAAATGTCTATTTCAAATGAATATGAGGGTTTTGGTAAGATAATCGATCTGGCCTATAAAAATTAAAGAAGTTGATTGAGCATACCATCATCGCTCAAAGGATGTGGCACGGAAAAGATTTAGATTCGAAGCACTTCCATCTAATTTAAAGAGAGAAAGACTGCCATATCAGTTCCTAACGTACCTGAGCCACTAGAAAACTTAAAAACAGGTGCATTTAAGTACTAATTAAAAAGAACTATAAGACATTTATAATGAGACATACTATTAAAGCTTTAATGTGCTTGGCTGTATTGACAGCAGTACAATGTAAGAATACAGGTTCAGAAGAAAAACCTGAAGCCACGGAGCAGTTCAAAATATCGGGAATCATTAAGGATAAATCTTCTGGTATGGTCTACCTGAAAGAGCTTAATGCTCCCGAAGGAACAGACCCAAAGTTAGATTCTGTAGAACTGCAAGAAGGTTATTTTTCCTTTACTGGTAGAGTAGACGCTGCTAAGTGGTACTCCCTAAAAACAGCAGATACATTAGAGCGGCCACTGTATTTTATTTTGTCCAATGATGACATTACGATAAAGGCGGTAAAAGATTCTTTATATACAGGAAAAATAACCGGGGCAATAGTAAATGCTGAATATCAGGACTATTACGATAATTATTTTAATCAGGTTCGTCTCAAAGCTCGACCAGTTTATGGTTTACTGGACTCACTCAACCAAGGTGGAAAACGTGAACTGTCTAAAGATGAGCGTACGATGATAGATAAACAATTTGAGGATCTTGGTATGCTCAGCGATAGCTTGAGTAAATTGTATGTTTCCAAAAACAACACCAGCCTGGCTGCTCCAATTATTATTAAAGAGCGCTATATTCAATATCCAGATCCGGAAAAGGCTCAGGAGTTGTATGACCTGCTTGAGCCTTCGGTCAAGGATTCCTATTATGGAGTTGAACTTGCTGAAGCCTTAGAAGGTTATAAAGCCGTAGCTATAGGCAGTATCGCTCCAGCTATTAAAAATCAGGTTGATCTGGAAGGAAAAAAAATAGGCCTTGAAGATTATAAAGGCAAATATGTGTTAGTAGATTTTTGGGCAAGCTGGTGCGGACCCTGTCGCAAGGAAAATCCTAATGTTTTAAAAGCCTATAATACCTATCACGACAAAGGCCTTGAGATTTTAGCAATTTCCTTAGATGATAAGCGGGATCTTTGGGAGAAGGCCATTGATAAAGACGGTCTTCCCTGGGAACATGTTTCAGATTTAAAAGGCTTCAAAAATCAAGCTGCTGAGGATTATTCTGTTTCTGCTATACCTCAGAATTTTTTAATTGATCCAGATGGGGTGATCGTGTCCACAAATTTACGGGAAGAAGGACTGCATCAAAAATTAGCTGAAATCTTTGATAAGTAGTTCGGCAAAATCATTCTAATTCTTATTTCAAGCATTACTCTTTAAGAGTTCAAATGCTCAGGATTTTTTGGAAGAATAGATTTTCAAGTTTAAAAAGGCCATTCCTACAGATATCAACCTCAATCCGAACATCAACGCAGGGGATCAAAATCCTGGATACTAATTATTCCTAACTCGTATTGTGGGGTTTAATTTTTAAACCCCACAATACCTTATTGAGCCAGGTTCTAACACCTGGTTGAATCGACTATTCCATATAAAAATATATTATGAAAAAAATTATAAGATATACTGTTTTAATATGCCTTCTGCTACTGTATTGCTATAAAGGGCTTGCTCAAAATTATGGTGGCAATCCACGCCTGCAGGCTTTATTAAATACAAAAGATTCCATTGCTGTTGAAAAGGAAATCAGCAAAATGTTAAAAAGTAACGATGAAGAGGGCTACTTACTGGCTGTTCAATATTATGACCGAAAAAATCAAAGGGCTAAAGCAGAAGCTCTGGTAGAAGAAGCTATTACTAAATATCCTAAAGGAAGGTTTTCATTCGTTCGTGCGGGGAATACCTTGGTTGGTGAAAAAAATCCTAAAGCTAAGGAAGCACTTCTAGTAAAAATGATAAAGCGTTTTCCCAATAAAAAGAGTGATGTGGGGATGTATTATTATGACGTCGTTGCCTCTTATGCACAAGCAGAAAATCTTGAAAAATCTAAAAAATGGTATGCTAATTTTCAGAGTGATGATATGTATCGCTATTTAGCTACAGGCTATGTGGCAGAAGTAATGAAAAAAAACGGTGAAGATCCAGAAGAGTTTTTAAAGAATGAAATAGCCGAAGCTACAGACCGAATTAGGCGTGCCGAACAAATAAAAAGCACAGTTGTTGGTTTACAATTGAAACGTGCGTGGAATAAACGGGAAGCCGGAGACAATGCTGCTGCTTTAGAGATCATTCAGAGGGCTTACGATTTGAACGAAAGAAGAGGTAACAACTTATTGAACAGTTACGCCATAATACAGGCAGACAACGGTAATTATGATAAGGCATTACCAATTTTAACCAGCACAGTAAAAAAAGGCCAGTCTGATGACCTGGTGATGGAGTATCTTAAAAAGTCCTATGAGAAGGTGAATGAAAATGGTTACGAAAAATTTTTAGGAGCCATTGAAGCGAAAATGATTGATAGTATTAAGACGCATCTCGATAAAATATTTATAGATACTAAAGCGCCCTCCTATAAGGTGACAGACAGTGAAGGAAATACCTTAACATCAGAGGATTTGATGGGCAAGGTATTGGTAATAGACTTTTGGGCAACCTGGTGTGGTCCTTGCAAAAAATCATTTCCTGCTATGAAAAAAGCTCTTAAAAAATACGAGAAAGATCTTGATGTCCAGTTTTTGTTTGTACACACCTTTGAAAGGGATGAGGCTCCTTTGGCCGCAGCACAAGAGTATTTAGACAAAAATGATTATGACTTCCCGTTGTATATGGATTATCAAAATAAGGAAACCAGGCTTAATCCTATGGCGGTAGCTTTTGAAGTTAATGCCATACCTACGAAGGTGATTATAGATCCTAACGGCCAAATACGTTTTCGCATCGCGGGATTCTCCGGTGGTGAAAATTCGGCAGTCGCTGAAATTTCAGCAATGATTGCTATGGCTAAGGAAGCTGCACAAATCAAAACACCCTAAAACAATCAAATGAAATAATAATGGGCCACTTATAAATAGAGTATTCATTTACTCGATTCTATAAAATGGACTCATGCTTAATTAATAATTGATTATGAAATATACGATTTTAGCTTTCGCTTTATTTTTCTTTGGGGCTGTACAGTCTCAAATATTGGAACCAGTTAAGTGGTCAACCTCGGTAGAAAAAGTTTCAAATAAGGAGTATGTCTTGGTAGCCACGGCAATCATAGAGCCTCATTGGCACCTCTATTCCCAAAATGTTCCTGAAGATGGTCCTGTACCAACCGTATTTACCTTTATAAACAACGGCAGTTTTCTCAAGAAAGGAAACACCTCAGAAGATAAAGGTCTAACGGTCAATGATCCCGTTTTTGAAATGCAGATTAAATATTTTGAAAACAAGGCCACCTTTAGACAAACCGTAAGACTAAAAAATGAAACGCCTTTATCTATTAACGGAAAGGTTGAGTTCATGGTTTGTGATGACACCAGGTGCCTGCCACCAACGGAAATAGATTTAGTATTTACGCTAAAATAAATCAGGGTACATTGAAGAAATTGTTTTTAGTATTAGCAGTTCTAGCCGCGACCATATCAGCTCAGGCTCAAGTGGTAAATCACGTAAAATGGGAGACATCGGTAGAAAAGATTTCAGAAACCGATTATGAGCTGATAACCAAAGCTACAATAGATGAAGGATGGTACCTCTATGCTCAGAATGTACTTGAAGGAGGTCCCACACCAACAACTTTTATATATGATGATAGTAACGGAAAATTCGTCATCGTAGGCAATACCATAGAAGAGAAAGGAAGGGTTGTTAATGATCCTGTCTTTGATATGGATATCCCTGTTTTTAAGGGGCAAGCTGAGTTTCGCCAAACAATCACTATCAAAGAATCTATTGATCGTATTGATGCTTTTTTAGAGTTTGCAGTAAGCGATACTGATCAATACCTGCCTCCGACTGAAGTGAATTTGACCTTTGAAATTGCAGATACAGTCACTAAATCAGATACGAGTTCGCAGGTGCTGGCTACAGAAAGCTCAGCAAATAAAGCGGATAATGATAGCAAACTGGGGCTTTGGTCTATATTCATTATTGCCTTTTTTTCAGGTTTTGCCGCTCTTTTAACGCCTTGCGTATTTCCCATGATACCTATGACGGTAAGTTTTTTTACCAAACAAAGCAAAACACGTATAGCGGGTATAAAAAACGCAATAATTTATGGAACCTCCATCATTGTAATTTATGTATTGTTAGGGGTTTTGGTAAGTGTAGTTTTTGGCGCAGATGCTTTAAATGCCTTGTCTACCAACGTATGGTTCAATGTGGTTTTCTTTATACTGTTGATTGTTTTTGCCGCATCATTTATGGGTGCATTTGAAATTATGTTGCCCAATAAATGGGCTAACAAAGTAGATTCTCAAGCTGATAAAGGCGGGTTTATTGGGATCTTTTTTATGGCACTAGCTCTGGCGATTGTCTCTTTTTCCTGTACAGGACCTATAGTAGGTACTCTGCTTGTACAGGCTGCCTCGGGTGGAGGTCACATAGGGCCTATTATGGGTATGCTGGGCTTTTCTCTTGCGATTGCATTGCCATTTGCTTTGTTTGCCGCCTTTCCAGGTTGGTTAAATTCTTTGCCTAAATCGGGCGGCTGGCTCAATACAGTAAAGGTGGTTTTAGGATTTCTGGAATTAGCATTTGCCTTTAAATTTTTAAGTAATGCCGATTTGGTGTTGCAATTACATCTATTGGAACGCGAGACATTTTTGGCGATCTGGATTGCCATTTTTGGAGGTCTGGTGCTTTATCTCTTCGGAAAAATCACGCTACCACACGATAGTCCATTGCCACATATATCTGTGGGAAGACTCGGTTTGGGATTATTTGTTTTGGCATTTGTAGTGTATATGATTCCCGGTCTTTGGGGAGCACCTCTGCAATGGATCAGTGGTTTTCCGCCCCCATCGCAGTATAGCGAGTCTCCGTATGGGGTAGGGAATACCAAAGGCGTTTCAGGTACTTCAATAGAGCTTCCTACTGATGCAGAATTGGGACCTTTAGATCTGATTACGTTTAAAGAATATGAAGCCGGAATGGCCCATGCTAAAAAGGTGAACAAGCCGGTAATGCTCGATTTCACGGGCTATGCTTGTGTAAACTGCCGCAAGATGGAAGAACGGGTTTGGCCTGAGCCTCAGGTTCAGCAGGTACTCCGGGATGAGCTGGTACTGATTTCACTTTATGTAGACGACAAAAAAGACCTGCCCAAAAGTGAACAGTATATTTCTGAAACCACCGGTAAGAAGATTAAGACTATAGGAAACAAATGGAGTGATTTTCAAATTAAACATTATAAAGCAAATGCTCAGCCGTATTATGTGCTGATCGATAACAATGGAGAAAACCTCAATGAGCCTACAGCTTATGATCCTGATATCGACTCGTATTTAAACTGGTTAAAGGAAGGAATTGAAAATTACAGGAATTAAATTTTGAGAAGCACACTCTAGATTAAAAAACATGGTGTAAAATAGCCTCAATTATTTAATAAAATTCCGTTCTATGCTTAAAAAAGTCTTTTTCAATAGTAAATAAAATAAATCGCCAGCTCATTAAGGGTTTTGCTTTCGAGAATCGTCTTTAATAGGAATACTGTTTATAAAACTAAAAGGCTTTACGCTAATTTGATAAGCATTAGCTTTTTTAAAATCTAAAAGTCTTGAATCAAGTTCTTTACCATTTATGTAATGCTAAATGAACTTTAAAATATCTCTTTTATAATTACTTAAGATCAAAAAACAATGACTAAAATAACAACCAGATTATTACTCTTCTTTATAATTCTAAGCACATCTCTAAGTGCTCAAAACGTATCTGATACTCCCGTAAGACCTGAAAATTTGGCAAGCGGGGTTCTTGAAAACGGGATGCATTATTATGTGTTTCATAACGAGGAGCCTAAAGATCGGGCCTCTTTTTATTTTGCTCAAAATGTAGGTTCTGTTTTAGAAAACGACACCCAGCAGGGTCTTGCGCATTTCTTAGAACATATGGCCTTCAACGGGACGCAGAATTTCAAAGACAAAGAAATGCTGGAATATCTGGAGAAAAACGGGATGAAATTCGGTTCTGAAATCAATGCGTTTACCAGCTTTGATGAGACGGTTTACAACATCAATCAGGTGCCGGTTACGAATGAAAAATTACTGGATTCGGTTTTATTGATCCTACATGACTGGTCGGGTTATTTATCGTTAACCGATGCTGAAATCGATAACGAGCGCGGTGTGATTAACGAAGAATGGCGGTCGCGTAATACAGCAGGTTTTCGAGCCAATTCTAAAGTCTGGCTCGATGGGTATTTAAAAGATTCTAAGTATAGTAAGAGAATGCCCATTGGTCTGATGGATATAGTGAATAATTTTGAATACGATGAACTGCGTGACTATTACAAGCGCTGGTATCGCCCAGATCAGCAAGCCGTAGTGGTTGTTGGCGATGTTGATGTAAAGGAACTTGAGGCTAAAATCAAGAAGGTATTTTCAGCTATTCCATTAAAAAAAGATCTGCCGGAGCGCCCTGTTTTTGATGTGCCCATCACCGCAGATTTTATATACATCAATTCTACAGACAAAGAATTGGGAGAACCTTCCCTTCAATATTTTGTAAAGCGCACCCCTCTTGATTTAAGTGTGGTTGAGGAAATTAAAGAAGGTATTACGGGGGGCTTTGCTTCCTATATTTTAAACAATCGTTTTTCTGAATTGATTTTAGAAGAGAATTGTCCGGTGTTGGGAGTAAGTTTTGGAGTACAGCAATTTGTGCGTCCCCTGGAGGTACTAAGTCTGAATGCACGTCCTAAAAAAGACAGTCTACTTAGCGGACTTCAATATATAGTGACAGAGTATAACCGTTTTGCAGAATTTGGTGCAACGCCGGGCGAATTAGCCAGAGCTAAAGCAGCTTTTAAAACCAATCTGGAGTCTTCAAAAGCAAACATAGCAAAACGCAGCAACGACAGTTATGCAGGTGAGATTTATCAGGATTTCTTTAATAAAGAGCCGGTAACTGATTATGCCTGGAAATTAGATTATCAATTAAGTCTTTTAGATAGGGTAACCAATGAAAGCATACTGGAATATCTAAAGCGTTTTAAAGGTGATACAGGCAGAGGGGTAAGTATTGTGGGTTCTGATACAAACACCTATCCGGATCAGGAAGCAATTGAAACCGCTCTTGACCAGGTTGAAGCAAAAAAACGCATTCCTTTTGAAGAAACCACCTCAGATAAAAAACTTATCAATACAGCTCTTGAAGGTAGCCCGGTAACAAAAACGGAAGCTATCGAAGGTATAGAAGCTAAATTATACACATTAGCAAACGGATTAAAACTGGCACTTTACCCTACAGATTTTGATAAAGAGCAGGTATTTATGACGGCTTTCAGTCCTGGGGGTAGTTCGCTACTTTCAGTAGAAGAATTACCAAATACGTTTGTCGCCTCTTATCTGGTAGGTCAATCTGGCATTGGGGATTTAAATAAAATTGAGCTTCAAAAATTACTTGCCGGGACAGAGACCTCTGTGGGCGCTTCTATAAATGCTTATAGCGAGAGTCTTAATGGAAGTAGTAAAACTAAAGACCTGGAAACTTTGTTTAAGCAAATTTACCTTCAATTTACCGCTCCTCGTTTTGATGAGCAGGCTTTTGAAATTATAAAACAAAATCTGGCGACTAATTTAATTGCTAAAGAAAAACGGGTAACCAGTGCTTTTCAAGACTCGCTTACACTTGCATCTACCGGTCACAGCAAGCGATCCGTTCTTTTTGATCAGAAGCTCATAGATGAGGTAAGCTTAGCGGGAGCTGCTAAAGTATACCGGGATCGAATTTCTAATGCTAACGATTTCACCTTTGTTTTTGTAGGGGATTTCGAAGAGAAAGAATTACTTGATCTTGCTACAAAATATTTAGGAAGCATCCCATCCACGTCAAAAACAGAAAAAGCTGTAGACCATAATATGCGTCCTGCACAAGGCAAAACCCCGGTTCATTTGACCAAAGAGATGGAAACTCCTCAGACAACCATCAATGTGAGTTTTAACGGCGATATGGAGTATTCTAAGAAAAATAACCTGGAGCTTTATGTATTATCTCAACTTCTTGATAAACGTTATATGGAGCGTATACGAGAGGAAGAAGGGGGGTCTTACGGTGTTCGAGTAGGCGGTTCTGTAAGCTGGGAACCTGTTGGGAACTATAATTTAAGCGTAAGCTTTAACTGTAATCCTGATAAAGCAGACGACTTGTTAAAGATTGTTTATGCCGAATTAAAAAAGATGGAAACCAGTATCGATGCAGAGGAATTGACTGAAATAAAAAGCAATTACAAGAAGGGTGTTTCCGAAAACCAACGCCAAAACGGCTTTTGGTTAAGAAATATCGCCAACAACCTTCAAAAAGGAACGCCGGTTTCTGACGAGGCAGATAGTATAGCTTTAATTGAAAGCATCAGGGTGGCAAACCTTAAAGCAACAGCAGCCTTAATCAATTCTAATGCGGCTATTGTAGAAGGTGTATTGATGCCAGTGGAATAAAATAATTATAACCCCATTCATTCTCGTAAAAGCAGCATTTGAATAGGTTTATTTATTTGAATTAGCCTTTAAATAAAGACTTTTAATGTATGTTGACTTTAATTTGAAGTGAGCTTGAATCATCAGATTTGGGCTCTCTTTTTTAATCAACTCAATACAGCTGCATTTTTAGAATCAAAGGTTCTATTTAAAATATCACGTATGTACTTACACGAAGAAACCTCAATCAGTTTGGAAAACTATTTTGACCAA
>NZ_QOVJ01000010.1 GCF_004104055.1 Leeuwenhoekiella aestuarii | reverse complement strand
GTATAGGTTACTCCATTAACCACAACAGTCAAATTATCAGCGGAATCAGCTGTTCCGGTAATAGTCGGAGTAGTATCATTTGTGGTTAAAAGATCAACAGTTGGAATCGTAGGCACAGCAGTATCAATGGTCAATTCATCGGTAGTTGCGTCTGACGAACTGTTACCTGCAGCATCAGTAGCTGTAGCCATCACATCATACGTACCATCTGCTAAAGCATTTCCTGCCGGAATAACCAAAGTCCACGTATCATCACCGTTATCGGTTAAGTTTCCATCCCCTTCGGTATAGGTTACTCCATTAACCACAACAGTCAAATTATCAGCGGAATCAGCTGTTCCTGTTATGGTAGGTGTATTATCATTTGTGGTTAAAAGATCAACAGTTGGAATCGTAGGCTCAGCAGTATCAATGGTCAATTCATCGGTAGTTGCGTCTGACGAACTGTTACCTGCAGCATCAGTAACTGTAGCCATCACATCATAAGTTCCGTCAGCTAAAGCATTTCCTGCCGGAATAACCAACGTCCAGGTGTCATCCCCGTTATCGGTTAAGTTGCCGTCTCCTTCAGTATACGTAACTCCATCAACTACAACAGTTAAATTATCAACGGAATCAGCTGTTCCCGTAATAGTCGGTGTGTTGTCATTTGTGGTTAAGAAATCTACTGTTGGAATCGTAGGTGCCATTGTATCTATGGTCAATTCATCGGTAGTTGCGTCTGACGAACTGTTACCTGCAGCATCAGTAGCTGTAGCCATCACATCATAAGTTCCGTCAGCTAAAGCATTTCCTGCCGGAATAACCAACGTCCAGGTGTCGTCACCATTGTCGGTTAAGTTGCCGTCTCCTTCAGTATACGTAACTCCATCAACTACAACAGTTAAATTATCAACGGAATCAGCTGTTCCCGTAATAGTCGGTGTGTTGTCATTTGTGGTTAAGAAATCTACTGTTGGAATCGTTGGGGCTGTTAAATCTATTGTTAGCTCATCAAAAGTTGCATCTACTGAAACATTACTAGCTGCATCAGTAGTACTGGCCATTACATCATAAACACCTTCTGATAACGGACTAGGAATAGTTAAACTCCACGTATCGTCTCCATTGTCAGTCAAGTTTCCGTCTCCTTCAGTATATGTTGAGCCATCTACGGTAACTGTCAAGTCATCTACTGAATCTGCAGTTCCCGTAATGGTTGGGGTTGTATCATTAGTAGTTAAGAAATCTACAGTAGGAATCGTTGGGGCGGTTGGGTCAATAACCAATTCATCAACTGTCGCATCCATTGAGGTATTACCCGCCGCATGGGTTGCAGTGGCCATCACATCGTAAGTTCCGTCAGCTAATGCATTTCCTGCCGGAATTATTAATCTCCACGTATCGTTGCCATTATCTATAAGATTTCCATCACCCTCAGTATAGGTTACTCCATCAACAACAACAGTCAAATCATCAATAGAATCAGCTGTTCCGGTAATGGTTGGAGTACTATCATTCGTAGTTAAGAAGTCTACAGTTGGTACCGTAGGAGGCGTAGTATCGATGATAAGTTCATCAGTAGTTCCATCGGTAGCAGTGTTACCCGCTGTATCTGAAGCTACTGCCACTACATCATAAGTCGCATCGGCTAAAGCATTTGCTGCCGGTATGGTCAGACTCCAGGTGTCATCACCATTGTCTATTAAATTACCATCTCCCTCACTATACATTATACCGTTTACAGTTACTGTCAAGTCATCTACAGAATCTGCAGTTCCGGTAATTGTGGGTGTATTATCATTCGTAGTTAAGAAATCAACTGTGGGGGGTGTAGGATCGATAAGGTCTACTGAATAAGTCTGAGTCGTAGCAACTGTTGTCTCACATAAGAGTACATTTTGAGCGGTAACTTCTGCCTCTACGGTCAAATCATCATCTGCTACCAGTTGTGTACCTGGCACATCTACTGAAAAGACTAAACCTGTAGCTACGGTTGTTGGATACTCAAAAGTGTTAACCGTTACTATAACAGCATCGCCTACTTCTGCATCACCTCCTACACTACCGCTTAAGGTAATTGTAGTTGCGGCTTCTGCTGCATTGATGATGTTATCTGCAGTTACAGGGTCTAATGTTATTGTAGGTTGGGGTCCGCCATCCAGAGTTACCTCAACCACTTTTAGATCGCCCGGAGCATTCTCACAACCGGTTGCTGCGTCTACTAAACTTACATAAACCGTAAACGGACTATCAGCCTGAGTTAAACCTTCTACTTCTAACTCTCCATCAGCATTGATGGTATATGTGATACCGTCATCTACCAATCCATCTGTGATTGGCAAGGTTCCGTTTGCATCCAGATAATAATTGAAGCTTCCGTTTAAAATGGTAGTAGGTACAATGTTTAAAATTTCAGGAATACAAATAGGAAGATCTAAACCAAGTACGGTGATATCTCCAGATTCCGGTAACGGATTCGCCGTAACTTCAACAGCTATCCGGGCTGATTCTTTGGTGCAGCCTGCTACAAATGAAGAGACATAAAAGCTTGTATCTTCAGTTAAAACCGGTGTAGTAAAAGCATCTCCACTGGCTACTGTTGCCAATAAATTACCGCCTGTTGGCGCATCATACCAGCGTAGTTCTGCACCTGCAGTAGCAGTTGTTGCTACCAGATCTGCAGTACCTCCCTCACAAACTTCTACATCCTGAGAAGCAGCAGCAATTACCGGAATACCCGAAGTGATGGTCACTTCATGAAGGTCTAAGCTTTGTGCCGTACTCACCCCTAAAAGGGAAGATAAGCGTACTACCACGCGATCTGCCGGTGCTGATATATCAAAAGGAACGTCTGCCACAGCTCCGTCTTGTAATAGCCCTAATAAATCAAGACTCAGTAGTGAGGCTAAGTTTGAAGAGGAAACTAATGTGGTACCATTATACGCTTCAAATTCTATATTATTAGCAACACCCACAGCTAATAACGCAGGGCTTACTTTTAAACTTATTTTAAAATCTTCGTTAGCTTGTGTTGCGCTGGCAAAATAGATTTCTTGCTCTACTGAAGCTGCTACACTTACAACACCAAGATTTAATTGAGAAAAGGTTAAAGGATCACCATCTATGGCATTATTTGGATTTGTAACACCGGCGCCTAAAAGACCTAAACCATTTACATCAAAAGTTGTAAAAGAGGGTGCATTACAAATTGTTGAATCTATGGTAAGTTCATTTGTGGTTGCATCTGTACTGCTGTTTCCTAAGGTATCGGTAGCAGTAGCAACCACATCATAAGTACCTTCAGCTAGAGCTGTGGGTATATCTAAGGTCCAGGTATTATCACCATTATCAGTCAAGTTACCGTCACCTTCAGAATAGGTTACTCCATCAACCACAACGGTCAAATCATCAATAGAATCAGCTGTTCCGGTAATTCTTGGTGTGGTATCGCTGGTGGTTAAAAAGTCTACTGTTGGAACTGTTGGTGCAGCAGTATCAATGGTCAATTCATCTATTGTTGCATCCATCGAAGTATTGCCAGCCGCATCAGTCGTAGTGGCCATTACATCATACGTACCATCAGTTAGTGTATTTCCTGCCGGAATAATCAACGTCCAAGTATCATCTCCATTATCGGTTAAGTTACCGTCCGCTTCGGTATAAGTTACTCCATCAACCACAACAGTTAAATCATCTGCAGAATCTACAGTTCCCGTTATTGTAGGGGTAGGATTATTTGTTGTAAGCAGGTCTACCGTTGGAGCTGTGGGCGCAGCAGTATCAATGGTCAATTCGTCAACTGTAGCATCCATTGCTGTATTACCAGCAGCATCAGTCGCAGTAGCCATTACATCATACGTACCATCGGCTAAAGCATTTCCTGCCGGAATAATCAACGTCCACGTATCATCACCATTATCGGTCAAGTTTCCGTCTCCTTCGGTATAAGTCATTCCGTCAACAACAACAGCCAAATCATCTGCGGAATCTGCAGTACCCGTTATGGTAGGGGTAGGATTATTTATTGTAAGCAGGTCTACCGTTGGAGTTGTGGGAGCAGCAGTATCTATAGTCAATTCATCAACTGTCGCATCCATCGAAGTATTGCCAGCCGCATCGGTGGCAGTAGCCATTACATCATACATACCATCAGTTAGGGCATTCCCTACCGGAATAACCAACGTCCAGGTATCATCCCCATTATCAGTCAAGTTTCCGTCTCCTTCGGTATAGGTTACTCCATTAACCACAACAGTCAAATCATCTGCCGAATCTGCAGTACCGGTTATTGTAGGAGTGCTATCATTTGTTGTTAAGAAATCTACAGTGGGAATCGCCGGTGCAGTAAGGTCTATGGTAAGTTCGCCATTTGTTGGGTCTGTAGCAGATTGTATACCCTGAGTCGCTTTGGCAGTCACATCGTAAACACCTTCTCCTAAAGTTACCGGGATAACCAGCGTCCAGGTATCATCGCCGTTATCGGTTAAGTTACCGTCTCCTTCGGTATATGTTGTGCCGTCTACAGTAACTGTCAAATCATCTGCTGAATCTGCGGTACCGTTAATTGTAGGGATTGTATTGTTTGTCACCTGACTAATAACTGTAGGGCTTGTAGGCAGGGTTGTATTGATAACCAGTTCGTCAACAGTAACATCTGAGCTGCTGTTGCCAGCAGTATCTGTAGCGGTAGCCGCAACATCATAAGTTCCGTCTACAAGTTCATTTCCTGAAGGGACAACCAGCGTCCAGATATCATTACCATTATCGGTTAAATTTCCGTCACCTTCAGTATAAGTCACTCCGTTTAAAGTTACGATTAGGTCATCAGCAGAATCTGCAGTTCCCGTAACCATTGGCGTGGTATCACTAGTTTCCTGAGTATTTACTGTGGGCACAGTAGGAGGCGTTGTGTCTATCGTAAGTTCATCAGTAGTTCCATCGGTAGATGTATTACCTGCTGTATCTGAAGCTACTGCCACTACATCATAAGTCGAATCGTCTAAAGCATTTGCTGCCGGTATGGTCAGACTCCAGGTATCATCACCATTGTCTATTAAATTACCACCTCCCTCAGTGTACGTTACCCCGTCTACAGTTACTGTCAACTCATCTGCTGAATCTGCAGTCCCTGTAATGGTTGGCGTATTATTATTCGTGGTTAGGAAATCAACTGTGGGAATTGTAGGAGGCGTATCATCAATCGTATAGCTTAAAGAAGTTTGTACTGTAGTTTCACAGAGCAGTAAATTTTGAGAAGTTACCTGGGCTTCAAATGTTAAATCATTATCAGCAAGCAGCTGAGCTCCAGGAACATTTACCGAAAATGTTAAATCTGCGGCAACAGTGGTATCGTAGTCAAAAGTATTTACGGTTACCGTTACTGCATCTCCGCTTTGTGCATCTCCACCTACGGTCCCGTTAATAGGAATGGTAGAGCCAATTTCAGCAGAGTTAAGTACATTATCTGCCGTAATTGAATTTAATGTTATTGTAGGCTGAGGACCTCCATCAAGTGTAACTTCGGCCACTTTTAGATCGCCCGGTGCATTCTCACAACCGGTTACCGCATCCACTAAACTCACATATACTGTAAACGGACTATCAGCTTCGGTCAATCCCTCTACTTCTAATTCTCCATCAGCATTGATGGTATATGTGATTCCGTCATCTACCAACCCATCTGTGATCGGTAAGGTTCCGTTTGCATCCAGATAATAATTGAAGCTTCCGTTTAAAGTCGTAGTAGGTACGATATTTAGAATTTCGGGAATACAGATTGGCAGATCAAGACCTAACAGCGTTATATCACCTGATGTTGGAATCGGATTTACAGAAACAGGTACCGCTACCCTGCCCGATTCTTCGGTACATCCCGCGAGATAAGAAGCGACATAAAAAGTGGTATCTTCTGTTAAAACCGGTGTGGTAAAAGGAGTTCCACTGGCTACTGTTGCTAATAAATTTCCTCCCACCGCAGCATCATACCAGCGTAATTCTGCACCCGCAGTAGCAGTAGTTGCTACCAGATCTGCAGTACCTCCTTCACAAATTTCAAGGTTTTGGGAAGCAGCAGAAATTACCGGAATACCCGAAGTAATAGCTACGTCGTATAAATCTAATCGTTGAAAAAGATTTACCCCTAAAAGAGAATTATAGCGAACAATAATGCGGTCTGCAGGCCCTGAGACATCAAAAGGAACCTGCGCGACAGCACCACCTTGCAATAGTCCTAATAAGTCAAGATTTAATAGGGATGAAAGACTCGATGTAGAAACTAGTGTAGGCCCGTTATAAGCCTCAAATATTATATTATTGGCGACACTTAAGGCTAATAATGTAGGATCAACTTTTAAACTGATCTTAAAATCTTCTGTAGGTTGAGATGGTGTATCAAAATATATTATCTGTTCTATAGAAGCTGCAACATCAAGTACTCCTAGGCTTAATTGAGAAAAAGTCAATGGATCTGAATCAATTGCATTCTGAGGATCAATTACCCCCGCACCGCCTAACTCTAATAAATCAAGGCTTAAACCATCTCCATCATAAGAAGTATATGCAGGCTCATTACATACACCCGCTCCTGAGGAATAAAACACACCTCTTACATCCAGCGTTCTGGTATTTCCCAAACCTAATAAAGAACCTATACTATTTGTAATACGGATACTGCTGTACGATACAGAAGGAGTCATTGCGATAAACATTTCTCCTGCAGCATTAGTAATAACCCGTACTCTAGGAGTGTCAAAAGTATTAGGATCTGTTGAATTTGCACTTAGTACTGTAGTTGAGCCATTTTTTGCTTCAACTGTAAATTCTTGATTACCTATAAGTAATGTTCCTAAAACATCACTTAGCAATTCGCCTAAGCCACCACCAAGAAGAACTCGCAATAAATCATCTTCAGTATCGATTTTTATAAAACTTGTTGTATTTGCCGGTACTGGCGATACATATCCTACTTCTATGTATCCACTATATGCACCTATTCCCACTGCAATACCTGAGTTCGCTCTCACTATTGCAGCTGTTGCTAGATTTCCATCATGTGCTGCAGAAGCATTAGTAACATGTCCGGCTACCGGGTCGACATCAACCAGTTGAGTCGCGAAGGTTTGTGTTTGAGCAGCAATCTCACCACTACATAACAAGAGCAGTAAAATTGTAATTCTGAAATAAAAATTTCGGTAAGTAAAGTTCACCATAATACAAGTGTTTTGGTTTGAGAGGTTTCAAAAACATTAAAATCTGAACAAAAGAACCCTATGTCGAAAAGCGTAAGCGCTTATCAACCAGTTAATTGGCGTTCTTTTTTACTTAGGGGGTAAAAACCTTAAATCTTTAAATGGAAATTTAAAGTTGGGCTAAAGGTTGAACGTTTACTCTGGAGAACGAGTAATTCGAATTATTTAGAATAAAATTAGGGAATCAATCCACAAAAGGAAATTAACATCGATAAAAAGCAAAACGTTTATCGTTTTAGTTGGGTGAATTAATAATTTTGTACAAGTTTATTTTTTTGATAATCATCAAAATATTAGTGAGTTTAAAACAATTTCAGCAGCTATTTACAAGTATAAAATATTTTAAAATTTTGATAATCAGACATTTTTATGTTTTAAACGATAAAACTGGATTTGTATTACTTGATAGAATCTATTAAATCCATTTAGTAGTAAAAAATTGTAAGATTTAACTTATTAAAAATTACTTCCTATTAGGTCGAATTATCAAACGAAGATCTTGATTTTTACTGAGGTACTCGGTAGACCAGTTGTAAAAGGTTCGCACACGGTTTCGATAATCGATTAGCGCAAATAGATGAACAAACAACCAGATGAACCACGCAATGAATCCATTGAAGTGTAAATTGGGTTTTGGTAGATCTGCTACCGCCTTACTACTTCCTATAATAGCCATAGATCCTTTATCTGTATACTTAAATGTTTTTATTTGTTTTCCGGCTTCCAGTGCTTTTAAGTTTTTAGCTAATGCTCTTCCCTGTTGCATAGCTACCTGAGCTAATTGCGGATGCCCCGTAGGAAAATTAGGATCTGAAGTGCTTATAGAGGAATCTCCTAACGCATAAATAGTCTCAAAGCCATGTACCTGATTGATACCATTAACTTGTATGCGATTACCACGTTGATAAATCTCATCAGGTAAACCGTTAAAGCGATAAGCGGTAACACCCGTTGCCCATATCAGGTTCTTACTGTAGATATGCGAGCCGTCTTTCATCATTACTTTTTCTCCATCAAAATCTACCACACGCGTATTGAGTAGCACCTCAACCCCCATTCCTTCCAATTCTTTGAGAGTATACTTTTGACTCTTTTCACTCATTGGTGATAATAACTCCCCGCCTCCATTTATTAAATAAATTCTAGAACCACTACCTACTAATTCTGGGAATTCTTTACGTATTGTGTTGTTGCGCAACTCAGCAAATACACCAGAAATCTCAACACCGGTAGGCCCTCCTCCTGCAATCACCATGTTTAAATAAGGTAAGCGCTGTGATTTATCGTCTATGCGCGTGGCCTCTTCAAGACGCTGCAATAATAAATTACGCATATGAAGAGCATCTTCAAGAGTTTTCATTGGTATCGCATGCTTCTCTATCTGATCAAGACCAAAGAAGTTAGTTTGCGTACCCGTTGCTAGTACCAAATAATCATAAGTGAGTTCACCATTATCTAAAGTAATCGTCTTTGCTTGTGTATTAACCTCTAAAAAAGTACCCATTCTAAATCTGAAATTCTTTTGATCTCTAAACAGATTTCTAAACGGAAACGTGATACTTGATGGGTCTAAAAAACCGGTTGACACCTGATACAATAATGGAGGAAAAAAATTGTAATTGTTTTTATCTACTAAAGTGATTTCAAAGGCTGAAGACTTACAAAGTTTTTTAGCAAGGTTGATTCCTGCGAAGCCTCCTCCTATTATTACGACGTGTTTACTCATAGCATGATTAATTACCTTCGAAATTAGTGGTTTTTAAAAAGATAGCTTCCGTTTTATGCTTATTTTAAAACTTATATGAACTCTCTATTTATAAAAACCTTTCAACTTTAGTTCTGCTATAAAAAATCGTTCTAGATTAAGATAATTGTGTAACAAATTAACCTGAAATCCCAAAACTTTAAATTAAATTTACTGTATGAATTATTGCAAAATTCACAGAAAAATCAACTTGTAATCGATTGCAAAAAACATTTTTTACACTGTATCAGTTTAAATACTTGTTATTCTACACCAACTACGATCACCAGAAACTATGGAAAGACACATCACTTTAGGCGAGTTTATCATTCAAAACCAAAAAGATTTTCCCTACGCAAAAGGCGAACTCACCTCGCTTTTAAGTGCGATCAGACTTGCGGGAAAAATGGTAAATCAGGAAATCAATAAAGCCGGACTGGCAGAAATACGCGGAAAAGCAGGTAAAGAAAATGTGCAAGGCGAAGTACAAGCTAAGTTAGACATTCTTGCAAACGACATGTTCATTAGCACGTTACGTGATCGTGGAGATATTTGTGGCCTGGCCTCTGAAGAGCTTGAAGATTTTATCGTCTTTAACGAAGAGCGTCATAAAAATGCCAACTATGTAGTGCTCATAGACCCTCTTGACGGTTCTTCAAATATTGATGTAGATATCACTGTGGGTACAATTTTTAGTATCTATCGTCGCATTAGTCCTTTGGGAACTCCAGTGACTTTAGAAGATTTTATTCAACCCGGTATCAATCAAGTTGCTGCCGGCTACATCATCTATGGGACTTCTACGATGTTGGTCTATACTACAGGCAGTGGTACACACGGTTTTACTTTTGATCCGGGAATAGGATCTTTCTTTTTATCGCATCCAGACATGATGTTCCCAGAATCCGGAAGAACCTACTCAATTAATGAAGGTAATTATGTCCATTTTCCTGGTGGAATTAAAAAGTTTATAAAGTGGGTTCAGGAATTAGATGAGGAAGACAACAGGCCTTTCTCGGCGCGTTATTGCGGCTCTATGGTTGCAGACTTTCATCGAAATATGATTCAAGGTGGTGTATTTTTATATCCGGAAGGCACCAAGTCTCCTAATGGAAAACTACGTTTGCTTTATGAATGTAACCCTATGGCTTTTTTAGCAGAGCAGGCCGGGGGAAAATGTTCTGACGGTTATGGCCGTATTATGGAAAGAATACCTTCTGAATTGCACGAGCGTGCTCCTTTTTATTGCGGCTGTAAAACAGAAGTTGAAAAAATAGAATGGTTTTTAAACCAGGAAGATTAATTAGCGTTCAAATCAATTTTGAGAATCCGGTATGTTGAAAGGCATTCCGGATTTTTTCATTATTACAACTTGAACATTTATGCTTCTATTTTATAAAGCAAAGGGTTGAATGCTTTAGAAAGAACCAATACCTTGTCACCTATGGTTAGATTTGATGCTTCTTCGTGCTGAACGACAACCTTGACCACATCTGTGTGAATTCGCACCGTTACAACACTTATAATCTCTTCTTGTTGAATTTTTAAAACTTCGCCGATAAACTTAAATTTTCCACTCAGGCTTTGGTCTATAAAAATAGCTTCAGGTGTTCCTTGCTTGAGTATTTTTCCTTCTTCTAACTGATAAACATAATCTGTCAGGTTCACGATCTCCCCTACATCATGAGAAACCAAAATTGTAGTGAGTTTAAATTCTTGATGTACTTTTTTTAAATACCCTTGTAGCTTGTGACGTATTGCGCTGTCTAAAGCAGCTAGTGGTTCATCTAATAATAAAATCTTCGGTTTTTGTACTAATGCGCGTGCCAGTGCTACGCGTTGTTTTTGCCCACCACTCAAGGTTGAAGGCTTGCGGTTTTGCAATTGCTCCAATTCCATTATTTCCATAAGGTCTGAAGTTGAATCATTGTTTTGATTTTTCGCTTTCGCGAAATTTAAATTCTCTAAAACCGTCATATGCGGAAACAATGCATAATCTTGAAATACGTAGCCCACTTTACGTTTTTGCGGACTAAAATTGACTTTAGTCTTAGTATCAAACCACGTTTGCTCTTCAACACAGATCTGTCCAAAATCGGGTTGCATCAAACCACTAATCATTCTTAATACAGAAGTTTTTCCTACTCCTGACGGACCATATAGTGTAATGAATTGCCCACTTTCGATATTTAAATTTAACCGAAGTGTCATAGTTCCCATAGGTCCCTGCAATTCTTTACTAATATCTAGTTTTATCATTTCCAGAAGCCCTTAAAGTAATTACCATTAACCAGATAAACCGATAAGAGAATGCAAAAAGTTATGGCAAATAAAACAAGTGAATAAAAATTAGCCGCATCATAATTCAACGCTTCTACCTCATCATAAATCGCAATTGATGCAACTTTAGTCTTTCCGGGAATATTACCGCCTATCATTAGCACCACGCCAAACTCTCCTACCGTATGCGCAAAAGACAGTACAATACCAGTAAGCAAAGCAGGTTTGATTTGAGGTAATTGAACTTTTAAAAGTGTTTCCCATTTAGACTTTCCCATAACAAAAGAAGCTTCGGTTATAGATCTTGAAATGCCGCTTAAACCTGATTGTACGGGATGAACCATAAATGGTAAACTGTAAATTACAGATGCAATTATCAGACCGCTGAATGAAAAAACCAATTTGATTCCCAACCATTCGTCAAGCCAGTTACCAAATATATTATTAGGACTAAAAGCCATCAAAAAATAAAAACCTAAAACAGTGGGTGGTAAAACTAGCGGCATACTTACCAAAGTTTCAAAAATAGGTTTTAACCGAGACTTCGTATTGCTTAACCAGTACGCAACAGGAATACCTATTAAGATCAAAATTACTGTAGTGAACAGCGCAAGTTTAAAAGTCAAAAGTAGCGGTTCCCAATTCATAGCGCCTGCAGCATTACTTCGTTCAATTTAACCATCGCAACCACGGTATTACCAGCTTTTAAATCTAAGGTTTTAACAGCGTTTGTGCTTATAATTGCATTGAGCTCACCAGCACTTGTAGAAAGATTTAGCTTGCTGAGTAATTGACCAGACTCAATGTTTATAATTGATGCAGGAATTTGATTTTGTAAGCTTATTTTAATTTGAGAATCTGTGCTGATTATGACTTCCGTTTCTTTGAATACTAAAGCTACTTGCTGTCCTAATTTTAGGTAAGCAACCGTTTTTGGCGTGTCAATTACAATAGCTTTTAAAAGGAGTTGGGGTGTAATTTCAACGTGTGCTAATGTAAGGTTACCACTGACTTCTAATTCCGATATGTTTCCGTTGAGGCTATTCATCTACCGAATATCCAAATTCTAAAAGAATTTCTTGTGCTTCTTCGGTAAAAATATATTCGTAAAAAGCTTTGGCGGCTTCATTTACCTGCCCTTCCCTATTTATCAAAACGGCCGCTTGTTCAATGGGAGCATACAAATTTTCTTCGACTAAAATCCAATTTCCTTGTTTTTCAGTTTGCAGAGCCTTAACCACAGAAAGTGCTGTAAAGCCAATTTCGGCAGCACCGGAAACAATGAATTGATTGGTCTGAGAGACACTTTCACCATAAACGATTTTTTTTTCTAATACATCATATAAACCTTTTTTTTGAAGTGCATTGATCGCAGCCTCGCCATAGGGTGCGGTTTTGGGATTTGCTAAAGCGATATGCTTTATTTGAGAATTTAATAAGGTTTTAAAGGATGGCTGAAGTGTTTTATCTAAAGACCAAATAACCAATTTTCCATACGCGTAAATCTTTGGTTGATCGTCACTGAAACCAGCATCATAAACTGCTTTTGGGTATCTGGTATCGGCGGCTACAAACACATCATATGGAGCACCTTCTTGTATTTGAGCCGTTAATTTACCCGATGAAGCGACGATAAACTCACACGTAATTCCGGTTTGATGAGAAAATTTATCTGCTAACTTTTGAATTGCAAACTGCATATTAGCAGCCGTAGCGATTGTGATGGAATTCTGTTTTGATCCTTTTGAGCAAGCGGAAAACAGAAAAATAAGAGATCCCGCAAAAAAGATATTCTTAAAATGAGTTTTGAAGTTTTTCATAAAATTCCAGAAGCGTCAGAAACACTTTATTTATAAAATCTGATTAAACTCTAAGCGCTCATTATCTGGGCCGGTAATGTTGAAGTATTTACAGCCGTTTTTCCAAAAAGGTAAAAATACCGGCACCTCTTCTTGAATTTTATAATCTTTTTCTTTAAGCTCGTTAAAAACTACATCAATATCAGTAACATCAAAAGCGATATGGTCAATATGACCTTGTGATCTGCTTCGTATTTCTTCTAGATCTTTTCTCGGAAATTCATATAACTCCATTATTACCTCCCCACTTTGAAGCATCGCCACATTTCCTTTCTCCTTATTGTGATCGAACTGTGATATCATAACCTCTTCAAAGCCTAGGTCTTTATAAAAGGATATAGACTTTTTTAAGTTGGTCACCGGGATCCCAACGTGTTGAATTTTAGAAATTTTAAAAGCCATGAATCTATTTTAATATGCTATTAAATTAACTATTTAACAGGACTACAGTCTAAAACGATGCTGTTTTTTAGTAAACCTACGGTTTTGAAACGTATGCTTCTTTGCTCTGTAAATTGAGAAAAGCGCAATAAAACTCCAGATCACATTAGTTACTAAAGATGGTATTGCATTATAGTAGAAGCAATTAACGGCAATTAAAATTCCTCCCATAAGATTCATTAAAATACACCACCCAGAGAAGTCTTTACTTTTTACAAGTGTTAGTGCGTAAGACAATACGATTAAAAAGGAGCCTAGCCACCCTGCAACATCGATGAGTATTTTCATAGCCTTTTGAGTTTTTGTGTCTTCTATTCGTTTACAAGTAGTTTATCCATACGGGTTCTGAAATCAGCTTCTGCCATACAGTCTTCCAGCTTTTGGATTTCGTCAAGCAGACGGGTATTAAAACCTAATAATTCTTCGAGGGCTTTTTCACCTGCAGTCCAATACTCTTGTAGCACGGGAAGTTTTTGTTTTGCTTTCTGCGATAACATTAATTGATATTTTCGGTTGTCCTGAGAGTCGATTTCAGCATCGACATAGCCTCTTTTTTTCATTTTATTAATCAGTTTTACGATTGCAGGATGCGAAAGCTGCAACGTGTCAGCTATCTGGGTTACGGTCATCTTCTCGTTTTTCTGCAATAACATAAAAATCATATGCCAGTTGGGCTCAATATCAGACTCGTGCTCCCTGTAAAAATCACGTGTTTGATAAATAAAAGCATCACTGAGGCGTTTGAGTCTTCCGGTTAGACCGGCATACCCCATTTCAATTAAAAAATCGTCACTCATAATAATATATGTAACTGGTTACGCAAATCTAAAATTTATGACGAATGTGTAAGTAAATTCTCTGTTAAATTTTAATCAAAAAAAGTCATTTTCTAAAAAAAAACTAAAAAAGCTCCCAAACCAATGGTTTGAGAGCTTTTTAGATTATAATAGTCGAAATCATTAATCACAATTACCTGAAGCATCACAGCTTGCACCCTGCATTACCTCAAGCTCAGGAAATTCTTGTTTAGCATACCACTCGCTGTAGGCTTTGTTAAGCACATTCAGAAATTGCTCTTCGGGCTGTGCACCAGAAACCGCATATTTTCGGTCAAAAACAAAAAACGGAACTCCGCTAACCCCAATGTTTCGGGCTTCCAGAATATCCTGCTCAATATGTGCTGCAAACTGACTTTCGTTGAATTCGCTCTCTATTGCGGCCTTTTCGAGACCTACTTCCTGACCTAATTGAATGAGTGTTGCTACATCATCTACATTTCGGCCTTCAATAAAATAGGCTTTTAAAAGACGCTCTTTCATCTCATTTTGAAAGCCAGCCTGACCGGCCAGATGTATGAGTTGATGCCCTCTGTGGGTATTGGCGATAACCACTTTGTCGTAATCGTAGTCAAGTCCGGTTTCTTTAGCAAAGGCCGTTACCCGTTCAATAGCGTGTTGAGCCTGGGCTTTGCTCATTCCTTTATGTTTCTGTAAAAAATCAACACTTTTAATAGACGTATCAGTCTTTAAATTTGGAGCCAGGTCAAAGCTCTTCCATATTACTTCAACTTTATCGCGGTGGGAGAACTGCTCAAGAGCGTTATCAAATTTTCGTTTTCCGATATAGCAAAAAGGGCACATGATATCACTCCAAATCTCTACTTTCATCTTTTCAAATTCCATCATATTTAATTCAAGGGTTCAGACAATTGGTCGTAAATTATGGCTTTAGCTAACACAAAACACTGTGGTTTAACTAAAATAAAAGCCTTTCAGCCGCTTTATATTATTTCAAAAAATCTTCTCTTGCAGGGTTAAAAGCATCTATTAAAATGCCCGGCTCCAGACATTTAGCTCCGTGTGGTGCATTTGGCGGAACATAAAATCCATCACCCGCTTCTAGAATTTCACTATTTCCGTTAATGGTAATTTCAAATTTACCTGAAACCACATAGCTTCCTTGTGTATGAATATGATCATGTACCGTACCTATGGCACCCTTTTCAAACTTCACACTTACGACCATCAGATCTTTGTTACGTGCAACGATCTGACGGGTAATACCGGCATCAGCTTGATCCCATTCAGTTTCATCTGTTTTAAAAAAAAAGTCGCTTTCTTTTGTAATACTCATCTCTTACCTATTATGCATAAATTCTATTCCGTTAATAACACCTCGTATTTCAGCTAAACCTTTAAGTCTGCCTATCCCTGTGTAACCGGGATGCGCAAGAGGTTTCTTAAGATCATCCAGCATCTGATGCCCGTGATCTGGACGCATAGGCAGCTGCCTACCATACTGTTTTTCAATTTCTAAAAGCTCATAAACAACCGCTGGCATTGGCACATCTCCTTCTAGATGATTGTCTTCATAAAAACTACCGCTAGCATCTCTTTTTGTACTTCTTAAATGCACAAAATGAATATGCTTACCATAATCTTTAACCATTTGTACCAAATCATTATCTGCTCGTGCGCCGAAAGAACCGGTACAAAAAGTAACACCATTATATACGCTATCATTATCTGACAATAAGCGCTTAATATCTGAAGCTTTACTCATAATTCTGGGCAAGCCAAAAAAGGCATGCGGCGGATCATCCGGATGAATTGCCATAGCCACACCGGCTGACTCAGCGGTAGGTAAAATTTCGTCTAAAAAGAGCTTTAAATATTCTTGGGCTTTTTGCTCGTCTATTGCTACATAAGTATCAATTGCTTTCTGTAATCCAGCTAAAGTATAGCCTTCTTCAGAACCCGGAAGTCCAGCAATAATAGCATCTTCCAACTGCTGTTTATCATCTTGTGTTGAATGTTCAAAAAACCGTTTAGCTTCCGCCAAAAGTTGTTGACTATAATCTTTTTCAGCATTTTTTCGTTTTAAAATAAAACAATCAAAGGCAGCCAAATGAGACCAATCAAAACGTAGTGCAGTTGCTCCATTTTCTAGTGGGTACGCCAACTGTGTACGCGTCCAGTCTAAAACAGGCATAAAATTATAACACACAACCTCAACGCCTATTTTACCTAAGTTTATTAAAGAGATCTTATAATTATCTATATGCTCTTGAAATGTTCCTGTGCGGGTTTTCATTGCCTCAGTGACCGGTAAACTTTCGACCACTTTCCATGTTAAACCAGCAGCTTCTATTTCGGCTTTTCTTTTTTTAAGAGCATCCAGAGACCAGACTTTTCCATTCTTAATTTCGTGCATTGCATGAACCACACCAGACGCACCCGCCTGACGAATATATTGAAGTGATACGGGATCTTTAGGCCCGTACCAACGCATTGTTTGAATCATTTCTTAAATTTTCTATTGAAATTAAACACCTGAGAATGCCTTGAAACCACCATCTACAGTAACCACAGTACCGGTTACAAAAGACGCTGCATCGCTACACAACCAGTGTATCGCACCGTTTAAGTCTTGTGGATCACCAAATTTACCCAGAGGAGTATTGTCTATTATTTTTTTTCCACGGTTGGTTAAACTTCCATCTTTGTTGGTAATTAAATCCCTATTTTGTTCTGTTAAGAAAAAACCTGGAGCCAATGCATTTACGCGAATAGGATTCTCTTGTTTTTGAGCAAATTCTACCGCAAGAAATTGCGTTAGATTTTCAATTGCAGCTTTTGCAGAAGCATATCCCATTACACGGGTAAGCGGTAAATGTGCCGCAACCGAAGAAATATTGAGAACGCTTCCGGATTTTGATTTTTCTAATAACGGAAGAAAAACCTGTGTGGGTAGAAAGGTACCTATATAATTAAGATCCATCACCTTGCGCATCTCTTCAGCATCTGCATCTGCCAGCGACTGCTCTGGTAAAATTAAGGCTCCCTTCATATTACCACCTGCAGCGTTAATTAAAACATCTATATATCCTAAATGATCTTCTATCTCAGCTTTTGCTGCATTTAAGGCTTCTTTACTTGTCACATCAGCCAGTACTCCTGAAGCTTGATATCCTTGCTGCTTTAGATCATCTACAAGATTATCAACTTTAGTTTTTGTTCTACCTAATATGACTACATGTGCACCGCATTCAGCAAGAGATCGGGTCATAGATTCTCCCAAAACACCAGTTGCACCACTAATAACTATAATCTTATTTTTTACTGAAATAAGTAACTTCATGGATTTTCTTTTTAAATGTTTTCAATACATTTTAAAATTACAGATATCTCGTGCTAAAACCTCAGGTTTAATAAATTTTTCTATTTGTAAATTTTGACGTGCTATTTCCTGCAATGCTAAACTTGCTACCAACTTTGCTCCTAAGTATGACAAGTGTGTATCATCATTTTTGCCTCTTGGGTAATATGAGTGTTCTCCCGGTTTAAAATGCAGATGAAGCTTTTTTGATTCTTGTGGACCCCATTTGCGCTCCAACCTTTCGGTTAAAAATTGCATATCAATAAATTTTACATTCAGATCTTTAGCAACCATTCTTACAACCAGCGGGTAATTACCATGGGTATCTTCAAGAGTTCCGTATTCATTAAATTTTCTACGCACAATAGATGGTAACAAGACGGGAGTCGCTCCTGCTTTTCTGGTCTCGACTACAAATCGTTTCAGATTGTATCGATATTGAGTAAATGGATTAGTAAATCGTGTACTATCTTTAAACTTCTGATCGTTATGACCAAACTGTATGAATACAAAATCTCCCTTTTTTAAAGAATCTAAAACACGTTCCCAGTGGCCTTCAGTAATAAAACTTTTGCTACTGCGTCCATTTAACGCATGATTACTCACCTGTATATTCTGATCTAAAAGTTCTGGTAAAACTTGTCCCCACCCGTGCTCTGGATTGGTTTCCGGGTTTTTCTTGTCTGCCATTGTAGAGTCTCCAATCAAGTGAATTGTTGGTTTTTCCTGAGCAGAAAGCATCCCGGATAAAACAAAAAATACTATAATAAAAATTTTAAAAATCTTCATACCATTCATTTAAAATTAAAGAAACAAGTTCAGGTTTCCAGTTATCCTGTCCTCCTAAAACCAAATCTTTAGTATATAAATTCACCTCTTCTTCATACAATTGGTGCGACCACCACACACGTTTCTCAGCATTTGCTCCTGCTCCTTTGCTCTTATATTCTGCATAGAAAACAGTACGCTCTTTATGCGGAAACATTGCATCTCCATCCCAAACTTCCCAGCCTTCCGGCAAAATATGAGCTCCTAAAACTGAATTGATAAATACTGTTTTAGCATATGGCCTCCAGGGTCTGCCCAGATAAGCTTGATTCACTCCTGCAGCAGCAGTTAGCTTACAATTCAGAAAGACATAACCATAATCTTGCATCGCTGGTGTTGAGGCTGCTGTTACGTAAGAGTTAGTAAGGCTTTTGATTTCGCAATCTTCAAAAAATGCAGTCGCCTGACCAAAAATAAAATCGGTAGTACCTTCTATATAACAATTCTCAAACAATACTCTATTGTCTTCACCAGCTGTGTAAACCGTATCCTGACATCCTAAAATCCGGCAATTATTAAAAATAGAGCGATCACCCGCAGTATGTAAGGCTACAGCCTGACCGCGGTCACACCAGGTGTTTTGTATGGTTAAATTTTCAGCATAAAAATCTAAACCTTCAACCTTCAATGTATAGGATGTAAAGGTATTATGAACCGTCCCAGATACTGAATCTACCTTACCCGAATAATCATCATTAACAAGGATTACTCCGTCCCGACTTTCACCAATTAATGCAATTTTACGCTTCCAAGCAGGCACCTCTATTTTCTCTTTGTAAATGCCATTTTTAACATAAATCTTAACATAAGCCGGACCTAAATCTCGTGTACTTGCAATCGCTTTCTGAATACTATTAAAGTCTCCGCTGCCGTCTAATGCAACTTTAATTTCCCGATAAACTTTTGCATCTTCTGCCTTAAAAATCCGATCTAAAAAAGCTAAAATGTATTGCGCTGTTTTATTAAACCACGGCTGCATCAACCAAAAAGAATGCGGCGTATCTGGGATGGTATGCAATTCGTTGTAGATATGATTTTGGTTTAATATCGAAATCATATCATCCCGCCCGGCGTGAAAACGTGGCTGCGTACTATTAATAAAAAGCGTTGGCGGTGTGTTTGTATCAGCATAATTAAGTGGAGAGGCTTCTTTCCAATTTTTGGGATTCTGATATTTTGAACCATTAAGCCATTTTGCTGCTACTTCGCCCTCTTCACTTTCAGGATGGTTGAAAGAAACAATCCCGTCTACATTAATAATAGCTTGAATAGAGTCAGAAATTTTAAAGTTCTCACTATTGTAGACCGAAGATCCTCCGGTTACACCTACTAAAGTTGCTAACTGTGCACCCGCTGAATTACCCAAAATAGCTATTTTATTTGAATCTATATTATACCTGTGAGCGTGTTGACGCATCCATCTAACGGCTGCTTTTAAATCTAAAACCGCAGCAGGATAAACCGCATCTGTACTTAACCGATAATTTGCCGTAACAGCCACATAACCATTATTTGCAAAGTACTGCGCCAAAGGCCTAACATTCTCTTTACTGCCACTCATCCAACCTCCTCCAAATACCAATAAAACAGCTGGTTTTTTTTTCAAAACATTTTTAGGAAAATATACATCTGCTTTTAAATCCTTCCCGTCAATAGATTTATATATAATATCTTCATTTTTATCAAAATCTCCAGTTTTTAATTCTTCAATAGGTTTTATAAATGGATAGTCTGCCTTTAATTTCTCATAAATTGTCGCTATAGAATATTCAATTTTATTAATGGTTTTTTTCTGAGCTAAACAGACTCCTCCTAGAAGGAAACTTAGAATGAATATTGTATGTGCAAATCGACTCATAATTTTAGTTTTAAACATCTCCATATTTTAAATAGAAAAAAGCTTAACCGTAAATTGGTAAGCTTTTTTCTGTTTCTACTAATATTTAAAAATTACTGGTATGCCGGGTTCTGTTCAAAGTCATTATTTTGATTTAGATCCAGTGCACTTTGTGGGATGGGTCTTAGAATCTTTAAGACTCCGTTGGCTCCGTCAAAATTTCCTTCCTCTACAAGATAATGGTAAGCAGAAGCGCGTTCTACCAGTTTACCTGTACGTTTTAAATCAAACCAACGGTGATACTCTCCCATTAACTCGCGGCCGCGTTCGTCTAAAATATAATCGATATCAAATTCTGCTAAAGTCGCATCATCAACACCTGCTCGCTCCCGTACATCATTTATAAAATTAAGACCTACATCCGGCTGACCGGCTTGCAAATAAGCCTCTGCAGCAATTAAATAGGCTTCTCCTAAACGAGAAAGAACGATATCTCTTCTACTGGTATTTTGACCAAAAGGAGCTTCAGGATCATCAAATTTTTTCAATGGAATAGTTTGATAATCATTAGTGGGGTTTGCAGAAGGTACATAGGTACCATACTGGTGGTAAGTTGCTTCTGGATGTTCTGCCATATAAGCATCTTGATCTGCTTGTGTAGCTTCCCATGCCGGAGCGTAATAATGATTTACAGTTAAAGTACTGGTATCGTCTACATCATAAAAATCAAAATAGCGCTCATAAACTTCTGTCATAAATGTTACCTGATAACGCTCATCATCTTCAGTAAATAAATCTATTGCAAATTGTGTAGGGCATAGTGTGTATGTTCTATATGGTGCATCTCCTGCAACCTCGCTACCGCCTTGATAAGGACCAAAATAAGCCGTTTGCTGATGTCCTAAATTGAATGGATCTGTACTTACAGAAGCAGGATCGTATTGAACCGAAAACAGAGTCTCTTCATTAATAGGATAGGTAGGATTTTCTGGTGCCCATAATTCTTCAAAAGACAAGTTAAGACCCTGGCCTGCTATTGCAGCTTCTGCATAGGAAGCTGCAGTTGTAAAATCTGCTGTGGAGCCAAAACTCTCATATCCGCGCGTTAAATAAACTTTTGCTAACAAATGGTTTACGGCACGTTCGTTTACTTTACCCTGATATGCACCCGAACTCACTTGATTAACTGCAGCTTCTAATTCTGAAATGATAAAACTATAGATATCTTCAGCACTTTCTCTTGAAAACTCTAATACGGGTTCTCTAAAATAATCTGTTACCAAAGGAACACCTCCGTAAGTTTGCACTAAAAGGAAATAGGCATTAGCGCGCAAATAGCGCACCTCTCCTAATTGTTGATCTAATATATCTGTAGCTTCAGTTAGATCTGCATAATAAATAGCTGTATTTGCAGTTTGAATAGCTTTATATGCGTTATCATAAAGCCCTGCCACTCCTGTTGATGAAGGATTGAGATCTGTATACCTACTCAAACCTGTAGGTTCTGCGTCACGACCTTCAGCAAAAAGATCTGTACCGCAAACATAAATCCACGGTTCGTTTCCATAAATTTCGCGCAACTGTGCGTAGTTTGCATTTAATAAGGATTGATAACCTTCTTCGGTTAAGTAAAATTCTTCAGCTACTGCAAAAGACTCGTTTTCTTCTTCTAAAAAATCGTGACAACTTGTTACTGTAAGAAGTACGAGTAAACAACTTGTAATATATTGTATCTTTTTCATCTTCTTAAAATTTTAAATTAAAGCCCAACTGATAAGTTACAGAACTGGGTCTACCCGTGTTTAAACTTGCTCCAGCCCACTCGGGATCATATCCTTCATAATCTGTAAACACAAATGGATTTAATACGTTTGCATACACTCTCAGGGCATTAATGCCTAACTTCTCTAATGATTCACCGCCCAGGTTATAACCTATTGCGATATTTTTAACCTTCACAAAAGAAGCATCCTTGTAATACCCCACGCCATTATTTCTCCAGAAAGAACCTTCATTACGCGGCTGCGGATAAGTATTAGAAGCTCTTACAGGCAAGCCGGCACCATTTGCAGGAACATACCAGTCTATATCTAATTTCTGACGACCGCGATCGCGTGTATCAGCAAAATTAGAATGGAAATTACTATACACTAAAACTCCTTGAGTAATGATAACAGAAGTTGATAAATCAAAGTTTTTAACGCGCAACGAACTAAAGAAACTCCCAGTCCAATCTGGGTTTGAAGAACCTAAAATTATACGGTCACCGTCTGGTGTGTATTGCCCGTCATTGTTTACATCAAGTAATTTTTCCTGGCCTTCTTGCATTCCGTAACCGGCTGCTTCAGCTACTTCATCTGCTTGCCAGATTCCGGTAAATTTGTAATTGTAAATCGCATCAAGAGATTCGCCTATAAATAAGTTATTACCTATATCATCTACTTCACTTTGACCATAAATAGACTTCAATTCATTGGTGTTTTTAGTGAAAGTTAAAGATGTCGTCCATGTTACATCTTCGGTCTGAATGTTACGTGTTGTTAAGGCTAGCTCAACTCCCCTATTGCTTACTGAGGCAACATTTGCGTTGATATTAGAAAAACCGGTTTCACTAGGTAAATCTTGTGTAAATAATAAATCATCTGATAAACGATCGTATACATCAACACTACCGGTAATGCGATCTCTCCATAAACCGAAATCTACCCCAACGTTAAATTCACGGGTACGCTCCCACTTAAGTTGCGCGTTTGCAATCTGAGTAGATACAAATCCGTTTGAAACAGAACCTGCATAATCATAATAGGTTTGAGAATCTAAAGTATTCAGAGAAGAATAAGGACTAATAATATTGTTACCTGTATACCCAAAACTCATTCTCAGTTTTAAATTATTTACAGTCGCCGATTCGGCTAAGAAATCTTCGTTAGAAATATTCCAACCTAGAGCAGCAGAAGGGAAAGAATCCCAGCGGTTTTCTTCAGGAAACACTGATGAACCATCCCATCTATTTGACAGTGTTAAAAGGTATTTATCATCGTAAGAATAGTTTAAACGCAATGCATAAGATCTCAATGTATTTTTATTAAAACCTGAACCTAGATCGTAAGTACTTTGCTCACCACTACCTATGTTATAAAAACTGGTATCAAAAGGCATATTTCGGGATGACGAAAACGAACTTTCATTTCGATTAGAGAACATACTATAAAGTCCTAATAAGTTGAAATTGTGCTTCTCATCAAAAGTTTTTGTGATGTTAAACTGATTGTCCCAGGTATAGTTAAAATTCTGCCTTTGATCCAGTCGAGCAGAAGGTAAATTATTATTGCTTGCTCCTGTATTTGTAAGTGCCCCCCAAGATCTACCCCGTCGCGTATGAGAATATCCTGCTGCAAGAGAGGTTTTAAAAGATAGCCATTCCACAGGTTGATATTGAAAATACGTGTTCCCAATCACATTCCAACGGCGTACGTTATCGATTGAGTTGTTGATCTCTAAAATAGGGTTGTAGGTACTCGTTTTATTAATAATAAAATCACCGTTCTCATCTACCAGTTTCCCCGGCTGTGGAAAAAGAGTTACCCCATCTAAATCATATGGATCTAAAAAAGGATTTAATCTAAATGCTTCTCGCATCGCAACATCAGATCCCTGATCTTGATTGATTAATGTAACCGTTGCATTTGTACCTAAAGTAAATTTTTCATTGATCTTGTGATCCACTCCTAATTTTAAGGTGTATTTATTGAGTTCTTCATTATCAATATTTCCGGTTTCGTTCTGATACCCTATTCCCAAGTTGTAACCTAGACCGTTTTCTGCTCTTCCTGAAGCATTAACGTAAGTATTTTGTTGAACACCTGTTTTTAAAACAGCATCATACCAATCAAAAGATTCGTTAGCTGCCACACGTCTTAATAATTCAGAATTGCTACCGCCACCACCCACAGCATCAGCAAGCGTTGCAGCTGTAACCGTACCGGTATTAGGATCTGTACCGGCAGTTGCTAAGTAAGCAGACTGGTGGTAATCCCACCAAGTCTGTGGAGCCATAAGATCAGGTAATCTTGCAACATCTTTAACACCTACAAAAGATTCAACGCTTACGATTAAACCTCCCTTTGCTCCGGCACCACTACGAGTTGTAACAATCACAACACCATTAGATCCTCTTGAACCATAAATTGCGGTAGAAGATGCATCCTTTAAGATATCCATACGTTCTATATCCTGTGGATTCAAAAAGTCAATATTATCTGTAGGTACCCCATCAACAACAAATAGTGGGTCACCCCCGCCACCAATTGAATTTTGACCACGTATTGTGATATTAAAACCATCACCTATTCTACCAGTAGAGTTGCTTACCTGAACACCGGGAACCAAACCTTGTAAAGATTCTACCGGATTTGTGATATTACGTTCGGTTAGACTTTCTGAATCAATTGTACCTACAGCTCCAGTTAAATCTGATTTTTTCACCGTTCCGTATCCTACTACAACTACTTCACTTAGCGACTGAACATCTGTCTCCAACGATATCGTAAAGTTTGTTTGAGAGCCTACGGGTACGTTTTTAGTAAGAAAACCTACATAACTAATTACAAGTACTGCATCATTCCCGGGAACGCTAAGTTGAAAGTTTCCGTCAAAATCTGTTACCGTTGCAGCAGAAGTACCTTCTACTACAATGTTTACACCAGGCAAAGGCATATTGTCATCTACTGAAGTAATAGTACCCGTGATCGTTCGTCCTCCCTGACTAAAGACATTCCCCGAAATTAAAAAACCCGCTAGTAATAAGAACAGAGTCATTTTATTTCGGATAAGAAAATTTGTGTGTGTATTTCTCATCATTTTAAATTGTTTGTTTTTAAGTTTTAATCGAATTTATTCGTTGTAGTTCACTTCATTAATTTTTGTGTTTATATAATTGATAGGTTCACAGTTCTCAACTAAAAGAGGTGTTTCAGCATTTTTAATAGTCACATTTTTCAGGCTTATTCCTGTAACCGGCTTTTCTTCTCTACCTCTTATCAACAAGCCGTACTTCCCTCCATTTTCAACTGTAATATTTTCTAAGTTTATATTACTTATGCTGGGTATAAATTCACCCTCTTGCACGCCATATATACCGTAATAAGTATTGATTTTTAAAACGGCTTCTTTCACTTGACCTACTTCTATATCTTTGACATATACATTCTCTACAAACCCGCCTCGCAAAGTGTTTGTTTTAATACGTATAGCACGATCCAAATGAGGGCTGTTCATCGTACAATTACGCACAAAAACATTACGTACTCCTGCAGATATCTCGCTTCCCATAACGACCCCGCCGTGACCATCTTTCATGTCACAATTTTCAACAACTATATTTTCACTGGGAATATTAACGCGTCGGCCATCGCCATTGCGACCAGATTTGATCGCTATACAGTCATCACCTGTATTAAAATTGCAATTGGTAATGTGTACATATTTTGAATATTCAGGATCGCAACCGTCATTATTAGGACCGTGACTGTTAACCGTTACTCCATCAACTTTCACATAGCTAGACTTTAGCGGATGAATTACCCAAAATGGAGCATTAGTAAAAGTCACTCCCTCAATAAGAACACGCTCACACTCTAAAGTCTGTAGAAATAATGGACGGAGTTGATGCCCTTCGCCAAAAACACGTTGCTCAACAGGAGTACCGTCTTCAATCATTTTAAATAATGTGGGTAAATTATGCTCATCCTTTTGTTGTGGAGCTCCCTCTTGATGCCCATATTTATCTGCACCACACCAAGGCCACCAGTTCGCTTTATCTGCTTGTCCATTTAAAATTCCTTTACCGGTAACAGCAATATTCTTTTGACCTTTTGCATAGATTAGCGGGGAGTAATTCATAATTTCCATCCCTTCGTATGAAGTATGAACAGCAGGGAGATAGGCACTCTTGTCTGTTGTAAAAAGTATTTCAGAGCCAGCTTTTAAATGCAGATTTATGTTACTTTTTAATTGAATTGGACCTGTTAGATATTTGCCCGCAGGAACAACAACTTTACCTCCACCTGCTTCGCTACAGGCAGCTATTGCATCAGAAAATGCTTTGTTGTTTAGGCTAACCCCATCTGCAATTGCACCATAATCTGCTATATTGAATGTTGCATCCGGAAATTCTATAATGCCTATTTTTTCAATAATAGCATCTGCTTCACTCCAAACTGTCTTTTTAGCTAACTCACTTGATTCGTTTTTCTGCTCATTGTTTTTACAAGAAATAAATACCAACAAAAAACAGTTCAACAAGCCTAAAACACAGCTACGAAAACGATTTCTTTTAAAATTCAACATATATAGATTTTTATAAAAATTCAACTCTTGAAAAACTTAAACCCTATCAATAACAAAATACAATCGATTGCACGAAAATAAATATTAATTATCAGTATCCAAATAAAATGTGCTAATAATTAGCAAAAAATCATTTTTTAACAGTTAAAACTTCAATTTTAGAACGTAAATCGTCAATAAATCACACATAAATATTATTAAATCGAGTAAAAGATAAGGCTTTTATCAAAAAAATTTTAAATTGTAAACGATTACAACACCCTAAACTAAAGATGCGCCAAAAAGAAAAAGTTACAATTTATGATATTTCAAAAAAGTTGAATATCAGTGCTGCTACGGTTTCAAGAGCTTTAAATAACAGCAACCGTGTTAGTCTTAAGACTAAAGAGCTGGTTTTAAAAACTGCTAAGGATCTTAACTATCAACAAAACACCCTGGCTTTGGCTTTAAAAAGCGGGAGAACCTTTAATGTAGGTGTTGTTGTCCCCTATATTAATCACACGTTTTTTGCTTCGGTTATTCGCGGTATCGAGGAAGAACTCGAGCCTAAAGGATATCATGTGATAATATGTCAATCGCACGAAAATGTCGAAAATGAAGCTAAACAAATCAAAGCCTTGCTCAATACTCATATTGACGGCATTTTTATTTCAGTTTCTAAAACTACTGAAGATATAAAGCATATTGAAGCAGTTCGGGACGAAGGCGTTCCGCTTATCTTTTTTGACCGTAAAAAGGACATTTCGGGTGTAAGTTCGGTTACTATAAATGATTACGAAGGAGCTTTTGCAGCAACAGAACACCTTATCAAGCAAGGCTATACTAAAATTGCACATATAGGTGGCGACCCTAAACTTCAGATCTACAAACACCGCTACGATGGGTATATTGCAGCTCTTAAAGTAAATAACATTACTGTTGATGAAAGCCGAATTCTTGAAGTGAGCAGTACTGTTGAAGCTGGCATTGCAGCTGTACAAGATCTTCTGAATAAGAAAACAGAATTTGACGCAATATTCTCTGCCAGTGATTATGTAGCGCTAGGCGCAATGCGAGAATTGAGAAGCAGAGATTTTAAAATACCACAAGATGTAGGTATTGTAGGCTTTAGTAACGAACCCTTCACTAAATATCTGGAGCGACCACTTACTACTGTTGGTCAGACTCCCGTTCTTATGGGACAGATTGCAGCTCAGGTATTTTTAGAACAAATAAAGGAAAAAAATAAAAGCGTTCAGGTTGAGAAAAGAGTAGTGCTTATGCCAGAACTTTACGAGCGCGAAACCTCCTTAAAAAAAGGAAGTACTCACTAAATACTTCCTTTTTTAATATTCTTAATTTTGAAAATCTTTAAAGTGACACTCCGCGTTTCCAGGGGATGAAGTCATCCTGTCCTAAGGCATCTGCTTTAGATTCTATTTCACCACTGGCAACCTGTATAACATGTTCTAGAATTTCTTCTCCCATTTCTTTAATGGTTTTTTCTCCGCGGATAACACCACCGCTATCAATATCTATAATATCTGGCATCCTGCGAGCCAATGTGCTATTTGAAGCTACTTTTAAAACCGGAGCTATAGGATTTCCTGTTGGTGTTCCCAGACCGGTAGTAAATACAACTACGTTTGCCCCTGCTCCTACCATTGCTGTGGTGCTCTCCACATCATTACCAGGTGTACAGAGTAAATTTAAACCGGGTTTTGTAACGTATTCCCCATAGTCTAAAATTGCCTGTATAGGTGAGGTTCCGCCTTTTTTCGCAGCTCCTGCTGACTTCATCGCGTCTGTAATTAAACCATCTTTTATGTTACCCGGTGACGGATTCATATCAAAACCAGAACCGGCGTCAATAGCAGATTTTTCATAAGCTTTCATCAACTTCATAAAGCGTTGGGCATCGTAGTCGTTAACACAACGATTTACCAACTCCTGCTCTACACCACACAGTTCAGGGAATTCTGAAAGAATGGGTGAACCTCCTACTGCTGCCAGAATATCTGATGCATAACCCAATGCCGGGTTAGCAGAAATACCTGAAAAACCATCAGAACCTCCACATTCTAATCCCATTTTTAATTTTGAAATGGACGCGGGTTGCCGCTTAATTTGATTGGCTCTTTTAATTCCTTCAAAGGAATCTTTTATGATTTTTGAAAGCATATCGTCAACAGTTCCTTCCTGTTGTTGTTCATAAATCAAGACAGGCTTTTTAATTTCAAAACTTTTTTCAGCTAACGCATTTTTGAAGATATCTATTTGTAAATTTTGGCATCCTAAACTCAAAACCGTCGCTCCTGCTACATTGGGATTATTTACATAACCTGCTAAAAGTTTTGACAAAGAAACTGAGTCCTGACGAATACCACCACAACCACCTTGATGAGTAATGAATTTAACTTCTATATTGTCAAAAATGGCTTGTTCTTCTTCAATTTCTGCAACTTCAGTATCCTCGGGGGCTCCTGTAATTAAATTACGTAACAACTGCCTTTGTTTACTTGCTTTATGGAAAGACAATTCTTTTTCAAAAACATCTTTCAACAATTCGATATTTCGGTTTTCACAAAATACAAGTGGAAAAAACAACCATACATTTTGCGTTCCTACTTGTCCGTCTTCACGGTGGTATCCCATAAATGTTCGGTCTTTCCACTTTGTGATATCTGGAGCAGTCCACGAAGTTGTTTCTGTCTTTTGAGAAACTGAACTTGCTTGATGTTTTACATTTTCTGTAGTTAGCAAACCACCTGCTTTAATTGGGCTCAAAGCTTTACCCACTAAAACACCATACATATAAATCGCATCTTCTACAGCTAAATCAACCAAAGCGATCTTATGCTTTGCTTTAGAATCAGTTAAAATATTAAGCTTTTGCCCTTCAAATTCTACAGTATCCCCTACATACAAATCTACCAGCGCTACCGCAACATTATCTTCGGGATGTACTTTAATCAGTTTGCTTTTCATATTTCTTACTTTAAAAGGTTTATTCAATAACCTAGTTATTTACTTAGGCCGTAAACTTTTTATAAGCGGCTTCTATACCGTGCTCTTCAATCAATTCTAATGCCTGAGCGATACGGGATTCTAAATCTGAAATTTGAGTGAGATCCTGATCCCAATACGTCATATTACTCAAAATTCTTTTTGAAATAGAATTATAATCTCCTTTATTCCAGGCGGCTTCAAATTCTACAATTACCGCTGCATCATCCTGTACCGGTAAGTTCTTTCCATTCCAGGTTCCTTTATAGAATCGTATCAGGCAAGCCAGTGCAAAAGTAAGCCTTTCAGGTAATCGATTGTATTCTTTCTCAAAAGCTAATAAACTAGGAAGAACACGAACTTTAAATTTAGACACCGTATTGAGTGCTATACTTGATAATTGATGCTTGATAAACGGATTTCTAAACCGATCAAATACTGCTTTAGCAAAAGCATTCAATTCTTCTTCGGAGAGGTCTAGTGTGGGGTTGATTTCTTTAAAAACTGTATCTCTTACAAACTTCCCAGTGAAATCATTATCTACTGTTTCCTTCACGGTTTCATTTCCATAAAGAATAGAAAACGGAACCATTGTAGTATGAGCACCATTTAAAATACGCACTTTACGCGTACGATATGGTTGCATATCTTTAACAATAAGCACATTCTCATCTATCTTATCAAAAGGAATCTTTGCTTTTAATTTATCATCACCTTCAATCACCCACAATAAAAAGGTTTCTGCGGAAACAATAAGATTATCTTTAAATTTTAACTGACTTTGATAAGTCTCGACATCATCTTTAGGGTAGCCTGGCACGATGCGATCTACTAATGTATTGTGGAAACTATTACTCGTCTCGACCCAGGATTTGAATGCATCACCCAGCTCCCATAAATCTGCGTATTGCAAAATTATATTCTTAAGCGTGTCTGCATTATGATTGATCAATTCGCATGGAATAATCGTTAATCCCATATCTGAAGCACCCTCAAAATGATTAAAACGCTTGTATAATAAAGCGGTAACTTTTGCAGGAAAACTATTATGAGGTTTCCCCTCAAGCGTATCTTTCTCGTCAAAACTAATACCTGCTTCAGTTGTATTAGAGATCAAAAACTGTAGTTCTTCTTCTGTAGCAAGAGCTAAATATTTATCATAATCCTCATAAGGATTGATTCCTTCCTGAACACAAGAAATAGTATGAATCTCTTCAGTTTCTTGCCCGTTTTTTATTCCACGTAAAAACAGATTGTATAGACCATCCTGTTCATTAAGCATATTGATTAAGCCATTGGCTAAGGGTTGAACAACTGCCACACCAGCATTAAAATCGGCTTCTTTATTCAGCTTATCTATAATATAATCTACAAAGGCTCGTAAAAAATTTCCCTCGCCGTATTGAATGACTTTTAAGGGTAAACTCTCTTTATAACCAGCATTTGCTCTGTTAAGGTCTTTCATAGGTTGTAATTGATAAATTATTCAAAAAGTGAAGGTAACCACAGGCTGATTGCCGGTATAAAAGTTACCATAAGTAAAACAAGTGCCATCACGGCGTAAAGTGGTAAAAGTGGCTTCATAATTTTTTGAATTGATGTTTTTGCCACACCAACCCCAATAAATAATACAGCTCCTACAGGAGGCGTACACAAGCCTACACAAAGATTCATTACCATCATAATCCCAAACTGAACCGGCTCTACCCCCATACTGGTTACCACCGGTAAAAATATAGGTGTAAAAATCAGTACTGCGGGGGTCATATCCATAAACGTCCCTACAAATAAGAGTAGAATGTTGATGATGATAAGAATCACAAATTTGTTCTCGCTAAGTGAAAGCAAAGCCGAACTTACATTTTGAGGGATGTTTTCAAAAGACATTACCCAAGACATACTCATTGATGTTGCGATAAGTAACATCACAATTGCTGTGGTTCCTACAGAACTCAGGAAAATACTTTTTAAGCTTGAAACTTTAAGTTCACGATACAAAAATGATAACGCCAAGCAATATAAAACAGCAATCCCAGAAGCTTCTGTCGCCGTAAAAATACCCGTAACAATACCGCCGATCACAACAACTAAAAGCAATAAACTAGGAAATGCATCTAAAAAGGTTTTCAATACGGTTTTCATACTGCTACGTTCACCAGCAGGGTATCCTTTTTTCTTGATCCAAAAAGCTGCCACCAGCATCAATGCAAGCCCCATTAAAATACCGGGAACATATCCCGCTAAAAACAAAGACGCGATTGAAACACCACCACTGGCTAATGAATACACAATTAAAACATTAGATGGTGGAATAATAAGTCCGGTGGTAGATGCTGTTATATTAATTGCAGCTCCAAACTCCTTAGAATAGTTTTCTTTTTCCATAAATGGACCTAAAATACCTCCTATCGCCGAAGTAGCCGCTACTGCCGAACCAGATATCGCTCCAAAAAGCATCGCTGCAATTACATTTACATAAATGAGTCCACCAGGAAGTGAACCGATTAAAGCTTTTGCAAAATTAATGAGCCGCAGGGCGATTCCCCCTTGATTCATAATTTGACCTGCAAGCACAAATAACGGTATTGCCAAGAGAGAAAAACTATCTAGACCGGTCGCCATTCGCTGAGCGATTGTTGTAAAACTAGCCAGTGAATCTATCGATACCATTATGGTTAGCAAACAAGAAATACCTATAGACCAGGCTACCGGTACACCTATTCCCAGCAACACAAAAAATACCAGTACGAGAATTAAAACTTCTATCATGATGCTAAATATTTTTTAGGGTTTGCCAGTTCGATTGCTTTATACCAGATTATTAAAGCTCCACTTAAAGGAAGTACTACATAAACATAGCCTAACGGAATGCCTAAAGCTGCTGAGTTTTGTCCCAGTTCAAAATTGACATACACCAGATTTCCACCGCCTATTATTAAGGCGAAGAATGAAAAAAGTATAATAAGAATATTGATACCTATTCTCAGTTTGATTCGGTTTGACTCATTAAGTTTTGGAGGCAGCACATTAATAGCTAAATGATCTTGCTGACCGGCAGCATACGCAGCTCCTAAAATCCCTATCCAAATCAATAAAAACCGAGCTATTTCTTCGGTAAACGAACTTGCAGATTGTAATACGTATCGTGAAAAAACTTGCCACAAAACAGCTACAACGATTGAAGCCATTAGGAAAACCAAAATAGTCCCTAATATTTTATCGAGTCTTTTTTTCATATTAATTGGATTTAACCGCTTGTATTTTTTCAATCAAATTCTTCATCTCTTCATTCTCGGAAAACTCTTCATACATAGATTTCACACGATTTCGAAAAGGCTCTTTGTCCGGATAAATAACCTCTACTCCAGCTTTCTTAATTTCTGCGAGTGCTTCCATTTCTGCCTCGTGCCAAATTTTCTTTTCAAACTCCAGAGACTCCATCGCTGCTTCTTTAACCCATTTTTGTTCTTGGTCAGAAAGCTCATCCCAGATCAATGTGCTGATCAATAACTCATCTGGTAAAGCCGTATGTTCATCAACGATATAGTACTTACACACTTCATAATGATGAGATAGGTAAAAACTGGGTAAATTGTTTTCTGCGCCATCCACAACACCTTGTTGCAAGGCTGTATATAATTCTCCCCAAGCAATGGGTGTAGGTGAGCCCCCCAGATTTTTAACCATATTTATAGCTGTCTGGCTCTCCATAACACGAAGTTTAAGACCTTTAAGGTCTTCAGGTGTTTGCACGGGCTCTTTAGTATAAAAACTACGGCTTCCGGCATCGTAAAAGGTTAGCCCTTTAAGACGTTGCTTGACGCTCGAGTTAAGTAATTCTTCTCCTATTTGTCCCTCTAATACTTCAAAACGATGTTCTGCATCTCTAAATAAGAACGGAAGACCAAAAACTTTAAGCTGTGGTGCAAAATTCTCTAATACACCTGTTGAAACTTTAGTCATTCCAAGGCTTCCTATTTGTAAAAGTTCCAGACATTCACGCTCTGATCCCAATTGCTGACTGGGATAGATATCTAAACTCATTTTACCGCCTGATTTTTCCTCAAGGCGCTCGCCCATAAAAACCATCGCTTTATGAACCGGATGAGTCACATCTAAACCATGTGCTAATTTTATAACGCGTTTATCAGATACTTCGCCACAACTCGTAACTGCTAGCAATAGAACAAAGCTTAAAGCAATCAAATAATAGTCTTGAATACTTCTCATGTGCGTAGTTTTTTAACAATATCCAGCGCATTTTTTATTGTCGAAGTCACAGCGTCCAGATCATATTTACCTGAAGCGTCTTTTACAAAAAGTTTAGAGCCTATACCTACGCAATGTACTCCTGCATCAAACCAAGTTTTTAGGTTTTCTTCGGTAGGGCTTACTCCACCAGTAGGCATTATACTTGCCCACGGTAACGGACCTTTTACACCTTTTACAAAGGCAGGGCCTCCTACTTGTGCTCCAGGGAATATCTTAACTACTTCGGCTCCTAGTTCTTCAGCAAATGAAATTTCGGTAACTGAACCACAACCCGGCATCCAGGCTACCTTACGACGATTACATGCCTTTGCCATTTCTGCATTTACCACAGGAGACACAATAAAATCTGCTCCCAACTGAAGGTATAAAGATGATGTACCGGCATCCAGAACAGAGCCTACCCCCATCATCATTCCGTTTAATTCTGCTTTAGCATATTTGTTGAGCTCACTAAAAACCTCGTGCGCATAATCGCCACGGTTGGTAAACTCAAAGGTGCGCAACCCTCCTTCATAACAGGCTTTTAAAACCTGTTTACAAACTTCAACATCAGGATTGTAAAAAACCGGTACGATCCCGTTTTCTTTCATCTGAAGCACCACCTCTATTCGGGTATATTTTGCCATTAATTTATGTTTTATCTTTTAATTCGTCCTCCGGTATTTCCTTGCATAACTTCAGTTATTTCTGCTACAGAAACCAGATTTACATCTCCTAGAATCGTATGCTTTAAAGCGCAGGCTGCATTAGCGAAATTCAGGGCTTCTTCTGCATCAAGATGATGTAAACCATAAATCAAACCGGCTGCATACGCATCACCTGTTCCGATGCGGTCAACCACTTGTGTGATTTCCAGTTCGTCTGTTTCCAAGTAAGTATTATCTACAAATGCTCTACCATAAATTTTTTGCCAGGAAGCACTCAGTCCCGTTCTTATCTTGTCAAAAACCTGTTTGATATTAGGGCATTCTGTCATTAGATATTTACTCGCCTCAATAAATCCATCCCTATCTAAACCAAAGCTGGTTCCTAAGATTTCATTGATCTCATTAACCCCTCCAATGAATATGGTTGACAAGCTTACTAGTTCTTTTAAAACCTCTTGACCATTACGACCGTATTGCCAAAGATTGCTTCGATATGCCGGGTCTGCAGTAATGTCTAATCCTTTTGCATTCGCAGAAATTAAAGCTGCTTTTAATGCTTGATATGCATTCTCTGAAATAGCAGGGGTAATACCCGTCCAATGAAAAAGACTTGCATCTTCAAATTCAGAATTCCAGTTTATTTGATCTGGCTGGATATTAGCAAACGAGCCGTTTAACCGATTGTAAGCAATCTGACTACTACGCATACCAGAACCTACTTCTAGCAAATACTGACCAATAGGATGATCAACATGTTGCACTGAAGAAACATCAAGACCGTATTGGCGCATACTGCTCAGTGCTGCATCTCCAACAATATCATTAGATACCGCAGTGATGTGTTTTACTGATTCTCCCATAAATGCAAGGGATGCACCTACGTTCATTTCGGTACCTCCAAAGAAAAAATCTAAGGATTTGGCCTGAGATAATTTACGATTCTCAGCAGGAGAAAGGCGCAGTAGTACTTCTCCAAATGTTATTATTTTTTGAGCTCTAGCCATAGAATCTTAAAAATTGAAGTATTCTTTAGCATTATTATAACTGATATCTGCAATGGTTTTACCTACAAGATCCATATCGTTAGGCAATTCACCAGAAGCTATCTCTTTACCAAAAAGATTACACAGCACACGTCTGAAATATTCATGACGTGGAAAGGATAAAAAGCTTCGGCTGTCTGTAAGCATACCTACAAAACAACTGATAAGTCCCATGTTAGAAAGCGCATTCATTTGCTTTTCCATACCGTCTTTCTGGTCTAAAAACCACCAGCCAGATCCTAACTGTACTTTACCTTTTACACTACCATCGTTAAAATTACCGATCATTGTCGCCATTACTTCGTTATCAGAAGGATTCAAGTTATAAATAATGGTTTTGGTGAGTTTATCTTTACTGTCTAATGCGTTTAAAAAATTTGATAAGGATTCGGCTTGTGTATAATCACCAATAGAATCCCAACCTGTATCAGGACCTAACTGAGCCAGCATACGCTTATTATTGTTACGCAGCGCGCCTAAATGAAATTGTTGCACCCACCCAAGCTCATGGTACGTTTCTCCCAAAAATAACAGAATAGCTGTTTTAAATTGCTCTGTTTCTTTTGCTGAAAGGCTTGCTCCACCTCTTCGTTTTTTAAAAAGTTCTTTGACCTCGGCTTCAGTAGCTGTAACCCAGCAAATCTGATTTAAGCCGTGATCACACAATCTGCAACCGTTTTGATTAAAGAAATCAATACGTTGACGTAGTGCTTGCTTAAGATCATCATAGGTGGCTATAGTAACCCCGGAAACTTCTTCGAGCTGATTGAGATAGTCATTGAACCCTTCGGCATCAATTAAGATTGCTTTATCAGGACGAAAAGCAGTACTCATTTTAACACCACCAGCTTTACTAACATAAGCTCTGTGCTGATCTAATGTATCCAATGGATCTTCGGTAGTACACACCGTCTCTACATTCATTTGTTTTAAAAGTCCGCGGCAACTGTTCTCTTTAAGTTGCAATTGGCGGTTTACTTCCTTGTAAATCTCAGAACCAGATTGTGAATTCAAAAATTCATCTATATCGAAATAACGCTTCAGTTCTAAGTGCGTCCAGTGAAACAATGGATTGCGTAATGTGTGCGGAACAGTTTTAGCCCAAGCTAAAAATTTCTCTTCATCTGAAGCCTCACCGGTAATAAAACGCTCATTCACACCCAACGCACGCATAGCCCGCCATTTATAATGATCGCCACTTAACCATACTTTAGAAATATTCTCAAACTGACGATCTGCCACAATCTCTACAGGTGGCAGATGATTATGATAATCTATTATAGGCTGTGGAGCAGCATAATTATGATAAAGCTCTTCTGCATATTTGTTTGATAAAAGAAAGTTATCTTTTATGAATGTGTTTTTTACCTGTGCCATTGTATCTGCTGTACTAATACTATTTTCTATTTTTATGCTTTGTAGATTTAAATTATCTACCCATCCAACCGCCATCTACGGTCATAACAGTCCCACTCATATAATCACTAGCTTTAGAAGCTAAAAAAGTAATTGGTCCTTTAAAATCCTCTGGCTTCCCCCATCTACCTGCCGGAATTCTGGCAAGAATAGAAGAACTGCGATCAGGATCATCCCGTAACGCTTCAGTATTGTCTGTAGCTATATAACCCGGAGCGATAGCATTTACCTGCACACCTTTTCCAGCCCATTCGTTAGACAATGCCATAGTCAACTGCCCGATTGCTCCTTTAGAAGCAGCATAACCCGGAACAGTAATACCACCTTGAAATGTTAAAAGAGATGCTGTAAATATCACTTTACCACTACCTCTTTTTATCATCTCTTTCCCCAGCTCACGACTTAAAATAAACTGAGCGTTTTGGTTAACTTCAATCACTTTATCCCAATATTCATCGCTGTGCTCTGCTGCTGGTGCACGTAAAATTGTACCTGCATTATTCACTAGAATATCTATGGTTGAATTTTCTGATTTTACTTTTTCAATAAAATCATAAAGTGATTTGCGATCTGAAAAATCACACTGATATCCTTTAAAAGATTTACCAGTTGCTTCAACTGCTTTTTCTATAGCTGATCCTGAAGTTTCTAAAGATGCCGAAACCCCAATAATATCAGCACCGGCTTCTGCTAAAGCTTCCGCCATTGCGAAACCAATACCACGCTTACAACCGGTAACTAATGCTGTTTTTCCTTCTAAACTAAATAGACTCATAATGTTCTTATTTTAATTCGTCTGGAGTTACTTTATCCATATCACCATAATCTAGATTCTCACCAGCCATACCCCAAATAAATGTATAATTTGAAGTCCCTGCTCCTGCGTGAATAGACCACTCCGGCGAAATTACGGCTTGATGATTTTTCATAAAAATGTGACGGGTTTCGTGCGGCTGCCCCATAAAGTGACTGATCGATTGACCTTCTTCTAGATCGAAATAAAAATAAACTTCCATACGACGCTCGTGTGTATGTGGAGGCATTGTATTCCATACATTACCTTCCTGAAGCTCTGTCATTCCCATTTGTAGTTGGCAAGTTTCAACAACACTGTTCACGAGTAATTTATTGATCACCCGCTTGTTAGAAGTTTTTGCATCTCCTAACTCTACTACTTCTGCATCAGCTTTTGTAACCTTTTTAGTAGGGTAGGATTTGTGAGCAGGAGCTGAATTTATATAAAAATAAGGTTGCTCTTCAGTTGCTTCAAAAACAACATCTTTAGCTCCTCTACCTACATAAATTGCTTCACGGTGACCTAGTTCATAAGTCTCACCATCAACAGTTACTTTACCTTTTCCTCCCACATTGATCACACCTAATTCGCGACGATCTAAGAAGTTTTCTGCTTTGAGCTCATCAATAGCTTCTAGCTTTAACGCTTTATCTACCGGGAATGCACCACCCGCGATATAGCGATCGTACATAGTATAGGTAAGATTGATCTCATTTTTTACAAATAACTCAGGAATCAAGAAATGCTCTCGTAATTCACTGGTTGTATATCTTTTTACATCTTCTGGATGATGTGCGTATCTAAATTCTGACTTTGTCATTTTTGATATATTTTTTTGGATAAAAATTAAAAATGTTACTTCTCAAACTTACGATTCCTATTTTTAAATGTAAAACTTACATTTTAAAATTTCTGAAATGATTTTATTTCAAATAGGAATTGTACTCAAAATTAAAGAACTCTTTTTGAAACTTATCCTGTACTGTATGGTAGAGTTTATTCTAATTTGCCGTTGTTGTCTAGCTCTGACAACTTAGTCTGTAAATCTTTCTTAAAAGCTTCTTCAGATTTAATACCGCCTTTTTCCTGATCCCAGGCGCTGTTAATGTAATAAGTCTGTGTTTTTGTTGAAGGATTAAATACCACCAAATGATCGTGTGGCCCTTCAATTGCCTTTGCCTCATCTGTTTTGTAAAAAATAGCCATACCCAGCTTATCATTTTCCCCTGCTAAAGTTTGCACTCCATACGTCGCGATATAGGCCCACTCTCCAGTCTCACTGGTTTCTTGCATTAATGGAATATCATCAAATTTTACAATCCCTGTAGCCAGACCGTCAAAAGAAACACTAGGTGTCAACTCGGCTTTTAAGAAACGGTCTTCAGGAAAAATACTAATCACAGATTCTAAGTCTGTTGTTACATCGCCGGTCTTCCAACCTTTATAATCTATTGTTACACTAGAACTTGAGTTAGAATTATCAACCTTGACGTGTGTTTTTTCGACTTCATTAAAATGTGCTATAGTATCTCCCGTAAAGCGACCATAGCCTCCTATACCCATAGATTGACCAGCCTTTAAAATATCTTGTCCCCAAGGTGCTTCATTATGATAAGAATCAAAACCATCTGTACCTACATAGGGTAAAACAAGCGTATCTACCTTTTTACCAAAAATATCTATAGCATTTCTCCAATCTAAATACAGGCGATATGCGGTTTGCTTATTTTCCCAACCCGGCCCTTCGTAGCGAATATACCAAGAGTGATCTGTGTGTTGCTCCGGAACTTCCATCTCATCAACATTTACAAAACTTCCATCAATGTATTCCCGAGTACCTTCTTTCCAGCTTCCTCCTTCTTTAACAGATATCTCTGCGTAAGTAGTGGGTTGTACTTCTTCTATTTCAATAATTTCTTCAACTATATTTTTATTTTCTTTCTCTTTACAAGCTACTAGTGCAGTTAGAGCAAATGCTCCTAAAACAATTCTGGAATTCATTTTTATTTTTTTTGGTTAGCGATCTAATTGTAATGCGGCCATTATAAATGGCCCCGTACCTTTAGGATCATTGTCTTGTTTACGTTCGTTAATGTAATACTCATAAGAACCATCACGATAAGGATTACCACCTAAACCGGCAACCGCACACACCTGAGTTAAAGTAATTGTGCCATCCTCATTACGCTTAATGAGTTCTTCTGTAAGCCCATCAAAAGCCTTATTTGCCAAATCATTATAAGTGCTGTCAAGATAACCTTTGTTCGCTCCTTTTGCAAAGGCATATGCAAACATAGAACTCCCAGATGCCTCTAAATAGTTACCGTCTTTATCTGATAATGTAGGAACTTGATACCATAAACCTGTCTTATCTTGATATGGAGTTAAAGCATCTGCAAGGTCATTTAAATACTGAATAAGCTTTGCTCGTTTAGGATGATCTTGAGGAAAATAATCCAATACATCTACCAGCGCCATCGCGTACCAGCCTAAAGATCGCGACCAAAAATTAGGTGAAACACCACTTTCCTGATTTGCCCACTTCTGCTCTTTACTTTCATCCCAACCATGATACAATAATTGAGTCTCGGGGTCTATTGCATGTTTTTGAATCAACTCAAATTGTTTAGCAACATCATCTAAGCGCTTGTCATCTTCATAAAGAGAAGTGTATTCAGCATAAAAAGGCGCGCCCATATAAAGGCCATCTAACCACATCTGATATGGGTACCTATTTTTGTGCCAAAAACCACCTTCAGAAGTCCGTGGATGTCCTTGTAGTTGCTTATCTAACAGCTGCATGGCTTTCTTATATTTCTCCTTCTTGGTTTTCTCATAAACCGGAAATAAAATTTTACCGGCGTTAATCATATCTATATTGTAATCTTCTAAATTATAGGTTGAGATAGAACCATCTTCATGCACCAATTCGTCTGTATAGTGTTCTGCATAATCAAAATAAGCAGAATCACTGGTTTTCTCATATAAGTCTAGAAAACCTTTAAGTACCAAACCGTGAACATAATCCCACTTAGCTACGTCTCGCCCATCAATTTGATAAGCTTCTGGGTTACGCATCATTATAGACTTTGCCATTTGCACAGACCATTTTTCTGAAGCGAGATCAATAGTTGTAATTTCTTTTACCTCAGTATTTTTCTTCTCCCTTTTACAAGCGGAAAATGCTATCAGGAGAGCTAAAAAGAATATTTTTAAAAAATGTGAATTACTCATTGTGAACTAGAATTGGTTTTAACGAAAACGATTTTTGTAAATGAAAACAAAAATGCAATCGATTACACAAACTTAATATTCCGTTTCATATAATCAAAATAAAATCTAAAAGAATTATGTAATTGGAACATTTTAACAGAAAAAGGGAGATAACAACACAGGCAAGCACAGGCAAGCACAGGACGCTGGTATACAATTCATCTTATAATTTTAAATTTTAAATGAAAAACTATTGAAAAACTCAAAAATTTTGCAACCGGTATTTATCTTCTGTAAGTGAAGATGAAAATTAATTTATAAATGAATATTTGTGTGTTTAGATTCAATTCTAATTTTGAGATGATAGTGCTACGGTTGTTTGCCGTAGCATTGTTGTTTTATAATGTTACTGCTTGCAAAAAAGAGCAACCAGAAGAAGTAGATTCAGAAGTAACAAAACCCAATTTTATAGTCATCATTGCTGATGATGCCGGTTGGAATGATTTTAGTTTTCATGGATCAGAGATTAACACTCCGGCACTAGATAGTTTGGCTAATCAAGGTTTGATACTAGATCGGTTTTACACCTATCCCACCTGCTCTCCCGCACGGGCAAGTTTTTTAACCGGCAGACCGGCGAGTCGCATGGGCATTGTCGCTCCTATTAGCGGAAAAAGCAAACTTAAATTACCTGATAGCATTAAAACACTCCCACAAGCACTTAACGACCTAAATTACAAAACCGCTTTGATGGGGAAATGGCACTTGGGTTTGCAGCCTGAGAACGGACCCGAAGTTTATGGTTTTGATTATTCTTACGGATTTTTGCACGGTCAGCTTGATCAATATGCTCACACCTATAAAAATGGCGACAGCACATGGTACAAAAATGGAAAATTCATTTCTGAAGAAGGTCACGTAACCGATTTACTCACAAATGAAGCAATAAACTACATCAAAGAGCAAGATTCGACTGATTCTTTTTATTTACAAATTGCTTATAGCGCGCCTCATATTCCGTTACAAGAACCTGATTTTTGGCTGGAGCAATACAGCACAATAAAAGACAGCTCCAGGCAAGCTTATGCAGCTGCAATGTCCCATATGGATTACGGTATTGGTGAAATCTTTAAAACTTTAAAAAATCAAAAGTTAGATAAAAACACCGTTGTTCTTTTTTTTAGTGATAATGGCGCGCAGGAAAAATGGTTACCTACTACACAATATGATGGTAAATATGGACCTAACTATAGTTTAGGAATTAATCTACCACTGAGAGATTTTAAGACCTCTAATTATGAAGGCGCTATACGAGTTCCGGCAATTATATCTTGGCCTCAGCACTTAAAAACAGGAACTTCAAAAAACTTCTTGAGTGTTATAGATTTTATGCCCACTTTCTTGAAATGGGCAAATACTGAAAAAATTCCGAATTCTGTAGAAGGTAAAAATGTTTCCGATTTGATTTCATCAGAAAATCAAAATCGCAACTCCCCTATTTACGTCAGGGGTCATTTGCAAGAATCGGTTATTGTAAAGCCTTTTAAACTGATTCGTACCAGACATCTCAATAGCGAAACAGAGTTAGAGCTCTATAATATTGAAGAAGACCCTTCCGAAGGGAAAAATTTGGCTGATAAAAATCAAGAAGAAGTCGCCAAACTTCTAGCAATCCTAAAAAAAGAATTTGCAAAAGACACAGATGAAGTTAATGTAAGCCTAAAAGATTAAATGTTAGTATTACATTTAATAACTTTATATTCCTTTTGAAAGAATTTTAAACCTTTTCAATGAAAAAGCTAATTTATCCTCATGTAATACTCCTAGCGCTTGTTTTAGTGAGTTGTAATACGTCTAATAAAGAAAGCATCACTCTTATCACGCTATCAAATTCTAGTGATTTTGATCTCATACAAAAAGCTGTTAGCATTGAACTTAATAAACTTCCTGAAAAAGATAATACAGCTAAATATCCGTTAATATCAATTGACGGAGATACCATCGCCTCACAATTGAGCGACACCAACAACGACGGCAAAAAGAATGAATTATTCTTTGTAATAGATATTCCTGCAAAAGCTTCTAAGAAAATTCAATTTAAATGGACTGAGAAAGCACCCCAATATGCATTAAAAACCAACATCCGTTTTGGAAAAAGAGAAACTAAAGACGATCCGGTAAAACCTGTAATTTCAGAAACACTTAGCGCGACAGACATGCCTAAAGCTCTTGGATTTCAGAAGTATCAAACCGATGGCCCCACCTGGGAGAATGATAAGGTTGCCTTTAGACATTATCTGGATGGGAGAAATGCAATAGATGTTTATGGTAAGAAAACAGCTGCAATATCTCCAGATGATGTAGGTCTTGATTCGGTTAATGCGGTAGTAGACAATTATCACACTATGGAGGCTTGGGGTCGCGATGTTTTCCCGGTTGGAAATTCTGTAGGTTTAGGTGGCTTTGGAATTTTAGCTGACGGAAAAATTCAGCGTCTGGGAATTTTAGTCACAGATACGTTGAGCAATATTGAAGAAACAACTTTTAAAATTCTGGAGAAAGGTCCTGTTAGATCTTCGATGGAATACCTCTATACAAATTGGAATACTGAAGAAAACACCTATCAGGCAAAAGAAATCACTACAATTTGGCCGGGAATGTATGCTTTTCAAAACAAAGTTGCAGTTAGCGGTTTAACTCAAAAAGACACTTTGGCTATAGGCCTATCTAATATTAATAATCTAAATGGTGTTGAAGAATTAAAGACCGAAAAGTGGACTGCATTAATTCAGCATGATTCTTTAACCTATGATAGAACTTGGGTTATGGGTACTGCGCTAATTTTACCTTCAGACAAGTATATGAATTATAGTGAAGCTCCAAAGACTGGTAAGTTTACGCAGTCTTATCTTGCAAAAGTAAACGTCAAAAATGACGAAAGCATAACCTATTACGGAGTTTCAGGATGGGAGTTGAGTCAGGAAAAACGTTTTAAAGATGCTGCTTTTTTCAAACAATATGTTATTGATCTAGCTAACACTCTTTACACAGAAATAGATATGAGAATAAATACCGAAAATCAAAAGATTTCAGAATAAAATTATGCAAACACAAGCTTTTACGATGAAACTCAAACCGGGTTTTGAAGAAGAATATAAAAAACGTCACGACGAGATCTGGCCAGAACTTCAGTCGCTTCTAAATGAAGCTGGAATAGAACAGTACCATATTTTTTTAGATGAAAAAACAGGAACTTTGTTTGCTTTTCAAACCCTAAAAAAAAATCATACTACCGAGACCATACCTCAGGATCCAATAGTAAAAAAATGGTGGGCCTTTATGGCTGATATTATGGAAACGAATCCAGACAATTCTCCTATTGAAACACCCTTAAAAGAGGTTTTTGAACTTCAGAACTAATTCTAAATAATAAAAAATAAGGCTGGTCTTTCGACCAGCCTTATTTTTATTATTTCTTTTTACCCTCTCCTTTAAAGTTTTGAGAACTGTTTTTAAACAACACATTAAACGTTGTCAGGCTACCGTAGATGCGGGTAATATATTGCTGTAAGTCTATTTTCTCCTGATCATCCAGACTTTTACTAGCGTTGATCTTTTGCTCCATAACACGAATGCGGTCACGCACCATTACGATTTTATGGAAAAATGTATCTATTGAAATTTCTTTATTAGAAAGATTAGGATCTGCCGGGTTTAACGTGATGCTTCCCCCCTTCCATTTATCTGCGAGTGGAACTACTTCAGATATATCAGAATAGTGCTTTAGAAGCTCTCTGAGTGTTTTTTCAACTTCATAAAAGCTTATCGTATCAACCTCATCCTCTACTGCCTCGATTACTTCAAAATCTGTATTCAGATCTAAAGTTTCTAAGCCGCTTTCTATAAAGGTTACCCAATAATGTTTTGAAGTAACATTAGTTATTACGCCAGCTCCTAATTCATCATGTTTTATGCGTGAGCCGATGCCCAAAAGTGTTCCCATTAATTTTCAGTTTAAATTTATTACAAGATAGAAAGCTACCTTATTTTAATAAAATTAAATCAAAATAAAAAATGTAGAAAAAACTAGAGTTTCTTATCGATCATCTCGTATTGATAATATTCTTCCTTAACACTTTCAAAATTGAGTCCGTAGTTAACAAGCATCGCTAAAGACCCTAAGAAGAAAAATCGGTCAAAGAAATAGAACAATTCAAAATTGAAATAATACGCAAACAAGGCTGCGATATCTGAGAATATAAAACCAAATGCAAAGAAAGTGTATAGCAACGAGCGGTTACTGTTGTATTTGTTATTATAAGCAATAGCCTGAACACCTAAAACCATCATTGCCGCACCATACCCATAAAGCAAAAGAGGCTCTAAATTATCATGAAAAGTATGCGTCACCATACTCATATTCATTATAACATAAAGCGTATAAGTATTTGCTGCAACCAGTAATAAGGTTACAACGATAACAGAAGGTTTGATGTTTATTTCTGAAATCTTAGGCATACGCTCAAGAACTATTGTGGTATAACACAATATACCTATAAGCAGATAAAGCTTGTATCCCCAAGGCTCCTCATAAAATTGAAAAAATACATCGCGGACAGTAAAAAACAACAAAGCTGAAAGCGTCCAAAAATTAATGACTTTCTTTTTTACTAAAAAATAAACTAGAAAAAGTAAGATGGTAATAAAACGTGCAAATCTACTAGACTCTAAATCCATAAAAGCAACAACAGACAGGTTGACTATTGCAGCTAATACAATTAAAGTGATAAAAATTAATTTATCATTATTAAAAAATTTAGAGCTCATAATTTTATATTCACCTTATAAGTTTAGGAATTATTATTTATTTACGCAAAAATTGCAAACTTAGTTTTTTATTAGTGCATTTTTTTTAAAAATCAACAACTACACCTATACCCAGCTGTTGTTTCCACTGTGTTCTTGCTCCCATTGTCACCTCTTCTCCATCTACATTTGTCTCCGTAATTTTAACATCATTATCATACTTAAGATGAGACCCTACTTTGGCAAGAACAAAACTGTTTACTTTAAAATTTAAATTCATCTCCCAATCAATATCAATATTGCCAAAACTATTGAGATAATCTGTATAAAGATTTACCAAGTTAGTCAGGTTAATATTTTCCATAACCTTGGCATTCAGAGAACTCTGCAAAAGTATCCCTAATTCGCTATTTACATTTGATCCCTGACGAATAATATTACCAGCATCATCGTAAATAGCCGGATCTACACCAAAAGCACCATTGTTTGCCAAATCTTGATCGAGTACAAAAGTTGATTTGTAAGTTAAAGGTGAGGCATAAATTGATAAATTATCTAGCTTTTGACCGTATTCTCCACCTACACCTAAGAATACATAACCCGGAGCCATAAATTGAGAAATAGGAGTACTTGTATCTGGATATTTATACCCATTAGTAAACTGTGATGCAAATCTAAACTTGGCTGAATAATACCAGTTTGAAATCGTATCACGACGATATCCAAAGTCTGAAGTTACCTCTAGCATATCATCTGTTTTGCGTAACTCTTGTCCTTCTTGACTATTAACACCATAACGCGTTGTAAGTTTATTACGCCACTTTCTTTGATTGTCAGAATAATTTCTTTCAAGAACCAACTCTGCCAAACCTGAGATAGAATTACTTCCTCCGGCATTCCAGTTTACAAATGCTACTTCGCTTAGATCAAGACCAACTCGATTAACTTCTTTCCAATTAGTCTTGGGTTTAGGAGCTAGCTGTTCTGTTAAACGCTTTACCAAATTCTTTTTAATAGGCAGCGGAAAAGCAACATGTTGTGCTCGAACTTGCACTCCAAATAAAAGCAGTAAACTAAATAGGCTGAAGAAGAATATTTTTTTCAAACTATGGTTTTTTAGGTTAGTCATTAATAGTTAAACGTACCAAACTGAGATTTAATTGTTAATTCTTTATTTTCTGAATCTTCAACTCTTCCTATAATTTGCGCATCAATATTAAAAGACTTTGAAATAGCGATAACTTCATCAGTAATAGCAGGATCTACGTAAAGCTCCATACGGTGCCCCATATTAAATACCTGATACATCTCTTTCCAGTCTGTACCACTTTCTTCCTGAATCAATTTAAATAAAGGCGGTACTTCAAATAGATTGTCTTTTATAATATGAAGTTTATCTACAAAGTGTAAAATTTTTGTTTGCGCACCTCCACTACAATGCACCATACCATGCAATTTACTTTTATCAACTTCTGCTAAAACCTTCTTGATTACCGGAGCATATGTACGCGTAGGAGATAAAACTAACTTACCTGCATCAAGAGGGCTTTTTTCGACAGCATCGGTCAATTTTTTTGAACCGCTGTAAACTAATTCTTCAGGTACAGCTTTATCAAAACTTTCCGGGAATTTTTCCGCTAAATACTTATTAAATACATCGTGTCTGGCAGAAGTTAAACCGTTACTGCCCATCCCTCCATTATATTGGGTCTCATAAGTAGACTGACCAAAACTAGCCAGACCTACAATAAGATCTCCTGCTTTTATATTGGCATTATTAACTACATCTTCCTTCTTCATTCTAGCAGTTACAGTAGAATCAACGATTATGGTACGCACCAAATCTCCTACATCTGCGGTCTCACCACCTGTACTTTTTATAGAAACGCCATGCGTTTCTAAATCAGCAATCAATTCTTCAGTACCATTAATTATGGCCGAAATCACTTCGCCGGTAATCAGGTTTTTATTTCTACCTATTGTTGAAGAAAGTAAAATATTATCTGTTGCTCCTACACATAATAAATCATCAATATTCATGATTAATGCATCTTGAGCGATACCTTTCCAGACTGAAATATCACCGGTCTCCTTCCAGTACATGTAAGCCAAAGAAGATTTTGTACCAGCACCATCAGCATGCATAATCAAGCAGTGCTCATCACTACCCGTCAAATAATCTGGAACTATTTTACAAAAGGCCTGCGGAAACAATCCTTTATCTACATTTTTTATTGCGTTGTGAACTTCTTCTTTTCCTGCTGAAACTCCGCGTTGAGCGTACCTTTTTGAAATCTCTTGACTCATTGTATATTATTATTTTGCAAAAGTAAGAAATAAAAACGTCCTGAAATTTCAGGACGTTTTTTAAATATGCTTAAAATTCAGGTCTATTTCCAGTCTGGCATTGATGCGTTTGTAAATAACAAATCATCATTTGAAAAATTAGCTATTGGAGTTACTAAAACATTGGATTCTGAATTCAAATTACTGGGTTTACGCGTAAATAAAATTTCTCCTTCAGAAGGTGACCAAACTGGTTGAAAATCATTAGAACCGTTTACCGCCCCATTATTAAAGGCACTTTCTGTACCTGAGCTTAAATTATAGATAAATATTCTACTATTGAACTGTCTGTACTGAGCATTTTGTGAACCAGAGATATCTTTAGAATATACTAACTGTGTAGCATTAGCATTTAAATCAATTCCGGTTACTGCTCCAGGTGTATTCTCATAAACAACATTTTCTATTGTACCTGAAGATAATCTCACTGTATAAACCCGCACATTGTAACCATCACTGTTATTGGTTTTAATCGCAATTAGATTATCATCAAAAGTTGCAGCACTAACTTCAGAAATAAAACTGCCGTCAGGAGTTTGATAAATCATAGCAAGTGCTCCGCCATCAGGATTAATACTATACAATTTATCAAAACTGGGGTAATATAATTTCCCTCCATTCTGTGCCCACGTGTAATTTAACTCTGTAATACGGAATCCATTCACGGGAACGGAATTTGTAATTCGCTTTATACCACTACCGTCTAGGTTCATTGTATGAAGTTGAGTCGCACCATTAACAGTTCTCAAAAAGGCAATTTTTGAAATTTCAATATTGCGATGTGGTCTAAAACTGTTGAAGGATTCTGAGGTCAATTGAAATTCATTAAAATTAACTTCGTTTTCATCAGTATCATCACCAGTATTATCATTTGCACCTGAAAAAATCACACTATTTCCATTTATAGATCTTACATATAAATAATCGTTTTGCGGAGAACTATTAGTGCTAAACTGGCTTAAACTACTTTCTACATCATCATTTATAGCATCAGAAGCTGTGACCTGCCAAAAATAGTTAGTCCCTAATTTCAAGTTATTAATGGTAGTTGTTGTGTCTGACACGACTTCTAAAGTCTGCGTTTCATTTGTAGAACCGTTGCGCAACTCTAGTGTATAAGTAATGTCATCTGAATCATTTTTAGAAGAAGACCAGACAAAAGTTATTGTTGGATCCAGATCAGAACTACCGTCTTCAGGAGTTAATAATTGAGGAACAAGTGGCGACCTGTTTGTGGTATTACCTTCTCCCAATTCAAAAATGACAGTACTAGTCTGCTCATTAAGTATGGTGACAGCCTCAAATGCATCTGTATAGCCATCTAACTCTGCTTGTACAGAATACTCACCCGTCGCTATTGTTTCTATACTAAAACTACCTGTCTCATCTGTAAAAACCGTACTTGATGAAGGGCTGGTAACAATTTTTACATTTGCTAAAGGAGTATTTGTTACTTTCTCTACAACTGTACCCTCTAACCTTCCTAGACCATTTTCTTCAATAGTATCTTCACTACATCCCAAAACTATCAAAGCAAGACTGAATATTATATAGATATATTTCTTTTTCATAATTATTGTTTTGGAGTGCTTACTGAATTATTTTCTTCTTTTTTTCCAGAAAAATCAAAGTAGTATTTTAAACCCATCCCAAAGTTTAAATAATGATCATCACGCTTACCATTTACCAGATTATCTACCTTATCTGTGAAAGTAATATTATGTTCTCCCCATAACCTCAATCCTATTCTCGGCGAAAGTGCATATTCTAAACCAGCACCATATTGAACTTTTGCATCGGTTTGATCTGCATCTAGTCCCAGAAAACCCTTATCCTCTTCAAAACCTAAAAGAATACCGCCACCCGCGTAGACATAAGGAGATAATTTGTCATTACGTAAAAGTCTAAAAACCGCATTTAAATCTGCACTCGCAAATGACTCGTCAAATGAACTTCCCGATTTGAAATTTAGAAATGCAGTATTAAAATTGAGGCTTACAACCTCCCCTAGTGCATAATCATAGCCTAATTTCGCCATCATTCCTAAACGTTTGTCACTAAAGTCTGCATCTAATAAAGTTGTACCTAAAGAAAAATTGATCGAATTTTTAAACTTTTGCTGAAAAAACAATCTGTTATAAATCCCGGTAGATTCTTCAATCTTTTTTTCTTCTTTATAATTATCTACAACTTCAGTGTTTACAGAATTACCCCCTTTTGCAGACCAGAATCCATCAGCAATACCTTCTATAATAAGATCGTGTACTGCCTTTTCTACAGCGTCTTTTACTGCTAATTGAACCGGCTCATTACGGGTAATACCCATTTCGGTTTCTAATAATCTTTGAAACTTCACAAATCGAAATAAACTTGCGTCAAGTGCCTGCGACAGTATTGTTTTAGAAACATAAACAGTCTTTAAAATTTCGCCATTACTAGTAGAGACCATTCTCAGGTAAACAGTAATACGATCTTGACGGTATTTTGCTGAACCACCCAAACCAAAATATCTGGCACCTACACCACCTGTAATAATATTAGTGTCATAAGAAACTATACCACCTTCAAGAATAATCCCTGCATATTTTAAAGGAGGTAGCGGAGGCTCATTAGGATTGAGGTTTTTGATATATTCCTGTTTTGTATTCCTAATGATATTACGCTCTGTAGAAAGGTTACTCAGATTCTCTCTTTCAATAGGAATAAACCACCCACTATCTTCAAGTGCTTTGAGTAAAATTGCTGTTGAGCCCTGAGTTACCGCGGTACTAAAAGTACTCCCATTCTCAACTGCTTTATATTGACCGGTCTGATCTGAAAAATTATAAACAGCAACCTCAACGGGAGCTTGAGCCGGTGGAAGATCGAGTAAATTTTGTGTTGATTTTGACTGTTCACCTAGTCGAGCCGGGGTTTGATCAAAAGGTTGATTAAAATAGGCACCGCACGAATTGAATAGTGATGTCAAAATCAATATGACATACAGCTTGTAATACTTCATAAATTTATTATTGATTGGGGACAATTACCTGAGTTTGCTCTCCGGTTGATGTATCTAGAATGTTAATAACCAAGCCTTCTTCAGATTCAAAAACTTCTACGGCTAAAGTTCCGTATGTAAACGTCCCTTCTTCTGTAAAGTCACCTATACCTTCTATCTGTTGTTGCAGGAGCCTACGTGAAATTTGACTCAAAACCTGACGATTTAAATTGTCACCAAACTGCTCTAATTCTGAGCGTTGCTCTGCAGCACTCCGTGGGGCAGTTAGTTTATTTTGAGCGGTCGCAGAGCTCAGCAACCAGTTATAATTAAACGTGTCACCACCAAATGCTGGGTTGAGTGGTTTATAGGTGAATTGCTGAGCAAACAAACCTACAGAGTTGAATAAAATCAAAAAAAGTAATGTTCTTTTCATATTAATAGTGAATAAATTCATCTTTACGTTGCTCTAATTGCTGGAGGTAAGCGATAGATCTGCTCAATGCTATAGATGCGTTCTTTTTTAGAATTTCTTTACGGGGTTGGGCAAAAAATTGCCAAACCAACTGGTCTGCAACTTTGACGGAAACCCGAGTAAACCGCCCCCTTCCCGGCACTTCTTCAATAAGAATATTGTGAGGCGTTTTTATTTGTTTGTTAAAATATTCATTATAGTAAAAGCGGTAAAAATCTTTACCTGCTTTGGTAATGGTATTTTCTATTACAAAACCGTTTAATACAAAACCATCTTGTGGTCTGGCCTGATCTGGAGAAAGATTTTGACCATCTATTACGTTTTCAAAAGTTGATAAATCAGTTTGTCCGCCTTTATCGAGTACAATACGATCCTGACCAATAGGTCTGTTTTCCAAATCGTAAATGATTAATACAATTATAATTTTATTTGTGGCGTTGTAGTCAATAGTAACATAAGGTAAAATCAGTTTTTCTCTTGCTTTTAGAAAAATTCGGTCTTCTTTATTACCTTTCTCGATTTTACCGTCTGGTTTTGTTTCAAAAACCATAAAATCAAAACGCAAATTATAATCGACATTGGTACGATTTTCTGCCGTAGGAATAAACTTTAAGAATTCGCTGTTACGCTCTAATAAAATTGTTGCACGTATATCTTTATTCATAAACTGAGCGGTTGCCAGATTTATAAATAACAGGAAGAATAGTGTTGTATGTTTGGGGTTTAAAACAAACATTGTTATAAGTTTTAATTGCTTCTTATAATCAGACTTGGGGATGCATTAGTTTGTGTGAATTTGAGAGATTTAGTCAAGTTATTTACACCTTGACGCTCAAAATTGAGATAATCTCCTTGCTGATCGAGTTGTAAAGAGACATCAAGATCAGGGTTATTAATTATATCTGTAATTCTATTATAGTCACCTTCTTGTTTTAAATCAGCTATAGCTGTCCTAGCCCTGTAACTTAAAGACGTGGTATTATAATTTCCTTCTTGATCAAGTTTGATATCACTATTTTCAGTACTTGTAAAAATTTCAGCACTATTGAATTCTCCTATTTGGGTCAAGAACACTGAGTTTCCCTGAACCACATCAAAATTCACTTCTGGATTAATAGTTATACCTAAACTCTGAAGCATCTGTGCCGTCATTGGTTCTCTTTCAATCTGAGCTTCTGCTGTTTCATTTTCTTTATAAGTTTGGCTGTATGATTTATTTGAAAAAGCACAAGTAATGAAAAACACTAAAAAAAAGATACTCTTAGTTTTCATCTGTTTATTTTTTAAGAGAAAAAAGGGGGTTGTTAAAATAACCCCCTCTCCCTCAATTAAAATTGAATTATCTATCTCTTAGAGTGAGATTAAACCTCAAATTAGTCACAATCTGTGCAGATTGGATCAAGTGTAATGGAATTTGAAAGAGTCAAACCACCCATTTCTAAAGAATCAGTGAATTCACAGTCTAATCCTGATGGCTCAGTAAAATCATCTGTTCCAGGTCCTACCTGAAGAACATCAATTTGATTGCCACCGAAATTGAAACCGTCAGCAACATTTTGGCTTGCTACATAGCTAGCTCCATCAGTCATTTGAGATACTAATGCAACATTCATTTGACCTCTTTGAGCTGTAGTAACATCATTATCGCTACCTATTTGACTCGTTTTAGCTTTGTTTCCTTCTCCTCTTTGAGTTGATAATGCAGAGTTCATATCTCCCTCTTGGTATTGCCAAGCCTTGTGACCTTCACCATTTTGAGCGATACCGGCAACATTTCCGTCACCAGCTTCCTGGATCTGAAATGCGTAATTTCTACCTCCATCAGTATTTCCATAAGCATTCTGAACAATAAAGGCAGCTCCATTATCACCCTTTTGTTGTTGACTAGCATTATTACCACTAGCATCACCATCTGCTTCACCATACTGCGCTATTTCTCCTGCGTTGTTAGAACCGGTTTGTTCCTGTACGGCAGTTGCACCATAAGAATTATCACCAGTTGGGCCACCACCGGTCCAGTCATCTACATCCAATAAGTCCTGACCAATAGTCCCTCTAGTAGGACCATCATACTTGGTTTGGTATCCTTGATTGATCAAGGCAGTATTACCAGGAGCATCTCCACTCTGAGTTTGACGTGCATCGTTGTCATTACCTAATTGTAGCGTTTCAGCACGTTGTGTTGCAGAACCGTCCTGATCAACTTTAGATTGGTTATCCATACCATCCTGATCAACATAAGCATAGTGACCTGGAGCGGCATTAGGATTAGCTCTTTGATTGATATCAGACTCGTTTCCTGTACCATTTTGAATTGTGAAAGCGTCATTGTTATCAAAGGTTTGAACCGTATGAGCCTTGTTACCGTCGCCATCCTGACTGATACTGGCCTCGTTTGACTGAGCTTGTTGCCCAGTCCCTTGACGTATGTAAGCTACGTTTCTTGCACTGGCATCATTGTTCATACCTTGTAAGGTTTCCGCCTTATTATCATCACCCTCTTGTTTGGTGTAAGAAGAGTTTTCAGTACCTTGCTGTCTTACTTCAACAGCATTGTCCATACCACTGGTTCCAGGAGTGGGATTGGTAGCATCACCTACCTGCCCGGTTTGAATTGTCCAGGCAAGGTTTCCTCCGGTTCCAGAACCATTAGCCTGATTTGTGTAAACAGATTGATTAACACCGGCCTGACGTACTCGAACACGGTTGTCATTACCTGTTTGAATTGACTCACCCTGATCCCCATCTTCTGCGTTTAACGTCGAAGGCATTTCAACACTAACTGTACTAGGAGCCGTTGGTGGCGTGGTTTGTGCAAATGCAATAGCTCCAAAAGCTAATGCTGCTGCGCTTAAAATAACTTTTTTCATAATAGAAAAGTTTTAAATTAATAATATATAGAATGGTTAATAAAATGCTATTCTAGACTTTTGACATGTTTGACCGGGCTTGTCAAATCAAAAGTTAATAAAGGGGAGTCAAGGTTTGCATTAGTTCATTTACATCATCAGCTTGAACTCTAACGCTTTGCTAATTTATATAAAAACAATGCTCTGATTTTAAGAATACTATAACTTTTCGATGAAATTCAAACAGCAGCGAAATCGTTGTAGCGACTCAAGCTATACAAATGCTCGCTTTAATATGAAAAAAGGGAAAAACACCCTTTTATTCTCTAAAAATACATTTATAAGAATAATCCTACACAACATGTAAGAAGCAGGGTGTTTTCTATTTTAATTTTTAATTTAAATTGAGTAATTCTCTATTTTTTGCTAAGGGCCAAAGTTTATCTTCAACTAATAACTCTAACTTATCAGAAGCATAACGTATAGTATCAAAAAACGGAAGCACATTTTTATTGTAATCTATAGCTCGCTCTTTTATATTTAACTTATTTGCAGACTTTCTAGACTCAACCATAGCATTAATATCACGGTTGATATCACCTATATATTTAGATATTTGAGTTATAAGGGCTATTTGCTCTTGTGCAAGGTTTTCATAGTCATTAGCAAAAATATTCTTAAGACCTTCTACATTTTTGATCAATAAATTTTGATACCGTATAGCTGTAGGAATTATATGGTTTTTAGCAATATTTCCTAAAACCCTACTTTCAATTTGAATGCGCTTTATATATTCTTCTAGCTCAATTTCATGACGGGCTTTAAGTTCTACGCTATTCATCACAGCCATTTCTTCAAAAACTGAAACAGAACGCTTATCTAATTGAATGGCTAAAGCTTCAGGAGTACTGCTGTGGTTGCTTAACTTTCGTTTTAAAGCTTCTTGCTCCCAGGCCTCACTATACCCATCTCCCTCAAAACGAATTTTCTTAGATGCTTTTATATACTCTCTAAGAATATTGAAGATCGCATCATCTTTCTTCATTTTTTTCTTATCAATCAGCTTATCTACTTCATTCTTAAAGTCTTTAAGCTGCTTAGCTACAATGGTATTTAATACTACCATTGGTTTAGCACAATTTGTTGTCGAACCTACAGCACGAAATTCAAATTTGTTACCGGTAAATGCAAAAGGTGAAGTTCGGTTTCGGTCTGTATTATCTAAAAGTATTTCAGGAATTTTACCTACCACGTTGAGTTTTAAATCCGTTTTTTCCTGGGGCGACAGTTTACCGTCTGTAACTTTTTCTAACTCGTCTAAAACAGCTGTAAGTTGTTTACCTATAAAAACAGACATAATTGCCGGCGGTGCTTCATGCGCTCCCAATCTGTGATCGTTAGACGCTGATGCCACTGAAGCTCTAATCAATTCTTCATTATCCTGTACTGCTTTTATAGTATTCACAAAAAAGGTAAGAAACTGTAAGTTCTTCATAGGTGTCGTACCCGGACTCAACAAATTAACTCCCGTATCTGTCGCTAAAGACCAATTATTATGTTTACCACTACCGTTAACTCCGGCAAATGGTTTTTCATGAAAAAGAACTTTAAGATTATGTCGCTCTGCAATTCGATCCATCAAATCCATAATGAGTGAATTATGGTCTACTGCAAGATTAGCTTCCTCAAAAATAGGAGCCAATTCAAACTGGTTAGGAGCAACCTCATTGTGCCTCGTTTTTACAGGAATACCTAAAAACATGCATTGTTGCTCCAAATCTTTCATAAAATTCAAAGCTCGGGCTGGTATTGACCCAAAATAATGATCGTCTAGCTGTTGCCCTTTTGCGGGCGCGTGACCTAATAACGCCCTTCCTGTTTGCATAATATCAGGGCGTGAAGCTGCAAGTGCTGAATCTATTAAAAAATATTCTTGCTCCCAGCCTAATGTAGCCGTTACCTTGCTTACACTTTTATTAAAGTATTTAGCCACTTCTGTCGCATGATGATCTATTGCTGCTAAAGCACGTAAAAGCGGGGTTTTATTATCTAAAGCTTCACCAGTATAGGAAACAAATACAGTGGGAATGCATAACGTAGTATCTAAAATAAAAGCAGGCGAAGTAGGATCCCAGGCGGTATAACCTCTTGCTTCAAAGGTATTTCTAATTCCGCCGTGCGGAAAAGAAGAGGCATCGGGCTCTTGCTGAACGAGTTTTGCACCTTCAAATTTTTCAATTGCGTTTCCCTCTGGAGTTTGTTCAAAAAAAGCATCATGCTTTTCTGCAGTTGCTCCTGTTAATGGCTGAAACCAATGCGTATAATGTGTTGCTCCTAATTCTAATGCCCATTGTTTCATTCCGGCAGCAATACTATCTGCCATCAAACGATCTATTTTAGCTCCTGTATTAATAGCTGCTTCAACTGCCTGAAAAGCCTCGTGAGACAAGACTTGTCTCATAGCTTCTTTTCCAAAAACATGCTTACCAAAAAGCTCTGACCTTTTTTTATTTTCAGATATAGTTATGGGTAAACGGCTAAGGCTTTCCTTTAAGGCAAAAAATCGCAATGTGCTCATATTTTAGTTGATTTTTATGAAATTCAGAATTCAGAGGTGTAAAAATATATGATTTCGTAATACACCCCTATTTTTTAAGGGTCTTATTAAATTTATTCCGTTAATAAACCCTTACACCCCCCACTAAAACAATTATCAGATATTAAAGAAATGTTATATTTGTTATTAGTTTAATTCAAAAAAAAATTTAAATCAATTTATTATGGGCAAATCAAAATTAGAGTATCTCTGGTTAGATGGTTATACACCAACTGCCAATCTTAGAAGTAAAACCAAAGTAGAAGATGATTTTAGCGGAAAGTTAGAAGACTGCCCGGTATGGTCATTTGATGGTTCTTCAACTAAACAAGCCGAAGGAGGCTCTTCTGATTGTCTGCTGAAGCCCGTTGCAATATACCCAGATCCAGCTCGTAGAGATGGTTACTTGGTAATGACTGAAGTTCTTAATGCTGATGGTACTCCACACGAATCTAATGCAAGAGCTACAATTGCTGATCAAGATGATGATTTCTGGTTCGGTTTTGAGCAGGAATATTTTATTATGGACAAGGAAACTCAACTTCCATTAGGTTTCCCTGTAGGTGGTTATCCTGGTCCTCAAGGTATGTACTACTGTTCTGTAGGTGGTAAAAATACACACGGTAGAGCATTTGTTGAAGAGCACGCAGATCTTTGTATTGATGCTGGTCTTAACTTTGAAGGTATCAACCAAGAGGTTGCTAGTGGACAATGGGAATTTCAACTTTTTGCAAAAGGAGCTAAAAAAGCTGGTGATGAGATATGGGTAGCACGTTATTTATTACAACGTCTTACTGAAGATTATGGGTACTATATAGAATACCACCCAAAACCAATTAAAGGTGACTGGAATGGTTCTGGTATGCACGCTAACTTCTCAAACACTACTTTAAGAACTGCGGGTTCTAAAGAAGTTTATGATACTATCTGTGAAGCTTTCCGTCCTGTAACTAAAGAACACATTGAAGTTTACGGTGAGTTTAACGACCAGCGTTTAACTGGTAAGCATGAGACTGCTTCTATTCACGATTTCTCTTACGGAATTTCTGACCGTGGAGCATCTATACGTATTCCTATTATCACAGTAGAAAAAGGGTATAAAGGATGGTTAGAAGATCGTCGTCCTGCATCTAATGCTGACCCGTACAAAGTAGCGGGTCGTATCGTTAAAACGGTATTAGAAGCTGAAAAGAAAATATAAGTTTTCAGTTTTCTCTAGCATAAATTATAAAAGCCCGCGATTGCGGGCTTTTATCTTTTTATAATGTTCTCAAATCTCAACTAAAAGCTAAGCCTATAAAAATGCAATACGCTGCAAAAAGCACAAAACCCTTCCAGCGGTTCAATTCTAATTTTAAAGGAAGAAAGCCTAGCGGAAGTAATACAACTGCGAAGCCTAAAAGCCAAAACATATTGTTTAAAATACTACCATCAATAACCTGTATGGGTTTTATAATTGCCGTAAGACCTAAAACTGAAGCAATATTAAAAATATTAGAGCCTATTAAATTTCCTAGCGAAAGTGCTTTTTCCTTTTTAAGTGCTGCAATAACCGAAGCCGCAAGTTCAGGTACGCTAGTTCCTATAGCTATAACCGTAACCGATATTGCATAATCACTCACTCCCATCATATGTGCTAACTCTTTTGCTCCTCTAACTAACCACTCGGAACCAAAATAAAGTGATACCCCGCCAATTATCAGCCAAATGACAATTTTAAAATAAGAAGCTCCAGATAGTCCGGGGTCAACCTCATCATCCACTGTTCTTGCTTTTTTCGCTCTGCGGATTAAAAGAACCAAATAAGCTATTAATGAGGAAAACAAAAGAAAACCCTCAAGCTTCGAGATCATTCCATCATTTACAAGAGCTAGATATAATCCCAATGAAAATAAAACCATCACCGGCCAATTGAATCTAAAAAAATCTCGATCAATACCTAGTGTTGAAATAATTGCGGTGATCCCTAAGACTAAAGCAATATTAGCAATATTACTACCTATCACATTTCCTAAAGCAATATCTGGTGAACCGTCTAAAGCTGCCTGTAAACTAACTAAAAGTTCTGGCGCTGATGTAGCAAACGAAACTACCGTAAGGCCAATAACCATTTTAGAAAGGTTAAGCTTAAAAGACAACCCTACCGATGCCCGAACTAAAAACTCACCACCTATTACAAGTAGCAATAAGCCAAGCATCACAAAAATTATACTCATAAAATCATTCTTTATGGCTGCGAAGATAAGCAACCCAATCTAACTGATACGAAACTAAGCAGAAGCTATAAGCGTCTGATAAAGTTTTACAGCTTCGACAGCTTCTTTAACATCGTGAACACGCAAAATAGACGCTCCCTTTTCTAATGCAATCGTATTTAAAACGGTTGTTCCGTTTAAAGCTGATTGCGCATCAACATCAAGTGTTTTTGTAATCATAGATTTTCTAGAAAGACCTATCAGCAATGGTAAATCGAGAATTTGTAATTGATCTGTAGCATTAAGCAATTTAAAATTTTGAGATACTGTTTTTGCAAACCCAAATCCGGGATCAATAATAACATCGTTAATACCTAATACTCTTGCCGCAGCTACACGTTCACTTAGATAAGAAATCACTTCTTTAACAAGATCCTCATATTGAGTAAGCGCTTTCATAGTTTGTGGTGTTCCCCGCATATGCATTAATATATAAGGAACCTTTAATTCTGAAACCGTTTGCAACATTTGATCATCTATCAAACCTGCCGAAATATCATTAATGAGTGAGGCACCTACTAACACAGCTTCCCGTGCGACTTTGGCTCTAAATGTATCTATAGATAAAAGTATATCTGGAAAATTTTTAACTAAAAGCTTTACTACGGGAATCAACCTCATACATTCTTCATCAACAGAAACATCTGTAGCTCCGGGTCTAGAACTGTATGCCCCAACATCAATAAATGTTGCTCCATCATTAAGCATTTTCTCAGCTTGTCTTAAAATATCTTGCTCATCTTTATAGCTTCCGCCGTCGTAGAAAGAATCTGGAGTGATGTTTAGAACCCCCATCACATTTGGTGTGTCCAAGTAAATTAGTTTGCCTTTACAGTTAATGCTTCTCATGAAATAGAGCGATGTTTTTCTAGATTGCTTATTTTAGGCGAAATTTACAGAAAATCGTTGACCTCAGCCGTTAATAAATGTGCTTTGAGTTTTTAAAATTCAGGCTAAGCGGCTTTATATATTTTTAATGGAGCAAACTTCAGAACAATACGATGCGGTAATTAAGATCTGCCGCGATTTATTTTCAAAAAAAATGAGTGATTACGGTAGTGCCTGGCGTATTCTAAGACTCCCGTCACTTACCGATCAAATTTTTATAAAAGCACAGCGCATACGCGGATTGCAGCAAAACGCTGTTCATAAAGTTGATGAGGACGAAGCTTCAGAATTTGTAGGGATTATCAATTATTCGATAATGGCTCTTATACAACTTAAAGAAGGTGTTGTAGAGCAACCTGATTTTAATTTGGAACGATCACTTATTGCTTATGACGAGCAAGTTCAAATCACTAAAGAATTGATGCAAAACAAGAATCATGATTATGGTGAAGCCTGGCGCGATATGCGCATCAGCTCACTTACAGACCTGATTTTGCAAAAACTCTTACGCGTAAAGCAAATAGAAAACAATAAAGGTAAAACCTTAGTTTCTGAAGGTATAGGTGCAAACTACCAGGATATGATTAATTATGCTGTTTTTGCGATGATATTAATTGAAGAAGCTACAACTAAAACCTCTTAATTTGAAAAAACTAGTAAGTTTCATACGCATTTTTGTTGGAGTCCTGTTTATCATTTCAGGGTTTGTAAAACTCAATGATCCGGTAGGGTTTTCATTCAAGCTGCAGGAATATTTTGCTCCTGATGTTTTAAATATCGAGTTTATGAGTCCATTTGCTTTAGGACTCGCTATTATCTTAGTCATTGTAGAACTTGTTTTAGGTATCGCTTTAATAATAGGCTACTACAAAAAACTAACAATGTGGCTATTGCTCCTTATGATTATTTTCTTCACCTTTCTTACATTCTATTCAGCATACTTCAACAAAGTGACAGATTGTGGTTGTTTTGGTGATGCGTTACCGCTTACGTCTTGGCAGTCGTTCACAAAAGACGTCATCCTGCTAGTTATGATTCTCTTTTTGTTTTTCAATCTGAAACAGATCAAGCCTTTTTTCACAAATTTTACGCGTTCGATCTTAATTTTCATGACTTTTATAGGCTGTTTAGGTTTTGCTTATTATGTATTGATGCATCTACCGGCAATTGATTTCAGAGCTTATAAAGTGGGTGTAAATATCAGTGAAGGCATGACCATACCTGAGGGGTCTCCTGAAGCTGTTTTTGATTACCATTGGAAATTCAATATTAATGGAGAAGAAAAAATAATTACAACCCAGGGAGAATACCCATCAAGTGAAGGCGAATTTTTAGAAGTAAATACAGAAGTTGTTTCCGAAGGTTACGTACCCCCTATTCACGATTTCACTATAGAAAAAGACGGCGAGAGTTATACTGAAGATTTTCTCAATACGCCTAATCTCATTATAATCATTGCGTATGATCTAAGCAAAACCGAATGGAATGGCTGGCCGGCAGTTAAAGATCTTACAGATGAAGCATTAAAAAAAGGGTATACAGTAATTGGTCTTACCGCATCTGGCGATGAAGCTGTGCGTGATCTACAAAACAAACAGAATATCAATTTTGATTTTTATTTCACTGATGCTACAACACTTAAAACTATTGTACGCAGTAATCCGGGAATTTTAAAACTCAACAAAGGCACGATCATTCAGAAAAAACATTGGAATGATGTTGATGAAATTGATCTTGAAGTCTTGCCCTCTGCCAAACCAGCTCTTAATCTAGAATTGAAACAACGCTTAGACAGTATTGCACGTTATGATCAATTGTATAGACCTTTGTTACAAGAAACAGATGAAGCAAAACGCATTGCACTGGCAGAAGAAATGGGTATTCCTAAAGAAGATTACACAGGTGATCTATGGAAAAAGCAACGCATGCTTGACACCAGTAACCTTAAAGTCGTAAAAGCTATTCTTGACAATCACGGCTATCCCGGTAAATCATTAGTGGGTGAACCTACAAATCTTATTGCGCTAGAAGTTATTGAACACAATCCCATACAAATAGATCAGTATATAGATTTATTTAAAAAAGCTGCAGCTCAAGGCGAAATACCTATAACTAAGGTAGCGGTTTTAGAAGATAAATTTTTAATGATGCAAGATAAAGAGCAACTCTATGGGAGCCAGGCTCAGATCACTGCTGAAAACGGCTTTTTCATCTGGCCAATTAAAGACCCAGAAACGGTAAATCAACGTAGAAAAGAAGCAGGGTTTAAACGCACTATTGAAGAATATGTAGCCGACCTGATGGGCAAAGATGCTAAATTTAAAGCCCTTAAAATCTCTGAAATCAAAAGACTCTGATTCAATATATCTTAAATAAATTGTTCTACGCTTTACTTACCCTTTTTGGGGTAGTAACAGTTGTGTTTTTATTATTTACAGTTCTTCCAGGAGATCCTGCACGCATGATGCTGGACCAAAATGAAGACCCTGAGCAATTAGCGATAATAAAACATAAATACGGTTTTGATCAACCTGTGCTTACCCAATACGCGTATTACATTAATGATTTATCTCCCATTTCTATTCACAACAAAAATGGAGGTAATTATACGAGTTTAACTTCCGGAAAATATAATTACACGAGAATATTTTCAATTGAAAATCATACACTGGTTATAAAAAAACCGTACCTACGAGAGTCTTTTCAAAAAACAGGAAAAACGGTTGTAGCAGTCATTTCTGAAACCTTACCCAACACCATAGTTCTTGCAGTGAGTGCAATAACACTTGCTATTCTTTTGGGTATATTTCTAGGAGTCATTTCGGCAAATGCCAGAGACACTTGGCTTGATAAATTGATTCAGGTTGTGAGTACCTTTGGAATGAGTGTTCCCAGTTTTTTCAGTGCTATTTTATTTGCCTGGTTTTTTGGTTATATACTACACGAATACACAAATCTCAATATGACGGGAAGCCTTTATGAGATGGATGATTTCGGTGAAGCCATAACCATTCAGTGGAAAAATATTGTCTTACCTGCTCTGGTTTTAGGAATACGCCCTTTAGCGGTTGTAATTCAATTGATGCGTAATTCACTTTTAGAAGTATACAATCAGGAATACATCCGTACTGCTCAGGCAAAAGGACTCAATCAGCATCAGATCGTGTGGCGACATGCATTAAAAAATGCTTTAAACCCTGTGGTAACAGCAGTTTCGGGCTGGTTTGCTTCTATGCTTGCCGGTGCTGTTTTTGTGGAGTATATTTTTGGATGGAACGGCCTTGGTAAAGAGATCGTTGATGCCTTAAATACGCTTGACTTACCCATAATTATGGGTGCTGTGCTCGTCATCGCAACGATGTTTATTCTTATAAATATTCTCGTTGATATAATTTATGGTCTTCTGGACCCTAAAGTGCGCATTAGATAGCCATATTGTTGTAGAATAGGCTGACTAATCCTAATTTTATATCTTATTCGCTTTTATGAAAATCATACTTACATTATTAACAATACTTTGTTTTTCAGTAGGTTTTTCTCAGGAAAAATCATTTTCTGCCGAAGCACTTCAGGATGTCTTGATCAATACTAGCGGTTCTGAAGTCACTTTTGAATCTGTTTTAGAAATGCATAAAGGCAAAACTGTGCTGATTGATATCTGGGCATCCTGGTGTAAAGACTGTATTGCCGGTTTCCCTGATCTAAATAAACTACAAGAAGATAATCCTAATATAGATTACGTTTTTCTTTCACTAGACAAAGATACAGAGCGTTGGAAAGCAGGTATTGATAAATACAACCTACAGGGAAGTCATTACTTCATCAAACTTGGTTGGAAAGGACCGCTATGCAGCAGTATAGATCTGGACTGGATTCCTCGCTATATTTTGCTTGATGAATCTGGAAAAATTAAAGTTTATAAAGCAATAACCACAAAAAACAATCAACTACTAAATCAAATACAATGAGAAAAAACATCGTAGCCGGTAACTGGAAAATGAATACAGATCTTGCAGATACGCAAGAATTGATCGGCGGACTAAAATCTATAGCTAAAACTTCTGATGCAGAAATTATTATAGCACCTCCTTTTACAAACCTTTATAGTGCTTTTGAAGCATTAAAAGGATCTGGTATTGAAGTTGCAGCACAAAATATGCATCAATCTACTTCTGGTGCTTTTACCGGTGAGATCAGTGCTTCTATGTTAAAAGGTGTTGGTGTTAAAACAGTAATATTAGGACATAGCGAGCGCAGAGCTTATTTTGAAGAGAAAGAAGATTTACTTGCAGAAAAAGTAAATACCGCTTTAGAAAATGATATAAAAGTGATTTACTGTTTTGGTGAAGAGCTTAAAGATCGAAACTTCAGCGAGCATTTTGAAGTAGTAAATAAACAAATCAGTCAGGCGCTTTTTCATCTGGATGCAGATGCCTGGAAGCACATCATACTAGCTTATGAACCGGTTTGGGCAATAGGCACAGGAGAAACAGCAAGCCCAGATCAAGCTCAGGAAATGCACGCTTTTATCAGAAAAACTATTGCTGATGAATATTCTCAAGAAGTAGCAGACAGCGTCACTGTTCTTTATGGTGGTAGTGTAAAACCTGCCAACGCTAAAGAGATATTTTCAAAGCCAGATGTTGATGGTGGCCTTATAGGTGGTGCTTCTTTAAAAGCCGAAGACTTTATGGCGATCGTAAACGCATTTTAAAATAATTTATGGCTGAAGCATATTCTGAATACGCGTTTAAAGTAATACCGGTAAATCCCGGTGCAGAAATACTCATTGCTGAATTGAGTCAGCTTGATTTTGAAAGTTTTGATGAGACAGAAGAGGGTGTAAAGGCATACATCCTCTCTGCCTTAGATAAAGAAAATCTTTTAGAAGACATCTATCTACTCAATAACCCTGAATTTGAAGTTTCATACTCTATTAAGCTTATAGAGCCGGTAAATTGGAACGAAGAATGGGAAAAGAATTTTGAACCCATTGAAGTTGATGGTATTTGCTCGGTAAGAGCTCCTTTTCATCCTAAACCACAGATGGAGTTTGATATTGTTATTGAACCTAAAATGTCTTTCGGTACCGGGCATCACGAGACCACACATCTCATGATCAAACATCTTCTAAAAATTGAAGTTGCTGGCTTAAAAACACTTGATATGGGTTGTGGTACAGGAATACTTGCTATTCTTGCTGCACTAAAAGGCGCAAAACCGGTAGATGCAATAGATATTGACCCGTGGTGTTATGAGAATACTGTAGAAAATGTATCCCGTAATGATGTTGATTTTATTAAAGCTTACGAGGGTGACTCTAGTCTTTTAAAAGGCAAACAATATGATCTGATCATCGCAAACATTAACCGAAACATTCTAATTAATGATATTCCCACCTACGCAGGTTGCTTAAATCATGAAGGTATTTTGCTCTTAAGTGGGTTTTACACTCAAGATATTCCGGCGATTACTAACGTTTGCAATCAACACGGATTAAATTTTATCATGAATTTTGAAAAAAATAATTGGGTAGCTTGTAAATTTGTAAAAAATTAATCCCCTGTATATAAGTTTTTTACAAATGAGCACAAGAGAAAAGATCCAAGAAGAAGTAGACGTCCTCGAGGCAGAAGATCGAAATAATGAAATTATTGTATACAATGATGATGTCAACACATTTGATCACGTAATAAATACTTTAGTACACGTTTGCGATCATACCCCAATACAAGCAGAACAATGTTCACTGATAGTACATTATAAAGGAAAATGTACTGTAAAGACCGGAAGCTATGATGACCTTGAACCGCGCTGTAGTGCACTTTTAGATGCTGGCCTCAGTGCAGAGATCATATAAATTCAATAAAATAGCCTAAGTATAAAAAGCCTCTCGAAGAGGCTTTTTTCTTACATAATCATTAATTAAATGAAATTTTAAATCGTTAAAAGTTATAATTTTAACGATTTAAAGCTTTGCATGTTATTTTTTTATGATATTTTACAAGTAATATAAACACTAACTATTATTATATGTTATCAGAAACAATTAAAAAAGTAGGCCTTTTTAGCCTGGGAATTTCAATGGTATTTGCTTCTTGTTCTGAAGAGGCTTCAGAAAGCACAACTGAAGCTGCACGACCTACCACTAATCTTGAGGTTTCACAAGCCATCATTGATCAGGTTGAAAATTTAGGAATGAATACTAATTATATTCGTTGGGACGCCTTCTACTTTCCTGACGGTTCTTCAGAGCCCAGACTTTTCTTAGAAGAAGATGTTATTGTAACTCCAGATCAATTAGCTGAAATGACCGCTAACATTAAGCAAACTAAAGATGGTAAAGGAGATTCTAAACAATATAGTACATCTGCTTTAGTGAGTCAGGGACGCACGATTTCGATAATTGGGTATACTGGCGGCAGCCAGGCTTTGAGCCAAAAAGAACGTACAGCACTTGAGTGGGCAGTAGCAAACTATAATCGTCTAAGTGGTGTAAGCATTAGTTTCAATTTAACTTTTGGTACAGATTATCAAAGTAAAGACATGGTTGTCTATAACAACACCGTCAACAACCCTAGTGGTGCAGGTGGTAGCGCTGGTTTTCCTAGTAATGGATTGCCTTTTAAATTTGTACAGATTTATGGCCTTACTAATTATGACACGAATGTCGTTGAGCACGTATTAACTCATGAAATAGGTCACTCTGTAGGATTTAGACACACAGACTGGTTTAGCAGACAAAGTTGTGGTCAAAATGTAAATGAAGGTGGAGATACTAACCACATTTCGGGAACTCCAACCGGGTATGACTCAACATCTATTATGCTGGCTTGCTTTAGTGCTAGTGAAGATGGTGAATTCAACGCTAATGATATTACTGCTTTAAACAATATGTACTAAGTATTAATTAACCACTTCAAAAGCCATTTTAATTAAAATGGCTTTTTTTATTTTTTAAGTTTGCAGATATTCAAAAAAGACTTATATTTGCACCCGCAAAATGAGGTAAATAAATATCGAATTTTTGCAAAAATAAAGGCCTTGTGGCGCAACTGAATAGCGCACCTGATTACGGCTCAGGAGGTTCCAGGTTTGAATCCTGGCAAGGTCACAAAATAAGTCTACATTTGACTATAAAATTCTTAAAGACCTCGCAAATTGTGAGGTCTTTTCAGTTTATTGTTACCCCCTATACTAGTCAGAATCCTTAGCCTCATAGCTATCCTTCTTATTATCTTTTAAAAAAATCAATGAATAACAATCTAATGTATTTCCTTGAAGATAAATACGCTTTTGGACAAAGCGAAAAGTAAGAAAATACCAAAACCTATCCTGAAATAGGGATTATTTTTAATCTTCAAATCCTAATTCGGTATTTCTAGACACTATTTATTCATTATGGTTAAAACTATTTTCTGTAATAGTCATAAAATCCTAAAGCAGAAAAAATTTTAGTTTTTCTAAATAAACAGCAGAGCTACTATAACCAACTACGCAAGATGCTATTAGAATACAAAAGTTAAGCTTATACTTCACTCTCTTAAATGATTTGAAAAACCTTCTTAAAATCAAAAAAAAATACTATTACAAACTAGTATTCATACGCATACAATTTAAAATCAGGACAATTTACAAATGTTAAATTTTTAACTAAAGTACTTTACAAACAAAATATTTTCATAATATTGATATGTAGTACATAATTACATAAATACATAATGATTTGAATATCAAAACTAAAACACACATTTATGAGAACATTTTTACAACTCAGGATGCTTAAAAAAATCACGTTAGTGACTTTGGCATTATTGAGTACAACCACAATTATGGCTGCTCCTCTATTTGCAGAAATTTCTTTCAGCTATGAACAGAAAACGATTTCGGGAGTGGTCTACGACACACAATCTGGAGAAACTTTACCAGGTGTAAGTGTTAGTATTAAAGGCGCCAATACCGGTACTATTACTGATTTAGACGGCTCATTTCAATTACAGGTTGAGCCGGGTGCAGTACTCGTATTTAGTTATGTTGGTTACTTGACTCAAGAAGTACCTGTACAAAACCAGACTTCACTTACTGTAAATCTGGAAACTGACATACAGTCTCTTGAAGAGGTTGCTATTATTGGTTATGGTAAAGTAAAGCGCTCTAACCTTACAGGATCTGTATCTACGGTTAGCGCAGAAACGCTTGAACAAACTAACAAAGTAGATGCTGTTTCTTCTATACAGGGTCAGGTAGCCGGTGTGACGGTACAACGTACAGATAACAAACCCGGTGGAGGAGGCTTCAACATTCGCGTAAGAGGTGCAAATACTATTAATACAGGTTCTGGAAATGGCGGATACAGCCCTGGTCAAAACCCGTTATTTGTAGTAGATGGAATTTTTGTTGACGATATTTCCTTCCTGAATCCCGCTGACATTGAGCGTATGGATGTACTTAAAGATGCGGCTTCCGCTGCAATCTATGGTTCGCGTGGCACAAACGGGGTTGTTATTATTCAGACCAAGAAAGGGAAAGAAGGAAAAATGACTGTGCGTTATAATAACTACGTAGGTTTTAAAGAAATTTATAACCTGCCACCTGTTTTTAATGGTAAGAGCTACATTCCCTTCCTTAGAGATGTAGTAGTAGGTAACCAGTTTGCTTCTAACAAAGACGGTAACTATGGCCAGTACTCTGCAGCAGCGGTGAATATTAATGACTACCTAAGTGATGAAGAACTTCAAAACATTGCAAATGGTGTGAGTACAGATTGGGTAGACCTCATCACGCGCAACGGATTTCAACAAAACCATACCCTCGATATAAGCGGAGGAAATGAAAATACAGTTTATGCTGCCGGATTGGGCTATACTCAGGATCAGGGAACCGTTTACGGTGAAGATTTTAATCGCTATACTTTAAAAGGAAATATTCAAAGTGATCTTACTGATTGGTTAACCTTTGGATACGATAACTACATCACTTTAGCAAAAACAAACGAAGGTAGTTTAGAAGCTTTTAGAAGTGCGTATCGTTTAAAGCCAATCGGAAGAGCTTATGACGATAACGGGGATTTATTGTTCCTGCCTACTCAAAAAGAGACCCAGTTAAGTAACCCTATTTTTGATACCCAAAACTGGAAATTAGAAAACAAATACATTAATTTTATTGGTAACATTTCCCTTAGCGTTAAACCGTTAGAAGGACTTAGCATTACTACAAAGTTTGCACCTAACATCAAATATACCCGTGTGGGAGAATATCGTGGTCTGTACACCAAAAGTGCAATTGGTAACCAGAGTAATACCCGTGCAGAGGTAAACAACTTCTTAGACTATTCGTATACTTGGGATAACATTGTTGATTACAGCTTAGATATTAACAATGACAACAGCCTGGCAGCAACACTTGTCTATTCAAGATTTTTACAGGACAATGAATCCTATGGTATTCAGGTTAGAAACTTCACATCAGACAACTTCTTATTTTATAATCTGGGAGCCGGTTCAAATGTGAACTCGTATGGAAGCGGGTTTAAAAGACAGACGCTAGAATCTTATACAGCACGTATCAATTATAATTTGATGGACCGTTACATTCTTACCCTTACCGGTAGATACGATGGAGCCTCAGTATTATCTGATGATAACAAATGGGCATTTTTCCCTTCAGCATCATTTGCTTACCGTGTGATACGCGAAGATTTTATGCGTAATCAAAAGGTATTTTCAGATCTTAAGTTACGTTTAAGCTACGGGCAAACTGGTAACAACGGTATCGGTGGAGGACTAAACCCGCTGGGAACCCTTTCATTACTAGAATCGAGTTATACTAATATTGGCGATGCAAGTGTATCTACACTATTTGTTAATGGTCTTGCTAACCAAGATCTAACCTGGGAACGCACATCAGAAGTAAACGTTGGTTTTGACTTTGGTTTCCTAAACAACCGCTTGACTGGTAGTGTTGATGTTTACAACCGTAATATTAAGGACATCATCTTCTTTAGACCTTTGCCCACAGCAACCGGTTTTGGAGGAACCTTTGACAATATCGGGGAGTCTCGCAACCGAGGTATAGAAGTAGGACTTAATGCTAAAATTATAGACAATGAAGATTTTACCTGGAGCACCAACCTCAATTTTGCCAGTAATCGTAATGAGATCGTAAATCTATATGGTAATAGTGATGAAATCATTTTTGGAGCACAGGGTGGAACTTTTATTCACCGTGTAGGAGAACCAACAGGATCACTTTATGGCTTTAAGTACGACGGAATCTGGCAACTGGATCAGGCTGCAGAAGCTGAATCTTTCGGTCAGAAGCCGGGGCAGGTACGTGTAGTTGACGTTAATGGTGACGGACAAATTACTGAACAAGGTGACCGGGTAGTTTTAGGAAATCCACTTCCAAAATGGACCGGAGGTTTTACCAGCACGATGAACTATAAAAACTTTGACTTCTCATTCTTTGTATATACCAGTCAGGGCGTAACGATCTCCAGTAATTTTCACAATGCCCGCGCATTCTCATATGATGGTGAACCTGCTCGTTTGTGGAATGGTTACGACACCAATTACTGGACACCTGAGAACCCTACTAATAACTGGTTTCAACCCGGTAACGGAGGACCATACCAGGGAGCTATCAAAAATATGGATGTTTCTTTCGTAAAAGTTGGTTTCATGACCCTGGGTTATGCGCTTCCTCAAGAGACCATTCAAAAATTGGGTATTCAAAAGCTACGCCTGTACACTACAGTTCAGAACCCATTTACCTTTAGTGACTATGACGGTTGGGACCCTGAAAACGCCGGTAGAAATACCTATGGTGCGTCATTTATGGCACGTACGTATATGGCCGGTATAAACTTTACTTTCTAAAAAAATAAATAGTATTATGAAAAAATCAATTTATACCTCAGCTCTAGCACTTCTGCTTACCGGTACGCTGGTAACGAGTTGCGATGATTTTCTTGAGGAAACAAACAGACAGGCTATAAGTATTCCATCTTCAAGAGAAAATGAAGAAAGCTTTCCACAACTCGTTAATTATATCTACGAAGTAACACGTGACAACACCACCCGTTATGCACCAGATATGCTTTATGTACTGGAAGATCTCGGTACTGATATTGTGACCCGCGCTTCTCCTCTTACTGGTGTTGATGCGATAAACGATTATGTAGATATGAACGCATCAAATTACGTGATGCAGGTTTATTGGGCTAACCAATATAAGCAGATCGCTGCCGCAAATACGCTGCTTGAAAACGCTGATTTGATTGAAGGTGTAGAAGAAAGTTTAAAAAACAGAGGAGTTGGTGAAGCCAAATTTTTCAGAGCCTGGTCTTATTTTAATCTGGTAGAAAATTACGGAGGAGTACCTCTTGTTACAGAACCCATCACTACAGCTCAGTCTGATTTTATGCGTGCGTCTGAAGAAGAAGTATATACACTAATTGTTAATGATCTAAATGACGCCATTAGCGCTGTTGATGAAACCCCCGACGAATACGGTCGTGTTTCTAAAGATGCTGCCCGCCACCTATTATCTAAGGTGCTTTTAACCCGTGGCTATAAGCCTTTCGCAGCATCTGATGATTATACCCTCGCAATTTCTTTAGCAGAAACTGTAATTGCCAATCACCCCCTTGAAACTACTTTTGCAGATGTGGTAGATATCGAAAACCAGCGCAATGACGAAGTGATCTTTTCATTCCTTTTTGGAAGCGAGAGTTCAAGTGTAGGCTGGGGTAACACCAAACATTTACTATACAAATTTGAATACTTTAACTATCCCGGTTTAGCTCGTGGTAGCTTATATCAAAATGGTATAGGAAGAATGCCTACCCCATACTTCTTCAATATGTTTGATGAAGAAGACACCCGTAATGAAGAAACCTTACGATATGTTATGTATGCTGATGTGGCTGAAGACGGACTTGAAGTAGGAGACACCGCCATTTACTTTCCTAAAACAGCATGGAGTCAGGAACGTATAGATAGCAAGCCTTACGCAGTCATTAATCCCGATGAGTATTTGGTTAACGACGGAGTGACAAATGTACACTTCCCTATGTTTAAGAAATTTGAAGATCCGGGAGCTCCTTTCGTATACGCCAATGAGCGTGCTTTAGGCGATCGCGATATGGTAATGATGCGCGGAGCTGAAGCTTATCTTATTGCAGCCGAGGCCGCTTTTCAAAATAATAATCCCGGTGCAGCTGCCACTTATCTTAATACCGTACGTTCACGTGCCGGTATCACAACTCCGCTTACTGCAGGTGATGTGGATATCGCGTTGATATTAGATGAAAGAGCCCGTGAACTTATAGGCGAAGTAAACCGCTGGATGGATTTAAAGCGTACCGGTACTTTGATATCACGCGTTTTAGAATACAACCCGCACGCAGCGCTTAACAATGCAATTACCGAGAAAAATCTTCTGAGACCCGTACCACAGTCTGAGATTGATGCTTCCGGTAAGACAATTAGCCAAAACCCCGGTTATTAAAACCGGAAAATCCGTCAATCACAAGGTTAGTCCTGGATTGACGGATTTTTTTTATTCAGTTTTAAATTTAATTAGCTTACAGCAAGCGCTCAAGAAGAATCTAAAACCTGAATAAAAGCAAGAGCGTCGGGGTAATATCCTGTGGCGATTCCAACAAAATTTAGCTCAGTTTGCTAAAGTGTGGAGTAAGATGGTTGCGCATGTTTTCTCTAAATTCATAAGCAGTGCCATTACGCAAGGTTTCAACCAGATCATTGTGAGAGATGCTACCCCGCTTTGGTTCTGCGGCAGCCTTTGATTCCTGCTGCATCATAAAATGAAAAACCGGTAGCAACATAGATTGAAAACGGTTTAAGGTTCCGTTACCAGACATCTTATAGAGATACGAGTGAAATTCGATCTCGTAAGCAAGACGGGTTTGAAGATCGGTTTTACAAAGCGGATCATTAGCCTCCCGGTCTACTATTTCTTGTAACTTAACAATATCAGAATCTTTTTTTCTAATGAATAACAACTCACTCATACCTACTTCAAGAACCAGTCGCAGTTCAAATATGTGTTGCATGGCTTCTTCCCCAAGAAGGTCGGGGTCCATAATGCGCTCTATTCCGCTTAAAATATCAGGTTCTGCAATAAACATTCCCTTACGCTTTTTAGATTCGACTACGCCAAGCATGCGTAGGCGGCTAAGCGATTCACGCACAATGTTACGGCTTACGCCCAGATTTTCAGCGAGTTCAATTTCACCTGGTAAAGAGTCTCCAGACTTAAAACGATTCTCCTTTAAAAATTCGAGAATACGCTGTTCTACCTGCTCAACCAGTGAAACAGATTTAATGGGTTTGATTTTGGAAGACATAATGGTTTGATGGTTAATTGCAAATATTTGGTAAAACAACTAAAACTTAAAACATTCAAAAAGTAATTTTAACATATATTTTAAATATATTGCTATATTAAAATATGTCCTACATATAAAATTAATGAATATAACGAATATAAACGATTTTGGTGCCGTAAATGATGACTTTACGAATAATTCGTTGGCCATTCAAAAGGCCATAGATCATTGTGCCGATCTTGGTGGCGGAAAAGTTGTCATTCCGCCCGGTAAACCGTTCCTTTCGGGACCTTTTGACCTCAAATCAAATATTGAATTACATCTGGAGCAGGGTGCTGTGCTAAAAGCCTACCCTGACGAAGATGTTTATACTAAAAGCGCCTTCAGAAAAAATCTGGGAGAAGGCACCATCTGGATAGGTGGAGAAAATCTCAGCCAGATTTCATTTACAGGCGGTGGCACTATAGATGGTAATGGCATCTTTTTCATGGGTGATGAGCTACACGACTCCTATGAGCTCAAGCCTTTTGAGACGATAGATCCCAGACCGCACATTCTAACCCTGGTATCTTGTAAAAACGTAAAGATGCACGGCATTACCGTAAGTAATGCTGCTTACTGGGCGCTGCATTTTATAGGTTGCTATGATGTTTCAATCGCAAACATTTCAATCTATAATGATATCAAAGTACGCAACAGCGACGGTATTGATCTCGATCATTGCCAAAATGTACGCATCAGCAATTGCCATATCGAATCAGGTGACGATTGTATCTGCCTCAAAAACAGAAGGGAATATGAAGAATTGGGTCCCTGCAAAAATATCGTCATTTCAAACTGTACATTGATCAGCACTTCCTGTGCGATTAAAATTGGCTCCGAAAATATGGATGCCATTAGCCACGTTACCTTTAACAACTGCATCATTACCGGCAGTTGCAGAGGTATAGGTATTCAAAACCGGGACGAGGGCACCGTGTCAGACATTATTTTCTCTAACATCATGGTAGAATGCAAGCAGTTTTCTGACGTTTGGTGGGGAATGGCAGAGCCTATTTACATTACAGCCTATCCCCGCGCCTCACACAATCACAAAGATGCAGGCTGGAGGTTAAAACCCGGAGCTAAAGAAGCCGGTATTGGTAAAGTTTCTAACATCACCTTCGCAAACATCAGATGCAAAAGTGAAAACGGTATTTTTCTGGGAGCGGCATCAACAGATCTTCTGGATAATATTCGTTTTAACGATATTGACCTGGAGGTTTCAAAAACCACCGAATACCCTGGGGGTTATTACGACTGCAGACCCTGCAAAGACGATGACTTTATAGGCGAGCAGACCGCAGGTTTTTATATGGTAAACGCCAGTAATGTGTACATTTCAAACACCACGGTAAATTGGGGAGCCCAAAGACCTGATTATTATGGAAACGCACTTTACGCAGAAAATATAACCCCGCTGGTTCTTGATAATTTTAATGGAACGGCGGCCTTTGAACATTTGGAAAGCATTGTTAAAAAAGGAAAAACTCAACTCGAAAAAATCGCAAACTGATTATGGTTTTAGGCTTGTCATATCTGGATATTGTAGTTTTGGTGCTGTACTTCGGCGTCATTGTGTATATCGGTATACGATCTAGCCTGAAGATTAAAAAGGAGGAAGATTATTTTCTGGGCGGCAGACAGTTTGGAAAACTTTTTTCAACATTTGCCAGTTTTGGGCAGGCAACCTCAGCAGACGGTCCGGCAGGTGTAGCAACAACAACCTTCAAGAACGGCGCCAGCGGAATCTGGAGTTCGCTTTTAATGCTTTTTGCCACTCCTTTATTTTGGATCACAGCTCCGTGGTTACGACGGCTGCGCATCACGACAATGGGTGATTTTTACGAGCAACGTTACGCTTCGCGAAAAATGGCCGCAACTTATGCTCTTGTGGGCACCATCGGGATGATGGGCTTGCTCTCTGTAGGGTATAAAGCGGTTACCACAACCGCAATGGCTATGACCGGAAAGCCGGATACCGCACTGACTGTGACTGAAAAAGTCGAAAAAGAAAAAGCAGACCGCCTTTTTGAATTATCTAACGAAAACTTCACCTACCTCTCGCAAGCTGAGAAACAGGAATTAGCCGAACTCAGACAGGAAAATCCGCGGGCGTTATTCAGTTATTTTTCTGAAGATGTACTTATCTGGACCATCTGTTTCATCGTTCTGTTTTACACCGCAATGGGAGGACTCGAAGCTGCTTTTTACACTGATTTGCTTCAGGGTATTTTTATCATTTTGCTTTCTATAATTCTCATTCCTTTTGCCTGGTCGGCAATTAATGAGCAATTTGGCGGCAGCGGAATGATGGATGCGCTTTCGAATCTGCACGAGCAATTGCCCGAAAGTACTTTTGAAATTTTTGGTTCGCCTGCAACCTTAGATTTTACCTGGTATTTCATAGTTATGGCCGCGTTAGTATCTGGGATGACAGTTGTCGCGCAGCCTAATCAACTCGTAACTGCGGGAGCCGCAAAAAGTGAAGACGCCGCGCGTACGGGCTTTGTGACCGGTACGTTTATGAAGCGTATTGTGACCATCTTGTGGGGAATGGTGGGCCTTTGTGCCATATTGCTTTATGGCGGTAAAATCATGAACTCCGATTTCGTTTGGGGTCACGCCACCACACAACTATTAGCACCTCTGGGATTGGGCCTTGTAGGGCTGATGCTTGCCAGTTTGATGGCCGCTTTAATGTCTACAGCAGACTGCCTGATGATTACCGTGTCCGGGTTGGTGGTTAACAATTTTTACAAATACTTTTTTCCGGAAAAATCTGCCAGGCATTACATCTGGGCCGCACGTATTTCGGGAGCTATATTCCTAATTGGGGCGGCAATCATTACGACTCAATTTGACACGATTTTACAGATATTAAAGTTCATCTGGGAGTTTTTTGTGGTCTTTGTAGCCGCCTTCTGGCTGGGCTTAAAATGGCGAAGAGCAAACCGAATTGCCGCGTGGAGTTCGATTCTGCTCACCTTTACCTTGTTTTATCTAATTCCGACGCTGTTACCTAATATTTTTCCGGCGATGCGTACCGATGAAAGCCTTACGAAGCTTACCGATTCCCGTATTGTAACCCGAAATTATGAGGTAAAGGAAGTCGATCTGGATAACCGCATACACGATATCGCGCAATGGGAAAAGCTTCCGCAAAGCGAAAAAGAACAGATCAGTAAACCTGAAGAACTTGCGCTGGGCGGTACAAATGCTGTGGATTATGCCATGCCGCGACAGGCTATATTTTGGTCTAAAGGGGTTACGACCGAGAAAGACGGTACCTCCTACAGCCGCGGTTATATTTATCTTGAATTGTACCTGCTGGACAGTTTGGGGTGGGATCTTTCAAAAAACCCATATGCCTTAAACGAAACCATAAGACTGGGAATTCGACTGTTATTCCCATTCTTGGTGCTGTTTCTTATCGCTTTAGCAACTAAACCGGATTCAGATAAACATTTAGCTGAATTTTACCGTAAAATGCGTACCCGCGCAGTAGACAATAGCATTCTGAAGAATCAGCCCACCACCGAAAAACTTTTATTCCCAAACAGCAATTGGGAAATCTATACCTGGAATAAAAAAGACCGTACCGGCTTCTTGCTGGCCTGTCTCATTGTTATACTCATTATTGGATTACTTTACCTGATGGTTTCCCTCGGGTCTTAAATGCTTTGACTGATGAAACCCGCATAGCGGGAATTGAATTGGCCACATGTGCCTCTAAAATGAAGAATTAAAAGAACTGTTTAACCTGAATTTATATTTATGAAAGATAGCAATCAAAACGCGCAACCGCTTGGCAGTCTTGATGAATGGGAAGATGATGTGGTACGTCGTTATCCTGAAGAGGCTCCTAAAGCCAAGGAAGAATTTCGCAATTACGAGGCTCCTGCCCGCGACACGGTAAAAGAATTTTACCGCATCAATCACATCAATCAGACCTATGATTTTGTGCTTGAAAAGAAAAAAGACTTTCTGCAGTTTAACCGCCGGGAGATGTCACTTTGGGATGCCGTTGAGTTTCTAAATACCCTCGTTGACGATTCTGACCCGGATATTGATCTGGATCAAACCCAGCACTTGCTACAAACTTCTGAAGCGATACGTGCAGACGGACATTCAGACTGGTTTGTGTTAACGGGGTTTTTGCACGATTTAGGCAAAGTACTTTGTCTTTTTGGCGAACCCCAATGGGCCGTTGTTGGAGACACATTCCCTGTAGGTTGTGCCTTTTCAGACAAAATCGTGTACCCGGAATTCTTTAAACAGAACCCCGATTACAAAAATGAAGAACTAAATACCAAATTTGGTGTATACAGTCCGTATTGCGGATTGGATAAAGTACATATGTCCTGGGGTCACGATGAATATCTTTATCATATTTTAAAAGACTACCTCCCCGATCCTGCCCTGTATATGATACGGTATCATTCGTTTTATTCGCAACACCGCGAAGGAGCTTACGATCACCTGATGAGTGCTCACGATCACGAGATGTTTAAATGGGTAGAAAAATTCAATCCGTACGATTTGTACTCCAAGGCTCCTACCCCACCAAACGTAAAAGAACTGCGTCCCTATTATGAGGATTTGGCTGCCAAATTCTTACCGGACACCCTGAAATTTTAGATCATTTTTTAGTAATACCTGTTATGATTCTCAAACTTAATTATTCATCATTCGTGCAGCTTGCAAGTTGCCTGCTACTTATTTTCGGCCTGAATTCCTGTCAAAAGGAAACCAAACAAGCGCCTGCAGCAGAAGCTCCCTACCAAGGCCTGCTGAATCGGGTTGTTCCCGAATATGCAGAGGAGTTTATCATCGATTCGCTGCCCGGTGCCGGCGATCAGGCTTTTGAAATTGCAGCTCAGGATGGTAAAATCAGTTTGAGAGGAAACAATGGGGTCGCTATCGCCTCGGCGCTGTATTACTACATCAAAGAGTATGCGCACGGGCAGATCACTTGGAATGGTACCAACCTCAACTTCCCGGAATCACTGCCCTTGCCCGAGCAACCGGTGCGCAAAGAATCACCATACGAATATCGCTATTACCTCAACTATTGCACGTTCAACTACTCGATGAGCTGGTGGGATTGGGAGCGCTGGGAAAAGGAAATCGACTGGATGGCGCTTCACGGCATCAATATGCCTCTGGCTATTACCGGCGAAGAATACATCTGGGGCGAAGTTTACAAATCCTACGGCTTTACCGATGAAGACCTTAAGGATTTCTTCAGCGGCCCGTCGTATTTCTCGTGGTTTTGGATGGGAAATCTGGACGGTTGGGGCGGTCCGCTTCCGCAAAGCTGGAAAGAAAGCCACCGCGACCTGCAAAAAAAGATTTTAAAGCGTTCGCGCGAATTGGGGATGAAACCCGTGCTTCCGGCATTTACGGGACATGTGCCTGCCTCCTTTAAAAAATTCTTCCCTGATGCCGATCTTAAAAAGACCAACTGGGGCAATGATTTTGGAGACACCTATATCCTTGATGCAGAAGATCCGCTTTTCGCAGAAATTGGAAAACGCTTTTTAGAAAAACAGGAGGAAGTTTTTGGTACAGATCACTTCTACACGGCAGATACGTTTAATGAGAATGAGCCGCCCTCGGACGATCCTAAATATTTGGGGGAGTTGAGCGAAAAGATTTTTGAAGGAATGAAAGCCGCAGATCCCAAAGCAACCTGGGTGATGCAGGGTTGGTTGTTTTACAGTCATAAAGACTTTTGGAAAACGCCGCAAATCAAAGGCTTGCTCAGCACAGTGCCTGATGATCGTATGATCATTCTCGATCTGGCCACCGAAATCGAACCCGTCTGGAAGCAGACCGAAGCTTTCTACGGCAAACAATGGATCTGGAATATGCTGCACAATTTTGGCGGAAACATCAGTATGTTTGGCCGTATCGAGACCGTTGCCGAACAGCCGGCACTGGCCTTAAACGACAGCACTTCGGGAAATTTAAAAGGTATTGGTCTTACGATGGAAGCCATTGAACAAAACCCGGTGCTTTACGAGTTGATGACCGATAATACCTGGCGGGATACGCCTATCGAACTCAAGTCCTGGCTAAAGAACTATACCCGCAACCGCTATGGTGCGGTAAACGACAGCATTCTTGAAGCCTGGGATATCTTGGTAGCAACCGCCTATAACGGTACTACCATACGTGACGGTGCCGAGTCTATCATCGCAGCACGACCTACTTTTGAAGGGTACCGCCGCTGGGCACGTACTAAGATGAATTACGATCCGCTTGATTTGCTACCTGCCTGGGACCTGTTTATTGGCGCCAGTGATACGTTTAAAAATTCAGATGGTTTTGAATACGACCTGGTAGACCTTAGCCGTCAGGTGCTTGCCAACTATGCCCTACCGGTGCAACAGCAAATGCGTATCGCTTATGAAAACAACGACAAAGAAGCCTTTAAAAAACACAGCGACGAACTCCTGACACTCATTAGTGATCTGGACAAACTACTCGCTACACGCAATGATTTTCTGCTTGGACCCTGGATCGCAGATGCCCGAAGTTGGGGCATCACTCCTGAAGAAAAAGCGCTTTACGAGCGTAATGCCCGCGACCTCATCACCCTTTGGGGAGGCCCTGATAATCCGTTGCACGAATACTCCTGTCGCCAATGGAGCGGTGTAATGGATGATTTTTACAAACCACGCTGGCAACAATTTATTACCGATGTTGAAGCAAGCTGGGGGAATTTTGATCAGGAGGCTTTTGATGAAAAAATCAAAAAATGGGAATGGAAATGGGTTAATAAAGAAGAATCCTACCCTACCGAACCCAGCGGCAATGCCTTTGAAATCGCAAAAGAGCTTCACGCTAAATACCGAAGCAAAATTGCTCCGATCACCCAGATTATGCCACCTATTGACTATAACTATTAAAAACCAGCCTATGACTGTAAAAACTTCAGAACGCTTTTTATCGCTCGACGTATTTAGAGGGCTTACCATCGCCCTGATGATCCTGGTAAACACTCCGGGCACCGGTGCAGCTATGTATCCATATCTGGTGCACGCACAATGGTTTGGGTTTACGCTGGCAGATTTAGTTTTTCCGTCCTTTCTGTTTGCGGTGGGTAATGCCATGAGCTTCTCGATGCGTCGCTTTCAGGAAGCTGCACCCGCAGACTTTTGGAAAAAAGTACTTAAACGTACTGCCATCATCTTCCTGCTGGGATTCCTGATGTACTGGTTTCCCTTTTTTGAATTCAATGACGGGCAACTGCAATTATCTCCATTTTCAGAAACCCGAGTAATGGGCGTTTTACAGCGTATTGCGCTGTGTTACTTTTTTGGTGCGGTGATGGTACGGTATTTTTCAGTCAGGGCGATTTTTATTTCTTGTGTGGTGATCCTACTCGCTTACTGGGGAATTCTATATGCCTTTGGCGAACCAGGAGGCGAACTCGAGATGGCGACCAATGCAGCGGCACAATTTGACTATGCTATTTTGGGCGAAGGCCACATCTATAAAAAAGATGCTATTCCCTTTGACCCAGAAGGTATCCTGAGCACGCTGCCCAGTATTGTAAACGTTCTTGCCGGTTACCTTGCCGGTGTATTTATCAGACGAAAAGGCAAATCTTATGAGACCATTGCCAAGCTGATGCTGGCCGGTTTTCTCGTTTTTGCCCTTGCAGAATGGTGGGCGCTTATTTTTCCGCTTTCTAAAAAGTTATGGACGAGTCCATTTGCGATGTTAACCATAGGCCTTAACCTGTCTATGCTGGCAGCACTCATCTTTGCGGTAGAACTGAAAAACATCAAATTTGGCACAAATTTCTTCAACGTCTTTGGCAAAAATCCTCTGGTGATTTATCTCTTTTCCGAACTGTTTTACATCACGCTGCGCCTGATTCCAGTAAATGAAAATCAGGATGCTTTTGAATGGGTAAGTGAAGTAATTTTTCAACGCATATTCCCGGGTTCCTTTGGAGTGCTGATGACGGCTATTGTCTTTATGCTTCTGTGCTGGGCACTGGGCTACTGGATGGACAAAAAGAAAATCTACGTCAAAATATAAGTATTGAAAATTGAATTCATGAAAATTACCGCATCCCTATATTTCATCTTATTTACTTGCTTTGCAAGTCTTGCCCAGGAGGTCAACGAATGGGAAAACCCGCTGATGTACGAGCGCAATAAACTGGAGCCACATACCGATTTTATCGCGTATACTAACAAAACGGATGCACGTGTCGATATTTTTTCAACTTCTCCCTATTACCAATCGCTAAACGGTACCTGGAAGTTCAATTTTGTCAAAAAACCGGAAGATCGTCCGCAGGATTTCTACGAAACGAATTTTGATGATTCAAACTGGGAAAGCATAAGCGTGCCTTCTAATTGGGAGTTGGAAGGTTTTGGAATTCCCATTTACACGAATATCGATTATCCCTTTCCTAAAAATCCACCTTTTGTAGATAATAATTACAACCCGGTGGGCACGTACCGCCGCAACTTTGAAATCCCGGAAACCTGGAATGATAAAGAAGTGATTCTGAACCTTTCCTCGGTATCGGGCTATGCGCGCGTTTTCGTAAACGGAAAAGAAGCCGGAATGACCAAAGTCGCCAAATCCCCTTCTGAATTTGATATCACGCCCCTACTCGTAAAAGGGAAAAATCAACTCGCCATTCAGGTATTTAGATGGCACGATGGCAGTTACCTGGAAGATCAGGATTTCTGGCGCTTAAGCGGTCTGGAGCAGGATGTATTTTTATACGCCTTGCCCAAAACCAGTATCTGGGATTTCTTCCTCAAAGCAGGTCTGGAAAACAACTACAAAGACGGTGTTTTTGATGCTTCAGTAGCCTTGAGAAATTTTGATAACGCCGCCCAATCGGGTTCGTTACAACTTGAGATCATTCCTACCAATACTTCCAAGGCTGTTTATTCTGCTACTAAAAAATTTACCACTGTCGGTACTCCTGTAAACTTTCAGACCACAATCAAAAACGTGGAAACCTGGAGTGCCGAAACGCCCAACCTATACGATGTGGTATTGACCTTAAGAGACGCTGCAGGAAAAACCGTGATGCTCACTTCAGAACAGATCGGTTTTAGGGAAATCGAACTTAAAAACGCGCAATTGCTGGTCAACGGAATGCCGGTTTTGATCAAAGGCGTAAACCTACACATTCACGATGATGTAAAAGGCCACGTGCCTTCGCGCGAGGTGATGCTCAAAGACCTGAAACTGATGAAGCAAAACAACATCAACGCTGTACGCACAAGCCATTATCCACAAAATCCGCTTTGGTACAAACTCTGTGATCAATACGGGATGTATCTGGTAGATGAGGCAAATATTGAATCTCACGGGATGGGCGCCAACGTCCACGCGGTTAAAAATAAAGACCGACACCCGGCCTACCAACCCGAATGGTTTCCGTCTCAAATGGACCGCATTCAACGGCTGGTAGAGCGGGATAAAAACCATCCTTCGGTGATTATCTGGTCGCTGGGTAACGAGTGTGGCAACGGGATTTTCTTTCCGCAGGCTTACGACTGGGTTAAAGAACGCGATACCACGAGGCTGGTGCAGTTTGAGCAGTCCAATGAAGAACGCAATACCGATGTGGTTTGCCCGATGTATCCTACCATCGATTATATGCGTGAGTACGCCACTGCAACCGATAAGTACCGACCCTATATTATGTGCGAATATGCACACGCGATGGGCAACAGCACCGGCAATTTCACAGAGTACTGGGACATTATCAGAAGTAGCGACCAGATGCAGGGCGGCTTTATCTGGGACTGGGTAGATCAAGGAATTAAAACCGAAGACGATATGGGCACCCATTGGGCGTATGGTGGCGATTTGGGCGGACTAAATTTTCAAAATGATGAAAATTTTTGTGCCAATGGCCTGGTTTCTTCAAACCGAACTCCGCATCCGGCCCTGGAAGAGGTTAAAATGGTGTACCAAAATGTACAGTTTGACTTTGATAAAGATTCGAAAAAGCTTTCGGTGTTTAATGAATTTGACTTTACCAATCTGAAGGAGTATCAGTTTAAATGGGAGTTGCTTCAGGACGGAAAAGTCATTCAAACCGAAGATTTCTCGATAGCTGCAGCTCCACACACATCAGGATCAGCAAAAATCAAATTGCCCAAACTGGATGCTGATGCGGAATATTTGCTGAATGTTAACGCGTTTACCAAAACCGCTACCGCTCTGGTACCCGTCGGTCACGAGATCGCAAAAGCCCAGTTTTCGCTTACCGAACCGATTTTCGCTACCACAAAAACCAATCAAAATCTGAAAGTCGAAACTGAAGGCAATCAGCTCGTTTTTGATTCAGGTTCCATTCACGGAACGTTTGATCTTAAAACCGGAATGTTTAAATCATATACCAATGGCGAAGTAACACTGGAAGGGCTGCCCCAGCCCTATTTTTGGCGCGCTCCTACCGATAATGATTTTGGGAACAAAATGCCCGAAGAACTGAACATCTGGCGCAGTGCACACAATAATATAACGGTTCAGGATGTAAAAGTTGGTAAGCAAAACGAAGCTGGCTTGCCTATTACAGTCACCTGTCATTTGAACGATATTGACCTGCCGTATACGATTGCGTATCTCATCCAAAATGACGGAAGCATTCGTGTGACGGCCAGGCTTGATCTCAAGGCTAAAAAATTGCCTGAGCTCCCCCGTTTTGGGATGCGTATGCAGTTACCGGCCGGTTTTGATAATCTGGAATATTACGGGCGCGGACCGGAAGAAAACTATGCAGACCGTAATTCGGCTGCTTTTATCGGAATTTACAAGGCGCAGGTAGACAGCCTGAAGATGCCATACATTCGCCCACAAGAATACGGTTATCATACCGATACGCGCTGGCTAAAACTTTCCGATGCCAGCGGAAACGGTATTGAAGTCGAGGGATTGCAACCGCTATCGTTTAGTGCGCTTCCCATCAAAACCGAAGCGCTGGATCCCGGTGAAACCAAAAAGAACCAGCATCCAACAAACCTGCGTTACCGTGATGAAACCACCTTGCATATTGATTTGGCACAACGCGGTTTGGGCGGTGATACCAGTTGGGGTGCTTATCCGCATCCGCAATACCAGTTAACCCAAGACGGCTACTCCTACAGCTATATGCTTAAACTAATCAAACCTGAATTATAATTTAAAAGGATGGCATCCTTTACTTTAAAAACCGATTGATGAAAAAAATGTTCTTCCGTAGTTCTTCGTTGCTTCTTCTGGTGCTCTTTGCACTGCTTTCCTGTACCAATGAAGAAAATTCAGATCCTGAAACCGCTCAGGCTGAATTGCCAGAATTGTGGTACGATGCCCCTGCACGCGAGTGGGTTGAGGCCCTGCCGCTAGGAAATGGTAAAATAGGTGCGATGGTTTTTGGGCGCGTAAGTGACGAATTGATTCAGCTAAATGAAAGTTCGCTGTACAGCGGCGGCCCGGTTCCACAAAGTATCAACCCCGATGCGGCTTCCTATTTGCAACCCCTGCGCGAGGCGATTTTTGACAAAGACTATGCACAGGCGACGCTTTTGGCTAAAAAAATGCAGGGCTATTATACCCAATCCTATATGCCGATGGGTGATTTATTACTGCATCAGGAACTTAAAAATGATTCGGTAAACGCCTATAAACGTACCTTGAATATAGAACATGCGATCACAACGACTTTTTTTGAGTCTGATGGTGTGAACTATACCCGGGAGTTTTTCACTTCTGCTCCTAATAATGTTTTGGTCATGAAACTGACTGCAGATGCAGCTCAAGCTCTAAACCTGCATCTTTCCGCAGAAAGCCAATTGCGCGCTGAAGTTTCGGTGACCGAAAATCAGGAATTGGTGGTAAGCGGCAAGGCCCCGGCAAACGTAAATCCCAATTACTACAATCCCGAAGGTGTAGAACCCATTACTTACGACGACCCTGAAGGATGCAACGGCATGCGTTTTCAATACCGAATCAAAGTGTTGAAAACAGATGGCAAACTAACCACTCAGGATACTAGTCTCGCGATCGCTGATGCTTCAGAAGTGGTTATTTTACTTACCGCAGCAACCAGTTTTAACGGTTTTGACAAATGCCCGGACAAAGACGGACTTGACGAAGCCAGATTGGCTAGCGAATTTATGCAGGCGGCTTCGGCCAAGTCGTTTGAGCAGTTAAAATCAGATCACATTGCAGATTTTTCGACTTATATGCAACGGGTCGCGCTTGATTTAGGCAAAACTTCAGATGATCAATTGAATAAACCTACCGATACACGTTTAAAAGATTATTCAGAAGGTGCAAACGATCCCGAGTTGGAAGCTTTGTATTTTCAGTACGGCAGGTATTTGCTCGTGTCTTCTTCCAGACCCGGTGCCATTGCGGCCAACCTACAAGGGATTTGGAATAAAGAAATGCGCCCGCCCTGGAGTTCTAATTACACCACAAACATCAATGCCGAAATGAATTACTGGCCCGCGGAAACCACCAATCTGAGTGAGATGCATCAGCCCTTTTTAGCCTATATCCAAAACGCTTCGGTTACCGGAAGCCGTGTAGCTAAAGAGTTTTACAACGCACCCGGCTGGGTATTACATCACAATTCAGACATCTGGGCAACGGCAAATCCGGTTGGAGATCGCGGTGACGGCGACCCGTTATGGGCCAATTGGTATATGGGCGGTAACTGGCTTACGTTGCACTTGTGGGAGCATTATGCCTTTACTCAGGATCAAGACTATCTCGCTAAAGTATACCCGGTGATGAAAGAAGCAGCCGTTTTTACGCTGGATTGGTTGGTAGAACACGATGGCAAATTAACTACCGCTCCTTCCACCTCTCCTGAAAACTTATTTCTGGTAGACGGCAAAGGATATGCAGTTACCGAAGGTGCGACAATGGATATCGCCATCATTCGCGAACTCTTTAGCAACACCATTAAAGCTTCTGAAATTTTAGGAAAAGATGCAGACTTTAGACAAGAACTTAGCGCAGCTCAGGACCGTTTGATTCCATATCAAATAGGTGCTAAAGGCCAGTTGCAGGAATGGAATCTGGATTTTGAAGAAGAAGACCCGCATCATCGTCATGTTTCGCATTTATTTGGACTACATCCGGGTAATTCCATCTCACCGCTTACCACTCCGGAATTAGCAAAAGCTACGGAAAAGACATTTGAACTGCGTGGTGATGAAGGAACCGGTTGGAGTAAAGCCTGGAAAATCAATTTTGCTGCACGTTTACTGGATGGCGATCACGCCTATAAAATGATTCGCGAATTGATGTTTTATGTAGACCCGTACTCTAAAGAACATAAAGGTGGTACCTACCCCAATTTATTTGACGCGCATCCCCCATTTCAAATTGACGGGAATTTTGGAGCGACTGCCGGCATAGCCGAAATGCTGTTGCAAAGCCATCTGGGCGAATTGCACCTGCTCCCTGCCCTACCTGATGCCTGGGCTGACGGTGAGGTAAATGGATTAAAAGCCCGTGGGAATTTTGAAGTAGACATAAAATGGTTACAGGGAAGACTTCAATATGCTAAGATAAAAACAAACAATACCGGAAAAATCACCTTGCGCACGCAAATACCTGTTGAAGCGGATACCAAAATTTTCGAGTCAAAAGCAGAGGGCGACTATTTTCTTACTACTTTTTCAGTAGAAGCAGACCAGACGTACCAGATAACAACCAAAAACAACTAATCTAAGTTTTTTATTAATTATGAAAACAACTTCAGAAGATAGCAAACAAATCACCTACGAACCCGCAGGTAAGTTTGAAGAGACCCGTTTTGAGAAGATACACAACATCAGTTTTGAACAATCAACACAGGCTTCGGCTATTGTAGCTCAGGAAATCGCTGATTTGATCTGCAGTAAAGAAGCTGCTGGTGAAAAATGCGTTTTGGGACTGGCCACAGGCTCTTCCCCTATTAATGTGTATGCAGAGCTGGTACGTATGCATAAGGAAGAAGGATTAAGTTTTAAAAATGTGATCACCTTTAATCTGGATGAATATTGGCCAATGGATAAGTCTGACGTGCAGAGTTACCATTATTTTATGCACGAGCATTTATTCAATCACGTGGATATTCCGGCTGATCAGGTAAACATCCCTGACGGGACGATAGATCAGGAAGAGATCAAACCGTTTTGTATCGCTTACGAAGCCAAAATTAAAGCTGCCGGCGGACTTGATTTTCAGCTGTTGGGAATCGGTCGTACCGGTCACATTGGTTTTAATGAACCGGGTTCACACTTCAATTCCGGTACCCGTATGATTACTCTGGATTACCTGACCCGCGCCGATGCAGCGGGATCATTTAGAGGGCTCTCTAATGTGCCTAAAAAAGCGATCACGATGGGGATCAATACGGTGTTGAACGCCAAACGCATTGTGCTTTTAGGATGGGGTCAAAACAAAGCCGAAATTTTAAAAGAGACTATTGAAGGAGAGATATCTTCAATAGTTCCTGCAACTTATTTACAGGAGCATGAGAATACCACCTTTGTACTTGACGATGCAGCCGCATCTGAGCTTACACGTGTTAAAACACCCTGGCTGGTAGGTACCTGTGACTGGACCAAAGAATTGACTGCAAAGGCTGTTTTCTGGTTGTGCGAAAAGACCAGTAAGACCATTTTGAGCCTTACCGATAAAGATTATAATGACCACGGAATGTCTGACCTGCTTGCCTTGCAAGGTTCAGCTTACAATCTCAATATTG
>NZ_QOVJ01000009.1 GCF_004104055.1 Leeuwenhoekiella aestuarii | reverse complement strand
TCCTGTGGGCCTTGGGGACCGTGGGGTGGAGGTTTTGGAAACACCGTATCCAGAACCACTGAAGGTACACTATATATAGACTTGATTGATGCATCTAAAAAAGAATTAGTTTGGCAAGGTCAGGGTACTGGTTATTTAGCTCGTGACGTTGAACGCAAACAAGAACGCATTAGCGAAATTGTAGGCGAGATCATGCAAGAATATCCACCAAAGCAAATGGCTTCTAATTAAGAAGAATAACTAAAAAAGCCCTCAGGTTGAGGGCTTTTTTTTATGCGTAAGACTTAAGTTTATTTCTTGTAAATTCAGACAAAACAAGTTTACCGCTTGTTGTTGCCCTATCTTCTAAAAGTTTTTTCCAACCCTTAGTACCTGACCAAAACATTTTTTTACATTCCGCTAATGCTTCGGGATTATAGGTTGCTAGTTCGTTAGCTAATTTAGCTACAGCTTCATCCAGTTCTTCAGCTGAATTTAAAACTTCAGCATACAATCCTTTTTCTTTTGCCCATTCAGCTGAATAAAATTCCTGTGCATTTATGGTCATTTGAGAAAATGCTGAAACTCCAATTTTGCGAGTTACCGCCGGCCCAATTACAAACGGACCTATACCAATGCTTATCTCACTCAATTTTATTGAGGAATATTGAGAAGCTAGACAATAATCAGCAGCAGCAGCAAGACCTACTCCACCTCCTACAGATTTACCTTGCACGCGCACAACTGTAAGCAACCTGCTCGCACGCATTGCCAAAATCACTTTTGCAAACCCCATAAAAAAACGTTTCCCCTGAGCTTCATTCTCAATAGCAATAAGCTCTTTAAAGCTTGCACCCGCACAAAACGTTCTATCACCTCCACTTTTTATTACCAGTACTTTGAGATCAGTATTAGCATCTGCTCTAAGTATTTGCTGTTCCAAATCGGTTAAAATTGCTGTAGGTAATGCATTGTGTTCTGGCGTGAAAAAAATAAGCGTTCCTACTGCTCCATCGATATGAAGTTTTACAAATGAGTTTGTCATATGATTTTTAATAAATAGAAGTATTATTAAATATTTCTCAAATTTATAGATATAATTACGATAACTATAAACAGATTCTTATTTTTCTAGCTGAAACATAAATGATCTTATGAGCCCTGTTTTAGATAAAAATATAGAAACTAATCCACTTATTGAGCGGTTACCCGCCCATTTAAAGCAGTTTATAAAACCTCAAAATTATGAGGATTATACTGCGATCAATCAAGCAGTATGGCGTTATGTAATGCGTAAGAACGTAAATTATCTGAGTACTGTAGCTCACAACTCCTATTTAGAGGGATTGAAACAAACCGGAATTTCGATAGACCACATCCCAAATATGTACGGAATGAATCGTATTCTGAAGGAAATAGGATGGGCTGCAGTAGCAGTTGATGGCTTTATTCCTCCTGCTGCTTTTATGGAATTTCAGGCGTATAATGTTTTGGTTATCGCTTCAGACATAAGACAGCTCGAGCATTTAGAGTATACTCCCGCTCCAGATATTATTCACGAAGGTGCAGGTCATGCTCCAATTATAGCGAACCCTGAGTATGCCGAATATTTAAGACGTTTTGGAGAAATAGGATGCAAAGCCATTTCATCAGCTAAAGACTATCAGTTATATGAAGCAGTTAGAAAACTATCTATTTTAAAAGAAGCTGAAGATACTCCACAAGAAGAAATTGATGAGATTGAACATCTGGTTGACCACTTACAGAATAATATGGGAACTCCAAGCGAAATGGCACTTATACGCAATTTACATTGGTGGACGGTAGAATATGGCCTCATAGGTACTCCTGATACCCCTAAAATTTATGGAGCAGGATTACTTTCATCAATAGGCGAAAGTGCGTGGTGTATGACCGAAAAAGTAAAGAAAATTCCGTATTCCATTGAAGCAGCACATCAGGAATTTGATATTACTAAGCCTCAACCTCAACTTTATGTAACTCCAGACTTTGCCTATCTCAGTGAAGTTTTAGAAGAATTTGCAAACACGATGGCTTTACGTACCGGCGGTCCCGAAGGCTTACAAAAACTTATAGACAGTAAAAATCTAGGGACCATTGAACTGAGCACCGGCTTGCAGATTTCAGGTGTGTTTTCTGAAATGATTTTATATAAAAACAAAGTATCTTATTTACAAACTACAGGGGGGAGTGCTTTAAGTTTTCACGAAAAAGAACTCGTGGGTCACGGCATTAACATTCACAAAAACGGCTACGGTACAGCTCTTGGTAAGCTCAAAGGCATCAATCTTGCTATTGAAGACATGAGCCCCAAAGACCTTCAAGCTTATAAAATATCAGAAGGGAATATCGTAAGCTTAGAATTTGAAGGCGGAATCAGTGTAAGTGGGAAAATAATTACCGGTACGCGCAATTTAAAAGGGAAAATAATTTTAATCAGCTTTGAGAACTGCACGGTTAAATACAAAGATCGTTTGCTCTTTAAACCAGAATCTGGTATCTATCATTTGGCTGTAGGTAAAAAGATCTCATCAGCATTTGCTGGTCCGGCTGATTTTAAATCTTTCAATTTATTGGAGCATAAAATTTCTTCAACCACGGTTAAAACTTCAACAAATACAAAACGCCAAGAACTAGAATCACTATATCTTGCAGTTAGAAATTACAGGGAAGGCAAAGACACCAAATTCTCTCCGCAGGCTGTTTTTGATATTTTAAATAAAAATCACGAAAACGACTGGTTACTCGCTTTAGAACTTTATGAGTTGGCTAAAGAAGATAACAGAGAAGATTTTCTAAAAGAAATAAACACATATTTAGCAGCGCTAAAAACAAGCAATACTAAAATCAAACATCTTATAGAAGACGGTATCGCACTAGTCTAAAATTTGCTGTAAACTTTGACTGCTTTCTATAGGTGTGGTATTATACTTTAATGTCCATCCCAATGTATTAGTTACTACATAAATATTAGACAATTCAGCTACTAATCTATTTTGAGCATTAGCAGGCAATTCTGAAGCTTCAACTTTTTTTCTAATGCTGCTCATCACTCGTTTTTTTATGGTGTTATAGTCTGAAGCTTCAAACTGATTGAGGTAATCTTGAGACACATCATAATATTCAATATCTGGATTGATGTTTATTTCAGGTTTAGGGATTTTTGTAATGGTAATTGTTTTGGCTTCTGAATCTACTTCTGTTTCTAAAGCTCGTAGATCGTATGAAATTGTGACTTTTGCATTAATCACCACAAGTGCCTTTTTATTAGCCTGAACCAAATTAAAAATCTGTTTAGAGTCTTTATAGGTAAAAACCTGTGCAAAAGAACCTTCTGTCACAACGAGCTTCCCTACATTTTTAATTTCTTTCTCAATGAGCGAAGTAGCTTCTAATAATTGATTGCGCTCTTGATTTTTTTCCTCAAAATATTGATAGGTAAAGTACCCAAGTATGAGAACCAGAATTACAATTAGAACCTTGCGCATAGATAAATTAATTATAGAATCATTTCAATTTATCTATTAAATACGGAAAGAAAAAAGGAAGCCGTTAATCTTAACAGCATATTATATAATATTATTTTGGCGGGCTTTTTCTATCGCTTCAATTTTACTATGCACCTGTAATTTTTTATATATATTTTCTATATGCTTACGCACCGTACTGGGAGCTAAAAATAGATTTTCTGCAATGCGTGTATAACTAAAGCCTTTACTCAACTGCTCTAAAACTTCGGCCTCACGACTAGACAGTGAGATTTCTTCGCGTTCTTTTAAACTGTTTATAGAATCTGGATTACGAAGCAATTTAAGTGTTCTCATAGCGATAGAAGGATTCATCGCCGCACCACCAGATAAAGTCTCTTTTATCCCATTTTCTAAAATATTTGGAGCCGTTTCTTTTAATAAATAGCCATCTGCACCCGCTTTAATGGATCTAAAGATATGCTCATCATTATTAAACACAGTAAGCATTATAATTTTTATCTGCGGAAATCTTTGTTTTACAAGTGCTGTAGCTTCAATACCATCAAGTAACGGCATCTCAATATCCATTAAGATTAAATCTATATTCGAATTTGAATCGAGTTTATTTAAAAGGTCTGCTCCATTTTCAGCAATAAATTTTAAGCTGAATTCATTAAAAAAGGAAAGCTTTTCTGCTAATGCACGGGCTAGAAATAATTTGTCTTCTACAATTGCAATTTTTACCGGCATTACAAAGGCGTTTAAATTAAAAACCGTGAAAGTCCCCTAACTCTTTCCCGGATTTAAAAATGTCAATAAACAGTACTGAGATTGAAAGCACTAAACTAAAAAAGTCTGTTTAGGAATGCAATAGGGCAAATGCCCTATTTATGAATTAAATTTCAAAATTATAACCACTTTCTAAAAGCTCTTGATATTTTTCGGCGTCAAAACGGTACAAAAATGCTCCGCGTTTAGATCCGGATTTATCTTTCTCTTCAAGTTTTACCAGCACTTTAAGCGATAATACTTTTTTTCTAAAGTTACGAGGGTCTAACTCGCGTTGATAGATCGCTTCATAAAGCTGCTGCAATTGTGGTATAGTAAATTTTTCAGGAAGTAGTTCAAAACCTATAGGCTGTTGTCTCGCCTTACGTCTTAGTTTACTTAGAGCATCTGCTACCATCTGGTCGTGGTCTAATGCCAGCTTAGGCAAATCTTTTAAAGTATACCAATAAGCACCATGACTTTCTACCAATTCTTTATCATAATCATCAATACGTATCAACGCGTAATGTGCCACCGAAAGACAGCGATAACCAGGATCACGATCTGCTTTTCCATATGTTTTAGATTGCTCTAAAAAGATTTCATCAAGACCTGTTATCTCTTTAAGAACACGGCGTGCAGCATCATTTACATCTTCATCGAGTTGCACAAAACTACCTATCAGCGACCAGATACCAGAGTCTGGCTCTACGCGTCTTTTAAAAATCAATAGTTTTAAATCTCCTTCATCAAAACCAAAAACAATACAGTCTGTAGCGACGTACAATTTCTCGTTATCAGCATAAAAATCATTATTAGAAGCGTGTGCAACACTTGCAGAACTTGGGGTCATAAAATTACCTTTAAACGTACAAAATACGTTTTTTTGATGAAAAAAAGTAATTCAACTTTTTTTTTAGTTTTACATAGTAATTTTTTCAAGCTTAGATTGAAGCAAAATTTTTGTTCCCTTATTTACTGTTGTTGATATTTTAAAATCTGCGTCAATATCGTTCGCACGCTTTTGCATATTAGAAATCCCATAGCCTGATTTACCCTCATTTATATCAAAGCCTATTCCATCATCAAGAATTACAATTTTATACTTGAAATCTGAAATTTTCATTTTTACACATATAGTTTGTGCCGCCGCATATTTTAATGCATTATTTACCGCTTCCTGAATGATACGATAGACATTAATCCCTTCAAGTGCGCTAAACTCAAAATGTTTTTCTGAATCCTGAAGTTGTATTTCAAACTGAGTTTTAGCATTGCTTTCTCGAGCTTTATCTATTAAAGCCTCTATGCGGTTTTTCAAATCAATCAGGCTTATACTTTCTTTATTCATTGCCCAGACCGTGTCGCGAAGTTCATTTATGGTAACCGAAGTAAATGAGCTGATCGCTACAATACGATCTTTGATTTCCTGACCGGTATCTTTAAGCATATAATTAAGATTATCGAGACTGATTATTATAAATGTAAGCTGTGAACCAATGTTGTCGTGAAGGTCTCTTGAGATACGCAGGCGCTGTTCTTCAAGCCGGTTTTGGGTTTCAATTTTAGCAAGAGCGACTTGTAATTCATTTTCTTTTTGAAGCTGACGGTTTTTTTGCTTTTGACGAGTGTAGATCAAATACCCTAAAAGTCCCAAAATAATTGCCAGCCCCAGACTGCCATAGACATACGTATTCTTACGACGCACTTCAAGATCCTTCTCAGCTAGTTGTGCCCGCTGCTCTAAGATTTGATTTTCTTTCTGTTCGGTTTCAAACTCAATCTCCAGAGCTGCAATTTGCTTAGTGGTCTCTAAACTATTGATACTGTCTTTAAAGACGGCGTATTTTTCAAAATAATACAAAGCAGAATCAGTTTGCTGCATTTGCTTAAATGCTTCAGATAATTGCTGATACGTGTATTGCATTAGAAAACGGTAATCCTCCTTACGCGCGATTGGCAGCGATTTTTCAAAAAACGGTATAGCTACGGCAGGTTTCCCTTCAGCCATATATACTTCTCCGATCTGGGTGAAATTTTCGGCAATTCCTTTACGGTCATTAATTTCTTCCCGTATTGCTTTGGCTTTGTAAAAATAGTCGCGTGCGAGGTCAAAATTGCCCATTTACCCGTAAGCTCCCGCCAGGTTACTATAGCTGTACGGCAAACCTTTGGTATACTTGCGTTCTTCTACAATAGCAAGTCCCTTCTTATAAAAATATAGGGCACTGTCTAGTTGTCCCTGCATTTCTTTAAGCACCCCATAATTATTGTAGGTTCGATCTAAAACCTCTTTATAGTTTCCTTCCTCAGCCATTTTTAGGCCTTTATTCATATAATACTCTGCCCGCTCCATATTATCACGCTTCATCCCGTAGCCCATTTCACCATACAGATTGGCAGCCTGAGGTTTGAGATCATTTTCTTCAAAAATGCGAATGGCTTTCAGATTATAAGCTACCCTTTTTTCACCGTTGGCTTCATAACCATAAGTGGTTGCCAGGTTTTTATAAGATTCGCCGATTCCCTTTTTATAATCAATTTTTTGAGCTGCTTTTAGGTTATTCTCAAAAATGACAAGTAGGGAGTCTGTTTTGAGCGAACTATTCTGAACCAGAATAGCATTTATGGAATCTATCTTTTGTATTTCCTGAGCAGAAAGTGTATAAACACTTAGAAAAAAAGCAAAAGCCAAACAATAGTAGTGTTTCATAAAAATCTGAATTCTTGCGATTTACAGGCTAATATAGAAAAATACTGGAATACGTTTTCACTTTAATTTTTTTAAAAACAAATTTTCTTAAACTACTATTTCGGGCTGAATGATTAAAGCTTCATCAAGATTGTATACTAAAAAATTATAGCGATCCAAATGATTTTTGCGCTTTATAACTTGAACTTGATTAAGCTGAATGTTGTGCTCCAAAAAAGTTAATCTGGATCTTGCCTTTTTATTATCCCGTATTTTCAGAATTTGAAACCAGAGCACGACAAACGCAAGCGTCAAAAAAACACTTCCCCCAATAACCACAAATTCTGTCTCAATCAAAATCATTTTAGCTCTTTTGATTCATAATTAACAAGAAAATAAATTTTGAAATACTAGAAACCAGCTTTTTAACCCTTGAAGTAATATGTTCAATTAAAATTTCTACAACAGCCGCTTTACTATTTGAATCACTACTCAACTTCTGCTTCTACACTTATTAAACTATGAGCCAAAAGCTGCTTATACAAGCAGCTTTTGGCAAAAATTATTTAGAATGGTTAATTATTTTTAGTCAAAAAATTCTTTCATTTCTTCATCTATAAAAGCACTTCCGGCTTTGTAAAGCGCATCGGCCATTTTTGCCCCATCGGTTTCTGCAAATTTTGCGTTTGTGCTTATGGTGCTGTAGGTATTTTTCACCACGTACAGATCCCCGATATTGGTATAGGTTATTGATTTTCCTTTATCGTATGCGCTTGATTTGGTATCATCAATTACCCCAGAAATATAAATGGGCTTCTTTAGGTATCCTTTTGACTGTACTTTCTTTAAACCGGCACCCTGGTAAAATTCTATTGAAGTGGGCATGGTATAAACCTCTTCCTGTCCTTTCAGGCGTAATCCTTTGGTTTTAGGAGCCTGCACCGTATGTGTACCCATCATAAGATTTGTCTTTACCTGTGCATTGGCACCTGTTAAACTTTTAAACCAGTTTGAACCCGCTTCGCTAAAGTTAAGCGCAAGTTTTACTTCAATAACTAGAGCGTCATCAAGGTCTTTTGATAACTGATTAGGACCTGCAACTGCATTGCCTATCATTTTCAAATTATTCATAATCCCTTTTTTGTTGTTTGCCTTTCCTTCAGCCTCTCGTTTGCTAACCATAAAACTAGCTCCGGTAGGTAAGATTTCCAGATAACCGGGGTTGGCACTCTCACGCACATTAGGACCATTCATACGCTCTGCATTTTTATAATAGTCTGTCTTAGCCGCTTCTTCTACAGAAATTAGCGTATAGCCTTTAGCCTTAAGATCAGCTACAAACTCTGCATATAACTTATCTACTTCAGACTGTAATAAATCGGTATCAACACCTTTAAGTCCTAATGCTGCCTGAGCAGTTGCCTCGCCCCGACCTACTCCTCTAAATTCACGTTCTTTTTTATAATCTACATCTTCACGGTACACTTCTACCAGTACCTGAAAGTCTGAGATATATGCCTTCATTGGCATATTATCTTTGGGCTTTTGACCCCAGTGATCCAATTTTGCATTGACCTCACCCAGTGTCTGTGCCTCAGCTGAGGCTCCAAAAGAAAGCAACAACAGCAACAGCGCATAAAAATAATTTGTCTTCATAATTGTTAAGGTTTAAAAGTTTTTACCCTCCAAAAGTCTCTGAAAATCAAGCATCAATCAATAGGGCAATTGCCGTATATTGAGGCAGGCATTTGATTTTAACAAGACACTTTGCTTCACAACATTCAAAATTTTAGCAGCAATTACCAGCTTTTCGATTGTCTATTAAAAAGTAAAGCCAGAAGAAGGGTTGCCCCTGCTTCCGGCTTCGTGTAAAAACCTCAACACTTGAGATTTTTGATTGCTACTTACTTTCTGATCTTAACATTAAACTCTCCATTACTCACCACTACCGTTTTGCTGGTATCGCTGGTAAGGTATCCGGTAAAACTAAAGGTGCCTTTTACGCTTTCGCCTTTGGTATATTCTGCAATTTTAATCTCGCCGTTAGAAGCCGCACCTGTTGAAGTAGAAAATATCTGGGCACTCATAAAGTCAGACTTATCTTTCAGGAAGGTATACGTAGCGATATTACTTACATTAAGATCGTAGGTTCCTACTCCTTCAAAACCTATAATCGTTATTTGAATGTTTTCAGAGTCAATTGAGCCACCCGAGATGGTGATGACTTCTATATCCCCCGACGAATTTTCTTCAGCCAGAGTAGCTTCGGGCATTGAGGTATAGGCTTTACCGTCAACGCTTGCCTTTAGTTCGCCATTGCCGGCTGCACTGTCACCGCCATCGTCGTCTTTGGAGCAAGCTGCAAAAATAAGAAGTAAGCTTAAAACGAAAGTAGAAATGAGTTTTGTAGATGTTTTCATGGTTTTGGTTTTTAATTACAAGACAAATCTCCTGTAAATCAAAACCCAAATCCATAAGGCAATTGCCGTATTTAAAACCGAATGTCAGGTACTTCAGCCTGAAGTGCTTTTATTTTATCATCCAGCTTTTGAAGAAATTTTTGATGTGCGACGGAATCAGGATTGAAAGCTTTGTGTGCCAAACCGCGTTGTATTTCTTCAACCTGATCTATAGTTTTTTTAGCCTGCGGCGAAAGATACACAGCCAGAAAACGCTCCCAGATATAATCAACTGCCAACGGATTAGGGTGAATTAGATCCCGATCGTAAAACCGGTAATCGCGCAACTCATCCATCATAATCTCGTAAGACGGAAAGTATTCAACACGTTTATTTTTTGCTAGTATTGAATGCACAGCGGCGATAAGATGCGCCTTACTACGCTGGTTTTCTACGAAACCGTCTTTAAGATGGCGTACGGGAGAAACAGAAAAAATTACGGAAGCTTTAGAATTAAGATTTTCGACAGCCGATAATACGCGAAGCAACGCTGCTTCAACCTCTGTTATCGAAGTTAGCTCCTTTTGAAATTCTTTTTGTGGAATCTTATGGCAATTGGCTACAACATTTCCCTGCTCTTTATGTCGGTAGCCCCAGGCAGTACCTAGCGTGATCACCAAATGGCTTGCATTTTGAAGCATTGCAAAGGCTTCTTGTATTGCCGTATTCAATTGGTTGACTGCACTTTCGGTAGTGGTTGCTCCCAATTCTGAATGTGCATCCAACGAGACAAACAAACCATTTACTTTCTCAAGATCGCTTTCTGTAAATTGCTTTTGAGTCTCCACTGCTTCAAAAAAACGGGCAATCGCTTCAGGCTGAAACAAAATCCCAAACGGATTAACCAAATTCTGAAACTTAAAATACTCCAGCTTAGCCCCAATATGCTCTACAAAACAGCTACCAACCAACAGCACCTTCGAATCGTAATCCAATTGATTTGCTGAAGGTTTGAGCGGGATTTTGGTTTGGAGATTCACTACTTTTATTGTTATTACTATTGCTATTATTATTATTATTGGAGTTTCGGGTTCTGGGTTTCGCGTTGCAGATTGTTAAGAACTTATTGATTCAAGCTTTATTTAAAATTGCTTGACATTAACGGTTTCGACACCGCTCGACCTGACAACATTGGGTTATTAATAATGCGCGATGCAATCGCGCAAGAACGTTTGCGCAGGAGCAGGGTTTTAATTTCCGATTTTGTATTTCGTATTGCCAACTGCCAACTGAGACTGCCTACTTTTACATCTTACCACAACCCCAATTGCCTTACAACCATTAACACCAAACCATTAACCCAAATACTCCTTCACCGCTCCTAAAGCAGCTACAATTCCGTCAGGATTTTTTCCGCCGGCAGTGGCAAAAAATGGCTGGCCGCCACCGCCTCCCTGAATGTACTTGCCTAATTCACGTACAATGGTTCCTGCGTTTAAGTCTTTCGCTTTAGCTAGATCTTTATCAATATAACAGCTCAACAAAGCTTTTCCACCTTGACGGGAAGCCAGCAATAAGAATAAATTATCTACTTCGCCACCCAGTTGAAAAGCCAGATCTTTAATTCCATTTGCATCGAGGTCAACCTCCTTAGCTAAAAATTGAACACCACCAACTGATTCTAGGTCGTTTTTCAATTCGCCTTTAAGATTCTTAGCTTTTTCAGCTAATAAAGTTTCTAATTGCTTTTTGAGTTCGTTGTTTTCTTCTTGTAAACCTTCAATTACTTTTGCAGGTTCTTTAGTATTATTTAGCAAACCACGCACTGCCTCTAAAGTCTCATCCTGATCTTCAAAATACTGCATAACAGCATCACCGGTAATCGCTTCAATACGACGAATTCCCGAGGCAACTGCTCCTTCTGACTTGATTTTAAAATACCAGATATCTCCGGTATTTGTAGCGTGAGTACCACCACACAATTCCATTGATTTACCAAAACGAATCGTACGCACAGCATCACCATATTTCTCACCAAAGAGTGCAATAGCACCTTCTGCAATTGCCAGATCGTAAGGGATACCACGCTGCTCTTCAAGCGGTAACTGCTCCTGAATACGAGCGTTTACAAACTGCTCTACTTCTTTTAATTCTTCAGCAGTTACTTTTGAGAAATGTGAAAAGTCAAATCGCAAATACCCGCTATGCACCATTGATCCTTTTTGCTCTACGTGAGTTCCTAAAACTGCTCTCAATGCCTGATGTAATAAGTGAGTTGCGGTATGATTAGCTTGTGTACGGTAACGTTGCTTTGCATCAACCACCGCTGTAAAAGTCTCGTTTAAATGCTTCGGAAGGTTTTTAGAAAGATGAATGATCAAGTTATTTTCTTTCTTGGTATCGGTGATGTAAATAACATCGCCATTTGCCGTTTCTAAATAGCCTTTATCACCTACCTGACCGCCACCTTGCGCATAAAAAGGCGTTAGATTGAAAACCAATTGATATTGATCCCCCTCTTTTTTAGTGTTGATTTTTCGGTAGCGGGTAATTCGCACAGGAGTTTCTAGCGTATCATATCCCACAAATTCTTCTTCGGCGTCCTCTTCAAGAATCGTCCAGTCGCCAGCTTCAATTTTTCCGGCAGCACGCGAACGTTCTTTTTGCTTTTGCAATTCTGCCTGAAAACCTTTTTCATCCAGACTGTAGCCTTTTTCAGAAAGAATCAAAGCCGTTAAATCTATAGGGAAACCATACGTATCGTACAATTCAAAAGCTTTTACACCAGAAACTTCTTTACCGGTTGTGTCTGTTATTATAGAATCTAAAAGAACCAGGCCTTGATCAAGAGTTCTTAAAAAGCTTTGCTCTTCTTCTTTAATCACATTGAAAATAAGATTCTGTTGTTTTTTTAATTCCGGAAACGCTTTGCCCATTTCGTCAACCAGAACGCTAACCAATTTATATATAAAAGGTTCTTTAGTATCTAAAAATGTAAAACCATAACGTACTGCACGGCGCAAGATTCGGCGAATCACATAACCTGCTCCGGTATTACTTGGTAATTGTCCGTCTGCTATTGAAAAAGCTACGGCACGCACGTGATCTGAAATTACACGAATTGCAATATCAATCTCTTCTTTAGCTCCGTATTTTGAATTGGTAATGGTTTCGATCTCGCGAATTAGCGGAGTAAAAACATCAGTATCGTAATTAGATGTCTTATTTTGAAGCACCATACACAACCTTTCAAAACCCATCCCGGTGTCAATATGTCGCGCCGGAAGGTTTTCAAGAGAGCCGTTTGCTTTTCTATTGAATTGAATAAAAACCAGATTCCAGATTTCTACTACTTGCGGGTGATCTGCATTTACTAAATCAGCTCCTAGTACTTTGGCTTTTTCTTCTTCAGAACGCAGGTCAACGTGAATCTCAGAACAAGGTCCGCAAGGCCCCTGATCGCCCATTTCCCAAAAGTTGTCTTTTTTATTTCCGTTTAAGATTCGGTCTTTTGCTACGTGCTTACTCCACATATCAAAAGCTTCAGTATCACGCTCCAGATTTTCACTGCTATCACCCTCAAATATGGTTACATACAGCTTGTCTTTATCTATTTTAAAAACCTCAGTAAGCAACTCCCAGGCCCAGTCTATCGCATCTTGTTTAAAATAATCACCAAAACTCCAGTTCCCCAGCATCTCAAACATCGTATGGTGATACGTATCTTTACCTACTTCTTCAAGATCGTTATGCTTTCCGCTTACGCGCAGACATTTTTGAGTATCAGTAACCCGCGTGTCTTTAGGAATCCCATTACCAAGAAAAAATTCCTTAAATTGATTCATTCCGGCATTAGTGAACATCAACGTAGGATCGTTTTTGATCACCATTGGCGCAGAAGGCACGATGGAATGATTTTTGGATTTAAAGAATGATAGAAACTGATCGCGTATTTCCTGGGATTTCATGAGTGAATTTTAGAGTAGATTTTGCCAATATAGCATTAGCGGCAAACTATTTTTTATATTTGTTCGTTTCCCTTTATTTAATTAAAGGTTAGAGCCCTGAATTTTAACGCAAAAATAGAATAATTTAAATAATGTCTAAGGTTAAATATTATTACGATAAAGAGACACTTTCCTATAAAAAAATAGAGAAGCGCAAAGGTCGTAAACTTGGCTACGGATTGCTTTCTATTGGAGCATCTTTTTTAGCCGGTTTTATTCTCCTTCTTACTTATCTCAATATTCCAGATCTGGAAACTCCTCGTGAAAAAGCACTTGCCCGCGAACTTCAGAATATGAAAGTTCAATACGGCGTGCTCAACAAAAAATTAGATCAGGTACAAAATGTTCTAGGTGAAATTGAAGAGCGCGACAACAGTATTTACAGATTGTATTTTGAAGCGAACCCTATACCTGACGAACAACGTAAAGCGGGTTTTGGAGGGGTAAACCGATATAAAGATCTTGAAGGGTATGACAATTCTAAACTGATTATAGAAACTAACAAACGTCTTGACATTCTTACGAAACAGCTTGTGGTTCAAAGCAAATCTCTTGATGAAATTGCAGTTTTAGCAGAAGAAAAAGAAAAATTCTTAGACGCGATACCAGCTATACAACCAGTTGCCAACAAAGATCTTACCCGTATAGCTTCTGGATATGGTTTACGAACAGACCCATTTACCAAAGAACGTAAAATGCATTGGGGGATGGATTTTACAGCTCCTCGCGGTACTCCTATCTATGCAACCGGTAATGGTATTGTTGAGCGCGCTGATAACAATGCTACCGGATATGGGAACCACATACGTATTGATCACGGTTATGGTTACGTAAGTCTTTATGCTCATTTATATAAATACAATGTAAAGAAAGGGCAAAAAGTTGAACGCGGAGATTTAATAGGTTTTGTAGGAAGCACAGGTCGTTCTGAAGCTCCACACGTGCACTACGAGATCTTTAAAGATGGCCAACGTATTAACCCTATTAATTTCTACTACGGAAACCTTTCTCCTGAAGAGTTTGACGTAATTTTACAGAAAGCTCAGCTAGAAAACCAATCTCTGGATTAATGCACGTACAACTGCCCGAAAAATTATATTATAGCATCGGCGAAGTCGCTGAAGCTTTTGGCGTAAACACGTCATTGATACGTTTTTGGGAAAAAGAGTTTGACGTTCTTAAACCTAAGAAAAATGCTAAGGGCAATCGTAAATTCACTCCAGAAGATATTAAAAACCTGGAACTGATTTATCACTTGGTTAAAGAACGTGGCTTTACTTTAGAGGGAGCTAAGACGCATTTAAAAGAAAACAAACAACAAACACTCAATAAATTTGATCTTATCAGAAAACTAGAAGGAATAAAAGCCCAACTTCAGGAATTAAAAGATCAACTCTAAATCAATCATCAAACATGAAAAAAGGACTCATTGCACTCATCGTAATCGTTATTTTGGGAATTATTGGCTATACATTTTTTAAAGGCTTTTACAATACCGCAATAACGCTAAAAGAAGATGCGACAAAACAATGGGGTAACGTAGAAAGCAGCTACCAACGAAGATCTGACCTGATCCCTAATATTGTAAACACGGCTAAAGGCTATGCAGAATTTGAGCAAAAAACCCTTACAGATGTTATTGAAGCTCGATCTAAAGCTACTGGCGTAAACATCGACCCCTCTAATGTTACCCCTGAGCAACTGGCTCAGTTTCAACAAGTACAAAGCGGTGTAAGCTCTGCTCTATCAAGACTTCTAGTTACCGTAGAACGTTATCCTGATCTAAAGGCTAATGAGAATTTCAAAGAACTCATCAATGAATTGGAGCGTACAGAAAACCGCATCAACGTAGAGCGTAATCGGTATAATGAAGCGATCGCTCCGTATAATAAGCATATTAAAACCTTCCCTAATAATATCGTGAATAACTTCATAGGCAACTTTGAAGAAATGGGATATTTTAAGGCTGATGAAGGTGCTGAAAGTGCTCCCGAAGTCAATTTTGACTTCAATAAAGACGCAGCATAATGGCATCTGTAGTTGAAGACTTTTTAAATACCGAAGAAGAACAGGAAGTTGTAGAAGCAATACGTCAAGCCGAATTGAAAACTTCAGGGGAGATTCGTGTGCACTTAGAACGCCAATGTAAAGGAGAAGCTTTAGAACGAGCCAAAGTCCTTTTTCATCATCTGAAAATGGACAATACTAAGGCTGAAAATGGCGTGCTAATTTATGTGGCTGTTGACGCTAAAAAATTTGCTGTTTGCGGTGACCGCGGTATTAATGAAGTAGTACCAGAAGGATTTTGGCAAAGCACCAAAGACTTGATGCAAACTGAATTTAAAAACCGAAAGTTTAAAAGTGGTTTAGTAAAAGGAATTACTTCTGCAGGTGAGCAACTTGCGCAGTTCTTTCCGTGGGATGATGACGACATAAACGAACTTTCAGACGAAATATCAACCTCTTGATCTATTTACCCAAACTATATACTTTTAGAAATGCAGTGCTTATTGCTTTTCTTTTTTGCCTTACTGCAACAAGTTTTGCACAGTTTGACATCCCTGAAGTTCCCAGTGAGCAAACCAGTGTTTACGATTATGCCGGACTCTTAAATTCTGGTCAAAAATCTGCTTTAGAAGACAAACTGGTTAAATACAGCGACACTACTTCAACTCAAATTGTAGTTGTTATTATTCCAAGTACCAAAGGAGAAGACATTAGTTTTCTAGGAGCAAAATGGGGACAAAAATGGGGTATAGGTCAAAAAGAAAAAGACAACGGTATTCTCATCACATTAGCTACTAAAGATCGTAAAGTGGATATTAATACCGGTTATGGTATTGAGACGATCATAACAGATCGTATGGCAGCACAGGTTATCAACCGCATTATGATTCCCCAGTTTAAAAAAGGTGATTACTATGCCGGTCTTGATGAAGGATCTGATGCCATTTTCCAGATGTTACAAGGTGAGTATAAGGGCGCAAGAACCAAAAATAATCAGCCTGGTTTAAAGAACTTTTTACCCATCATCATAATCTTCTTTGTCATTATTTTTATACTGAGTCGTTCTCGCGGAGGTGGCGGAGGTCGAAATGGCGGTAGACGCAGTGGAGCCGGCAGCTTACTTGATGTTATTATCTTGAGCAGTCTGGGTCGTGGTGGCCTTGGAGGAGGTGGCTTTGGAGGAGGATCTTCCGGTGGTGGTTTTGGCGGTGGAGGAGGCTTCGGTGGAGGAGGCTTCGGTGGCGGAGGCTTTGGCGGAGGCGGTGCTTCAGGTGGATGGTGATATACCTTCTAAAGTTTTATTCTTCATTTTATGAAGCTATAACCATTAGTTAATACCTCAATTTTAAAAAGCAATTCATTTGGAATCTTTTCTAAAACTTATACATCAGATCACCCGCTACGGAACAAAACCGGTTATTCAAACAGATAAGCTGGTTTCCTTAAAAAAATCTCTGGGTGACCTTTATGCACTCTACCTCAATCTGAATTCAAATTTTGACGAGCAACTTTACGAAGAAGTCCACCGGCTGGACTATGCTGGAGTTTATGCACACGTTAAAGTCAATTTCCCGGAATTTATTGAATACCATCAAATTGATCAAATATTGGAGCTTGACCAAACTCCTGAGATATACCTTGGAGATGCCATAGATGATCTTACAGACCTTATTATTGATTTAAGCGAAGTTGCATGGCGATTAGAAAACACGAGTCTTAATGATGGACTGTGGTACTTTAATACGTTGATGAAGATTCATTCTGAAGCACATTTACTCAATTTATTGACGTACTTAAAAGCTTTAGAGGCTTAATTGTAACTCTATATAACTATCCCAGCCTGCTTATGCAGTTTCTTTAGTTCCGTGAGCTGTTTCCTCATCATATTTCTTTTGAACGCCATTATATTGTTTCTTAAATTCTGAAAACAGGCTCTTTATTTTATTATGGGAATTTGCAGAAATCCTTTGGCTTGCAAATTAGTCTCTAATTTTACGAGTGCAAGTTTCAAATAAATCAAAATGGCGCTGCTCATGATTTAAAATCGCTTCAGTTTTTATTATTTGTTCTCAACCTCCTTTTTACAATCAAATTTGTTGCTTACAATTATTGTAGCCTTTGTATATACCGTAACAAAAACAGTCTGATAAGTTATAGAACAATAACTCTCTGCGTCATAAGGTGGCTGCTTTTGAACTTCACCTTTAAATTCTTCCCAACTTAATAAGATTAGCTCCGTGCTTTAGGGCAGTTCCCTGAAATAAAGCTATCATTTACGGGCAGGTACAATCTTTTGATTATCCGTTATCGGAAACTCATAACTCATCTACTTCAATTCCTTATAAATCCTGACCATCATTTAAAGGAGGTACGACAACTTCGGCCTCTTCAATCAGTAATGGTTGAGGGTTCACTATAGATGTGCGTATTTTAGGACTGCATTGTAGAAAACAAAGACCTATAACAAATAGACCACAAGCTTTTAAAACACTAATCAAACCAATTATTCTCTCTAACCTCTCCTTTTTTTCCAAGTGTATTGAATTTATAACTAAAGCTCAACATAAAGTACTGCTGTAATACAGTACTCTGTACATCTTCTACATAAGATTGTGTTGCATTACGACGAGAGTTTGTATTCTGGTTGAGCAGATCATAAACTTTGAAAGTTGCCAATGCTTTATTCTGCATAAATGAATACGCTAAAGAACTATTCCAAAAAACAGCATCTCTCTGAAAACCAGAACCTACATTAGGGTTGTAGATATAGCGTATATCATTTTCCCAAGTAAGCCATTCTGGGAAGAATGTTGTGGTTCGCAAGCGTGCCGAATGTTGTGTGAACTCACGCCCGTCAAAAAAGTCTCGATTAAAACTTGTATTATTAAATTCAATGCTGTATTCTGGTCGTAATTCAAACCACTTATTCCAAGTAAAGCGTAAACCTAAGCTGGGGCGAATATTTTTAGTTATACTGGCGTATTGATCTGCATTGAAAAAGTTCACAAAACGATTTAACCCTCCATAAATACGCGCTTCAAGTTTTAGAGTTCTTAGACTGTCCAACTTAAAGTCTTTATTATAATTCAAGTTTCCGTAGGCATTATAAACTCCGTCTACGTTTGTAAAGGTCGTTTCCCGTACGAAATTATCATCTACCGTGGTAAGGTTCACAACCTGATCATTTATTAATGAAGCTCCCAGATAGGCATAAAATCCTGATTTTGACTCCCAATCATAATTGTTAATCCCCAAATTAAAATTATGTTGATTGGTAGGGCTCAAATCAGGGTTACCCTGAATTGTGTTAATAGGATCTGAAACATCTAAGTAAGGAGAAAGCTGGCGTATATCTGGCGCATTATTAGTTAATCTATAAGCAGACCATAAGCTCAATTTCTGTGTGAAATTGTAATTAAGTCGTGCTGAAGCTTCAAGAGCATTAAACTTATTTTCAAAATCAATATCGCGTACCCGGTTTCCTGCATTATCAGTTAACAAATCTTCACCGGTTAACTTTCTGGCAACATAAGACGCATTAATACCAGCTCTTAATTTTTTATCATTATACGTGACTCCAAGTTGCGGTTTGTGGGTTCGGTTCCTACTTTCAAAATCGGTACTTTGAGGTAAAATAATGTCGTTATAATTCTGGTTAAGGTTATCAAAGCCGTAGACAAGTTGCGTATTAGTTCGATTCTGAGAATTGTATTCATACTCAGTCTCTACAAATAATTTTTTAGCGATAATGGGAATTCGCCAGTTTACATTAGTTGTGATACCGTTATTCACATTATCCCCATCAGTAAATTGATCACGTAAAATTTGACTGGGATTATCACCGTAAACATTTGTTTCTGAATTTGTAAAATCTTCGCTTTTAGTATCATCTAACTGAAGGTTTCCATTAATTCGAATAAAGCCTCCTTTATCTCCATATCGTTTAGTTGCAGTTAAGCGATTACCAAAGTTACGTGTGGTTCTAAAGTTACTATTATCATAGTCACTGTCATTCACTAGACTCCCATCAACATTAGTCACTTCAGACTTACCACTACTTGTGTTTTGTCCTTCAGAATATGAAAACCTAGGTAAAACCTCTATCATTAATGTAGAGTCAATCTTAGCTTGAAATCTAAGATTTGCCGAATGATTATCAACATTAGAGTCTGTTCTTGAAGTACTCACCGAAGTAAAACGGTTTTGAGGTAAAATATTTTCTCGATTTCGCTGGGTCTCCTCAAAACTATTGGAGCCTGAATAGAAATAATCTGCAGAAGTTTCAATTTTCTCACCAAAATCATTGGCAAAATTCATTCCTGCATTACGTGAATTAACAATACCATTCCCCATTCCAAAACTCCTACCTCCTACATTAAAACCACCATTGCTATTAACAGAGATATAGCTAGCATTACCAAACATTTTTTCGATCTCTCCAAAACTAAAACCAGGCGAATTGATATTGTTACCACTACCCAGTAAACTTATACGCAAATCGTTGTCAAAGTAATTACCAATACCTGCATATTCAAAACGGTCATCGGTACCACCACCAGCCGCAACACGGCCAAAGAGACCTTTATTTTTATCCTCATCAATTGTTATATTGATCGTTTTATTTTCGCTATCTCCTTCTTCTCCTGAAAATTCCTGGGATTCAGTTTTCGTATCAACAACCTGAATTTTATTAATAAGCTCTTTAGTTAGGTTACGCGTCGCAATTGTAGGATCATCACTAAAAAAAGGCTTGCCGTTAACGAGTATATTACTAACCGGTTTTCCGTTAATACGTATCTGACCATCTGCATCAACTTCTGCTCCAGGTAACTCCTTAAGTAAATCTTCTAATGTTGCATCTGGATTTGTTTTGAATGAAGCTGCGTTAAATTCTAAGGTATCTTGTTTAACAACTACTGGTGCTGCTCTACCTTTTACAACTACATCTCCTAAAGATTCCACTTGAAATTCTAAAGGAATTGACCCCAAGTTGAGTGTGCGGTTTTGAGTTAAATCTATCTCTTTTTCAAAGGATTGATACCCCACAAATGTGACAAAAAGATTTGCTTTAGTCAGCGAACTCTTTCCACTTAACTCAAAATTACCATTACGATCACTTATCGTGTAAGTAATCATAGTACTATCTTTTAACGTTTCGAGAACTACAGTTGCCGCTTCAATAGGACTCTGTTGTTCATCATCTATTAAACTTCCGGTAATTTTAAAATCTTGAGAGAATACACTAATGGAGAATAGGCCCAGTGCTAGGCACAGTAAATAACGATTGATCATGATTGTTTTTTGATTGATGTACGAAGAAATGTATTTTTAATAAAACTAAAAAATTAGTTGTTCTGTTTAAGATAATTTTAACTATTGATAAATCACTCTTTATTAGCAAGCTATCTCCTCCCAGGACCTCCTCTTCTATTTCCACCTCCAGACTTGCCACCAAAATTGCTCAGTTTATAGGTAAAACTCAACATCGCATATTGAGTTAGTATCAAACTATTAGTATCCTGAATATAATCATCACCTATAATTCTTCGGGTATCTACCACCTGATCGAGCAAATCGTAAACCTTTAATTTTAATGTTGCTTTTTCATCTAAAAATTGATATCCTAAACTCGTATTCCATAGAATTGAAGAGTTTTGAAAGCCGGGAGAAACATTCCCATTGTAATTGTAAGTGATATCATTACCAAAAATTACATTTTTAGGCCAGAAGGTTGTTGCTTCAAAACCTACAGTATGATTTATAAAATCTTCATTTCGGTTAGCATTTATAGAATACTGTGTATCATTATACGTAAGACTATAACTTGGATTCAGCTCAAAAAACTCTTGAATTGCATAAGTAAGCCGAATCCCTGGGCTGAAACTAAAGCGTTTTGAATTGAATAGCGTTCCATTTGTAAAACCTACATTCTTGTTGTAATTCCCAGAAAGACTCAACCGGTACCTAAACTCTTTTTCTTCTTTACGTGTACTTTTAGTATAAAAAAGGCGTACACCAGCAGACATCGCACCATCTACGTTTGCATAGGTTGTGGTTCGTCTTAAATCATCACCTACAGTACTCACAGACACCACTTGATTCTCAGTAAAATCCAGAGAGAACGAACTGAAAATACCACTACCTCCACCAGCTCCAAAGTTGAAACTTCTAAAACCTCCATCAATATTATGGCTGTAAGCAGGGCGCAGCTCGGGGTTACCAATTACAATATTTAATGGATTTGTTCTATCTGCCACCGGTTGCAACTGGCGTATTGAAGGGGTGTTTGCGTTTGTACGATAATTTAAATAAACACTTTTTGAGCGTTCTAATTCATAACGTACCCGTGCGCTTAAATACAGGTTATTATAGGTATTATCAAAATTTACCGGGTTGAGTAAATTCTCATTTTTGAGTATTGTGTTGAGCAGTCCAAAGTTAGTATTGATGCGCCACGCCTCGTGGTCGTAATTTAAACCTAAACTGGGTGTATTGCGAATAGTGTTTACTTCAAAATCACTGCTTAAGGTGTCGTTTTGCACAGTATAGTTCCCGGCGTTATCGGCCTCATAAACATATCTTGAGTTTAGAGATTTTACAGAAGAAAAATCATACGCCAAATCCATAAAAAAATCTGTCGCCAGTACCAGTCGCTGCTCTACTTCAAAGCCATACTCATACTGTTTCTCATCTTCATCAATGTACTGATCTTGAACTTCAGTACGGGCTTCATCTCCAAAAAATTCACTACGTGAGAAATAAAAATCATCGTTAACCTGATCATTATAATCTTGCGAAAGCTCTAACCTGAAATAGGCTCCTCTACTCCCAAAACGTTTTATAAAGTCAAGATCATTATTAAAGCTAAAACTCGATCCATCTCCCTGATTTGCAGTCTCAGTATTGTTGACAAGATCACGGTTTCCGTCTAATGAATTAGCTAACGAACTACGTATAGATTTTGTTTTGTTAGTATTGAATCTTGGTGAAAAAGAAAGACGGGTTAGAGTATCAAATTCTACTTCAAATCGAGCGTTGGCGCGATGCCTGTCGTTTAATGCGTTGCTTCTATTTTCTGAATTGGAATAATACGTAGTGTCAGGTAAAATATTCTCGCGCTCAGTTCGAGAACGCGTATCTGTATCAGAACGGTCAAAGAAATAATCACCGTTAAATTCGTATTTATCATTCCAGTCATTGCTGTAGTTCAAACCAGCCGTTTCAGATTTTGTGATTCCTCCACTTCTATTTCCTGCAGCTACTGCTCTGGCACCACTACGCCCCATCATCCCATAAACATCATCAAAATCAAATCCAGAACTGTTGATGTTGTTAGATCCCGCCAGAGCCGTTAAACGCATATTATCTTTAAAAACGTTGCCTATAGCGCTCATCTCATAGCGCTCATTAGTACCACCACCTAAAGTTGCTCTGGCAAAGTAGCCTTTGTTTTTATCTTTTTTAATGGTTATATTAATCGTCTTATTTTCAGAATCTCCAGACTTCCCGGTAAACTCTTCAGATTTGGTCTTAGTATCAACGACATGTAATTTCTCTATAATTTCCTTCGGAAGGTTTTTAGTCGCGATTTTAGGGTCGTCACCAAAGAACTCCTTTCCGTTTACCAGAATTCTCGAAACCGGTTTTCCGTTAATGGTTATAGCCCCATCTGAATCTACTTCAGCACCCGGAAGCTTTTTCAGCAGTTCTTCAAGATTCGCATCGGGTCTGGTATCAAAAGAAGACGCATTAAACTCAAGCGTGTCCTTTTTTACCGTTACTGGTGCACGATTTGCAACTACAACCACCTCGTCTAATAAATTATCTTGCACCTCTAGTTTGAGATCACCTAGATCCATCTTGGGGGTTATCGTAACCTTTTTACGCATTGGTTTAAAGCCGGCATAAGAAACAAAAAGATTAAGCTCCTTTTGCTCTGTTGTTCCCGCCATCTCAAAAAATCCTTTTCGATCTGTGATTCCGTAAGTTACCAGCGTGCTGTCGCTTATCTTTTCAACATAAACCGTAGCAGATTCTAACGGAGTTCCGCTATTATCTAAAATTTTTCCTGAAAGTTCAAAGTTTTGCGCGAGCAGGGACTGACCTAACAAAACCCCAAATAGTAGCAGTAGAAAGTGCTTCATAAACCCAATATATGTACAGTATACGTTTATTCTATGACTGAATAAAACACAAAAGGTTTAAAACAAAAACCCACTTTTTTTAAAAAAAGTGGGTTTTTGTTATTTAAATAGATGAAGCTATTACTATTTCTTACGGAAATATACGGCTACCGGTACACCCTCAAAGTCAAACTCTTCACGTAATTTATTTTCTATAAAACGCCTGTAGGGATCTTTTACATACTGCGGCAGGTTGCAGAAAAATGCAAACTGTGGATGCGGTGTAGGCAACTGCATACAGTATTTTATTTTGATGTATTTTCCTTTAGTTGCCGGTGGTGGAGTCGCTTCAATAACCGGTAACATATAATCGTTAAGCACACTTGTTTTAATTCGCTTTGTACGATTTTCAAAAACTTTTACAGCTGTTTCAATCGCTTTATAAACACGTTGTTTAGTGAGTGCAGAAATAAAAACAATAGGCACATCAGTAAACGGTTCCATCTCCTGACGGATCATTTTCTCGTACTCACGCATGGTTTTGTTTTCTTTTTCAACCAAGTCCCACTTATTCACGAGAATAACGATTCCTTTTTTATTCCGCTCTGCGAGCCAAAAAATATTTTGAACCTGCCCGTCAAATCCCCTTGTTGCATCCAGAACAACCAGACATACATCACAATGCTCTATTGCCCGAACAGATCGCATAACAGAATAAAACTCTAGATCTTCTTTAACCTTAGATTTACGACGAATCCCGGCAGTATCTACAAGATTAAATTCAAAGCCAAAACGGTTATATTTTGTATCAATCGAATCTCTTGTAGTCCCGGCAATATCGGTAACGATATATCGATCTTCACCAATTAAAGCATTGATAAAAGATGATTTGCCTGCGTTAGGTCTCCCTACCACAGCAAAACGAGGCAAAATGCTTTCTTCTACTTCTTCTTTCTCTGGTAACACCTCAACAAGCGCATCAAGTAAATCACCCGTACCACTACCGCTAATACTTGCTATGGTATAGTAATCACCCAGCCCCAGACTATAAAACTCTACGGCGTTTTCTTCACGCATTGCGTTGTCTACCTTATTGATCGCCAAGAAAACCGGTTTTGACTGGCGTCTAAGAAGCGTAGCTACATCTTCGTCCATGCCGGTAACTCCGCTTTCTACATCAACCATAAAAATTATAGCGTCTGCTTCTTCAATAGCAAGTTCTACTTGCTTATCAATCTGTTCTTCAAATACGTCATCACTTCCTTTTACATACCCGCCGGTATCAATAACAGAAAATTCCTTTCCGTTCCAGTCAGTCTTTCCATAATGACGATCACGCGTAACACCGCTTACTGAATCAACAATGGCTTCCCTACGTTGAATGAGGCGATTAAAAAAAGTGGATTTTCCCACATTAGGTCTCCCTACAATAGCTACAATACTCATAAATCTTTCTTTGTGCTTTTCTCGATAATCGAGATTTGACAACGCAATTGTTAAAAAAAACAATCGTGATCTCAAATTATTCCCCTGAGCATTTTATCTCAAGGTAGTTTTTGCGCTGCAAAATTACGATAATTAACGGCTCAGAAATCAACAATGATTTATTTAGCTAATAACTAGTAAATCAATGCCCTACCTACACAAAAACATATAAAAGGCTAAATTATACCTAAAATCTGTTAAGAATGCTGTTAATATTAGACATCTCAAATCTACATCCTCCTATCTTGCGTATGTATTACCAAATAAACAGATTATGTATCTTCTTATGAAAAGAGTATTTATATGCCTTACATTGGCCTTCACATTAAACAGTTGCAACTTACTTTCTGCAGCGGGTATTACAAGTGGTGGGCAACCGACTAAACAGGCCGGAGAAAATTTAACTTCAACAACAGCAAACTCTGCAGAAAATGTAGATCACAGTGCGTGGGATGCTTTACTTAAAAAGAATGTTGACGCAAATGGGATGGTTGATTATGAAGGGTTTAAAGCCGACCGTTCTAAATTAGATGCGTATTTAAAAAAGCTATCTGGTTATGAACCCTCTAACGACTGGTCTGTACAGGAATTACTGGCATATTACATCAATTTGTATAATGCTTATACTGTAGATTTGATTTTAGATAATTACCCGGTAAAAAGTATAAAAGATATTAATGGAGCGTGGACAAAGGGTATTGTGCCTGTTGGTAATAAAGAACTTTCTCTAGGTGGAATTGAAAACGGCGTACTTCGTAAAATGAACGAGCCGCGTATACATTTTGCAATCAACTGTGCTTCTATGTCTTGCCCTAAATTATTGAATGAAGCTTATACCGCCGGAAAAATTAATGAGCAATTAGAGCGCGCAACTAGAGAATTTATAAATTCTGACAAGAATGATATTAGCGCTAACAGTCCCAAAATCTCTTCAATTTTTGACTGGTATAAAAAAGATTTTATAAGCGATAAATCTCCTACTGTAGTAGATTATATTAATCAATACAGTAAAACTAAAATAAATTCTGGCGCAACAATCTCTTATAAAGATTATGACTGGAATTTAAATGAGCAGTAGCCCAACAGATTAATTTTTATAAAAATCCCGAAATCTATTCGGGATTTTTCATGCTTAATGCGTAAGAATTAATTTAGCTTTGAAAGGCTTACCTGATCTAAACCTTTTGATTTATCGAACTTAACTTTATGATTAGTATTGTCATCCCGGTTCTTAACGAAGCGGAAAACTTACCCTTTCTTTTAAAGCATCTTGCTGATCATGCAGCAGATACAAATTCATTAGAGATCATAGTTGTAGATGGTGGCAGCACAGATGAAACGTTATCTGTAGCCAAACAAATTCAAGCTGAAAATACACTTAAAATTCAGGTTCTATCTTCAGAGCGTGGTCGCGCAAGGCAGATGAACACTGGTGCTGATAATGCCAATGGATCTGTTTTATATTTTTTACACGCAGATTCTTTCCCTCCTAAAGACTTTGACAAACACATAGCTAACGAGGTTGCTAAAGGCAATCCTGCAGGTTGTTTTAAAATGCGCTTTGACAGCAATCATTGGTGGTTGCGTCTGGCGAGTTACTTAACAAAATTTAGTTGGAGAGCGTGTCGCGGTGGTGATCAAAGCCAGTTTATTACACATGAACTTTTTGATGAAATAGGCGGTTTTAATGAAAATTATATTATTTATGAGGATAATATTCTTATTAATGAACTGTATGCTCGAAACTCCTTTGTAGTTATTCAGTATCCTATTAAATCTTCAGCACGTATGTATGACAAGTATGGCGTGTGGTATGTACAATATCATTTTTGGACTATTTATGTCAAAAAATGGTTTGGTGCTTCAGCCGAAGAATTACTGGCTTACTATTCTAAGCATCTCAAGAAATAGCCCTAACCATATAGATGAATCAAGTATTATCAATAATAGTAAAAATTGATACTTTGTTAACAGTCTACTGAAAAGCTTCGGTGTATTTTCAATAAAAATCTAAAAAACTACGCCATGAATATTTTTGAAGCCATCCGTAAAGATCATGATAAACAGAGACAGCTTTGCGAACTTGTAACTTCTACTTCTGGAGAAAGCAAAGACCGTAAATTGCTTTGGGAACAATTAAAGAAAGAGCTCGAGATTCATGCTGATGCAGAAGAGCGTACGTTTTATTCTCCACTTATTCATAACGATATGATGCAAGAACACGCGCGTCACGGCATTGCAGAACATCACGAAATGGATGAACTTATAGAAAAGATTGATGATACTGAGATGGATTCCCCTGCCTGGTTAGTTTATGCTAAACAGCTTTGTGAGAAAGTAGAGCATCATCTGAAAGATGAAGAACACAGCTTTTTTCAATTAGCAGGAAAAGTTTTTACTGAAAAACAAAAGATAGATATCGCAAAAGACTATCAAAAACAAATGCAAGAAAACCGATAAGATTACAGGGTTAAACTTCCTATAACCTCAACAAAAACACCATCAGGATCTTTCAGCAAAATCAGAAAGCTACCATTACCAAGATCAATAGGCGTTTCTGCTTCCGGCAAAATGCCTTCTTTTTTTAGACGCGTTATAATGGGATCTAAAGAATACACTTGAAGGGTTAAATATTGCAAACCTAATTGCTCTTGAATACTGGTTTTTACTTCTTCAACATTCAGGTCTTCCTCTTCTTTAAATGATACGATTTTAAGTTGTGAAGAATCTGGCGAATCTGTGAACTTCAACACGGTTACTTCAAAAGGAACACCAGCTGACAAGCCTAAACGTTCTGCAAAGGCTACATCAATAGTGAATCCGCCGGCATCTTTAAGTCCTAAAATATCTCTATAAAAATGTAGTGTTTGTTGACTATTGCTAGAAATAACAGCAGCAGTTAAAGCTCCAGACTTGAAGTTTGTTTGCGCGCACAACGCCTGTATAGAAAGTGCAAAAAAGATTAATCCAGAAAAAAGAATACGCATAAAAAAAGGGTTTTATAAATATACTTATAAAACCCAATGCTGCATATTACTTTTAGACTTAGCCTCTGCTATTCACATAAAATGCGTGAATTACCCCAGGCAACCAGCCTAGTAAAGTAAGAATCACGTTGATAACAAAATCTTTACCAATACCTTTTGCCATTGCTACACCTAGTGGTGGTAAAAGAATAGAAATTATTATTGTAAGAATTGACATAATTAGAATTTTTAGTTAGTTATGCTAAACTAGAACTAATCACAAAATCAAGGTCTTAAACAAATATCAATTGGCAAGAGTTTGACACTTAATGCGGTTATTTAACATCTCTTTCATACCACTTTTTTAAAATCTGTTCTGCTTCTTTTCCCTGCGGAGTAAAACGGTTGTTTTCTTCTTGTATAGCGCGGTCGTGATTGTGAAACCATTTCCATGCAAAACCGCCTGCAAACCACTCTTCGTCCCAAAACGTTTCAAATACCGCTTCGTATAAATTAGCCTGAGCTTTAGCATTCATTTTCCCGTCATGACGATCGCTTACCCAAGGTTCTTTTCCCGCATAATCTGCACTTCGGTATCCAAACTCGGTAAATAAGATGGGTTTACTATACCTCTGCGAAAGCGATACCAGCAATTTTTTATGCGGCTCCCAGCCTCCTTTAGCTTTAGCTGTTGTGGGTGTAACCTCATCAGTAACCGGAAAATAAGCGTCAGCACCTATAAAATCTAAGTCACTCCAAAATGTTACTTCACCAACTTTATCCCAATTTTCTGCATACGTCAACTTACCTGAAAAAACATTGCGTACTTTTTCAATTAAAGAAGCCCAAAACTCAGGACGCTCTTTTGTAAAATTGTAAAGTTCGGTTCCTATGCAAAACAACTCTGCGTGAGTTTCTTCGGCTAATGCTGCATATAGCAAAATGTAGTCTTCATAACTTTTTTCAAAAAGCTCCCAGTCTGCTTCTGAGTCCATTTTCATATCGCCTGTAAATACACCTCGCCAAATCCAGATATGCGGTTTTATCATCACCTTAATATCATTCTGATGCAAAGCTTCGACATATTGTTTCACACCGGTATATCGCTCACCAAACCACTGTCTTTCTGAATTGAATTGCAGCTCAGGATGATTTTTATCACGCACAAAAGCAAACGGCATAACCGCTGCGTGACTTGCCCCTACATTAAGAATAGGGTCTATATGTGATTGCGTCAAGTTATCTTTTGACGAAACAAAACTAACCCCATTAATCTGTTGCCCGGCAACGGGTGTTGCAGAGCATGCTGTAATGCAAATGGCAACAACTAAAACAAGTAAAAAACGAATATCTATTCTCATCACGTTAAAAATACTGGAAATTTTTAGATAGCTCTTGTGTTTTCTTTCGTCTAAAAATGCAGTTAAAAAGATTTTAAGAGCCTGCTAAGTTCTTATCTTGTAAGTATTCTCAACAGCTAAAGATATGGAGCACGTGGTTATTGTGGGTAATGGTATAGCAGGAGTTACGGCTGCGCGTCACATCCGCAAAAATTCAGATAAAAAAATAACCCTTATTTCTGCCGAAAGTGAGCATTTTTTCTCGCGTACGGCATTGATGTATGTGTATATGGGCCATATGCGCTGGAAAGATCTCAAACCGTATGAAGACAAATTCTGGGCTAAAAACCAAATTGATTTACTACAGGCTTATGTCGAAAAAATAAACCCTCAAGAGCAAATACTTCATTTAGCAGATGGTCAAAAACTAAAGTACGACACACTTATTTTAGCTACCGGTTCTATTCCTGCAAAATACGGCTGGGAAGGTCAGGATCTTAAAGGTGTTCAGGGTTTGGTCTCTAAACAGGATCTGGAATTGTTAGAGCATAACGCACCCAATAATGAGGTTTGCCCAAAAGCCGTGATTATTGGCGGCGGACTTATAGGTGTTGAATTAGCTGAAATGCTTCACACTCGTAAAATTGATGTGACCCTCCTGGTGCGAGAAAAAGGGTTCTGGTCTGGTGTTTTGCCTGATGCCGAAGCTCAATTGATTTCTGAACATATTTTAAGTCATGGTATTGACCTTCGTCACGAAGAAGAACTCGATAAAATTATAGACAACGGCACCGGAAATGTACAAGCTATAGTTACAAAAAAAGGAGAAGAAATTCCATGTAATTTAGTTGGCATCACCACCGGAGTAAAACCAAAAATCGACTTTCTGAAAGACAGCGGTATAGAAACCGATAAAGGGATACTCGTAAATAGATTGCTTGAAACCAATGTTAAAAATGTTTATGCCATTGGCGACTGTGCACGACAGCGTGAAGCCATAGGCTTGCGCAAACCGATTGAAGCGGTATGGTATACCGGCCGTATGATGGGAGAAACAGTAGCTCAAACCATCTGCGGAACACCCTTTGAATACAATCCTGGAAACTGGTTTAATAGCGCTAAATTTTTTGATATCGAATATCAAACCTATGGCTGGGTCTTCAGTACCAAAAATAAAAAAGACTACGAGCAACATTTTCATTGGAAACATCCTGACAATACAAAATGTATCACAATCGCCTTTCACAAAGAATCCTTACAATTTTTAGGAATTAACACTTTTGGAATCAGAATGCGACACGAGGTTTTAGATCGCTGGCTCAATGAACACAAGTCTGTTGAATATGTGCTACAGCATTTAAGTCAGGCAAATTTTGACCCTGAGTTTTACAAAAAATACGAATCACACATACAAGCTACTTACAACGCTTCAAAACAAATCGCATAACTATGAGCAGCATACAACGAGATCTATCGCTTACCGGTCAGCCACCAGCTTCTATAAACAGTGTTCAGAAAGTAAGTACAGCAATTGTTGTGGGCGGTCTCATCATTTTATTACTCGCTTTATTCAACATTAATTTACCTAACAAAGCATTGTGGCTTACACTCTCGCTTGTTTCAATTTTTGGTGGGATTCTTCTTTTTTCCTACGGAGCCTATGCTGACAAACAAGAGGGGATTAAAAATGATGGCGTCTGGTTTAAATCTATTTCCAGCCGTGGCTTTCTGGCCTGGGTTGCCGGCCTTGCTCTAACCGGGTTTTACGTTGTTCTTTATTTTAAAGCTGATTTGCTAGGCCTTAGTGCAGAAGGAGAAAACACTGGTCTCATTGCACTTTTTGATCCTTTGAGTAAAATTCTAAGTGGAAACCCAGCCAGCCAATGGTTTGTTTACGGGACTTTATACACCATTGCTATTTTAGGTTTTGGTATTAAATTTCTATGGAAGTACCGCCACAACCGTTATGAGCGCTTGCGAACAATAAGCGTTATGTTTTTTCAGACAGCTTTTGCTTTTTTAATTCCAGAATTTATGGCGCGTTTAAATTCTGATGAATTCAGTCTTCCGTATTACGACATAAAAAATGTATGGCCGCTCAATTATTATAATTTTGAGCAGTACCGCGTAGATGATTTTATTTCAGCCGGTGATATCGGGTTGGCATTATTGCTATTTGGTATTGCTTCAATTTTTGTAATTACGCCTATACTCACTTACAAATACGGTAAACGCTGGTATTGCAGTTGGGTTTGCGGCTGTGGCGGACTCGCAGAAACTGCCGGTGATTCCTTTAGACACCTTAGTGATAAGAGCGAATTTGCGTGGAAGGTAGAACGCTGGGTTGTGCACAGTGTTTTGGTTTTTGTGGTAGTGATGACAACAGCTGTAATTTCTACATACCTGGGTTACGACCCTGATAAATACTGGCTCACTAAAGATATTTTTCTGATTGGCGTGGGTGTTTTTTTAACGCTGCTTTTTGCCGCAATATGGATTTTTAAGAAAGAAGAGTTGCAAAAAGATGCGCGTTATGGCGCTATTGGGTATTTAGTGATTGTTTTAACCTTAATAGGTATTCATTATACCAGCGGAAGCACACTCTTTTTAATCCCGGCAGAAACCTTGCGTACAACTTATGGTTTTCTAATTGGTAGTATTTTTAGTGGAGTAATTGGTACAGGCTTCTACCCTATTTTCGGCAATCGTGTGTGGTGCCGTTTTGGCTGCCCAATGGCTGCAATTTTAGGCCTTCAGCAAAGACTCTTTTCAAAATTCAGAATCACGACAAATGGCGGACAGTGCATTTCCTGTGGAAACTGCTCCAGTTACTGCGAAATGGGAATTGACGTACGTGCTTATGCGCAGAAAGGCGAAAATATTGTACGCGCCAGTTGTGTAGGTTGTGGTATTTGTTCTGCAGTTTGCCCGCGCGGCGTTCTAAAATTAGAAAATGCTGCTACAGATAATCGCATCAACAGCCGTGAAGTATTGCTTGGTAATGATGTAGACCTTATGGATTATTTGAATCAAAACTAGAATAGGATTATCTTTTGTATTTTTAAAATTCACTCTAAAATTTACATATGTTTTTAGGAATGGTAGGCCCCTGGCAGATTATGTTAATACTTGGTTTAGGTTTAGGAATAATTCTTCCAATAATTGCCTTAGTAGATATCGTACGTCACGAGTTTAAAGGTAACAACAAAATCATTTGGGTTTTGATTGTAATCTTTTTCAACATTTTTGGTTCAATCCTCTATTTTGCTATGGGCAGACAGCAGCGTATTGATACGGTTTAGCTTTCGCGAAAGCGTTAAAACCTTAATCAAAAGCATTAAAAAAGGCACAGATCTCCACCCGCGCCTTTGCTAACAAATCAATATTAAACAAACATTATCTACTTCATTTACGCAGTAAAATGTAATTTGGTTTTTCTTATCCTGTTAAAATGCTTAACCCTAGATTTGATAATTTCTGGCGGTCTGAAAATCGAAAAAGGACAGTAGCCGTGCTACTGTCCCTAATCAAAATCCAAACTAAACAAAAATTATTTTTATAGGACAGGTAATAACACCTGATCAATTACGTGTACAATACCGTTTGTGGTTTGTACATCTGGAATTACCATATTTGCAGGAGCAGTATTACCAGAACCACTTACACTAAGCACGCCATCTGTAAATGTTCCTAGTGTTATATCATCTGATCCTAATGCATCATAAGTACCTGCATTTAATTCTGAAGTAAATTTACCCTCAGAAACATCTGCAAATACGTGATTTAATAAAATTGCTTGTACTGTACCAGCACCTAAAACCATATCTAATTTTGCTATATCATCTGTAGTACCAGTGTAATCATCACCAAGTACAGCTTCTAAAACAGCTTTAAAAGCTGAATCAGTAGGAGCAAAAACAGTAAAACTAGCATCAGGATTGCTCAAAGCACCTGCTAAATCAGCATAAACTACAGCCGCAACTAAAAATGTAAGCTCCGGGTTTTTAAATACGTTTGCATCATTTAATGCCAAAGCTGTTTGTACTACATCTGCTCCTGATGCAATCATCACTTTGTCAATCACGTGTACGGTTCCATTTGAAGCTGATATGTCTGTAGCTAAAATCTCAGAACCGTTAATATATATAGCTCCGTCGCGTTCAATAAAACGACGTGTTGGACCTAAAAGTGAAGGCGCAGTTACTCCATCTGTAGTAGAATTTGAAAGCAAATTACCGTTAGAAACGTGATACAGCAATGTACTTTTCAAAAAAGGTTGTTGCAAAACGCCTAATGTTGCTTCTTCAAGCCCCAGACGTGCAAATGCAGCATTTGTAGGAGCAAAAACAGTAAAGTCGCCAGAAGCATCATTTGAATTACTGTTACTCAAAGTTAAAGCTACATCTCCTAACACAGCAGCAGTTTCTAAAGTGCTAAAATCAGGATTAGCTACAGCTATTGCTGCAATAGATGCAGGCTCATCTTCATAAGCACTATCGGTTTCACAAGATGTGTTTAAAACAGCACCTAAAAAGGCTAGTGCGACACCAGTATATTTGTATATATTTTTCATAATATCTTTTATGTAGTTATTGAAATTTTTGATTTTTAGAATGAATACGTCACTCCCCAGTTAAAACCATCTGCATCACCCAGGTTACGTCCTTCGATGTAATTTGAATATCCACCGGAAACACCCAGACCTTTATAAACAGGCACATACGCATTGAAGCCTAAGCGCGTATAGTTAACCCGTGTTGCAGGAAAGAATCCATTAAAGCCTTCTCCCAATATATCAACCCCACTATCATCTGATAACTGATTAGCCACATACCCTTCTAAATAAAATTTTGAAGCAGCATAGCCCAATTTAACTTCACTCAACAAAGCATTAGGCACATCATTACTGCGCAAGCTGTAACCAATTTGTCCCGTGGCAAAAATGCCGTTATTGTGTTTGTAAGATGCAATCGCAAGACCTGTAATATTTGTAGAGCGATTACCTATTGCTATAATAGATTGTAATTCTTCGTCTACTCGATAATCACCCAAAGGTGTTTCAATACCCGCAGCAGCGATAAAGTCTATCATTCCGTTAGGAGTTGCTTTAGAAGCAAAACGGTATTTTCCGTAAAGACTCACATCCTGCACGCCTTTGCGCTCATTCTCATAACCTGTATTTTCTAAGGTTTCTGGTATAGCTTGCCCTTCAGATTTGATATAAGGAAGATTAAATACCAAGTTGAAATTATCTGAAAGTCCATACTCGGCATAAAGCGAGTAACTTATTGTTTTAACTTCATTAAAAACGGGTACCCCATCTACCTTTTGTGGTACAAGAAATACTTCATCGTATTTTTCCGAAGAAAAAGAGGCGGTAATACTCCCATCTCCTTTAACTTTCATAAAGCCGCTTACCGGACTCTGGGCAAGCATCATAACCGGCATCATAAAAAGAGCACCAGTAAGAAATCGTAAATTTAAGTTCATCGTTATAGATTTTTGGTTACACGACACATACGCTGTATTCAACAATTCAGTTTTCTTAATCTTATGTTAAAAACCTTTAAAGCGGATTTTGCGTATACAATCCTTGAAAACCCTATGTTAGTTCAATCATTCTTTTTCGTCTTACATTAATAATTTCATGATATTTAAAACCTTACTGTGTTTAATTGGTTTCATTTGCATTTCTCAGGAAAGCAAAACCTATGTGCGGGAATTTGACGCCAGCGGAAAATTAATTGCTGAAGGATGGCAAAAAGGCTCTGAGAAAGAAGCTTATTGGTATTACTATTATCCATCAGGAGTGGTTAAAGCCAAAGGAGAATATCATAATGATCAAAAAAATGGATATTGGTTTTATTACGACAAGACCTCCAGACTCTTAAGAGAGGGGCACTATAAACAGGATCAAAAAATAGATTGGTGGATTGTTTACAGGTCAGAAAACCAAAAAGAAAAAATTCAGTATCAGAATAACGTAAAGGAAGGTTACGGTTTGCTTTACAAAAATGAAAAACTTATAAAAGCTAATAGATATGATCAAGATAAACTCTCCGGAAGTTGGACGAGCATATCTCAGTTTAAAAAGGACAACCCTAACGCCCGCTTTTAATGCAAAAAATTAATGTAATTATTCCGGCATTTAACGAGCAGGACTCTATAGGTCAGGTCATACAGGATGTTCCAGACCACGTAGAAGAAGTTATTGTGGTGAGCAACAATTCTACAGATCAGACTGAAAGAACAGCAAAAAAAGCCGGAGCCACAGTCCTAACCGAAAGCAATCCCGGTTACGGCTATGCCTGCCTTAAAGGAATGAGCTATATCGCTGCGAAAGAAACCAAACCGGATATTGTGGTTTTTCTGGATGGGGATTACAGCGATTACCCGGAGCAGTTAGATGAATTGATTAAACCCATCATTCAGGATAATCTCGACTTTGTAATTGGTGCCCGTGTAAAACGCCTGCGCGAAGACGGCAGTATGACGTTTCCGCAACGTTTTGGCAACGCACTGGCGACAACGCTGATGCGCTGGTTTTTTGGTTCCCGATTTACCGATTTGGGCCCTTTTAGAGCCATAAAATACGATAAGCTTCTGGCCTTAAAAATGGAAGATAAAACCTATGGCTGGACGGTTGAGATGCAGTTAAAAGCCTTAAAACAAAAGCTTACATACACCGAGATCCCCGTAAAATACCGTAACCGCATCGGCGTATCAAAAGTTTCAGGAACCGTTAAAGGTGCTATATTTGCCGGTGTAAAAATCTTGGGCTGGATTTTTAAATACAGTTTCAAATGATAGAGACAGCAGTAATCATCCTATATACTCTGGCACTGGCGGTTATATTTTTATACAGCCTGGCACAGCTCAACCTGCTGCTTAATTACCTCAAAGCCAAAAAAAGTATAGAAAATGCTCCTGTTTTTGACTTTTCAAAATCAGAAGAAATTCCGGTTGTAACCGTACAGCTTCCACTTTATAACGAGATGTATGTAGTAGAGCGATTGCTTGAGAGCATCGCAAAGCTCGATTATCCTAAAGACAAATTAGAAATACAGGTGCTTGACGACTCTACCGATGCGAGTCTTGAGACTACCCGCCAGCAAATAAACCAATTACAGGACCAGGGTCTTGATATCAAACACATCACCCGTACCGACCGAAGCGGCTTTAAAGCCGGCGCTTTAAAAGAAGGACTTCTGATCGCAAAAGGTGACTATATCGCCATTTTTGATTCAGACTTTGTTCCCAATCCCGATTGGTTGCAAAAGACAGTTCCGTATTTCAAGGATAGTAAAATTGGCGTGGTGCAAACCCGCTGGGCACACCTCAACCGCGACTACTCGCTATTGACTAAAATTCAGGCATTTGCACTTGATTTTCATTTTGTTTTAGAACAGGTGGGCCGCAATTTTGGGCATCACTTTATCAACTTTAACGGTACCGCAGGTATCTGGCGTAAAACCTGCATCCTTGATGCCGGCAACTGGCAGGGCGACACGCTTACCGAAGATCTGGATCTCAGCTACCGCGCACAACTCAAGAAATGGGATTTTAAATACCTCATCGATGTAGAAACCCCAGCCGAACTACCCGTAGCCATAAGTGCTGCACGCTCGCAACAATTCCGCTGGAATAAAGGAGCCGCCGAAAATTTTCAGAAGCTTTACGGCCGACTTTTAAAAGACCCTACCGTATCGTTTAAGACGAAATTTCACAGCTTTTTTCACCTGCTCAACAGCAGCATGTTTTTGCTGGTATTACTTGTGGCGATCCTGAGCGTCCCGGTTTTATATATCAAAAACAACAATCCCGCCTACAGCTGGTATTTTAATGTGATTGCTGCTTTTGCCGTGAGTACAATCATCTTTTTTGGGTGTTATTGGGTAACCTATAAAAAAATACACGGTGGTGGATTCAAGAATTTCCTCAGGTATATCGGGATGTTTTTCACCTTTTTCTCCATTGCCATGGGCTTTAGCGTTCACAATTCGCTGGCCGTTTTAGAAGGACACTTTGGTAAAAAGTCTGAATTTATACGCACACCAAAATTCAACATCAAGAAAAAAGGCGACAGCTATAAGGCAAACATTTACCTTAAAAAACACCTGTCGCTCAACACCATCATTGAGAGCCTGCTCTTTTTATATTTTGGCTTTGCCATTTACAGTGCGTTTGCCATTCAGGATTTTGGTCTGGTGCTATTTCACCTGATGCTCTTTTTTGGTTTTGGCTTTGTAGCCTTTAAGTCTATTTTTTCACAAGCCTGATTTTTGGGCACCTGTTTCTGATGCTCCCGCTTCAGAAACACCGCGCTTTCCGCTATATCTTTAGCGCCAAAAAAGGCACTAAAGGATGCCGCTGCAATCGCTGGCGCAGGGTATAAAAGCCTATATTTATCCTAATTTCTGCTGTAAATTGATGTTCGAAAAACTAAAGGCTTATAAAATACAATTCCTTTTTACCATCAGTATCCTGGTGATGTATGGGGCGTTTGCCTATGATTTGCAGCGACACGATTTTATAAAACTCATCACACTTTATGCAGCTTTATTTTTTCTGTCTTTCAAACTCATTCAGCTCCTAAAAACCGATTTTAAAATCCTTGTTGCTGTGGGTGTCCTTGCCCGGCTTGTTTTCTTTATTGCCGAACCCAATTTGTCCCAAGATTTTTACCGCTTTTTATGGGATGGTCGTTTGCTTGCTCAGGGTTTAAGTCCGTATTTGCTTACGCCCGATCAATGGGTTGCTCAGGGAAACATCCCAATCAATCAAAGTACCGAACTGCTGGAAGGAATGGGCAGTTTAAGCCGTGCGCATTATTCAAACTACCCGCCAGTAAATCAGTTTTTCTATTGGCTTTCCGGACTTTTCAGCGGTAATTCGATCCTCGGCGGAATCGTAGTTCTACGACTCAGCATCATCGCTGCAGATCTCGGAATCGTTTGGGTAGGAAGCAAACTTCTAAAAGCGATGGGTTTGCCGGCACAACAGATTTTCTGGTATTTTCTCAATCCGTTTATTTTAATTGAACTCACCGGAAATCTGCATTTTGAAGGCGTTATGCTCTTTTTTATGCTTGCAGCGTTGTATTTACTATATCTTAAAAAGTGGTTTTGGGCAGCCGTACTTTGGGGATTTTCAGTTTCCGTAAAATTGGTTCCGTTGATGTTGCTTCCTTTGCTATTTCAATTTTTAATCAAACCAGCAAAACCTTCAGTCCAGACTCAAGACTTTTGGCGTTATGTAAAACACCATCTTCCGGCTTCACTCTGGAAATCAGTCCGTTTTTACGGAGTGGCTGTTTTAGTTTTCATCTTAAGTTTTTCACCCTTTTTAAATTCAGCTTTGTTGGAGCATTTTAGCTCTACATTGGCACTTTGGTTTCAGAAATTTGAGTTCAATGCCAGTGTGTATTATGTTGTACGCTGGATTGGTTATCAAGTAAAAGGCTATAATATTATCGCAACTGCGGGTAAAATTCTTCCGGTTATAGCGGTGGTTGCACTACTCGCACTAAGCTTTTTTAGAAAAAACAGAAGTCCGCAACAACTCTTTACGGGACTTCTTTTTGGGATTTCCTGTTATTTTGCGCTGTCCACAACCGTACATCCCTGGTACCTTGCGACGCCATTACTGCTTTCGGTGTTTACCAGATACCGCTATATGCTCGTGTGGACATTCACCATAATGTTCAGTTATGCTGCTTATCGAGAAACTGCGGTTGAAGAAAGGCTCTGGCTGGTGGCTGTTGAATATATTCTCGTGATTGGTGTTTTAGTTTGGGAGCTCTTAAAACAAAAACCCAAAAAACAAGTAGTTTAACGAAGACAGGGGCACAGAAATGTGTTAATATAAGTTTTCAACAGATTATTCTGATCTATTGAACTTATTTTTAACCTGTAAATGTGCTGAATCAATGAACTTCTTGAGGCCTCTTATTAAATTATTTGGGTTTTTACTGGTTGTATTTTACGGAACAGACGCAGTTTCCCAGACCACACCCATTCCCGATACCAATTTTGAACAGGACCTTATCACACAAGGCTACGATACAAACGGCCTTAATGGAAACATTCTCAACACTGATGCAGCAGCTTTCACCAATTATTCTACAGGCCGCAATGATATTATCGATTTTACGGGGCTGGAAGCTTTTGTAAATCTGGTAACGCTTAACGCAGGTACCAACCAGTTTGCTACTTTACCCTTAACCACACTAACACTGCTAGAAGAGCTCGTTTTTGATCAAAATATGGCATTAGCCTCCTTAGATTTAAGCGGCAACCCCAACCTTAAAATTTTTCAGGCAAGAGCAAATGGAGGTTCTAATACGGCTCCAATTACCGTGATTGACCTTAGCAATAATCTTCAATTGGAGGATATCAATATCTATAATTTCAGAAACTTACAGCAAGTTATATTTCCTGATACCGATACTGTGGTTTCTATATACTTACTGATGCACAATGACATCACGGTAGATTTTTCAGGTTACAGTAGTCTGGAATCCCTTGCTCTGAGCACAAATTTCAACAATTCATTCCCTATAACGGCTACGCTACCCAGTGAACAAAATGTACTCCGGTCGGTAGCCTTTCAAGGTGGAAATATTATAAACGTTGACCTGTCAAATTTCCTGGCGCTTGAGTTCATTTCCCTGCAAAGCACCAATACAGAAACCATTGATATTCCACAGACTACTGCATTGACAACAATACGCATAAGTGGTCATAAAATAGCTTCAGCTTCCTTTGCCGATGCCAGTATGCTGCAGAATCTTGATATTACCCGAAAAATTGATCCCCCGGGGCTTATATTGGATTTGACCCAAAATCAGGCATTGACCGCACTCAATGCAAGTAGTAATTATATGAATGCCATCGACTTAAGTCAAAATACGGTTTTAAAAAATCTCAACTTATCGAATAATGATTTTATAAGCTTTGATATCAGTCAGAACATAGCCTTAGAAGATTTAAATGCGTCTAATAATGCGATTACAAATCTAGATTTATCGACAAATACGCTCCTAAAAGCAATCAATTTAAATAACAATGAACTTCCCACTCTGGATTTAAGTACCAATTTAGAATTAGAAAGACTTAATCTGAGCCGCAATCTTCTGCCTACACTTGATGTTACAAACAACACTAAACTCCGGTCTTTATCAATAAATGACAATTTGTTCACTGACACAGGACTTGATCTTACCCAAAATCCTGAACTGGACTATCTCAATGCTTCAAATAATCAAATTGAATCGCTAGATATTACCCAAAACGTAAAACTGGGTAGCTTAATCTTACACCATAATCTATTTTCAGGTACAGATATTATGGATCAGTATTATGCTATTTGGAGTGCAAATGGCGCACTGGGAGCTTCTGACGATCTTGATGTAAGTAACAATTTGTTGACGGGGAAAATTCCTGATTTTGCAAGTCTGGCTTTAGATCGAAGAACCAATTATTTTGAATTAAAGTTTAATGATAATTATTTTCATTTCGGCGATTTTGAAGAGCAGCATCTTGATTATGTTGCCCTTTTAACAACTTTCTGGAGCACTAATTCCTCTTTGCGTTTATTTAGAGAATACCGGTACGCCCCTCAGGCAAAAGTAAATGCGGTTGAAAATCTTACGCACAACGCCGGTGAGGACATCGTGCTTACCACAGTTGTAAGAGGAAGTCAAAATCATTATAAATGGTTTAAAGATGGAGTAGCAATCCCCGATGCACCAGACAGTCCCAATCTGGTTTTAGATGATTTAAATTCGTGTGATGCCGGTGTTTATTATTCTGAAATCACCAGCGATCTGGTTCCTTTTGAAAATTCTAATCCACCGGGAACCAATGGTAAAAACCTGCTCCTGGTGCGTAATGATATTACGCTAGATGTTAATTATACTCAGGAATGCACCAGTTTGACCGCACCCGCAGACGGCTCGAGCAACATCCCTCGTAATCCCAGACTAGAATGGGAAGATCGCAGCGGAGCCTGTGGGTATCGTATTACCGTAGGAACAACAAATGGAGGTTCTGAAATTCTTGATAAAGTTGATGTAGGCGAAGATCCTTTTTATGCGTTGACTTCTAATTTACCAGCAAATACTCAAATCTTTGTACGCATAACTCCCTACTATGCCGGCGGAGCGGAAAGCAATACCTGTACGGTTACAGATTTTACAACAGGTACTGCAGTTTTAAACAGACCGGCCTGTGCTCCAATAATGAATCCGTTGCCGGGATCTATCGATGCTACGGTAAATACAACTATAGACTGGGACGCATCAACTGGAGCAACCGGCTATTCTTTGAGTTTGGGAACCTATCCCGGTGGTACAGACCTGCTCGCTAAAACAGACCTAGGAAACACACTTACCTACACCCATCCTACAGCTTTACCTTATGACACAGTCATTTATGTCAACCTTACGCCGTATAACAGTGACGGGGAGGCTGTAGGATGTCCTGAAAGAAGCTTTAGAACCGAAAAATTAGTCAATACACCTTCGTGTACCACTCTTATAAATCCAACGGCAGGAGCTATTAATGTTCCTTTAGATACTGATTTGAGCTGGAATGCTTCTGCAGCTGCAACCGGATATTTCTTAAGTGTTGGCACCACCAGTGGTGGAAGCGAAATTTTAAACAAGCTTAATATTGGAAATGTTACTAGTTATGACCTGACCAGCGATCTGCCCGAAAACACCGAAATCTTTGTAAGCATCATCCCGTACAATTCCGCAGCCAATGCTACCGGCTGTACTGAAGAATCGTTTACTACCGAAACTTTACTTACACCCCCGGAATGTACCACATTAAGCAGTCCGTTAGATGGTGCGACAGATGTTGCAATAGACACTAATTTAAACTGGAATGCTTCAGCAACTGCAACCGGATATTTCTTAAATGCGGGAACCACAAGTGGCGGAAAAGACATCCTAAACAATCTTGATGTTGGAAATGTTACTAGTTATGACCTGACCAGCGATCTACCCGAAAACACCGAGATTTTTGTAAGCATCACCCCTTACAATTCCGCAGGAAATGCTACCGGATGTACTGAAGAATCGTTTACTACCGAAACTTTACTTACACCCCCGGCATGTACCACATTAAGCAGTCCGTTAGCTGGGGCAACAGATGTTGTGGTCGATACCGATTTAAGCTGGAATGCTTCCGCCTCAGCCACAGGATATTTCCTAAGCGTGGGCACTACTTCAAGTGGAAGCGAAATTTTAAACAATCTTGATGTTGGGAACACGACAACGCACGATCTGACCAGCGATCTATCCGAAAACACCGAGATTATTGTAAGCATCACCCCTTACAATTCCGCAGGAAATGCTACCGGATGTACTGAAGAATCGTTTACTACCGAAACTTTACTTACACCCCCGGAATGTATCACATTAAGCAGTCCGTTAGCTGGGGCAACAGATGTTGTGGTCGATACCGATTTAAGCTGGAATGCTTCCGCCTCAGCCACAGGATATTTCCTAAGCGTGGGCACTACTTCAAGTGGAAGCGAAATTTTAAACAATCTTGATGTTGGGAACACGACAACGCACGATCTGACCAGCGATCTATCCGAAAATACCGTAATCTTTGTAAGCATCATCCCGTATAATTCCGCGGGTAATGCAACCGGATGTACTGAAGAATCGTTTACTACCGAAACCTTACTTACTCCACCGGCATGTACCACATTGAGCAGTCCGTTAGATGGGGCGACAGATGTTTCCGTTGATACCGATTTAAGTTGGAATGCTTCTGCAACTGCCACAAAATATTTCTTAAGTGTAGGGACCACAATCGCAGGGGGCGAAATTTTAGACAATCTTGACGTTGGGAACAAGACAACGCACGATCTGACCAGCGATCTACCCGAAAACACCGTAATCTTTGTAAGCATCACCCCTTACAATTCCGCAGGAAATGCTACCGGCTGTGCTGAAAAATCTTTTACCACTGGAAGCGCTACACCACCACCGCTTCCGTCATGTACCACGCTTACAAATCCGGGCCCGGGTTCTACAGGTGCATTTATAACAGCAACCATCAGCTGGGAACGGGTTGATTTTGCAACAGGCTACCTCATCTCTATGGGACTTGAAACACAGGCTACTTCCTATGTTGAGAATAGAGACATCGGCAATTCAGACACCTTTTTTCTTGGGGAAGCGCTGCCCTATAACACCGACGTTTATGTAAAAATAGTACCGTACAATTCAACCGGAGAAGCACAAGGCTGTATGATACAAACATTCAGAACCCGGCCAGATCCCAATACGCCAGACGAATTTAATTGTACCCAGATCACAAGTCCGCAGGATGGCGCCACAGCTGTTGCGACCACGACCAGCCTGACCTGGGATGCTGTCCCAGATGCCGTTAGTTATTTATTGACCGTGGGCACCACTTCAGGTGGAGGCGAAATATTCAATCTATTAAACGTTGGCAGCGACACCTCTTTTACATTTATTGACGAACTCGAACCAAATACTACGTATTACGTAACTGTAACCCCTGGTTACGGCAGTGGTTCAGCTACAGACTGTCCGGAAATACGCTTTACAACAGCCCAGACAACAGGAACAGTAACCAAAGCTCCAAAAAGTCGCTATGGCATTTCGCCTGATGGAGATGGTATTAATGAATTTTGGAGGATTGAAGATCTTGATCAGTACCCAAACAACACCGTAAGTGTGTTTAACCGCTGGGGAGATCTGGTCTTTGAAACGAAAGATTACGATAACAGCCTCAATGTGTTTAGAGGCGAGGCTAATCAAAAAACGGGAATGGGAGCAGGTAAACTACCAGAGGGCACGTATTTCTTTATGATTACGTCAGACAATCCCGAATTAACAGAACCTGTAAAAGGCTTTATTGTTCTAAAAAGATGAAAATAAATACCCTAACCTTTGTGGCAATTCTTCTGCTTGCTCCTTTTTGGCCTACACACAGTCTTGCTCAACAGCAGCCGGTTTTTTCAGAATACAATTACAATACGATCATTCTCAATCCGGCGCACGCGGGATATTACAACAACAGCGAATTTACTCTATCTAACCAAAACAGCTATAGCGGCTTTGACGGGGCACCGGCAACATTTAATGCTACTCTAAATCTTACTTTAGACAATGAGAATGTAGGTTTGGGCGGCGGTTTTTTAAGCGACCAAATTGGGGTAACCTCAATCAACAGTGCGTTTGTGTCTTATGCTTACAAACTCTATTTTGGGCAGCAGGCGCAGGCACCCCGCTATCATAATTACAATCCCAATATTTTCTCGTTTGGCATTACTGCCGGAATTTTCAATTACACCGAAAACCTCACCGAATTAGGCATAACTGATGATCCTAATTTTCAGCAAGATATAAAAGGTACCGTACCTACTGTAGGCATGGGTATCTTGTTTAACAGAAACCAGCTTTATGCCGGCCTTTCTGTACCGAATCTGTTAGGCAACAGCTTAGCTCCTGACGACTCCATCGAGATCAACACTGCCGCATACGCTTATGCCGGTTATCGCATCTATACCGGGGTTTTTGATGAACTTGAAATCAAACCCAATTTTTTGCTTCGGTATGAAACCGGCGCACCGTTATCCATTGATATTAATACGATTTTTAATTATAAAAATTTGGTGGAGTTTGGCGGGGGCTATCGCACCTCTTCTGCAGTAAATGTGCTTGCGGGTGTCTATTTATTCAACAATCTCAGGTTTGTTTATAATTATACGATGCCGCTTCGGGAGTCTCCCCTACCCGCTACTCACGGACTCGTGCTAAGCGTACGGTTAGGGGAAGGATATAGTCGTTAATCTTTTAGTTGGGCTTTATAAATACAACCTATACGCCGGGTTTTGTAGTTGCGGTCTGCTTTTGATGTAATGTTGCCGTCATAGCAATCTATTTGCTCCAGCTTGTATTCCGGGAGTTCTTCCTTTAGTCTGTCAATACGATCCTGCTCGATAATAACATAAAAAAATTCTGCATCTGGCAACTCTTTAGAATCTCTCGAAATCAAGGTAGGGACGCGTTGACCAAAATCCCAAATTAATTCCGGCGAACTATTTTCAAGTAGATAGATGGGTTTACCGGCAGCCTCATAGTCTGAAATTATTGGTGCGATTTCTCTAAAATCCTGATTGGTATAGGTGAGTCTTACCAGCGGAAACACAAAAAGAATAATAGCACAAGAAAAACCGATTACCACAAAAAATGCCGGTTCAATAATTTTAGATCTTAAACTCTTTATAATTACAAAAGCAAAAGCAATCGCAGCTAGTTGAAATAAACCGTACCAGAGCCAGTCTGTACTTCGAAAATTATTAATAAACAGATATAAAAGTGCAGGGCCTGCAAGAACGCAGATGACAGCTATAAGTCCAAAATAAAAATAAACAGGTATGGTTTCGCGCTTATCACTCAGGTTTTTAAAGCTACGTACAAGATATTCAATATAGAACGAGGTATTGAGCGCAAGCGGAATAAGTACCGGTAACAAATACCTGGACTTTTTCTCCGGAATACAGGAAAGCAAGACAACCGCGGCCAGTGTCCAAATCAAACTGAAGCGATACGCCTTTAAATGCGTAACCCGTGATTTTAAATAGGGATACAAAAGCGCAACAAATGCCGGAACCGTCCAGATTCCGCTTTGCGTAAAAAAGCTCCAGTAATAATAAAAAGGACGCGTATTGTGATTGGCCCACGCCGCAGACTCTTTATCGGCTATTGCCTGTGCTGTTTCTCCGTCTCCAAAATAAATAGCCAGTGCCCACCAGGAACTAAGCGCCAAAGCGATAACCAGCAGTCCCATAAATGGCGCTATTCTGCTCTTAAAACTCCTGAATTTGTATACCCAGGCGTAGGCAATCAAAAAGGGCGAAAGCAACGCAAAATGGCTTACAGGACCTTTGCTCATAAAAGACAGACCTATAAACAATCCGGCAAGGGAAGCGTTTCTATACTTCTGCTTGCTTTCGGTAAAAAACTGGAATAAAAAATAAATACCACCCAGCATAAAGGAGTGGGCAAAAATATCCCAGGTGCCATTTCGCCCTGCGAAAATCACATAAAAGGAAGTCGCAAGAATGAGCGCCGTATATAAACTCTGTTTAGCAGACAAACTGAGGCGTTTTCGCGAAAGCCAAAAACTAAAAAGGGCCATTACCGTGGTAATAATTGCAGAAGGCAATCGCAGAGCCCAAAGTTTGCTGATGCCAAAAATCGCACCTGAAAAGGCCGCCAACCAGGTTGGTAACGGTGGTTTTTCATAACGGGCTTCCCCGTTCATTGTGGTAAACACCCAATTATCGTAATGCAACATTTCGCGTGCTGTGATGAAGTTACGCGCTTCCATAATGTTAGCGTATAGCACATCGAGATGTGGAAAAAACAGCAATACGCAAACTGCCAGAATGATTAACGGATAATATTTTTCGTCAATACTCATTCTTTATCAATACCTATTGAAAGTTTCATATTTCGGTAGTAGATAAAAACACCCATAAGATGCCCCACAAAAAGTACCGGATCTCTGCGTAAAATAGCATAAGTCAGAATAAGGAGTCCACCTACGAGGCTCAACAGCCAGAATCCTAAAGGTAAACTTGATTTTTTCTTCCTTTCAGAATAAATCCACTGATAGATAAATCGCAAGGTAAAAATCACTTGGGCAATGCTCCCCAAAAGCAACAGCCATAAGGGAATATTTTCATTTCTAAATAATTTATCAATATCATAATGCCCATTGTTGTAGCCATAAATTACCAGCAGAATTGGAAAAATAAATAAAAACCAGCGAAGGATTTTAGGTGATTTAATCCACTGCCCCTGTAGTTGCAGGTTTCTGATATAAATAAAATAAGTTAAGGTTTGGCCTAGCATAATAGCGAAATCATCCCGTAAATACCCGTAGACAAAAAGTAAGAAAGAAGCTCCGAGGCTCAACCACCAAAAGGTTGAAGGAGTGAGTACCCGTTTTTGTTTTTCAGATAAAAACCATTGAATAATCAAGCGCCCGCTAAACATTAACTGCGCGAAAAAACCAATTGCATATATCCAAATGGGGCTATGCATCTGATTTTTTGGCTACTTCGTAATTAATGTATTTGTTCTTCATCCACAGATATGCAAAACAGTCCATCAAAGGACCTAGAAGTCGGTTCCACAAACCAAACTTTGCGGTACCTGCAATACGTGGAAAATGACGAATAGGAACCTGTACGGTTTTCCCATTCTGAAGCATAATCATAGCCGGTAAAAAGCGGTGTAAGCCTCTGAACATCGGAATTCGCTGGGCATAATCGGTCTTTATAATTTTTAGAGGACAACCCGTATCGTCCATCCCATCATTTGTAAAAGCACGACGAATTTTATTTGCAATGGTGCTCGACATATTTTTCACAAAAGAATCCTTACGATCAGCCCGATGACCGGTTACCAGATCATAATCTTTAATATAAGGATACAGAACGTTGAAATCTTCTGGAGTAGTCTGCAGGTCACTGTCAATATAACCCACCAAAGAAGTTTTAGTATAATCGAAGCCAGCTTTAATCGCTGCGCTTAATCCGCAGTTTTTTGCAAAAGATATAAACTCAAATCCTTTACTGCGAGCACAAATGATTTCTATAAGCTCTTGACTTTTATCTTTAGAACCATCATTTACAAAAAGCACCTGAGTAGGTACCGCAGCTATTTTAAAATAGTCATTAAAAACCTGCTCTACCCGAAGTAGATTATCTTCTTCATTATAAACAGGAACGACTACCGTTAACGTGTAAGACATACTAATAAATAAGTTTGCGAAAATAAGCAATACTTCTAAAGCAAATCTAAAGATTACCTGTTTTTGTTAATTACAAAACTTTAAATGCGTCCTCTAATTTACAAAGCGCTTTTTCTTTTTATAATTTCTGATAGCGTAATTTGCAAGATACTTTTAACTAGAAAGCCAGGTATAGCAGTCAAACTTCCAATTTTAATATAACTATTTAATGCATTATTTTAGATCTTCAGCTATAGCATTCAGCTGTATTGCAATGCTATTTTTTTCTTGTAAGCCCGAAAAAGAACCCCGGCATTTAAACCTTCCTAAAACCGATCTAACTCAGGCAGACCTCATCCCAAAGCCTTCAACTACAAAAGCCACATACAGCGCTTTCCCATTAGATCAATTTACTACTATACACACAGCCCCAGATTCATCAGGTTTTAATAATGTTGCCTTGTTTTTAGCTGACAAACTAAAAGACCTGACACAGTTGAGAGTCCCTGTAAATACAGAGTTCACGAATCAGGAAAGTGTCATCTATATTCATCATTCAGATAGTTTATCTAAAATAAATCAAGAGTCTTATTTTTTAAAGATAAATAAAGACTCTATTGTTTTAAGTGCTGCAAGTGCTACAGCAGCCTTTAGAGGGATACAGACTTTGCGCCAACTTGTCCCCGCAAAAGCAAGTGATTCTATCATAGATTATCCAGTATGGCCCATTCCTTCAGGAAGTATAAATGACAGTCCTTTATTTGCTTATCGCGGCGCAATGCTAGATGTTGCACGTCATTTTTTTAATGTTGAAGAAGTCAAAAAATATATTGATCTTCTGGCTTACTATAAGTACAATATTTTGCATCTACACCTGACAGATGATCAGGGATGGCGAATTGAAATAAAATCATGGCCCAAACTTACGGAGATAAGCGGAGTTACAGAAGTAGGTAGCGAGCCCGGCGACTTTTACACACAAGAAGATTATAAAATTATTGTTGAGTACGCTGCCCAAAACCACATCACCATAATTCCCGAAGTTGATATGCCTGGTCATACCAATGCAGCTTCGGTGGCTTATCCTATTTTGAATGGAAACGGAAAAACTCCGAAAATATACCGAGGTACACACGTAGGTTTCAGCACGTTTGACACGCATAAGGATACAGTTTATACATTTATAGATGATGTTGTACGAGAGATCTCGGCAATAACACCCGGACCTTATTTTCACATAGGTGGTGATGAAAGTCACGTAACCAAAAAGAACGATTATATCTATTTTGTAAATAAAGTTGAAAAGCTTGTTCAGCGCTACGACAAAATTATGATTGGTTGGGATGAAATTGTTACGGCAGATATTGATACTACATCTGTTGCTCAGTTTTGGTCAAGTACAGACAATGCAAAAATAGCCGTAGCCAAAAACCTAAGGATAATTATGTCTCCTGCTAACAAAGCCTATCTGGATATGAAATATGATCTTGAGTCTGAATATGGCCTGAATTGGGCCGGTTATGTACCAGTAGATACAGCCTACATTTGGAAGCCGGAATCTTATAAAAATATACCTCAGGAAAATATATTGGGTATTGAGGCGCCTCTATGGTCTGAAACTATTAGCACTATTACCGAACTTGAATATTTAGCGTTCCCTAGAGCTATAGGTTTTGCTGAATTGAACTGGTCACAACCAGAAAACAGAGATTGGGAAAATTATAAAGTTCGTCTGGGCAACCAAGCTCCGTTCTTAGAGAAGATGAATGTGAACTATTATCCTTCCCCTTTGATTGAATGGAAGACTGAAAGCGAAAAGCCCAAGACTTTAAAAAATAAAAGTCTAAATCTTTAGTCATATTGAAAATATGACTCATAAAAAAGGCCTCCTGAATTTCAACTTCAGGAGGCCTTTTTATTTAATATCTAACTATTTCACATATCTAATAAATATGCAAAAATAAGAGGAGCTACAATGGTCGCATCGCTCTCGATAATAAATTTAGGGGTATTGATATCCAGTTTACCCCAGGTAATTTTCTCGTTAGGAACAGCTCCTGAATACGAACCGTAACTGGTTGTAGAATCTGATATCTGACAAAAATAGCTCCAGAATGGTGTGTCTTCACGTTCCATATCCTGATACAACATAGGCACTACACAAATTGGGAAATCCCCGGCAATACCACCACCTATTTGAAAGAAACCAATTCCGTTTTCAGAATTATTGGTATACCAATCTGCTAAAAAGGTCATATACTCAATACCCGACTTCATTGTTGAAGCTTTAAGCTCTCCCTTTAGCACATAAGAAGCAAAGATATTCCCCATAGTACTATCTTCCCAACCCGGGCAGATAATAGGCAGATTTTTTTCAGCTGCGGCATACATCCATGAGTCTTTTAAATCAATCTCGTAGTATTCTTCAAGCACACCACTCAACAACATTTTATACATAAACTCGTGCGGTAAATAGCGCTCACCGGCATCGTCAGCATCTTTCCAGATTTTGAAAATATGTTGTTGCAATCTGCGGAAAGCTTCCTCCTCAGGAATACAAGTATCAGTAACTCGATTAAGACCTTTTTCTAAAAGATCCCATTCTTCCTGTGGAGTTAAATCTCTATAGTTAGGAACACGCTTGTAATGCGAATGCGCTACAAGATTCATAATATCTTCCTCCAGGTTTGCACCGGTACAAGAAATAATCTGAACCTTATCCTGACGGATCATTTCCGCAAAAATTTTACCCAACTCTGCGGTACTCATAGCTCCGGCAAGAGAAACTAGCATTTTTGCACCATTCTCGAGCTGCGCTTCATAACCTTTTGCAGCATCTACAACCGAAGCTGCATTGAAATGCAAATAATATTTTTCTATAAATTGAGAGATTGCTCCCTTAGTCTTCATCGTCATTTAAGTCAAATTTATTTACGCCGCCTTTAGAGGGTTTAGCTACGTAAGTATTATCATAATTATCTTCTATATCTTCTCCTTCAAATTTGTAGCTCAACATTTTATAGTAAAGTTTAGCTGCTAAAAAGTCTGAAGATTTATCGTGCTCGCTAGGGCAAAGTTCCATAATATCAAAACCTACCACATTCTTTTCAGCAAAAAGACGCTTTAAGAAATCCATAGTTTCATACCAAAATAAACCGCCCGGCTCAGGAGTTCCTGTTGATGGCATAATAGAAGGGTCTAATGCATCAAGATCAAATGTTACAAAAACGTGATCTGTACATAAATCTATAACCGTATCTGCCCAGTACTCATCCTGTACCATTTCGTGAGCGAAAAATACTTTATCCTCATCCATTACGGTTTTCTCAAGAGCATCCATACTGCGTATGCCTACCTGAATTAGATTTGTTGTCTGACTAGCTTCATACATCGCACAGGCGTGGTTGCATTTGCTGCCCATATATTCCTGACGCAAATCTGTATGCGCGTCTATTTGTAATACCGTAAGATTATCGTAAAGCTCATTAAAAGCACGTATGGCTCCTATTGACACCGAATGTTCACCGCCAAATAGCGTAACAAACTTGTTACGTTTAATAAAGTCTTTAGTTGTTTTATGAACTTCTTGAACCATTGCTTCTGGAGAACTAGCTTCAGTTATTGCAGGAGCGAGATAAATACCCTGCTGATAAACTTCAGTATCAGTCTCAATATCGTAAGTCTCCATATTTTCTGATGCGTCTAAAAAAGCCTGCGGCCCTTTGTCTGCACCTTTACCCCAAGTACTAGTCCCATCATAAGGCACCGGGATTAATACAATTTTTGAAGTTTCCAGTTTGGCAAACTCATCAGGGATGCCAGCATAATTTTTAGTTGTACTCATAACCTAAAATCTTAAGCAATTGTTCTGCTTTTTGTTGTTCATTAAATATACGGGTTGTTAAGTTACCATTTTCATCCCTATCTATCAGAATATGTTTAGGCTGAGGGATTAAACAGTGTTGCAGACCGCCATAGCCTCCTATGGTTTCTTGATAAGCACCGGTATTAAAAAACCCGATGAATAGTGGTTTATCTTTTTTATATCTGGGTAAGTAAATCGCGTTACTGTGCTGCTCACTATTATAGTAATCATCACTATCACAAGTTAGACCTCCTAGCAGAACGCGCTCATATTCTTCATCCCATCGGTTTACCGGCAGCATAATAAAGCGCTTGCTAATCGCCCAGGTATCTGGCAAAGTGGTAATAAATGATGAATTTATCATATTCCACTTTTCGCGATCGTTTTGTTGTTTTTGATACAGCACTTCATAAATGGCACCGCCACTCTCTCCTACTGTAAAACTTCCAAATTCTGTGAAAATATTAGGTACAGGCACTTCAGCCTCATCGCATGTAATCTTGATTTGATTGATGATCTCGTCTACCATATAAGCATAGTCGTAATCAAAAGCCAACGAATTTTTAATAGGAAAGCCTCCGCCAATGTTTAGACTATCTAGTGAGGGACAAATCTTTTTCAATCTAATATAGACTTTAAGACATTTATTCATCTCATTCCAGTAGTAAGCGTTGTCACGAATCCCGGTATTGATAAAAAAATGAAGCATTTTAAGCTCTAACTGGTCGTTATTCTTAATCTGGTCTTCATAAAAAGGAACAATATTCTTATATCCTATACCCAACCTTGATGTATAAAACTCAAACTTAGGTTCTTCTTCAGAAGCAATACGAATACCTATTTTAAAATCACCTTTAATACCTTCAGTAAGCAAGTTGATTTCTTCATAATTATCAATGATAGGAATACAGTTCTTTTGCCCATCATTAATAAGATTAGTAATATTCTTAATGTATTGGTCCCTTTTAAAACCATTACAAATCACAAATGTCTCATCTGTGATCTTACCATTTTCTTTCAACTTATTTACAATATTGATATCAAAAGCAGAAGATGTTTCTATATGAATATCATTTTTTAGAGCCTCATCAAGTACATGCTTAAAATGCGAACTTTTTGTACAATAGCAATAATTATAAGAACCCTTATAATTGTGCTTTTTGACAGCATCAGCAAACCAGCCTTTGGCTCGATTGATGTTTTCAGAAATTTTAGGCAAATAACTGAATTTCAATGGAGCGCCATACTGCTCTACAAGAGCCATCAAGTCTATATCATGAAACTTTAATTGATTGTCCTCAAGTTTGAATTCCTCTTGAGGAAAATAGAAAGATTGATCTATAAGATCTATATACTTTGTATTCATTAAATTGTTTAAAGCAGGAAATGTAAAAAAAGAATTTGATATACAATGCAATCAACTCTTAAGGTAATGTAAAAAAAATACTAATCTCCCTTTTTACAACACTTTAAATCTAAAATAAAAAAACAAAACACAGTCTTAAAGCATCATAAGGTTGTTAATTTCCTGCTCACTCAAATGTTTATACTTACCTCTTGGCAGGTCTTTTTTTGTCAAACCGGCAAGTGTAACACAATCTACACGTACAACTTGATAATCTAAATGTTCAAAAACAGTACGTATAAGACTGCTTCCTATATTTCTCATGCGAAGACCTACTTCTTTTTTGGGAGCTCCATCTACATACTTTAAATCTTCGACCTCGTATTTTTTACCATCTATAGTAAGACCCTTTTTAATTTTCTCAAGATCTTCACCTTTTAGGTTTTTATCAAGCTCTATATGAAAGAGACGCTGCAAACCAGCTTTTGAGTTGGTTAATTTTTGCATCACCTTCTCATCATTGGTAAATAAGATAAGTCCTGTTGCATTACGGCCCAACCTTCCTACCGGCTGAATTCTAGACTTTGTAGCGCTAGCCACAAGATCCATAACCGTCATTCCTTTATAATTGCTGGTGGTTACAGAAAAACCTTTTGGTTTATTAAGCAATACATAAGCTTTAGACTCCGGGTTGATGCGACGACCGTCAAAACGTACATCATCATCTAAATTAACTTTATATCCCATCTCATTAATGATCTCGCCATTAACCGAAACCTGACCGGTAGCGATATACATATCTGCTTCCCTGCGAGAACAGATGCCACTATTTGAAATATATTTATTTAAACGAATACCGCCTTTACCAGAACTGGCGGTCGCTGTGCGACTACTAGCGGCTGTATTTTTCTTTATAGGAGCGTTCCCTCTTGCGTTACTTTTGCTACGCATATTATTAGAACCGCGACCAGATGCTTTCCCGTCTCTCTTTCCATCTTGATGTCTGCTCATAACTTAAATTTTGCGCAAAGATACATATTTAAAAAACGAATTTAATACCTGAAACAAAGCTTCAAAGACATAAACTGAATACCTAAAAAACTCTTCTTGTTAATCTTTAGTTCATATTAGAAACTAATGCGGTTATTAAAACTGAAGGTTTAAGAAACAATAACAAATTAGTCTGTATTAATTCAATCTAAAACCTTCTGAAATCTGACGACTTTCTTGCTCTTAATTAATAAAAATGGATTTGTTTAGAAATTGTCCCTAACCTGAAATTGAACAGAAAAAGCAGGTATTGCATCAAATTAGCGTAATACAAATTATACCGCGTAATGCAAGTTGAATTAATATTTTTGGGACATCAATCACAAATAAAAAAAACATGAAAAAATTACACATTTTAGTTTTAGCTCTCGCACTAACAGCTACAAACCTTTTTGCAAACACCGACCCAAAACCAGAATCAAAAAGCGTTGAGCTTCGTGCTCAGGTTGTAGCACTTTTAGGAAACCCTGATATCGAATTAGAGCAAGATACAATAGAAAGCAACATTCACTTTATGGTGACTGCTCAAGGGAAACTTGTTCTGCTCAATGTAGCTACAGAAAATAAAACCATTGAAAACTACATCAAATCAAGATTAAACTACAAAAAGACCGATATAAAAGTATTAGGGAATCGTTTTTTCAATATCACCTATACCATTAAAAAGCATTAGTAGTAATTAGTTTATTTGAATCAGCCTTAAAAGCCATCCTTTCAGATGGCTTTTTTTTTATAGAATACGGTTGATCACAACATCTGTATCAATCAGCAAAATGCTAAAAACACCTAGCACGATGATTAGCTTCAAAATATTGTGTAAAAGCAGGTAATGCAACTTTTCGTTAGACTTCCACAACCAGAATAAAAAAACCAGCAGCAGAATCATACTTAAATAAAAATAGTAGCTCATCAAACCTACATCAAAATTGTTAATGAGTAAAAAAGCGGGAATTACTGTAATACCCACAAGCAATGTTATTAAAGCTTTGGTAGAACGTTCTCCGTAAATCACTGGAAACGTATGATAACCTAAGGCAATATCTCCTTTTATATTTTCCAGATCTTTAATAAGCTCGCGCATTATTATAATCAAACCTAAAAACAAAGCGTGTACAAAAATTACTTTTTCAAAATTTCGGTAATAAATAAATACTGCAAAAAAAGGAGTTAACGCAAGAGATGCAGAAGTTAGATTTCCCAAAAAAAGAACTTTCTTCAGTTTATGGGAGTAGAACCAAATCCCGAAAATATATGCTGAGAAAAACAGCACTGCAAAGAACGAAACATAGCTAGCAACAATGATTGAAATGAAATTGAGCACAAAATACAAAGTGAGTATTTTTTTTTGGCTCACCATATGGTCTAGCCTTGTCTTATTAGGCCTGTTGATCAAATCTTTTGCACTATCATAAAAACTGTTAATAATATAACCCCCGGCGATAACCAGAGAAGTAGACAATACAATTAGAAACAGATTAAGATCAAGCACTACATCTCGCGCACGTAGATTATCTGGCGATAAAATAAATATCGAGGCCAGGTATTGTGCTAAAACAATAATGAGAATATTATACCCACGCACCACCGAAAACAAACTCAAAAATTTGAGAAGTAACAGTTTATTTCTTCGGCTTATGCGAGACATAAACGAGTATTTTAATTGAAGATAATTCTTAGAAGTTATAGACCACTTCTAACTTGTGACCATCAAGTGACCTACGAGCTTTATCAATATCTTCGGTAAAACCTAAAATATAACCGCCACCTCCAGAACCACAAAGCTTCAAATAGTAATCATTAGAATCTAAGCCTTGTTTCCATAAATCATGAAAACTTGCAGGGATCATAGGTTTAAAATTGCGAAGCACCGTTTTAGAAAGCTGTTTAACATTACCAAAAAGCGATTTTACATCACCCTTTAAAAAGTCATCTATACAAGCATCAGTATGTTTGACAAACTGATTTTTTAACATTTTACGAAAACCTTCTTGCTTCATACTTTCCATAAATATATTGATCATCGGCGCTGTCTCGCCTACAATACCACTATCTAAAAGAAAAACTGCTCCTTTACCGTCAACGGTTTGAGAAGGAATTCCGGCAGGCTCTATATCGTCTTTACTATTGATCAAAATAGGCAGGCTCAAATAACTATTTAAAGGATCTAAACCAGAAGATTTTCCATGAAAAAAAGACTCCATCTGCGCAAAAATCTGCTTAAGCGTCAATAATTTTTCACGGGTAAGATTCTCCAAAATCGTGATCTTATCACTTGCATATTTATCGTAAATAGAAGCTACAAGCGCACCGCTACTCCCCACTCCATATCCTTGAGGAATAGTACTGTCAAAATACATACCTTCGGTTATATCGGCCTTTAAAGCTTCAATATCAAACTGCACTAATTCCGGTTGATTTTCTTGGAGTTGCTGAAGATACTCAGCAAAACGACCTAAACTTTCATTAGATTTAACAGCGATCTCATCTGGGTTTTCATCTACTTTTAAAGCACCCTTATAAAAGTTATAAGGTATAGATAAACCCTTTGAATCCTTGATGATTCCATACTCACCAAAAAGAAGAATTTTTGAATAAAATAAAGGTCCTTTCATAAATCTACTAGTTATTAGGCCTTGGCAAAGTTACAACTTAATTGCGCCACTTCCCACACTGTCAAAAATATACCTGTTATCCTGACAATATTTACTTAAATTATTTTTAATAAATTCATGAACCTGCTCTTTATCTTTATCAGGAAATAAAACATGAACATTAGCACCCGCATCTAGCGTAAAACACACAGGTATACCGGTTTCTCTTCTATATTCCCAAATCTTATCTATAATATGAAGTGTGTTTGGCTTCATTAATATAAAGTAAGGATCACTAGTAAGCATCATTGAGTGTAGCGTAAGCGCTTCACTTTCTACCAGCCTCACAAACCCATCTAAATCTCCGGTTTTTAACATAGGAATGAGCTTAGATAAATTTACCACAGCCTGTTCAAAACGACTTGCAGCATAAGCATGATTGTGCATCAGGTTATGCCCCACAGTACTACTCACCGGCTTCTCTCCTTTATCCACTAAAAGAATAGCATCTTGATAGTTGTCAAAAACCGGGTTTATTTCATAAGGGTATTGAACTCCGTATAAATCGCTGCTTCCTTTTATTTCTGCATGTTCTCCCCAGACAACTAAGGGACCTTCTAAAGATCTACAACCACTTCCTGAACCCAACCGCGCAATAAACGAAGCTTTTTGATTGAAATGTTTCAAAGTCATTTCTGGCTGCATTTCGCGTTCCATTTCCATCAAACATAATGCAAGAGCACTCAAACCACTAGCGGAAGAAGCGATACCAGAACTGTGAGGAAAACTGTTTGATGTTTCAATAGTAAACTCATAATCTTTTACAAAAGGTAGATATGATTGAATACGCCCAAAGAATTGATAAATTTTAGGCTCAAAACCAGGCTTGTGTTTTCCATCTAAAATCACCTTAAGCTCATATTCATCAGTGATTTTTTCACGCTTAACATAACTCAATTTAGTTGTGGTCTTACATGTATCTAGTGTAAAACTAATTGAAGGGTTTTTAGGTATTTGCACACCGTGTTTACCCCAATATTTAATTAGAGCTATATTACTAGGAGAAGCATAACTCACTGACTCACTTGTCAGTGCCTGAGTGTAGACCTCAGGGTGAAATTTGGTAGTTGTCATACTGCAAATATACTGTCTCTAAAAACTTATGAAAGTTTAAACTCAATTTTTTAATGAATTAAGAACTCAAATTTATTTTCTAAATTAGTAACAAGTACAGTTCTAATGATCACACAAAAGGCTTTACGCATTTTAATACCCGTAACGATTTGCTTAATCGTGGGATTTCTTGATGCAATAGCGACTCAAAGTAGCGTTGACGTGTGGTATATTAATTTAGAAAAGCCTTTTTTCACTCCACCCAATTGGTTATTTGGCCCCATATGGACGCTTCTCTATATACTTATGGGTGTAGCAGCAGGTATGGTTTGGAACAAAGGTTTCTACCATAAATGGGTAAAAACAGCTCTATATCATTTTGGTTTTCAACTTATATTAAATGCCAGTTGGTCTATATTTTTTTTCGGGCTTAAACTTATATTACCTGCACTTATTATTATTTTGGCTTTGCTTATTCTATTACTTTTTACTTTTAAATGGTTTAAAGTAGTGAATCCTAGTGCGGCGACTCTATTAATCCCCTATATAATATGGGTAGCATATGCAACAGCTCTCAATTTTGAGATTTGGCGTCTCAATTAAAGACTTTCTGCCAGAGCCTTTGCTGCGATAAAACCACCCGTCCAGGCATTTTGAAAGTTAAACCCTCCCGTTACTGCATCTATATTGAGTACCTCACCTACCATATACAAGCCCTTGATCTTTTTACTTTGGTATGTTTTAAAATCAATTTCAGTGAGATCAACACCCCCTGCAGTCACAAATTCCTCTTTAAAAGTACTTTTTCCACTTACACGAAAATGACACGTTAGCAATTGTTGCTCCAGATCATTAAGCATGGCTTTATTAAGATCTGCCCATTTTAAAGAATCAGAAATCCCTGAAGCTTTAACCAAACTTTGCCAAAGGCGTTTAGGCAAATCAAAAGGAGCCCACTTCGCAACGGTCTGTTTTGCCAGATTAAATTTTGATTCTCTCAAGGCTTCCCGTAATTGATTTATATTATAATCTGGCAACCAAGAAATCTCAATTAAAAATTCATAATTAGATGCTTTTAAAGTGCGAGCACCCCAAGCCGATAATTTAAGAATTCCCGGCCCGCTCATACCCCAATGCGTTATTAAAACTGGTCCTTCAGTACCGTTGTGGTCAATTTGTGCCTCATTTACAAGTAATGACTTTTTATTTAAATCTAAAAGCTTCACTCGAGCTTGAGTAGCAAGTCCTGCTAAACTTGTGATACGCTCATCTCTTATATTAAATGTAAACAAAGATGGCACAGTGGAAGTCACTTTTACCCGAGCTCCCTCTAGCAATTTTAACATCTTAGGATTACTCCCGGTAGCCACAACAACGGTTCTGGAGAGATAAGTGAAATTTTTAGAACCTAATTCAAAAGTATTATCATCATTTTTTTTTAATGATGTCACAGGTATTTTAGTTTCTATCGCTATGTTGTAGTGCGAAGCCTGTTCAAGAAAACAATCTATAATACTTTGTGAACTGTCGCTTTGCGGAAAAACCCTCCCGTCTTCTTCTATTTTCAAAGGAATGCCTAAATCTTCAAACCAAGCCATTGTATCCCCAGTCATAAACGTATGAAAAGGGCCCAGCAACTCCCTTTTTCCTCTTGGGTAAAAATCGGTAAGTGGCCTGGGTTCAAACACAGCGTGCGTCACATTACAACGACCACCGCCCGAAACACGCACTTTCTCAAGAACCTGACCTCCTCGCTCTAGAATAAGAATTGAGCTTCCCGGTCTGTTTTTAGCTAAATTAATTGCAGTAAAAAACCCGGCTGCCCCTCCTCCGATAATTATTGAATCGTAAATCATTTTACAAAGATACCACCAAGCTTGATTTCTATTCCTAAACCGCTATAAATTTAAAAATCGTTTAATCGATTTAGTACCTTATTAAATAAGCTTTTAAGACATTTCTAATTTATAGGTTACACAGATTTGACGTTTTAAGAATTAAAAAGGGTGTTTTGTGCAGGTAAAAAAGTACTATTTAAGATGTTTTTTTGAGGTTACTTTTAATTTTTTTCAAAAAAAAAGAATCACAAGATTCACTAAACTCTTTTAGGCGAAAATTTCAACAGTATGAATATTTCATAATTTTTTCACTATATTATTAGATATTATTAGTTATTTGATAATATATTGAGGATAAGCGTATTTTTTACAGTTTTCAAAACTATATCGATTTCGTTACTTAAACGTTGTAGTTACCCTTATTTATTCAATTATTTATATAAATTTGATGACCAAGAAACACTTTTGGAAAAACCAATAATTCAATTAAAATTCAAACTTATGAAGCATGTAATACTTAGAAGTATGTTGTTTTTCGCTTCGCTCTTACTGGCAGGTATGGCGCAAGCACAAACAGTATCCGGAACAGTATCAGAACCCAATGGCCCATTGCCTGGCGCAAACGTTCTAGTCAAGGGAACCACAAATGGCACTACAACAGATTTTGATGGTAACTATACCTTAAACAATGTTCCTTCAGATGCAACACTTGTATTTAGTTATGTAGGATTTTCACAACAGGAGGTTGCTGTTAATGGCAGGTCTACTATTAGTGTAACCCTAGAAGAAGATGCTGCAGCTCTTGAAGAGGTTGTGGTTATTGGTTATGGAACTACAACTGTACGTGATGCAACCGGGTCTGTTTCTTCTGTTACTGCAGAAGAATTTAATCAAGGTGCTATCGCTTCTCCTGAACAATTGATTCAAGGTAAAACGGCAGGGGTAAACATCTCACAAAATAGTGGTGAACCTGGTGCTGGAAATAACATTAGAATCAGGGGTTCAAACTCTATTCGTTCTAATAACAATCCACTTTTTGTTGTTGATGGTATTCCACTTTCTGGTGAGTCTACAACCCCATCAGGTGGTGATATTATAAATGGTGCAAACGCTACCAGAAACCCTTTAAACTTTATCAACCCTAACGATATTGAGAGCATATCTATCTTGAAAGATGCCTCTGCAACAGCAATTTACGGTTCTCGTGGTGCTAATGGGGTTGTTATCGTAACGACCAAAAGTGGTCGTGGCTCTCAGGGTGGTGTATTTGAACTGTCTACAAGTATGAGCTTTTCTGCACCAGCAAGAGAATATGACCTTTTTAATGCTCAGGAATTTCTTGCTAATACTGCTGACTTAAGAGGTCAGGATATTGCTAATGATCTTGATTTTGGATCAGAAACAGACTGGCAGGATTATATTACACGTTCAACAATCTCTACAAATAATAACCTTTCTTATTCTAATAACTACAACTCAGGTAATGTACGAGCAACTGTAAGTTATGGAAACATTGAAGGTGTTATTCAAAATTCATCACAAGAGCGTATTACTACACGTCTTAATGCCAATCAACGTTTTTTTGATGATAAATTGAGTTTTGCACTCCAAGCTTCTTATTCTCGTGTAAATGACGAAGCGCCACCAATTAGTGGTCAGGGAGGTGCAAGTGGTAACCTTATTGGTGCTGCTTACTCTGCTAATCCAACTTGGCCCGCAGACCCTGAGTTTTTCTTTGCCGGAAACCTCTTGAATCCTGCAAACTACCTTAATAATTACTACTCAATTACAAATACAAACAGATACCTGTTAAACCTATCAACTGAATATAAATTTACCGATGCAATTACCGGTAAAGTAAGTTTAGGTTATGACAAATCTGACGCAGAAGCTCAAGCTGCTGTATCTCCTAATATCAATAACTTTAACAGGGTTACAGATAATGGTCAGGCTTCATACAACACATTAGAAAACACCAGTAAATTACTAGAAACAACCCTGCGTTATGCTAAAGATTTTGATGGCTTCAAGATTGACGCACTTGCTGGTTATTCGTTTCAGGATTTCAGACGTCAGGGCTTTAATGCTCAGGGTTATGGATCACCAGTTACAAACCTTGTAGACATGCAGAGTACTTTAAGAGGTGCAGTAAGTGATTTACGTGGTTTAATTAATACCCCTTATCAGCAATTTGGATATGATTCTAATGGTGCTAACACGTTCCTAAATTCATTAATGCCATTTGATGATTCTGGAGTTTTACCATCATTTAACGGTGTATATGAATCATTGTGGTTAGATACCTTTGACAATACAGATGAGTTACAATCTTATTTTGCACGTGTTCAGTTAACTTTTGCTGATAAATATTTACTTACTGCAACGATGAGAGCTGATGGTTCTTCGCGTTTTGGCGAAAACAACAAGTATGGTTATTTCCCTTCTGCAGCATTTGCATGGCAACTGGGTGATGAAGATTTCGTAGGTGATGCATTCTCTACGCTTAAACTTCGAGTAGGTGCAGGTTCTACTGGTAATCAGGAAGGCCTGGGTTATGCTCAGTACTTAAACAGACAGCGTTTTGGTGGTCCTTCTATTACGGATGACGGGACAGTTAACAGACCTGGTCTAGAAACTGTAGCGGTACAAAACCCAGATCTTAAATGGGAATCTACAATTGATTTAAACTTTGGTATTGACTTTGGTTTTAACAACGACCGCTTTAATGGTTCGCTTGACCTATATCGCAAAGCTACACGAGATCTTTTATTTAGATCTCCGGCTCCGGCACCAGCTTTTGATCCATTCAGATTCGTAAACTTAGAAGATGGTGAGGTAATTAACAAAGGGGTTGAATTAGCCCTTAACTATGACTTGATTCAAACTGAAGATGTGAATTTTTCTGCTTCATTTAATATTTCATACAACCACAATGAAGTAACTGGCCTAAATGGTGCCGTCGCTAATTTTGGTGAGGTAAATGGTCCTGGTCTTACTGGTGCATTTGTACAAAGACTTGGAGAGGGAAGATCATTATTTTCGTATTATATGGCTGAATATGCTGAGGATGCTGATGGTACTCCTAACTTTTCTGCAGATGATAAAGATTTTGTTGGAAAAGATGCATTACCAGATTGGAATACAGGTTTATCACTTAATTTAAGTGTAAAAAACTGGGACTTCTCAACCTTCTTTACCGGTCAGTTTGGTTTTTATGTGTATAACAATACAGCGAATGCGTTTCTTAACAGACCTACTTTTCTTACTTCAAGAAATGCCACTCCAGATGGATTGGCCCTTGTTTCTCAGGAAGTTTCAACCCTTTACTTAGAAAGTGGTGATTTTGTAAGACTTCAAAATGCGTCTATAGGCTATAATGTCCCTATGCGCGAAGGATCTGCAGTTCAATCACTCAGAGTAAATGTTACTGGTCAAAATTTATTTTTAATCACCGGTTACAGCGGTCTTGATCCAGAAGTGTCATCTACTACAGGTGATTTTGGTAGCGGTATTCCAAGTGCAGGAATAGACTATACGTCTTTCCCAAGACCCACTACAGTAACAATAGGATTAAACGCTAAGTTTTAATTATAAAAAATTGATAAAATGAAAAGAACAAAACAAATTAAATTGGTCTTTCTCAGTTTTCTTACAGCAGCGGCTTTTACAGCTTGTACTGACTTAGAAATTGAAGAGACAGATTCGATACTTACAGATGGCTTTACGGGTATACCAACTGCTGATGAAGCAGCCAGTACTGTAAGCGGAATGTATAATAATATTCAAGGTTACGTTGGAGATCAGGCTAACTTATATGCCCTAAGTGAAGTTACTACAGATGCACAATTAGTACCTACTAGAGGTTCTGACTGGGGGGATAACGGTATCTGGAGACAAATGCATCAGCATACCTGGACTGCAGATCATCAGTATATAAGAACAGTCTTTGACCAGTGGAATGAGTTACAGTTAACTTCAAGTACTGTATTAGATGAAAGATCCGCTTCTTCAGATGAATCTCGTGCCCAAGCATCTTTCTTACGTGCTTTAGGTATGTTTGTAATTCTCGATAATTTTGGCCAGGTTCCATTTAGAGATACAACTGCGGATCCTCGTGAAAATCCAGAAGTTTTAACTGGTGCAGATGCCGTATCTTTTATTGTTTCTGATTTACAGAATGCTATCTCTGGTTTGCCATCTTCTTCTGCTGGAGATGACAATCCACGAGCAACTAAAGCTGCCGCAAGATACTTGTTGGCAAAAGTTCACTTAAACAGACATATCTACGAAAAAACGGGAAGCCCAGCTTCATCAGATATGAATGAAGTAATTACGCTAGTAGAAGAAATCGAAGACGATGGATATGCTTTAGAGGATGGTTATTTTGAAATGTTTGAGCCTACTCCAGATTCAGAAACTATTTGGTACATAAACACATCAACAGGTAACCGTATCTGGAATACACTACATTATAATTTTACACACCCTGATAACACAGGTGGTGGTTGGAATGGTTTTGCTACACTAGCAGAATACTACGATCTATTTGAAGGACCTTCTGATTCTAATAATCCTGGCGAGGGTCAGGAAGAACGTAGAGGTTATGTTGCTCAAAGCGGTATTGCCTTCACTGGCCAAGATTTGATGAGTGATACTGACAATGATGGTTTTGCTGATGCTTCAAATGTTGGGTATGGATTCCTAATCGGTCAGCAATATGCGCTTAATGGGGATGAACTTACTGATAGAGGTAATGTACCCTTACAATTCAAACGTGATTTTGTTGATGCTGGAACAGGTGAACCAAGTCTGGTTGAAAATGGTGAACAAACCGGAATTCGCGTAATCAAATACAACCCTAGAAATGGTGCTTTTAGAGAACACGAGATATTCTTCCGCTATTCTGATGCTTATTTGATGAAAATTGAAGCGATTCATAATGGTGGTACTAGCTCTGACGATGCGTTGACGCTTATGAATGACTTAAGAACATTGAGAGATGCAACTCCTCTGACTAGTCTTACAGATCAGGATATTATCGATGAGCGCGGTCGTGAATTATACATTGAATTTTGGAGACGTAATGACTTGATTCGTTTTGGTCAGTATACTAAAGACTGGGCATTTAAAGATCCTTCTGCGGTAGGGAATGACGAAAAGAATCTTTTCCCAATCCCAAATACACAGGTTATTTTAAATCCAAATCTTGTTCAAAATCCTGGATATTAATCCTTATATTTTGTTACCCATAATAGAAAAGAGGATCATTTATGGTCCTCTTTTTAAATTAGTAACTTTCCCAAAACTACTGTAACCTACTCTATGCCGCGATTACATCTTTATACTATAATCGTTTTGATTTACACTTTTTGCTGTTCTTGCGAAAAGGAAAGTAAGTCCTATAAATTAGCTTATATTGCTGATTCTGGGGTAGATTTTAAAAATACATTAACCAGCACTCCTCAACTCAACATTCTCAACTACCTCTACTTCTACAATGGTGGCGGTACAGCTATTGCAGATTTCAATAATGACGGGTTACCCGATATTTATTTTACAGGGAATCAAGTTTCAGATAAGTTATACCTTAATGTAGGTGATTTTAAATTTAAAGACATTACCTCAGCTTCCGGAATTTATGACACTAAAAGTTGGAATACAGGTGTCACTGTTGTTGACATCAACGCAGATGGCCTACTGGATATTTATGTATGCACAGTAAGCGGTCATTTACAACTTAAGGGGCGCAACAAATTATACATAAATATCGGCGAGCAAAATGGCGTTCCAAAATTTAAAGAAGCTGCTGCTGAATATGGTCTGGATTATGCAGGCCTTTCCACTCAGGCTTCTTTCTTTGATTATGACTTAGATGGCGACCTCGACATGTATTTACTCAATCATTCGGTTCATCCCAACGCCAATTATGGTAAAGCTGCTGTTCGTAAAAAAGCAGATAGTTTACTTGGTGATAAATTGTACCAAAATAACAACGGTTATTTTACAGACATCACTGAAGAAGCAGGTATATTAAGGAGTAAAATAGGCTACGGTCTTGGTGTTTCAGTCTCTGACATTAACAATGACAGCTATCCTGATTTATATATCGCAAATGATTTTTTTGAAAATGATTACCTCTATCTTAATAATCAAGACGGAACATTTTCAGAGCTTAATACCACAGAAAAAAGTTTAGGGCACACCTCACACTTTTCTATGGGAACTGATATTGCTGACATTAATAACGACGGAAACACAGATATTTTAAGTCTCGATATGCTTCCTGAAAATCTGGAAGTTCTCAAGGCTTCTGGGAATGAATATTCCTACCCTATTTACCAAAATCAGTTGCGTAACGGTTATGATTACCAGTTTATGCAAAATACGCTACAGCTCAATTTAGGTGATGGTCGCTTCGCGGAAACTGCTTTTCAAAGTGGAATTGCCGCTACTGAATGGTCTTGGACTCCACTTATTGCTGATTTTGATAACGATGGTTTTAAAGACATTTATATAGCAAACGGAATTCTGGGCGCGACCAACGATATGGATTTTGTGAATTTTATTTCTAATGAGTCTATTCAGAAAAGATTAGGCAAAAACATGTCTGAAACAGAAATGGAATTCATCAAAAAACTCCCAGAAACTCATGTAGCAAACTACATGTATAAAAATAATGCCGACGGTACTTTTGAGGATGTCACCCAGTTATGGACTGCAAATAAACCATCTTTTAGCAACGGGGCTTCTTATGCTGACTTGGATAATGATGGGGATCTGGATATTGTCGTTAATAACGTTAATGAAGAAGCCTATATTCTTGAAAACACAACAGCTCAACAATCAACTCAGAAAGGCATTCTAATTCAGTTTAAAGGGGAAGACAAAAACACTTTTGGCATTGGAGCAAAACTCATCGCCTATCAAAATAATAGAAAACAAGCTTTTGAAAATTACACCACACGAGGTTTTATGTCTGCTGTACCCCCCTCTGTTTTTGTGGGGTTGGGCGATACCGAACAATTAGATTCTCTTATGGTCGTTTGGCCATCAGGAAAACAACAGATTTTGACAAATACAAACTCAAATCTTGTCTTATCTGAAAGCAATGCTGAATCAAAAGAAAAAAACATAAACAATTCTGAAAATGAAATCAACTGGACTATTGATTCTCTTCAGGTAGATTTTAACCACAAAGACGGAAATTCTATTGAGTTTAGTAGAGACGGTCTTATTCCCTACGCGAATACTAATACGGGCCCACAAATTCAAACTGCTGATTTGAATAATGATGGTTTAGATGACTTTATAATTCTGGGTGCTAAGGCTCAAAAAACAACGATATTCTTTCAGAACAAAACAGGAAATTTCACTCAGAGCTTTCTTCCTGATGCTGATGAAGATGCTATAAATGAAGACACCGGAGCAGCGCTTTTTGATGTTGACGATAACGGAACTCTTGATATTGTTATAGCAAGCGGAGGTAACGAATTTAAAAATGGTAAAGCCCTTACTCCTCGACTCTACTTAAACACTAAAGGTTCTTTTGAAAAAATAAATAATGCTTTTGAAGGTATTGAACTTAATGCGTCAAAAATAAAAGCTGTTGATCTTGATAAAGACGGAAAACTAGATTTAGTGGTTACCAGTGATTTAGTTCCTCATGAATTTGGTGCAACTCCAAAGCAATATATTTTTAAAAATTCTGGAAAAGGAAAGTTTGAAGATATCACAACAACCTATGCTCCAGAATTTGCTACACTAGGAAATGTAAAAGATATTATTTGGGCAGATCTGGATGCAAATGGATATCCTGATGCAATAGTTTGTGGTCATTGGATGCCAATACAAATTTTGATGAATTCGGGTTCTAAACTAGAATTACAAAATATTGAAAGTCTAAAAAACACAAATGGATTCTGGAACTCGATCTTGGTTGAAGATTTTGATCAAGATGGTGATTTAGATATGATTGTCGGTAATTGGGGCTTAAACACAAGATTAAAGGCTTCTTTAGAACGGCCTATTAATTTATATCGCTTTGATTTTGATGCTAATGGCAAAACTGATCCTGTGACTACGTATTATTACAAAGGCTCAGAAACGGTTTTAGCAACTAAAGATGAACTGGTTAAACAGCTCCCCTTTTTAAATAAGAAATTCTTAAGCTATCATGCATTTGCACAAGCCAGTATAACCGATTTATTGTCAGAAGAAAAATTAGAAAAAGCTGAAAAAAAACAAGTTTTTAAACTCGCAAGTACGTATTTTGAAAATGTAGGTAACTTAGAGTTTAAAGCACATCAACTGCCATTTATGGCGCAAGTTTCAACGGTTAAAGTTATCACCGCTATAGACTTTAATGAAGATGGCTTAAACGATCTGCTACTTTTGGGTAATGACAGTGAGATTAGCACACAGTTGGGAAGGTTAGATGCATCACACGGTGTTTTTCTTCTGAATACCGGTAATAATTTTAAGTACGCCGGGAAACATAAAATTAATATTAAAGGAGCTGTGCGCAGCATTGCACCGCTAAAAATAAAAGACAATACCTATTATATTATAGGTCGTAATAATGACAAACCCCTATTTTTAAGAAAAGAGAATAACTGATGAATAGTCTTAATAAACTTTACTTTTTCGGCTTAGTATTGATGCTTATTGCCTGTGGCGATAAAGGTTCAGAAGAGAAAGAGACCACTAGCAAAGAACCTACACTCTTTAGCCTGATGGCTTCTGAAGAAACCGGTATAGACTTTGTAAATGCGATTAAAAATGAGAAAGATTTCAATATTTTTAAATACCGAAATTTCTACAATGGTGGTGGAGTTGCTATAGGTGATATTAATAATGACGGTCTTGCAGACATTTACCTAACCGCAAATATGGGAAAGAATAAACTCTACCTCAACAAAGGTAATTTTGAGTTTGAAGACATTACCGAAGCTGCTGGGGTAGGCGGCAGTAAACCTTGGTCTACCGGTGTGGTTATGGCAGATGTGAATGCTGATGGCTTACTGGATATTTATGTAAGTAATGCCGGTAATATGAAAGGAGACAACCACGACAATGATCTTTACATCAATAACGGGGATCTTACTTTCACCGAAAAAGCAAAGCAATACAATCTGGCTAAATCTGGTTTTTCTACACAGGCCAGCTTTTTTGACTATGATAAGGATGGGGATCTTGACGTCTATATTTTGAATAACAGTAATGTGCCTGTAAGTGGATTGGGATATGCTGAACAGCGTGATACTCGCGCAGAAAACTGGGAAAATGTTCCTGATATTTTTAAAGGTGTAGGTGATCTTTTAATGCGGAATGATGGCGATACTTTTACAGATGTAAGTGAAGAAGCAGGTATCTACGGAAGCCTCATAGGTTTTGGTCTTGGAGTAATGATCACAGACATCAACAATGATCTTTATCCAGATATCTACATCTCAAATGACTTCTACGAGCGCGATTATCTTTATATCAATCAACAAGACGGGACGTTCAAAGAAGATATTAAAAACCGGACATCACGCCTTTCTCTCTCCGCGATGGGTGTTGATATTTCTGACATCAACAATGATGGTTTGCAAGATATTTTTATAACTGATATGCTTCCCGAACCTGAAGAGCGGGTAAAATCTGTGATGGAATTTGACAGTTATAATGTTTATAAATTAAAACAGAGTAAAGACTTCTATCAGCAATTTATTCAGAATACCCTACAGGTAAACAACGGTAACGGTTCGTTTACAGAAACTGCCTATTACAGCGGTGTAGACGCTACAGACTGGAGTTGGGCAGGATTATTAGCTGATTTAGACAACGACGGCTACCGCGATATTTATGTAACTAACGGAATTAATCACGATCTAACTGATTTGGATTTCGTAGACTTCTTTGCTAATGAGATAATTCAAAATATGGCACTCACCGGTAAGCGCCAGGCTATTGATTCTATCATTAATAAAATGCCTAAAAAACCGTTACCCAATGCGGTGTACCGCAACAAAAAAGATCTCACTTTTGAAGATGCCGGTAAAAAATGGGGATTAGACATTCCCAGTATGTCTAACGGTTCTGCTTATGGCGATCTGGACAATGATGGCGATCTGGATCTTGTGGTGAATAATGTGAATATGCAGGCATTTATATACCGCAACGAGAGCAGACAACAAACTGATAACAATTATATAAATATCACTTTTAAAGGTGCTGAGAAGAATCCGTTTGCAGTGGGAGCTTCGGTACGCCTGTATTTTGATGGGCAAGAGATTTTACAGGAATTATATCCTGTGCGAGGCTTTCAATCTTCTATGGATTATAAGATGACTATAGGTCTGGGGCAAACGCAAACCATAGATTCATTGCGCGTGCTTTGGCCTAATGATAAAACTGAAGTATTCAAAGAAGTGGCTGCAAATCAAACTTTAAATCTCGATCAGGCTAAGGCTACTGAAGTATTTATTCCGCAGAAGCAAAAAACAGTACCACAATTACTTACAGAACTTAATAACGATAAGCTTAAAGCTAATAAAGAAAACAACTACAATGACTTTGATTATGAAGGTCTAATTGCTAAAAAACTTTCTCAGGAAGGTCCGGCGATAGCTGTAGGCGATGTCAATAATGACGGAAATGAAGATATTTTTGTAGGAGCTCCCAGTGGAAGTGCGGGAAAACTATATCTACATTTAGGCGGTGGAAAACTAAATGCAAAAAATCAGTCGCTCTTTGAAGATGAAGCTAATTTTGAAGATACAGCAGCTGCATTCTTTGATGCAGACGGTGATGGGGATCTTGACTTATTAGTAGCTTCCGGAGGTAATGAAGTGGGCAAAAAAGAGTTGCTAAGACCGCGCTTGTACCTCAATGACGGCAAAGGCAACTTAAGCAAATCACCTAATGAACTTCCGTCAGCATTTCAAAACATGAGCGTTGTTGCTCCTTATGATTTTGATGGCGATGGCGATACAGATGTCTTTATTGGTTCTCGCAGCGTTGTTGGGGTTTACGGTATAGATCCTGCACAATTATTTTTAGAGAATACCGGAGACGGCATTTTTGTAGATGCCACCGAACGTCTGGCTTACGATACTAAAGATGCCGGTATGGTGACCGATGCGATCTGGCTTGATGTTGACGGTGACGACAAAAAAGATCTGATTACCGTTTCAGAATGGGGTTCCCCTCTAGTTTATAGAAATTCAGGCAGAAGAATTTCATTAAAAGAGAATAATCTGAGTGACAAAACCGGCTGGTGGAATACCATTACTGCAGTAGATATAGATAATGATGGCGATATGGATCTGGTTTTAGGAAACGAAGGAGAAAACTTGCATTATTTACCTACGGCAGAAAACCCAATGTCTATGTACATTAATGATTTTGACAATAACGGAACGATTGAACAAATCACCACGATGCACAAAAATGGTAAAGATTATCCGTTACATCAGAAAAAGGAAATCACGGCGCAAATGAGTTCGCTTAAAAAACAAAACTTAAAAGCTTCAGACTATGCCAGTAGATATATCGATGAGATTTTTTCAACAGAGAGCTTAAAAAATGCGATCAAGAAAACTGTAAAATATTCTCAATCTATGTTGGCTATTAATGATGGCAAAGGCAACTTTAGTCTAAAACCACTTCCTTACCAGACGCAACTATCTTGTGTTTGCGATATAGTTTCTGCCGATATCAATAAAGACGGGCTTGCAGACTTGATCATGGCGGGTAACAATTATGAGTTTAAGCCACAATATTCACAATTGGATGCAAGTTTTGGTAATGTACTGCTTAACGAAGGCAATGCGAATTACAAATGGCAGAATTATGATAAGAGTGGATTCTTTATTAAAGGAGAAGTCAAGCACCTATCAACGTTTAGCGACAATAAAGGAAACGTTTACCTTATCGCTTCTGTAAATGATGAAAAACCAAAGATTTTTGCACTTAATGAATAAAGCCGTTGTACTCATACTATTAGGTTTTGTCGCTTTTTCGTGTTCCAAAGAGCCCGAATTATTTACCAATCCTGACACTGAAAAAATCGGAGTTACCTTCCAGAACACACTTACTGCGACTGAAGATATGAACATCTTAGATTACCTCTACTTTTATAACGGAGGCGGTCTTGCGATAGGCGATATCAACAACGACGGATTGCCAGATGTTTATTTTTCGGGTAATCAGGTAAAAAATGAACTCTATCTCAATAAAGGAAATCTAAAATTTGAAGATATCACCGAGACTGCCGGAGTTTCCGGAAACAGCGATTGGAATACCGGTGCAGTAATGGGCGATATTAACGGAGATGGCTTTCTGGATATTTATGTTTGTGCTGTTGTAGGGCTTAACGGTCTGGACGGTTACAACGAACTTTTTATAAACAATGGTGATGGTACTTTTACTGAGAAAGCTTCAGAATACGGTCTTGATCTGGATACCTTTTCCTCTTCTGCAGCCTTTTTAGATTACGATCTGGATGGTGATCTAGATATTTATATTCTAAATCATGCGGTACATACTCAGAGTTCATTTGGAAAAGCAGATTTGCGTTACGAGCGCAATCCACAAACCGGTGACCGCCTGATGCGAAATGATGGAGATCATTTTACAGACGTGAGCGAAGAAGCGGGTATTTACGGCGGAATAAACAGCTATGGATTAGGCATCGCTGTATCAGATTTTAATCTAGATGGTTATCCTGATATCTACATTGGTAACGATTTTCACGAAGATGATTATTATTACTTAAATAATGGCGACGGTACATTTATCGAAGCATTGAAAAAGCATTTTGGGCATACTAGCAGATTTTCTATGGGTAGTGATGTTGCTGATTTAAACCATGACGGTTGGCCAGATCTGATCTCTTTAGATATGCTACCACAAGAAGAGAAAGTTTTAAAAGCATCTGAAGGTGATGACAACATACAAACACAGCGTCTGCGCACAGACCGTTACGGATATCACTACCAGTTTACCCGAAATATGCTATTTATTAACCGCGAAGGTGGTAACTACCAGGAGACAGCTTTATTAAGTGGCGTTGCAGCTACAGACTGGAGTTGGAGTGCGCTTTTTGGCGATTACAATCAAGATATGCAGCAAGATTTATTCATTTCAAATGGCATCCCAAAACGTCCCAATGATCTGGATTATATAAAGTTTGTATCAAGTGACCAGATTCAAAATAAAATAAATAATACAGCGCTTATAGATCAACAAGCCTTAGATCTTATGCCTAGCGGAACTACTCATAATTATGTATACGAAGGCAGTGAAGATCTCAATTTTAAAGATCAGTCCGGTAAATGGATCGCAAATGACACCATCGTTTCTGGAGCTACAGCTTACGCAGATTTAGATAATGACGGGGACCTCGATTTGGTGACCAATAATATCAATGCTGCTCCTACTTTTTACATCAACCAGACTAATCAAAAAGCAAACTACATTAAAATTAAACTGACTTCAAAAAGCAAAAATGATTTTGCCATTGGTGCTAAAATCTACGCTTATGCCAATGGCATAAAACAGTTTAAAGAACTCTATACGGTGAGAGGTTTTCAGGCATCTTCAGAACCACTGATTCATTTTGGGTTAGCCCAAGAAAAAACAGTAGATTCTATTCGCATTATTTGGCCAGATAAGACCAGCCAAAAATTAACTAATGTTGAAGCCAATCAAACGTTGACAATAAAGGAAGAAAACACTCAATCTTTTAATTTTGACAATCTCAAACCGAGAAAAAAGATACTTTTTACAGTAGTCACAGACAGCTTAGGCCTTGACTTTGTTCATAAAGAAGATGCCTATTCAGACTTTGATCGGGAGAAATTGATCCCATATCAGATAGGTGATCGCGGACCAGCAATTGCTCAAGGCGATATAGATGGTGATGGCAAAGAAGACTTATTCTTTGGCGGTTCTAAATACATCGCTTCTCAAATTTATCTACAAAAAGATTCTACCTATCAGCGCATTAGTTACCCGGCTATTCTCAATGATTCTATTAATGAAGAGGTTTCTGCAGTTATAGCTGATTTTGATCAGAATGGAAAAAATGATGTAATGACCGGTACTGCGGGAGGTGACTTTTTTAACAGAGCAAAACCCTTAATAGATGGTTTGTATTTAAATACAGTAGAAGGTTTTGAGAAGTCAACTATGCCAGAGCTTTTTGACAATACTTCGATATTAGTAACATATGATTATGATAACGATGGCGATCTGGATGTCTTTGCAGGAACTCAAAGTATCACAGGAAATTTTGGCAAAACACCGGTTTCTTACCTCTTTGAAAATGAAAAGGGATCCTTCCGCTTAGCGCAAGAATTTAAAGATCTGGGTATGGTAACTGCAGCCGTCTGGGATGATTTTAGTGGCGATGGCGTACAAGATCTTATTATAGTGGGAGAATGGATGGAGCCTACATTTCTTAAAAATGAAAATGGAAAACTTACCCGAACTGAAGTTGTAACCGAAAAATTGAACGGACTCTGGCAAGGCATTATTCCGTTTGATATTGACGACGACGGCGACACAGATTATATATTAGGTAATTGGGGCGAAAACAGTAAATTTAAAGCTTCTGCAGATGCTCCGATGCTGCTCTACTACAATGATTTTGACAAGAATGGGCAAACAGAAACTATTGTAACTACCGCAAAAAACGGAAAATACTACCCCTTAATGGGACTAGACGCTTTAGCTTCGCAAGTAGTGAGTTTCAAAAAAAAATACCATAGCTATAAAGATTTTGCCGGTCAAACCATTGAGGAAATTCTTAATGAAAACCAATTAGAAACAAGTAAAAAACTTGAAGTAACAACGCTTAAAACCGGGTATTTGCGCAATGATAACGGGCAATTTACCTTTGTTCCGTTAGGGTATGATTTTCAGGTTGCTCCCGTATTAAGTTTTTGTAAATTTGACTTTGATAATGACGGTAGAGAAGAGGTTCTCGCGGCAGGAAACTATTTTGGCGTTCAGCCCTTTCACGGAAGATTAGACAGCTTTGATGGAGTTTTAATTAAAAACGCTGACACGTTTATTCCCGGGAATCAAATCGGTTTAGATTTTACACAAAAATCAATTCGTCATTTAAATATTCTTTCATTAAAAGGTCAAAAGTATTTACTTGCAACGCCTAATGACGCAGCCATCCAACTTTATAAACTGAAAAATTAAAAACAAGCATTCATCTTTAATGATGTATTTCTTAAATTAAGTTAGGACTATGTTTAAAAAAATAAGTTTAGTTTTTATAGCCGCACTTGTAATTACTTCTTGTGCTAAAGAAGAAGTACCGCTTAAAGTAACACCAAATGATTACAACAATGCGGTAGATAAAGTGACCGAAGTAATCATTCACGATATTTTCTCACCGCCTGTTGCTAGTCGTATTTACTCCTATTCTAATATTGCTGCTTACGAAGTTTTAGCACAAAACAACTCTGATTATGTGACTTTAGCCGGTCAATTAACAGACTTAAAAGAAACTCCTAAACCTGATGCCGGTGCATCAGTCAATTATGATGTCGCTGCATTGATTGCTCAAATGGAAATAGCAAAAAGTCTTATTTTTTCTGAAGATCGAATTACTGAGATGCGCGACAGTTTATATATGAAATGGGAAGACCAGAATCCTACAGAATTAGCAGCTTCTAAAGACTATGGTTTAAAAGTTGCTGATCACATTAAAAGCTGGATGGATGGGGATATGTACAAGCAAACGCGTACGATGCCTAAATTCTCGGTAAATCCTGACAATCCCTCAAGATGGCAACCTACTCCTCCTGCTTATATGGATGGAATAGAACCGCATTGGATGAAGATTCGCACCTTTGTAATTGACTCTGCTTCTCAATTTAAACCCATTCCACCACCAGAATTTTCTATGGAAGAAGACTCTGAATTTTACAAGCAATTGATGGAAGTTTACACTGTACGCAATGAGATGTCTGATGAAGGAAACGACTCAGAAAAAGTGGCGATCGCTCAGTTCTGGGATTGTAACCCATATGTTTCTACTCACAAAGGACATTTAATGTTTGCCACAAAAAAGATTACTCCAGGTGGCCACTGGGTTGGGATTGTAAAAATTGCCACAAAAAAAGCCAATGCAGATTTGATGGAGACTGTTTACGCATACACAAAGACCTCTATCGCGCTTTTTGATGGCTTTATAAGTTGTTGGGATGAAAAGTACAGAAGTAACCTCATACGTCCCGAAACACTTATTAATCAGCATATAGATGACAGTTGGGCTCCTGTTTTACAAACACCTCCTTTTCCTGAGTACAGCAGTGGTCACTCTGTGGTTTCTGGTGCAGCGGCCGAGGTTCTCACACAAATCTACGGAGATAATTTTCAGTTTGACGATGATACCGAAACCGCATACGGACTTCCCATACGTAGTTTTGACTCCTTTAGACAAGCATCTTCAGAAGCTGCTTTAAGCAGACTTTACGGTGGTATTCATTACCGTGCCGCAATTGACGAAGGTTTAAAACAAGGTCGTCAGTTAGGACAGTTTGTGGTTAAAAATCTTATCATGAAAACCAATACCGCTCAAGCTTCAAATTAATTGCATTTATGAAAAAAGGACTTCTTGCCATTGGTGTAATATTATGTATTGCCGTAGGTTGGTATTTATTTATTAAGCCAAGTGATTATATCATCAACTTTAAAGTAAAAACAACTCCGGGTACAGTAATGCAATCTGTCAAAAGCTGGAGCAGTAATTTAACGGCTAGTACGATTACAGAACAGCACGGAACCTCAGCTATTATTCAAGAGCGGCAATTTGGTGATACAACTGTAACATATACCTTTCACGTTTTTCCACTTAATGATTCGATCACCAAAGTAAGCGTTGGCGTCAAAGACGCTGAGCATAGCCTTAAAAATCGGCTAACAGTGCCTTTTACCAATACACTTTTTAAGGAGCGAAGTACTGCTAATGCAATGGATTTTTACGAGACACTTAATCAGCATCTTAAAGAGATTAAAATAGAAGTTACGGGCATTGAAAAAACACCTTCTACCTATTGTGCTTACATTTCCTTAAAAAGTATGCAAGAAGCAAAAGCCTTGGGGATGATGCGCAATTATGGCTATATAGGCGACGTTCTTACGCGCAATAATGTTGAAATGAACGGCCCTCCATTTGTAGAAATAACCGAATGGAATCAAGATACAGACAGCATTTCTTATAACTTTTGCTTTCCCATCATTCGGTCTGAGAATCTGCCCATCACAGACGAAATTAAATATAAGCGCTTGTTTACAAAAGATGCCATTCACGCAGTATATAACGGCAACTACATCACTTCAGATCGTGCCTGGTACGCGCTTTTGGCTTACGCTAAACAAAACAACATTGAAGTCGATCCCAAACCTTTGGAAGTATTTTTCAATAACCCTAATATGGGCGGAAATGCTATGGAATGGAAAGCAGATATTTATATGCCCCTGAAACAAGAAAATCCCGTAAAGGTAGATTAGTGAGGAAATTTCCGAATCTTTAGTTTATTAAATCAAAAGAGAGCTTAATCCCTTGTATCACCATTGTTGTACCAATGATGGCAATGATCAACCCCATAATTTTACCAACTACCGAAATTACATTTTCTCCTATTTTACGAGCAATAAAATCACTGAGACTAAAGGCTATATAGGTGAGTAAGCACATCAACCCAAAGATCAAAATTACCAGACCTATATTTACATAAGAAGGATTCGACACAAAATTGGTTGCTGTAACTATTGTACCAGGGCCAGCTAAAATGGGGATCGCTAATGGAGATACCGCAATATTCTCATCAAAATTAGGCTCTTTTAAATGTTTTACATTGGACTTTTTAGACTGAAGCATTTCAAACCCCACGTAAAATATTAAGATTCCTCCAGTGATTTTAAATGCCGGAATGGTTATTCCAAAAAGTCCAAAAATAAACTTTCCCAGAACTACAAAAACCGTTATAATAATAAACGCAACCAGAACAGCTCGTTTATTTACATTTTGTTTTTCTTCACGGGTTGCACCTTCAGTAAGTGATATAAAAATAGGAATGTTTGACAACGGATTCATTATCGCGAAAAAGCCAGTAAAAACAGATATTGAATAGGTTAGAATATCATCCATAAGCGTCAATTTAATTTAGGAGTTTAATGAAATATACAATTAAATCTCAAAATCAAGGACCTTATTCTGTGCAGCTGCATCCTTATCTTTTTTTCTACCAACGTTTATGCCTATCGCTATACCGAAAAGCATTCCTATACTTAAATATGACATATTACCCAATGCTGCTCCAAAAGCGGCTCCCATCGGAATACCAAATGCTGCCATGCCTACTGCTAACCACTTACTGCGATAATGATTTTTAGTTACGATACCGGCTTCTTTTTCTAACAAAGTCAAAATTTCAAATTGAGATTTTCTAATCTTCTTCTGCAACTTTTTATCATAACCTTTAAAGCTATTCAGTTCTTCTATGTTTATATTTATTTCAGTTATTACTTTATCTGAAAATTCTTTTAATTGTAGTTCCGCAAGTATCTGATTCAGCTTCTCAAACTGCTTATAAATTTTGCTGTTAGGGTTTAGATTTTGGGGTGTTTTAAGTTATTTTAATTCCATAATAAGTTCTACATAAACAAAAAAAGCCTTTGCTTATAAATTAAGCAAAGGCTGAATTCTTCAAGTAATTTCTTATTTAAACCTCAACGGCTGCATCAGAAGTTACTCGTATTTGTTTACCATCAACTAAAATATCCAGATCATCACCGGTATCAAGACTAAAGGTGTATTTATCTTTAGCCACTGCTACTTTTAGTATCTGATTTCTAAAATTCAGCTTAAAGGAAAAACCTTCCCAGGCCTTTGGCATTTTTGGAGCAAAAGATAGCATATCATCTTTAATTCGCATTCCCCCAAAACCTTCAACAACACTCATCCAGGTACCTGCCATACTTGTGATATGTAAACCTTCGTGTACTTCTTTATTATAGTCGTCAAGATCTAATCGAGAGGTTCTTAAGTAAAATTCATAAGCTTGATCCATCTGTCCCAATTTTGCAGCTTGAATCGCATGAACACATGGACTTAATGAAGACTCGTGAACGGTAAATGGTTCATAAAAGTCAAAATGCTTCTTGAGTTCTTCTTCTGTAAAGTGATCTTCAAAAACATAAAAACCCTGAAGCGTATCTGCTTGTTTTATATAAGGTGAGCGTAAAATTCTATCCCAGCTCCATTTTTGATTGATAGGCCGTTCTGCTTTATCAAGATCTGCAACAGTTACCAGCTCTTTATCTAAGAAACCATCTTGCTGTAAATACACACCTTCTTCTTCAGAAAAAGGTAAGTACATTTTTTCTGAAATATCAATCCAAGAATTTAATTCTTCATTAGAGACACCGGTTACTTGTGCAATTCTTTTGTAATCTGAACTAAATTCTTTAGCAACCTTTTTAGTATGCTCTACCGCATAACTCAAACACCATTTTGCAAGATAGTTGGTGTAAAAATTATTGTTTACGTTGTTTTCATATTCATTAGGACCAGTCACTCCAAGAATTACAAACTGCTCTTTTTTAGCAGACCAAGTGGCACGTTCTTTCCAGAAACGCGCTACTGCGATCATAACTTCTAAACCTTTTTCAGGAATATAGCTGTAATCACCCGTATAATTCACATAATCTCTAATAGCAAATATCATCGCTCCATTACGATGTATTTCTTCAAAAGTGATTTCCCATTCATTATGGCATTCTTCACCATTCATCGTAACCATGGGATACAATGCTGCTCCATTTTTAAAGCCTAACTTTTGAGCATTCTCAATTGCTTTTTCTAAGTGATTGTAGCGATAAGTCAATAAATTACGTGCAACCTCTTGATCTTTAGTAGCCATATAAAAGGGCAAGCAATACGCTTCGGTATCCCAATAGGTTGAACCACCATACTTCTCACCGGTAAATCCTTTAGGACCTATATTTAAGCGTGCGTCTTTTCCTAAATAAGTTTGATTCAATTGAAAAATATTGAAACGTATTCCTTGCTGAGCTTTTACATCACCTTCAATAACAATATCAGCCATTGACCAGATTGCTGCCCAATCTTCTTTTTGTTTAGATAACAAACTATCAAAACCTTCTTCTAAAGCAATATCTAAAACTGAAGTTGCTGCTTTTTTTAAATCATCTTTATTGTGGTTGAAAGAAGTGATATATCCTGCATATTTTTGAATAGCAAAAGTTTCTCCCTCGCGTATATCGGTCTCATAGACATGACCTATGTAGTTATCTGTCTTATTGGTTTTGAGCGTCAAAGAAATTTCTTTCCCATCTACTGTAAAGGTGTTAGACATTGCGGTACATACGTAGAAATATGTTTTCATCGTATGCGCAGAAATAAAGGCTTTATTTCCGTCTTCCGTTACTTCTAAAGTATTCCAGAATTTATCATCCCAGTTTGTATCTTCATTAGTGATACCACTATCTAAATAGGGCTCATAGCTAATGCTTACATCTTTATTGAGGGGAGTAACCTCATAATAAATGGCTCCCAATTCATCATGCTCTAAACTCAAAAAGCGTTTCGACTTCACTTTAAGTTGGGTTCCGTTTTGAAGTTCGGCTTCAAAGCTTCTACCCAACCAGCCTTCTTTCATATTGAGTTCACGACGAAATTTTGACACACTTTTTGCTGTGTTCAAATCCACTGATTCACCATCAACTTTTACTTTTATACCTATCCAGCTAGGTGCATTAAGCACTTTTGCAAAATACTCAGGATAACCATTTTTCCACCAGCCCACACGGGTTTTGTCAGGATAATAGACACCTCCTATATAACTTCCCTGAAACGTTTTTCCACTATACTCTTCTTCAAAATTGGCACGCTGTCCCATTGCTCCATTACCTATACTAAACAGACTTTCTGAAGATTTTACGCGTTCTCTTTCAAATCCCTCTTCTATCACTGCCCAGGGAGCAGGTACTATATAATCTTGATTCATGGTTATGCGTTAATTAGTTTATCTAAAAATGCAGTATCAATTTCTGTAAAATCATTAAAATTATAATCGGCTTCGTGTAAAACCTTGGCATCGCCAATACCTACACTTACCATATCAACTCCATTTGCTGCCTGAATACCGGCAATAGAATCTTCAAAAACGATAGCATCTGTATATTCTATTTCAAGTTCTTCTGCTCCCAAGGTAAAAACCTCAGGGTCTGGTTTTGCCTTTTCTACGTGATTGCCATCTACAATACAATCAAAAAGATCAAAAAGACCTATGCGTTTTAGAATAGGTTGTGCGTTTTTACTTGCAGATCCTAGCGCCATAGGAATGTTTTTTTCTTTAAGATAGGTTAGAACTTTGAGTACTCCCGGAAGAATATCATTTTCGGTCATCTTAGCAATATAACTCAGATACTCCTCATTTTTTGAAACCAGCCAGCCTTCCTTTTGTTCTTCTGTAGCTTTAACGCCACCTATCTCGAGTAAAATCTCTAAAGATCGAACGCGGCTCACCCCTTTAAAACGCTCATTTTGTTCTTCAGTAAATTCAAAACCCAATTCATCAGCCAAGTTGCGCCAAGCGAGATAATGAAATCCTGCTGTATCTACAATTACTCCGTCTAAATCAAAAATAAATCCCTTCTTACCCATATTAGCGCTTGATGACTTCTTTTGTAGATTCTCGCTCTACCAGACTGGTATCTATGTAGGCTGTGCTGTATTCCTCTTCTTCATCTTCAGGACGTTCTAATTTGTCTATAAGCATCGCTGCAGCTTTACGTCCCATTTCTTCTCCGTGTTGACTTACAGCAGTAAGACTAGGCACAGCATGCTCAGATAATTGACCATCAGTAAAACATACTAAGGAGATATCATCTGGAATCTTCTTACCTAAACCACTGATTACACGTGATGCGTGAACCGCAAAAAGCTCATTAACCGTAAAAACTCCATCAAGGTCATTTTTAGTAATAAACTCTTCGATGCGCTTTTTAGATTTATCATTAAGATCATCAATGTTGTCTAACTTCAGAATACGCTTATCATCTGGTTCTATACCAAAATCGTCTAAAGCATCTAAATAACCTTCAGTTCTCAAACGACCTACACTTACATAATCTTCACTAGTAATAATACCTATCTTACGACATCCCGAGCGTATCATATGGGTCACCCCCTTCTTTGCACCTTCTTTATCATCTATAAGTACGCGGTCACACTGTATACCATCAACCACACGGTCAAACATCACAACCGGCATACCTTGCTCTATAACTTCATTTAAATGATGATAATCTTCTTTAAGCATCGTCTCTTTTGATACCGAAAGAATAAAACCATCTGTACTACCGTTCGCAAGTAGTTCCATATTGAGAACCTCTTTGTCAAAATCATTGTTTGACAAACAGATAATGACATTATAATTTTTCTCTCTTGCCTCATGCTCTATACCCTGTATCACAGTTGTAAAAAAATGGTGAACGATTTGAGGAATGATAACACCTATAGTATTGGTTTTACGATTCTTTAAACTCAGGGCTATATTGTTTGGCTTATAATTATAAAGCTTAGCATAAGCCTTTATTTTCTCACGGGTCTCTTCACTAATTTCAGGACTGTCTCGCAAGGCTTTTGAGACTGTAGAAATTGATACTCCCAGTTCTTTAGCGATTGATTTTAGGGTCAGCTTTCTTTTCATAATTTGGGAAAAAGAATTAATAATATTAAGTCTATCTATAGACTATTCAACAAACATTGTTGTGGCAAATTTACACGACTAAATCGATTAAGTTCAGTTAAAATGTTTTAAATTTCCGCGGAATTAAAATCTATTTTCTAATTAAAGTCATTTAGTATGAAATACTTATCTTCAATCTTACTAGTCTTTTTGATTATGACCGCTTGTAAAAAAGAAAATACAACTAATGCTACCCCTAAAGATACGGTAGTTGAAGCATATTACGAAAATTTTCGCCCACAATATCATTTTTCTCCGGAAGCACACTGGATGAACGACCCCAATGGACTGGTTTACAATGATGGAACTTATCATTTATACTATCAGTTTTATCCAGATTCTACCGTATGGGGACCTATGCATTGGGGACATGCTACGAGTAAAGATTTAAAAAAATGGCACAACGAGCCAGTAGTATTAAAACCAGATAGTTTAGGTTATATATTCTCAGGAAGCGCAGTAGTTGACCATAATAATACATCAGGCTTTGGTACTTCTCAAAACCCACCTCTAGTTGCTATGTTTACTTATCACGACCCAGTTGCCGCAGCTCAAAAAACAACCAACTACCAGTATCAAGGTATCGCATATAGCATAGATAATGGGCAGACTTTTACCAAATACGCTAACAATCCTGTTGTACCCAATAGCGATAACCTTGTAGATTTTAGAGACCCTAAAGTTTTCTGGCATGAGGCTTCTCAAAAATGGGTTTTGCTTCTTGTAGGCGGAGATCGTGCGATGATTTATAATTCTGATAATTTAAAAGAATGGACTTACCTCAGCGATTTTGGTCAAAATACTGGTGCACACGGAGGTGTATGGGAATGTCCAGATCTTTTTCCGCTAACGATTGAGGAAACCGGTGAAACTAAATGGGTTTTGCTTATTAGTATCAATCCTGGCGCTCCTAATGGTGGGTCTGGAACTCAATATTTTATAGGAGAATTTGATGGGAAAACTTTTAAAACTTCTCAAACCGAAGAAAAATGGATTGACTTGGGAAGAGATAATTATGCCGGCATCACCTACAATAACCTCCCGTATGAGGAGCGTATTTTTATAGGATGGATGAGCAATTGGGATTATGGCCAAGTTACTCCTACCGAAAAATGGCGCAGCGCGATGACACTTCCGCGAAAGCTAGAACTAAACAAAAACAAAGCTTATTTCTTAACAAATAAACCTGTAGAAACACTAATTGAAAATCTTCAAACTGATACCCTTGAAATTCAGGAAGAAAATGGAATCTACATGTTTTCTCATACTGAACTGAATCAATCTAAAGTAGCATTTGATCTACCAAAACCACTTAATGATTTCAATATAAAATTAAGCAATACTGATGGCGAGCAACTTTTAATCTCGTACGATTCAGAAAAGCAAGAATATAGATTAGACAGAAGCAAAAGTGGCGACATAACATTTTCTGACTCGTTTGCTTTACCTATTATGAAAGCTCCAGCTAAATTTAAAAAGGGAGAATCTGCAGATTTTTCAATTTACATAGATGCATCATCTGTCGAGTTTTTTGGAGACGGCGGTGCTAATGCATTAACCGCTCAATTTTTTCCAAGTAAACCCTATACAGAATTTAGCATTGAGACAAAAGACAAACCCACAACTATTACATTAACCCCTATTCCTTCCATCTGGAAAGAAAACTAATCCGAATTAATTTACTTTTATGAAAGCAGTTCAAAAATGGTCAATCACAGTAGCGCTTGCAGGCTTTCTGTTTGGTTTTGACACCGTCGTTATTTCAGGAGCAAACCTTCCGGTAAAAGAACTTTGGAATCTTTCTCCATGGTTTCACGGTTTATTCATTATGTCTATGGCATTATGGGGAACCGTTTTAGGTTCATTAACCGGCGGTATACCCTGCGATAAATTTGGACGTAAAAAAACCTTGTTTTGGATAGGGATTTTATACTTCGTATCAGCCTTAGGCTCTGCACTATCACCAGATCCTTACCTTTTTTCGTTCTTTAGATTTATTGGCGGCGTAGGAGTTGGTGCCTCATCGGTTGCTGCACCTACCTATATTTCAGAAATCACCACAGCTTCTAATCGTGGTAAACTGGTAGCGCTTTATCAATTTAATCTCGTCCTGGGTATTTTTATCGCTTTCTTTTCTAACTATTTATTAGAAGGGTTTCAAGGTGAAAACGATTGGCGCTGGATGGTAGGTGTAGAAGCTATTCCTGCCTTTTTATATACATCATTAGTACTCACTGTTCCTGAAAGTCCCCGCTGGTTACTGCATAAGAAAAAAGATGAGAAAGCTGCTTTTGAAGTCTTAAATCAAGTTTATGATAAAACTGAAACTCAGCAAAAAATAGATGCTATAAAAATAGAACTTGCTAAAACTTCTGACGACATCAAACTCTTTACAAAGCGATTTAAAAAACCTCTGGTTCTCGCCTTTTTAATCGCATTCTTTAATCAGCTTTCCGGTATAAATTTTATTTTGTATTATGCTCCTGAGATTTTAGTTAAAGCTGGTTTGGCTACAGAAGATTCGCTATTAAACTCTATATCTATTGGTGTTGTAAATCTTATTTTCACCTTTGTGGGCGTTGGTTTAATTGATCGTCTAGGAAGACGCACTCTGATGTATATTGGTTCTTTAGGCTACATCATCAGCTTGGTCACCGTTGCCTATTGTTTTTATAATGGTTCTAGTCCGGCGGTATTACTCACGTTTATTTTGATTTTTATAGCATCTCACGCTATAGGACAAGGAGCAGTCATCTGGGTATTTATCTCAGAAATATTCCCTAATAAAGTTCGTGCTTACGGTCAGTCTTGGGGTACCGGAACCCACTGGGTTTTTGCTGCTTTAATTACTCTTTTAACTCCTGTCTTTTTAGATGGTGATGACGGAGTTTTTAAGGATAACCCTTGGCCCATATTTGCATTTTTTGCATTTATGATGTTTTTACAATTGCTATTTACCAAATTTATGATGCCGGAAACTAAAGGTATTTCTCTCGAAGAATTAGAAGAAAAAATCTTAGGGTAATGAAAGATATGTTAAGCGCCATTTCTTATGGCGAGATTTTATGGGATGTTTTTCCTGATGGAAAAGCGCTGGGTGGAGCACCACTCAATTTATGTCTGCGACTAAAAAGTCTGGGGCTTAGTGTAAAAATGATTAGTAGATTAGGCTCAGATGCTCTCGCTAAAAAAACACAAGCTGCGATTGAAAAGTTTGATCTCGATCAAAGTCTGATTCAAGAAGATGATTCTCTAGAAACCGGTCAGGTTATGGTAAGCTTAGATTCAAGCGGTAGCGCTTCATATACCATCAAAGAACCTGTAGCGTGGGACGCAATCACTTTAACCGAAAATAATCTAAAGGCAGTAAAACAATCCGATCTTTTTATATTTGGGTCTTTAGCAGCTCGCGGCGAGACTTCCCGCAATGCCTTAAAAGAATTACTTACTGAAGCCAACTATTCAATTTTTGACGTAAATCTGCGTGCGCCTCATTATAAAATTGAGCATCTCGCTCAGTTTATGAAGCAGGCTGATATGGTCAAAATGAATGATGAAGAACTGGAGGAAATCGCTCAATACCTTGACATCAAAACTCAAAACGTTTCTGATCAAATCGAAGCAATCAGCAAACATACAGGAACTAAACTCATTTGTGTAACCTGTGGTGGAGATGGGGCAATCTTATATAAAAACAGCAAATTCTACAGGCACCCGGGCTACAAAATTAAAGTCGTAGATACCGTAGGTGCAGGAGATTCTTTTCTTGCCGGTTTGATCTATCAACTATTTATGGTTGAAAACAAACCTGAAGAATCTCTAGCTTTTGCCTGTGCCTTAGGCTCATTGGTAGCAGGCAAAAAAGGTGCGAATGCCAACATTCCGAAAGAAAAAATCTTAAAAAAAATGGCAGAATAATTATTCTGCCATTTTCTCACATAATGCTATAGTTTCTTCTACATCTGCAAGTGTAGTTCTAGGATTTATTAGACACATACGCAGAACAATCTGTCCATTCAAAACTGTAGTTACCAGCATTGCTTCTCTTGAATTCACCACACGCTCAGATATTTTAGAGTTGAGTGCATCAAGCTCTTCTTCTGAAAGATCCTGATCAATAGGATGATATCTAAAATTAATCACCGCGAGCGTTGCCGGTGACACTACTTCCCACTTGGCACTTTTCCGAAGAATACTTTCTACTTTTTCGCACAAATCAAAATTGTATTGTACCGCCTCTCGAAATGCTTTAAGGCCAAAAGTTTTTACACTCATATAAAATTTAAGCGCTCTAAAACGACGTGTAAGCTGTATCCCATGATCGTAAAAATTGATCTCAGATTTATTACCTTCTACATCTTTAAGATATTCTGGGACTTCAGTAAATGTACCACTCAACCACTTGTGGTTACGCACTAATAGACATCCCATTTCATAAGGCTGGTAGAACCACTTATGCGGATCAACAGTAAGAGAATCTGCCTTTTCAACCCCCTTTAAAAGCTGCTTTCCATTTTTAGAAAGAATTGCTGCACCACCATACGCTCCATCAATATGGAACCAAAGGTCTTCTTTTTTTGCAATCTCAGACAACTCTGTAAGTTGGTCTACAGTACCGGTATTTGTCGTTCCCGCCGAAGCCAATAAGCAAAAAGGCTTCCACCCTTCTAAACGATCTTTATTAATCGCATTTTTAAGTTTATTGATGGAAAATTTGAACTCCATGTCTGTTGGGATCAGACGTATTTGTTCTTTTCTAAAGCCCATCACACGTATCGCCTTGATGTTTGAGGAATGTGCCTGATCAGAAAGATATATCACTGCTTTAGAGAAATCATCTCCGCATTTTATATTTCGGGCTGTTATTAGTGCCGTAAGGTTTGCCATTGAACCGCCACTGGTAAAGATCCCACCACCTCGCTTTTTAGGAAAACCGTAAAGATTGAGTAACCAGTTTATAGTTACGATCTCTAATTCTGCTGCTGCAGGAGATGCCGCCCACCCCCCAGAAAACACATTAAAACCTGTCGCCAGGGCATCTGCCATTGCGCTCACATAATTACTGGGTCCCGGCACAAAAGAATAAAATTTAGGGTGACTCATGATGTTGGTATATGGCATTACTTTTTCCATCACAGTATTAAAAACATCATCTACAGCAGTCGCATTTTCAGGTACGTTCTCTCTCAGTAACGAGTCCATCTCCGCACGACTTGCCTGAGCTACCGGTTTCTCTTTATGTTGATTGAGGTGATGCGCTACAATAGCATCAACCACTTTGTAGCCATAATCCCGCATTTCTTGCTCAGATAATTCTAAACGTGCTGTTTGTTGTGCTTTCATAAGGTTCTAAATTTTTTGCAAAATTAAGGCTTTAAGAAGCGCCCAAAAACTTTTAAGCAACAAGATTTAAGTATCTAAAATCTTGCTCAAAAATTATCTAAAGTTTAAGATTTTAAATCTAGTCTCTATTTAAGTTGGCGTAACTTTGCGCTGAAATTTCAATACGCTGAATTTGAAAGAATCACTTTCTAAAATAATGACTTTAAATGCATTATTTCGTTCTGCTTTTGTTCTAAGCTTAATTGGAGTTTTTGCATTCATTCTTGATTTTGGTTATGAGCAGTCTGAAGATATTCAGCTTTTTTTAAATGCCTATTACCTTATCGTATTATTTATAGGCATTGCCACAACACTTATTAGGTATTTTATTCAGTCTAAAAAGTTAAGCACACAGGTTATTTTCTTTGATGCTGCCAGTATTTTGCTCATTCTCTATATTATAGGAATTCATTTTTTTGGACACGAAGCACACGAAAAGCTGGGCTTTTTATACAATGACAAATGGCTGAAGGCAGCCATTATTCTCACCTTTATACGTGAATTTGCAGAGCGAAGACTTAGCTATAAAAAGAGTCATTTGAATCCTGCTCAACTTTTTATTGCCAGTTTTATAGGTATCATATTATTTGGTGCATTTTTATTAATGCTACCTAAAGCCACTTACGATGGTATTTCCTTTTTAGATGCGCTATTTACTTCAACAAGCGCAGTATGTGTAACCGGTCTAATTGTGGTTGATACCGGTAGTTATTTTACACCTTTAGGTCAAAACATTATCATCTTTTTAATCCAATTAGGCGGATTGGGGATTCTTACCTTCGCCAGTTATTTTAGTTATTTTTTTAAAGGTGTTTCCTCTTTTGAGAATCAGGTGGTGTTGAGTGATATGAATAATTCGCAAAAAATAGGCGAAGTATTTTCTACCCTAAAACGCATTCTGGTCATCACCTTTTCTATTGAAGCTATTGGCGCACTTATTATCTTTTTCAGCCTGAAATTAAATGATATGCCAGAGTTTACAGATCGTGCATTTTTTGCGGTATTTCATTCTATTTCTGCATTTTGTAATGCGGGATTTTCAACGCTCTCAAATGGAATCTACGACATCAACTTTAGATATAATTATGTATTTCAGCTTACTCTAATAGGTCTATTTGTATTTGGAGGCTTAGGTTTTCCTATTGTTATAAATGTTATAAAATATTTGAAATACAAAGTCATAACCCCTTTAAAAAACAGGGATCGCAGTATCATTTACAAACCCTGGGTTTTGAGTTTAAGCAGTAGAATAACCCTGATCACAACAAGTGCCTTGACTGTTCTAGGTACACTCGTTTTTTATATCAATGAATACCACAATACATTGGAGGAACATGATGGGTTTGGTAAATTTGTCACAGCCTTTTTTGGCGCAACAACTCCCAGAACAGCCGGCTTCAATACGCTTGATATGAACCAGCTGCACTTTTCAACCATTATGCTAATCTTTCTACTTATGTGGGTTGGAGCTTCCCCGGCATCTACCGGTGGCGGGATAAAAACCAGCACTTTTGCTATTGCAACCTTAAATTTTTTAAGTCTTGCTAAAGGAAAAGAACGCATAGAAATTTACCGTAGAGAAATCGCTGATATTTCAGTGAGACGTGCTTTTGCAATTATCTCTTTATCATTAGTAGTTATTGGCTTTGCTGTTATCGCAATAACTTCCTTTGACCCTGATAAAACTCTACTCAGTATTGCTTTTGAATGTTTTTCAGCATACAGTACTGTAGGATTGAGTCTGGGTATTACCTCAAGTCTTTCCGCAGCGAGTAAAGGAGTTTTGATTTTGGTAATGTTTATAGGAAGGGTAAGTATGCTGACTATTATGATTGCTATATTTAGAAAAATCAAACACAAAGCATACCGCTATCCCACAGAAGAAATTTTGATCAATTAAAAGAATTTAGAAGATGAAATATATCATTGTAGGCTTAGGAAGTTTTGGTGCATCTCTTGCCGAAAAATTAACAGCTCAGGGAAATGAAGTTATTGGGATTGATATCAAAATGCCTCGTGTAGATGCGTTAAAAGAAAAAATAACGCATACCATTTGCCTGGACGCCACCGATGAATCTACCGTTAGCGGACTTCCGCTAAAAGATACTGATATTGTAATTGTTGCCATTGGCGAAAATCAGGGGACCAACGTTATGGTAACAGCGCTCTTTAAAAACTTACAGGTTAAAAAACTCATCAGCCGTGCAGTTAACACCTTGCACGAAAATGTCTTGAACGCAATTGGCGTTGACGAGATCGTTCACCCTGAACAAGAAAGTGCAGAACGCTGGGCAAAACGTCTTTGTATGCGCGGTGTTGTCGATTCATTTGAATTGAATGATTACTTCAGTATTGTAGAAGTAAAACTTCCTGTGCGTTATGCAAATAAAACGGTAGAAGAAGTTCAGTTTAGAGAGCGTTACAATCTATTGGTCTTAACAACTTTAAAGAATGCTCAAGTTGAAACCAATATGGGTAAGAAGAAAACAATAATAGATGTACAAAGTGTCGCCACGCCCAAGCTTTTACTCGAACAAGGCGACATCTTAGTTCTTTATGGTTCTAATAAAGACATTAGAAAGTTTATAAACTCTTAGTTTAAAATAGTGTAACTGCGACTTCAATTGCACCATATTCCTGCTCAGGATTCCACATTGCAGTTGCTGCAAAAGGCAAAGTGAACCTTTTAAGCACTCTTACTTCTTTAGTATAAATAAGTCCAAAATTAGTCACATTAGGATGATCGCCATAAAAGTGCGCCTCATTTTCAAATGAAAAGGCACCTCCTACAAAAGCACTCAGCGACCAATCCTTTTTTTGAATCAAGCCGTAACTCGCTTCTACATAATTAGAAAAAGCATTGCGCAATTTTCCGGAGTTGGTTATATAAGTATCTCTACCCTGTACTATTGTACTCCATGATAATTTAAGCGGAATAGGCTTGAACTGATATCCCAATGTCACATCAATAAAATGAGAAGTTGTACTGCGATCATAATTAAAAATCTCTGCATCTGGAAAATCACTCGAGTTATTGATATCCCAAACCGCCAATGAAAAGCCGTTTGTACTATATGAAGCATAATAATCAAACTCGGTATAGTAACCGGTTACACCAGCACCACCCCAAAGACCGGCTTTAAATTTTCCGTCTCGTGAGGTATAGTTGAGATCTACATCAACAACCGGAGCATCTGTTACGCGTAAGCCTTTCCACAAGTGCATTGTCTTTACTTTTAAATTAAAGTCAAAAGGCTTATATTTTGATGAAGTTGAATCTACGATTTCAAGATTTGATGAGCGTAGGTCTTCCTGTGCCTGTAGTTGCTGAAGTGCAAAAATACACACCAGCACTAAGGCCGATTTAAATAATTTCATAAATAGTTTAGCTGAAAATTAGTTTAAGGTGAGATAAAGAAGTGCTGCGAGAACTGCACCAATAATAGGACCTACTACTGGAATCCAGGCATAACCCCATCCGCTATTTATTTTTCCTTTTATAGGTAATAATGCGTGAACAATGCGCGGTCCTAAATCTCTTGCAGGATTAATAGCATAACCAGTGGTTCCGCCAAGAGAAAGTCCTATTCCCCAGACTACAAATGCAACGGGGATTGCGCCTATAGATCCTAAGCCAACTTTTGTACCAGTTCCGTCAGCAATTTCTGCTCCTGAAAAATAGAATACACAAAAGATCAATACAAAGGTTCCCAGAATCTCACTTATGATATTTCTAAAATTATTGGGAATGGCCGGGTCTGTACAAAATACTGCACGCTTGAACCCACCGTCTTCTGTAGCATCAAAATGATCTTTATACATCAGATAAACTAATGATGAACCGATCATTGCTCCTAAAAATTCTGCCGCGAGGTATGTAGGCACATCTGCCCAAGGAAATAAACCACCTACTGCGAGACCTATGGTAACTGCCGGATTGAGATGTGCTCCGCTATAAGGTCCCGCAACAACTACACCTACAAATACTGCAAGCCCCCAAGCCGTTGTGATGGTCATCCACCCACCACCGTGACCTTTAGTTCCTTTTAAAATATCGTTTGCGACTATACCTCCTCCTAAAAGGATTAATAGTCCTGTTCCTATTACTTCCGCTATAAATGGTGTCATTCTATAAGTCTTAAAGTTTTGTCCAATGTTCTAAGGCTTTAACAGCACGATACCACCCTTTGATACCCGCTTCAACATCTGCTCTGGGTTTTTGTGGTTCAAAACGTTTATCTTCTTGCCACATCTCTTGAATCTCTTCTTTACTTTCCCAAAAACCTACAGCCAGACCTGCAAGATATGCCGCTCCTAAAGCTGTCGTTTCGGTGATTTTTGGTCTAACGGTAATAGAATTCAAAACATCTGCCTGAAACTGCATAAGCGTTTCATTTACCGAAGCTCCACCATCTACACGTAATTCTTTGATCTCAATACCAGAATCTGCCTGCATAGATTTTAAAATATCCATAGTTTGGTAAGCGATCGCTTCAATAGAAGCTCTGGCTATGTGCGCATCTGTAGTTCCTCGAGTAACACCAAAAATGGTTCCTTTTGCTTTTTGATTCCAATACGGTGCGCCAAGGCCGGCAAATGCAGGAATAAAATAAACACCATCTGTAGACTCTACAGACTCTGCAAGCGGCTCCACATCTTCAGATTTAGCAATAATGCCAAGTCCATCTCGTAACCATTGCACCACAGCTCCTCCTATAAAAATACTTCCTTCTAGAGCATATTCTGTTTTTCCATTTATTCTCCAGGCTACTGTGGTTAGGAGATTGTTTTTAGAAATAATGGGTCTATCCCCAATATTCATCAACATAAAACAACCTGTTCCATAAGTGTTTTTTACCATTCCTTTTTTAGTACACATCTGTCCAAAAAGAGCAGCCATCTGGTCTCCTGCAATACCGGCAATAGGAATTTTAGAAGCAAATACTGTAGTCTTTGTGTGACCATACACTTCACTAGAATCTTTTACCTCTGGCAGCATACTTTCCGGAATTCCAAAAAGTTCTAAAAGCTCTGGGTCCCAATCCATCGTATTTATGTTATACAAAAGCGTTCTACATGCATTAGTTACATCGGTTACATGCAAATCTCCTTTTGTAAATTTCCAGATCAACCATGTATCTATAGTCCCTAAGATAAGATCACCTGCTTCTGCTTTTTCACGAGCACCTTCAACATTATCTAAAATCCATTTTACTTTAGTCCCTGAGAAATACGAATCAATAACAAGCCCTGTTTTCTCCTGAATCATTTTTGCCTGACCGCTCTCTTTCAGCTCTTCACAATAATCAGCAGTCCTTTTATCTTGCCATACAATCGCATTGTAAACAGGCTCACCAGTATTTTTATCCCAAACCACAACTGTTTCCCGTTGGTTTGTAATCCCAATACCTGCGATGTTTTTTCCATTCAAACCTTTAGAAACAGTTGCTTCTGCAGCTACACCTGCTTGGGTAGACCAGATTTCCTGTGGATCATGCTCAACCCAACCCGGCTTGGGAAAATATTGTTGAAATTCTTTCTGTGCTATTGAAACAATACTACCTTTCTTATCGAAAACGATTGCGCGAGAACTTGTTGTCCCTTGATCCAGAGCTAAAATAAACTGGTCCATTATGTATAATTTTTAAGGTTAAACTCCTCAATAATATCATTGAGGAGCGATGATATTTGTATTCAGATTAAGCGGTAACCGTATTGCTATCTATGCAATAATGATTTGCCAACTTTGTAAACTCTTCTATTTGATTAAGCTTCCAGGCCTCATCTCTATGGAGTTCGCCTGCAATTAGTGAAGCAACTTCTGCGGTCATATCACGGGCAGCAGCAGCATCTAGAAAGAGTGCTCTTACCCGTCTAGCCAAAACATCTTCTACCGTACGTGCCATCTCATATCGTACTGCCCAGATTACTTCGGCTTTTAGAAATGGAAGTCTGGGATGTAATTTTTCACCTAAAGAAAGATTTTCTTCAACCAATTTAGTAATCCCTTTCTGATCGGTTCCATAAATATACATATGGTTTTCCCTGTTTTCAGTAGGCATGGCTCCGTGAATCTCTAAATGCTCTGTCTGGCATTTTTTCTTCGGAAGCTTTTTAAGCGAAATTGCTTTATTTATGGTATCCTGAGCCATACGTCTATAAGTCGTCCATTTACCACCGGTAATGGTAATCAAACCGGTTTCTGAAACAATAACTTTATGACTTCGGGATATTTCTTTTGTTTTTTCAGAAGAATCTTTGGGCGCAGCAAGTGGGCGCAAACCAGCAAAAATACTGCGTACATCTGCGCGAGTAACTTTTTTATTGATATAATTATTGAAGGTTTTCAGAATAAATTCAATTTCTTGCTCTTGAGCCTGAGGCTCCAGACTGTGGTCATCAAGATTAGTATCTGTAGTACCTACCAAAACTTTATCGTGCCACGGCACAGCAAACAATACGCGACCATCATCTGTTTTTGGAATCATTATCGCATCGTCACCAGGCAAAAAGCTTTTATCAAAAACCAAGTGTACACCCTGACTAGGCACAACCGACTTTTTAGCATCTGCATTTTCCATACGTAAGATCTCATCTGTAAAAACGCCGGTAGCATTAATTACCAAATCACTAGAAAATGTATAGCTTTCTTTAGTTTCGGTATCTTTCGCTTCTAAACCTATAATTTGCTTCTGATCATCCTGTAATAAATCTGTTACTTTAAAATTATTGAGTAGGGTTGCACCATTTTCAATACAAGTCTGGGCGATGTTTGTAGCTAAACGAGAATCATCAAACTGACCATCCTTATAAACCACGCCGCCGTAAAGTCCTTTTTGACGCAAGGTTAAAAGGCGCTCAACAGTCTTTGATTTATTAATATGCTTTGATTTTCCTAAACTCAGTTTACCGGCGAGAAAATCATATGCCTTAAGACCTATTGTATAGTAAATGCCCTCCCACCAGCGATAGTTAGGGATCACAAAATTTTGATTCTTTACCAAATGCGGCGCATTTTTAGCCAATAGACCACGTTCGTAAAGTGCTTCTTTAACCAAGTCTATATTACCCTGAGCTAAATAACGCACACCACCATGCACCAGTTTTGTACTTCTGCTCGAAGTACCTTTTGCATAATCTACCTGCTCCAGTAGTAATGTTTTATAACCTCTGGTTACGCTATCTAACGCAACACCAAGTCCTGTAGCTCCACCACCTATCACGATCACATCCCACTTTTTGACTTGTGGCAGTTCACTGATAATATGCTCCCGACTGAAAATATTCTGCTTCATTTGGTTTTCAAAAATTACTAATTACACACAAATATATAAATAATGAAGTAAAACGATTATTTTCGAAAGTTAAAATTTCGTTTAAATAAAATAACGATCAAAATCGAAATAAAAAGAAACTAGTTTTCATTTGATTTTCTAGACCTTATATTTGTAACTTCCTACAAAATGAATTAAGTATTCTATATGGAAAGACATCAGCAGATTCTAGAACAACTAAAAGAAGAAAAACACATCAAGGTAGCCACCCTTTGTGAACGACTTGATGTATCTGCAGTAACCATTAGAAAAGACCTCAAACTATTAGAAGACAAAGGCTTACTATTCAGAACACACGGAGGTGCTTCTCTAGAAAATCCATATATGAATGAGCGTGACGTGGTTGAGAAAGCAAATATTTCTGCTGCCGAAAAATCACTAATCGCCGAAGCTGCAGCTGAGCGGGTTCAGGAAAATGACTCTATAATTATTGCCAGTGGAACCACCGTTCAACAATTAGGTCGCGCAATAAAACCGAAAGGGAAACTAAACGTAATTACATCTTCTCTACTTGTTGCGATAGAATTGATCAAACATAAAGATGTAGATATCATACAGCTAGGTGGAAACATACGCCACCGCTCAGGATCTGTAACTGGTCATTATGCAGAACATATTTTAAATCATATTTCTTCGCATCAGTTTTTTATGGGGGTAGATGGGATTGACCTTGATTTTGGCTGCACGACTACCAATATAGAAGAAGCGATTCTCAATAAAAAAATGATGGATGCCGCCCAGAAAACTATTCTTTTGGCAGACTCTTCAAAGTTTGGCAAACGCAGTCTAGCTAAAATCTGCGAACTTGATGAAATTAGTGAAATCATCACGGATAAAGATTTATCTGCATCAGATGCAGAACGCATTCGCGAAATGGGAATAAAACTTACTCTTGTTTAATTATTTTAAACTCAACTTGAGGTATTTAATTTTATTTCGATTGTGGGTATAGGATATATGCACAAGTCCCTGGGAATCCTGTATAATCGCAGGATAACTAAACTCACCTTCCGGTTCACCTTCAAGCTTTAAAATATCTTCCCAGTTTTCACCGTCTTCGCTAAAAGCCAGATATAGTTTATTTCGGCCGTCTGACCAGTCTGCGCCGGCTTCGGTAGGATTGTAGACTAACAAGAAGCTCCCGTTGTCAAGGGTAACGGCATCTACCCCGCTGTTGGGATTGAGCACCTTGCTTTTTACAATTTCAGACCAGGTTTCTCCATTGTCTGAACTTATACTTTCCATTAAATAATCCTGATTGCTGCGTAATAATGCCTTTAAAGTTCCATCGTTTAACTGAAGAATTGTAGGCTGAATAACTTTAATGCCATCACCAGAAGGTATGTCTACTTTTTCCCAGGTATGCCCCTCGTCATATGAAAGCTCCATATGCGATTTCCAGACTCCACCCCCCTGGCTTTCAATACTCGACGGACTCACAATGACTCCAGATTTCAACCTAATGGGTTTATTCTTGACCGGCCCAATGATTCCATCGGGCAGTCTTTTGGCTTCCGACCAGGAGTTGCCGGCACCATCTGAAATTTTCAGCATTCCCCACCAGGTTGATGGTGACGGACCTTCTTTATAAAAAAGCATCAGCTCATCTTCTGCATTATTGAATAAAACCGGGTTCCAGGTAGCATAGCTTATGCTGTCGATTGCAGCCTGACCGTCGGCAACTTTTTCAGGAACAGACCAACCGGAAGGAGTCAACCGGCTCGTATAAATAGCCACATGCGGATGCCGCTCGTATTCACCGCCAAACCAGGCAGCAAGAATATCTCCATTTGCGGTCTCAACCAGAGTTGAAGCATGACATTGTTTAAAAGGAGCTTTTTCAAAAATAAAACGATCAACCAATACATCGACCCGAGGTATTTGCCCGTAGGACAAGGAACTGAACAGGCTTAAAAACACCAAGTAGCAACAACTCCTGAACATATATTTTTACTTCAATTCGCCTACAATGCGACTCCCGTGATAGAATTTGGCTCCCAATTGCGCATGAAGTTCCTGCAGATTAAACTGGGTGATTTTACCCGCTGGCATAATCTCAAGTTTATCGCCTGCCCTTTTCAGCATCGCTTTTAGCGTCTCTGTACCGTCAAAAGCATTAGAACGTCCTCCTGAAGTAAGCACCGTATCAATACCATTGATTTCCAGTAATTGCTCCAAAGCTTCTAGAGGTTGCGGAGTAGCATCAATAGCTTTATGAATCACCACTTTAAGAGGTTTTGCAGCTTTAGTCAACTCTTCTATAGCTTCCAGATTAAGCTCATTATCCTGCGTTAAAGCTCCAAAAACTACTCCTTCAACACCTAGCTTCTTACATAAATCAATTCCGCTTTGCATATGATTGAGTTCGTCTTCGTTGTATTTGAAATCCCCGTTACGCGGTCTGATCATCACCCGAACCGGGATATTCACCTGCTCTATAACTTTTTTGATCAGGTCGGGCGCAGGGGTTAGTCCGTCAAAAGCCAGGTATGCGCAGAGCTCCAGGCGGTCTGCTCCTTTAGCTTCGGCAGCAAGTGCCTGATCAAGCGTTTCTACGCAAGCTTCTTTCAAATAAGGTGTCGACATAAGTGAATATTAATTTTTAGATTTCGGAATAACTAAAGTTTCCGAAGAAATACTGCCTTTTAATTCAGAGTCATCAAAAAGACCAGCTTTCACAGTCTTGCCGGCCTTAAGCTTTAATGGTTTTTCGTAAACAGCTGAAGCTGCTATTGGCGTGCTCCCATCAAGCGTATAGTGCACGGTTCCGTCCCACTGCGGATGTAATACAACTTCAAAATCTTTCGCTTTTTCATCATATTTCGCCCGAATTTCCACATTATAAATTGTGTATGCGAAATTGATATCCTGCAGCTCATAGCGTTTTAATTGTTGCGGAATACGCTTTTGAAAACTTTCCCAGTCTTTGTGATCTTCTCCACTCCAAACCACTTCAGCCAAAGCACTAATACGTGGAAAAACCATATATTCCCTACTGTCCGAAGTAGGCAAATACTCGGTCCATACATTGGCTTGGGCGCCCATGATATACTTAGCCTCTTCGTCAGATAGAGCATCAGGTGTAGGTTTGTAGGAGTAGACTTTTTCCAATGGCAAATAGCCTCCGATATTTAGAGGTTCCTGATCCGGGTCTCCCTGCCCGTGATCAAAATACAAATGCGATCCGGGTGACATCACTACATAATGTGCATCTTTTGCTGCTGCAATTCCGCCTTCTTCCCCGCGCCAGGACATTACCGCTGCGTTAGGAGCCAGACCACCTTCTAAAATTTCATCCCAACCAATTATTTGACGTCCTTTTGAATTCAGGAATTTTTCAATACGGGTAATGAAATAACTCTGCAACTCGTGCTCATTCTTTAGGCCTAGCGAGTCTATTTTAAATTGAATACGCTCAGAGGCTTCCCATTGATCTTTTGGTGCTTCGTCGCCGCCAATGTGAATGTATTTAGAAGGAAAAATATCCAGTACTTCTACCAAAACATCCTCTAGAAAATCAAAAGTGCTTTCTTCCACATTAAAAATATCCGGAAAAACGCCCCAGGTGGTTACTGTCTTAACCGGCTTGTCAGTATTACCTAATTGGGGATAGGATGCTACTGCGGCGGTCGCGTGGCCGGGCATTTCAATCTCAGGCACCACTGTGATGTAACGGTCTTTAGCATACGCCACAATTTCCCGGGCCTCATCCTGCGTATAATAACCCCCATAGCGTTTACCGTCGTATTTACCGGTTCCGTAATGTCCCACTAAAGTAGAATCACGATAAGCACCTACTTCGGTAAGCAATGGATACTTATTGATTTGCAGGCGCCAGCCCTGATCTTCGGTTAGGTGCCAGTGAAAAGTATTCAGTTTATGCGCCGCCATCTGATCCAGATATTTCTTTATGAAATCTATAGAGCTGATATGCCGCCCGGTATCCAGGTGCAACCCGCGCCATTTATACGCAGGGACATCGATAATCGACACTGCGGGGACCGTCCAGTCTACCGCACGTACCACTTCGTTTTCTACCACTTCAGGTGGAAGCAATTGATACAAGGTCTGCACGGCATAAAAGAGTCCTGCAGGCTTATTAGCCTTTATTAAAATATGATTTGGAGTGACCTCAAGTTGATAGCCTTCTGCGCCCAATTCCTCGTCAGGCATAAGCTGAAAAACCACAGCATTTTGCTGATCCTCAAAATCTTCTAATGGCATTACCGGAAGCAGCATCCCGGTTACGGTTCTCAATTGTTGCTGAAAACCTTCGGCAATATGTGTGACTTCAGATTCTGTGGGATCTGCATACAGCACGGTATGTTGATCGATCACAAACTCCCCTTCTCCCAGTTCATATTCCGTAGGAATAGGAATTACCGAAAGTTCTCCTTTTTGAGCGCTCAGGTTTCCGCAAAGCGAAAACAAAACAAGTGCGAGGCTTAATCTTAAAATAACCGAATGTTTCATATGTTATAGTTTTAAATCTTCAAGAACAGGTTTTTTAACCCCAGAGATCTCCATGACCTGCTTCTCGTTAAGTTGTTCAAATACAACTATTTTATTGTTTTCTTTAAGCCAGCATCCCGGCACATATAAAGTTTGCTGTGGTCCCACTTTCCAATAGCGTCCCAGATTGTGACCGTTGACAAAAACGATTCCTTTACCTAAATTACATACATCAAGAAATGTATCACCCAAATTATCCAACTCAAAATTACCGGAATAGATAACCGGCCTACCCGTCTTTACCGTTGCTGATTTGAGATCCTGAGGTGCTTTGGTAAATGGTGCTTTGTACATCTCCCAGCCACCGGTAATTTCATAATCGTTGATAGTTACCGGTTTGATAATGCCTTTGAGGTTGTTTACGATTTCTGAACCGTAATTAATACGTCCCATATTTTCTACCAAAATTTCCAGACTTCCATTGAATGGAATTTTGATAGGCATCTCATACGTGTTGAAAACCCGGTTTAGCTCCCCTACTTTTTTTCCATTCACATAAACTGTTGCAAAATCCCGCAAACCGGGCACTTTTAATGTCCCGGTGATGGGTTGCGTAAAGCGTTTTTTATACAAAACATATCCATAGCCTTGCTCCAATTCTTCAAAAGTAAGCGGGCTATCACTAGTCACCGGATTTTGCTTTTTGATGTAGGATAAGGCATCACTTGTTTTAGACAAGCTGATTTTAGGGATCTCAATAACAGGAATCTGCTCGGGCACGTCCGGAATATCGTAAGGAGCATAGTGTTGCATCAAAGCTCTTATAGAATCGTATTTAGGCGTTGCCCAACCTGCTTCAGAAATTGGCGCATCATAATCGTAGCTGGTAATATCTGGCTGTATGTCGTGCTCATCGTTATAATTGGCTCCTGATGTAAACCCAAAATTAGTTCCGCCGTGTGCCATGTACAAGTTGAAGTTTATATCATTTTCAAGGTATACTTTAGTTTGCTTTGCAATGTCTGCAGCACTGATTTTCACAAAAGGTTCTGCCCAATGATCTAACCAACCGGGATAAAACTCAGCCACCATATATGGGCCTTCGTTGTTATGGTAGGCATCAACTGCTTTTTTAAGATTAGCTACATTGCCCTCTCCATTTGCTGTGGGTAAAACACCCTCAAGACTACCGCCTTCAAAAAGCCACGTACCGTCTGAAGTAAAAAATGGAGCCTGAAACCCGGCTTCTTTCAGCATTTTATAAATCTTGTTTTTATAGATTTTATGCTCTTCTGCCGAAATATCTTCTCGCTGAGCTACGTAAGATCCAAATTCATTCTCCACCTGCGTCATAATGATATTCCCTCCATTATTAACCTGAAGCGAAACCACTTCTTCTGCCAATCTGTTGATGTACTCCCGGCAAGCTTCCAGAAAGGCTTCATTATTTTCACGTACTTTCAGGCCTTCAATATTCTGAAGAAACCAAGGATAGCCCCCAAATTCCCACTCGCCACACGCGTAAGGACCGGGACGCAAAATGACAAACATCCCTTCTTCCTGCGCAATTTTAATAAACTTGGTAATGTTTTTATTTCCGGTTTTAAAATCCCAGACTCCTGGAGCTGTATTGTGGTAATTCCAAAACACATAGGTTGCAATGGTATTGAGCCCCATAGCCTTCATCATCTGTATGCGATGTCGCCAGTAAGCTTTAGGAATACGCTCATAATGCATCTCTCCAGAATAGATAGGGGTTGACTTCCCTTTATAAACAAAAGAGCCATTTTCTATTTTAAAAGCAGCGTCAGTTTGTGCACTTAAACCATTAAAAAAAAGCAGGATTAGTATAAATACAATTCTGTTTTTAAACATAAGATTGGATTTTAATAAACTTCTATAGTAGAAATTAGTGGGCAAGCCAGTGACTCCGTAATGTCTACTTTCAATTTTGAAGTTTCAACACCGTTTAATTTTAAAATTCGTTTATGACCTATAGTGGCTTGACTTTGCACTTCTTTCCATTTACCATCTTCCCAAACCGAAACCGTAAATGCAGCAACCCGCTGACCCAATTTTATGTATTCCTGAAGTACCAGATAATTTAATTTTTGGGGCGCTTCCCAGGTCAGTTCAATGCTTCCGGTAGTTACACCATCATTTGTTGCCCAGTAGGTTTCTGCATCGCCGTCTAAAACTTTATCTGCAGCATAAACCGGGGTTTCACCCTGTGAAGTATTCGCTACAGCAGTAGCATTCTTAGCTAAATTTTCAGCAAAAACACTGTCTAATATCTTACGAAAGCCTTGAAGGGCAGCTACATCATTTTCGTGAAACAAGCCACGACGATCTGGCGGAATATTGAGCAGTAAGGTTGAACCACGACCTACTGAAGTTAAATACAGTTCAAACAAATTTTCAGGAGTGCGCACCAGTGAATCTTCTGAAGCATGATAAAACCAACCCGGACGTATGGAAGTATTTACTTCTGCCGGCACCCAATTTTTACCATCTGGCGAACCGGTTTGCAGAATGTCGCCAATGTCAGACTTACCGGCATACAGCGTATCGGTGCTAATGGTATTCCAATGGGTTTCCCCGCCTATACCACGCTCATTTCCTACCCAGCGCAAATCGGGACCTGCATCGCTAAAAAACAAAACCTGAGGCTGAATTTCTTTGGCCATAGCGATCGTCTTGGGCCAGTTGTAATAGGTCTCCCGGTCTATTTTTCGTTCTTCGTTAGCTCCTCCGTAATAGCCATCACCGCCGTTAGCACCATCAAACCACATTTCAAAAACCGCCCCGTAGCCCGTAAATAATTCGTTAACCTGATCGCTGTAATAATCTACATACGAGGGCTCGCCATAGTCCGCACGATTACGATCCCAGGGAGAAAGATATACACCGAATTCAAGTCCGAATTTTTTAGCCGATTGAGAAACTTCTTTTACCAGATCTCCTTTTCCGTCTTTATACGGACTCGCAGCAATATCGTGCTCGGTATATTCTGAAGGCCAAAGCGCAAAACCATCGTGATGCTTTGCAGTCAAAATCGCCCCGCTAAAACCGGCATCTTTTAAGGTTGACATCCACTGGTCGGTATCTAGATTTGTGGGATTAAAAAGCTCTGGAGATTCATCCCCATAACCCCATTCCTTATCAGTAAATGTGTTTATGGTAAAATGAATAAAGGCATTCATTTCCATATCATACCAGTCCAGCTGTTCTTGTGAAGGCACGGGACCATAAGGTGCCGGTGCTTCGCTATTTTTCTCCTGCTCGCAAGACATACTGAGTGCTGCGAAAAAAAGAAGGCTAAGTGTATATAAGTTTTTCATATTCTAATTTTTAAACGAAAATGCCAAAGCTGCTCTGGCATTCTTGCGGATTTCCGAAGGAATCTGAACGCTAACCGTATTTCCGTCTAGTGTATAGTTTAATTTTTGCCCGGTACTTACCAATCTTAACGTACTTCCCTTTTTCGGAAGATTCCCGGACCAGCTGATGCTTTTGGGCACTTCTTTACCATCTTCAAGCAAGGTTATGGCAAAAGTTTCTTTATCGTTGGCGGTAAACCAGGTATTGCCGTCCTGATAGGTATCCAGGGCGTGCGTACCATAAATAGCTTCTGAATTCAGCTCCAACCAATCTCCTATTTCTGCAAGAATGGGAAGCGCATCGGGAGGAAGCAAACCATCCGGTTGCGGGCCAACGCCCAGCAGCATATTTCCGCCTTTGGCGACCACTTCAACCAGGCTGTGAATCACTTTAGCCGAAGTTTTAAAATTATCATTAGGCACATAACCCCAGTTGTTTCCTAAGGTCATACAGGTTTCCCAGGGATTATCAAGCTTGGTATCGGGAATCTTGCGTTCCGGGGTCTGGTAGTTTTCGTAAGGGCCGTGTACGGTACGGTCTGCAAAGATGATTCCCGGCTGGGCTTCCCGAGCCATTTCTGCAATACGCGGCATATCTATTTCCTGACTAAATTCTGGAATTGGAGCTCCCCACGCGCGCACTTCATCGGTTACGGTTTCACGAGGCCTTACCCATCCACCGTCTAACCAAAGGATATCTATATCCCCGTAATCGTGCATCAACTCACTGATCTGATTATAGGTAAAATCCTGAAAGCTTTTCCATTTCTCCGGGTACTTTCTAATGTCATAATTCACGTTACGGTCTGGCGTAGCATATTTGTCCCACCAGAAATCGGGATTGTGCCAATCGGGTTTTGAAAAATAAGCCCCGATCATAAAATCCTTATCCCTAAAAGCCTCAAATACATATTTAGCCACATTGGCTTTTGGATGATTTTTAAAAGGTCCGTTGGTGATTTTATAATCGCTTTGCTGGGTATCAAACATATTGAAACCGTCGTGATGCTTGGTCGTAAATACCACATACTTCATCCCGGCATCTGCAGCGGCTTCTGCCCATTGATCCGGATCAAAATTCACCGGATTAAAGACCGAACTCAAATTCCAATACCATTTTTTATAGTCGTTATACGAAATTCCCTCAGGTCGCTCTAACCAGGGCTCTGAGCACAATTGCCAGGACTCGATGATTCCGGGAACGGCATAAACACCCCAGTGAATAAGCATCCCAAACTTTTGATCTCCCCATACCTTCAGTTTTTCCTGAACCAAAGGATCTGTAGGTGCTACATACACCTCAGACTGCTCGTGCAGATTACCGCCCTGAGCAAAAAGACTAGTACTACTGGCTAGGGAAACCAGCAGCATAGCCAAACCATAAAATAATTTAGAGTATGAAAGGGATTGCATAATTTATTTTGTTTGAGTTGTGAATAAAATAGCTTCGGCTAATTCAAAGCTACCTGTAAGTCTTATATCTTTTGAGGAAGCCCCAACCTGAACTTCAAATTCTCCTGCTTCTGCCACGTGTTTCATTTCTGCATTATAAAGAGCAAGTTCTTCCGGAGTAAGCGTAAACCTAAGTGTTTTACTTTCGCCTTTGGCTAAATGTATCCGCTCAAAACCACTTAATTGCTTTACCGGCGTCACCACGCTGCTTACTAGATCACGCAGGTACAACTGCACCACTTCGTCTCCGGCCTGAGCTCCTGAATTTTTTACACTTACCGAAACTTCTATAAGCTTATCTGTATCAGTTCCGCTTTGCGAAATTTTCAAATCTGAATAGTCAAATGTAGTGTAGCTCAACCCGTGACCAAAAGCATAGAGCGGGCTTGCCGACTCCTCTACATAATCACGACGTTTAGGCCACCAGTGGTTGTAATAAACCGGCGTTTGGCCTACCGATCTCGGGATGGAGATGGGCAAACGACCCGCCGGATTATACTCACCAATTAAGACGTCTGCAAGGGCATGGCCACCCTGAGAACCGGGATACCACGCGTCCAGGATTGCAGGAATGTGTTTGGCAGGCCAGTTGATTAATAAAGGTCTGCCGGTGATCAACACTAATATTGTAGGAGTGCCTGTCGCTTCAACAGCTTGAAGCAGTTCGAGCTGTTTTCCCATCAGGTCAAGGGTTCCGCGGTCGTAGCCTTCCCCGCTTTCCATATCGCTTAAAATTTTATCATCTTTAGTAGAAACCGTTGCGGCACCCGTCTCCAGATATTCGGTTTTGAAGTCGCGTGCGCTGGAGCCTCCCAGGACGACAATTGCAACTTCAGCATACTGAGCGGCCTTGACCGCCGCCGGAATATCAGTTTGAATAGTATCGCGAATCGCGGTCCCTTTTACATAGATAATTTGCGCATGGGGCCATTTTGCCCGTATGCCTTCAAGCGGCGTAATGATGTATTCGGGATCCTGCGGCGCAGTATAGTCACCTAACTGATTGTACATCATATCGGCATTTGGACCAATTACGGCAATTTTTTTCAGATTTTTTGAGAGCGGAAGCAAATCTCCTTCATTTTTAAGGAGGGTAATACCTTCAAGGGCTACTTCTTTCGCCAGGGCGATGTGTTGTGTGTTGCGTACCACTTTAGCCGGAAGCTTTTCATCAACATAGGGATTTTCAAAAAGGCCCATTTCAAACTTCAAACGAAGCACATGTGCTACGGCACTGTCCAGGCGCTTCTCTAAAACATTACCATCCTGAAAGGCTTCAAGCAAGGCATCGTCAAAACCATTACCACCCAGATCAACATCAACCCCGGCGTTCATCGCGATAGCAGCGGCTTCTTCAAGAGATGATGCCGCGTGATGATCATTTTTAATACCTTCTATACTCCCGAGGTCCGAAACTACAAAACCCGTAAAGCCCCATTGCTCACGAAGTAAATCGGTGAGCAATTTTTTATTCGCCGTACTCGGAATCCCATCTACCGAACTGTAAGCCGTCATCACCGACAAAGCTCCGGCGTCAATCGCTTTTTTAAAAGGGTACATATAATCTTGCATCAATTCACGCCGACCAATATGAACCGCTCCACCGTTGTGTCCTCCTTCGGAAACCCCGTAAGCTGCGAAATGTTTTAAAGTCGAAATAACCTGTTCCGGATTGTTTATCCCATCACCCTGAAAACCTTTTATAAGACCCAATCCCATTTCTGAAATCAAATACGGATCTTCCCCAAAGGTCTCTTCAACTCGGGACCAACGGGGTTCACGAGCCAGGTCCAGTATAGGACCATACCCAATATGTGCACCCTGAGCCCGTAATTCGCTTGCGATAACGCTTCCCATTTTTTCGATGAGTTGCGGGTTAAATGTACTTGCCTGAGCGATGGCTGCGGGGAATTCGGTTGTCCCTATAGCCATATGACCATGCATAGCTTCTTCGGCTAAAAACAAGGGAATACCCAGGCGGCTTTCTTCCACAGCGATTTTCTGAATTGCATTAGTTGCCTCTGCTGCAAGCACCGGATTAAGACCGGTTTGTAAGGTTTTTTGCGTCCATGGATCGGCTCGCAAAGTACCCCAAAGGGCTCCAATTTTTTGATTAGCTACAGCTGTTTTAAGAGCCTCGCTGGCTTCCACTCCATTATTAGTCTTGGTATACATAGGCCAACCCAGTAAGGTAGAAAGCTGACCTACTTTTTCTTCCGGAGTCATGCGCACCAAAAGATCTTCAACGCGCTGCTCGATAGTGAGATTTGGACTTTTATACGCGGCATTCGCCGGAATTTTATCTTGAGCAAAAAGTTGAGCCACCGAAACAAGCACAGCAACAGTGGCAATCAACTTTTTCAAATAAATAGAATACATAGGACTTCTGTAGTTTATGCTGAACTGCATTATCAATAATTCATACTAATTGTTAGAATAACGACAATACGCTCTTTAAAACTAAGAGAACATTAAAAGTATATAAAAAATAATCGCTGAATAACCGCAGAGCGTAGCTTAATAACGCTGAATATTAAGATTTTTTTAAATAAAATAATAGACTGTCAATTTTGAGATTTGCAATTCGTCAAGCCTTGAAATATTCAATACATTCTAGTTTCCGTAAGGCTTTAGAATAAATACAAAAAAGGTGCTCATACAAGCACCCTTTTCACCAGAAACAATTTAAAAAAACTCAAAAAACTCTCGTTTTAATTCGCTGCCATAGTTTCACCAGAACTACAGTT
>NZ_QOVJ01000008.1 GCF_004104055.1 Leeuwenhoekiella aestuarii | reverse complement strand
GATGTAGGAACTAACGATGAGAACCCTGACGGACCTGTAGACAGTGAAGTTTACACGGTATTGACTCAGCCAAGTAATGGTACTTTGGTATTCAATGCTGACGGGACCTATACGTATACACCAAATGACGGGTTTATCGGCACCGATGGCTTCAGTTATGAGGTATGTGATGGCGGAAGCCCTGTAGCTTGTGATAGTGCAGATGTTACTATTCAGGTGATTCCTGTAGGAACCCCTGATAATGCAGCCCCTGTAGCCAATGATGATACAGCAATTACGGAGTCAGATACTCCTGTTGATGGTAATGTACTGGTTAACGACTTTGATCCTGATGGAGATACTATAACAGTAACCGGTAATACACAACCCACCAACGGAAGTGTAACGGTTAATCCTGACGGAACGTATACTTATACTCCAGAGCCTGGTTTTGTAGGAGAGGATAGTTTTGAGTACACCGTATGTGATGATGCAAATCCATCATTATGTGCAACAGGAACAGTGACTATCGAGGTTATAGCAGATAGCGGTAATACGACTGTTGCTAACGACGATGCTTACTTCGGTTACATCGGAGAAGAGATCACCGGTAATGTACTTGCTAACGACAGCGATCCTGAAGGTGATGCGATCAGTGTAGTGGGTAATACCAGTGCACTAAACGGAAGTGTATCTTTAGGCGCAGACGGAAGTCTTACCTATACTCCAAATGCAGACTTCAGCGGATCGGATCAGTTCACCTATACGATTGAGGATGCTAACGGAACACAGGATACCGCAACGGTATACATCAGTATTGATCCTAGTCCAAACGGAGGGAATGTTATCCTTGCGATCAATGATATCAACGATACCTTTGAAGGTCAGCCTGTGAGTGGAGATGTAGGAACTAACGATGAGAACCCTGACGGACCTGTAGACAGTGAAGTTTACACGGTATTGACTCAGCCAAGTAATGGTACTTTGGTATTCAATGCTGACGGGACCTATACGTATACACCAAATGACGGGTTTATCGGCACCGATAGCTTCAGTTATGAGGTATGTGATGGCGGTAGTCCACAGGCTTGTGATAGTGCAGATGTTACTATTGAGGTGATTCCTGTAGGAACCCCTGATAATGCAGCACCAGTAGCCAATGACGATACAGCAATTACGGAGTCAGATACTCCTGTTGATGGTAATGTACTGGTTAATGACTTTGATCCTGATGGAGATGCGTTGACAGTAACAGGTAACACCCAACCAACCAACGGAAGTGTGACGGTTAATCCTGACGGTACCTATACCTATACTCCAGAGCCTGGTTTTGTAGGAGAGGATAGTTTTGAGTATACCGTATGTGATGATGCAGATCCATCATTATGTGCAACAGGAACAGTGACTATCGAGGTTATAGCAGATAGCGGTAATACGACTGTAGCCAACGACGATGCTTACTTCGGTTATATCGGAGAGGAGATCACGGGTAATGTACTTGCTAACGACAGCGATCCTGAAGGTGATGCGATCAGTGTAGTAGGTAATACCAGTGCACTAAACGGAAGTGTATCCTTAGGCGCAGACGGAAGTCTTACCTATACTCCAAATGCAGACTTTAGCGGAGCGGATCAGTTCACCTATACGATCGAGGATGCTAACGGAGCACAGGATACCGCAACGGTATACATCAGTATCGATCCTAGTGAGAATGGCGGTAACGACATTTTAGCGATCAATGACATCAACGATACCTTTGAAGGTCAGCCTGTGAGTGGTGATGTAGGAACTAACGATGAGAACCCTGACGGACCTGTAGACAGTGAAGTTTACACGGCATTGACTCAGCCAGCTAATGGTACTTTGGTATTCAATGCTGACGGGACCTATACGTATACACCAAATGACGGTTTTATCGGCACCGATAGCTTCAGTTATGAGGTTTGTGATGGCGGTAGTCCACAGGCTTGTGATAGTGCAGATGTTACTATTGAGGTGATTCCTGCAGAAGATTCAGATGAAAATGAGTCACCAGTTGCAAATGATGATACCAATATTACAGAGAGCGGTGTTCCTGCTACGGGTAACGTGTTAGTCAATGATTTTGATCCTGATGGAGACGCATTGACAGTAACGGGTAACACCCAACCAAATAATGGCAGTGTAACGGTTAATCCTGACGGTACCTATACTTATACTCCTGAGCCTGGTTTTGTAGGAGAGGATAGTTTTGAGTATACCGTATGTGATGATGCAGATCCATCATTATGTGCGACGGGAACAGTGACTATAGAGGTAATCTTAGATTTAGGGAACAGTACTGTAGCTAATGATGATGCCTATTTTACACTTATTGATGAGATAATATCTGGAAATGTGTTGGAGAATGATTTTGATCCTGAAGGACAAACTCAAACAGTGGATACCAGCGTAACACCTCTAAATGGACCTGTAAATGGAACACTTGCAATAAACGCTGATGGTTCATTCACTTATACTCCTGATGATGGTTTTGTAGGTACAGATCAGTTTACCTATCAGATTGTAGACTCTGGAGCTCCAGTTGCAACAGATGTAGCAACAGTTTATATTACTGTTAGAGATGCCAATTTACCACCTCCTCCACCGCCACCAGCACTTATTTCAAGTTTAAGCCTTGAAAAAGTAGGAGTGTTTAATGATGAGAATGGTGATCAAAGGCCTCAGATAGGAGAGACTATAACCTATACATTTAGAGTTATAAATACTGGTGAAACCACAATTAGTGATATTGTGATAGATGATGAATTAGTCGATGTTACCGGTGGTCCAATAGAACTGGCTCCTGGTGAAGAAGACAGTACAACATTTACTGCAGTTTATTCTATAACACAAAGTGATATTGAGCAATTGGCTGTAGAAAATCAAGCTCTTGTAAGTGGTGTTAATCCAGACGGAGAGGTAATAGATGATCTTTCTGATGATCCAAACAATCCTGCAGATGTTGATGTAGATGGCGATGGTGAGCCAGATGATGTAACAGTGACCATAATTCCTAATGTACTTGCTGATGAAGATATTATCGTTTATAATGTGATGACTCCAAATGGAGATGGTCTTAACGATATCTTTATGATTCAGAATATTGATAGATACCCTGATAATAAAGTTCAGATCTTTAACAGATGGGGAGTAGAAGTGTATAGTACTGAAGGTTATAGTATAGATAACGGAAATGTATTTAGCGGATTCTCTGATGGTCGGGCGACAGTAAGGAGAGGTGAGCGTTTACCAACAGGAACCTATTACTATATTATAGAATATGCAGATCCAGATACGGGTGCTGTAAGAAATAAAGCTTCATTCCTTTACATTAATTAATAAAGATTACTCAATGAGTACTTATAATAAAATACTTATAATGATGAAAAGAAATTTGAGTAAGTTGCTACTTCTGCTTGTATTGTTAATTGCAGCTTCAGGCTATAGTCAGCAAGATCCTCAATACACGCAGTATATGTACAATCCTCTGGTTATAAATCCTGCTTATGCAGGTAACCGTGGGGTAACGAGTATTGTGTTACTGCATCGTAGTCAGTGGGTAGGTCTTGATGGAGCTCCCAGGACTCAAAATCTTTCGGTACACAGTCCAATAGGATTGGGTAAAGTAGGTATGGGTTTTAGTTTAGTGAATGATGTACTGGGGCCTGCACGAGAAACTTATTTCAATGTAGATTTCAGTTATACATTGGAGACAGGTGCTGAAGGTAAGTTTAGTTTTGGTTTAAAAGGGTCTTTAGATTTATTAGATGTAGATTTTAGCAGGACGAATCCTTTTAATACGAATGATCCTTTTTTAATTAATATAGATAATAAGCTTTCTCCTAATGTAGGAGTGGGTGTTTTTTATCACGATTCTAAGTTCTATGCAGGTTTATCTGCACCTCAGTTATTACAAACCGATCATTTTGATCGTAGTGGATCTCAGGGAGCAGAAACATTTGTAGCAGAGGAGAACATTCATTACTATGGTTTGGCAGGTTACGTTTTTGATCTAAACCGAAACGTGAAGTTTAAGCCATCAACCTTAGTTAAGATGGTTGCTGGAGCACCTCTGGCAGTAGATGTGAATGCAAACTTTATGTTTTATGATAAGCTTACTTTAGGGGCATCTTACCGATGGAGTGCTGCATTAAGTGGATTAGTAGGTTTTCAAGTTAATGACGGACTGTTAATAGGCTTTGCCTACGATCGCGAGTCTACAGACCTTGGTAATGCAACGTACAATAACGGTACCTATGAATTGTTTTTACGCTTTGAACTTTTCAAAGAATACAACCGTATGTTAACCCCTCGTTTCTTTTAATAAAACATACCCCTATGAATCTAAGATATTATGGTATTTTTCTTTTGGTATTTGTGCTTAATGCTTCTCAGGTAGTAGTAGCTCAGGAGCGTGAAGTAGCTAAAGGGAATAAGAAGTTTAATCAATATGCTTTTGTTGACTCTCAGAAGATTTACTTAAGAGTAGCAGAAAGTGGTTATGAGTCAGCCGACCTGTTCTCTAAACTTGGGGATAGTTTTTACTATAATGCAGATTATACTGAAGCAGTATCTTGGTATGATAAGCTTGTAGAAAAATATACTGAATCTGTAACTCCGGATCAATATTTTAGATATGCTCAGGCGCTTAGAGCTGTAGAGCAATATGATGAATCTGACAAAATGATTGAACGCTATCAGGAGCTTATGGATGCTTCTGGTGAATCGTATTATGATCCCAATACAATTAAGAAAATTCGTTCTGAAAGGCAGAATTATACGATAAACAAGTTAAATGTCAATGCAGCAGGTTATTCAGATTTTGCTCCTGCTTTTTATGGAGAGCGATTGCTTTTTGCTTCAACTCGTGATACAGGAACCTTTACAACGCGAATACATAAATGGAACAATCAGCCGTTTTTGGACCTATATGTAGGTACTATTGATGATACTGGTCAGGTTAATTTAGCAGAAAAATTAAAGGGCCCTGTCAATACAGAGTTTCACGAGAGTACAGCAACCCTATCTCCTGATGGAACAGCATTATATTTTACACGAAACAACTTTACAGCAGATCAGTATCGTTCAGATAGCAATAAAACGAATAAACTTAAACTTTATAAAGCAACAAAAGGGTCAGGAGATACTTTTGGTAATGTGGTTGAACTTCCATTTAACGATAATAGTTTTTCTACAGCACACCCGTCAATATCTCCAGACGGTAAGGTTCTATACTTTGCTTCAGATCGCCCGGGAACATTAGGGGAATCTGATTTATGGAAAGTGGATCTAAACGAGGATGGTAGCTTTGGAGATGTTGAAAATTTGGGAGGAACTATAAATACTCCCGGCCGAGAAACCTTTCCGTTCGTAGGTAAAAATGGTAAGCTCTATTTTTCTACCGATGGTAGAGGAGGATTGGGAGGTCTTGATGTTTATGTATACGATTTTGAGAAAAATGAACTTTCAAATATCGGCGAACCTATAAATAGTATAAAAGACGATTTTACGTTTATCTATGATACAGACTCAGGCAACGGTTTTTTTGCATCTAACAGGGCTAACGATCCGTTAGATGATGACATTTATAGCTTTATACGCAAAGCTTGTGAAAGTATTTTAACCGTAAATGTTATTGATAAAGAAACTAAAGAACCATTAAATGGAGCTTTAGTTGGAATACGAGATTTAGAAAACGAGCTTTTAGTTTCAGGAGAAGCAATAGTGCCAGATGCTACTTTTATTTATGAAGAACCTGAGTGTGGCGAGAATTACCTTGCTCGTGCAGCAATGGAAGGATATACTACCGCAGAGAAAATGGTAGAAATTCCTGAAGAGTCAACCGAGGTTGGATTAGTAATAGAACTAGAGCGTATAAAAATTGATCTTGGAAAGTTTATAAAACCGATTTATTTTGATTTTGACAAATCATTTATACGCCCTGATGCCGCTGCTGAACTCGATATAATTGTTAAGTATATGAAAGAGTTACCCGAAATTAGTATTGACGTACGTTCACATACTGATAGTCGAGGTAATGATGCTTATAACTTAGCACTTTCAGAACGACGTAATAAATCTACAATAGAATATCTGGTAGCAAACGGGATCTCTAGAGATCGATTAACTGGTCGTGGTTATGGAGAAACACAATTGCTTAACAAATGTAGCAATGGAGTGAACTGTACCGAAGAAGAACATCAGCTTAACAGACGTAGTGAATTTATCGTGCAAGGTTATTAATGCGCATCTACATAACACAAACCCTAAAAAGCCTTCTAATTTTGAAGGCTTTTTCTATTGTTAAGGCTTTAAGGTATTTGTACATTTACAGTCAAAAATAGTTTATGAAAGAAGAATTAGTGATTCTCGTTGATGAAAATGATCAGCAAATAGGTTTGATGCCAAAAATAGAGGCTCATGAAAAAGCCTTATTGCATCGGGCTTTTTCTGTATTTGTTTTCAACAGCAAAAAAGAATTGATGATTCAACAACGAGCACTTCACAAATATCATTCACCAGGTTTATGGACAAATACTTGCTGTAGTCATCAACGTGAAGGAGAGTCTAATATAGAGGCTGGTAGAAGACGTCTGATGGAAGAAATGGGTTTTACTGTAGACTTGGAAGAAAGTATCTCTTTCATTTATAAAGCTCCTTTTGATAACGGTCTTACAGAACACGAGTTTGACCATATTTTACTAGGTAATTTTGAAGGCGAGCCAAACTTAAATCCAGATGAAGTGGCTTCATGGAAGTGGATGTCCCTAGAAGCTATAAAAGAAGATATGAATGTTCATCCTGAGATTTATACCGAGTGGTTTAAAATCATTTTTGAAAAGTTTTACAATCATATAGCACAATGAGAGTAACCGTAAGTCGCAAAGCTCATTTTAATGCTGCTCACAGGCTCTACAGGTCAGACTGGGATGATGCTAAGAATTTAGATGTTTTTGGCAAATGTAGCTATCCCAACTACCACGGTCATAATTATGAACTTATAGTTGCTGTAACCGGAGAAATAGATATTGAGACTGGTTTTGTAATAGACCTTAAAATCTTAAAAGATATCATCAAGTCTGAAGTAGAAGACCCTTTTGATCATAAAAACCTCAATTTAGACGTTCCGGAATTTGCGGAGTTAAATCCTACTGCAGAAAATATATGTGTGGTTATCTATACTAAAATGAGAAAAAAAATAGGAGCTGAATTTGATATTGAAGTGACACTTTATGAAACTCCGCGAAATTTTGTAAGCTATAGCGGTCAGTAAAATTTTGATGCATTTATAATTAAAATCAAAAAATAAAAATCATTAATCATAAAACGCCTTTGTGGCTATTGTAAAAATTATGAGCAATTCTGTATATCCATTAACATTTAGACCTGTTCTTAAAGAGAAAATTTGGGGAGGTCAAAAGCTACATGAAATCTTCGGAAAAGGAGATAATGCAACTGCAAAAGTGGGAGAGAGCTGGGAGATCGCAGATCTTGAAGAAGGGCAAAGTATTGTGAAAGAAGGAGCCTTAGCAGGAAAAACTTTAAATGAAGCTATTGTTTCAGACCCTGAGGGACTTTTAGGTAAAAAGGTTTATAACGTTTTTGGGCCTCATTTTCCATTACTTATAAAGTTTATTGATGCTGCCAGTGATCTTTCTATCCAGGTGCATCCTACTGACGCAACTTCACCTACGGGAGTAGGTAAAACCGAAATGTGGTACATTATGCAGGCCGATGAAGGTGCAAAGCTAACAGTAGGTTTCAATACAAAAATCACAAAAGAAGAGTATGATGAGCGTATAGATAATCTTACTATTGAAGAAGTGATGGATGAGCACGTGGTAGAAGAAGGAGATTCTTTTTTTATAAATGCAGGTCGCATTCACGCTATAGGTGGTGGTGTTTTATTGGCTGAAATTCAACAAACATCAGATGTTACTTATCGCGTTTACGATTACAACCGCAAGGATGATGATGGTAACTTACGTGACTTACACGTTAAAGAATCTCGAGAGGTTTTAGACTTTGAAACCACTCAAGATTTTAAATTGGATTATGATCGCAGTGCTAAAAACGAGGCTCAGATTGTTAAGCATCATACCTATTTTAAAACGGAATGGGTAAATATTCAAGAACAAGCTTATACTGTAGAAAGAACAGACTCCTTCACGATAATCATTGTAGTTTCGGGTAGCCTTAGTTTTTCAGATGGAATAACAAATGACAAGCTCTCATCAGGTGAAACCTTATTAATTCCTGCTGCAAACAAAGCGGTTCATTTAGAGGCTGATAATTGTGAGATTCTAGAAGTTTATCTATAACAGCTGAGATAATTAAGCGTACTTTTGCGCAAAATTTATATTATGGCAAATATTAGAGACCTCAAAAAAGACATAAACTTCGTTTTAGGAGATATAATCGATGCAGTGTACATCTGGGAAGCAATTAACCCAAAAGAAGATCACAGTAAGTCTGAAGCGATTATAGACGATGCTATCGCAACTTTTGATGATTTAATCGCAAAGGTTAATGACAATAAAGTTGAAAACCGCAGTAAACATTTTAAAGCTGTTAACGCAGAATTAGAAGAGCGTGGTAAAGCTTTAATAGATCGTGTAAACGCTCTATAGTATCTTTTAAAATAAGCGAATTAAAAACGCCTCGTGTTTTAAAACACGAGGCGTTTTTAGTTATAGATTTTTATTTAGAATTAAGAGCTGAAGTTTGCAGCGAAATCGAAAGCCTTTCCTTGAGTTTTATTCGGCTTACCTCAAGGTGATTTACTTCTTAATCATCTTCTGAATAGGTAGTGTCTGTAACCGTATTAGTGGTTTGACTTTCTGCGTTTTTACGCTCTTTAATATAGCCTTTAAGAGCATTCCCGTATTTAGATTTTTTAATCTTTGGTTTTAAAGAATTATAAATGGTATCCAGATATTTTACGTTAGCGTCAAAAATTTCAGAAACTGCTAAGTAGGGCGCAACTTCATAATCCTTATTATTTATAGCAAAATTAACCGTGTATAGATATTTCCGCTTAGTTAGATTTTGCAGTTGATTGTCGTAGTAAATAATAGAATCTTCATTTGCCTCTTTGCGTACTTCAAAGGTTTTTTTGATCAGATCTAAATTCTGGTCATTAAAGCGTCTGATAATTTTAGTATACTCGTCTAATTTAAGCTGGTTTTCAGAACCGGTGATCGCCGCCTGACTTTCAAAGTTTTTTAAAGAAGTATTTAGAGTCATTTCGCCGGGTTCAGCAAAAATCATGATACGATCATCATAATCATAAGCATCTACTTTGTCTAAAGTTAAATACACGATTTGAGGTTCTTTCAAATCAGTTATAAATTCAAATTCTGAGTTGCCATCAACCACAAGACTATCTAGATTAACTAGTGTGGTATCTTCGATTTTTTGAAGGTAAATGGTTCCTTTTTTTAGACCGTTTATTTTACCTGTTAATTTAAAGTCTCCTTCTTTACTGCAAGCTGTTACTAAGAATAATACAATGAGGCTTAGAAGGGCTAATTTTGTACGCATTTTAAATATTTTGTGTGCTGCAAATATGCCTAAAATCTTTTTTAAAAGCTAATACAACGGGTCATTAGCACGACTTTTGTGAAAATGATTTAAAATGAGGCTGTTGAATTGAAAAATGTATAGATTTTAGATCTTAGGTGTATTTTTCCAGAACTGTAAAAGCTCGTTATTCATCTATAAAAGAAATGATATTTTTTATTAATTCTGAAGAAACAGGTCTGTAGGGTTCATTATAGGACTTTGAATTTTCGAGGTCATCACCTTCAATTTGTTTGAGAACGTGATTCATATCTTTTATGAGAATTAATTGCGCTTCGGGTTTTGCGCTTTTGAGTATTTCTGCTTGTTCCTGAGGAATTTGCAAGTTCTTAGTTCCCTGAATGAGAAGTATGGGTAAGTCTAGTTCTGTTATTATTTCTGAAGGGTCATAATTTATCCAACTTTTCATAAAAGGTTGTACAGAAGGCCTGAAAATTGTAACTAATCCCTGACTGTAATTTTTAGACTTTCCGGTTTCCTTTAGATCTTTAAATGCTTGTTTTGCGTTATCTACAAGTCCCGGTGCCTGCAATTCTAGTTGACCTATTATAAGCTGATCTATCGATTCTCCCATTCCGGCAATAGAAATTATTTTAGTCACTTCAATCTTTTGAGCAGCGAGCATCGCTATTAAAGATCCTTGAGCGTGTCCTATAAGGATAATTGAAGAATATTTATCTTTAAAAAAGCTGATAACAGCCACTGCATCATTTACTAAGTCATCAAAGCGCAAACGCTCTTCCTGAAGTGTATTTTGACGAATTAAGGGGATTAAACGTTTATCATATCTAAAGGTTGAAATACCTTCCTCTGTAATTTTTTCAGCTAAAAACTTTAAACTGTTGTTTTGCACATTCCGCTGATTCCCGTTTCGATCTGTAGGTCCAGAATCTGCAATAATAATCGCTAACGTATCTGACTCACTATTTTTTTCTAATAGCGTACCAGCAATGAGATTGTTTACCCTCAGGTTAGACTCTAATAAATTTTGTGAATGTAGCGTAACATTAAAAAGAACAAAGCACAGAAGAACTGCTATACGCATAGCGGATTTAATTTTTGAGAGGGATGTTGTACTTCTTGAAAAATTCCATGATTTTTTCAGGCTGTTGTGTGCCTAAAAGCAACTCATTTCCATCATTAAATATGAGTTGTATGCCTTTATTACCTTTTGTAGTAAGAGCTTTCCTTTTAGTAAAAGAAATGCGATAACCCCAACCTCCATACTCACGTATAGGATGGTATTTTCTTATTGTAGCACTTTTAATTTCTTTCCAGGATTTAAATCTTGATTTGATGTGAAAGGGAACAAATCTATAGGTAATGCCTTTTTCGTTGATTGTGGTTTCTAGCTTAAAGATATACCAGAATCCTAAAAACAAGCCTAAAATAACCAATATGCTCAATACTACAGATGCAATCTCAAAGCGTGATAATTTTAACGTATCCCAGTCCATAACCAAAGGACTTACTGCAATAGCCAAAATAACAACTAGTAAAAGTCGCAGCCACCATTGATCAAAACGTTGTACTTCATTAAAAGATTTCATAATAGAATTGCTTCTTATATTATTATGTAAAAACTAACGCAAAGGTATAAAGATAATCAACCCAATGTGTTCTTTTAAACGTAAGTTAAACTTAAATGTTTTAGATAACAACGCGAGGTTTTGCTAAAAAATCTTTAAATCATAATTGTTTTATTTTCAGTGTTATATATGACGGTTTTTTGTAATGATTGTCCATAACGTTTCTAAAGCCTTATAAAGGTTTAAATTTGCCAAAAATATTCTGATGAGAAATACATTTTTAAGCCTTTTACTATTGGTTTTGAGTACTGTTATCGTTAAAGCAGATGACTGGGGAAGTAAGGGGCATCGTGCAACTGCAGCAATTGCAACAAACTATTTAAATAAGAAAACCCAGCGAGAACTTGAAAAGTTACTGGGAGAAGAAACTTTAGTAGTCATCTCTACATATGCAGACGAGATAAAAAGTTATGATGCGTATAGAAAATATGGTAGTTGGCATTATGTGAACATAGCTCCAGGTCTTTCTTATGCAGAAGCTGAGCATAACAAATACGGAGATATCGTTATGGGTATCGAGAAATGTAAAGAGGTTCTTAGCTCAAAAACTACTTCTAAGAGTGATAAGGTTTTTTACCTTAAACTGTTAGTGCACTTTATTGGAGATTTGCATCAACCCTTACATTTAGGTCATGCTGAAGACAAAGGAGGCAATGACTTTCAGGTGCGTTGGTTTAATGATGGTACCAACTTACACTCACTTTGGGATACCAAAATGCTAGAAAGTTATGGGATGTCTTATAGCGAGATTGCTGAAAATTTTGGTTCAGTTTCTAAAGACCAATATAAAGAATTAACTAAAGGAAGTGTTCTTGATTGGGTAACCGAAGGGCAAACTCTGGCAGAAATGGTTTATGATTCGGCTGAAATAGGAGAGAAGCTAAGTTACAGGTATCAAGCAGATCATATAAAAATTGTGCAAGAACAACTCCAAAAAGGAGGAGTGCGTCTTGCTGCTGTTTTAAATGAACTATTTGGTTAAAAACCAAATCTCTAATTTATATAGCTATTTATCTGTGGCTACATGAGCATCTTTGTATTGCTTAGGAGTTGCTTTACAATATTTTTTGAAAATACGCGTAAGATGACTTTCATCTGTAAACCCTAATTGTATCGCTATTTGAGATACCGTAAATTCTGAATTTAAAAGTCTGTCTTTAGCTATCTCAAGTTTATAGAGTAGAATGTAATTATGAAGAGAATTCCCTGTTTCTTTCTTGAAATAATTACTCAACGTACTACTTGTAATATGAAAATGCTTAGCAATAACAGATATTTTAAGCATACTTGAGTCATATATGTTATATCGAATATAAGCATAGATCTCATCTATACGTTCCGTTTTTTTAGACTGTCTGTATGTATTACTTTCTGGATTGTTTTCTGTGATATTACGTGCTAATATACTCAAGAGTGTACTAACCATATTAGCGATTATTTGCAAGTGATATTGCTCTCTATTTGCATTTTCCTTACGTATAAAAAAGATAATTCTCCAGATCAGATCTCGCTCTTCTATTGACTTCAGAGCTTCTTGAAATCTTCTCTTGGGGTGATTAAGTATAAACTCACTACGCCTTAACCAATATTGCTTATCAGGAAGGCTTATCTTACTAGAAAACAATAAGTCTGTGAATTTAAATATTATAAAAGTTGTAGTCTCATGAATTTTAATCTGAGGAACTTCTTGTTTACTGAAAATAAAAACATCACGACTTTTAAAAGCAGTAACTTTTCCATCAAGAGTTATTCTCCCGCTTCCGTCTTCAATAAAAATTATCTGAAAGTATAAATCATCATCAAAGTCAGAATCCCATCTTGAAGTTGAAAATCGATTTATTATAAATATGTCTTGCCAGTTTAACTGTGCCATGGCATTTTGAGTTTAGTAGATTTTTGTGTAGCATCAAAGGGGATATATATGTCATTAGGGCTGTTTAAAAGTTACAGTATTTTAAGGGGATTTTTACAATCGCATCTAATTTAACAAAAAATTAAGAAAATGACTTAAGATGTATTAGTTTGCTAAAAGTTTTAAAGTCTAGTTGACTATTAGTTTAGCTGGTAGTAAATAGTTTAGTTAAAATAAATAGTCTAAACGTGTAATCTCCTAATAAAATTCTATTTAACAAAACTATTTGTTAAATAGTAAAAATTTGAAAGTAAATTAAGTGTTTAGAATTCAGTTAAAACGGCTATAATATTCTAGGAGACAATAAATTTGAGTTCATTACGATATGTAGATGGTGTTTTACCTGTAAACTTTTTGAACTGTTTATTAAAGTGACTAAAATTATTAAACCCACTTTCAAAACAAACATCTGTAATACTTATCGGTTTTTCATGAAGAAGTTTTGCAGCATGGACAAGTCGATATTCATTTACAAATTGAGTAAATGTTTTTCCGGTAATTTTTTTGAAATATCTGCAAAAGGCAGGAACGGTCATACTAACTAATTCAGAAATTTCTTCAAGAGTGATTTGTCTTTTAAACTCTTCCTTTACAAAATTGAAAATTATATTAATTCGATTATTATCTTGTAATTCAGTCTCTAAAATAAATCCTTGTGCATTGAGAACTGTGTATTTATCTGCAATTTCTAAGAGTTTTAAAATTTCAAGTAAGCCCAATAAACGTTCGTAATTTGATACATCTTTTAATGCTTCAATTTTGGCGCCTACATCTCTCTTTAATTCCCCGTGAAAGACAATGCCCATTTTAGCGCGCTCAAAGAGAGCTTTTATACTTCGCATTTCAGGAATATTAAAAAAAGACTCTCCTAAAAAGTCTGGACGCATTTGTATAACAGTTTCACGTTCGTAATTATTTAATGAATCTGTAAAGCCACAGTGGGGTAAATTAGAACCTATGAGTATGAGTTCTCCATTGCGGTAATAAGAAATGTGACTACCTACTTGTCTCTTACCTGTACCGCCCTTTACATAAACTAATTCAAGTTCAGGATGATAATGCCAGAAATTGTGGTTGTTGTTTTCGTGATTTTCATCATACATGCGGTATGAAAATGAACTGCCAAAACCGGGTTCAATTTTCTCAAATGCTGGTTTTGGAGATTTAATCATGGGCTTAACTGTTAGTTCAGTATAAATTTAGACAAGCGTTTAACTTATAACTTGTGCTATATTAACCTAAATATATATAGTTTTCACAAAAATAAATAAAAAGATATTTGTTAAGTTAAAATAGCACATAATTTAGCACAATGGGTTCTATTTTAGAGTGAATTACCACCATACATTTGCAATGTGAATAAATTAAATCACTCACAAAAAACCAAACCTATGAAAACAAGTATTAAAACTTTGGTATTAGCATTGACATTAGCTTTTAGTTTAAATGCCAGTGCAGCAGATGGAATTGCAGTGACGGTTAACGAGAACTTTATGGTTCAAGTAGAATACACAAATGCGATTGAAGGAGCTCAGATTTATCTTGAGGATGGTGACGGAGAGCGTCTTTATACAGAATATGCAGGTAGTGTCGCTAATGATACAAAAACATTAAGTCTAGAAGAACTTCCTGTAGGAAAGTATTATCTTATATATGAAGATGATTATGCTAAATCTTATACTACCATTAAAAAAGAGTATAAAGGATTAGATGTTATTAAGGACGAAAGCAAAACTATCTTTAAGCCTAACTACAAAGTTCAAGATGATATCGTAATGATTTCTTTTACAAACCCTAAAGAAGTAAAAACTACTACTCGTGTATATGATGAGAATGGTTCTATTATAGAATCTCTTACAGATCATAACCTAGTAGTGAAGCAAGCACTAAACTTTCAGGAATTGCCATCTGGTAATTACAGAATAGGAGTGTCTGTAGGTAAAGATTATTTCTCAAAGCAAATTGAGATCAAATAAGAAATTATAATCAATCATTTATAAGCCTTTGCTAATTTAGCAAAGGCTTTTTTTATACTGTTAAATAAAAATAAGCCCAGTACATCAAACCAAATTGTAAAAAAACTCTTCCCCATAAAACCCAAGAGGGTAAATTGAGCCCTGCTTTTTTAGAAGATAACATATAAAAATGGACGAGTAAAAAAACGGCAAGCATCAAAATAATTAACCAGATCGCTGTATTTTTTGTTTCTGAAAAACATAACCCAACTCCAAGAAGAATTTCAGCAAAGCCGCTCAAATAAACCAAACTCTTAGGAGCCGGTAAATATCTTGGCATTATGCGCAAATAAGCTTTAGGTTTTATAAAGTGCATAATGCCGGCAATTATATACATAGCCGCCATCAGGTAAAGATGCCAAGGGTAAATCATAGTTGAATTTTCTTTTAAAAGTAGACAAAAAAACAGCCAATTCATTAATCTAGAGTTGGCTGTTGCTTAGATTACAATATTTTATCAATATCTGCTTTAACTAGGATTAGTTAAGCGTCTAACTTTTGCATTCAGTAGATCTGAGATAACAGAATATAGATTAATAGTTTTTGTAGAATATCTGATTAGCTTTAAAATTTTGTAATTAAGCTAAACGAAATTTATAGATCATTGCTGATAAATTAGTTGATGATGCTCTAAAAAATCTCTTTAGCTACTTTTAACCGCGAAGTAAAATGTTTGAATTTTCTAAGTGATTCGGGTTGTACCTCTAAAGGATTAATTTTAATCTTTTTTTTACTTCCTTCAATAACATAGTCTCCTGCTTTATTGCGGTAGAACCGTCTTACTTCTTTAATAGGGATTGCTTTTTTATAGATAATCCGCTGTTTGACTATTTCTTTATCTGTTATCGTAAGGTATTGAAATTTATAATTAAAATAATACTGAGTAAAATAATACAAGGCTAAGACAAGCATTGCGTAATCAAGCCAATTGATAGGCTCTTTGATGATAAATTTAGACAGAACAAGAAGCACACAAGTTATACCTATTATTAGGTTTAAATAAACCCTACGTTTTTTGAAAAGTAACTGCATTAAATTAAGTTTGATAAATTGCTAAACCAAGCTTTTGCTTTTTATAAACAAGATGCTATTTAAATAGTAATGTTGATTTTCAGTAAGTTGGGATTTTGTAAAAAGGTAGGGACTTTTAATCAGGAGCAATTTAAATCAAATTCTAAAAAAAACATTACGGAATTCCTTACAAATCAATGTGTTTAGTGAAATTTTATGTTGATGAATCTTAGAATGCAACTTTAATAGGGATTTGTCGCTTGTCTATCTTGTTAAGATCTTCAATATAGCTGGTTTGATCTGGGTATGCTAGAGAATTAGAAATGCAGAGGCAAAGCGCATCTAAAATGTCATCTCTCTTAACTTCTTTGCGTTTGGTTTCTTCAAGGATTTTATTATAGTTTTTTTCAATACCGGGCTCATATTTTTTCAAAAGAGATAGGCGTTGTTTAATACCTGTTTTGTCTGATTTTTTAGAGTGTATAATTTGCGTGTGGTTGAGGTATTTAAAACAAATCTCAGGGTGACTTTCTAATAGTTAAATAGCAGCATTATTTTTAAAAATATACTTGTCAACTTCTTGAATTCTGTCTTTTATATTCAAGGTTTGTTCAGATAGATTTTTACCCTCAATTTGAATATTTAATTTTTTGGCCTTTTGTCTGTCTGATTCATATACTGCCGGCCTGCACGGAGCGTTAAAAACAGTTGAGCTTCTGGGGCCTAGTTCAGATCTTAACCGGGTATCAACTGTTCTAGTGAATTCTCTAGATGATAAACCAATAGGAATATCAATAAAAAATCGGGCCTTTTGGTTTTTGAATAATTCTGTTAGCTCTTCGATTTTTTTAATGAAGAAATATTGAAAAATAGATTGAGATTTAGTGATAACAACCCATCCATATTTGCAGCCATCTATTCCGCCTAAAATCATAATAAATCTTTTTGCAAAATATAGTTTAAAGCGATTGGTAAATTCATTTGGTGAAGGTTAAATCTATTGTAAATACGGTTTGACTTGAGATAATAAATAATAGGTTTTCTAAATTGAACACTAAATAGAAATAACTTAGTGATGGGCTCAAAGTCATCAAAATCTTTAGGAGTATTAGCTGTTTGGGCGTTAGCTGCTGGTGGAATGGTAGGTGGAGGTATTTATACCGTACTTGGCGTAGTAATCGCAGTTTCAGCTCAATGGGCGTGGTTGGCCTTTTTATTAACCGGATTAGTTGCATTACCTTCTGCATACAGCTACGTTTTCCTGACTAAAAAATTTCATAAAGAAGGTGGGGTATTTGTTTTTTTAGAAGCAATCAAAGCTAAAAATATGGCAGGTAATCTGGCCTGGATGTTGATTCTGGGTTATGTTTTGACTATTTCAGTTTACGCTTTCGCTTTTGGTCACTATGTATCTTTTGCATTCAATTTTGATCCGTTAATAACTCGTTTGCTTGCGTTGACAATCGTAGCATCTTTAGTCGTTCTTAATCTTGCTGGTGTAGGTAAACTCTCTAAAGTAGAAATAGCAATAGTTTCTGTCAATCTCATCGTACTATTTAGCCTGGCGATTTATGGGATTATCAACTGGGATCCAAATCAATTAGTCTCGGGAATTGAACCCAGACCGTTTTGGTCAAGCCTTATAGGAGGGGCGGCCATATTTATGGCTTACGAAGGTTTTCAGCTGCTTACGTATGAGTATAGTAAAATAAAAAAGCCTAAAAAGTATTTAATGCCTACGTTACTAAGTGCTGTTGGGTTTGTAGTTATACTTTATATCCTCGTTGCTCTTGGAGCGACTATGCTAGGAGGTGCATTATCTCTTGTGCGTTTTAAAGAGATAGCACTCAGCATATCTGCTCAAAATGCATTTGGAAAAACCGGAATCATAGTTATGACTATTGCTGCTGCATTTGCAACGGCCGCAGCAATAAATTCGACATTATTCTCCACCGCAAATCTATCTAAACGTATTGCAAAACAAAACGAATTACCTTCTTGGTTTAACCATACAAATACTAACGATGTGCCAGATCGTTCTATTATTCTTCTCGGGGCTTTGGCTGCAGGTATGGCGGTAATAGGGAGTCTAAGTTCACTTGTGGAAGCAGCCAGTCTAGCGTTTTTATGCACTTTTGGTATTGTGAATTGGATAGCTTTAAAAGAGTCAGATTCAAAAAAATGGATACCTCTATGTGGTATCATTATAAGTGGAATAATAGGTTTGGCACTGGTATTTAGACTTTCAATTTCTAAGCCTTTAGCATTAGTAGCTGTGGGAGCACTTGTTTTATTAATTGTTGTGGGGAGACCTTATTTACTGAAAAATACTATTAAAAGAAGTAATCAAAATGAGAGCGATTAAATACCTAATTCCTGTTTTTCTTCTATACTTTATAAGTTGCTCAGAAAAAGGTGATCAATATGTTGAATTGCGATTGGGAGATTTTTTAGTCGAAAATTCAGCGGTTAGTATGAAGCTTATTTCTGATGGTGCCACCGAAAAGTACAGCCTAAATTATAGCGACCTTACTTCATATTATAAAATAAAGCCTGGCGTGTATCAAATTCAGGTCGTCGTACATGAAAAAGTTATTCTAGAGAAGAAAATTGGTTTTGCTGCCGGAGGAAAATTCACGCTTTTTATTTATGGTCTATTGTCAGAAAATCAAGTTGTTAACCAGACCACAACTTCTTCTCAATTGCATAGTATCGTTAGTGGGGCTGAAGCGCGCACCGCTAATGGTTATTTACCTCAGATGCGTCTTCTGGATGATCATTATGAAGGAGGTAAAACTACGGCTCAAATGCGCTGGGTGAATCTTGTTCCCTTTGAGAAATCATTTACTGCTGAAGCATCTTTAGATTCTGATATTAATTTTGGTACTACTGCTTACGGAAATGACCACGCTTCACAGAAGTTTGATATCGGGACGTATTCGGTTATTTGGAGATCAAAAAGTTCACCTATTAAGCGTTTAGAAATGAGCCAAGCTTTAGATAAGCAAACGCTATATACTTTTTTCTTGATTCCTGAAATTCAGGCAAAAACCGGTGATTTAAAAGTTGTAACAGGAGAAAGCTCAAAAACTAATAAAGAATAAAAAAAGCAGTTGCTTATTGCAACTGCCTTTGTGATTTATATAATACTTGGTAACTTACACTAATTCTTCAGCGAGTTTAATTCTCCCGCCTTTCTCGTAAATTTTGTCTTTCATCAGATCAAAGGCATCAGAGTCTAGCGCGCGAGTTGCATCTTCGTATAAGGTTACTTTAAACCCTTCATTTAATGCATCTAAAACTGAATAACTCACACAGAATTCTGCAGCAAGACCACAGAAGTATAAGGAGGTGATTCCTTTTCCTTTTAAGAAACCGGCAAGACCTGTTGACTTTTTATGTGCATTGTCATAAAAACCGCTGTAACTATCAATTTTAGGATCTGTTCCTTTTCTGAAGATAGCTTCTATTTTAGCAGCATTCATATGTGGGTGAAAATCGGCACCATCTGTTGTTTGAATACAATGTACGGGCCAAAGAGTTTGCTCAACACCATCAATAATTGTAGTGTCAAAGTCTTCTTTATCATGATGATTATCTGCAAAACTAGAGTGGTTTTCAGGATGCCAATCCTGCGTAGCAATGACTAGGTCAAATTTCTCTTGCAATTTATTTACTAATGGAATGATCTGATCGCCACCGGGAACAGCAAGTGCACCACCAGGCATAAAATCATTTTGCATATCAATTATAATGAGAGCTTTCATATTTTAAGATTTGGTTGTTTTTTGGTTGTTAAGTTTTTGTAACGCTTCAGTGATTCTATCATCTTCAGAAGTCATTATCACTACCCCGCAACTTGCCCGAGAGCCATATAATGCTGAAGCTGATATTCCTTTTAAAACGTGTACCGACGTTATGTTTTCTGCTTTGAGCATTTTAACTAAAGGTATGTATTGAGGACTTTTCTGTAGATCTATGGGGTATGTGTTTTCTGTGTGTAATACAAACAGTATTTTGCAAGCTGCAGTAGGTTTAGGCTTTGTATTATTACTTGTTCTTAGAGCCGCACGTTGTTTATTGTTTAAGCCGGTAAGACACATGCCGGGTCTTGGCTCAACATACTCTGAATCGCTAAGTGTTTTTTGCTTAATCGCTTCTAGTTTTAGGTCTTTGCTGGCTAGCTTTTCAAAATTTGCCAACCAAGTTTCATTATCTTCTCTTGACAAATAACCTGCTGTTTTTTCGCTTTGCGAAAATGAGGACAGTGAAATAAATAGAAAAAGAAAAGAGAAAAATTTAATAATCATCTATCTGATTTTTATGTTCGGCAATGAGGCGGTCACGTTCTTCTTTTAGGCGATCACTAATTCCTACTTTGTAAATATGCGGATTGTCAAACCGTTTGTATTCATCAGGTAACAAAGCCAATTGTTGTTTGCTGAAGTTAGCAATTTCTTCGATCGATTTTTTGGGGTGATTGCGTTTTCCGTTTTGCATTACGGGTTTTAACAAGGCTTCTTGTTTTAGTGTTGCTATAACAAGATTTTTAAACGGTTCTACCGGGTGATGCATACGGTTAAGATGCCATTCATCAGCAAGGCCAATGGCATCTGCGCCTATTTGCTGGCCGTCTTCATTAAAAATTCGATACACCTGTTTTTTATGTGGAAGCGTAACTTTAGAGATGCTTTCTGAAATTTTAATACGTGGTTTATTATTTGCAAAAGACAGCTTATAAACACCGTCTAATGCACCGTCTGGTTTACCAATAACAAGATTGGTTCCTACACCATAAATATCTATAGGTGCATTTTGATTTTGTAAACTTTGGATCACATATTCATCTAGCTGATTAGAAGCAGCAATTTTCACATAATCCAATCCTGCTGCATCCAGCATTTTGCGGCATTGTTTAGATAGATAAGCAAGGTCACCGCTGTCTAAACGAATGGCAAGCAGTTTTTGACCTCTGGATTCCATTTCTTTTGCGACGGTTATTGCGTTAGGCATTCCGCTTTTTAAGGTATTGTACGTGTCTACAAGTAATACACAATTCTTGGGTCTGTTCTCGGCAAAATCTCTAAAAGCAACCAATTCGTCATCATAGCTTTGTACAAATGCGTGTGCCATTGTCCCGCTAATAGAAATGTTATAATCACGCCCTGTAATTACATTGCTACTACCGTTAAAACCACCTACCATTGCTGCACGTGTTGCGTAATATCCACCTGGCCCCTGAGCTCTGCGTAAACCAAAATCAAGTAGTGTTTTGTCTCCAGCTACGTTACGAATACGGCTCGCTTTGGTCGCGATTAGTGTTTGAAAGTTTAAGGTGTTGAGCAGTATGGTTTCAATAATTTGTGCTTCGATCAGGTTGGCTTCAACCTGTAAAATAGGAGCAGTAGGAAAAACGATTTCGCCTTCAGCCACAGAGTTGATAGTTCCGCGGAAGCGAAAATCCTTTAAATAATTTAAAAATTCTGGTTCAAAATCGTGTTGTTTGAGATATTCTATATCTTCTTCAGAAAAGCGTAGATCTTCTATTATAGAAAGGATTTCTTCTAATCCTGCAAAGATCGCATAACCACCTTTAAATGGAAGTTTTCTAAAAAAGTAATCAAAAACAGCCTGCTGATTTTGGTTTTTATTGAAGTAGACCTGAGCCATGCTCAGCTGATAGAGGTCGGTATAGGTTGCAGTAAATTGAAACATTCTAAAACTTTAGTTAAGTGAATTTAACAAATTATGTATGAATCTATCTCAATTAGGGGTTAAAGAAACGTTAGAAGTTAAGTGCTTATGAGATGAGGATTTTTTTAAAGTTTAGGCAATAAAAAACCGCTCTTTTTAAAGAGCGGTTTTAGTTATGAAGTCAGGGTTTTAGATCTAGTGTCTCAAATCTAAGATCTAACTACCTATTTAATCATCTCATAGGAGCGTTTAACAAAGTTAGTTAAAGCTTCTCCTTTTAGCAAGCCCTGAGATAAACGAGCTAAATCCATAGACTGAGAAATTAAACGCTCTTGTTTTTTCTTAGTTTTTGTACTTAATATCTCGTTAACCAACTCACTGTTAGTGTTTACCACGACGTTGTACATGTCTGGCATATTACCCATGCCAAACATACCGCCACCACCACCGGTTGCTTGCATCTCTTTCATACGACGCATAAACTCGGGTTGTGTAATCATAAACGGCGCTGCATTACTATCCATCGCTTCTAACTTAACTGTGTAAGATTTATCTGCAATGGTCTCTTCAAGCAAAGTTTTTAAACTTTCTTTTTCTTCGTCAGAAAGTTTAGAGATCTGCTCTTCATCTTTCTTGATGAGATTGTTTACATCATCACCATCTACTCGTACAAAACTTACATTTTCTTTAGAAGTTTCTAGTTTTTGTAGCAAATGTGAAACGATAGGAGAGTCTAATAACAATACCTCATAACCTTTATCTTTTGCAGCCTGAATGTAAGAATGCTGTGCATCCTGATTAGAAGCATAAAGAATTACAAGTTTTCCGTCTTTATCAGTCTGATTGTCTTTGATTTTTTCCTGAAGCTCTGCAAATGTGTAATACGCGCCATCAACGGTAGGATATAATGCAAAAGCATCTGCTTTATCAAAGAATTTGTCTTCACTTAGCATTCCGTATTCAATAACCACTTTGATGTCGTTCCATTTCTTTTCAAAATCCTCACGATCTTCGTTGAAAAGAGATTTTAGCTTATCAGCAACCTTACGGGTGATGTAACTCGAGATTTTCTTAACAGCTCCATCTGCCTGAAGATAAGAACGAGAAACATTAAGTGGAATATCTGGTGAGTCAATGACACCACGAAGCATCGTTAAAAATTCAGGAACAATTCCTTCTACATTATCGGTTACAAAAACCTGGTTTTGATACAGCTGAATTTTATCTTTCTGAATATTCATATCCTGACCTAAACGCGGGAAATATAAAATACCGGTTAGGTTAAAAGGATAATCAACATTTAAATGAATGTGGAAAAGTGGCTCTTCAAACTGCATAGGGTACAGTTCGCGATAGAACTCGTTGTAGTCTTTTTCTTCAAGATCTACAGGTTGCTTCGTCCAGGCTGGATTAGGGTTGTTGATGATATTATCAACAGTTTTAGTCTCTGCTACTGCATCTTCGGCAGCATCTTCTGGTAATGGTAGCGTTTCTTCTTTAGTACCAAATTTAATTGGCACCGGCATAAACTTGTTGTATTTAGTAAGCAACTCGCTGATGCGATTTTCTTCTAAAAACTCTTCAGAATCCTCTGCGATATGTAAGATGATTTCGGTACCTCGCTCTGTTCTATCAGCAGGAGAAATGGTGAACTCAGGAGATCCATCACATTCCCATTTTACAGCAGGCTCCTCTTTAAAAGACTTAGTGATGATCTCAACTTTACGGGCAACCATAAAAGCAGAGTAAAAACCAAGACCAAAATGGCCAATGATTCCACTATCTTTAGCAGAATCTTTATACTTATCTAAGAATTCTTCAGCGCCAGAAAATGCAACTTCGTTGATGTATTTCTGAACTTCTTCTTCGGTCATCCCGATACCCTGATCTATGATACTTAAGGTTTTTGCATCCTTATCAACCTTAACTTCGATTACAGGGTTCCCATATTCAACACTAGCTTCGCCAATGTTAGTTAAGTGTTTCAGTTTTAAAGTAGCATCAGTTGCATTAGAGATTAGCTCCCGCAAAAAGATCTCGTGATCACTGTATAAGAACTTCTTTATCAGCGGGAAAATGTTCTCAACAGCAACATTAATTTTACCTGTAGACATAGTGTTATGTGATTTTTAGTACCGATTCTTTAAAATCGGATTATATGATTTTATTTGAAAGGTTTGCATTATAGCAAATCTGAAAGCTAAGAGTCAAAAAAAGTACCAAAGGCAGGTGCGTGACAAACTGACACAACTTTCATTTTTACTGAAAGAACTTTAACGTAAGGTTTTGTTTAAGAATTTTGAAATAAAATTAAACAGGTTTAATTTTACTTATCTAAATCACTTAAGATATGGCGACTACCCAAAAAAAAACTACAGCTAAAAAGAAACCAGAATTAACTCAACAACGTGTAATGACACTGTATATGGAGTATGTTTTGGAACACGGTGAGCGACCTGCTTCAGTATTTAAATTTTGTAAAGATCATGGGATTGAAGAAGGTGTCTTTTATAACTTTTTTGGTTCTTTTCAGGGAATTCGTGAAGCTATATGGGTTGCATTTTTTGACAATACAATTGCTGTGATTCATAAAAATAAAGAATATGCAACCTACCCTAACCGGGAAAAAATGCTTTCATTCTTTTATACTTTATTTGAAGTTTTAACAGCAAACAGAAGTTATGTACTTTTCGCTTTGCAAGAGCAAAAAGATAGTTTGAAGACTTTGGGACAGTTGAGAGATCTACGATTAAAAGTGAGAAGTTTTGCGGGAGACCTAATTGAGCAAGCCAACGACGAAAAGTCGTCTAGACTTACAAAAAATCCGGTTTCTGTATTTAGTGAAGGGGCTTGGTTACAAACCTTATTTCTTTTAAAATACTGGATGGACGACAACTCCGCACGTTTTGAAAATACAGATGTTGCAATTGAGAAATCTGTTAATGCCATTTTTGACGTATTTAATACAACACCTTTAGAAAGTGTTCTTGATTTTGGAAAGTTTTTATTCAAAGAGAATTTCTCAAGATCTAAATAAACGCTTATGAAAACGATAGACTATATCCCGACTAATAAGTTACAGCGTGCTTCTAAACTGGTTAAAACAGGAGTGAAAGTGGGAGGTAACTACGCAAAATATTATGGAAAAAAAGCGTTTAATAGTGAACTTACCCGTGAGGAGTTAGATGATGATAATGCAGAAGATATATACGACGGCCTCAAAAGCTTAAAAGGAAGTGCGCTAAAGGTGGCGCAAATGCTAAGTATGGAGAAGAATATTCTTCCGAAAGCATATGTTGAGAAATTTTCGCTTTCGCAATTTTCGGTGCCACCGCTTTCTGCAGCATTAGTTAGAAAAACATTTAAAAAGTATTTAGATAAATATCCGGAAGAGCTATACGATACGTTTACAACCCAAAGTATAAACGCCGCGAGCATCGGTCAGGTGCACCAGGCGACGAAAGATGGGAAAAAACTTGCTGTGAAAATTCAATACCCCGGGGTTGCAGACAGTATCAGTAGCGATTTGGCTCTAGTGAAGCCAATCGCCAGCCGGATGTTTAATCTAAAAGGAAAGGATAAAGAGAAGTATTTTAAGGAGGTAGAAGATAAACTACTTGAAGAAACAGATTATATTCTTGAAGTAAACCAGAGTCAGGAAATCACTGAAAAATGTAGCGTGATTCCTAATCTTAAATTTCCAAAGTATTACCCTGAATGGTCTAGCGAGCGTATCATTACAATGGATTGGATGGTAGGGGAGCACTTGAGTGAGTTTACTGCTAGAAATACAGATCAGAATTCTGCAGATAAAATAGGGCAGGCACTTTGGGATTTTTATATGTATCAAATGCATCATTTGAAGCAGGTGCATGCAGATCCTCATCCCGGTAATTTTTTAGTGGATAAAGACCAAAATCTTATTGCTATAGATTTTGGTTGTATAAAGAAAGTTCCACACGAATTTTATACTCCCTATTTTGAATTGGCAGAGCCGGAAAACATCAATAATCCAGACATTTTTATGACAAAAATGTTTGAGTTAGAAATCTTGAGAAAAGATGATTCCCCAGAAGAAATCAAATTCTTTTCAGAATTATTTCACGAGATGCTGAGTCTGTTTACAAAACCTTTCCATCTAGAAGATTTTGACTTTAGTGATGAACGCTTTTTTGCTCAAATCGCAGATTTAAGCGACAAATACTCAAAAGATACTCAGCTTCGTAAAATGAACGGAAACAGAGGAAGTAAACATTTTTTATACATCAACCGAACATTCTTTGGTTTATATAATCTGATGCACGATTTAGGAGCAAAAATAAAGGTAAATAACTATGAAAATTATTTAAACAAATAGTTAGTAAGACTATTGGTTAGGTTGTTTGGAGAGGCGTACTTTTTGGTTGGAGTGCGCCTCTCTATTTTTAGCTGTTTACTTAATTAAGTATAAACTCTTCCAATGTCTTTGCTACAGCGTGCTCTTTGTTTGTAAACGCACTCACATAATCTGCAACATCTTTAACTTCTTGAGTAGCATTAGCCACCGCTACCCCAAAGCCAACGGTTTTTATCATCGTCGTGTCGTTAAAATTGTCACCAAAGGCAATAACCTGATCGAGCGTTAGCTTATATTTGTTTTCGATCAATTCATTTAATGCAGTGCTCTTATCAATATTTTTAGGTGTGATCTCAACATAAACATCCTTAGATCTGTAAAAATGCGCTTCGTCACCATGCTTATTTTGTAAAACATCTATAAGGCTGTCTAAAGCTCGTGGAGAGCCCATACACATGATCTTATGTGGTTGCTCATCAATTTCTTTCAAAATCGCTATGTGCTCGTTAATCGGAGTTAAAACAGGTTCTACTCGAGTACTTCGTATTTCACGTAATGTCCAGTAATCTACATGTGCCGTGCGCCAAGTATCAGTACAATAGGTACTGATGTTATAATCATATTTTATTTGATGCTCAATAACAGTGGCAAGAAAGTCTAATGAAACAGTATTGCTTCTTAATTTTGTGCCGTCAGTGTCTAAAACCAGTCCGCCATTGTAGCTGATTATTGGACTATCTATTCTGTTTAATTTTTCTTGTAAATAATACATAGCAGAAGGCATTCTTGATGAGGCCAGAATCACCGGAAAATCTGCCGGTAACTTATTAATTGCATCAGCTGTTTCTGGAGCGATATCGCGTTTTGCGTTGAGAAGTGTACCGTCTATGTCACAACATAGCAGTTTAATTTGATCTTTCATTTTACAAAGATAAATGAAGCAAATTTCCCAAAGAAAATTCTGAGGGTCCTTGTTTGTTTGATATTAGAGAATTTAATATTGAGAACGCTTATTTTCTTTTTACTACAAGTGCTACCAAAGCACTAAAGACCAAGCCAAAAGTAAGACTACTTACCACAGCCTGTATAATGTAGCTCTGTAGATTGAAAAAACCTTCGGCTTCTTCAGGAGAAGTTTTTCCGGTTTCAATGGCATAAGCAATGACATTTTCAAAATAATAAGGCGTAATAAATGTGCTTATGATGTATTGGGCGGGAGCTGCCAGTACTGCTATAAATACAGTAAAAATAAGCCCTGATATGAAGGCTTGTTGAAAACTAATGATTCCGCCGTAAAAATTATTGCGTTTGTCGCTCAAAGCACAATAGTAGAGCACTGCCGCCGGAATGTAGAAAAAAAGGGTGTAAATGTGATGCCTATCTATATGTGCATCGTGCCAACCCATAAGCCGTTCAAAGATCATCCACACCAATAAAAAGATGGTGTAGATAGCAGCCCATTTTAATTCAAGTTGGTAATTATTCATAGATACCCTTCAATATAAAAGATGAAGGTACTGCAAATCCTGTAAAAAGTAAAGCACTTGTAACTAATAAAAGCCTAGTAATAAGCTTTAGCCTTTTTAATGGTTTTAACCTGCTTTTTGATATCGTAGCCTAAATTGCGCAGGCTGTTTTCCCAGTCTAACCTTGCATAACGATCGGTACTGCGATTATTTTTAAGGTATTTAATGCGTTGCAAAATACTCTGAATAAAAAAGCAATCTGTTTTGGTTAGTTCGTCTGTAGATTTCATTAGAATCATCAGCAATCTGTTAGATTGATCCAGTGATGGAGCATCTTTATAATTGGCCACAGTAATAGGCGCAATATCGGTGCGTAACCAAGCGCGTAATTCTACTGCAGTCATATTTGTAGACTGTAATAACTCGTTGTATAGACGTTCTTTAGAAAACAATATAATATAATTTTAAGTGACAAAGCTAGCGGTATTCACATAGCTCAAAAAGGCTGCAATATTAAGTTTATGTAAAGAATATACAATACCGTTTTTGATTAATTTTTAGGCTTGTCATCTGATCCTAAAATTTGATATTGAATGGGTTTGAAAGTACCTCCATTACTGTCTTCTGCACTACAGGCTGTCATTCCGATTATAAGATCCATTTGAGCTTCAAGAAGGACATAATCACCAGCTGTACTGGTAGGAGGTAAAACCGAAAGTTTACCATCTGGTTCAAATTGAACATTCATAAAAATATTGAATGCTGTGGGAATGTCGTCTGGTGTAATTCCGAAATTTTCCAAGTTGGTATGTAGATTCTCAAAACAACTGGGATGATACCCCTTGTGATCATACATTATCTCAAAGGTTTCCGGGCTACAAGGTGCGAGTAAAATATCATTGCGACCATTTGTATCTTTAATGATTTTCATCATTTTTCTGCTGCGGTTGCTCCACAGAAAATTATTTTCACAAATCAGTATAGATTCTTCAAAATCCATCGTTTTTCCTGCGGAAATTTTTTCTCGAACATCAGCTTCATTAAAAAGAACAAGATCACTTACCTGGCCACCTTGTGGATCTATTACTTTAAGCAGTTGTCCTTTTTTAAGTCTAAAGGCACTTCCTGTTTGTTTTGCAATGGTAATTAAGTCACTCATGATTTATCTAATTTCTACATTTTTATTTAGAAAGGGGCATTTCCAAGAATTATCAACAGCTCTTCCGCTATATTGTTTGGCTTCACTTTGTTTACCAAAATCTTTAAGCATGGGGTTAATACTGCCATTCGTTTCGGCATCGCGTTTTCGAATACGGTCTCTTACATTATCATAAACATTCATCGTTCTTAATTTTTCGAACTGCCAATGTAGATTGAATACCAAAGTCGCAAATGGAGCTTTACGTGCATTTCTGGAGCTATTAGGATGCATCCCTACAATATAAAATGAAACTCCGTTAAGACTAAAGCTAAACTTCGTGTCATTAGGATCACTACTCACTGAAGTATCCCAGTCTTTAGTGTCCAGCTCATGCAATGATTGTAGTTGTTTCCAGAGTGCTTTTTCAAAACTACGCTCATCTTCTCTTGGGTGATTAGGAAATACAGCAATTAGTGTTTCAAAATCATTGTTTTCAAACTGATAAGATTCTATGTAATTTTTGACAGCAACTAATAATCTTGAAGTTACCGAATCTGAGTCAAGGCGTTCTTGAAACACTTCAAAATTGACTGATTTCTGTTTGAATGTGGTTTGGGCCATAATGCACGGATGATCATTTTTTAAAATGAAATCTTCAAACATCTTATAATAAGGGGTAGACCTGGATTTGGATTTAAGCTGTATGGATGTTTCTGGTATTTCGGTAGTTGTCATAGATAGATAATAGATACTAGTATTTGAAGAATTGAAAAGCAAAATTCAACTCAATAATTATTATCTAAAACTATATTTTATTATCGTAGTCAAATTATCTATTAACAAAGATTGGCAACAGGTTTAATAAATATTTATAGTTTTTTAGGTAGAATCTTGTCGGGGTAGGTTTAAAAGAAAAAGGCCTGCGATAACGCAAGCCTTTTAATATGATTATTATGAGTTATTATCTTACTCATCTACAAGCACCCAATCTCCTTTATCAAGAAGGGGAATAGCTTGTTTAAACTTCATTGTTTTATTTTCGCCATTCATTACGTGTTTTATCGTCACTTTGTCGTTACGGCCTATTTTAGGTCGCTCCCGCGTAATGGTTTCGGTAATTTGCTGACGTTGTGCTTGTGTATTACCGCTGGCAGCTCTGCTTTGTGCAGCACGCTCGTCAAGATTAGGGATTTCTTCTTTTGATGTTTGTGTCTGTTCTTTTTGCTGAATCTGGCGCGCTTCGCGTATCTGATTTTGCTGTTGAACCGGAAGCTCTCCCTTAAACAAGAATGAGATCACATCTTTATTCACTTGATCCATCATTTGTTTGAAGAGTTCAAAAGCTTCAAACTTATAGATCAATAATGGATCTTTTTGTTCGTGAACCGCTAACTGTACACTCTGCTTCAATTCATCCATCTTGCGTAAATGCGTTTTCCACGCATCATCTATAATGGCAAGAGTAATGTTTTTCTCAAAGTCTGTGATAAGTTGTTTCCCTTGAGATTCATAAGCCTCTTTTAGGTTTGTAACCACTTTGAGTTCTTTGTTTCCGTCAGAGAAAGGAACCACGATGCGTTCGTAGTTGCTGTCTGGATTTTCGTAAACATTACTAATGATAGGAAATGCAATTGCTGCATTACGCTCCATTTTTTCTCTATAATGTTTTAGCGCAGCATCATACACTTTTACGGCAAGTTGTTTTGCTGAAGAACTACCAAATTCTGCTTCATCAACCGGACTGCTCATTGAGAAGAAACGGATCAATTCAAATTCAAAATTCTTAAAGTCCTGAGCCATTTTATTGGTCTCAGCAATCACTTCTGAAGTGTCGTAGATCATATTAGCAATATCTACACGCAGACGCTCTCCAAATAACGCGTGGTAACGACGCTTGTAAATAACTTCACGTTGTGCGTTCATCACATCATCATACTCAAGCAAACGCTTACGAACCCCAAAGTTATTTTCTTCTACTTTCTTCTGAGCTCGTTCAATAGATTTTGAGATCATTCCATGCTGAATCACTTCGCCTTCCTGAAGCCCCATTCGGTCCATCATTTTAGCGATACGTTCAGAACCAAACAAGCGCATCAGGTTGTCTTCAAGAGACACATAAAACTGTGAACTGCCCGGATCTCCCTGACGACCAGAACGCCCTCTTAACTGGCGGTCAACACGACGTGAATCGTGACGTTCTGTACCTATAATGGCCAGACCTCCTGCTTCTTTTACTTCTTTACTTAGTTTAATATCGGTTCCACGACCCGCCATGTTTGTAGCAATTGTCACCTGACCAGAGTTACCCGCATCAGCAACAATATCAGCCTCTTTTTTATGGAGTTTCGCATTCAATACATTATGAGGAATCTTTCTTAATGAAAGCATACGTCCTAATAATTCTGAAATCTCTACGGATGTTGTACCGATAAGTACCGGTCTGTTCTGTTCAACAAGATGCTGAACTTCGTCAATAACAGCGTTGTATTTTTCACGCTTGGTTTTGTAAACCTTGTCATCTTTATCATCACGGGCGATAGGACGATTTGTAGGGATTTCAACAACATCAAGTTTATAGATTTCCCATAATTCACCGGCTTCAGTTACCGCAGTACCCGTCATACCACTCAATTTGCGGTACATTCTAAAGTAATTCTGAAGGGTTACTGTTGCAAAAGTTTGGGTCGCATCTTCAATCTTTACATTTTCTTTTGCTTCGATCGCCTGGTGTAAGCCATCGCTATAACGACGCCCATCCATAATACGACCGGTTTGCTCGTCAACGATTTTCACTTTATTATCCATCACCACATACTCGGTGTCTTTCTCAAACAGGGTGTATGCCTTAAGCAATTGATTCATCGTGTGAATGCGCTCACTCTTAACGCTGAATTCTCTAAAAAGTTCTTCTTTTTTCTCAGCTTCTTCTTCTGGAGATAAGTTGGCATTCTCGATCTTGCTGATCTCAACACCCATTTCTGGCATGATAAAGAAGTTAGGATCGTCTTTACCAGAAAGGTGGTCAATACCCTTATCAGTCAGTTCTATCTGATTGTTCTTTTCATCTATAGTGAAATACAGATCTTCATCAATCACGTGCATTTCGCGATTGTTGTCTTGCATATAGTGGTTTTCGGTCTTCTGTAAAAGTTGACGAATCCCATCTTCACTTAAATATTTTATAAGTGCTTTGTTTTTAGGAAGACCTCTGTAAACCCGTAATAATTTTATAGCTCCTTCTTTAGAATCTCCAGCAGCAATAAGTTTTTTAGCTTCAGCTAATACACTTGTTAATTGCTGACGTTGAAGGCTTACGATGCTGTCAATTTTAGGTTTTAAAGCGTCAAACTCGTGTTGATCTCCTTTTGGTACAGGACCTGAAATAATCAAGGGTGTACGCGCATCATCTACTAATACCGAGTCGACCTCATCTACAATGGCATAGTTGGGAGCGCGCTGCACCAAATCATTGGGTGCGTGCGCCATATTATCACGCAGGTAGTCAAAACCAAATTCATTATTAGTTCCATAGGTTATATCTGCTGCATAGGCCTTACGACGTGCTGCAGAATTGGGTTTGTGATAATCAATACAGTCTACGGTTAAACCGTGAAAGTTAAACAAAGGAGCCATCCATGCGCTATCTCGTTTTGCAAGATAATCGTTAACAGTAACGAGGTGAACTCCGTTTCCGGTTAAGGCATTGAGATAAACCGGAAGGGTGGCAACCAATGTTTTACCCTCACCTGTTTGCATCTCTGCAATTTTACCTTGATGCATTGCAACACCACCTATAAGCTGCACATCATAGTGAATCATATCCCAGGTTATTGGTTTTCCTGCAGCATCCCAGCTGTTAGACCAAATGGCATCATCACCTTCAAGTTGAACGTAAGCTTGTTCTGCGCTAAGCTCCCGGTCAAACGCACTTGCTGTAACTTTGATTTGAGGATTGTGGAAAAATCGTTTTGCGGTTTCTTTTACAACAGCAAATGCCTCAGGCAGTATTTCGTTGAGAACCCCTTCACTTATTGAGTAAGATTCATCTTTAAGCTTGTCGATTTCAGCATAAATTTCTTCTTTGCGGTCTATATCGTCAGTCTCGTCTGCTTCTTTCTCAAGGGCGAGTAGCTTAGCATTTGTATCTGCAAGAGCATCAGCTATTTTGGCTTTAAACGCTGTGGTCTTTTGCCTGAGTTCATCGTGAGACAATTTTTCAAGAGCAGCTTCAAAACTTTTTATCTGATCTACAATAGGTTGAATTGCGGCGACATCCTGTTTAGATTTGTCTCCTACAAATACCTTTAATACTTTGTCTAATAATCCCATAATTGGTATTTAAATTTATTCCCGCCAAAGGGTCTCTCGATCCCCGTGGCTCTTTTAACGGGAAATTAATTTCCTGTTTTTTCCGCTCTGCGGAAGTAATAACCAGTATTAACCGGTTGTTTATTTTTAAAAGCTTATTTGATCACTATATTTTTCAAGCGTTTCAAATTTAAGCAAAAAAAAAGCCTCATAGCGAGACTTTTTATGTGTTTACATGATGTAAAATCTAGTATTCATCCTCGTTCCAGAGGTAGTCGTCATCAGACGGATAGTCTGGCCATATTTCATCGATAGAATCGTAAGAATCACCTTCGTCTTCCATAGATTGTAAATTCTCTACGACCTCTAATGGTGCTCCCGTTCTAATCGCATAATCAATCAATTCATCTTTAGTTGCAGGCCAAGGTGCGTCGCTCAAATGAGAAGCCAGTTCTAATGTCCAGTACATAGGTTAACGTATTTATTTTTTTGCAAAAATAAATTTATTACCATAAAATCCAAGAAAATTGAAGATTATTTCAAAATTATTTTTAAGAACGTACGTAACCTCTTGTGATTACGAGCATTGAAGTTTGATTTTTTCAGGAGAAAACCTAAAAATCATTTCTTTTCGGGTATCCATTTAATCTCTTCTGCTTGTAGCTGTTTTGACAACATTCGTGCCAGCACAAATAGATAGTCAGAAAGACGGTTCAAATATTTTAAAGCGTTTTCTTCAAACGGAACTTCCTGATAAAGAGCTGTTGCAAGGCGTTCTGTTCTGCGACAGACTGAACGGCTTATGTGACAGAATGACACGGTTTGATGTCCTCCAGGAAGTATAAAATGGGTCATGGGCGGTAACTGCTCGTCCATAGTATCCATTTCATTTTCTAAAAAGGAAATATCGTCAAGACTTACTTTATCAATATTCAGGCGTTCTTTACCGTTTTTTAAAGTTGCTTTCTCAGGGTCTGTTGCTAAAATTGCACCGATTACAAAAAGTTTTTCCTGAATTTTGATCAGTACTTCTTTACTGTGTGCATCAATATTCTGATCTCGCAGCAGTCCCAGGTATGAATTGAGCTCATCTAATGTGCCGTAGCTCTCTATACGAATATTGTGCTTGGCAACACGAGTGCCGCCAAAAAGGGCAGTAGTACCATTATCACCGGTTTTAGTATAAATTTTCACAGGGATCGTTTTATTCCGCATAGCGGAAATTAATAGTAGAATCGCTATTTGGCCTTTTCTTGCTCTTCGCGTTCTAAAGCTTTTTTTCGCTCGATATAATCTGCTTTAAAACTGCGTTTTCTATGCTTACGTAATTTGCTTTGATTACGCTTGTTATTTGCCATTACTGCCAGAAAAAGCACTGCCAGTACGATAACAATTATAATGGATTGTAAATTTTCAGGTATAAAATCTAGCATAATACAAAGGTATAGTATTTATAGCGCAAGGCTATTCCATAGCATGCTTGGCATAGCTGCGCCACTTTTCAATACAAGCAACCATATCTTCTGGGAGTTCGCTGTCAAAACGCATCCACTCGCCAGTTTTAGGATGTTCAAATCCCAGAGTCTTAGCATGTAAGGCTTGTCTGGGTAATATTTTAAAGCAGTTATCTACAAACTGTTTGTACTTCGTAAAGGTTGTTCCTTTTAAAATAGCATCACCACCATAGCGCTCGTCATTAAAGAGGGTATGGCCAATGTACTTCATATGCACTCTAATCTGATGCGTTCGACCTGTTTCAAGCCTGCATGAGATGTTGGTCACATAACCTAAACGCTCTAATACTGCATAATGCGTTACGGCTTCTTTACCCTGATCACCATCTTCATAAACTGTGTTTTGCATGCGGTTTTTAGGATGACGACCTATATGACCTTCTATAGTGCCGCTCTCTGCTTCTACATTACCCCAAACAATAGCGATGTATTCCCGTTCGCTGGTTTTGTCAAAGAATTGTTTAGCAAGATGGGTCATTGCAGCTTCGGTTTTAGCTACTACAAGAAGACCGCTGGTGTCTTTGTCTATACGGTGAACGAGACCGGGTCTGCCGCTGCTGTTTTCCGGTAGGTTTTCAAAATGATAGATCAGCGCATTGATCAGGGTGCCGCTGTAATTGCCATGACCGGGATGAACGACCATTCCGGCAGGCTTGTTAACTACGAGAAGGGTGTCATCTTCATAAACAATATCCAGAGGGATATCTTCCGGCGTCAATAAAAACTCATACGGCGGGTGTTCAAATAGCACGCGCACCACATCATCAGCTTTTACTTTGTAATTCTGTTTAACAACAACTCCGTTAACTTGAATATTTCCGTTTTTTGCTGCTTGTTGAATTTTATTACGTGTTGCTTTTTCGATAAAATTCATCAAGAATTTATCTACACGTAGAGGTTCCTGACCTTTACCTGCGGTAAAGCTGTAATGCTCATACAATTCATCATCCTGCTCGTCTGGTCCTTCGGTATTAATATCCTGCATCTTCTAAATCATCTGCCTCGTTAATAGAATCTTCTGCTGCGTCTCCTGAAGTGCGATAACTGCCTTTGCCGTTGCCTACTACCATGTCAATAACAGAAGTTTTACGCAGGGCGTCACCTGCTTGTATTGTTTGTCCGTCGTGTCTCAATTCTAAAACTTCGTCTGGCGAAATATGATCGCGGTAATCTATTTTGCCTATTTTAAAACCAAGAGCCAAAAGCGTTGGTTCTACTTGGCGTTGTGTTCTTCCTACCAATTGTGGGATTTCAATTTCACGAAATCCACTTGGGTTGAGCACTAGATATATTTTTCTTCCTTCTTTTACAAATTTACCGGCAGCGGGATTTTGCTCTATTACAGAAAAAGTAGGATAGTCTGGGTTATAGTTAGAAGAGTCTATAACGACATAGTTTAAATCTGCGTTGTCAAGCTCTTGTTGTACCAGTCCCAGAGACATTTTGCTGAGGTCTGGCACGGCAATGCGTTCGTCGTGATTGGTAGAAGCGCGCAGCCCATACAGCAGCACGAAGGTTAGTATAACAAGAGCTAGTACTGCGAGCACAAGCTGCATTAAAAAGGTCTTGCTAAATAAAAATTTAAAGAATCCCATAGGTACGCGATTTTGCGGCTACAAACTTAGTTTAAAATTGGCTGACGCTCAATTGCAATCATTTTTTTTGCCTATTTATTCTAAAAATAACGTTCTTTGAAGCCTTGTTTACTCGATAATCGAGGATTGAATGAGTTGAAAATTATCTTGTTTTAAAATTTACTCGATAATCGAAGTTTAAATGTTTCGAGGCTTGCCTCGTAGTTAAAAAAAATCATTTAAATACCTCGTAGGTTTGCCTGCAAGGTGATTTACTGAAAGATTTGAGCAATTTTGCCAGACTTTCTAAATACTTAACGTTAAGCTTTCTGTTTTACTATGTCAAAAAAAAATATTGCAGTCGTAATGGGTGGATATTCCAGTGAGGTGAATATCTCTATATTGAGCGGAAATACGGTTTGCAAACATCTTGATGCTTCAAAATATGCGGTTTATCCCATTCATATTTTAAAAGAGGGTTGGTTTTGTAAGCACGCCGACCATAAACCCATTCCTGTTGATAAACACGATTTTTCGATAAATGTTGAAGGAACTAAAATCACCTTTGACTGTGTGTTTAATTCCATTCACGGTACGCCTGGAGAGGATGGTATTCTACAGGCTTATTTCAACTTACTTAGTATTCCGCAAACTGCTTGTAATTATTATGAAGCAGCACTTACTTTTAATAAGCGAGACTGCATCAGTGTTTTGAAGGCCTATGGTATAAAAACAGCTACAAACTATCTGTTGAATACAGGTGATGCAATCAATACTTCAGAAATTGTTGAGAAGGTGGGGCTGCCTTGTTTTGTGAAAGCCAATAAAGCGGGTAGTAGTTTTGGGGTTTCTAAGGTTTATGAAGAAGAAGAACTTGAAGGGGCTATTGTAGTTTCTTTTAAAGAAGATGATGAAATTATTATTGAATCCTTCTTAGAGGGTACCGAAGTTTCTGTAGGTGTGATCAATTATCGAGGTAAGGTAATGGCATTGCCAGTAACTGAAATTGTTAGCGAGAATGATTTCTTTGATTATCAAGCCAAATACGAAGGGAAGAGTCAGGAGATCACACCTGCCCGAATCTCACCAGAACAAACAGAAGCGGTGCAACGCGAGGCAGAAAAGGTTTTTAAACTATTGAAGCTAAAAGGACTTACGCGTGCAGAGTTTATTTTTCATAGGGGCGAACCGCATTTCTTAGAGGTAAATACCACTCCGGGGTTGAGTCCGGCGAGTATTATCCCGCAGCAGGCAAAGGTAGCCGGTATCAATTTATCCGATTTGTTTGACAATGTTATTCAGCAAGCGATCTCCAAGTAAGAAATGCAAAATATGAAGTCAGAGTTTTACTAGGTGAAACCTAAAAGCCAGCTATAATTTGTATTTTTATATTTCATTTTCAACCTTGAAAAACTAACTATGAAACGTGCTGTATTTCCCGGATCTTTTGATCCACTTACTTTAGGTCATTATGATATTATAGAGCGCGGACTCAAACTTTTTGATGAGATCATTCTGGCTATAGGTGTGAATGCAGATAAAAAATATATGTTCAGTCTGGAGCAGCGCGAGCATTTTTTGAAAGAATCATTTAAAGATGAGCCCAAGATAAAAGTAATGACTTATAAAGGGCTGACGGTTGATTTTTGTAATGCTACAGATTCCGGGTTTATCTTGAGAGGTTTACGCAATCCAGGTGATTTTGAGTTTGAGAAAGCAATCGCACATACGAATAGAAAGCTGTCTCAAATAGAGACAGTTTTCTTATTGACTTCTTCGGGTAAAAGTTATATATCTTCTTCTATAGTGCGAGATGTAATACGTAATGGAGGTGATTATACCGGCCTGGTGCCAGACGCTGTGCGGGTATAAATTGATGCAACGCAGGCGTAAAACTCGGGTCTTTTAAGCACAGATCTAGTTTATGCCAAGAATTTTCAGTTGCCTTTTCATTATTTTCTTCGGAATTAAAATTCATTCTCAGACTACTGCGGGTAAAGTATATGCTGAGGATAAGACTAAAGAAGGCGTACTTATCATTAATACTACTCAAGATAAAATGGTCTCTACAGATAAGTGGGGGAATTTTGAAATCGCTGCAGCAGTAGGAGACTCTCTCATTTTTAGCGCTTCGTTTTTTGGGACTCAAAAATTTAAAGTGCAGCCGTATCAGCTTGAAGAGAAGTGGGTCGTAGAGCTTAAAGAAGTTTTGAATCAATTAGAAGAAGTGCGACTTACAAGCACCACTTCAAAAATTAAAGAATTCAGTGTAGTGGAATACGATAAGAATTTCAACACCTGGCTGCAGAAGGATATACAGGAAAATTACGGAAAGTATAGTCCGCCATCTTCGGGTTCAGGGATTGATTTTATCGCTATTGGTAGAATGCTTTTTAAAAATAATAAGAAGCCTAAAAAAGAGAAGTCCAATCCCAACCATTTTAGAATCCTTGAGCTAGAAGAACTAGTAGCTTTTTTTAAAACCGATGCTTTTTTTGATAAAAATCTATTGAGAAATCAATTAGAAATTAGCGCCAAAGAAGAAGGTATGTTTTTTGACTATTGTGAGAGTCGGCAAGTAGATGCGCGTTTGCTGCAAAAGAAAAATCAAATACGATTTTTAGATTATCTGTTAAAACGAAGTAAAGAGTTTCATAAGTTGTCGCAAGAAACTTTAAATTAAAAGTACTTTGTACAACCTAAACACACTTATGAGTATTAAGATCTTTTTTACAATTTGTTTTTTAGCTGTTTCCACTTCAGTATTTGCTCAGAATACAACGGGTAAGGTCTATGCAGGCGACAAACGCGTCCCGGGTGTTTTAGTGGAGAACAGGACTCAGAATAAGAGTACGGTTACTACAGATGCCGGGGATTTTAGTATTGCCGCACGGCTCAATGATTCTTTAGTGTTTAGCGCGCCTTTTATGGAAACACAATTTTTTACGGTTGAAAAATATCAACTGGAGAAAGTCTGGGTAGTGGAGCTCAGTGAAAGTTTAAATGAACTTGCTGAAGTACGTCTTACCGAAGCACCAAAAGAGAAAAAATTTGATCAGACTGAATATAATGAGCAAGTAAATGAGTTGGTGCGTAATGATGTCAAACAAAGCCCGCAGGAGTACAGACCTAAATATACCAGTAACGGGATCGATTTTATTATGCTGGCGAAGCGATTTATAGGGTTGTTTAAAAAAGACCCTTCTAAGCAGCAAAAAGAATATGCTCCCATAACCTACGAGCAGTATCAAATACTGTTTGCCACAGATGATTATTTTGATCAAAAATTCTTAAATCGTCAATTGCAAATAGAACCCTATTATCAGAGTTTGTTTTTTGAATATTGTGATGCGATGCAATTACCGGGAGATTTGTTGTTACCCGAGCGTCAATTGGATCTTCTGGATGCCTTGATGAAGTTAAGTGGCGATTTTAGAGCCGAACTCAAAAAGTTTGAAGAGCAAGAAACTTCACTTCCCGAAGACAATTAGTAACTTCTATTATTCTGAATCAATTCAAATTAAAATTCAATCCCACGTAAAAATTAATAGGTTCTCCCGGGTAATAATAACGAGGAGCAGCCCCGCCAAAACCGGTGGCATTAGGTAACACCTGCGCTGCATAAGCGGTGTCAAACACATTGTTGACCCCAGCATAAGCAGCAGCTTGTAGCTTATTCAAAAAATTAAAAGTGTAATCGGTTCTTAGATTGAGGAGATTGTACGAATCACTATAGATCGTGTTGGCATCATCCAGTGGAATGTTCCCATTATGTCTGTAATTGATATTGAATGAGTATCTGTTTTTATACTTCAGATCCAGCCCAAGGTTGATTACTTTGTCGGCAACTCCGGTCAAGGCGTTCCCGTTATAATTGATGTCGTTATCGGTAAATTCATCAAAAGAATAATCGTTTAAAGCTAGAGATCCATACGGCTGAATCATCCAGTTTGTAGTAAGATGGGTTCTGTAATTCACCAATACTTCTATTCCGTTGTGATCAGTAGCTCCGGCATTCCGTCCTACATATTGGTCATTGCCCACACGTTCAGCAACCAACAAATCATTTACTTGCACGGTATAAAAAGCCAACTCGGTATACAGGCTTTTATCAAGCCATTGCGCTTTTAAACCCAGTTCATAATTCACTCCGGTTTCGGGTTTGATCTCAGGGTTTATGGCGCCTTCGGGAGTTAAAGTCTCTGCAACAGTAGGAAGCGAAAAACCTCTGCTAACCGTAGCATACAAAAACTTATCAGTCGCTACTTCATAAGACAAGCCAGCTTGCGGCAAAAAGATTCTTGGGTAGGTGTATACTCCACTATTATCTGTGTCAGATTTATTTAGATAATCATCTAAAATATATCTACTGTGATTATAGTTGAGCCCCAGATCTGCTTTAAGGCGTTGAGTAAGCTGCAGACTTATTTGTGCAAAAAGGTTGAGGTATTTTCGGTCTTGCTCCTGATTGCTAAAGCGAGCACCTTGCAAACTTCCTTTACCGGAATTGTCTTCGTATAAATTTTCAAAGAGCTGGGCTTTGTAGTTTTCATCAAAATACTCTACACCTATGCTGCTTTTCGCAGGAATATTAAAAATCGTAAACTGGGATTTGAGATTGCTTCTAATCCCAAAAGCAAAGGATTCTTCATCTAAAATATCAAAGGGGCGTGGCTCATAGCCATCGCGGTAGTTTCCAAAAACACTGGTTTGCCACAAATTATTTTCACAAATATTCCAAGAATAAGAAATACCGGCTAAGGCTTTATCATAGGATTCGTATCCCTGAGCTTGTCCCCAGGTGAATGCAGCATTTTGAGGACTATTGATTAAAGTTTCCTTATTGACAGAGCTGGGTATGAAAGCTTTTAAACGCGTGTAGTTCCCAAAAAAGCTAAGCGAACTGACGGCGTTTAAAGCTGTTTTCGCATAAGCTGTATACGAATTTCTATTGTAGTTGCTGTTTTCCCGATACCCGTCTTTCTCTAAATGATTATAACTGATAAAACCCTTTGTTTTGGCAGAAACTAAAGCCGCTGTTGCTCCACTTTTTAGCAAGCCGTATGAACCCGTGAGTCCGTTGATGCTGACAGTGGTTTTTTGGGATTTGATGACTGAAATATTGATCGCCCCTCCTAAACCAGCACCATAGCTGCTGGAAGCTGGACCTTTAATAATTTCGAGACGCTCGATCAGGTTGAGGTCCAGATCTTCTAAAGTAGTCTCGCCTTCACCAGTGGTAAGCGGTATGCCTTCGATATAGGCTTTGACACGATTTGTAGAATACTGGCTGCGCGCGCCCAATCCGCGTATGCTTATGCGGCTGGTGTTTAAGGCACCCTGTTGCATTTGAATTCCGGGATTTTTATTGATCTCGTTAGCTATTGAAAGTGGTGTGCCGCGCTGTAGGTCTTCAGCATTTATAAGGTTTACAGCCGCCGGAATGCGCTGCAATTTAGCTTGAATAGGGGTAGAAGTCAGGATGACTTCTCCTAATGTGTTGCGTACTAAAACAGAATCTGCTGTTACCGGTTCTTGAGCAAAAGCAAAACAAGAAAGTAACAGCAGAAAACTTAAAATATAGTTGCCCATATATTATTTTACAGATACACGCCAGATCACTCCGCCGTCATCATCGTTAACTAAAAGAGAGCCATCTGGAGCAGCTGTAGTTGCAACAGGGCGACCGTAAACTTCATTTCCATTTTCATCAGGAACAAAGCCGGTTAGAAAATCAACAGGTTCTTTTGGAATTCCATTTTCAAAAGGAATAAAAACCACTTTGTAGCCTGAGAACGGTTCGCGATTCCAAGAACCGTGTTGCCCAACAAATGCTCCGTTTTGATACATCTGGGGAAATTGATCTGCAGTATAAAAGGTAAAACCTAATGAGGCTGTATGTGGTCCTAAAGGCACATCTGGAATAATTGCTTTGTCTACTAAATCCTGATGCGGATCTTCATCCCATCTTGGGTCATTGATTTGACCATAATAGCTATAAGGCCATCCATACCAGCCGCCTTTTTTTACACTTGTGGCATAATCAGGAACCAGATTATTGCCCAACTCGTCACGCTCGTTAACAGCAGTCCAAAGATCACCAGTAACCGGATTCCAGTCCATACCTACAGGGTTTCTCAAACCGGAAGCATAAACGATTTCTCCGCTTCCGTCCGGATTAACCTCTAGAATATTCGCGCGGCGTTCTTCTTTCTCCATTCCTTGTTCTCCTACATTACTTGCAGAACCTACAGAGATGTAAATCTTATCGCCAGCTTCGTTCGTGATGATATTTCGCGTCCAGTGGTTGTTGTAACCACTAGCAGAAAGTTCTACTATTTTTTCTCCTTCACCTTCTAATTTGGTTTGTCCTTCGGTATAGGGAAAGCGATAAAGTCCATCTGTATTAGCGATGTAGAAAAAATCACCAAGAACCAGCATTCCGAAGTTTTGATTCAATTTATCTTTAAAGACAAAGCGTTCATCTATTTTTCCATCCTCGTCTGTATCGCGTAATAATGTGATTCGGTTGGCGCTGTCTTTAGTATTAGATTCTGCTACAAAAATGTCGTTATTAGGAGCTACATACGTCCAGCGTGGATGCTTTAAAGAATCTGCAAAACGCTCTACTTTAAACCCCTCAGCAGCAATAGGGGTTTTCCCAGCAGGCCAATCAACGACCTTGCTTTGTTTGGTCACGGACTCTGAGGTAAAGGGAGCAGGAAGTTCCAAAGGACCAACAGTAGTTTGTACAGTAACCGGTCCATTGTCTGCAAGTTCTTCTTTTTCATCTTCAGAGACTTTGGTATCGTTTTTACAACTACCCAGAGCTAATAAGCCGGCTAGTAAATATAAGCGTGCTTTCATAAGTATTCATTTTATACGAAAATAAGACATTGATACAGGCTGGCAACTCCACCAATCTGCATTAGTATAAGTTTAACGAGATTTTGAACTGAAACAGACCTGATCTGACAGCGAAATCCTTGTAGTGAAATTAGCTGATTTAAACCTTTACTTCTGAGTGCTAATGAGCGGGTTTATCGCTTTGGCTTCTGATTAAAAAAGCTATTTTTGCAGCCAAATTGAGAAGGATGTTAACAAGCTAAATTCCAATACGTTCAGTTTTTAATGGCACTGCCAAAGGGTTTACTACCCCTGAGGCTTGCCGCGAAATTGAAAATTTGTTTCTAACAAATGCCTCGTGGGCCTGCCCCGAGGTAGTTTACTCTTGTTTTTTAATCCACTTAACGCGTAAAGACATAAAAATCGAAGCACCAGGCATTAAACTACCTTTATGAAAAAAGTATTCAACTTATTTGATCTCACTCAAAAGGTTAATTATAAAACAGAAGTATTAGCAGGTTTGACTGTTGCGATGACGATGATACCCGAGTCGTTATCTTTTGCTATCCTGGCTGGCTTTCCGCCATTGATGGGCTTATATGCTTCTTTTATAGCAGGATTGATCACAGCAATTTTTGGTGGAAGACCGGGAATGATCTCCGGGGGAGCAGGTGCTACTGTTATTACCCTGATAGCCTTGATGAATTCTAACGGACTGGAATACGTGTTAGCGGCTGTTGCTTTAGCGGGAGTTATCCAGATTTTTATAGGACTTTTTAAACTGGGAAAATTTATCAGACTGGTCCCACATCCGGTGATGTTTGGGTTTGTAAACGGTCTGGCAATTGTGATTTTCATGTCTCAGATCAAGCAGTTTAAAACCATTGTAAATGGTGAAGTTTCCTGGCTGACCGGAACGCCTTTAATGATTATGGCCGGACTGGTAGCTTTGACGATTGCAATTGTGATCTTTTTACCGAAATTAACCAAAGCAGTTCCTTCTTCTTTAGTAGCAATTATTGTGGTTTTTCTTTTGGTTTATTTCTTAGGGATTGACACCAAAACTGTAAAAGATATCGCTTCTGTAAGCGGTGGTTTTCCTCCATTTCACATTCCTGAAATTCCTATTTCTTTTGAAACTTTAACGATTATCGCACCCTATTCTATGGTGATGGCAGCTGTAGGGCTTACCGAAGGTTTGTTAACCTTAAACTTAGTTGATGAGATCACAGAAACTAAAGGAAATGGTAACCGGGAGTGTATTGCACAAGGAAGTTCTAATATGTTGAACGGCTTTTTCTTTGGAATGGGAGGGTGCCCTATGATCGCTCAAACTTTGGTAAACCTTTCAGCAGGATCTCGCGCGAGACTTTCGGGTATTATTGCAGCACTTACCATCCTGATTATTGTTTTGTTTGGAGCTCCGGTAATCGAAAAAGTACCTATGGCGGCACTGGTAGGAGTTATGATTATGGTGGCAATAGGAACCTTTGAATGGGTGAGTTTAAAAATTATAAATAAAGTGCCTAAAAAGGATGTCTTCCTTGTAATTATTGTGGCGGTGATCACTGTTATTTTGCACAACCTGGCTCTAGCTGTGTTAGTAGGAGTAATCCTTTCTGCACTCTTTTTTGCCTGGGAAAGCGCTAAACGCATTAGAGCTCGCAAGTATGTAGATGATGATGGAATTAAACATTATGAGATATTTGGTCCGTTGTTTTTTGCTTCAACGACTAACTTTATAGAAAAGTTTGATGTTTTGAATGATCCTGAAGAAGTGATCATAGATTTTAAGGAAAGCCGTGTTTCTGACATGTCTGCTATTGAAGCCTTAAATGTAATTACACAGCGCTATCATAAAATAGGTAAAAAAGTACATTTGCGCTATTTGAGTAAAGATTGTATCCGTTTGTTGAAAAATGCAGAAGCCATAATCGATGTGAATATTATGGAAGACCCAACCTACAAGATTGTCGAAAACCGAATAGAATACTAGACGAAGAATCACACAAAAAAGCCGATTTAGAAACTCTAAATCGGCTTTTTTATGTGAATTTTAATAAATCGTCTTATTGTTTATTCTGTTGGTCTTTGATTGTTTTTTCATCAATGTCAACCTTATTTGTTTTCTCGTTTCTGTTACCTGTAGGATTTGTTGGGTTCTTTTGTTCTACAGTTCTTTCAAATTTCTTATCCATAATATTTTCTCTTTTTTGTTATTCTAAAGATACAAAGAAGAGTTGTTAATTATTAATAAGGTCTTGCTAAGACAAGGTTAAGACTTGTTGTTAATCAGGGTCTTATTGATTTGATAAAGCTTGAAATTCCTTCAATTCCTTTTTCAGTAAGCATTTTTATAAATGCTGAACCAATAATGGCGCCTTTTGCGGTTTTAGTAGCCGCTTTAAATGTCTCTTCATCTTTTATTCCAAAACCTACGATCTGTGGGTTTTTAAGATTCAAAGCATCAATTCGTTCAAAATACTCCCTTTGCACGTTGCTGAAGCCTGAAGTTTTACCGGTAGTACTCGCACTACTCACCATATAAATGAAGCCGTCACTAGCAGTATCTATCTGTTTAATACGCTTGTCTGAAGTCTGTGGTGTGATCAAAAAGACCATTTTAAGATCATACTTTTCAAATGTAGCTTTGTAATGTTCTTCATATTCAGCAAGCGGCAGATCTGGCATGATGAGTCCGTCAATACCGATTTCAGAACATGCTTTGCAAAATTTCTCAACACCGTACTGAAGCATGGGGTTGAAATACCCCATAACGATTAAAGGAATGTCAACCGTTTTTCTAATGTCTTTGATCTGGTCAAAAAGCTTTGTGGTGGTCATTCCGTTTTTTAGCGCAGTAGTAGAACTTTCCTGAATGGTAGGTCCATCTGCTAACGGATCACTAAACGGAAGCCCAATCTCAATCATATCAACTCCGGATTTAACCAACTCTTCCAATACCGGTACTGTATCTTCCAATTTGGGATATCCTGCCGTAAAATAGATAGAAAGCAACTTCTTGTCTTCCTGTAATTTTTTATTTATTCTGTTCATTTATATCTTTTTTTAGTCATTACCACACAGGTGGAAATCTTTAAAAATCTTTTAATTAGAGCCACTTATATTTTATGCTACCATCCAACTCAGGTCCTTCCAATCTGGATTCATTTCGTTAATCAGGTTCTCTTTCCAAGCTGGATTCCATTTTTTGAGCTGTTTTTCCCTTTTAATGGCATTTTCGACATAAGGAGTAGATTCAAAATAGATGAGTTTCTCGACATTGTATTTTCCTGTAAACCCTTCATTACTTTTTTGTGTGTGCTGCTTAAGTCTTTTTCTTAGATCGCTAGTTACCCCAATATACAGAACTGTATGATTTCTGTTAGTTAGTATATATGTGTAAAATAATTCTTCCATTGGGTATTGGAGTTTGTATCATGAGATTTCCGCCTTCGCGGAAATGAAAAATTAAACTCGACCTTTACGGAAATGAAAAAATCAAACTCGCCTAAGCGAGTTTAAAATATTCTATATATGTATTCAAATCTTTATCACCTCGACCACTTAAATTAACCACAACTACATCATCTTTCCTGAACTTTCGGTCTTCAAAAATGGCAAGTGCATGAGACGATTCAATTGCCGGGATGATGCCTTCTAGCTTACATAAGTCTAAACCGGCTTGCATTGCATCCGCATCCGTTACGCTGATGAATTCGCCGCGGCCACTTCTAAACAAATGCGCGTGCATGGGCCCAACTCCCGGGTAATCCAATCCTGCTGAAATGGAATACGGCTCAGTGATCTGACCATCATCGGTTTGCATCAAAAGGGTCTTGCTTCCGTGGATGATGCCCTCTTTACCTAAAGCTGAAGTCGCAGCACTTTCTCCAGAATGTATTCCCTTTCCGGCAGCTTCAACAGCAATTATGCCTACTTCAGGTTTGTCTAAGTAATGATAAAAGATCCCTGCAGCATTACTCCCGCCACCAACACAAGCCACAACATAATCTGGATTTTCACGTCCTTCTTTTTCCAGCAACTGCTTTTTTACCTCTTCAGAAATCACACTCTGAAAACGTGCAACCATATCTGGATACGGATGTGGACCCACTACACTACCTATGATATAATGCGTATCTGTAGGATTGTTGATCCAGTCACGAATGGCTTCATTAGTTGCATCTTTAAGTGTTTTACTACCAGATTCTGCCGAAACTACTGTTGCTCCCAGCATTTTCATACGGGCCACATTAGGAGCCTGGCGTTTGATGTCGATAGCGCCCATATACACGATACACTCTAAGCCCATTAATGCGCAAACCGTGGCCGTTGCAACTCCATGTTGACCGGCACCGGTCTCAGCGATGATTCGATTCTTACCCAGGCGCTTTGCCATTAAAATTTGTCCAATGGTATTGTTTACTTTATGCGCACCAGTGTGACACAGGTCTTCCCGTTTTAGGTAGACTTTAGTGCCGTATTTTTCAGAAAAACGCTTCGCATAATAAAGTGGAGTAGGGCGACCTACATATTCTTTCAAGAGCTCTTTAAACTCCTTTTGAAAATCAGGTTCTTGCATCACTTTTATGTAATTCTGGCGCAATTCTTCTACATTTGGATACAGCATTTCGGGTATGTAAGCGCCTCCAAAATCACCGTAATATCCTTTTTCGTTTACGTTGTAGTTCATTTTTTATTCTATATTTTCATTTCCGCCCTTCGACTATCGCTTAGGATAAACTCGTAGCTGAAATCTTTTATTGCTATTTCTATTTTTTATTCTGCTCTTTTAATAGGTTCAAAAGAACCCACCAATTTATTTAGATTTTCGATATTCTTCAATCCAGGTCGGTCTTCAAATTTGCTATTTACATCAATAGCATACAGTGGTAAATCCGTTTTTTGTAATTCTTGCACAGCAGCTAATTCTTCCAAACCAATTCCGCCACTTAGGATGAACGGTTTCTGAGCCTTGTAATCATTTAAAACGCTCCAGTCAAAGGTATAGCCGTTACCACCTTTTTCTTTGCCTTTTGTGTCAAATAAAAATTTGTCAACCACATCCTCATAGTCCTCTAAGATTGAAAAATCAAAGGTGTCTTTGATGCTGAAGACTTTCCAGATATCAATTCTAGATCCATACTTTTTATCAATTAATTTTTTGTCTAATTTGTGATTCAGTTCCTCACAATATTCAGGAGACTCGTTCCCGTGGAGCTGAATAACATCAAAATTGAATTGATCGATTTTTTCTAAAACAAAATTCAGGTCAGCATTTACAAACACACCCACTTTTTTAATTCCGAGCGTGAGTGAAGGAATCTCAGAAAGGTCGTAATTACGCGGACTCTTTTCATAAAAAATAAACCCCAAATAATCCGGTTGAAGCTGTGCAACTTCAGCAGTATTGTATTTCATTCCGCAAATTTTAAGCTGCAGCGCGGCAGGCTTTAAAGTAGCTGAAGGTTGATCTTTAGTTGTGTCCTGATCTTTCATTTTATAATTCTTATCTGAGGGAGTATAACCACCCCTGTTTCAGCGAAGCTGAAACGTTTCCCTCCTTTCATAAGGAGGGGAGCATTTACTTGAGTTGTTTAATGAACTCGGTTGCACTTGCGCCCGGGTTGTCTGTTTTCATAAAGTTTTCGCCTATCAAAAACCCTTTGTACCCATAAGGTTGCAATTCTTTAATAGCATCGATCGAGCTGATGCCGCTTTCGGAAACTTTCACAAAATCATCGGGAATTTTAGTTGACAAGGTTTTACTGGTCTCTAAACTCACCTCAAAAGTTTTAAGGTTGCGGTTGTTGACGCCCAACATATCTAATGAAGGCATAATTGACTTTTCTAACTCCTCCAGGTTGTGGACTTCTAAAAGAACATCTAGTCCTAAAGACTTCGCAAATTCAGAAAAGTTTTTAATCTCTTCACGCGTAAGAACCGCAGCGATCAGTAAGATCACATCAGCACCATAGGCTTTCGCTTCTAAGATCTGATACTCATCAATAATAAATTCTTTGCGCAAAAGCGGAAACTTGCTTACTGCGCGGGCTAAAAGCAAATCATCTAGGGAGCCACCAAAATATTTTCCGTCTGTAAGCACGCTCATTCCACAAACACCTGCATTTTCATACCCGGTTGCTACATCCTGAACATTGAGGGTATGATTGATAACCTGCTTGCTTGGAGAGCGGCGTTTGTGTTCTGCGATAATCCCAGAATTACTCGTACTTAAAGCGGTAGCCAATGATGGAGATTTCCGGTCAAAAAGAACCGATTGCTCCAGTTGACTAGCCGGAATAAGCTGTTTGCGTAAGGCAACCTCCTTAAATTTATCTGCAACTATTTTATCTAAAATGTTCATTTTACTTGCTGCTGAGTTCTATTAATTTATTCAGTTTTTCTAATCCTTTACCACTAAGCAACGACTCTTTAGCCAGATCAAAACCTGCTTTAGGTTCCAGGTTTTTTACTGTGGCAATTGCCATACCTGCATTTGCGGCAACCACATTGTTTTGCGCTTCAGTGCCTTTACCGCTTATTACCTTTTTGAAGATTTCCGCTGAAGATTCAACACTATTACCACCATAGATGTCTTCTTGTTTAATAGTTGAAACCCCAAAGTCTTCTGCACTCAGCATGCGCTCGCTGTTGTTTCGGATCGCTTTGGTATTTCCGGTCAATGAAATTTCATCATAACCATCAATACTGTGTAGAATCGTAAAGTTTTTATCGGTCTTTTGATATAAATAACCGTACAGTCTTGCTAATTCCAGATTGAAAACACCTACCAATTGATTCTCCGGAAAAGCAGGATTAACCATAGGGCCGAGCATATTGAAAAAGGTTTTTACGCCCAGTTCCCGACGGATGGGGCCCACATTTTTCATTGCCGGGTGAAATAGGGGGGCATGTAGTACACAAATGCCCGCTTCATCCAGACAACGTTTTAAAAAGTCTTTATCATTGCTGAACTTGATGCCCAGATGCTCCATCACATTACTACTTCCGCTCACAGAAGATACGCCGTAATTGCCGTGTTTAGTGACATTTATTCCTGCACCCGCAGCAACAAAAGAAGATAAGGTAGAAATGTTGAATGTGTCTTTACCATCCCCACCGGTACCACACAAGTCGATCGCATTATAGCCTTTAAAAGGCACAGCGATACACAGATCCTGCAACGCATCCCTAAAACCTGCCAACTCCTCGACAGTAATGCTACGCATCATATAGACCGTTATGAATGCAGCGATCTGGCTGGTGTTGTACTTTCCTTCTGATATGTTGACCAGCACGTCACGTGCCTCTGATTTGTTGAGTTGCTCGTGATTGATCAGTCTGTTTAATAGTATTTTCATGTCCCTCTCTGCCCTCCGGGCATCTCTCCACAAGGGAGAGCGCTTTTTTAATGTTTGTAGTTCTGTTTTAAGAGATTTCTGCCTTCGCGGAAATGTAAAATTTTTTCGATTGAGATTTCCGCCTTTACGGAAATGGAAAAACGATTAGCTCGTTACCCAATTTTTGATCATTTTCTTTCCTTCCGGAGTTAAAACCGACTCGGGATGAAACTGTACGCCGCGCACATCGTATTCTCTATGCCGTAATGACATGATTTGACCGTTAACATCTACAGCAGTAATCTCGAGATCTTTTGGGAAATTTTCAGGGGCAACCACCCAAGAGTGATACCGGCCTATTTCAAACTCCTCAGGAATATCTTTAAATAAAGGTTCGTCTGTAACCAATTGCTTAGCCGAGGTGGCCACTCCATGAAAAACCTGATCGAGATTAATAAGTGTTCCACCAAAAACTTCGCCGATAGCTTGCTGGCCCAGACAGACCCCAAACATACTTTTGGTAGCCGCGTAGGTTTTGATGATGTCTTTTAAAAGTCCGGCTTCATCCGGTATTCCCGGTCCCGGAGATAATAAGATTTTATCATATGCAGCGACTTCTTCCAGTTGGAGTTGGTCGTTACGTTTTACAGTTACCTGGCAGTCCAGATCTTCTAAATAGTGAACCAGATTGTACACAAAACTGTCGTAATTGTCGATTACTAAAACTTGTATTTTCATTTTATATTTCTTCAGCCAGTTTAAGTGCTTTAGTAAGCGCTCCTAATTTGTTATATACTTCTTCGAGTTCTTTTGAAGGGACACTGTCGCTTACAATACCAGCACCTGCCTGATAATGCAATTGATGGTTTTTGCTTAAAAAAGAACGAATGATTATGGCGTGATTGAAGTTTCCGTTAAAGTCCATAAAACCTATGGCGCCACCGTAGAAATCTCTATTTATCGGTTCGTATTTCTCTAGCAATTTCATCGCATTATGCTTGGGAGCTCCGCTTAGTGTTCCTGCCGGGAAGGTGTCTGCAACCACCCGCATCGTAGAAGTTTCCGGGTGTTTGGTCCCGGTTACTTTACTAACCAGGTGAATCACATGGGAGAAGTATTGTACCTCGCGGTAGGTTTCTACTTTTACATTGCTTCCATTACGGCTGAGGTCGTTGCGTGCCAGATCAACCAGCATCACATGCTCGCTGTTCTCTTTTGCATCTTCTGATAATTTTTTAGCTAAAGCAGCATCTTTCTCATCATTACCGGTACGTTTAAAGGTGCCCGCGATGGGATGAATTTCGGCTTTGCCATCCTGAACAATTAGTTGCGCTTCAGGCGAACTGCCAAAGATTTTGAAATTTCCGTAGTCAAAATAGAACAGATACGGAGAGGGGTTTACACTACGCAGGCTTCGGTATACGTTAAATTCATCACCGCTGAAACCCTGTGAAAAGCGTTTAGAAGGTACAATTTGAAAAACATCCCCTCGCTGACAGTGCTTTTTGCAGGTGTCGACCAAAGCAATAAACTGCTCGTCTGTAATCACCGATTTTTGCTCCCCTTCTAACTTGAAGTTGTATTCAGCAAAACTCTTTACCCTTAATAATTGTGCAATCTGATCCAGATTATTTTCGCTCTCGTAGGTATGTGAAAAAATATGCGCTTCGTTGTTGAAGTGATTGATCGCAATGATGTTTTGATACACTGCGTAATACATATCGGGAATATCAAGAGCGCCTTCTTTTTTAGTGATCTCAATATCTTCAAAATACCGAACACCATCATAACTCATATAGCCAAAAAGACCATTTTGTATGAACTTTTTCTCGTTGGTGTCCGTTTCAAATTTTTTAGCAAAACCTTCAATAATGCCCACAACATCAGTGTCTGATTCTATTGGAGTAACCTGCAAAGTTCCATCAGGAAACGCTTCTTTTATTTCCTCATTTTTAATGGAAATAGAGGCGATAGGATTACAGCAAATATAACTGAAGGTGTTGTCATTAGCTCGATAATCACTACTCTCCAGAAGTAAACTATTGGGAAATTTATCTCTCAGGCGCAAATAGACCGAAACGGGAGTTATCGTATCGGCCAGAATCTTTTTGCTGTGTGTTTTTAAAATGTACTTCATCTTGGGTTGATATGCTGGTAAAACAAAAAAGGCCTGTCGTGAGACAGGCCTTTTTTTTATTTGAAATTTAAATACAAGGTTGCTTCACGACGTTACTGTTGCGAGATCCACCACCAAGTATTTACTCGATAATCGAGACTTTGATTTTTCGAGGCTTTGCCCGAAATTCCAATTATTGGATTATGTGTAAACTTGGTTTTCATGCCAAGGCTGTTTTTTTTGTTTTTCATATTGAGCATCAAAGATAAAAATTGATGCTGAAGCGGCAAACAAAAATTTCAATTAGTTCAAAAAATATTAAATAGATAAGTTGATATCTAAGGTGAAATCATCGTAAATGGTTTTATCACCTAAATTATCAAAGAAACTTCCTGAACCGTAACGCACATTGTATTTACTTCGGTCTATAGTTAAAGTGGTCGTGAAGGTATCACCCGCTTTTTCTAATTCAAAAGTAACAGGCTCTGTAGTTTCTTTAATTGTTAGATCACCGCTTACTGCATAAGAATTGCCTTCTTTTACAGCTTTTGTGATCACTAATTTTGCTGTAGGAAAGTTTTCTACTCCAAAGAAGTCATCACTTTTTAGGTGACCTTCTAACTGGCCTTTGCTGTCTCCTTCAAGGTCAGTACAAACAATGCTGTTCATGTCTATAACAAATTCGCCGCCTGTAATGTTCTCGCCATCCATTTCAAAATAACCTTCTTTAAGGTCGATGGTTCCCATGTGTTTTCCGGTAACTTTTTTACCTAACCAAGTGATCGAACTGCTTTTTACGCTTACTTTTTCCATAATAGTTTTTGTTGTAAATGATGCAGCGGCAACGCCTACTGCTAAAATTAATATTGATTTAACGCGATTATCGCGGTTTAAGAAGTTGAAGGCTTTTGTTGAAGCCGAGTTTAGTTTTTCTAAACCTTGATCAAGGTTGTTGAAAGGATTCTGAATTTTCATAGTTGTAGGGATTAAAATTGTATGTACAAGTGTTAATAAAATTTTTTAAATAGTGATGAAGAGCTCTTCCTGAGGTCTTCTTACTTTTTTGGCATGTTGCATTTTATCATCGGCGCTACGGTATCCAACAGCGGCAACAACTACGGCGTGCAAGTTTTGATCTTTAAGGCCTAAAATGCGGTCAAAAGCGTCCGCGTCAAAACCTTCCATAGGGCAGGTATCTATTTTGTGAGCTGCGGCGGCACTTAATAAATTACCCAATGCGATATACGCTTGTCTTGATGTCCAGCCGGCTTTTGCCTCTTGTGGTAGGTTGAGCAGTGCGTTTTTCATCAAGTCAGCATATTGTTCTAAGGAACCTGCTTCTACTTGTTGGATGCGTGCTGCATGGTTGATGTAAGAGTCTACCAACTCTTCACCAAAATCTGTCTGATGTGCAAAAACAAAAATCGCAGAAGCATCTGTAAATTGAGATTGATTGTACCCGGCTTCTTTTAATTGTTCTTTTACAGTCTCCTCTTCTACTACAACAATTTTATAGGGTTGTAGTCCATAAGAAGAAGCAGACAGTTGCACTGCGTCTTTCAGCGTTTGTAGGTCTTCAGCAGATACTTTCTTAGAAGCATCAAATTTTTTTGTGGCATACCGCCAGTTTAAATTTTCAATATAGTTACTCATCATTTCTTAATTTATCTAATAGATCATTTAAAGTTAAAAGCTCATTTTCGGTTAAGTTGGATGCATTTTCAGCATTTGTTTTTTTGGTAAGCGGATCAAGCTCTTTCAGAAGATCGTGGCCTGGTTTTGTGATTTCAATTTCTACCTTTCTTCGATTTGCAGGACAAATACGTCTTTCAACCATTCCTTTGGCAATGAGCTTATCGACTAATCGAGTCGTATTGCTGCTTCGGTCTACCATACGTTCCTGAATACACGCTAAACTGGCAGGCTTACCTTTCTGCCCCCTGAGAATGCGTAATACATTGAACTGCGGGGTGCTTAAGCCGTGTTCTTTAAGTAAGGCTGCAAATTTCTCTTCGAGTAACCTTGACGTGTATTGAATATTAATCAAGGTTTTAGAAGACAAATCTAAACCGCTATTGATTTTTAAAGCTTCTTCAATTTTCATTGCATATGTTGTTACAACATTTGTATGTACAAATATATAATTGTTTTAGATATTCCTGCTATACTTCTTTTCGTTTTAACTGATTTTTAGAATATTTAATCTAATAACGGGTTGCTATATCCTTGTAGTTGTTATACAAATCTTAAATTCCGGACAAACACTATCTAATTGGCTAGTTTTACAAAGGATTTCAAAAATCACCCAATTTGAATAAAGGATTACTCGTTTTTATGGTTGGAATACTGAGCCTGGGTTGCAAATCGTCAACAGGATCTGTAGTTGAACCTTTAAAAATAGTCGATCAGGAAGGCTATAAATTAGCTGTTTATGATTTTGATCATTTTCAGCAGCTTCTTGAGGTTGAAGAGTCAGGCACCGTACGCGTTGTGAATTTTTGGGCAACCTGGTGCGAGCCGTGTATAAGAGAGTTGCCTGCTTTTGAAGCGCTTTATGCAGACTATAAAACCAAAAAGGTCGAAGTGATTTTGGTGAGTCTTGATTTTCCAGATCAAGTTGAACGTAAATTAATTCCCTTTATAAAAAACCAAGATTTGAAGATGCCTGTGGTTTTTTTAGACGATCCGTATACCAATGAATGGATCCCAAAGGTTTCTCCTAGTTGGAGCGGTGCACTACCTGCAACTGTGATTATCAGTGAGGATTCTTATAAGTTTTACGAGCGCTCTTTTGATTATGCAACATTAGAGGCTGCCGTTTTAGCTGTAAAAGACAATTTTTAAACTTCTTCAGATGAAAACACTTAAACTATTAATCGGACTGACCTCATTACTGGTGGTATCAGCATTTGCTTTTGCCGGCTTTGGTGATTTTGCCAATGGCTATGATTTAGGTGACGCCGTTTCAGATTTTAAACTACAAGACGTTTCGGGCAAACAGGTTTCTTTATCCGATTTTCCTGATGCGAAAGGAATTATCGTTGTGTTTACGTGTAACACGTGTCCGTTTGCTTTGGCTAACGAAGCCCGTATTTTGGCTTTAGATCAAAAGTATAAGTCAAAAGGTTTTCCTGTACTTGCAATCAATCCGAATAGCCCGGAATTGAAAGCAGGCGAAGATTTTGAAGCGATGCAGGCACGCGCAGCTGCGCAAGGATATACGTTTCCGTATCTATATGACGAGAGCCATACGGTGTATTCCCAATTCGGAGCGACGAAGACCCCACATATTTATCTATTAAATAAAGAGGAAAATGAGTTGGTGGTGAGGTATATCGGCGCGATTGACAATAGCGTACGAGATGCATTAACCGTTACCAAACGCTTTGTAGAACAAGCAGTAGAGGCGTTACTGAATGCTGAAGCGGTAGAGCCTGCAATCACTAAGACCATAGGATGTTCTATAAAAGCCTAGGGTAGTCACTGCCTGGGGACAAATGCGCTAGCTGTTAAGAAAAGCAGCTTTTGATTTTTACCGGTAGTGCCAAAGGGTTTCATGCACCGTCCAGCTAGTTATCGGGATGCCTCGAAATTGAAGAATTGTTTCTACCGCCTGTCTCGTGAACATGCTCTGAGGTGGTTTAGGTAAACCTTAGCGTGTTTAAATCTTGATTGTTGCGTAACTCTTGGGCAAAAGGTGGCTACGATGTATCTTTGAAATTCCAAATACTAAAAATCAAAGAAGATGAAAAATATAACACAAGAAGAGTGGGAAGAATTAGTAGCTTCTGATGACCAGGCCTATATATTAGATGTGCGTACGCAAAATGAAGTGGATGAGGGTATCATTCCCAATTCCCACCATATTGATATTTATGAAGGTCAGGGGTTTATTGATAAGGTAAATGAATTGGATAAATCTAAAAATTACTACATCTATTGTCGTTCAGGAAACCGAAGCGGTCAGGCTGCGCAATTGATGGATCAGCTGGGTTTTGAGACTACCTATAACCTATTGGGAGGATTTATGGAGTGGGATGGAGACGTTGCTGAGGCTGAAGATTAATCTTCAAATTCTATAAGACCTAAAAAGGAGCCCTTTCGGCTCCTTTTTTTAGTGGTGCTCTCAAACAATTTAACACTTCCGAGGCTTTCTGTGAAATTGAAAATTAGTGTTCCGTTGCAAGCTTGGTAGGTTTTTCACGAGGTAATTAATTAACTGACTATGCGGAATGAAACGTATTCAATTAAATCGTAACTTACTGTCGCTTTATTAGTTATAGCCCCTGAGTAACTTAAAACTCATGTTATGAATACAGCTAATTTTTATGTTGATCTGCATTGTCATCCTGCCTTAAAACCTTATGGTAAAAGTTTTAATAGCAAAACTGCCGGTAAGAATGCAACCAGAAGAAGTTCTAAAAACTCCATATGGCATTACGATCCCCCTTCTGTTTTTGATAAAGTCTTAAACTACCTAACCGGTCTCACTAAATTTTCTCAATCCAACTTTACCGCACTGGCTTACGGGGGAGTTGGGGTGGTGTGCGTGTCTCTTTACCCTATGGAGAAATGGTTTGTGAGAAATAAGATGAATAACGAATTCTTGCTGGATCTTGCAGCCAACTTTGCAACTGGTCTGGGGAAGAAGCGTATTGATCACATTCAGGGGTTTACTGATTATTTTAAGGATCTGCAGGCTGAATATGCTTTTTATAAGCAATTAGATGGAAAGGTTGTTACTTTAAAAGAAGGGAAGTTTCGGTATCGTCTCGTCAACTCGTATACCGAGATAGATATTATAAAGGCACAAGAGGAGGAGCAGGGAATTTATACTGTTTGTGTGATTCTCAGTATTGAAGGATTGCATGTTTTGAATACCGGATTTAAGGAAGATCCGGATGAGCAGGAAGTGCTCCGTAATTTAGAACAATTAAAAAACTGGGAACATCCGCCCTTGTTTGTGACCATGGCTCATCATTTCTGGAATCATATCTGTGGGCATGAAGAAAGCTTCAGTGGACTCATCAAGAAGCAGGCTGATCAACGTTTTGGTATGGGACTTGGTTTTACGGCACTCGGTAAAAAGGTACTTGACTTGCTTTTAGATACCTCTAAAGGAAGTCAGATCTTAATAGATGTGAAGCATATGAGTGTGAAGGCCCGTTATGAATATTATCTTGAATTGAAAACCCATGCTGCCTATACGGGCTTGCCTATATTGATTAGTCATGGGGCTGTGAATGGTCTCAAATCCCCGGAAGAACCCGTAATGGTTTATCCGGAAACGGCTCAAAAGTTGCATAGTAAGTCGATAAACTTTTATGATGAAGAACTTATAATTCTCGCGAAAAGTGGCGGGATCATCGGTTTGCAATTGGATGAACGTCGGGTGGCCAGTGAACAAACCTTAAAAACCACCCGGCACGCAACCCGGCGCCACAAAATCATGCATTACCGGTCTGAATTATTGTGGAATCAAATACAGCATATTTTAGAGGTTTTAGATGCTGAAGGTTTATTTGCCTGGGATTGTATGGCGATAGGCTCTGATTTTGATGGCATTATTGATCCGCTTAATGCGTTCTGGACTGCCGAAGAATTGCCCTACCTTAGTGATTTTTTAGAGCGACACGCTTACAATTACCTGCAGCAAGATCGTATTCATAAGGAATTCAATAAAATCCCTGCCGGGGAAATGATAGACCGTATTATGTCTCTCAATGCCATGGCTTTTCTTCAAAAGCATTTTTAATACACGGATCGATCTAAAAAGCAGCAAACTGTGCCTCAGGTTAATAAAATATAGATACGGTATTGGGTGTTACTGTTCAATCGTTTTCGAGGGGTGCAGGCGGTCTGATTCTTAATTATTTCGTAAAATTAAATGCAAAATTATCCTTGTTTAATTTCCCGTTTTACTTATTTTCGCTTCGTTAGTAGTTAGAAATCCCCTAAATTTTTCAAACTCTATAAAGCAGTTTACTTAATGAATTGGTACGTACTATACGTTAAACCGCAATCAGAAAAAAAAGTCGCTTCGGCATTGAAGCGAATAGGGGTAACAGTGTTCTGTCCAACAATCACAGAAGTGAGAGTATGGAGTGATCGCAAGAAGAAACTAGAGGTTCCTCTGTTTAAATCCTATGTCTTTGTACAGCTTTCTGAAAACCAGCGCAATCGCGTGTTTGGGGTTCATGGGGTGGTGCGTTATTTGTTTTGGTTGGGTAAACCGGCTGTAGTGCGGGATGCAGAGATCGAAACCATTAAAAGTTGGTTGGCCGATGAAAAGCTTGAAGATTTTGAGGTGAAGCAGTACCGTCCCGGGGATGCTGTAAAGCTATCGAGCGGACCTTTAAAAGATAAAAAAGCGGTGATTCATGAAATAGGACCTAAAACCATGCGTTTGGTTCTTAAAGATCTTGGGGTAGTGGTTGTCGCTTCTATTCGGGATGTGAGTAAAGTATAACATAAACTTCGTAACGAAGTAAACTCAAAGACAAGGCAACTCGTGCTTTGTCTTAATTTTTTAATTGCTGTGAGACTCAAAATGGGACTCATACGGCGAAGCCATGGGAGTAGGTCGGAGATAAGGCTTGTAACTGATAGGTAGTTGCTCTGGATTTTCCTGACCACTTTTTATAAGTTTTAAAAGATTTCATTTAACCTTTGGTTCTCTAAGGCTCTATCCTCTCAATAGCTACGGGATCAACCGAACTGACGACACGTGTCCTTTGTGTACATTTAATAAGGTGTTAACGGAGCTAAATGGGTATCGAGATGCCCACCAGGAGTCCAATGGGCTGTCTCTTTGATTGTGTCACACTGAGCGCAGTCGAAGTGCAGTCGAGAACTATAAAAAAAAATAGATATTCAAATACGTGTATAAAAATAATCTATATAAACTAGTTGTGAGCCTGATGCTCGTGTGGGGTGCTGCGGGTGCACAAGATCAGGAAGCAAACGGGTTTGTGCTTGCTGTAGAAGGAAAAGGATTTGCGGCGACCGGTTCTGAAAATCCCTTTTGGATGTACTCCAATCAATATGGACGTCTGGATGCCGAGACTAACGTACTCGGTTTGGTGCAGGCATCGTATGCAAACCAATTTAATGAACAAAACCGACTGGAAGTAGGCGGTGGGCTTTTGGCGAACGACGGGCTGTATGACGGGGTGAAGATTGATGAGTTGTATGCGACCTATACCTGGGGAATCGTAGAGGCCAGTGCAGGTATGAAGCATCGTAAAGAAAAGCTACGCGGGATCTCGAGTGTGGGTGGCGATATCATCTGGAGTAACAATGCGCGGGCGTTACCGGGAGTGTATATACAGATGTTGAAGCCGCTAAAGATCTTTACATGGTTTGAAGCCAAAGCCACGTTTGGGCATTACTTTTTAGAGGAAGATCGCTATGTGACTAACGCGCAGGTGCATCATAAAAGCCTGGAGCTGGCGCTGGTGTTTAGTAAGAACGACCGCCTGAGCGGGAGTATGAAACACTATGTACAGTATGGCGGAAGTTCGCCTCAGTATGGGCAACAACCCGATTCCTTTTCCGATTATATTCGAGTATTTTTTGGGAGTTCGGGGGGTGAGACGGCAAGTGGAGGGGATCAGATCAACAGCCTGGGGAATGGGTTGGGCTCTTATGAACTGGCTTATGATATGACCCGAGAAAATTATAACCTGCGCTTGTATCATCAGAATTTATTTGAAGATGCTTCCGGGATCGAACTGAATAACTTCCCCGATGGGGTTTGGGGGGTGTATCTGGAACCGAAAAAGGTATCATGGCTGGATGCGGTAGATCTGGAGTATGTACAGACCGTTTCGCAAAGCGGGCGTCCAACACCGGGTATTTTTGGCAAAGAAGGGGATCGGTATTTTTATAATTTTACCTATAGGTCTGGATGGACTTATAATAAGCGGGTGATCGGGTTGCCGTTTATACTACCCGGAAGCTTTGACCAGGAGAATCTTAATGACCGAAGTTATGTCTTGCACCTGGGGGCAACCGGAAGCATAGGGAAGCTGTTATACCGTGGTAAAATAAGTTATGTGACCAATTTAGGGACGTACAATTTTCCTTATGAATCCCGTGAGCATGCTTTGTACAGCTATGGAGCGCTGGGGTATGCCACTTCCTTTGGGACGTTTACCGGCTATGCCGGATTGGATTGGAGTGACCGAACCCAGAATACGTTAGGTGTAGGATTGGGATATCGGTATCAGTTTAAGGAATGATTTATGAGATTCCCGCCTATACGGGAATGATAAACAATATAATGATTGAGGTTTCCACCGGAGTCTATTCTGAGCGCTAGTCGAAGTACGGAAACGGACAAAAAATGTTTTTCTGTCTTCACGGAAACAGACAAATAAAGTTTTCCTGTCTTCAAAGGAGTTGAAAAAAGAATTTTATTTTGAGAGATTCCCGCCAACGCGGGAATGATAAACAATATAATTATTGAGGTTTCCACCTTCGTGGAAACGGACAAATAAAGCTTTCCGCCTTCGCGGAAATGAAAATAAGTGTATTTCTTATGAAAGTTAAAAACATCTGTTGTATTGGGGCCGGATATGTGGGTGGGCCTACTATGGCGATCATCGCTCAGAAATCCCCTGAGATCACCGTAACGGTCGTAGATATTAATGAACAGCGTATCGCCGCCTGGAATAATCCGGATGTCGAGCACATCCCGATCTACGAACCGGGCTTGTCTGAAGTGGTCGCCGAAGCACGGGGTCGCAATTTGTTTTTTTCTACGGATGTGGATGCAGCTATTGATGCAGCGGATATGATCTTTATTTCGGTAAATACGCCCACCAAAACCTATGGAATGGGTAAGGGGATGGCTGCGGATCTGAAGTACATCGAACTCTGCGCGCGCCAGATCGCCCGGGTGGCTACCACCGATAAGATCGTGGTTGAGAAATCGACCCTCCCGGTGCGTACAGCCGAAGCTTTAAAAAATATATTGGATAATACCGGAAATGGCGTGAATTTTCAGATCCTTTCCAATCCGGAGTTCTTAGCAGAAGGCACTGCGGTAAGTGATTTACATAAACCCGACCGGGTTTTGATCGGCGGGGATCTGGATACTGAAGCAGGACGGGAAGCGATACAAGCTTTGGTGGGTGTCTATGCACATTGGGTGACCGAGGATAATATCTTAACCACCAATGTGTGGTCTTCGGAATTGTCTAAACTGACTGCCAACGCATTCTTAGCCCAACGGGTCTCGAGTATCAATGCCTTGTCTGAACTGTGTGAAGTTACGGGAGCTGATATTCAGGAAGTTTCTAAGGCAATAGGGATGGACAGTCGTATCGGCCCAAAATTCTTACAGGCTTCTGTGGGTTTTGGCGGTTCTTGTTTTCAAAAAGATATTTTAAACCTGGTGTATATCGCGAAGTCTTTTGGGCTGCATGAGGTAGCAGACTACTGGGAGCAGGTTATTATTATGAACGACCATCAGAAACGCCGTTTTGCCGCTAAACTTGTCAAAACGCTGTATAATACCGTTTCCGGAAAGCGAATCGCGATGTTGGGGTGGGCGTTTAAAAAAGATACCAACGATACCCGGGAATCGGCTTCGATCTATGTGGCCGACTATCTGCTTAACGAGCAGGCTACGGTGGTGGTGTATGATCCTAAAGTGACCCAGGAGCAGATCTTAGCAGATCTGGATTATTTAGGGACGCGTTCTGAAGCCGAGAACCGCGCACTTATCCACGTAGTAAATTCCGCTGAAGAAGCATGTGACCAAGCTCATGCGGTAGCTTTGATGACCGAATGGGATGTGTTTAAAACCTTAGACTGGAATTCAATATATGCACACATGCTGAAACCAGCCTTTTTATTTGACGGGCGCAGGCTGCTCGATCGTAAGGTATTGGAAGAAATCGGGTTTGATTTTTATGCGATAGGGAGTTAACGGGTTTCCTCGTCTCCAGCTCTTCTTCCTCCCGATAGCTATCGGGAGGAAGAAGGGGATTGATTGCACACTTCGACAAGCTCAGTGTGACGGGCGCTAATTGATAAAGGATTGTCACTTCGACTGCGCTCCGTGTGACACGCTCGAACTGACAGCAAATTGTCACTTCGAGTGCATGAAGCGGAGTGGTGACGGAGCTTGATTTGTATCGAGAAGACTTTGTATTAATTAAATTTACTAGTGTTGCGTTACTTTTAGTTCAGTAGCTTCTCGATACATTTGATTTCGACTTTTGTGGTCTAATCCCGGTAGCTGTCGGGATGACTTGAACTGCTTCTGGGTTTTGTGATGAAATTTTTAAAGAAATCTGTGGTGCTTGAAAACGCACTCCTTACTTTAAAAGTGCTTTTCGTCAGGAACAGGCTCTTTTTATTTAAACACGTATTTTAGCGTTATTATAACTTAACTGATTACTTATGAAGATACTTATCACCGGTGGCGCCGGATTTATCGGTTCGCATGTGGTTCGGCGTTTTGTATTGAACTATCCTACTTATCAAATTTATAATCTGGATGCCTTGACGTATGCCGGAAATCTGGAGAATATTTCCGATATCGAGGAGCAACCTAACTACACTTTTGTTAAAGGTGATATTACCGATGCGGCTTTTATAGATAACCTATTTCAAACCGAGCAATTTGACGGAGTTGTGCATCTGGCGGCAGAATCTCACGTAGACCGTTCTATTAAAGATCCGTTGGCTTTCGTGAAGACCAATGTATTGGGGACGATGAATTTACTGAATGCTGCTAAATCGATTTGGGAGGGGGTTTATGCAGGGAAACGTTTTTATCATGTGAGTACCGATGAGGTGTACGGAGCTTTAGGGGCTGAGGGCTTATTTACCGAAACGACCTCTTACGATCCGAACTCTCCCTATTCCGCTTCTAAGGCCAGCTCTGATCATTTTGTACGCGCTTATGGCGAAACGTACGGTTTACCTTATGTGATCACCAATTGTTCTAACAATTACGGGCCTAATCATTTTCCGGAAAAACTGATTCCGTTGTTCTTAAACAATATCATTCAAAACAAGCCGCTTCCGGTTTATGGAGACGGTAACTATACCCGCGACTGGTTGTATGTGATAGACCATGCCCGGGCAATAGATCTGGTTTTTCACGAGGGTAAGCATGCTGAAACCTATAATATTGGAGGCTTTAACGAGTGGAAAAATATTGATTTGGTTAAATTATTGTGCAGGCAGATGGATCAAAAACTGGGGAGATCTGAAGGAGCTTCAGCTGAATTGATCACTTTTGTAAAAGACCGTCCCGGTCATGATTTGCGCTACGCGATTGATGCTACTAAGATCAAAAATGAATTGGGATGGGAGCCTTCCGTGACTTTTGAAGAAGGGCTTCAAAAAACTATCGAGTGGTATTTTGAAAACCCGGAGTGGTTGGCGAATGTGACCAGTGGCGCCTATCAAGAGTATTATAGTAAGCAATACGAGGAAAATTAGTAAAGACTCTTAGCCGTTAGCTATATCCCCCTCTGATAATTATCGGGTCATTTGGATTGACCATTTACTGTCACTTCGAGCGCAGTCGAGAAGCATAAACTATTATCTATTTAATGAGTAGAGCGTACTCTAGAAATACGAAAAAGAACTATGAGTAAACGAATTTTAGTTACCGGAGCTCATGGGCAATTGGGGCAGGAGTTGCAGGGGTTGGCTGGAGCCCATCCCGATGATCACTTTGATTTTGTAACACGTGCCGTTTTTGATCTGGAAGACGAACTGCAGATGCGCACCTATTTAGAGCAGAGGCAACCGGATTACCTGATCAATTGTGCCGCTTATACTGCTGTAGATCGGGCAGAGTCTGAACCTGAAAAAGCAGATGCCATCAACCATCAAGCAGTAGGCTTTTTGGCAGGCTGGTGTGCTAAGAACTCGTGTAGGTTTTTACACATTTCTACCGATTATGTCTTTGACGGGGCTTCAGCAAAGCCCTATCAGGAAACCGATGTTACGCATCCGCAAAGTGTATATGGGCTCACGAAGCTGAAAGGAGAGCAGGCCGCTCAAGCCTTGAATCCTGAAGGGATCATTATCCGTACCGCGTGGGTCTATTCAGCATTTGGAACCAATTTTGTCAAAACCATGCTGCGTTTGATGGAGGAACGCGATGCCTTAAACATCGTTGAGGATCAGGTAGGAAGCCCTACCTATGCAGCCGATCTTGCCCAAGCGATTTTAAGGATCATCTATAGCGCAGTCTGGAAATCCGGTATCTATCATTACTCGAATACCGGACGTATCAGCTGGTTTGATTTTGCACAAACCATCAAAACTGTGGCACAATTGGATTGTGAATTGCATGGCATCCCAACAACCGCTTATCCTACTCCGGCTAGTCGCCCGGCTTATTCTTTATTGGATACCAAAAAAATACAAGAGATCTATACGGTTAGCACCCCCGATTATGAGAGCAGTTTAACCCGTTGCCTAGCACAGCTTAACGCATTATAAGAACTATACTATGAAAGGAATTATTTTAGCCGGAGGCTCCGGTACTCGACTATACCCCTTAACCCGTTCTATTTCTAAGCAGTTGATGCCTATTTACGACAAGCCGATGATCTATTATCCGCTTTCCGTATTGATGTTGGCAGGAATTCACGAGGTATTGATCATCTCCACGCCGCACGATTTGCCTAATTTTAAAAATTTACTGGGTGATGGTTCTGACTTTGGGGTGCAGTTGAGTTACGCTGAGCAGCCCAGCCCGGATGGATTGGCACAGGCTTTTATCATTGGAGAAGACTTTATCGGAAGCGATGACGTGTGTTTGATTTTGGGGGATAATATTTTTTATGGCCACGGGCTTACGGAATTGTTATATGCAGCGGTAAAAAATGTCAAGGAGGCTCAAAAAGCTACTGTTTTTGGGTATTATGTACAGGATCCCGAACGGTATGGCGTCGCAGAATTTGACGAAAGCGGGACCGTAATCTCTCTGGAAGAGAAACCATCAGAACCTAAAAGCAACTATGCGGTAGTAGGGTTGTATTTTTATCCCAACTCTGTAGTGCAAATAGCTAAAAGTATCAAACCCAGTGCCCGGGGAGAATTGGAAATCACTACGGTGAATCAGGAATATTTAAAGCAGGAAGCTCTTAAAGTAGAATTGATGGGGCGGGGGTATGCCTGGTTGGATACCGGGACGCACGAATCGCTCTTAGAGGCTTCTAATTTTATTGAAACCATCGAAAAAAGACAAGGTCTTAAAGTAGCATGTCTCGAAGAGATCGCTTTTGAAAAAGGCTACCTTTCTAAAGAGCGCTTATTGGAATTGGCAGCGCCTTTGCGTAAAAATGAATACGGACAGTATTTGTTGCGTCTTGCAGGAAAAAAGCAAAAAAAATAAAGAGCATATGCAAACAACAGAAACAGCATTAAAGGGCTGCTTTATCCTAGAGCCTCGTGTTTTTGAAGATGAACGGGGTTATTTTTTTGAAAGTTTTAACAGGGATAGCTTTGAACAAGCTATAGGGTATCCGGTAAACTTTGTACAGGATAACCAATCTTATTCTCAATATGGGGTGGTACGCGGGATTCATTTTCAACAAGGCGCTTATGCGCAAGCCAAACTCGTACGGGTTATAGCAGGTACAGTTCTAGACGTCGCGGTAGATTTACGCAAGGAATCACCTACCTATGGACAATATATTGCAGTAGAACTCAGCGCTGAAAACAAGAAGCAGTTGTTTGTGCCCCGGGGTTTTGGTCATGGGTTCTCCGTTTTGAGTAAAACAGCTGTTTTTGCGTATAAGTGTGATAATTTTTACCATAAAGCTTCAGAAGGTGGAATCCGCTATGACGATCCTACTTTAAATATTGATTGGCAACTTCCTAATGACCACATACAGGTTTCTGAAAAAGATTTGGTCTTAAGTAATCTATGATTTAATATGAAAATAAAGATACTTCTGTTTTTCTATAGAAATTCATTTAAAAAATTCAGACCTTATATACTCAGAAAGATAACAAGATTAGAAGGAGGTCAAATGTATTCCAAGTCATTGAGGAAAATCTATTATGAAAAATATGGTGTTTTAGTTGGGTATGGAAGTTATGGAGGTTGTTTCGATAAAACGAATAATAATATACCCGCACAAGTAGAATTTGGTAACTGGTGTTCAATTGCGCCCACTATTAGAATACATAGGGCTAACCACCCACTTAGAAATTTCACAACTCATCCTTTGCTCTATAATCCTTTAGCAGGATATGTGGAAAAAGATCTTTTGGATAGGCCTAAATTAGTAATAGGTCATGATGTTTGGCTTGGTGAGTTTTCCACCATTTTACCTAATGTAAATTCAATTGGGAATGGCGCTATTGTAGGAGCATCTAGTGTAGTTACAAAAGATGTTGAACCCTATTCAATTGTGGTAGGAAATCCAGCTAAAAAAATTGGTATGAGATTTAATCAAAATGAAATAGAAAAATTGGAATCCTCCAAGTGGTGGGAATTAGAAAGGGATGAACTTGTAAATAAAATTGATTACTTATCTAAACTTATTAACTGAAATAATTAAAATGGGAAATAAAAAGAAGCAAATAGCTATTGTTTGGGCTAATCCATATAATAAAAATCTGGGAGTAGGGGCATTAGCTTATTCGGCACTGGCTTTATTAAATGATGTACTTCAGGAAGATAATATTGAAGCTGATTTACATTTTTTTGGTACTTCTCAAGTAGGTCAGGATCATATAGAGGTCAATGGAAAGAAAATTCATTTTAGTACCGTTTATGGAATGAATTTTTTCAAACTCAAATCATTGATTAAACTCGTTTTATTTCCAAATCGGTTTAAGACCAGTCGTATTCTGAGCTATGATCTTATTTTTGATATAGCAGAAGGAGATAGTTTTACCGATATTTATGGGGATAAACGCTTTTGGAATATCCTAAATAGTAAAAGATTTTTTTCTTTACTTGGACGTAAGCAGGTTCTTTTGCCGCAAACAATAGGGCCTTTTAACAAAGAAGTGCACGAGAAAGCTGCTTTTAAAGCAATGCAAAAACTCGAAATGGTTATAAGTCGTGATCGACAGAGTTATGCATATACTCAAAAGTTTTTACCTGAATCTATGCTGGCAGAAAGCATTGACGTTGCTTTCTACATGCCTTATGATAGACAATTTTTCTCAACCGATAAAATTCACGTCGGCCTCAATATATCAGGTTTATTATGGAATGGCGGATACACGAAGGATAATCAATTTAATTTGCAATCAGATTATAAAAAGTTAATCTTAAACTTTTTAGATTATTTTACAGCATTAGATAGTGTTCAGGTACATATCGTACCTCATGTTGTACCTAAAGATCACCCTGTTGAAGATGATTATCAAGTTTCTGAAGCAATCATCAAAGATTATCCTCAGGCAATATTGGCTCCACGTTTTGAAAATCCTATAGAAGCAAAAGGATATATAGGTGGTTTAGACTTTTTCTCAGGCGGGCGTATGCACTCATGTATAGCAGCCTATGCAACCGGGGTTCCTGTAGTACCAATGGCTTACAGTCGGAAGTTTAACGGTTTGTTTGTAGATACCCTAGCTTACAACTATATGGGGGATTGTGTGAATACAGATGAGCAGCAAGTAATGAATGAAATACTTGATGGATTCAATGATAGAGAAACATTGAAAGCAGCTGTACAAAAGGGTCTATCTGAAATTGTAGCCCCACGTCTTACAGAATTGAAAAAAATACTATCACTGGTGGTTAAAAAATCTTTATGAAGTCTAAAATAGAAACGATCGTAAAAGATAACTTGTGTATCGGATGTGGACTATGTGAAAGCGTTTGTGGCAAAGAGAATGTCCAAATGAAATTGGATCAAACTGGATTTTACAAGCCTGAAGTAAAACAGATCCAACCTGAAGGCGAGGATATTATAGACGCAATATGCCCAGGAAAAAATATAATTAATGAAGATTCATATGCTTATGAAGATAGGATATGGGGTAAATTGTTGAAAACGTACAGTGGTTTTTCTAATGATAAAGAAATACGATACGCAGGTTCCTCAGGTGGATTTATTAGTGGGTTGAGTGTTTTTGTTTTAGAACATAACCTTGTTGATAGCGTATTGCAAGTTGGTGGGGATATAAACGATTATGAGCGTAATGAACTGAAGGTTTCAAAAAGTAGGGCTGATGTTTTAAAATGTGCTTCTTCTAGATATGCTCCGGCTTTAATTTTTGACAAGATTTTTGATTTATTGAATGGATCAAATGACAACTATCTCTTTATTGGAAAACCTTGCGATATTTCGGGGTTGAAAAATTTTCTAGCTCAATATCCTCAGTTTAAAGACAGATTTAAACTTACTGTATCAATTCTTTGCGCCGGACAACCCTCGTTTACTGGAACTTCTCAAATTGTAGATGAATTTAATGCCCAGAGACCCGTAAAAAATTTGGTTTACCGAGGAAGTGGATGGCCGGGTTATTTCTCGTTTGAAGATAAAGAGGGTAAAGCATATAAACGTACATATAATGACTCTTGGGGGAGTACCTTAAACAGGCATTTGAACTTCAGGTGTAAAATCTGTCCTGATGGTATAGGTCTTCAAGCAGATATTGCTGTAGGAGATGCCTGGGAAACAAACGACGGTTACCCAGATTTTGATGAAAAAGATGGGAAAAGTCTAGTAATGGTAAGAACACAAGCTGGTCAAAAATTAGTTGAGCAAGCTCTTCAATTCCAGGCCGTTTCGATGACCGAGATAGATGATGGGAAAATTGCCATAATGCAGCCTTATCAATACCAGAGGAGACGCAAAGTTGCGGCCAGAATACTAGCTTATAATTTATACAAGGGCAAACTCCCTCTAAAATTTAAAAATCTTAATATATATTCCAACTTACGATATGAGTCTCCTAAGCAAGTTGCCAAAGAGTTTTTAGGTACCGCCAGACGTTTATTTAAACAGTAAGGTCTATGCAAGGAAACTCAAGACTTATTTCTGATTCCTTATTGGGAATTTTGTCAAAATTAATAGATGCGCTTGCTAAGTTTTTTACCATCCCCATGCTCATTGGGTATTTTGGCAAGGGTGATTATGGCTTGATCTCACTAGCCTTTTCACTTAATGCCTATTTGCGGTTAATGGATATGGGAATGAATATAGGCTCTATTCGTTTTTTTTCCATGTGGATAGTAGAAAAAAAATGGGATAAAATATCAAATGTATCTCGGTCGAGTATAGTTTTTTATGGAGGTATAGGGCTGCTAAATACTATTATATTTATTTTATTAGGTATCTATTCAGAGTTCTTTTTTTCAATTGATGAATCGCAAGTATTAATTTTTAAATACCTCATGTTCATCTTGGCCTTCAGTACTGTTTTTAACTGGACTTCGAGTGTGGTAAAACAACTATTAATCGCTAACGATCAAATTGCCTGGGTCAACAAAACCAATATAATTAGTAGTGTATTTATTTTTGGTACCGCTGTATGCGCGATTTATTTTAAACTCTCTTTGCCAACTTATTTTTTATTATATATTTTGGCTACAATGGTGGTGATTCCTTTAAATATTCACAAACTAAGGATTTTTGGAATACCGCTTACCAAATTACTTGTACCCCGTTGGTTTGCTGCAGATTTTAAAATCATTCTCAATTACAGCCTTGCTATATTTGCTATGGGATTTTTTCAATTCTCAGCAGATAATCTACGCCCCATATTACTGGGCAGATTTGCTTCAAAAGGAGTGGAAGTTTTGACAGAATATAGAGTAATCCAGACGATAACGGCTATAGTCATCGCTTTTGGAGGTGTTTTTATTCAAACTCTTTTACCCCATGCATCAAAGCTTTATGCAAGTAACGATACTTTAAGAATTCAAAATACCATCTTTACAGGTACCAAATACATATCGGCATTTTTAGGCTTGGTAGTTTTTGGACTTATAGCAAGTGCAGAAGAATTGTTAAACATTTATGTAGGTCCTGAATATACTCATTTAACGATATGGTTGCAATTGTGGCTTGTTACCGTGTATATTGCAATGCACAATTCACCAGTCGCTAGCTTGATTTTGGCATCAGGAAAAACGCGGTTTCTAGTAATATCTTCTGGTATTGCCTGTATCATTACAATACCTATTACCATATTTTTTGCCAATACTCTTAATGTAGGAGCTGCTGTAATTGGGTATTTAGCATATGTTATATTAGTGATATCTGCATATTATTTTTATTATATACCTTTTGTTTTAAAATTAGAGGCTCGTAAAATATTTATCAATGCCTTTCTTCCATCATTAGCCGTTGGTGTGATTAGTTATTTATTAACTGAATTATTTAGAGTGTATTTTATTATTGAGAATGCATTACTTTCAATTACTATAATGGCTATCGTATTTGCAGTGATTTATTTGAGTTTCACCCTAATATTTACTATAAGGGTAAACGAATTTAAATCTTTAATACAAAAATTATTAAAAAAGAGATAGTGAAGGAGCGATTGCAGTATTTATTTATAATGGTCACTATTTTGATTTCTATCCGATTGTGGTCATTTCAGCCAATACCGAGTATAATTTACAATTTGCTCAGTATAGGTTTGGTTGCCTTATTGTTCTTTATATCTTTTCATTTTTTCGCTAAAGGAAAAAAAATAGGTAAACAACCCTTCAAAAGGCCTGTGCTTCTTTTTATTGCGCTTCCGCTAATAAGTACAATAGGATCTTATATTTATCATGAGCAGTCTTTCTTAGCCTCTCTCTTGGCTCTACGATTGAATTTTTTGTGGTTATTGTATTTTGTACTTCATTATTTTAAATTTCCATTAAAGCGACTCATCAAGTTATTAGTAGTGGTTGGTTTTATATGGGCTTTAGTAACGATTATACAACAATTCACTTATCCTATTTATTTTTTTTACTCTAGGGATGAAGAAACACGTCAACTGTTAAGAGCCGGGATTTATCGGTTTATGGCTTTTCGTCATCATTACGGCATTTTTTTAGCTATTTATTTTTTTTATAGGTTTAATACAAGTAAAGATCATAAACTCAGAAACGGTCTTTTTTTTCTTATTGGAATGATAGGTTTATATTATTTTGGTACCAGGCAGTTTTTGGCTAGTGCTATTATAGCTGTAGGTTATATCATTTTTATCTCAAATAAAAATCAAAAAGGATATGCAATACTTTTGACAACTATTGTAATTGCCTTGGGAGTATTTTTTAGTGAAACGTTATTTGGCAGGTTCATCAAGATGACTCAAGAAGATCTATCTGAGGATAATATAAGGCTACTTGCCGCTAATTTTTATCTAAACGAATATTGGCCAGATGATTGGATGTCTAGGCTTGTAGGTAACGGTATGAATTATTATGATAACACTGATTATGGCAAAGAGGTGACTTATTACGAGGAAGCTGGCTTGTTTAGAGTTGATGTAGGAATAATAGGGGTTTATAATTTGTACGGTATATTTTACGTAATAAGTACTTTTTATTTTGTAATAAAGGGAATGCTTGTTAACTATATATCTAATAATTATCTCAAAGCAATTTATTTAGCCATATTAGTAACTACACCCTTAAGTGTTTACTTTGACAATTATACCGCAATCCCCTTTTTTGCTATTTTAGCTTATATGACAGATAAATCTACAAATTCTCTTAAAACAATTTAATGTCTTTAGCAATAGTTATCCCTGCTTATAAGATTCAATTCTTCGAGAAAGCTCTTGAATCCATTTCAAATCAAACCTGTAAAGATTTTAAAGTTTATATAGGAGATGATTGCAGTCCCTATGAGTTAAAGGATTTAGTACAACAGTTTTCGAATACCATCGATATCGTTTATAAGCGATTTGAGAAAAATCTTGGAGGACAGGATCTTGTAGCTCAATGGGAGCGCTGTATAGATTTAGTTGGCGATGAGGAGTGGGTGTGGTTATTTTCTGATGACGATATAATGAGTGCCAATTGTGTTGAAAATTTTTATAAAATATTAAAACAAACAGATGGTCAAGATTATTTATACCATTTTGATATTAATTCAATAGATGAAGATGGCAAAGTAATAAGGCAACTGCCATTGTTTCCTAAAACTTTATCGAGCTTAGAATTTTTTAAAAAACGCTCGTCTAACGAGTTGATAAGTTTTGTTGTCGAATTTATTTTTAATAAGCAAAGTTTTCTTAAAGCGGGGAGGTTCCAGAATTTTGATTTAGCGTGGGCAAGTGATCACGCAACCTGGATCAAGCTGGCTAAAGGTAGTTTAATATATACAATCCCAGAAGCTCTAGTCTATTGGAGGAAAAGTAGTCTCAATATTTCCCCAAATACCAAAGACATTAAAATGTCCTTGCGTAAGATCCAAGCATCAAGTACTTATTACTTGTGGGTAAGAAATTTTTTATCTGAGGAGATGATAAGTGATCGCTATTTGATAAAATCCTTTTTAAATAACACAAAAGCTTATAACGGTGTGGTGCCTTGGGTTGATTTTAAAACAAATATAAAATCATTCACGTCAAAGGTAAATTCAAAATTAACAGGTTTTGCTGTTTGCTATATGTATGTGCATCGGTTATTTAAGAGATTGAAAAACTCTAACGCTTTAAACAATTAGGAAGTATCAATGAAGAAATTAATTTTTTTAACAGGTGAGGACTTGTTAGATGTAGATCTGCCAATTGTAAAAAAAATTCATCCAAATTTTGATTTTACGTGGGTGGTAGTTTTAAAAGGTTATGGCTGGTTTGAAGAAAAGGACCTTATAAAAATAAGTAAAGAAAATAATATTAAACTTTTTGTTTTTAAGCAAACTACTAAATTAAAAAATCCAACAACACTTTTTTTTCATTTAAAAGTTCTGAATTTTTTAAGGAAACTTAACCCGGAATATATATATGATAGTTATCTGGGTGTTCCATATATGCATTTTTTTACATCTCTTTTTCTAAATAAAAGAAAATTTATAATTGCAATACATGATGTAATTCAACATCATAAAATGAAAAATAAGGGTATACGGGCATTCTATTATAATTTTCTAATGCGTAAATACCAAAATATTCACCTTTTTTCTAAAAGTCAACTGGAAATTTTTCATCAGAAAAAATCTAATATTAATAAAAATGTTCTATTGGCGCCATTAGCCTTGAAATCATTTGGAGATCCAATGAGTTCTTTGGTGGAAAAAGAACAATTCACATTTTTGTTTTTTGGTTTGATTAGAGAGAATAAAGGTATTGATATACTTATCGAAGCTGTTAATATATTGAATAAAACTCAAAAGAACTTTAGAGTAATTATTGCCGGTAAAGCTGCTGACTCTTCTTGGGACAAAAATAAAGTTAAAATTAATAATCCTTTGGACTTTGAGGTGCATATTAGGACGTTAAAAGATCATGAAATTGGCGAAATTATGAATAGATCACATTTCTTAGTTTTACCCTATAAAGATGTAACTCAAAGTGGAGTTCTTTTGACTTCTTATAACTATGGACTTCCGGTAATAGCATCAAATTTAGAAGGTTTTAAGGAATATATTATAGATACAGAAACCGGTTTTTTATTTGAATGTAATTCAGCTGTTTCTTTAGCCTCCAGTATGGCTAATGCATTAGAATTAAATAAGAGTGAGTATGCGGAGATGAAGTCTAATCTCAATCATTTTGTGAAAAGAGAAATTAGTATCGAATCTATAGCTGCTAAGTATATTAAATATTTTAATGATTTAAGATAATGTCTTTAATAGATGATTATAAAGCATATGCTAAGCATGATGAAAGTAGTTTAAAACCTTTTTTTAAAATCCATTTATATTGTTTAATGATTTTTCGAATAAGTCATTTACTTTATAAATGGCATTTAACTCCTTTAAGTAAAATTTTTTGGTTTATAAATAGGATTTTTTTTTCTATAGATATAGACCCGGGAGCTCGTTTAAAGGGAGGAGTTGTAATTCTCCACGGTACCGGTATCGTTATTGGCCGGTATGTGATGTCAAAAGGGGATTTCAAAATATATCAGGGTGCAACCTTAGGAGGGAATCAAGGTAAAGAATCTGTTTATGATGGAGAAAAATTTTCTCAACCGATTATTATGAATGGAAGTATTATAGGTATTAATTCTGCTGTTTTAGGGCCCGTAGTGATCGGGGAAAATACAATTGTTGGAACCAATACAGTGGTTACTAAGAGTGTTCCTGAAAATTCAATAGTTGTGGGGATAAATAAAATTTTAAAAAAATAAAATGAATATTATTTCAATAACAACCAATCTGAGCAGGTACGGAGGCGCACAAAAGGTACTTATGGATTTGCACAATGGCTTGAAAAGTGATTATGATTGTGAAATTGTTGGTTTCCAGGATTTTGGCAAACTACACCCTAAATATGCAATTGAAGCAGATGAGTATAAAAAATTCAGTATTAAGGTGTTACGGAATAAGCTAATTATTGTTCATGCAAGAAATGTTATACCATTAATTGTTTTATTGAATAAGGTACTTTTCCTAAATTCAAAGATTATTTATGTATCACACAATGTTTATAACACATATAATTTGTTGACTTTTCTGCCAGAAGTGATTGTGTCTATATCAAAAAAAGTTACAGTTAATTTGATAGACTATTTTAATGTAGAAAAAAAAAACATCCATTTAATTTACAATGGAATTGTAGATCATTATAAAAGCGAAAATTTAGAAAGGATTTATAAAGAGGATGATACAATACGGATTTTATATCCTGCGCGTGTAAACTCAGTTAAAAGGCAACTTAGAGTAGTTGAAGCACTAAAAGGTAAGCTGGATCATAATATCCAAATCCATTTTGCGGGGACAGGGGATGATTTTAAAGATTTACAAGAGTTATGCGTTAATTCGATCAATTTTATAGCGTTGGGTTTTGTTGAGGACCTGGAATATAGAATAGTAAATTACGATTACATTATGCTATTTTCTGAGCAAGAAGGGTTACCGTTATCTTTATTAGAAGGTATAATGTGTAAAAAGCCAATTATAGCTAATGATGTAGGGGGAAACCTTGAAATAGGTATACCTGGTTATAATGGAATAGAACTAATAGAAAATTGGGATAGCTTGGCTGAACAGCTTAATAATTTAAATTCAATCGAAAAAAATCAATACGATCTTATGAGTGAGCGCAGTAGAGAACTTTTTCTGAAAAAATTTAGAATGGAAATTATGGTTGAGCAATATTCTCAATTAATACAAACATTGTAAATCAATGAAGATTTTAGCAGTAGCTTCAGCGGGAGGTCATTGGATACAACTATTGAGATTAAAACCTGCATTTACAGATCATCAATTGGTATATATGTCAACCAAAGAGGAGTTTAGAATGATGGTTCCTGATTCTCAATATTTTGTAATACCTGATTTTAATAGAAAAAAAAAGATTTTAATTTTTAAGAGTTTACTTGAAATATGGAGAAGTCTCAAGAGCATCAAACCTGACCTGGTGATTACGACCGGCGCAGCTCCTGGATTAGCATGCATTTTAGTAGGAAGAATTTTAGGTTTTAAAACAGTTTGGTTAGACAGTATAGCTAACGTAGAACAGTTGTCTATGAGTGGAAAAATTGCGACATACCTATCAAATCATGTTTATACTCAATGGCCTGAACTAGAAAGTGACAAAGTTAAATATAGCGGTAAAGTTTTATGATGATTTTCATTACTACAGGTACGCAAGAACCCTTCGACAGATTACTTGATGCTATGGATATCTGTGCAGCTAAATTTCCAGAAGTTGAATTTGTTGCTCAAGTTATTAACACTGATGTAGAAGCTAAAAATCTAAAAGTTGAGGGATTTTTATCCCCAATTACTTTCAATGACTATTTTGAAAGAGCTGATCTTATTGTGGGGCATGCAGGAATGGGTACTATTATTACTGCCCTAGTTAAAGAAAAAGCTCTCATTGTTATACCAAGGGATGCTAGCTTGGGAGAACATAGAAATGATCATCAGTTAGCCACAGCAAAAAAAATGAGCGCTCTAAACTATGTGAAGGTAGCCTATACTTCGGATGAGCTTATTAACACTATAGACCTATTTCTTAGAAATGAAATTTCTCTTACGTCAGTTAAATTAACTCCCTATGCATCTGATTCTTTAATCACAGAGTTAAAAACACTTTTTGGGAATTCATGAAATATTTATTAGTTTTTAGTTGCGTTGTAGTGCTATGTTTTACATCTTGTTTTTACTTTAACAATAAAACAAAGATTACTAATGAAGTAATTAAATCTGAATCTAGGCTTGTACAGCAAGAATTTAACCTCAGCAAAGTCTATAAAGATTATTTTCCTGTTGGAACAGCTATGTATTATGGTCTTTTATCAAAAAAAGACCGTATTGCGTTTATAGCCTCCCAATACAATAGCATAACTATAGAAAATGAGTTGAAGGCTAAATATGTTCATCCTGAGAGAAACAGATATGATTGGGCTAAAGCAGATAGTTTGGTACGTTTTGCCACAGAAAATCAAATGAAAATTCGAGGGCACTGTCTTGTTTGGGCTCAAGGTACTCCAGATTGGTTTTTTAAAAATGAAAAAGGAGATCTTATTAGTAAAGAAGAGCTCTATAAAAGAATGCGTGAACATATTTATACGGTTATGAATCGTTATAAGGGGAAGATCTATTGCTGGGATGTGGTAAACGAGGCAGTTGATTATTCTTGGAAGCCTGGTATTTTTAAAGACACAGATTTATTTTATAAGATAGCTGGAGAAGAATATATTGATAAAGCTTTTCAATTTGCAAGAGAAGCAGATTCTTCAGCAATTTTGTTTTATAATGATAATCAGTTTAATGATCCCCGTAAATCAAATGATATTTATAATTTAATAAAACGCTTAAAGACTAGAAATGTACCAATTGATGGAATTGGTATGCAGGGACATTTTAATATCAAAGGATTATCTGAAAATGATCTTCGCAATAATATTATCAAGTTTTCAGATTTAGGACTAGATATTCAGATTACAGAACTTGATGTCAGAATCTTTGAGAATGGAATGAAAAATAAAAATTTGAGTAAGCAAGTAAATTATTTTACAACTTCAATTGAAAATGAACAAGCATATATTTACGAAATGATTTTTCGTGTATGTCGGGAATATGATAATGTTACAGGTATTACACTTTGGGGCGCAGCTGACTGGCCAAATTATTTGGATAATGTTTATGGTGTTAGTGCACATCCTTATCTATATAGTAAAACCATGTTGCCTAAAAAAGCTTTTTTTGAGGTTGTTGATTTTTAATATACTTAGCTAGCATTATGAAACGAATACTTGTCACCGGCGGTGCCGGTTTTATCGGTTCGCATTTGTGTAAGCGTTTGTTAGCCGAAGGAAATGAAGTGATCTGTCTGGACAATTATTTTACCGGAAGTAAACAAAATATCCTTGAATTGTTAGAGCACCCGTATTTTGAACTGGTGCGGCATGATGTAACCCAACCGTATTATGCGGAGGTGGATGAGATCTACAATTTAGCCTGTCCTGCCAGCCCGGTGCATTATCAGTATAACCCTATTAAAACCATCAAAACCTCGGTGATGGGCGCGATCAACATGCTGGGGCTTGCGAAACGGGTCAAGGCAAAGATCCTACAGGCGAGTACGTCTGAGGTGTATGGAGATCCTGCGGTACATCCGCAACCGGAAAGCTATTGGGGGAATGTCAACCCCATTGGCCCGCGCTCGTGTTATGATGAAGGCAAGCGTTGTGCCGAGACCTTGTTTATGGATTACCATACCCAGAATGGGGTGGTCATCAAGATCGCCCGGATCTTCAATACCTACGGACCGCATATGAATATCAACGATGGGCGGGTGGTTTCTAATTTTATCGTACAGGCGCTAAAAGGAGAACCTATCACTATTTTTGGAGCTGGGAGTCAGACGCGTAGCTTTCAGTATGTAGCTGATCTGGTGGAGGGACTGGTGGCTTTGATGCAAACCGATGATTCGGTCACCGGACCTGTGAATCTGGGGAATCCTACAGAGTTTACCATGCTCCAACTGGCTGAGGAGATCATAGCCTTAACCGGTTCCCGTTCTAAGCTGCAGTTTGAACCCTTACCTCAGGATGACCCCAAACAACGCCAACCTGATATTCAACTCGCAACTCAACTGATTCCCTTGTGGAGGCCCCATACTGCATTGCAGCAGGGGTTGGAGCAAACCATTAACTATTTTGAGCAACAACTTGTTGATACTAATTAAAAAGGATTTAACGGTATCTCTTAAAAAAAAGTTAAGTTGCATCGGCATTCGTATACACTCTTAGAATCAACAACTCGCGCAAACAGCTGATGAAACGTTCTGCACTCATCGTACCCCTAAGTATTTTGATCCATTTAACGCTGTTGAATGGTTTTTTGGCCTGGTTTATACCAGACTTGTATTTGAATATCAATTCGATCCTGTTTTACAATGCCTCCTGGTTGCTGAGTGCGTATGCGATAGACTATTACCCCACCTCGCGGAAAGAGCGGTTTTTTACCAATCTGCATAAGCCGCTGCAATTGTATATTTTATTTACGCTGGCTTATTTTGCCTGGTTCAGTCTGAGTAAGACTCGTATGGGTTCCCTTGGTTATCATACAAATGTGTTGCTGGGGTTGTTTGCATGTTTACTACTCTACCGGATTTTGTTTTATTATGCCCGGGCCCGGTATCGGGAAACCGGCGGGAATGCGGTTAATGTGGTCGCGATCGGGCGGGACCGGAATCTGAAAAAGATCCGAAAAGTATTTGATGAACCCGATCTGGGGTACCGGTATCTGGGGTATTTTGATAACAGCGACTCCAAGAGCCCTACCTATCTGGGGAAAGTAGAAGAGAGTTTCAGTTATATCAAGAACCGGGATGTGCATCAGATCTTTTGTATCGCTTCGCGCTTGTCTCAGGCTCAACTGTTCAATCTGATGGCTTTTGCTGATAATAATCTGATCAAGCTGAAGGTGGTACCCGATAATAAGGAAATCTTTACCCGGGCGATGACTATCGAATTGTATGACAATGTACCCGTGCTCAATCTTCGGGAATTGCCGCTGGAAACCCCGTATGCGAAGGTGGTGAAGCGGTGTTTTGATGTGGTGTTTGCCCTCTTGGTGATCGTCGGGGTGTTGTCATGGTTGAGTCCGTTGATCTTTATTTTGCAGCGTTTTGATTCTAATGAGCCCTTATTTTTTAAACAAAAACGGCATGGGGTGAACCGGAAGGTGTTTTGGTGTTATAAATTCCGTTCGATGACCACGACGGCTGATGCCAATACCAAAATGATGACCAAAAACGACAAACGGGTGACCAAACTGGGGCGTATTTTAAGACGGACCAGTATTGATGAATTGCCGCAGTTTTATAATGTTTTGCTGGGGGATATGAGTGTCGTAGGCCCGCGGCCGCATATGGAACTGCATACCGAAAAGTATCAAACCTCCGTAGATAAGTATCTGGTGCGCCACTTTGTAAAACCCGGAATCACCGGCCTGGCACAAGTGCGCGGCTATCGGGGCGAGATCGTACAGCAGGCTGATATCGTCAACCGGACGCGATTGGATATCTTTTATGTCGAAAAATGGAGTTTGTGGCTGGATGTCAAGATCATCATCAAAACCGTCTTGAATGCAGTCCAAGGGGAGGAAAATGCTTATTAATTAATTATATTATACTATTTTCGCAGCCAATAGAAAATCACTTATGGAATTTATAGTAAACATGAAGAACCTGTTCGTTATTTTGTTAGTTTTATTGAGCTGCATTTCTTGCGTTTCGAGAAAGGAAATAGTTTATTTCATAGATGATGAAGTTACAACTAAGGAATTCAAGGAATTTAATTTATCGAGCCAAAATAATGTTACAATAAAAACTAATGATCAATTGGCTATAACGGTAACTGCCTTAGAGCAGGAGGCAGCTATTCCTTTTAACTTACCTATGGTTGGGACCGGGACTATACTAGATAATGAATTGACTCCAAATCGTACACAACCTCAAATTCAGACTTATTTAGTAAGTAATGATGGTGAAATAGACTTTCCGGTATTGGGTGAAATTAATGTTTTAGGGCTTACCAGAAATGAGCTTGCAGCTCTATTAAAAGAGAAAATTGCACTTTATATAAAAAACCCAATGGTTATTGTACGTATCTCGAATTTTAGAATAACAGTATTAGGAGAGGTAGCTCGACCCGGTACATTTAGCGTTAGCGATGAGTATATCAGTCTGCCCAAAGCTCTTGGTCTGGCGGGGGATTTAACAATTTATGGTAAACGGAAAAATATTAAAGTATTAAGAGAAGAAGGAGAAAAAATGATTCAAATGAGTTTAGACCTCACTGATCCTGGAATAGTAGAATCACCTTATTATTATCTCAGACAGAACGATATTGTATATGTAGAGCCTAATAAGCCACAGCGTCAAGCAGCAAATTACAATCGAAATGCATCAGTATACATTTCTGTAGCTTCTGTTTTGGTTTCTCTTATCGTTTTGATAGCTCGCTAAATAAATAAATATTATGTATAATAACGAAGATGATTTTAACCTTCGGGAAGAACTAGGGAAGTATTTGAAATTTTGGCCTTGGTTTATATTAGGAGTGATTTTAAGTCTAGGAATAGGCTTTGTTTATTTAAAATTGGCAACTCCTAAATATAAAACTGTTGCGAGTGTCATTATTAAAGATGATGAAAAAAATGCTCCTGCAGCAAGTCTTGAAAGTTTTTCAGAATTAGGTTTGCTTGGAGGAATGGGATCTAATAAAATTGAAAATGAAATAGGGATATTTCAATCTTACCGCATGATGCAAAATACGGTAAAAGCATTGAAGTTAAATGTGGCATATTTTAATTCAGACAATTTCGTAGAAAGAGAGCTTTATCTAGAATCGCCATACTTAATAGAGTTTTTAAGTGTAGATAATAATAGTCTCAAAAATCTGATTAGAGAAAATGAAAATAAATTTTATATTGAAAAAAATAATAGTGATAATAGTGAATTGATAGTGCGCTCTAATGAGGGTGCCATTATTGTTGAAACAAATTTTAATTCAATTGTTGATTTGGGATTTGGAGAGGTTTTAATAAAAAGAAATAGAGATTATAGTGGTGAAGTAAATAAGATTTCGATTTTTGTTTCAACTGTTAATATGGTAGCTGATGGACTAAGAGATGCTATTAAAGTTGCAGTAATTGAAAAGAATGCGACTTTACTCGAGCTTAATATAGAAACCGCTGTAAGACAAAAAGGACAGGATATCCTAAACCAGTTGATCTTTGAATACAATAAAGAAGCTATAAAAGATAAAAATGAGATTGCCGTTAGTACAGCTCAATTTATAGATGAAAGACTACAAATAATTAGCGAAGAATTAGATACCGTTGAGGTTGGGTTAGAAGAATTCAAGGAAAATAACAGCCTGACAAATATTGAAGCAGAGTCTACTTTATATATAGAGAATGCAAGTGAATATAGAAAGAGAGTTAGAGAACTTTCAACACAATTGGAGTATGTTGAAAGTTTATTAGATTTTATTGATGATAAAGATGAAGCTGATTTATTACCTGGAAATATTGCATTAGAAAATACAAGTGTAAATGAACAAATCCAAAAGTTTAATAATTTACTATTACAGAGAAATCGAATTTTAGAAGGTGCAACTTCATTGAACCCTTCTGTTCAAAGATTAGATGGTCAGATTGGTCAAATGTCTAAAACTATTTATTCAGGTTTAAAGCAGTATGAAATTAATCTTGAAATGACATTAAATGAATTAAATAGTCAATCAAATTTAATTTCTAGTGAGATTTCTAAAGTTCCTTCAAAAGAGCGGCAGTTTCGCGACATTTCTAGACAACAAAATATTAAAGAGGCCTTATATATTTTCTTATTGCAAAAGCGGGAAGAGAACTCCCTATCCTTGGCAGCAACTTCTCCCAAAGCGAAGATTGTGGATTCGGCATATAGTTCAAATAGAATAGTATCCCCAAAGTCGAGTATAATTTTCTTTGGTTCTTTTTTGATAGGTATATTGATTCCTTTTTTAATTATATATATACGACGCTTGTTGAATAATAAAATCGAGCGTCGGGAAGATCTGGAGAAAATCACCCGAGCAATTCCCATTGTAGGGGAGTTGCCGCGGATCGCAAAGGGAGATTCAGATCTGATCGAGGAGAATGACCGCTCGGTACTCGCTGAATCCTTTAGAATTTTAACGACCAACCTGCAGTATTTATTGGTGAACGCTAAAAATGAAGACAAAGGCTATTGTTTGTATACCACCTCTACGGTAAAAGGGGAAGGGAAGACCTTTACCAGTATCAATCTGGCGATGACTTTGGCGAATACCGGGAAAAAGGTGGTGTTGATCGGGGCGGATCTGCGAAACCCGCAGTTGCAGCGTTACGATACCGAATCGAAGAGTCTGTTGGGTGTGAGTGATTACCTCGTAAATGATGATCATAAACTGGAATCGCTGATCCATGATTCTAAGTTTCATCCCAACTTAAAATTGTTTTTATCGGGGAGTATCCCACCAAATCCTTCAGAACTCTTGCGCCAATCGAAATTTGGGCGTATGCTCGATGAATTGCGGGAGCAGTACGATTATGTGATAGTAGATACGGCCCCGTCGATGCTGGTGGCCGATACCTTCCTGATCAGTAAATATGCAGACCTGATCCTGTATGTAACCCGTGCCGGATATACCGAGAAACGACTCATTAATTTTGCGGTTGATTCACAACAAGACGGAAAGTTGCACGATATCAGTTTTGTGATCAACGATGTCAAAACGGCTAATTTTGGGTATGGGAACAAATACGGCTATGCCTATGGGCAAGATAAACCTTCGCTATGGGAACGGTTTAAAAGCAGTTTTTAGACTTTACCAGACTAAAGACAAAAGATTTTAGATACTGAACTAAAAAGGATGCGAATAGCATCCTTTTTTTTACACAATATTTTTAGGTAATACTAGTTTACTAATCTTATTCCTAACTATTGATGAGGAGAAGTCCACCCTATAATCTCCTCTTAAAGCTTCTAATTGATTAGGTTTTGATACATCTTAACTGAAAGTTCGCTTGGTTGTAACTAATGAATATGATTTCTCTCTGACAGGAACTGTAAAGAGGTTTTGGTAAAAATTTGTTGCTATTATTTTTTTATCTCTATTTGTTTGCCATATGTCTAAAAGATTTTCGTAATTATCATACTAAATTTTTGGAAGATATTGAGAGTTTTGACCTAAAGAAAAGATCTTTCTTTAAACTATCTAATCAAGCAATCTGTAATAAATTCTATATTCTAGAACCGTCCGCTATTGTATAAGTTAATATTATGTGTTTGATGTTTGCAGGGCAAATGTTTTCTAGGCTTATTGCCTAATTTTAATAACCAAAAACTTAATGCCTAGAACGACTCTGGCGATTGCCTCTATAAGCTTATTTTGCCTTTAACCAACATCGTTTAGCCCTTTAATTTTTAGAAATCTCTATCACTATTCTGACATTTTAGAGATAATTGTCTTCTTATTATAACAGAAATCTTCGATTTTCATTTCCGAATCTTACTATTCAAGCCTAAAGAATATTTGTGTATAATTAGACCCACCTTATGACAATCTAATCTTATTTCTCTTAAAAGTTTAAAGAACAGAAAAGATTACGGTGATATAAGATATATAGTTTTTAATAATCAAATATTTATAATTTTTCATGAACTCTAATCCCATCTTTTTTTATTATATATGCAGGAACTCCAACTACAGTGCAATTAGGAGGTACATTTTTTACAACAACAGCATTAGCTCCTGCCTTTGAATTATTGCCTATATGAACTTTACCAATTATTTTAGCACCTGCATTTATTACAACATTATCACCCAATATCGGAGAGTCTGTAGCATTAGAAAACCCAACTGTAACTTGCTGATTAATCCAGCAATTTTTACCTATTGACTTAGCAGCAATAATAGTAGCAAAACCATGCTGAATAAATAATCCAGGTCCGATATCTTTAGTAATTATAAATAACGAATTCAATGGAGGACAAATCCATTTGATAAAGTTTGAACTTATCCCAATTCTTCTGTAAAATAAATTTCTAAACTCAGGATAGAAAGTCATTATTTTAACAAATCCATATTTTTCCGTTTCTCCTGTTATAGATATCCAGCGCTTAAGATCATATTTTATAATCTCATTGTTTTTACTGAAATTGAAGAAAATTATATGTGGGATTAATCGGATAAAACTTATTACAAGTAATGTTCTTCTCATACGCAATTTTTTACTCTTTGTATTGATTGGCTTGTTTTTATTTGCTTAAATATAATATATATCCATGTTATAAGGTCTTTTTATATATTGGGGAATTAAAATTTAAGGATAAACAATAGTAAAATTTGTTTTTGAAATGTCTTTAGGTTATATCTCATTTTTTGAAATTGGCGTTTATTAGTATAGAAACAGAGTTTTAGCTTTATAGAATAAATTGTATTTTACCCTAATTATATAAATCCCTATGATAACATTTAATTTGTGAAAAATTATACCATTAACTAATGGTAAATAAGCTAATTGAGTTAGGATATTAATGTTTGAGTGTTTTGTGGTATTTGATGCTTAAAAAAAATCAAAATAAGCTAACTATAAGGGTTGGTTAGTTTAATCCTCTACTCATTGATGTTTATAGTTTAGTTTTTTTGACCTACCATCTCCCGGCTCAGACGTAACACTAAAAGGAAGCCCATTGGCTAATCTTCGAGATACGCAGCAAGTTCTTCAACATCCAACCCGCAATAGGAAGCGAATTCACCTACTGTTATAAACTGATGCGGTTGTTTGCCCAAATAACACTTAATATCCGCCAACAGTTTTCTTCCATACCGCTCACTGCGTCCGGTGATGCACTGCACGTCTTTAGGAAAAATACACAAGCGTTGGGTTTTCATAATCGGTTTAAGCTGTAATCGAACCCCAAACCTCCTAAGAATAATTCACAATCTTTCGGTATGCCTTTCGGAGTACCGATAAAATTTAACACAAACCAGTACCCGTTGAGAGGTTTAGACACCGTAATCCTTGCATTTAAAATCTGGAATCGTGAACCGGCAAAGCTTTGGCTTCGATACCAATTTTACTGCGCTTCGCTCTGTAAAATTCACTTAGCCACCGCTATTATGAGTTTATTATTCCTTTACAAAAATCCAACTCAGCATGCTGAAAACTGAATACCGAGATTGCCTAATGATTTCTGATTATCGGACTCTGAAATCGAACCCGAACTTTGCAATCCTAAAAAACCCTTCCTCCAGACCTCAATCTGAAAGAAGGGTTTAATCACTCCAAAATCACACTAATGCGATTCCTGGTTAGGGTCACTTCGTTTCAAAAACCGTTTTTGTAAATACTTAAAAAGAACTTTTAAAACCATAGAAACCACAAAGCTCACACAGGCACCGACTCCCGCAAGTATAATCGCTTCCAGCAGCGTATCGCGTTGCAGGCTGGGAAGGGCTGCGGCAAGCGTTCCGCCCAGGGTACCCAGTTTTAAAGAAGCCGAGTTACTGTTCATCAGCTTTCTGCTGCTCCGTTTCCGAAGCTGCATCGGCAACCACCGCCTGACTCACCGCAGCAACGACACCTCCGGCGACGACCGCATACCCGGCAAGACTGAGCAGTACCGCAGGAAGCGCCACGGGTGCAGCGAGTACCGCTGCTCCACCGCTGGCCAGGCTAATCCCCACCGCCCGCAGGATGCGGAAAAACCGCGGGGTGGGTTTTTGATAACGTTCTAAGATATTCATGAGCATTATAGGTTACAGTTAAATATACAGCCTCCTGGCGTTCCACCGCATCGCGGTGTATTACCAGTAATCGCTCTAAAGCCCTTCGGGAATGTAATCCGCGTGCAATACCACTAAGTTCAGATACCGGGGCAATACACCCCTGCAATTCTCCTAAGGCATCATTAGCAGGATGCAGTAAGATCAAACTGCGTTGCGGTACATCAACCAGAATGAGGTGATTTCCAAACTTGTTAGAAATACGCGGTTTTACTTCATACCGGCCTTCAGGGATGCAGGATACATTCCTGCGATTCTCCCGCCAGGGGAGCTCGATGGTAAAGCACCTGAATTTCCCGTTTACAAAGAGTGCCCCAAGCGTTCCGGTTTTGAAATAACTGCGTTGCAGCACCCACTCCATACTAAGCAGGTTGATCGGTTTGCACCACAGTCATCGCATTATACGTGCCGTTTTGCAGCGGATACATGGTGCCGTTTACCTCCTGAAAAAATTCGATACTCAAGACCTGCACCACAGCAAGGGGACTGTTAGCGGTAATCTCAAGGTCGAGATCCATAGCCGCTACCGGGGCATTGTTGTAGGGCAAAATACCCGAATCGACAGCTTTGAACAGCGAGGTTTCCTTATCAAAGTCCAGCTCACTAACCCCGGCACTGAGTTTAAAGTGCGTGGCACCTGCAGGCGCAGCGATCTGTACTTCCGGGTTAAAAGCTTCTAATGCGAGTCCCACACTTCCTGTAGCACGGTCGAAACTCCCTACAAAGGGGACGGGAAAGGTGGTTTTGAACGGCGAGTTGCCGTTAAAATCAAAACCGTTGAGAAAGCCCAGGTTGCCCAGGGTCAGGTTCCGACTTCCGCGAGGCGAGACCGTATCGGTTTTGATGATCGCCAGCAACACGGTCGTCAAGCGGCTCACGACTTTAGGGTCTTTAGCCTGCTGCAGCATGACCTGTATCGCGTTGCGCAGCAGTTTTCCCCCTTTTGCAGCACGTCCGAATTCGGCGCCGTTTTCCCGGGTGCGCTTGAACGCAGGATTGGTAGCGATACGCTTTCGATTGATCCCACCTTTGAAACGGGCCCTATGTCCGTCTCCACTTTTGTAAAAGGCAATATCTCCGATAGTGCCCTCCAACTTGATAATTCCAGCTTGTTTAGCCATAGTAAAAAAGTTTTTGATTAAGCCACAAAGAAAGCGGGCTTAAGCCTTGAAAACCAGCAGCTCGGTATATCTGTGCCGATTTTGCCGATACTGCCGACTGTTCCTCCTTTTTACGCAATTTTAAGCGTGCAATCCGGAGTAAATTACCTTGGGTAAGCTGTCTGTTGCCAAAGGCATGCCCCCCGAAGTGTGGTCTGTATGCGGAGGATTTGTTTGCTTATTTAGAGTAGTCGGCAGGCTTATAGATTAGTTAAGGCTTAGGTGTAATGGAACGCGATGCAATCGCGCACATACTGAGATTTGTTTGATAGTAAACTTGTAGCTGCCAGAAAGGGTATGAGATACAATCGCACTAACCAGTTGATGATTAGTTAAGTTAAAGCGTCGGGAGATAAAGGCAGGACTATTAGCTTTTTTTATAAATACGTTGTTTGCCGTTTTTAGCAATGGTCAAAAGTTGCTCGTCAACTTTGCGCTTTAAAATCACGGATACGGCCGAGGTAGTCGTTTTTATTTGATAAACTTCATTCAGCTCCGAAACCACATCTTTAGCAGTGCGTCCTTGGTTAAAATAATCACTTGCGACAAATCCCTCGATCCGCTGCGTAAGTCGCGTTTTTTCGGCGCGTGCGGCAGATAATTTAAAGCGGGGCTCTAATTTAATAGAAAAGTCAAAAGCTTTAGTTGGATGTAAATCCAGCGCCTGACAGATCGCAATTACATAGGACAATGAACTCTCCTCACCAGCTTCGATATTTCGAATGGTTTGCGCAGAAAAACCGGTCATTTCAGAAACATCTTCCACAGACAGTTCTAGTGCTTCACGTTGTTTCGTTAGGTTAGCTCCCAGTTTAACTAAGGACAGTTCGTCTTTATATCTTGACATATATCAAATAGAATAATCTATATAGCAACAAAAAATATATTATAAATTGTATTTGTTGTTAAATAGATTTATTATATATTTACTTCATAATTAAATATTTGCGAACCTTCTATAACTAAAATATTAGAAGCATTCGCTTTGAATCTCGATTCGAAAACTGGTGATTTTTAAACAACGAGATGATAAGCTATGATGTTCACGACCGCGGGCGTGGGTCATTCGGCTTATTGTGTATAGGTAACCAGTACCTCGAATCGATAAGTTGAATCACGCCCTTTTTTGTATTAAGGGCTTTTGCAAAATCTTCAACTTACTTTTTCAAAGTCGTCTACTTCTCTTTATAAAGCTTCGCATCCTTTTTCCCCTACATCAATTAGGCCAAAATGGTCGCCATCCCGCACGGGGTGATGTGTTTAATTTTTTAAAGTGATTTTGCCTATGAGTTAACACATGGTGATATTCTTAATTTCTTGAGCTAACGGAAGCATTAGTTTGATCTAATAATGATTTAGGTACTATAGCGTCTTCCTTACTTTTCTTTAGCTCGCAGTCGCTTATTGGTTTTGGAGCTCGTGAATCTCCTATCGTCGATTTGCATTGTCCAAAGAAATCCTTCGACTATCGCTCAGGACAAGCTTAACAAAAGAAAAGACACTTTTTAATCTGTATCGCCTATTGGTTTTGGTCAGATTGAATGTGCCTATTGTAATTGGAATTCTTAGGATCATTAAGGTTGGGCACATTTCTTAGGTATTTTTCGCCTCAGGGCGAAAACCGCAATAAGTCCCCTAAATTTTCTCCAAGGCTTCGAAAATTTTTAACGGGAACTTCCTGCTATACTGAAGAAAAAGAGGACTAAAGAATTGTATTTCTTGATCTTAACGTTACTACACAACTAAGAACGAGATTCCTCTAGTCTTTCGGTTTGATGGCTCCTAAATCTCGTAGCTTCCTACGTCTATTCTGAACCGAGAGAGAACTAAAGAATGATATTCTTAGTTCCTATTGGAAACGGCCTACAAGAAGGTATCGTCAAATTTGAATTGAGCGGAACGTAGCAGGCGGTTCTGTTTGAAGCCGCCAGAGCGGCCGAGTTAAGCGTATGCAGTGCAGTGAACGATAAATTTAGATACCGTCTTGTGAGCCTTGATCTTTTGTTTTCCAGCGGCATCAACTCGCTCAAATACATGCTTTGCCGTATCAAGACAAAAGAGAAATCAAGCATAGAAGTAAGAATCTCACTTGGATAAAACCACTATGATGGAATAAAAAAACAATACATAAACCACAAAAAAACTAAAGATTTATGAAAAAAGCACGTGGTTACGGGGCCACGGTAGAATCCGCTAAGTCACCCGTGGGTTATGGGTTATTTCCCTACGAAGTAGCCTGTAGTTGGGTGGGGTTGCGTGCAGTGCAGGCAGCGTGGGCTTATACTGTTATGGTATAAGGACTGGTGTAGTAGCGAATTTTTTAATAACGTTATGACGTACTAAAATATGTAGAAGGTAAACGAGTTTGTTCCTTACTTTTTTTGCTAGTGAATATCCTAAATACATTGGATGCTTTAATTAAACCTTTCAGGTTTGAATAAGTACAAGTTCTATAGCATGTTCCTTACTTTTCTTTGCTTGTCCAAAGAAAAGTAACAAAAGAAAAGACACCCTCGCTTAGGAATTTTTCGCCTCAGGGCGAAAACCGCCTGGTCAGCTCCGCGTCGCTATCGCTCCTGTCCTTCGGAGCTTCCTGCGGCTATTCTGAACCGAGGGAGGGCATTCGTTTGACCCTTCGGGTTTGGATAGTTTAGTCATAAACACCGGTGAATTAGCCCTAAAAAAAGAGCTGCAGACCTTAGGGTCTGTGAAAAAGAGAAGCACCCGTTTACGGGTATTAAGCAAAAAAGCCTTCCCTCGAGATTGGCGTCTGCGGGAAGGCGTGCGCTTAAACAAAAACTATTGTTTAATATACACGACGAAGATATGAAAAATAAGACTACGCGCCTTACGGGGGTTGCGTTGCCGGGGCTGTTATGCCTTTTTATGAGCCTGAGTGCCCTGTGGGCCAGTGCCTCATCCCTTCAAAATCAGGTAACCGGAAGGATTACCGACACGAATGACCACCCCATCCCCGGGGTAAGTATTTCGCTAACGAATAGCAATATTGGTACCCAAACCGATATGGACGGGGAGTTCTCGATTTACGCTACTCCTCAGGATACCCTGCGTATCAGTTATATCGGGTTTAAGTCCCTCTTGCTGCCGGTGGGGAATCAAACCAGCTTTAGGATCACCTTACAGCAGGACATTACCGATCTGGGTGAAGTGACCATCAATGCGGGGTATTACAACACTACGCGCATGGAGCAAACGGGCAGTATCGCCCGGGTAACCGCTGAAGAGATCGAGCGGCAACCGGTGACCAATCCGCTAGCCGCTTTACAGGGCCGGATGGCGGGGGTATCTATCGTGCAGCGCAGCGGCGTACCAGGTAATGCACCTAGCATACAAATACGCGGACAAAACAGTCTTCGTAATAGTTTTGGCGACTCAGGTAACCTGCCGCTATACATTATTGACGGGGTACCTATAGACAGTGCCCCGCTTAACAGCTTTAGCGGGCTTACTGATGCCAATACGGGAGGGATAGACCCGCTCAATACCCTGAACCCTGCGAATATTGAAAGTATCGAAGTGCTTAAAGATGCCGATGCTACGGCGATATACGGTTCGCGTGGGGCCAATGGCGTAATCCTGATCAACACCAAAAAAGGTACAGGCGGAAAGCAAAAGACCCGTATCAACACGCAGGTCTATACCGGGGCCGGCACCGTACCCCGTAAACTGGATTTGATTAAAACAGCAGACTACATCAGTTTAAGGCAGGAAGCCTTTGCCAATGACGGAGCAACCCCTACGGAATCAAATGCCCCTGATTTGCTTTTGTGGGACACGGATCGGTATACCGACTGGCAGGAAACCTTGTTTGGTGGCACAGCAGCAACCACCGGGGTCAATCTGGGAGTCAGTGGTGGCAGTGCACTTACCTATTATAACCTGGGCGTGGGCTATCAACACGAGACTTCGGTCTTTCCCGGTGATTTCAATTATAATAAGCTTACCGCAAATCTGAGCCTCAATCACCGCAGCAGCGATGAGCGTTTTAAGTTGCAATTGAGTACTTCCTTTGGCAGTGACCGCAATCAGCAGTTTGATGGGAGCGGCTTTGTGAGTAGTGCTCTTACTTTAGCTCCTAATGCGCCCGCATTGTATACCGATACCGGAGAGTTGAACTGGGAAAATTCCAGTTGGAGTAATCCACTTGCCACTTTCTGCCGGGAGAGTGAAGCCCGAGTGCAGCAGCTCATCAGCAACCTGAGTCTAAGCTATGCCATCACCCCTGAACTGGAAGCGCGACTGAGTGCAGGTTATACCCTGCTTACCAGTGAAGAGCTTGTTGAGCAACCCATCCGGTTTTATGATCCGGCACTATGGGCGAATGCTCGTTCACGCTCCCTGCATATTACGGCTGGGCGCCAATCCTGGATTGTGGAGCCTCAACTCAATTATCGCAATACCTGGGGGAGGTTTAATCTGGATGCTCTGGCGGGAAGCACCTTTCAGCATCGCAAAAATACAGCACTCAATATAGTGGGTACAGGTTATGCAAATGACCAGCTACTGGGCAATCTGGCGGCAGCAGAGCAACTAAGCGCCACAGATAATACGACTCAGGAATACGCTTATGCAGCCGCTTTTGGGCGTATCGGTATCAATTACGCCCGTAAATACTATCTCAATCTAACCGGGCGTCGGGACGGCAGCAGCCGATTTGGTCCGTCCCGGCGTTTTGCCAGTTTTGGGGCTGTAGGAGGGGCGTGGATCCTGAGTGAAGAATATTGGCTGCAAAGTTTAAAGACCTTTTTATTCTTTGCCAAATTACGCGGGAGTTATGGTTCCGCCGGAAGTGATCAGATAGGGGATTATGGGTATTTGGATACCTATTCCGCCACTCCGGGCGGGGGAGGTTTGTATCCCACCCAACTGACCAATCCTATTTATTCGTGGGAGCGCAACCGTAAACTGGAATTGGCCTTAGAACTGGGTTTCCTGAACGACAAATTACGTTTTAATACGAGTTGGTACCGCAACCGCTCATCCAATCAGTTGGTGGGCTATAATCTGCCTGCCATCACGGGTTTTACCAGTGTACAGGCCAATCTGGATGCCACGGTAGAAAATACGGGTTGGGAGTTTGAAGCCGCTACCCATTTACACTCAGGGCGCTTTAACTGGCAGGCCTCGCTAAATGTAAGCATTCCTCAAAACCGACTGGTATCCTTTCCCGGCCTTGAAGAGAGTTCGTATGCCACGATGTACCGAGTAGGGGAGCCGCTCAACATACAACGGCTTTACCGGTTTACGGGGGTAAACCCGGAAACCGGATTGTATACCATTGAAGATGTAAATGAAGACGGGGTGTACAACTTTGATGACCGGATGGTAGCCAAAGATCTTACCCGAAGGCTCTTTGGCGGCTTTAGGAATCAGTTTACCTATGGGCGGCTGAGCCTTGATTTTTTATGGGAGTTTGTCGTACAGGACGGGCAGCAATTCTTTACCACGACTCCTCCCGGAAGACTTGGCGCTATACTGCAGGAAGATTACGACCGACGCTGGCAAAATTCGGGGGATGAGGCCGGAGTTCAAAAACCATCACAAGGTATAGCAGCTCTAATTGCTAATTCCAGATTTCGTAGTAGTGACGGCATTTATACCAATACCTCTTTTTTTAGACTGCGAACGCTAGGGCTTAGCTATGAGCTTCCTGCTGAAATGCTAGGTATAAACTCGTGTGTGGTGTTTTTGCAGGGGCAAAACCTGTTAACCCTGACCGCATACCGAGGCTTAGACCCTCAGTCACCCGGAACCACCTTACCCGCTTTACGCATGCTGACTGCGGGGCTTAAACTTAATTTTTAACGATATGAAACATTTTAGAAATAACCATCTACACCTGCTATGCATAGCGGTGTTCTTCCTGACATGCGCCTGTGAGCCTTTTGTGGAGGTAGATGTACCTAACGACCGCATCACCAGTGTTACGGTGTTTAGTGATGATGCCACCGCGCGCGAGGCGATGGATGGGGTGTATATCCAATTGTTTAATACCGCTTTTGCAGCAGGGGGCAACCAGAGCGTGAGCTTTCTGGGCGGGCTGTCTGGTGAGACCTATACGGTAACCAATGCGGCACCCGAGATGGAAGCCGTTGCCGGGCATCAACTGGAAGCAACAAACAGTTTGAATCTGGCCTTATGGTCTGGTGCCTACAATACGATCTATATGTGTAATGCGATTCTGGAGGGCGTTGCTGATAACAGCAATTTAAGTCGGGATACCCGTGCTGCCTTGGAAGGCGAATCCCGATTTATACGGGCGTTTACCTATTTCTATCTGAACAATTTATACGGGGATGTGCCTCTGATTACCCAAACCGATTATACCGGTAATGCCTTAAAAACCCGAAGTCCGCAGACTGAGGTCTACGATTTGATTTTGGAAGATTTAAACCGGGCAGCTGAACTATTGGATACCGGCTATCCTGATAATGAACGTACCCGGGCGAATCGCTTTACGGCTTTGGGCCTGCTGGCGCGGGTGCATCTGTATCTGGAAAACTGGGAGCAGGCGGAATCCTACAGCAGTGAAGTGCTGGCCGCTACTGATCTCTATGAGTTGCCTGATGATTTAAATACTGTGTTTTTAGCAAACAGTCCGGAGGCCCTGTGGCAGGTATCACAGGAGGGCTGGGGAGGCACCTTTACCCATACCCGCGATGGCAATCTGCTAATCCGCATCACCCCAACGGGAAGTCCGGTCAGCCTGAGTGAAACGTTTATGCAAGATTGGGAATCTGGGGATCTGAGGCAAGAAAACTGGATTGGGAGTTTTAGCAGTGCTGCTGAAACCTATTATTATCCCTATAAGTACAAGATACGCTATGATGCCAGTGCAGGGGCTTTAACCGAATACTCCATGATTATGCGCCTGGCGGAGCAGTACCTGATACGGGCAGAGGCCCGGACCCGACAGGGGAAACCGGAAGCGGCAGTAGCCGATCTGAATGCCATACGGGAGCGTGCCGGTCTGGAAGCACTGGTTTATACCCCGGCACTTACCCAGGAACAGCTGTTAGAGGAGCTGATGCAGCAGCGCGATCGCGAACTTTTTAGCGAATGGGGGCATCGCTGGCTGGATTTAAAGCGTACCGGCCAGGCCCTGGAAGTACTGGATGGAATACAGGAAACCGATTTGCTGTACCCCATCCCTGAAGACGAATTATTAAAGAACCCTAATCTCACTCAAAATGCAGGCTATTAAACATTTAAAACCATTGAATTTCTTTAACCTGGTGTGGATCTGTTTTCTGGTGTATAGTCCATTTACCTATGGTCAAACCAAAGCAGAGACCATCGAAACCGGTATCCGTAGGGGAACTTTGGATAACGGCATGCGGTATTTGATTCATTCTAAAGCAGCCTGGGATGGTAAGCCAATATCTATGCGTTTGTATGTTCAGACCGGTTCCGCAATGGAGCAGGAAGGACAGAGTAATATGGCTCATTTTATGGAGCATTTGCCCTATGCGGTTATACGTGATGAAGGCGAAGAAAATTATGAGATTGTTAGAGATGCTATACGCGTAAAAGACTTACACTTACAGGCTGCGACTTATAGAAATGTGACCACATATTATTATAAGTTTTCCCCGGAGTTTTTATCTCTTTATACGAAAGGGCTGGATTTATTTAGTAGTTTGGTAGGGGGTGAATTAGAACCTGTGCCAGAGGTTGTAATGTCTGAACAAGGGAGTTTATATCAGGAAATAGTTTCTAAAGGGCATACTAAAAACTTTAGAGTAATAGCAGGTTTGTCAAATGCTTCACTTGACCCGGTATCCCGAGAAGCTTTATACAATCATTTGCAAAGTTTCAACTGGGAAGAGGTGTCCAGGTTTTATAAAGACTGGTACCACCCTGAGCGGGCTACTTTATTATTAGTAGGACCCTTAAAAGACCTTGATGTTGTAAAGCAGGACATTCAAACCTATTTTGGAACACTTAAAACCTCTATTGGCAGGCCCTGGGAGAATTATAAATCAGAATATTTCAAACGTCCCAATCAATTCTTAAAATTAAAGAAAGAAGAAGTGGAGGAGTTTGAAATCCAAGAGAGTGAAATCTATTTATATTGGAGAAACCAAATCCCTCCCAAATCGGAACCTAAAGCCTTACAGCAAAAGTGGATGTATGAAATGTTGTATGAACTTATTGAAGATTACCTGCGACAAATTCCAGCTACCTATGACCTGCATTATACGCTGGGAATTGATAAATCTGGCGAACTGCCTGCACTGGGACTGGAGCTAAAAACTTTTACGGGAAGGGAACGGGAAGCTGTGGAGGAAGTGGCAGCCGCCCTTAATCAGCTTAAAGAACAAGGGATTGCAGAGGTAGTTTTTCAAAAGCAAAAGCAGAATATACTGGATGCTACAAATCGAAAGGATACGAATGCTCTGGCAGCAGTATTAAGTACTTATAATCAACGCATGCTGGCAGAAGAATCTTTAGAGCTTAATCAGCTTGCTTTAAAGAAGAACTGGTTAAATGGGCTCTCGTATGATATTGTAAATTCGGAGCTAAAAGCCTTTTTAGAAGACGGGCCTCAGGATATTGGGATTTTAGCTCCTAAAGGAGCGTCTGTATTGCAGCTGAGTGAAACTCAATTTCGCAGCTGGCTGGATGAGGCTAAGCGTATGAATACGGAAGCCGATGAGGAGCATGAAACTAAGCTGATAGCTGATTCCCTGATCGCACAGTTAACTCAAAAAAAATCTAAAGATTTGGGTAGTGATGCTTTAGGAGGAAGTGTGCTGCAACTGGCTAATGGAGCGCGGGTTATACTTAACCCTCAGGTGGGTGCCTCCCTAAAATTACATGGCTTTCGCAATGTAGGTGCAAGTAACCTGAATAAAACAGACTTTATAAAAGCCCAGCTCGTACCCAAGTGGGTACATACCTCGGGGGCGGGTGCTTATACCCATTTTGAAATGCAACAAATGCTTACCGATCTGGGAATGATTTACGGAAAAGCCTTGTATGTAAACCAGAGAGAATCCGGTATAAAACTGCAAGCCCCGGCCCAACGTCTTGAAGCTTTATTACAACTTGCATATTTGTATTTGTCTGCACCCCGGGAAGATCCTGAAGCCTTTAGGTATTGGAAAGAGGACGAATTCTTATTTTATAAAAGTCCACCTTACGGGAGGGAGGAATATGATTTAACCGTATTGAGTAAAAAAGCTCTTGATGAAGTAAATCCCGGATTGACAGCTGGGGAACGTTATAAGTCAGTAAGGCAATCTACTATGACCGAATTAAAACACATGTATCAAAATTTATTTCAACATCCTCAAGAGTTTGTGTTTCTGCTGAGTGGAGATTTTAAGGAAGCCGAAGTCATACCTCTTTTGGAAACCTATTTGGGAAATTTACCGGTATCTGATCATCAAATAAAACGGGAAGAAATAGAGGTGAATACCTTACCTATAGGGCCTTTAAAAAAGGTATATACCATTCCAGGTATACTCCCTTCAGACCTAAATCTTAAAATTCAATATTCCTATCCTATATCCCGTGATGATTGGCAGTCACAGGTAGATTTAAAACTAATAAGCCAAGTAATAGCAACCCGACTTAAGGAACTGCGCAATGTAAAAATGAGGGGACTTTATTTAATGGGTACTGTAAGTTCTGTAGATCTGAAATCGCAACGCGGAAATCTGGTATTCGTACTGCCTACTCTTAAAGGGATGGAAGATATACTGATTGGTGATGTAGAGGAGCTAATAAAATGGTTTCAGGAGCATCCTGTTTCGGAACAGGAATTAAATAGTATAAAGAGTAACCTGTATGTATCAAGTATTATTGGAAACTCTGTTTCAGAAAAAGCATACCGTTATTATAAATGGGAACTAGAAACTCCAAAACCGGAATATATAGAAGGCTATTTAAATACAATTAGTCCAAAGGATGTACAGCAGATACTGCAGCAAAAGTTAGTGCCAGCCCAAAGGTATATTTTTATGGGTCAGGGAACTGTAAAATCACTGGAATAAATTAAAAGCCCCATAGTTATGGCTATGGGGCTTGTTTCCTATCGAACTAATTAGTTCGACGGCGGTGTTCCCGGAAGTATATAGTACTCTTCAGAGCCGCTATGCTTTTTAGTAGTAAGCGACATATCGGTATATACATCGAAAACTCGCAGTTGCGGATCATCCTCAAAAATTACCTGGCAATTTACTTCAGTACCTTGACAAGGTTCCGAACCTAATTGTGTTGGAGTACCATTCACGTTAATCCAACCGTTTGCTACAGTAGCGGTATTGGCAAAAGCCAGACCTACTGCCAGCCCCAGTGTCATCACCGGGATCATTATTTTAGACTTTTTCATAATAAAAAGTATTAAAAGATTATGCCTACTCGAATTCGAAGGTTTTCGGCTCCCCCTTATCATCACGCGCATGATTAACTATTGTTATTCTTATTTCTATTGTTATGAGTGGGGCGGATTCGTGGAACTGCGATAGTACACCCCTGTGATAGCCAATGCAGTAAAAAGCAGATTGAATATCAGGTGTTGCTGCCAGGTGAAGTTATTGATGATCCCTCCACAGGAGCAGGGCAGATCCGGGCTAAAACTGATCATCCCGGCTATATATGCTGTAAATACGCTCATCACTAATGCAGAACCCAATAACCCCATACTACGAGTCTTGGATACCAACAACAAGCCGGCAAGGCTGTATTCTACAAGTGGGATGATATAGACCAGTATCCCGGCCATCGGTTTTAGAAAGCTTACCTGACTTAGCTGTACTTTAAACTGGTCAAACTCCAGCAGCTTAGCCGTGGCGGCATAGACCCAGAGCAGGATGAAGAAGCTTATTACTCCCTGGCTTATAATTTGCTTGATAGGTCTTCTTGTAGACATGATAAAAACTTTATGAGTTAAAGTTATTTTATCTATCTGATAATCAGTAAAGTATGCGGGATTGAAACTAAAGCCTAAGGGATTATTTGTTTTTTTTTCGGTAATGACTGGGTGCAACACCAAATTCTTTTTTAAAGACCTGTCCAAAATGGATGTACGATTTAAATCCGGTTTTAATCGCAATGCAGGAGAGTTGATCTGTTGTCGTGCGAATGAGATGCCGGGCTTTGTATAAGCGCTGCTTCAATTGGTATTTAAACACACTGGTCTGGTAAAGCTCTTTAAAGCCTTTTTTAAGCTTGTATTCATTGAGCCCAAAACGCAGCCCCAGCAGTTTTAAAGAAGCTATGCGAACCTCGGGGTTCTCCCTGAGATAGGCTTTTACTTTTTGAATGTTTTGAATGTCTTGCGTGTTCTTGAGTACCTCGAGTTTGCGTACCGGATAGTCTTCTTGTATAAAATCGTCTTCTTTGATCAACGGGTTGTGGCTTTGAATGCGGGAAGCCACCACCAGGAAGTTACCCGCTACCGCATCGTAGTCCAATCTAAAGAGGGTGCATTCCAGCGGTACCAGCAGGTCATCGGCAGCCAGCAATTCGAGTTTGCAGGGGATGTGGGACTGATGCTGTTTTTGGAGTGTCTTTAAGCGTTTTTTAAAGGTTTGTTGAGCTGCTTCCGTTAATACGTGGGCAAAGTTTTGATCGACTAAGGGGCTCCCGGTGTCAAGGTCAAAGTTTGTAGACAGGATGCGGTGTTGTGGATCGATTAAAAAGAGGTAATGGTCAACGTTAAAAATGCTGTGGGCCGGCGCATTGAATACAAAGGGATTATAGGAGACTTCTAACTCCTGCGCGAGCATATTGAGCAGGGCAGCAATGGCTTGGGTCTCACTGTTTTGATCTGTGCGGGGGATGCGGTAATTGAAATTACCCTTAGCCATCTCCAGGATCATCGTTTTGATTTGTTTGGCGTGTGTGTTTAAGTGTTTCATAGTTTAAGCGGTGTTAGCTTAAAGGATCAGAGGTTGCTGTAGCTTTTTAAAAAGGAGTAGGCCGATCGTATGTCGACCACCAATTGGGTAGGGATTTTACCTGTGCCGTTCTTTAAATAAAATTGCATCATCACTTCTGAAACGGGATAATTTACCCGAAACGCCAGTGCATGTATGAGATCATTACCCATTCGTGAGAGATAGTCACGGGCTTCTTTGTCGGAGTCAATAATAGTACGCACATCGCAATATACCGGATAAGCCTTGCCGGTTTGTAAGGCAAGACGATCGTGTACCACCTGTTCTGCTATGTGTAGGGTTAGGCAGGCTTGGGGTTTGTAATATAAAAACAGGATTCCCGCTTTAATCCGATATTCAGCATACGCGTTTTCATAATCAGGACGCATGGTGAACATATTTTGGTAGGATAAAAATATCAAAAAACCCTTCTAATTAGTTAGTTGTAACGGATTTAATCTAAAGTATGAGGGATTTTTTTTTAACTCATTGTTTTCAAACTAAAGTCTCAGGGATAAAAAGTAAAGTATTAGGGAATATTTTTAGGTAAACCGGAAGGTCTGGCATTCAGCATATTAATAATTGGTTAGTTTTCATCTGAAATAACCAAACTTCTTTACTATGGCTCAAATCAAACACAACCATTTTCTGGATACCGTTGCTAAAGTGATCACCGAAGCCAAGGCTGAAGGTATTGTACATTTGCGTGCCGAAGATGCGCGGCTTAGCGGCCGATTGCTTACCGTAAAGGGAAAAGCCTGTTATCATTTTGGGAATACGGGATATCTGGGACTGGAACAGGACAACCGGCTCAAAATGGGGGCCGTGCGGGCCATCTCGCGCTACGGTACCCAATTCCCCCTATCGAAAACCTATATCTCTCACCCGCTCTATGAAGAACTGGAAGAAAAGCTGGAGTTGCTCTTTGAAAACCCGGTAATCATCACCAAGAACAGCACCCTGGGCCATCTGGCGGTAATCCCTACGGTGGTGCGGGATGAAGATGCCGTGCTCCTGGATCATCAGGTGCACTGGAGCGTGCAAAATGCTGCTCAGCTGCTTAAAGTACGGGGAATACCGGTACAACTCGTACGGCATAACAATCTGGAAATGCTGGAAAGCCTGATCCAAAAACTTTCTTCTAAAGTTTCTAAAATCTGGTATATGGCTGATGGGGTGTACTCGATGTTCGGGGACTATGCCCCCGTTAAGGAATTGATCGAACTCTCTAAGAAATACCCGCAGCTATACCTGTATTTTGATGATGTACACGGCATGAGCTGGAAAGGTAAAAATGGGAGGGGGTATGTGATGAGTCAGCTGGAAACCCTGCCGGAACATGTTTTGGTATTCGGCACCCTGAGTAAAAGCTTTGGGGCGTCGGGCTCCGTTCTGGTCTGTTCACATAAGAAGTTTTACAATCAGATCAAAAACTTCGGGGGACCATTAACCTTCTCGGCCCAGTTAGAACCCAGTGCGGTAGGAGCAGCCATAGCCTCGGCAAATATTCATTTATCTGACGAGATCTATCAGTTGCAGGAAGCGCTTAAAAACCGCATTGATTATTTCAATCAGCAGCTGGCTGAAGCACATTTACCGCTTATTGCGCGTAACAGTTCTCCTGTATTCTATATAGGCACGGGCCTGCCGGCTACGGGCTATTATCTTGTAAAACGCCTGATGGAGGAAGGTATTTATGTAAACCTGGGCTTATTTCCCGCGGTACCTGCTAAAAATACCGGACTTCGTATTACCCTCTCCAATCACAATGCATTGGATGATATTGATCATCTGGTTGAGCAATTAGTCCGCTACTATGATACCACTTTGTGGGTTACGCACAATTCCCGTTCCCGGGTAGGGAAGGCCTTCGGTATGGATCTTACCGCTTTAAAACCTTTTGCCACCAATAATCAGGATTTACAACTTCAGGAATTTAAAACCATTACTGAGACTGATTACTCCCACTGGGATTATACGCTGGGAACAACCCATATGCTGAATCAGGATGGGCTGGCTTATCTGGAACAAAGCTTTACGCAGGCTCAACAACCGGAGCACAACTGGCGCTTTAGGTATGTACAAATTGTAGATGACGCCAACTGCCCCGTACTGGTGACTTTTTTAACCGAAAGCCTCTGGAAAAACGATATGCTGGCTCCGGCTTCGGTTTCTCAAGAACTGGAAAAGCAACGCGAAGCCGATCCTTATGTACAGACCTCCCGGGTGCTGTCTCTGGGCTGCTTGTTTACCGAAGGAAACCACCTGTACCTGAATGAAGCACATCCACAGGTCGAACTGGCCTTAACCCAATTGCTGGAATATATTGAAAACCTGGCACATACATGGAAGGTTTCTATGACCGTACTGCGGGATTTTGATCTGAATTACAACTGGTCAAAAGCAATTCAGGATCAGGGATACATCCCTATCGATATGCCCGATAGCTGTGTATTGCAGGATTTGCATGATAAAGAGGCCGCAGATTATACGCAATACCTTTCTAAACGTTCCCAAAAGCATTTTAAGAAAGCTATTGAACCCTATTTAAGTCTGGTCAACTCTAACGTGGTTCAACGGGTTAGCCGTAAAAATATAAAAGCTTACTACCAGCTGTATCTACAGGTTAAATCAAAGAATTACGGCCTGAACACCTTTACGTATCCCCTTGAGGCATTTGAAGCGATGCGTACCCATCCCAATTGGGAATGTATACTGCTTAAGGCTGTTGCCGATGACCGCTTGCTGGGCGTTATGTTTTGTTATAAAAATTATGCCGGCACCTATGTTCCCAGTTTAATCGGTTTGGATTACCGGTATCTTGAGGAATTTCAAACCTACAGGCAGCTCTTGTATCAAACCATTTTAAGAGCCCGGAAATTGGATATGAAGCAGGTTGACTTTGGGATGAGTGCTAATTTTGAAAAGCGGAAACTGGGGGCAACTGTTATTCCCAAACAGGCCTTTGTGCAAACTGACGATAATTTTCTTCTGGAGCACTTAGAAATGATGCGTACGGCTCACTCCGTTTAACGTTTAAGTAACCAACCGGTTATCCCTATATATCCTGTGTTTTGAACATACATCTGCCTCCTTATGTACTCACCTGTCTAACTGATGTTACCATGTTTGCTACAGCGCTACACAACTTTCACCAAGAATTGAACACCCGGGTATTCGTAGTACCTGAACCCCTTAAAAAAGCAGCATTGGGGATTGAAGTCGCATCTAAAACTCTGGTCAATCTCAAGGAGCTCGTGGAGCAGGAAGATTTTGAAGATGTGCCTCAGGAGATCCATTTTTTTAAGCATCTCAAACCCTGCCCGATGAGTTATCTCATCTATTTTACTGAAATGCGCACGTGTGAGCTGCGGAAACCCAAGGCCGGAGTTTCTTTTCAGACCCGGTTTTATAAAAAGGAGTTGCGTAAGATCAATAAGTTCTTTAACCGCAATATGCATTTTGTACGGTATATGGAAGAAGAACATACCTATCTGGATCATCAGTTCTTTACGCGCCATGCGCAGCAGAATTTTCCCATAACCCCGATGCTGTACCATTATGACTATGCTGAGTTCAGCAGTTCGCACGATATGCTCTGGGCCCAAGTGCAGGCGATGTACCGGCTTATTCATTACCTACGAGATGCGCTTAAGACCTTAAACCCGAGTAGTGAAGCTGTTTATTTACCTCAGAAGCATCATGTGATGCTCTGGTCGGGGTCTAAAACTGCCTTAGTCGAGCTTATTTATGCGTTATACGCCTCCCAATATTTAAATCATGGGTTGTCTGACCTGAGTACGATAGTGGCCTCTTTTGAAGATTTTTTTAATGTTAAGCTGGATGGGGTTTATAAAACGTATGGGGAAATCAAAGCCCGAAAGGGAAGCAGAACTAAGTTTCTGGAAGAGCTGATCCTGAAGTTGGAATATAAGATGCGGCAGGATGAGGCTTGATTGCAGGTTCTTGAATACAGTGTTCTCAAAAATATCCTTCAATAAACTTAGGGTGACCTCTGGAAATGACATTCAGCTTTTGGGATAATCAAGACTTAAATCCTATTGGATATTTCTCGTTCTGAAATGTATTGTTCCGCTGGCCTGCCCCGATGTAGTGTACTCAATTCACATAAATTTTATTCATTAGATTTGAAGAAGCGCATCAATTTAGAAGGCAGTTTATCCTGCGGTTTTAAAAGAGGTTCTTCTGCAGAACACCCGTAATTTTTTTTGCCATAATCTTGAGGATACAGCATACCGTATTCAAATACCATTGTTGAAGCTAATTGTAATCCTTTTTCACCAAGTCGTTTAAATATAAATTGCCGAGAAAGGGCAGCACACAATTTTTCGATCAGAATGATACAGTGTTGGGTCAATTTTTTATGGGCTTCGTAACTCAATTCCCTAAATTCAGATTGTTCGGTTTTGTGTTGCTTAAGGAATCTGTTACGGTAATCAAACCATAATTCTGAGGGTTTTAGTTTAGTTGTTGTATTGCCTAAGACTACTTTAAAGTTTTCATCACGTGACAATTGGCCATAACTTGATAGGATCTTGATCAGGCCTTTAAGCTCTAAACTGTTTTTTAAAAATTCGATATCCAATTGGTACTGTTTTTTATCAAAACTGAAATAATAGGTATCTAAGATTTCTTCGAATAAAGTTTCTAAGTCTTGACCTAAGAGCTGAAAATAATCAGGGTCGGGCAGTTTTTGGTAAGTATGATAATGAGCTATACACAGGTATGCTTTCATAAATCGCTCTAATCCCTGTGCAACCAGTTCAAAAGGAAATCTATACAGATCAGTATCAAAAGTCTTGTTCTGAAGTTCGCTAAAACCTGCTTTGATATACCGGTCTGCCGTTTCAAATTCCTCTAATAACGCAAACTGCTTAACATCTTCAAGTTCTGAGACTTTTTTTTCGGGTATAACGTGCATATGCTTAGAATTAATTTCACTAAAGACTTGTGAATCTAATTTAAGGAAATAAATTGATTTATGGGGTGTTGTGCAATAATAATCGATGAAATACAATATTTTAGTGCGAGAGGGATATTTACTTATATTTTTTACTCATTAAAAAGTAGCATCGTGCTGCTGCTTTCGTAATACTGTAGGTGTGCATATACTAAGCAAAATAGCGATTTGCTTTTAAGAAATAGATTATTGAAATCATTCTAAAAAATCGGGGCATAGCGGCTGTGGTGTTAAATGGATTTTTTTAAACAGATAAGCACCTATTCTTATCCGTTTTAAATTATAGAGTATTTTGAATTAAACCTGTTGTGATACTATCATTTGGGAAAGCCCTGTGGTAGCTGCGTGTTTTGACTACTGGAACCGCTATACTGTTTAATACTCCTTACTTACCTATAGTTTCGTAAAGCAGGAACCTGCACGATGTATAGGTCATTCTCTTGCATCTAAACTCTTTAAATAGAGAAACACTAAAAACAGTGTTGAAGTACTCTATTTTTCTGCTGAAAATTGGCCTTTTTTTGCGTGATGATAAGTCTATAAATGCATGGGTGTTTTTTATTCTCAATCATGGAATCTTAATGAAATTAAATATTCTTATTTATTTATTATTCATTAACAGAAAATACTCAGTTAAGTGTTAAAATTCTTGAATAAAATTTAACGAATTCGATGTAGTCTTATGAAAGGTTTGGTTTTGACGATGAAACCTTCAATAAATTAACAGTTAATTGTTGGAATGCCTATAGCCCCCTTATACATTTAGTTGGCTTAATAATTAGTTGAATTCAATACACTTATTTAAACCGAATTGTTAAAATATTAGCTGGAGATGGATTCCGAACTGGGACTCAAGATGCGAAGCTATGGAACCAATAAACTGTTAACTCATGAAAAAAGCATTTATAACCGGTGTAACCGGACAGGATGGCGCTTATTTAAGTGAATTTCTATTGAACAAAGGGTATGAAGTACATGGTATGAAGCGCAGGTCTTCTTTATTCAATACCGATCGTATAGATCATTTGTATCAGGATCCTCATATTAAAGACCGAAATTTTATTTTGCATTACGGGGATATGACGGATAGTACCAATCTGATTCGTTTGATCCAGGAAATCCAGCCTGATGAAATTTATAACCTGGCAGCAATGAGTCATGTGCAGGTATCTTTTGAAACGCCGGAATATACAGGTAATGCCGATGGGTTGGGTACCCTGCGGATATTAGATGCTGTGCGGTTATTGAAGATGGAGCATAAAACAAAAATCTATCAGGCTTCAACATCAGAACTTTATGGCAAAGTACAGGAGGTGCCACAGTCTGAAACCACTCCTTTTTATCCGAGATCTCCCTATGCGGTTGCTAAGATGTATGCGTATTGGATTACCGTAAACTATAGAGAGGCTTATGGGATGTACGCGTGCAATGGAATCTTATTCAATCATGAATCGCCCTTACGAGGGGAAACCTTCGTAACCCGTAAAATTACCCGTGCAGCCGCAAGAATAGCATTAGGACTGCAAGAAAAGCTTTATTTAGGGAATCTGGATGCGAAACGCGATTGGGGACATGCTAAAGATTATGTACGGATGATGTGGATGATCTTACAAGCCGAAGTACCTGAAGATTGGGTGATCGCCACCGGAACTACAACTCCTGTGCGGGATTTTGTGCGCATGTCTTTTGCAGAGCTAGGTATTGAACTCGCTTTTGAAGGTGAAGGTGTTAATGAGAAAGGCTATATTAAATACTGCTCCCATCCCGATTATCAATTGGAATTAGGCAAAGAAGTATTAGCGGTTGATCCTATGTATTTTAGACCAACCGAGGTAGATTTGTTAATTGGAGATGCTTCTAAGGCTTTCAATAAGTTGGGCTGGAAGCCCGAATACGAACTGAAAGATTTGGTTAAAGAGATGGTGACAAGTGATTTGAATTTAATGAAGAAAGATAAGCACCTTCAAAACGGAGGGTATGCTATTTATAATTATTTTGAATAAGACGCATGCGCTAATTTAAATCTTAAATTAGACTGGAAATGGGATTTGGTCGTGGTATTTTTCTAAAGTTTATAAATTGATCTAGATGCATAAAGATTCAAAAATATTTGTCGCGGGCCATCGTGGTTTGGTGGGCTCTGCAATTGTAAAAAATCTGGAGGCTAAAGGTTATACCAATCTCGTATACCGGAAGCGCAGTGAATTAGACTTACGCGATACTGCGGCTGTTGCTTCCTTTTTTGAGACGGAGCAACCCGAGTGCGTATTTTTAGCAGCAGCCAAGGTGGGGGGGATTATCGCTAACAACACCTATCGAGCGGATTTTATTTATGAGAATTTGATGATCCAAAACAATGTAATTCATCAGGCTTATAAAGCTGGGGTACAAAAGCTCTTGTTTTTAGGCAGTACATGTATTTATCCCAAGAACTGCCCGCAACCCATGAAAGAGGAGTATTTGCTGACCGATACGTTAGAATATACTAATGAACCCTATGCTATTGCTAAAATCGCCGGGATCAAGATGTGTGAGAGCTATAATCTGCAATACGGAACCAACTTTATTTCGGTGATGCCTACCAACTTGTATGGCCCTAATGATAACTTTGATCTGGAGAAGTCTCACGTGCTTCCGGCCCTGATGCGTAAAATGCATCTGGGAAAAGCGCTGGAGCAAAATGACTGGGACAGCCTGAGGGCTGATCTGAATAAGCTGCCGATTGAAGGGGTGGATGGTACCGATTCTGAAGCGGTCATCCTTAATATTTTAAAAAAATATGGTATTAGTGGTTCCTCACCCTTTGAGGGAGGTCAGGAAGGGGGACCTGTTCACGTAGAGGTCTGGGGGAGTGGAAAGCCCAGACGTGAATTTTTATGGAGTGAAGATATGGCTGATGCCTGTGTCTTTATTATGGAAAATCGCGACTTTACCGATGTCACCCCGAGCGCAGTCGAGGGGCAACCTGCTGAAATTCGCAACACCCATATCAATATCGGTACCGGAGAAGATATCTCGATCAAAGATCTGGCAAGACTCATACAATCTCAAATCAATTTTCAAGGAGTTTTGGTATTCAATTCAAATAATCCGGATGGCACGATGCGGAAATTAACAAACCCCAAAAAAATACATGCTTTGGGATGGCGCGCTCAGGTAAGTCTTGAGGAAGGTATTAACCGAATGTATTCGTGGTATCTTAAACAGACAACGTGTGATTCTGAAACTCCTTTTTCTGTCTGACTGTGAGTTATTTGCAGCACTTCTGTAATTATTTTATACAGATTTTATGCTTCCAATAGCTGGTTTGTGTTTGTGGCTCACTGTTGTGAGAAGTTTGTTTCCTGTTTAGAATTGGTATGAAAAAAAGCACGCTATTCATTATCCTATCGGTATTTATACACTTGATAGTGATAGATAGTTCTTTGTTGTTTTTTACGGCATTTAACTGTTTAACTCTTACAGATCTGTTGTATTTTAATATCAGCTGGCTGATTATTACCTATAGCTTAAATTTTTATCCTACCGCACGTAAAGAGCGTTTCCATACAAATCTCTTGAAACTTTTTTACCTGTATGTAATATACGCATTATCGTATTTCGCTTTTTTTGGTATCAATTCTGGGCGTCTTCAGATACCTATGAAAGACCTTATAAATGTTTTATGCTGCATTTATACCTTGCTAACCATCTACCGAATTTTGTTTTATGGTTATATGGATGCGTACCGGAAGCAAGGAGGGTATGTTGTTGATGTTATTGTAATTGGAAGGGATAAAAATCTTAAGAAAATCAGAGCTGTTTTTGATGATAAGCTAATGGGGTATAATTATTTGGGATATTTTGATGCTTCGCCTTCTACAAGCCCTACCTATCTGGGTACACTTGAAGATGCTTATCTATATATGCTTGGGAACCATGTTAGTCAAATTTACTGTACGGTATCAAAGTTATCGGAAATCGAACTTAAACAGTTAATTCATTTTGCGGATAACAATTTTAAAAAGCTCAAAATTATACCTGATAATAAAGAGGTATTTACACGTGCCATGTCTATTGAACTTTATGATACCGTCCCGGTACTCAATATGCGAATGCTTCCCCTGGAACGCTCTTACTCTAAACTGATCAAGCGCATTTTTGATATTTTGTTTTCGCTTATTGTTATTGTATTTATACTTTCTTGGCTGACACCGTTGCTCTGCCTTCTTATAAAATTAGATTCTCCAGGCCCTATGTTTTTTAAACAGCAACGTAACGGAGTTAATAAGTCTATTTTTTGGTGTCATAAATTTAGAACGATGACGCAAAGCAGCACTGCCAATACCCTTATGGCTGTAAAAAATGATGTACGAGTTACTAGAATTGGTAAACTGCTCAGAAAGACGAGTATTGATGAATTACCACAGTTTATAGATGTATTACTCGGTCACATGAGTGTTGTGGGACCCCGTCCACATATGCAGTATCACACGTTGCAATATGAAAACTCTGTAGATAAATATCTGGTCAGGCATTGGGTGAAACCCGGAATAACGGGTTTGGCACAAATTAAAGGTTACCGTGGAGAGATTATAACTAAAGCCGATATTGTTAATCGGGTACGCTTAGACATTTTTTATGTAGAGAAATGGTCTATCTACTTTGACATTAGGATTATATACCTGACCGTTATAAACTCTCTTCGTGGTGAAGTGAACGCTTATTGACATCCCAACCTTACTTAATTAAATCAAATATTCATTATTTATGCGAATGTATTTTTCAATACTTCTGGTCTTATTCTTTTCTTCCTGTTCTCGGAATTTAATTTATTTTAGTGATGCCTCTTCTCAAGATCTGTCGAAAACAAAGCGAAGCAGTTATCCTGCAGAACCCGTCTTGCAACCCGGGGATCTGTTGAGTATTCAGGTAACTAGCTTAAACGCAGAAGCAGACAAGCCTTTTAACCGAATTTACGAAGGTTCAAATTCACAGCAAGATTTATCAGACAACGGGTATTTGATTGATCAGAACGGGGAAATTACCTTTCCTGTATTGGGTACAGTTTCATTAGGGGGGCAATCAAAATCAGCTGCGCAGCAGCAGCTAACCCAAATGCTTAAAAACTATCTCAGTGAGCCTAAGGTTCGCATTCGGTATTTGAATTTTCGGATAACTGTTTTGGGAGAAGTAGCCAATCCATCCACATTCACTGTCCCCACCGAAAGCATAAGCATTCTCGAAGCTTTAGGGCTGGCAGGGGATATGACCGTTTACGGGAAACGTGAAAATGTTTTGCTCATCAAGCAATCTGAGGGGGAACGTAAATTGATACGTTTGAACCTTAATAATTCGGAAATTTTAGATTCTCCATATTTTTATCTGGATTCTAATGATGTAGTTTACGTAGAACCCATTAAAGCTAGAAAAGAGCAGGCCAGTACAACGCGCAGTACTATTTCATTAATACTTTCTGCAATTTCTATCGCTACACTTTTTATTTTATATAAGTAATTCACTCAAGACCCACCTATGCATGTCTCTTTAAAAAAAGAACCCAAGGATATAAAACACATTCTGTATTCTTATTTAAAATACTGGTATTTATTTGTTTTAGGACTTTTAATAGCCACAGCTAGTGTTTTTTTATACCTCAGGTATCACGCCATACCCATTTACCAGGCAGATAGTGTGCTTCTGATTAAAGATAGTAACGCGACTAACAGGGTTTCGGAAATTGAATCAGCCAGTGATTTGGGTTTGTTTAAATCTTCGCGTGATTTAGTAAATGAAATGGGAATATTAAAGTCTTCTGCGCTTATGGAGCAAGCTTTAAAAAGGATTGGCATTTATGCAAGCTATTCTCTAGAAGGTAACTTAAAAGATGTAGCGGTCTATGAAAAGAATTTACCCATTCATCTTGACGTAGATAGTCTTAACCCTCCAAAGCCCGGAGGTCATTATGTTTTGAAATTTACCGGAGAAACAACTTATGAGCTAAGTACAGAAAATGGAACATTTGTGCCTTATACATTTGGTGTACCCATAGCACTTGGTGAAGGAAGCGTTGTCGTGAATCGCAACCCAAACATTCCAGTAGATGCATTTAAAAATGCATCGCTGAATTTCTCATTTACAGATATACAAGCCGCTTCAGAATATTACAGTTCTAAATTGGCCGTAATGCCTACCAGTGAAAAAGGAGGAAGTTTATTGAAAATCTCATTACAAGATCCGCTGCCAGAGCGCGCAGAAGAGCTTCTCACTACCTTGATTTCCATTTATATGGAAGAAGCGGTGATTTTTAATAATCAATTGGCTTTAAATACAATACAGATCATAGATTCTAGGTTGATGCAGCTTACAGAAGAACTCACAGATGCCGAGAAAAGTGTTGAAGGATATAAACAGCGCAATGATCTGACCGATGTTAATTCTGACGCTCAGATGTATTTAGAAAGTGCTACAGATTCTAACAAGCAACTGGCGAACTATGAGAACCAGCTGGACGTTTTGAATTCTATTTCTGCTTATATCATTCAGTCTGGAAGTGAGTTGAAGATGATTCCCAGCACCTTAGTTGTCGAGGACCCCAGTCTTCAAAATCTAATTTTAAAATTCAATAATCTTCAACTTGAGCGTCAACAAATGTTGCAAAGTACACCCAGTACCAATCCTTTAGTGGTGCGTATGACTGGAGAAATCAATGCTCTTAAAGGTAATATTCTTGAAGCTTTGAACAATGTGAAAAACGGACTTTTGATCACACAAAAGAATATTCGATCTAATTCACAACGTTTTCAGTCCCAGATTAGAAAGGTTCCTTTGGCGGAGCGTGAACTCACTCAAATCAACCGCCAGCAAAGTACCAAGAACGATATCTATACCTTTCTTTTGGAAAAGCGGGAAGAGGCCGCTCTTTCTCTCAATGCACCGGTAACCAATTCTCGTATAATCGAACGACCTAAAGCAACTCGTAACCCCGTAAGACCTAACAAGACTTCGATGTATTTAGGCGCTTTTATATTAGGGATCTTTATACCTTTTTCGGGCATATACGTCCGTCAAAAACTTAATGATACCATACAATCTGTAGAAGATATAGTTCATTGTACAGCTACCCCTGTATTGGGTAAAGTAGCTCATAATAAGGAACGAGTCACTGTGGTGGCCACCGCCGAACGGAATACTCCAATAGCCGAATTTTTTAGGCTCATTAGATTTAATTTGAAGTTTGCCACACTAGGACGCCTAAGTAAAGTGATTTTAGTTACTTCCGGGAAAAAAGGGGAAGGGAAAACTTTTTTTACGATCAATTTGGCAACAAGCTTGGCTTTGGCGGGAAATAAAGTGATCGCGTTAGGATTTGATCTGCGAGAACCGCAGTTGATGAAGGATCTTAAGCTCCTTAACAAGAAGGGGATCACAGACTATTTGAGTCAGGAGGTATTGACTCTAAATGATGTAATTATCCCGGTACCGGATGTCGAAAACTTTGACGTGATTGGTGCGGGAACACTCGCATCTAACCCCGGAGAACTCATGATTAGTGATCGGATACAGGTTCTTATCGAAGAATTGAAATCGAGTTACGACTATGTTTTAATCGATACGGCACCTATAGGTAAAGTTGCTGATGCTTATGGTTTAGCACCTTATAGTGATGTCTGTATTTTTGTCGTTAGACAGCAATTTACCAGTAAAAAAGAATTACAAACGATAGAAGATATTCATAGCAACAAAAAAATCAAATCACCATTTATTGTTTTGAACGATGTAAAAATGGTACACGGAGAAACCTATGGTTATGGTAAAACCAATAAAATAAGTTAAACTAAAAATAAATTCGGATTCTTTTAAATAACTGGTATGTTTAAAATTTCAATATTAATCCCCACTTTTAAAAGACCTGTATTGGTACTTGAAGCTATTGCATCTTGTCTGGACCAAACCTACTTACCTTTTGAAATCATCATTAGTGATGACTCCCCTGATGATCGTACTGCGCAGGCAGTTGAAGAACTCAAACGCGGAACCCATATTTCCATCATTTATTTACACAATAAACCGGGTTTGGGCCAAATAGGTAATACCAACAGACTCTTTGAAACGGCTCAGGGAGACCTTATTCTACTCTTGCATGATGACGATGCTTTATTACCTATTGCTCTCGATTCATTGGTTAAGCTCTTTGCAGCTGATCCTGATCTAGATATCGCTTTTGGAAAACAGTATATAATGACTGAAACAGGTGAAGTATCCCCCAGCAGATCGGAATATTTTAACACCTCTTATTTTAGAAGTGCAGCGTATGAGGGAACTGTACTCACCTCTTTAGAGGCTGGAATGGGACAACAGTTTCCCAACAACGGATACCTGATGAAACGTGAAATAGTGGAAGCGATCCAATTTAGGGCTTATGGTTTTGATGCTGAATTGGGAAATGGTTGTGAGTATGATTTTGGTCTTAGAATAGGTATTGCAGGTTATAAAATGTATTTTTTAAATCAATACCTGGTTAAATATCGAGTGGCTCGCAATTCGATGTCTAGTTCTTTAACAGACGACTCAGGATACCAGTCCTTCAGAATTTTGCGAAATTTTATAGCTGATACGCGTTTTGGTGAAGCTATACGGCACCAACGCTTACGTGAACGCGCTCCTATAGCAATTACTCAAGCTGTAAATACCGGAAGACGAAAGGATGCTTTCACTATATTTTGTAGCGAATGGTACCGTTCTAAAATATTAACAATTCCAGGTTTAAAAAGACTTGGGTATATGTGTTTAGTTAAAAGTAAACTATGATAGTAACCGTTTTATCTGACAGACTCGGAAATCAGCTTTTTCAATATGCAGCTGGTAAAGCACTTGCGGTACAGAATGGCACAGAACATAAATTGAGTAGTGCATACTATCAAAAAGATTCTGTGAAGGATGCATATGAACTGAAGCACTTTAATATAAACGAGACATTTGTAACTCCTAAGGAGCTGAAAAGGTATACATGGACTAAGGACTCTATCATATACCGTATATTGAGAAAAATCTATCCCAAAAAAACCTATTTTGAACCCTCTTTTGAATACGACCCTCATTTTAAGAGTTTGGGTAACGATGTGTGCCTGAGGGGATTTTGGCAAAGTTATAAGTATTTTGAGGGTATAGGACCTATGCTGCGCGATGAATTTCAAATACGTCCTAAACTGGAAGGTAAAAATCTTGAGATGGCCAAGCTTATTAGTACGACTAATTCTGTTGCGGTACATATCAGGCGCGGAGATTATTTGAAAAAGCAACATCAGGAGCACTATGAGATTTGCTCTTTAGCGTATTATCAAAATGCTATAAGGCTTCTGAGTGAAAAAATGGAGCATCCCACATTTTTCTTTTTTTCAGATACGATAACCTGGGTAAAAGAAAACCTTAGCCCAAACCATCCTCATCATTATATAGATTTTAATACCGGAGAGAATGCATATGATGATTTAAGATTGATGAGTTTGTGTAAGGCAAATATAATAGCCAATAGTACATTTAGTTGGTGGGGGGCTTGGCTGAATGCGCATGCAGATAAAACCGTAATAGCTCCTAAAAAATGGTTTAAGGATCCGAGTATATCTCTAGATGATCTATATCCAAAGGGGTGGATCAGGCTGTGATAATTTTACAAATCTAGTTATTTGAATTCCTCTTTTTTTAATCAAATCAAAAGCCATCCTCTTTATGCGCGCTCCCAGCATTGGACTGGCCTCATTAGTATATCCGGTACTGCACAGGTCTTTATCATGCTCATAAGTCTCGCTTCGGGGATTTTGGTAATTCGTTTGCTATCTACCGAAGAATATGCTTTATATACTCTAGCCAATACGATGTTGGGTACTATCATCGCTCTTGCTAATGCAGGAATTCCTATAGGTGTTATGTCTGAGGGAGGGAAGGTTTGGAAAGACAAGAAAAAGATGGGAATGGTTTTTGTCACAGCTTTTGAATTACGAAAGATTTTTGGACTTGTAAGTTTACTCATCGGGATTCCCATACTTATTTATTTATTAAGACTCAATGGCGCATCGTGGACGATGAGTATATTAATCATGATTGGATTGATACCTGCATTTTTTTCTCAAATTTCAAATAGCATTTTAGAGATAGCGCCAAAGCTCACACAGCATGTAGTACCACTTCAAAAAAATCAGCTTGCAATAAATACAGGTCGACTCGTGTTATTAATTCTTCTGATATTTTTATTCCCTTTTGCCTATATAGCCATTATAGCTTCAACTCTTCCTCAGGTTTGGGGAAATATCAGACTTAAGAAAATAACGAATTCTTCTGTAGACTGGGAACAGCAGTCCGATTCAGAAATAAAACTTCGCTTGGTAGCTAAAACCAGACGTATTTTGCCTGAAGCCATTTTCTATTGTTTGTCTGGGCAGCTTACCGTATGGTTATTATCGCTTTTTGGTTCTACTGATTCTGTCGCTCAAATAGGTGCACTTGGTCGGTTAGCCATGGTTATGAATATTATTTCTGTTTTGTTTGGCATGTTAATAGCACCTCGTTTTGCCCGGTTAGAAGCCGATTTTAGTTTGTTGAAGAGGAGGTATCTTCAGGCGCTATTGCTCGTAGTCGTTCTCTTTTTAGGGATTATAGGAATTGTATATTGGTTTCCATCTCAAATTTTGTGGATCCTAGGCGCTAAGTATGGTGATTTAGAGGATGAAGTGGTATTGGCAGTAATAGGAAGCAGTCTAAATCTGCTATCGGGCATTATCTATGCGCTGTATTCCAGTAGGGGATGGATCATCAATCCGTTTCTGTATATAGCAATAAGTATTTCTTCTACAATAATTGCAATGCTGGTGTTAGATATAACTACGCTATACGGGGTTTTGCTGCTCAATATTGCAATAGCCGGAGTACAGGTACTCACTCATTACTATTATGGTCTGTATAAATTATATGCGCTAAAGGCAGAATCTTAAAGCTTTTTACACACAATCATTATGGAAAAAAAGAAGCGAAATAAATTATTGATAATTGGTCCCACCCACGGCGTTTATGGAGGGATGGAGGCATTTATGATTACTATTGCTGAGGCTGCCTCAAATTGGTCTGAATATGAAGTAAGATTGTGTTTTAAACTGGTAAAAAACGCCCATGCTGAATCGCATTTAATCGAGGCAGCATCCAAAGGATGTAAACACGTTGACTTTGTAGACAGAGGTTCTTTAAGACTTATTAAGATCATCTCTTGGGCTGATATATTACATGTACAGAATACACCTCCTGATGTGATCTTTACAGCAAAATTATTATCAAAAAAAATCATTCTTACAATTCACAATTGGAGACGAACAGACAATAATATCCATACCATTATGTGGGGATATGCTGCAAAGCTTGCCGATAAAAGATGGTATAATTCCCATTTTGTATGGAATACCTGGGAGCCTGATGTAAAGTTGCGAACAAGCGATGCTTTTCCCACTGTTTCTAAACTTCCCGATGGCTTTTGTGCCCCCTCCGATAGAAGCGGTTTTATTTTTCTAGGTCGCTGGATTGAAAATAAGGGAATCGAGGAAATTCTGAAGGCCTATGCGCTAGCCACTTTTGATAAGCACCGTCATCCATTGACCCTATTAGGGGATGGCCCACTGCGAACTCAGGTTAATGAATTAATTTATGAATTGGGATTAGAAGAAAACGTGCGTATGCCTGGTTTTGTAAGTGCAGCAACCAAAGAAAAATTACTGGCATCCTCAAAATGGCTGCTGGCGCCGGCAAAAACGAAAGAAGATTTGGGTCTTACACCAATTGAAGCCCGAAATATTGGTGTTCCGGCCATAGTAACCCGAGATGGAGGTCTCCCGGAGGCAGGTGGAGCAGCAGCTTTAGTCGCAGAACCGGGAGACGTAAACAGCTTGCTGCGCTGTATGAGTGAAGCAGCAGCAATGAATGACGAGGATTATAAACTGCGTGCAGATTTGGCCAAATCATCGCTACAAGATTTTTTAAAACCTCTTGATTTTTACAGGATCGAATTTTTAAACTAACTAGTAGTTATGCATAGTAAACCTAAACTTTCTGCCTATAACAGTCTTTTTCTGGATCTTTTGCGAATATTGGCCGCTTTAGCCGTTGTATATGTACATGCTTCCGACCAGTGGCTTTCAGATACTTACACCCCCCCGCACGGAGGAGCAAATATTGGACATTTAGGCGTTGTGGTATTTTTTGTGCTTTCTGGTTTTGTAATCTCGTATTCCACACATTCTAAAAACAAAGGACCTTTGGCTTATGGCATTGCCAGATTGAGCCGGCTGTATTCGATGGTGATACCGGCATTACTAATTACCGCTTGTATTCAGGCATTGGTAGTATATCTAGATCCCGTACTTTCTTTTGAATATATTCGTGGAGCATCTTGGCCCAGGTATATTTTATCATTTTTTTATTTGAGTGAATCAGCTACTTGGTCTGCAGCTCCACCTATAAACAGACCGTTATGGTCTTTGAGTTATGAGTTTTGGTATTATGTTATTTTTGGATTATTGTTTTTTAAAAATACGAAGTACAGATCCTATTTGTTTATAGGGCTGGCTTGTGTTATAGCGGGCCCTAAAATAATATTGATGATGCCTATATGGCTTTGTGGTTGCTTTGCCTATAAGCTGAATCATCGCGTTGCGCTACCCTACAAGTCCTGGAGTCTCGTTTGTCTATGTTTATTCTTGGCCGGATTTGTATACGCCTTTTTACCAGCCATCCCATTTAAACTTGGGGTACCACCCTTGTATTATTCAAATCAGTTTGTAACCGATTATATCTTAGGATTTTTGATAGGATTAGCCTTGCTTTTTATGCCTTTAACTCCTAGTCCTACTCAGGTTGAGAAGTGGGCAGTGCATTTACGTAAAATGGGGGATTTGACATTCCCTCTATATGTTTTGCACCATCCCTTACTGATTTTATGGAAAGCTGTTTTTGGGTTTCAGCTAGATAATCGTATAGATATGTGGGTTGCTTTTTGGGGTGTTCTATTTATCAGTTGTTTTCTAGGCATTCTTCTGGAACGACAGCGTTACTTCTGGAATGCTTTTTTTAAAAGGTTACTGAATTTACCTGTATTAAAAACCAGGATTTACCCAAAACTGAAGGCGATACATTTTTAAATAATAGAGCCATGAAAATCATAATATCACATCCCACTGCGAATGCCAATGTTAGAGAGGCGATCGCAGGTTTTTTGAAGAAAAATCTGGTTTATAGGTTTTATACAACAATCGCTGTATTTCCAAACACCATTCTCGATAAAGTTTCGGAAATTAAAGTTTTTCGAGAACTTAAACGTCGAAGTTTTCATCCGGCATTAGAATCGCTAACCCGGATGTACCCCTTTTTAGAAGCGGGCCGACAACTAGCCCTGAAAGGCAAGCTTAAAAACTTAACGGTTCATGAAAAGGGTATGTTTAGTGTGGATGCGGTTTATCGTGATTTAGATCAAAAAGTATCGCGCATTATTGAAAAAGATAACGCTCAATTATATGGAGTATACTGTTATGAAGATGGCGCACTGCTTTCGTTTACAGAGGCTAAGAAAAAAGGAATATCTTGCTTTTACGATTTGCCCATCGGTTATTGGAGAGCGGCTCATAAAATCTTAAAAGAGGAACAAATTAAAAATCCAGAATGGGGAAGTACGCTGCTCAATTTCAACGATTCTGAAGCCAAACTCCAAAGAAAGGATCATGAATTGGATCTAGCTACTAAAATATTTGTAGCCAGTACTTTTACCGCAAAAACATTACGGATGTACCCTGGTAAATTGTGTACCATTCATACTATACCTTATGGTTTCCCTCCGATCGCTGAACACCGTCCAATTAAATCAAAACATTCACCTTTGAAATTATTATTTGTCGGCGGATTATCCCAACGAAAGGGGCTGAGTTATTTGTTTGAAGCGGTTTCCAATTTAGGGGGGCTGGTAGAACTTACTTTAGTAGGTGCTAAAGTTACTGACAATTGCAAAGCTTTAAATGCTGCACTTTTAAACCATAACTGGATTCCTTCTTTACCTCATGACTCCATATTGAAGCTTATGCGCGAACAAGATGTTCTTGTTTTTCCTTCATTATTTGAAGGGTTTGGATTGGTCATTACTGAAGCGATGTCACAAGGAACCCCTGTAATAACTACAGATCGTACGGCAGGCCCTGATTTAATAGAGGATGGTGTAAATGGTTGGCTTATTGAAGCGGCTTCCGCACAGGCTATAAAAACCTGTATTATGCACCTTGTTGAAAATCGAGATGAAGTAGAACGTGTAGGAGCAGCTGCTCTGGAAACAGCTAGAAAACGTCCTTGGAGTGTGTATGGTGAGGCACTTTCACAAACTTTACTGTCATCTGATCAGAACCCTTCAATTTAGTTTATATTTTTTATATTCTCGTGGAACGTTTTAGCAACTTACCCATACCTGCAACCCTAGAAAATCGTCATCAGTTGCTAAAAACAGGTATCTGGATTTATTTTATTTTGTTAATTTTTGAAGGAGCTTTAAGGAAGTGGTTTTTACCCGGTTTTTCAGCGCCCTTACTAATCATACGTGATCCCGTTGCTGTTTGGCTTATTGCAGTGGCTTGGAAGAACAACCAGATTGTACCATCTGTCTATCTAAAGGCAATGCTAGTAGTCACCTTAATAGGAATAGGAACCGGTTTAATTTTTGGACACGGAAATGTTGCAGTAATCCTTTTTGGAGCGCGTATTCTACTTCTTCATTTTCCTTTAATTTTTATAATGGGTAGGGTGTTAAATTCAGAGGATGTAATGCGGATTGGGCGTGTTATGTTGTGGATTTCAATCCCAATGATTATTATAATTACCTTACAGTTCTTTAGTCCACAATCTGCGTGGATAAATAGGGGTGTAGGTGGAGATCCTGATGGAGCGGGATTTAGCGGAGCATTGGGATACTTTAGACCTCCAGGTACGTTCTCTTTTACAAATGGTAATACCTTGTTTTTTAGTTTTTTAAGTGTATTTGTTCTTTACTTTTGGTTTAATCAGGGGGCTAATAGAATCCTGTTGATTTTTGCTACTTTGGCCTTAACAGCATCTATCCCTTTTTCTATAAGCCGGGGTCTTTTCTTTTCGGTTATTATTTCCATAGTTTTTGCACTCGTGGCTGTGCTTATCGATAAATCTAAACCTTCCTATACAATACTTATTATTGGAGTTGTTCTTAGCAGCTTTATCTTTTTGATCAGTCAGTTTGAACTTCTGAAGGCACCTTTAGAGGCCTTTACTTCGCGTTTTGATACTGCAAGTGATATTGAGGGCGGTCTAGAAGGAACTCTTATAGACCGTTATCTTGGTGATCTCATCACCTCATTTACGAGTGATCCTAACTTGCCCTTTTGGGGTTATGGAATGGGGATGGGAACTAACGTAGGGAGTACCTTACTTACAGGAGCACGAAGTTTTTTAATCGCGGAAGGAGAATGGGGAAGACTAATAGGAGAACTGGGTATCTTATTAGGATCTCTGGTTATTCTCATTAGATTGGGGTTTTGTTTAAGTCTGACACTGAAGTCCTATCAATTTTTAAGAGCAGGTTCTAGTCTACCTTGGTTTATGCTCAGCTTTGTTCTTTTGAACGTACCTCAAGGGCAATGGGCTCAACCTACAGCTTTAGGTTTTGCTGTATTTAGCGGAGGTCTTTTGATGGCTTCTTTTAATTCTGAGGATACTTAATAATCTGTTGATTTTTTATTTATGAAACTCATTTTTTTTTCACATCCTGATTTTTTAAACCATCAGAGTATGCCGCGATTTACCAGAATGCTTGCTGAGGGTATGAAAGAGCGGGGGCACGAGGTTTCGGTCTGGTCTCCTAGACCCAAAGCCTTTAAACTTGCACCCACATCTGGTCTAAAAAAATACTTTGGTTATATAGATCAGTTCTATTTCTTTCCCAAGTCCGTCCGAAAGCGGTTGAAAGCTCTGGATGACGAGGTGCTCTTTGTATTTAGTGATCAAGCTTTGGGGCCTTGGGTTCCTCTGGTTGAAAATAGGATAAATGTGATTCACTGTCATGATTTTTTAGCACAACAATCTGCTAAAAGCGAAATACCCAATCAAAAAACGGGTATTTTAGGGAGCTTTTATCAATACCTTATACACAAGGGTTATACGAGAGGTTCGAATTTTATATCTGTATCTCAGAAAACTCAAAATGATCTTCACCGTTTTTTAGCTAAAATACCGGCTTCTTCCTCTGTGGTTTATAACGGCTTGAATCAAGCATTTGCACCTGGAGATAAAACGCGTTTATTAAGCAAGCTACACAAATTGATATCTCTTGATCTTTCTGAAGGTTTTTTACTTCACGTAGGCGGAAACCAATGGTACAAAAATCGGATAGGCGTTATTGAAATTTACAATGCCTGGCGTGATCTGGATTCTAAATCATTCCCTTTACTTTTAATCGGACACGAACCCGATGAGTTATTAAAAAATGCAGCAAAACATTCACCTTATGCTTCGTCAATTTATTTCTGGACTACAGCCTCAGATGAAGCCGTAAAGTGGTCCTATGCTTGTGCTCAACTACTTATATATCCTTCATTAGCAGAAGGATTTGGATGGCCTATTGCAGAGGCAATGGCCTCAGGTTGCCCCGTGATAACTACTGGCGAGGCCCCGATGACGGAAGTGGGAGGTTTGGCTGCGCGCTATATACCCCGAAGGCCTGATCAACAAGATCGTATTCTAAAATGGGCTGAAGAATCTTCAAAGGCAATCACTGAAATTTTAGATTTAGATGCTTCTTCCCGTAAGCAACTCATTGAACAGGGAATACGTAACGCTAAACGCTTTGATACTCGAGAAGCCTTAGACCAAATTGAAAATATATACCAAACGCTTGTCACCAATTATAAAGCATGAAAATTTTACACGTTGTAGATAAAATGGATCCCACAAGAGGAGGTGTTTGTCAGGCTATACGAACCCTTATCAAAGGATTTGAAGAGCAGCATATACACAATGAAGTAGTGAGTACAGATATTCCTGATGCAGCTATTGATTTTAGGGATAGCTTTCCTCTCCATAAAATGGGAGAAACTGTTAATCCTTGGAGTTACTCTAAAAAAATTAAATCTTGGCTGGCTTCAAATATTAGACGTTTTGATGTAGTTATTGTGCACGGTTTGTGGCAATACCCCCAATATGTGTGTTACCGTCAAAAGCTTAGTATGGACCAGCACTCTAAAATTCGTTTTTATCTGATGCCGCATGGAATGCTCGACCCTTATTTTCAACAAGCACCCGAACGAAAACTCAAAGCCTTGAGAAATATTTTGTATTGGTCGTTAATTGAAAAAAAAGTAGTAAATACTTTAGATGGAATACTATTTACCTGTGAAGAAGAACTAGAGCTGGCACATCATTCTTTTAAGGGTTATTCTCCCAAGCAAGAACTTGTCGTAGGGTTGGGAGTTGAGCAACCCCCGGCGTTCACTTCATCTATGCGAGGTGCCTTTGCTGCACTATGTCCTGTACCCAAAGACAAACCTTACTTTCTTTTTTTAAGTCGTATTCATGAGAAAAAGGGTGTAGACTTGTTGATCAAAGCCTATGCTAGATTATTTAATGAAACAAATCAAAGCTTACCTTTATTAATTATTGCCGGTCCTGGAAAGGATTCAGATTACGGAACTCAACTCATAAGACTTGTTCGGGAAAAACATCTTGAGGAACATGTACTGTTTCCCGGAATGCTCACTGGTTTGTCAAAATGGGGAGCATTTTATGGGTGTGAAGCGTTTATTTTACCAAGTCATCAAGAAAATTTTGGTATTGCGGTAGTTGAAGCTCTTGCGTGTGGAAAAGCCGTTTTAATTTCTGAGCAAATAAATATTTGGAAGGAAATCGTTAGGGGAGCTGGCGGTTTTGCTGAACATGATGACCCAGAAGGAACCTATCTTTTGTTAAAGAAGTGGATTACCAGCTCAATAGAAACCAAGTCTCAAATGCAAACAAATGCACTAAGAACCTACGAAGATTTTTTTAGAGTTTCTGTTACAACGCATAGGTTTTTAAATCTTATTATTCCTACTACTGCCTAATATTATGAACTACCAGAATTTGAAATTATTTCAATTGCCCGCATCTTTTAGAGGGCGTTCTAAATACATCGTACAACTGTGGTGGATCGTAAATGCAACCTTATTTAAATGGTCGCCTCAGTTCTTATTTGCTTGGAGGAGATTTTTATTACGACTTTTTGGAGCTGAAATTGGAAAAGATGTTCTTATAAGATCTACCGTTAAAATAACCTATCCCTGGAAATTGAAAGTAGGTGATCATACCTGGATAGGCGATGAATGTGTCCTTTATAATCTAGGTGAAATCACCATAGGAAAGCACGTAGCCATTGCTCATAAAGTATATTTTAACACGGGTGGCCATGAATATGATAAAGTGACATTTGATATTTTTTCTAAGCCGATCACAATTGAAGATGAATGTTGGCTTACCAATGACGTTTATCTGGCACCCGGAGTACACATCGGAAAAGGAACAATCGTAGGGGCGCGGAGTAGTGTTTTAAAAAGCTTACCCGGGGCAAAAATATGTGTTGGTACTCCTGCACTCCCTATTAAAGACAGAATTATACTATGAAAAAAATAAGCATTACAGGCGGATCTGGATTTATTGGAACAAACTTAATTGATTGTCTGATTTCTAAGGGCTACGAAGTACAGAATCTTGATAAAAAACCGCCACTTAAAGATACCCATCGTTCCTATTGGAAAGGGGTGGATATTTTAGATTTCGAATCGCTGAAAGCAAGCTTGATGGCGTTTCAACCCGATGCTATAATACATCTTGCAGCGGTTACTGATCTTGAAGGAACCCAGCCAGAATATTATCGAGCTAATACGGAAGGAACTCAAAATATTATAGCGGCGGCAGCGCTTCTTCCAAAATTGAAAAAAATCCTTTTCACTTCGTCGATGTATGTGTGTGAACCCGGTTACATTCCCCAAAGTTACGACGAGTATAAACCTCATACGCTTTATGGAGAAAGCAAAGTTGCAGGAGAAAAGCTCGTGAAAAATATACAGAACCCTCATTATGTCTGGACCTTAATACGACCAACCTCTATATGGGGGCCATGGTTTGGTATACCCTATATAGATTTTTTTAAAGTGGTTTCTCAGAAGAAGTATTTTGATTTTGGTAAAGCTTGCACTAAAACCTATGGATTTATCGATAACACAACCTATCAAATACATCAGTTACTAATTTCTGAATCCAGTGCATTCCAAACCTATTATTTAGGGGATGATCCACCAATACCGATATCCGAATGGGGAAATGAAATCTCGATAGCTATGGGAAAAGGACCTATACGGAAAGTTCCTTATTTCATATTAAAATTGGCGGCCCTCACCGGAGATCTGTTGATAAAGACCGGGATTAAATTCCCTATTAGCAGTTTTAGATTAAATAACATGACTACAAATAATATTTTGCCACTAGGTAATTTATATAAAATAACTGGAGACGCTCCATATACCCGTATAGCAGGCGTAAAAAAAACAATTAAATGGTTACACGAGCAAAACGCATTTTACTAATAGGCTATAATTTTAGTCCTGAGCCTACTGGAATAGGTAAATATAGTGGGGAAATGATAGACTGGTTCGTGCAGGAAGGTTATGATTGCAGCGTAATCACTGCATACCCCTATTATCCTTATTGGGAGGTACAAGAGCCATACGTAAAGCGAAGATTTAAATTTACTAAAGAACGAACAGATCATCCTTCTGGGGGAAGTGTAACCACATATAGATGCCCTATGTATGTACCTGAAAACCCTTCGGGAATCAAACGCATACTGGTAGATGTTTCTTTTTTTATAACTGCTTTTTTACAATTGAGTCTCTTACTATTCCGTAAAAAATTTCAACTTATTATTACAGTGGCTCCATGTTTTCAATTGGGATTATTAGGGGTTTATTATAAAAAATTGAGAGGTGGTAAATTGGTATATCACATTCAGGATCTGCAAATAGAAGCAGCACAGGATCTCGGGATGATTCGATCTCCCAATATTATAAAAAGTTTGTTAAAGGTAGAAAAGTATATTTTTAATAAAACGGATGTAATTAGCAGTATTTCAGAGGGAATGGTATCTAAAATTAAACAAAAAGCTGAAAAAGAAGTTTATTTTTTTCCAAACTGGACCAACACAGCATTCTTTTATCCCTTTTCGGAAAGTGAAATACAAAAGATTAAGAACAACTATGGTTTTGAAACTCACGATAAAATCATTCTGTATTCAGGAGCTATTGGTGAAAAGCAGGGGCTTGAAATGATTCTCAGTACAGCAAAAACAGTTCAGTCAAATCCTGATATTAAATTTATAATTTGCGGTACAGGACCTTATCGTTTACGCTTGCAAGAGATGACCATACGAGAGAACATCACCAATGTTTACTTTTTTCCCTTACAACCTCTTGAAAACTTTAATGCATTTCTAAATATAGCAGATGTGCATTTGGTCATCCAAAAGGCCAAAGCTGGAGATTTGGTAATGCCTTCCAAACTCACTAATATTTTATCGGTAGGTGGCCTGGCTTTGATAACCGCAAATATCGGAACAGGTTTATACAATGTGGTAACCAATCATCAGATGGGTATTGTAGTTGAGCCTGAGAATCCCATTGCTTTCCGGGATGGTCTTCTCAATGCCATTCAGAAGAAAAATCAACAATTAAAAGGGAATGCGCTACATTATGCTCAAAACTTTCTTGCCATCAATACGATTATGAAACGATTTGAAAGAACTCAATTGGATCAGCTATAGAGGCGTAAGGGGTTATGAAAAGGCACCTGTAGCAATTGTCAGGAACTGACTCAGTTTAGTTTTTCGCAACGGGTATGTTAAACTCCCTGATACTGTTTAGGTTACTTATTTTCCAAATGTGGATACCACCGTGCCAACCTTCATCTCCATGCAATACGTATAAATCACCATTTAAAGAAATAATATCTCCCTTAAGGTTGTTACCGGCCATACCAGGTACACCGGTTTGATCCCATACGCGTTTACCTTTAAAGATGTCTGCACCGGTAACTCCAAATTTCCCAACCATTAAGCCGTTGTCGTAAACGTGTGTGAATATATTAGTTTGCATTTGTTTCCAAAACTCACCGTGGTAATTCCAAAATATATTTTTACCTTCTACCAGAATCACTCCTCCGGGATATTGCACCCCATTGCCCATATCGTATCGCCCGTCTTCGGGATACGGACCGTAATAATTTCTGGCCGTTCCTACAGCTGTTTTCCATTTAAAACCCGTTTCTCCTTTTTTCGTTGCACCCAGATGATACTTGTTAGAAGAATAATCAGGTGCTGCTGAACCTCCTTCAAAAGATATTATTAAGTTACTTTCAGTATCATTTCTCGGGGGGTAGTTCCAGCTAATGGTTTCCCTGTAAATGGGGTCACTGGGTTGCAGGATCCCTGTATTGGCGACTTCTTCTAAATCTCCCCATACCGGATTGTCATTTTGATCAAAACCGGTTAAACTTCGTTCTTTCCAGTAGAGTGGAGGCTGATTGGGCTTTACGACCAATTCACCGTCAAAATAGCGAATGTTGCCATTTGGGAGCAGGGTCGCTGTAGGGGTTCTTCTTTTAATTTTAATACCCGTATATCGCAAGCCTGTGTCTGCTAATTCGACAACTTCCCATTGAGTGGCATTTGTAGCAAGTTGAAAAGCATATGTTTTCCCATTGCTGAGCGTACTCACCCACTTTAGACGGTCGTATTCCCCATCTTGTTCTATTTTAAAATTACCGGCCCAATTTTTGACTAATTTCCAGTTCCCTTTTTCGATATCCACCGAGAACTCTAGATAATTTGCAAACACTCTTGTGGGATTACTTCTGTCTACTCCCATAGACCTTATCCAGCACTGGTACATTATAAAATCGTCTAAAGTATAGTCGGTATTGAAACGCAGCGATCTATAATTGCCTGTATCCCCCACCCACAGCTTCCCATCATCCTGATAGCATAGAAACGTTTTCATCTCAGGTTGTGCCGGGTTGATAAGCATAAATTTATGATCTAATACATTGGGGTTTGTACGATACCCTCCCGAAATACCTAAAGTTTTGATCAGAGAACCGGCAGAGTTAAAAATTTTTATTTGATTGGTTTCGCCGTCGGCAATAGCAATATTTTTGCCCGTTTTATTTAGAGCCATTGCCAAAGGTTCTTTAATGGTGTTGTTGAAAATATTACGATTATCAAGAAAACCATTGTTTAAAATGGTGTACTGCTCAATCATCTTATTGTTTATACACCAAAGTTGATTTCCTATAATTTTCAATTCTCTGGGATTTATAAAGTCGGTAAAGGTATTGACTAAGCGCCCTGTATTTTTGTCGTATACCGAAATGCTATTGAGCTTACCTCTTGCTATGAATAAATAATTACCATTGTTCTGAACTGCCATTCCTGTAATTCGAGATTCTTCGCCTTGAACCCTACCGATTACTGATCTATACTTATGGTTGGAAGCTAAGGTATATTGAGAACCATGGGAAAAGTCGTACTGAGCATTATCGGCTATGTTGATTGCAAAAACCATTGTCGGTTTTTGATCATTCCAGATATCTAAACCTCCTATAAAAATCCTTTTTTCGTCTGCACAGATATACGGAACTTCCAAACCATAATGAATTCTTGAAAGTACCGGGATCTTTTTATTTATATTATTAATTTTAAACTTTCCAAAAGCAGGATCATGTTCATTATAACCACAGTTATAGTAGAGTTGTTCACCCACCTGAATCATGCCCTGTATGACTTGCGCATTATTGAAAATGGAGTCCCCTCCATGTGTATTTGAAGTATTGCCTATAATGCCTTTCCATTCGTAATTAACCTTATTAGCAAGAATTTTAATAGTAGTCGTAGTGTCATTTACCGGTTTTCCTTCATCATCCAATCTATCCCAAACCACACGATGAGTTCCACTTTTTTTTTCAAGATTACTCCAGAGGGTTCGAAGCAATGTTCCATCTTCTGTATAAACCCCCGCGCTGGTTCTTAAAGACTCCTTTAAGGTATAGGTGTTTGCCGGTTTGGGTATATTATGGAGTGGATAATAATTTTGGGCAACTGCTGCGTACGAAATACCTAGTAAAATACCTAGAATTCTTTTCATTGCTGTCCCGAAATTATATAGGAGTCTGGCCCCTGCTTTCTCAATAACCCGAAATTGACATTGCCAGAATAACTGTTCAATACCCCCGGTCTTTCTGATGTATAATTGAGTTTTACACCTGAGTCTGTAGCGATGGTTAATACCGAACCGTTATGTGCTTCTAAATTTATAAAGTCTCCAATTTTCATAGTGTCAAAACCTTTACTAATCGTAAGTGTAGCACTAGCTGTGCACGATATGGTGTTACCTATGTCTTCGGGTGTAATGGTTCTAGAAGCTCTGAAATCCAGTATTTTTGATCTGGTTAGGTATGTTTCATCAATTTCTTTTAACCAGGCGATCTTCATGCTGTCTACCTGAGTTTTGGTGTAAATTTCGGGAGTTCCAGTCAATTTAGCATACGTACCGTCAAAATCATCAGAAACATCCTGATCCCAAGCATCAAATACGGAAGCTGTATCTTCAGAGAACGTGATGGTATTTAAACCAGCTACCTGAGACGCAGAGATTGTACCTGTTATGGTCTCTGCCTGTTTTGCATATAAAGCGTAGGGTACACTCAAAAGCTCGGTGACCCCTGTTAACGTATAATTTCCTGTGCCTGTAGGATCTATTTGTGTTTTAATAAAATGTGAATCTGCCCCCCAATCAATTGTATCAAAACCACCCCAACTAATTGTACCAGTACCAATCTCTAAAGTGACTAAACCATTCTCGTTTGTTGTTGTATAGTGAGTTTCTTGATAGAGACTATTGCCTTCAGGAGAACCACTAAGAATATCGATTTTAATAGCAACTTCCGACGCTATGATTAGATTGTTTTCGCTATCGCGAACAATGGCCTGATAACTTAATTTTTCTGGAGTTTGGGAATAGCTTTCCACCGGGATGAAAAGCGACAAGATACCTATCAAAATCCATTTCATTTTTTTTTAAGTTTTAAGTAATTTAAATGTTTTTATGAGTTTGTTATTATTCATTATGATCACAAAATAGGCAGCAGCTTGAAGTCTTTGACATGCTATTTTAGTTTTTCCGGTTTTAATTACTTCGTGTTGTACGCGTGAACCGTTTTGGTCAAAAATGGTATACGTGATATTAGGATTATTAAAATCTTTAATTTCTAGTATTAAAAAATCGGTTATGGGGTTTGGATATGCTAATATACTCACATTATGTTCTGGTTTTTCAGTTCCTAAAAAAACTTCTGAAGCCACCGGTTGTTGTACACCGGCTAATATAGTAGTTTGAGAATTATTTAAGTAATGAAAAAACACTTGGCCTACTGAGAAAGAAACAGAACCCTTATCGCTTTTCAGATTGCCGCCTGAAGCACCCATATTGACAAATTGTGTATCCAAACCTTTTGAAGTTTGGGAATAATTATTTTGAAAATTGAATATAAAGATTAGAAAGATGAGTTTAAGGGGTGTCAGTACTTTCATAAGTATTCTTTATTTGGGGTTGACTAGGGTTAAGAATGCAGTTGTTCTTAATTTTTTGCTAAAATAACAATAAATAATCGACGAAATACATATAAATCAGATAAAATGTTTTGTATCGTATTTTTTAAGCTTTCTTAAAAAAACTGGGCCTCATCAAGATTCTTTAGAAATACATCTTAAAAATTGAGGTTTTGGTTTAAGTATTTAAAAATTAACTGTATACGTTTGGATTGATCTTGGTGCTTCAAGCGATTAATTTGGCATGACACCGATTTATAGTCTGAAAAGAAATACACACTTTTGAACTGTACTTCACAATATTTGCTGGATCAAGCGAAGGCAAACAGGATGGAATCCAATACGTACTGTCTTCTAAAATCAGATAACTACTGCTGTACCAATTAGCATAGTATGCGACTTTCCTAATAATACGTTAAGTAACAGGCTATTTTGCTGTATTGGCCTCTGAGGATTTTTTTAATGTTAAGCTGGATGGGGTTTATAAAACGTATGGGGAAATCAAAGCCCGAAAGGGGAGCAGAACTAAGTTTCTGGAAGAGCTGATCCTGAAGTTAGAATATAAGATGCGGCAGGATGAGGCTTGATTAAGTCTTATAGTTCCTCTTAGAACCTGTTCAATTACTTTGGTAATATAAAAGCAAAGGGGATAGGGGAGGATTGTGAATTGTTCTTTAGAGGTTTGTCGTAGTTTTTTTGATCAAGGCTGTTATGAAAACTCTGTGCTTGTGTGTTTTTTGAAGATTTACAGTATGTTACTAAGCGCGAAGGCGATGTCAGTAAGCTTTTTGCAGGCCCTTACACTATATTATTGAAATTTCATACCCAAACTAATCCCGAATGAACTTGCATTCAATGAAAAAGATCTGCTTGCATTCGAAATTAGCGGTTCTGAATTCTCCATGTAGAAAAAATCATTAGTATAATAAAGACCGACTAATAATCTTTGATTAAACAGATTTGCTACGTCAAATACTTGACCAATTTTTATCTGATGACCTTCTCTAAAATCACTTTTATTAAACGGTGTGAGATAACCATACTGTAGAGTCAAATAATGATATTTATTATCAACATATAATAATTTGAAACCTAATCCTGTTTTAAATGAAGCAAAAGATGGATTGTTATAATTTGCTATACCGGCTATACCTACGGCAGCAAATTTTTTAAAAATTTTATAATCTATATTATAAACCAATTCCAATGAACCTTTACCGTTTATTGAAGTTTCACGTGCCTTATTATCAAGATCATAATATTCATAAGAACTTTTATTACTAGCGTTTAAGTCAACATAGACCTGTGATATCCATTTAGGTCCAGAATCATTCTGGCTATTTGCTTTTACGGCAAAAAGTAATACTATAATTACAAAAAGGTTTTTATTATTCATTTCTCTTAATTTATGGTCTAATTAATCTATTCCCTTTCCAAGTATTACAAATGAAATCTTAAAAGCTTATTAATGAAAAGGTAATAAGTCTTAATTTATAAATTACGAGTCTTGATTCATAAATGGATCGAAGTAAATTTTTAAACAAGGAGATAAGTATTTACTTATATTTAAATGGACAATATATTATTTCCGCTTATCCTTACTCTCCCGATCAAACGCCACCAAATTAAACAATTCCCGCATTCTGTTGCGTAAACGATTGCTGTAAAGAGCTTCAAGTTCACCGGCGTTTAAATTGATAGTGGCGTGGGTTTTTAGATTACGTTTGGCAGTTAGATAGGGGTGGTAACGGGAGAGCAATACTTCACCCATCACGTTGAGATCTTTCCCGTAATAGCGACCGGACGGTTCTAAGCCCAGATCATCAAAAACGGTAGTATTTCGAATTGCCGTATTCTTCAACGGATTTAAACCCCAAATGGTTAAATACAAAGCTGATGTTAAGACAGGGGAGCAGCACTAAGTTTCTGGAAGAGCTGAACCTGAAGTTGGAATATAAGATGCGGCAGGATGAGGCTTGATTGCAGATTCTTGAATACAGGTGTTCTCAAAAATATCCTTCATCAAACTCAGGGTGACCTCTTGAAATGACAATACGTTAGCTCTTTGTCTTTTGTATGGCTATTTTGCTATATTAAAGAGTCTCAAGCGGCAATAGCAATGCCCAATTTCCCTAACAAGGAGTTGAAAAAAAAATCACTAATATTGATTGTACGTTGAAAGTCTGGTGTACAAAAGTCTTTATTATTTATTCTCATTCTAAATAATGAGTATATTTGCAGTTAAGTTTACCTGTCATGTCCCCTAAACCTGATCATACTTCTGAAGCTTTGCTTCTCTCTCAATTGAAGGGAGGAAGTGAACGGGCCTTTACACACTTTTTTGAACGCTATTATCCTGCTGTCACCGGCTTTTGTAAACAGTTTGTATACGACGAGGAGCAAGCCCGAAGCATGGCTCAAGAGGCTTTTATAAATCTTTGGCTGAATCGGGAAAAGCTTCAAAAGCCTGAAGGGATACCCTCTTTTTTATATACTGCAGCCAAGTCTAAATGTCTCAATGTACTCAAACATGAGAAGGTGGTGCGGAACTACCGGAATGTGGCATTGGCTGAAAAAGAACAGAATCTGAATCTTGAAGTCTTGAATGCATTGGATTACGACAGTTTGAGTCTTACCGAACTGCAAGAAAATGTTTCGCGTTTTTTAGAACAACTCCCCGAGCAGACCCAAATTATCTATACTATGAAGCGGGTAGCGTATAAAAAAAACGCAGAGATTGCAACCGAATTGAATATATCTATCAAAACGGTAGAAGCCCATATGACACGGGCTCTAAATCACCTTCGGGAGGCACTTTCAGACTACCTTCCTGCCTTTTTGATCGCACTCTTTCTAGACTAATCTTAAAAAAATCACAATTTAACATAGGGTTTGCTGATTCTGAGTTGTACTTAGACCAAACCTGCTATTTAAAACAATGGATAAAGCTATTCTCTATAAATATTTCAACAATGAAGCAACAGAAGCAGAAGTCGATGTGTTGTTTGCGTGGATTGAAGCAGCTCCTCGAAATAGACAGGAATTTATACAACTGAAAACAGCCTGGGCGCTTACTTCAGAAGCTCAGATGGATGCCAGCCTTTTAAAGAATCAACGTCCTCAATTGAAACCGAAACAAAGTCGGACTAAAATTTGGAGATACGCAGCGGTCTTTTTAGTGTTGCTTGGAGGAGCACTCACCTGGTATGCTTCGCGATCTGCATTTGAACCCAAAACAGAAAATGCCATTGTACTTGAGGTATCACAAGATGACTCTTATACCCTAAAAAAAGAGCAACCGGTCTTGATTACTGCTGCTAACGGTATGCAGGTAGCAGAAGCAACTGCGCAACAGATAACATACGAAAAAGGTGCCGACAGTACACAGATTTTGCCCCAACGCATCACGGTACCTTATGGTAAAACCTACAAAGTTTTGTTAGCCGATGGCTCTCAGGTATACCTTAATGCAGGAAGTACTTTGGAGTTTCCTAATGTCTTTACTGGAGCAACACGAGAAGTACGTTTAACAGGGGAAGGCTTTTTTGATGTAGCTAAAAATCCTCAAAAACCTTTTCAGGTGCATACCGGTCCCCTAACTGTAGCCGTATTGGGCACCCGCTTTAATGTCAAGGCTTATGCAGAATCTGGTTTTATTGAGACCGCATTGGAAGAAGGCTCTGTAGGGCTTCATCAAAATAAAATACACAAGTCTGGTATGGTATTGATCCCGGGAGAGTTGGCTTCTTATAACCGAAACACTCAGGAGTTTACCAAAAAGGCCGGCAATATAGAGCAAGAAATCGCCTGGATTTACGGTGAGCTGTTATTGGATAATACGCCATGTACGGAAATCTTAAAAAAGCTAGAGCGGCATTATAATGTAAAGATTCATAACCATTATCCGCAGTTGGCACAGCAAAGCTTTAGCGGTGCTGTAAAACTTGATTTAGGCATAGAGCAGCTCCTTCAAGTACTTCAGTTGGATACAGATTTTGTGTATGAGATCCATGGTCAGCATATTACCCTAACCAAACCTAACACCAACCATTAATTTATAGCTAATGATAAAAACTAAACTACGGGTATGGACCCTACCTTACCACTTGTTCTTTTTTGGAATGCTTTTAATGAGTCTTTCTACAACGCTTCAAGCACAACAAATAAAGGTTAAAATAGATCAGGTTCCTCAAAGTCTGGACCAACTGATAGCTTTGGTAGAGGCACAAACAGATTACCGTTTTGTATATAATACCAGTAAGATTACTTTAAACACCAGTTTACAAAAAACACCTACAGATACAGAACTTGTTCAATTATTAGATGCTGTTTTTTCCGAATTACCCTACCGGTATACGATAAAAGGTAAGCAGATTATCATTTTAGGACAAAAACCGGCTTTACAAAATCAAGAGCAAAGCCGAATGATTACCGGGACTGTACACGATACCTATGGCAATCCCTTGCCTGGCGCTACGCTTACTGTGGTAAATACCCGAAAGGGAGTGATGACCGACGCAGCCGGAAACTTTAAGTACTTGGTACAGGCCGTAGCTCTGAATGCCTTACAGCTGGAGGTAAACTATCTGGGAATGAAAACCCAACTCGTGACTTTAGGATCACGCAGCCGATTAGACATTCAGATGGAAGAAGCGCAAAATGAACTGGATCAGGTAGTGATTACCTCGTCATATGGCACTCAAAAGCTAAAGGAGGAAGTGGTAGGAAGTATAGTTACCGTGACTGATAAAGAAATACCCGTAGAGCAGGCTTCAGAAAGCATCGATAAAATGCTGGAAGGGCAGGTAGCCGGGGTACTGATAGAGAATACTTCGGGCGTGGGTGAACCGGTGCGAATTGACATTAGAGGGCAAGGCTCGTTAACCCCATTAAATAACTCCTTACTGGGGACTTCTACCCAGCCGCTCATCATTATTGACGGCGTGATCATGACAGAAGAAACCGGGATAGATAATAGCTTTTTTGATGGGGGAGGGGTTGCCGGAGAGTCGTTTAACAATCCGCTGTCTAAGATCGCTCCCGGAGATATTGAAAGCATCAATGTACTAAAAGATGCTGCTGCGGTGGGAATCTACGGTGCCGATGGAGCCAATGGGGTGATCATCATCACCACCAAAAAAGGAAAACGCGGCAAGACCCGTTACAATTTCTCTACCCAGCTTGGGGTTTCTGAAGCGATCAATCAGATTCAGTATTTGAGCGGACCGCAATACACCCAACTGCGCAATGAATTTTTACGCAATACCCGGGGGACGTTACTTCCGGAGAATGGGGTAAATACCAACTGGTTTGACCTCTTAAACACGACCGGCGTATATACCAAATACAACCTGAGTGCTTCGGGCGCTTCAGAACGTTTTAACTACCGGGCGAGTGTGACCTATCTGGATATCGATGAGCCGCAAATGGGGAATGAAAATAAACAGGTAAATGCCAACATCAACCTGAGGTATGACCTTGGGAAGTTGGATTTTCGCTTATCCCTTTCTCCCAGTTATGATAAACGTACCCAACCTAACATCTATTACGGCTATGCCTTTGTACCGCGCTTGAGTCCGTATAACGAAGACGGTTCGTTTGCCTTACTCGGAGTAAACACTGTGGCCAATCCGCTAGCCGCCATCGCACAAAACCGAAACGACAATAGCAGTTACGGACTCTTAGGAAGCTTTAACGTGAACTATCAGGTGACTGAAGGTTTGAAGATTTCGTCTTTATTCGGTTTGGATTATAAAGAAAAAGAGCAAGACCGGTATTTCTCAGGCGCTAATGAAAGCGGAAGAGGGAATGGAAGCTTTGTGCTGGATGGAACAACCTATCCGCGTTGGGGACGTCGCATCATCAACGGGCGTAACAGCACCCGCTGGAACTGGCAAACACAGGTGTTTTATGAAAAACAATGGGGCGATCACGGTTTTGATGTTCTGGGCGGACTCGAACTGAGTGAGGAGCAAACCGATCTGGACTTTGCTTCAGGAACCGGATTTACAAATCCGGAGGTGCTCAATGCCGTAGCCGATGCGCTGCAGGATGATGATCCCGATACGGTTGCTGATGAGCGTTTCAGCAATCAAACCTACCGTACCGACATTAATAACAACTCGCGCGTTTCGTTTTACGGGCAGTTGAATTACGATTATAAGGGCAAGTATTACTTCTTAGCCAACTTCCGAAGAGACGAGAGTTCGGTCTTTGGAAGCGCCAGTAATGTCGCCTATAACGGAGGTGCCGGTTTAAGCTGGGTAGTGTCTAAAGAGAACTTTTTGAACGACGCGCCCTGGTTAGACTTTTTACGACTGCGCACCAGTTACGGAAGCACCGGGAATTCGCGTATAGGTTCGTACCGTGCCTTAGGTTTGTACAACCGCCGCATCAACTCGGGCTATAACGGCCTAACGGAAGCAACGCCTAGTGCAGCACCCAACCCTAATTTGAGTTGGGAGCGTAACAATAAGTACAATGCAGGACTTGATATCAACCTGTTTGGGCGTTTACAGCTTACTGCAGAATACTATTACGACGATTTGAGAGACCTGATCACCTCGCGTGAAATTCCTTCAGAAAACGGATACAGCAGCCTGCAACTCAATGCTGCGCAGATGTACAACACCGGGCTGGAGTTGAGCGCGCGTATACAATGGGTAGACAGCAAGAAGTTTAAATGGAATACCAGCTTTAATATTGCAACCCTTAAGAATGAGGTAACCGACCTGGTTGGTTTAGGAAGTGATTATTCTACCGCGGCTCGTGCCCTGGCGCAACGCATCGGGTATAGTACCTCTGCGATCTGGGGTCTGGATTGGGCAGGTATCGATCCGGCAACGGGAAGAGATATGATTCGGTATAATGATCAGGTTTATGACCTTGCAACCTACCGCTCCTTATACACCGAAGCCAACTGGCAACCCATTGGCGACAGTCAGCCGGATGCCTATGGAGGTTTCAGCACCAGTTTTCAGTTTGGGAACAGTTTGAGCCTGAGTGTACGCGGTTCGTACCAAATAGGCGGGGAGTACTTGGCCGATTACCAGCTGATCTCGCAGTACAACTTTACCACGAGTAGAAACCTTTCGGTGAATGCGTTTGATTATTGGAGAGGCCCGGGAGACACTTCGGCCTTACAGCCTTTAGTGAGCAGCAGCAATCCTATAGCCGCAAACATGAGTAAATACCTGTATGACGCTACGTTTGTCAAACTGAGCAACATCAACCTGACTTACACTATTCCCGTAAGTACCCTGAAGGTTCCATTAGACCAACTTTCCGTATTTCTAGATGTATCTAATGTAGCCTATTGGTATAAAGACAAATCGCCAGCGGGACGCAATGGGATTCGCGAATTCCGTTTTACCTATCCGCAGGCACGCACGATTTCAGTAGGGGTTAAAACCAGCTTTTAAACAAATAATGATGAAAAAACTACTATATACTACAAGTCTCCTAGTTCTCCTGTTTGCACAGGTAGGCTGCAGTGACTTTCTAGAACAACAACCGGGAAGTCAGATCTCTATTGGCGAACAGTTAGCAACCCGCGAGGGGATGCTGGAAGCTGTCGCCGGGATGTACTCGAGGATGGAAAGCACCCTGCGTTTGGAGCAGTATACCGTGTATGCCGATCTGCAAGGAGGAAATTTGAAATTCTCACCGGATGCTTCGGGAAGCAATCAAGGGGAACTAAGTATACCTGAATTGGTACAGCAGCTGTATAACTTTAACGACACCGCTTTACAGAGCGAGATGGAATCGTTTTACGACAACAGCTATGCGGCGATCTCTGCGGCCAACTTGCTGTTAGAATACATCGACACGGTAACTTATTTGAGCGCTATAGAACGGGATGCTATTGCAGCCGAAGCCTTGAGTGTACGGGCGCTGATGCATTTTGCCCTGTTGCAGGTGTATGCACAGGATAGCAACTATCCCGAAGCCAATATGCCGGGCATCGTTTATAATACCGAGACCTTACAAGAAGCATTAGCTTACGCACCGCGTTTGGGATTGCAGGAGACCTATACTGCTATTACCGCCGATCTGGAACAGGCGATAAGCCTATTTCCTGATGCCCCTGTTTTAGAAGGCCCCGCGTACTCGTATTTTAGAGCTATGAGTGCCGAAGCTTTGCTGGCCCGTGTCTATCTGGCACAAGGCGCCTGGGAAAATGCATATACCCACGCCACGCAGGTGATCGCTACTTCGGGTGTAATACTTACGCCTAAAGAAAGCTATCTGGAGTCTTGGGAAGAACCTTTGCAGCCGGTTTCTGAGATCTTGTTAGAGCTTTCAGTTTCTGTAGATGCCGATGGAGCTATTGGTGGAAGTAGGGCTGCACAGTATGGGTATAGCAGTGCGAATACCTATGCCGATTATGTGGCTTCTCAAGATCTGCTTGACCTGTATGCTCCTGAAGACATACGTGGAGCTCTTTTTGTGGTTAAGGAGTTAGCGACTTTAGAAAACGAGCAATTGGTAGACCGCCCCTATTATTTCACCGGGAAGTTTCAGGGGAATCCCGGGAATCCCATCTTACGCTTAAGCGAGCAATACCTGATCGCAGCAGAAGCCGCTTACCAACTCAATAATACTGATGCTGCCCTGAGCAACCTGAATGCAATACGCGAGCGCGCAGGCCTGAAAGCCCTAGTACAAACGGAAAACCTGGAAGAAGAATTGTTTCTGGAACGCAGACGGGAACTCGCATTTGAGAACCAACTCTTTTTTGACCTTAAACGTACGGGAAGGGATGTGAATCGCAATGACGGGTGTCTGTCGATTACCTGTAGTCTGGACTATCCCGCTAACTTTTTTGTGCTCCCTATCCCGCAAAGCAATATTAACCTCAATGCAAACTTGATACAAAATGAAGGCTACTAAACTACTATATTTACTGGCATTAGGCCTTATCTTAGGATGTACCGATGATGATTTGAGCAATCAGCAAAATCAGGACCTCCCGGCTTCCTTGCGCTTTAATTTTTTGGTCAACAGCAATAATGAACCTATTGAGTATCCTGAACTTAGCGGTAATGAGTTATCGGTAGCGACCTATGAGAATACCTCTTTGCGTACCTTAAAGATTCCTGTGGTGTTGAGTGCACGCAGCCTGAAGGAGACGGTCACTGCGGGCTACAATGTGAATAGCGGTTTGCCGGAAGATTCTTATGAGATACAACCTCAGGAACTCCATTTTACGGCAGCACAGCCTACCGATACGATCGAGGTACGCTTTAATCAGCGCTGGACCGCCGGGGAGACTATAGCTTTTAGCCTCACCGAAGTTTCTGATCCCAGTATTCAGTTGGGGGCGCTCAACGAGGCTACTGTAGGCGATCGCTTTGAAGTGACCTTAGGGGAGGTAAACACTACCTACCAACTGAATACGAGCAGAATTGATCTTTCAGGAGCTGTGGGAGAAACGGTAGCCTTCCGTGTAGAATTCCCCAATGGTTATATAGAGGAGGAAGTGGATGAAGCAGGGATCTTCAGCTTTTTGAATGGCTTTGATTATACGTTGGAACGTACCGGGCAGGGTAGCGATTACATCAGCTATAGGTTGACCCTAAACGAAGATTTGAGCGCTGCAGATGTCAATTTTCAGACGATTATTACCTTACAACAGCAACCAGCATATAACATTTCGGGTAATGCCAATCTTTTGGTGATCAAACCCATACAAACCGATCGTGATCTGGCAACCAATCCGGCGTCTCATTTTTACGATACGAGCAATCCCTTCTATCTGGTACGTGGCGAAAACTGGATAGATCATGATAATGATGGCGCGTGCAGCTGGAGGTCCTGGACTGCCTTTGCGGTACCGGTTGAGGTAGCTGCAGACCATCCAAATGCGATTTTGGGTTCTGACAACGCTACACCAGATCCTGCTGATGATGTGTATTACGATGCCTACCGTATCGGTTTCAGTTCATCATTGGCAGGCAGAACGACCAATCCGTTCAACTTGCAACGTTGGTTTGCTAATGAAGCAACCGATGCTTCCGCATCACCGGGCTTTAATATTGAGGCGGCTATTGAATTTTATCCGGAAGGAGGAACCAATACTACCCAAGGAAGTGTTGCTGTGATTCCGCAGTTTTTAACGATCTCTAACAGAGATGGCGAACTATTTGAATTGGCGATCTCAGGAAGTGGAAGCTACCGTCAGGTTTCAGAAACCCTCTGGGAGATGAAGTTTGAATTGCGAGTAACCAATGATGCGTTGTATGGCGGAACCGTCACCTCAGAATATTACATCTATAACGACAGGGGTTATGAAGATCCTACAGACTTACCTGGCAACTCTTGCGTAGAAGAGATCACCCTTTAATTCTTTAAATCATTGATTATGCAAAAGCTATCTATATTGTGTCTCGCGCTGCTTCTTTTGAATTCCTGTAAGGAAACTGAGAAAGGAGAATATACCGCTATCGCCCAACTCCGTAAGGTGTATGCTACTGGAGATCCGGAAACCTGGCCTGCACCCCATTTAGACAGCAGCATCACCAACTTTAAAGAAATAGGGCATTTGGAGGAGGTTCCTTTTCCTGAGGACAACCCATATTCTAAAGAAAAAGCAGACTTGGGGAAAAAATTGTTCTTTGATCCCAGGTTGTCGGTGAGCGGACAAATAGCATGTGCTTCCTGCCATAATTCAGAATTGGGGTGGACCGATAATATTACCCGTTCTTTTGGGCATGATCGACAAAACGGAAAGCGCAATGCAATGACCATTATGAATGCTGCTTTCGCGCACGAGTTGTTCTGGGATGGGCGTGCCAGCAGTCTGGAAGAACAGGCGCGTTTTCCTATAGCAGATCCTGTAGAAATGAACGAACAGTTTAATCTGGCTGTAGATAAGATTGCTGAAGTAGCTGGCTACAAACCTTTGTTTAAGGAAGCTTTTGGTAAGGATACCATCTCTTTAGAATTTATTCAAAAAGCTATAGCGACCTTTGAACGTACGCTAATTAGCCGTACCAGTAAGTTTGATCGCTTCATCGATGGCAGACCAGACCAATTCACCGATGAAGAAGTGCTGGGGCTGCATTTGTTTCGTACCAAAGCGCGCTGTATCAATTGTCATAACAGCGGTTATTTTAGCGACAATCAATACCATAATGACGGGCAGGTGTTGTTTGGCACTAAAGATGAAGACTTCGGAAGGTTTGCCGTTACCGGTGATCTTGCAGATATTGGTAAATTCAGAACTCCTTCTTTAAGAGAAGTAGGTCGCACCGGCCCTTGGATGCATCACGGGCATTTTCCCAGTTTACGGGATGTGGTAGAGTTCTATAATCTGGGAAATCCTCAAGTGGTTCAAAAGCAGTATCTGGGAACGCCTCGTGACTCGTTAATACCTAAAGTTTCTCCTATCCTTCAAAAACTAAATCTCACTCGGGAAGAGATGCATGCCTTAGAAGCTTTTTTACACACATTGACTTCTGGAGATCTGAGGACGCGAGCACCTAAGTTACCCGAGTAGGTAACTTGCGAAAGATGGAATTAGGTTAGAAATATTCAGCATTGCATAAGGCAAAGATTTATCGACTTGGCCCTACGTGAAGCTCAGGGTGACCTCTGGAAATGACATTCAGTTTACGGCATACTCGAGACTTACATGCTGAGAGACGGGTCTTGTGCTAAAAATGTATTGTTCCGTTTAATGCTTTGCGGGCCTGCCTTTGTTGGCAGAGCGGCTTGCACCGAAGTAGGTTACTGTTTTTTATGGTTTAACAGCGACATATGTTCGATAGCGAATTTTAAAACATCCAGGTTTTTATCGACATAAACATCTGGTGGCATCCCGTAAGGATCTATAGGGTTTTCTGCGACATCCCGTGCCCGTATGGAGGAAGGGTAGTGCAGTTTAAAACAGTTTATTGTTTTTGTTAGCACATTGAAGCCGTCAATTATACCCGCCGTGTTTTGACCATATAGAATTACTTTTTCGCTTTGCCGTGTCCTGTAGACAAACGTTTCTCCTGAGCTAATGGTTTTTTCATTTATAAGAACAGCTACTTTTTGATGGGGAGCAAACAGTGTATCCGGGACGGAAGTACTGGCATATGCTGCACCATCTGGCCAGAATACGGTACCTTTTAAGGAAGAGAGGTAATCGTATTCTGCTTTGCTTTCCGCTTCCAGTTCTTCTGGCTTTCTCCCGTTTAGGAACATGTTAATATTTCCTTCAGAGATCCAGATACCATAATTAGGTGTTTGAATAGGTCCCGATAAAATATACGGAAAAAGAGGCTTGTAAACCGCATCGTTACCTCCGTTGTTATCCCGTACATCAACGATAAAAAAAGCTGCCTCAACCAATTCCTGATGGTGGGCTCGGATCAGGCTATCTACAAAAGCAGGTTCTTTCTCATAGAAATTAGGGAAACGAATGTAGGGGATCTTTCCATCTATCATCCGTATATGGAAATCACTGTAGCGCTCTGTTTGCGCAGTATCGGTTATCGTATTTGGGTTTGCCGGTCCTACCTTTACCCACTTGTTGTAGTTGATAAACTCCAAATGCTCTGGGTTTTGAAGGTTAACTTTCAACTTCCTTCCGCTATTATCGTCCATATAATAAACCGCCTCATACGCATTGCCGTAAACCTGGCTGAGTTCAAATTTAACGTCTCCCGGCTTCCAAAGCTTATTTGTACTGCTTAAGATCACCCCTGTAAATTGGTTAGGAGCATTTTTTTGGGGCAGAATGCCCACTTCGTAAGCACCATATTTCCATATACCCAACAGGTCTGTATTCTGGAAGGTTTTCTTTTTTTTAATGTTATTTACTTCTTTGAGGAAAGCGCTCTTATCCATCACGATGCTTTTACGCGTTTCTTTAACAGCCTTGTTGTCTGTAAAACTGATGCTAGTATGACCATCCCTAAAGAATTGCAGCCATTGTTGCAGTATGGGAAGACAAGCTTCTATTGCTGTAACACGAGCGGCTTTTTGTCTAAAAACCTCTTTGTTGGCCGCATAAAGTTCTTTATTGGTTTGGGTAACTTTAATAGGGAACAACGCATAATCATGTTCATAAACCTGCACAACCTCCTCAAAAGTTTCTGCACAGGTACACTCTTGAGCGTGTATAGTTATGATGCTCAACAGTAAGAAGGAGGGCGCTAGAACGAATTTTGAACGTAATCTCATTGGAAGGTATTGGTAGGGTTGAACTGTTTGGCTCTACTTTTAAAATAAACGTGTACCTATGTTTTTGACTTTAAGAGCAATCTGTCTCAAAACCACTGGTTTATTGTTTAAAAGTAGGTGAAGTGGTTGCAATATCCAATAAAATTTGATCATCAAGGGTAACGATCTCAAGTCCATACTGATTTATCTATGTCTTGAAGAATCCCAGCGTGCTCTAAAATGCGTGATACCGCATCATTAGAAGGGTATATGAGGTTAATCTAAGATAGATGCGTCTGTAGTGTACCGGCATTCTTGTTCAAGCATACAGGAAGAGTGTATTTTTTTAATAGCCCCAGGTAAAGATTTTCTAGCAAGCGGGTAGGATCATAGAGGAATCTGCCTTGAGCAGTTTGATGATGAAATTGAGGGATCGTATTGAAATATTCTGAGTTTGGAGACCGCTTCGATATTGTATAACACAGGGTGGATTTTAAACATCAATTTTTCAGTTGAATGACTCCCGGAATTCAGAAGGAGTAACGTGAGTTTTGCGTTTAAACAATTTGCTAAAAGATTGCGAATGCTCAAAGCCTAGTTCGTAGGCAATTTCGCTGACAGACCTATTGGAAGTCGATAATTTTTGTTTGGCTTCGCTGATCAATTTATCGTGAATATGCTGTGGTGTGTTTTGACCCGTTAACGACTTTAGTAAACTGCTTAACTAATTTGGAGAAATATTCAGTTTTTCTGAAATAAATTGAACTGTAGGAAGCCCTCCGCTGATTAAATCAGGACTTTTAAAATATTTTTTTAGTAATAACTATGTTCACTAAAAGCATAATGCTTAAAAACTTTAATTCTCTATCGTTCATTTTTAACGAGCTGTTTTGCGCTATAATGCAACTTAAATAAGTGATTCACTGCTAATAAAACTGAGAATACTGCTACTACAAACAATTTTGTGCGATGGGCGTAACCCAAAAACTCTAATCTTGGAAGAAATGTGAATGTTTTAAAAAAGAGTAGCAAAAACAAAGGCAGCACTACCGCAACTATGGTTAAAGAAACTTTCTTTATAGATGGAACTGTAGCTTGCACGCGTGCCTCAACATCAGCCTCAATCTGCTTCATTAAACTATCCGTGAAATGGTCTGTTGCTTGTAACTCACTTTTCTTTAAAAGCTTTTTGGCCTGATCTTCGTTCATAATAGCTGTGTTATTTCGTTACCTAATAGTTTTTGAAGTTGACGTTCCATATTTTTTCGACCTCGGTGTAAATCCACCTTTATTTTTGACTTACTAAAGCCCGTAATTTTCTTTATCTCTAAAATACTATGGTCGTATAAATAGAACAAGCGCAGTATTAGTGCTTCGTCAGATTTTATTCTTTCCAATGCTAAATTGATGTATTTTTTTTGATCTTCTTCTGTTAATACCCTTGTTTCTGATTTTTCATTGGCTTCAAAAATGGAATCTGAAAGCACATCAATTTGCATATGGATTTTCTGTTGCTTCTGAAGGTTATAGGCTGTATTGATAACAATTCTATATAGCCAAGTTGAAAACTTTGAATCCTGTCTGAACGTTTTTAGTTTTTCGAACACTTTTATAAATGCAGTTTGTACAGCATCCTCTGCAAGGCTTGTATCTTTTAATATAGAACACGCTAAGGTAAGAGACACATCCTTATAGGTATTGACTAAATCCCTAAATGCAGCTGTATCTCCAGTCTTGCTTTTGATTACAAGTTCAATATCTGTAAACTCCCTTTGATTCACTTTGTTCTTTTACGTAACCAATGAGCTGCCAAAAGCCCAATGGCTCCAAAAACGAGGATGGTGCCCCATATTAATAAATCGGCCGCATCTTCAGTAAGTTCCATTGTGGTAAAAAAAGTGGAAACCATAATTCCTAAGCCTAACGATAATACTATGCAACCTATGTCGAGATATTGCATTTTTTTTGATGATTCTGGATTAGCCAAACCTTTTTCAATCATCGCTTTTTTAATAAGGTAGGTATAGCGCGCTATGATGTAAACTATAGCGACTACACCCGCCATTAAAAATAGAGCTCCCAATGCTTCTTGTATATTTTCCATAATAGTTGATTGTTGTTTTGTCTATTAAAATTGTTTTCCCAATGTATTTGAAATTGCTTCAATAAAAGGTAATAAATTGCCAGAATTAGTGAATAAGACGATACCATATTTTTGTTCAGGAACAAACATCGTATATGCTTGAAAGTCGTGGTTATTACCCGTGTGCATATGCATAATACCCTTTTCGGTACGCTTTTGCGTAAAACCTAATCCCCAACCGGTTTGTCCTGTTTCTATTTTTAGTGGATTACTGTCTTTAAATTTGGTTTGCTCTTTCAACATTTCTGAAAAAGATGAATCACTCAAACCTTCTTTTTTTAACATTGCAATGATGAACTTGGCGTATTCTGATGCTTCACTATGCACACTTGAGAAGGCATTGAAGGTCTTTCCACTCCATCTGCCTTTGCCTGGTTTGTTATAGGTTGGCAAACCCTCTTTATCATGACCGAATACTTTGTGTGATTCTAAATAATCATCCCATACAAATGTGGTATGTAGCATATTTAATGGGTTTGTAACTTTTTCTTGAAACAATTGGTTCAACTCTTTTTTCCATCCAATTCCCAGTTTTGTGCCAATTACGGCTGCCAAATATTGATAGGCTTCTCCCGAATACATAAAGTCGGTTCCAGGTGTAAATGCTAATTTTATAGGTTCATTATTTGCGTGGTTAGGAAATCCTGTTTGATGGGCCAAAACCATTCGGGCTGTAATCAATTTATACTCTTCCTTTGATTCTGGTGCAATCCCAGGATGCGGTAAATATTGGTGAAGTGGTTTGTCTAAATCAATAGTGCCGTTTTCAACCAATTTCATCACAAAATAGGCGAAAATAGGCTTTGACAATGATGCACCTTCAAAGATGCTCTGTTTATCAATAGGTTCTCTTGTCTTTGAATTAGCAACGCCAAAAGCTTGGTGATATACGAGTTCATTGTTATTGATTATTGCTGCAGAAAGACCAGGAAGTTCATGTTCTTTCATTGCACTTTCAATAGCTGAGTTCAATTCCTCGACGTGTAGGATGCTGCCCTCTAAGGTTTGTATGCTTTTGGTTTGTGCACAGGAAGTAATTGCTGTTAGCGCAACTATTGCAACAGTTATATTTTTTAGTATAGTATTTAAAATTTTCATCTTGTTTTATTTGATTGTTGAATGTGTTTAGGTGAATTCACATCTATTGGACAAGATGACTTTTTGAAAGGTTACAAATTTTTAATCCGTGTAACCTAAATTCAAGACCGGGTAGCACCCCTCAGTAACGGTTCTGCGTACCATCTGATGTAGATAACTGCTGATTTGGAGAAAATGATATTCTACTCGAGTTTGTTTTGAATCTGCTTGTATTTTAAGCCTTTGGCTTTGAAGGAGCAGTTCTTCACGATCTCCATTAGCGATGGCCAGTTCGCGGTTATGCTCTTCGAGCTTTTAATCGATATACTCCAGATGGCATTGTAGTTTCTTTTTGCTGTTCGGCGCCCTGAGTTTGGTAGAATCACCAGCACTAAATGTGGCACCTCATAAGATTGAAATTAGGTGACAGTTCCGCAGTCTGGCGCAATACACGCCTAATAGCCTTAGGATTGTCTTCTCTAAAGCGGGCAATCACTATTTTCTATATCGTTTTTATTTTTCGCACAAATAACAACGCTATTCTATAACCGTCAATTACGGAGTACACGCTTAATACCCGGTTAAGCAGAGCCTTTAGTGACTCTGATCGTATTCAGGCTATACTGAGCGGAATCGAAGTGGAGCAGAACCTACCTTAATTCCAGTTAGTTATTTGGTATAGGTTGTTTCATTTTCATTCATTCGTAATTTTTAAATTCAGTTAGTTCTTTAGATTCAAAATTGTTATGCAAGTCAATATGAATTCCATTTAGTAGGACTGCATACTTTTCTTTAATTTCAAAGTTTGTTTTCATCCCGTTTCTTAAATGATGCACAACTGTCTCGGCTATGAGTAGTTGCGTAGCTTAGCGTTAAACTTTGTAAATATACACCGAACTGAAAATCCGCGAGGATTTTCAGAAGTAGGCGCGAATAAGCAATTACTTATAGGATTGTTACCCTATCTATTATTTTATTTGACCAATTTTATCATTTTCTCAATAGCTTTGTTGGCAATCTTAGCTGATAGCATTTGCCTGTGATAGCACTTTTTACAAACTTCTATCTCTACATTTTTTGATTGTAAAAATGCAATTTCATTATCGTCCAGGTGTCCAACTGTTCCGTCCTTTTTTCCGTATTGGTATACAACCAATTTCGACAAGTCTCTATCTTTTAAAGTTTCGGTAAAGATCTCACTGTTAATGGAAGAAAGCATATACGCGTTAGGTTTTGAATAAGTGAAGTCCATTTCGGTATAAATTCGTTTGCCATTTTTATAAGTTATGTCATACACTTTTTGATTCAATTTTGTGGCTTGCAAAATTTTTAGATCCTTATTAAGCCTGCCAGCAGAAATACTTACCGCATCTGCTTCGTTGCCAAATTCAGCAATGTATTTTTGGATTATCCAAGCCCCATAGGATTCTCCGTACACCAATACCTTTTTGTTTTGTTTTTTAAAATGAGTTATGAGTCTTTTTAATATTTCAACTGAAACTAAATTTTCTTTCAATGCATCTTCATAAGTTAATTTATTTTCAGGAGGAAGGATAGACGGGTTTATCATTTGAGCCTGTTTCACATATACGATATGCAACTCATTTTTCCAGGCATTAAATTCCTGTGTATATTGAAGCTTGTCAAACGGACCACCTTGCACGTAGAGTACTACTATTTCAGAATTTGTATTACCAGTCTCTACATATAATTCATCAATATTTTCAGGGATGGTAGTTGTTTGATATTTTCCATACGCTAAAACCGGATTAGAATTCGTTTTAGCAATTTTAGAACCGGTTAATTTAAATTCTTGGTTGTCGCGAATGAATGTCCCCTGAAATTTCTCGTTTACAATTTTTAAATTGAAAACTTCACCCTTTCTAATATGACTTGAAAATGAGAGGGTTTTTGCTTTCTCGTCAAAATTGATATGGTCTAAAGTGGTGATGCTTCCATAAACTGAACTATTACCAAAGTATCGGTGAAAGGTGTCAGAGTATTTAAAGTTTAAGATGAATTCTTGATGTACTTTATCATCTTTTAGCTGATGTAATTTCCAGGCACCCTGCAAAAAATCTGAACCTTGGTCTTGAGCCCAGGTTTGATTGTAGAAAAAGAAAATTAATAATAAGCCTATAATTTTGGGCATTGTGTTGTTTGTATTTAGCGGATTTTATAGGTAAGATACAACACTCCCTATATACATATTGCCTTAAAATTTTCGGGTTACCATCACTTTTGAGTTGTGTTTATACATCTAGTCATTTTGTTCATGAATGACTTTACTCGATAATCGAGATTTAAATACATCGAGATGTGTCTCGTTCTAATACTCTATGATTCAGTTGAATGCTTAGCGGGCCTGCCTTTGTCGGCAGACAGGCATACCCCGAAGTGACTTACTGTTTTAAAGGAATAATTAATTTGACACGGGTCCCTTCCTCAGGTTTAGACTCAACAGTGAAATTACCCGCTAATTCTTCACAAAGTCGCATAACAAATACGAGGCCCATACCGTAGCCTTTTTCTCCAGATGTACCGGTTCGGTGTGTCGCTTTTTTATTGATTATATCATCTACTTGTTGTGCAGACATACCAATACCCGTATCAGAGACTAATACACTTAAATTGTTAGTGTTTTGCGTATGTTCAATTTCTAATTTTAAGTGTATTTGACCTCCGGTTTCTGTGAACTTAATGGAATTAGAAATCAAATTACCGATCATCGGAAGTAAGTTGTTTCTCGAAAATTTTAAGGCATTGGGCTGAAATTCATAATTCAATTCAATGTCTTTAGCCTGCGCCTGCGGTCTGTAAAGATCCATCAGCTTTTGGGTAAGACTTTCTAACGTGAAAAAAGAGTCACTTTCGAAATTTGAAGGAGACTTATTTGTTTCAACACTTAATATATCCTCAACGAGCTGTAACACGCTGGTAGTACTGGAGGCAATGAGATTTAGGATGTCTATAAGTTCTTCATAATGTTCTTTTGAGTGATCGGTAAGTTCAATGAGTTGAGCAATACCACTTAACGGACTCCTAACATCGTGCGCTAAACGTCTTTTTAATTTCCGCTCTTCTAAAGCTTGTTTTTGTGCAAGGCGTAGCTTTTGTTTTAAAAGGATTTGTTTCTCGATTTGTTTGGCGATTAAATGCAATTGCTCAACCTGATTTTCACTTAAGTCTTCAATGGTTTTTCCCCCAATACAGAGTGTTCCTATGGCTATTTCATCATTAAGTTTAAGGGGAATACCATAATAGTATTTATAGCCTTCTTTTTGAACATAGCTGGAGTCTTTAAATCTGAGATCCAGATCTACCCGTGATTCAAATTGATGATCTTCGGTTATAGTAATATTACAAATAGAGGCCTCCCGGGGTTTTTGACTGAATTCGCCTGCCGACCCGGCAACCGTCCATTGGGTATAATTATCGATGAAATTTACTTCAGAAAGCTCAGTACCGGCTACTTTAGCAGCTAATATACTTAAATCCTGAAAATCACTTTTGAGTTCTTGATAATCCAGATCAAGATCCGCTAATACTTTAGCACGCTTAAAATCTTGTGTATTCAAATTTAACGATTTAGGGAGGGCAAAAGTATCATTTTTTTTAGGCTAGAACGTATGTTTTGAATGGGTTAATACTTCCTTAACAACATCGGGGTATCTGAGGCCAGGGATAACGGGTGCATATAAAAAAAACAGCCAACCTTTTTAAGAGGTTGGCTGTTTAATAAGACTTGCATTAGTGTACCGTATTAATATCCGGGATTTTGCCAATCTGCTTTCATCTCAGCAGATAAGTTAGATCCATCTTCATTGAGCAGTCCATCAATAAAAGATTGCGGTATAGGACGCAATTCATGTTTGTTTTCGGTAATATTTGTAGCTTCTTTATTGAAAGCTCTTGCGCGTTGTATAAGGGTTCCTGTTCTAGAAAGCGTTTCCCAACGTTGCCACTCACCGAGCAGTTCACGCGTACGTTCGTTAAGAATAAAATGCAAAGCGCGGTCGTAAGTGCCTGAAACACCTAGAGCATTTAAAACAGCCTCATCTTCATCTGGTAAATTATCAGGGAATGAAGTTAAACTTAAATCTGAAGCCTCGGTCGTTACATCAATATCCGGATTGGATAAGTAATAGGTATTGATATTCAAATTAGAGTTTATGTAGTTTTGAGCTGCAGAACCGGTATTCAAACTGTTGTTTTCAAATGCAACAGACCCATCTACATAGTATGATCTGTTTTCACCAGATTTCCAGGCAGCTCTTGCGCGTACGGTATTGATGTCATTCATCGCATTACCATATTGTTGCAAACGCGCATAGCATTCGGCTCTTACCAGATAGGTTTCTGCCAGGCGTGCCATAGTCACATCGCGGTGTGCATCTCCTTTTTCAGCAAAACGAGACCCATCATCTGTTTTGTTAATACCTGCAAAGAAATTAGAGATTGGCGTGCTCTTAAAGTTCGGGGAAACGTATTCTCCATTTTGATACAGCACTAAGGAGTTGGGCACAAATTGTCCCGGAGAACTGGTTAACGATCCAGAAGTTTCTGTTTGTCGCATTCCTAATTTCCATTCCGGTAGGCGACCGTCGACATCTCTCCAATCTGGCTGTTGAATGTTAGCTCCAAACTTGAAGTTGTCATAAGTGTCATCATCTTTAGTATTTAAGATCATAACAATTCCCGGATCTCCAAGTTCTACGTCAACATTTTCATCTAAAACATTGTTTACCCCGTATACCGTTTTAAAGGTTTTCCACATTCTCGAATCATTCACGTGATCAAAAACGGCATAGGTATATTCTGTAGGTCTTAACCGTTGGAAATCCATTCCCCCAATCCAAACGCCACGACGTACCCAACCCCCTGAAAAATTAGAAAATTGAGGTGTAAAGTAGTTGTAGGTTCTGTTTCCAAAACGACCTTTAGTAGACTCATCAGCATTGTGTGGTGCTGCCATTAAAATTTCATCAAGTTGTTCGGTCTCGCTATCTATACCAGACCAGGTAGCATATAAGTCTCTGTAATTATCAGTTAATGGGCCACGAGCATCAATTGCATAACTTGCTGCATCAATCGCTTCATTGAGATCTGAATCAATATAACCTGAGTTCCAAGCATCGTTGCGCTCTGAGGCTCTAAAGAGCAAGGCTTTTGCCAGAAAGTGTGCCGCAGTAGCTTTAGTCCAGGTAACCCCTTTACCATAGGTGTATATTTCTCCCTCAAAATGCTCATACGCATTTCGGAAATCAGAGATCACCTGTTCCCAGGATTCTTCTTCAGTAGCCCGTTCAAAATTTCTAACCACACCTTCTGCAGGTTCTAGCTGAAGCACCACTCCTCCATATTGTGCAACCAGTCTGTAATAATTGTATCCTCTTAAGAAATACGCATGAGCCAGGCAGCGATTCCTCACAGCTTCATCTTCTATGATTTCAGCATTGGCTATAATGATGTTTGCTGAGGAGATACCATAATACATCTGATCCCATAACGCAGCAGGGGAGGTGGCGTTTTTATTCGCTGCCCCGGTTTCAGTAGTAGCACCCACCGGTCCTAAGCGGTTGTCATAGGTGTTCCACATCTCATTGGTGAGGTCATTGGCATTGGTAAATTCGTCTGTTCCGTAAAGCGTAATACCATAAGCCCACTCATAACCAAAGTGCCATCTTATATTACCGTATAAAGAAACGGTAAGATCTTCAAGACCTTGAGGCGTTAAAAAATAGTCTGTTGAATACTGGTTTGTGAGATCTTCATCAAGAAAATCATCTTTACAAGACATAGCCGTCATCGCAAGGATTGAGCAGCAAAGAATTGTAAAACGTTTAGTAAAAATATTTAGTTTCATTTTTTTTCTTTTTAAAATTCTTTTTTATAGTCCAATGTCTAATCCTACAGCAAAACTTCTGTTGAAAATCGTAGAGTTGGTATCAAAATCATACCATGCAGCTCCTTGATATATACTTCCAGGATTTACGGCTTGTACATAAAACCTTAAGTTGTTCAATCCTAATTTTTCACTTTGCTCAGCAGTAAAATTATAGCCTAATGAGATGTTCCGGATTTTTATAAATCCTGCATCTCGAATGCCCAGCAAACCAGAAAATTCATCCTGAGATCCTGAGGTGGCCTGACCTAAAATAGGTTTTTGAAATTCAGCATCCGTGTTTTCAGGAGTCCAGTAATCCACTTCCCGTTGATTGGATCTTGCGGTCATCGCCTCCCCTCCAATATTTGCTGTATAACCCAGACGAGATATAATAAGCGTACTCAATTCGAAACCTTTGTAACTGATAGCGTTGTTCCAACCGAGTGTCCATCTAGGAGTGGTATTCCCTAAAACAACACGATCATCACCATTCATGATGTAATCACCATTTTGATCTGTAGGTCTTACGTTACCAGGAGTGAAGTCATATCCATTCTCGTTCCATAATGCCATTTCAGCCTGGTCTTCTGGAGTGTCTTGCCACATACCCTCATTATCATAACCAAAAATGACACCTATAGACTTTCCGATAAACCAGTTGTTATCTACCATATCATTTTCTCCGTAAGCAAGCTCTTCTATCTCATCTTTCTGCCAGGCTACGTTAAGATCTGATTCCCAAACAAAGCCTTTTGGAGAAGAAACAGGAACAAAATTCAGAGAAGCTTCAAAACCTTTGTTATTGGTTTTACCAATGTTTGCAATTGTAGAAGGGAATCCTGTAAGTGTAGGAATGTTAACAGACATCAACAGGTCTGAAGTATACGATTTATAAACGTTGAGACTACCTGATACTCTGTTGTTGAAAATCCCAAAATCAACACCAACATTATACTGTGTCGTTTTTTCCCAACCCAGATTTGGATTTGCCAAAGAAAGTTGTGATCCTGAGTAATAGGGTTCGTTGGTTGTATATCCTATCTGATTTGACAATCCGTTAAACGGTAGGAATATAGAGATGATATCTCCTTTTGTTGCATAGGGAGCTACAGCAGAGTTACCGGTAGTACCGTATCCTACGCGAAGCTTTAAATTGTTTATCCAATCTGCATTTGCAAGAAAATCTTCCTGGTCAAGTTTCCACGCTAGTGCTGCAGAAGAGAAAAAATCCCATTTATTTCCATCACCTAACTGAGAAGCTCCATCCCAACGACCGGAGAGCGTTAACAGGTATTTATCATCAAAACCATAATTCATTCGAACGAGGTATGAACTGAGCTGTCTCTCATTTAAATTAGAGCCGATACTTACATTATTTTCAGAATTAGAAATATCTATCGCACCAAAGTTATTCCAGAGCATCGAAGGTTTAGGGATGTTGTTTGCAGACATTCCAGAACTTTCAATATTCCACGAAGAAGCTGTTTGTAATAAAGTAACCCCTAGATTGTGTTTTTCAGCAAATGTGGTATTGTAATTGATCTGATTATCAAGGGTCCAAGAAAAGTCCCGTCTGTTGTTTAAACGAGCATAGTTAGTGCCATCAGTTCCGTCAGAATTTAATCTGTGAGATGAGCTTCCGTCAATGTAAACCCCTTCTCTAAAATGTCTGAAATCGGGTCCAAAACGAATTAAATATTCAAGCCCCTCAAGTGGCTCGTAGATTTCACCAATATCAAATGTAGCGCTCAAGCTCCCTAAAGCACGTAAGGTTTGAGAAAGTTGGGTACTCTTATTAAACTCATCCATTATCGTATAAATGGTGCTTTCTCCTCCTGGGTTAATAACAAGATTTCCATCTGCATCATAAGGGACAGCCATATTGTAAATGTTTTTAGCTGCGCCATATATTGCATTAGGAACAGAGCTGCTACGACCACCTAATGTAGAGAACCCATAATCTTGCTCACTCCAGGAAAGGTTAAAGTTTGCGCTAAATTTAAACCAGTCTACAGGAGTTATGTTTGCACTTAAATTAGCCGTATATCGCTCGTAAAATTGACCCTTTTGGGTTCCTTTATCATTTACATATCCCAGAGAACCATAGGCATTCACTTTTTCGCTACCTCCACTTGCACTAATCGTATGTTCACTTAGAATACCTGTTTGTGTAACAAAGTCTGTCCAGTCTGTATTTCGTACTCTAGACGGATCAAATGAACCATTTTGCCATCCCTGAAGCACATTATCTCTTGACGTTTGGCCATCTAACGGACTGTCAAAAATATTTGTGTCATTTTCTAAGGTAGGAGCATTAGGACTCGCGTATGTATTGGGGTCAAGATTGAATGCAGCAGTTCGTCGAAAACGTATAAAATCTGCAGCACTCATAGCAGGAGCTCTATCTACGATCTCTGATGCCGTAACCGTTCCTGAATAATTTAGTGTAAAACGACCAGCTTTCCCTTTTTTGGTTGTTACAATAATAACACCATTAGCACCACGAGAACCATACACAGCGGTAGCTGATGCATCTTTAAGTACATCGATAGACTCAATATCTCTTGGGTTAATGGTTTCAATAGAAGAGGCAGACAATAGCGGAACCCCATCTACTACATATAAAGGCGCATTACTCGCAGTTAGGGAACGATTACCTCGAATTCTTACAGAACCTATAGTACCCGGTCTTTCACTACTGGTTATGTCCACCCCGGCAGCTTTACCTTGCAGCGCTTGAAAAACGTTACTAACCGGTTGGGTTAATAGTTCTTCTGAACTAACCGAGGAAACCGCTCCTGTAAGATCTGATTTTTTCTGAGTACCATATCCTACCACTACAACAGCATCGAGTTCGGCGCTGTCTTCCTCCATCGTTATCGAATAGGAATTTGTACTTGTAATAGATTGCGAAATCGATTTCATTCCGAGAAATGAAAAAAGAAGTGTGTCCCCCTCAGTAGCTTGTAAAGTGAAGTTTCCGTCAAAGTCGGTTTGTGTTCCACGCTGGGTACCTTGTACCAGTACGTTTACTCCGGGTAAGGGCATACCCTGAGGATCGGTCACAGTCCCCGTAACCGTTTTTTCTTGCGCCCAGACCGTTGCACTCAATAGCAAGCAACCCAGAAACACTAAAAAGTTTTTGTGTATTTGTTTCATAATAGAGAAAAGATTTTGAGAGTTTTAACTTTAAAATCATTGTTTGTTGGCTAAAATTATATAATTACATCGTTTGAGGTATCCTGTACTTACAGGGCTGTACTGTCCTGCTTTTTGTTAAAACTCTAGAAACTAGATACTGATAGCGCCTTTTTCAACAGGACGGCACAGGATAGCACTTGCTTCTTAAACCCTTACTTTTAGCTTGGTTTGAGACTTTGTGCAATGCATTGTATTTTCAGCTTTAAATCCTAATTCTATGCGTTTTTACGTCAACTCTTTTATATATATCATGAGTTTTGTGCTTGTATTGTGCTGTAAGTCTCAGGAAGCTAAAGACTTTTCTGACTCAGGTGAGGTGCTTTGGCCGGAGGTTCATAATACCACAAAACCCTGGACGCGCTGGTGGTGGATGGGCAGTGCGGTTGATAAACCCAACCTGAAAGCGCATCTTGTTGCCTTTCAAGAAGTCGGTTTGGGCGGGGTAGAGATCACTCCTATTTATGGTGCAAAAGGGGAGGAGACCCATTTTCTGGATCATCTTTCTCCCAAATGGCTGGAGATGTTAGACTATACACTCCGTACGGCAGACAGTCTGGGACTGGGTGTAGATCTGGTTTTGGGAACGGGCTGGCCCTATGGGGGACCACAGGTAGAACAGGAGTACGCCGCGACCAAACTGGTGGTGCAGCAATACCAGCTCAAACGCGGGGAGTCTTTTAATCAGGAAATTCTTCCGGATCCAAAAGAAAAGCAACCCGCCACACTCACGGCTTTGTTGGCTTATGATTCAGCTGAAAAATTTACTGACTTAACCGATAAGGTAACCGAGGGAAGACTCAACTGGACCCCACAAGATTCCGACTATAGGCTTTACGCCCTATTTACCGGTAAAACCGGGCAGCAGGTAAAACGTTCCGCGCCGGGAGGTGCGGGTTATACGCTTGATCACTATTCTACCGAAGCTTTTGAAGATTATGTGCAGCCTTACGATTCTGCTTTTGCGAAACTAAACAGAAACCTCCGAGCGATTTTTAATGACAGTTATGAAGTATATGGGACGGATTTTACCCCAAAATTCTTCAAATATTTTAAGGAGTTTCGTGGGTATGACCTAAAGCCCTATATCCCTTTAGTATTGAGTAAAACCGATACGGATCTGGGCAACCGGGTTAAAAGTGATTATCGGGAAACCCTGTCCGATTTATTGTTGCATCGTTTTGATGAACCCTGGACCGACTGGGCGAACAAGCACGGCTTTAAGACCAAACTGCAGGCCCATGGTTCGCCGGGAAATCTGATCGATCTGTACGCATCGGCAGATATTCCCGAGTGTGAGACTTTTGGCTCGATGCCTTATGACATTGCCGGATTTAGACGCGAGGCCGAAAACATTCGTACCGGGGATGCCGATCCGGTGATGTTGAAGTTCTCTTCGAGCGCAGGGCATATTGCGGGGAAACCCCTGATTTCTTCCGAGACCTTTACCTGGTTGCGGGAGCATTTTAAAACCGCACTTTCTCAAACCAAACCGGAAGCCGAAGAGCTTTTGCTTAACGGCGTAAACCATATTTTTTTACACGGCTCTACCTACTCACCGGAGCGCGCGGGCTGGCCGGGCTGGAAGTTTTACGCTTCGGTAAATTTTAGTCCGAAAAATACGATTTGGAAAGATGCACCGGCACTGTTTTCGTATTTGGCCAATGTGCAAAGTGTTTTGCAGGAAGGCCAACCCGATAATGAGACTTTACTGTACTGGCCCATTTACGATCAGTATAACAGCTTTAAAGGCGGGCAGTTGTTTTTTCAGTTTAAAATCCATTCCCTTAACGAGTGGTTGCTGGACACTCCGTTTTATGAAACCACCAACGAGCTGATGCAAAAAGGCTATGGCGTTGATTTCCTTTCGGATGATTTTTTGGCAAAAGCCAAAGTTGTCAATGGAAAAATTGTACTGCCGGGCGGCAGCTACAAATCGCTGGTTGTCCCGGACTGTGAATTTATGCCTTTGGCCACCCTGCAAAAACTGGTAGCCTTAAAAGATGCCGGAGCTTCCGTGATTTTTACCGGTTTGCCGGAACGTGTTCCGGGATTTTTTGAGTATGAGCAGCAAACGGAAGCCCTGCAAAACCTGATCGCTCAAAACAAGCTGAGCGGTGTCGATTTGGATTCTGGCTTGAATGCAGCGGGCGTCTATCCGGAACGGCTGGTGGAGAGCGGACTCAAATTCATCCGCCGTAGTGCTGGAAACTCCAAAATTTATTACCTCGTCAATCATACTTCAAAAGCGGTAGACCAGTTTATTCCGCTTGCGGTTGCGGCCGATGAGGTGGCGCTCTTAGATCCGCTTAATCGTAAAACCGGCCGGGCCATCACCCGTACCGTAAACGGGAAAACCGAAGTCAAGGTACAGATCGCTTCCGGAGATGCACTGATTTTAAAAACTCAGGTTCCTGAAGGTATTAAACCTTGGACGTATGCCGAACCTCTTGATGAAGGCCTTGTTTTAGATCAAGACTGGCAACTCACTTTTGAAAAAGGCGGTCCCGTTCTACCCAAAGCTGCAGCGCTGAATACCCTGAAATCCTGGACGACTCTGGGCGAAGATGCCGAGCATTTTTCAGGCACTGCGGTATATACCACCAGCTTTGAGAAACCCAAAACTGCGGCTGATTTCTGGAGGTTAAGTCTGGGTGATGTGCGGGAAAGTGCTGAAGTCTGGCTCAACGATGCGTATGTGGGTACTGCCTGGTCTGTGCCTTATCAATTGGATTTGGGTCCACTCAAAGTCGGCACGAATACCCTGAAAATTAAAGTGACCAATCTGGCCGCAAACCGAATCCGCGCCAAAGAACTGCGCGGGGAAGAGTGGAAGAATTTTTACGAGATCAATATGGTCAATAAAGATTATAAAGCCTTTGATGCTTCCGTCTGGGAACCAACCCCTTCGGGATTGTTAGGACCTGTACGTTTGATTCCGCTTACAACCGAAACCCATTAATACCTTTAAATCAATTCTAATGAATAAGCTATTTATACTCCTGCTCCCTGCACTTTTCAGTCTTAATTGTGCTGCACAAAAACCGATAGAACGAGATGCGATTCTCCAAGACATGCAACTCGCCAATGCCTATTTTATGGAAAAATGGCCGGATGTGGGTAAAACCATTATCACCAATAAAGAGCGTCCCAGTCATATCTGGACGCGTGGGGTGTATTATGAGGGATTGCTGGCCCTGCACGAAATCTATCCCAAAGCGGAGTACTACAACTATGCTTTGGATTGGGCTAATTTTCACCAGTGGGGCTTCCGCAGTGGGAATGAAACCCGCAATGCCGATGATTATGATGCGGCTCAGACCTATATTGATTTATACAATCTGCAACCCGATCCGGAAAAGCTGAAAAATACCCGCGCCTGTATGCAGAAGTTTTTACATACCCCGCAACAGGACGATTGGGACTGGATCGACGCCATACAAATGGGGATGCCGGTGTTTGCGAAAATGGGAGTGCTCGAGAACGATCCGCGCTACTTTGAAAAAATGTACCAGATGTATATGGAAAGCCGAAATGTGATCGGTGGAAACGGACTTTTTAATCCGGAAGACGGACTCTGGTGGCGGGATGCCGATTTCGATCCGCCGTATACGGAGCCGAATGGGGAAGATTCGTATTGGAGTCGCGGTAATGGTTGGGTGATCGCTGCTCTGGCCAAAACGCTTTCGATCATTCCCGAAGATGCGCCACACCGCAAGCAGTATGTTGAAGACTTGCAGGCGATGGCTGAAGCACTGATTAAGGTTCAGCGCAAGGATGGCTTTTGGAATGTGAGTTTGCACGATCCCACGCATTTTGGAGGGAAAGAAGCTTCGGGAACCGCCTTGTTTGTATACGGAATCGCTTACGGGATCAATAACGATCTCTTAGACCGTGAAACCTATTTACCCGTAGTTACTAAAGCCTGGAATGCGCTGACCACGGAAAGCTTACACGAAAACGGATTCCTGGGGTGGTTGCAATCTACCGGAAAAGAACCTAAAGACGGGCAGCCGCTTTCGTATACCAAGCAACCCGATTTTGAGGATTATGGTTTGGGTTGTTTTCTGTTAGCAGGTGCCGAAATGTACCGTCTCGAAGAGTAGCAAGTTTTGTATTACTGGGAAGTCGCTTATAAAAACAACGCTAGTTTAACCGGATTTACTCGAGAATCGAGATTTATAAGTACGCGATACAATAGCGCGCTAACACGTGTTCTAAAAATGGATTATTCAATTTAATGCTTTTTGGGCTTAGCCCGAAGTAATTTATTTAAATTACAGGATGAAATTCAAACACCTACTTTTAATGAGCTTATTTGCAAGCAACGCCCTTATTGCGCAACAGCAGGAAGTCGAACTTTGGGATGAAGTGCCCGGAAGTATTGCCGATGAGAACTACACTGAAGAACAACAGTTTGACGGTGAGGAAATCCGTGGTTATGGAAAGGTCACAAATCCCACATTGACCATTTTCACTCCAGAAGCCGGAACAGCAAACGGAACAGCCGTAGTGATCTGTCCCGGTGGCGGCTACAGTCATCTGGCCATTAACAAGGAAGGTTATAAACTGGGAGCCTGGTTTGCCGAACAGGGCGTGACCGGTTTTGTACTCAAATACCGTTTGCCCCACGATCGCATTATGCAGGATAAAAGTATAGGGCCGCTACAGGATGCCCAGCGCGCCATTCGCTATGTGCGGCAACACGCCGGGGATTATGGTATAGATGCTTCAAAAGTGGGGATCATGGGTTTTTCTGCCGGGGGACATTTGGCTTCCACAGCCTCGACACATTATGCCGGTGCCGTTTATACGAGTACGGAAGGGGTTTCAGCCCGGCCTGATTTTGCAGTGTTGATCTATCCGGTGATCAGTATGCAGGAGGGCATCACACACCAGGGCTCGCGTGATAATTTGCTGGGCAAAAAAACCACTCAGGCTGAGGTTTACAACACCAGTGGAGAATATCAGGTCACGCCTGAAACTCCCATGACCTTTTTGGTACACGCAACTGATGATGGTGCGGTGCCTGTAGAAAACAGTATTCGGTATTATTTAGCACTCAAAGATGCTGGTGTACCTGCCGAAATGCACCTCTACGAAGATGGGGGTCACGGTTTTGGAATGGGGCGTACTGCCACTGCAAACTCCTGGCCCAAAGCTTTAACTTTATGGATGCAGAAGCATGGGTTGGTGTCTGAATAAAAATCACTACTTAATGATATCAGAATTTAAATGTCAGGTTGAGCGCTCCCGAATGTTTTCGGGACGAGACCTTGCGATTATAAATTGAGTTTTACAACCTCTCGACTGCGCTCGAGGGGACAGGCTGCTATGATTGCTACTGCAGATACAAGCCCATTATACACGTTTTAATTATGCTCCGAAATCTATCTCTACTTTTAATACTAACCTTTGCATGCACCTCCTGCAACGCCCAGGATCCGGCCTATATTTTCACCTATTTTAAAGGCAATGGCGAGGATGGGTTACATCTGGCTTACAGCACCGACGCGCTGCATTGGAAGTCTTTAAACAACGATCAGTCTATTCTTACCCCCGAAGTGGGGGAGCAAAAACTGATGCGGGATCCGGCAGTCATCAAAGGTGGAGATGGTAAGTATCATATGGTGTGGACCACAGGCTGGACCGAGCGGGGCATCGGTTATGCCTCCTCCGATGATTTGATACACTGGTCTGAACAGCACTTGATTCCGGTGATGCAACACGAAGAAACGGCGCGTAACTGCTGGGCGCCGGAGATCACTTATGATGCCCAAAACGAGGAGTATATGATCTACTGGGCGACAACCATTCCCGGTTTGTATCCCGAAACGCAATCGGAACTGGATGCGGGGTATAACCACCGTATGTATTATACGCTTACCAAAGATTTTAAAGAATTTAGCAAGGCCCAGGTGCTTTACGAACCCGGTTTCAATTCGATAGATGCCACGATTCAATGGGACGGGAAACAGTATGTGATGGTTTTAAAAGACGAAACCCGCGAACCGGCACATAAAAACCTCAAAGTAGCCACCGCACAACACGTAACCGGACCGTATTCGGAAGCAAGCGAACCCATTACCGGAAACTACTGGGCCGAAGGACCTACGCTGATTCAGAAAGACGGGGAGTGGCTGGTCTATTTTGATAAATATACCGACCATCAATACGGCGCGGTACAATCTACCGACTTAAAAAACTGGACCGATATTTCTGATCAGGTTTCCTTTCCTGATGGAATTCGACATGGGACTGCGATACGTGTTTCCCGAAAGGAGTTGAAAGCGATTCAAAAAGCATTTACTCGATAATCGAAATTAAAGCGCGCGATACAATCGCGCACTTACACGTAGGTTTTTTAATCGTCTTGCTGAACGTGTTTCAGCATCTCACTAGAGATGCTTTCTAGAATCAAACTTCCTAATCTATAGGAGAAGGGTGTGGTATATGAGGAGATTCTGTTCATTTTCTTTACTCGCGTGTTTTTTATTTTTACGGGAGCTCGTGAACCTCGTGTCCTCGGTTTGAGTCATTTTAACTACCAATAATGTTTGTTCATTTTCTTTGCTTGTCCAAAGAAATCCTTCGACTATCGCTCAGGACAGGCTCAACAAAAGAAAAGACCCTTTTTCTTAGGTATTTTTGCCTTATCAGGCAAAACCGCAATAAGTCCCCTAAATTTTCTCCAAGGCTTCGAAAATTCTTAACGGGACCTTTTTGCTATACTGAAGAAAAAGAAAGCTAAAAAATATTATTTTCAGTTCTGATTTTGGAAACGGCCTACTTTTTAGATCTGTAGTAAAACAAGCAAATGCCGCAGCGGCGGGCAGTGGAGGATAGCCTAGCGTAGCGGTTTGCTATCCGCACGATAAGGGATTTGCGTAGTTTTCAAGGATCTAAAAATAAGCCTAGATTTTTTTGGTTCGTTTTTTCATCGATGGAAAAAATGAACAGAAATAGAAATTATAATTACTATTCTTTACTCGCGTGATTATTATTTTACGGGAGCTCGTGAACCTCGTGTCCTCGGTTTAGCTCGCGTGATTATTATTTTACGGGAACTCGTGAACCTCGTGTCCTCGGTTTAGCTCGCGGGATTTTTATTTTTACGGGAGCTCGTGAACCTCCTTTGTCGGTTTGCCCGTCCAAAGAAATCCTTCGACTATCGCTCAGGACAGGCTAACCAAAAGAGAAGACACTTTTTAATCTGTAGTTTTTATTGTTTTTAAATGGTCAGATTGAATGCGCTTATCTCTATTTTGGTTCTGTAGCGACTATTTGCTCAGGCACATTTCTTAGGTATTTTTTGCCTTTAGGGGCAAAACCGCAATAAGTCCCCTAAATTTTCTCCAAGGCTTCGAAAATTCTTAACGGGACCTTTTTGCTATACTGAAGAAAAAGAAAGCTAAAAAATATTATTTTCAGTTCTGATTTTGGAAACGGCCTACTTTTTAGATCTGTAGTAAAACAAGCAAATGCCACAGCGGCGGGCAGTGGAGGATAGCCTAGCGTAGCGGTTTGCTATCCGCACGATAAGGGATTTGCGTAGTTTTCAAGGATCTAAAAATAA
>NZ_QOVJ01000007.1 GCF_004104055.1 Leeuwenhoekiella aestuarii | reverse complement strand
ATTATAGCTAACGCGTTTTAGAAGCAAACTACTTCGGGACAAGCCCGCGAAATATTAAACTGAACGTGACAAGTCTCGAAGTATTTAAATCTCGAGTATCGAGTAAAATAAATTGAATTGTTTGTTAGTATTATTATAAGTGTGTTTTTACTGGCAACTTTTTTGGGGAGCCTCCTTGCGAGGCTTTCCTATAATATATTGATGTTCTTTAGAGCATATAAATTATTACTTAATCGATTGCGGTGCATTTTTAGTTTTAGTTCTACTATATGTAGATAGTTCCTGAAGATTTAGGATGTGTTAGCAAAAAGTAAAGAGTTTAGATAAACTGATTAAGAATAAATAAGGAAAGCTTTTTTTTGAAAAAATAGCTAATAGTCAAAAAAACTATAATACTTAGATGTTTTTGTATATCCTTGTATTACATTTAGTTATTAAAAGATAAATCAATATCACATTTCAATTTTTATTAATAGTTGAATAGCCTGTTATAGTATTATCGTCGTAATAATGAGTACTGAAGTTATATAGGTAAATGATATTTATAAATGAATGTGTTTAACTAGTTAAAGTAGGTGAAATAATATGAAATCAACCCAAGATAATATTTCTGTAATAGAGAAAATAGGATATAGTTTAGGCGATCTGGCAGCTAATCTTATTTTTCAGACCTTAATGACCTTTCTGGCTTTCTTTTATACAGATGTTTACAAGATACCACCGGGCAAAGCGTCATTTATCATTTTTACGGGAGGGATGATAGGAGCCTTTTTTAACCCGGTTATGGGTGTTATTGCAGATCGTACTAAGACGCGATGGGGAAAATTTCGTCCCTGGATTTTATTTACTTCCATTCCTTTTGGTATCGTAGCAATCCTTGCTTTCAGCACGCCAGATTTTGATTTGACAGGTAAAGTTACTTATGCTTTGATTACCTATATTTTATTGGTAATTATTTATTCAGCTAATAACCTGCCTTATGCCTCACTTAGTGGCGTTATGACCGGAAATATGTCTGAACGTAATAGTATTTCTTCCTATCGATTTGTGGCAGTAATGGTTGCTCAATTTGTCGTACAGGTGCTTTTATTACCGCTTGTTCTAATTCTTGGAGAAGGCGATAAAGTTGAAGGTTTTAAACAAACCATCTGGTTGTTTGCAATTGTGGGGGTTATCTTTTTTATCATTACCTTTTTAACTACACGGGAACGCGTGTTGCCACAGGCTGAAGGTGTTTCTTCCGTCAAGCAGGATATTAAAGACCTTGTAAAAAATAAGCCTTGGCGTGCTGTTCTGTTGATTACCATTTTTGTTTTTGTGACTCTTTCACTTAAAGGTGGGATGTATGTCTATTACTTTAATGATTTCGTAGACAATGCGAGCCTTAGCACGTTCTTAGAAAATATTGGCTTTAACGGCTTTATTTTGAATCTTAATGAGTGGCTTATCAATCTGGGATTTGTTGGCTTTACATGGCCTGATGATCCCGCAACTTCAGGGTTTAGTCTGTTTAATGCCGGCGGTATTATAATGATGATGATAGGAATCGGGTTTTCTAAACTGCTAGCAGATACATTTGGTAAGCGGGACATATTCGGTCTCAGTTTGTTTTTATCTGCGGTTTGTCTCGTTCTCTTTTACTTTTATGATAATAATGCTATTGCATTAATATTTATAACACAATTGGTTCACGGTTTGTTTTACGGTATATCTACTCCTTTGTTGTGGGCGATGATCGCCGATGTCGCAGATTACTCAGAGCTTATTAATTTCCGCAGGGCTACAGCGATTATTTTTTCAGCAATGATCTTTGGCCTTAAAGCAGGCTTGAGTATTGGTGGTGCTTTAGTTGCAGGATTATTAGCCTGGTATGGATACGATGAGCAGGCAGTACTTCAGGATGCGTTAACCATTTCAGGTATTAAATTATCGGTAAGTATTTATCCGGCACTTTTCTTCTTTGTAAGTGTTGCTTGCTTGATTTTCTATAAAATTAACAAGGCTAAAGAACTTGAGATACAAGAAGAATTATCAAATAGACGCGAGCCTTCACCTAAAAGATTATAAACTTAAACTACTTAAATGAACTATTTATCGTCACTTATTCTACTGGCAGTATTGCTGGTAAGCTGCAAGCCTAATAAATCTTCAGATACTGCGCAGTTAGATGAAAAACCGTTAAAATTAAAAGAAGCTCTGGCAGATAAGTTTCTTATTGGTACTGCTTTAAACATAAGACAAATTAGCGGTTACAACCCTGAAGAATTAGAGGTTGTACGACAAAATTTTAATTCTATTGTCGCTGAGAACTGTATGAAAAGTGAACGTCTGGTTCCTAATCAGGGGGAGTATGATTTCTCTATTGCAGACAAGTTTGTAGCTTTTGGTGAAGAAAATAATATGGTCATTCATGGGCATACACTTATTTGGCATTCTCAAACACCTAAATGGTTTTTTAAAGACAGTCTCGATCAAGAAATTAACCGTGATGAACTCATTTCCAGAATGAAAAATCACATCAATACGGTGGTATCTCGCTACAAAGGAAAAATAAAAACATGGGATGTTGTAAATGAGGCTGTTTTGGATGATGGGACATTGAGAAAAAGTAAGTTTTACGATCTGCTCGGAGAAGATTTTATAAAAATGGCATTTGAGTTTGCACACGAAGCAGATCCTGATGCGGAATTATATTACAATGATTATTCAACTTCCTTACCTGAAAAAAGAGAAGGTATTGTACGTATGGTAAAACAACTGCAGGAGCAGGGAGTACCCATTCATGGGGTAGGGATGCAAGGCCATGTAGGTATGGACTACCCAGAACTTGAAGAGTTTGAGAAAACCATTACTGCATTTTCAGATTTGGGACTTAAAGTTTCGGTAACTGAATTCGATATTACCGTTCTCCCTTCTCCCTGGGATAACCAGGGAGCAGAAGTTTCTGCAAATTTTGAGTATAAAGAGAAGATGAATCCGTATCCCAATAAGTTACCAGATTCGGTAAGTACCGCTTTTAATAAAAGATGTTTAGATTTTTTTAAGTTATTTCTGAAACATGAAGATAAAATTGACAAAGTAACCTTATGGGGTGTTAATGATGGTAATTCTTGGAGAAACAACTGGCCGATAGGTGGACGTAAAGATTACCCGTTGCTTTTTGATCGGGATAACAAACCAAAAAGTGTTGTAGACTCAATCATTGCAATCGCAAAAAAATAAATTCTGGTTTGGTAATAGGTAATTATACATATCGCATCAAAATTTGGATTTTAGGATTAAGTATGTGCGCGCTCCAGGCCGTTGCGCAAAAGACGGCATCCAACCCATTAATCCACGCAGATGTCCCGGATATGGCTATCATACGGGTCGATAGTACGTATTATATGAGCAGTACTACGATGCATATGAGCCCTGGAGTACCCATAATGAAATCAAAAGATCTTACAAACTGGAAACTCATAGGCTATGCTTATGACAGACTGGTTGAAAATGATGCCATGAATCTTGAAAACGGTGAGCAAACCTATGGGCGAGGCTCGTGGGCAAGTTCATTGAGGTTTCATAAGGGTATCTATTATTTATCAACTTTTTCAGCAACGTCTGGGAAAACGCATATTTATACCACCAGCGATATTGAGAACGGTCCTTGGGAAAAACACGAATTTGCCCCTTCCTATCACGATCACACGCTATTTTTTGAAGATGGAAAGATTTATATGATTTGGGGAGCAGGAGAGCTTAGTATTGTTGAGCTTAAAGATGATCTGAGCGGAGTAAAAGAAAATACGCAGCAGGTCTTAATTAAAAATGCTACTAAACCTATAGGTGCTTCAATCATTTTACCGGCAGAGGGATCACAACTTTTTAAACACAATGGTAAATTTTACCTATTCAATATCGCCTGGCCTCGCAATGGAATGCGTACGGTGATCATTCATCGGGCAGATCAGATAACCGGTCCTTATGAAGGTAGAATTGCACTTCAGGATAAAGGCGTCGCACAGGGCGGATTGATAGATACACCTTCTGGCGACTGGTTTTCGTATCTTTTTCAGGATAGCGGGGCTGTGGGGAGAATTCCTTATTTAGTTCCTGTAAAATGGGAAAATGACTGGCCGGTTCTGGGTGTAGACGGAAAAGTACCAGATAACTTAGACTTACCTGCAAACGGAAGTTTGATTCCGGGTATCGTCAATTCAGACGATTTTGAGCGGGAAGTGGGAGATCCTTCACTTCCTTTAGTTTGGCAGTTTAACCACAACCCTGACAATTCGTTGTGGTCTGTTTCAGAGCTTCCCGGTTATTTACGCCTCAAAGCCGGAAGAATTGATACGCTGTTTCTACAGGCAAAAAACACGCTTACCCAGCGAAGTATAGGTCCCGAATCTTCAGGCACTATCAAAATAGATGTTGCGAATATGAAATCCGGTGATTTTGCCGGATTGGCCATCCTTCAGAAAAAATACGGACTGATCGGCGTAACCTGCGACGGAGATCAGAAGGCTATTTTTATGAGTAAAAACGATGAAGATGGCGGCTTGCTTTCAAAAATTGAACTCAATCAGGATACCGTATATTTTAAAATTGAGTGTGATTTTAAAAACCGTACAGATAAGGCCTATTTCTACTACAGCTTAGATGGAAAGAAATGGGAATCATTCGGCGAAGTGTTACAGATGCAATACACTCTTCCTCATTTTATGGGCTATCGCTTCGGTTTGTTTAATTATGCTACTGAGAATATAGGTGGCTATGTCGATTTTGATTATTTCAGAATAACAGATACACGTTCTTCTACAACGAATTAAATGATGAAAAAAACGAATGATAAAACTTTCGGATTAGAGCTACAACTAAAATACAGCTATGTATTAATAGTAACGTTTATACTTGGTGTTCAGTTTATTTGGGCACAAAATCCATTAATTCGTGATCAGTATACCGCAGATCCTACCGCACGTGTATTCAATAACAAAGTATACGTGTACCCTTCTCACGATATTATGTGTACCGAAGAAAAAGGTCGTCTCGGTTGGTTCTGTATGGAGGACTACCATGTTTTTTCATCGGAAGATCTTACAACTTGGAACGATCACGGGGAAATACTTAATCAAAAAGATGTGCCCTGGGCTGATGCTGAAGGGTATAGCATGTGGGCTCCCGATTGTGTAGAGAAAGATGGGAAATACTATTTCTATTTCCCTACAAAACCGAAAGATACTGAAGGATTCACAATAGGTGTTGCAATAGGTGACAATCCGGAAGGTCCGTTTACTCCGCAGGAAAAGCCTATTGCCAATGTAAATGGCATAGACCCTAATGTGTTTATTGATCACGATGGTCAGGCATATTTATATTGGTCAGGTCGTTATATTCATATGGCTAAGTTGAACGCAAATATGACTGAACTTGCTTCAGAACCCAGCATTATTGCAAATTTACCGGAAGAGGGCCACCTCGAAGGTCCTTTTATGTTTGAGCGTAATGGCAAATACTACCTGACCTATCCTCATGTAGAAAACAAAACAGAACGTCTCGAGTATGCGATAGGTGACAGCCCAATGGGCCCTTTTCAGGTTACCGGGGTAATTATGGACGAAAGCCCAACAGGTTGCTGGACCAACCATCATTCTATTGTAGATTACAAAGATCAGTGGTATTTGTTTTACCATCATAATGACCTTTCACCAGACTTTGATAAAAACAGGTCTATACGGGCAGACAGTCTTTCTTTCAACACAGACGGAACGATTAAAAAAGTAATACCTACACTTCGTGGAATAGGAATTAATAAGGCTTCAGAGAAGCTTCAGATTGACCGGTATAGTGCTAAAAGTACCGCTGCAACCTTGCATTTTAATAATTTGCAGAATACGTTTGAAGGTTGGAATATTGCTTTAAAGCAAAACGACTGGGTACAATACAATGCAGTAGATTTTGATAAGACTTATGCTAGTCTTGCTATGCGTGTGAATGCTACTAAAAAATCACAACTCCAGATTGTAGATGCGACAAACAATACCATACTTGCAGAGATTGAGATCCCCGCAAATACAGGGTGGCTTGAATATGAAGCAGCCCTACCTCAAATAGCGACTGCTGTTTACGATTTAAAATTGGTGTTAAAAACAGGTGAGGCAAGCATAGATTGGATACGCTTTAAGGACTAAAGCGGTAGAGTAAGTCCAACAAAAGAATCATAAAACTAATAATAGCTATAAAAAATAAACAATGAAAGAACCCAGATACTTAGTAGATCACGCATATATGGCAGATCCTTCTGCTCACGTATTTAATGGTAAAATTTATATTTATCCTTCTCACGACGTAGAGTCTGGAATTCCTGAGAATGATAACGGAGATCATTTTGATATGCGTGATTACCACGTCTTCTCAATGAATGCTATAGACGGAGAGGTTACTGATCACGGAGAAGTACTGAGTGTAAAAGATATTCCATGGGCAGGCAGACAGCTTTGGGACTGTGATATCGCCTTTAAGGACGGTAAGTATTACCTGTATTTTCCACTTAAAGATCAGACAGATATTTTTAGAATAGGCGTGGCAATAGGAGATAAGCCCGAAGGTCCATTTAAGCCATTAGAAGCGCCTATGAAAGGTAGTTTCTCTATCGACCCTTGTTTATTTAAAGACGATGACGGTGCGCATTATATGTACTTTGGAGGCTTGTGGGGCGGTCAGTTGCAACGCTACAGGGACGGTAAAGCTATTGAGTGTGGTGCAGAACCGGCAGATCGCGAACCCGCCTTACCCGCTCGAATTGCGAAAATGAGTGAAGATATGCTGGAGTTCGCCGAAGCGTCTAAACCCATTGTTATCTTAGATGATAAGGGAAAGCCATTAACGGCAGGGGATCACGACCGAAGATTTTTTGAGGCTTCCTGGGTGCATAAATACCAGGGTACCTATTACTTTTCGTACAGCACTGGAAACACGCACAAGTTATGTTATGCAACAGGAGACAATCCTTACGGACCGTTCACCTATCGCGGAGTAATCTTAACGCCGGTTGTAGGCTGGACGACGCATCATTCAATTATCGAATTTAACGACAAATGGTACCTGTTCTATCATGACAGTGTTCCTTCAGGAGGTAAGACCTGGTTGAGAAGCATGAAGGTGATTGAATTTGACTACAATCCTGACGGCAGCATAAATACGCTACAGGGTTCTTAGTCCCAAAATAAACATTTAAAAAGAGGTTAATGCCTCTTTTTTTGGTTTCAAACAGTTTTCTCGTTATCAGTCCAATCCTATAAACCGAATTCGTATGTGTATCAAAATATTTAACGTTTCTGTATTGCTGACATTCATTTTTTCGCCTCTGGTACTGTTTTCTCAAAATACGACTCAGGTACGAGACAGCATCAATACCTATACGTATCTTGATTTTAAACATATGAAAAAGCAGCTGGGGATAACTGTTGAAAACAGAACAGGACCTTCTGGAAACCCTAATGATCCTAATGCTGCAAATACCGATGAATCTGCAGTTAGGGAATATATTTTGCCTGATTTGCTAATCGCAGAAAATGGAGAAAAGATTTATACATCAAATGAGTGGGAGCGCTTACGAAGACCAGAGCTTATTGAAAGCATAGCAACTGAAATGTATGGCCACATTCCGGAAAACGTACCGGAGATTTCCTGGAAGGTCGAAGCAACTAAGGATACGGTGATAGGTGGCGTGCTCATTGAGGAAGAATGGTTAATAGGTATAGTTGATAATGCTGCCCATCCTGAACTGGCTGTTGAGATTCAGGTGCTTTTGGGATTACCTAAATTGGAGAAAAGGAATGCCATTCCTGTAGTGATCCAACTGGGATTTTTGAATTCACCTTTTGGTAAGGTCAATGAACCTTCCAGTTACTTCATCTCACCTTACGAGCCGCGTTTTAAACAACAACTCGCTATACAAGGCTGGGGTTATGCCATCTTAGAAGTAAATAGCATACAGGCCGATCACGGAGCAGGTATTAAATCGGGTATAATAGGTTTAGTAAATAAAGGTGAATCTCGGTCACCCGATGATTGGGGAGTATTAAGAGCCTGGGGTTGGGGTGCAAGCAAGCTGGTTGATTATTTTTCGGTACGACCAGATGTAGATCAGGAACGTGTTGCGGTAGAAGGAACCTCCCGTTATGGAAAAGCTGCTTTAGTAGCTATGGCTTTTGACCCTCGTATTTCCTTAGGTTTTATTGGTTCCTCAGGCGCTGGCGGTGCTTCCATTTTGCGCAGAAACTTTGGGGAATCGCTTGAAAATTTAGCTTCACCAGCAGAATACCATTGGTTTAGTGGCAAATTTATAAAATACGCGAGCATTCAAACGGTAGACGATCTCCCGTTTGATGCGCACACGGTTATCGCGCTCTGTGCACCACGCCCGGTGTTTATAAGTGCAGGATCTTCAGCAATAGAAGGAAATTGGGTTGACGCTAAAGGCATGTTTCTGGGCGGCTTAAAGGCCAGTCCCGTTTATGAGCTGTACGGATTGAATGGATATAGAACTTCTGAATTTCCTTTTATGGGAACCGCCCTTACACAAGGAGAATTAGCATTTAGGCAACACGGAGGCGGCCATTCAACCGGACCTAATTGGAGTACCTGGATTGCCTGGGCCAGAAGGTATTGGGATAATTAATGCTTTTGATTTAATACTAAATTTTTAGTAAAAAAAATAGAAAGTGAAAAGTACTTTAATTACAGAATTTATAAAGCAGTATAGTTAGCAATAAACGATTATCATTTACTAGTACAATGTGGTGACTTTTAATGCTGATTCAGATGAATTTAAACAAATAAGAATAAACACTCTAATCGGTTGCGACTTTTTTGGAGGGAGCCACAAGATAGGTGTCACGATGGCTATTTTGAGATTTAATTTCAATTTGTTGTATAACTACTCCCGGGTCTTTACCAAAGATTTTAAGCGTATGATTTCCCGGTGCTATTTTAATTGCTTTTTTAACGTGTGTGGTGTTATTGCTTACACTTGCTCCCCAGTTATCTGAGGTGTCCTGATGCATATTTAATTCCAGCACTTCACCTTCATCAATTTGATATTTAAAGCTCAGACCACCCTGATTCTTAAAATCCAAAGTAGGAGAGAGGTAAAAGCTAAGCGTGCCTTTTAGCTGCTGTGGCGTATAAAATTCATATTCGAGGCAGGTATTGGTCGTAGTTATTTCTTTTGAAAAGCGTTTCTTGGGTCTTAACGCCACATCCTGCCTTCCTAAATCAGGTAGTAGTTCCCAACCTGTATTTTTGACATATCCGTTTGCAGGAATCGCAATCATTCCGTTGTATGCCAAAAAGCCTTTAGCTTCTTCGAAATAGGGTTGATATCTTACATTTATTTGAGTTTCATGATCAGCAGATTTAATTGAAAACGAAGTGGAAATAGGCTCTTGAGGAAGCTTCTTGGGATTAAGTTTTAACTCAATAACCTGCTCCTCAGAAAAAGATCCTTTCTTGAGGTTTGCTGAGAGCCACTTAGGCAATTTATTCAGTTTAAAATCAAGTTCATCAACACCCGTATTAAAAAGGGTAATTTGCTGAACGGTATGCGATTGATCAAAGGGAAGCACTTCAAGCGTATTCACATTAGGATAAAAATCTGTTGTTCCTGAAGTGGCAATACCCAGCTTACCGGTTTGTGGTATTTTTATAGTTTCCGTTTCGGGTATGGTATTTTGACGCGGTTCCTGCCAATAGGTGTAGCCTATATGGGTTTGATCCATAAAATGATTCCATTTAGAATCGTTTAGGCTGTGATAGGCTTCAGTTAAAGCTTTATCGTTTTCAAATAATTCCTGAACCTGATCTGCGTATTGGTTGGTAGTATTGCGACCCTGTTTTGCATACAACCTGTTTTTTGCGGTAGCGATATAAAGTCGGTTTATATTTGCCAATGCTTCAATAGGAAACAGAACCAATTGATAGTAAGCGGATTGATATGCAGCATTCAATTTATCCTTAATTTTAAGCGTTTTCTGCTCGAGATCTTTGTATTCCTTTAAAATAGTCTCAGCCTCATTAGAATAAGTATGACTGAACGTTTCCGGGCTTAATAATTCGGGTTTACGTCTGCTGGCTAATGTAGAATAGGTCTGAAGCAATTCTCCGATTTCAGAAGCATACGTATCTCCAAACTGCGCTGCTGCCCATTCTCTGGGGTAGTTTGCAAGATCTTTTAAGTTAAAATTTTCCGGATTCCATGCGTAGTCGAGAAAGAAACTCGTTGGGTATTCCATCGGCTTAATATCGCCCACATTTACAATCCATATTTTACGGGCGTTGTAAGCATATGCCAGAGACATTTGCTCATACACTCTTGAAATTTGATTGGTATTGAGCCATTTGTAATTACGCGGTCCTCCCACATAATCAAAATGGTAATATATACCGTATCCACCTGCGCGTTCACCTTCTTCGGGATGGGGTAATTTTCTAATATTTCCCCAGTTGTCATCAGCAAGAAGTAGTGTTACATCGTCTGGCACGCGCATACCCTGATCATAATAATCCTGAACCTCTTTATACAACGCCCAGATTTGTGGTGTTTCATTAGCAGGTTTTTGGGTAACAGCTTCAATAATTTTTCGTTGATCTTTTACAATACCTTCAAGTAATTCTATCGCCGTCACTTCTGTCATGGGTTCGTCACCATCGCCGCGCATACCTACAGTGACAATACTTTCGTTAGTACCCATACGCTCTATTCCTTTTTTCCAAAAATCGCGAAGGTTTTCGGAGTTGGTAGTGTAATTCCAATTTCCTGCTCCATACTTATCCCATTCTGCATGTGCGCGCATTAAGGGTTCGTGGTGTGAAGTCCCAATGACCACACCATATTTATCGGCTTCAATGGGATTTTGTGGATCGTCATCATAAAAAGCACGTCCCCACATCGCAGGCCAAAGGTAGTTACCCTTCAATCGCAAAATGAGTTCAAAAACATGCTCATAAAATTCGTGGTTAAACGAGCCAAAATTTTCTCCAACCCATCCTGAAAGTGCCGGGGCTTCGTCGTTGATGAAAATACCGCGATACTGTACTTTAGGTCCCAGATCAGTAAACGATTTTGACGTAATGTAAAGTACTTTTGATTTTTTTACAGGAACGTCTGCCCACCAATACCAGGGGGAAACTCCTATTTTTTCTGAAAGTGTATAAACCCCATAAATGGTGCCGCGTTTGTCGCTACCGGCTATTACCAGATTGCCATCAACCTGTTGAATCGTGAAGGCTTCCCATTTATTTTTGATGGAATCCAGGTTGAGTTTTCCAGATGCTATTAAATTATCCAGATACTTACTTTTTCCGAGAGTCCCAATGATTACCGCGCCACTTCCATCGATTGTTTTTGAAAACTTTGGTTTTTGGGAACTTACCCGTTCAATGTCTTTTTGTAAATTTTTAACCGCAATATGAACGCCTTCGTAATCTTCGGTATCAATTACTAACTGTGCGGCAGAAGTACCATCAACAAGCTTAAATGCACCCGCTTCTGTAGTTTGAGAAACCGAAATATTCTGAGCAACTAAATCTATATTGCAACAAATTAAAACGATTGCGAAGAAAAATAAGGACGATTTTATTGAGATAGATTGAATGAACATAAGTACATTTATTGTGTTTTTATAAAACTTTAGGAAGGCTGTAAACCCAATTCAAGACCGGTAAGTTCTGCGAGACCTTTAAGCCTGCCAATGAACGAGTAACCTACGTAGTAGGGTTTGTCTTTTTCTAAAGCGTGCAGGTAACCGTGATCGGGTCGCACCGGTATTTTTTTTCCAGTTGCTGCCGTATAGTTTATAATGTGTTGCAGTACCTGTTTCATAGGAACATCACCATCCAGATGATCTGATTCAAAGAAGGTGCCGTCTTCAAACTTTCGCACATTTCTCAAGTGTAAAAAGTGTACACGGTCTTTGTATTTTTCAAAAATGTCAACGAGTTGGTTAGCAGGATTTGCACCTAATGATCCCGTGCAATAGCACAATCCGCAGGCGGTAGATTCAATATTTGAAAAGATAAAATCCAGATCGGTTGCCTTACTCACAATACGTGGAAGTCCCAATACTGAAAATGGCGGATCATCTGGATGAATCGCCAGTTTTGAGCCTACAGCTTCAGCGGTTGGAGTGACCGCTTTTAAAAACAAGACTAAGTGTTCCCGAAGTTTATCTTCATCAATATGTTTATACTCTTCCAGCTGGGCGAGTAAATCTTCTGTAGTAAAATCTTCGGTGCTTCCGGGAAGTCCTAGCATCACACTTTTTTTCAAAACCTGAATATCTTCCTTAGAAAAGCTTTCGAATTTCTGTTTGGCTTCGTCAATTTGGTACTCCTTATAATCTGCTTCGGCTCCGGATCTTTTAAGAATAAAAAGATCAAAAGCACGGAATTTTACCGGGTCGTATTTTAAAATTTCGGCTCCTGTTTCGTTTTTAAAGCGGTGATCAGTACGCACCCAATCTAAGATGGGCATAAAATTATAAGTGATAGTGTAAATACCTTGATCGGCCAAATTTTTAAGACTTACCTTATAGTTTTCGATAAGCTCCTCAAAGTTTCCAGTTCGCTTTTTAATATTTTCATGCACTGGAAGGCTTTCAACCACTTCCCAGTTCATCCCGGCTTGTTCAATTTTTGTTCTGGTCTTTTCTATTTCTTCTGGGGTCCAGATATCCCCAACAGAAATGTGGTGTAGCGCCGTAACAATTCCGGAAATACCGGCTTGACGTAAATCTTCTAAACTTAATACATCGCGCTCTCCATACCAGCGCATTGTTTTGATAATTGAAGTTTTCATTTAAAATCCTATTGAGTTTCCACCGTCAACACAAAGTACGGTACCGGTTGTAAATTTTGATAAATCTGAAGCGTAGTAGAAAACCGTATCGCCAATATCTGAAGGCTCTCCCAGCTTAGCCATAGGCGTTCTGCCTAACACTTTATTTTTGCGTTCGGGATCGCTATCTAATGCTTTACTAGACATATTAGTTTTGATAAAACCGGGCGCTACACAGTTTACACGTATGCCATATTGAGCCAAGTCAACCGCCATAGAACGAGTCATTCCTTCAATAGCTGATTTACTGGCTGTATAGGCTACTACTTTGGGGATTCCGTACTGCGCAGCCATCGAGCTGATGTTGATGATGCTACCTGAGTTTTGCTTTTTCATCACTTTAGTAACCTCGCGGCTTATTACAAAAACACTGGTCAGATTTGTGTGAATAATACGTTGAAACTCATCATCTTCAACTTCCAGAAAATCTTTTTTCATATTGACTCCCGCATTATTCACCAGTATATCTATACCACCGGATTCATCTGTAATATGCGCTATCGCTTGAGGAATTTTGTCAAGTTCACTAAGATCGAGAATATAGGACCGAGCATTTGGCCCTAATTCTTCGCGAGCTTTTTCGGTTTTTTCAGGATTACGACCTATGATATAGGTAATGATGTTTTCGTCACAAAGTTTTTTTGCGGTTGCAAAACCTAAACCGGCATTTCCACCGGTAACGATTGCTATTTTTTGTTTCATATTAATCCCACGAAGGTTTTATACCGGGAGCATAAGGATCCCGTATTGATTCATAATAATTAAGTGTGTGCGGCGCCTCAGGAATAAAATCAGGCATTTCCATTTTTGAAAACTGCTGAAAATACAACAGGCAGGAAGCCCGCCACCATTGCGATTCTTTAAGCTGAATGCTTAACAGCATTTCCGTTTTACGGTATGCTTTTTCATCAACATAAGGCTTCATTTGCTCCCAGGTGCTGATCATTTTTTCAACTTCTTCAACCCCATCCTGATAGTGTCTCGCAAGATTGTACCACAGGTTTTTTCCATTTTTCAATTCATAGTTCCAGGGAACATGGTGAAACCAAAGCAGGTATTTTTCTGGAGTTGTTTCGATTTTTGAATAGGCTTTTTCGATTTCCGGCGCATATTGTGATAAGGCATCACTGCCTGTAGCGGTACGGTCAAATCCAATGCCCAGACTATCTGCTTTGTGATAGTAAACAGATGTCCAGTCTTCACGTCCCAAATCTTTAACCCAGGGACCAGGTCCCTGATGATGCCCTTCTGCCATCATATGATGCAATCCCAAGGGGGTCATATAATCAACCACCGCTTCCCGTGAATCGAGCAGGAGGGAAGTCATAGGTTTTACGAATGCAGGATCTGTAGAAAAGGTCATTCCTAACCATTCTTGAGCAATGGTTTCTGCTTTAAGTTTGGGGTTCCAGGCAAGTCTCCCAAAGCCATACCAGTTGGCTTGCGCAAAGGGATGACCGGTCCAGTTACGCGCATTACCTATATTTGAGACTCCTGCAATACCGGTTAGTTGGGTGTCTGTCAAAGAGCCATCTACCACTTTTGCAACAGTACTTCCCTTGCCTTGTGAAAATGTATCTTCCTGTAAAGTCTCTTCAAATATTTTAGGTAAAAACACCAGATGAGACATACCACCCAAATATTCCTGAGTGATTTGAAATTCCATCATCAAAGGTGTTTCTGGCATAGCGCCAAAAAGCGGATGAAAAGGCTCTCTTGGCTGAAAGTCTATTGCCCCGTTTTTAACCTGAACCAGTACATTGTCTTTAAAGGTTCCGTCAAAAGGGACAAACTCGGTATAGGCTTGCTTGGCACGATCATCTGGCTTCTCGTCTGAATAAACAAAAGCACGCCACATAACAATGCCATTATGTGGAGCCAGAGCTTCGGCTAGCATATTTGCTCCGTCAACATGAGAACGCCCGTAATTATTAGGTCCCGGTTGCCCTTCAGAATTCGCTTTTACCAGAAATCCTCCGAAGTCGGGAATTAATTTATAAATCTCATCTGCTTTATTATTCCACCATTGACGCACTTCTTTATTGAGTGGATCTGCAGTTTCTAAACCTCCAATTTCGATAGGTGCCGAAAAACGTGCAGTTAGGTAAACCTGAATGCCGTAAGGTCTAAAAGTATCAGCCAAAGCTTGTACTTTTTCCAGATAATCTTCCTGTAGAATATAGGCGCTAGCATTTACATTATTGAGAACGGTACCATTAATTCCTATCGAAGCATTTGCCCGTGCATAATCTATATATTCTTCTTTGATAAGATTAGGTAGCAAGTGCCAGTCCCAGATAGAGAAACCCGCGTAACCACGCTCGATGGTGCGGTCAAGGTTATCCCAATGATTGAGCAGGCGTTTTTTTATTTTAGGTGAATCTGTAATTGAAAGTTCGGTTAGATCCTTATGCAGTTGGAGCTGTTTTAAATAGGTGAAAACACCGTACAATAAACCTTGATCTGTCTTTGCAGTAATTAGAATTTTAGGGGTTGATTTACTGGTAATAGTTTGTATGTTAAAGCCTTCATCATTAATAGAATCGATAAGATTCTGTTTGGGTTTTAAATCTTTAGGAAGATCCGCTATTTTTTTAATAATCAAAGTAGGATTCTCCTCTGAGAACCGGGGGTTCTGCGAAAGCATACCTTGCATTGCCAGTTTGAGTTCTTTTTGTATGACTTTAGCTATTGAAGAGTTGGTGTCGAGACTTATGGTTTCATTTAATTCTGAATAGTGCTCGCGGATTTTAGCGTTATCGACGGTTTTATATTGAAGCCAAAGCTTGTATCCGTCTTGTGCAATACCATAAGAAGATACAAATACTAACAGTCCTAGTATTAGTTTTTTCATAAGTTTAAAATATATGAAAGTGAATTTAATAAAAATAACGCAATCGGTTGCGTAAAAAGTCGTGTTTTAGGATAGAAATCTACTTTTTTACAAGCTAATCAATGTGTGTACTTTTACGTAAACTTGATGCTCTTAAAATTAAATGCGTATCCATTACTGAAATTTCTTTTGCTATTTCAGTGCCTTCATTTACTGAATGTTCTAAAATTCGACGGGTTGATAGCTCTCCCATTTTTTGAGCCGGATGGTAAACAGTAGATAAAGGTGGCTCTACAATTGAAGAAATAGGGTCATCATTAAAGCCAATAATTGCAACATCTTCAGGAATTTTATATCCTGATTTTTTTAAATAAATGATAGCGCTTACAGCTGCAGTATCGTTTGAAGAGAAAATTCCATCGGGTGGTGAAGCTAAATTATAAAGCACTTCGGTATATTGCTGTCCTTCTTCAAAACTTAAGGAATTCATATAAATAATGAGTTCTTCATCTACAGGAAGATTATATTTCTTGAGCGCATCTACATAACCCCTTCTGCGTTCACTATAAACGTTTATATGCTGAGAACCTGCAAAATGAGCAATGCGTTTGCAACCTTGCTCAATGAGATGTTCTGTTGCCCGATAAGCAGCAGTGTAATTATCGATTATTACGTGATAACTAGGGAAATCTTTAGGAACACGGTCTACAAATACAACCGGGATATCCTGATCAACAAACTGATTAAAATGATCAGTGTTTTGGGTCTCCATACTCAGTGATGCGATGATCCCGCCCACACGGCTGTCAAATAAGGCTTTAGAATTTGCAATTTCGTTTGTTATACTATCATTAGATTGTGAGATGATAACATTAAACCCTTTTTTTCGTGCTTCGGTTTCTATACCACTGATTAGGTTAGAACCAAAAGGCCTGCTTATCTTAGGAACAAGAACACCTATAGTTTTGCTTTTGTTTTTACGAAGGCTGGCTGCAATAGAATTAGGACGATAACCTTGCTCTTTAGCGGCTTTTTGAATTAGTTGAGTAGTCTTTTTACTTATGCTTTTATGATTTTTAAGAGCCCGGCTAATTGTACTTGCAGAATAATTTAATTCACGTGCTAAATCATGAATGGTAAGGGTTTTCTTTTTTTTCATCCGTAAGATTTGAATTGCAAATATAACGTTTTCGACTTACAAGATAAGTTTTAATCAGTAACGCTATCGATTGTGTTGAAATACGGAATAGCCAGTTATAGTTAGGCTATGATGATGGATTTTTCCGTTTTAACTATGGGTTAAATGATCAACATCTTTTCAATTTTGAATTGAATTTTAAATATATACTATAGCTGATAAGGCGTATTACTAATAAGTGATCAATTTAAGCGCTTCTGAAGCAGTTTGAACAGGGAATTTACAAGAGCGTTGTTCACAGATATAGATATAAGTTTTATCTGCAATCCAGCGACCTTCAAATACAGGAATTGAGCTCTCTTTGTTAGTAAACAAAATTAACGTATTAGGTAAGTTAAACCCTTGTAAATCTTTAGCAATTTGACCTCCTGAGGAACCTGCTATTGCTACATCATAAAAGGGATATGTGAGATTAAGTTGAAGCTCTTGCCATTGTGCAAAAGACGAAGGTGAGGTAGCGATATTACTTGACATGCTTAAAATCATGGCTTTAGCTTTATGCATTAAGTTATCCTCATAAGTAATGTTTGAAATAAGAAACAGATTTTTTGCCAGTACTGCATTTGCAGAAGGCATAACCCCGTCGTTAGTAGTGATAATAGGTGAGATGAGATTATCCTGACTATTGTATTTAAAAAGCGGCGAATCTTCAACTTTAAAATCAGTTATAGTTTTTGTAGTCAATTGTTTTGCATTGTTTAGGTATTTTTCAGTTCCTGTTATACTATACAGCTTTAAGGAAGCCGAAGCCAGAAAAGCATAATCATCCAGAAAGCCCTGTACCGTTTTACTATTTGGCTTATAGGAATGAATAAGCGACTGATTTTTCCATGAATTTTTCCACAACTCGGCATAGGTTGCTTCAGCTTGATTCAAATACGTTTGATTACCTGTAGCAACAAAGGCATCGCCTAAAGCCTCTATAGTTAACGCATTCCACGAAACAATGATTTTATCATCTCTAACGGGAAATGGTCTTTTTACGCGTAATTCCTGTAAATTTTTATTCCAGTTCTTTTTTAGGTCTTCTAGCTTGTCTGAAGAAATTTGATTTACCAAGGCAAATAAGGAATCAGTTTGATTTTTAAATAAATGATATTCATCGTTAGCACCCTGTTTTTGATCTTTAATATTATAGTAAGAATCAAAAAGTGTTCTTTCAGTTTTAATTGCTTCGGAAAGCTCTTCACCTGAAAAGGTATAATAAGCTCCTTCCTCGCCATCGAGGTCTGCATCAAGAGCAGCTTGATAAACTCCTGCAGCATTTTTCATATCTCTATTTAAAAATGTAATAGTCTCTACTATTCGGGATTTATATACCGGCTTCTTGTAAATTTTATACGCTTTTGCATAAAGGCTCACAAGCTGGGCATTATCATACAGCATTTTCTCGTAGTGGGGTATCTGCCAGCGTTTATCGGTACTGTATCTAAAAAAGCCTCCGTCCAGATGATCGTAAACTCCTCTTAACGCAATATTATCAAGTGTTGTCTCAAGGTAGTTCAACGTTTTTTGATCATTATTAAGAATAGCAAAATCCATTAAAAAATTTAAGGAAGGTGGAAGCATAAACTTTTGACTACCTGTATTACCTCCATATTTAAAATCCCAGTTCTCTTGCCAGTCTAGTACTTGTTTTTTTATAGAGTCTCTTAATACCACTCCAGAAGTTTCATGTGTTGTGGAATAGTTATTAAGCTCTTTAATACGATTGGTTACCTCACCCGCATACTCAAGCGCCCGCTCAGGATTATCATTATAAAGGCTATCTATGTTTTTTAAGGTGTGTAACCATTCTTCTTTAGTATGGTAAGTTCCACCATAGAGGGGTTCACCGTTAGGTAAAAGAATCATGTTGAGAGGCCAGCCTCCTGAGCCGGTCATTAGCTGTAATGCAGTCATATAGACCTGATCTACATCAGGACGTTCTTCACGATCTACTTTTATATTTATAAAGTTAGCATTCATCAATTTTGCTACAGTATCGTTTGAAAAAGATTCTTCTTCCATAACGGTACACCAATGACATGATGAATATCCAATACTTATAAGAACCAATTTATTTTGAGTTTTGGCTTCTTCAAAAGCAGTTTCACTCCAGGGTTGCCAGTCAACGGGGTTGTGAGCATGTTTTAAAAGATAGGGGCTGGTTTCATTTATTAAAGCATTAGTGTGAGCATAGGTCTGCTCATTATTATTAGAATTTTTGCAACCTGTAGTAAATAGTATAATGAGAAGAACAAAAATGAGAACACCTACTTTATTATGAATCATGGATTATTAGAGATGAGTAATTTATAATACAACAATAAAGATGGCTAAAATATAAAAGATCATTATTTAAATGTTTTAAAAACACTACTAAATGTTGTTTTGTTCCCTTAAGATTGATTTTTAGGGCTTTATTAGGCTTTAATGCAACAAAATTTAAAGAGGTTGCATCATTTGTTCTAGTGCTATCGAGGTACTGGAAATACTTTTGTGAAGCATTGATTGATTAAAATAATTTTCACGCAATCGATGTAACAGTAGTGATGAATTAAAATATTTAACAAAATCAAAATCAAATTTCACCAATATGACTAAAATTAAACTTGCAATTCTTGCGTTTGCATTTCTGCTTACAGGGGCAGAACTTTTTGCGCAGACTAAAACTATTACAGGTACTGTAAAAGATCCTACAGGAATGCCACTTCCAGGAGCATCTGTAGCCGTAATAGGTACTAACAAGGGGGCTTCAACAGATTTTGACGGTATGTTCTCAATCGATGGAGTTGCAAATAGTGATAAATTACTCATTACCTATGTAGGTTTTGTAGAGCAAGAGTTAAATGTTGGCTCTCAAACAACTTTTGACATTACGCTAGAAGAATCTGCAGAAGCATTAGAGGATGTAGTAGTTGTGGCTTATGGTTCACAAAGTAGAACTAAAGTTACCGGGGCTATTTCTACTGTAGACTCTGAATCTATTGATGCATTACCGGTTACTAATGCAGAGCAAGCTCTACAAGGTAGAGCTCCTGGTGTTACCGTTACTAATGCCGGAGCACCCGGGACAACACCTAACGTCAGAATTAGAGGTTTAGGTACCTTCGGAAATAACGATCCATTGTATGTAATTGATGGTGTTATTGTGGGTAATTTATCAGGAATAAGTCCATCAGATATTGAATCTGTATCCATTTTGAAAGATGCATCTACAACTGCACTTTATGGGTCATTAGGATCTAACGGAGTTGTTTTGGTAACTACCAAAAAAGGAAAGCAGGGTAGAGGTACACTTACTTTTAATGCTTATAGCGGTTTTCAAACCATTCACAAGCGTTATGATATATTAAACACAGATCAATATTTACAATTCGCATCTGATGTTGGTGTTAATATTAATAGACCTGATGATTTCTTAAATAATTATACTGACTTTCAGGATGCTATTTTTCAATCTGGGGTAATTCAGAACTACAATGCGGCATACTCTGGTGGTAATGAAAACGGTACCTATAGATTTTCAGCAAGTTATCAGGATCAGGAAGGAGCAATAATCAATTCTGGTTTTGAGCGTTTTTCATTTAGAGCTACTTCAAACTTTACATTGGGTAACTTTAAAATGGGAGAAACTATGTCTGTGGCATTTGGAAGAACAAAACCGATTTTAGAGAGTGGTGGTCGTTCATTAATAGAACATGCTATTAAAGTTGCGCCTTATCTTAATATTTACAACGATAACAATTTAGGAGGCTTTCAGGGACCTAACAGTGCAGCAGATGGTCAGGATGCAGAAAATCCGGTTCGTGTTCAAACGATAAGTGATTTTGAGACAAAAAATATTTCTGTAATTGGTAATGTATACGCTGAGTATGAACTATTAGATGGTTTAAGTTTTCGCTCTCAGGTGGGTCTAGATTTCTTTAATGGGTTGACTAATCAATTCACTCCTGCATTTAATGATGATGATATATCCGGAACGACACATTTCCAAAACTTTGCATTTGCATTTAGAGGAAATTCACGTGGGCAGGCAATTACTTTTGATAACAGTTTGAGTTATAAAAAGACATTTAATGATGTACATAACTTTGAAGCTTTAGCACTAATCGAGGACTATAATAGTAAAACCGAAAATTTCTCAGCAGAAGCGCGTAACACGATATCGAGTGACATTAAAGAATTAGGTAATGAGCAACAAGCTGCCAGTAGTTCTACTTTTGAAAACAATCGCTTTAGCTACTTAGCACGTGTAAATTATGATTATGATGATAAGTATATTATTTCAGCATCGTTTAGACGAGATGCTTCTTCTCGATTTGGAGCTAATAACCGTTGGGGTAACTTCCCCTCAGTTTCTGCAGGTTGGAATATTGCAAAGGAAAACTTTTTAGACAACAGTAATTTTAATACTTTAAAACTAAGAGCAAGTTATGGTATTGTAGGTAATGATCGAATTGACGATTATGCATACGCACCTACATTGTTTAGTCCATTTGTTTATCCAATTGATGATGCTGCAGCAATTGGTACTACTCCTAATGGTTTGCCAAATCCCGATTTAAAGTGGGAGGAAACAAGTATCCTAAATTTAGGTGTCGATTTTGCAGCATTTAACAATCAGTTTACTGCTTCAGTAGAATATTATAAGAATAAAAGTGATGATTTATTAGTACCTGTTTTGTTGGTTCCATCACTGGGGTATAGTAGCGATACACAATTTAGAAATGCAGGTTCTGTAGAAACTAGAGGTGTAGAATTAGCTTTGGGTTATAATGATTATGACGGTGATTTTACCTGGTCTGCTAATGTGAATATTGGTACAAGTACTAATGAAGTTCTCAATTTAGGAGGAAATTCAGAACAGTTCTTTGGTGATGGATTTGAAGGTCAGCAGATTGTTAGAGCCCAACCGGGAGAATCTTTGTTTCACTTTTACGGTTTAGTAACAGATGGTATTTATCAAGATCAGGCTGAAATAAATGAGGTGTTTACATCCAACCCTGATCCAGAAGGTATAGCACCAGGTGATATACGCTTTGTTGATACTAATGGTGACGGTACTATTAATTCTGCAGATAGACAGATAATAGGTAATCCGTATCCGGATTTGACCTATGGGTTAAATTTCGATGCGCGTTATAAGAATTTTGATTTCAATTTATTTATTAATGGTGTTGCGGGTAATGATATTTACAATACGAATATCTATGACCTACAGGGTATGACGCGCTTATTTAATGCAGGTGTTGAAGTGTTAGATCGTTGGACTCCAACGAATCCTTCAAACACAATTCCTCGATACGCTGGTGCGACGCAAAATGTTGGAGTTTCAGACCGTTTTGTGGAAGATGGTTCATATGCAAGACTTAAAAATTTAAGTATTGGATACACTTTTGATGAAGAAGTAATTGATTTTATACAACGATTAAGAGTATATGTGAGCGGTCAAAACCTCATAACGTTGACCAATTACTCGGGATTAGATCCCGAAGTTGTGAGTAGAGCTGGTGAAGTCGGTCTAGATCGTGGAGATTATCCACAACCGGTATCTTTTTTATTAGGACTTGAATTATCATTTTAAAAAAACATTATGAAAAACTATAAAATTTTCTCTTTGTTTGCATTGATATTTGTGGTAACACAATCTTGCGACAATAGTGATCTTGAACTTGTAAATCCAAACGCGTTGATTCCGGAGACCTATTTTGCTAATGAAGAGCAGATAAAGTCTGCTGTAAATGCATCTTATGCGCAAAATCAGGTAAATGCGCTTTATGGTCGATTATTATTCTATATGTATGATAACATGGGTCAGGATAATAGTCCAAACCCTCAACAGGAAGCTAATAAAGTAACCTATAATAATTTCACTTTTGATTCGAGTAATAATGAAATTGCTGAATACTGGAATAGCTGTTTTAGGGGAATAAATAAAGCGAATTTTGTTATTTCTAATATTGACAGAATTAACGCAATTCAAGAGTCTGAATTAGCACAAGATATAAAAAATAAATACATCGCTGAAGCACGTTTTTTAAGAGGGCATTATTACTTTCTATTAGTAACTCGCTTTGGAGGGGTGCCACTCTATGAAAGTCTTAGAGATGAATCTGAAAGTACGATAGGTTTGCCACGCTCGACAGAAGATCAGGTTTACGATTTAATTATTGATGATTTTCGCTTTGCTGCAGATAATCTTTTTTTACGTGATCAGGAAGTGACTGGTAGAGCTACTAAGGGTGCTGCATTGGCTTATTTAGGTAAAGCTTTATTATATCAAGAGCAGTACGCCGAAGCCTACGATGCTTTTGATGCTATAACTGGTTATGATCTTGAACAGAGTTACTTTGACAATTTTAAAGAAGAAACGGAGCACGGTATTGAGTCGCTATTTGAAATAGAATTTGACAGAGCTTTAGGTACCAGTACAAAATGGGATTCTAACGTTAATGGCGAAGGTTTTAACGAGTCTACTTTTAGAGGTCAGGATTATGGCGTTTTAGACTGGTTTAACGTATATCCTTCACAAGACTTATTAGATGAGTATGAGGAAGGTGATATCCGTTCTGCTGAAAACTTTTATTTTGTAGGTGACACCTACGCTGACGGTAATGGTGGGGGCGTTATTGAAGAAAGTGACCTTTCTACTACGGCAGGAATACGCCCGGCGGGTTGGAGAAAATACCAGAACTATTATCGTAGAAATGCAGAAGAACAAGAGTCAAGTATAAACTTTAAAGTTATACGTTATGCTGATGTTCTATTGATGAAAGCTGAAGCTGCTAATGAAACAAGCAGAACTCCTGAAGCGATTGATTTAATAAATCGCGTTAGAGATAGAGCTGGACTTGACGATATACAAGACAACCTTTCGCAAACACAGGTATTTGACGCTATAGTTCATGAGCGTAAAGTAGAATTAGCAGGGGAACAGGTGCGCTTCAATGATATTGTGCGATGGGGTATTTCTAATACAGAGTTAGCAGGTACTGGATTTCAACAAGGCAAACATGAATTGTGGCCTATACCAGATCGTGAGATTAGTTCTAATGAATCGATTACTCAGGCAGATCAGAACTCAGGATATTAATTTGAATTGGTTTTCCTTTGAAGCAACACTATTTTTATAGTGTTGCTTCCTTTTTTAGAGCGCTTTTAATTTTCCTTAACCCTTACACGTATGACTTTTAGGATACCGATTTTTTCAAAGATTTTAGCCATTGGTCTTGTTGTGCATTTTCTGAGTTCCTGTGCAGAGACTGTAGAGAAACAAACAGCTGAGTCTGAAAATGATTTCAAAATTTTTGAAAGCCTTAATGCAGATGGTAGGGGTATTTCTTTTACAAATACTTTGACCGAAAATGACTCCCTCAATTATTTCACTTACAACTATATTTATATGGGTGGCGGGGTTGCTGCAGGTGATATCAATAATGATGGTCTTATAGATCTTTATTTTACCGGAAATCAGGTTCAGAATAAATTGTATCTCAACAAGGGTGATCTTCAATTTGAAGACATTACCTTGCCTGCAGGGGTAGGAGGCGATGAGCGCTGGTACACGGGAGTTACAATGGCAGATGTTAATGGCGATGGTTATCTGGACATCTATTGCTCGGTAAGTGGCAAGTTTGAGCCGCATATCAATCAGTTGTTTATAAATAATGGAGACAATACGTTTACCGAAAAAGCTTCAGAATATGGTCTTGCTGATGCCGGGCATAGCATTCAGGCTACTTTTTTTGACTACGACAAGGACGGGGATTTAGATATGTATCAGGCTAATTATCCGCCTACCAAGTTCAGTTCACCTACCTGGGTTTACAAGCAGTATATGCGGGATCCTACAGATCTTCAGACAGATCACCTCTATGAAAACACCGGTGACGGTTTTGTTGATGTAACTGATAAGGCCGGTTTACGATCCTATAATCTTTCGCTAAGCGCAACCATTGGGGATTTAAACAACGATTCCTGGCCCGATATTTATGTTTCCAGCGACTTTAATTCGCCCGATCTTATGTATATCAACAATGGGGACGGAAGCTTTAAAGAAGTGATTAAAGAGGCAACCGCTCAAACAGCCTTTTACGGTATGGGTGTTGATATTGCTGATTTCAATAACGACGGCTTGCTCGATTTCTTTCAAGCAGATATGGACGCCAAAATCAACCGCCGCAAAAAAGCAAATATGGCGAGTATGAATGCCGATTTGTTTTGGAGTGTGGTCGATGCGGGATTTCATTATCAATACATGCACAATTGTATGCAACTGAATAATGGGGTTTTTAACTCCGAAGGTATACCTGATTTTTCAAACATCTCACGCATAACAGGTACTTCTTCTACAGACTGGAGCTGGGGACCTTTATTTGCCGATTTTGACAACGACGGACTCAAAGATTTATTTATTTCAAATGGTACCCGTCGCGAGATAAACGATAATGATTACTTCAACCGTATCGAAGAAAAAGGAGGGATTGCTCAGGACAGTTTGTTGTTTTGGAGCCAAAACATTCCCGAAGAGAAACTGGATAATTTTATGTTTCAGAACAAAGGCGATTATCACTTCGAGAAAGCCAATAAATACTGGAATGTAAGCTTTAAAGGCTTTTCAAATGGAGGCACTTACGCAGATTTAGATAATGATGGGGATTTGGAATTGGTGACCAATAATATTGACGACCCGGCTTCCATCTTTGAAAACAAGGCATCAGAACGGTCTAATTTTTTAAGAGTAAAATTTAAAGGAAGCAGCGCAAATACGATGGGCGTGGGCAATAGGGTGTATGTCACTACGGGTGATACGATCCAGATGCAGGAGCTCACGTTGACAAGAGGTTTTCAATCTTCTGTTGCTGCGGTATTGTATTTCGGACTCAATAATACAGAAAGCATTGATGAGGTTCGCGTAGTATGGAATAATGGAAAAGAGCATAAACTAAAAAATACAAAAGTTAATCAGGAATTGATTTTTGAGGAAAATAATGCCGCAATGCCTGAGAACACCATCAATCCGCCTCAGGAAGAAACATTCTTTACACAAGCTGACTCCACGGCATTCCCAAAATTTAAACACGTAGAGAACACCTACGATGATTTTAAAGATCAGGTATTGCTCCCACACAAAATGTCAGAGTTTGGCCCTGCATTAGCAGTTGGAGATGTGAATAATGACGGACTCGAAGATTATTATGTAGGTGGTACTAAAGATGAGGAAGCCGCGTTTTTCATTCAAACCACAAACGGAATTAATAGGGTTGATTTAAATGTGTTCCAAAGCGATAAGGGATACGAGGATGTGGACGCCTTGTTTTTTGATGCAGATGGTGACGGGTTTCAGGATCTTTATGTGGTAAGCGGGGGTTACGAATTTGCGAAAAAACCACAACTGTTGAACGACAGGCTTTATCTCAATGATCATAAGGGAAATTTTAAAGCGGTTGCTGATGCTTTGCCCAAACTACAGTCAAGTGCTTCTAAAGTGTATGCCGAAGATTTTGATGGGGACGGAAAGCAGGATCTTTTGGTTTTGGGCAGACAAACTCCGGGTAAATATCCGGAACCTGCGTCGTCATTTCTTTTAAAAAATATGGGTACCACCGGCAATCCCCAATTTGAGATTGACAATGAGATGCAACCGGAAGCATTTACAGATTTAGGTATGGCAACCGCTGCTTCGGTTTCAGATTTCAATCAGGATGGCAGAGCCGATATTGTGATCGTAGGGGAGTGGATGCCCATTCGCTTTTTTGAAAATACCACAAACGGTTTCGTCGAGGTCACAAATGAATTGCTTGCTGAGGACACTACCGGTTGGTGGTGGAGTATAGCTTCCGGCGATTTTGATGGGGATGGGGATACAGATTACATACTGGGTAATAATGGCTTGAATTATAAGTACAAGGCTTCAGAAGAAGAGCCTTTTGATATCTACGCAGGCGATTTTGACAACAATGAAAACGAGGATATCGTATTGGGCTATTATAACGACGGGAAACAATACCCGCTACGTGGCAGACAGTGCTCATCTCAGCAAATTCCGGGGATAAAGAAAAAGTTTAAAGATTATGCCAGTTTTTCTGAAGCAACACTTGATGAGGTTTATTCCGAAAAAATATTGAACAGTTCGCTGCATTACCAGGTAAAATCTTTTGCCAGTATTTATTTGGAAAATAAAAATGGAAAGATGGTGATACATCAATTACCCAGAGCGGCACAACTTTCTAGCGTAACGGGCATTGTGGTAAAAGATTTTAATAATGACGGAAATCTGGATGCTGTATTAGCCGGAAACTTATACCAGTCTGAGATTGAAACGCCGCGTAATGATGCTTCACGGGGAGTTTTTCTTGCAGGAGATGGTAAAGGTAATTTTACAGCACTGCGTCCTGCAGAAAGCGGCCTTTTTATACCGGGTGATGTAAAGAATCTCAAGAAGTATCAACTCGGGGATGAGACGTATATTTTAGCTGCAAAGAACTCAGATTATATGCAGGCTTTAAAGCTGAATTGATGTCTCAAAAAAATGAAAATGTGTTTGATTCACACTAAATAATTTGTTTCTTTATATGCTATTTTTTAAGATTTTATTATGAATATTTTCGATTGCAAAAAGGGATTTCTAATTTTCCTATTTCTTATTTACAGCGTTCCTTATTATGCACAGGAGTACGTGCCTGTGATGAAAGTAGAAGATCGTCTTGAAGCCTTAAAAGGTCAAAACGTAGCGTACCAATGGTCTGAAATGGCCATTTTAGGTACAGCAAACGATACCGATCGTATTGCTCCAAGACCTACGGTTACTTCGAGATTTCTTGCATTGGTTTTTGTAGCGGTTTTTGACGCGTGGTCGGCTTTTGATGATGCGGCAATTCCGGTTTATATGAAAGCTTACGATAAATTTCCTGCTGCTCAGCAAACGACTGCAAATAAGGAGAAAGCGATTAGTTATGCAGCTTATCATACGTTGCGGGAATATTATCCTTATGACAGCCTTCAGTTTAAGAAATTTATGCTTCACCTGGGGTATGATCCCAATGACGACTCTCTAGATCCTACCACACCTGCAGGAATAGGTAATCTGGCGGCACAGGCAACCATTAAAGCCCGGTATAATGACGGGGCTAATCAATATGGGGAAGTTGAAGGCTTTTCAAAGCCGTATCAGGATTACACCAATTACCAGCCTGTAAATACTGTAGACCAGCTGAACGATTACGACCGCTGGCAACCCAAATATTTTACCCGCGAAACCGGCGAAAAATTTGCGCCTTCGTGTTTGACACCGTATTGGCAGCTGGTTGAACCTATCGCACTCAAAACAGCAGATCAGTTTAGACCGGGACCACCACCTAAAGTGGGTTCAGAACAACTTCAAAAAGAAGTGGAAGAGGTGGTTGAATTGCAAGCTAACCTTACAAATGAAGAACGGGCGCTTGTAGAATTTATGCGGGATGGGCCGCAGTCTGTACAGCAAGCAGGGCATTGGCTTAAATTTGCTCAGCAGGTTTCTAAGCGCGATAATCACACGCTTGATGAAGATGTAAAAATGTTTTTTGCAAACCAGGTAACAGCGATGGATGCCTTTATCGCTTCCTGGGATTCTAAGATGTTTTACGATTCAGCGAGACCTTTTGCGTTGGTACATCATTATTTCAAAGATAAAGAGATTAAAGGCTGGAAAGGCCCCGGACGTGGCACGGGAACCATCAAAGGTGAAGACTGGCGTCCGTACTCACCATCAGCTTTTCTTTGCCCTCCGTTTCCCAGTTATACTTCGGGTCACAGTACCATAAGTGGTGCTTGTGCCGAACTTTTAAAGTTATGGACAGGCAGTGATTATCTCGACGTACAGGTAGAATTGGTTCCCGGTGCTCTAACCGAGCCTCAGGCATTGGGAGAACCTATTGTGCTTGATTTCCCCACTTTTACTCAGGCGGCAGAAATGGCCGGAATCTCACGGGTTATGGGTGGCTATCACATTCAGGCAGATAATATTGCCGGCCTCGAACTTGGTCGTGATGTGGCGCATCAGGTTTGGGATTTTTATAACTACCACACAGGACAATCAACTCAATAAATACCAAAAGAAACATGCAAAATACAGCACCTGCTTACTCCGCATTAATGATTTTATGTTTAACCCTTTTTACGGGATGCGTCTCAGAACCAACAGAAGAAAAAGGACTTAAAGAGTATAGTTCATTTCCCGTTGGTGGAGCTGTGGAAATCAAACAGGTGTTGCAGGATAGCATGCTAGAATCCATAATACTGGAAAACTTCAACAGTATTACTGCCACTTCAGATATGAAGATGTATGCCATTAATCCCAAAGAGGGCATATATAAATGGAATAAAGCCGATAGTCTGGTTGATTTTAGCCAAAAGAACAACTTACGACTTTTTGGTCATACGTTAGTTTGGCATTCGGGTACGCCCAGATGGGTTTTTCAAAAAGGAGTTGAAGACAGCCTCTGGTTGGGTGATTTTCTAAAAAGCTATATTCAGGATTATGTAGGCCGTTATAAAGGAAAAGTAGCTGCCTGGGATGTGGTTAACGAAGGTTTTGATACTCAGGGAGGGGAATACAGAGAAACCCTTTGGTATAATGGATTGGGTAAAGAATACATTGCTCAGGCGTTTAGATATGCCCACGAGGCAGACCCTGAAGCAGACTTGTTTTACAACGATTTTAATCTGGAGCGTGATACAGCCAAATTAAACGGGGTTCTTAAAATGATAGAAGAACTTAAAGCTGATAATGTACCGATCACAGGCCTTGGTGTGCAGATGCATTTACGTATGGATATTCCTGATAGTCTAGTACGCGAGAGTGTGCGGAAAATGGCAGCGACAGGTCTGAAAATTCATTTTTCTGAGCTGGATATCATTTTCAACAGACATGACGATACCCGTGGAGGAGGAGAGCAGTTATACAGCAGAGTCACTCCTGAAATGTTAGAACAACAGGGACAGAAATACGAAGCTGTGGCAAAAATATACCGGGAAGAGATACCTACTGACCAGCAATTTGGGATCACCTTTTGGGATTTTACAGACCGCGATACCTGGATTAATCCATTTTTTGGTTTAAAGGACTGGCCCACGATTTACAATTCTAAATTAGAGCCAAAACCAGCGTATTATGATTTTAGAAAAGGTTTGTCAGATTAAAACTATTTTACCTCTGTCGGCAGTTTTCCAAATTCAGATTTGAAGCATCTTGTGAAATAGGACGGAGTCGAGAAGCCTACTCTGTAGCCAATCTCGCTGACCGATTCTTCGCCGTTTTCCAATAATTCTTTGGCTTTTTCTAACCGAATTTTACGAATAAACTCGTTTGCAGTCTGGCCGGTTAGTGCCTTGATTTTACGATATAACTGGCTTCGGCTTAAATACAGTTCATTAGCGAGGTTCTCTACATTTAGCTTAGGATCATCAATGTTTTTGTAGATATAATTGATCACTTTAGCAATAAATTTTTTGTCTATAGATGTACTGTTTGCCTTTAAATCGGCAGTACTCAATTCACTAAAATATTTTGTAAACAGTTTTTGTCTATTTTCAATAAGTTGTTTGAGTTGAGAGCGTACAATTTTAATATTAAAAGGCTTGTTGATATACGCATCAGCACCTGCATCAAGTCCGGCAATCCAATCGTCTGTTTGTGCTTTTGCGGTAAGCATAAGCACAGGAATGTGACTGGTCTTAATATCTCTTTTAAGTCTTCTGCAAAATTCAACACCATCCATTTGGGGCATCAGAACATCGGTAAGAATAACATCTGGAATAATTTTTAGTGCCTGTTCGAGACCTTCTTCTCCATTTATGGCCTCAACAACTTTATAATAATCTTTCAATTGCTCTTTTAAATACGTGCGTAGTTCAAAGTTATCTTCAATGATCAGGAGGGTATTAGTCTTTTCGTGCTCATTTTCAACAGGGTCTTTTGTCACACTATCCTGTGGTAATTCGATCATAGAATCTTCTATTTCCTGTTCAGGGATAAGTTCAGATGTACTTAATAGTTCAGAACTATCAAAATGTTCTTTGCCAAGTGCCAGATAGATTTTAAAGGTTGTTCCTTGATTTACTTTACTACTCACCTCAATCTTACCTTTATTCATGATTAGAAAACTACGTACTACTTCAAGACCTATACCGGTACCCCCGTAATACTGTTTATTCATTCCTTCAACCTGATAAAAAGGATCAAAAACTTTCTCAATTTCTTTTTTGGGAATTCCAAAACCAGTGTCTTCAACTTGAATCTCAAGAGCTTCAACGGGACTTTCAAGAGAAATTTCAGGTAAAATTATAGGCTCTTCGGTGCGTTTGAGAGATACAGAGACCAAACCATTATCGGGTGTTGCTTTAAATGCGTTTGAAAGTAAATTAAAAATTATTTTTTCTAACATGCCCGGGTCAGCATAAACGCCCAGATCGTTGTCTTCTTCAGAAGTTACCTCGAGGGCAATATTACGTTGATAGGCTTCTTCTTTAAAATGAGCAACAATGTTTTCGCAGAAGGAAGTAATGGTAATTTTTTCAACCTTTATAACGGTTTTTTTAAACTGAAGTTTTCTAAAATCCATCAGCTCATTAATCAAACGAATTAAGCGTTCTGTATTGCGAAAAATACTCTTGTGCTTTGCAGCTATTTCCTTCGGAAATGTATAAGTTTTACTGGTGATTATATCTTCTATGGGATTTTTAATAAGCGTTAAAGGAGTGCGAAACTCGTGAGAGATATTCGTAAAAAACTGAAGCTTTCTGTTATTTAATTCCTCTTCCTGCTGGCGTTTGTCACGTTCATATTGAATCAAGCGTTTTTCGGCGATTCTATTTTGAGTAAATGTATAGGCGAAATAGGCCAAAATAATAATGATTACAATATAAAGCGTTATTGCCCAAGTCTGTTTATACCAGGGGTGAAGTATAGTAATCGCTAAGGCGATAGGGTCTTGAGTCCATAAGCCATCGTTATTTGCTGCTTTAACTTTAAAGGTGTAACTACCAGCAGGGATATTTGTATACGTAGCACTTTTAGTATTACCTACATAATTCCAAGAGTTATCAAAGCCTTCTAGAATATAGGCATAGCTATTATCTGAGGGTCTTGTAAAATCTATAGAAGCATAATCAATGGTAAATACAGATTGATCAGGTTTAAGAGTAAGTTTATCTGTAGAAAATAAGACCTCGTTTAAAGGAGAGTCTTCGGTTTTTGGACCTACTTTTTCATTAAAAAGGCGCAACTCAGAAAAATAGAGAGCGGGCTGCTGAAGATTTATGTTTAAAACAGTAGGGTTAAAAAAATTAATTCCGTTATAACTTCCAAAATACAGTATATCCTTGCTGCTTTTTAATACCGAATTGTTGTGAAAATCATTTGCAAGAAGTCCATCATTTGCGGTGTAATTTATGATTTCATTATTTTCCGGGTTAAATTTTGAAATCCCGTTATTTCCTGCTAACCAGATCATACCTTGTGAATCACTTATTATAGATGCGATTGTTTGTTTTTCTATTTGATCCTGAAACCATTTATAAGAGTTTGACTTGACGTCATACTTAAATAACCCTCCGCCATCTGTTCCGATCCATACATTTTCATGAGCGTCCATGTATAACGATAAAATATAATACTGTAAATCATTACTCTGTTTGGCAGCATACATTGCATTATTTTTTGATTCTACTTTGTAACCGTTAGCCTCTTTTTTTACAGTAAATAACCCCTTTGTGGTACCTACCCAGAGCAGGTCATTCTTATCTATTAATATTTTACGCACATCGCAATTTGCAATACCAGCATTGCTAAACACTTCACTGTTAAGCCTAGTGAATTTAGAGGTTTTTGGGTCAAAAGTTTGCAGCCCGGCATTAAAGGTACCTATGTAGATCGTTCCCTGAGAGTCTTCGGCAAAGCAGATAGTACTTCTGGAAGCCAAACCATCTTCATTTGTGTAATTTTTAAATGTGGAGCTTCCCCTTTTAAGGAAAAAGATCCCTGCATTCCAAGAGCCCGCCCATAGATTTTTATTACTGTCAAAAAACAGGGTCTGTATGTCGCCTGTAGACAACCCTTTAGCAATAGGATTATTAGGATCAATTAAATGGGTGAAGTGTTGTGATTTCTTGTCTAAAACATCAATTCCGCCACCATCCATACTAATCCATAACCTAGAATCCTCATCTTCAAGAATACCGGTAACTGAGCCATCTTGTAAAGACTCCTTTTTATAAGGAATGCTTTCAATATCTTTAAATCGATCAAAATCAGGGTCATAAAAACTGATGCCATCACTGTAATAGCCTATCCAAACACGCTGATCTTTATCTACAAAAAGGCTCCAGATCGAGTTAGATTGTATGAGATTATCTCCAAATTTACTTTGCGTATAATTGTCTATTAGTTCGCCTTCTTGGTTGAGAATAAAAAGTCCGTCGTTTTCAGTACCTACTAGAATTTTACCCCGATCCATTTCAACTATGGAAAGAATACGTTTGTTTGTGATTGGCAACTCCCGGTAATTGTAAACTTTTTCATTTAAATCAAGCCTAAATATTCCGTGGCTATAGGTACCGATCCAAAGATTATCATCAGAATCTTTACATAACTTGCTAATGTGATAGGATATACGGGATTTTTTTTTGTTTAAAATGAATTCACTGCGATCAATTTGCCCAGTCTGCTCATTGTAATGAAAAAGTCCGAGAGAGGTTCCGAGATAGATATTAGATTGGGCAATCTCAATGCTATTAATACGTAGCCAGTCATTATTAATAGGAGTTTTAAAAGGGATTGATGTAATCTTTCCTGTAAGTATGTCTACCTGATAAACTCCGTTATTATGAGAGCCTACGATGAGTGTATTTTCATCGAGACTCTCAATACAATGAATGGCAAACGGCTTTTCTGTATCTGAACTTTTAAGAGTTATGTTTTCAAAATCATTAGTTTCAGGTCGATATCGGTTTAATCCTTTTTCAGTACCCAACCAGATGTTTCCAGTAGAATCTGTGAAAATTGCATGAACCAATGAGCTACTTAGTGATTGCTCGTCTTTCCAACTCTCTTTATATGCAGTAAAAGTGCTTCCGTCAAACTTATACAAACCAGCACCATAAGTAGAAAACCATAGAAAGCCGTTGGTGTCCTGAGCAAATGCAGTCACTGCACGCTGAACCGGTAGGTTTTTTACCTCGGTAAATTTGAGTTTCTCCTCTAATTCCTGTGCTAACAAGGCTGTAAAAGCCGCTGTCCAAAACAAGAAGAATATAATAATGAAGCGATTAAATATCATAATTATGGTAAGCTTATCTATATTAAAATATTTTTGAAATGTTTTTTAATACTATAAGTTAGACTAACTGACTTAAAGTAGTCAGACTTAAATATTTTCTATCAAGTTAAGTCACTATTCTTAGTACTTTAAGAGTGCTACAACTGCAAAATTATTTTCACTAAATCTTATTTTTCATCCAATTATTTTTGAATAATTATGGTAATCATTGCCTAAGTATCAATATTTGATAAAAATTATTATAAATAAAATTTTAAAACAACTTCATAAATGTAATCCCGACACTTTTCGTAATTTACGCATTATAGACTTATAGTCTTTTAAACCATTTGCTAAATTTACGGTCTAAGTTTCATAAACCAAGTTTAAAATTCATGAAAAACACACTCTCCATCTTTTTTATATGCATTAGTATGAGCCTTTTTTCTCAAAAAGAGCAAATCAACGGGCCTGATACTAAACTTCAACTTAATGTAGAATTGATTGATGGTAAGCCGGTTTATTCGGTGAGTTATGAAGAAATTATTGTGATTGAGAAAGCGCCTTTAGGCTTTGTTACCAATGAAGGCGACTTTGTAGAAAATTTGGTTTTTGTGGAAGCTAAAAAAGATAGAGTTTCTAAAACCTACACTCAAGACAAAATAAAACAGTCTCAAGTTACTTATAAAGCCAACACACTTCGCTACACGGTAAAGGATTCTAAAGATCGCAAGTTTTCTGTTTTATTTCAGGTAAGCGATAACGATATCGCATTCCGGTACGAAATTTCAAAATGGGGAGATACCCGCGCTATTGTGGTAGAGCAGGAGCATACCGGTTTTAGTTTTCCCGAGGAAACCACCGCTTTTTTATCAAATGTGATGCGGCCGATGACTGGTTTTGCACGTACCGCACCCAGTTATGAGTCGGCCTACCAGGCAGATCAACCCATAACCGAACAAACAGCTCCCGGAGGTTATGTGTTTCCGGGATTGTTTAAAGTGAACAATGAATTCTGGGTACTGCTTTCTGAAACCGGTGTACGTAGCCTGTATCCGGCTTCGCATCTTAGTTCCTATAAAGACGGGACTTTTTACGTAGAGTACCCTAACGAAAAGGAAAATAATGGCTTTGGCAGTAGTGGCGCGCAAATGGGTTTGCCAGGAGTTACTCCCTGGCGTACCATCACGGTTGGCAAAAGCCTAAAACCTATTGTAGAAACGACCATTCCCTGGGATGTGGTTGAACCGCTTTACGAGCCTTCACAGGATTATGAATATGGTAAAGGCAGCTGGAGCTGGATCATCTGGCAGGATGCCAGTATGAATTATGATGACCAGAAAGCATACATCGACCTGGCAGCAGCGATGGATTTTAAATACATCCTTATTGATGCCTGGTGGGACGAGCGTATAGGTTATGAGAAGATGAAAGAACTCATTGATTACGCGGCTTCTAAAGATGTTGGTGTGTTTCTTTGGTACAACTCAAACGGAATTGTCAACGATGCTTTTCAGACTCCGCTTAATAAAATGAATACCTCGATTGAGCGTAAACAAGAAATGAAGTGGCTTAAAGAAGCCGGAGTTAAAGGACTTAAAGTTGACTTTTTTGGCGGAGATAAGCAGGAAACCATGCGTTTGTATGAAGATATTCTTTCAGACGCGAATGATTACGGATTGATGATCGTATTTCACGGAACCACCCTACCGCGCGGTTGGGAACGTATGTATCCCAATTTTGTGGGGAGTGAGGCTGTGGTAGCTTCAGAAATGTTGGTTTTTGTGGAGGATGTGCGTAAAAAAGAGGCCTATAACGCTTCAATGCACCCGTTTATCAGAAATGCCGTGGCGAGTATGGAGTTTGGTGGAGTAGTACTCAATGATTATTTGAATAGAGGAAATGAATCCGGACAAAAACGCCTGACAACTGACGCGTTTCAATTGGCTACAGGAGTTTTGTTCCAAAATCCGTTGCAGTTCCTCGCGCTTACCCCAAATAATCTGGATGACGCGCCGCAGTTTGAACTGAATTTTCTAAAAAAACTACCAACCAGCTGGGATGAAACCCAGTTTATTGATGGTTATCCCGGCAAGTTTTCGGTACTGGCAAGACGTCATGCAGATACCTGGTATGTAGCGGGCATCAATGCCGAAGCTCAACCTAAAAAGCTGGATTTGAATCTTCCTTTTTTAGCAGGCAAAATCGTCACGCTCATCAATGATGACAAAAATTCGGAAACCTTCACCAAAACGATAAAGGTTCCAAAAAATGGAAAGTTGGCATTAACCGTACAGCCCGGGGGCGGATTTACACTTGTAAATGAATAGAACATGAAGAAAAGTACATTTTACATAGTCTTTAATCTGATGGCGATTGGTATTACATTCGCCCAAAACCCCATCATACAAACCAATTATACTGCAGATCCTGCGCCGATGGTGTATAACGGGAAAGTCTACCTCTATACCTCGCACGATGAGGACGAATCCACCTGGTTTACGATGGATGACTGGCGCCTGTATACTACTGATGATATGGTCAACTGGACCGATCATGGTACGGTGTTGAGTCATAAAGATTTTGACTGGGCACAGCGCAACGCCTGGGCTCCATTCACTACAGAGCGTGACGGTAAATTCTACATGTATGTGCCCATCACAGACCGAAATGGTAAAAACGGGATCGGAGTTGCCGTAGCCGATAGTCCGTATGGCCCGTTTGTAGACCCTTTAGGGAAACCTCTTATTCAGGAACGGCAGGCTGATATTGACCCCACCGTTTTTATAGACGATGACGGGCAGGCGTATTTGTTTTGGGGAAATCCCGTGTGCTATTACGTGAAGTTGAATGAAGATATGATTACGGTTGAGGGTGAGATTCAGCAAATACCCAACACAATCGAAGCCTTTGGCAAACGGGAAGGCGAACCTAACGAGCGCCGTCCTACGACTTACGAAGAAGGTCCCTGGGTGTATAAACGTGATGGATTGTACTACCTTATTTTCGCCGCAGGCCCACTACCCGAACACTTGGGCTATTCCACCAGCAAAAATATTACCGGACCGTACACCTATCAGGGCAAAGTGATGCCCAGACAGGGAGGTGCATTTACAAATCATCCGGGAGTGATTGATTACAAAGGGAAAACCTACCTGTTTTATCACAACGCTGCACTTCCCGGCGGAAGTGGCTTTACACGTTCGGTAGCTGTTGAAGAGCTGAAATTTGATAAAAACGGAAATATTCCGGAGCTTCAAATGACCGAAGGAATTACCAAAAGTCTACAGGTCTTGAATCCGTTTTTAAAAAACGAAGCAGAGACCATCGCCTGGTCTGAAGGACTTAAGGCACACGAAAATGAAACTGTAGGTGTTTTTGTGACGGCTATGAAAAATGATGCATACAGCAAAGTACGCGATGTTGATTTTAGAAAAGAGGGTGCCACTCGTTTTACAGCTCGAGTGGGAACTACTCACAACAGCGATGTGAGTATGGAGGTTCACCTGGATAGCAAAGACGGGCCACTTGTAACCTCTTTTAAAGTACCAATGACAGGAGGAGACGACCGCTGGGCTTTGGTTTCTCAGGAGATTGAAAAGGTGACTGGCGTGCACGATCTCTATTTCGTATTCAAAGGAAAAGCGGCAACTAAAATTCTGTTTTTTGATTACTGGATGTTTTCAGAAAACTAAATGATGTTAAAAACGATGAGCATAAAAAGTACATTCATACTGATTCTTCTGGGTATTTCGGCGTATGCCCAACAACCCGATATGAGTTTGCGCTACGATGAGCCTGCAAAACTTTGGGTTGAGGCGCTTCCGGTGGGTAATGGTCGTTTGGGAGCTATGGTCTATGGCGATCCCGATCACGAGACCATTGAGTTAAATGAAAATACCCTTTGGGCGGGCCAGCCTTATCGCAATGACAATCCACATGCTAAAGAAGTATTGCCTGAGGTACGTCAGCTGATTTTTGACGGTAAATACGCCGAAGCTCAGGATTTGGTCAACCAAAAATTCTTTAGCGGTAAAAGCGGAATGCCTTATCAGACCTTGGGCAAACTGCATCTTGATTTCAAAAATACCGGTGCGGTTACAGAATATTCCAGAACGCTTGATCTGGAAACTGCGGTAGCGACCACTAGCTGGTCCCGCGACGGTGCGGATTATAAAATGGAAGTATTTTCCTCGTTTCCCGATCAGATAGTTGTGATTCAACTTTCAGCAAGCAAAGCCGGAGCCCTCAATTTCACCGCTTCGTTGAGCAGTGAGGAAGGTGCAACTTCTTTAGTGGATGCCGAAAACATTTTGCATTTAGAGGGTTCGGGCAGCGACCACGAGGGCATTGAAGGTGCCGTAAAGTTTGAAGCTCAGGTAAAAGCAAAAACCAGCGGTGGAAGCCTTTCGCAAAGCGAAAACAAATTGGAGATTTCTGATGCAGAATCCGTCACCCTGTACATCTCTATGGCTACCAATTTTAAAAGCTATAACGATATCGGGGGCGATGCCAATGCTAAAGCGGTGGCTTTTTTAGAATCGGCAGCTCAAAAAAGCTATAGCGATTTGAAAGCCGCACACATTAAAGACTACCAAAACTATTTCAATCGGGTTCAGTTTAAGCTGGGTGAGGCAAAGCCAAATAGGCCTACTACCGATGAACGCGTAGCCAATTTTAAAGATGGAAATGATCTGGCGCTGGTGCCTTTATATTTTCAGTTTGGGCGGTATTTGTTGATTTCATCTTCACGTCCTGGCGGGCAGCCCGCCAATTTACAGGGGATTTGGGCCAATGATCTAAAACCGGTTTGGGACAGTAAATACACCATAAATATCAATACCGAGATGAATTACTGGCCTTCAGAAAGTACCAATCTTTCTGAACTGCACGAGCCCTTGATTCAAATGATCCGCGAACTTTCAGAAACCGGACAGGAAACAGCAAAAGAAATGTATGGAACTTCAGGCTGGGTTGCCCATCACAATACCGACATTTGGCGTATTACCGGGCCGGTTGATGGCGCTTTCTGGGGAATGTGGCCTATGGGCGGTGCCTGGCTTTCGCAGCATTTGTTTGATAAATACGAATATACCGGCGATACCCGGTTTTTAGATTCGGTGTATTCCATACTTGAAGGTTCTGCACGCTTTTTACAGGATTTTTTAGTTGAGGAACCTGAGCACGGTTGGTTGGTAATTGCGCCCTCCATTTCTCCCGAAAACGCACCCTATAGCGATCATCCGGAATCGGTCACGGCTGGAGCCACGATGGACAACCAGTTGGTTTTTGATGTGTTTACTAAAACCCTTCGGGCTGCAAAAATTTTGAATAAAGAAAGCGTGCTTTTAAGTCAGATTGAAGCCAGTCTTCAGCGTTTACCTCCGATGCAAATAGGGAAATGGGGGCAGTTGCAGGAGTGGATATACGATTGGGATAACCCAAAAGACAACCACCGCCATGTTTCGCATTTATATGGGTTGTACCCATCCAATCAGATTTCGCCGTATCGCACGCCGCAGCTTTTTGAGGCCGCAAAAACATCTCTGGTGGCTCGGGGCGATGAATCAACCGGTTGGTCTATGGGTTGGAAGGTAAATCTTTGGGCACGTTTATTAGACGGTAATCACGCGTATAAACTCATTCAGGATCAACTTACGCCGTCTATTCAGCCCGATGGAAAACAAAAAGGAGGTACCTATCCCAATCTGTTTGATGCACACCCGCCGTTTCAAATTGACGGGAATTTTGGTTGTACCGCTGGGATTGCAGAAATGCTCATGCAAAGTCACGATGGTGCCATTCACATCTTGCCGGCCTTACCCGATGCCTGGGAAACAGGTTCCATTACCGGTCTGAAAGCCCGTGGTGGTTTTGAGGTAAACCTGGAGTTGGAGGCGAATAAAGCCAAAACAATAGAAATCACATCAGCATTAGGAGGTGTTTGCCGCGTTCGCTCCTACCAGCCGCTTCAAGGTGAAGGTTTGATAGAATCTAAAAATGCAGCCCAAACCGGGTTTTTCCAAACTCCGAATCCCAAAGCACCTTTGATTGCTAATATGGAAGAATCAACAACGCCCGATCTCAAACCGGTTTTTGAATATGAATTTCAAACAGAACCCGGACAAACCTATACGTTAACGCCAAAGAACTAAAACAGCGATGAATCCTATTCAGGGAAATACATTAAATCTTTTTAAAACAGTGCTTTGTTTGGTACTGTTTTGCACCGGTGCATCAAGTTTTGCGCAAAGCAAACTCTATAAGAATACATTTGATCTGGATGAGGTGACCTTATTGGAAGGTCCGTTACAGAAAGGTCGGGATTTGAATATTGAGGTGTTGTTGCAATACGATGTTGACCGATTGCTGGCGCCTTACCGCATTGAGGCCGGTCTGGAACCTATATCAGATCCATATGCAAACTGGGCAGGACTTGACGCTCACGTGGGAGGGCATTACCTCTCTGCAATGGCCATGAATTACGCCGCAACCGGCAATGAAGCGTGTAAAAAGCGAATGGATTATATGATAGCCCAGCTTGACACCATTCAACAGGCAAACGCTGTCAACAATCCGTCCTGGGGTGTTGGCTATTTAGGCGGAATGCCCAATAGCGAAAAGGTTTGGTCAACTCTCAAAAAAGGGGATTTATCAGCGTACAAACAGTCCTGGGCGCCCTGGTATAATATTCATAAAATGTATGCGGGTTTGCGTGATGCCTGGTTGTATGCAGATGATGAGCGTGCTAAAAGGCTTTTTCTGAAGTATTGCGATTGGGGAATGGCGATCACGGCAGATCTTGATGCAGCGAAGATGGAAGAAATGCTGGATGTAGAACATGGTGGAATGAATGAAATTTTTGCAGATGCCTACCAAATAAGCGGTGATCCCAAATATCTGGAAGCAGCGAAGCGTTTTTCGCATAAAAGATTGCTCAACCCACTTGCTGAGGGTAACGATATTTTAAACAATATGCACGCCAATACCCAGATTCCCAAATTTGTAGGTTTTTCACGCATCGCGGAATTAGCAAACGCCGAAAAATATGAGGATGCCAGTCAATTTTTTTGGAAAACGGTAGTTGAAAACAGAAGCCTTGCATTTGGCGGAAACAGCCGTAGGGAGCATTTTCCCAGTAAAGCTTCGAGCATAGATTATGTAAATGTGATTGACGGGCCAGAAACCTGCAACTCCTACAATATGCTCAAGTTGACCGAAGATTTATTCCGTATAAATCCGCAGGCCAGGTATGCTGAGTTTTACGAGCGCACGCTTTTTAATCACATCAGATCTTCCCAACACCCTGAGCACGGCGGTTACGTGTATTTTACGTCAACACGACCCAGGCACTATCGCGTGTACTCGGCTCCTAATGAGGCGATGTGGTGCTGCGTGGGCACCGGGATGGAAAACCACGGCAAATACAATCAGTTTATTTATACGCATAGCGAAAATGCCCTGTATGTAAATCTTTTTGTGGCTTCCGAAGTAAACTGGAGCGAAAAAAGCGTAAGCCTAAAGCAAACCACTAATTTTCCGGAAGAAGAACAAACCCGCCTTAAAATTACAAAAGGTAATGCCGCTTTTGACCTGAACCTGCGTTACCCTTCCTGGGCTAAAGCAGATGGTTTTAGCATTACCGTAAATGGAAAATCGGTTGAGGTGAATGTAGACAAAGGTTCTTACGTGACACTCAGCCGGAATTGGAAAAAAGGGGACGTGGTTGTTGTACAATTTCCAATGGAAAATACTACCGTGGCAATGCCCAACGTACCCGAATATCAGGCTTTTATGCACGGTCCAATCTTGCTGGGTGCTAAAACGGGAACTCAGGATTTAAACGGACTTATTGCCGGAGATGGCCGCTGGGGACAGTATCCTTCGGGGAAATTTCTTCCCGTAGATCAGGCTCCTATTCTCATAACCGAAAAGCTTTCGGCCCTGGTAAATCAATTAGAGCCGATTGCTAACAAACCCTTGCATTTTACTTTAGATACCAAAGTTTTGAACAGCGACAAAAATTTGGAATTAGAGCCTTTTGCCAACATTCACGATGCGCGGTATATGACGTATTGGCTTTCGCTCACGCCTGAAGGTTACACTAGTTATACTGATTCTTTAGCTGCTCTAGAAAAGCGAAAAATCGAAATCGAAAACCGTACCCTTGACTATGTGGCTACCGGAGAACAACAGCCCGAAACCGATCATAATATGCAGGAAGAAAAATCCAGAAGGGGTAATGCCAATGAAGATTTCTTTAGGGAAGCTCCTGCTGATGGTTATTTCAGTTATGAATTTGCAACAAATTCTCAAACCGATCTTAGCCTGCTGGTTCGGTATTGGGGAGCAGAATGGGGCGGCCGCAAGTTTGACATTTATATCGATGATCAAAAATTGGTTACTGAAGACAACACCAAACGCTGGGAACAATCTCTGTTTAAGGACATGGTTTATGAAATTCCCAATGAACTGGTTAAAGGTAAAAAACAGATACGCGTGAAGTTTCAGGCGTTACCATACAACACAGCCGGAGCGGTGTACAGCATACGACTCCTGCGTTCTGAAAAATGATAAATAGTGATTAAAATGAATAGGTATAAAATACTTGTAGTCAGTTTGTTGTTTAGTTTGGGCATCTATGCCCAGGACTATCCGTATCAAAATCCTGCACTTTCGCCTGAAGAACGCGCAGCCGATTTAGTAAGCAGGCTTACTTTGGAAGAAAAAGCAACTTTGATGTGCGATGTTTCCGAAGCTATTCCGCGTTTAGGCATCAAGAAATTTAACTGGTGGAGCGAAGCCCTGCACGGTTTTGCCAATACTAACGATGTGACCGTTTTCCCTGAACCCGTGGGGATGGCAGCGTCTTTTGATGACGAACTGGTCTTTAAAATTTTTGATGCGACTTCAGATGAGGTTCGTGCCAAATACCATCAGGCGATGCGCAATGGCGAAGAAAACAAACGCTTTATGAGTCTTTCGGTGTGGACGCCCAATGTGAATATCTTCCGCGATCCACGCTGGGGACGTGGCCAGGAAACCTACGGTGAAGATCCGTACCTGACATCTCGAATGGGCGTGCAGGTGGTTAGAGGACTTCAAGGCCCCGAAGATGCCAAATTCAGAAAATTACTGGCCTGCGCCAAGCACTACGCCGTTCATTCGGGTCCCGAGTGGAGCCGTCACGAACTCAACCTGAATAACATTTCACAGCGGGATTTGTGGGAAACCTACCTGCCGGCTTTTAAGGCTTTGGTACAGGATGCCGATGTACGTCAGGTGATGTGTGCCTATCAGCGTTTGGATGACGAACCTTGCTGCGGTAGCGACCGCCTGTTGCAGCAAATTTTGCGAGATCAATGGGGTTTTGAACATTTGGTGGTTTCCGATTGTGGGGCCATTCAGGACTTTTTTACCTCGCATGGAGTGTCGTCTGATGCGGTTCACGCAGCAGCGAAAGGCGTATTGGCCGGTACTGACGTCGAATGCCAGTGGAATAACCACAATTACAAGCTCCTGCCCGAAGCCGTAAAACGCGGTTTAGTGCAGGAAGAAGAAATTGATATTCGCGTAAAGCGGGTCTTGAAAGGTCGTTTTGAATTGGGTGAAATGGACCCGGATGCGATTGTGCCGTGGGCGCAGATTCCGGCTTCAGTAATCAACAATGAAGAACACCGGCAACTCGCGCTGGAGATGGCGAGAAAGTCGATGACCCTGCTTCAAAATAAGAACAAGGTGCTTCCGCTTAAAAAATCTATTGAAAAAATCGCGGTGCTGGGCCCTAACGCTGATGATGAGCCTATGCTTTGGGGAAATTATAACGGAACGCCCGTGCGCACCATTACCATTCTTGACGGTATTAAATCGAAGGTAGGCGAGGAGCGTATCGTGTACGATCAGGCTTGTGATTTGGTGGAAGATAAAGTAACCGAAAGTTACTTTTCAAAAATTGGGATTGATGGTAAAAAAGGCTTCAAAGCGAATTACTGGAATACACCAGACTATAGCGGGCCGGTCATTGCCGAAACCTATATAAACAATCCGTTTAAGTTGACCACAGCAGGGCAACACGAGTTTGCTTCCGGGGTAAAGCTGGAAGGTTTTTCCGCGAGTTACGTAACGGAATATACCGCTGATAAAGATGAAGAACTGGCTTTTAAATTTGGTGCTACCGGTCATTTTGAATTGTTTGTAAACGGCAAATCGCTCAGACAAACCAACAATTGGAGAACGCTGCCCTCAACGCTTCCCTATAAATTTGAAAAAGGAAAAATCTACACTATTGAAATCAAATACGCCCAATTGAACAACTGGGAAGCCAATCTGGAGTTTAATTTCGGGAAAGAAATTCCGGTAGATTTTACCAACCTGATTAAAAAATTAGCAGGAATCGATACCGTGATTTTTGTAGGCGGACTCTCAACTTTACTGGAAGGGGAGGAGATGCCGGTAAATTATCCTGGATTTAAAGGTGGAGATCGTACCGATATTGAACTTCCCGCAGTGCAACGCAATTGCCTGAAAGCCCTTAAAGATGCCGGGAAAACCGTCCTTTTTGTAAACAATTCGGGTTCTGCAATTGGGCTGGTTCCTGAGACTAAAACCTGCGATGCCATCCTGCAATCCTGGTACGGTGGGGAATCTGGCGGGCAGGCCGTGGCCGATGTGCTTTTTGGCGATTACAATCCTTCGGGGAAATTGCCCATTACGTTTTACCGCGATACCACCCAACTTGCCGATTTTGAAGATTACGGGATGAATGGTCGTACCTACAGATATATGAAAGAAGAGCCATTGTTCAAGTTTGGGTTTGGCTTAAGTTATACCACTTTTAAAATTGGTGATGCAATTGTTCCTAAACAGGAAATCGCACAGGGTCAGCCTTTACAATTTACCGTTCCGATAAGCAATACGGGAGATCGAAGCGGGACTGAAATCCTTCAGGTATACCTGAGAAAAGTAGATGATGCAGACGGACCTGTAAAAACACTGAAGCAATTTAAACGTGTAGAATTAAAGCCCGGCGAGCAGCAGCAAGTGAGTATCGAAATCGCCCCGGAATCCTTTCAGTTTTACAGTGAAGACAAACTTGAAATGGCCGCTGAGCCCGGCGCGTACAATATATTTTACGGCAACAGCTCTCATGAGGCCGACTTAAAAATAGTTACCATCAACCTTAAACAACCACAATTATGAAAAAACTAGCAGTACTTTTTTTGTGCTTAAATTTCTTATGGTCTTTTGGACAAGAAGATATAAAGCAGGATTTTAAACCTTCTACACTGAATCAACCCGGTCAGGAATACCCGATGGTCAATTCGCAGGGTTATGTGCGCTTTAAAATTAAAGCTCCGGCTGCCGATAGCGTTTCAGTAAGTTTAGGTTTGGGAGGCCGTGGCGGCACCAAACTCACTAAAAATGAAGAAGGCTTCTGGACGGGTACCACCGAAGGTCCAATGGATGAAGGTTTTCACTATTACCACCTCACTGTTGACGGCGGAACTTTTAACGATCCCGGAGCTAAAAATTACTACGGTTCGGTACGCTGGGAAAGCGGAATCGAGATTCCTGCGCACGATGAAGAATTTTACGCCTTGAAAAACGTACCACATGGTACGGTGCAACAGATTTTGTTTCCGTCACCCAGCACCGATACTTCGCGTCGTGCTTTTGTATACACCCCACCGGGTTATCATACCGACACCGATAAAGAGTATCCCGTACTCTATCTGCAACACGGCTGGGGCGAGGATGAAACTGCCTGGATGAATCAGGGAAAGGCCAATTTAATCATGGACAACCTGATTGCTGAAGGTAAAATTGAGCCATTTATCATCGTAAACACTTATGGAATGACCAATGAAATCAAATGGGGCGGCATACGCGATTTTGATATTAAACATTTTCAGACTGTACTTACCGAAGAATTAATTCCGTATGTGGACTCGCATTTCAGAACGCTTGACAATCCTGAAAACCGGGCAATGGCGGGCCTTTCGATGGGCGGTATGGAAACCCGAATGATCACGATGAACAAACCTGACCTTTTTCAGTATTACGGCTTGCTCAGCGGTGGAACGTACAGCCCCGAAGATTTGAAAGCGCACGACGATCTTAAGCTTGTATTTCTAAGTGCCGGAAGTAAAGAAAATCCAGAGCGGGTAAAACAAGCGACTAAGGCTTTAAACGATGCCGGTATCAAAGCGATTTCTTATGTTTCGGAAGGTACTGCTCACGAATTTTTAACCTGGAGAAGAAGCCTGTATCAGATGGCTCCGCTTTTATTTAATTAATATCTATGAAAACGCTACAACACATTAGGTGGTTTGTTTTGCTGGCCGGGCTTAGTTTATGTCAGGCTCAGGAAGGCTACAAACCCTCGTCTGTTAACCAGCAGGGGAAAGCTTTTCCGCAGGTAAATGAAGAAGGGCAGGTGCGTGCTCAGATTTTAGCTCCCGAAGCCACTTCGGTAAAACTCGATATCGGCGGTGTCAAATATGAAATGACTAAAGATGCAGAAGGCGTATGGACGGGAGAGTCCGCACCTCAGGATGTTGGTTTTCATTATTACCAACTGAATATTGATGGCGCTTCAGTCCCAGATCCCGGAACCCAATACTTTTATGGTGCGGGCCGTTGGGGAAGTGGGATTGAAATTCCGGCTGCTGACGATGCTATTTTCGCTTTGCGAAAAGTATCCCATGGCAAAGTGGTTGAGAACCTGTATTTCTCTGAAATCACACGGGAATGGAGACGCAATTTTATCTACCTGCCACCGGGCTATATGACTTCAGATGAACGCTATCCGGTGCTGTATCTGCAACACGGAAGCTTTGAAGATGAGACCGGCTGGTCTTCTCAGGGCCACGCTAATCTTATTTTAGACAACCTGATCGCTGATGGTGAGGCTGAGCCTATGATCATCGTGATGGATAACGGGTATGCCTATAAACCCGATGCCCGAATGGAAGGCAGACCGGAGTCGGTTTTTGAAGAGGTGATGCTCGACGAAATCATCCCAATGACCGATAAGCAATTTCGTACCCTGGCAGACCGCGAACACCGTGCCATCGCCGGACTTTCGATGGGCGCTAATCAAACTATGCGCATCCTTATGAATAATCTGGGTACCTTTTCTTACTACGGGGGCTTTAGCGGGACTTCAAACTATCCGAGTTCAGACCCTATAGATGTGAAAATCTTTCTAAACGGTGCTTTCGCAGACGGAAAGGCTGTAGACGATCAATTAAACCTGTTTTGGCTGGGGCTGGGGACCAAAGAGCCTGCTCCGTTTCCAAAATCGGTAGGAGCGTTTAAGGATATGTTAGACCAGCAGGGTATCAACTACGGCTTTTACGAATCCCCCGGTACAGCCCACGAGTGGCATACCTGGAGACGGTGCTTGTATGAGTACGCTCAACAATTATTTAAAGACTAACCGATAACCATTTACTTATGAAAAAATACATCTTACTATTTGGTTTATTCATTCTGGGAATGACTTCAGGCGTAGCCCAGGATGAAAACTTACACGTATACCTGGCTTTTGGCCAGTCTAATATGGAAGGGCACGCCCGTTTTGAAGCCCGGGATACCGTGGTCAACGATCGCTTTAAAGTAATACAGGCGGTAGATTGCCCGGATTTAGATCGAAAAAAGGGCAACTGGTACACCGCAAAACCGCCTTTATGCCGTTGTAAAACCGGTTTAACACCTACCGATTATTTTGGTCGCGAACTGATTGAAAATCTTCCGCAGGAAGTAAAAGTTGGGGTGATCAACGTTTCGGTGGGCGGTTGTAAGATTAAACTTTTTGATAAAGACAATTTTGAATCATACGTAGAAACGTCACCAGATTGGCTTAAGAATATGGTGAAAGAATACGACGGCAATCCCTATGCGCGTCTGGTTGAGATGGCTAAGCTGGCGCAGAAAGACGGTGTGATCAAAGGGATTTTATTACATCAGGGCGAATCGAATACCGGCGATAGTCTTTGGCCACAAAAAGTGAAGGGTGTTTATGACAACCTGATCAAAGATTTAAAACTAGACCCGAAAAAGGTTCCGCTTATTGCAGGCGAACTCGTGAGTGAGGAACAAGGTGGTGCTTGCGCCAGCATGAACCCCATCATCCGAACTTTGCCGGAAGTGATTCCCAATTCGTATGTGGTTTCTTCCGAAGATTGTGAAGCCATTGGTGACCATTTGCATTTTTCGGCTGCAGGCTATAGAAAACTGGGGAGACGTTACGGTGAGCAAATGCTCGAACTTTTGGGGTATCCCAAACAGGTGAACGAAGCACCAAAGGGTTTTGATGTGCCTCAAACAGACATCAAACACGGAAAGTTGGATACCATTCAATACACTTCAAAAACGGTAGGAACTAACCGAAAAGCCCTGGTTTACACGCCTCCCGGTTATACAAAAGGTAAGAAATACCCGGTGCTGTATTTACTGCACGGTATTGGTGGCGATCATTTAGAGTGGTTAAAAGGCGGGCATCCGGAAGTGATTTTAGATAATTTATATGCCAAAGGGCAGGCCGAACCGATGATCGTTGTGATGCCAAACGGACGTGCGATGAAAGACGACCGTGCGGTAGGCAATATTATGGCACCGGATAAGGTGGAAGCTTTTGCCACATTTGAGCAGGACTTGCTGAAGGATTTGATTCCGTATATCGAAAAAAATTATCCAGTGAAAAAAGACCGGGAGCATCGAGCCATTGCCGGTTTATCTATGGGTGGCGGTCAGTCGCTTAATTTTGGACTGGGCAATCTCGACACCTTCTCGTATGTAGGCGGATTCTCTTCAGCTCCCAATACTAAAGCTCCGGAAGTTTTGGTTCCGGCCCCTGAAGCAGCCCGTGAAAAACTGAATCTATTGTGGATTTCCTGCGGCGATGCAGACCGTTTGTTGCGTTTTAGTGAGCGCACTCACGAGTATTTGGTTGAGAATGATGTGCCGCACGTGTATTACATTGAGCCCGGTGATCATAATTTTAAAGTCTGGAAAAACGGACTCTATATGTTTGCCAAACTCATTTTTAAGCCGGTAGACGAATCACTTTTCAATACCTATAGCCTGCTGGGTACTCCCGCTTCGACAAATATGCGGAATGCAAAATACCCGCAATTGATGCCGGATGGAAGCGCCATTTTTAGGTCAAAAGTTCCCGATGCAAAACGCGTACAGCTCGATTTAGCCAAAAAATACGATATGGATAAAAATACCGAAGGTGTTTGGGAAGTCCGTACCGACTCACTTACCGAAGGCTTGCATTACTATTCAGTAATAATCGATGGTGCTGCTGTAGCAGACCCCGCGAGTAAAACTTTTTATGGAATGGGCCGTATGGCCAGCGGAATTGAAGTTCCGTTTAAAGGCGATGAGTATTATGCGTTGAAAGACGTGCCACACGGTGATGTACGCATCAAGCAATACTATTCGCCGGTACTCAACAGCTGGCGTCAGTTTTATATGTACACGCCACCCGGATATGATAGCAGTAATGCCGACTATCCCGTTTTATACATTATGCACGGTGGCGGTGAAGACGAAAGCGGCTGGGCGATGCAGGGTAAAACAAATCTGATCCTCGATAATCTGATAGCTGAAGGCAAGGCAAAACCGATGATTGTGGTTATGCCCGATGGCAATATGCCGACTTCGGCCTTTACCGAGATGGGACTGCAATTATTTACCAATGAACTTAAAGACGGCTTGATTCCTTTTGTAGAAAAAAGCTATCGTGTAAAAGGTGGAGCTGAGAATCGTGCTTTGGCCGGTCTGAGTATGGGCGGAATTCAAACGCTATTTACCGGTGTACAGAATACGGATATGTTTGATTATTTGGGCGTTTTCAGCTCTGGTTGGTTTGCCAATGATGATTCCATTTCCGGGAAGCAATATGCATTTATGAGCGAAAATGCAGACCAAATCAATGAAAACCTGAAGGAATTCTGGATCGCGATGGGAGGTGAGGAAGATATCGCGTATAAGAACTGTAAAGTTATGCTTCAGAAATTTGACGATATGGGTATTGATTACACCTATTCTGAATATCCCGGCGGACATACCTGGCCGGTATGGCGAAACAACCTGTACAACTTTGCGCCTTTGCTCTTTCAGAACTAGTTAATAGAATAGCTGATAATTCTCAAAAAAACATTTAAATTAAATAAGAAACAACTAAAATGAAAAAACAAAATTTACTACTTGCGCCGGCACTGGCGTTAATACTGAGCTTTTCGAGCTTCGATTTTATGACAGAGCGGCTGGATCCTCCAAAAAAAGGAGTACCGGTATTTTCCAACGTTGTTTATGAAGGAAATGATGCCGTTTACAATGAAAATCCCTTGGAGTCTAATGAATTTTACAATCCAATTTTGCAGGGTTGCTATCCCGATCCTGCCATAACTCGTAAAGGAGATGATTACTATTTGGTAGCATCGTCATTTGCGATGTTTCCCGGAGTGCCAATTTTCCATTCTAAAGATTTGGTGAACTGGAAACAAATTGGTCACGTTTTAGATCGCGTATCACAACTTGATGTTCACGATACCGGGATTAGTCAGGGGGTGTATGCACCGGGAATTACCTACAATAAAAACAACGACACCTTTTATATGATCACGACTGCATTTGCGGGTGGAGCAGGGAATATCATTGTAAAAACCAAAGACCCGATGCAGGATTGGGGCGAGCCCATAAAAATGGATTTTGATGGGATTGATCCTTCGATCTTTTTTGATGACGATGGCAAAGCCTATGTGGTGCATAACGATGCTCCCAATAAAGGAGAAGAATTGTATCAGGGACATCGGGTAATTAAAATTTGGGAATACGATGTCGAAAAAGACCAGATCATAAAAGGAACCGATAAAATCATAGTAAATGGCGGCGTTGATTTAGCCGATAAACCCATTTGGATTGAAGCGCCTCATCTGTATAAAAAGGATGGTAAGTATTATTTGATGTGTGCCGAAGGTGGAACCGGCGGTTGGCACAGTGAGGTGATTTTTATGAGCGATAGCCCTAAAGGTCCTTTTGTTCCTGCACCAAGCAATCCTATTTTGACCCAACGCTATTTCCCAAAAGATCGGGAAAACAACGTAGACTGGGCAGGTCATGCAGATATTATTGAAGGACCAAATGGTCAATGGTACGGTGTTTTTCTTGCTGTACGTCCCAATTCAGCGGGCCAGGTAAATACCGGAAGGGAAACCTTTATTTTGCCGGTTGACTGGTCTGGAACCTATCCGGTTTTTGAAAACGGTTTGGTGCCTATTGAACCAACTTTAGAACTTCCGGAAGGTGTGGAAAATAAAACCGGTGAGGAGGGTTATTTCCCTAACGGAAACTTCACGTTCGAGGAAGATTTTAGTGGAGATAAACTGGATTACCGCTGGATCGGTTTGAGAGGTCCGCGTGAAGCATTTATCAAGCAAACCAAGAAAGGGCTGGAAATCGATCCTTTTGAAGCTGAAATCACCGAGTTGAAGCCTACTTCAACACTGTTTCAACGTCAAATGCATAAGACCTTCAGTTTTAAAACCGATTTGACGTACAAACCAAAATCAGATGAAGATTTTGCAGGAATTACGGCCTTGCAAAATGAGCGTTTTAATTATGCCTTTGGGGTAACCAAAAAAGGCAAAGACTATTATATCGTTTTACAACGTACCGAAAGCGGAAAGTCAAGCATTGTAGCCAGTGAAAAAATTGATCTGGATGACGATATCTCATTAAAAGTGGAAGGGGACAACGCTGATTATAAATTCAGCTTTGCTATCGACGGAGACACCTATAAAAATCTGGGCGGAACCGTGAGTGGTGATATTCTCTCAACCAATGTAGCCGGAGGTTTTACCGGAGCTATGGTTGGGTTATATGCGACTTCAGGTAGCAGTATCGAGCCTGTGGAATAAAACGTATCGATCTAAATAAAAAAGAGGCTGGATGGCCTCTTTTTTTATGCATAAAATCTAAATAGAGAACCTAACCCTTTTCAGTTTGAGGAAAAGCTGGCTTTATATACTATTGTATATAGGTTCTAGAAGATATTCCGCATAAAAAGCAGATGGTTTAATCCTACTTATTTTTTAACTTTAAGTAGTTTATGAAATAAATAGAGTAAGCCACATCAATTGCTCAGTTATAAACAGAAGAGAAGTGGCAGGTATTATTAAACTGTGCTCAAATTAAAGGGAAAAAGGAACAGACCCCGGTTATCACCAGTTTAATTATGGATATCTCGTTAGTAAAGTTTTGATTTTCGATATAAAGAAAACTGCCCAAAAGTTTTAAAACTTTTGGGCAGTTACTACTTCTAATGCTTAATTTGAAATTAGTAGCCTGGGTTTTGATAGGCATCTTTTTCTGCCTGAGAAACGTCCATTGCATCAAGCTGACCTTGAGGAATTGGTCTCAGATAATGATACGGCTCAATTGTACGGTTAAAAGTCTGTGGAGTGTGGTCTCCATATGCATTACCTGAAATACTATAGCTAGCTGCCACTTCATCCCAAGTTTGAGTACGAACTAAATCATACCAGCGGTAGCCTTCACCAAAATACTCTCGAGAACGTTCTTCCAGAATATAGTCGATGGTAATCACTGCCGGTGTCTCATTAACAAGTGTAGCACTATTGTCTTCAATACGCTCTTCTTGTTCTCCATTATCAAAGCGCCACTTACCGGCACGTTCACGAATAACATTTATTAATTCACGAGCAGTTTTGCCACTTTGTGGTGCTGCACCTTTTACAGCCGCTTCAGCAGCGATAAAATAGAATTCAGAGTACTTGGCAATTGGGAAAGGTCTGGTTAGACCAGCATTAGGCGAACCTAACCCACCGTTATTATCTGTTCTATACGTTCCTAATTTCCATAGACCTGGATATACAACACGACTTATACCATCTGGATTGATCACAAAATCAGATCTTCCGGGAAGGGAACCGGCACCAATAGATGCCTTATTTCCGGAATAATCAACAGCAGGATCATCCTCATCTAGGAAGGTAAGTACGGCCTCACCCGGTCCTACAGGAATATCGTTAGCATTAGGATATTCAGTAAAATCTGCTGGTGATAGTTTATCTCTGTTGTTGCGGTAACTTGTTGTAAACGTAGCATCGTATCTGGAGTCGTTGTCTTTGTCTGCAAACGTATTTTTGAATACTTCTACCGGTGGAGCCATACGTGTCCATGGACGACCGTAGCTCTGCGCAGCTTCACGCTGAACGGTTGATACGTTATCACTGCTTCTTATAGCAGTATAGTTCCAAGTTGCCATCCAAACAGAAGCATTATCCTGATCACCCGAAATACCAAAACCTAAACTGGCCCCATTATAAATTTCACTTTCTTGTGTATGATCGGCGTAAAGCATCATTTCTGCATGACGATCATTAGGAGCCCAATGTACATCGTAAAAATACTCTAGTAAAGTGTATGGTCCCGGATTATCAATTGCAGTTGTCGCTATGTTATACGCTTGTTGAAAATAATAGGCAGCATCCTTTCCATCTGGATCTGTACGTGGAGTATCAGGATAGGTTGGAATATTATTAGGATTTTGCAACCACCAGGCGTAAGTTAAATAGGCTTTGGCTAAATACAAACGAGCAGTATTCTTAGTGGCTGTACCAGTCAAACGAGGCTGTTCTGGAAGGTTTTGTACAGCCAGTTCCAAATCAGGAAATATAGCTTTAGTATATATTTCTGGTACTGTATTACGAGTAGATCCACGGAAGGTAGAAGTATTAAATACCAGTTCTCCTGATCCTAAATCTAAAGGAACACCACCATAGGTTTGAACTAATAGAAAATAATCAAAGCCACGAAAGAATCTGGCCTCGGCCACTAAAGACTCTGCAATACCTACAGCTTCTGCATTTTCAATAATGCCATTAGCTGTATTGATTGCTCCAAAACAACTAAACCATGGGCCTGCCGGTGGTGCCGAACTTGAGATTATAGAACCCACACCAGACAAGTCCATATCTTTAAAGTTACCATCTGCACTTTGCGCATAGGTATATTCATCAGTTCCTGTCTCAGTTGAGTTATAGTAGTTCCACGCACCATATAAAAAGCGCAAATGCGTATATAAAGCGGTAATACCGCCCTCAACACCATTTTCTGTCTGAAAGAATTCTGGTGTAAAAACATTTCTGGGGTTTTCCTCAAGAATATCTTCTGAACAAGAAGTAAAACCTACCCCAACAGCAAGAAAAACCAGGAAGGCAATTTTAAATTGTATTCGTTTCATAATTAATTTTTTAAAATTTTACATTCAACCCTAGAAGGAAGTTACGTGTAGTAGGTACGTTGGTTCCTATGGTCGCAATTCCTCTCGAAATGAAACCTGCCGTACCTGTAGCAGAGTTTTGCGCGTTACCAGCACCATCTGATCCTGAGTTTGTTTCAGGATCCATTCCAGATTCTTTATGATAGGGAGAAAATAAAACAAATGGATTTTGAACGGTTGCATACAGTCGTAAACTACTTAGTCCGGCTTTTTCTGCAAGAGTAGACTCAAAATTATAGCCAAGTGTCATCGCACGTATTTTTAAATATGAGCCATCAAAATACCCCATAGTTCTACCATATCGTGGTCCATCACCATCCTGAATTCCTCCCGGTGCAGGATATTTAGCATCAGTATTTGTTGGGGTCCAGTAATCCACATCAATATTATTTCTTCTTCCGGTAAGTAAATTCAAGTATCCAGCAGAAGAATATAGTGTACTAATTAAAGTACCACCACTTTGAAAAACCCCTACCACATTAAAATCAAAGTTTTTATATGCTAAGCGCGTATTAAAACCACCTTGAAAGTCAGGAGTTGGATCTATGATTTGTCTATCATCAGAATCAATTTGACGCACCGGTGAGCCATCTTCATTGAATTCTCCGGTATATTCTACTTTAATCATACCCACATTACCACCTGGTTCGTAAGTCTGTAAATACTGGAAATCAGGATCATCTTCATTCCAAAGTCCTATATTTTTATGGTCATAAATTACATTGATGGGGGATCCTACAAACCAAAGCTGTCCTTCATTTCGGTCCTGACCACTTGCCAGAGAAACAATTTCGTTTCTATTAGTATACAAGTTGACACCAAAATCCCATGTAAAGCCGTCAGGATTATCTAAGATAGTAGCATTTAATGCGACTTCAAGACCCTTATTTTCGGTAGCACCTATATTCCCTACGAATGATCCTACACCAGAAGTTGAGGGTAATCCTACTCGATACAGAATATCATTAGTTTTGGTTGTGTAATACTCTACAGTACCCGAGAGGCGGTTATTAAATAAGCCGAAGTCGATACCATAGTTATAGGTTTCAGAAAATTCCCAACCCAAATTTGCGTTTGGCAAATCCTGAACAAAATAACCTGTAGCAAAAGTATCACCGAAGTTATAATTACGAACACCAAGATTACCGAGCGTTGCGTAATTTGCAACTGCCTGATTAGAGGTTTCACCATAACCTGCACGAAGTTTAAGTAGGCTTACCCAATCTACATCTTGCATAAATTTTTCGTTGGCAACATTCCAACCTAAAGAGATCGCAGGATAGGTAACCCACTTATTTCCGGGGGCTAATCTTGAAGAACCGTCAGCACGTACCGTAGCGGTTAGTAGATAACGATTATCATATTGGTAAATAGCTCTACCCATTATTGATTCTAATCCATTTTCGCCATAATCGCTTCCATAACCTGTGATGTCTTCAAGCAATGCCGAATCCAGATTGTAAAATAAAAATTGCTCATTAGGAATGTTTCGGGCATTTAAAAATGAACTTTCTGATTTTGAATTTTGCACCGAATAAAGACCTACAATATTAACTTTATGCTTGTCTGCAAATGTGCGGTCGTAAGTCACTAAATTTTCAATTACATAATCTTGAAATAAGTTGCTGCTGTTTCCTGCACTATTGGGTGCAAAAGGATCAATATTTGCAACTCCCTGACCATTAAAGAAACCGTCACGGCTGGTACGTAAGTTTAAACCAATGTTGAGTCTGTACTTTAATCCTTCAACTCCTGGTATACTTACTTCACCGTATAAATTATTGTACGTACCAAAATCTTTCTGAAGATTCACTCGGCCTTCTCCCAGGCCTTTTAGCGTACTGCGTGTAGTTACCCAAAAGTCATCAGCAGGCATACTTACCACACGCTTTAGACTTCCGTCTTCATTATAAGGATTAAGAATAGGTGTAGCACTAAGGTTTCCATAAATTCCGGTTCCGGCGGCATTGGTAACATTCCAATTCATAATTGAATTTATACCAAAGCGGAAAGCACCTACCTGCTGATCGATCTGTGCTCTTAGCGAATAGCGCTGAAAATTTTCTACCGGCAATACTGAAGTTTCTTTAAAATAACCTCCACCAAAACTGTAGCTTCCATTTTCTGTTCCTCCTGTAACACTAAAGTCATGATTGGTTTGCAACCCTGTGCCGTAAATCAAACCCTGCCAGTCAGTATTTACATTGGGATCTTCATCTGCACCATAATTTTCATATATCGGGACCCCGCTTTCTTGTTGTAATGCGGTAGCTTGACGAAGAGCTACAAACTGTGGCCCATTCATCATAGGATATTTTGCAAATACCTCTTTAGTGGCATAATATGTATTGTAGCTAAACGTTGCCTTTTGGCCTTTTTGACCCGATTTTGTCGTAATCAAGACAACCCCGTTTGCTCCTCTTGAACCGTAAATTGCAGTAGCAGAAGCATCTTTAAGAATATCAATACTTGCTATGTCATTAATACTAATGTCATTAAGCCCCCCTGAAAAAGGAATACCGTTTAAAACGATTAAAGGATCATTACTTCCTGAAAGTGAACGCACACCACGAATACGTATGGAAGCATTATTAGCACCAGGTCTGGTGCTGGTTGTTGTAATTTGTACACCAGGAGCACGACCTTGTAAGGCCTGTTGAAAGTTGGCAACCTGTACTTCTTCAAGCTCATCGCCATCTAGTGATACTACAGAACCGGTAACTGACTCTTTATTCTGTGTACCGTAACCGATTACAACTACTTCACTTAAAGATTGAAGATCATTTTCAAGTACAGTATTTACCTGAGTTCTGTTGTTAACAGGTACCTCTTTTGCCTCATAGCCTACAAAGCTAAAAACTAATATACCGTCTCCTGGCACATTATTTAAGCTGTAATTTCCGTCAAAGTCGGTTACTGCACCATTGCTGGTACCTTTTACGATAACGTTAACACCTGGTATAGGGCCATTGCCATCACTCACAGTTCCCGTGATTGTTGATTGAGCGTAAATTCCCGAGCAGAAAAATACACTTAAGAAGAACAGCCCAAGATACCTGAGCGTTTTCTTCTGAAAAAGTAAAATGCTTTCCATAAAACTTAGTTTGATTGAATTAATTAGTCATTTGAGTTAATTTGAATTGATGTTTCTGTATACAATACTTCAGAAAATATTAACATTTAATTTAAACTCAATCGATTTCGCTATTAGTATAATTTGGAATAATTAAGAAAAATAAAATGTAATAAGGACAGTTATTGTCTTTAGTACTATATGCATTATTTTCAAATGTATATAAATCTCACGTACCACACAACCGATTGCGTAAATTTTGTGTTAATATTTTTTAGGATTTATATAAAATTAATAAAATTTTGATTTTCAGTATTTTATAAAGTTTGTTTATTCTTAAATTCAATAAAGAATTAGGTGTTAACCACTTTTTATTTATTAGAACTAGTTCTCAGATTGGTAAATTTTTACGATTTAAAGTGTTTGATCTACACTATAGAAGCTAAATTTTTAAACGATTTAATAGTGCTAGTTAAAATTGATAAGATGATAATTTTCTCTTTAGATAATATTATGTTCTCAAAAATGGTGGTAAAATGCTAAATTATTTTTAGTTTGCAACCGATTGCGTAAATGCTTTAAACATCATTTCCTTCTTTCACTTTAAATTTTAATATCTATGAGTTATTTTTCTTCCTATCGTGCGGCTCTTCTAATTATGTGTCTGATTATCCTGTCTTGTAATACTGATCAAAACAGGTCATCGCAAACGATTGAAAAGGAGGAAATATCAAACCCTGACTTTCCTTTTTATGATACTTCTTTATCTGTAGATGAGCGCGTAGCCGATTTGATTTCGAGATTATCTCTTGAAGAAAAAGCAGCTCAGATGATGAATAGTACTCCGGCTATAGAGCGTTTAAATATTCCGCCTTACGATTATTGGAATGAGGCGCTTCACGGGGTTGGAAGGGCTTCTGCAGCTACGGTTTTTCCTCAGGCGATAGGAATAGGAGCCACCTTTGATGCAGATCTGGCTTATCGTATCTCCAATGCAATATCAGACGAGGCACGGGCCTTATATAATGCAACCAGTGAAAAAGGATTATACAATCGATATAATGGTCTGAGTTTCTGGACACCCAATATCAACATATTTAGAGATCCGCGTTGGGGGAGAGGACAGGAGACCTACGGTGAAGATCCGTATTTAATGTCTTTAATAGGAGTTGCTTTTGTCAAAGGCCTGCAAGGCGATGATCCTGACCATTTGAAAACTGCTGCCTGCGCCAAACACTTCGCTGTACACAGCGGCCCTGAACAATTGCGTCATGAATTTAATGCTACGGCAAGCTTAAAAGATATATACGAAACCTATTTACCGGCTTTTGAAGCGCTGGTAAATGAAAATGTTGAAGCTGTAATGTGCGCTTACAACAGTACTAATGGTGAACCCTGCTGTACGAATAAGTATTTACTGGATGAGGTATTGCGAAAAAATTGGAATTTTGATGGACACATTCTGAGCGATTGTGCGGCTTTAGTAGATTTATATTTAGCAAAAGGTCAGGGTGGGCACGGTACCGCGCCTTCTAAAGCCGGTGCTGCGGCTATGGCAGTAAAAAGCGGAGTAAGTTTAAACTGTGGTGACACGTATAGTGCATTGCCTGAAGCTGTTCAGCAGGGCCTGATCACCGAAGCGGAAATAGATGAGCAGTTAGCGCTCTTGCTCAAGACACGTTTCAAGCTGGGACTATTAGACCCAAGAGGAAGCAACAAATACGATTCGCTTTCGCTTGATGTAGTAAATAATGACGAACACCGTGCTTTGGCACGCGAATCTGCTCAAAAAAGCATCGTGCTTTTAAAAAATGACGGAATTCTTCCGCTAAAGAAAGACCTTCCCAAATATTTTCTTACCGGACCTAATGCTACAAGTACCGAAGTGCTTTTAGGCAATTATTACGGCGTAAACTCTAATATGGTTACCATTTTAGAAGGTATCAGCGCAGCAATCAGTCCCACGAGTCAGTTGCAATACCGCCAGGGCGCGATGTTGAATAAAGACTCGAGAAATCCCATTAATTATGCGACCGGTAATGCCGCGAACAGCGATGTGACGCTGGTGGTTTTGGGTCTTTCAAGTACGCTTCAGGGCGAAGAGGGTGACTCTATAGATTCAGATACTGCGGGTGATCGTTTAGACTATGGTTTACCACCTAATCAAATTCAATATCTGGAAGATCTAAGAGCGATGGCAGATAGAAACCCCGAAGATCGCAAACCACTTATTGCCATTGTAACCGGTGGAAGTCCGGTAGATCTTTCCAAAGTTCAGGAACTGGCAGATGCCGTGCTTTATGTATGGTATCCCGGTGAAGAAGGAGGTACTGCAATTGCAGATGTACTTTTTGGCGATGTTTCACCATCCGGTAGATTACCTATTACGTTTCCAAAATCTTTAGATCAGTTGCCTGCTTATGATGATTATTCTATGGAAGGCCGCACGTATAAATATATGAATGAAGAGCCGATGTATCCGTTTGGATTTGGACTTAGCTATACCCAATTTGAATACAGCGACGCTACTCTTGATAAGACAGAACTTTCTGCAGAAGAGTCTGTAAGTCTCGAGGTAACCGTTAAGAATAACGGAAAAATAAAGTCAGACGAAGTGGTGCAGGTTTATATTTCTGATTTGGAAGCTTCGGTACGCGTGCCGAATTCTCAATTTATAAATACCCGCCGTGTTACACTAGAACCCGGTGCTTCTGAAAAAGTTACATTTGAGATTAAGCCTGAAAGTTTTCAGGTTGTTCAGGAAGACGGGTCTAAAATTATTGAACCCGGTAAATTCAGACTATATGTAGGGGGATCAAGCCCTATGAAACGCAGTGAGACATTAGGGGCTTCTAAAATGGCTGAAGTAGAATTTGCAGTAAACTAAAAAACACATGAAGTTTAAAAGAATAACCGGCATCACCTTTTTTATTTTATGCTTGAGTCTTTCGGTACAGGCTGAAGTAAAATTACCTGTTTTAATAAGTGACGGGATGGTGTTGCAGCGGGATGCTAGAGTGCCGGTTTGGGGCTGGGCAGATCCCGGCGAAAAAATCACACTTTCGTTTAAAGGAAAGCAGTATAAAACCACCACTGCTAAAGATGGAAAATGGAGCATAGAACTCCCTGAAATGAAAGCAGGCGGACCTTTTCAAATGCGTATTTCGGGTAATAACCAGCTCGAAATTGATGATATTTTAATTGGAGACGTGTGGTTGTGTACCGGCCAGTCTAATATGGTGCATCAGCTTGATATTCACGATGTGCGCTACGCGGAAGAAATTGCTACTGCAAATAATCCCAACATCAGACATTTCAAAGTTCCTACCACTCCTGTTTTGTCCGGTCCTGAGGAAGATCTTACCGGAGGTGAATGGCAAAAAGCTGTGGGGGAGGAAGTCCGCCCTTTTTCAGCGGTAGCTTATTTCTTTGCTAAAAAAATCTATGAGAAATACCAGATTCCAATTGGGTTAATCAATGCCAGTGTGGGGGGTACTCCCATTGAAGCCTGGATTCCCGAAGAAGGCTATACCAATTTTCCTGAAAAACTTGAGATCATTGAAGAAAATAAAGATACTGCGTTTATAAACCGCCAGAAGCAATTTCAACCCGTTAATTCCGGCCCTAAAGAAATCAGGGATAAGGGTTTGACAGGAGCGCTTCCCTGGTATGATGTAAATTTTGAACCTAAAAACTGGAGACGAATTAATATTCCGGGTTACTGGGAAGATCAGGGAATTAAGGATCTAAACGGCGTCGTCTGGTATCGCAGAGAAGTAGAAATCCCAAAGTCTATGGTCGGCAAAAAAGCCCGACTGTTTATGGGGCGTATTGTAGATGCTGACGAAGTGTATATCAATAGCGTATTGGTGGGGAATAAAACCTATCAATACCCGCAACGCCGCTATGATGTGCCGGATACTTTATTAAAGCCCGGAAAGAATACGTTTACGATCAAAGTCACCAATTATAATGGCAAGGGAGGTTTTGTTCCTGATAAACCCTATTATATTTTTACCGGGCAGGATACTGTTGACCTTAAAGGCTACTGGCAGTATAAAGTAGGTGAGGTGTTTAAACCTTTTGTTCGTTCGCGAAATAACTTAATGGGAGAACCGGTGCGTCGCATTAATCCACAAAATGAGCCTGCTGCCTTATACAACGGGATGATAGCGCCTTATGTGCAATTACCGGTCAAAGGTATTTTGTGGTATCAGGGCGAAAGCAACACGGGTAATCCTCAAGCTTACGATGAATATATGATGGCTTTAATTTCAGGCTTGCGCAGTGTTTTGCAGCAGCCCGAAGCACCTTTTATATATGCACAGTTGCCTAATTTTATGGATGTTTCCTATTTACCGGAAGAAAGCAGTTGGGCCGAATTGAGGGAGTCGCAACTTAAAGCTTTACAGAATTCCAATACGGCGATGACGGTAAATATTGATTTGGGCGAATGGAATGACATTCACCCGGACAATAAAAAAGACGTGGGGGAGCGTATGGCCCTTGCCGGATTGAAGTTGGCCTATGATGAAGATTTAGTGTATTCAGGGCCTATTTATGAAAACGCTACCGTTGAAGATGGTAAAGTGATTTTGAATTTTGAACATACAGGAAGTGGTCTGGTAAGTAATGATGGCGAACCTCTGAGCGAATTTGCGCTGGCAGGGGAAGACGGTAAATTTGTGCGGGCGCATGCAAAAATTGAAGGCGACCGCGTTATCGTTTGGAGCGATGAAATCCCCGAACCAAAATATTTACGCTATGCCTGGGCCGACAACCCTGATAATCCCAATTTATACAATAAGGAAGGTCTACCGGCTTCACCTTTTAGAATTGAGTTATAACTCGCACAAAACCCATTAATTGAATATTTTATGATGCGCTTGACTTATTTTTTTGTTGTGGTTGCGTTTGCAGGGACAATGTACTCCTGTAATGACTCGGGTTTTCAGAAAAAGACGAGCACGGCTGAAACGCTTTTTACCGAAATCTCAAATGAAGACTCCGGGATTCATTTTAAAAATACCGTGACCGAAACGGCGGCTTTCAACATTCTTAATTATTACGATATGTATAATGGAGGCGGTGTAGCTATAGGTGACGTAAATAATGATGGTTTGGAAGATGTGTATTTCACTTCAAACCAAAATTCGAATAAGCTTTACCTGAATAAAGGAGATTTTAAATTTGACGATATTACTGAAGCAGCCGGTGTGGCAGATGCCGAAGGCTGGACGACAGGGGTCACGATGATCGATATTAATGCTGATGGCTGGCTGGATATTTACGTCTGTAAATCGGCTTCTCTGGATAACAGTTTAGAACGCCGAAACAAGCTGTATATCAATCAAAAAGACGGCACCTTTACCGAAGAAGCTGCCAAATGGGGCCTGGCTGACGATGGTTTTTCAATTCAGGTGTATTTTCTGGATTATGATCAGGATGGCGATCTTGATATGTATTTGATCAACCATCGCGATGACTTTTTAAATTCGGTTGACCTCAATGCCATTGTCAACGACGAGCAATTTTACCCGCAAACTTCAGATCACCTGTACCGCAATGACGGCAAAAGTTTTACCGATGTAACTCCGGGTAGCGGTTTAATCAACAAAGAATTCAGTTTGAGTGCTTCTATCGGAGATTTTAATAATGACGGCTGGCCCGATATTTTTGTGGCTAACGACTTCATCACGCCCGATAAGCTGTACATCAACAATAAAAACGGGACGTTTGCTAATGACCTCAATACCAAAATGAAGCACATCTCGTACAGCAGTATGGGCTCAGATTTTGCCGATATCAACAACGACTTTTTACCCGATTTACTGGTTTTAGATATGTCTGCGGAAGATCATCAGCGTGGAAAGCAAAATATGGCCAGTATGAACACCGAAGGATTCTGGTGGATTGTTGAGGCCGGCTTCCATTACCCGTATATGTCCAACGTTCTTAATTTGAACAACGGGAATGGGTATTTTACCGATATCGCTCAGGTTTCCGGAGTGTCAAAAACCGACTGGAGCTGGGCGCCACTCATTGCCGATTTTGACGGCGATGGCTTTAAAGATATTTTCATCACAAACGGAATTAAACGCGAGATTGCCAATCAGGATTTTGGCAGGTTTCTCGATGCCAACGAGGGTTCGCTGGAGCAAATGCCTATTGACAGCATTCTCAAGGAAATGCCTTCAGACAAGCTTCAGAATTATGCTTTTAAAAACAACAAAGACCTTTCCTTTAAAAAAGTGATCGAGGACTGGGGTTTTACTCAGGCGGTGAATTCAAATGGGGTTGCTTACGGGGATTTAGATAACGATGGTGATCTGGATCTGGTAGTAAACAATCTGGAGGATGAGGCTGGTATTTACCGCAACAATTCCACCGCAAATTACATAAGTCTTAAGCTCAAGGGCGATGCCAAAAATCCACTGGCAATAGGTTCTAAGGTAAAAGTGTTTACAGATAGCACACAGCAGTATCAGGAACTCTACTTATCGCGGGGATATCAATCTTCCGTTTCCCCGGTTTTGAATTTTGGCGTAGGAGAAGAAGAGCAAATCTCAAAAATAGAAGTGGTTTGGAATACCGGGAAAGTTTCGGTTTTAGAAAATATTCAGGCCAATCAAATCCTCAGCTTATCTGAGGCTGAAGCCACAAATTCAGTTGAAACGCCTAATGAACGTCCAGAACATTTCGAACGTATAGATCCGCGAGAGCTTGGTTTGGCCTATGCGCATGAAGAAAATGATTTTAATGATTTTTCACGGCAGGTATTATTACCGCAAAAACAATCGCAGCAAGGTCCGGCTTTTGAAGTGGCAGATGTAAATAATGACGGACTTGAAGACGTATTTCTGGGTGGTGGTTCCGGCCAGGCAGCTCAGTTGTTCATTCAGCAAAAGGATGGAAAATTTGAACAAATTCCACAAGCCGCTTTTGAGTCAGATAAAGCCTATGAAGATAATGGAGCGCATTTTTTTGATGCAGACGGGGATGGGGATTTGGATTTATATGTCGCCAGCAGCGGTTATGAGCTTGCGGAAAATGATAGCAAACTACAAGACCGGCTCTATCTGAATGATGGTACGGGAAGTTTTAGCGCTTCTTCGGCTTTGCCAAAAATGCTAACAGGATCTAAAGCGGTTGTTTCTTTAGATTACGATCAGGACGGTGATTTGGATTTAATTGTAGGAGGAAGAATTGTTCCCGGTAAATACCCGTTGTCTCCACGCTCTTATATTTTAGAAAACCAAAGTGGAAAATTTGTAGATGTTACCAAAACGGTTGCACCAGATTTTGCTGAAGCGGGATTGATCAATGACCTGCTTTTGTCTGATTACGACGGGGACGGCGATCCCGATTTGTTGGTAGCAGGGGAGTGGATGCCCATTACGGTCTTTGAGAATCAAAACGGAAGCTTTCAGCCTTCAGAAATAGAAGCGTTAAAAGAGACATTCGGCTGGTGGAATAGCATTGCTGAAATTGATTTTGACCAGGATGGGGATCTGGATTATTTCGTAGGAAACCTGGGTGCAAATAATAAGTTTCATCCCTCCTCAGAAAAGCCGCTGCATATCTACGGTAACAATTTTGACGGAGATGCCAATTACGATATGATTTTGAGTAAGGTGTACAAAGGCAGTCTGGTGCCCGTTCGCGGTAAAGAATGTTCTACGATGCAGAATTCTTTTGTAAGCGAAAAAATCAAAACCTATAAGGAGTTTGCCAATTCTACACTAACTGATATTTACGGCAGCGAGCAGATTGCTAATTCGTATCACAAACAAGCTACCGAATTTGAGTCGGTTTATTTGGAAAATTTAGGGAATGGTGATTTTAGAATTAAACACCTGCCGGTTGTCGCGCAGCTGGGGCCAACGATGTCGTTTGCATTTAGTGATATAAATAAAGATGGTCACCTGGATGTTGTTGGAATAGGCGCTATTCACGAAGCTGAAGTAGAAACGGTTAAATACGATTCAAACGTGGGCTACGTATTGCTGGGAGATTCAAAAGGTGGGTTGAAGCCGTATAAAGACATCAGTTTTTATAATGACCTCAATGCAAAGCATATGAAGCAGATGAATATAGGCAACGAAAGCTATTTATTGATAGCCAATAATAACAGGCCCCTAACCATCTTCAAAATCAAAGCCTAAACTTTCGTAAATAATTAGATTTCAACATAAACTCTTGCAGTTAATTTTTAAATGTGTAAATTACATTTAAAATCAGTCGGTTTTACGGCTTTCTAAAATTAACTTGAGACAGGTAACCCATGAAATCTATTTTTTTAGGTGCACTAAGCGCTTTTTTAATCTTTACGAGCTGTGCTCGCCAATCCTATGAAACATTTAATTCTGGCGTAAAAACGCAAATCGATTCTACAAATGTGCGTATTGAATTTGTTTCTCCTTCTATAGTTCGTATTCAGAAACATCTTGAAGGACATCCTTTTGAAAAAAAGAGTCTTTCCGTAATCAAAAAACCAGAAGAGGTTTCTTTTGGAGTCCAAGACATGGAAAACGGCTTTGCTTTGACCACGGCAGAATTGCGTGTGGAGCTAGATACGCTAACCCATTCGATACGTTTTTTTAAACCGGACGGAAGTCTTTTGCTAAGTGAAAGCACAAGTTCTTTTAAACCTTTTGTAGATAATGGGAACGAAACATTTACCGTTAAACAAGGCTGGACTTTAGAAGCCGACGAACCCATTTACGGTCTGGGGATTTTGCAAAATGGTAAAATGTCTCAACGCAATCAAGAAGTAGAAATGGTTCAAAATAATACCTGGGATTTTTCGACCTTTTTTCAATCGCCAAAAGGCTATGGCGTTTTTTGGGATAATTATTCACCAACCACGTTTAAAGATGATACTGCAGAAACTTCTTTTTCTTCTCAGGTAGGTGATGGTATTGATTATTATGTGATGGCGGGCGACAATGCTGATGCCGTTATTGCAGAAATGCGTGATCTTACCGGTGAAGTTCCTATGGTTCCGCTTTGGACTTATGGTTTTTGGCAAAGCCGGGAGCGCTATAAAAGTCAGGAAGAAACCGTAGGGGTGGTGCAAAAGCATCGGGAATTGGGAGTTCCGCTAGATGGAATTATTCAGGACTGGCAATATTGGGGTGATAATTACCATTGGAACGCGATGGATTTTGGAAACCCCGCATTTCCGGACCCTCAAAAATTTGTTGACGATGTTCACGGGCTTAATGCGCATCTTATCATTTCAATTTGGTCCTCTTTTGGTCCCGAAACGCCTCAGTTTAAAGAACTGAAAGAAAAAAATATGTTAATGGATTTCCAGACCTGGCCACAGTCGGGTAAAGAAGGTTGGCCACCTGATATGAATTATCCTTCCGGCGTACAGGTTTACGATCCGTACAATCCGGAGGCGCGTGATATTTATTGGGAATATTTAAGCAAGAATTTATTTTCTTTAGGTATAGACGGTTGGTGGATGGATTCTACCGAGCCTGATCATTTAGATATCAAGGATGAAGATTACAACAATGAGACCTATCTGGGCTCTTTCCGCAAGGTGCGTAACGCTTTTCCGCTGGAGACGGTAGGAGGTGTTTATGATCATCAGCGTGAGCAGTCGTCAGATAAGCGGGTGTTTATCCTTACACGCTCGGGTTTTGCCGGACAACAACGTTATGGGGCCAATGTATGGTCGGGCGATTTAGGTTCATCCTGGGAGTCTTTGCGCAACCAGATTCCTGCCGGTCTGAATTTTACACTTACCGGTAATCCCAATTTCAATACAGACATTGGTGGGTTTTTCGCGGGGGCTTACAACAAGTCTTGGAATGACGGCACAGCTTCTGTAAATCCATTGTTTCAGGAATTATATGTGCGTTGGATGCAATACGGGGCGTTTACCCCAATGATGCGTTCGCACGGTACTGAGATGAAGCGCGAGATTTATCATTTTGGCGAAAAAGGCGATGCTATTTACGATGCCATTCAGAATGCAATCGAATTACGCTACAGTTTACTTCCCTATATCTACACGACTTCATGGGAGGTCACCCACAATCAGGATAGTTTTATGCGCGCTCTAGTGATGGATTTCCCGCAGGATAAAAAAACCTGGGATCTTAAAGAGGAGTATATGTTTGGTGATGCGATTCTTGTAGCGCCGGTACTCGAAGCACAATACACGCCTGAGAAAATTATAAAAGTAGATGAAGAAACCGGCTGGAATAAAGGCAAAGAACGAGGAGCCGAAGGATACCCAATAGTTGATTTTACGGAGACCAAATCGGCAACGGTGTATTTACCCGAGGGAAGCGCATGGTATGATTACTGGACGAACGAAAAGTTTGAAGGCGGTCAGGAAATCGCAAAAGAAACAACTATAAATACAATTCCGCTGTATGTAAAAGCCGGAAGCATTTTGCCCATAGGTCCTGAAGTGCAGTATGCCGAAGAAAAGCCCTGGGACAATCTGGAAATTCGTGTTTATGAAGGGGCAGACGGAAGTTTTAGCCTGTATGAAGATGAATTTGATAACTATAACTACGAGAACGGAGCCTATTCTACCATCTCATTTACGTGGAATGATGCTAACCAAACTCTTGAGATCGCAGATCGTAATGGGAATTTTGACGGAATGCTTCAGGAGCGTAAATTTCAAATTGTAAAAATAGGAGCAGACGGTTCGGTTTCTACACCTCAAATCGTAGATTATTCAGGGGCTGCTGTTGAGGTAAAGCTTTAGATACAGTCTTTAACCTAAAATTAAAAAGCCCTTTGAATAGCTATTCAAAGGGCTTTTTTTGAAGTTAAGTGAGCAGATGCATAGTGTAAAGAAATATTTATTTTAAAAGCCTAAGGTATCACTTTCTAGAAAGTACGTATCGATTTTTTCCTATACCATAAGCACAGGCGGTTGGTGTTCTCTAAGATAAGCCTGCTACTTTGGTACTGTTTTAGATTATTTTGATAGACCTACCATAAATCGATGTTCACTTTTTTACGTGTAGATCAAGACCCTACAGAGCTATTTAAATATCATAATTAGCTTTCTAAACCATACCTGTCTATAAACAGTTTGCCACTACAAGGTCACGATATTACTAACTTAAAAGAGGTATAGTCTGTCCTGAATAATTTGTGATTTCACTAAAAGCAGTTATTCAATAATAATAATAATAATAGAAAGAAACAGGCTGTCTAAAATAATTTAGGTTACCTCTTTCTAAAAATTATCAAGGGATGAAAGAAAATTCAAATCAAAAATCAAAACGCTGCGGACCTCCTCGTCGAATGTCTTCATTAGCGTAGGATTCAAATTTTTCAAAGTTTTTACGGAATGCATTTGACAGTTTAAATGCGGCCTTATAATATGCTGCATCATCATCCCAGGTTTTACGGGGACTCAATAAAAGATCCGGAACTCCGGGACAGGTTCTGGGTTGCGCAACTCCAAATACGGAATGAATATGATAATTCTCATATTTATATTCAGGATCAATGCTTCCATCAAGAATTGCATTAATCATAGCTCGTGTATATTTTAGTTTTATACGAGTACCTACGCCGTAGGCACCCCCGGTCCATCCGGTATTGATTAACCAAACATTTGCACCACTGCGCTTGATTTTCTCATTTAACATTTCAGCATACTTCGTGGGGTGTAAAGGCATAAACGGGGCACCAAAACATGCTGAAAAGGAGGGCTGTGGCTCAACAACTCCAGCTTCTGTTCCGGCAACTTTCGCTGTGTATCCAGAAATAAAATGATAAGCAGCCTGACTCGCGGTCAGTTTAGAAACCGGGGGTAAAACGCCAAAAGCATCTGCGGTCAGGAAAAAGATATTTTTTGGAGTTCCTGCTACAGAGGGGATTTGAATATTGTCAATGTGATGTATAGGGTAACTCACACGTGTATTTTGAGTAATCGATGTATCTTCAAAATCGACTACTCCATTTTCATCCATAATTACATTTTCTAAAATAGCACCTTTCTTAATCGCACCATATATCTCGGGTTCCTGCTCTTTAGAAAGATTGATCACTTTTGCATAGCAACCGCCTTCAAAATTAAAAACACCGTTTTCTGAAGTCCAGCCGTGCTCATCGTCACCGATTAGCTTCCGGTTTTGGTCTGTAGACAGCGTAGTCTTCCCGGTACCCGAAAGGCCAAAAAAGATTGCGGTATCGCCATCCTCTCCCACATTTGCAGAACAATGCATGGGCAGTGCATCCCTGTAAACGGGTAAAATGAAATTCAATGCTGAGAAAATACCTTTTTTGATTTCACCGGTATACCCGGTTCCTCCAATTAATGCAATTTTCTTGGTGAAATTTAATATCGCAAAATTGTGTTGTCTGGTGCCATCTACTTCGGGATCAGCCATAAAACCGGGAGCATTGATAACCGTCCACTCCGGGTCAAAATCCTTTAGTTCGTCTTCAGTGGGTCTTAAAAACATATTATACGCAAACATGTTAGACCACGGATATTCATTGATTACCCTAATGTTTAATCTATATTCTTTTTCTGCACAGGCATAAGCATCTCGAACAAAGAGTTCTTTCTCATTCAGATATTGAATTACTTTTTCATGCAGCGCATCAAAAGCATCACTATTAAAAGGAATATTAATGTCGCCCCACCACACTCTATTTGCAGTTATATCATCTTTCACAATAAAACGATCCATAGGTGATCTACCGGTGAACTCTCCCGTATTTACAGCAAGAGCTCCAAGAGAGGATTCTTTGCCCATACCCTTGTCAATTGTGATTTCATGCAGTTGCTCAGCACTTAATTGATAGTGTATATTTTTGTGTGTAATTCCATATTCTACTAAAGATGGAGATTTATTCGATTTTACTTGATCTATCATAAGAAGTGTTTTTAATTATTCAGGTATAGTTGATTAGCGAAATCGTTTGCTAAACCCAATATTCTTTGTTCATCTCTTTATTATAGGATGCAGTTTTTGGTAAATACCCCTATTCATTTTGGAAGGAATCTCTAAATAAGTCTTCTGGAAGCGCATCCTGCAAGACGGGTTTTGATTATTTTTACCAACCATAAAATCAGTATCAACACTTTTCTACTGCAGCACAAAATTCAGGTTGGGCAAAGGAGTATTAATGCAAGATGTCTACTAAACAACTAAAATTATTTAGTTATTATATTTTGAATTAACGCATCAGTTACCTCTACGGTTGAAGCATTTCCGCCTAAATCAGGTGTTAAAACATTACCCTCAGCCGTTAGCTGTTCTATCGCATTTTCGACTAATGCAGCAGCTTCATATTCACCAAAATGCGTCAACATCATCGCCGCAGTCCAAACAGAAGCGATGGGATTTGCAACATTCTTACCGGCAATATCTGGTGCGCTGCCGTGTACGGGTTCAAACATACTCGGAAACTCTTTCTCCGGGTTTAAATTAGCCCCAGGAGCAATGCCCATACCACCTATAACAGCCGGCCCTAAATCGGAAAGGATATCACCAAAAAGATTGCTTGCTACAACTACATCAAATTCGTGAGGCCTTGTTACAAAATGAGCGGTCAGAATATCAATGTGAAACTGCGATTGTACTACGTCTGGATACAATTTACCTATGGCCTTAAAGCGCTCGTCCCAATAGGGCATGGTGTGAATAATACCATTAGACTTGGTAGCACTGGTCAATTTCTTGTTTCTTTTGTTTGCTAATTCGTACGCATACTTCATTACCCGGTCAACTCCTCGTTTTGTGAATATGCTTTCCTGCACGACCAATTCGTGTTCAGTACCTTCATTCAACCTTCCTCCAATTGACGAATACTCACCCTCATTATTCTCCCGAACAATGTAGAAATCTATGTTTCCGGGATTCTTCAACGGAGAGTCAACTCCCTTGAGCAGTTTTACAGGTCTGAGATTTACATATTGCTGAAAGGTTCTTCGAATAGGAACAAGTAAGCCCCAAAGGGAAACATGATCCGGAACTCCGGGATAACCAACAGCCCCGAGAAAGATACCATCACTATCTCTCAGTTTTTTCAGGCCGTCATCATCCATCATTTTTCCGTGGTTTTTATAGTATTCACAAGAATAGTCATAATGTTTATATGAAATTTCAAAACCACACTGAACCGCTACGGTATTGAGAAGTCTAATTGATTCAGGTACGACTTCTTTTCCTATTCCATCTCCCGGTATTACTGCAACTTCATACTTTTTCATGCTAATTCTTCGGTTTTAAAGGTTTAAAAAAGTTAATCAAAGCGTTCGTTGTTTCAGCAGGAGCTTCTTCGGGCAAATAATGACCACAGGGCAAACCCAATCCAGTCACATCATCTGACCAGATTTTCCATTCTTCGATAACATTATATTTTCGGCCAACAAACGCTTTTTCGCCCCAAAGACAGAGAACAGGACAGACTAATTTTTTACCCGTATCAATATCAAATTGATCCAGCTCCAGATCTATTGTTGCCGAAGCTCTATAATCTTCACAACTGGAATGTATAGTCTCAGGAGTAAAGCAGCGTAAATAGTGTTGTCTTGCTTCCTTAGTTATTGCCGTTTCATCTCTGCCCCATTGACCCAATTTTTTGTTCAGGAAATACTCAGGGTCTGCGCCTATCATTTTTTCTGGAATATCATAAGGTTGAATCAGGAAAAACCAATGGTAGTAGGCCTTTGCAAATCCCATATCGGTTGTTTTGTACATAGTATAAGTAGGTGCAATGTCCAGAACCGCCATTTTCAATATAACTTCAGGATAATCTAAAGCCATACGATGACCCACTCTACCGCCACGGTCATGACCGGCCAAATAGAATTGATCAAACCCAAGAGATTGCATCAATAAAATCTGATCCTTGCCCATTTCGCGTTTTGAATAGGGGGAATGATCGGCTTCAGTCGGTGGATTACCACTATCCCCGTAACCTCTTAAATCTGACGCAACAACCGTAAACGCGTTTGCGAGTTGGTCTGCAATTTTATGCCAGATGCAGTACGTCTGCGGATAGCCATGCAATAAAAGTAAAGGCGGACCACTACCACCAATAACATAGTTTATTTCAACACCGTTAACCTGTTTAATATGATTTTTAAATGCTTTGAATATCATAACTTTTTATTTCTCCAAATGCTTAGGGAAACTATCTATTGCCATGTCCCATAATTCCGGAAGCAGGAAATACGTAAATAGCGTGAGTATAACTATAGAAATAATGTTCATTAAAAACCCTTTATTCACCATATCCGGTATTCTCAGATAACCCGAACCAAAAACTACCGCATTAGGCGGTGTGGCAACGGGTAACATAAATGCACAGGAAGCTGCAACAGCCGCACCTACCATTAACACAAAAGGATGTACATCTATTTTTAAAGCCATAGGTGCCAAAACGGGCAACAACATGGCCGTAGTGGCCAGGTTTGAAGTAATCTCGGTCAAAAAATTAACGGCTGCTATCAGGATGAGTAACAATAAAAATAGATGAAGCCCGGAAAGACTTCCCATTTGAGAACCTATCCATATAGCTAACCCACTGGATTCAAAACCTTGCGCGAGAGCCATGCCACCTCCAAAAAGTAAGATGATTCCCCACGGCATTTTTACCGCTTCATCCCAATTAATCAAAGTTCTGGTTCTTTTCTTATTAGGAATAAGAAACAATACTATAGAAAAAAATACCGCTATAATTGTATCATCAAGAGCGGGGAAAATTGCCTGTAACAGATAAGATCTTGTAATCCAGCAGAAAGCAGTAAGTCCAAAAACCAAGGCGACCATTTTTTCTTCATAGCTGATCTTACCTAAATTATTCAATAAGCGTTTAATTTCTGTTTTGCCTCCCGGAAACTTCTTTTGCTTGAAAGTAAAAGCAGACCGCGTAAGATATACCCAACAAATAAATAACAGTATTAGGGAAATGGGCAAGCCAAACATGAACCACTGCATAAATGTTATTTCATACCCATAGGTATCTGAAATAACCCCGGCTAGCACCAAATTGGGAGGCGTACCTATGAGTGTCGCAACACCGCCAATTGATGCGCTGTAAGCGATGGCAAGCATAAGCGCCTTACCAAAAGTCTGGTTCTCATCTTCAACAGTATCAGGGTTATCCTGCAATTGCTTTATTATGGCAACGCCTATAGGCAGCATCATGACCGATGTTGCAGTATTGGAAATCCACATAGATAAAAAGGCCGTAGCACACATAAATCCCAAAATGATCATACGCACGTTGGAGCCTATAATATTGATGATATTTAACGCAATACGCTTGTGGAGGTTCCATTTTTCAATAGCAATGGCAATTATAAAGCCACCCATATACAGAAATATATATTTATGTCCAAAGGAAGCTGCCGTTGTTTCCAGGTCCAAACCGCCAGATAGCGGAAACAGTACCAAGGGTAACAAAGCTGTTATTGAAATGGGTAAAGCCTCGGTTATCCACCAGATAGCCACCCAAGCAGTACCTGCCAAAATTGCAACTCCCTCCTTAGAAAGTCCTTCAGGATGGATGAAAAAGTAAATCAGAAAAAAGGCGAGTGGACCAAGAATGAGTCCAATTATTTTCTTTGTATTCATGTTAGTAGATTAAAAAGTAAATTAGAATTACGGTCAAAATAGATATGGGTATACCCAGGCCGGGCATTAAAAATGATAAATCTGGTTTTAAACCAAGTTCTGCAGCAACGATTGCAATTGTATTCATAGATCCAAGACCGGCACCAAGTACACATACCTTTGCAACTAACGTATTATGTTCTCCCAAAAAAAGGAAAAGTAAAAATACTAGAAGTGGAGCTATTATAAGTTTATAAGATTGTCCCAAAAGGAAAAAGTTTTTATTGCGTTTTACAGATTTCATACTGACGTTAAGCCCAATGGTGAACAAAGCCAAAAATGAAAACGGTTTTGCTAGTATGGTAAGTGTTTCATTTATAAAATCAGCAAATTTGGTATTGGTAAATAGCAGTATAAATGCCAGCACCATTGCCAAAAAGGGTGGAAATACAACAATATCCTTAATGAGCTTCGCAGGGCTTGTTTGTTTTTGGGCGTACCAAAAACCGGTAAAAACACCTATCGTATTACAGACCACAAATGTACCTGCAAGAGAAAGAATAATACCCATTGCAAGACCTTTTGATCCTAAAAACATCTCAAAAATAGGGAAGCCTGCAAATGAAATACTTCCTATTCCGGAAGTCATTATGAGCACGGCTCGAGTTTTTCTTTCAATAGGCTTAAACAAATTAATCAGTTCAAAAAAGAGAAAGGAAAAACCGTATATAATCCAGGGCGATATAATTAGCCAGATGTGTTTTTTAGAAAATTCAATCTCCGGTAGATATCGTAAGGTTAGTATAGGTATAAAAAAATGAATAAGCAGTTTGTTGAGTTTTCCGCCTAGGCCTTTGGGCGTTACGCTGTATTTTTTACAGAGTATGCCTATTAGTAAAAATGCAAAAAGGAATATTGTTTTTTCCATAATTTTAAAGAAGTGGCCCCCGTAGGAGCCACTTTCTACAAACAATCTAACTCAAACAACGCAATTAGAATTTTTAAAAATTAATGTTCAAACTTGTATAATAGTATGCTCCATTAAATCCAAACTGATTTGAATTTCTAGAATATGGGATCTGACCACTTGAATAGTTAGAGGCCTGACCTATAGCACCATCTCTTGTGTTATTCCACTTATCTGGATACGTATCAAAAATATTGTTGCTACCTATAGACCATGTGAAATTGTCACTAAATCTAAATGAGATTGATAAATCGACTAGCGCTTTATCACTAAATACCTGTACTAGTCTATCTCCCGAATCACTTTCAATTACGTTAGGATCTTCCAGGGATAAACCACCACTTGCTGCCTGAACTTCTCCAAAGTGTGTCATACGACCTATAAAACCAAATCTACCTGTATTGTAATTAAGGCTGGCCAAAAGTTTGTATCGTGGCTGTGCTACTTCTATTAATTGGGTTGCAACCTCACCTAGTAGTTTAAAATCAGGATCACCGCCAGCGGTAAGCTCAGCAGGTGCAGCTTGTTGACTTACAACCTCTGTTTGGTTTAAGGTCAAAGCTAAACTCCCTGAGAAATTACTTTTCTCTGAAAATCGCTCTTTGTAAGCTGCTACAATATCTACACCGGTTGTTTTGGTACTAATTGCATTTGTGAAGAAACGAATTTCACTCGCTTCGGGAAACAGCGCAGCAACTGCTGGAAAATCACCTGTATCCAATCTTTCGGTAATAACAATTCGATCATTAATATCTATGCGGAAAGCATCTGCAGTAAACAGTAACTTACCTCCAAGTAATTTAGCAGTAACACCTACGTTATAGTTATTTGAAATTTCTGCCTCTGGATCTTTAACACCTAATTGAGCCAATCTAGGGTCGTCACTAGATACTTGCTTAGTAATCACGATTACATCATTTTGTACTGTAGACGTATTTACCCGGTTACCTATCTGTGCTACAGATGGAGCTCTAAAACCTCTGTTGTAAGAACCTCTTAATGCTAGGTTTTCAGTTAATTTATAACGCCCTGCCAGTTTACCGGATAAGTTACCTCCAAAATCACTGTAATTTTCATAACGAACAGCTGCTGCAACTAATAACTTTTCAGAAAAATCTTTTTCGACGTCAACGTACATAGCAAAATTGCTTCTTGATAAATCATTTTCATCAATATCTGCGATACCTGGTCTTGCACTTGATCCTATTGCTTTACCTTCTGTTGCTAACGGTCCAACTTCAAAGGATTCGGGAGAACCTTGCTTTAACAAAAATCTATCTGTACGATACTGTGTTCCAAAGGCTAAGTTAAAGGTTTCGCTAAGCGCTTTAGACATGTTGAATTCACCTATTGTTTGTCTAAAGTCATACCTTCCCACTTTAAATTCTGTGGGTGATGCAGTACCCATCGAGGGATTCACCGTGTTATTAGCAAAAAGATCCAGATAGTTTCTACCGTAACTAAGGCTTAAGTCATAGTTCCAACCTTCTCGTGTAACTCTATCTACACCTACCACGGTTGAAACATCTACAGAAGAACCTGGAAGTTCTGGTACAAAACCATCAGGAAAAATACCTAAAGCCGAATTTCCAAAATTGGAAGGTGCTCTAAAAAAACCGTAGGCTAAAATATCTTTTCTTGATACTCCTCCAAAACTGTATAATTTCCAATCTTTTGTACCTATTGGCAATCCTGCGTTGTAAAATGCCTGATAAGTATCATTCTCATTTGAACCATAATTACCTACAACAACATCTCCCTGTGGGTAATAACCTCTATCTTCTCTTGGATTAGCTGTATCATACGGAAAGTCTGGAGTAGGGCCCGTTTGATCGTAGTCATCTGGTGTAACGGGATATATTCTTCCTGTATAAGTATCAGACCTGTTAGTTCCAGAAAAGGTAAACATCTCTAAGGTTGTGTTTAAATAACTACCCTCTTTACCTAAACCAAAACCGTAATTGATACTGTGCTTAAAAGTAACACCATCGCCTTCCTTATGAATACCAGCTGTACCAATATACGTACCTTCTCCTACTGATTTATTTAAGTTTAAATTGATTATACCTGATATTGCGTCTGAACCGTACTGTGCAGCTCCACCGTCACGCAATACTTCAATTCTGCTAAGCGCACCAGATGGGATGGAGTTGATATCTGTAACAATGGTACCTAAACCTGGAGAAACATTTAAATTCAGTGTTGAAAACTGATGTCTTCTTTTCCCATTGATTAATACTAAAGATTGGTCAGGAGACATCCCTTTTAAAGTTGCAGGTTCTGCATAGTTTGTGGTACCGTTAACACCATATTTTGCAGAGTTGAATGATGGGGAAGAGAATTGAATTTGCTGACCTAAATCTGTTTGACCTGTCAGAGCCAATTCTTTAGCCTCTACCACGTCTACCGGTACCGGACGGTTAACATCTGTTCTGGGTTTACCTCTTGATCCTACAAGAACAACATCGTCAAGTTGGGCAGCAGCGGCTTCTAATTGAATATCAATCGTGTTTTTACCCGTAATGTCTACTTCAGTTGTTTTAAAGCCTACATAAGATATTACCAGAATATTCTTATCTGCGGGAACCTCAATTGTAAAATTTCCATCAAAATCTGTTGTAGCACCTATGGTGGTTCCTTTAACCAGGATATTAGCTCCAGGCAACGGGTATCCTCCATCGTCTTTGACTACTCCATTTACAACAGATTGCATTGAAACAGGATTAGAACTGAACTGTTCTTTTTTGGTCAGGACAATTTGCTTTCCGTTGAAGACAAAATTAAAATGGGCTATATCAGAAAGATTTTTAAGCACATTCTCAATATTCTCTTTCTTAGCAGAATAAGAAATTTTCCTAGCTACATCGATTTCGTTGACGTTGTAAAAAAAACTGTAATCAGATTGTGACTCAATCTCATCCAATACTTTTTGCAGCTGAACCTCTTTGACATCAAATTCAATTTTATCTTGTGATAAAACCGTATTTGCAGATAATTGAAATAAAGCAAAAAATGTTAAGACTAAACTTATTTTCATTTTAAAGTTCATTTTTTTTCCAAGTTCCTGTTTTAGAAGAACAAGGTTTCTTCCATGATTTTTCATAATTTTAGGTGTGTTTAGATTGTTAGAATTATTACTGATGATCTATTATAAAAAAGGGGGTGTTCGCAGCACTTCCTTTTTCTTTTCTAATTAGATATTGTTATAACATTATTGTTTTTTTCATAGTTGAACGGTGTGCTTAACGCAATGGTCTTTAAGACTGTTTCCAAGTCCTCGTTATTAAATTCTCCTTTAAAAACTTCATCATCCAGATTTTTAGCTTTATTGATGAATTTCACATCGTAAAGGCGCTCCAGTTTTACCAGGATTTCTGAAAATTTTAGATTATTTACAATTAATTTGTCCTGCATCCAGGCGGTATAGATTTCTGTATCTACCACGGCTTTATCAAGCTTGCCATCCTTTTTATTATAAGAAGCCTGATAGCTTGGGGATAATCTCAATTCTTCTTCCGGAGCACTATTTCTATAAACACTTACGGCTCCCTCCACCAACGTCGCAGTTACAGACTCGTTAGTATCATATGATGAAAGATTGAATTTGGTTCCTAAAACTTTAACGTCTATATCATTCGCATTAACAATGAAAGGCTTTTTAGCATTTTTGGTCACCTCAAAGAAACCTTCGCCCTCGAGGAATACTTTTCGCTCTGCTGTTGAATTCACAAATTGCTGCGGAAAACGCAACTTGGAACCAGAATTTAGATGTACTGTTGTGCCATCTGACAAGACGATCTTAAATTTTTCGCCGTAGGGAATATATATTTCGTTGTAAATTAACTCTTCTGAAGTTGAAGATTCATTTGATACGAACGACAGGGAATTATTGTTATTCTTAGCAACGATGTTTCCGTTTTTATCTCTAATCTGGTTCTCATCTTTTGCACTCAGCACTCTTTGGGAACCATCAGCAAGTGTTATGACAATTTGATCTGTTGAATCAAAAGCATTTTCAGGTTTCGCCACTTGCCCATTTACAAATTCTTCGTTAGTGTACTCATTCACTTGATAACCTATTGTAAATAACAAACCAAAGATGGCAGCATACTTTAGTATGCGATACGCTAATCTAGGTGTTTGCTTCTTAGCTTTTGTAGCTGTTATAAATTTTTGATAAGCCTTTTCGGCGTCAAAATTTATCGAGCTATCCGGATTATATTTTTCTATCTTCTTTTTAAAGAGCTCTAAATGATCAGGATCTTCAAGAACCCATTTTTTTAATTCAAGCTTTTCCTTACTGGAAATAGTCCCTTTTAAAAACTTATCGATAAGTATTATTTCTGATTTCATTGTTGATATAGTCAGTTTGTCAACTATATGATACAATTTTGACAAAAAACCCCTATCTATTTTAAATTTTTATTAATTTAGAAATTATGATATACTAAATGGACGATAAAAAATTATTAAAAAAGTTACGTAAAGGAGATACTGCTGCGTATAAATATTTGTTTTCAACATATTATACATGGTTGTGTAATTACGTATTAAAACTTTGTAATGATCCCAGTCTGGCAGAGGACATAGTACAGGAGACGATGATTAATTTTTGGGAGAAAAGAGACACAATTTTAATAACGACTTCATTAAAGAGCTATTTATTCCGTTCTTGTCACAATCAATTCTTACAACATATAAGAAAACAAAAGATAAAGTTTGATTTTCTTGATAATATTCGATGGGAGGTTATCGCAAGTGCGCAAAAAGAGGATACTAGTGAAAGAGATCGCGATTTAGAAAAGCTAAATAATCTTATAGATAAGCTACCACCACGGTGCAAAGAGGTTTTTATTAAAAATAAGATTCAGAAAAAAAAGTATAAAGAAATTGCTGTTGACTTGGGGATTTCAATAAAGACTGTAGAAAATCAAATGTCTAAAGCCCTTCACTTTTTAAAGGAGAATGCTAATTCTTTTTTTATCTAGCGATACACCTAGCTACACATTCATCAATATATTTTTTAGTATACTATAATTACTTATTTAAAATCTCAGTTTTAATGGAGCTTTTTTTGAAACTGTATATATACTACTAGACTTTAAAAGTTTTATTGATCTTAAAACATTTTATCTTCTTTAAGATATTCGCGTTTAAGACCTTTAATAATGTTTGAATGAGTAATCTTACTTGTTTTGTTGTTTAAAGCTTGAAGACAACAATAGTGCATAACATTATTAATATTAGCGCCGGTGATGTCATACGTTTTAGCCATTAGTGATAAATCTACTTCTTTGCTAAAACTCAACTTGTTAGGTAAAGAATTTTGCCAAAGTTTAAGTCTTGATATATAATCTGGCGTGGTATAGTGTATTATAGACTGAAACCTGCGTGTAAAGGCTGCATCTATGTTTGATTTAAAATTAGAAGCTAAAATTACTAATCCCGGGTGTTCTTCAAGTCGCTGTAGCAAATAAGAAACTTCTTGATTTGCATACTTATCGTGAGCGTCACGTACTTGAGTACGTTTTCCGAAAATAGCGTCAGCTTCATCAAAAAAGAGGATCCATTCTTTGTAGCGTGCACGGTCAAAAAGTTTAGAAAGGTTTTTTTCGGTTTCTCCTATAAACTTAGAAACGGCAACAGAGAGGTCTATACGATATACCGGCTTACCGGTATATTTCCCAAGGAGACTTGCTGTTAGAGTTTTTCCTGTTCCCGGTGGGCCATAAAATAAAGCAGTATAACCAGGCTTAAATTTTTTACGATTATCGTGTTTCTCGCTAAGTGTTTGATTGTGTTTTAACCAGATCTCTAATTCTTCAATCTCCCTTTTTGTTTTTTCAGCTAAAATAAGATCATCCCACGTGAGCGTTGTTTCTAATTTTTTAGCAGGGAATTCTATACTCAATTCAGGGTCTGGTATTTTTCCTGTAATTAGAAGCTGTACATAGTCTGTTTCTAAAACGAGTTGTCCACTCATTATAGGTTCTTCCTGAAGAGGTTTTTTCAATTGAATAACTTGATTTTTGATGAGTACAGCTTCGGCATCAAAATATTGCCAAGCAAATACCCGTTGTTCTACTTGAGCATCACCTATTTAGTAGGTTTTACATGACCAAATGTTTGCCAGTTATATTTAGCAAGTTGCTTTTGTTTAAGAATAGAGTTTTCATCAAAAGAAACTGTACCATCATCTAGAAAATAGTGATGATAAATATCAATCTTAAAAAGTGGACGATATATCATTTGAACACTCATTAATTGATATCTATATAAGTCGTATTAATTTGTGTAAGTAATGCGCCTTGATTTGCAATATGTTCTCTTTCAATATTGATTAAATTGATTTTGTAAACTGCTGCAGGATAGGCTTTACCACCTAGCATACTCCAGATGTAGTTTAATTCCTCAAAAGATGGAGTATAAAGTTCTATGGTAAAATTAAACTCTTTTACAGCCTGCATTATTTGGGTATTGCGTGTAAAAACTGTGTTTTTGTGGTTGAATATTTTCTTCCCCTGAAAGTATTCTATAACCGCAGCCAGAGATCTCAAAGAGAATGCATAATCATTGCGATTGCATGTAAAAAGTACGTATGCATTAAGGTGTACAGGATTGTTCTTATAGACAGGATTCCCATTTTGAACCGCAAAATTGCGTTGATTTTTAAGAGAACTTTCTTCCTGTAGATTGAGAAGTGATAAGATGACCTTGTTGTCTAACTCTTCATCATCCGTATTAGGATTATCTATAAAATGAGTAATAGAATCTAGAGAAACCTTGTCTGAGCCCAGACCAGAATCATTTATATAGATCGCTACTTGCTCACGTAATATTTCAAGGGCTTCGTAAAGCATACAAATGGAGAATTTGATTTTTTGTCTTACCCAAATATATGCTTATAAGTAACTGATAATTAGAAGTAAAAACCTGAAAAAGGTTGCTTAAAAACCCTTTTTTTTTATTCCTGAGAACCCCCTCTCAATTAAGGGGGTTTTCACCCTATTTTATTGAATAGTAGGTTCTTATATTTAAAATAGTTTATTTTAGAAATCTAAATTATTTTTTAATTATGAATCGTAAACTTTTAAACAGAACATGGCTTGTTTTGGTAACATTTACTTTGGTTCTTTCAAATGGTTGTATGGATCAAAAAGACCAGTCTGCAAAGCCTCCTAAGGGAGTAATTTCAATTGAAGAAGCAAAAATACTAGACCGAACATTTACTGAGACTCGAGTTGATGCCATTAATAAAACTATAGGAATGCCTGATAGTAGATCGAGTTGGTGGTCTATAGAAGATCTGGAGCAATATATAGCTTATGCTAAATCACAAGCAGCAGAAAAAGGATCAAAAGTAAATGGATTGAGAGTATATTATGGTGCTTATCCTAAAGACCATTCTAATGAGGAAGTAGCAGGCTACTCAACACTGTTTATAGTTCCTACTGGAATGAAAACAGTTGAAAAAGCCGGATTGATAAATTACAATTCCTTTTTACAAAGTAATGAAGATCTAGAGATTGCACCGCTTAATATGGGGCACTTGAGAAAGCCACCTCCAGAAGATTACCAATAGAAGCTAGAATCATATGCAGGAATTGAGCTCATATTCTCAGTATTTAGAGTTTATTGCGATCGTGATAGGATTTCTTAGATATAAAGAGATTAAAGATTTTAAATTTAAGTATGTTTTATTCTTCCTGATTTATGTTCTAATAACAGAAATTTTTGCCGGTGTGTGTTATGATCTTTTTGGATTTGTAAACACACCGGTCTATAATGTTTATGTATTAGTAAACTTTGCATTTTTTATTGCGTGGTATCATTCGGTACTAAAGTCTCTTATACGCAAAAGAATAATCAAGATATTATTTTTTGTTTATGTTTCATTCTGGCTTATAGATGCTGTTTTTTTAGAACAGTTTCTTGTAGATTATTTGACATATTCTTTTTCTTTAGGAACTCTATTTCTTATTATTTCAGTTTCTTTTTATTTTGTTGAAATGCTCAATAGAGAAGTCGTGATGCACATAACAAAGTCTCCCTATTTCTGGGTTTCGTTTGGCATATTAGTTTACTGTGTTACATTCTTACCGTTTTATATAACTTATTTGTTTTTTCTTCAAGAGAATCCTATAATTTTAAGCATCGTATTATTTTTAATCAATTGTATTCAATATTGTTGCTTTGCTATTGCTTTTGTTAGGGCAGATCGTTTTACGATAGAGCATCCTGTTGATAACAACTCACTTTAAGCGATGAATCCTATAAAATTTTATGATTTACAAGAATCTTTTGAGCTACTCATTTTTGTGTGCTCACTGGTGCTGCTTGCATTTTTAATTTTAGTTTTCATTTTATTTACAGTTTTTCAAAAGCGAAAAATAAAATTCATCACAGAGCGTAATGAAGCAATTTTGAGATATCAGGAAGAGGTTGCACGTACACAGCTTGAGATACAGGAAACCACGCTAAAGAATGTAAGCTGGGAATTGCATGATAACATAGGGCAATTGCTATCTGTTGCAAACTTAGAACTCAATATTCTCACAAATACATCTAATTATAGAGATGAAGAACGGTTAATTGAAATTAAAGGTTTAATAGGTAAATCGTTGCAAGAAATACGATCGCTATCTCGCAACTTAAATAGAGAGGTAATTAATCAAATAGGGCTGATTGAAAGCACAAAAAATGAACTAAACAGATTAGAACGTTTAAAGATTCTAGATACTACTCTTAATACTTCAGGTGCGATTTGGCAACCACCCCAAGACGATGCGCTTATACTTTTTAGAATTATACAGGAGTTTTTAAACAATGTCATAAAACACGCTAAAGCATCTCTTTTAAATATAGATTTTGAGTTCAGTGAACACGAAATTTTGATAAAAGCAGAAGATAATGGTATCGGCTTTGACATAAATTTGATAGCTGTTAGTTCGGGTTTGGTAAATATGAAAAGTAGGGCAGCTCTTATTAACGCTGAATATAGTCTGCATTCTGTAAAAGAAAAAGGTACTATTTTAGTAATCAGGTATTTAAAGCGAAACATGAAAGAATTATAACTACCTTTGTAAAATACAAGTATTAACTAACCAAATTTTATTATGAATAATTACGTAGTGGGGGTTGTTGATGACCACATACTCTTTGCTCAATCGCTGCAGGGGCTCATTAATAGTTTTGAGGGGTTTGAGGTAGCTTTTATGGCTCGTAATGGTAATGATCTAATTGGTAAAATGTGCCAGACGTCTAAAGAACCTGATATTATTTTATTAGATATCAATATGCCAGTAATGAATGGTTTTGAAACCTTGAACTGGCTAAATGAAAATCATCCCAACATAAAAACGATAACCTTATCTATGGATGATGAAGAAGAAACCATTATCAATATGCTTAAGGCAGGAAGCAAGGGTTATTTATTAAAAGACATTCACCCAGATACTTTACACTTGGCTCTTAAAGAGGTGATAAGTAAAGGCCACTTTTATACAGACAACGTAACTACGGCTTTATTAAAAGGGGTTTCCAGGAAAGATGAGGACGAACTTCAAGATAATTTTTCTCAGCGGGAATTAGAGTTTATGGAGCTTGCCTGTTCTGATAAGACTTACAAGCAAATTGCTAGCGAAATGTGTCTAAGTCCTAAAACAATAGATAATTACCGGGATACTTTATTTAGAAAACTGGAAGTTCGTAGTAGAATAGGTCTGGTTTTGTATGCTTTAAAGAATAAAATAGTAAACAATTAGTCTGATTTTAAAAAACTCACCGTTACAAGTAGCTGGCCAAGATGGCGCTGGCTGTGCTCACCGGCATGAGAGAGTAAACCAAATAAAGTGGTTGGTAATTCTTTTCTTCCAACAATTCGGGTTTCCGTGAGAGTTTCTGAATCTATAGTTTTTAAAAAGCTTATAGCTTCTTCAACTTTATCTTCAAAAGCTTTCAAAAGTTCTTTTATTGATAATGCATTATTTTGAACTCCTTCGAGTTTTAAATATTGAAATTGATCTTCACTTAATTTTTCTGCTTTAGCATAGGTAAGCATTCGATCTAAAACACCGGTTAAATGTTGTAAATGAAACGCAACACTTGCACGTCCTGAAGGCTTTTTCCAAAGTTTTTCCTGAGGAAATTCACTAAGCCAAAAATGCAATTCTTCTTTTGTTTGCAATAAAGCAAAGGCAACAGGCTGCAGTAATACAGGAATATTTTCAACTGGACCTCTTAGCCATACTTCAGGTTGTTTTAATTTTTCCATAGAAAGTAATTAGCAACCACATTCCCCATAAATAGGAGTTGTATAAATTGAACCGTCAGCAGCAGTTACCTTAAGTGTACCTTCTCTGTGAAATAACTCTTGATCTAATTGAACTTCCTTCTCAATATCAAATTCAACTTTATAGTTTAAGTTAGATTTGGGATCAATAGGAACGAGCGTATCTGCAATACTAATAAAAGCCGGCGTGGCCTCATAGCTATCTAAGTAAATAAAGCGCTGGTTTTTGAAGTTTTCTTCTGAAGTGGCATAATAACAACTGCATCCCAAAATTTCAGACGGAAACCCCTCAATAACGCTTAATTCTAAACTTTTATCTGATTTGCAAGAGAGTAACAAACTACAGGTTAATAGAGATAAGAAGTAACGCATTTTATTGTTTTTGAAGTCTAAAATTACAAATTCTAATAATGCTAAAAACTCAGCCCGAACATAAATGCACCGTCTTTATTGGGACCGTTAATAGAGCGAACGTAATCTATTCTTAAAAATTTAAGCTTACCAAAACCAAGATTACCTATACCCGCAGAAAACTCATAATAGGGTTTGTTTTCCTGTGTTAATAAACTGTGACCTCCAAGTATAAGATTTGCATTTAAAGCTCGTATTCCAGGTATTTTACCAAGAACAAAACCTTTAAAATTATGTTCCAGATGTCCTTCAAAATAGCTGTTGTTTGTACTAAAATCATAATAGGGCAACAGATTAAAACTATTAAGATGTCGCCCTTCTAGATTAAGTCGGGTTTGATTGCCTGAGAAATGCTGGTAATCTACAAAACTAATGTTATTTGAATTTAAGAATGTACCACCCCGTAAATTATAACCAAAACTTCCTTTATTTGATATATCAAACTCTTGTTTAAGCTGTGCCGCAAACTGTGTAAAATTATAATCACTATTTGAAGCTGCAAAGGTTTGCTCGACATCGAGGGTTAGCGTTGGATATTTAGATTCATCAATATTGAATTTTCCATCTGGATAACTCATATATTTTTGATCAAAATTAATAACAGCTCGTGCATTGAATTTACCTAGTTGATGTGTTTGTATTGCTACAGTATTAAAATCTTCAGGTGCTAATGGATTGTTTGAGGTATAGTCAACACGGTTTTTGATCCACACCTGATCTGTCGTGTTAAAGAGCGGCGAACGCTTTTCATAAGAAGCGTTTGCATAGAATTTGAATCCATTAAAAAGTTCTTCACTATAAAATAGTCGGGCATAATCAAGATCATATACTTTCATATAATTACGCTCCCAAAATAATGAAGAAATACTATTTATTAAAGGTGAAATAGGTTCTCTTGCATTAAACTGTTGAACTTTTGTACCTCCCGAGATGCCTATACTTCTGTTTGAAATTCTATTAAAACGTTTCGTTAAACTCCCCGTAAAACGTAAACGGCCATCATCTATTCCATAATTGGCATCTAGACTAACATAAGTAACTTGTTTGTAATCTTCAGTCCAGGTACTATAAAATAAACCTGTAGAGGCATTAAATCCCTGTACGGTATTGAAACGAAGTTCTGGTAACGGACCTTTATATCCCACACGCCAGCGCTCATAAGTATTGGTGTATGAGTACCCCAACAAAGGGTCTGTTAAGCTGAATTTGTTACTTACCCCATCAATAGAATCTTTATACGGTTTAGAATCGCGTATTTCTTGCAGACTATCCTTTACTACATAATCAGAGCGTTCTTCTAAAGTTAAAGGCACCGGACGTATTTTTTGCCAAAATAAGCTGTCTTTTTTATTGGCTTCAGGCTGAAAGCTCAACACTTCATTAGTAAAACTCGACTTTTCAAATTGGGGTTCAAAGTTATAGTTGCTGTATACAGCAGTAAATCTTCCGTTACCACCAAAACCTAGAAGTTTAAAGCTAAAGTCTATACTTTGTGAAATTTTAACCCAGAGTTCTTTATCGGCATCGTATTTAAAATTGTGCTTAAAAACCAATTCCTCAACAAACGGTACTTGTATCGCAGCTCCTGTAGTTTTAAGGTCTGCACCATACAATTGCCAATCGTCTTCTACAACATAAATGATTCCTTCAAAATTGCGATCATTTTTACGTTTTGGTGTGACTTCAATTTTATTGATGAGTTTCTCTCCTTCGCGAAAAGCACCCAAGAGCTTATAATTGTAGTAATTAAACGCATTATCAGCTATAGGAGAGACCAATTGAGAATTGATCTCAAGCGTATTATTGTAAAAAGAATAATCAGCTTCCTGAGCACTGTTAAAGCTAAAACCATTATCGTTACCGCTCACTTTACTCGCAGTAATCGTTTCTTTAAAATCATCAGGAGCTTGATATGCAATTTTAGAAATAGTCTCACTCAAATAAACTATACCGGTTCTAGTAGAGTCAAGCCCACCACCTAAATCACCTATTTCCTGACCTAAAAACTTCTCAGGAGCATTTTCTACACGCCACAAACCTCTGGAATAAAAGTCGGCTCTATAAGCATTTTGCTTTTTTAAGATTTCAGGTTTTTTATTGATTACTTCTCTGATGATACGATCTGCAGGATTACCTTTTGCATCTACAACTACTTCATCAAGCGAAGTAGTTTCTTCAGCTAAAACTGTATTGAGTTCATATGGAAATTGATCAATATTGATATCAACTTCTTTTGTTTTATATCCTAAAAACTGAAAAATTACTGTGTGTTTTCCGGTTTTAGAAAGTGATAGTGAGTAGTTTCCGTCACCGTTAGTTGTCGTTCCGGTAGCAGAATTTTTTAAATAAATATTTACGTAGGGTAGAGGTTCGTTGTCATTATTTGTGACTAGCCCGGTGATTTGGCAGTAACCGTTAAAACATAAACATAACGCTAAGAAAACAAGTAGCTTTTGGGTCATAAGAGAAGTTTTTGCTCGGAGATTAAATTACAGTTAGCTAAAAGCTAGTATATTATTCTTTAATTTTTCCGAAGTAATTTTCTTTAAAGACGCTCACTACTTTTTAAGTGTTGCACTAATTGTTAAAAGCTTTTTTAATTTGACCTAATCTTTTCTTAGAGTCCCGATCTTTAATAGCTTCACGCTTATCGTATAATTTTTTACCCTTAGCTAGTGCAATTTGCATTTTAGCCAGACCGCGATCGTTTATAAATAAACGTAATGGTACAATTGTGAGACCGCTGTTACGCACTTCTTTAAGCAGTTTATTGAGTTCACGGCGGTTGAGTAATAATTTACGACTACTCTTAGGATTGTGATTAAAATAGGTTGCGTGGGAATACTCTTGAATGGTCATATTGATCACAAAAAGTTCATCGCCCTCAAACTCGCAAAAACTTTCTGCGATAGAAGCTTTACCTTCTCTAATCGATTTAATTTCGGTGCCGGCAAGTTTGATACCGGCGATATATTTATCAAGAATCTCATATTCAAATCGAGCCTTCTTGTTTTTGATATTAATTGTATTGGTCTGTTTCATAACACTGCAAAAATACTAATTTCTTAGTTGGACTGCTATTGCTTTTAATTGCTTTAATTTTGTGGTTAAATAACCCTAAAACGTGCAATAAATTTATTGTCGCTACCCTTAAATCAATTAAAAATGAAATATAGAATTCTTTATATATTAAGCGCTTTATTTATCTTTTCCTGTAAAGAAGACCCTAAAAAACTTGATGCAGATACCATCATACAAAAAGCAATTTCTCAAGTTGGGGGTAAAACTATTGATACGTCTACAATTACATTTAAATTTAGGGATAAATACTACAGAGCGAAACGCAATAACGGTTTATACCGTTTAGAACGTAGTACCGATCCCGCTTTTAAAGATACGTTGGATCAACTTACCAATTCTGATTTTAAACGTTTTATTAATGAAAAAGAAGTGCCTGTTGCAGACTCGCTAATCAGCTCACTTTCCGGAAATGTAAACTCTGTGCATTATTTTTCGGTGCTACCGTATGGCTTAGATGCCGAAGCGGTAAATGCTAAAAAGATTGGAGAGACTACAATAAACGGAAAAACCTATTATGAGATTCAAGTAACCTTTAGTCAAGAAGGTGGTGGAGAGGATTTTGAAGATGAATATATGTATTGGATAAATACCAAACATTTTACTGTAGATTTTTTAGCTTATAACTATCACGTAAATGAAGGAGGAACGCGTTTTAGAGAAGCATACAACATAAGAGAAATCGAAGGAATTCGATTTGTGGATTACCGCAATTTTAAACCTAAAGAACAATTTCCGCCATTAGAAAGCCTTGATAGTTTATTTGCAAATGGTGAGCTTGATTTGCTTTCTAAAATAGAACTACAAGATGTTACCGTTTCTGAAAATCAAAAATAAATAGGGAGGGTTTCCCAAAGGTGATTTACTCTTGGCTCCAGCTGTTAAAATCTTTTATTTCAACTTCGGTGTTGCCATTATCTACTTTTACAACATATAGATAACCATATTTAGAGTCATCAATCTCATCATATTTGTTTTCACCCACAATAGCATTTACAAAAGCTGGAGTGGTATTACTATGACCTACGATCAAAACAGTTTTCCCTGCTGTTTCCTGTTGAAATTCTGTGTTATATAGATTGGTAGGGTCATAAAGCTTTATTTGTAAATCATTTTGATTTGCTGTAGGTAGGGCAGTGCTTTTTGTTCTTTTAAAATTAGTGCTATAAACCGCATCAAAATCAACATCTTTTAATTCATCTGCCCAGAATTTTGCTCGTGCTTCTCCAATTTCTGTTAGAGCAGGATCATCACCAGCATTTGGGCCTCGTTCTTTGTCGGAATGTCTTATAAGGTAATAGATAGCTTCCTGAGGATCACTATTGGCCATCGCAGTTTCCTTCGGCTTGTCTTTACAAGAAAGGATAAAAATGGCGAGCAGTGGTAAAAGCAATTTGATCATGAGATAATAGTTTTAAGCAAATTTAACGCTTGTCAAGCAAAGATTAGCGTTTTATTGGCGCAAATAGTCTATGCTTCAGACTAATTTTAGGTATAATTAATAATTAAAAAGTCAAAGCTATGAATAGTGATCAATTAGAAGGAAAATGGAAACAAGTAAAAGGAAAATTTAAAGAAGAGTACGGTGATGTGACTGATGATGATACAACACACGCTGAAGGTAAATTTGACCAGATGCTTGGTAAGCTTCAAGAAAAAACCGGAAAAACTAAAGAAGAACTTAAAGACTGGATTGACAAGCAGTAATTGTTTTTCAATTAATTACAGAACCGCTAAGAAATTAGCGGTTTTTTTATGCGCTAAACTGTAATTTCGCAAATCTATGCGAATTGTAAAATCTAAAAAGCTTCCGCTGAATTGTGACATAATCAATCTTCTTCTGGATTGGATTGAAGATGAGCCGGTAAGTTGCTTATTTACCGCAAATACACATAAAGATATTTACGGAAGTTTTGATGTTTTGTTGGGTATAGGAGCAGAGCATTTACTTAAGGCTTCAGTAGGAAATGCATTTTCACAACTCGCTAACTTTCGTAATAAACGTAAGGATTGGATACTAGGATACCTTTCTTACGATCTAAAAAACGAACTGGAAGATCTACATTCTCAAAATAATGATGAACTCGGTTTTCCGGACCTTTGTTTCTTTCAACCTAAAAAATTGATACGAATAAAAGAGGGGATTATTGAGTTTTTATATTTACCTCTTTATGTGGGTGAAATAGAAATAGATTTTCAAAATATTTTCAAATCTCCTTCTTGTAAAAATGTAGTAAAGCCTTTACCTGCCCCTAAAATAAAAAGGCGATTCAGCAAAAAAATGTATTGTGAGCAGGTATCTAAAATGCTAGATCATATCAAACGTGGAGATATTTATGAGGCTAATTTTTGCCAGGAATTTTATACAGAAGAAAAAATCAATCCTATTTCTTGTTTTAAAAAACTCAATTCACTTTCTAGGGCACCATTTGCAGCTTATATGAGACTTAACGGGCACTACGCGTTATGCTCTTCTCCAGAACGCTTTTTGGCCAAAAGAGGAAACCAACTCATCAGCCAACCCATAAAAGGAACAGCGCGTAGAAGTATCGATCCTATTGAAGATCTAAAACTCGCCGAACAACTTGCTAAAGATCCAAAAGAGCGTACCGAAAATATTATGATCACTGACCTGGTACGTAATGATCTGTCTAAGCTTGCTAAGAAAGGTAGTGTGGAAGTTGAAGAATTGTGCAAGGTATACTCTTACAAGCAAGTACATCAGATGATCTCAACTATAACTTCAATAATTGATGAAGAAGTAGAACCTGTTGAATTTATAAAAAAGGCATATCCTATGGGAAGTATGACTGGCGCACCTAAAATTTCTGCATTACAAATTATAGAGGCATTAGAAAATTCTAAAAGGGGTTTGTATAGTGGCTCTATAGGATATTTTACTCCAGAAGGTGACTTTGATTTTAATGTAGTAATTCGTAGTATTTTGTATAATTCTGAAAAACCTTACGTATCTTTTTCTGTGGGGAGTGCGATCACGGCAATGGCGTTACCTCAAAATGAATATGAAGAGTGCTTACTTAAAGCTAAGGCAATGCGGGAGGCTTTAGACAGCTAGTTTAAGTCTAGTAATTCTATTTTATTTCGGTTAATTTTTAGCTTTCCTTCTAATTCTAATTTTTTAAGTAATCGTGAGATTACTACTCTAGAGGTATGCATCTCATAAGCAATGTCTTGATGTGTGCTGTGTATTTCGTCAAGCTGGGTAAGGTTTTGCTTATCTCTTAAATACTTTAATAAGCGCTCATCCATACGCATAAATGCGATACTGTCTAAGGTGTCCAGCATTTCTTCAAGTCTGTTCTGATAGCTGTCAAAAATAAAATTGCGCCAGGATTTATATTTAGAACTCCATTCTTCCATTTTTTGAATAGGAATCATAATCAGTACCGTATCTAATTCTGCAATGGCGCGTATTTCGCTTTTTCTTTGACCACGGGTAAATGAGAGCGTGAGTGCACAGGTATCTCCTTTTTCAAGAAAATAGAGTAAAAGTTCGTCACCGTTTTGATCTTCTCTCAGTATTTTAATAGCACCACTAATGAGTAAGGGCATAGCCGTGATATACTGACCAATATCCATAAGCATTTCTCCTTCTTTAGCCTCTTTTAAGATTCCAGCTTCAGAAATTTCTTTTAAAAGTTCTGTTTCAAAAAGATGTGCGTAATTGAGATTCAGTAATTCTTCCATAGCTTAAAAATAGCGTTAAAAATGTTTATTACTCGATAATCGAGATTTAAATGCTTCGAGACTTATTTCATGTTAAAAATATAGTGTTCAGTTTAATGCTTCCCGGGCTTGCCCCGAAGAGTTATATAAGCTATATCCATCCCTATAAAATTTAAAAAAGGGTTAAAATACTGGCGATCTGTATACAATCTTTTATATTGATTTTAGACATAAAATATAATTGAAATGGCAGGACATAGTAAATGGGCTAATATAAAACACCGCAAAGGAGCTCAGGATAAAAAAAGAGCAAAAGAATTTACCAGAGCGATCAAAGAGATCACGGTAGCTATTAAGGAAAATAATCAAAACGGGGATCCAGATTCTAATCCGACTTTGCGAAATGCTATACAAAATGCTAAGGGAGTAAATATGCCTAAGGATACTATAGAACGAGCAATAAAGAAAGCATCTGGCACAGATGCTGATTCTTATGAGCAACTCACCTTTGAAGGTTATGGTCCCAACGGAATCGCATTTTTTATAGAATGCACCACAGATAATTCTAATCGAACTATAGCATCAATACGTTCGATTTTTTCTAAAAATGGAGGAAGTTTGGGAACTAATGGTTCGCTTGAATTTCTATTTGGTCGTAAAGGAGTTTTCACATTAGATAAGACTAAAATTAAACGGGATTTTGAAATGCTTCAATTGGAGCTTATTGAAGGCGGGGCGGAGTCTTTTGAAAATCATGAGGAAGTATTTGTAGTATATACGCAGTTTACAGATTTTGGCAAAATGTCTCAACATCTTGAAGAACTGAATATCGAAACTAAAAATGCCGAATTGCAACGTATTCCTTTAAATACAATTGAATTACCAGTTGATCAAGCACGGAAAATATTGAATCTCATAGAGAAATTTGAAGAAGATGATGATGTACAAAATGTTTTCCACACCTTAGAATTCACGGAAGAATTAGAGTTTGCTTTAAATGATGAAGAAGAATAATAAAATTTTTTCTTCAGATAATGTTATTACCTTTTCCTAATAAAGTTTACTAATCTTTAGATGGCTCGTCCTTTTTTTCGTTTTTCGCTCTCTTTTTAGGTTTAGAATCTATATTTGTTACCAACTTATTTTCAAACTGAATACGCGATTTAGAAAGGTGCCTACCGTCTTCTAATGTAGAAATATATTTAATAAGCTTTTCGCGTAGGATACAGTGTAAATCCCACGTGGCAGAAGCATCTTTAGCACTACATAACGCTCTTAACTTGATTGAATTTTCGGTAACATCTACAACCTGAACGCTGGGTGGTGTATCGCGATCCCAATCTTCTTCATCTTCTAACAATTCATAAAATTTACTGCGTACATCTTCCACATTAATTTTATAATCTGCATAGATAACAATTGGTCTTACTTGATGTGCGCTGGTCATCGACCAGTTTTCAAAAGTATTAGAAATTACATATTTCAAAGGCACAACTAAGCGTCTCAAATCCCAGGTTCGTACGACCATATAAGTAAATCTAATGTCTTCCACATAGCCCCAATCGTCTTTTATTATTACAGTGTCACCTATACGTGCGGGGCGTGTAATTGCGATTTGTATACCCGCAATAATATTACCTAAAGTGCTTTGTGCAGCCACACCAAGAATTACTGTTGCTAAACCTGCGGAAGCTATTAAAGAAATCCCCAGTTTTTCTAAAGACCTGAATTGAGATAGTATAACTGAAGCTCCCACAATAATTACTACAAACGTGATCACTCTGCGCGCTACAGATATATAAGTCATCATCATTCTAGCTTCGTTATTTTCCTCGGGGTTTGCGTCGCCTATTTTGGTTTCGGCTACATAGACCATAAATGAATCAATAAAGCGCATAATAAACCAGGTAATCGTACCTATTACAGCAATTAAAAGAATTGCGTATAGGGTGCTTGCAAAAGAACCTCCAAAAGAAATGAGCTTATTTAGAGCTATGTAAAAGAATAAAACGCCAATTGCCCAGCCGGCTGGAGTAGCCAAACGTTTTGCAATGGTTTTTACCCAGACTTTATCAGATTTCCTAAACATTCTGCGTAAAATAAATAAACTCAATTTACCCAAAAAGTAACTTAGTATAATAAGAATCAGCGTTCCTACAACTTTCCAAATAGGCATATTAAGAAACCGTATACGTGCCCAGTCTGGCATCATTCGGTCTAATTCACGTGGACCGTAAACAGCATATAGGCTATCTATATTTTCAACAGTGTTTGCAGAGATCAACCAGAAGGCTCCAAACTCTTTATACTTTACACGCTGCATACGCAAAACAACATCTTTTCCATCCAGATCAATTTCACCAAAAACTACACTACGCATTGGTTTACCGGCGATAGCTTGATTGGTGTTTGTACTCATATCTATTTGACCATCTGGACGATCAGACAAACCTCCCCAGTCTATTTTGACACGTTGATTGAGTACAAAATATAATTTTTCAGCTAGTGTTTCAGCTTGTTCTTTAGTTAAGTTATCTGGTAATAGATTAAGGTTTAAGGCATATGCGGCATCTTCAAAATTACCATTGCGAGAACTTACTATAAAGTGTTCTAAAGTGGCTTGTGGAGACTGAAAATTGAATGTATTAGGAGGTAAGCCTATAGGTATATTGAGTCTGTTTAAAACGAAATAAGCTTCATTGTATTCTTTAATTGCATTGGGTAAATACCGCCCGTCTTCTGGTACTGTGGGCTTACTTGAGGGTAAATCTTTACCAGATGTTGTTTGTGTAGAATCTTGGGCAATACCACTTAGAAAACAAAGATTTAACAATAGGATAAGGAGAAAGCTGCTTTGGTTAGTTTTCATATTTTGAAATTTACACTCAAAATATAAATTGAGGTATTAGCGTTTCGTTAAAACTCAATTTTTCAGCTGTAAAGATCATTAGTTAGACTCATAAAATCTACTATTCTTAGTCAAAAACCACATCTAATAAGAATGTTTTTATACAAGCATAAAATATGTGATGTTTTTGTTGATTTTAAATTTAGAATTAACCTTTAATTAATATTATAAATAATAATTTTATAAAGTTTATATAGTTAAAGAAAGGTTTTGAAATACATATTCTAAAATTCAAATATAAAATGAATATTATGAAGAATAATGAATAATTGAGTATCGATTTATTAATTATTAATTATTAAGGGTGTAAATTAAAAATATATCAAAGGCCCAAATTTTTGATATGAAAATTTCTAACAGATCAAAATCAACTAATGAGGAATTTTTTATTTGTTTCTGCTGAAAATGACGCCCTTGCAGATTGTAAAGCGGGAGGTATGGCAGATGTTGTAAGAGACATACCCCGGCAAATTGCTGCAACTGAAGATCAGGTACATGTTATTGTGCCAGCCTATAATAGACTCCATAAAAATGGGCGTTTAATAACAGAACTTAAATTCAATATTAGAGGGGAAGAGACTGTAGCAGAACTTTATGAGGTTAAGCCTAAGAAAGAATTTATTGGCATTGCACATTATGTAATACATCATCCAGAAATTGTAGAAGGTAATATCGCTCATATTTACAACGATGATCCTGAAGAGCCTTTTTTTACAGACACCATTAAGTATTTCATTTTTAATACAGCAGTAGCACAGGCTATTAAACAGAATATTTTTGATAACATAGATGTTATTCATTTACACGACTGGCACACGGCGTTGCTATTGTTTCATAGGAAATTTCATCAAGATTATGCTATATTAAAACAGAGTTGGTTTGTTTACAGTATACATAATTTGAGCTTGCAAGGCATACGTCCGCTGAATGACAATTTTGCATCTTTAAATAATTTTTTTCCGGAAGTCGGCTACGAGTATGAGATTGTAAAAGATGATCGTTATAACGACTGCATCAACCTGATGGCAGTAGGCATTCGCCTTGCTGATGAAGTACATACGGTGAGCCCATCGTATATGCAAGATATTATGAAGCCCAGCCATAAACCAGAATTTATTGGAGGTGAAAGTCTTGAAGAAGACTTGAAGAGGGCTTTTGCAGAAGGACGCTTACACGGAATACTAAATGGTGTAAATTATCACAATATGCGCGTCGCTCAAAAGGGAAAATTATATCCTAATATTCTTCGTCAATTATTTAAATGGATACAGGAAGAGTCTAAAAAATACAAAGCAGATATTCTTGCGAATACAGGCGAAAAGGTAGTAAACCTTATTGAGAACCCACCTAGTTTTGTGGTTTCTAGTGTTGCCAGAATGACCGAGCAAAAATTCTATTTCTTCAAAAAACAACCCGAAGCACTCAAAGAGATCTTAACAAAACTAGAAGCGCGTAACGGTATATTTATTTTGTTGGGAACTGGAGAACCAGAATATGAAATGCTTATGCGAGAGATTAGTTATGAGCACCCTAATTTTATTTTTATAAACGGCCAATCTGAAGATATTATAGATTCTATCTACCTGGAATCTGATCTTTATTTTATGCCTAGTCTTTTTGAACCTTGCGGAATAAGCCAGATGCTCGCCATGCGTAACGGAGTTTTATGCTTAGTACATCACACCGGCGGTTTGATTGATACGATAGATACGGGTAAGAATGGCTTTTCATTTAAAGGTGAAAACATTACAGATACAATTGCAAATATGGTAGCCTCTTTTGATAGTTGTATGGATGTTTATTTTGAGGATAGAGTCAAATGGAATAAAATGAGACGCAAAGCGAAAGCGGTACGTTTTTCTTGGGAAAATTCTATTAAGGAGTACTACAGTAAATTATACACCTATTAGATTATCAGCCTAACTTCTCCTAATTCTTCGACTGAAAAGACGGAATCTTCGTTAGGTGAGCCTATAAACATAAAATTAGTTGGTATATTCCAGCGTTTTGATAATTCATTTATTTTTTCAGGACAAAATGTACCGGGCTCTACTATGTATTCAATATCAATTTCAGGATAGGCCCGGTCTAATACCTTAATGTCACCGGGCAGCGTTGAAGCTTCTATTTCTTCAGAATCTCCTACACTTACTATTTTTAGTCGTTTTGTAGGTTCGTTATGAGATACATACTGCATAACCTTGTTGAGCGTAGCGATGTTATCGTTTTTTGTGAAAAACACAAATTGCTGACTATTTACTTTCTTGAGAAGTTCTTTTGTTTTTCGGTTTAAACGAGCAAAAAGCTTTCCGCCGTCAGGAAAAACATAATCCAATAGTTTTAAAAAAGCCTTGAATATACTTACGCGATACAGCATAAAAAACACTACAAACAATGTAGGAATGAGGTATTCAAAGAATATAATGAGATAACCGGGATTGAGAATGACGTTACCTATAATTGCTGCAGTAACAGCTGCAATTGCAATAAAAAGACCTATCCATGAAGAGCGTTCTGGTCTGGGAAGCTGACTTCTTTTTATCTTTAAAAGTACCGTACCTATACCGAACAAGACCATTACAAGCAAAAAGGCAATGGTGTAAATACCCGCAAGCTGAGCAAGGTCTCCACCGGTAACTAACAGTATTGAAGCGCAAAGACCAAAGAAAAGAATAAAAATAATATAGGAGCTTCCTTTCGCATTTTTCTTTAATAAAGGACTAGGAAGAATTCGATCTAATGCCATACGCTCCATCAGCCCCCCAACACCTACAAATGATGTTAACACCGCTCCACTAAGTACCAGAGCCGCATCTATACCTACAATTAGAGATAGCCAGTTTCCACCAGAAAGTCTACCTAAATACGATAGTAAGGCATCTTGATTATCTACTACTGTATTGATAGGAATAATCGCTAATGCTAAAAACGCAATCAACGGATTGAAGATGGTTACCACAATCCACATGTTGCGTAGCGTTTTTGGAAAGACCCCTTTTTTCTGCTCTTCCACATAATTTGCCGAGCTTTCAAAACCACTTATACCCAGCATCGCTGCAGAAAAACCTAAGAATAATGCTGTTGTAATACTAGTTTTAATAGGATGATTAAAATTTTGAATTAGGGTGTCAAAACCTTCGGTTAAAAAGAAATAAATACAGAAACCACAAAGTAAAGTAAGTGAGGTAAGATGAAACAGAAAGATTGCGATAGCTACCTTAGAAGATTCCCCGATTCCCAGAATTACAAGTCCCATAAAAATCAGCATAAGGCCTATGGTTACCGGGATAACCGGGATAAATTCCCAGATGCTATGAACATATTTGATCGCTTCGGTTGCAGAGATGACACAGGTTGCCATATAGCTTAGCACGGTGAGTGCTGCAGCAAGAGAAGCTGTAGATTTTTTGGTTGTATTTAAAAGGGCGTTATATGCGCCGCCATTTAAAGGTAATGCGCCAACAACTTCCCCATAAATTTTTCTAAAAAAGAAAAGAACTCCCGCAACTATTAAAAGAGATATCCATGCATATTGTCCGGCATAAACAATGGCCAATGCAGATACATAAAGGCAAGAGGAGCTAATATCATTACCACAAATTGCAGTTGCTTCGAGTTGATTGAGCTTTTTCTTTGACATGCGAATATTGATTTTTAAACAGATTAAAAATACAACATCTTAAAGCTGTTCTATAAAAGTAAGCAGGTTTAGTAATAGATTAACAGGTTTTAATTTTAGAATAATATTCGGCAACTAGAACCTATAAAAAGTAAATGAGAAGTTATAGATAATAATATTCTTCTGATTTTTAGCTTTATTTAGTTCTTTACTTAACAATGAATAACTTTGATCCATATCAGCGCTATTAAACAATTACGTCTTGATTTTAAATCAATTCGAAAACCAAAATATATATTTGAGCATGACAAAATTTCAACAAGCTATAAAGGCAATAGATAAAGAAAATTCTCAAGATTCTAATAGAGAACTTGTTGAAGGAAAAAGCTATCCTAAAGAGCTTTTATATTCTGAAAGAATGACGCGGCAATTACTTTTATTTGAGCCTAAAGCTTCAAAAGAACTACAAATTGCCGCACGAGCACAGCATATTTGTCGTTGGAAAAGTCCACGGGAAGATTACCCTATGGATCGTATAGGCTATTTAAAATGGCGGGAAGATCTAAAAAAAATGCACGCTAAGCTTACAACCAATATCTTAGAGCAGTTAGATTTTGAAAAAGACTTTATTGATCGAGTTCAGTTTTTGATCAAGAAAAAACTCATAAAAAAAGATGAAGAAACTCAAACTTTAGAAGATGTGATCTGCCTGGTTTTTCTACAGTACTATTTTGAAGATTTTGCGTCAAAACATAAAGGAGAAAAAGTCATAAATATCATTCAAAAAACCTGGTTAAAGATGTCCAAAAGGGGTCAGGCAGAAGCTTTAAAACTTCCTCTAAATGATAAAACTTTAGAATTAGTAAATAGGGCGTTAGCTTAATTAAAGTAAGTTTTAATTTACCCGCCAATCGCGATCATACTGCGGTTATTGTTGTGCAAATCAGGATTGGTCAATTGATTAAAATCAGTCATCCCGGCGCGTACAGCTTTCTTATTATTGAGGGCTAGGTCTATGAGATCTTCTAGTTTTTCGCCTTTGCGGAAAGCTTTCAGAAGATTTGTTTCTTCATTAGAAAAAAGACAGTTTTTTAATTTTCCATCTGCTGTAAGTCTGATACGGTTGCAACTGTCACAAAAGGGATTGGTCACCGAACTTATGATCCCAAAACTTCCTTTAAAACCTTCAATCTTAAAATTACGAGCCGTAAAATTTTGCTCATTTGCTAGCGGCTTTAAAGCTTCAATGCCAAAATAGTTTGTTACTCGATTTATGATTTCAGCTTCACTAACCAATTTATTTTTGTTCCATTCGTTTCCGTCAAAAGGCATAAACTCAATAAAACGCACATTGATATCTTGATTTTTAGTGAGTTTGATAAAATCTACAATCTCGTCCTCGTTAAAGTCTTTCATCAAAACTGCATTGATCTTTACATGAAAACCTTCCGTTACGAGTTGGTTAATATTTTCAAAAGCCTTTTTGTACTGATCTCTACGAGTGATTAACTTGAATTTTTCAGCATCTAAGCTATCTAAACTTACATTGATATCATTTAAGCCATAACGTTTAAAATTCTCAATATAACGATGCGTTAACAATGCATTTGTAGTAATAGATAGTCTTACGGGCAGGTTTGATAAGCGTCTGAGAATATCACTAAAATCTTTACGAACAAGTGGTTCACCACCGGTTAGCCTTATTTTATCAACACCATTTGCTACAAAAACTTTAGCAAATGCTTCGATCTCATCTGCAGTCATAAGATTTGCCCGCGGACTCAACGGTATCCCGTCGTGAGGCATACAATACGTGCAACGTAAATTGCACTTTTCGCTGAGCGAAATGCGCAAATAGTTATGCGTTCTGCCGTGTGTATCTGTTAATATTGAGGTTACGTTATTCATTTTTGTTGTGTTGAGCGCCCCTTAAGATTTTAAAGACATGCAATAAATGCGGAAAAACAGCATCCATAGATTCTTTTACGCCGTTAGTAGAGCCGGGGAGTGCAAGTACCAGACAATTGCCTAAAGTTCCCACTACGCTTCGCGAAAGCATCGCATACGGCATGCGATCCTGACCATATTTGCGAATGGCTTCTTCGACCCCGGGAATGCGTCGTTCAAGAATAGGGTCTAGAGCTTCTGGTGTTACATCGCGAATGCTTAAGCCAGTACCGCCTGTATATATAAGTAGGTTTACGGTCTCTGAAAGTTCTATTGCTTTGTCACGTATGGTTTGCAAATCGTCTGGAATAATCTCATACCCCTGAATTTGCACATCATGAGACTGAAGGTTTTCAATAATAGCTTTCCCGGCTTTATCTTCTTTTTTTCCTTCAGAAATAGAGTCTGAACATACAATAATATGTGCACTCAAGCGCGACGGATTCTGATCTTTAAAACTGCTTTTACCTCCTTTTTTATGGAGAAGTTTTACATTCTTGATCTCGATACCTTTATCTATGGGTTTTAGCATATCGTACATCGTAAGCGCAATTACCGATGCTCCGTGCATAGCCTCAACTTCTACGCCCGTTTTGTAAACCGTTTTTATGGTTATCTCTATAAAAACGTTTAAACCTTCAATTTTATAATCAACAGCAGTGTATTCAATAGGTATCGGGTGACAATCCGGGATGCTGGTATGTGTATTCTTAACCGCAAAAAGTCCGGCGGTTTTGGCCATCTCAAAAACATTGCCTTTTGGGACTGAATTTTTTTGAAGAGCCTCAATCGTTTCGATTTTGCTCACCGTGACTGTTGCTTGCGCAGTTGCTGTGCGTAGCGTGTTTATTTTATGGGTGATATCTACCATAATCTTATTCTGTATTTGTTGTTTACCAAAATCCTTTAAATTAGCTGTTCACTTTCCACTGGTGAGTTGCATCTTCAAAGATCTCTTTCCCATAAATAGGTGTACGATCTTTTACTTGATTGACTAACCATTCTGTTGCGGCATAAACTTCATTTCTACGCTTTGCGGAAACAAAAACAAAGAAGCATACTTCGCCGGTTTTGATAGTACCCAGACTGTGATAAATGTGCATACAAATCAAATCGAACTTTTCAAAAGCCTCTTCCCGAATCTCATGCAGTTTTGTATTTGCCAATTCTTCATAGCAGGTATATTCAATTGCAGCTACTTTTTTGCCTTCAACTTCATCTGCACGTACCTGACCTAAAAATATGTTATGCGCACCTATACTGGTTTTTGTCTGATGTTTAGCAATAGATTCTCCTATAAAATCGCTGGATATGGGACCGCTTATAAATACTTTTTTCATTATTACTGTTTTAAAACTGAAGAGTTAGTGATTAATACTTCTAATTGAGAAGCACTCTCTTGAAGTGCTCTGGTATTTTTAAAATTATATTCTTGTAAAATAGTGACAGCTTTTGCTGCTCGTAATCCGCTTTTGCAGAAGACTAAATAGGCTTGCTCTTTATCCAATTGATTCATTGTTTCTTTAAAATTAGATAGGGGCAGCTCAAGAATATTGTGATATTGTATTCGTGGGTGTTCATTCAATTCCCGAACATCTATCAATTTATACTTTTCTAATAGACTCGAATGGAATGGCTTTGGTTCTATTTTTTCTGAAGTATATTCAGTATCTAAAAATGCGTGTGTAATTTTAATCTGTTCATTTTTAGAGAATTGAAACTTGTGCTGACTGGCAGTAAGCGTATTATATAACAGTAATTCTCCTGAAAGCACGTTCTCAGTGCCTAAAATGATTTTCATTACTTCTTGTGCCTGCATCAATCCTATCAAACCTACACTCGTTCCTAAAACTCCTGCTTCAGCACAACTGGGCACTTCAACAGCTTTGGGGAATAAGCAACGATACGTAGGACCATTCCTATAATTAAATACTGAAACCTGGCCTTCAAACCGGTGGATGCTTCCATAAACAAAAGGTTTTCCTGTTAATACAGCGGCATCATTTATAAGGTATCTAATCGCTATACGATCTGTTGCATCAACAATAATATCATATTTTTCAAATAGTTGTAATGCATTTTCAGCCGTTAAATATTCAGTATAGACAGTTATGTTGCAAGCCGGATTTTGGTTGTTTAGAAAAACTTGAGCTTCTTCAGCTTTAAACTTTCCGATAGAATTATTAGAAAATAAGATCTGCCTGTGTAGATTAGATTCTTCAACACGATCACCATCTACAATTCCTAAGTTTCCAATTCCGGAGGCAACCAGATAGGGTAGTAGAGCACAACCGAGACCTCCAGTGCCAATAACAAGCACTCTGGCTTCAGTCAGTTTTTGCTGACCTTGTTCTCCTATTTGAGGAAGTATTATTTGGCGTTGATATCTACTCATATTAGTTAGTTAACCACCTGCATAAGGAGGTAATAATGCAATCACATCACCGTCATTCAATTTTTTGGACTCTTCCTGATTTATCAGGACATCATTTATTGCCAGTTGAAACGGAATGTGACTTATAGGGTTATTCTGTTTCATTTGCTCTAGTAATTCATTAGAATTCTTCACCTCAATCTCACGGGTTTCTTCGTGATTACCCATCACGTCAACCAATTGTCCAAAATATTTTAGAGTAATTTTCATACTATTCAATTTGCTCCAGTTGTTTCAATTCTTCAGGAGAATTAATGTTGGTTAGTGACTTAGAGTCTTCTATTTCGATCTCCTGATACGGGTGTTCTTTTATAAAATCTATAAGTTTTAAACGGTCATTTTCTATAGCATTTTCTATAGCTGATAAAAGGCTTTTTGAATAAATCCCGACTAAAGGATGCCAGTTTTTACCAGAGGTTGCAAAAGATATTTTGGTATCATTTTCTGCCTTTTTCAAAAGGGTATATAGTGTATCTACAGTTAGTAGTGGAATATCACAACTCAGCATAAAAACCTTTTCAGTTTGTGTATGATTGAGCGCTGTTTGAATACCTCCCAATGGACCTCTGCCTTTATAATTGTCACTAAGTAATGGAAATCCCAAACTCAAGTAATCCTGATTATCCGTAACTAAAAAAATATTAATTGTAATTTTTTCTAAAGAGCTGATAATGTTTGTGATAATCGGCTTATCTTGAAGTGTTACTAAACCTTTATCTCTGCCCATACGGGAGCTTTTTCCTCCACATAAAATATAAGCTGGTATGTTAGCTAAAGCATTCATAAAACTAGCTTTTGACCTCTTTTAGCGTATTAAATTTTTCATTTAAAAATGCTTCACACGCTTTATTTAGCGTTTCAAATTCTTCTATCATTTTGTGGCCATAATCTGTAACAGCTGTTCCGCCACCATCTTTACCGCCAGTATTTGTAATTACGAGCGGTTGTGATGAGCTGGTGTTCATTGTATTTATAAGATTCCATGCCTTTTTATAAGACATACCGATGGCTTTTGCCGCAGCACTTATAGATCGTGTTTCGGCTACTTTTTTTAGTAAGATTACTCGACCATAGCCTAAGAAAACTTCTCCTTCTTGTTCAATCCAAATTCTGCTTCTCACTTGTTTCATATTTAAAAGCTTAGATCTATATAATTTACCAGATCACCTGTCTTTAATGCAGTTTCTGTTTCTGGTACAACAAGTAAAGCATTGCTCAGAGCATAGGTGTTGAGCATAGAACTCGCTTGCCCGGTGTAAGGTGTGATTTTAGTATTTAAAACACCCGCTTTTAAGAAGAGGGTTTTACCAATCTTGTTGTTTATATCTTCAGTAAGTTCTGCTTTTCGTTCATTTAGGAAGGGTTTTAAACTACCCATTCTGCTATGTAAATGCGGTAATACATAAATATATAAAGCCGTAAGGCTAGAAGCCGGATTACCAGGTAAGCCAAAAACTGATCTACTTTCAATTGTACCAAACCATAATGGTTTTCCGGGTTTTTGATTTACTTTATAAAAGTGTTCTTTAACGCCATTATTCAGTAATGCTTCTTGCACAAAATCATAATCACCTACTGAAATTCCACCTGAAACCAAGAGAACATCAGAATGTTGTAGTGCTTTTTTAACTGCTTCTTGAGTGGCTGCTAGTGTATCTTCAGCTTTTGAGATTTGAACCTCAGTAATACCTATTCGGCTTAAAGCATTTTTAAGCATTATCCCGTTGCTTTCATAAATATGATTGGGTTTTAACGGGGTACCGGGTTTTTGCAATTCATTACCCGTCGTTAAAATTGTCACTGAAGGTTTGCGGTAAACTTCAATGTGCGTAAGACCGAGACCTGCTATAAAACCTATTGTAGCCTCATTAACCTGATGCCCTTTTTTAAGTACAAGAGTCCCCTCGGTAATTTGCTCACCAACGGGTCTGACATTAGCTTTTCTATTTGGTAACCTTTCAAGAATGAGTTCGTCTCCACGACGTGTGGTGTGTTCTTGTATAACAACAGTATCAGCAGCATCAGGAACTGGTGCTCCTGTAAAAATACGAATTGCTTCTCCTTCCTTTAGGTCAGGGGTTTCAGTATCGCCGGCTTGTACCTGTCCTACAACTTTTAATTGAGTTTTACCGGTATGAATAAATGCATAACCGTCCATCGCAGATTGTCTAAAGGAGGGAAGGTTAATAGGTGCCATTAGATCTTGAGCTAAAAAATATCCGAACGTATTTTCAAGATCAACCGTTACAGTATCAAGTTGTTTTGCATTCTTAATAATAATTTCTTGAGCTTCGGTTACTGAAATCATATATTTAAAGCGTTATGTCTTAGCGAATATAACGATATGTTTTAGTAGTTAGGTAAGGATTACCAGCTATTAACAGCTTTTTATCAATTTGAAATAACTCGCAAATTTATCGCGAACTGTTTTCTTTGAAGCTTTTAGTTTTTTCTTAGTAGTCATCCCTATATTTTATGGTTAAATTGATTGAAAATAAATGGGAGAATTAGAGCGTCTTTCTTCTCTGATTGTAAACGAATTAAAAGATCAAAATGGCTAACGACTTTAAGAGAAATGTATCTATAACCGGAATTGAAGAATTTACTAATATAAGATTAGGAGAACCTGTGCGTGATGCAGCAGGAATGCTGGGGGTTAAGGAAGCACTGAAACACGGCTTTAAAGAAATGGGCGTTTTAAGATCTATGGGTGCATTGCTCAAAATGAACCAGAAAGATGGTTTTGATTGTCCCAGTTGTGCGTGGCCAGATCCTGAAAACAGGTCTCTGGTAGCTGAATATTGTGAAAATGGAGCCAAGGCACTAGCTGATGAAGCAACTACTGCAAAGGCAGATGCTGGTTTATTTAAAAAATGGACGGTTGAAGAATTATCTCAACTTTCGGACTACGAACTCAATAAATTTGGCCGTTTGATAGAGCCATTAGTTCTTAGGCCTAATAGTGTGCACTATGAGCCAATTACTTGGACAGAAGCTTATGGTTTAATCGCTAAACACCTTGAAAGATTAGAGCATCCTGACGAAGCAATCTTTTATACGTCTGGTCGCTCTAGCAATGAAGCTGCATTTTTATACGGGATGTTTGCTAGAGCTTTTGGTACTAATAATATGCCCGACTGCTCCAATATGTGCCACGAGTCTAGTGGTGTAGCGCTGGGTGAAACTTTAGGAATAGGTAAGGGGTCAACTGTTTTAGAAGATTTATATGAAGCTGAAGTAATCATCATTGCTGGTCAAAATCCGGGAACTAATCATCCGCGTATGATGTCTGCTCTGGAAAAATGTAAAAATAACGGAGGAAAGATAATTAGTATCAATCCGCTGGAAGAGTCAGGGTTGGTGAATTTTAAAAATCCGCAGCATTTAAGTGGCACCCTTGGTGGTGGCGTGCAGATGGCAGATTTGCATCTTCCTGTAAATATTAATCAGGATATTCCGCTGATGAAATTGATTCTTAAAAAGTTAGCCACTTTAGATTCTATAGATCACAAGGTTTTTGACCATGCTTTTATAGAAAAATATACCGCGGGATATGATGCTTTTTTAGAGGGTATAATGCAATACGATGAAGCAGATCTGTTAGCCCGTGCCGGTGTAAAGGAATCTGATGTAAACAAAGCCGTAGCAATGCTTCGTAATTCTGAACGAATTATTGTTTGCTGGGCTATGGGATTAACTCAACATAAGAATGGTGTAGAAAATATACGAGAGTTTGTAAACCTGTTATTATTAAAAGGAGCCTTAGGAAAACCTGGGGCCGGTACCTGTCCGGTAAGAGGTCATAGCAATGTACAAGGTGACCGTAGTGTGGGTATTCAGCATTTTGTTGACGAAGCGATGAATGCACGGATAAAAGAATTTATGCATTTTGATCCGCCTACCAAAAAAGGATTAGATGTGGTTGAGTCTATGGAAGCGATGCACGACGGCAAAGCAAAAGCATTCTTTTGCCTAGGTGGGAATTTCCTGATGGCCGCCTCAGACACAAATTATACCGCTGAAGCCATACAGAACTGCGAGCTTTCAGTACAAATAAGTACAAAACTTAATAGAACCCATTTGGTTACTGGCAATACGGCTTTGATCTTACCAACACTAGGACGTTCTGAGAAAGATAATATGAAAGGAAAACAGCAATACTTTACCGTAGAAAATAGTATGGGAAAAGTGAGTCAGTCTAAAGGAATTCTAAAACCAGTTTCAGGAAATGTAAAAAGTGAACCACTTATAATTGCCGAGATAGCCGATTCCTATTTTAAAGGTAACCATCCTGTAAATTGGAAGGCAATGGGAGAAGATTATGGGATTATAAGAGAATATATTGACCTCGTTGCTAAAGGCTTTAATGATACTTCTAAGCGCTCTGAAGGTCACGGGTATTATTTGCCTAACAATGTGCGTAATCTTGATTTTAGTATGCTTCCGGAAGGGAGAGCACAAATTACGGTTAATAAGTTACCGCAGCATACTTTAGCAGAAGATGAATTTATGTTGATGACCATTAGATCACATGACCAGTTCAACACGACAATTTATGGCCTTAACGATAGATATCGTGGAGTTTATAATGAACGTCGTATAGTTTTTATGAACCAAAAGGATATGGATAAACTTGGTTTGCAAAAATTAGATGTGGTTGATATCACAAGTGAATATGATGGCATACTTCGGAAAGCGAATAAATTTCTAATGATACCTTATAATATCCCAAAAGGGAATATCGCTTCATATTTTCCCGAAACTAATATTTTGGTCCCGTACAATCATTTTGCAGAACGTAGTCAAACACCAATTAGTAAATCTGTGAGAGTGAAAATTCATAAACAAATCAAAAAAGTAGATGAAGTGGTTTAGTTGATTCAATATTAAAATTAAGAATAGCCCTTACAGTAAATAATGTAAGGGCTATTTTTTTAAGAAATTTTGGAAAAGAAAATTTTCAATTTCATTTTTAGTATATCAAGTTTAATATAGCCTGCATATTTTAGATTCATTTTTTTGATAAAAGCTTAGTAAATACGCTGTTTAATAAGCTTTTAATTTTATAAGTGTCTAAAAAACAGTTATTAATGCTATTTGGACAATTTAGTACCCTTATTGTGACAATTACTACCCGAGAACAAGACGTTAAAATTTTTAACATTGCTCTATAGTATTACGAAATCGTTTTTTTTTAATACAGATTTAGTCTCTAAAAATCGGTTTTCTATAAAATTTGTTCAGCTTCTTAGTTGTTGTTATCATTTTAATAACATCAGTTTTTTAATTCATAAGTTAAAAACTAATAGGCTAATAAAATAAGAGCTATAGGTATTTGACTATATCGATTTCGTAATACTTCACACACTTCTATTAACTTAAAAATACTCAAACAATGAAAATGGTACTAAACAAAAAACAATTTAATATTTAGGGGAGTATGACAAAAATTTACACACACATTAGAGCTATAACTGGAATATTTTTTTTCCTCACTGGTTTTATGACATTTGCGGCTCATTCAGTTCGTGATGATGGTAATTTCAATTTTCAGAAGACCATAACCGGAACTGTTATTGCCGACGATTCTAAAACCCCGCTTCCGGGAGTTACAGTCTTAGAGAAAGGTACTTCTAATGGAGCTTCGACAGATTTTGATGGGAATTACTCTATTACTGTTTCTGAAGGTGCGACTTTGGTTTTTTCATACGTTGGTTTCAAAACCATTGAGATAAAAGTTTCGACCAATAATACTATGGATGTTAATCTTCAGTCTGATTTAGAATCTTTAGAAGAAACAGTAGTTATTGGTTTTAACACTAATCAAAAGAAGAGTAGCCTTGTAAGCTCTATTACATCAATTAATCCTGCAGAGTTGAAAGGTCCAACAAGTAACTTAACAACAATGATGGCAGGTAGGGTTTCTGGTATGATTGCCTTTCAGCGTAGTGGTGAGCCTGGCGCAGATAATTCAGACTTCTTTATTAGAGGATTAGGAACATTTGGTTCTGGAAAAAGAAATCCTTTAATACTTATAGATGGTATTGAATCTACGACAAATGATATGGCAAGACTACAACCAGACGATATAGAGTCATTTTCTGTATTAAAAGATGCCGCAGCATCTGCTGTATATGGTGCACGTGGGGCAAACGGAGTTGTAGTTATCCGAACCAAAATGGGTAAGTCTGGTAAAACTAAATTTCACTTTAGATCTGAAACCCGAGTATCTTCAAACGCTCGAAACTTTAATTTTGCAGATAATATCACCTATATGCAGTTGGCAAACGAAGCGGCGTTGACACGTAATCCTAATGCGATCTTGCCATATAGCCAGAGTAAAATTGAGCGTACTGCAGCTGGGGATAACCCTTTACTATATCCTAGTAATAACTGGATAGATGATTTAATATCAGACTATACAATTAACCAAGGAATTAATTTAAGCGCCAGTGGTGGTGGTGAAAATGCCAGATATTACATATCTGGAACCTATAATGTTGACAACGGAGTTCTTGATGTTGAAGGGATCAATAACTTCAATAGTAATATAAAACTTAAAAATTACTCCATACGTAGTAATGTTGATATTGATTTAACACCAACAACCACAGGAATAATTAGAGTTTATGGTCAATTTGATGACTATAACGGTCCCGTAGGTGGTGGAGGTCGTATATTTAATCTTGCGTTATGGTCTAACCCTGTTAAATTTCCAAAGATTTATCCAGCTAGTCAATTGCCTTTTATTGAGCATCCTCTTTTTGGTGGGGCAAGAACGCGTTCTGGAGACAATACATTACTTATAAACCCTTATGCAGAAATGGTTAGAGGTTATCAGACATCTAAGGCTTCTACTATTCAGCCCCAACTAGAAATAAAACAAGATTTTGGCTTTATAACCGAAGGGCTTACGGCTCGTGCGATGGGATATTTGAGAAGGTATAGTTTTTATCAGGTATCCAGACAGTATAATCCATTCTTTTATGAATCTAGGATAAGCCCTGAAACAGGTGAATTGGATATCAATGTTTTAAATGACGGAGGCCCAAATTCTATTGGAGAAACCGGTACAGAATTTCTAAACTACTCAGAAGGAGATAAACTTTTAGATTCAAGAATTTATCTGGAAGCTGCAATTAGCTATAATCGTACATTTAATGAAAAGCATGCAGTTTCTGGTACGCTTATTAATTTATTATCAAGTTTTGAGCAAGGTAATGCAGGTAGTGTACAAAATTCTTTAGCTAACCGGAACCATGGTATATCTGGTAGATTTACTTATGGATATGATGCTAAATATTTAGCTGAAGTCAATTTTGGGTATAACGGTTCAGAGCGTTTTGCGCTGGGCAACAGATATGGATTTTTTCCATCATTTGGTTTAGCTTATCGTGTATCTCAAGAGAAATTTTGGGAACCCATCAAAAACGTTGTAACTAACTTTAAAATAAGAGGTACCTATGGTCTTGTAGGTAATGATCAGATAGGTAACGTAAATGACAGGTTCTTTTACCTTTCTAACGTAAACCTTAATGATGGGAATTATGGAGCCACTTTTGGAGAGCAGTTTGGAAATTACAGACCTGGGGTATTCACCTCTCGTTATGCAAACCCTAATATTGGATGGGAAGAATCAGAACAAATTAACATAGGGCTTGATTTAGAGTTCTACAAATCGCTGAATTTCACAGTAGACATTTTTAGACAACGTAGAGATAACATATTACAAACCCGAGCTAATATCGGTTCTGTAATTGGTTTAACCGCTACACCTCAAACCAATTTTGGCGAAGTGGAGAGTAGAGGTATGGATTTGTCTTTAGATTATAATAAGCAAATAGGTAATAATTGGTTTGTACAGGCCAGAGGTAATATGACTTACTCTACAAACGAAATTTTACAATATGATGAGGTATCTTATCCTGATGAGCTCTCTTACAGGTCTCAAATAGGTCAGAATGTAAGTCAGGTATATGGGTATATTGCAGAACGACTTTTTGTTGATCAAAATGAGGTTGATAACTCTCCTACTCAGTTTGGGGAATACACCGGAGGAGACATAAAATATCGTGATGTTAATGGAGATGGTGTGATTACAGAAAATGATAAAGTTCCTATTGGATACCCTACTATTCCTGAGATTATTTACGGTTTTGGTGGAACTGTAGGATATAAAGCATTTGATTTGAGCATATTCTTCCAAGGAGCGGCACGAACTTCATTCTTTATAAATCCTCAGAATATCGCGCCATTTGTAATTAATGGTTCTGCTCAAAATGGCCTTCTTCAGGTTATTGCAGATGACTACTGGTCAGAATCTAACCGTGATTCTTATGCCTTCTGGCCAAGACTTGGAGATACGTTTATTGAGAACAATAATCAGGTTTCTACTTGGTGGAAACGTGATGGAGCATTTTTAAGACTTAAAACGGTTGAAGCGGGTTATAATTTATCAGAATCATTAACCAACAAATTGGGGCTAAAAGCAGCTCGCTTTTATTTTAGCGGAACGAACCTTGCCGTATGGAGTTCTTTTAAATTATGGGATCCTGAAATGGGAGGTAACGGTTTAGGTTATCCTATTCAATCGGTATATAACCTAGGTCTTCGCGTAGACTTCTAAAAATTTGCTTATGTCGAAAAATTTAAAAAATATAGAAATGAAAACTTTACAACTAAAATTCTTGAAGATTTTGAGATTTTTAGGCTTGTCAGTTATAGCGTTATTCGCAGGCGTATTTCAGTCTTGTGAAGAAACCTTCTTAGATGTTGTACCAGATAATGTTGCAACTATTGAGCAAGCCTTTAAACTAAGAAATGAGGCAGAGAAATATTTATTTACCTGTTATGCATATATTCCTAAAAATGGAGATGCTATTTATAATATCGCTTTTCTAGCAGGGGATGAAACTTGGATTCCTCCACAAGATGCTTCCTTCAATAGCTTTGCTTTTGACATTGCACGCAACTTGCAACGATCTACAAACCCGTATATGGATGCCTGGGAGGGCAGATATCAGGGTGGTGGTCCTGCAGATTTGTACCAGCTTTGGGACGGGATACGTCACTGTAATATATTTCTAGAAAATGTAGAGAATATATCTCGGGTTCCAGATTTAGGAGAAGCAGAGCGTTTACGTTGGGTAAGTGAAGTGAAGTTTTTAAAGGCTTATTATCATTACTATCTGATGAGAATGTATGGTCCAATTCCTATTATGAGAGAAGTAATTCCAGTAGATGCATCTGAAGATCAGATACAAGTTCCTAGAGAGCCTATAGATTCAAGTGTAGACTACTTAGCTAATCTTCTTGACGAAGCAGCAGTAGGATTACCTCCAATGATCACAGATACTCAAGAAGATTTGGGGCGAATTACAAGACCCATTGCATTAGCTGTTAAAGCTGAATTGCTAACAATGGCTGCGAGTCCTTTATTTAATGGTAATGAGGACATGGCTAGCTTTGTGGGTAAGGACGGTAGTTCATATTTTAATACCACTTATGATACTGCTAAATGGCAGCGTGCTTTAGATGCGATCAGACAAGCGATTGATGTAGCTGAAGCAAATGGAGCTGAAATTTTTTACAAGGAAGATGTTAGTTTTGATATTGAGCCTATTACGCAAACAAAATTAGATATCAGACAAGCTGTTACAGAACGCTGGAATAGAGAGATTATTTGGGCAAATCCTAATAGTAGAACGTACGAACTTCAGCGATTGGCAATGAATGCAGTTGATAATACAACTAATGCCGGTGTTGCCAGGAGAGCACTTTCTCCTACTTTAGAAACTGCTCAGATGTTTTATACTAAAAACGGAGTACCCATTGAAGAAGATAAAACAATAAGTTTTGGAAACATAACAACTATTAGAGAAGCGGGTGAAGATGATCAGTATAATATTGCTTTGGGCTATAGGACTTCAGTTTTGAATTTTGATAGAGAACCACGTTTCTATGCAGATCTTGGTTTTGATGGTTCAGTGTTCTATAAGTTTGATAGTGGTTCTAATGATGCGCGTTGGCACTATGAAGCTAAGAATAAAGACTATGGTGGAAATACGGATGCATTTAATTTTAATGTAACGGGATATTATATCAAAAAATTAATTAATTGGGAACAAACTTTTAGTGGTGGTACTCCTTATAAAGACTATGCTTGGCCAGAAATAAGGCTAGCAGATTTGTATTTGCTTTTTGCCGAAGTCTCAAATGAGGTAAATGGCCCAACTCCAGAAGCGTTTCAGTATATAGACGCTGTACGAGCACGAGCTGGCTTAGCTGGTGTTGAAGAGTCTTGGACAAACTACTCAACAAACCCCAGTAAATACACCACAAAAGATGGTTTGAGAGAAATTATTCATAGGGAGCGTAATATTGAGATGGTTTTTGAAGGTAAGAATTACTGGGATGTAAGAAGATGGAAAAAGGCTGCTACAGAATATAATGAAGCGATAAGAGGTTGGAGTGTTTTTGAATCAACTGAGCAGGCATATTATCAAATACGTACATTATATCAGCAGCGCTTTATAGCTCCAAGAGATTATTTCTGGCCCTTAGATCAAAACACCTTAATTCAAAACCCGAGTTTAGTTCAGGCTCCTGGGTGGTAAACAAAAAATAATTATTATGAAAACAAAATTAAATTACTGGTTTTTAGTTATTTGTGGGCTTTTTATTTGTGTTTCAATAAGTTGTTCTGAGGATACAGATAATGCTCCACTTGAAAATAACGGCATTGCTCCTGGCAAGGTAACTAATCTAAGTGTTCAAAATCTTCCAGGTAAAGCACGGCTTACCTATACCGTTCCTAAAGATGAAGATTTATTATATATCGTTGCACGGTATACGTTAGAAAATGGTACAGCGATGGAAGTAAAATCTTCCTATTACAGCAATTCTATGTTGCTTGAAGGTTTTGCCGGTCTAGAAGAAACGACAGTAAATGTATATGCAGTTAACAGAAGTGAGACAGAATCAGAGCCTGTGTCTATTACTGTAAGCCCAGATCTTGCTCCTGTTTATGGAGTTGCAGAATCTTTATCGGTACAACCTGATTTTGGAGGTATTCGCATACGGGCAGATAACCCTAATGCAGATGACATAGCAATTTTAGTAATGCAGAAAAATCAAAATGGTGATTACGAACCTCTTGCTAATAGTATTTATACCTCTATAAGTGAGGTAGATCAAGCTATTAGAGGTTTTGATACAACAAGTCAAGATTTTGCAATTGCGGTGAGAGACCGTTGGCTAAATGTGACCGATACTTTATTTACTAGCGTTAAGCCACTTTTTGAACAGCTTATGCCAAAATCAGATTTTAGAGCAATAAGGCTAGCTAATGATGCTGAAAATGGGTATCCTGTTGAAAATTTATGGGATAGTGGATATCTCTCATATCTAGATGCATTTTTCACTGAAAGAGATTTAGATTTACCTTCGCATTTAGTCACATTTGATATAGGTAGTGTTACAAAGTTAAGTAGGTTACGTATTTGGAATTTCTCAGAACCTATTGGAGGACAACGCTTGTACTATTATTTAGGTGCAATGAGATATTTCAGAGTATGGGGAGCTAATGAGCTGAATGATGGAGATTTATCTGGATGGACTTTGATAGGAGAATATGAGGTTGTAAAACCTTCGGGATTACCTTACGGTCAAGAAAATAATGATGACTTGATAGCAGCAAGAGATGGTGCAGATTATGAAATTTCAATTGACGCACCACCAGTAAGATATCTTAGACTAGAATCTTTAGAAAACTGGGCAGGCGGTGAATATTTTTCTGTGTCAGAAGTACAAGTATACGGAAATCCAAATTTTTAAAATTAGAATAATGATGAAATTAAATAAAACGCTTTTAGGTCTTTTATTCCTCGTACTAGGCCTGTTTATATGGTCCTGTTCTGATGAGGATGAATATTTGAAATATACTGAAGGTGGTGAGGTGTCATACACTGGTAAAATAGATTCTTTAAAGGTCTATTCAGGTCGTGATCGTGTTCGTATTAAGGGGCTTATTATAGCTGATCCTAAAGTTACAGAGGTACGTATATATTGGAACATTAAAAAGGACTCTGTGGTCTTACCTATAACTAGGGGTGAAGGTATTGATACAGTTTCTGTAATAATAGACAATCTGCCTGAAAATGTTTACAATTTTGAAGTACGAACTTTTGATAGCAAAAATAATCCGTCAATAGCTGTTTTCGCACCTGCCGAGGTTTATGGTGATAGATATCAAAATTCATTGTTCAACCGTCCGGTTATATCTAATAATCTTATAAGAGATAGTTTAACCGTAAACTATGCCAGTATGGATTTGACTACGGGTGTTATAGGAACCGAAATTCTTTATACTAGTAATGAAGACGAGCAAAAGACGATATTTATACCTATTGAGAATGAAGCAGGTATCGTTGAAGATTTTAAGCCAAAATCTATTTATAAATATAGAACCCTTTTTCTTCCAGAAGAAAAGGCATTAGATACCTTTTATACAGAATATGTAGATTTTAAACCTGTACCCAAACCTATCCTAGCAAATGCATCAATTCCTTTTAAAGCTAAGTCACGTGATGGTAGATGGGGAGTACTTGAAGATTGGACAACTACAGATCCCATTAAAATTCATAACGGTCAAGGAGGCTGGGATGAATGGAATGGAAATATATTTAATGTTGAATCAGGTTGGGGTGCACCAGCAATAACCAACGGTAAAATTTACCAAAGTGTTACAGTAGAACCGGCATCATATAAACTCAATGTGCTTATAAGAGATACAAATCACAGCTTGGATGATGAAGGTGGGTCTTATTTTGTTGTTGCAAAAGGAGAAGCTTTGCCTGATGTTTCTAATGTAGATACTTCTGAAGATGTTCTGGTTTATAAAAGAATCAACACTGCATTAGGAAGTGAATATACTTATACACTCAATTTTACAGTAGATGAAGCAATGAATATTACAGTAGGTCAAATTACCACTCAGGCAGATGGTGATCCAGGACGTTTTTGCAATGTTAGATCTTGGGATATTGTTGTTGCAGAATAATAATTTTATAGATATTCTAATCAATAGGCGGTCTTTTGACCGCCTTTTTTTATGACTTAAACTCAGAAGGTAGTTTGCCGTACATTTCTTTAAAAATTTTCCTGAAATACTTGGGGCTATTAAAGCCTACTTCATAAGCTGCTTGTGATACAGAGTACCCGTGATTTTCTATATAATCAGCGGCTTTCTCAAGCTTTAAGTTTCTTATATATTCGTTTATACTATAACCGGTAATTGACTTTAGTTTTCTATACAGTGAAGTACGACTCATTCCCAGATCGCGAGCAATATCAAAAACGCTTTCAGTATCACCTCCTATATTTTCATTTATTATAGCATCTAGTTTTGATAAAAACTCTTTTTCTCTATTAAGAGCTGGAGAAGTTTTTTCTTCTTCTTTTTCTGGGGTTTGCTTACTATTTATAAAACGTTGAACCGCTTTACGATTACGTATGAGATTTATGATGCGCGTTTTTAATAGTTGAGGTTGAAATGGTTTAGCTATATAATCATCTGCACCTTCTTCATATCCGGTCTTTAAACTTTCAGAATTGCCTTTTGCAGTAAGAAGAATTATAGGGATATGGCTTGTAGGTAAATTGCATTTCAAGGCTCTGCACAGATCTATACCTGTCTTTTTAGGCATCATCACATCTGAGACTATTAGATCTGGTATAAACTTAGTAGCCTTCTGTATGCCTTTCTCACCATCTTCAGCGAATATAAGATCAAAATCAGTTTTTAAAATTTGATCTAAAAAATCAAGAATATCCGGGTTGTCATCTATTATTAAGAGTAGGGGTCTATCTTCAGAAGCATTGATAGATTTATTGTTGTCTTTCTGTAGGTCAGAGTGGTCTATATCTGGTTTAAGTTCTGAAGTCTGATAGGTGTGATTTTCTTCTAAAGCAATAGCACTTACTGTAACAGTTTCTTGAGAAACAACTTTAGGTATTTCTAGTGAAAATGTGGTTTTTTTGTTAGGAATGCTTGTAACTGTGAGTTTACCATTGTGCAACTCAGCAAAGCGTTTAGAAAGGGCAAGACCTATACCTGTCCCATTTTTTTGAATACTGGTTTCAGATCTATAATACCAATTGAAAATATCCTGTAATTCCTGAGCTGCTATACCGGCACCGTTATCACTTACTGTTATATCTAAGGTCTCTTTATTAATATAGAAGCATACAGTAACTTCACAATTAGGAGAACAGTATTTTATAGCATTTGAAAGTAGATTATTAATTATAACCTTTAATTTTTCGATATCCACTTCAAAAAGAGTTGTGCTTTTTTCGATGTCGGTTTTAAGTTTGATATTCTTGTCTATAGCAAGTGGAGCGTAACTCTTAACCCATTTCTTTAAATGATAGGAAATATTGTGAGCTCCTATAATAAGTTTGCTCAGTCCTTCTTCAGATTTTCTAAACTCTAATAGTTTATCAATCGCTCCAGAGAGTTTTTTAGCATTTCGGTTAATGAGTTTGAGCTGTTTTTTAAGGCTTCTGCTGTGTGCTTCACTCAATAAGTTATCAAGAGGAGCCAGAATTAATGTCAAAGGAGTTTTTAATTCGTGAGAAAAAGCGGTAAAAAAGCGTAATCGTTCTTCATTTAAATTATGTTCTAAACGTCTTTGTTCTTGTTCAAGAATCAATTTGTTTTTGAGTTTTAACCGTTCAGAATAATATCGAAATATTAAATAGATTATCGTACAAAATGCTAATAGATAGAAAATATAAGCTAGAGATGTTTTCCAAAATGGAGGAGAGATATAGATCGCTAGATTCTTTGTTGTTTCTGTTCCAGCACCTGATTTGGTTTTGATTTGAAGGTTGTAATCTCCCGGAGGTACGTCTGTGAAGTTGGCTATACCTTCTTGAGTATCTATCCAGTAATCATTATAATTTTCTAATTTATAAGAATACAAAATGTTTTTATTTACAGGATATTGCAAAGCTGTAAAATAGAACGAAAATGAATTTTGAAAATAACTGAGTGCTATTTCATTTTCGTATGGCAACGCATTTTTTAGTATGGTTTTACATCCAGGTAATATTGGTTTATTTAAAACAGAAAGTCGTTTTAGAACGATGTCTTTTTTCTGTTGCAGACGATCTAATTCAGCAGTATTGATAATTTGTAATCCTTCTAAACCTCCTATAAAAATTTTTCCATTGCCATTGCTTAAAATAGAACCTAAACCTTCATTTTGAATATTGCTTAAAAAGTTAAAATCACTAAATGTACCGGTTCCTAGATTGTAGCGGTCAATCCCGTTGTAGGTGCTAATCCAAACATATTTATCATCTTCAATGAGCAGGTTATTTATAGAATTATTACTTAGCCCATCTTTTTCTCCATAAGTTTCGACAGTGTTTTTTATTGGATCATAAAGTTTTAAACCGTTGTAACGTGTTCCTAATAAGATGTTATCGTCTGCTTTAATTTTGATTGCAAAAAAAATATCGGTGTTTAAACCCTCTACATTGTTACTATTGATGTATTCTGCTTCGCCATTAGACTTATTGAATTTAATTAACCCAGAACCAAAGGTTGCTAGCCATAAATGGCCTTCACGCTCATCAATACCTCTAATATCTAACTTTCCTAAACTATCCACAAACTCAAAGGCATCTGCCGATCTATTGTATTTAAAAAGACCTCCTCGGTTTGTACCTACCCAAATTGTATTATTCTCTGATTTAAAAATAGTTCTGACATCACTACCATTTTGCTGCGACCCTTCTAAGTAATGTTTGACTTCGCCTGTTTTATAATTTATTTTATTAATACCTCCTTGATAGGTTCCTACCCAGATAATATCATTATTTTCAGGTAATAGAGTCAAAACATTATTATTACTTAAACTGTTTCGGTTTCCAGCAATTGTTCTGTAATGAGCTATTTTACCTTCCTTCAGGTCATAGAGATCCAGACCTTCACCATCTGTACCTATCCAGATTTGATTTTCAGACTTTAGTGCGAGAGCACTTACCCTGTTGTTGCTTATAGAATTTTGAGCGTCGGTTTCTTGAACCCTTTTAGCCGGCTCACCCATTAAATCTACATAGTTTATACCGGTAGGAGTGCCCATCCAAAGTGCGTTATGCTTGTCAATAAAAAGGCTGGTAATTGATCGGTCGTAAACACTAGAGCCATCTTCTTTAGGTAAAAACCAATTAATGCTTAATGGTAAAGATTGATCTAGCAGTGTCTTTTTTTCAAGAATATTAAGACCGCCATCGCGCGTACCTATGTAAAGCTTTCCTTTGTTATCGTCAAGAATCGCTAGTACATTGCTATCACTTAAGCCTTGACTTTTAGTTGTTGCTTTGTTTAAATATAACAACTCACCATTGGGTTGTATTACAAACAAACCATTTGTACTGGCAATCCATAAATTCTGTTCAGAATCCAAATACAGTTCGGTAATCGTAGAATTACTTAGTTTAGGATGCTGAATAGTTTCTGTTTTTACTTGATTACCAGTTACAGTTACTTTATTGAGACCTTTATGATAAGTACCTACCCAATAAATAGATTTTCCCTGAGATTCAATAGCTGAAATTTCATTAGATGATAACTGATTCTTAGTACCTTTAAATCTGATTTCGTTGAAAGTAAAATTATCTGAAGCGATTTGTACACCACCGCGATACGTACCTATAACAGGATTATGATTATTATCTAAAGCTAAGGCGCTAATACTATTATCTAGTAGACCTTCTTCAGTAGAAAATATATGAAAGGTTTCTGATTTGAGATCGTAAACATTGAGTCCGGCATCTGTGGCAATGAGTAATTTTTGATTTTGAAGTAGTAATAATTCCTGAATATAATTATTAGAAACTCCATTTATATCATCTTCAAGATTTTTTCTGAATTTTAAAAATTGAGAACCATCATACCGGTTTAGACCATCATAAGTTGCTATCCAAATAAAGCCAAGAGAATCTTGTGTAATGTCATTTATGACATTGTTAGAAAGACCATTTTGAGAATTTATTAAATGAAAATGGAGATCATTAAGATTTGCTTTTTCATTTTGAGAGTATACAACCGTTGTTATAAAAAGAAATAGAATAAATCTTAAAGTTCTTTTCATGTAAAAATGATATTATATAGTGTGTAATTTGTAACCAATTTATAAAAATATCCCAGCTATTCATCAATATTAATAAGGTTGAACAATTAACACCGCAATTTTAGACAAATTGTACACGAATTTACTCAATCGAAATAGTGAAAATTGTTAAAGATAAAAATCAATATGTTTAATAGACCTATTAGTTTTATAAAAGATTCATTAAAAGAATTATTTTGAAATTAAAAGTATTCATTTCTTTAGTTGTTCTTGCATCTATAGCAAGCGCTACATTTTTAATAAGCTGGAAGGAAAAATCCCTTAACCTTGATCAAAGTGAAAGTACTGCTATCAATCTATATTTAGATTCTAAAACAACCTTTCAGCATATAGACAATTTTGGGGCATCTGATGCCTGGTCTGTACAGTTTGTGGGTAGAAACTGGCCCTTGTATAAACGGGAGAAAATTGCAGATCTGCTTTTTAGTACAGAAAATGATAATTCTGGTAACCCTAAAGGAATAGGCTTGAGTCTCTGGAGGTTTAACCTAGGTGCAGGAAGCGCAGAACAGGGTGATGAAAGTGGTATAAAAGATGAGTGGAGAAGAGCTGAATCTTTTTACGGAGAAGGTGATACTTATGATTGGGATAAGCATCAAGGACAAGTGTGGTTTGCAAATGCTGCAAAACAAAGAGGAGTTAAAGATCTTTTGCTTTTTTCTAATAGTCCGCCGGTTAAATTTACACGTAATAATAAGGCCTATACCAGTAACAAAAACAGATCTAATCTACGAGCTAAGAATTATAGTGACTTTGCTAAGTACTTGGCAGACGTAGCTCAACAATTAGAGAAAAATGGTTTAGAAGTAAATTATATAAGTCCGGTTAACGAGCCACAATGGGACTGGGCAGACGGTGGTCAGGAGGGTACTCCATTTTGGAATCATGAGATTTCAGATTTAGTACGTGCTTTAGATTATGAATTAGAAAGCAGAAATTTAGATAATACATTTATAGATATCGCAGAAACGGCTCAAATTAACTATCTAACAGAATCTGGAAATAAAACGGGTAGAGGAGATGTTATTAATTCATTTTTTGATAATTCTTCAGAAAATTACTTGGGACATCTGGCACACGTGAATCCAGCAGTTTCGGCACACAGCTACTTTACAACTTCACCTTTTAAAAATATGGTGAAGCAACGTCAAGATTTGGGTGATGCAATTGCAGATGTTTCAGACTTACATTTTTGGATGAGTGAATACTGTATTCTGGGTGATAATAATGGTGAAATAAATGGAAATGGTAGAGACTTAGGAATGGATTCAGCATTGTATATGGCTCAGGTGATTCATAGTGATCTCGTTTTTGCAAACGCAAGTGCCTGGCACTGGTGGACCGCTATTTCTGCTTATGACTACAAAGACGGTTTGGTTTATATTGACAAGAACAAATATGACGGCAATTTTTATGAAAGTAAAATGTTATGGGCTTTAGGTAATTACAGCAGGTTCATCAGACCGGGATATAAACGAGTAGCCCTTAAAGGATTTGATCAAGATATACTTAATGAAGATTTCGTTTATTCAGCATATAAAAGTCCTGATGATTCAAAAACAGTACTTGTTTTTATAAATTCTGCTTTAGAAAACAAAATAATCAACATTAACTTTGAGGAAGAAGTAAAACCTTTTACTGTTGAAAGTTATGTGACATCAGAGGATTCTGATCTTGAAAAAATGCAACTCTTTAATCAAGAAGAGTTAAGAATTCCATCACGTTCGGTAACTACCATAATACTAGATACAGAATGAACTAGCGAAAAATAAAAATACCTGTTTAAATGTTAATTATAAGTGTGTTATTTTACTATTAAACAGGCAAAGGGGCCTCAATTTTATTGAGGCTTTTTTTATCAGCTAAAATCAATTAGTACTAGAACTAGTATATCATTCTTTTTCAGAGTTTTTCAAGTTGCTATTCCACAATTTGATTTTGAAGTGAAGTTTTTGTTTACGTTTTTTCACACTCTCTTGATCTTGAAGGAGGTTGATGTAGAATTTAGCTCCAGCATCATCAAAAGTGGTCTTTTTCGGTAATGAAAGTCCGTCATTTAACTTTAAATTCTTCCAAGGCACAGAAAACCAAATATTGACATAGTCATCCAGTTTGATTGTTCCTTCAGCAAAAACCTGAACTGCAGAAGATTGAATTTCAGTACGTGGAATAATTACTTCACCGTTTACCACTTTAAAAGTTTGAGTAATAGGTCTAAACTCTAATTCTTTAAAGCGATCTTCTTTAAGTAAAACAACACTTTCCATCAAAGGCTTGTAGTTATGCAGCGAGAGGTTTTGAATATTCAACTGCAGTTCACCATTTAGACTATTAGGATTTAGCGTTCCATCATTATTGAGTACTCCTGTTGCAAGAAGATTCACGTTTATTATTCCACCCAGTTTATCTATGTTCTCTAAGTTTTTATTCCCAAAATACTCAAGACCTTCAGCAAACTTTTTAATATCTATATCAGTTGCATCAATAGTAAGATTTACTGGTAAATTATTGGGTTCAGATATATTGGCAACAGCTTCAATATGTAATTTACCCTCATAGAAGTCAATATTGCTTTTTTGAATTTTCAGATTTTCTTTATTGTCAAAAAGGAGGTAAGTGTCAAAATTTGTCAGCCTTAAATTCTTATGAATGAGTGTATCAATTGAAATGCTTCCCTGTGGATAATAGGAGTCATTAATGGTATTCAGAATATCCTTCAGGTTTTGAATCTTTAAGGGTTTTTTAGTTAACGTGTCTTTATTTTTTTTACTCGTATCAAAAAGAGTCACAAGATCTGCAGTGTTGAGATAGGGAGAACTGATATTAAAAGTTGAAATGTGTTCTTCATTTTCTATTGAATTATTGATGAAATCAGAGAAATTATTAATAGATCCAGAAACACGCAATGCACTTTTACCGGGCAGGTTTACATTTAAAGTTTCAAGATTAGCAAAATCGTTATTGATCTCTAAGCGAAGACTATCTATAGGTATCTGAATATCTGCTAACGGAAAATTAACTTTAGAATCTACCAGTTTTAAACTTCCCCTTGCATCTGTATTGAAAATAGCTAAGTCTGAAGCTTCTCCTTGATAATCACCTTTAAAATCAAATTCACCAGACTCAAATATGAAGTTGATTGTTTTTAAATAATCATTGAGATCGGTAGTATTTCCCGAAGCTCTAGCCTCAAATTTTAAATCAAAGGGATTTTCTTTTGTATTTTTTATCTTCTTTAAAGAATGAATAGTTCCATTTAAGTGTGCCTGAGATTTTTTATAATTGACCTTAAGATGATCTAATTTTAAAACAGAATCGTTCAGAAAATAGACTAAAGCATCAACGTTTTTAGTAATCAATCCCTTGTATTTTAAAGAATCAATATTTAAAGAAACCTGAGGTTGTAATCTGTTTATATCTTTAAAGGCTTTTGATAATTCTCTTGATTTAGGCTTAGGAGAAGGAGCATCTTTTTTACTTAAAGAATTTACCATTTCCATCCACTGATCACCGTCTACAAAAGGAGCTTTCACATTTAGATATACACTGCCTCTTGCATTATTATTGTCTAAAAGGATATTGGTGAAATTTTTAATATTTCCATTTAAAATAAAAGGATGCAAGCTTCCCACTTCTAGTTCTACCTGATCTAAAATGATATTAGAATTTGCAATCTTTACTGATAACGAATCAAAGTCGATATCAAACCCAGCACTAGGATAGTAGAAGTTTGCATTTTTTAGCTTTAAAGTACCCTTGGCATTATCCAGAAGTTGATTGAATTTTTGAATATTTCCGGCTACACTTCCAGAAAATTCAAAGTTACCGGCATTGATATTCACTAATTTTATCTCAAATAAGTCTTGAAAAACAGCAAGTGAACCCTGAGACTTTGCTATAACGTTAAGATGAATAGGTTGGCTTTTAGCATTATCTGTTTTAGGAATAACTAGACTTCCATTTAATTCGGTTTCAGATCCTTGATAATTGATGTGAAAATCATTAATGCTAATGTTCTCAGTACTTGTCAATTCTATATTTGAACTTACATTTTGATACTGAATTGAGTTGTAAACAACATTGTCTAAGTTGAGCTTAAATCGGGGATGAAATTTATTAAAAATAGTCGTGAGGACCTCATTTATGGTTTTACGGTCGTCCTTGCTTTTATCAGATTCCGGAATCATTTCTTTAGCTGTAGCAATGAGTTCATCTACATTCAAATATTCAGATTTTAACTCCACAAAACTACTTGTGGGTTCCACTGGATAATTTGAGATCAAAGAAGATATATTATTGAGATGCCCTTTAAAAACGAGATTCTCACTTCTTTCAAGTTCAATGTTTAGCTCTTCTAAAAATGACTTTTTATTATCTAAACTAAGCTTGATGGTTTTTACGGGTAATTGCAATCCATTTTTCTTGAGAACAACCTGACTATTGTTGAGTAAAAAGTTTCCTTCTGCAAAGTTGAATAGATTTTCAGGATGATCAATATCTCCACTAAGCTTAGCATTTAAAGTAAAATCTCCGCCTTTAAAATCAAAATTTTCATTGTTTAATACTTGGGCGATCGATTCGTTTTTACCAGCTAAATTAAGATTTGCTACGACATAATTATGATACTCAGGTGTAGATTGATAATAACTATTGTCTAAGCTTAAAGTCATCCCTTTGAGATTACCAGTGACCTTATTGAAAACTATTTTAATATCTTTTTTAGTGCCTTTTAAGCTCTGAAGACTATCAGACTCATATATCTTATTCGTTAAGTATCCTTCAAAATTGGTATTTGAGAGCGTATAATTATCGCTAAAACTTACCGTATTATCTGTGCTTTTAAAATCGGCATTGATCTCTGGTGTATTTCTAAATTGAAATAACCCATCTAGGGTGAGACTTGTTTTAATAGGTTTTTTGATTGCATACGGCGCTATCTTTGTTGCAATGCTATCAGAAAGAAATTTGTGTAAAGAATCAAATTGAAGCTTGTCGTTCGAAAGACTAAGGTGGTAGGAAGGTTCTATTAAATCAAAGCTAGAACTCACCCTAAATTGCTCTTCATCTAGTGTTAGTATAAAATCGGAAACATTTAAAACATTTGTATCTGTATCTAAGGTGAATTCAGGATTGCCTGATACTTTGGTTTCTTTTAAAAAGCTCCCTTTTTTTGTATTAAACCCCAGCTTATTGACGTCAGCTTCAAAACTCAAAGAACCATTTATAACTGATTTATCCATTTTAAGTTCACCACTAATATTGTGAAACGCTATATCAAAATTCTTGTGAAACATACTATCCTTAGCAACATATTTTACTTGTTTGACTCTAAATTTTGTAGCATTAGGATCTATCCAAGAAGGAAAAACAAATGGAGAATTAGTATTAGGTAGATTGTTTAATTTTTGCTTTACGTGGTATTCATAAGACTTATCAGAGACTACTTCAGAATAAATAGAAACACTATCAATATTTATACGCTTAAATTGAAAGTCTCCGCGAATAAGATCACGAGTACTAATAGTCACTAAGGCTTTATCAATAAAAATTGATTTCCTTTTAAAGGTAATAGAATCCTTTTCGCTTTGAAAAATATCGTTGATCGTAAAACCAACATTGGGAAAACCGGTTAAAAAAGTAGCCTCTACATCACCGATTTTTAAGGTTCCTTCATGATTTGCGTTATACCATTCTTGCAAACCATCTATAATCAAATTTCGACTTTGCCAACCTAATGTGAATAGACCTAATGGAACCAAAATAATAAGACCCAAAATAAGTCCAAAATAACGCTTGCGTTTGGTTGATTTCTTTTTCTGTCTATCAGGGTTTGTCAAAGGTTATTTTGATTGAAAATAAGTAAATAATGATTCAGTAGCACTTTTTATTGATGAGAAAACATCTGCTGCATAGGGAAAATCAAAAATAGGCTAGAATTGTATGGAAGTCGATAAATTAATTCTAAAGAATTGTCAAATGTTTCGTTTAGTGAAATAACTTTTTCTAATGTTTTGAACATTCTGCTTTAAGCCAGTAAATATTTTAATTTATTTCTAAAATTATTCAAAATCAGATATATTGCACGGTTTAAGTATGACTATTTTTGATCCACCGTTTTCAATTTGAGAAGATTTCTATGAACTACATAATTTTAGTAGTGGCATTGCTTTTGCTGGCATTTGCAATTATTATACTAAGCAGGCAGCAAAAGCGAAAAGTCGCTACATTTCCATCTGGCTGGCATACATTATTACTTCAAAATGTACATTTTTATGAGCAGTTGAATGTCGCAGAACAGGAGCGCTTTCAGCAACGAATGATGCAATTTTTGAGTGAAATTTATATCGAAAGCATAAATTTTGAGTTAGAAGATCTTGACAAATTATTAGTAGCCGCAAGTGCTGTTATTCCTGTTTTTGGATTTCCCGCCTGGCATTATATTAATCTGAGTACCGTGCTTATATATCCAGATCATTTTAATGATGATTTGAATTTTGGACATAAAGATGAGCAGAAACATATTGCCGGGATGGTTGGTTCAGGACGTTTTAATCATCAAATGATCCTCTCAAGAAAAGCACTTCATGAAGGTTTTGATAAAAAATCAGATCTGCACAATACCGGCATTCACGAGTTCGTACACTTGATAGATATGACAGATGGTGTCGCAGATGGTATCCCCGAGCGACTTATTGCTCACTCGTATAGTATTCCCTGGCTAAAATTAATTCATAGAGAAATGGAGGCCATTAATGATAATAAATCTGATATACGCAACTACGGAAGCACTAATGAAGCGGAGTTTTTTGCGGTAGCTTCAGAATATTTTTTCGAAAATCCCATTTTACTTAAAAAGAACCATCCAGAACTCTATGAAATGCTTAGCGCATGTTTTCATAAAAAATAACTGGATGGATTCAGTATAAAATAGGATGTTCTGCAATCTAAAATTTATTGTGATTATTTAATTGCTGAATAGGCCTTTGCAGTTTGTTTAGAAGTCCCTAAACCTTCGATGCCCAATTCAACTACATCGCCCGGTTTCAGGTAGCGTGGTGGTTTGAAGCCCATTCCCACACCAAAAGGAGTTCCGGTTGAAATGACATCTCCCGGAAGCAAAGTCATAAACTGACTGATGTAACTCACCACCTGCTGCACGTTAAATACAAAATCTGAAGTATTGCTGTTTTGCAATTCCTCACCATTCAATTTCAGCCACAGGTTGAGTTTATTAGGATCTTTGATTTCGTCTTTGGTCGCGATAAAAGGACCTAAAGGCGCAAAGGTGTCACAGCTTTTTCCCTTAACCCATTGCCCGGCACGCTCGATTTGAAAGGCACGCTCGCTGTAATCGTTGTGTAGGGTGTAACCAGCTACATAATCTAAAGCTTCGGCTTCACTCACATAAGAGGCTTTTTTGCCGATTACCACGGCGAGTTCAACTTCCCAGTCTGTCTTTTCACTTCCCTTGGGAATGATCACATCGTCATTAGGTCCCACAATTGCCGAGGTCGCTTTAAAGAACAAAATGGGTTCTTTAGGAACTTCCATTCCGGTTTCTTTAGCATGCGAAACGTAATTAAGACCGATGCATACAATTTTTGAAGGACGTACCAGAGGTGCGCCCAGACGGGTTACTGCGGAAACTTCCGGACAATTGTCCTGTTCTTTGCTTAACCACGTTTTGAGTCGGTCAAGACCATCTGTTTCAAAAAATGCTTCGGTATAATCTTCACCAAAGCCTGATACATCTATGCGTTTTCCGGAGTCTAAAAGCACTCCCGGTTTTTCATTTCCGGCTTCGCCGAAACGTATTAATTTCATAATCTTCTAGTTAAAAAGTTATCCATTTAGTTTTATAAATCCGCCATCGATGGGGAAGTCTGTCCCGGTGATAAAAGATGCTTCATCAGAGACCAGATACAGGGCGAGATGGGCAATTTCTACAGGTTTGCCCATACGGCCCAAAGGTTGGGTTTTTGATAGTTTCTCAAACATCTCTTCCTGATTGTCGGGGTAATTTTTTGCAATAAAACCATCTACAAATGGCGTGTGAACGCGAGCAGGGGAGATGCTGTTGCATCTGATGCCCTCATCAACATAGTCTTTTGCGATGGAATAGGTCATCGTGAGTACGGCGCCTTTTGACATGGAGTACGCAAAACGGTCTGAGATCCCAACCGAAGATGCAATGGAAGCCATATTGATAATGACTCCGCTTTTGCCTTTCATGTGCTTGATAACGGCTTTTGCGCAGTTAAAGACACCCTTGATGTTTATAGCGTAAATACGGTCAAGATCTGCTTCGGTGGTATTTTCAATGTTTCCCACGTGGGCAACCCCGGCATTATTAACCAATATATCGAGCGAATTTTCATCGGCGATCTCATCAATCACCTGCTGTACTTCATCTTCTTTAGAAACATCGCATATTTTATAGTGAAGCTCCAAGTTATCAGCTCTAAAGGCTTCAGCAACTTCTTCAGCCTGCGTTTCATTATAGTCAAGAATGTAAACCTGAGCTCCGTTTTTAGCAAAAACTTCGGCGATGGCACGTCCTATACCGCTGGCTCCACCGGTAATTAGTGCTGTTTTTCCAGATATATTAAAAGGGGTCATGTCAAATTATTTTAAAGTGAGTTTAATAATAGTATCTACCGCATCGCGATGCGCTTCATTCAGATAGATCGTCAATACGTTTTTCTTAATCTTGTATTTTACCGGCTTACCATCATCAAACCAACTTAATGTTTTAATGCGTTTTTTGGCGAAAGGGATACTCAGGGTATTCAGATCAGTATTAAGAACATGCAGGTATGTAGTTTGGTTTTTTTCAGTCGAAACATAATCGGCACCCTGAAACATGCCGCCACGTGTGTCATAAATACTTTCTCCGTTTTCTTGCAGCCAAGAACCCATTTGCATTAGCAAATCCTGATGCTCCTGCTGTATTTTTCCGTTAGGCATAGGACCTACATTAAGCAAAAAATTAGCATTATTGCCCGCAGCCTTAATCAAATACTGAATCAATTCGCTGAACGATTTATGATTGCCGTCCTGTAGATTGAAACCCCACGAATGATTTATGGTTTCACAAGTTTCTAAGGGTAAATTGCCTATTTGAGAACCTTCACTAAAGCCAGCAGTATTTTTCCCCGGAAGGTCTTTTTCAAACATCTGAAAATCTTCGCCTGCAATAGGTGCAAGATGGTGGTTGTTACCAATGAGCAAACCGGAATTCACGCCGTGAATGATTTTATACGTTGCTTCCAAATCAAAATCCTCATAGGGTTTGCCGGCTTTTTTTAAATCGTTTTGATCCCAATATCCATCAAACCAAAACCCTGCGATGTCATAATTTTCGGCTAGTTCTTTGATTTGCGCATTTTGATACCTTATATAATCTTGCCAGTTACCAGATTCTGGCCGACCTAAATCCTGACCGGTTTTCCCTCTGGGATAGTAATCAGGATGATGCCAGTCTAACTGCGAGTAATAGGCAAAAAGCTTAATACCCTCTTTTTTACAGGCTTCCTCAAGCAGTCTAAAAATATCTTTGCCATAGGGTGTATCGTCTACAATGTTATAATCGGAAAATTTTGAATCATACATCGCAAAACCGTCGTGATGCTTGGTCGTGATCGTGATGTATTTCATACCTGCCGCCTTAGCCAGTTTAACCCAGGCTTTGGCATTAAACTGCTGCGGATTGAAAAAATCCGGTAGCAATTCATACCGGTCTGTTTTAATCTTTTGCTGTTGCATAACCCATTCTCCGTCTCCCAGCGTAGTATATACACCCCAATGAATAAACAGGCCAAATTTCGCATCCTGAAACCAGGCTCTGTTTTCCAGATTTTCAGGTGAAGGCGTATAGTCGGTCTGACCTAAAGCCAAATATAGATTTAGTAAGAGTAGGGCAGTAATACATATGCGCTTTTTCATAGTTTTATTTGGTTTTGGCGATTTCCTGCCAGATTTTTCCGGTTGGAAACGTATACTCTTTAAGTGATTCCGGTTTCATAGTTATGCTGTAACCCGGCATTTGCGGCGGCATATAGGCACCGTTTTTAATCACTACAGGATCAAAGAAATGCTCGTGCAGGTGATCTACATACTCTATAATACGATTTTCAAGCGAACCGCTAATGGCAATATAATCAATCATAGATAAGTGTTGAACATATTCGCACAGGCCTACACCACCGGCGTGCGGACATACCGGAATTTCAAATTTGGCAGCCATAAGCAATACTGCAAGCACCTCGTTAACACCGGCTAATCTGCAGCTGTCTATCTGACAAATCTCGATGGCGCCTGCCTGCATAAGTTGTTTAAAAATAACCCGATTTTGACAATGTTCTCCGGTCGCTACTTTTATAGGAGCAACCGCTTTTGCGATGGCTGCGTGTCCCAAAACATCATCCGGGCTCGTAGGTTCTTCAATCCACCAGGGGTTGAATTTTTTGAGTTCGGCCATATTTGCGATAGCTTCGGTCACATCCCATTTTTGATTGGCATCCATCATCAGCTTGAGGTCGTCACCTATTTCTTCACGAATGATTTGTGCCCGGCGCATATCATCTTTAAGGTCTTTGCCTACTTTGATTTTCATATGCTTAAAACCTTCGGCTTTAGCCTCACGACATAGTTTTCGCATTTTCTCATCGCTGTAACCTAACCAGCCTGCAGAGGTTGTATACGCGGGATACCCATTTTGGAGCAGGTGATCTATACGTTCCTGCTTAGTGGCTTCGAGCTTTTTAAGCATGGTTATCGCTTCAGCAGGGGTAATCGCATCGGTAACGTAAGTGAAATCCACGCAAGAGACCAGTTCTTCCGGACTCATACCTGCCAGTAGTTTCCAAAGCGGTTTTTCTTCCGCCTTGGCGTATAAATCCCAAACGGCATTTACCACCGCTCCCGTCGCCAGATGAATCACTCCTTTTTCGGGACCTAACCAGCGCAGTTGACTGTCACCGGTGATCATTTTCCAAAAAGCACCCATATTTTCGGTAAAGGATGCCAGTGTTTTATTGAGAATCAATGGCATTATCGAGTCAATCGCGGCCACACACAGCTCGTTGCCACGACCTATCGTGAAGGTGAGACCGTGACCTTCCAGACCTTCCTGCGAAGTTTTGAGAATGACATAAGCAGCAGAATAATCGGGATCGGGATTCATAGCGTCTGAACCGTCCAGAAATTGGCTGGTAGGGAAGCGTACATCTACAACTTCATAGCCGGTGATTGTGACTTCGGTTTGCATAATTTATAGTGAAAATTAGAGTGAAACACTTCAAAATTAATACGCTTGCTTCCGTTTTACTGAATGATTTTTTGCTGATACTTACTCTTTTTTTGCTTTTAATTCAATTCACATTCTTTTTTGGTGATATTCTGCATATTCCAGAGGCGTCTTTCCGGTTATGGTTTTAAACTGTCTGTTGAAATTAGACAGGCTGTTAAAACCACAGGCGTAGCAAATTTCGCTTACATCATAGCGCTTTTCAATAAGTAACCTGCAGGCATAACCGATGCGAATCTCATTGAGATAGCGTGTAAAACTCTTCTTGTGAAATTTGCTAAACAGACGACTAAATGCTGATGGGTTCATTGGGATTAAAGCGGCCACTTCCCCAAGCATAATGGGCTTCCTGAAATTTTTAAAAAGGTATTCATAAACCGCATCAAAATTTTTGGAGTTTGAAGCAAGTGCGCTATTCTGGTACCCCGTGCTGCTTATCGCCCGACCGGGAGTTGTGCTCAGTTCGTGAAGCAGAGCCAAAAATTGCATAGTGCGCTCAAACGGACTTAAGGCGTTAAGTTGCAAGATTTTTTGTTTGATTTCTGAGCTTACTTTTTCAAATACGATACCTCGTGCAGCGCGGTTCAAAAGAGAAGCTATTGAAGCCATTTCAGGAGTGTTTAAAAAGTCGGTCCCCAGAAATTCCTTTCTAAAGTGTATGGCAATAGCTTCAGCTTTTAGTGCGGTATGGGGTTCAAAATATTCAGGATCATTAAGCCACATGTGCGGCAGGTTTGAACCCAATAAAACCAGTTCGCCGGGAGCAAATTTTGAAATGGAATCCCCAATGAACCTTGTACCCGTGCTCTCTAAAATAAGCACCAGTTCGAGTTCGGGATGGTAATGCCAAATCTTCAAAAAATGAGCGTCCTGCGTGGTGTTCAGGCTAAATGACGAAGCATTGGGACTCTTGCGGTCTATCTTGATGAGTTTCATATTCAGTTGATTTGAAGGCTTTGTTTGCGATACGCCCCCGGTGTGATGTTGAGGTGTTTTTTAAAAATTTTGATGAAATGAGGCAGATTGTTGAAACCGGTTTCCAGGGCAATGTCGTGTAGGGTTTTATGCGTGGTTACCATTAGATATTGTGCGCGTTCAATGCGTTTTTCGTGAATGTATGCCAGCGGGCGCAGACCCGTGTGTTCTAAAAATTGCCGGGAAAAATAATCGCGATTTTGATTGGCATTATCTGCTAGTTCTAAAACCGTAAGTGCTTTGTCTAAATGAAGCTGAATGTAATTGATTGCGCTTAAAATCACAGAGGGTATGTTACGATTTTCTTCATGCTGAAAACGGGCAGATTCAATAAAACGAGACATCAGAATTAATAGAACACCCTGGCTTTCAAATTGTACTGAAGTTTTCATTTTTCGGTTTAGGTCCTGATACTCCTTGTAGAACGCTTCCTTTTCATATACTTCAGGATTGTCAGAGCGATTGAGTCCCCTGCCTGGGTTAATTTTGACAAGCTTTTTAAAAAGTTCAATATCCAGTGCAGATGCTTTCAGCTCCATGATATTGCGGTAGTTTTCAAAAAGGGAGATACCGGAATGCAGTTCTTCAAAAAACTGTACAAAATATTGACTGAGGTACTGGTCGCAATGCAAATCACACAGTGTAAAACTGGGAATTAGGTAGAGATAACCCGGCCGTAAGATGAGTTGTTTTGAGGGACTTGATAATTTGCCTTCTCCATCGTCTATATAGTAAATACGATAATAGGGGCTGATGATGCTTTCATAGTTCCACCGATCATCAAGGAGCACATGATCTACATTGAGCATTGAGAATGAAACCGGAAAATGATTGCGATTCAAAATAGGTTGTTTAGGTTAAAGAGGTTCTTAAAAGAATAAAAATAAGTCGTTTTTGTATAATGAAAGAATTCTTTAGCCTAAATATATTTGGAAAATTGATTACTATTTACCGAGACGAAATCGTTTGAAAGTGAATTTCTTTTATAATTTAAAAGAAATCAGATAGGAGTATAGACGGAAATATATAAACAGAAGTATAGATTATGAAACGCAGGGATCTTATAAAATTAAGCGCAGCTGCAGCTGCGGGTTTGTATTTAAACCCACTGCTGGCACGCGCAAATTTCTTCAATCCTGAGCAAAGAGGACCATTTAAACCTAGCTGGGATTCACTTTCTAAATATCAGGTTCCAGAGTGGTTTCGCGATGCCAAGTTTGGTATGTGGGCGCATTGGGGTCCTCAGTGTGAGCCCGAATCTGGAGATTGGTACGCTCGCGGAATGTATCAGGAAGGTTCGTGGCAGTACAAATCCCATATTGAGCATTACGGGCATCCTTCAGAATTTGGTTTTAAAGATGTGATCAATGTTTGGAAAGCCGATAAATGGGATCCTGAAGAACTGGTTAGTCTCTATAAAAAAGCCGGTGCTAAATATTTTATGGCCATGGCCAATCATCATGACAATCTGGATCTTTGGGACAGTACCTATCAACCCAATTGGAATTCAGTTCAAATGGGACCTAAAAAAGATATTATTGCCGGTTGGGAAAATGCGGCACGCAAGGCCGATTTGCCTTTTGCACTCAGTGTACACGCTGCTCATGCGTGGAGCTGGTATGAGCCTTCTCAACGTGCAGATAAAAACGGTCCGCTGGCGGGAGTGCCCTATGATGGAAATTTGACTGTTGAAGATGGGGAAGGTACCTGGTGGGAAGGTATTGATCCGCAGGAGTTGTATGCTCAAAACCACGAGTTGAGTGAAGATAGCTACGATAATGGTAAGATTCACAGTCAGTGGAACTGGGGCAATGGTGTTACTCCGCCCTCAAAAGAATATTGCAAGAAATTTTACAATCGCACGATTGAATTGATAGACAAATTCAATCCAGATTTACTTTATTTTGATGATACGGCATTGCCGCTTTGGCCGGTAAGTAATGTAGGCCTCGAAATAGCCGCTTATTTATATAACAAAAGCCTCGACAAAGACGGAAATCCACAAGCTGTGGTAACCGGTAAAATTCTGGATGAACAGCAACGCAAAGCTTTGGTTTGGGATATTGAAAAAGGCCAAAGTAATGAGATCGAACCTTTGCCCTGGCAGACCGATACCTGTATCGGGAGTTGGCACTACGATATAGATGTTTATCGGGATAAACGCTATAAATCAGCCAAACAAGTCATACACAGTCTTATTGACGTAGTAAGCAAAAATGGAAATCTGATGCTCAATATTCCGGTTAAGGGAGATGGAAGCATTGACGAGTTAGAGCGTGCAATTGTCGAAGAAATAGGAGAGTGGATGCGTCTCAATGGAGCAAGCATTTACGGTACCCGACCCTGGAAAATTTTTGGTGAAGGACCCCAACAGGAAAGTGCTGCTGCCTTGACTGCTCAGGGATTCAACGAAGGCAAGGGCAAGCCTTTCACCTCGCATGATTTTAGATTTGTGACCAAAGGCAAGAAGCTCTACGCTACGGTTATGAGCTGGCCCGAAAACGGGAAAGTAGTTATAAAATCATTAGCTTCAGATGCTGCTTATCGAAGTAAACCTATCAAAAAAGTAAAACTGGTAAGTACGGGTAAAAAATTAAAGTTTCAGCAAACAGCTCAGGGACTTGAAGTGTATTTTTCGAAGGAAAAACCTGCTGTTTCGTATGCAAATGCTTTGGAAATCAGTTAACAGTAAAAACTACTATGAACTATATTGTTTGTCAGGAACCTGGCACCTTTTTATTAAAAGAACAAGATATTCCGCAGCCTAAAGCCGGAGAGTCGCTGTTGCGCATTCGCAAAATAGGTATTTGTGGTACCGATATTCATGCTTTCGGCGGGACACAGCCGTATTTCAATTATCCACGAGTTTTAGGTCATGAGCTGGCTGCAGAATATGTACAAGGTGATGCAAAAGGTTTTGAGAAAGGAGATGCGGTAAGTTTTATTCCGTATTTCAATTGTGGTAGCTGTGTGGCTTGTCGCAATGGTTTGAGCAATTGCTGTACGTCTATTCAGGTTTTTGGCGTTCACATCGATGGCGGGATGGCAGAGTATGTGGTCGTTCCGGATTCCTATTTACTACACGGCGAAGGCCTTGATTTTGATGAACTGGCTCTGGTAGAACCTTTAGCTATTGCCGCTCACGGCGTGCGTAGAGCAGGCGTAAAATCTGGAGAAACGGTTCTGGTTATGGGAGCGGGTCCTATAGGCATTGGTCTGATTCAGTTTGCACAACAGGCAGGAGCAAAAGTGATTGCGCTTGATGTCAATGCGCACCGCCTTGATTTTTGTAAAAAAGAACTCGGCGTGTGGGAAGCGGTAAACCCAATGAACGTGGATGTGATGGAACATCTGGCTGCACTTACCGATGGCGATATGCCCACAGTGGTTATAGATGCTACCGGTAACCGTAATGTGATGAACAGTGCATTTCAGTATCTTGCTCACGGTGGCCGTTATGTGCTGGTAGGCTTGCAAAAAGGCGAACTGGTGTTTAGCCATCCTGAATTTCATAAACGAGAATCTACATTGATGAGCAGTCGTAATGCGACGCGAGAAGATTTTCAATACGTGATAGATAGCATCAAGAGCGGGAAAATAACACCTAAAACCCATATCACGCATCGCATTGATTTTAAGGATTTACCTGCGGGTTTTGAGAATTTACTGGCACCTGAAAATAACGTGATTAAAGCTTTGGTGGAGATTCAATAAACTTAAAGATGATTATAGACACGCATCAGCATTTTTGGCAGTACAATCCCGTTAAGCACGACTGGATAGACGAGGAGATGGCCGTGATACGCCATGACTTTATGCCTCAGGATTTACAACCGGTTTACGAGGAGCATGATGTTACAGGTTGCATTGCGGTGCAGGCCGATCAAACGCTGGACGAAAACACCTTTTTACTGAATCTCGCTGATGAATACAATTTTATAAAGGGAGTTATTGGTTGGGTTGATTTTCAAAGCGACTCGGTGCAGCAGGATTTGGATTATTATGCTGAAATGCCTTTGATGAAAGGCTATCGCCACGTAGTACAGGCTGAAACTGATCCTTCTTTTTTACTTCGAAAATCGTTTTTAAGCGGAATTTCAAAACTGAAAGATACCGGGGCGGTATATGAAATCTTGGTGTTTGCACATCAACTTCCGGCAGTGCTTGAATTCGTAAAACTATTTCCCGAACAACAATTTGTGATTGATCATATTGCGAAGCCCAATATCAAGGAAGGCTATATCGATTCCTGGGCTTTATTGATGCGTGCCATCGCCAGCTATGAAAATGTGAGCTGTAAAGTATCGGGTATGATTACCGAAGCCGATTATAAAACCTGGAAAACTATCGATTTGATGCCGTATATGAATGTAGTGTTTGAAGCTTTTGGGCCCGATCGAATTATTTACGGTTCAGACTGGCCGGTATGCCTGGCTGCCGGAAGCTATTCTCAGGTTCTTAATGTAGCCAAGGCTTTTGCCGGACAACTCTCTAAAGACGAGCGCGAACTTTTTTTCTATAAAAATGCCCAGCGCATTTATACTATTTAACTCATGGATTTAAACTTAAAAGATAAAATTGTTTTAGTAACCGGTTCCGCAGGAATGCCCGGTAGCATAGGGCATACGATTATTTTTGCCCTGGCGGCAGAAGGGGCAATTCCGGTTTTGTTAGACCGAAACGCCCGCGGTTTTGAATATGAAAGTCAACTGCGCGAGCAAGGTCTTGACAGCACATTCTATCAAACCGACTTGTCTGATGCAGATCAAATTAAAAAGTCAGTTGAAAAACTTTCAGCCAAATATGGCCGTATCGATGCGATTATCAATAATGTGGGCGTAAACGACGGCGTTTCGTTAGAAGGTTCATTGGACGATTTTATGTATTCGTTAAAGCTCAACTTGGTGAGTTTTTATGCCACTGTAAAGTATGCTTTGCCCTTGCTCAAAGCAAGTAAAGGAAACATTCTCAACGTAGGTTCAAAAGTAGCGATCACCGGTCAAGGCGGAACTTCAGGTTATGCAGCGGCCAAGGGTGGCGTGTTGGGACTTACACGGGAATGGGCAGTAGATCTAATCAAATATGGCATTCGCAGCAATGCGCTTATTATTGCCGAAAGCTATACACCGGCATACGAAAACTGGATAGAAACATTGGAGAATGGTGCGGAAAAACTCCAGGCGATCCGGAATACCATTCCGTTAGAAAACCGAATGACTAGCACTCAGGAAATCGCAGATACGATATTGTTTACCATTTCTGAAAAATCATCGCATACCACCGGGCAGTTTATATTTGTTGACGGCGGTTATGTACATCTGGATCGCGCGTTGCTTCCGGCTAAAAACTAAACTATGGATAATCAATCAAAAGTACCAGTAGTAGCCAAGTCGGTATTGCTGCCATTCATATTAATAACTTCTTTATTTGCACTGTGGGGTTTCGCAAACGATATCACAAACCCAATGGTTTCGGCATTTAAAAAGGTACTGGAGCTTGACAATTTTCAGGCTTCGCTGGTGCAGCTAGCGTTTTACGGCGGCTATTTTACGATGGCGCTACCGGCGGCGATTTTTGTTAATCGTTTTTCGTATAAAAAAGGAGTTCTGCTTGGTTTGGGCCTATATGCTTTGGGTGCCTTATTATTTTATCCGGCAGCAGCTTATGAAGAGTTTGGGTTCTTTCTGGCTGCGCTTTACATTTTGACTTTCGGTCTTGCTTTTTTAGAAACTACGGCAAATCCCTACATCCTGTCTATGGGTGCAGAAAAAACCGCAACTCAGCGTCTTAACCTGGCTCAGGCCTTTAACCCAATGGGAGCTTTGTTGGGCTTGATCGTAGCACAAAAATTCATTTTGGCTTCGCTGCAATCAGACGATTTACTACCTGACGGAACCACGGTCTACTCCACACTCGGTGAGGAAGCCAAGGCTGTGGTGCGCACCGCAGATTTAGCAGTGATCCGCGATCCGTATGTGTTGCTGGGTATCGTGGTTATTGGCTTTTTGGTTGTAATTAGTCTGGTTAATATGCCACAAAATGAACATCAGGAAAATAAAGTAAGTATTGGCGGATCGATCAAGCGGCTTTTTAAATCCCGTAAATTTACCGGTGGCGTTATCGCTCAGGCTTTTTATGTGGGTGCTCAGATTATGTGTTGGACCTATCTGTATCAATATGCAGAATCTTTTGGTATTGAGAATACCGAAGCGGTAAACTACGGCATTGCTGCTTTGGTGGTGTTTCTTATTGGCAGATGGGTTGGGACCGCATTGCTCAAGTATGTAGATTCTGGAAAATTATTGCTGTTCTTCGCAATTGGCGCCGCGCTTGCAACTCTAATTACCATTATGGTGCCGGGAATGATTGGTTTAATTGCATTGGTAAGCATTTCGTTTTTTATGTCAATTATGTTCCCAACCATTTATGGGATTGCTCTCGAGGGTCAGGGTGAAGATGCCAAATTTGGTGCCGCATTCCTGGTGATGGCTATCGTGGGAGGTGCTTTGATGCCAACACTGCAGGGCTTAATATTAGATTTAGGAGGTTCGGGCTATACTGATATTAGTATTCTGGGAGTTCCGGAGGTTAATTTTTCATTTATCCTGCCTTTTGTCTGTTTTGTAATAATTGGCATCTACGGAAGAGACGTGTACAAGAAGTATAATATCAATCTTTGAGAATGAAAACAACCCGACACTACTTTGCGTGTGATCTTAAAGATGATGCGGATTTGATTGCTGAATATGAAAAGTACCATAAAGAGGTCTGGCCCGAAGTTCTAAAGAGTATTAAAGATGCCGGAATAAGCGATATGGAAATTTACCGATGCGGTAACCGACTCTTTATGATTATGGAAACTACCGCTGACTACGATCCTGAACGTAAAAAGCAGATGGATTTAAATAATCCCAAAGTACAGGAATGGGAAAATTTAATGTGGAAATACCAACAAGCTCTTCCGTTTGCTAATCCCGGCGAAAAATGGATAGGGATGGGGCGTATATTTAAACTGTCCGCTTTATAGGGTGGACTTCAGTTCATGGTAGAACAAGCAAATGCGCCAGTGTTAGATAAGGAAGATGGTCTATCGATAACGATTTACCATCTGCAGAATAGGAGTCAAAGCCGCTGAGCAAAGTCTCATTATCCTTACCTATTGACAAGGCCTTACAAATCCCTTATATTTACTTGATAATCCAGATAGCGGTTTACATTAAAGGCAATTGTTTTAATGTCTTGAAGGACTGCCTTTGTCAGTACACATGCTTTTATTAAGGTAGTATACTAATGTAAGGTAATGCTTTCCTTTAGACGGCACACAGTATAAGCTAGGGTAAAGTAAAGACTCTTGCATAGAGGCAATTTGGTACTTCAAGACGAGCATACTAAATTATCTGCCCTAAACAACCTGTGCTGTAAGTATACCTTTTTGAACACTCCCAGCACTCTGTTTACCCAAGGTTCACCCGCAGTTCACCCACGTTTCACCCGAGGTTCACCCGTGGATAGAGCATAGCAAAAGCAGGGTAACGGTACCCTAACGCTATGGGAGGTATTAGACTGAGGTTCTCATCCAATAGTTGTAGATGCAAGGCTATCCTTCCAAAAAATGCAATTTCTAGAAATTTACACTCCGTAATTTTTAAATAATGATACCCTTTTTCGTGTGATTATGGATTTCCGTAAAGTGATTATAAAATAAATGATTAGATTTATATACGTAACTCAAAAGTGTTTATATCCCGTAAATTTTAAGGGGATATGTATATATTTAACGTTCATATAACGAGTTGTCGATAGTTTCCCACACTTGAAAAACCTTTTAATTTCTTGAGTTGACGACAGTAGAAAATTTAAAAAAAATAAATTGAATGATTAAAATTTAAAAAAAATAAATACTTAATATTCAATACCTTAATTAGTAAAGAAATTCTAATAAATACATTAAAATACATAACAAGCGAAAAATCAAAAGAGAAAAATGATATTGATGAAATTATGATTTTCGCTTATGATGATAAAAAGGATTTAACAAATGGTGGCGGATTTTACACTTTTGGAAAACTCTTTTGGGGACCAAATAAAACAGGTACTGTTACGTCCGAAATTGCCGAAAGAAATATTAGAGATTCGTATAAATTTGAAGAGCTATAAAAGATAAAGTTGGTAATATTAAGAAAACTCACTTACCAACAAAACTGGAATCAGACATTTATAATTCCATAATGGCTGATGAGAATATTGAAATGGAGGAAGACAAATTAAACAAAATGGTAATTAAAAAATTTAGAATTAAAGCTGAAGAGTAACTGAATGCAATTTGGTTAAAACTTACAGCGTATAAAAATGAATATCTACCGCCAATAAGATGGTAGTCGTTGCATAAGCCCTTAACAATTAAAAAATACATTCATTTAAACTGTGCCGATAGCTAGGGATGAGCGGTTTTCTAGTTTTAAACGGTACGTGTAACCTAAAAAGCTCGATAAATAGACTTTCTTTTTAGGCTACTCAAAGCCATTCCGCTTCAATACCTAATTTTTCAAAATCATCTACAATATGATCTTTGGCGTAACACAAGGTTACTTTTTTCAAGTTGGGAAAGTGATGAGCATCTGCTACGCTTTCGATATCCCAATACGCTACATCGCCACCCGAGAACGGTATTAAATTCATATAGATATCGTTACCGCCATCTTGGTAGAGCTCCGTAAGTTTAGGGGCTAAACGTTGAGGAACCGGGAAATCTTTAAAGTATTGCGTCACTTCTGCAATGGGTTCATAGCCTTCTTCATCTATATCAATAGCTCTTTGGGGGTACCATTTTGCAAATTCGTGTACATCAAACTTAGGAGTCAAGAGCCCTTGCGTATACATCAATTCTTCAATTACCGAAAGTTTAAATCCAAAATCTGTAAATGTGATAAGCGCTTCATCAGGAATGGGAATTACATATTTATCTATGGGTATGCCTGCCGAACGATCGTAAGCTTCGTACTGACTCACTTCAATGGCTTTAATAGCATCAGCATCTGCATCAAACCAGGCACTTATCGTATTTAAAACCAAGGCGCCCGAAGTATCTCCGTCAAAGAGTTTGACCCGTTTTTCCGGGTGTTGATGATAGTAGCTGGCAATAGCTTCATCTTCAAAACTAAAGCTTCCGGTGAAGGTTTGGGAAGGACTAAATTGATAATTCTCTGCTTCAAAGATGATGCTTAAGGCATAGATTAGATGCGCTTCTTTAGAATAACCTAAGATACCCAGTTTGTCCCAGGTGTATACCCCGCCTTTTTTGCCTTTAAAATGACGCGGTTTCTCTGCAAATACATTTTCCAACGCAGCTAAAGAGATGGGGAATGATACGGGCTGGTTATTGATGGTAAAACCAGTTGAAGTCAGCTGTATATCGATCATAATAAAGTTTTAAAGGTTTTATAATGGATTTTGATGGTTTAAGAATTGATCAAACGATGCTGAGATTTTAGTCACTTCGCCGCCATCGTGATCATACGCCCATACCGAAAAATCAGCTTCCGGATCCAGATAGAGGTAGTCTCCGTTTTCGTGACCAATTACAAAACCTCTGGCCACCCGATCTAGCTTTACCGGACCACAATGTGCCGAATGCGCATAAAGCTCTGCTATATTTTCGCCCGCTACGTACGTGTAAAGCTTTAAACATTCATAATTCGCAGCTTCACCAACTCCCTTCATCGGCCAGCGTTTTAACAAGGCTGCTTGTCCCATCATCGTCCAGGTACGTGCATCATCGTGTTCGCTAGTTTCAATTTGAGTGCCTTCAGGATTTTCATCGAGAAATTGAAGGTAGCTACTGGGTAATTCTTGCTGAAAGGTTTCGCTAAAAGCTAATGACATAGTATCATAGAGTATTTAAAAGTTCGGTTACAAAATTGCACACATTTTAAGGGAATAAGCTAACCGTTTTCAGGGATATTGAATTTTAGGAGAAGTTGTATTCAAGGAAAACCAAAAATCAACCCTTAACTGAAAATTCCCCGAATTCAGGGATAATAATACGCAAATTGAATAGTTAACTTTGTAAGAAATCACAACTATGGAAGATCATAAACACCAAGCCGCTTTTTTAGACTCATTAAAGCGTAACAACGATAAAATACGAGACGACCGTGCTCATGCTATTGCAGAAGATGCGCAGTTGATGTACAAACGGGAAACCGAAGATTTGGCCCTGTCTTTAAAACGTTTAAAGCGCGAACAAGAAAATATGCTGGATATGAGTCCTACAGATGCCAATAGTCTGGTATTAGCTTCAGATTTTGATGCTAAGAATTATGTCGCTAAAGACTTAGAAATGGCGGTCAAAATAAGAAACTTAGAAATCAAATTAGAACTTGCCAAGAAGCGCTACGCGTATTTATTTGGTGGTAAAATAGAAAAACTATAATTATGGGAGGAGGAAGATTTAGTAACGAAGCTTACGAACAGTTAAGAAGATCTAAAGGATATCAAAACAAATCTCGCGAAGAGATATTTACCGCAAGAAACATCGATCCCGAAATGGATCCAGCAAAAGCACTTGTACGCGAATCTAGAGATTCTGAAGAGCATCCGGAGTCCCTTTCTATTATCGTAGGTTTAGATGTGACTGGCAGTATGGGCTTTGTGCCTGAGCTCATAGTAAAAGAAGCTCTGCCAGATCTTATCGGTTCACTTATGGAAGCCGGTATAGAACATCCCCAAGTACTGTTTATGGGGCTTGGCGATTTTGTGTACGATAGTGCCCCGTTGCAAGTAGGTCAATTTGAATCTTCGGCAGAATTGTTAGACCGCTGGTTAACCCGCGTATACTTAGAAGGCGGCGGTGGCGGTAACAATCAGGAAGGCTATAACCTGGCACATCTCTTTGCTGCCCGACATACCACAATAGATTGTTGGGAAAAAAGAAAACAAAAAGGCTTTTTATTTACGATAGGAGACGAGCCTGTATTTAAAGAGCTTCCGGGAGAAATTATTCGTAAATACACCTGTACCAATGAAGCTGCAAGTATTAGTACGGAAGCGATTATTAAAGAAGCACAAGAAAAATACAACGTCTATCACATTCATTTAGAACATAACGAATGGTCTAAAAAGGATATGCGAAAAGGAAACTGGAAAGAATTGCTGGGGGAAAACTTTATCGAATTATCCTATTATAAACGCGTAGCCAAGCGTATTGCTGAAGTGGTGATTCAAAATCATTTGCCTACTACAACATCTTCAGGAAACACCAGTTCGTCGCATTCAGGTATTGACGTAGAAAATATGCTATAAATGCCAAAGTGCAGCATAGTTATAGATTTAGGTTTTGGCGATGCCGGAAAAGGGGCGACCACCCATTTTCTGGCATCACAACAACCTGAAGAAAGTTTGGTGGTTCGCTTTTCAGGAGGACATCAGGTGGGGCATACCGTAACTACCAGGGAGCTTGAACATACCTTTAGTAATTTTGGATCAGGAACCGTGCAGGGTGTTCCTACTTATTATAGCGCGCATACGACGCTTTTTCCACCGGCCATTTTGCAAGAAGGGAATTACCTAAAAGCCTACCAGCCCAAGTTGTATGTGCATCCATTGGCTAAGATCACCACCATCTATGATATTGCCTATAATCGTGCTGTAGAAAAACAGCAAGGTCATGGCTCTTGCGGTTTAGGTTTTGGGGCGACTATAGCCCGGGATCGGGATGAGGTTTATTTCTATGCGAACGATTTACAATTTCCCTGGGTAATTCAGCAGCGTTTACAGAGTATTCAGAACTTTTACCAAAGCAAAATAGCGCAGCAACCTCAAGCCGTTCAAGAGTATTATACAGACGAATTGCAGCACTATGACGAAGCGTATTTTATAGAAAGCTGCCTTAACATCAAGTCTTTTTACGAGATCTCACAATTAGCGCAGCTAGCAGACACCTATCAACATTTTATTTTTGAAGGCAGTCAGGGTATTTTGCTAGATACCCAACACGGTTTTCATCCGCATACCACATGGAGTGCAACCACTTCTAAAAACGCTATTGAGCTTATTTTAACTGAACTGAGCGATGCACAGATCACTATGTATTACGTGACCCGTTGTTACCAAACCCGTCACGGCAATGGCCCGATGAGCAGTAAAACTCCCGTAACCTTAATAAATAACGCTCATGAAGCCAATGTAACCAATGAGTTTCAGGGGGAGTTTAGAACGCGCGCTTTAGATCCTGACTTGCTCAATTATGCATTGAGTTGCGATGCCATTCATCAGCAAGACCTATCCCTCACCAAAAATTTAGTCGTCACCTGTTTAGATCAGTTGCCAGATTTTTCTGTAGAACAATTACTGGAGCAACTTTCCATTTCGTTTACCAAAGTCTACGGCAGTTTTGGACCTCGTCTGGAACATATAAAAATACTCAAGTAGTATTTCTTCAAACGCTTTTGGTACTTCCTAATTTCCAAAATCACCCTTTTCAGGGATACATGGCAAGCCATTCTCCAATACCTTCGTTTTCTTAAAAAATGAAGCTATTATGAACAGTACAATTGCCTATAACGAGGACATATATCACAAGAAATGGGAGGATTTTTATTTTGAACCCATTAGTATAACCACGCTTCCGGAGCTTACAGATCCTGAAAGTTATAAGAACAGTTTTACCTTTAGAGATGCCCTGTTAACGGCCTTTGAAAAGCTCTCCGGCAAAAAAGTTTTAAAACTGTTGCTAATTACGCCCGATCTGAACACCAATGCTCATTTTTACGGTGTTGCTTATTTAGAAGGTAAAGAAATACACACCGCAACCATTCAGAAGACGGCAATTTTTAAGCAGTGGTATGCTTGTATCAACGATGATGAGGAAGATCTGGCCAAGCCAAAATTATTCAACTTTTCAAGCAATAGCTACAGTTACAGCCCAATTACTACTCAAAAGCACGGGCAGATTTTTGAAGCTACGGGAGAATTTATCGCCGATGCGATTCCGAATGCATTTATTGCAGAACAATTAGCCCAAGAAAAAGCCGATTTTATACAACCTTTTATTCAGTTAGCGGCCGATTATGATTTTGAAGCGATAAAAGCAAATTTTGAAAAACTGGTAGCCAAAAATGCGTGGAAGGTGATTCCCCCAACCGATAATCAAAAGCTTTATGCCGAATTTGAAGCAGAAGCGGGTTTTGCAGTTCCGCAGCTGCTTAAAGATTTTTTAAGCCTGCACAACGGCATTGAAAACACCCGTTTTTTAAGCGCAGCATCTATGCTAAAAGAGTGGAGAGACTGGCAAAGCGTATATACCGAATGGACGCAAGAAGAATTGTTAGATACCTACAGCACCAATGAAGGGAAGACCTTGTTGATGTACACCACACCTTATTGGATTCCGTTTTTCGATTTGTACAACGGTAATTTTATCGCTTTAGATTTTGCACCTACAGAAAAGGGAATTCCTGGACAGGTCATACGTTTTGGTGCCGATCAGGAAATTGGATATCAGGAAGCCGAAAGTTTAAATGCTTTTTTAGAAGAACTATTGCATTCTGAGGAATTTGAAGAGTTTGAAGACGAGTACTAAGCTTGCTTAACCGATCAAATTCAATAAAAAACAGGTATCGACTTTCGCAACTTAGCCGGTGTGAACTCTAAATAAAACAAACTTAAAATCGTGGATGATAATTTGAATAACGCGAGTGCTTCAGCACTCTTTAACGATCGACTTTTACCCAAGCTGGATCTTTCAGATTTAGAAACTGCCGAGCAGCAAGCTTTGCTGCAGGTGCTGCAATTGATGAATGCTGAAGATTCCCCTTCTTATTTAGAACTAAAAGAAAATCTGGGAAATCAAGCTGTGACTCCTGACTTTTCAGCAGCTTTATCCCAACAGATTTATCAGCATCCTGAAATTTATGCCGATGAAGCTCAGGGATTTGATTGGGTAGCTTCTTGGCTTCCTTTACTGAAAAACGGATTTTTTCCGGATGAACAGCATACCGAAAAACTCCTTGAATTTCTTTATTTTGGATTAGCATTTTTACAGTCAGAAAAAATCTCAGAAGAAAGGCAAGCACAGGTTTTTGAAGTCTTGTCGGTATTGATTCATAGTCAATCTGAAGCTTCCTTACTGGTAGCGCGTTTTTTACTCCATCGCGCTTTTGATCTTCGCGATTACCAGACGTCGCATTTTTTGGTGCAGCAGTGTTTAAGCTTCAAATTATTAGCCGAAACCTATTTTGCCAAAGACGAGAACGAGGTTTTACAGGAATTCCCATTTAGATTAAACGCCATTTTTGTTGAACATTTTTATAAAGGCAGTTGGGAGTTGCTCCTGGAAAGTATGCATCAGGTTTTACCGGTAAGTATACCAGGTAAACCGGGAGCTTTCGAAGTTTTAAAACCTTGGTTAAGCGAAGAGTTGGCGTCGTTTTATGCAGCAAATGAGGATTGGGCCATACACGCCCATCAACGCTTGGTAGAGCGCGTACTTTTTACAGAAGATGAAAGTCTTGAGTACCTGAATCTTCACACCGCAGCGGGGAAATACCCCTTGATTACTGCATTTGCCGAGAAAGAATGGGACGAGAGTGACGTGTTGCTGTTCAGTTTAAAAGATAAAAACATTCCTTTAGCACAAACAGAAGCGGGCTTTTACAAACTGCAAGATTGGTTATTGGCCAATAAGGGAACCAATTTTAACCGGGAGGCTTTTGATAATTACGGGAAAGCCGTTTTCGCAGTAAATAGTGCCCGTGAATTGCCGGTAAAGTCAATTTCACTCTGGTTTGAGATGTGTAATGCTGCTCAAAAGAATTTGCGACAAAAAGCCTATTTCAATGAGGTGTTTTCGCATTTGCTTACAGACTGGCAAGCCAAAAAATTGCCCGTAATGAGCAAAGACGGGAATGCGTTTCAAGTCACCGGGATGTATGTGCTTACTCATGTGTTGGGTGAGCTTACTTCCCTTAAAGATGGGTTGCCTGCCTATCAAGCTTCAGGCTTGGCAGATCCATTAAATCAGTTTTTACTGCTTTGTCTTTACGATTTCCGCAGCAATTTAAAAGAACAGATCAGTGAAGAACGTAACGCTGTTTTATACGATTATCTAATAAGCATAGCTTATTCTGCAAGAGAAACAAAACCCTATTTACGAGAAACCGGAGTACAGCTTTGTGTTGAAATTTTAACGACAGTTTACAGGCATACCCAAACCTTTGCCCAAGTGAATGAGATTGCATCATTAAAGAATCTTCAAAGCAGCGTTGTAGCCCAATGCGAGGATTTTGCAAAATTTCACTACGTAAATGAAAAAACCGACTTGACGCCACAAATCATCCAAAATTGGTATTTGTTTTTAAATGAGTATTACTACAGCCTGGGGAAAGAGTTTTTATGGGTAGATGCGGTATTGAAATCTCAGGGAGCGCGTTTAGCAGCTTATTTTAATGCAGAAGAGAAGGGAAGTTTTCCTGATGAGATACTGTATAGACTGTATAAATTTTTAAAAATGTGCAGTAAAGGTTCTGATTCTTATTCTGAATTGGGCAGCATAGGTTCAGCCATCGCGACGCATATCAGTCATGTGCTACACGACTTAAAACCCGAGAAGTTATCTAAAAATGTAGTGACAATTTTATACGACTACATCAACGGTCCAGAGATTAATGCCTTCCATCAAATGCAATTAGAAAATGAGATTCTTCCGTTCTACGCCTATTATTTTCAAAAAGAAAAAACCACCAAAACACTAAGTGAGGAGGAGGACGCAGCAATAGAAGAAGAACGAATTGATGATGACGGCGAAGAAGAAGAAGCGGCAATAGAACCAGCAGCTATAGCATTCGATTCTGAAGCGCCACTGAGTAAAGAGATTTTAGAGCAGGTGATTATAGGGCTTTCCAACTACCAAAACTCCGGAATAGCGAGCAGTGTTTACCAGACATTTCTAGCGAAAAATGAGGCTGAACTAAAAGCCTTGTTAGAAGAAGATACCGCACTTAAAATGAACATGCATCAGGTATTGTACCTATTGATTATCGACCTGGAAGCCGCTCCCGGTAGTACTTATGAAGCTTATGGAAATCTGGGTAGAAGCCTTTTTGTGACGCTGGTCAAAGGTTCTTCTATGGCGTTAAGCTATACACAAGGGCTGGAAATGATGGCGGCCTCTGGCGCATATCCCGAAAAACTCACCCAGGCTTTACAACACGTAGTGACCGATTTAAACGCATAACCGATGAATACAGAAGAAATCACAACCCAAATCCAGAAGCAATTGAACTTTTCGGCTTTGCTTTTAAAAAAACATTCCGATGAAGTAGATCTTGAAAGTTGGTTTGGCTTCAACCTGATTAACGAGTGGCACATTAAATCTGCAAAACGCCTGCTCAAGTATTACGGCATCCATTCAGGCTTGCACCTGCGCAGTGCACTGTTTGAATATGAAACGGGGATGAGAGTTTCTGCTCCTTTTGAAAAGTTAGCAGCGAGCTTGCGTCTGGATACCACCAGCAGTTTTGAAACCAAATACAACGCACTGAACAATGTAACCCAAGAGCATCAATACACGCTCGCATGGAAATATAGATTCAGCCTAAAAGATCAAAAACTAAAAGGCTACGAACTTGCGAAATACGTGTTCTTGATGCGTTTAGGAGGGATTTTAAATTATATGGAATTCGAGGAGATTACTTTACGCTTAAGTGATGTAGAAGTGCTTCTTAAAAACACATTTGATAGCTGGGGAGCTTTTCACCGCAATGTGTGTATTGGAGATGAATTTATGAACGGACGCGGCGAGCAGGACTTAAGCTCCTATCCCGGAATATTAACCCTTTGGGAATGTTACCAGCGTATGCACATCAACTATCCCCACTGGTTTAAAGAATGGTAATTATGGAATTGACACGAGAAGAAGTACTTAAACATATTACAGCGGCCGAAGAAGCCTATACCCAGCGACTCCATCATCAATTAGAATCGCACATTGTGGTGATTCAAGAGAATTTTGATGCGTTAGGAGCACAGGATCAAGAAGTTTGTATTCGGTTTTATCGGTTGTATATGCGCTTTCTAACGCTTTTTGAAGCGGTAGATGTAGCCACGATGCAAACCTACCTGGAAGCCTTGGAAAATGAAGGCGTGGTAGAAGCTTCAGATTATGAACTGATCTGCAGTTTTTACCATAAATGTCCGCAAGAATTGTATGAAAAAGCACTGATGGCGTATTCGTATAACGAAACCTTACACCTTCATTATGCCTTAAAATTGAAGCACGAGCAGCGTTATGATGAAGCTGTACAAGTGCTTAAATACGTTTTAGAATGTTATCCGGGCGCTACCGAATTGCGTTTCTTGTTATGGGAAATCGAACAGGAATATTTAGATGAATTATGCCATACTGAACAAGAGGTTGACGCAACAGCGCTACTTGATTTGGCTTCAGCGACACACAATACATCGGTATTAAAAGGCTTGGAGCTGGACCCACGATTATCAAAAGCCGAAGGCTACCACGTTCAAATTCAATTGGCGATCTGGCAAAACAGATCGGTAGCGGTTCGGGACCAATGGCGAGCGGAGTGGAAGTTTGTAGAATTGGCAACTAAAACCCGCAACCTACTGGCCGATTATGCCAAAGCCTTTATGATGTATGATATGGTTGCAGAAGTGTTGTCATTTCCGGAAGCTCCCGAGTTTCCGGCCGAAGATTTTAACGACTTTTCAGACTATAGCGCCTATATGCAAGCCCTTACCCATGCAGGTTGGCAACGGGCACAGCACCACTATTTACTCATAGGGAAGTCCTGTTATTTCTATTCTAAAGACTTGAAGAAAATGGCATATTGCCTGCAACAAGGCTTAGAACTGCATCCTAAAAATCCGTTACTGTTAGAATTGAAGGGAAAATTCTTCTTCTTTCAAGCCGAATATCCACAAGCGGCAGAAGCCTTTAATGAGGCCTTTAGACAAGGCCTTTCGGCCACCGATTATTTACAAACTTTAATGGATTTGAATGATCGGGTAAATGACCCTAAGGGTATTTTACACGTGGTCAATCAATTTCATCAGCGGCATTTTCCCAATGCTAAAAGCACGTGTTTTAGAGGAATAGCATTGCTCAAAATGGGGCTGGTAGCAGAAGCCTTAAGCGTTTTTAATGAAGGGATTGAAGATTATCAGCAGTCAGCATTTCACGCCTGGATGTACTACTGGCGTGCGGTGATTCATCGTAAAAATAAGAACTACGAGCTTTTCTTTCAGGACATCGAACGCGAAGTGCAATTTTACGAATTGGGAAGCAGCGATTACTGCAATTCCATGAACCTGAGTATGGAAGTGCTTTTTGAAATGGGCGATTATGAAAAATGCTACCAGTATGCCTGTTATTGCCACGAGCAAGGTCGATTAGATCCAGAACTTTATCCCGTATTTCAGTGGTTGTGTTTTTATGATTTTAAAGAAAATCCCGAGGGGCTTCGTCCCGCCTCAGAAGGTGATTTGGTTCCCGATCCCGAGACGTATATTGATTACCGAAACAATGGCTTGGTGTATTGGATCATAGGAAACGAGACTGCAGCAGCAAAGTCTCTGGTAGCTGCAGCGCAAAATTCACCCGATGCAAGCGTCTATTATAAGTTGGCGTTTAGCGCTTCACGAGAAGCTTTAGATGATCACCAACTGAGTCTGGACATTTATGAGGAAATAAAAGCACAGGTTCCCGAAGCCCGAATCTGGGAAGTAGATCATCCCTATCCCGCGTTACTGAGTGCCGCCACGCATCATAAACAAGCAACAGAAGCCTGTTTAAATTTAATAGCTTCTTATCCTTACCGCGCTTTTTTCGATTATCCTCGAGATATTAATTACCTTGCGCAAGCTCTTAAAAAAAGTGCCCAAGGAGCAGAAAATATGACCGATTTTATAAGATATAGTGCGATGCTCTTAAGCACAGAAAATCCAGAGGAAAACCATTTAAAAGAGCAGCATCAAATGGTGAAAGACTTTTATAAAGACGAACTCTTTTTAAGACACAACCTTCTGGAAGCTGCCTCTCGTTTTGAACAGCCTTTAGAAGCAGTAGAGGCTCAGGATTTAGCGCATTTAAAATCCCGTTTAATAGCCACCTATTTCTCCTGATGCCCAACCTGTTGTAATGCTAAAAATTCTAACATACCGGTTTGTCCTTGTGCTTGGTTGTCTGGTACTCACTCAGGGAATTTTAGGGCAAGAAGTCCCTACTCCTAAAATAGATTCCCTGGCTACTCTTTATCGGGAACATTTAAATACCCAACCCGAGCGGGCCCAAAAAGCCGCTACCCAATGGCTTAAGCTTGCTCAGGCCAAGCAGTTAAGCCTTCAAGAGGCACGGGCACATTATGCATTGGGGAACCTGGGAAACATCACGGGAGATTACAAGAGCACGGTATTTCACGCACAGCAAACTATTAAGCTCTTAACGAAGAATAAGGTAGAAAATGGACTCGCAGCGTGTTACAACCTGCTGGCTTTGGGGTATAAAAACCTGGGTGACTACCCTAAGGCCATGGATGGCTTTGTCAAATGCTTAAGCTATGCTGAAGCTCAAAACGATGAGCAACAGGAAGCCAACGCATACCAAAATATAGCTACCCTTTACGTATTGCAAAACGATTATATAAAAGCTTCAGAAAGTTTAGACCGGGCAGCTCATTTGTATCGGGAATTAAAGGACGATGATGGGGTGCTTACCACTTTGTTCAATTTTGCCAATATTTTAAAAGAAAAAGGGAAATTTGAAGAAGCCAGAAAGCATTACCAGACGGTATTAAATTACCGGGAGCAGGAGGGAAATAAAGCGGTTATAGCCTATGTTCATATGAACCTTTCGCAGATGCTTGTGGAAGAAAAACGCTATGCCGAAGCGGTGGTTTCCTTAAAAAAAACACTGCGGCTTTTAAAAGAACTTCAATTTCAGTCAGATACCGCTATCGTATTGAACGACTTGGGACTTTCTGAAAGCAAACTGGGCAACACGCAGGAAGCCATTGATTATTTTGAGCAGGCATTAAAAATCGGGGAAGCGCAATCATTACTTCAGTATAATGCTGAAATTTATAAAAACCTGTCCCAGCTGTATCAGGATCAGGGTGCTTATAAACAAGCCCTTGAGAATTACGACAAAGGGGTACAACTTACCACAACACAAAACTCACTGGATAAGGAAAAGTACGTGGCCAAACTGCAGGAACGCTACGAAACGCAGTTAAAAGAAACCCGCATTAAACTTCTGGAAAATGAGCAGAAGCTTAGCGAGGCCGAATTACAAAAGACCGCACTGAAGTTAAAACGCCAGCGTATTGTACGTAATGCATTTATTGCCGGTTTTGTTTTGGTCTTGATTACCTTGATCCTGTTGCGCCTCTTTTACATCCAGCGGCTGCGAGTTCAAAAAGAGTTGAACTCACAGCAGGAAGAAAATGCGAGACAGCGCATCAACCAAATGATCAAAGATCATAAGCTATCTGTGATAGAGCGGTACCAGGAAGGGCAGGAGGAAGAACGTGCCCGGTTGGCACGTGAGATCCACGACGGTATAGGTAGCGATCTGGCCGGTATAAAAATCGCCTTGGAGCATTATTTAGAAGGAGCTGCAGAACAACCCAAGGCAAAACGTTTATTAGAAGCGATTAGCAATGCCTGTATGGATGTACGCGGACTGTCGCATCAACTGCATCCGTTGCCGTTTTCAAAAATAGGCTTTAGTAGTTTTCTCAATGATTTTATTGAACAGATCACTCAAAAAACCGAATTGACTATCCAAACTTTTTTATTTCCGGAAGAAGAAATTGATGAATTGCCCGATGCGCTACTGGCCGATGCGTATCGTATTGTACAGGAATTGATCAACAATATCCTGAAACACGCCGAAGCTACCCAGGCAGAAGTACAGCTCACCAAACACGAAGACCATCTTAATATTGTGATTAACGATAACGGGAAAGGCTTTCAGAAAACCAAAAAACAAGGAATTGGACTCCGCAACATCCGCGAGCGCTTACAAAAAGTAAACGGAAGTTTAGATATAGACAGCGGCTCGGGAAGCGGAACGTCTATAACCCTTGATATACCTCTAAATTAAAACTATTGAAAAAGATAAACATCATTATCGCAGACGATCACCTCATGTTTTTAGAAGGCATCAATACCATTTTACAGGATATGCCTGAAATTGATGAAATACATTTGGCTACAGAGGGTAAACAAGTCTTGCGTTTGCTGAAGCAGTTTGAAATTGATTTGATTATCAGTGACATCAGTATGCCCAAAATGGATGGTATAGAACTGCTTAAAGCAATTAAAAAGAACCATAGCGAGATCAAAATAATTATGTTGAGTATGCTCGACAATCACCGTACGGTGCATAAAGTGATTCAAAAAGGTGCACACGGATTTGTACCCAAGTTTACCAGTAAAGAAGAACTGCAAAAAGCGGTGCGCAAGGTGCTGGGTGGGGAGCAATACTTTTCAGACCTCATTAAACAACGGTATATGGAGAGTGTTTTTGAACGTAAAAAGTATAAAAACATCGAGCTTTCTCCGCGGGAAAAAGAAGTATTAAAGCTGTTGGGAGAGGAGCTCACTTCTAAAGAAATTTCAGAACAGCTTTTTATTTCTGTCAACACGGTAGAAACACACCGTAAAAACATCCTTTTAAAAACGGGCGCAAAAACCACCACCGGAGCGGTAAAATATGCTATCGAATCGGGCTTGTTTGATGATTAGTTACTCTATTAATTTCCAGTATTATCTAGTACTGTTTAGTTTTTAGTAGGCGTTGTACGTGCTGCATCAGACGTTTAAGTTGGTTAATTGAACTACCAATGGGTAGGAAACGGCAGCTGCGTTTCTATACCTTCCCAATAGGCCTCAAAAGAGTCTGGATGGGGTATAGGAGTCAGTTCAGTAAGGATAATGTGATGCGTTTCAGGATTGAAATACTGAAAAATAACTGCTGTTACCGGTGCCATCGAACGCTTAACAAGCGTATCATCGGCTTCAGATGCATCACTTAAAAACTGAATCCAAACAGCTTCTTTAAAAGTGTCTGTATTTACATACACCTTACTTGCCGGGTGCATTTGGTATTGATGATCGAGTTGCTTTAAATAATGGGTCGTTTCTTGTTCAATGCTTTTTTCGATCAATTTATAATCTTCTGCTTGCGTATTCAGACTAAAAGAAGTCAGTTTCCAATCCTCATGTTCTTCAGAAGTGGTTTTGGCTTGTAAAACAGCAGTAGAGTAGGGAGGTGTTTGTAGGTTGAATTCAAAATAATGAGAACTCAATAAATCACTTTTGTTGGTGTTCATCCTTGCGATTAAGGCGGTAAGCGTTTCTTTAAGAAGCTCTGGAGTAGGCGTGTTTTTAAACTGAAGTTGCGCGTTATAGTAGTCAAAGTCTAATGCTATGCCTTGCTTTTTTAAAGCAGCAATCATACGTTGTTTGATGCGGAAATCGGCTTCCACTTCGTTGTACTGTTCCTGAATGGATTGTGTTTGAAAGCCCCCCTGCTTAAGCGAATCTTTTTCGTTCATCAATTTAGCGTCAAAATGCAAACCAAACCGAATTTCGGGCGTTTGCTCATCAAAAATTTCCACACTAAACATATTGGGATTCATATTCCCTTCATTCCAAAACCGGGTTAGATTGGAAAAGCCTAATGCTTGTTGGGTATGTTTTTTTAAATAGCGGTCAAGTGTTTTTGCAGCTTTGTCTTTACTCATCCCGCCAAACAGGCGCGCACACGAGCTGAGACCACCCAGGATCACAAGGATTAGCATACCGATATAGATAATCGTTTTCATCTGTTACTCGTTTTTGATTGTATAAGCTACACTTCGACTAAGCCTAGTGCAGGTAGGCATTGTCTAAATCATCCTATCGGTTGGCTTGCAACTTCCGGTAATAGACAGTGTATCAAATCATGTTTAGATAAACTAATCTAAAGCATAATTCAGGGAACACCATCACGGAATTCCGTGAGATTTTACATTCATTAAAACAGGTCATTTTTCCCATTAGCTTAACCTATACATTTGAAGTATTAATTACAATTAAAAAATTATGGGATTACAAGAAAAGAAAACTGCGAAAGCAATTGAAGATCAATATGTAGCAGAGTACCAAAAAGAAATTAACGAGATTGTAGGGAAAGAAGTTCCGGTAACGATCAACTGGGACACTTTTGAACTGGACTTTATGAAGTTTGTACCTAGCGTGTGTTTGCAACGTCTTACCGATGCTTTTAAAGAAGTGTGTGCAGATGATATGGGGAAAGAAGCGGTGCAGGAAACCATCAATTCTGTTGCGGTTTATTGTATACCTAATGAAGGCGCAGAAGAGAAGAAAGAATTGAAAATAGCAGACGGTGTATTTTCGCTTACTGCCTGTTGGGGTGGTCACCACAGCGGTTATTTTCCTGATATTGCTATTAAAGAATACTTAGAAAATAATCTATAATCGCCTGAAGTTAGGAGTTTATATAAAAAACGGAAAGCTGCATCCAGCTTTCCGTTTTTTTATGATTAAAAGTAAGATTCGTGACCTCTAATTTGTAATAATTGCTATGCGGGTCAGTCCGGGCGAGAGCTGGTGAGTAAGGCTTGATCTGGAATATTATACTGTGATAAAAAACAAAGTCTTGAGGATGCGAACCTGAAACAAGCCCGACTAGGAGACGGCAGGTTCCAGGTTCTCCTACTGATATAATGAGTTTGATGAGATTCTGAATTAAATTCAGAATGACGGTTTAGTCACTTTTTAGCCAGTCTCTGTTGGTTTTTTGGAAGTATAGAGAAGTAACTAGTTCATCTGTAATTGATTGATGGTAACCTCTTTTAGCTGTGCGGCAAAATAGCCGTTTTGTTGATAGCCACTATTTTCGGTAAACGATTGGCTATAGCTATTTAGAATAGACTGTTTAAAATGAATGCTTAAACCGGGAGCTTTTTCATTTTTAAAGAAAATGTGTACCACACCAGACCATGTACCGGGGTGGTTGGCGATCCATTCTAAAAACAGTTCGTCTGGTTCTTCCCGATTGCAGCCCGAGGCGTGCACATCTATTCGTTTTTCAGATTCATCAGCTATAGGGTAAGCAGCAGAAATGCTATAATCAAATTGCTGCAAGAGGTATTGATGTTGGGTATGTTCATCTTTGTTTAAAAGAAGTTCGATACGGTCTATAACGGTATTAGGTGACATCATCAGTAGGGTTAAGGTTATAAATTCTTTTCGATTGCGTTTTGAAGTTCGGTTTTACTCAACACGCTTTTCCATCCTTTTTCCAGATTGAAAGAAATGCGAAGCACGCTATCGCTTAATTCAATCGTATTAGCCTTTGCAAATTCAAACTCAATAGCATCAACAGTTTCAGAGAAGGCTTCTTTTGCCAGGTTGTTTTCGGCAAGGATAACGAGCGTTTCTTGTAGTAAATCAATCGCTTTTTTAGCGTAGTATTTTTGGGTATCGCTTGGGTTTTCTCCCGCATTAAACACGATGCTCAATGCTTTTCCCAGCGGTTCCTGAAGTGCTACACCAGCAGCTTTTAGTTCTTTTTTAAGCTGAAGCTGTGTGGGCACCTCTTCTGGTCTGGGCGTAAACGGTATTTTCCCATCAGATAGCAGATGTACGTAATCTTTTACGTTTTGCAACATAATACACGAAATACTATGAAAACTTACATATTGCAAATCGGCCTCATTGTCGTACCAATTTCCAATTAACACCACCCCTTTATCGCGATCGTAATTTATAAAGTAACCCGAAATGGTACCCTCTGTATTGCTAAAGCTAATCTTTGGCATATTTGGGTTCTCCTGTTTGCGCTCATGGTCTGCAACTTCCTGAAGTATTTTTAAAACTTCATTCGTCTCTAAAACAGGTAACTGCAACATGGTCTTAAAATTCATCATTTTATCGTTTTAATTTGATTACAAATTTGGAGGTTAATGAGCAGGATTTTATACCTGTATTCCGTGAAATTTAAGATTCACGCTTGGGGATTTTTGAATACACGCGCTTCTTAAAAAATTCACAAACCCTGAAAACCGGGTGCATTTAGTTTTAGAAAATCAGTTCTTTTGGGCTCGAGTTGCACTTGAAAAAAAAACACTGTGTTGGCCGTAACTATTAAAATCGACCAAAAGCAACAAGGTACCATCGCGATGATGCTAAACGCTTGATTGCTTGTTTTGTGTACGAATTGTAGTACCCATGCTAGAAAGAAAAAGAATAAACAAATGAAAATCATCCCCAATCTTAATTACTCCATTTTAGGACTTGCTGCCCTATTGTTTTTAAATGCGTGTGATAGTGCCAAAAGCGTACCCCGTCAATCGATGAGTGCTGCTAAAACGCCTATTGATACGGTAAGCTTCGATAAAAGCTCTCGTTTTTTTCAAGGCATAGCACGGGTAGAAAAAGACAGCAGCACCTTTTTTATCAACACCAATGGAAAACGCGTGTTTAAAAATTTGATACACGAATTTCAGCCAATAGACAGCGTTTCTCCTACGAATAACGGAATGCTAAGCGTATATAAGAATGAGAAAAAACTCATGCGCATTGTACAGCTTGATAACGGAAACTATGGCATGCTGAATGATTCAGCTGAATGGGTATTGCAACCGGAGTATGATACCATCGCATTGCTGTATGATCGTTATTTAAAACTGGAAAAAGAAGGAAAAACAACCTATGCCGATACCTGGGGCAACCTAATAGTTCCCTTTGAATTTGATCGTGTTCAAATACTAGGTCCCCGCTATTTTAATGTAAAAAAGGATGAAAAATGGGGTGTTTATGATGCTGAACACAACAAGGTGATCATCCCTTTTGAATACGATGATTTTGATTACTGCAGCGGTTGTGGCAAAAAGCCCGATTATTTTTATGCTGAAAAAAATGGAAAATGGGGCGTTATCAATCTCAAGAATGAAGTGTTGGTACCTTTTAACTATCAACACATCCATTCAAATATGCGAAATGATGAGTGGGTTGCCGCATTTAGAAAAGAAGGGAAAAACGTTATTATAAATATTCCGCAGCAAAAAGAATTTGCCGCCCCTGAGTATGATAGCTTTCAGATTGAAAACGGACATTTAATCGCCGCAAAAACCATAGATGATCACCGTTATTATGGGGTGATTAACCGCAAGGGAGAAGAAGTCATTCCTTTTGAATATTCAGGAATTTATAATTCGTATTCAAGCTTTCAATCGGGGCCTTATTTTTCGATTAAAAAAGATGAAAAATTTGGAATTATAGATACGTTGGGCAAGGCTATAATTCCGCCAAGTTATAAAAGCCAATTACGCGTGCAAGGTGATTATTTTATCAGTAGAAAAAACCGAAAAGTTGGCGTGCTTGATCGGGAGAATACAGAAGTATTGCCTCCTGGTTATGATGAGATTATCATGACTGAAATGAAAACTGCCGAGAATAAAACGGAATCTATTTTTAAACTAACCGCCAATGAAAAATATGGGTTTTACATTCCAAAAACTGGTAAACGTATTCGCCCAACCTATGATAAGATCTATTTTTTAAGCAATGGGCAGCGTACGCCTTATGTTTCCAGAGCAGAAAGTAAAGGGTTAATCAGCTTAGAGAAAGACGGAAAGACTAAACTTTACAATCTAAATACCCATACTATGATTGCTGATAATTATGTTGATCTTAAATTTCTGCCACATCAAAAAATGCTTGTAAGTAAAGAGGATTATGGTGATCAAGGCCTTTATGATTTAAAAGAAGATACGTTAATCCTACCGATAAACTATAAATCTATTCAGGTTTTTGAAGCGCAACCCCAGCTTATAAAAGTGGTAAAAGAAGTAGGGAATTATCAAACCCAGGCAGGTCTTATGCATGAGGAAGGTAAAGAAATACTTCCGGTACATTATGCGGAAATCGAAGCATTGGATGCCGCTACGTTTTTACTGCACGAGAGAGACAGCTTGTATTACAGCTATTCGGTAAAAGCTCATAAAAAAGAAAAACTTCCGTTTACAAACGTGCTTTTAAATGACAGCACTTCTTTATTGAGCGTTCAAAAAAACGGGAAAATGTATCTTTATGATTATAAGCGAAAACAGCTTTTGCTTAACGAGGGATATTCGGAAATTCAACAATTGAAAAATGGAAATTTTATCCTATTTCAAAAAGACAGCACCGATCAATTGAAATTTGGGTATGCCAATGCAGCAGGAGAACTTATGGTTCCGGTAATTTACGATACCAAAGCAACCCTGTTTTACCCAATTCTTGAATTTGAGCGCTATCTCCTGTTGTTAAAAGAAGATAAAGCTACCGGAAAAATGCTAGAGGGGTTTGCATCTCTTGAAGGAAAAATTCTAGTTCCTCCTCATTTTGATAAGGTGTATCCTGAAGAAAGCGGAAATGGCTTTTTAACCATCAAGAATAACCGCTACGGCGTTATTACTGCTGATGGAAGAGAGCTATTAAAGCCCTTGTATGTCATTGGGATTTACGACCGTTTCAATAGTCGTACCCAAGAAATGAGCTTTAAGTTTCCGGTACCTTTTGAACGCGAAGGCGTCTGGCAGTTTATGAGGGAAGACGGAACCAAAGTACCTATAAAAGCCCAGGATTTGATATTGTTTCAATAGAAATACTGCTTAAAACGCTGCTTGTTTTGAATGTTCTATACCCACAAAGAAGCTTGCCGTTTCTAAAGATTTTCACCTTAAAAGACCTAAAATCACTGAAAACAGGGTGGTTTTTTAGGCCAAAAATTGAGTTCTTTGGCCGTATCAATTACCCTAAACTAAAACGACTAAAACATGCTAGTTAAACAGCTTAAACGTACCATACTCATTTCTCTAATTTGCTACAGTGGCTTTACTCATGCGCAAACTACAGAGGATAACCAATTAGATAAATACCACGGTTTCTTTAAGAGTGCTGATACAGATGCTCCTGTGATCTTAGGAATGAATGCTAAAAGAAAGCAATTTGTAGTTAAAAAGCCAGCTGCTGAAACAGACGCGGTCAATTATTTTCAGGGAACATTTACGGTGAAAAACGATACGGCTTATGCAACCACAACTGCAGATCAGGATGCAATAAAGCTTTACGGAAGCCATGCTGATGCTGTTGCTGATGAACAGCTGTTGATTTACTTTAGAAAGCTTGACCCTAAACGCATATGCGTAAAAACGGGTAAAGATTTTGATGCCTCTACTTTTATTGCCTCTGAAAAGTTTAAAACAGAAAGCGATAGTGTTTATTCTTTGCAGGTAAAGAAAGGTGATACTTTGTGGATAGCTATAGCTATTGGTGAACAAGAAGGGCATAGCTATAGCTTTTCGCTTCAGGATACCCCTTACAATCAGCTATTAGTACAACCCAATTATGGTCAGGTAATAACTTGGGTTGAAAAACCGATTTACATCAACGATGAAGATGAAATCCATTCACTTTTTGATGGGGGAATGCGTTTAAAACGCGCTGCACGAGCGCGTATGTATCCATCGCTACCCATGATACCTTCTAATCCTCGATTTAAAGGAACCCGCTACTTCCCAATAAATCGGGAACAGCTTTTTAAACTCCCGAAAGAATAAAGTTAGTTACAGATTTGGAATGTATTTACTCGATAATCGAGATTTAAATGCTCCGAGACTTGTCTCGTTCTAAAAATATATTGTTCAGCTTAATGCTTCGCGGGCTTGCCCCGAAGTAGTTTACTAGTGATCCAACACCAAATTCAAAATTCTCAGTACTTGATTTTTTTCATCTAAAGCATAGGTTCCTTTCCCATAAACCGGAATGGTATTTATATAATTTATTCCGGTATTATGGGGTTCTTCCAGATGTACATCAAAAGAGAATTCGGCATTTTTAAACGCAAAGGTTTTGTTCGCCGCATTGATGGTAATCGCTTCCGCAGCCAGTTTTACTTGCCAAATACTTGGCGCATAATTCCCCAGCTCTTTTTCTACGAGCAATTTAGACCAGCAGCTGTGCATATTGCATATTAAGTGAGCTAATTCTTTTTGCATTTTAGTGGAAGATAGATTTGATCTAAAAGTTTTAGTTGTGCTTGGCATCATCAATCTTTATGATCAGGAATTTTTAGGGATTCAACACGTTGTAGTTTACCAATAGGTACCTACCAAAAAGGTCATTCGTATAAAGGTCACAACACTTTGGGAAGTAAGCTGTAGCGGTGCTTGCAGCTGGGTAACTTCTTCATCATCGATAAACACCAGGAATAAACCGTCTTTAAAGGCAATGCGTACATTATCGATGGCTTCTTGCTCGTTAGCTAAATTTTTATTGCCTAAGACGCCAAAATCTACTTTTCCGCTTGTAGCCTGGTCTTGAATTTCTGACGGACTTAAAAAGCCAATTACATTTACTGCTAAGCGTTTGTTATTAAAGGCTGCTACTTGATTTTTTACACAAGCGATAAGTAGGTCTTCTAAGGTTTGTGGGGGTTCTGCCAGGGTGAAGGGTACCTTTTTTACCTTTTTCTTCCCCAATCTTTTTAAATGTAACGTGAGTTGCATAGTGAACGTGACTTTTGCGTTAGCGATTGTCGTGAAAAGCCCACAGTGCGCGAGCACGCGGACTTGTAACAGAAAGCGCGCCCCACGGGAGTGGGGAACGCCCTCATGTTACTGTTAATTATTGATTTGTGCCAAAATGGTAGGGTCTTGTATTTTATGATCTTCGGCCAGGAGTTTCATTTTAGAAATAAGCTCGGCGGTTTTAGGATCATCATCTACAAAGGGTAAAAATAGACGGCCCCGATGCTGACTGTGTACGGGCAGGATAGAAAGTGCCAATCCGTTTTTACTTACCTGTGCACTGCCTAAGTGAATGCTGTATTCACCGAGTTTTCCCTGGATTAAAATATGGCGGTTTTTAACTTCAATATTGTCAAGCTTAAAGAGTCTCGCAGATTCTTGGGCCAGTGCTGCACGCATTTGCATCGTACTGTGGCTGGCTTCAGGATCTACACCACCTACGTGGGCGACGCTCACCACTAAGTCTATATCGCGCATAATTTCGCTAAAGACTACCGGTGGGATTTCGCTAAGCGGAATGGGCTTATAGTCGGTTAACGTATGAAAACACACTTCTTCTAGTGTAGGTGCTTCTACATCTGAAGGAGAAAACCAATCGGCCATAGCATACATCGTAGCCATAAATCCGCGTTGATGATAGACTTTTTGCAAGCCTTCGTCTCGGTTAACCGTCCAGCCCCGGCTGCGCAATAAAGCTGCGGTTTTGTTAGGCTGTATTTGATGCCCTTCGTAGCGTTTAGATCGGTATCCGGTTTCCCGTTCTTCTTGGGTGATCACATACAACTCCCTAAATACTTGTTTAAAAGGCTGTACGATGCGCTCGGCAAAAAGGTGTTTCTGGTATAAATCCCATGCTACAGTTTGAAAAAGATGAGCAGGGTGGGCAATAACCAAGACCTCTTCTTTGGCTAACGGGTGTGTTTTTCCGGCTACGTTGGTTAAGGTGCCGTTTTTATAAAAACCGCTGATTTCTTTTTCTGGAGCAAACAAGACCAATTGGTGAAGCATTGCTTTTACAATAGGATGCAGCATAAGCTTCTGTATTTCTGCAGCGGTAAACGGGTCTTCATTAAGCATCGCGTTTTCTAAGGACAAACGCGTTCTTTTGTATTGTTGCGTTAAATACGCTTTATGCTCTTTTAGTTGAATAACCGATTTTTCTTTGCGGTACTTTACTGGGATTGATTTTAAGGGTTTTCCGGCTTTGGTTACCTGAATACTTGCTTTACCTAAGGTGTTAATGACCAGTTTTAATTGGGTTTCATCAAGGGTTAGGGTAGCATTTTCCATAATTTCCTGGGTTGCTTTGGCTTCCATCGCCCAACTGAAACGTACGCGGTCTTGATAGCCTGCGTTTCTGGATAGGTTGTCTAAAGCAATTGTCACAGCTAGATTTTCACTTTCTTGACGCTGGGCTCCAAATTGTTTGCTTTCTTTTAAAAACTGCTGCAAGAGGTTGTAGCGCTTTAATAAATCTTTTTCGGGGACGGTTTTACTAAGCGGAATTAAGCCCAGAGCCCGAACGTAATCTTTATCGCGTTTTTCTTTGATTTTTTTAAGGGTTTCGGTGATTTTTACTTCGCCCAACATCACACTGGAATATAATTTTACCTGACGGTGACCGTTTCCATCAGAAATATATTTGGCCGCATCGTGTAAAATTTTCCAATTTGATTTTCCTAGATTTTTATAGACTTTATTGAACCAATCGATATCAATAGCGCCGATGGCAAAATCTGATTTTGGAATGTTGGAATACCGGGAAATGAGGGTTTCTTTTTCACTGCTCATATAGTCTGAAACGTGCGCCTGAAACCACCAAACGGCATCTTCTAACTTTTCTAACCCCAGATATGCACCTACATAACCTGCCCATTGTGTGGCATAGCACGCCAGTTCGATTAAGCGTTTTTTGGGAATTTTGGCTTCGTCAGCAAGCGCTACAAAATCGGCATAACTCTCTGATTCACCGGGAATGCTTTTTCTAAGTATGGCACTGAATTTTGATTTTTTACTGTCGTTATAATAGCTATACCCGCGTTCAAAAGATTCTTTGCCTAAGCGTTGTAAAATTTCAAATACGTAATGGGTGCCCGGTACTGTTTGTATATGCCCGATATAATCTGAAGCTTCTGTGGCTAAATCACCGCGTTCCAATTCGATTTGCAGGAGATTGGTTTTAAGGGGAGCAAATACGTGTGGCGGAATTGGATTTTTAGGAATTCTACCGCTGCGGATGCGGTAATTGAAGCCACCGTCTATAATGGACATCAATTCTCCGGAATATAGCGCCTGAAACAAGAGATCATCCTCATTGATCAGCTTGTTTTGATACAACTTAATGGTTACCTCGATCTTGGGAGCAGGCATGTCCCTGGCATTTTTAACTTTTTCTGCTGCGACTTCCTGAAGTTGCGAAACCGGGTTAGGATGCCCCAGGTATTGAGCGGTTAAGTACAGGTGCAAATCCCAAAGCTTTTTTAGTTGATCCAGGCTGGCATTCTCTAGTTCATCTTCATCCAGGCCTCCTATAAATTGCGAAGCTATACTCGTCCAATTGGAAGATTGTATGGAATAGTCATTTTGCTTAAAGCCTGTTTTTTTATGCTTTTCGGGAAAATTAGCAATTATATCTTCTAAGAGATCTAATTTGAAATTGATGAAATTAGCCTGGTCTTGGTAAACTTTGAAGAGCCTTTTTAGAACTTTTAAGTACACTTGATTTTTTCCATAATACGAACGTGGATTATGCTCTATGGCTAATGCTTCGAGATTGGGAATGTATTGTTTGCCAAACGGAATAAGCGTGCTGTAGTAACTGTACGGGTTATTGGCATTGGCTATAAAACGAATAGCCATATACATTTCATAATCGTTTAGTTGGCTATGTTCATACCATTCTATCCAAAGCTTGGCTAAGGGGAGGTTATGCAATTCTTCTAAAGGGGTAGGGTCTTCTAATTCTTTAATATCGTGAATGCCCTGTCCTAATAATTGGGTAGTGGTTTCTCCCTGATAGCCTTCTCGCTCGTATTCATAATTGCGCTGCTCATGGATGCGTTTAATCAAATTATTTACGGCTTCACTAATTTTTTTAGGGTTGATAAAAGCGCTTAACTTATTGCTTTTTCCTGCGGAACTTACAATACCCAGCTTATCGAAAAAGTTGGTCTTGGTTTGAAATTTGGGTTGGGGTATATACAGCGGACTCAGATTGCTGTAGTCTACAGCTCCAAAACCAGTACTAAAGGTATTTGCGTGTTCAGACTTGGTGAATTTGTCCAGGAAGACTTGTTCATTTTTGGAGTGTTTGGGACGGGCTTTGTAGCGTTCTATTTGTTGGTTGATAAACTCGGGATATTGATCCTCGTTATCTAAAATCGATAAAATTTCGAGTCCCGCTAAACGCTGATTTACATTTTTAGCTTCTATTAAATGAAGGGTAGTGGTCTGTAAAATGGGTTCAGGTTGATGGACCACCAATTCTATTAAAGCCGAACGTAAGGTTTTACTTTTACGACTTAGTAATTCTTCAGCAAGCAGTAGGTCTTCTTCATAGAGCGGCATCACATAAAAGAGTTGAATACCGGTAGCCATTACGGTTTCATTTCGGTTTTTAATGGCTTGATGCGCTAAGTTTCGTTTCCAGGAACCGCGTTCGTAATCGTAATCGGCTTGCGGTTGTGGTGCACTTTTTTTGCCCCAATAATAGCGATGACTGTTGGGAAACACTTTACGAATGTAATTTTCTCTATATACCGAGGGAAGTTGATCAATATCATCAGCGAGCAGGGCTAATTGTTCTTGGTTAGCCTGATTGATAAGAAAATTGAAAAACGATTCTGAAGTAGGCTGAAAGTCAAACCACGAAAATATTTTTCCTGATTTTTGTGCTTTTCCGTTTTCAATAGCTTGAGCGACTTCATATACGCGTTGAAAAAGGTCGGTATCCAATTCGATTTGGGGTAAATTTAAAATCACCCAATGATCGATAGCCGGATCTTTACCCAGCTCTTTTTTAAAATAGTCAACAATAGAGGTGTTGGTCCTGCCGGTTTGCGATACAAAATAAAGCGCTGCTAGTTTGGTGTCTCTATTTTCTGTTTGATATACCCGATTTAAAGCTTTTTGATTGGCCAAATCTACATCTATAATCCCTACAGCCCAAAGTGCTACATACACTTCTATATTATCTCTGCTGTTAAGGAGTTCGTCAACTTTATCGCTATTATGAATTAAGCTTTGGGCAAGCTGTAGGATTCGATTCACCGTAGCTTTTTTAGGTGCTTCCCAATTAAAACCAAACCATACATTTACAGCTCTTACCACACTACTAAAACGGGCCAGGTCATTTTCTAAAATAAGATTGATAATGTATTTAAGCGCTCCTAAATGGGTCTCATCTAAGCTTTCTAAAATAGTTTGTCGCAAGCCTTCTTGCCGTTGCGCTGCAAGGAGTAAGTTGCCTACCAGTTCCCAGTTTTTTTGTGCTGGGGTAAGCAATAGGCCCTTGATAAGATCGTGACTAACACCACCTATCTCGTCTTCGCCCTGAATGATATCAACTACCACTTCAGCTACCAGTTCTGGTTTTTGGGTGAAGATAGAAGCAAAGAAGTAGCTGTTTCCGCGATCGTAATAGGTGCTGTATTGCAATTGCTCTTGAAGTGGTAAGCTGCCCATTCCTAAACGGCTCAGGCTTAAAAAGCGTCTAAAGATGTTGATTTTTTTAGTGAGCAGCTGGAAGCTGGCTTTCGACCTAAATGCTTTTCTAGCATAACCTTCCTGATAGGGAAGGGAGTCGATAAGCTGCCACATCATACCTAAATAGGGTGCTTGAATTTCTCCAAACAAAAACACACCCAATTGCATTCCTTCTTTGCTAGACCAAGGATTCATCGTTTCTGGTGCCGCAAAACTGGCTGTTAAATCAGAAGCCGTATAGTAATTGTATTGGTCTTTTTTGAGTTGAGTAAGTACCCAACCCAGTTTTTGATACGGTGCTGAAAATTGATGGAAATCTTCTTTTTTTAGATCAGCTTTTTTAAATCTGGAAATGTATTTATGAGCTTGTTCGGTAGGTATCATAATCGATGATCTTTAGAATCGCGTTTAATTTTCTGCAAGATACCTAGCTTATGGCTTTATTTACTCCCTGTTTATGGGGATATTTTAATGTGACCTCCTCCCATTAAATCGGACTGATAAAAACTAGAGGATTCTGGGCAAATAAATGTTTAACTTCAAATAGATTATTTGCTTATGAAACGATCAAATTTACCGCGTCACAGATAGTATTTGCGATCAAGAAGGTTGAGACGGGAACGCGTCTTTCTGAGGTCTGTAGCTAGATGGGAATCAGCGAGGCTACCTTTTACAATTGGAAGAAAAAATACGGGGTCTAGGTGTCTCCGAACTGAAAAGACTCAAGAACATGGAAGAGGAGAATGCTCAGCTTAAAAAGCTTGTAGCTGATTTAAGTCTTGACAAACAGATTCTTCATGACTTACTTAAAAAAAAGTTCTGAGGCCATCTCGAAAACGGGAGATGGTCAGCAATATTCGTATGGAATATAATAGTTCCATCAACCGTTGTGTACGCCTAATATAGCTACAGAAAAGTGTGTTTTATTATACCCCTAAAGAAAGTGATGTTGTTGGGGTGATAGATAATTTAGTTACTGGCACAAGACTTTATCCTAAACGCATAAAAGTCGATAATGGAAGTGAATTTATCAGTAAAGTATTGGATAAATGGGCTTATAAAAACAAGGTGGAATTAGACTTCTTATGACCCGGAAAACCCATTTATAGAAAGCTTCAATGAATCCTTCAGAGATGAGTACATTGAAATCAATAAAAATAGCCCAGATTCTCTAGTTACGACCAGTACCTAAATATGTGAGGAGGTCAGTTTTATTTCGTATAAAATGAGATAATCTGAAAAATTGTTTTTTAAATTTCAAGATTAGAAATTTTAGAATTAAATAATAGTAAATCCATAATTATTTAGACTATGTAATATCTTTATTTTAAAGATTATATATTTAGCAAAATTTTATGTTTTGAATGACTCAAATTTGGATATAAACGAATTCAAGTTGCTTTATAAGGCACTTTATCCATCTTTATGTCTTTTTGCAAAAAGTTATTTATCTGATCTACAAGCATCTAAAGATGCTGTGCAGGAGGTTTTTGTTAAAGTCTGGGAAAAAGAAATTCATTTCATAGAAATGAATGCTGCAAAAAGCTACCTGTACACAGCTGTGAAAAATAAATGTTTAGATGTCTTAAAGTCTAAGTATGTTCGTGTAATGGATTCGCAATCTACCATTGAAGAATTTGAATGGTTGGAATCAGACCGTTTTTTTTATAAGGAAATCATACATGTAGAAACAAGTACTCTTATTGAAAAAGCAACGAATAGTTTACCATATAGATGTGCACAAATAATAAAATTGAGCCTTAAAAATTATTCTAATCAAGAAATTGCAGACAGTCTATCACTTTCCATAAATACCGTTAAAGCTCAGAAAAAGATTGCTTATAAAAAAATGCGCCCCTTATTAAAAGAGCACTATCACTTCCTTCTCTTAGTTATGGCAAGTAGCAATTTCTAATCAATGTAATCCATATTTTCTTAAATTATTTTCGGGTAGTTTTATTTATATGTTTTTAATTTTAAAAAAAAAATAACTTTTTTTTAACCCTACTTTAATATTTGATCGTCTTAACAGTAGAACTGTCAAGTATGTTAGATTTTAAAGAGATAATAGCGTATTGTAAAAGCCTTTCAAATTTTATTTTGAAGGGTAAAGAAAATACAGCTAATCCTCATACCGATTTGATAACTAAAGAGGATCAGGATAAACTCTTTAGAGATTTTAACGATCGCAACTATTGGGCTGAACGAGAGAAGATTTTGGGGGATATTGATGTTGTAGAAGACTGGAAAGCTTTGAAAAGCAAGATTTATTTTTCAAAATCTAAAAAGCAAAATTTTTTAAAATATGCTGCTGCCGCCATTCTTTTAATAGGTTTTGGATTGGGCGTTTTTTATAATTTACCTGATACTTTTAAAACTACTGAGGATCCTTCAGCATTAGGAAATAATATAGTTTCCGGTTCAGATAAGGCTATTTTAGGCCTTGAAAATGGAGAAGAAATCGAACTTTCTAAAGAAACCGTTTATAAAGGCAAAAATTCAAGCTTTGTAAGCAATCACCTTTTATATACTAAGGATAAAAATACTGGAGAGCTTGTTTATAATTACTTAACAATACCTAGAGGGGGGAAATTTTTTGTAGAACTTTCAGATGGTACTCAAGTTTGGCTCAATTCAGAATCAAAATTAAAATATCCGGTACAGTTTATTGCGGGTCAGCCCAGAACAGTTGAATTGGTTTATGGGGAAGCCTATTTTAATGTCTCACACAGTACACAACATGATGGAGATTCTTTCATCGTAAAACAAAAAGAACAGGAGCTTGAAGTTTTAGGAACCGAATTTAATATAAGTGCCTATAAAAATGATAAGGCCCTTTATACCACATTGGTTGAAGGTAGTGTTGCTATTCATAATAAACACTCTAGTAAAGTTTTAAAGCCGGGTGAACAGGCAGTTAATATGGGTTCTGATAATGATCTGGTTATTACAAAGGTCGATGTGAATTATGCTATAGCTTGGAAAGATGGAATATTCCTATTTCGCGATGAGCCGTTGCAAGCCATGATGCATCAACTTTCCAGATGGTATGATGCTGAAGTGGATTTTGAAAATGATGTAAAGAAGAATTATTTGTTTTCAGGTACTTTAAAACGGGAAGATGATATTCAAACGCTTCTTCAAAATTTAGAAAAAACCGGAGAAGTAACCTTCGAAATAAAAGATAAGAAAATTATGATAAAATAATGGCAAGAAAAAAGGAATTGAAGTCAGCACCTTCCACAGCATCAGACTAAAATTCCTCTAGTTTAATTACCTAAAACAACTTAATGTTTAAATAATCCTCAACAAATTTATGAAAATTAATTTGACTCCCAACCATGGTTTTTTAAGCCGTGTAGCTCAACACATCATCATGAGAACACTTATTTTTATGCTCTGCGCAACTACATTTGCACTGAGCCCCAACAGCGGATTCTCACAAGATGCTTCTATTGCAATTTCAAAAGATCAAACATTGTCCTTAGAAGAGGTCTTTAACTTAATCAAAGCACAAACCGATTACAATTTTGTATACCGGTCCAATGAACTTACTAAAGCACCTACTTTTGAAGTTAGTAGTGGAATTTATAAGACTTCAGAATTGCTTAATGAGGGTCTTGATCGCATCGGCTATCAGTATTCTTTTGAAAACAATGTGGTTATTGTAAGTAGAAAAAAAGCACAAACACCCATCTTAAACGCTCAGCAACAAGTTACCGTAAGCGGTGTGGTTAGAGACTCATTGGGCGTACCCCTCGCTGGTGCTACTGTACAATTAAAAGATAGCACACGTGCTGTTTCAACAAATATGGAAGGTGAATTTAAATTTGCCAATGCGGCTACAGGAACGACGCTGTTAATCACCTACATCGGGTTTCTGGATCAGGAGATTATCATTACGGCAGATAACGCAAAGAACCTGATAGTGGTTTTAAAAGAAGACGTGAGTTCTTTAGATGAAGTAGTACTTGTTTCTACCGGATATCAGACTATAGCTAAAGAACGCAGCGCAGGTTCTTTTGCTAAACCAGATATGGAAGTTTTTCAAAATCGAAGCAGCACGATGAATGTTGCAGAACGTCTTGATGGTCTAATCCCTGGGCTTACGGTAAATAGTAGTCCTGGAGCAGAACTATTTAATCCATTATTGGTTAGAGGGTTGGCCACAGTTCAACTTTTAAACAGCAGTCCTTTAATTGTTGTAGATGGTGTTCCTATTCCAGATATTTCTACTCAAACTAATAGTTCGGCAGCAATTTCTGGTCTTGCTAATATTAATCCACAGGATATTAGAGATATTACCGTATTAAAGGATGCTACAGCAGCTTCTATATGGGGCTCACGAGCCGCTAACGGTGTTATTGTGATCAATACAAAAAGAGGATCTTCCAGCGGAACTGTAAGTTTTCAGTATGACACGTTCATTACTATGGATGGCAGACCAGATCAGGATTATTTGCGTACGCTTAAAAGTGCCGACTTTATAGCGGTTGCTGAGCAGATTTTCAATCCTGAAATATATCCCTATGAAAATGTGGTAGGTTACGGTACATCAGGAAATGGCATCTCTCCTCATGAACAAATTTTATACGACCGCAATAGAGGCGTAATATCTGAAGGGATTGCAAGACAAAGATTAGATAGTTTAGCTGCTATAAACAATAGGAGTCAAATCAATAATTTATTTTATAGACCTTCCATCCTTACCACCCACACCCTTTCTGCATCTGGAGGAAAAAAAGGATATTCTTTTTATGCCTCTGGTAATTATACCGGAAGGCAGAGTAACACACCTGGTGAGAAAGATAACAGGTATAAATTAAACCTTAGACAGAATTTTGATGTTGGTAATCGTATCAATATTGACATCATTACTGATCTCACATATCAGAATAGATTCAGCCCGAATAACATTAATATTAACAGTCGCTTTTTACCCTATCAGCTTTTTAGAGATGCTAACGGGAATAATATTGAAACGTCTTATATGACCGAGTTAAATGATGAGGTAAGGAGTGAATTTGAGCAGGCAAGTCTTGTAGACTTGAGTTATACCCCTTTGGATGAATTGGATTTGGCATATACCAAAAACATAACAAAATCCATGAGAAATATTCTGGGTGTTGATTTAGATATCTTTGAGGGTTTAAAGTTTCAGGGGACATACAGCTACACGCTCAATGCAGTGGATAATGAAGAGTACACTGATCATTTAGCCATTGCAGAAAGACAAGAACTCGTTGAATACACTGTCGTTTCTTCCCCGGGAGCGACACCACAATATATAATACCCAATACAGGAGGGAAATATGCCGCGAGAAGTTCAGATGTAGAAGCCTGGACCGTAAGAAATCAGTTGTCCTTCGGAAAAGATTGGAACGATAGAATGCATCAGCTAAACATAATTGCTGGACACGAAGCACAACAGCAGATGAGTACTACCAAACTTAGTCAAGTAAGGGGGTATGATGATAGGCTACAAAGCTATGAACAAAGAGAATATGGAACCTACGCAATTCCCATAGGGAATTTCCTGGGCAATGTAGTAAAACCTAATTTCTTTGAGTTCTTCCCTGGTTATGGTGGCCTGAGTAATCTTCAACCTTTGATCGCCGAGCGCTATTTCGGTAGAAGTGAAACCACAACGCGATTCATTTCCTATTATGGAAATGCGGCATATACATTTAATCGTAAATACACCTTAAATGCAAGTATAAGAGCTGACCAAAGTAATCTTTTCGGGCTAGACAAATCTGCTCAAAATAGACCCGTATGGAGTGTTGGTGGTAAATGGAATATAGGAAGGGAATCTTTCTTTCAAAGTGCAGATTGGTTAAATTCTTTGGCATTAAGAACAACATATGGTATCACAGGGAATGCCCCTAAACCGGGAGATGCAGCATCATTTGATATTTTAGTTCCTATATCATCGGCCTTTTTTCCTGAAACCGGTCTTCGCATATCTACACCAGGTAACCGTAAATTAAGTTGGGAAAGAACAGCTACTACAAACTTAGGTATCGATTATAATATCAACGGTCGCATTACAGGTTCACTCGATTATTATAAAAGAAAGACCTCAGATCTATTGGGAACTATACCTACAAATGTATTTACCGGATACAGTTCTGTACGGGGAAACCTCGGTGATTTAGAAAACGATGGTTTCGAAATAGGATTGAATACGATAAATATTGCATTAAAAGATTTTACCTGGTCTTCCCAGTTGAATATGGCTTTTAATGAAAATAAAATTACAAATTTAAGATTCATCACAGAGACCACTACAGGTGATGTAAGAGTCGATGAACAGTTTGTAGTAGGATATCCTGCATTTTCTCTTTTTGCATTTGATTATGCCGGTCTGGATGAAAATGGAGATCCTCAGGTACGATTGGCAGATGGAACCATTACCACTGAACCTAACGTAACTACTCCAGAAGATATCAAACACATGGGAACCACACAACCGAAATGGAATGGTGGTTTTGGAAATACATTCAGTTATAAAAATCTTTCCTTAAATGTAAACACGGTGTTTAGTTTGGGTCATGTAATGCGCAGAGATGTGAATAACCGCTATTCAGGTACACGATTGGATGCAGCTAATTACAACTTTACCTCAGGAAATATTAATGAAGATTTCTTAGATCGTTGGATGGAGCCTGGAGATGAAGAGTTTACTGACATCCCTAGGTTTGTAGATAGAGAAAGTACTGTAAATAGAGATACTGATTACTACGTTGATGGGGACAGTAATATTATAAGTGCTTCCTATATCAAAATAAGGGATATCAACTTGCTCTATCGCTTACCCAATAACATATTTGGAAATTCGGGTATTGATCAAGTTACCTTAAGAGGTCAGGTTTCTAATATATTATTATGGGCAGATAATGATTATGGCATCGATCCTGAATACCATTTTTATGAAGGTTCCAGAGTGCTCAGCAGGGGACAAAGAGTGACTTTAGGTCTAAACGTAAAATTCTAAAAAATCGCATAATGAAGAATATATATAAAACATATTATAAAATACTTATTTGTTTAAGTATCCTGGTATTTGGTTCGTGCTCAAATGAATTTCTGGAAATAGTTCCTAAAGGACAGCTCATTGGTGAAAAAGTGGTAGACTATGATAAGCTGTTTTACAATCTTGATCTGGTAAATCTTAGATCTGCTAATGGTCAAGCATATTTGGGTGCAGAATCAACTGCTTTTGAACCTGATTTTAGCAATAGTGAACTTCGCAGACAGCGATTTTTCAAGTGGGAGGCTGACGTCTATGACAATGATGAGAATATGGGCGAGCTGGAGGTTACCATGGAGAATCTGTATATCTACAATAAGATTATTAACGAGATACTGATCGCTACAGATGGTACTGAAGAGCAAAAACGTGTCCTGCAAGCCGAGGCGAAGGCAGGGCGTGCCTGGGTCTATTTTCTCATGGTAAACTATTTTGGTATGCCATACAATGCCCAGACATCTTCAACTGATCTTGGCTTTCCAATAGTTACTGTAGCCGATCTGGCTGCTACTGATTTTAAGAGAGCAACGGTTCAGGAAAATTACGATCTGATAATAAAGGATCTCACAGAGGCCATATCAGCTTTGCCTACCCGTACAGACAGTAGGTTTAGATTTACTAGGGCAGCTGCCAAGGGACTGTTAGGAAAGGTTTATACGTTTATGGGAAAATTTGCCGAGGCACGCCCGTTACTAGATGAAGCATTAGTAGAACAATACAATATAGGTATAGAAGTTGGACTAATTGATTATAACGAGCAGTATGAAAGACCGAATGCACAACTTGATCCTCAAAATCTTTATGGAAAGCAAGTTGTTATCGCTGCTATAGCTAATAGACAATATGAAATGGTGGTTAAACCTGAAGTAATGGCATTATATAATGATAATGATTTACGTTTTCAATTGCTGTATACACCTTCACTCCAATCTGGTGATCCCATACCTATAGACGGTGCTTACAAAAAGAATGTTGGAACTTCTCAAAGTCAGATTGGTGTGCGCGTCCCAGAGTTATATTTACTTAGTGCAGAGGTAAAATGTCGCCTCAATGATCTTTCGGGTGCTGTGGATGATCTTGAGTTCTTACGTGAAAAAAGGTTGATGCCTGGTTTTTCTGATGTCCCTGCCGAGATTGCATCCAATCGGGAGGAGTTACTACGCTTTATATTTGATGAACGTTTACGCGAGTTTGCGCTAGAAGGTTACCACTGGTTCGATATGAGAAGATTAACAGTAGATCCTGACATTCCAACGCCTGTTTCAAGCTATACCCACAAGATTTATAATGCAGATGGTTCGCTACAAGACGAGTACCAACTCACACAAGATCGTTTAGTAGTTAAATTTTCCCCAACTGTTATGGATCAAAATCCTAGCCTAATAAATAATGATTAAGTGATTTAAAAATGAGCTTTGAAATGAAGTAAAATTCTTAGTAGAACCTCCTTTTTTCAAATAAAAAAATATGAAAAAAATAATTTTATTAATACTCATTGTACACACCGGTATTATAAGCTTTGGTCAGGGGGTGCAATTTGCTGAAACGGATTTAGAAGGAGCTTTGGTACAGGCCCAGGAGCAAAACAAATACGTATTCATCGATTTTTATACCAACTGGTGTGCGCCCTGTAAGATGATGGATAAACAGGTATTTCCCCAACAAAACGTAGGAGAATATTTTAATTCAAAATTTATAAGCCTAAAAATAAATGCCGAAAAAGAGGGAATTGAACTTGCTAAAAAGTACGGGATTAAAGCCTATCCCACTTTTGTAGTTCTCGATAAAAGCGGGGATTTGAAACATATGTTTGCAGGTGGTATTCTTGATGGAGATAAATTTATTGGTAAGGTAGAAAATACCTTTGATCCCCAAAAGGCCTTTGGGAGCTTAAAGCGACGTATAGAGGGTGGGGAGAAGAGTATAGCTTTACAAGCTAATTACTTGCAGGCTTTGATGAATACGCACACCGAAAATCCAGAACCACAGGTAGAGTCATTTTATAATTCGTTGAGTAAGGAAGAAAAAATAAGTGATCAAACCTTATTTATCTATGAATTTTTTGCTCCTTTTGGCTCTGAAAAAGCGAAATTTTTTGAAGAAAATCGAGCTCAATTCCGCCAGATTTCAAACACCCAAAAAGTAGATTCTATTCTTAGGAGCAAATATGAAAACTATTTAGGTACTATAACAAAAGGCTATTCTCAAGACGTGACTATAGATGAAATTCAACAAACAGAAAAACACGTCTATAGTTTAGGAATAAAGGAGTTGAAAAGCTTGCCAGTTATGGTTGCAGGAGCAAAAGTACAACTCACGCAAGAAGGAAAGGAACAGTTTCTCAAAACGGTAGATCAAACGATTCCAAGCCTTACCGATAATGAAAAGGATATTATGCTCTACCAAATTATTCCAGGTCTTAAGAAACTACTTTCAGAAAGCGATACGCAATACCTATTAACTCTGGTATCTAATGAAGACGTCAAGGGATATATAGAAAGAAGTATTAATTGATACGATCAATCCTAATTACGGGTTTACAGAAGCTCTAAACATACATTAAAGAACGCTTTATGAAGAGTTCAAGTATTAAAAATTCTACGATGAAAAGAATAGATCATAACTTATCAGAAATTTTAAATGCCCAAGGGGCATTTCCCAGACCTTTTTTGCTTCTTGCTATAATCCTGATGACGATAGGGGCTTGCAAGGAAGAGAAAAAAGAAGACGCAAATCTTGATGGTTACTCAATAACTGGAACCCTACAAGAATCTCCTGATGCTACCCTGGCCATACTTTCCTATAAACAAAACGATTCAACGTTCAGAGACTCTTCGGTTGTAAATCAGGGTAAATTTAGCTTTCAGGGTAAAGTAGAGCACCCGGTAAATGCCATGATCTTCTTGCGCCATGGGGATAGCTCTCCAGAACCGGAATGGAAGGGGGATATCTTTCATTTCTATATTGAAAATAGTGATATAAGGATGGTTGCCACAGATTCAATAAAACATGCTAACATTGAAGGTTCCATGCTCAACGAAGAATCCTTTAAGTTATCTCAACAAGTTTCGCCGTTAACAGATGAAATTATCGCGCTGCAAAATCGTATGAAAGGAAGAACTAAAGAGCAGATAATGGTCACCTATGATACCATTCAAATTTATGTGGATAGTATCAGAAAAATAAGGCACGACTTTATTGTGGCGCATCCGCATTCTTATAAGGCCTTAGAGGAATTTACGTCTGTTGAATTGCGAAAAGGATTTGATGCAAGGGAGGCCGAAGTGCTTTTCTATAAATTTGATGAAGATCTTCAGAATACTGCAACCGGTAAATTTATCTTAGATAAGATAGCGATAGGTAAAAAAACTGCGATTGGTCAGGAAGCAATGGATTTTACTCAGAAAAATTTGGATGGAGAAGATTTTAAACTGAGTTCGTTACGGGGTAAATATGTTCTTATCGACTTCTGGGCGGCTTGGTGTAAACCATGTCGAGCAGAGAATCCAAATTTGGTTAAGGCCTATAATACATATAAAGATCAGAACTTTGAAATTGTTGGTGTATCGCTTGATGCGAGTAAAGAACAATGGAAGAATGCAATTGAAAAAGACGGGCTTCCCTGGATACACGTGAGCGACCTTCAATACTGGAAAAATGAAGTAGCCATACAGTATGATATCAATTCGGTACCAGCAAATATTCTTATTGATCCTCAAGGAATTATTATTGCCAAAAACCTAAGAGGTGAAGCTTTGAACGAATATCTTTCTCAACTGTTTTAAAAGACTTAAAACCCCAGTTAAGCTACTCATAACTACTATAGAAAGAATAGATCTTTCTACTATTTTTTGAAACAGACCTTCCGGATATGTTTATGTCCGGAGTGTCTTTTTACATGGTGTTGACAGCTAAATTTTAAGCTGATAATCATCATTTAACTCTTTTAAGATCATATAAAGTGCAAGAAAATACCTTACGAACATTTTTTTTAAAACTCTTTTTAGCCAGCAGCCTTTTTTTTACGGGGAATACTGTATTTTCTCAAATTTATGATCCGGTAACTTGGGAAACTTCGGTAAAGGAACTTGGAGAAAATAACTATGAACTCCAGATCTTGGCAACTATTGAACCGGGCTGGCATCTATATGCTCAGAATCTACCTGAAGGAGGACCGGTGCCAACCTCTTTTTCATTTCCTTTTGAAAGTTCTTATAAAATTATGGGGAAGGTAGAGCAGAGTAAGCCGCATACTTTTTTTGATGATATTTTTGAAATGGAAACTTCCTATTACGAAAATCGTGCAACGTTTTCGCAAATTATTCAAGTAAAAGAGACTTCCTTAAAAAATATTAATGCGGAAGTCACCTTTATGGTATGCGACGATAGCCAATGTTTGCCGCCAACTACGGAAGAGCTTCATTTTAAAATCCCAATTTCTTCAAAACCTGAAACCTCAGAATCCAAAGAGCATAACGTTAAATCTAAGGCTTCAGTTGATGAACAAGATGCTATAGAAGAGAAACGTGATCTTGAAGAAAACACAAATGACCAAAAGGAAATCGGTTTAGAAATTGATGAAAAAACGTATAAAAAGAATAGTTCGAAACGAGAAATAAAGAGTTCTCAAGAAAACAAAGATAGCAATAACGTTTCGGATACAGATAATAAGAGTCTCTGGGGAATTTTTATAGTGTCTTTTCTATCCGGTTTTGCCGCGTTATTGACGCCATGTGTTTTCCCTATGATCCCGCTAACGGTAAGTTTCTTTACCAAACAAAGTAAGAATAGGGGCGTAGGCATTCGCAATGCGATTATTTATGGACTCAGTATCATCGTTATTTATGTACTGCTAGGCAGCTTAGTAACCCTCATATTTGGAGCTGATGCACTCAATGCACTTTCTACCAATATCTGGTTTAATCTCATATTTTTTGTCATTCTTGTTATTTTTGCAGTTTCTTTTCTTGGCGCTTTCGATATTGTGCTTCCCAGCAGCTGGGGCACAAAAATGGATGCTCGGGCTGATAAAGGAGGTATGATTGGGATATTTTTTATGGCTTTAGCGCTGGCCATTGTATCTTTCTCATGTACGGGTCCAATAGTTGGAACCTTGTTGGTTCAAGCTGCCTCCAAGGGAGGTTTGGCACCAATTTTTGGGATGCTAGGTTTTTCTGCAGCAATCGCGATTCCGTTTGCCCTGTTTGCGGCCTTTCCAGGTTGGTTGAATTCGCTTCCTAAGTCTGGTGGCTGGCTCAATACAGTAAAGGCAGTACTCGGATTTTTGGAACTGGCCTTGGCCTTTAAGTTTTTAAGCAATGCAGACCTTGTTTTACAATTGCATCTACTCGAACGCGAGACGTTCTTGGCAATTTGGATTGCAATTTTAGGATCGCTTACCTTATATCTCTTCGGAAAAATAAAGCTCCCGCACGATAGTCCACTACCTTCTATTTCAGTAGGACGACTGTCTTTGGCAATGCTTACCTTAGCGTTTACCGTTTACCTGATTCCTGGACTATGGGGAGCACCCCTGCAGTGGATTAGCGGTTTTCCACCCCCACAACAATATAGCGAATCGCCTTATGGTGTTGGCAGTACGAAAGGGGGCATGGCTTCTGAAGTTATCCTTCCTGAAGGAGCCGAACTTGGCCCTCATGACATTCCCGCTTTTAAGGACTATGAAACCGGTATGGCATACGCTGAAAAAATAAACAAACCAGTACTGCTTGATTTTACCGGATATGCCTGCGTAAACTGCCGCAAAATGGAAGAACGTGTATGGTCTGATCCTCAGGTATTACAGCTTTTGCAAAATGATGTTGTTCTGATCTCTCTTTACGTAGATGACAAGAAAGAACTACCGGAAACAGAGCAGTACGTTTCAAAAACCACCGGTAAGAAAATCAGGACTATCGGCAATAAATGGAGTGATTTTCAGATAACCCACTATAAAGCTAATGCACAGCCTTATTACGTAATAATCGATACTGAAGGAAAAAACCTAAATGATCCCACAGCCTATGATCCCGATATTGACTCTTATCTGTACTGGTTGAAAGATGGAATTGAAAATTATAATTAATAGAAAATGAAAGTTCACATTAAAATTTTTTTAATCCTGTTATTGATTGGTTGCTTTCAGATGAGTATGGGGCAACATAAAGATAACCCAGAACTCAAACCAGCGGATATAACTACAGGCCAGATGGACAACGGGTTGCATTATTATATTATGCACAATAAAGAACCTAAAGATCGGGTATCCTTCTATTTTGCGCAAAAGGTGGGTTCTATTTTGGAAGAAGAAAGTCAGCGAGGACTTGCACATTTTTTGGAACATATGGCATTCAATGGGACCGAGCATTTTCCGAATAAAAGAATGCTGGAGTATTTGGAGAAAAACAGTATAAAGTTCGGGAATGAAATAAATGCAGCAACACACTATGATGAAACTATCTATAGAATTCAGAATGTTCCAGTGGAAAATGAACATTTGCTCGATTCCATATTACTCATACTTCATGACTGGTCTGACGGTTTAACACTTACGGCAGCCGAAATTGATAATGAAAGAGGGGTGGTTAGGGAAGAATGGCGCTCCAGGTATACTGCACAACGCCGCGCTGCCGACAGCATTCTAAATCGGGGTTTGCTTAAAGATTCGAGGTATGCCAAAAGAGGAGTGATAGGAACCATGGATGTGATTGATAATTTTAAATATGAAGAACTTCGAGATTATTACCAGAAATGGTATCGCCCAGATCTGCAGGCTGTAATTATCGTTGGGGATATTGATGAGAAGAAGATGGAAGAAAAGGTAAAAAAACTGTTTTCAGGCATTCCCCTGGAAAAAGACCGGCCAAAACGTAAAAAATACAGCGTTAAGGTGGGAGATGACTTCACGTATCTCAATCTCAAAAATAAGGAACTCGGTACCACTTCTATAGAGTATTTTTTAAGATATGAAGTGGATCCCACACTTACCGAAATAGAAATGATCCAGAATGAGGTGAAATTAGATTTACTTACTTCGATTATTGACCGTCGCTTTATCAAGACAGCAGATCTGCCGTCAAGTCCGGTATATTCCGCAAGGTTTACAGATCGCGATTATACGCTTCCAAAAAATATTGGTATTCTAAAGTCCAGCCTTCAGCCTAAAAAAGACAGTCTACTGCCGGCATTGAAAATGGCAGGTACAGAATTGCAAAGATTCTGGCTTCATGGTGCTAACCAGGACGAATTTGATCGCGTGAAATCCTATATAGCAGGCGGACTGAAAAGTAAAATTGGCCGCGGTGGAAGCAGCAATATTTATCACGCTATAGAAATTTCAGAAGCTTTTTTCAGAAATTTTCCGGTTATAGATTATACAAGTTTGCACCAGTATGAACTCGATTATTTAGAAGGCTTAAAGAAGGAAGATATATTGAATTTCTTCAAACAATATTATACTGTTAAAGGTAATGTCGTAGCGATTTTGGGTTCTGATGAAATTAAATATCCTTCAAAAAAAGAGATTTTCAACACCATAAAGGATGCGAACAATGCAAAACTTGAGCCTTATAAGGAAGTAGAAGTTAAGGCTAAAAAGTTGATGGATCTTGAGCTTAGAGGTGGCAAAGTAATCCTTGAAGAACACCTAAAAGATTCCGAAGGAACAAAATTCCTTCTTTCTAATGGAGCAGAAGTTTTTCTTTATCCCATATTAGATAAGGATGATAAAATGGTTTATTTCAGGGCGATTAGTCCTGGCGGCCGTTCGCAGTTGGATAAAGAATTGCTCGATAATTCCCTTTTTGCCTATATGTTTGCTGAAGCTTCCGGAATTGCAAATCTTACCAAGAAAGAACTGGCTAAATCTAATGAGGTTATTGTCCCTTCCGTAAAAATAGGTGAATATGAAGAAACGATGGACCGGTATTCTTATGCCAGTAATCTGGAAAATGTATTAAAAGGAATTTTTCTGGCTTTTACCGAGCCCAGATTTGATGAATCAGCGTTTGATGGGGCCAGACAAAACCTCAAAAACCTGAACAAAATGCTGCATGCCAATAATCGGGGTGATTTTTCAGATTCTTTAAAACTCGCGATTGCTAATGGTAATCCACGTGAGGTGTATTTAGGTGAAAAATTGCTTAATTCCCTTTCGATGGAAAAGATGGAAACTGTTTATAAGGACCGAATAAAAAATGCAGCAGATTTCCGTTTCATTTTTATGGGAGATATTGAAAAAGAGGTTTTTATTCCACTTATAGAAGAATACATAGGAAGCCTTCCTGGAGATACTACAGCTACTGAACATATCGTAGATCATGGAATGAAACCCACAAAGGGAATCACAAAAGTTCATATTTCACAGGCAATGGAAACACCCCAAACCACAGTAAGCCTTTATATTACTGATGGTCTTCCATATAATCAAGAAAATAAACTGGCGATTGCTATTATCGCTGAATTACTGGAGAAACGTTATATGGAAAGAATACGAGAGGAAGAAGGCGGTACCTATGGTGTGAGAGTTAAGGGAAACCTCCTTTACATCCCCGAGGATCATTTCACCCTTTCTGTGAATTTCAATTGTAATCCCTCAAAGACTGATCGATTAGTGGAAATCGTTTATGAAGAACTTCATGCGCTTTCCAATGAGGTAGACAGCGCGAAACTTCTGGAAGTCAAGACCAATCTTATCAAAGAAATGGGAGATAGAAAAGATAATAGTATGAATCATCTTGAAAAGATCATCAGCAGTATAGAAACGAATACTGCAATTTCTAGTTATGAGAATGATATTGATAGAGTTGAAAGTCTTACGGCAGCAGATATTATAAAAGTTGCGAAAAAAATAAATGATAACCCTCGTATTGTAGAGGGAATTTTAGCTCCAGAAACCCAACAAAACAAATAGTTCAAATTAAAATAAATAGAATCTTATCATTTATGAAGTTTCAAATTAAATATCTGGAGAAAAACGAGATGAAATTAACCCCATTCATTCTCGTAAAAGCAGCATTTGAATAGGTTTATTTATTAGAATTAGTCTTTAAATAAAGACTTTTAATGTATGTTGACTTTAATTTGAAGTGAGCTTGAATCATCAGATTTGGGCTCTCTTTTTTTAATCAACTCAATACAGCTGCATTTTTAGGATCAAAGGTTCTATTTAAAATATCACGTATGTACTTACACGAAGAAACCTCAATCAGTTTGGAAAACTATTTTGACCAA
>NZ_QOVJ01000006.1 GCF_004104055.1 Leeuwenhoekiella aestuarii | reverse complement strand
GTCTAAAACTAGAAAACCGCTTAAAAGCGGCTAAAATGAATCGGTATTCTAAGAAATTATAGACTTGTGCAACGGTTACCTTTGTTGGCAGTAGTTTTTATTTTATTAATTCTTTCATTTTTCTATTACACATATCTCGAAGGTATTCTCCGTCTAAATTTTTTGATTCAGGGTCTTGCAAGTCTTTAAAATACTTATTGTATTCGTCCTGTAAAGCGTAATGAAATAGATTTCTGTTGATTTCAATTCCGTTATTAAAATCTTGTTTGTCCACTGGCCGAACCATATCGGAACTCTTAATATTAATCAGAGAATTAGTTTTAGTCTGAGCTTGGTGGAGTAAACCACATCTTATTTCGTCATAGAATATTTTTGAAAGTCCATTAGTTGATTTAAATACCGGAAAATAGGTGCTATAGTTGAAAAAGTCACGGAAGGCCTGTGAGTTGTATTTAAAATTATTGTCAGGGTTTGAACGATTGTACCTTACGTTAGTGTCTTCAATGCCAAAGAGAAATTGATTAAGAGTCTCAATTAGCAAGCAGTCAATTGACATTATTATAAAACCTACTCGCGTCCTGATCTCTTTTCTCTCGTGCTTAATCATTTCATCTATTGGATCAAAATACCGCTCATTAAATCGGTTTCTTACTATGTTAATCGCATTTTTCCATTCGACAGAATACCTGTCACTAAGTTCCTCGCTCCATTTTGAGTCATTCGTTTCTGCCATGTCGTTTTAAATTACTGCCAACGTACGAATAACACAACAAGTTGTGTTATATCTATTATATTTAAATGTTTACAAGCGTTTGCACACAGCTCGTTAACCTTTAATCAGGCTAAATATAGTTCTTTCCGTTTAGAGCGCTTTACGGCATTCCTTAACACTCATAAAAAAAGCGATGACTCTCTAAGAGTCATCGCTTTTAAACCTTTGGTTGCGCGGCACGGGCCTTAATCCGCGTAAGCGTGTTTATAGGGTTCGCCTTTTAGAATCTTCAGCATATCGGCTTCCAGACTTTCAATGGGGTACTCAACAATACGCCCCAGTTCTTTCCCGTCTTTGCTTAAAATAAGCGTGGGTACGCGTTTGATGTCTTTGCCTTCTTCCAATCCCTGTGGCGTAGTTTTGCTACGGTCTACAGTGATTAATTTTACCTCATCACTTTTGTCAACCGCATCAAATATTTTGTAGATACGCGGGGTCTCCCGTTTGCTGTCGCCACACCAGGTGCCCATAAACAGGGTGATGTCTACATCTTTGAGCAAAGGCTTAAGCTCCTTAGCAAGATCTTCGTCAACCCGGTACGAGGCGTAGAAGGGATTAAACCATTCGCCAAAAGCACCGCTTTGCAGCTGACTGCGCTCGGCAGGTCCGGTAAGCATTTGAGGTTGTTGTACTGCCGGAGCTTCCGGTTTTTCAGGAGCTTCAGCAACAACAGGAGCTTCCGGAGCTTTGGGGGTTGCAGTCGCTGTACTTTTTGATTTACAGCTTATCAGAGCACATAGTGCCAAAGCAACCAGAGGTAGTTTGTATATGTTCATAGCTTTTGTTTTTTAGCTTACCAGACTTTCCTGATCCATTTCTGCCGGTTTATCTACACCGAGCATATCTAAAATGGTTGGAGCCACATCCCCTAAGATCCCATCTTTTACGGTTGTGATGTCGTTATCTACCACAATAATGGGTACCGGGTTGATGGTGTGTGCTGTGTTTGGCGAACCGTCTTCGTTTGCCATGGTTTCACAGTTTCCGTGATCGGCGATCACAATGCTGCTGTAACCGTGTTCGATTCCGGTTTCGATCACGTCTTTGGCACAGGCATCTACGGCTTCACAAGCTTTTACTGCGGCTTCCAGAATACCGGTATGCCCCACCATATCCGGGTTGGCAAAATTGAGGCATACAAAGTCCGCCTCTTCTTTTTTCAGTTCGGCAACAATTTTGTCTCGCACTTCATAAGCGCTCATTTCCGGCTGCAGATCATAAGTCGCCACGTCGGGAGACTTGGCGATCAAACGGGTCTCTCCTTCAAAAGGTTGCTCACGACCTCCTGAAAAGAAAAAGGTTACGTGTGGATATTTTTCAGTTTCTGCAATACGAATTTGTTTTTTACCCGCTTTAGAAACCACCTCACCCAAAGTATTGGTCAGGTTGTCTTTATCAAAAATAATGTGGATGTTTTTAAACGTCTGATCGTAATTGGTCATCGTGACGTAATACAAGTCCAGCTTATGCGTGTTTTGTTCGTGGAAATCTTCCTGAGATAACATACGTGTCAATTCACGCCCGCGGTCGGTACGGTAGTTGAAGAACAATACCACATCCCCGTCTTTTATCGTTGCAACCGGTTGGTCATTTTCAGTAACTACAATAGGTTCTAGAAACTCATCGGTCACGCCCTCTTTGTACGAAGCTTTGATCACGCTTACCGGATCTGTGGTTTTGGTACCTATCCCATGTACAGCAGCGTCATAGGCTTTCTTCACACGCTCCCAGCGGGTGTCGCGGTCCATAGCAAAATAGCGGCCGGTAATACTGGCCAATTTGGCTCCGTTGTTAGCTGCATAATCGTTTAAATCTTCAATAAAACCGGCACCGCTTTGTGGATCTACATCACGACCATCTGTAAATGCGTGGATGTAAACCTCTGCAACGCCTGCCTGATTTGCAGCTTCAATTAAGCCTTTAGCATGGTTAATGTGGGCGTGAACCCCACCATCTGAAACCAGACCCAATAAGTGTATGGGTTTTTTGTTTGCTTTCGCATATGCAAAGGCATCTTTAAGCTCTTTTTGATCTTTAAGTGTATTGTCGTAAAGCGCTTTATTGATTTTAGCAAAATCCTGATATACGATACGACCGGCACCCAGATTCATATGACCCACTTCGCTGTTTCCCATTTGACCATCAGGTAGACCTACATTGCCTCCGTGGGTTAGCAACTGTGCGTGTGGGTATTTGTTATAGAGTGAATCAATGAAGGGGGTATTGGCCTGATCTACGGCAGAAACTTCTTTATTAGGTGCAAATCCCCATCCATCGAGGATCATTAAAATTACTTTCTTATTCATGGTTTTTCTCTAGTTGTTCTACAAAGATAATCACTCTTATGACCAAAGGCTAAAAGATTGAGGAGCAATCACGATAGCGTTTGAAAAGATTCTCTTTATTATTATTTCTATTACTATTGTTATTGTCGCCTCATTCCTCGTTCTTCTCAGTCCGGAGAAATCAGCTTATTCCCGCTTTGGAGTGATGTCCCATCAGATTGAAATAATAACAATAGAAATAATAATATTAATTGTTTTGATACTTCTCAATAGCTTCTTTTATTTTTTGAATACGGTTTTCGGGGTCTGGATGCGAGCTTTGAAATTCGGGTACGCGCTGGCCACCGCTGGCAGCTTTGAGTATTTGCATGACTTCAATCATCGCTTCCGGGTTATACCCCGCTTCCAGCATAAACTTGACGCCGAGAGCATCACTTTCCAGTTCGTCACCACGTCCATTTTTGAGCAATAAAGTTTGTCCCAGCTGACTGGCGAGCATTCCGGCGTCTGCGCCTACTTCTGCTCCGGTTGCCACGGTATTGGCGAGTTCGCTCTGCGCAATACGTTCTGCAGCATGCCGCCCTACCACGTGGCCGATCTCGTGACCCAAGACCCCAGCAAGTTGATCTTCGTTTTCTAAACGTTCCATCAAGGCATAGGTGATAAAAATTTGTCCGCCGGGAAGTGCAAAGGCATTTACGGTTTTTGGATCGCGCAGCAAATGAAATTCATACTGATAGGGCGTTTCCTGAGCGATGGTATGATCTACCAGTTTTTTACCTACTTGAGCTACAAAATCCTGCAGTTGCTGATCCGGGTGCATTCCGCCATGTTGATCTGCCATAATGGGCGCATTTTGCAGGCCTATTGCAATTTCTTCTTCTGTAGAAAGACTTATGGCCTGCGTGCGACCGGTATACGGGTTTTCCTCTTGGCTGCCGCAATAGCGAATCAATCCAAAAGCGACAATGGCAATGCCTAAAAATAGCTTGAGCGCTCTTCCGCCTAGTTTCATAATTGATGGTTGTAGGGATTAGTCTAAAAGTGCCGGATTGATATCCAGTATATTTTCTGTTTTATACTGATTGATGAATGCTGCAGTAAAAGCATCGCTTCCCAAGAGTTTTTCCTGCTGAAGGATTTGAGCAATATCCAACCTGGTATACTGTTGCAAATAGCCTGCGGAAAGGGGCGCATAGCTAAAATGCCAGGGTTCATAATTGAAGCCTTTTCGACCATAATCGTTGGTGTATACTTCATAGAACCCGAAGGATTCTGCGTGTTTATCCAACCAGGCTTTAAGTTCGCAAAAAGGTCCTGTGCCGTGAAATTTGTCAGGGTCCAATACATTGCTGGTTACCCCGGTCCCAGACTGAATAATATCGAGGTCTGTTGCCCAGTGATGGCGTGAAGTTCCTGGGATCGTGCTGTATTCTATGATCTTTTTTATGGCTTCCAGATCCCGCATTCCGTTACCGGTATAGCTTTTGAACTTGCGTTCCCAGATGCGATTTTGATGGGCATAATCTCTATAGCTTGATACCACCTGAATCCCAATGCCGTCTTGTTGTGCCGCGGCAGTCATTTTATCAAAAGCCGCTGCGACCTGTGGGCGTAATCGGTATCCATTTCGCTCCACAAGTTTTGGGCTCCCTTTGCCTAAAAGTTGGTCTTTATCTAAAGTTTCCTGTGCAGTTGCCCACTGCGGAAATGTACTCAGGGCTGCGGTTGCTAGAGCGGTGTTTTGTATAAAGGTTCTGCGTTTCATCAAAGGGTTTTAAAAAGTAAGTAATGCGTGCCTATGGGTTCAATTTCAAAAGGGTCTCCACTGATCTCAAACCCTTTTCTGAGGTAAAAGTTAAGCGCTTTAATACGGGCGTTGCACCATAGGGTTTCTATGCCTTTAGCTTTCAAGAGTTTTTCTCCTGCCTCTACCAGAACATTACCCAAGCGTTGCCCTTGATAATCCTCTAAAACCGCCATCCCGCGCAGCTGATATTGTCTACCGGTAAACTGCGGTTTAGCCACATTCATGAAGGTGACCACGCCAATGAGTTTTTGAGCATCAAACAATCCCAGATGAACGGTGTCTTCATCAGTGTCACCGGGCATTGCACAGGTTTCAAGCGGGCGACCCTTACGCAAAACAGGATGTCTTACTGCGTAAGTGTCTGACGCATTGATCTCTTTAATGGTGTAGGTGTTGGTATTCAAAACTGAAAGCGATGAGTTGCTAAGCACGTACGTCTGCGTACTCTGGGTTTTCGTCAAATTTTACTTCTGCAAAAGGACACAAAGGTTCTATTTTGATCGCTTTGGAACGTGCCCATTGTACAGCGTGATCCAGAATTTTACTGGCAAAACCCTGATGTTCAAATTCCATTTTAGTTTCGGTGTGATCCACAATAATTGTAGAATCATCCTTAACGGTATAGGTGAGTTCTGAGATTTTTCCGTTCTCACCTTCTATCCAGAACATACCGCGTTTGTCATTTTCTCTATGTTGAATCGTATAATCCATTACTTTTGTTTCTTTTCTCGATAATCGAGAGTTAACTGATCCGAGGCTTTCCTCGAATTCAAGAACTGTCTTATTTAAATACCTATGGGCTTGGCCCAAGGTGATTTACTTTTAAAAATAGCCAATTATGTCCAAAATTAATGTCCGTCGCTTGTTTAAAGAAGACATTAACATGTTTTTACCACTGGTGCAGGAATTGATGGAATACCGTGTGGAAGAATCACTGCTTAAAGAACGTTTCGCCGATATGTTTGAACACCGCTACCAGTGTTACGGAATTTATAAAGACGACGAACTTGCAGGAGTTTTTGGCTTGTGGTTCGCAATACGGCATTATGCCGGAAAAACCTGTGAAGTAGATCACGTGTTTATCAAAGCAGAACACCGCGGAAAAGGTCTGGGGAAGCAGGTTTTTAAGTGGATTTACACCTATGCCCGGGAGCAAGGCTGTGAGACTTCAGAACTCAACAGTTACGTGCATAATTTTCCCAGTCACAAGTTCTACCTGAATGAAGATTATGTGATCAAGGGCTATCATTTTTTGAAGAAACTCTAGCTTACGGTAATTTCAGAATCTGTAGGGAGTTCGTACGGTAATTTTGTAGCTTCAAAAATACGAGCACTGTGGGGACCGCGTAAGATATAGGTGCGTTGCTTGACTTCTATCCAGCTGCCCTCGCGAAGCCCTATAACGGGTACATTGTTAAAGTGATGAAATTCCTTAATACGTGTTTCACGCGTTTCTCCCATATGTTTACTGTTGGGATCAGGGTCTAGATAATGCGCATTGATATTAAAGGGTACAGCACCTAAAGTTTTAAAACTAGGAGGATAAACAATAGGCATGTCGTTTGTATTCTGCATACTTACTCCGGCAATATTGGTACCCGCACTGGTTCCTAAATAAGGCATATCTTGATACAGACGATCTCGAAGCGGAGCAATGATTTTGTTTTCATACAATTGCTTAACCAGTAAAAAAGTGTTACCCCCACCAGTAAAAACACCTTCAGCATGTTCTAGAGCTTTTATTGGGTCTTTAAAACTGTGTAATCCCACGACTTCAATATCTAAACTATTGAAAAACTTTTGAGCATTTGATGTATATAGTTCGTGAGAAATGCCACCCGGTCTCGCATAGGGTATAAATATAAGTCGTTCAACGGCTTTGAAATGCAGGTCCAATTGCGGTTTGAGATACTCTAAATACGAACCGCCGTGAACAGTAGATGTGCTGGCAAGGATGAGGTTTTTCAAAATGAATGAGGTTTAGGTCTTTCAAAGTTAAAATTATAGACAGACTTAAAAGGCATTTAACAAAAGTTTACGCCGATTTTACCCTGAAATTTCAAAATCTTGTTGTTACTTCATAGTACCAAAAAATCGTTCTATTATGAAAGTTGTTACCAGCCTATGCCTTGTTTTATTCCTGTCATTCACAGTTACCAGTCAAAAGTTAGCTCGTGTTATGGTAGATGGTCAGATCATTGTGCCGTCGGGTGATGGCCCGGGAGGTATTGTAGTCTACAATAAAACAGCACAGCGGGGTACTATAACTTCAGAAGAAGGGACTTTTGATATCGCGGTGGCTCGTAATGATGAACTCGTCATTCAATCCCTACAATTTGCGCCGATTACGGTATTGGTAGATCAGGGGATTGTAAACTCAAAACAAATCAATATTACTTTGAGAGAAACGGTTAATGAATTGAGTGAGATTATTGTAACGCCTTATGATCTGACCGGAGACATTGTTGCAGATGTAAACCGTGTGCAAACCATAGATGATCAGGTCTCATTAACTGCTACCCAGTTGAGCGCAGAAGATAACAAGCCAGACCGCTACTCAGAAGTAGACAACGTGGCGCTAGACGATCAAAGATGGCGATACGGCCTCAATTTTGTAAATATCTTTAAAGCGATCTTTGATAAAAAAGATAAGACGGAAGGTGACCTGAACGAAACTGCAGAAGATGAATTAGCAGCAATGTATTCTAACGAATTTTTTCAGAAGAATCTGAATATTGAAAAAGGAAAAATAGGGTTGTATATGGATTATGTGGCTGCAAACGGACTCAACAAGGAGATGCTGGAACAGGGGAATGAGCTCAGTCTGATTCAATTTTTAATAGAAAAACGAGAAGACTTTACTAATCAGTTAAACGAAAATTAATCGGTTTACTGGATCATCAATATTTTAATGCACCTGTGCTTGCCCCAAATTCGTTTACTTCAGCAATACTTGTTATAAAAAAAGAGCAGCCATTTTAAAACTGGCTGCTCTTAAAAACAAATCAACTAACTAAACAATCAACAATTAACATTTGGGAAATCCATTTTAGTTTACTCGACAACTGAGATTTCAATGCTTTAAGGGTGACACGAATTTAAAAAGTGTTTCAATTCCTTGAGGACTTGCTCAAGCTCATCTACCTTAATCTTAAAAGCCTCTTGGCATTTTTGCGAAATTTTTCTTTTTGTATAGGGAATCTTTTTTAGTTGTTGCTACTTGATCATCGAGATTTAAATGCTCTGGCACTTGTTTCGAAGTTGGCTGTTTCTTGATATTTTGTGCATTTGAACCGAGATCGTTTACTTGAACACTTTGAGAATACCACATCAGGTTATTGAAAACTAAGACCTTTTTAATAGTATTCGTTACTGATGTACTATCTGCTTTTTCGCTTAGGTATTCGGTTTTTAAGGGTTCTTTGACCTGTGACACACTATCCACTATTTTTCGATTTTTGAGCTGAAGAATCGTTTTGTCTGTAGTTTCGGTGTTGGTGAGTTTTACTTTTTGTGAAAAGCTGAAAGTTGAACACAAAATAAACGCTGCTGTTACTATTTTTTTCATACTTAATTATTTATTTATCTCAAAACTAGGATAGTATTCTGGGAGATGGGGTTTTTTTCGCTCACTCGTATTTTAATAAAGACAGTTGGTTGTTTATTTGTGTTAAATGGTTTTAGTTATCAGTAATCAAATATTTAAAGGGAAGAGCATTCTTAGTATTTAGGCAGTAACTGGGAATATTCATGCATTTGTTTTAGTTTTCATTATGGTTTGCAACTATCTTATCTTTGGTGCGTATTTAAAAAGAGCTAATAATCTAACGTACGTGGTCAAACTATTCGGTTTTTTGGGAATCCTTTTTTTGAATTGTTCTTTTGGGCTACAGGCGCAAGAAACGGTTATGCTTGAAGGTAGAATTGTCAATGATTCTATAGCGCACGAATACTTACATATTCTCAATCTCACCTTACAAAAAGGAACCATAACTACAGAAAGCGGGAATTTTACGATACCTGTTCGCGTTAACGATACCCTTTATATTTCGGCATTACAATTCAAACATAAAGAGTTAGTCATTACTCCTGCGATTTATTCCCGAAAGTATATAGAAATAGCGTTAGAAACTGAAGTTACCGAGCTTGCAGATGTGAATATTAGCGATGTAGCGCTCAGTGGAAGGCTCGGGGATGATATGAATAAGCCTAAACTGGAAAAACCTTTTGATCCTGCCGAAGCAGGTTTGCCTGTTTATACCGGTCCCGTTCTTACTTCAGAAGAGCGGAAGTTATATACGGCCACCCATAGCGGTGGCGGAATTATCCCTGTAGATGCTGTGATTAATGCGATAAGCGGGCGTACAGCCTATCTCAAAAAGATTGTAAAAGTTTCTAATATGGAAATCAAAGTGCAGGAAGCCCGTAATCTGGTAGCAGATAGCACCTATATCAAACAGTTGGAAATCCCGGCACGTTTTATTGATGACTTTGTGCATTATGTGTATATGGATAATACAGCGAATCTAGCTGTTGCAGCTAGTGAAAACCCCCTTTCTTTGATGGAATTACTACTTCAGGAGGCTCCCGCTTATTTAGAACATAAAAAAGATGAGGGTGTACGTATTGAAAAAAAGCAATAGCACTTTGGAACGCATTTTGATTAAAATGACAAAAAGCAAATCAGATTCTGTATTTTTACAAGCCTTATGAGAAAACTAATTCTTCTGTTGGTTGTCGTAGTTCCGTTAACGGCAGCCGGTCTCCACAAATATTATTTTAGCGTTACACAGGCAGATTATGATGCTACAGATCATGCGCTAAAAATGGTAACCCGAGTCTTTTATGATGATTTAGAAAAAGTGTTTCAAGAGCGATACGACAAGTCCATAAAGGTAGATGCTTCTTACGATCAAAAAAAATTGGATGGGTATATCAAAACGTATTTTGAGGGTAAATTTATAGTACGTATTAATGGAGAGAAACAGCCATTACACTACATAGGTCACAAGGATGAGATAGATTATGTGGTTTGCTTTTTTGAAGTAACCGATATTCAAAACCTTAAGCGCATAGAGATTGAAAACACCTTGCTAACAGACCTCTTTCCTGAGCAAAAAAACGTGGTACACTTAAAGGCTGGTTCTGAGAAAAAAAGCTTTTTACTGACCCGGGAGAATGATAAAGCAGTGTTAAACTTTTCTGAATAATTTACTAAGATTAGGTTAATCTTTACTTTTATAGCATTCACAAGCACTTAATATAGATTATAACTTTTATGAAAAAACTCAAGTACACCTTTTTTACTGTGTTACTTCTGGTTGGAGCAACAAGTTTTGCGCAAGAAGAGCCGGCACAGGAAGAAAAGCAACCGGGTCATGTAAACACCAATAAGTTTAGACAGCTTTATAATGAGTTTGCAACCCCTAACCAGTATCGTACTGCATCAGGAGCTCCTGGTCCTGCTTATTATCAAAACGAAGCAGATTACGAAATCAAAATAGAATTGAACGATGAGAATCAAACCATCAGTGGTTATGAAACCATCACCTACCATAACAATTCTCCGGATAAATTGGAGTATTTATGGGTGCAATTGGATCAAAACATTCGTAAAAAAGATTCACCTGCATTGGAAAAAGACGGCAGTGGGATGGCACCGGTCATTCAGCCGGGTTCTGTGGTTTCAAGCTATATGACAGATCCTTTTGATGGGGGATTCAATATCACTGAAGTTTCTAAAGATGGTAAAGAATTACCTCATATGATAAACTTCACGATGATGCGTGTAGAAATGCCGGAAGCTTTAGAGCCTGGTGATGAGTTTGAATTCAGCATCCGCTGGAATTATAACATCCCTGAGCATACCGTAGACCGGGCACGTTCTGGGTACGAAAGCTTTCCTGACGGAAACAAGAACTATGTAATTGCACAATTCTTCCCAAGAATGTGTGTGTATAATGATGTAGAAGGCTGGCAAAACTATCAGTTCTGGGGTAACGGAGAGTTCGCACTTCCTTTTGGGGATTATGATGTGGAGATCACAGTACCTGCAGATCACTTATTAGACGGTACCGGTAACTTGGTTAATCGTAAAGACGTTTACAGTAAAGAAGAGCTGAAGCGCTGGGAGCAAGCTCAGAAGAGCTATGACAAGCCGGTGATCATCAGAACTCAGGCTGAAGCTGAGCAAATTGAAAAAGGACACAGTACCAAAAAGAAAACCTGGAAACTTCAGGCAGAGAATGTACGTGACTTTGCATTTACATCTTCTCGTAAATATATTATGGATGCACAAGCTGTGAAATTTCCAAAAGGAGATGTGATGGCGATTTCTATTTATCCTAAAGAAGGAAACCCGCTTTGGGAAGACTATTCTACTAAAGCTGTTGTGCAAACTTTAGAGTCATATTCTAGAATGACCTTTGACTATCCGTATCCTAAAGCGATCTCTGTACACGGAAAGAATCAGGGTATGGAATACCCGATGATCTGTTGGAACTATGGGCGCCCTAACGAAGATGGGACCTATAGTGATCGCACTAAATTTGGAATGATCAGTGTGATCATTCACGAAGTAGGACATAACTTTTTCCCAATGATCGTAAACTCTGATGAGCGTCAGTGGGGATGGATGGATGAAGGTATCAACACATTTGTACAATATGTAGCTGAGCAGGATTTTGGTGAGAATTATCCAGAGGCTATTGCTCCTAATTCAAAATATCCTTCACGTCGTGGAGAGCCTTCTAAGATCACAGGTTACATGGCAGGAGATCAAAATTTTATTTCTCCTATTATGTCTAACCCTGAAAATGTTTATCAACTGGGTAATAACGCATACGGAAAACCGGCGACAGCTTTAAACATTCTTAGAGAGACGGTTATGGGGCGTGACTTATTTGATTATTCGTTTAAGACATACGCACAACGCTGGATGTTTAAACACCCAACCCCAGAAGATTTCTTCCGCACGATGGAAGATGCGTCTGCAGTAGATCTTGACTGGTATTGGAGAGGCTGGTTCTATACTACAGAAAATGTAGATATGGGCGTTAGCGAAGTAAAATCATACTACTTAACGAGTAACCCTACAGCTGCTGGTAAAGAGATGTTAGCTCGTTATGGTGTAGACCCTAGTGCTATTGATGCAGTTTATGTAGTAGAAGAAGGTGGTGAAGACTACGACCCTGCAATGAAAGGGAAGTCTATGATAGAAAATGCTCCAAACTTACAGGAGTTTATGATGGATAATTTTACACCTGCAGAGCGTGCAAAATTAAAGACGCCTAAGCATTTCTATGCAGTTAAATTCAACAAGCCGGGTGGTATACCTATGCCTATCATCGTTGAGTATAGTTATGCAGATGGTACTAAAGAAAAAGTAACTTATCCTGTACAAGTGTGGCGTAAGAATGATGCTGAAGTAACTAAGGTTCTTGCAACTGATAAAGAACTGGTAGGCGTGATGCTCGATCCAGACCTTGAGACTGCAGATGTAGATGTGAGCAATAACAGCTGGCCAAAAGCAGAAGAGGAAAGCGAATTTGACAGCTTTAAAGAGGGTACACAAGATTAATTTTTTTTAAGAGTTAATTACCATTAAAAAGCCGGTGAAGATTCACCGGCTTTTCATTTTTCCACATATATTTGTAGTATTATGAGTATACCATTTTTTATTAGCGGCGGAGAGATTGGCTTTATTGTTTTTATTATCGTAATGGTATTTGGAGCAGATAAAGTGCCTGACATTGCCAGAGGTTTAGGTAAGGGTATGCGTACCCTTAAAAATGCTACAGAAGATATCAAGACTGAAATCACCAAGAGTGCAGATAAGCAAGGTATCAATACGGATATAGCAAAAGATATGAAGCGCGAGATCGATGAGGCAAAAAAGAATATTGAAGATATTACCGGACCGGTGAAGCGTAAATTCTAGGATAATTAAGAAGTTAGAAGTTTTTGCGTCTTTTTATAGAAATTGATCATTTTTTCTTAGTTCTATACTGTAGATATGAGAATTTAGTAATATCTTATACCTGAAATTATAACCTATGATTTCTTCACTAAAAAAGATATTTTCTGTTATAGAGAATAGTCTTTTTTAAAGAATTGTATTTATACTAAGTGTTAATTATTAATCCCGTCTTCCATCAAGACGGGATTTTTTTTCGACTTACCGTAAGTCCGTCTCTTATAGCCAGCAATACGGTTTCCAGACGCTCATCTTCAGCCAGGATTTTGTTATATTCTAAAAGCGCTTTTGTAGAACTATCTTTAGGGTCTAAGGGTTCTACTACCTTTCCGCTCCATAAAACATTATCTGATAAAATGAGTCCGCCGGGCTTTAAACGATCTATGATCAGCTCAAAATAAGCCGGATAGTTGGGCTTATCTGCATCCATAAAGACGAGGTCAAAATCTCCTTCAAGTTGCGGAATGATCTCAAGTGCGGGCCCCAGATGTTGTTGTATATTTTTCGCGTAAGCAGAAGCATCAAAATATTTTTTCTGAAGGTCTACCAGTTCTTCATTAATATCAATCGTATGTAAAATACCATCAGGTTGTAAACCTTCTGCAAGACATAACGCCGAATAGCCGGTGTAGGTGCCTATTTCAAGAATGATCTTAGGGTTAACTAGTTTTGCGATCATACTTAAAATACGCCCCTGGTAATGACCACTTAGCATACGCGGCTGTACCACTTTTTGATAGGTTTCGCGAGTCAATTTTTGCAGTAATTCAGGTTCTTTAGCAGAATGAGCTACTGCATAATCATCAAGTTCTTCAGAAATAAAATGCATCGTTATTCTTCTTCTAGACCTTCAACAACTTCATCGTCGTGAAGCATTTTTCGGGTTTCTTGTTTAACCAGATCAAGCTTATCGTGCAGACTCATACTTTCGGTAAACTTACCGTCGTGAATGAGATTGAGAATCGCTTTATCTTGCACGCGACCGCGGCGCATCGCTTCAGAATACCTCAAGTCTTCTCTAAAAGTGACCAGAGCATATTTAGAAAAATATTCTTTAGGGAACGCTTCTTCAAAGGCAGTTTCCAATTTTCGTTTTTCCTGAAAAATAGGACGTGCGGTGTGCGCTTTCATTTCGTGGAAGTTATCTACTGCAAGATCTGCAATAGCGTCAGTATCTTCCTTACGCTCATTCTGATACGCTTTAAAAACAGCTTTCCAATCGCCCTCGTACTTATTTAGGTATTTGTCTAAAACGTGAATGTCCTCAAAAGCAGAATTCATCCCCTGCCCGTAAAAGGGAACAATACCGTGCGCAGCATCACCAAGCAGTAATACTTTACCGTAGGCATGCCAGGGCGAGCATTTTATGGTCCCTAATGGGGAAGTAGGATTCTCTTTAAATTCTTTCAGCAGATCTGGCATCAATTTTAATGCATCAGGGAACTCCCGTTGAAAATAGTCAAGGACTGCAGCATCTGTATTCAGGCTTTCAAAACTGTCTTTACCTTCTTCCCAGGATAAAAATAAAGTCACGGTAAAACTTCCGTCGAGATTAGGCAATGCGATCATCATATCTTTTCCGCGAGGCCAGATGTGTAATGCATTTTTCTCAACTAAAAATCCCCCATCAGCTCCAGGCGGGAACGATAATTCTTTATAACCATGGGTTAAAAAGTCTTGCCCGTAACTGAATAAGAACTTGCGATGATCAAGCATGCTTTTGCGAAGTGCAGAGCCTACACCGTCAGCACCCATCACCACATCAGCTTTATAGGTTGTGTTTTGCCGGGTCTTATAATCTTCAAAAGTAGCTTCGCCGGTCTCTAAGGAAACACCGGTACACTTCTGATTAAAGAGCATGGTAATTTCAGGCATTTTATCGCACTCATCAAGCAGCATAATGTTGAGGTCCTCCCGTGAAATAGAATTGATGTACTCATTTCTACCACTATACGGACTCATGAAAAGTTCGCCCTCTGTGTTGTGAATCATGCGGCCGTTCATAGGAATACAAAGCGGTAACACTTTTTCTTCAAGACCGGCAAGACGCAGCCCTTTCATACCACGGTCTGAAAATGCCAAATTAATTGACCGACCAGAGTCTACTATTTCTTTGCGTAGATCCGGGCGTTTTTCCATTAAGGTTACTTTATAGCCGCGTTGCGCCATACGTAAGGCGAGTAAAGATCCGCAGAGGCCGGCGCCTATGATTAAAATATGTTCTTTATTTTTCAAAAGTGGTTTGTTAGATGGTAGTTGAAACTACGTTTATTTTTTGGCTAAAAGTTCTTTCAGACGTTGGATCATTTCATATACATCTTCATAGCTGTTGTACAGTGGGGCAGGAGCTACGCGTATAACATCTGGCTCGCGCCAGTCACAAATAATACCGGCTTGCATAAAACCATCATGCATACTGCGATCTGCATTTTTTACTTGAATTGAAAGTTGGCATCCGCGCTCATCGGGATTTGTCGGTGTCAATATAGCAATGCGGTCGTCATTGAGGTCATTGATCAAATATTCGAGATATCCGGTAATATTTTTAGACTTTGTACGAATGTTTTTAAAACCTGCTTCTGCAAAAATTTCAAGCGAAGCACGTATAGGAGCCATAGAAAGGATTGGCGGGTTACTAAGCTGCCAGCCTTCTGCACCTTCAATAGGATCAAAGTCTACACGCATATTAAATCGGCTGTCCATTTTGTGCCCCCACCAGCCTGTAAAACGTGGAATGTCATTATTGTTGGCATGACGCTCGTGTACAAAACAGCCCCCTAGTGCTCCCGGGCCACTGTTTAAATACTTATAGGTGCACCACACGGCAAAATCAGGACCGTTATCGTGCAAATCAGCATCTATATTACCTACGCCGTGCGCCAGATCAAAACCTACCTTACAACCGTATTGATGCCCTAATTGTGTTATTTCTTTTATAGGATATTTTTGCCCGGTATAGTAGTTAGAATTACCAATCATCACCAGCGCAATTTCCTCGCCATGTTGTTGCATCAAAGCTTCAAGATCTTCAAAACGGCAGAGATCTTCTCCCGGTCTGGGTTTCCACAAGAGTAGGGAATCATCAGGATTGTAACCTTTCTCTTTAATCTGAGATTTAACAGCATAACTGTCTGAAGGAAATGCATCACTTTCTATCACTATTTTATGACGTTTTGCAGTAGGTCTGTAGAATGAAACCATCATCAAATGCAGATTTGTAGAAAGGGTATTCATAATGACCACTTCACCAGGTTTTGCGCCTACGATATCTGCCATAGGTTTAGCAAGAATTTCGTGATACGTCGTCCATGGAGTTTTAGCTTTAAAATGCCCTTCTACTGCTAACTCTGCCCAATTGTTGAGTTCTTCAGCAACATATTCTCTAGCTTTTTTAGGTTGTAAGCCCAGAGAGTTTCCGCATAAATAAATGAGGTTGTTACCGTTTTCGTCCTTAGGAAGGTTAAACTTTTCGCGAAAGCGTGCTAAAGGATCTGCTGCATCGGCTTGTTTAGCAAAGCTTAAGGTGTTTTGATAGTGTTTTTTTTCTGTTTCTAGCATAGTTTGTAAAAATAACACATCGCTAAGCGTGAGGCAAACTTAGCGCTAAGGTTTCAGGGATCAAATCAAGCGTTTGTTTATATGTGGATTGATATATGCTTATCAAACGCAGATTTTTGGTAATTTGGCGGTTGATAACTCCTATAGTTCATGAATGCTTTACGTTTAGTCTTTAGCGATTTGCGCTACTTTACTCCGGTTTTTTTATTCGCCACGCTCAATATTATTTTTGGGACCTGGGCGATTTATATACCAGAGATCACATCAAAACTGGCAATTAGTGAAGGAGAACTTGGGTTTGCCGTGTTTTTTATGGCTTTAGGAACCTTGAGTATGATTCCCTTTGTACCCAAAATCATTCAGTTTTTAGGTGTGGGGAAAACAGCACTTATCGCTATTCTGGGATTTTGTAGTGTTTTTTTAGGTCCGTTTTTAGTAGAAACTTATTTTTTTTTATGTGCTAGTCTTTTTGTGGTGGGCTTATTTTCAGGATTACTTGATGTCACGATAAATACCTTAGTTACCGAAATAGAAAAACGCGACGAGGTTCATTTTATGTCTGTTTCTCATGGCTTTTTCAGTTTAGGCGGAATGTTAGGTGCAGGAATAGGAAGCCTGCTGATTCCGTATTTGGCGATCCCTTGGCAGCATATGGTTAGCGTGAGTTTGCTACTGATTTTTGCCAACCTGATTTTGTGCAGTAATTATTTGCATCTAAAAACCACAGAAGCAGAAAGCGAAGGTAGTCTGAAGTTACGCAATTTAAGACCGCTTATTGGTTTGGCTTTGATAGGATTTCTGGTGATGGCAGCAGAAGGAGCAATCGTTGACTGGAGCGCATTATATCTGGAAAAAGTCTCCCTTGCGGCCGCAACTCTGGTGGGTTTAGGATATACTATTTTTAATGGAACCATGGCGCTGGGTCGCTTTTTTGGTGATGCAATAAGCGCACGTTTTGGTTCACGTTTTATTATGATTGTGGGATGTTTTGTGGCGACCTTAGGTTTTGGATTGGTTTTAACCGAAACAACGACGATCGTGTTAGCAGGTTTTGGATTTGTAGGGATTGGGTTGTCTATCGTGGTTCCTGAATTATTTCGGTACAGCGGAAATTTAAAGGGTATACAAGCTTCAGAAGGTATCAGTTTTATAGCAGGAACAGGCTTTGTAGGCTTACTGTTAGGTCCTGTTTTTTTAGGTTTTTTAGCAGAAACGTTCAGTTTAAAAGGAAGTTTTATAGCCCTGTTGAGCTTTACACTCATCGCGGGTATCATTGCTTTAGGTTTAAAGCGAAACTAAAAAAAGCCCATCAATGAGATGAGCTTTGTATTCTGAAAAAAAAGAAATCTAGTCTTCTTCTGTTTTTACTACAATGTCTGTAAAGTATAAATGCACAGCGTCTTCAGGAGCTTTGTGGTCAGAAGCGATCTCTATGCCGTTATAATCCTCATATCCTTCCCAGGTTGTTACCATAGAATATTCAGAAACGTTTCCGCGGCGGTAAATCCATTCTTTTACTCTGTAATCATCATCGTAGAAAAAGTCATAAGCATCACCCGGTGTATATCCACCATCGCCATCATATGTCAACGTGATCTTACTCATTTTTTGTTCGCTCATCGGTGCAGTAGCGGTATCCTGAACCGTAAGCACTGTTCCTTCATCCCAGACTAAATGCATAGGAGCCAGTAGCCAGAAGGAATCATTTATAAATCCTTTATCAGCATTCATAGCAAGGCTGTCTACGTTTTTACGGTTATAAGCAACTGTATCTTGCTCACTCATCATTGTAACGTCATCAGATTTTGGATTCCATTTCCAACTGCGGGCAAAATGACTGTCACCACGATCTACATTAAATGTAAATTGTACTTCAGCTACATCATCCCAATTTTCGATACCATTTGCCTGAGCGATCTTATAAGCGATCTCCTCTTCGGAAGTGCGGTCAAGTTTAACGGGTTCTACAGATGATTCTATAGTTTCTGTTTTTGATTCATTTTTACATGCCACAAGTGCCATCAGCGCAAGTAAGGTGAGTAGCTTTTTTTTCATTTAAAAAGAGTTTTTGAGTATTAAAAGTACAAAGCTTTTAGTTAGCATGTTTTGTATAAGGTCGCTTATTTTAAATTTAACGCTACACCAACTCTATACATTCCGTAATTTAAAGACGCTTCTAACGACTACTCCCGTGAAACTAAACAGGCTTTTAAGAATTATAAAATTCTGTTTTTTTAAATAAAAAGATATGCAAACAATACTTCATAAAGCAGCTACCCGCGGTGATGCAAACCACGGATGGTTACACAGTAAACACAGTTTTAGTTTTGCTAATTATTACAATCCTGAGCGTATGAACTTTGGTGTTTTACGGGTTTTGAACGACGATCAGGTTAGTGGCGGGATGGGTTTTGGTACACATCCGCATCAAAATATGGAAATCATTTCGATACCGCTTTCCGGTGATTTGGAGCACAAAGACAGCATGGGAAATACTACGGTAATTAAAGAAGGTGATATTCAGGTTATGAGTGCCGGTACCGGAGTACAACATTCTGAGTATAATAAGAATAAAGATGAAGAAGTGAAATTTCTTCAGATCTGGGTAATTCCTAATAAACAAAACGTTGCGCCGCGCTACGATCAGATAACGCTTAATAAAGCAGACCGAAAAAACAAATTGCAACAAGTGCTTTCTCCAAATAAGGAGGATGAAGGAGTTTGGGTTTATCAGGATGCCTGGTTTAATCTTACTGAATTAGAAGCTGGCAAAGAGCTGGAGTATACTTTTAATATGGAGGGTAACGGGCTCTATGTTTTTGTTTTAGAAGGAAGCATTACAGCCGGAGATCATGTCTTGGAGCGAAGAGACGGTCTGGGGGTTTTAAATACCGATTCTATAAAATTAAAAGCTTCAGAAGATGCATCTGTTCTTCTAATGGAAGTTCCTATGCAATTATAATTTAAATTTTATCTGAAAAATTGGCAGTATAGAAGAGGCTTGATATTTTGTTTTGGTTTGGTGGCATTTTTTTGCTCAGAATCTTTTACACTATTAATTAAACCTTTTGTTTATGGAAACACCAATTAAGTTAGAGTTAGTAGGTAGAATAGGAGATATGTATGCTTTGAAATATCCTGGCTTGCACATTCCTATCCACGTCAATTATGAACTTCTGGAGAAATTTAAAGAAAGTGACGAATATCTTGTGCTAGAAGATGTGACTTCTTCATCACCTCCTTTAGAAGGTAATTTGAAAAATTTTTCAGACAACTCGTTTAATCGAATTTAGAAAATAATAAAAAGGGGAGCTTTAAGCTCCCTTTTTTTAGTTCTCAAAACTACATCGTTGTCTTAGGAAAGTCTGTCTTTGATTTACAATTTTAATAACATGTTAGTGTCCTAGTTTCTCTATAACAAAGGCTAATTTTGCATTTTAGGAATAAAATATGGCAAAACGTTTTACAACTTCTTCCCGCAATCTCATAGTACTCATTTTAGGAACCCTCATAGCTATAGGTCCATTTTCTATAGATATGTATTTACCCGGGTTCGGAAATGTAGCAGATGATTTTGGTGTAGATATTAGTAAAGTAGGTCTAACCTTAACAAGTTACCTTATAGGTATTGCTTTGGGTCAACTGGCCTACGGTCCGTTGATGGATCGTTTTGGGAGACGCAGGCCACTAATTGGCGGGTTAATGCTCTATACTGTTACAGCGCTTTTATGTGCTATTAGCTGGAATTTAAACATTTTGATAGGTGCCCGGTTTTTTATGGCATTGGGTGGTTGTGCAGGGATGGTGGCTTCAAAAGCTATTGTGCGGGACCTGTTTGAAAAGAAACAGGTTGCAGATGTACTTTCTACTTTAATGCTTATCATGGGAGTTGCACCTATTATAGCTCCCACTGTAGGTGGTTTGGTTATAGGCGCTTTTGATTGGCAGGCTGTTTTCTACATTCTGGCTGGTTTTGCAATTCTAATGTTGTTGTTAATTACGTATGTTCTGCCTGAAAGTGCAGCTCCTAACCGCACTACGAGTTTAAGACCCGTAAAAATCGTTACAGAATATATTTCCATTTTAAAGAATAGAGAATTTTTCATTTTTGCCATGACCAGAGGTTTTACAATGGCTTGTTTGTTGAGTTATGTAAGTAGTGCTCCTTTTATTTTTATTGAATTTTTTGGTCTGAGCGAGCAGCAATTTGGATGGGTTTTTGGGAGTAATGCTTTAGGACTTATTTTAGGGAGTCAGATTAATCGCCTCGCATTGAAGCGTTTTTCATTACTGCAAATAACAGTCGCGACCTGTTTGGCGTTGTCTGTACTCACGACCGGCGGTATTGTCATTAGCTTTCTTGCGCTACAGTTTTGGGTAGTTTATCCCTTTTTGTTCGTGATGTTGTTTCTAGTAGGTTTTCAGAACCCTAATGTTACGGCACTTTCTTTAGACCCCTTTACCAAACAAGCGGGTAGCGCTTCTGCATTGGTAGGCAGTATAGGCATGATATTTGGCTCTTTGGCAAGTATTCTTGTAGCTCAACTCGTCACTGAAAGTGTCGCTCCCTTATTATACATCTTGTTTTGTAGTGCGCTGTGCAGTTTAATTTTAGTGCTGTTTTACTTGAATAAACGTAAGTCCTATAAAATTCGGGCTTCAAAAGCTTAAGAAGGTAGCGGTACATAGGTATCATCATCTTCAACTTTAGGAAACTCATGATTTTTCCATTGTGTTTTGGCTTCTTCTAAGCGTGCTTTAGAAGTTGCAACAAAATTCCAGTAAATGTGGCGTTCTTCTTCAAAAGGTTTTCCGCCGAAAAGAAAAATGTGAGCGCCTTTTAAAATTTTGAGCTTGCATACTTCATTGGTTTTACTAACCAGCATATTGCCTTCTTTGATAATTTCGCCACAGGCTTCAACAGCTCCTGAAACGATAGTAACTCCCACTTCTCCAAACAAATTGTCTTCAATGTCGAGTTTGTGGTCTTCTTCAGCAATAATTTCGATCATAAATAAATCGGAGTGAACCGGTACGGGACTTATTTTACCATAACCCTTACCGGCTATGAGTTTGTAGCGAGCATTATTCTCTCTCCATTGCGGTAATGCATCTGCGTCAATATGGTGAAAAGCAGGTTCTGTAAATTCCAGCATTTTAGGTAGTGCAACCCAAATCTGATAACCGTGCATTGTAAACGTATTTCCGTTTCTAAAATCATTAGGAGTCCGCTCTGTATGGGTAACACCTTTCCCGGCAACCATCCAGTTGACAGAACCCGGCTTGATACGTTGATAGGTGCCGATGCTGTCTTCGTGTATGAGTTCGCCTTCTAGCAGATAGGTTAACGTTGAAAGCCCTATGTGTGGATGCTGATCCACATCCATATAATCATCAGGTCCTAGTTGATCAGGTCCCATATGATCTATAAAGATAAAAGGACCCACCATTCTTTTTTTTCTAAAAGGCAGCAGTCTTCCTACCAGAAAATCTCCTATATCTCTGCTTCTCTCTTCTATAATTAACCCTGTGTTAGACATTTAAGTAATTTGTTATAGTTTTAAAACTAAAAATAGTAGTGTTTTGAAATGTAAGAATACTATTATAAACTTTTTTAAGTTTTATAAATATACAATACAACCCCAAATCTTATTGTAAGTCAAATACGTCCACTTTAAAACTCTACTGATGAAAGCTAAGGTATTTGTAATTCTAATAACAATTATTACTGTAAACACGTTAAAAGCACAAAAGAAAACTTATGATCTCGGTCTCTATTTAGGTGGTGTCAATTATTATGGAGAACTAGGAGAAAAGAAATTTGTGGCCCCTAATAGAGCTACTTTAGGTTTAATAGGGAAGATGAATTTTAACGAAAAGCTAAGTCTCAGAGGAACTGTGACTTTTTTTACGCTTTATGATAACGACCGTGATGCAGCCGATGGATATCGAGGTAATGGGCGCAATAACTCTTTATACTATTCTTTTGAAAATACAAGTATAGAAGCTTCTTTAGGTTTTGAGTATGTGCCGTTCTCATTTTTTAAGAATGCTCAAAATCCGATAGCTGTTTATATTCATGCAGGTTTAGGAGCTGTTTATAATGACGAATTATTTTATCCCATTTCTGCTGGTTTTGAAGATGTATTAGCAGAAAAATACGGAACCAGAACGCGTATAGTGGTTCCTTTTGGTTTAGGTTTTAAAACTTTTGTTGGGAGTAATTTTATGTTAGGTCTTGAACTTTCTCCGCGCTATACAATGACAGACAATCTTGATGGGAGTCATCCTGATCATGCACAGTTAGCACCCAATAAATTACCCGATTTTTCTAACAATGACTGGTATACTTTTGTAGGTATTACCTTGACATACCGGTTAGGTAAGGGTACTGATGCATATTGTGATTGTACATTGTAATAGAATTTAGCAGATCTTTTAGCGTTTACCCAAAGCGCTTCGCTGTATCTTTGCTCCATGCCAAGAAGTTTAGAAAGTATCTCAGATACTAAAAAAACAAACGTACGTGCTTCGTTTCAGGCGCTGCGTTTTATTCCTCGATTTTTTAAAGAAATATGGAGCGTTAGTCCGTTGTTGTTTACCATTAACCTGGTATGCAGGCTGGTCAATGCGTTTTCGCCGGTAGTTATTTTATGGGTAGGAAAACTCATTATTGATGAAATTGTAGCTCAAGTGGCAGCTCCTCAGGCAGACTATGGTCAATTATGGAATTACGTCTTGCTCGAGTTTGCTATTACCGTTTTTGCTGATATTATAAACCGAGTTATTGCAATCACAGACGGTCTTCTTGGTGATAAATACAACATTATTTCTTCAGAAACGATGATTCGTAAAACCAGCAAAATAGATATGAGTCAGCTGGAGGACTCCGAGTTTTACGATAAATTAGAGCGTGCGCGACAACAAACTCAGGGCCGTGTAGGTCTGATGAGTATGTCGCTGGCACAGGCGCAAAGTTTAATATCTATAAGTACCTTAATAGCGGGTCTCATTTACTTTCAGCCACTGCTCATCGTATTGTTAGCCTTGAGTATCATCCCGCTTTTTATCAATGAGATTCGGTTTAGCGGGCAACAATATTCCTTATCTCGCAGTTGGACTACAGAGCGTCGCGAACTGGATTACCTGAGATATATAGGTGCAAATGATAAGACTGCTAAAGAGATCAAACTCTTTGGTCTCACAGATTTTATTGCCAAGCGTTTTAAGACCTTAAGCGAGCGGTATTACCATATCAATAAAAAGTTAACCGTAAAACGCAGTATCTACAGTGCTATTTTTAACGTGCTGGGCGTGGTTTGTTATTATGCGGCTTATCTGGTAATAATTAAAAGTGTTTTAGATGGTGAGATTACTATAGGTGAATTGACGTTTCTTTCGGCTTCTTTTAACCGTCTAAGGAATAGTTTGCAAACCTTTTTTACAAACTTTACAAGAATTACACAAAGTGCTCTGTACCTTAAAGATTATTTTGACTTTATAGATCTTGAAATACCTGATGAAAACCGGGAATTTCTGCCACTTCCTGAAGTAATTCATACCGGTTTTGAGCTGAAAGATGTTCATTTTGCATATCCCGGAAGCGATCATGGAGTATTGAAAGGCGTGAGTTTTACTTTGAAAGCCGGAGAGAAAATGGCTTTTGTAGGTCAGAATGGTGCCGGTAAAACCACCCTGATCAAATTGATGCTTCGGTTTTATGAACCTACCCAAGGCGCTATTTTACTGGATGGTGTCAATATCAATCAGTATAATAAAGCTGATTTTCAAAAGATGTTTGGCGTTATTTTTCAGGATTTCTTCAGATACGAATTCACGCTACGCGAAAATATTGCGGTGGGTGACATCGCCGCTGTACAGGATGATAAGCGCATTACAAATGCAGCACAGTTGAGTCTGGCTAATGAAGTGATAGGTGATTTACAGGAAGGCTATGATACCCAATTGGGAAAACGCTTTAAAAACGGGCAGGAACTTTCTGGAGGACAGTGGCAAAAAGTGGCTTTAGCTCGGGCGTATATGAAAGATGCAAGGGTTATGGTTCTTGACGAACCTACATCTGCATTAGATGCAAAGGCAGAATATGAGGTTTTTGAACGCTTTATAGATCTTACCAAAGGTAAAACCAGCATCATTATTTCGCATCGCTTCAGTACGGTGCGTATGGCCGATCGTATTCTGGTTCTTAAAGCTGGTAAAATTTTAGAATTGGGAACCCATGAGGAATTGATGCAGAACTCTAAATTGTATGCAGAGCTTTTTGATTTGCAGGCACAGGGCTACAAATAATTCGGTATAAAATTTAATTCGGGCTAGAGAGCATTTGCACTTAAACCACCATCTACAATCAGGTTTTGACCGGTTATGTATGAAGCTTTATCCATTGCTAAAAATGCGATTGTGCTTGCTAATTCTTCCGGTTGTGCAAAGCGTTTAAGTGGCGTACGTTCTATAATTTTAGCATAACGCTCTTCCTGCTCCATAACTGGTTTTACAAGTGGCGTTTCGGTATACCAGGGGGAAACTGCATTCACTCGAATATTTTTTTCAGCCCACTCAGAAGCTAAACTTCGGGTTTGTTGTAAAAGTCCGGCTTTTGCCATCGCATAAGGCGCGCCGCTTTTTACATCCTGACTTGCAGCAACGGAAGCCACATTGATAACAGAAGCTTTACCAGATCTTTTAAGCAAAGCGAAAAATTTACGGGTCAATTCAAAAGGAGCAATAAGATTGGTGTCCAGAATTTTTTGATATTCTTCAGGTTCGTAGTGTGCCGCTTCTTTGCGAATATTTGTTCCGGCATTGTTGACGAGAATATCTAAAGAACCGGAGCGCTGAAAAACAAAATCGGTTAGGTTATCCTGATCATCTTCAGAAGTTACATCACCTGCCATCCCTGAAGCGATATACCCTGCTTCTCCTAATTCCTGCTGAAATGCTGTGACAGCATTACCGTCACGTGCGGTAAAGATTACTTTAGCACCCAGTTTTGCAAATTCTAAAACTGTTGCACGACCTATTCCTTTAGTCCCTCCTGTAATTAATGCTGTTTTACCTTCTAAATTCCACATAACTCTAAAATCAATTTGCCGGCAAAACTACAAAGACTCTTTAGGCTACGAGAAGAATTTAAGCTGAAATTATGCCGCAATGGTCATTTAAAGCTCTATTTTGTAAAATCAGAAATTTATATAAATCAATAAACCCGCTTTTAAGCGGGTTTATTAATAGATTATAATTCAGGCTCTTTTAAAAGTCAAAATTATCAGGGTCAGGACCTATACGCTCGTGTTTATCTAATGCGTTTATGGTTTGCATATCTTCTTCGCTCAATTCAAAATCAAATATTTCAGCATTGCTGATTATGTGATCTTTTGAAGTGGATTTTGGTATAGTCACAACGCCATTTTGTAAATCCCATCTCAAAACAATATGCGCTGGTGATTTGCCATACTTTTCACCCAATTGTTTTAAAGTTTCATTTTTGAAAGCTTTTCCTTGCATAAGCGGAGACCAGGCTTCGTATTGAATATTGTGAGTTGCACAGAAATCTTGCAGGTCTTTTTGTACTAACCACGGGTGAAATTCTAACTGATCTACCATGGGGTTAATCTCTGCATCTTGCATTAAATCTCTAAGCTGATGCTCTAAAAAATTACTTACTCCAATAGCTTTGATCTTTCCGTCTTTATAGAGTTTTTCCAGAGCTCTCCAAGTGTCTTTGTATTTACCTTCTACCGGCCAGTGAATGAGGTATAGGTCTAAGTAATCAGTATCCAGACGTTTTAGGGTTTTGTCAAAAGCTTCTAATGTACTTTCATAACCTTGATCGCTGTTCCATAATTTACTGGTTAAGAATAATTCCTCTCTGGGAATACCACTTTCTTTGATCCCTTTTCCTACGCCTTCCTCATTTTCATAAGCTTTTGCGGTATCTATATGTCTGTAACCGGCCTCAAGTGCCCATTTTACAGCATGTATCACTTCTTCACCGTCCTCTGCCTTCCAGACGCCTAGCCCCAGATAAGGCATTTTATGACCGTTAGAAAGTTCCCAAGTTCCTTGAAGGTTTGTAATTGGTTTATTTAAAGTTGTGGTGCTCATACTATTTGTTTTAGTTTAAAGTTAACCATCAATTAAGGATTAGAGAAAGGGTTTAACCCTTGTTAACGTTAACTTGTTAAACGATTAGCACTAAAAAAAGCCCTACTTAAAAAGTACGGCTTTCAGCTTGTCAATGCAGTAGTGATTAATCTACAGCATCTTCTGCAGCATCACCAATGTCATCTGCTGCGTCTTCAATTTTATCTCCGGTTGATTCCCGACAACTTTGTAAAGTTGTGCCCATAACTCCGGCTAGGAATAAGAATAAAAAAATGCGTTTCATAATTCAAGTTTTTAAAGGTTAGTAATTTTTGGTTGTTATAGTCGGCGACCTGTAGCTAATTTGTAGAGAATTGCAATCACAGCAAGTACAAGCAGGATGTGGATTAAACTTCCTACAGACTCAGCGAAGCCAAAATACCCCACGAGCCAACCGATTAATAGAATCACTACAATAAGCCAAATTATATCTTTCATAATAATAATGATATTGGTTAGTGATTTAAATGTAGTAAGATAGTAAGTAACTTGAATTTTGATTAACAGTGAATTAACGCGTCGGTTAGAAGTTTTGTGGATTCTTTATGATTTCCTGAGCGCGATTAACAAGTTTTTCTAAATCGTCAGGGTCTTTTTTATTTAAAAGACTCATCATCATATTCATGCGCTGGTTGTTTTTAAAATGTTCTCGCTTTTCAAACAAGAAATTCCAATATAAACTGTTGAAAGGGCACGCATTATCACCTGTTTTTTTAGAAACGCTATACTCACAAGATTTGCAATAATTACTCATTTTGTTGATGTAGCTTCCACTGGAAACATAGGGTTTTGTAGCTACGAGACCACCATCTGCAAATTGACTCATACCCCGGGTATTGGTTATTTCAACCCATTCTATTGCATCTATGTAAATGCCCAAATACCACTCATCAACTTCATCAGGGTTTGTTTGTGTAAGCAGTGCATAATTCCCGGCAACCATCAACCGCTGTATGTGATGTGCATATGCGTGATCTAAACTTTGTTTAATAGCGTGATGCAGACATTTCATTTTTGTCTCTCCTGTCCAATAAAAATCAGGTAGTTTATTGTGGTTTTCTAGCTTATTGGTAGTTCGGTATTCGGGCATTTTCATCCAATACAACCCGCGCATATATTCGCGCCAACCTAATATTTGACGCACAAAGCCTTCAACCTGACTGATGTCTATCTGATTTTTATTTTCACGCCAGTATTCAATTACTTTTTTAATGACTTCGAGGGGATGCAGCATTTTACTGTTCATTGCAAAACTCAATCTGCTGTGAAACAAATACACCTGATCAGGGTCCATCGCATCTTGATAGTCGCCAAAATGAACCAATAAATTTTCACAGAAATAGTTGAGCACGCTTAAAGAGTCTGTTCGCGAAGTAGGCCAGTTGAATGAAATTTCATCAACCGCTCCCATCGTTTTTATGCCTGCATCTTTTATGCGTTTTAGCGTATTTGAAACATCTTTTCTAAAACCGCGTTCGTGTGGAATCTCGGGTTTGCCGTTCCATTTTTTGCGATTACTCTGGTCAAAGTTCCATTTACCACCTTCAGGATCTTTTTCTGTTAACATCATGATGTCATATTTCTTACGCATATCGCGGTAGAAATATTCCATCGTATAGGTTTTCTTTCCTTTAAAAAAGCTCTCCAGATCAGAGCGACTGGTTAGAAAATGTTCTGTGTCGTGTGCTTCAGTTTTAATGTTTGACGTTTTGCAAAACTCTTTGAGTTGTTGATCTAACCGAAACTCATCAGGGAGCTGATATTCAAATTTATCTACTTGATGCGCTTTGATTAATTGATTCAGATTTTTAGATAACTCTTGTTTGTTATCGGGATGACTCAAGTCGTAATAAATCACAAAATGCCCCCGTTCTTCTAACCAATCTGCAAAATTTCGCATAGCTTCAAAAAAGGCGATCACTTTTTGAATATGGTGTACGACATAATCTGTTTCCTGACGCATTTCAGCCATAAAATAAATCACTTCATTGTCAGTCTCATCAAACCAAGAATGTTTGTGATTGAGCTGATCGCCAAGAATTAAACGGAGTTTTTTCACAGGTAATAGTTTAATCAAACACTGATTTTTGAAGCCAGACTCTGCGGTATTTCCCGTCGCCGTCATAGCGTTCCGCCTGACTTTTTATATTGAATTTACGATCTCCGGGATCATTACCTACACCGCTATTATACATCCAATTGCCGTAATTGCTGTGTACGTCATAATCTATGAGCATACTCTCAAAATAGGCTGCGCCTACGCGCCAATCTTGCTGTAATTCTTTAGACCAAAAACTCGCCACATTTTGTCTGCCGCGGTTGCTCATCCAACCTGTAGCTGCGATTTCTTGCATATTTGCATTTACAAAATCATATTTTGTAGTGCCGTTTATCCAAGCTTTACGCGATTCTTCATCTTGTTTCCAATCGTATTTTTTGTCTAGAATTCCTCCTAGATAAAAGATTTTAGCTCCGTGTTTTAGAGAAATGTATTTAAAATAATCACGCCAGAAAAGTTCAAAAATCAACCAATAGGTGCTTTCATTTTTCACCTGATTTTTCTCAAATTCTTTTACCAGCCAATAGACGGTTCGTGGGGATAAACTCCCATTTGCCAGCCAAGCCGAAAGCTTAGAGCTGTAATCGTTACCCAGAAGTCCGTTACGGGTTTTTTTATAAACCTGTAGTTTTTTAGAATCCCAGAAATACGATTTAATTCTTTGTAATGCCTGAGTTTCTCCACCTTTAAATGGAAAAGCAGAGCGGTCATCTTGTTTAAACTCTTCAAGCCCTAGGTCTGTAAGTGTTGGAATTGTAGTCTGTGTGTCGATTAGATTTTCTTCGGAAAGTTTTCTGGGTTTCACCAGACCTCTGATGCTTGCTTGTTTTTCACACTTTTTACGCCACTGCGTAAAAACCTGAGGAATAGCAGCAAAGCTATCATAAGGATGATCTTCCGGATGAATTAAAAACTGATCAAATGTTTCTGTGAATTCAATATCAGGATTGGAGAGCTTTTTAACCGAATCTGAAACTTTTTTTTCCTCAAATGTCCATTCTTTTTGAAGAAAGACTTTTTTTATGTTTTGATCGCTTATGAATTGCGGGAGTATTTTTTCAGGCTGATTACAAAATACAAAAAGCGGAATGTTTAATTCCGCCAGATTATCTTTTAATTCTTGAATGGTTTCGATTAAAAATCGCGCTCTAAATCGTTCTGTTTTTTTAAATCCAAAACGATCTTTTTTAAACTGTTTCGGGTCAAAACAATAAACCGCCAGAACATTTTTAGCATCTGCTAATGCCTGATTTAAACTATGATTGTCTTGGGTTCTTAAATCATTTCTAAACCAAACTAAATTCATTTATAAAGTCTTTTTATTACGTCTGCAGCGCTCGCTACAGTAGTTTACATCTTGCCATTTCTTTTCCCATTTCTTTCGCCAGGTAAAAGGTTTTTCACAGGTTAAGCATATTTTTTGAGGAAGATTTACTTTTTTATGAGCCAAGATCTCTAATTGAATGCACAGCCTCATTTGGCTTTGCATAGGTAAAACGATTCAATATTTGAGGGAGGGCATACCCATCAAGGCCATCTATACAAACCGTCTGAGCACGCTCAAGGTTAAGCCAACCATCATCTGCCTGTATGTGATCGTCTACATAAATATGCTTGATCTTGCCTATTATAAAATGACAATCATTTTCTTTGATAAAATATTCATTGACAAATTCACACCCCATTTTTATACGGCTTTGCTTTACATATGGAGCTTTAAAATCATCTAAAAATTCTTCAGTTAAAAGGGTCTTGTCAAATTCTGAAACATTCCCTTCGTATTTAGCTGAAGTTTTATGTGCTTCTTTTATGAAATTTTGATTCACATGATTTACTGTGAAAACGCCAGATTTTACTAAGTTGTCATAGGTATTGCGTTCAACAGAAGTAGGGCGTAGCACAAAACCCAAAAGTGGAGGGTTACTCCCTAAATGTGTTACCGAACTAAAAATTGCTACATTACTGATGCCGTCTTTAGAGACCGAACCAAGCAAGTTTGCAGATTTAAATCCCGTGCAGCTGTTTATAAAGTGTGCGCGATATCTGGATGGTAATTCTTTTATTTCCTTATCAGTATAATGTCTCATAAAAAAGGGTAAGTATAAGCTTACCCCTAAATTACAGTTTGTTTAACTCGACTATTGTTAAGATTAAACAAAATAACAAAATTTTAGCCTATTCAACTTCCTGTTTTTCTTGCTGATAGGTAGGGTAATTGGTGTATCCTTTTCTGCCTTGTGTATAAAACGTATCCTCGTCCCATTCTGCAGTAGGAGCATTTATAGCAAAGCGTTCGGCAAGATCGGGATTAGAGATATATAACTTCCCGAAAGCTACAAGGTCGGCGTTGCCGGCTTCAATAACTGCATTACCGGTTTCTTGAGTAAAGCCTGAATTGATCATCAAGTTGCCTTTATATCTAGGGCGATATCTTTTTGCGATTTCTGTTTCAAGAAAATCAATTTCGCTTACATCAGTAAACGGTTCTGAAAGGTGTAAGTATGCTAAATCATAATTATTAAGACGTTCAATAATGTGATCAAAGGTTGGGATGGTTTCTTCTGTTGCTTTAATCCCAAAAACGTCATTTAATGAAGGGTTCAGACGAACTCCAATTTTATGTTGAGGTATAACTTCTTTTACTTTATCTAAAGTTTCAAAGAAAAAGCGAACGCGGTTTTCAATAGTTCCTCCATACGCATCAGTACGGGTATTTGCATTTTTATTAAAAAACTGATGGAATAAATAGCCATTAGAACTGTGAATTTCTACTCCATCAAAGCCTGCTTCAACTGCATTTTTTGCTGCGTTCACAAACTCTTGTTGGGTTTCTTCAATCTCCTGCAGCGTCATCGCTTTAGGTTCTACCGTGTCTTTAAAACCTTCTGGGGTATAAGATTTTGCATTTGGGTTTACAGCACTTGGTGCCAATGGTTTTTCCCCATTATGGAAGTCAGGATGTGATATGCGTCCCACGTGCCAAAGCTGAATAAATATCTTTCCATCTTCTTTGTGAACAGCATCCACTACTTTTTTCCAGCCTTCAACTTGAGCTTTAGAGTGAATACCAGCTGTGTGAATATATCCTACTGCTCGTTTAGAAACCTGTGAGCCTTCAGTGATAATGAGTCCGGCTCCGGCGCGTTGTGTGTAGTATTCCACATGCATTTCAGTAGGAGCATTCTCAGAATTTTCTGCACGACTTCTGGTCATAGGAGCCATAACAAGACGATTTTTTAATGTGATATCTCCTAGTTTAAAGGATTGCAATAATGCTTGATTAGTTTTCATAGTAATTTTCTTTTTTATAAAAGTATACATCAAGATAGAGACTATGCTTGATGTAGGTTAATATTGCTTATTTTGTCCATTAAAATACTTTAGCCTGACGTGATTAGGTGTTAAACGTTTTGTAAAATGGAAGTGAACGATTATTTCGAGATCAATAAAGAGACTTGGAATCAAAAGGTTAAACCGCATCTTACAAGTGACTTCTACGCTGTTGAAGCTTTTAAAAACGGTAAAAGCAGCTTGAATTCTTATGAGTTAAATGCGTTGCCTGATGTTGAGGGGAAATCCTTATTGCATTTGCAGTGTCATTTTGGTCAGGATACTTTGAGTTGGAGCAGAAGAGGAGCTATTTGTACCGGTATAGATATTTCTGACGTGGCTATTGAAACTGCAAAGAAATTAAATGCTGAATTGAATTTTGACGCTCAGTTTATCTGCGGAAATGTTTTAGACACTGCAGAATTAGTCACTCAAACTTATGATATTGTATTTACAAGTTATGGCGTGCTAGGTTGGTTGCCAGATCTAAAACCTTGGGCGAAAATGATTACAAATTGTTTAGAGCCGGGAGGCGTATTTTATATCGTAGAATTTCATCCAATCGTTTGGATGTGGGATTATCGAGAAAATCCACCTGAAATGAGATACGGTTATATGCAAGACGAACTCATATACGAAGAAAATACTGGGACCTATGCCGAAAAAGATGTAGCTATAACAACAAAAGAATATACATGGAATCACGGCTTGGGAGCTGTAGTATCTGCGTTAGCCGAAGCAGGCTTAAGAATTGAATATCTAAAGGAGCATGATGCTTCTCCTTATAATATCTTACCAGATCTGCAAGAGACTCAAGCGGGTTATGAGTTGCAGAATAAGTTGTATCCTTTATTATTTGAATTGAAAGCGACAAAGCCCTAATCGTCAAGATTTTCACGCATTTCACGCTGTCTCATCGGCATCTGATCTATAGTTTCAAAAATAAGCTGAGGCTCTATTGCAAACTGTTTTTGAAGTTTAACCAGACCATCCTTTCCTATTAGGGTTATTCCATTAAAAGTCTGTGGGATTTGATATTTCTTTCGCAGTGGAGCGATATGATAGTGATGAATCACCTTTAATTCTTTGTCATAAATACGCCCTTTTGCTAAAACAAAAAGCAGCATGTTACGATCTTCTAGCTTTTTCTGAGAACTTTTAAACTTTTCCCACTGTGCAATAAAAGTTTCGTTATCTAAGCTGGCAGTAGAAAAGACCAAGATGCGATTACGCCACTTATACTTTAAAAAATCTTCTTGGGCGTTAGAGGATAGGGCAAATAAAAACAGAGCTAAATTGGTGATAGTTCTCATTAGTGCGCGTTGTCTTTTAAAAGTTCTGGAAATTGTTTTTAAAACGATTGAGTCTGGGTAGTGATACACCCTGAATATAAGGATCGTTGGGATGATTTTTCTCGTAATTCTGATGATAGCCTTCCGCCTCCCAGAATTTCTGAAAGGGTAAAACCTGAGTGACAATAGCACCGTCATAAACCGTGTCGTTAAGTTCGGTGATACTATCTTCTATGATTTTTTTCTGATCGTCATTCTGATAAAAAGCAATCGAACGGTATTGGCGCCCGCGGTCAGGGCCCTGGCGGTTTAGGGTCGTTGGATCTTGTGAGCCAAAAAATACCAGAACCAAATTTCTAAAGCTAACGACTTTAGGGTCGTAAAAAACTTCTACAGCTTCGGCGTGATTGGTCTGGCCATAACTCACTTGTTTGTAAGTTGGGTTGCTTTGAGTTCCTCCAGAATATCCGCTTACAGCTTCTTTAACCCCTTTTACGCTTTCAAATACAGCTTCTACGCACCAGAAGCAGCCGCTTGCAAAATAAGCTCTCTCGTAGCCATCTACGGCTTCGGTTTGTACGGGTTCTAATTGAGCCATTCTCTGGTCTTCGGCAGAAGGGCCGGGGTTTTTACAACTTGTAGCTATAAATAAAGTAAGCATAAGAAGGGAGCAAAGTCTCATAGGTTTGAGTTTGATACTAATATAGGAGAATCACCAGTACAGCTCTGCTAATACCCTGTTAAACTCTAAAAATAGGGTATAAAAAAAGCTCCGTGATACGGAGCTTTTGTATATCGAAAAACGGCTTTCTTAGATTTTAGAGAAAATCGATTCCATTTTTTGTTGTTCTTCTTTAGCCAACTCTTCGTCAACTAAAATACGGCCACTATGCTCATCTGTGATGATCTTTTTACGACCGGCAATCTCAACTTGAACCTGTGGTGGGATTGTGAAGAAAGAACCTCCTGAAGCTCCACGCTCTATTGCAACAACAGCAAGACCGTTACGCACGTTAGAACGAATACGCTTGTAGGCTTTAACAAGGCGCTCATCGATTTGATCTTCGTAGCTTTCTCCTTTTGCAAGAAGCGCTTGCTCTTCTTTTTCGGTTTCTGCTAAGATCTCATCAAGTTCTTCTTTCTTATGTTTCAAGTGCTTTTTGCGCTCTTCTACACGTTCTTTAGTAGTATTGATAACTTCGTTTTTCTGCTCTATTTGAGCACGAAATTCTCTGATGTTCTTTTCAGCAAGTTGAATTTCTAATTCCTGAAATTCGATTTCTTTACTTAGTGAGTTGTATTCTCTGTTGTTACGCACATTTTTTTGCTGCTCGGTATATTTCTTGATTGCAGCTTTTGCGTCTTCAATAAGAATTTTCTTAGCTTTTATCTGATCGTCGATCAAGCTAAGCTCACCTCCTAATTTTTCAAGTCGGGTATTTAATCCTGCAACTTCATCTTCAAGATCTTCTACTTCTAAAGGAAGCTCACCACGCACGTTGCGTATGGTATCAACACGAGAGTGTATCAGCTGCAAATCATATAATGCTCTGAGTTTCTCTTCTACAGTTGCTTCGGTCTTTTTTGCCATATTATAAATACTTAATAGGATTGGTGTTTTCGTCTGATAAAACGACTGCAAAATTAGTAAATTTTTTCGTAAGAAAGTCGGTCAAAATATTTTTTGTGAATTGCTCACTCTCATAGTGGCCAATATCTGCAAGAATCAATTGATCTTCAGCTTGATAAAACTGATGGTATTTAAGGTCTGCGGTAATAAATGCATCGGCACCGGCTCTACGTGCAGCATTAATTGCAAAACTCCCGCTTCCGCCTAAAACAGCAACTTTTTTTACAGACTTGTTGCATAAAGCAGAATGTCTAATCCCTTTTGCATTAAAAGCTTTTTTAACCACATTCAGGAAATCTAATTCTTCTAGAGGAGTGGTTAATTCGCCTATCATGCCCATCCCAATATTTTGATTTTGATTATCTAAGGTTGTGATTTCATAAGCGACTTCCTCATAAGAATGTGCGTTGAAAAGTGCTTTTAGAACAGCTGATTCTAAACGCGCTTCAAACGTAATATGAAGCTGAACTTCTTTTTCTGTATGTAATTCCAGGCGATTACCAATTGTGGGGTTGCTTTCTTCGTTACCCCTAAATGTGCCTTTGCCTTTAGTGCTAAAACTGCATTGCTCATAGTTTCCTATGTTACCTGCGCCGGCTTTAAACAAAGCTTCTCGTACGGAGATGACTTCATTTTTAGGTACATAAGTAATTAGTTTTTTTATTGCGTTTGGTCTAGGGGTTAAAATTTTTCTGTTTTTCAGATTCAAAGCATCACACATCCCTTTGCTTACACCGTGCGGCATATTATCTAAAGCGGTATGAATCGCATAGATCGCGATATCATTTTTAATGGCTTTAAGTATTACGCGCTCCACATAATTTTTACCCGTAATTTTTTTGAGTCCGCTAAAAATGATAGGGTGAAAACTCACGATCAGATTGCAGTTTTTGGCAATAGCTTCATCAATTGTGTTTTCGAGCGTGTCGAGTGTCACTAAGACACCGCTAACTTCAGTGCTTTTGCTTCCTACAAGTAAACCTACGTTGTCAAAATCTTCTGCATAAGCGAGTGGGGCAAACTCTTCGAGAGCTGAAATGATATCTTTAACGATCATAAACAAATTAATTTTAAGGCAGTAAAGTTAACTAAAGCCTCGTGTCTTACCACCCCTTTTTATAAGTTCCCGTATTTTTGATCAGGCAAAGCCAAAATAAATCAGGAGCTATTATTAAGTCATTAGGCTGAAACTCTGCGTGTGGGTCTTTAGTCTAAAAATTATACCTTCGGTGCTGTGAAAAAATTGCGTAAAATACTCTGGCCTTTTTCGGTGCCCTATGACGGTGTCACACGTCTGCGTAATTATTTTTTTGATACGAAGATTTTTGATTCTCAGGAATATGACTTCCCGGTTATAGGAATAGGAAATCTTTCTGTAGGAGGAACCGGGAAATCGCCTATGACCGAGTATGTTCTGAATTTACTTAAGGATACGCATAAGCTCGCAACCTTAAGTAGAGGCTACGGAAGAATAACAAAAGGATATTATGATGTAACACCAGATTCTTTAGCTTCTGAAGTGGGTGATGAACCTTTGCAATTTGCCCGAAAGTTTAAAGCTGTTCAAGTCGCAGTTTGTGAAAGCAGGGTAGAAGGAGTGTTGAATTTACGAAGTAAAAGTATTAAACCAGAAGTCATTGTTTTAGACGATGTTTTTCAGCATAGAAAGGTGAAACCCGGATTGTTGATTATGCTTACTGCTTATAATGATCTTTTTTATGAAGACTTGATTTTACCTGCCGGAAACTTACGCGAATCAAGAGTTGGTGCAGATCGGGCAGATATTATTGTGGTGACTAAATGTCCTGAGGAATTAAGCCTTGATCAGCAACAACAGATTAAACATAGAATTAAAGCATATTCTGAAGCTTCGGTGTTTTTTGCAGCAATAGCATACGATTCTTTGCGAGGAGAATCAGGAGTAGTATCTTTTAATACATTGCTTGAGAAAGAAGTGGCCGTAGTTACCGGGATTGCAAAACCCAAACCATTTTTAGATTATCTCAATCAGAAAGAGGTCAAGTATACCCCTATTGAATTCGGTGATCATCATAATTTTACAGATGCTGAATTGGCGGATTTAGATCAGCAAAAGATAATAATTACTACAGAGAAAGATTACGTGCGTCTTCGTGGGAAGTTGAAAAAAGCAGCATTGTATTATATTCCAATTTCTTTTAAGTTACTCTATGAGCAAGCTGATTTTGATGAGAAAATCAAAGATTTTGTGAAGTCTAAAGAATTACGTTTTTACGTTTAAGAGCGTTGTGTATCTTAAAGAAGAATTCTTCAACCTTATATGGTTTTGGGATAATATCGTTAAAGCCTGCCAGATAAAAATCATCTATATTTTCATCGATTGTTACCGCTGTTAGTGCGAGAATAGGCACATCTTTATTGAATTCTCTAATCTTTTGAGTTGCTTCAATACCGCTTATTCCCGGCATGTGAATATCCATTAGTACCAGATCAAAATTCTCAAAACGAACTTTTTCTATCGCGATCTCACCGTTGTCTGCTACTTCGCATTCCATCTCGTTTTTCTCAAGAATTTTACGTGTAATCATCTGGTTGATCTTATTGTCTTCAACAACCAGGAGTTTTCTGCCTTTTAGGGCTTCATAATCAATTTCGTACACGCGTTCTTCGGGTTCGTTATTTTTAGATTTTGCCAATCCGTATTTAATGTCAAAAAAGAATTTAGATCCTTTTCCCAGGGTGCTTTCCAGTTCAATATTACTTTTCTGCAATGTAAGAAGACGCTTAACAATAGATAGTCCCAGACCGGTACCGCCAAACTTTCTATTGATCTGTACAGAGCCTTGTGTGAAATTCTGAAAGATATCTTTTTGCTTCTTCTTGCTGATTCCCTCGCCGGTATCTTCTACTTCAAAATGCAAGTAGGTTTGAGTTTCGTTGCGGCTTAATTGTTTGATTCTTATAAATATATTGCCATCACGGGTGAATTTGTTTCCGTTTCCGATTAGGTTTATAAGAATTTGAGAAATCATAAGAGGATCTCCAATGATCTGCTCAGGAATTTCATTATCGTATTCTAGATTCAGTTTGTTGCCTTTTTCTTGAGCAGAACGTTCTAAAGCAAATAGCACATCATCTACACGTTTACGAAGGTTGAAAGTTGCCTGTTCTACTTCAACTTTATCTGCTTCCAGCTTGTTAAGGTCGAGTATATTATTGATGAGTGAGAGTAAATATTCTCCAGAAAACTTGAGAGAGTCTAGGTGTTTCTTTTGTTCTTCAGTAGGGTTTTCACTCAATAATAAATGGGTAAGTCCGGTAACGGCGTACATAGGAGTACGCAACTCGTGCGTGATGGTAGACAAGAATTGAGCTTTTACAACAGAAGCTTTTTCAGCATTTTCTTTAGCAATAACTAATTCGGCATTTTTAGCTTGAAGTAACTCGTTTGCTTTTGCTCTCAGGTTGTTGTTTTTGTAAAGGGAAAGTGCTAATAAACAAAGGATTGTAAAGAGCGCAATTATAAGAACCGTTGTTATTTTATTAGCCTGTACACGTTTGCCCGGGTCAAAATCCTTAGGGTTAATACTTGACAGTAACGCGTTTCTAATGGTGGCATTTTTAGTTTCAGAATTGGGCTCACCAAAGTAGATTTGTTTTTTCTGATTGTAAAGAGCTAAATTGTTATATGCCTTCTTGTAATCTTGGATTTTATTATAGATCTTGCTCAGGAGAGCCAAGGCATCAACTTCAAGTTGTGGGAGGTTATTGTTAAGGCTTATATCATATGCATAGTTTGCAAATTCTAAACTTTTTGTAAACTGATTTAGATTATAATTAACCCGACCTTCTTGCAGATTTACCCGTCCTAGTAAATAGTAGTTTTTAGTTTTGACTTTTTGAAGAATAGAAAGTGCTTCTTGATACTTGAGCAATGCTTCCTGATCGTTTCTAAGCTCTTGTAATATGTTCCCTTCGTATAGGTATGTCGTTGCAAGTAAGGTTCTGGAATCGTCATCCCTTGTATTGGAAAATATGAGTTCTGCGTTTTCCAGAAAGGGCAGTGCATTTTCGCTATTCCCTGTTTTTATGAGAATCTGACTATAGATTAAATAGTCTTGACCAAGATTATTGAGTTCTTGAAGTTGTTGGTGAATCTTTATTGCATTTAAAATGTAGTTTCCTGCAAATTCAATTTCACCGCGTTCAAAATAAATTTTACCCAACAGCTGATTACTGATGGCTAAGCTGCTGCTATTTTGTGATTTTTGAGATAAGGATTCTGCTTCTTTAAATTTATTAACCGCCTCATCAAAGTTTGCTTGATCCATTGCCATAGCTCCCTTTAATAGCAATGAATCAATTTTCATATTTTGTGCATTTTCAGTTCTTCTTGATTTCTGACTGAAACCAAGGACTGAAAAAAAAAGCAAAAAGGCGACAAGTAGTTTTCTGTCGAGCGGCATTATTGTTTTCATTGAATTACTAATATAGCCACTTTGCTGAAATAACGATAAAAAACTATTGAAATATTTAAGATATTTTTAGAATAAGATCAATAAGTCTTGACGAGTAACCGGTCTCATTATCATACCATCCTATGAGTTTCACCAAGTTACCTATCACTGAAGTCATTTGACCGTCAACGATACACGAATGTTCATTTCCTACAATATCTATAGAAACTAAAGGAACGGTAGTATATTGAAGAATTCCTTTTAAAGATCCCTCTGAAGCTTTTTGAAAAGCATTGTTGATTTCTTCAATTGTAGTTTCACGTTCTACATTTAGTGTAACATCAGTAAGAGATCCATTAGGTACTGGTACACGTATGCCACAACCTCCTATGACATCACCAAGATCTGGGAATATTTTAGTTAAGGCTTTTGCAGCACCCGTTGTAGTGGGTACGATAGATTGACCGGCAGCACGAGCTCTTCTGAGGTCAGGATGTGGTTGATCGTGCAAGCTTTGGTCTGTAGTATAGGAGTGCACGGTAGTAATATAGGCTTGTTTAATTCCGCAGAGATCTTTAACCACTTTTATCATTGGAGCTGCATTATTAGTGGTGCAACTCGCGTTAGAAATGATTTGCTCATCACCCGTTATCAAATCTTCATTAACACCCATAACAATGGTTTTAATGCGATCATCTGCAGGAGGAACACTCAAAATAACTTTTGAAGCTCCTGCGGCTAAATGCCCTTTTAAAGAATCAAAAGTCTTGAATTTACCTGTCGCTTCAACTACAAGATCTAATTTGTGATCACTCCATGGGATGTTTTGGGGCTCACTTTCCTGATACAATTTAATGCGGGAATTATTTAGGATTAAGAAACCTTCTGCAAAATTTACTTCGGCATTAAAAATACCATGTATACTATCGTATTTAAGAAGGTGTGCGAGAGTTGCACCGTCTGCTTTGTCATTAACAGCTACAACTTCAATAGAAGGATGCTCAGCTAAAAGACGAAAAAGTCTTCTGCCTATACGTCCAAAACCGTTTATGCCGATTTTGATTTTAGCCATTTTATTAAGTGCTAGTTGATGTGTTTCTGAGCCTTGTATGATGAGCGTACCAATGCGCTGCTTTCAACGTGACGGAAGCCCATTTCTAAGCCTAAAACCTCATATTTTTTAAACTGATCTGGCGTGATAAACTGCTTAACTTCCAAATGCTTTTTAGAAGGTTGTAGATATTGACCTATGGTTACCACATCTACATCAGCATCTCTCAAGTCACGCATGGTTTGAAGAACTTCTTCTTCTGTTTCGCCAAGACCCAGCATAATTCCAGATTTTGTTCTTCTGATGCCTTGCTGTTTCAGATATTTTAAAACACTTAAACTGCGCTCGTATTGCGCTTGAATACGCACTTCGCGGGTAAGACGCTTAACTGTTTCCATATTGTGAGAAACCACTTCTGGAGAAACCTCAACGATGCGATCTATATTGCGCTCATTTCCCTGAAAATCTGGAATAAGCGTTTCAAGTGTAGTTTCAGGATTCATACGTCTGATAGCTTTTACCGTTTCAGCCCACATAATTGAACCCATATCTTTAAGATCATCACGATCTACAGATGTAACTACTGCATGTTTAATCCCCATTAATTTAATAGACCGCGCCACTTTTTCAGGTTCTTCCCAGTCTAAAGTGTCGGGCCTTCCCGTCTTTACACCACAAAATCCACAAGAACGGGTGCAAACATTTCCTAAGATCATAAATGTAGCCGTACCCTCGCTCCAGCATTCTCCCATATTGGGGCAGCTTCCTGAAGTACAAATAGTATGTAAATCATACTTATCTACAAGACTTCTTAATTCGGTATATTTTTTTCCTGTTGGTAATTTAACCCGTAGCCATTTTGGTTTTGGGGTGCGAACAGGAGCTATAGTGGTTTCGGTATTCATTCCAATTTTTTTGCGATGTAAAGATACAAACTGTATGGCAAATAGCGGCTGTAATCTAATCGACTACGCATGTGCTTTAGTTGAGTCGTAAAAGCTTTAAGATCTTACTCGATAATCGAGATTTAAATGCTCCTAGACTTGCCTTGAAGTCCAAAGCTGTTTCCTTTTAATTCCTTACTGGTTTGCTTTAAAGCTGCTTACTTTCTGAACTCGTTAACATATTTAGACTGTTATCGTTAAAAATATAGTAATTAGGATTTTGTTGGGATAAGAGCCCTGATTATCAGACTACTTTTACACCAGTTAATAATTTAAAAAATACTATGATGAAACGATTTACTCTTCCTTTTTTGATAATAGCAGTTGTAGCAGGAATATATGGTTTTGGAGGTTTTGATCTTTGGGCGACAGAAGCAGCACGTATTATATTTCTAATAGCTGCGGACCTTTTTGTAGTTTCATTGTTTGCTAAATTCTTATTCAAGAAAAATCCTAAACAAATCGCACAACGTGTAGAATCATAAAAATTACACTCTTTCGCCCTTATATTTAAAACTGCTTTAATACAAAGCAGTTTTTTTATTGCCTAAATTGTAGCACAATTATTGTAGTATTTTTTATAAAAACCTATGCAAAAAGTTATATTGTTCGTTTTGTTGCTTACTTCTTCACTGGTATTTTGTCAAGAAACTTTATTAAGAGGTCTTGTTTCAGAGACAAGAGTTACAAGCGATACACTCGATGTTCCTTATTCAATTTTTTTACCGAGAAATTATTCAACAGATAGACCTGAAAAAGTTTTGTTTGTCTTTGATCCGAGTGGTGAAGGTACTCGTGCGGCACGTCTTTTCGTTTCAAGTATAGATGGTCAGGATTTTGTAGTTGTGGCGAACAATAAGCCGTTGTATAATGATTTAGACAGTCTTGATGTAAATGCAACTATTGCTGTGCAGATTATGAGGGATGTTTTTTTAAAAGTCGCCATCAATAAAAATGAGGTCTTTATGGCTGGACTAAAAAGTGGGGCTCAGGTCGCCAGCGCTGTTTCTTATATAATAACCGGCTCTAAAAATTTGCTTCTTGTAGATGATGTGTTTTATGCCAATCAATACTTGCAACGATCTAAAAGAAATACGGTGATGGGTGTAGTAGGTGAAGCTTCTGCAAATTACTATCAGATGGAAGATTATTTTGATATGATGCGCACTTTTGATAGTGATAATGCTTTATATGAATATAGTGATACGAATACTTGGCCTAGCGCAGCATTTTTAGGAACATTAATCAACAGGCTTTCGCATCTCAACGCTGAGCGTCTTGATTTAGAGGTGCCCGACACTATCTGGCAAAAACATGCTAAGTTTGATTTAAACACCATGAGAAATCTAATCGAACAAGAAGAGTATCTCACTGCTTATGATTTGGTTGCCGATATAAAAAGTGATTACAGGGGGAGTGTAGATCTGGGCCCTATAAGAGATTTGCAACGTTCGCTAAGACGTTCAGATGCTTATAAATCTGCAAAGCGGAAACATAAAGCAGGTAATCTTGAAGAGGTCTTGCTTCTGGATGATGTCTCATACTTTTTAGAAGAAGACATCGCATTAGCTAACTTTGAGAATTTAGGATATTGGGATAGTAGAATCAATGACTTTAAACTAGCAGCTAAAGATTCCCTGAAACCTAAAGAACAGAAAGTCGCAAAACGTATGCTGGGTTATTTAGATTATACGGTAAACGACTTTCTTACTTTAAATAGAGTAGGTCTTATCGATCAGCGTATTTTTTCTAATGTGCTAATGACTATGTTACATCCTGATGATTATCAGTCGTATTTAGACATTATCAATCTTTCTGCTCAAGATGAAGATTATAATACTGCATATTTCTACTTAGAAGAATTGCTGAAACAAGGCTACACTTCTTACGATGTACTCTATGAAATTCCCAATACCGAGTTGCTAAAAATAAAGCCTATTTACAACGAGCTTATAAGTACCTATTTGGGTAAATCTAAATTTTAATCTTTAGACTTTTCTTTTTTACATAGAGCAACAAGAGAATACCTGCTAAGCTGATTGCGACCATTGCGAGCCAGGTTTTGTTATAACCGAAAGCGTTAACGAGTTGCATCCCGCTGTTGTGGCCAAAAATATGAGCCAAAGAAAAGGACATGCTGTATAACCCCATATAAGCTCCTTGTCTTCCTAGCTTAGCACGACGTAAGGCAAAAGCATTGCCAAAGGGAAAAGCAATCATCTCACCCAATGTGACAACAATCATTCCGATGACCAAAAAGCCATTCCACCCCATTAAATAGAAAAAGCCGAAACTCAATGCGGTGAAGATAAAGCCACTAATAACATTTGCTATTTGATTCCATCCTTTACGCTCCATAAATGCAATTAATGGCATTTCAAATACAAAAATCAGTAAGCCGTTGAGTCCTAGTAAAAGTCCTATTTGAGATTCGTTTAAAAAACGAACTTCTTTATAGAAAACTGGAACAGTCGAAAAATACTGTACAAATACAACTCCAAACAAAGCCAGAGCAATAAGGAAAAGTATATAAAGACGGTCTTTATAAGGCGATAACGGATTTTTGATACGTTCTTCCTGATCGGTTTCTTTCGCTTTCTTTGGATTTAATGTTTGTATTAAAAGAATTCCCGCTAACATACACGTAATCCCATCTGCCCAAAAAAGGCCATAATAGCCGATGCTGGCGATGATAATTCCACCTAATGCAGGACCTGCAGAAAATCCCAAGTTTATTGCTAAACGAATTAACGTTAAAGAGCGGGTTTTATTCTCAGGCTTGCTGTAAGCGCTCAAGGCAACGAAAAAGGCAGGTCTAGACATATCGGCAACAGCGATTAAGGCGAAAAAGCCTAAGCATACCGCCCAGAAACTGCTTATAAACTGAAGACCTAAAAAACCAATTCCGGTTGCAAGCAAACTTATTAAAATGGTTTTGTAGTAACCTAGTTTATCTGAAAGTATCCCACCTAGCCAGGAACCGAATAAAGATCCAAAACCAAAGCTTGTCATTACCCAGCCCACATTACTTAAACTAAAGCCCAGGTCATCTCTTAGATAAAGCGACAGGAATGGGATTACCATAGCGCCGGCTCTGTTGACCAGAGTAATTAAAGCAAGCCACCAGACTTCCCTGGATAAGCCTTTAAAAGTATTAAGATAAGTTTGTAGTAGTTTTTTCATTGATGTATAGGCATAAAAAAAGTCTGGTGATTTACCAGACTTGTGTTTTTATAAAATATATCTACTCTTACGAGTTATAACACAACAAGTCGGGTGGGGTCTTAAAGACCTTTAGCGAGCGATATGATGTGTAAATGGTTTTCATTGTATTTTTCTTAGCATAAAACTACTACAAAACTTTTGAAGCGAGCTTTTACATTTTTAAAAATTTCAAAATAATTTAAAGGCTTTCGAGCGTCATTTGTTCTACCTGTACGGGTAAATATAGTTCGGTAACCCATTCTGCCGGATTAGGATTGTCTTCAGCTCCTATGACATAAATCTCAAAAGGATTGCTGTTTTCTGCTGGTTGGTACTTGTTTGAAGTACTAAATGCTTCAGCTTTTTTCCAAGCAGCATTTAGGTTTTTCAAGTCTCCGGTTAGTGTGGTTTTTATTACAGTATAAGAAGGCATAAAGCCGCATAAAATAGAACTGTCTTCTGGTACAACAATACGAGAGGTTGTAGGTATTCCGCTAGAAATAATCGCACTATTATTGGTTTGATCTTTAGCATTGTAAATGCTTAAAGGTTTGCCTGAAATGGTAATGCTATTACCTTCCATAAAGCGTTTTACCTGCGGGATCAATTCTTTTACTTTATTTTCTGCAGTTTCAAGAGACGTTGAGGTCGTGGTGTACATATAGAATCCACCGCTATATTGGGTGATTTTAGCGTCGCTTATCGAGAAAATTTCCATATCCTCTATAATATTTGCAGACAAGTTGCTCAACCCTTTTTCATACATGGTTTTCATTTCGGCATCAAAGTCAAAGCCGCTAAGTGTAAAATAGGCCTTATCCATTAATGGATGTTCTCCGCGCATTCCCCAGGTAACTTTTGTTCCTTCTTCAACTTCTTCAAACTGCCAGTATACGTTTGCGGTGCGTTCGCCACCAGGTGTTATAAAGGTAATATCCTGCTCAATGCGCTGATTAGGTATGACAGATGTGGTCCTCATAGAGCCGTCAGTTTCTTTTCCATCCCAGGAATAACCTGCGCCTTCACCCCTTGTGTTTTCAGGATAATTGAAAACCATTGTAGGATCTTCTTCCTTCCAAGGGCCCCATTGTTCCCAAGTTTTGTATTCATTGACCTTATCAAAAACTAAGCTCACAGGAGCTTTAATAATTTTTGATTCTTCAATTTCATAACTACCGTCTTTTGTGGCAAAATAGATAGCGCCTGCTATAAAAACGATTAGCAAAAGGAAGAATAGGTATTTTAATATTTTCATTTAGCAACAGGTTTAAGAGCTAATTTAACAATTTAATGCATACCGTAAGAAATTCTTATAAAGAAGCTGGCGCGAATTCAATTATTTATTGAGAGTGATTTTTATTAAAAATAAAAGCCCTACAAAAACGAGAAAGCCTATCAAAATCCAGAAAGATCCTTTATATTCTTTTTTGTGAAGTTTACGGTCTTTGCGGTAACTTCTTGAGATAAAGATCACAAAAGCTATAAAGAAAACTGCTGCAAAAACCCACTGACCCGTAGTAAACATTTTAATGTATTTTTATTCAAAATTAAGTCTTTAATACAGAAAAATACGATGAAAAAACGATTAGCTGCAGTAACCGAATTCCATAACGCATTTGGCCTTGGGATAAATGAAGCTCCCAAAGCAGATTTAGGTGAGCAAAAGAATTTGTTGCGCTTCAATCTGATGAAAGAAGAAAATGAAGAGTATCTTGAAGCTGCCACTAACAATGATCTTACCGAAGTTGCAGATGCCCTGGGTGACATGTTATACATTTTATGCGGTACGATTTTAGAACATGGGATGCAATATAAAATAGAAGAGGTTTTTGACGAGATTCAACGTAGTAATATGAGTAAGCTAGGGGCAGACGGTAAACCCATTTATCGCGAAGACGGTAAAGTGCTTAAAGGCCCTTCATATTTTAAACCCAATATCAAAGAAATTCTTGATAAGTAATCTGGTAGAATAAGATTTTTTTCTCCGTTTTTAAAGGCTAAATTCGCAGCCTATGAGCGCAATTAATTATGTTTCTGTAGAATCTATTTCTAAAGCCTTCGGCGAAAGGGTTCTGTTTGAAGATTTATCTTTTGGTATTAATGAAGGTCAAAAAATAGGGCTGGTCGCTAAAAACGGAACCGGAAAAACATCGATGCTTGATATTCTTGCCGGTGCCGAAAATCCCGATAGCGGACAAGTGATTTTCCGCAAGGGAATTAAAATAGCTTTTCTCCCACAGGAGCCCGACTTAGATCCTAATCTTACCGTTGAAGAAACCATTTTTGACAGCGATAATGAGATACTCAAAGTCATTGCAGCTTATGAGCATGCGCTCGAGAATATGGGTGACGGTGATGCGTATCAGAAGGCTTTTGATCAGATGGAAGCATTTCAGGCGTGGGATTTCGAGACGCAGTATAAGCAAATACTATTTCAGCTGAAACTTGATGATCTTGATCGTAAAGTTGAAAAACTAAGCGGTGGTCAGAAAAAGCGTTTGGCACTTGCTAATATGTTGCTGAGCAAACCCGACCTGTTGATTCTTGATGAGCCCACTAACCATCTTGACCTTGAAATGATCGAGTGGTTAGAGCAGTTTTTTGCTAAAGAGAATTTCACCTTATTTATGGTTACACACGATCGCTATTTTTTAGAACGTGTCTGTAACGAAATTATAGAGCTGGAAGAAGGAAAACTATACAGTTATAAAGGTAATTATGCATATTACCTGGAGAAAAGAGATGCGCGAATTGCCAACGAAGAGACCGAAACCGGTAAAGCAAAGCAGCTTTTTAAAAAAGAATTAGAGTGGATGCGTCGCCAGCCTAAAGCACGTACCACCAAGTCAAAATCAAGAATAGACGATTTTGCTGAGATCAAAGACCGTGCTTCAAAACGACGTAATGATCATGAGGTTCAGCTAGAGTTGAATATGGAACGTCTGGGGAGTAAAATAGTTGAGCTTCATAAGGTTTCAAAGTCGTTTAAAGATCGCGTGATTCTTGATAAATTTGATTATAATTTTCAGCGTGCAGACCGTATTGGGATCATCGGTAAAAACGGTACAGGTAAATCTACCTTTCTCAATATCCTAACAGAAAAAATGCCGCCGGATTCCGGAAAGCTTGTGATTGGAGAAACCATTCAATTTGGATATTATACTCAGAAAGGTATTCAGATCAAACCCGGGCAAAAGGTAATTGAAGTCATCAAGGAATTTGGAGATTATATTCCATTGAAAAAAGGGCGTCAGATTTCCGCAGGTCAGCTTTTAGAGCGTTTTCTTTTTGATCGAAAAAAACAATATGACTTTGTCGAGAAGCTAAGTGGGGGAGAGCGCAAGCGTTTGTATTTATGTACGGTGTTGATTCAGAATCCTAACTTTTTAATTCTGGATGAACCGACTAACGATCTGGATATTGTGACGTTAAATGTTCTGGAGAGTTTTCTGCTCGATTACCCAGGCTGTTTGATTGTGGTTTCTCACGACCGTTACTTTATGGATAAGATCGTAGATCACTTGTTTGTGTTTAGAGGTCAGGGAGTTGTAGAAGATTTCCCAGGAAATTATTCTGATTTTAGAGCTTATGATTCCGGACCGGCTGTTGTTCAGGACGAAGACCCTAAACCGAGCATAGAAAAGGAAACTAATAAAGAAAATTGGAAAACCGCTGCGAGTTCGTTGTCTTATAATGAGCAGAAAGAATACAACCGTTTGGAGCGTGACATTGCTAAAATGGAAAAGCAAAAAGAACAAAAGGAAGCCGAGTTTTTAAATCCGGATTTGTCTGGGGAAGAGATCAATAAACGCTCTATTGAACTTCAGGAGATTCAAGATAAAATAGACGAATTCACAGAACGCTGGTTTGAGCTGAGTGCTAAACAGGAAGGCTAATTACCCATGTGGTATTTGATCAAAGAATATCTTAAGTTCTTAAAAACAGCTACTAATCAGCATGGTGTTCACTCACCTTTTATTTTTTCTTTTGTTACAAAATGTCTTTACGATCGTAAAAAATATACGGATTATAAACCTCTGCAAAATTACCGTAATGAATTACTGAAGAGTGATGAGGTTATTGAGGTGACTGATTTTGGGGCAGGTTCACGAGTTTTTAAATCCAATAAGCGTAAGGTTAAAGCCATTGCACAATTCGCCGGAGCAAGCTTTAAAAGAATGCAATTGCTCTATCGGGTAGTTTCTTATTTTAAACCGAAGTCCATTTTAGAGATAGGTACGTCGCTAGGACTAGCCACATCAGCCTTAGCGCTTTCTAAAACGGGAAAGCTGACTACTTTAGAAGGTTGTCCTGAGACTTCTGAAATAGCTCGAAAACACTTGGTTCAATCTCATATTTCAAATGTTGAAATTATCAAGGGTGATTTTAGGGAAACCCTTTTACAGGTAGAGCAAAACGAATATGATCTAATTTATTTTGACGGAAATCACAGTAAAATGGCAACTTTGGAGTATTTTGAACAGCTATTACCAACTGCTCAAAATGATTCTGTATGGGTTTTTGATGATATATATTGGTCTGCCTCTATGACTGAGGCTTGGGAAACGATTAAACAGCATCCTCAGGTGCAGGTAACGGTAGATTGTTTTTGGTTGGGTTTTGTATTCTTTAGGCAAGAGCAAGCTAAGGAGCATTTTAAAATTAGGCTCTAAAAAATGTAACTCAAACTGTATTTTGGCTACTCATTGTTCAAAATCAACTATCTTTTAGTGTTGATTTAAATTAGAGATCAGTTTATGAGCAGCCTTATTGATATTACAAATATTAAGCGTGATTTCCCGCTTGGAAATGAAATTGTACACGTTTTAAAAGGGATAGATTTACAGATTGATAAAGGGGAGTATGTAGCGATTATGGGGCCTTCGGGTTCTGGTAAGTCTACGTTGATGAACCTTTTGGGTTGCTTAGATACACCTACTTCGGGTACTTATATTTTAAATTCTCGTGATGTAAGCTCAATGACCGATGACGAACTTGCAGAGGTGCGTAATAAAGAAATCGGCTTTGTTTTTCAGACCTTTAATTTATTGCCGCGAACGACTGCATTAGATAATGTAGCCTTGCCCATGGTGTATGCCGGGTATTCTAAACCGGAGCGTCACGCCAGAGCACAAGAAGTGTTGCAGGATGTAGGTCTTGCAGATCGTATGGATCATAAGCCCAATCAACTTTCAGGGGGGCAGCGTCAGCGTGTAGCTGTAGGGCGCGCTTTGGTTAATAAACCCTCTATAATACTTGCTGATGAACCTACCGGAAACTTAGACTCTAAGACTTCGGTAGAAATCATGAGTCTTTTTGATGCCATTCACGCTGCCGGAAACACCGTGATCTTAGTAACGCATGAGGAAGATATTGCCGATCATGCACATCGTGTGATTCGCCTGCGTGACGGACTTATAGAAAGTGATGAACGTAAAGTTGTTGGAGTTTAGTTTTTACTGCCCAATTATCTATTGCACTATTCCTAAAACTTATTAAAAGAACAGATTCAACAGCGCTGTAATGCTTATTTTTGGGTAAAAGAAATTTATAATGAAAGCAGTAGTTTCCCCGGCAAAATCACTTGATTTTGAATCAAAATTACCTACTACACGTAGTACACAGCCTCAATTTTTAGAGGAGGCTGATACGTTAAACAAAAAATTAGAGCGCAAGACTAAAGCTGAGATTGCTGAGCTGATGAGTATCAGTGATAAATTGGCTGATCTCAATTATCAGCGTTATAAAGAATTCTCTACTCCCTTTACAAAAGAAAATGCACGTCCAGCAGTTTATGCTTTTAATGGTGATGTGTACACGGGGTTAGACGCTTACACTATTCCGACAGAAAAGTTAGATAAGCTTGAAGATACGCTGCGCATCCTTTCCGGTTTGTACGGAGTTTTAAAACCCTTTGACTTGATGCAAGCTTATCGCCTGGAAATGGGAACGAAATTGAAATCGGGTCGAACAGAGGATCTTTATGAATTCTGGGACGATAAGATTACTGAAGCTTTAAATGCAGAGCTTAAAGACGATGAGTTGTTTTTAAATCTAGCGAGTAACGAATATTTTAAATCGGTTAAACCTGAACAATTAAAAGTTCCTGTAATTACTCCGGTTTTTAAAGACTATAAAAACGGAAAGCTTAAAATAATCTCTTTTTATGCTAAAAAAGCCCGAGGTTCTATGGTGCGATACATTATAGATAAGGATGTAAAGACCATAGAAGAACTCAAGGGCTTTGATTATGACGGGTACGGCTTCAGTGAGCAATACTCTGATTTAGATAAAAACGAACTTGTATTTGTTCGTTAAACTATTAAGGTTTTTTATCAGCTAAACTTTTATCAGAGGTCGTTTTTCCGGCCTCTTTTGTTTTGGTAGCAGTTTGCTTAGTTGGTACATCAGCTGTTGTCGCGGCTCTTTTCTTATTTTTTCGAGATCTTAACTTACCGTAAGTACCTCGATGTATTTTTCCGCGTTTGGTTTTTTGATCTCCTTTTCCCATAATTTTTTGTTTTATTGGTTGTCTTTTTAAAATAAGAAATTGAATACGGACGACCAAATCTCTTAAGTGTTTAAAAGTGAAGACATACTAAATAAGAAAAAGCCACCTGAAGAGGTGGCTTTAGTATTTCAATAGGTTTGTGTAACCTTATTTTACATCCATTAATTCTACATCAAATACAAGAATCGCATCTGGTGGAATCACACCGCCTGCACCGCGACTTCCGTATCCTAAATCAGAAGGGATTACAAAGCGCGCTTTGTCACCCACTTTTAATAGGCCAATACCTTCATCCCAACCCGCGATTACCTGACCTACACCTACCTGAAAATCTAAAGGCTGGTTTCTTTTATAAGAAGAGTCAAAAACGGTACCGTCAGCTAACTGACCTTTGTAGTGTACGGAAACTGTTTTGCCGGTTTCTGCTTTTTTACCGTTACCTTCTTGAATGATCTGGTAGCGCAATCCGCTTTTAGTTTCTTTAAAACCTTCGCTTAGTTTGTTAAGAGCTTCTGCCTTTTTTGCACGCTCTTCTGCAATGCGTTTTTCACGAGCACCTTCAAAAGTTCTAAAAGCTTCAACCGCATTAAAGTTTTGTGCTTCCTCTCCTTCACGAATGATTTTAAGGGTCTCAATCTGATCTCCCTGTGCGATTGCATCAACGATATCCTGCCCTTCAATTACGCTTCCAAAAACGGTATGCTTACCATCTAACCAAGGCGTAGCGGTGTGGGTAATAAAAAACTGACTTCCGTTTGTTCCCGGACCGGCGTTTGCCATAGAAAGTTTTCCTGGAGCATCATGCTTTAAGCTATCGTCAAACTCATCGTCAAACTGATATCCTGGGTTTCCGGTACCGGTGCCTTGTGGGCAACCACCTTGAATCATAAAGTCTGGAATCACACGGTGAAATTTCAATCCGTCGTAATAAGGTGTTCCTTGTTTTTTAGCTGAATTTTCAAGATTCCCTTCGGCTAAAGCAACAAAGTTACCTACCGTTCCAGGTGTTTTCTCGTGTTCTAGTTTTACTAATATTTCACCTTTTGAGGTGTGAAACTTAGCATATATTCCGTCTTGCATGTCTTCGGTTTAAAAATGAGGTGCAAAAATACGCCTAAAGAATACAAACACAAAACCCTGAAGCAGACTTGCTGAAAACTAAAAAAGCATCTTGCAAATTAATGCAAGATGCTTTTGTTATATTGGGCACGGCCGAAGGGCTTTATATCCCGAAACTTGCCTCGAAATAGTTTAAAATTACACCTCTAATACAGGTACTTCATAACGCCATCCAAAAGGATCTTCAGCGCGATTAGCCTGTAACTCGGTTAATTGTTTTTTAAGTTTTGTTGAATAAGCATCTTCCGGCTTAGGAAGGTCAAATTGTTTATCCTTATGTGTAAACCCAGAAATAGGAGAGATTACAGCGGCAGTACCTGCGCCAAACATTTCTTTTAAAGAACCGTTTTCTGCAGCTTCTACAATTTCTGAAACTCTTACCGGGCGTACTTCCACGTTGATCCCTTGACTTTTTGCTAATTCGATCAAACTTTTACGGGTAATTCCGTCAAGAATACGATCGTTAGTAGGAGCAGTTAACAAGGTGTCGTTAACTCTAAAGAATACGTTCATCGTTCCGGCTTCTTCAAGGTATTCGTGCGTGTTGGCATCTGTCCATACCACTTGATTGTATCCTTTTTCTTTTGCAAGTTCAGTGGGATAAAATTGTGCAGCATAGTTACCAGCAGCTTTAGCAAAACCTACACCACCGTCAGCAGAACGGCTGTAATGGTCTGCAAATAGTACGCGCACTTCACCGCTGTAATACGCCTGAGCAGGTGCACAAATGATGATGAATTTGTATTCGGTAGCAGGAGAGGCAGAAACACCATTCTCTGTAGCAATCACAAACGGGCGAATGTAAAGCGAGTTGCTTTCTCCCGGTTTGATCCAGTCTTTGTCAAGATTCAAAAGTGTGTTTAGACCATCAAAAAAATACGCTTTGTCAAAAGCAGGCATTGCAAGACGCTCACTTGATTTGTTGATACGGTTGAAGTTTTCTTCAGGGCGAAACATAAAAACGTCTCCGTTATCATCTTTGTAAGCCTTCATTCCTTCAAAAACAGCCTGACCATAATGAAAGACCTTAGCAGAAGGATCCATTTGTAGCGGACCATAAGGAAGAATTTCTGGAGTTTGCCAAGCTCCGTTTTTATACTCACAAACAAACATATGATCTGTAAAGACGGTACCAAAAGCAAGGTTGCTAAAATCAACCTGGTCGATCTTAGATTTGCTAATCTTGGTTACTTTTAATGTATCTGTCATTTTTATCTAATTTATGGGTACAAATTTATCATTTTCTCAAAGTATGTAACCTCAAGAATTGATTAAATTTACAAGCTGCTCTGATATTTATAAAATTAAGCGTTATGAAACAGTTTTTTATTTTAACACTATTAGGATTGAGTATAATCTCCTGTAAAGAAACAGGTTCGCAACAGGAGGAGGTTGCGACTATTTCTGAAGTACCTACCGCTTCTGCATTGAATGTTTTTGGAGATGACTTCAAAAATGAAACAACACTTACTGCTTTTGAATTAGGTGATATCTACAAGAATCTTAAAGTGGGAGATACTGTTAACGTCACTTTTGAAGGTTCGGTAGAAGAAGTGTGTCAGGCAAAAGGCTGCTGGATGACCGTAGATGTTGGAGCTGCGGATCCTGTGATGGTTAAATTTAAAGATTATGGTTTTTTTGTGCCAAAAGATCTAAGTGAGAAAAAGGTTGTAGTTCATGGCGAAGCTTTTATCAGTGAGACTTCTGTAGAAGAACAGCAGCATTATGCTGAAGACGGAGGTAAAAGTGAAGCTGAAATAGCAGCGATTACACTTCCTAAAAAGACGCTAGGTTTTACGGCAAGTGGCGTTAAAATCGAAGAGTAATTTGGAGCGCAAAATCGTAAGAACAGGTGACGGTTCAACTACCATACAGTTAGTTGAGTGGAATGAGCAATACCATTCTATGCACGGCGCGGTGCAGGAAGCGAGGCACGTATTTCTTAAAATGGGATTTGATTTTTTTCTCGAAAAGCATCCTGAAGCTTCTCAGCTTGATATTCTGGAAATAGGTTTTGGTACGGGTTTGAATGCCTTACTTACGTTAATTCATGCTGAAAACAAACAACTTGTTATAAGCTATGAAGGAGTCGAAGCTTATCCTGTTTCTATGGAAGAAATAGAGCAACTCAATTATCTGGAAGCTATAGAAGCTAAAAATTACGAAGATGTATTTAACAGCATGCATCAAACCGATTGGGAGGTTGCTGCTACAATCACTAAAAAATTTCAGCTAAAAAAACGCCAGCAAATTTTTGAAACGATTACCGATAAGGATCAGCATAATCTGATTTACTTTGATGCTTTTGGGGCTCGTGTTCAACCCGAGCTTTGGGGCGAATCTATTTTTGAGAAGATGTATGCGGCCTTAAAAGCAAACGGAGTTTTAGTAACCTATGCGGCTAAAGGCAGTGTGCGTCGTGCCATGCAGGCCGTAGGTTTTGCTGTAGAACGTTTACCCGGTCCACCCGGAAAACGAGAAATGCTTAGAGCTACAAAAGCGAATTAAAAGTTACAGATTTCTTATTCTGAGTTCGCTGTCACATTGAGCGCAGTCGAAATGTATTTAAAGATTAAACCGAGTCTATCGAAACAATTCCCAATCTAATTTTAATGAGAAAATATTAGAGTAGATTGCAGCACTTTGATCACCAATATCGGTAAGGGCATAATCGATGTGGATGCCTTTGTATTGAAAGCCTACACCAATATTGGGTTGAAAACCGATTCGGTTGCTTCCGTCCAGTTGCGTGATTTCCTGAAAGTTCCCAACGCCGGCTCTTAAAAAGACGATTCCGGTATACCCAAATTCAAATCCGGCTGCTGGTGTAGCGCTTACAGAAGCACTTGAGAAAATGTCATTGGTTTGGGTAAAACGCATCAGCAAATCAACTTCAGCTTTTATCGTATAATCATAATGAATTTCCCAGTTGCGGGAAACGCCTAGTTGTAGTTTTGGGATGGTTATTTCTAAGGTCTCGGGCAGTTCTTGGTTTTGTCCTGCAACAGCATCCCGTATGGTAGCAAAGGCTTCTTCGTCAATTGCCCATGTATTTACAGAGGTTGTAATATCTCGCGCCATCAAACCAAAATTCCAGTTTCCACTCGAATATTGAATTCCAAAGTCAATCCCAAAACCCCAACTCGAAGCAAAATCACCGATGATTCTGCGTATAATTTTTGCATTAGCCCCAATATTTAAGCCTTGCACTGGCAATTCTCTGGCATATGAAACTGTAAATGCATAATCTGCAGTAGAAAAAAGGCTGATGCGATTGTAATCTATGTTTCCGTCAGCATCAATTAATTGGGTTGTATTTAAAATATCATCAACTCCAAAACGAATAAGCGAAACACCCAGCGTACTGCGGTCGTCTAGCGGTTTTGCAAAACCTGCATAATCGTAAAGCGCAATATTGGCAAAATAACTCGCGTGCATAAGAGCAAGTTGATTGTCCTCCAGGTTTACGAGTCCGGCAGGATTCCAGTAGCCGCTATTCACGTCATTAGTACTTGCAACTACAGCATTACCCATTGCTAAAGAAGCGGCGTCAACCCCAATATTCAAAAATTCATTAGAATATTTACGCACAGCTTGTGCTGTTACGGTTGTAACGCTTAGCGATAAAAATAGTAAAAGTAGAACTCGTGTCAACCGGTTAAGTTTTTGGGGTAAAGTTGATTAAATACCTTGAGAATTTAAACTTTATTTTTAGAGCAGGGAGCAGTGTCGGTTTTCTGTTTAAAACGTTAGGAGATTGCCAAGGTTGCTTTTGGCCACATGTTTTTCGCTATTTTTATCCCCAAGCACAAGTCTTGAGAAACACTATAAAATTTTAAACACGATGAATATAAAAAGCTATATCCCAAATGCCTTTACGATGGCCAACCTATTTTGTGGAATGCTTGGAGCTTTTTTTGCAGCAACCGGTCATTTGGATTATGCGGCATATGCTGTGGTTTTCGGCGTGTTTTTTGATTTTTTTGATGGGTTTTTTGCTCGTATGTTTAAAGTGGAAGGCGAACTCGGACTGCAGTTAGATTCGCTGGCAGATGTTGTGACGAGTGGGGTGGTGCCCGGAATGGTGATGTTTCAGATGCTGCATAAACTGGAGCATTGGAATACCGGTGAACGCTGGGTAGAAGCCGGAATGTCCTGGGAAAGTATTTCTTTTATTCCGTTTTTAGGCTTTGCGATCACGCTGGCATCGGCATTTAGGTTGGCTAAGTTCAATATAGATACCAGACAAACGACTTCTTTTATAGGATTGCCGACTCCGGCAAATGCGTTGCTGATTTTGAGTTTACCGCTTATTGTACAATTCCAGGATTTTGAACTTGCCGAAAGTTTGATTACAAACACCTGGTTTTTGTTGGGATTAACAGTCTTGAGTTGCTATATGTTGAATGCTGAAATTCCGCTTTTTGCATTGAAATTTAAAAGCTGGGGATTTGCTGAAAATAAAGTGCGTTATGGGTTTTTATTGCTTGCCTTAATTTTATTATTCTGGCTCACTTTTCTGGCAATTCCGCTTATAATCATACTTTACGTACTGCTGTCACTAGTGACGAGAAACCGGGTTTAAGACTGGTTTTGTAACGTTTAACATGTTTACCGGTCTATTAAGGGAACCAAAACCTGAACAACCATGCAATTCAAAACTACCAGACTCCTTTTTCTGTTATTTACGGCTATTTCGATTCCTGCCAGTGCTCAAGACGCAATTTCAAGAAGCTGGACTTCTTTTACTCAGACTATTGACGTGCAGGCTGATAAAGAAGTGGACTTTAAGCTTACCGGAAAAATTAAAGTAATTACAGAAGATCCCGAAGGCGTAGCAGGATTGTGGGCGCGCGTAGACAATAAAAACAAAGAAACCGGCTTTTTTGATAATATGATGGATCGCCCGGCTACTTCAGAAAACTGGAAGGCGTATACCATTGAAGGATCATTTGATCAAGAAGCAAAAACCTTAAGTATTGGTGGGTTGTGTATGCGAAATGGAGATTTCTATTTTGATGATCTTAAACTGCTTATCCAAGACGAAAACGGGAATTTTGTGGAAGCGCCTATTCAAAATGCCTCTTTTGAACTGAGTACAACAAAGAATCCGTTAAGCGGCTGGAGTAGTGGTATCGTGGAAGGAGAGCAACTTAAAATTAAAGAATATGATCCTCAGGTAACGGAAGATTCCACCGCAGGCACTCAGGCCATTTTAATAAAAGGCCGCGGCGTAACTCCACCGCGACCTATGGAAATTGTTGCTGAAGACGGCTACACGCCACAGATGGGCGTTTTAGTCAGTATGCTTGACGCGATGAAAGAGCGGGTTGAAGGTTCGGTACAAAAACATTCCGTTTATGAATTGGATTATTTGATGGACGAAAAAGCAAACAGCATAGGTGCATTGATTATGCATTTGGCTGCTGCCGAAAAATTGTATCAGGTAATGACTTTTGAAGGTCGTTTTTTCAACAAAGAAGAAGAAGAAAAATGGGGCTCTGCTTTAGATTTGGGAGCTAGTGGAAGAGAAGCATTTAAAGGTCACGAGGTCGGTTATTATTTAGATATTTATAATGAAGTGCGGGCTGAAACTAAAAAAGAACTCGCCAAGCGTGATGATGCCTGGCTACAGGAAGAAATTCCCGGAGCGGGAATGACCAATTTTTACGGCTGGTTTCATGTGATGGAACATCAGTCAAGTCACTTAGGGCAAATTTTACTGCTTCAAAAGCGTATTAAGCCTGAGGAAAAAGTTGAAGAAATACTACCTTCAGAAACAATCAAAAATTAAGTGTGAATGGATATTTCAGAAAATCTTCTCAATCAGATCAAGCAAGTAAAGTCACTGGCAGAAGCGGGTCTTGTTTTCAATAAAGAGAATTATGATGCTGAGCGTTATGAAGAATTACGATCGCTGGCATTAGAAATGATGAGTATTGTTTCTGATAAACCTGTTGATCAATTAAAAGATTTCTTCCTTCCAGAGCAAGATTATCCAACCGCAAAAGTAGACGTCCGTGGTTTAATCCTGAATGACCAAAATCAAGTTTTGCTGGTGCAGGAGACCGTAGATCATAAATGGACCCTGCCCGGAGGTTGGGCAGATGTTGGTTTAACACCTGCTGAAAATGTCTTGAAAGAAATAGAAGAGGAAACCGGTTTTAAAGCTGAAGTAATACGTTTGCTAGCAGTTTTGGATAAGCGTAACTATCCGCATCCACCGCAAACCCATTATGTGTATAAACTGTGCTTTTTGTGTAAAATACAGGAAGGTAGTTTTGACCCCAATTTTGATATTGGAGGTGTAGACTGGTTTGATATGCATAAGCTCCCGGAATTATCTGCAGACCGCATCCTTGAAGAACAGCTGGTAAAGTTGGTTAAAATTGCACAGGATGATAATCCTGTGTATTTTGACTAATATATGAAGGCTAAATACCCATTTGATCCGGTTTTAAAGCGACATTTTATCATTGCCATGGGATTATTCCTGTGGGTTTTTCTGTTTCTCTTTTTTTCGGAGCCCCTTGATGTGGGGGAGTTGCGATTTAAAGAGAAATTGATTTTTTTGCCTACTTACAGTTTTGTAGCATCTTTGGGTTACCTCGTGCTTTTACCCTTACAATCCTGGCTCTATGCCTATCATTCCCAAAGCTGGAAATTAAGTTCTGAGTTATTGATGCTGCTAGCTTTTTCGCTTTTGGGACTGGTATTGGTGCGTATGGTGTACCTCTTTGTTGTAGTTCCTTTTGAACCTAACCCGTATACGCTGTCTTATTTTATAACAGCTATTTATATTCCGGCGCTTTTGGTGTTTTTACCCATTGTTGCAGTCGGGAGATATGGGCTGGGGCGTTACCTTGAAAAAAGAGAAGAAGAGCAAAAAGTTACCATTGCGGGATCGGGTAATTACGAAGGCTTTCGATTGGTTTGGAACCAACTTATTATGGTTACCAGTGCAGATAATTATGTTGAGGTGATCTATACCGAAGACAATGGGATTAAGAAGTATTTAATCAGAAATACGCTGAGTGCTGTAGCTTCAGATTTACCACAATTGCTTCGGGTGCATCGTTCGTTTTTGATCAATCCCGATCAGTATAAATATGTGAATTCAGAAAATGGTAAGTTTAAAATCACAATGATTCACGATTTGCAATGCCCGGTTTCAAAAACCTATCTCCCTGAAGTAAAAGCCGCGCTTAATTTCACCACAAACTAGTGGTATTTCGCCCCAAACACTTATAAACAGGCGGTTTGCTTAAAATCGCTTTCTAGATTTGTCTCATCAAACTTTTAAAACACAAACCGATGAAGACTGCTCTTAAAATTAAAATTTCGCTTTATTTTTTATGTTTAATTCTGCTTTCTACTTGTTCATTAATGGCGCAAGAAGCTACCTGCGATTGCAAACAGGATTTGAATTTTCTGGTCAAAAAGATTAAGAAAAGTCCGGCCTATAAAAATGATTTTAGAGGAGCTAAAAAGCTGTTTGATCAAAAACTAAGTCCAATTGCCTCTAAAGTAACTTCAAAAATGCCTCTTTTCGATTGCTATTTGTTGCTGGTGGAAACTGTGCAACTGATCATTGACCGGCATAGCATTGTGTACGGAAATGCAAAATCTGATGCAGAAATGCTTAAAGATGAGGGTAAATTGGCAGCATTTAAAGAAACCGCTCTGTTTCAGATGTACCCTGAATTTTCCGGCAATCTTGAGACATTGCAGAATAACCTTTCCAACAAGGGCATTGAAGAAATTGAAGGAATTTATCACGCGGGTAGAAGCCTGGAGATTGGGGTCGTGGAGAATAATTTCTCTGATGATTATAAAATGATCGTATTGCGATCAGACCTTCCGCTCTGGAAAGAAGGCGAGCAACTCGGAACTCTCAAACTGAATGGGAAGGATCGTGCTCTTGCGGTAATAGGTAGTTATACTACCAAAACTCCTGTCCCAATAACTACGGGTTTTAAGAATGGGGAATTTATGAGTTTAAGCCTCAAAAAAGATACGACTCAAATCAGCAATTGGCGAGCAGCTTTTGCTGATAACACCTATCATTTCGAGCAATTAAATACGGAGGTGAGTTATATTAAAGCAGGAGATTTTAGTGGGTTTTATCCGGTTTTGGGTGAAGCTGAAAAATTTTATGAGGAACTTAAAAAACGAACTATTGCAGGTAATCTCATTGTTGATTTAAGGGATAATGGCGGCGGCGGCGATCGCAACTCAGATATTTTATTTGAAATTTTAGAAAACCTTAAAAACGACACGCAATTGTTTGTACTTGTCAATCAAAATACCGGGAGTAATGCGGAGCAGTTTGCAGTCAGGCTTAAAAAAGCACAAGCAGCAACCATTTTGGGGGACCGAACCAAAGGAGCAATTGCCTATGAGTTGAAAGGAGATATTTCAATACTCCCCAGCAACTTTTTTAAAGTATACCTTTCGTCCAAGAGGCACCGTGAGTATTTACCTTACGAAGGAGTGGGAGTAGCGCCAGATGTTTATCTCGATTATTCTGCAGACTGGCTTCAACAAACCCGAAACATTATTCACCAGCAAATGGAGTAAGCGAAGCTAAACTTGGATTTATGGAGGGGCGTATATACAAGGAAGAACCCTTTTTGAAAAATAATCAACAATAGAGCTCAAATTATATGGCGGAATGTTTCGTCGAGACCAATCCGTGGCTGTTGTTTGGTTCTTTTCCTTTAACACGGTAAACTTGTTTCTAAGCTTTACGCTACAAAACCGGCTGGGTCAATGCAGTTTGAATCATTACGACATTTTTCTGATCCCGCGATGATTGCTGATCTACTATAGTATCTACCAAGCAGCTTCCTAATGTAATCATTCTGATACTACAGTCAGACCAGAATCACCCACTAAAAATGTGGTAAAGTGTGGTTGGAGTGTGGTTGCACACAGGCATTGAGTAAAAGAATCCTAGGATGATCAGGGGATGTTGGAAGGGGTTAGAATGGACCTTTTATAAACTGATTGCGCTTAATAGGTAATCTGAATGTAGCTTTCAGATCGATGGCGCATACTTAAGAAAAGCATGGTTTAGCTTTAAATAAAGCATCCTGAATACTTGAAATAAAATGAACTTAGAACTTAGACTGGGCGTATTCGTGCTAGAGCTTTTAGAAAAAGAAAAATTGAGTAAAATGAAGCAATAGGAATATTTACCTACTGAAACAGTTTCTTTTTACGCAGCTCAAAGTTTTGTCCCAGATATACTTTACGTACCATCTCGTCAGCAGCTAATTCTTCAGGGATACCATGTTTTAGAATGCTTCCTTCAAACATTAAGTAGGTGTGATCGGTAATAGCTAAGGTTTCCTGAACGTTGTGATCGGTAATGAGGATACCGATGTTTTTTTGTTTCAATTGTGCTACAATTCGCTGAATATCTTCTACGGCGACCGGGTCAACTCCGGCAAAAGGTTCGTCAAGCAAAATAAAGTTTGGATTTGTGGCAAGCGCACGTGCAATTTCGGTACGGCGGCGCTCCCCACCAGAAAGTAAATCTCCGCGACTTTTACGAATGTGTCCCAGACTAAACTCATCAATGAGTTCTTCCATTTTAGCCAATTGCTCTTTTTTACTCAGTTTAGTCATTTGCAGTACGCTGAGAATATTTTCTTCGATACTCAACTTTCTAAAAACTGAAGCCTCTTGAGCCAGATAACCAATACCATTTTGAGCCCGTTTGTACATCGGGTATTTGGTAATATCTTTATTATCCAGATAAATAGTTCCTCCGTTAGGCTTTATCAAACCTACGATCATATAAAATGAAGTCGTTTTTCCGGCACCATTAGGTCCCAAAAGTCCCACAATTTCTCCTTGTTCTACTTCGACAGTGATTCCTTTTACAACCTTTCGGCCTTTATAGGATTTCATTAAATTTTCTGCTCGTAGTTTCATGTGATCATTTTATAGATTCATCAACACTTAAAAAACGTTGATTTTTAGACTCCAGTATTATTCTGCGGCACTTTCTTCTAAAACTTCCCAGTATTCGTATGCGCGGCGTAAGTGTGGGATTACAATTGTACCACCAATTAATGTGCCGATGCTTAAGGTTTCCATCACTTGTTCTTTAGTGACTCCTTCTTTAAAGCAGCTTTCCAAATGGTAGCGTACACAGTCATCGCAGCGTAAAACGGTAGAGGCTACCAGACCTAAAAGTTCTTTAGTTTTTACATCTAAAGCTCCCGGAGCAAAAGCGTTGGTGTCTAGGTTGAAGATGCGATTGATGATCTTATTCTTATCGCCAAGAATTTTTTCATTCATTTTAGCGCGATATGTATTGAATTCTTCAACCTGATTTAAAGTCTTTTCTGACATAGTTGTGGGGTATTATCGTTATTGTAGTCTCTCGTTTTCCGAGATTTAATTTTTGCCTTTCTGAGTGCGTTTTAGTTCGCGTGCTTCTCTACGTACCACTACTCCAGAAATTAGAATACTAACCTCATATAAGATAAGGATTGGGATTGATACGATTACCTGTGTAGAGATATCCGGAGGGGTAATTACTGCAGAAACAACCAGCACAATGATGAGTGCGTATTTTCTGTATTTTCTTAAAAACTCTGGAGTTACCAAACCAATTTTAGTGAAGAAGTAAATGATAATAGGTAGCTCAAAAATAAGTCCGGCTGCAAGTGCACTGGCACGAACTAAGCCAATATAAGAACCAATATCAAACTCATTTTTAACCATATCACCAACAGTGAAATTAGCTAAGAAGTTTATAGAAAGTGGAGCGATGATGTAGTAGCCAAAAAGTACTCCTGTGAAGAACAGCAGTGAAGATATAATGATAAACCCTCTTGAGTTTTTACGCTCTTTCTCATATAGGCCCGGAGAGATGAATTTCCAGAATTCATAAATCACATAAGGAAATGCAACAACAACCCCTACAATAATTGAAGTCCAGATGGCAGCGTTAAATTGTCCACCCATTGTACGGTTCTGAATGGTAAAATTCATTTCGTTGACACAGCCCTTATCAGAACCGAATACATTAGCGATTCTGCATAAGAAGTCATAGGATACGAAATCTGCATTGGCCGGAGCGAAAATGATATCGTCAAAAATGAAGTCTTTAAATATAAAAGCGACAACGCCAACAATAACGATTGCCAGAGTTGCTCGTATAAGATGCCATCTCAATTCTTCAAGATGATCTAAAAAGGACATTTCGTCCGGATTTACTTGTGTTCTTTTTGCCATTATATAATTCCTTCTTTAATTAAATCGTGCAAATGTACCACACCTGCATAATTATTAGAGCTATCAACTGCTAAGAGTTGCGTTATGCTATTTTTTTCTAAAACATCTAGCGCAGCTGTTGCCATTGCATTGACGTCTATTGTCTTTGGTTGTTTACTCATTACGCTTGCTGCTGTAAGATTTGAAAGTACATCATTAGTCTCTAGCATGCGTCTGATATCACCGTCTGTTATGATACCTACAATTTTACCATTTTTGGTTACCGCAGTTACCCCCAATCTTTTTTGAGAGATTTCAACTATTACTTGTTTTATGGGTGTTTCTGGACTTACTTCCGGTTTGTCGTGAAGTGTGATCAATTCATTAACACGTAAATACATTTTTTTGCCCAGTGCTCCCCCGGGGTGGTATTTCGCAAAATCTTCTTTAGAAAATCCGCGTAAATCTAATAAGGCCAGCGCTAAGGCATCTCCCATAACCAGTTGAACTGTTGTGCTGGTGGTAGGTGCTAAATTATGTGGACACGCCTCTTTCTCGGCATACGCCAGAATAAGAGCATCTGCATTTTTTGCTAAAAAAGAATCTTTATTAGAAGTCATTGCAATGACTGTATTCTCTTGATTTTTTATAAGTGGGATGAGTACTTTTATTTCAGCTGTATTGCCGCTGTTCGAGAGGCAAACCACCACATCATCTTTTTGGATGGTGCCTAAATCGCCGTGTATTGCATCTGCAGCGTGCATAAAAACGGAAGGTGTACCGGTTGAATTTAAAGTAGCTACTATTTTTTGTGCTATAATTGCACTTTTACCAACTCCGGAAATAATCACCCGGCCTTTTGCGTTATAAATGCATAAAACAGCTTTAGCAAAGTTTTGATCAATAAGTGCGTTGAGATTGGCAACAGCTTCTTGCTCCAAAGTGATGGTTCGCTTGGCGCTGTCTAAAATCTGCTTGTAAGTATTCAAAAGATATAAGATTAAGCCGTTTGTTAGTGCTGTAGAATTTATTATATTTAGAATACAAATGTATGCAAATTTGAATAAGCTTTAATGAGTTCAGAAGAAATAGACTTACACGCGTCCCTTAAAAAATATTTTGGTTTTAGTCAATTTAAGGGCTTACAGGAAGATGTTATAAAAAGCATTGTTGAGGGAAAACATACTTTTGTGATTATGCCTACCGGTGGTGGTAAATCGCTTTGCTACCAATTACCCGCATTGATACAAGAAGGCACTGCAATCGTAGTTAGTCCTTTAATTGCCTTGATGAAAAATCAGGTTGATGCGCTACGGGGTATTTCTAAAGAAAACGGTATTGCCCATGTACTCAACTCTTCACTTACTAAGGGAGAGATAAAACAGGTTAAAGAAGATATTTCTAATGGAATAACCAAGCTTCTTTATGTAGCTCCGGAATCGTTGACCAAAGAAGAGCATGTGGAGTTTTTGCGCTCTCAAAAAATAAGTTTTGTTGCTATTGATGAAGCCCATTGCATTAGCGAATGGGGGCACGATTTTAGACCAGAATATCGCAACCTGAGACAAATCATAAAGCGTATAGGGGATGCTATTCCTATCATCGCAGTAACTGCTACCGCAACCCCAAAGGTGCAAGAAGATATTATGAAGAATCTGGGGATGACTTCAGAAGCTAATTCTTTTAAAGCATCATTTAACCGACCTAACCTGTATTATGAGATACGACCTAAGACTAAGAATGTTGATGCGGATATCATTCGTTTTGTAAAGCAAAATCAGGGTAAAAGCGGAATCATTTATTGTTTAAGCAGAAAGCGTGTTGAAGAGTTAGCTCAAGTTTTACAGGTTAATGGTGTTTCGGCTGTACCGTATCACGCAGGGCTTGATGCCAAAACACGCGTAAAGCATCAAGACATGTTTTTGATGGAAGATGTTGATGTGGTGGTGGCTACCATTGCATTTGGAATGGGGATTGATAAACCTGATGTGCGCTTTGTGATCCATCACGATATTCCTAAAAGTATAGAAAGTTATTATCAGGAAACCGGTCGTGCCGGAAGAGACGGCGGAGAAGGGCATTGTCTTGCTTATTATTCTTATAAAGATATTGAGAAGCTTGAAAAATTTATGAGCGGTAAACCGGTCGCCGAGCAAGAAATTGGTCACGCACTCTTGCAAGAGGTTGTAGCTTATGCAGAAACCTCAATGTCGAGGCGGAAATTTATTTTGCATTATTTTGGGGAGGAGTTTGATAACGAGACCGGTGAAGGGGGAGACCTTGATGATAATGTACGTAATCCTAAGAAAAAACACGAAGCTCAAGAAGATGTCGTAAAGCTTCTTGAAGTAGTTGGGAAAACCGGCGAGATCTATAAAGGAAAAGAATTGGTTTTTACACTTGTTGGTAAATCTAACGCGATTATTTCCTCACATAAAACAGATAGTGACTCTTATTTCGGAATAGGGAAAAGCAAAGAACCTTCTTATTGGAAAGCTTTATTGCGTCAGGTTCTGGTTGCAGGATACTTGAAGAAAGATATAGAAACTTATGGGGTTATCAAATTGACGAAAAAAGGTAAAGAATTTGTCTCTAAACCTGAGTCTTTTATGATGACTGAAGATCATGCTTTTGAAGAGGCTAACGATGCGCCTGCAGAGCGTATAGTAAAACCCGGAGGAGGTACAGATCCTAAGTTGGTAGCCATGCTAAAAGATCTACGTAAAAAGGTAGGTAAGCGTAAAGGAGTGCCACCTTATATTGTTTTTCAGGATCCTTCTTTAGAGGATATGGCGATAAAATATCCTACTTCCATTGAAGAAATGGCAAATGTATTTGGCGTGGGTGAAGGTAAGGCCAAGAAGTATGGACGCGAGTTTATAGAATTAATAACAGCCTATGTTGAGGAAAATGATATTCTGAAGCCAGACGACCTTGTTGTAAAATCTACGGGGTCTAATAGTGGCTTAAAGTTATATATTATTCAGAATGTTGACCGAAAGTTGCCGTTAGACGATATTGCATCAGCTAAAGGTTTGGAAATGCCTGATTTTGTAAAGGAGATGGAGGCTATTGTTTACAGCGGTACCAAGTTGAATATAAACTACTGGATAGAAGATATTCTTGACGAAGATCAACAGGAAGAACTTCACGAATACTTCCTTGAAGCTGAGTCCGATAAAATAGAAGCGGCACTTGATGAATTTGACGGGGATTATGACGAAGATGAATTGCGTCTTTACCGGATAAAGTTTATAAGTGAAGTTGCCAACTAGCTGTTTGCAATTTCTGATTAAAATAATTTACTGAAGAGGTTAACTTCGTTGAAGTTTAGCCTCTTTTCTATTTCATAATTAATTGTTAAACGATATATTTGTCGTAGTTGCAACCCCAACTTAATATGAAAATTCCTACAAATAAGCTACTTTTCCCTTCATTATGGGACATAAGTCAGCGGAGCTATTCCTTTTTTCAAGTCTTTTTCAGGCTATCGGATACATCGATCGTACTCAGATTATCGATTCTAGTCTTCCTGACTACCTTGAGTTCGTGTATTTCAACTAAAAAACTTACGTATCTACAAGAGTCCCAGTCCGCACAAGACAGTTTAATTCAGGTCAATTTGCAGCAGCCACCATATCGTGTACAAACCAATGATGTGTTGAGTATACGGGTTAAAGCACTTGATCAGGAATTGGTTGCTTTATTCAATCCGCAAACGGCAGAAGCGGAAGGTAATAGTTTGGGAGAAGGCTATTATTATGATGGTTTTGCAGTTGACCGCCATGGAGCTATACGCTTGCCAACCTTAGGAGAAATTCACGTATTAGGATATACAACGGAAGAGATAAGAGCCCTAATCGAAAAGAGATTATTAGACGATTATTTCACTGAAGAAGCAAACATATTTGTTACCGTTAAACTTGCAGGAATTAAATACACAATAGGTGGAGAGGTAGGAGGACCCGGTGTTAAAGTAGAACTGGTAGAACAGCTTTCACTATTTGACGCCATAGTAAATAGTGGTGATATTACAGAATATGGGGATCGTACCGATGTGTTGATCATTCGTCAATATCCCGGCGGAAAGAAAATTCATCATATAGATCTCACCCAAATAGAAGCGTTGAATTCTCCGTATTATTATATTCAGCCCAATGATGTGATCTTAGTGAATCCGCTTCCACAGAAATCATTAGGTTTAGGTACGACCGGTTTACAATCCTTAACTACTGTGGTTTCTATATTAACTCTTGCAACCACAACAATTCTTTTATTCGCGCGACTTTAGATGGAAGATGAATTTGAAATAAAAGATCTGCAGAATTTTTTCGATTTTAGAGGTTTCCTGCTGAAGATCATCAGTTGGTGGCCGCTATTTCTAATCTGTATTGGGATTGCTTATTATATTGCTCATTATAAAAATGTAAGACGGCAAACGGTCTACCGAATGAATACTATGATCACCGTAAAAGATGATCAGAACCCGTTTTTCACATCAAATACCAGTCTTACGTTTAATTGGGGCGGTACTACGGACAAAGTGCAAACCGCAATCATTTTGTTACGCTCTCGCAGTCATAATGAACGCGTTGTAGAAGAATTACAATATTATGTAGATTATTTACAGCAAGGAGCATATCATCTTGAAGATATTTATGGTCAAACTCCGTTTGTGGTAGATGTAAATACCGAGCGATCTCAGTTGTTGGGAAAAATGATCACAGTTGTTTTTACCGATGACACCCATTACGCGTTGCATATCGATTTTAAAGGTGGATCAGGATCTGCTCAGAACTATACTACCAAAGAGCAACTGCCCATTCCCTTGCCAGCAGCATCTTTTGAAAAAGAATATGTATTAGGGGATCCTGTAAACTTGCCCTATTTTAATTTTAAATTGAATCCCTCTGGAGTTCCGGCTCAACCTGGAAAAGAATATTTTATAAAATTCAATTCTTTTAACGGGGTTGTAGGAAGGTATCGGGGGGTTGGTATTGATCAGACCCCATCAGGTTCTAGTATACTTAGCTTAAGCCTCACCGGAAGTAATAAAGCCCGTTTAGTAGATTATTTAAATGCTTCAGTGCGTATTTTGGCTGAAACCCAATTAGAACGTAAAAATCTTTTTGCCACCAAGACCATACAATTCATAGATAGTAGTCTCGCAGTGAAATCTGTTGAGATGAAAAATGTGCAGGAAGAGCTCGATAAATTTCGGGATGAGAACAGCAGTATAGGAATTGGCAGTAGTGAGGAAAGTTTGATCGCTAAAGTGACCGAATTGGATGCACAAAAGCAAAATCTCGAACAGCGTTTAAACTATTATCAAGATTTAGAAACGTATTTACGTTCCCGAGAGGATTATGGGACAGACATTCCCGCTCCATCCATAACCGGGATTGGCGAAGGAAGTGTAACTCAAAGTGTTTCCAGCATTATTGAGTTGGCAGAAGAGCGTCGCCGTCTTGCTTACACTGCAAAACCAAATAATCCTGCATTTAAAGATCTAGATCGCCGGATCAATGCGATCAAAGCCGTTTTGTTTGAAAATATGGCTTCCAGCCAGCAAATTTTACGCGGTCAATTGCAGGAAGTGCGTAGCGAAATTGCTGCAACAGAAGGACAAATGCGCAAGCTTCCTCAAGAGCAACAGCAGTTATTTGGCATACAACGAAGATACAATCTTACAGAAGGGGCATATGGAGTCTTTTTAGATAAGCGCAGTCAGGCTGGTATTGTGAAAGCAGCAAATGTTTCTGATATCGTGATCATCGATGAAGCCAAAGATACCGGAGGCGGAGCGATAGGGCCTAATACTGAAGTGAGTTATGTAATGGCTGTTGTAGGTGGAACGGTTGTGCCCCTGGTTATTGTTTTTTTAATTTTCTTTTTTGATACGAAGATTGGAAATCCAAATGAAATTAAGAGACTTTCAACAATTCCTGTGCTTGGGGCGATTGGGAAGAGTACTTCAAAAAGTAATTTATTAGTAATAGAAGACCCAAGATCTGCAATAGCGGAGTCTTTCCGGGGTTTGAGATCCAGTTTGCAGTTTATTTACAGAAAGCAAAATATTGAAGGAGCAAAAACGGTGCGAATCACTTCTTCAGTAAGTGGAGAGGGAAAAACGTTTTGCAGTATCAACCTGGCCAGTGTGTTTGCATTAAGCGAACGCAAGACCGTTTTGGTGGGGCTTGATTTGCGGAAACCTAAAATATTTGGAGACTTTAATTTGCCTAACGATGCCGGAGTGGTGAATTATTTAATCGGTGAATGTTCATTAGATGAAATTACGCAACAAACTAAAATTCCACATTTAGATGTGATTCTTGCCGGGGCTGTTCCTCCTAACCCTTCAGAACTCCTGATGAGTGATCAGATGGATGTAATGATTGAAGAATTGAAGAAAAAATACGATTACATCATTTTAGATACCCCACCGGTTGGATTGGTTTCCGATGCACTGGAGTTGGATGATTATGTAGATGCGACACTCTATGTGATTAGGCAGCACTATACTAAAAAAGGTATGCTGCGACTGATTAACGATAAATACAAAAAGAAAGAAGTCAATAATATCAGTTTTGTCCTGAACTATTTTAGTGCAAAAAGCAAGCTCGGCTACGGTTACGGTTATGGGTATGAGTACGGATATGCTTATGGCAAATACGGAGATGCGTATCGTGAGCCAAAATCTAAGGGTCTTTTAAGTAAAGGTCGCAGCGTGTATCAAAAAGCCAGTCGTTGGTTAAGTGACCAATTAGAAAAATAATGGAAGAGCAAGAAGAGTGGCTTTATGAAATCAATGCGAAGCAACCTCTGCTTGCCATTGATTTTAAGGAGATCTGGAGGTATAAAGATTTGCTAATACTTTTTGTTCGCCGTGATATTATTTCTGCATATAAACAAACCATTTTAGGTCCACTATGGTATTTGATTCAGCCCCTGTTTACGGGAGTGATTTTCACATTGGTTTTTAATAATATCGCCAGTATTTCAACAGGAGGAGCACCTCCTTTTTTGTTCAATTTAGCCGGGATCACCATGTGGAGTTATTTTGCACAATGTTTAAATAACACCTCCAATACCTTTGCCAGTAATGCCAGTTTGTTTGCCAAGGTATATTTTCCGCGTATTATCACGCCAATGTCACAGGCTATTTCTGCGCTTTTTAAACTAAGTATTCAGTTGTTGATCTTTGCTTGTTTCTATGGGTATTGTGTGTTGAACGGCTACGCATTACACCCCGATATCACGTTGTGGCTATTTCCGTTGGTATTGGGAATTCTGGCAGTTTTGGGCTTAGGTTTAGGGATGTTGATCAGTTCGTTGACCACAAAATACCGAGATTTCCGGATTTTAATCGGTTTTGCTACGACCTTGTTGATGTATGTTTCGGCAGTGATGTACCCTATAGCTGAAGTGCAAAACAGTAAAACGCTTTCAGAATATGCCTGGTTGATCGAATTGAATCCCATTGCGATTTTAATCGAAGCATTTCGATATATGACTTTGCAGGAAGGGATTTTCAACTGGGTATTGTTGGGATATTGCGGTGTGTTGAGTCTGGTAGTCTTTTTTGTGGGCTTAATTGTTTTTAATCGTACGGGGAGGAATTTTATTGATACGATCTAATGAGTGACATCATCCTCAAAGCCGAAAACATCTCCAAGCAATACCGATTAGGTACTGTGGGTACGGGAACCTTACGTGACGATTTTAAGCGTAATTGGGCAAAGTTACGCGGCAAGGAAGACCCCTTTTTAAAAGTAGGTGCGATAAATGACCGAAGTCAAAAGTCAACCGAGGACTATGTATGGGCGTTGCAGGATATCAATTTTGAAGTCAAACAAGGCGAAGTTCTGGGGATTATCGGAAAAAACGGTGCAGGGAAATCTACCTTGCTTAAAATACTTTCCCGGGTAACTGCACCAAGTACCGGGATAATTAAAAGTCGGGGTCGAATTGCTTCTTTACTTGAAGTCGGTACGGGTTTTCACCATGAATTGACCGGACGGGAAAATATCTATTTAAACGGTGCTATACTTGGGATGCAAAAGGCGGAAATCACCCGAAAGCTCGACGAGGTCATTGCTTTCTCCGGGTGTGAACGCTATATCGATACGCCCACCAAACGCTACAGTAGTGGGATGACCGTACGTTTGGCCTTTGCTGTTGCTGCGCATTTGGAACCCGAAATCCTTGTTGTGGATGAAGTGCTTGCGGTGGGTGATGCTGAATTCCAAAAAAAGGCGATTGGGAAGATGCAGGATATTTCTCAGGGAGAAGGGAGAACCGTGTTGTTTGTAAGTCATAATATGGAAAGTGTTCGCAATCTGTGTACACGCGGACTTTTACTAGAAAACGGGACGTCCATTTTTGATGGAAAGGTGGATGATACTGTTGGGCATTATCTGAGTTTAGGAATTCAGAAGAACGCATCAGAACGGATATCCATAAGTGATTTTGAACGTAGCGGAACCGGTCTAGTGAAAATAGCGTCTGTTCGCTTTTTAAATGGAGGTCATTATCAAAAACCAACGACCGGAAAAGCTTTAGATATTTGCTTTCAGCTTGAAAGTGCTATAGATTATCAAATTAAAGATGTGCGGCTTGACTTTCGTATAGACGATATCACCGGTAACAGGTTACTGTGGTTTAGTACTAAAATGCAAGCAGAAGAAGCAAGTTCAAATACTACAAATACAATTGTGTTTAGTCTTGATAAGTTACCGCTTAATTCCGGTTCGTATTGGGTGACTACGCATTTGACTTATAAGGGAGCAGTTGCAGACTGGGCTAAACATGCTTTTCAATTTGATGTGGCTGAAGGGTTTTTCTACAAAGGTTTTAAGGAAGTAGTTTCCAGTCAAAGTAAGATTTTAGTCGACTATAAGGTGTCTTATGATGTTTAAAAAAATAAAGCGTATTGTTAATGAGCTTAGAGCCAATCAGAAAAAAATGCTTTATGCTCAAGAGCAGCTCTATGCTTCTAATAAACTTTTGCATTTATTGCCAAGACCTTATTTTATTCCGGAAACGGGTTGGTCGATGACCCCCAGAGCGATAGTGCATTGCCTAAATCTTATACACATAAGAAAAGCCAAAACGATTATTGAGTTTGGTAGCGGAGCCACTACGCTATATATAGCTCAAACCCTAAAAAACTTAGGAGATGATTTTATATTTTATTCCGTTGAATCAGATCTCACCTGGAAAAATGCCATGGAAGCCCAGCTTGATGCTCTAGGCCTTTCAGATAGTGTTACGATCCTTTATTGTCCTTTAAAGGACGTTTCCAAGGAATGGGCCTATAAAGAACAACATTTATGGTACGATACTGCTATTTTAAAATCTGAAATAGGAGACACGCTTTTTGATTTTGTGTTAGTAGACGGACCTTTTGGTGGAAGTACGCCTTATGCCCGTTACAGTGCTTATCCTTTTTTAACGGACAATAGTCATAACGGCACTATATGGTTCTTAGATGATACCAGTAGACCCATGGAACGTGAAATTATTCAAACCTGGAAAACTGAAAGCAATCTGAATTTAAGTTTATATAAGCGGTACGGAATTCTGGCTTCTGAGTCCAAATTTGATGCTAGTCCTTATGCCTTTGAATAAAGAAATCCGATTATGTGTTTAACCGACTTTCTTAGCTGAAAAATTAAACCACCCGTAAAATGTTGAGGGTGTTGAACGCACCATTATTGAGGTGATACTGTACCCCGTTTATCTTCTGAAAAAAGGAAAGTTGTAAAAGAATCATCGTAACCCCTGAACCTGTAACCGCAGCCGGAGCAAGTGTCACGTTATGGGGCGTCAGGTTGATGGACAAGTTGAGTGGATCGCTAAGTTGCAAATTTCGGGCTTCGGTTGTGAAATCTAAATTTAGGAAGGCCGATTGCAAGGTGACGTGGGTAGCTCCCGGAGGAGCGACCAATTGTGTCCCGGGAACGAAATCCGGAATACTGATCTCGCCGGTAGTTGTGTTTACTGTATAGTCGGCACGAAGCACTTGGGCCAAAATTGCATTTTCGTTACAATCAAAATTTTGCAAGAGCACTTTGCCTTCAGGAGTTGTTAAGCCTACCGCTGGACTGCGTTGCCCTCTTGGAGAGGTGGTGTCCTGATTTTTGATCAACATCAGTTTACGCATCAGGCAGGATGGCAACGTGGGGTCTTGGGTATTGTGCAAAAGCTTCGCTAATGATTGTCGTAGTATTTTACCTGATGTGGCCGCTAAGCCAAATTCGGTGGCATTCTCCCGGGTACGGATGAATGCCGGGTCGTTATTAATACGGTTTTTACTGATGCCGCCTTTGGTGCGAATGAAATAGCCGTTTTTTCCTTTGTAGAAGGTTAAGCCGTCGAGGGTGCCTTCTATTTTGATCAAGCCTTTGAGTGTAGCCATAGTAGTTTGATTACGTTATACATGTTTTAGTTGTCCTTGTTTTGTTACTGCATTTCTAATTTGTAGGTGTTGATCTAAACCGTTTAGGGATGCAGTGCTTAAAACGAATTTATAAAGCCGAAATTAAGTTGCTTTTTAGGCTGAGGCAATTGGGAGTGGTCATTCCTGCCGATTCTGCCGATTCTGCCGGATTTGCCGGAGTGAGGTTTTTTTTGATTTAGGCATAATACGCTTTACCTACGCCTTTGCTACGGAGTAGCTACAGGTTTGTTATGTGAAATGTATCCGTTGGATATATGGAGTTTTAGCTCGATTAGGTTTGAATGATTCAGGATTTGGCCTGGCAAGCAGGTTTGTGAAATGATCAGCCTGCTTAAACGGGTACTCCTACAGAGGTAATCTATTAAAATTGGTATTTAGGATTTTTAGTTATGCATGAACAACCTTTAGTCTCTATCATCATCCCCACTTATAACCGGGCGCATTTGATCGGGGAGACCCTGGATTCGGTGCTGGCGCAGACCTATACCCACTGGGAGTGTATTGTAGTGGATGATGGGAGTACGGATGGTACGGATGAGGTGCTTGCGGAGTATGTGGCTAAAGATTCTCGATTTCAATACCATCACCGTCCCAAAGATCGCCCTAAAGGGGCTAATGCGTGTCGGAATTATGGGTTTGAGTTGAGTCAGGGGGAGTATATTCAATGGTTGGATAGTGATGATATCATAAAAGAAAATAAACTAGAAGCTCAAGTAAATTTAATAATAAATCAAAGTTTTTATACTGTATTAACTTGTAAATGGTATAGAAAGTATGATTTCAATGGTAATCAACTAGTTATGAAGGATTTAAAGATTTATAGAGATTATTACAATCCAATTGAATTACTTGAAGACTACGGAAGGTATAGTACTTTTTACCCTTTACATTGCTTTCTAATTCCCCGAAGTTTAATCGTCAATTCATCACCTTGGAATGAGTATTTAAAGATTAACCAAGATGGATTATTTTTTACCAATATTTTTTTAAATGCCGACAAAATATTATTTGCTCCAGATACTGGGGCTTACTATAGAATGCATTTGAATGAGCAAACAAGTATTGTTAACTCGAAAGAAAAAGCATTAGATTTAGTTCGCAGTTGGAAATTAATTAAAAAATTGATTACTAAAAATTACAAGAAGAAATATGTTAAGCATTATATTAATTTAGGTAAAAATTACTCTTACAGTAGTTTGAAAGAGGGAGGTTTTAAAGAGGTGATTTTTTTAAATTCTCTTTTTTTCAGAGATCAATTAATGAAAGATTTATGGAAAAAGACAAGAAAAATAATAAAAGTCTAGTCTCCATAATAATCCCTACTTATAATCGGGCGAATCTGATTAGGGAGACTCTTGATTCGATATTAGCGCAAACTTATACTAACTGGGAGTGTATCGTTGTGGATGATGGGAGTACGGATGGTACGGATAAGCTACTGGCTGAATATGTAGCGAAAGACTCTCGATGTCAATACCATCACCGTCCCAAAGATCGCCCTAAAGGCGCTAATGCGTGCAGGAATTATGGATTTGAGTTGAGTAAGGGGGAATATGTGAATTGGTTTGATGATGATGATTTGATGTTAAGTCATAAATTACAAGAAGGCGTAAAGGAATTAGAAAAAGGACTGCCCAATTTTATGATTTGCCAATCAGAAATTTATAGTTTGAAAGAAAACAGAACGCAAGGATTAAGATGTCAAAAATTAGTGTCTCAAAATCCACTTGATGATTATATCCAATTTAAAATCTTTTGGTTAACAGGGGCACCTCTTTGGAAAAAAAAATTTTTAAAAAAGAATAGAATTTATTTCAATGAACAGTTATACCAATCTCAGGATTATGATTATCATATTCGAATTCTAGCATTAGGTGAGTCATATAAAACCTCTGATAGAATTGGAGTTGTAATTCGTGAACATGAAAGGAACATGTCAAATAGTATAATGGACAATCCTAAAAAATTTTTATCAAACGTAATTGTGAGGTTTTGGGTACTAAAGAACTATAATCACCTAATAAGTAATGAAACTAAATATTATCTCTTTACACTGCTTTACCAATATCTTTTAAAGAGTGTTAACACTCAAGATTTCAAGACTCGAATGAAAACATATTTGTATCTGATAATGAGCTTAGTTTATTTTAATAACTCGTTAAAGTCCAAAATTTTAGCCTCAGTTAAATGGATTTTAGGAACGATTACAAAAAAAAATGTTTATCTGAAACCTTTTAAGGTGCATATATAAAAGTGGTAAGTATAATAATACCTTGTTATAATCAAGGAGAGTTTATAAGTGATTGCATAAAGTCTGTTAAAAATCAGTATTATACAGATTGGGAGTGTATTGTAGTCAATGACGGAAGCACTGATCATTCTAAAATTATTATTGAAGAGTTAATTGCCAATGATAATCGTTTTTTTCTCATAAATCAAGAAAATAAGGGGCTAAGTACTGCACGTAATACAGGTATTACTTTTGCAACGAGGAAATATATATTACCATTAGATGCGGATGATCGGATTAATAAAAATTTTATATCCAGATCATTTGAAATCCTCTCCAATGATTTAGACATTAAATTGGTTTATACGTTAACTGAGTTTTTTGGAGATGATCAAGGTATGTGGGAATTACCTTCATACTCTCAAAGAAAATTAAGTAGAAATAATATTATTCCCTGTACTGCAATTTTCAAAAAGGTGGATTGGATTGAAGTTGGAGGATATGACAAAAATCTAATTTATGGCTGGGAAGATTGGGATTTCTGGATAGGTTTACTGAAAGGAGGAGGTAAAGTTTTTCAAATTAAGGAAGCTTTGTTTTATTATAGAAAAAAAGCAAACTCTATGTTGAATGCAATGACGAAAGAGCAAGTGGAATATTCGTTAAACTATTTAAGTATAAAACATGCTGATTTTTTTGTAAAACATTACGGATCTTTTAAACACCTTGAAGAAACGATGTTCTATTTAAAAGATCGACAGTTTAAGTTGTTTAACAGTAAGAAATTTGTACTAGATCTGTTTTTTAGAAAATTTTTGCACTTATCACTATTTTCGAAGTATGACGAATTACATAAAAATGAGTGAAATAAGATTTCTAGCTTATTATTTACCTCAATATCATCCAATTCCTGAAAATGATGAGTGGTGGGGTAAAGGTTTCACTGAGTGGACAAATGTAGCTAAAGCAAAACCATTATTTCGAAGACATAAGCAACCTAAATTACCTGCAGATTTTGGCTTTTATGATTTAAGACTCCCGGAAATTCAAGAGAAACAATCAGAGCTAGCGTTGGATTATGGTATAGATGGTTTTATCTATTACCAGTATTGGTTTGGAGGTGATAAATATTTGCTTGAACGTCCAGCAGAGCAAATGTTGGAAAACAAAAAGGTTAAGATTCCTTTTTGTTTTTGTTGGGCAAATGAAACTTGGAAAGGAATATGGCATGGAGTTGAAAGTCCGGATATCCTCATAGAACAGGAGTACGGGGAAGACTTAGATTATAGACAATATTTTGATTATTTATTACCTTTTTTTAAGGATGAACGCTACATAAAAGTAGGAAACAAACCCATGTTTCATATTTACCGAATAGACGATATCCCAAATCTTGAGCATTTTCTAGAACTTTTTAATTTTTGGGCTATTCAAGAAGGATTTAATGGAGTTTATTTTGTAGCTACGATTGTTAATAATATAGATTTCATTAAATCTAATGAATTTATTTTTGGTCAAGTAGGTATTGATATATTTAGAAGGATGAGATACAACCAAGACACTTGGTTTAAAAATGGCTCGTTTTTAAATAGAATTGAAATGAAGTATAAAAGCCTCATTGGTTATACCAATAAAATAGGCGAGCGAAGACGCCCCTTAATATTTGATTACAAAAAAGGGGTGAAATTATTGTCTCAAGATATACCTCATAAAAAATATATTCCCTGCGCTTTTCCAAATTGGGACAACTCTCCAAGATCAGGAAAGAAGTCCCTTATATTTAAGAATGCGACACCAAATGCCTGGAAAGAACATTTGGATCATATGATACGGATTTTAAAAAGCAAACCAGAAAATCCACAAATAATTATTATTAAATCTTGGAACGAATGGGCAGAAGGTAATTATTTGGAGCCTGATCAAGAGTTTGGTATTTCTTTTTTAAAGGTAATTAAAGAATTAAAGTTAACGCAGAAGAATTAAGTTATAAAACAAGCAGATTTAATAAGTGTAATAATGCCCATATATAATGGGGAAAGCTATTTGCAGGAAGCTCTTAACAGTGTTATTATGCAGTCATATGAAAATTTTGAGTTGATTTGTGTAAATGATTTTTCTTCAGATAAAACTAAAGATATTTTAGAGGTAAATTCTAAAGAAGATAGTAGAATTAAAATTATAAATAACAGTGCAAATCTCAAATTACCAGCCTCTTTAAACCTAGGTCATAAAATAGCTCAGGGTAGCTACTTAACATGGACCTCTCACGATAACATTTTAAAAACTAACTGCTTAGAGGTTTTGCTGACGGAATTAAAGGAAAAAGATTTAGACATTATCTTTTCAGATTATGATATAATAGATCAAGAAGGTGATAATGTAAGATACATGAAAGCAGGACCTATTGAAAATCTTTTATTTGGAAATGTTGTTGGTTGCTCGTTCCTTTATAAGCATACAAGCTATAAGTACTTAGAGCCTTATGACGAATCTCTTTTTCTACTAGAGGATTATGATTTTTGGTTGAGAGCTTCTGCAAGTTTTAAAATGGGTCATGTTAATCAAAATCTATATAAATATAGAATTCATAATAGAAGTCTGAGTAGCACAATTCAGTACAATGAAGATTATTCATCTGAGTATGAGAATAATCTTTTAAAGATGTTCTTAAGTTTAGCAAAATTACAAGACTGGCCTTCTAATATCGCAGAGTTTTTAGCTTCTTTGTCAAAAGCTAATAGTCGCTGTTTTTTTTTCTACTGGGATAATAAAACTGTAATACTAAAAACCTTTAGGACATATTGTAATAAAAGTAACCAAGATTTTGAAATGGTAAAATACTTTTTGATCAAAAGAATTAGAGAAATAATACTTTCTAAAAAAGAATTGCAAAATATACCTAATCTTTTCCGAATAATATTTCGAACACCAGAAATCTTATTTGGAGTGAATTTTAGCAATAAAACAACCTTAAACATTCTAATAAAATGTTTAAAAGGAAACTTTGTATAGTATGGTTTCTATCATAATGGCTACCTATAATAGAGCCCATTTCATTGAGGAAACTATACAGAGTATACTTAATCAAGTTTATAAAAGTTGGGAATTATTAATAGTAGATGACGGAAGCGAGGATAATACTTTACAAGTTTTAATGCCTTATTTGCGAGATTCCAGAATACGTTATTTTCAAAGAAACCATAACTATAAAAAGGGACTTCCGGGTTGCAGAAATAAAGGACTAGACCATGCTAAGGGTGAATACGTTATTTTTTTTGATGATGATGATATTGTTCATCCGCAAAATTTGAAACTTTGCGTAGATCAAATACACTCTCGTCCAGATTTAAAGTTTTGTAGGTATAGACGGGAAGTTTTCGAAGGGAAGTTTGATAAGGTTTTTGACACTTCTGAGAAATTAGATAGTTTTCCTATTCAAGGCTTAAAACATTATAGTAAGTTAATTACTCAGGAATTACCCTTTAATTCTTGTTCAGTATTATGGCGAAAAGAGTGCTTTAACGATATTCGTTTCAAGGAAGAACTCTTGTATGCTGAAGAGTGGGAATGCTATACTAATATACTTACCGAGAGGAATAACGGTATCTCAATTGATAAAACGCTTTATTATGGGCGAAAACATAATCATTCCAATACTGGGGAGTTTTATACAGGCAACCCTATACGGGTTCAATCAAAAATAAAAGCCTCAAAAAGCATTATTGATTTACTCAATAGAAAAGGGCTTATGACTCCTCGACTTTATAAATATTTTGGTTGGATGGCTGTATTGTTAAAAAGTAAGTCTCTGTATTATCATTTAGAATCTTATTCATCGGTTGATTTGCAAACAAAAGTCATTACTAAGTTTAAGTATTATTTCAGTTTCTTGTTTGTAATTTACCTACATAGTCGAAAGTTTTTTAAATGAAAATTTTAATTGCTGGTCCTATAGGCCAAGTTGGAGGAAGAGAAATCGAATCAGGTATTTTTGCAAAAGCCCTAGAAGAGGCGGGGTATGAAGTCCAATTACTTTCTACTTCTTATTTGGATAATAAATCCCAAGTATTTGATTTTTTTAAAACCAATGTAACGTCTTTGTATTTGGAGGTCTATAAAGAAACTTTAGCAATACGACTTTTCTCATTATTTGCTTGGCTCAAAAATGGTTTTAAAGGAAGTCCCTACTTTTATGTCGCAAATAAAGTAATTAAAAAGCATTTTAGGTATCGTGAGCGAGTTGAGGCATTAATACAAAGGATGCTTGTTTCCTGTGATATTCTAATCTATATGGGATCCTTTCATTCAAATTATGAACAGACTTTTGTACAATTAACTGACCGATATAATAAAATTTGTTTAGTAAGAATAGTTAATAAAATTAATGAAGAAGCTTTAAATCCTGTTTTTAAAAAAGTAGATGGATTAGTTTTGCATTCTATAGAGAATTGTACGGAAAGTGTTCAAGAATTGGGTGTCGGATTAAGATATCTTGATCAGACAACAGCAAGAGAAAATGATTTTTTAAAACTAGAGATACTTAACTCAACTGTAAAAACATTTGCAGTGATAGGAGCTGTTTATCATATAAAACAGACAGAGTTAGTTATCAAGATGTTTTTAAAATCATCAACAAAGAATGATCAATTATATGTTATTGGAAGAGGACCTGATTTGAATAGGCTCAAAAAACAATATGCTTGTTACAATAAAATTATCTTTACAGGACATTTAAATTATGATGAGTTAATTCAATTTTACAGAAAAATTCATTGTGTAATTATCGCATCTAAATGGGAGACAGGTCCATTAGTCGGGGTTGAGGCTATGGCTGCAGGAAGAATAATTATACACAATGGAGTAGGAGCTATGACTTCTAGGCTTAATAGTCTTCAACATGATTTTCAATTTTCAAATGAAGAAGACTTTCAAAATATATGTGCCTACATAAAAAAGCTTACAAATGTCGAAGTCAATTTGATATCAAATGATTATAGAAACCTATATATGCAGAATCATTCATATGCAAATATATCAACCCAATTAGTTTCTTTGGTAGAGAGTGAATATATAATAAAAAAAGATGCGTGATGGGTTGAACCCTCAAAAGAGGAATGCTAGGGTTAAAAGCACCTATAATCATAGGGTTATCACAGTTGTGTACATTCCTCAGCTTGAAGGTTACTATGCAGAAATGTTTGAGGTTTTCAAACTTTCAATAAAATCTCTTATAAAAACCCTACCTAAAACATCGGCAATTACAGTAGTAGATAATAGTTCTTGTAAAAGAGTACAGGAGTATCAGATTGAATTGCACAAAGATGGAAAAATAGAAAGCTTAGTTTTATTAGCAGATAATATTGGTAAAATTGATGCTCAAATAGGTGCAGCCCGAATGTCTAGAGAGCCATTAATAACACTTACTGATTGCGATATATTGTTTGGTACAAATTGGGTTCAAGATACTTTCAAGATATTTAATTCAATTCCAGAGACTGGTTCGGTCGCGCCTTACCCAAGTCGTCGCTCATTAACTTATGCAACATTTTCTGTTCAGAAAGCAATTCTTAAAGGAAAGTATAAATTAGAATTTGAGCCAATTCCAGAAAATTTTGAAAATTATAACAAGTTTTTAGAGAGTATAAATTGGCATAAAGAAATAAATCAAAATGCACTTTGGCCCATATTAAATAAAGGAAGTGTAAAAGCCATAGTTGGGAGCGATCACCAAGTGCTTACTTTACGTAGGGATATATTGTTTAGTTCAGTTCCGTTTGAACCCTCTTTCATAAAAGTTGGAAATCACTCAGAAGAAAATTATGTCGATTTTCCAATTGATATTTCAGGATATTTTAGATTGTCTCTTAGCAGGTACAGCGCTTTTCATATGGGTAATTCTCCAGAACAATGGATGTACGATATGTTGGATGCGTTATCAGGTGAATCTGAAAACCTAACTTTGAACCTGATTGATACTATGGAATATCCCAAGTTGAGAAATAGTTGGGTTTTTAAGCTTAAGAAAAAGATCATTAAGAAGATTTTTAAGTTTTATATTCCAAAGACCTACCATTACTAATTTGTGAATATTCTAATTTTATCCGAAACGATAGATATTAATGCAAGTAGTGCCGGAAAGGCTAATTATGCCTTGATACGTGCATTATTATCAGCCGGGTTTGAAATCACTGTCTATCATTATTCCCATAAAGAGATACACTTACCTGGTGTTCAAGCCGTCTTAATTCAAGAAAAGAAAACCGATATCAATTACTGGTTGAGTAGAGGACAGCGGGTCTTGCAGCGCATTACCAAAACAGATTTTTCTAAGTCTTTAGAGCAACAGTTTGGATTTTCTTTTACCTTCTTTAATGATGTCAATAGTATGGTGTCGGCTTTAAAGCCTTTACGATTAGCTGACTATGATATTGTACTCACATTGAGTAAAGGAGCAAGTTATCGTACGCATGCTGCTTTACTAAAACTACCTGAATGGCATGCAAAGTGGTTGGCCTATATACATGATCCCTATCCCTTCCATTGGTATCCCAAACCCTATGATTGGATGCAACCCGGGAGCGTTCAAAAGGAAGCTTTTTTTAAGAAAGTAGCTCATAAGGCGCAATGGTTGAGCTACCCCTCCAAAGGTTTGCAAGACTGGATGGGAACTTTTGATGTTAATTTTAAAACCAAAGGGATCCTATTACCGCACCAACCCAGCGAAGTCGTAGTTGTAGATGCAATATTTCCTGAGTTTTTTAATCCGGAGCATTTTAATGTTTTGCATGCCGGGAATTTACTAAAGCAACGGGATCCCTATCCATTAATACAAGCCTGGAATTTGTTTTTAGCACAGTATTCTGAAGCTCAAACGCATGCCAAACTCTTATTGATAGGTCCGGGAGCTTATCATGAACCTAAACTCTCTAAAGTTTGTAATGAAGTAGAAGCTATTTATCGGTATACCGGATCTATGGTTTATGAACAGGTGCGTTGGTTGGAGCAGCATAGTGCGGTAACTATTGTATTAGAAGCAGCAGCTGAGGTGAGTCCGTTTTTACCGGCAAAATTTCCTAATCTCGTACAAGCCAACAATCCTATATTACATTTGGGGCCAAAACATAGTGAAGTGCGTAGACTTTTAGGTGAAAATTATTCATTTGTTGCTGAGGCTGATGACGTTAACCTTATAACATTTAGACTTGAAGAGTTGTATCATCAATGGAAAAATAATACAGTTGCTAATTTATATGAACTAAAACTTCAAGGTTATTTTTCACCTTCATATTTAAGAGCAACTTTAAGTGAACTTATATCCAAATGATTTCAGATGCAAAGTTCTCTATAATTATTCCTGTATACAATGGTGAAAAGTATTTGAAAGAAACATTACTCAGTATACAAAGGCAAAGTTATTCAAACTGGGAGTGTATCGTTGTTGATGATGGCTCTACGGATTCAAGTGTAACTATTGCGGAGCATATTGCTTTTTACGATGGCCGATTTAAAATTTTTCAACGGCCAAATAGCTTGCCTAAAGGAGCGAATAGTTGCCGAAATTTTGGTTTTGATCAAATTTCCGGAGCTATTGTTAACTGGTTTGATGCTGATGATTATATGCTACCTCAATTTATCGAAACTAAAATACATGCTTTTAAAAATGATGTACAACTTGTAATAAGTTCTGGCTTTTTTACTAATGAACTATTAGAAAATAAAAAGCCGATGCAGGTATTCAAAACCCAAGAATTATATACAGATTATTTTTTATGGAACTTAAAATTAATCACAGGTTCCGTAGCTTTTAAAAGAGACTTTTTAAATGGTAGATCGCTTTTTGATAATACCTTAAAAAAAAGTCAGGAGTTTGAATTCTTTACAAGGCTTTTTGTTGACATTAGTCCCAAAGCTTATAGCATAATAGAAACAGAATTATTTTTATACAGATCGCACCCTTCATCTAAGACATCTTTAAATCAAGGCTATAATCAAGCGTTTAAAGAGTCTGAAGCATTTGCTATCTTAGTCAACTTAGAAAGATCAGTAAGGATTTCGAATATTAAAGTAGCAAATAGTGCTTATCGTTTGTTGATTAACTTATTACATAAAGCAATAGCTAACAATCATAGTAGCAATGTTGAAGTTATTTATAGAGGGCTTAAAGATAATTTAAAAGCTACTCGAAGAGGAAAAATGGCCTCTCACATTTTAGGCATAATGATAAACAGTAATAAATTATTCGATATTAATTTCCTTCCTTGGGATAAGTTGCTCAAAAAACTAAATGTTTATTAGATTTTAAATGAACAATTACCTTGTCTTAATCCCCGCTCGTGCCGGTTCACAGCGCCTTCACGGAAAGAATATGCGACAATTTGGAGGCAAACCGCTAGTGGGCCATAGTATAGCCTATGCTCAAGATAATGGTTTTAGCAATGTGGTGGTTACCTCGAATGATAAATGTGTTCTTGAATATGCAAAAAAAGTAGGTGTTGAGGTTGTTAAAAGGCCCGATGCCTTAGCCGGTGACGAAGCCCCAGTAGTTACCGCCTTGCAACACGCAGTAAGTCAACTCCAGAAGCAACACGATGCTGTTATCTTATTACAACCTACAAACCCATTAAGGCCGAAAGGTCTTCTTAAAGAAGCCATCGCGATTTTTGAGCAAGAGGATTGCGACAGTCTGATGACGGTTTCCCGAAATGAACATAAAGTGGGAACCATTTCAAATAATCGGTTTATCCCCTACAATTATCAAATGGGGCAACGCAGTCAGGATCTTGAGCCTTTGTATTATGAAAATGGACTGCTCTATATTTTTAAAACGGAATTGTTAAAAGAGGGGAAACTTCTCGGGGAAAATAATTATCCCTTAATTGTGGAGCACCCTTTTGCCGATATCGATATTGATACAGAAGCTGATTTTAAGAAAGCGGAGTTGTACCTGAAATTTTATAACTAAGAATAAAATCCAAACTTTTGAACCCATACATCCAAATCGAAAATCGTAAAATAGGAAGGGATTATCCACCACTTGTCATAGCCGAAATCGGCATCAGTCACGAAGGTTCGCTGCAGGTGGCTAAGGAGATGGTTGATGCAGCTTACCGGGCCGGAGCTGAGGTCGTCAAACACCAGACACACATTGTGGAAGATGAAATGAGTGGTGCTGCCAAAAAGGTAATTCCGGGGAATGCAGCTGTTTCTATTTACGAGATTATGAAGCGTTGCGCGCTTGATGAATCCGATGAAATTGCCTTAAAAAACTATGTGGAAGAAAAAGGAATGATTTTCATTTCCACACCATTTTCTCGTGCTGCAGCAAACCGGCTTCAGGCCATGAGTGTCGCGGCCTATAAAATAGGTTCGGGAGAATGCAATAATTATCCCCTGCTAAAACACATTGCAGGTTTTGGCAAACCGGTCATCCTTAGTACAGGTATGAATACTATTGAAAGTATTTCTAAGGCAGTTCAAATTTTTAAAGAAGCCGGTACCCCTTTCGCTTTGCTGCATACCACCAATTTATATCCAACGCCCACCCATTTAGTCAGACTGGGCGCAATGACTCAAGTGCACGAGGCATTTCCTGATGTACCTTTTGGGTTATCAGATCATACGTTGAATAACAATGCTTGTCTGGGTGCAATTGCTTTAGGCGCCTCCATTTTAGAACGTCATTTTACAGATCATATGCAGCGTACGGGTCCGGATATTGTGTGTAGTATGGATGAGAAAGCTTGCGGTGAACTCATAAAATCCAGTAATGAAATCTGGCAGATGCGCGGGGGCGAAAAAGCTCCGGCAAAGGAAGAACAGGTAACTATTGATTTTGCATTCGCAACCCTTTGTACCATCGCTCCGATCGAAAAGGGAGAAGTCTTTACGGAAGAAAATATATGGGTAAAACGACCGGGAACCGGTGAGATTTTGGCCGAACATTTTGAAGATATCCTTGGAAAAATAGCAACACGCGCAATTGCTGAAGATGAACAATTGAAAGCCAGCGATATTCAATGAGTTCCATAAAATTATTCCTGAGCTCGGCGTATCAACGAGGAATGGATTATTATTTTAACCTTCGCCTACAGCGCAATAAAAGAATCATTTTAGAGAATAAATCTAAAGGGATATTTGCTGTTGAGATTTTTTCTATAATGGGATTTGGTGCAAATTTTATATGGTTGCTTGAAATCCTTGAATATTGTGAATCCGAGGGTTTAAAACCTTTTGTGGTTTTTAGAAATCCATCTAAGCGAATAGGATCAAAGAGCTTTTCGGAATTAATACAGTTAAAAAAGGGGGGTAAAAAATCTTTTTTTCTAAGCTATGCTGCGATGCGCTCTTTTAAGGATTTAGGCTTGTCCAGGGCCTGGAATTACAATTCACGTCTAAATTTGGATCGAGCTAATTATTTAATCAGAAAGTATTTAGAAATCGATACGGGTGTAATTGAATATGTGCAAAACTATATTGTAGATCATTTTGAAACAAACCGTATTATCGGCGTGCATTATAGAGGCACAGACAAGGTAAGCGAAGCTCCTGCAGTATCATACGAGCTGGTAAAAGAAATCATGCATACCGAATTATCAAAGAACTCTGAGATCACTCAATTTTTTTTGGCTAGTGATGATCATAATTTTATCGATTATATGACCACTCATTTTGGAAACGAGTATATCCTAACCCGTTCGGTTAACCGGTCTAAAAATGGGAAGCCAATTCATATAACTTCAAAGAATCTAAGGGAAATCAATCGGGAGGCTTTAATTGACTGTCTAATTCTTTCTGAGTGTAATAAACTAATTAAAACAGCCTCTATTTTAAGTGGTTGTTCTGTGATTTTTAATCCAAATTTGGAAGTCGAAATGCTGAATGAGCCTTACGCTAACTACCGTTTTTTTCCGGAAAAGTTCTTTTTAAAATCAAAATAGCTTTGAAAAAAATAGCCTTCCTTAGCGGTACGCGGGCAGATTTTGGGAAACTGAAATCCCTCATACAAGCGGTAAACGATGCCTCAGATTTTGAGTATGGTATTTTCGCTACCGGAATGCATTTGCTTGAGCAATACGGTCTTACCGTTATTGAGATCGAAAAGGCCGGTTTTCAAAATATCTATCGCTTTACCAATCATACCTCTGAGGCAACGATGGACCTGACCCTGGCTAAAACTATTGAAGGTTTTTCAACCTATGTAAAGACTTTTCAACCGGACTTGATTATCGTTCACGGCGACCGGGTTGAAGCTCTGGCAGGAGCGATTGTGGGTTCGTTGAATAATGTTTTGGTGGGGCATATTGAAGGCGGCGAACTTTCGGGGACCGTTGACGAACTCATTCGGCATTCAGTGAGTAAATTGAGTCACATTCATTTTGTCTCTCACGAGACAGCAGCTAAACGTCTTGTGCAAATGGGTGAACTCGAGAGCAGTATTTTCAATATCGGTTCAGCTGATTTAGATGTTTTATTTAGTGATAGCCTACCGCCTTTAAAAACTGCAAAAGCCTACTACGACATTCCTTTTAAGAATTATGCAGTAGTCTTATTTCATTCGGTGACCACCGCGCATCAGGAAACAGCTGCTCATGCAGCTGATTTTGTTGAAGCCCTTTTGGATGATGATCAGAATTATATTGTGATTTACCCCAACAACGACCTCGGGTCCACGGCTATTTTAGAGACTTATCAGCAATTTGAAGGCCACCCCAGATTCAGGCTTTTTCCGTCCTTGCGGTTTGAATATTTTATTACCTTGCTCAAAAACGCAGATTTTTTGATAGGAAACAGCAGTGCCGGGATTCACGAGGCACCCTATTTAGGGATACCCACTGTTAATGTGGGCAGACGCCAGGAAAACCGGGATTTAAAGACTGATAGTATTATTCACGTAGATAATACAAAAGCAGCTATTTCCGCTGGTATTGCTTCCGCGAAAGCAGTAAGCGTAAAACCAAAAGGCAAAAAATCGGCTAAAACAGCCGCCTGCGGATTTCTGGAAGCATTAAGAACCGAAACATTTTGGCAAATTGATCATCAGAAGCAATTCCGGGATCTTTAGCCTGAAAAATAGAAATACAAAAGCAGAACTACTTTTCAATAACCCTAATCTTCAAATCTTCAATTTTGAATTCTGAATCCCCAAAAACTTTAGGAATTGTCATTACAGATGGTGTTGGTTTTCGCAACTTCGTTTTAAGTACATTTCTTGACGAGGCGGCACGCTCTTTTTATAAAATAATCATCTTTTCCGGGCTTCCTTATTCTGCTTTTCCTGAGCTGGATGCAGCGAAATTTACGATTGTTGAACTTCCGGTATTTACCGAGACTAAGAAGAACTGGTTTTGGCGTAAACTCAAAGAAGTCGCGCACCTTCAAAAGCATAAAACCAATCCGGGAATCGCAGATAATTACGAGATGAATAAGGCTAAAAGCTGGAGTCCGCATGGTTTGCTGGTTCGTGCAGTTTATGCGGTCAGTTCGGTTTTTCATAGCGAAAAGAGCATTCTTAAGTATGAGCAATTTCAGGAACAAAGCTTTGCTGCTGATGCTGTCGTAAAACAATACGGGCAATTCGTGCAGGAACACCAACCCGATTTATTGTTTTTCACTCATCAGCGCCCCCCATTTATTGCTACGTTGGTATTTTGGGCGAAAAAATTAAAAATACCCACCGCATCCTTTATTTTTTCGTGGGATAATCTGGCTTCAAAAGGCAGGATGGCGGCAAGCTTTGACTATTTTTTAGTTTGGAGTGAATTGATGAAAAACGAGTTGCTTCGGTTTTACTCCTTTACAAAACCCGAAGCCGTTTCCATAGTAGGTACGCCGCAATTTGAACCCTATGTGTTACCTCAATTTGATATTTCAAAGGCTGAGTTTTATGAAACTTTCGGCCTAAATTCCGAAGAAAAAATCCTGTGTTACAGCTGTGCCGACGCAACCATTGGACCCAACGATCCTTTGGTGATCGCAACCCTGGCCGAGGGTATTCGCAACGGAGCGATTGAATCCTGCCAGCTCCTGGTACGTACTTCGCCAGCGGAAGACGAGAGCCGATTCGCAGAAACCAAAGCGAAGTACCCGGAAATCAAATGGAATCACCCCAAATGGGAACTTACCCGTGAGGGGCACCCCGAGCCATGGTCGCAACGCGTACCTACCCTCGAGGATCTGAGTATGCTTAAAGCAATACTTAAATTTTGCGATCTCAACGTCAATATGCTATCTACTATGAGCCTTGATTTTATGTTGTTTGAGAAGCCGGTTGTCAACACGGCCTTTGGGAATGGGAATAACGGACTCTACAACGACCAGCGGTTTTTACACTACGAGCACTATGGTAACGTGGTTAAAAGTGGGGCGGTGAAGATTGCCAAGAACGAAGATGAACTTTTTAACGCGGTAAACACCTACCTGGAAAATCCTGAACTTGATCTGGAAAACCGAAAAAAGCTTATCGCAATGCAAATAGGTAAACCCCTCGAAAAAACCACCAGGGCTTGTGTTGAAGCATTAAAAGCGATTCTATGAGTACCAAAAGACTAGCGGTAGTTTGTAATTATGTTTTACGTCCGGACCGTATTGGTGGGATGGATCGTTTTTTTGTAGCCTATGATCGGGCTGTAAAGGCTAAAGGCTATGACGTTGACTGGTTTTTTCCGGATTTACACGAGTTGGATTTTTATACGGATGTTAATGTGTTTTCGGCGGAAGGAAACTTGAGTGTTGAAGCTTTTTTTCTAAAACACCTTCAAGAAAAGGGCAAGCTATATACCGCACTGGTTACGCATTTCACCGAACTCTGCACACCATTTTATAAAAAAGCCAAACAGGCTGGAATGATCAAAACAGTAATCGCAGTAGATCATAATCCGCGCCCTTTAAATGGTTTTCCTATTAAAAAACGGCTCAAGAATAGACTTAAAGGTTATTTAAATCATAAGGCTACAGACCGGTTTATCGGGGTGAGCAGCTATACGGCCCGGCATATTGTAAAGGATCTGGGCAAAGTAGTGGCCCGTAAAACCGGGGTGATTTACAACGGGATTGATACTTCAGTCTTTAAAAAGAGAAAAAGTAACGACCAGAAACTGGAAGGTAAAGTTCAGTTCGTCGTGGTTTCCCATCTGAGGGAGTCGAAAGGTTTGCAGGATTTAATCGATGCCTTGTCGATGCTAAAGCCTGAGGTGCAAAATGAGTTACACATAACAGTTTACGGTGAAGGTCCGCTGGAAGATGGGCTTAAACAACAGGCAATAGACAAAGCGGTTGATCATTTATTAACATTTAGAGGCAGTTCTTCAGAGATTCCGAAGATTCTAGCCGATTATGAGTATCTGATTCAACCTACGTATATGGAATGCTTCAGTCTTTCAATTCTTGAAAGTCTATCGGCAAATGTTCCTGTGATCACCACAACTGTTGGCGGCAATCCTGAGATTATTAGGGATGGTGCGAATGGATTTTTGTTTTCAGCTAAAGATAAAATGAAGCTTTCTTTGATTTTAACTGATATTGTAGCCGGGGATCTCAAAATAAATGAAGATACTTCGATTTTAATTGAAAACGAATATTCTCTAGACCGTATGGTCGCAGAACATATAAATCTACTGGACTGATGCATATTGCTTTTTTAACTCCGGAATATCCACATGCTCAATTAAACCGTAGTGGAGGATTAGGGACCAGTATTAAAAATTTGGCATCAAGCCTGGTTCAGGCCGGGGAACGGGTTACGGTTTTTGTGTATAGTCAGGCGGAGGATAGGGTGTTTGAAGATCAGAGAATCAAAATTCACAGCATCGCCAAGCGGAAGTATAGCTTTGCCGGCTGGTATTTGCACCGCAAGTTTTTACAGCGGTATATCAATAAATTTATTCTTCTTGAGAACATAGACATTGTTGAAGCGCCGGATTGGACCGGAATTACGGCTTTGATGCGTTTTAAATGTCCATTGGTAATTCGACTTCATGGGACCGATGCCTATTTTTGTCATTTGGAGCAGCGCAAACAAAAAACTAAAAATCGTTGGTTTGAACACCAAGCGCTTAAAAATGCCGATCATATTCTTGCGGTGAGTGCTTTTACAGCAAAGCTCACTAAACAAATTTTTGGCTTAGAAAAAGAAATTGGAGTTATCCCCAATTCCATCAACGTGGAGGCTTTTCAGCCGGCTGAAGTTCTGCCGGAGGAAGGTCGAATACTTTACTTTGGGACTATCATCCGAAAAAAAGGTGTTCTAGAACTTACTCAAATTTGCAATTTGGTTTTTACAGCGCACAAAGAAGCCAAACTTATTTTAGTTGGAACTGATGTGATCGATATATTCACCGGTCGATCTACACAAGAACTCTTTTTGGAAGCGTTAAAGCCTGAATTTCATAAACAGGTCGAATTTATGGGAGTGCTACCTTATACTGAAGTTCAGCACCAATTGGCGAAGGCAAGTGTTGTAGTGTTGCCCAGTTTTGCAGAGGCACTGCCGATGACCTGGATAGAAGCCATGGCGATGGAAAAGGCTTTGGTAACTTCTGATATTGGTTGGGCTAACGAGGTGATGATCGATGGAGAGACTGGCTATACGGTAAATCCAAAAGAACATCAACAGTTTGCTGATAGCATTCAGGAACTGTTAGAAAATTCCAATCTTCGCTCAAGCATGGGTAAGAAAGCACGAGCGCATGTGAAATTGAAATTTGCGACCGCGGTTGTGGTAGAACAAAATTTAGCATTTTATAAAACTGTTATAAACGAATGACTCGCTATATAACCGATACAGGAGAAATCTTATTATACACGGGTACCCCTGATTTAAAAATGCTAGACCAACTGGCTAAGGGGCCAGGAGATCTATGGCACTCCAGTTATGATCAAGGATTTAAGAATTGCTTTCCTGAATTGGTTTATCAAACCGCAACCTTCTGGTGGTTTATCAATGATTTTGAGAACACTACGCAATGCGTTAATTGGCGTGTGAATCCTGATCATTTTGTAATTCGGGAGCAAGTATGGGATTTTCTTAAAGGATTTGATGAAAGCTTTAAAAACCAGGCGATTTCTGGAATTGAACTGGGCTATAGGTTATTAAGAGAGGCTGGTGGAGTCCCCCTATATGTCAAAGGACTTTTTCCGTCCGTGGTAAGCACTATCGAAATTAGTGCTTTAGAGCGCTATATTTTTTACCGGAAACATTTTAAGGTTGGACATAGTCTGTATATGTTAGTACGTCAACCAATAAGCGCTTGGCTTTCGGAATTGATTAATCTGCTTAAAGCAAAGCAGCATGTTAGATTGATTCGGTCTACTAAGTATTTACCCTTAAAAGCCTTAAAATCTTTTCAAGATGTTAAGGTTTCTGTAGTTATTCCTACGATGTTTCGGCAGGAATATACTGTTAAGCTTTTAAAGGATTATGCCGCTCAAAGTGTACTACCTTTAGAGGTTATCGTTGTAGATGCAACTCCGGTTGCAAATAGAGACGCTACTGTTTATGAATTGGATTTACCTTATAGGTTTCAATTGATCTGGCAGGAGACCTCCGGCAGTTGCCGTGCGCGTAATGAGGCTATAATGAAATGTAAAGGTGATTATATCATTTTTGGAGATGATGATATACGAATACCTTCAAATTTTATTGAAAATCATATTCGTTTTTTAGAAACCTATAAAGCAGATGCTTGTAATGGGAGGGATGTTAGAGCAAAGCATTATACCAATGATTTGAACGATTTAGAAGCTTACTTGAGAAGTAACCCAATTGGCACACAAAAGTCTGGAGTAGCCCATCAGTTTAGCAATGCTAATAGTTGTGTGCGTATGAGCTTTGTACGGAAGTTGATTGGGAATGATGTTAATTTTGATGGCGGCTATGGGGAAGATAGTGACTTTGGATTACGACTTTTAAAAGCTGGAGCAATAGTGTTGTATAATCCGTTTTCCGTTAATTTGCACTTAAAGCCACCAGCCGGAGGCTATCGGTTTTGGGGACAAGAGGAGCCAACATCCAAACCTTGGGAACTAGATGCTCCTGTAGGAGCGTTACAACCAGTGCCAAGCCCGACTATTATGTATTACACCCTAAAGCATTTCACTCCCAGTCAGCAAAAAGAATATAAATACAAGCATTTTATATTGAATTTGGTGCGCGGTAAGTCGTATTTGGTGTTGAAGCGGTTGCTTCATATTCCAAAGAAGTTGAGGCAATATAGACTTTCAAAATGGTATGCCCAACGCTTGATCGCACTTGGTGAACGTTATAAATAAGCCTGTACTTTATGCGTAGTTTTTCCTTAATCATTTGTACGTATCAGCGTCCACAAGCGTTGGTGACACTTTTAAAATCAGTAGAAAAGCAAAGGCTTTATCCGGATGAGATTTTGGTTATTGATGCTTCTTTAGATGATCAAACAGCCGAAGTTCTTAATCAAAAGGCAATTCCTAAGCTTAAGTATTTTAAAGTTGAAGAGCAGGATCGCGGACTTACGCGTCAGCGGAATTTTGGTATTGAAAAATTAAATCCTCAGTCTGAAATTGTATGTTTTTTAGATGATGATGTCATTTTAGAACCCGATTATTTTGAGCAAATTCTTCGAACTTTTCATGAAAAACCCAATGCTGTTGGGGTTGGTGGTTATATTACCAATGAAGTAGCTTGGGAATTCGATCAAAATGAGCCAAGGAAAGATTGGTTTGTTTTTGATGGGTATCAACGTAAAGAGGGGAGTCGGTTTCAATTGCGTGCGTTATTTGGATTAGAGCCTGATGCTGCACCGGGTTTTATGCCTGATTTTGGACACGGACGATCTATTAGCTTTTTACCTCCCAGCGGAAAAATTTATCCCGTAGAACAACTTATGGGAGGTGTAGCTGCATATAAAACTAGCTTATTTAAACATCTAAATTTTTCAAACTATTTTGAAGGGTATAGTTTATATGAAGATGCCGATTTCAGTTTACGGGCTTCTAAATTGGAATCATTATGGATTAATACAAAAGCCAGACTTGAACACCATCACAATCCGGCGGGAAGACCAGATCTCTTTAAATACGGCAAAATGGTCATCCGCAACGGTTGGTACGTGTGGCGCGTAAAATACCCCAGTCCGAATTTAAAGGCTCGATTCAAATGGAACGCAACAGCATTGGTGCTAACCATGATTCGGTTTAGCAACGTTATTACTGCGGAAGATAAAAAAGGGGCATTTAAAGAAGCTGCAGGAAGAGTGGCAGGTTGGTGGAGTTTATTATTTAATAAGCCTAAACGCAGGTGAAGTTTGCAGTTATCACCCATATTAAGCATTTCAAAAAAAGCGGCGAATATTATTCCTATGCGCCTTATGTGCGGGAGATGAATCTTTGGTTTCAGCACGTCGATGAGGTTTTGGTTGTGGGTACTTTTAGTTCAGAAAAACCGGGTGCAATTGACTTGCCTTATAAAGCGAAAAACCTTGAATTCAAAGCGGTACCGGATTTTGATATCCTGGGCTTAAAATCTGTTTTCAAAACGCTGAGGCTGCTTCCTTCAGTTTTAAAGATTATTTACAGAACGATGCAAGAGGCAGATCATATTCATCTCCGTTGTCCCGGAAACGTGGGCTTACTAGGTGCATTGGTTCAGATTTTTTTTCCGCATAAATCCAAAACTGCAAAATATGCCGGCAACTGGAAACCCGGGGTGAAACAGCCCAGGAGCTATCGCTTTCAAAAATGGATACTAAGCAATACCTTCTTGACCAAAAATATGCAGGTAATCGTCTATGGCGACTGGCCGAAGCAAAGCGCTAATGTCAAAGCTTTTTTTACGGCTACGTATACTGAAAAGGATAAAATGGAAATACCCAGGCGCAAGTACGATTTACCCTTGCGTTTTCTTTTTGTAGGCAGCCTTTCACCCGGTAAGCAACCGGTTTATGCTTTAGAATTGGTAGCCGAATTGATTGAACAAGGCTTTCCTTCAGAATTGCACGTGTATGGGGAAGGCCCGGAACGCAAACATTTGAATAAAGTTGCAAAGGAATTGAATGTGGAGCACCAGTTATTTTTGCACGGGAATCAGCCTGCGGAAGCCGTAAAAGAAGCCTACAAAAAGAGTCATTTTTTGATGCTTCCGTCAAAAAGTGAAGGCTGGCCAAAAGTGGTGGCTGAAGCCATGTGGTGGGGTGTGATTCCTATCGCTACTCCGGTTTCATGTGTGCTGTGGATGCTGGATTTCGGAAAACGCGGAGTGCTTTTACAAATGGACTTAGATAGCGATGTCAAAAAACTTCAGGAGCATTTGGTTGATAAAACTAAGCTTAAAACTATGGCTGCAGAAGCGTCAATTTGGTCCAGAAACTATACTTTAGAACGCTTTAATTCTGAAATAGAAAACCTTTTATAGCGTGCGCGTCTTGCAACTTATAGATAGTTTAGAAATTGGTGGCGCCGAACGTATGGCCGTGAATTATGCAAATGCCTTGCATAAGCGTATAGCAGTTTCTGCCTTTTGCGTCACGCGAAAGGAAGGTGCTTTAAAAGCATTGATCGATCCGGAAATTCCTTATTTGTATTTGGAGCGAAAGCGTCGACTGGATTTTGCAGCGGTATTTCGACTGCAGCAATTTATCAAGAAACACAATATTGATGTCATTCAGGCGCATGGAAGCAGCTGTTTTGTAAGTGTTTTGGTCAAGCTGGTTACACCCGGTCTGAAATTAATATGGCACGATCATTACGGGAAAAGTGAATTTCTGGCAGAGCGAAAAGCAACCTCATTAAGAATGCTAAGTGTCTTTTTTGATGCTGTTTTTGCAGTCAATGAAAAACTCGCTCATTGGTCTATAGAAAAATTGAAGGTTGAGAATGCCTTCTACATTAAAAATTTTATTGCGGAAGCTTTACCCATGGATTCAGATTTTGAAGTTTTTGGAGCCAAAGGTAAACGCATTGTTTGTGTTGCCAATTTACGGCCACAAAAAAACCACCAGTTGCTGCTGGATGCTTTTAAATGGGTTTTAGAACAGGACGCCGCTTTTACCTTGCACCTTTTTGGGCAGGCAGCAGATCGTTTTTATGCTGATTCACTTTTTGAGCGGATGAAAGCCGAACCTTTCACGAAAAGCGTTTTTTATTACGGAACACACTTAAAAATGTCTGCCATTTTACCGCATTTTGATGTAGGCGTTCTATCTTCAGATTCTGAAGGTTTACCTTTGGCCCTTTTGGAGTACGGTCAGGCAGGTCTTGATGCAGTAGCAACTGACGTGGGGCAGTGCAAAGTAGTATTAGGGCATTATGGCAAAATCATTCCTCCTAGAGATAAAGAGGCTCTTGCAGAAGCTGTTTTGAAATCTAGTTCTGCAGATAGTGAATTCAGGGCTAATGCAGCAGGCTTTAGAGAAAAGGTTCTTTGTGAATTTGGGGAGTCTGAAATTATTGAGCACGTAATAACCTTGTATGCTGAAATTATTTAAGAACTATAATAAAAGATACTTGCAATTTATCGCACTTCACATTGCGATAGGTTTTGTGATCTATTTGTTTCGATTTTTCGGCTTAATATATTTTTTAGGTTCTATAGTTTTCTTTACGTTGTGGGTTTTTCAAAGTGGCAATAAGCAAAATCAGGTCTTATATGCAGCGGCTTACATGACCGCAGGAGAAGTGTTTTTTAGGATGACCGGCGGAAGTTTGATTCCCTGGGAGGCCGGTAAATATTCGGTAATTTGTTTTATTCTGTTGGGATTGTTTTTCAGCGGAACCTCCCGTAGATCAGCTCCGTATTGGTTGTATTTACTCTTACTTATTCCGGGAGTGATTTACGCAGCCGAGACACTCAATTTCGACACCAATGTGCGAAAAGCTGTGATTTTCAATTTAAGTGGACCTTTTTGTCTGGGAATAGCAGCATTATATTGTTTTGATCGACGTATAACGCGCCAGCAACTTCATAATATAGTTTGGTGTTTATTGATGCCTGTGATTGCAATGGGAGTTTATCTTTTCTTTTTTACGCCAGACACCCGTGATGTGCTTAACGGTACACAATCTAATTTTGCACTATCTGGAGGTTATGGACCCAATCAAGTGGCTACTGCCCTTGGAATCGGAATGTTCGCTTTGGTTATACAGATTTTTGTCAATGGGAAGAATAAGCTGATTTTTTTTTTAAATATAGGGCTACTGATGTTTTTAACCTATCGGGGAATTATAACCTTTTCCAGAGGAGGAATGTTTACCGCTGCTTTAATCAGTATAGCCTTTATGGTGATGTACTTTCAGGGAGTTTCCTCTAGAAAACGAAACTCCATTTCATTTTATATGGTGATTTTAGGAAGTGCAATAGCCATAACATGGTTGATTACATCAGTAAGAACAATGGGACTTATTGATTTGAGGTATGCCAATAAAGATGCAGCAGGTCGTATTAAAGAAGACCTTTCAACCGGAAGACAAGAACTTATTACTTCTGAACTTACCTTTTTTATAAATAACCCCATAATGGGGATTGGAGTGGGTAAAACCAAAGAATACCGAGAAGAAAAATTAGATATCCTTGCTGCCTCACACAATGAAATAAGCAGACTACTTTCTGAACATGGGGTTTTTGGATTGATCGCTTTATTGATATTATTTTGTACACCTTTGTTCTATAGAATTGGAAACCGAAGAAACTACCTGTTTTATTCTTTTTTTGGCTTTTGGTTTCTGACCATTAACCACTCGTCTATGCGTGTGGCGGCACCGGCATTTCTGTATGCTTTAGCTTTATTGAATGTAGTTTATGAAAAAAACGATACTCTACCTCGGAAACAAATTAGCCATTAAGGGATTTACTCCAACAGGTATTGATACACTAGGACCTAAATTAGAAGCTTTAGGATTTACTGTTTTTTACGCGAGTTCTAAACGCTCGAAGCCAGTTCGTCTACTAGATATGGTTCAGCTTATTCTTCGATATAGAAAGCAAACAGATTATGTGCTAATAGATACGTATAGCACTCAGAATTTTTGGTTTGCTTATGCTGCAGCTCGAATATGTAATTTATTTCGGTTAAACTATATCCCCATATTACATGGTGGTAACTTACCAAAACGCTTAAAAAGAAGTCAAAAAGCTTCAGATTTTTTATTTAAAAATGCCTATAGGTTAGTTGCTCCTTCAGCATATTTAGCCCATCACTTTGAGAATACAGGTTACACAGGTATTGAGGTTATTCCTAATATGTTAGATCTTACTGATTATAGATTTAAATTTCGAAAAGATATTCAACCTAAATTATTATGGGTACGTTCTTTTGCAGCAATTTACAATCCAATGTTAGCTCTTGAAGTTTTAGAAAAATTACGTGATTACTATCCAGACGCTCATTTGTGTATGGTAGGCCCTGATAAAGATGGTAGTTTAGAAGCTTGTAAAATGTATGCGCTTAAAAAAGGTTTGCCTGTGACTTTTACAGGGAAACAGGAAAAAACAGAATGGCTAGATCTTGCTGCAGATTATGCTATTTTTATAAATACTACTCATATTGATAATACACCAGTAAGCCTTTTAGAAGCTATGGCTTTAGGTCTGCCTGTAGTTAGTACAAGAGTAGGAGGAGTCCCCTATATAATCAAGAATAAAGAAACTGGTTTATTGGTCGCTGATGGGGATCGTGATGAATTTGTAAAAGCAATAATATCTTTAGTTGATAACAAAGAAAAAGCTCAGAATATAGCGCAAAACGCTCAAGAGTATGCTAAGCGCTATGACTGGAATACCGTTAAGGAGCAGTGGTCTAACATTTTGACTTAAAATACGTTATATTTGAATGCCCAAACAGCCCTAAATGTCTTGGATACCGAACATTCACTTCGAAATCTCAGAGCGCAAAATACTACTGCGTATATTTGACCTTGTATTCATCTTTTTGATGATTGCATTGGTCTATAATGGTTTTGATTTTGATTATTTGAAATTTAAACCTAATAGCTGGAAGTGGGTATTTATTCTCATACTGTATTACACACTTTTTGCGGCAATCTTTGAGATGTATGACCTGCAGAAAGCAGCTTCATTTCAGACTACACTTAAAAATGTCTTATTAACGGTTTCTATGACCGTTTTGTTTTTTGTGTTAACGCCGTTTTTTACTCCGGTGTTACCAGAGAACCGCTTACAAATCTTATTTTTCTTTGGTTCTTTAGTTGTAGGATTGTTGCTGTGGCGCTATACTTATATTAACCTTATTTCTGCACCGCGATTCAATAAACGAATACTGGTTGTAGGAAATAGCTTTGATATCAATTTAATTGCAGAAAACCTTCATGTTGCAGATCCTAATTATCGTGTGATAGGTTTTGTAAATACAGATAATATAAAACCAGATTCTTTTGATCGAAGATTAAGGGCCATTGAAGTTGATAATTTACTGAAAGCCATAAAGCGTTATTCTGTTTCAGAAATCGTTGTGGCGAGTCCATCACAAGGTGTAGGAGTTGATTTGTATAATAAATTGATTACACTTTTAGAACAAGGATTCCCTATTAGAGAATATACTCAGGTTTATGAAGAAATTACGCAACGGGTCCCCGTGCAGCATGTAGAACGTGATTTTTATAAATATTTTCCATTTAGCCGAAGTAATAAGAATCGGTTTTACTTATTTGTCAGTAGTTTTTTTAATGTAATTTTTGCGGCATTCGTGTTGTTTTTGACACTTATTGTACTCCCTTTGATCCTTTTAGGAAATCTTATAGCAAATAGAGGGCCTCTGTTCTATACGCAGGTACGCGTTGGTCAAAACGGAAAGCATTTTAAGATTATAAAGTTTAGAACGATGGTGATTGATGCAGAATCTGGTGGAGCTCAATGGGCTCAGAAAAAGGATACGCGCATAACCCCTTTTGGTAAGTTTCTTCGAAACACACGTGTTGATGAAATTCCACAATGTATTAATGTTTTAAAAGGGGAAATGAGCCTTATAGGTCCTCGTCCAGAGCGTCCTGTTTTTGTAAAGGAGCTTTCAGAAAAGATCCCATTTTATGAAATACGACACGTTGTGAAGCCTGGTTTAACAGGTTGGGCTCAGGTGCGCGGACGCTATGCCGAATCTGTAGATGATACCTTAGAAAAATTACAATACGATTTGTTCTACATTAAGCACCGTAATGTGTTTCTCGATCTCAATATTTTACTAAAAACAATAAGTACGATAATTTACTATCGCGGTCAGTAGTTTTCAGGTAAGTTTCTAGTGCTTTTTTCTTTGGAAGAATGAAAAAATTAAAAGGCCAATTGCTGGAATAAAGGCCAGTTTAGCAAGATAATCCCCGTGCTTGCTGTAAACGGTAAGCTTGCTGTTTTTGTTTACATTGCCTTTTAAAGTTCCTCGTAAGCCATACCCTAATTCTTTCTCAATTTCTCCTTTCTGATTGATTATTGCTGAAATACCCGTGTTTGCGCTACGCGCGATACTTCTTCGGTTTTCTATAGCCCGAAGTCTGGCGTAGTTGAGGTGTTGTTTATGACCTTGAGTGTCTCCCCACCACGCATCATTAGTTATGATGGCTAAAAATTCTGCTCCAGCTTTAACATAATCAGTTACAAAATCTCCGTAAACCGACTCGTAACAAATAATAGGAGCAACTTTAGTTTCATTAATCCCTGTAAATGCGACTCTGTTTTTTTGAGTCGTTTTCATCGAAACCGTACCGCCCAGATCGATCATTACATCACCCAATATCGGTTTTAAAATACTTTGATACGGGAAATTTTCAACCCCAACGACCAATTTACTTTTGTGGTAAATCTGTGAGGTGTCTGATTGATTCAGTAAAAAAGCAGAGTTGAAAAAGTCTGCCCAAATCGGATTCCCAATCCGGTCTTTACCAACGTAGTTTGTTGTAGATAAAATATCTTCCTCGTTGGTATACAACCTGTAAAATTGAATTCCCGCCAGGTAGTTTAAGTCAGGATAAGTATTTAAAAAATCTTTTACTTTTTCCTTTTCGGCACTGTATTCAAAATTGCGAATATCTACACCGGCACCTTCAGCCAATACGGTTTCGGGAGCGATTAAGAAATCTGTTGAATCGGTTAGACTCTTAGAAGCTTCTTCAAAAAGTAAATCTGCAATACGCTCATTTGTAGTATTGTATTTTTCAGTATAGGGGTCAATATTCGGTTGAAGCAAAACAACTTCAACAGGATCTTGAGTTTCTGTATAGTTGTGATAAATAATTTGACTAGCACCAATAGGAATAAGAATTACTCCGGCAGCAACTGCTAATTTTATAAACAGCTTTCTTTGATTTTTTGTTTCGGCGAAAGCCAAAACTCCTTTAAAAATTAAAGCATTAACAACCCAAACCCAAAGTGTTCCGCCAAAAGTCCCCGTGAATTCATACCATTGAATCCAGCCGGTGTACGTAGCAAAACCATTGCCCAGATTGAGCCAGGGCCAAGAAAATTCCCAGTTAAGATGCATGAACTCAAAAAGCATCCATAGTGAAATGAGAAAAACCAGACTTAAGTTTACAGAAAGACTCTTGCTAACTCGTCTATAGAGCATCCATACAACTGTCATTAAAAGGGAATTTGCCAAAACAGCAAAACACATCCCAAATCCTGTGGAATTATACAGCCACCAAGTGGTTATGATATTGAATATAAAAAAGACTAAATAGGCAAGGCCGAAAAGTTTAAGTCCCGATTTTTTAACCGGTTTTAAAATGGATTTCTGTGTTACCCAAAGCAACGGAACGAAGCAGAAAAAGAGTAATAAAGGAAAACCATAAGTAGGCCAGGCTAATGCCAGTAAAAGTCCGGTAGTGATTGCTAAAATCAGATTTTTCATAAATACATAACCTAGTAAGGACTGCAAGTTACTATAAGCATATTTAAGTCTAAAGTACAATAACGCATTATAGATTAAAGGATTGTTAAACATCTATCAAATAGGCTATCACTAAGCGCTTAGTGGCTAACTTAGTGCAAAAACAAGCGATGCGAATTTTAATTACAGGTGCCACAGGTCTAGTGGGACAAGAATTGTGTAAACAACTATTAGATGCCGGGATTGCAGTAAATTATTTAACTACAAGTCCAGAGAAAGTAGAGACTAAAACAAACTATCATGGTTTTGTGTGGAATGCCAAAACCGGAGAGATTGATACAGCTTGCTTAGATGGTGTCACCAGCGTTGTTCACTTGGCAGGTGCGAGCATTGCAGAACGCTGGACAGATAGCTACAAGAAAACCATTTTAGAAAGTCGTACAAATACCGCAGCTCTTCTTTTTAAAACGTTACAGAATACGCCTAACGAGGTAAAACAGTTTGTTTCTGCTAGTGCTATAGGTGCATATCCTTCTTCAAAAACCAGTATTTATACCGAAGCTTTTAAGACCTATAATAAAGGATTTTTAGGAACTGTTGTTGAAGCTTGGGAAAAAGCAGCAAATCAGTTCCAAGAATTGGGGCTAAAAGTTGCAAAAGTACGTGTGGGTGTTGTTTTGGCAAAAGATGGTGGTGCATTAGAAAAATTAGCACAGCCAATAAAAGCATATGTAGGCGCTCCTTTGGGAGATGGTAAGCAATGGCAATCGTGGGTTCATTTAGAAGATTTAGCAGGAATATTTAAAACGGTTATTGAAGAGAATCTCGACGGGATTTATAACGCAGTAGCTCCAAATCCGGTAACCAATAAGACGTTGACTAAAGAGGTTGCTGCATTGTTAGATAAGCCTTTGATCTTACCTAATGTTCCAGAGTTTGCTTTAAAGCTTTTGCTAGGTGAGATGGCTGCTGTAGTTTTAGAAAGTCAGAAAGTGAGTTCAGAAAAGACCGAAACGATTTATAGTTTTAAATACAAACACTTACACAATGCTTTAAAAGATCTTTTAGGCTAGTCGGGTCATTTAAAACCGTAAAAGTTTATGCATAAAAAAACCGGCCTTGAGCCGGTTTTATAATTCAATAGTATTGAATGAGATTACATTTGTTGGTTAGCAACAATTGTAAATTCTAATTCAATCTCATCGTTGATGAATTTATCACCTAAGTTATCAAATACCGATTTAGAACCGTAGTTTACATTCCAGTCGGTACGGTCTATTGTAAATGGCTCAGATTTTAAAGTTAACGTGTTACCAGCAACTTCATAAGTTACAGGGAACTCGATGTTTTTCTTAGTTTCCTTAAGTGTAAGGTTACCAGCCATTATTTTCTTACCATCTTTTTCTGTTACTCCAGTAATTTCAAAAGCAGCAGTAGGGTATTTATTTACGTTAAAAAAGTCACCTTCTTTACCTTCAACTGTTCCTTTAAGGTGATCTTCAAGACTTGCTTTTTGATCTCCTTCAAGATCTGTAACAACTATAGAAGTCATATCGATTAGGAAACTACCACTAAGCATTTCATCTTCAAGGCGAACAACTCCAGATTCAAGACCTAAAGTACCTGTATGAGTACCAGTTGGTTTTGCACCTTCCCAGCTAATTTCTGATTCTTCTTTATCAAGCATAAATTTTGAAGCTTCAGCAGTTACTTCAGCAGCAGTTTCAGCATCTGCAGCTTCCGTTTCATTCTTAGCTTCATTTTTACAAGATACTGCAGCTGTAAGTAGCGCAGCCATAGTAAATAACGTTAAAAATTTAATTTTCATTTTAAATACTTTTTTAGTGTTAATTGAGAGTTCAAAAATAGAAGAAACAATAACATTTGCTCTTAAATAAACTATAAAATATATTGGTGACATTTTGACATTTTTACAACAATGGCAGTACTTTTGCCAATTGCAAAGCAAATAAGATATACAATGAGTTCAGAAAATAAAGAAGAGATCCTTCACGAGAACGAAGAAAATAAAGCGCAAGATGTGCAACAGGCTGATGCAGAGTCACAAAGTGATGCTGTTGAAATTGAAGATAGCGAAGATGAATTGGCTAAATATAAAGCTGACTTAGAAAAGGAAAAAGATAAGTTTTTACGTCTTTTTGCTGAATTTGAAAACTATAAACGTCGCACAAGTAAAGAGCGTGTAGAAATGTTTAAGACCGCAGGTCAGGAAGTTATGCAGGCTATGCTGCCAGTTCTGGACGATTTTGACAGAGCGATGACAGAAATTCAAAAAGCAAAAGACAAAAACCTGCAAAAAGGTGTAGAGCTTATCAGTAATAAGTTGAGAGAGACACTTAAGGCAAAAGGTTTAAAGCAAATGGAAGTAAAAACCGGTGACGCTTTTGATGCTGACTTACATGAAGCAATCACACAGATTCCGGCTCCTAAAGATAGCTTGAAAGGCAAAATTGTTGATGTAGTTGAGAACGGATATCAGTTAGGAGAAAAAATCATTCGCTACCCAAAGGTTGTAGTTGGGCAGTAAGAAGTAAGAGTTACTACTAATAAATTGAAGCAGAGACAGGGATGAAAGAAGATTATTACGACATACTAGGCTTAAGCAAAAATGCAACGGCTGCAGAGATAAAGAAGGCATATAGGAAGAAGGCGATCAAGTATCACCCAGATAAAAATCCGGGGGATTCTGAAGCTGAAGAACTCTTTAAGAAAGCTGCAGAAGCATATGAAGTACTAGGTGATGAAAATAAACGTGCGCGTTACGATCAATACGGTCATCAAGCCTTTGAAGGCGGTGGCTTTGGCGGCGGTGGCGGCATGAATATGGACGACATCTTTAGCCAGTTTGGTGATATTTTCGGTAGCGCCTTTGGCGGCGGCGGAGGCGGTTTTGGAGGTTTCGGTGGCGGCTTTGGCGGTCAGCGAAGAACCAAAGGGAGTAACTTACGTATACGTGTAAAACTTACTTTAGAAGAAATTGCCAATGGTGCAGAGAAAAAGATCAAAGTAAAGCGTAAAAAGCAAGCAAGCGGTACAACTTATAAAACCTGTACAACTTGTGGTGGTAGTGGTCAAGTTACTCGAGTTACGAATACGATTTTAGGTAGAATGCAAACAGCTTCTCCTTGTACAGCATGTGGCGGTAGCGGTCAGATTATAGAATCTAAAGCTGCAGACGCGGATTCCCAAGGAATGAAGACCGAAGAAGAAACGGTTTCTATCAAAATACCGGCTGGTGTTGTAGACGGAATGCAGTTAAAAGTTACCGGAAAAGGTAACGAAGCACCAGGTAATAATGGTATTGCAGGTGACTTGCTCGTTGTGATTGAAGAAGCGCAGCATGAGACATTAAGCCGTGAAGGAGATAATTTACATTACGATTTATATATAAGTATTCCTGAAGCAGTTCTGGGTACAAGTAAAGAGATCGATACCGTTACCGGTAAGGTGCGAATCAAAATTGAAGAGGGAGCTCAAAGCGGTAAGATATTACGTTTACGCGGAAAAGGTATTCCGTCAATTAACGGGTATGGTAAAGGAGATTTATTGGTACACGTGAATGTGTGGACGCCTAAAAACCTCAATAAAGAACAAAAAACTTTCTTTGAAAATATGCTTGATGATGAGCATTTCTCTCCACAACCACAGCGAGAGGATAAGTCTTTTTTCGAGAAGGTTAAAGACATGTTTTCTTAGATTTTAAGATGATATTAAGAAAAAAGTGTATATTTGAATATCACTAATCACTAGTTAGTGATATTTTTCTTTTTCATAGCAATTTTTTTCCCATCCTTGATGCAAATTAAGGGTGGGTTTTTGTTTTTTAGGACTTTAGCGTATCGTTTAGGTACTAAATAATTCTTAACTGGCCTATAGGCTGTAAGCTTTTCATATCTTTAGCTTTTATTTTTACTCGATAATCGAGATTTAAATATTATGGGGCTTGCCTCGAATTAAAAAGTTGTTTCATTATAATACCTTATGGGCTTGCTCAAGGTGATTTACATTCTATGACAGACCTCTTAGTCGCTGACCATATTCATAAAAAATACGGCAATTATACCGCACTCAATGATCTTTCTATTACTGTTCCAAAAGGAAGTATTTTTGGATTACTAGGTCCCAACGGGGCTGGTAAAACTACATTGATTCGCATTATTAATCAGATTACCATGCCAGATACCGGCACGGTTTTTTTAGATGGGGAACCTCTTGATCAAAAGCATATTATCAATATAGGGTATATGCCAGAAGAACGCGGCCTTTACAAGTCTATGAAAGTAGGGGAGCAGGTGATTTATTTAGCCAGACTAAAAGGACTCACTAAAGCAGAAGCAAAAGAACGCAGTACCTACTGGTTTGAGCGTTTAGGTATGATGAGTTGGTGGAATAAAAAAATACAAGAATTGTCTAAGGGTCAGGCGCAAAAAGTACAGTTTATTGTTACGGTGCTTCATAGGCCTAAGCTTTTAATTTTTGATGAACCTTTCAGTGGTTTTGATCCAATTAATGCATCGTTGATCAAAGACGAAATTCTTAAGTTACGTGAAGAAGGAGCTACCATACTTTTTTCAACACACCGTATGGAATCTGTTGAACAAATGTGTGATCACATTGCCCTAATGCATAAAAGCAATAAAATATTAGATGGTCGTTTGGTAGATATCAAACGGGCATACCGCACCAATACTTTTGAAATAGGTTTAGAAACAGCAAACGATAGTTTATCAGGTTTACAGCTTTTACAAACTGAAGTTTTAAATTCAATTCCTTCTAATTGGGAAATGCATGAAGCTCATTTTAAAACTATTAATGAAAATGATCTCAAAATACAAGTTAAAATTCCTGAAGATTTAAAACCTAACGAGTTGCTGAACTTTTTAGCAGCAAAAGGGACTATCAATCATTTTGTTGAAGTAGTGCCTACAGTAAATGATATATTTATTCAAACCATCAACGCAAATTAATGGGAGCTTTAGGTTTAATAATCAGAAGAGAATATAGAGCACGGGTAAGTAATCGCTCATTTATAATCATGACCTTTTTGAGTCCGTTGATTGTAGTGGGGATGATAATGCTTATTACCTATTTGACACAGCTCAATCAAGCCGGGAAACAAACCATTGTTGTGGTTGATGAAAGCGCAATGTTTTATAAAGAGTTTGAGAATACAGAGAGTATAGATTATTTGGATCTCTCTCCTGCCGGACTCGAAGTGGCTAAAACAGAGGTTGAAAAGAACAACTATTTTGGATTACTTTATATTCCTGAAAACGTAAAGAAAAATACATCTGGTGTAATTTTCTTCGGAAACGAAGCTCCGGGGATTTCTACCTTAGAAAGTATAGAGGAGCAAATTCAGACTAAAATCACCAATGAAAAGTTGCTGGATCGCGGAGTCGATCTAGATTTAATTGATGAAGCAAAAACCCTGGTTTCAATAAACATTGAGGACTTTCAAGGAGAACGGACTTCAAAAATATCAAGCTGGATCAAAGCCGGTTTTGGGGGTGGTGCCGGGTATTTGTTGATGATGTTTATCATCATTTATGGTAATATGGTTATGCGCTCTGTAATCGAAGAAAAAACGAATCGGATTATTGAGGTAATCATTTCATCAGTGAAGCCTTTTAAACTCATGATGGGTAAAATTATGGGAACGACATTGGCTGGTATCACGCAGTTTATGATTTGGTTGATTATAGGTGGAGGTTTGTTAACTTTTTTGACGCTTTATCTGGGTTTAGATGCAACAGCTCCCAATACACCTGTGGGTAATATGGCAACTACAGATCTTGATAAAATAGAACTTATCGTTCTTGATATTCTCAATTTACCCTTGCTCAAATTAGCCGGGTTCTTTCTGGTTTATTTTATAGGAGGATACTTCTTGTATAGCTCTATTTATGCGGCAATAGGTGCGGCGGTAGATAGTGAGACCGATACGCAACAGTTTATGCTTCCTATCATTATGCCGTTAATGTTGGCGATTTATGTGGGCTTTTTTGCAGTAATCGAGAATCCTGATGGTTCTGTAGCAACAATATTTTCTATGATACCGCTCACCTCGCCTATTGTTATGTTGATGCGTATTCCTTTTGGAGTACCGTGGTGGCAACTCGCTTTATCGGTAAGTATACTGGTAGCTAGTTTTATTTTTACCGTTTGGTTTGGTTCAAAAATATATAGGGTGGGGATTTTAATGTATGGTAAAAAACCTACTTATAAAGAAATTTTAAAGTGGATTAAGTACTAAGATGATTCAAGACGAAGTAAAAGAAACCGTTAAGGAAAGTGCCGAAAAGGTAAAGGACGTCCTCGAAGAAAATATATGGGGAACCATACAGGATTTTCTCGAGCTCGGTATTCATTTTAAAACAGGTAATACACCTATAGATTTTACTGTAGGCCATTTGTTACTGGTTGTGTTGTCATTTATAGTTGCAACAGCGGCCTTAAGGCTTATACGAAGCTTGATTACTCGTAAAATGGATCTTGAGAATGAGCTCAAGTTTAAGAGTATTTTCAAATTCATACGTTACATCGTTTATGTTATCGTTGTTGTTATCACCCTGAGCGCATCGGGTATTGATGTGACTGTTTTGCTCACCGCATCGGCAGCATTGTTCGTAGGTCTTGGTCTGGCGTTGCAAGATCTTTTTACTGATATTATTGGCGGAATTTTTATAATGATCGACAAGTCTTTATCTGTAGGAGATGTAGTTGAAATTGATGGTAAGGTCGGTCGCATATTTGAAATTAAGCTGCGTACTACAAGAGCGCTTACTCGCGATGATAAAGTAATCATTGTGCCTAATCATCATTTCATAAGTGACATCGTTTACAACTACACCCAGAACCATCGCACAACGCGAGAAACGGTAAAAGTTGGCGTAGCTTATGGTAGCGATACGAATTTGGTTCGTAAAATTTTATTAGAATGTGCAGGTCAACAAAATGGGGTTCTCAAAACTCCTAAACCTACGGTGCTTTTTGAAGATTTTGGTGATTCAGCTTTAATGTTTGGTGTTTATTTCTTTATTAACGATAGCTTCTCAGACCCTAGAATTAAAAGTGAAATTCGGTTTCGAATAGATCAAGAATTCAGGAAAAACAATATTACAATTCCGTTTCCACAGCGAGATGTACATTTTTACCGCACAAACTCTTCAGACTCCTAAAATATATATGATCAAGAAACTCATTTTTAGTATTACCGTGCTTTTTGCACTAAGTGCTCAGGCACAATCAACAGATATCGCTCGGGTAGAGTATATGCATATCCCTTTTAGTAATTCTGATAATGCGGTTGGACGTTTTAGGGCCTTGTTGCAGGTGCCTATTCCGTTGGATAAAGACTTGAATAAAATAATCGTTGCCGGGTTTGAATACCGAAATGTAAACGTTGATATAAAGGATGCGGTTCCTGCAGGATTCAACATTCAAGATGTAAGTTCATTACACCGTATTTCTGGCTACGTGGGTTATGTTTGGAAGCCCAAAGAAAACTGGCGTTTTGGAGTAAAAGCGGGTGCACGTATAAACTCAAATCTAGCCGGAAGTTTGGTTAGTGATGACTGGATTTACACGGCTTCGATTTACGCAATAAACGATATGAAAGATGCTTCTACCACAAAGCCATATCGCTGGATTTTTGGGCTTGATTATTCAACTACTCCGGGACGTAACTTTCCGCTTCCGTTAGTTAATTATTACCGGGAATTTCATCCCAACTGGACCTATACCCTCGGTGTACCTAAAACAAATATTCGGCATTATTTAAACGATGATCATAAAGATGCTTTACAGGCTTTTGTTACACTTGATAACTTTTTTGCTAACATTCAGAACAACATGACTATAAATGATCAAACAGCAGAAAATATTTCGATGACGATTATTCTGGGTGGTTTAGGATATGAGCATTTTTTCACAAAGCATTTGCTATATTATGCATACGCAACACATTCAATAAATAATGACTTTAGATTGCGTAATAATAACCGGGACGATATTTACAAGATAAATAGCGACAATACGTTTTATTTTAGAACCGGTGTCAAATTTAAATTTTAGAGATGTCAAAAATATTAATCATAGAAGATGAAGCGGCCATCCGCAGGGTTTTAACTAAAATTCTTACAGAGGAAAGTAAAGAATATCAGGTAGAGGAAGCTGAGGACGGTCTGGCAGGGATGGAGAAAATTAAAGACAATGATTATGATCTTGTTCTCTGTGATATTAAAATGCCAAAGATGGATGGCGTAGAGGTACTGGAAGCTACAAAAAAGATAAAGCCTGAAATACCCATGGTCATGATTTCGGGGCACGGAGATCTGGATACCGCTGTAAATACGATGCGTTTGGGCGCCTTTGATTATATTTCAAAGCCACCGGATCTCAACAGACTTTTAAACACGGTTCGAAATGCTTTAGACCGAAAGAATCTGGTTGTTGAAAATACCCGTCTCAAGAAGAAGGTCAGTAAGCAGTATGAGATGATTGGTGAGAGCGAAGCCATTATCAAGATCAAAGATATTATAGAAAAAGTAGCTCCCACCGAAGCGCGTGTACTCATTACCGGGCCTAATGGAACGGGGAAAGAACTCGTAGCGCATTGGCTTCACGAGAAAAGTGATCGCGCAAAAGGCCCTATGATTGAGGTGAATTGTGCTGCGATACCTTCAGAATTGATAGAGAGTGAACTTTTTGGTCATGTGAAAGGCGCTTTTACTTCAGCAAATAAAGATCGCGCCGGTAAATTTGAAGCTGCTAATGGCGGAACAATATTTCTAGATGAGATAGGCGATATGAGTCTTTCGGCGCAAGCCAAAGTGCTACGTGCACTTCAGGAGAATAGAGTTTCTCGTGTGGGTAGTGATAAAGATATTAAAGTAGATGTTCGTGTTTTAGCGGCAACCAATAAAGACCTTAAGAAAGAAATAGCAGAGGGTAAATTTAGAGAAGATTTATACCATCGCCTGGCTGTGATTTTAGTACCTGTTCCTGCATTAAATGATCGTAGAGACGATATTCCGTTACTAGTAACTCATTTTTCTAATAAGGTAGCAACAGAGCAAGGGACTGCTGTTAAAAACTTCACTGATAAGGCAATCAGTAAATTACAAGAGTACGACTGGACCGGTAATATTAGAGAGTTGCGTAATGTTGTGGAGCGCTTAATTATTTTGGGTGGAAGTGAAGTCTCTGAAGAAGATGTAAAACTTTTTGCCAGTAAATAGTTTTGATGAAAACCTCTGAAAATTTTAATATCTATTACCGCATAAATAACCAACTATGAAAGCTTCAGATTATCAAATTACACAACCTATTCAGTTAAAAGACCGGGAAACCCATCAGGATTTCGGTAAGAAAAAAGAACTTGAAAAAGAGCTGGATTCGGTTAGTAAAAAGATTGCAGAAATTCAAAACGCCATGTATGCGCAAGGTAAATATGCCGCGTTGATCTGTATTCAAGGCATGGATACTGCCGGGAAGGATAGTTTGATTCGGGAGGTTTTTAAAAACTTCAACGCTCGCGGTGTTGTTGTTCATAGTTTTAAAGTTCCTACAAGTTTAGAGTTGGGCCACGATTATTTATGGCGTCATTATATTGCATTACCAGCTCGGGGCAAGTTTGGTATTTTTAACCGTACCCATTATGAGAACGTCTTGGTGACACGGGTACATCCGGAATATGTTTTGAACGAAAACATTCCGGGAATTGATAGTGTTTCAGATATTGATGAAGCATTCTGGGAAAAGCGTTTTGAGCAGATCAATAATTTTGAAAAGCACATTGCTGAAAACGGGACCATCATCTTTAAATTCTTCTTGCATCTCTCTAAAGAAGAGCAAAAGAACAGGTTGCTGCGTCGTCTCAATAAACCCAATAAAAACTGGAAGTTTTCTGCAGCAGATTTAAAAGAACGCGAACTCTGGGATGAATATCAGAAATGCTATGAAGATGCCCTTAATAAAACTTCAAAATTTCACGCCCCGTGGTATATTATCCCTGCAGATGATAAGCCTACTGCGCGTTTGATTTTAGCTAATATATTACTCGAAAAACTTTCGGAATATAAAGATATTATAGAGCCGGAGCTAGATGCGAAAACAAAGCATAACCTTGATGCGTACCGCAAGCAACTGGAAACGGAATAAATAAGTTCAGCTTTAACATAAAATCGCTTCAATTGAGGCGATTTTTTTGTTTAATGAAACCATATACCGTAATAGAATCTTAATTTTAAAGTTCATCTAAAAAACACAACAAATTTTGAAAAGAATTTATCTACTCCTCGTAGCCTTATTAAGTCTAAACGTCCTTTCTGCACAGACTGTAAAAGACTCGGTACAACTGCGTAATTTTTATGATTTATCACTTTTAGACGGTCAGAGTTATGAGTGGCTTGATGCTTTGTCTAATGAAATTGGACCACGTCTAAGCGGTAGCACGGGAGCAGAAAAGGCTGTACAATGGGCTAAAGAAGAATTAGAGGGCATAGGCCTTGATAAAGTATGGTTGCAGCCTGTAATGGTTCCCAAATGGGAGCGTGGTGCTCCTGAAAAAGCTTTTATTGAAGGAGTAGACACCAAAGTAGATGTGCCGATTTGCGCATTGGGAGGTTCTATTGCAACTAAACCTTCTGGCATTACTGCAGAAGTAATCGAAGTACAAGGACTGGATGATCTGGCTAAATACGGTGAAGATCGAATTAAAGGTAAAATTGTTTTTTACAACCGCCCCATGCAGGCAGACCTTATTCAGACGTTTAATGCCTATGGTGGTTGTGTGGATCAGCGTTATTCTGGAGCTAAAGAAGCAGCAAAATATGGAGCGGTAGGCGTGATCGTGCGATCTATGAATTTAAGAATGGATGACCTGCCACACACGGGTGCGATGTCTTATGGTGATTTGCCAAACGAGCAGCGAATCCCGGCAGCTGCTATCAGTACTAATGGTGCAGCGCTTTTAAGTAAAATGCTTAAAAAAGATGAGAAGACTCAGTTTTATTTAAAAATGAACTGTAAAAACTATGAAGAAGATGTGCCTTCTTTTAATGTGATTGGCGAGATCACGGGCAGTGAGAAACCTAATGAATTTATGGTTGTAGGTGGTCATTTAGATTCATGGGATTTGGGAGACGGAAGCCATGACGATGGAGCAGGTGTTGTACAAAGTATGGAGGTTTTAAGGTTGATGAAAGCAGCTAACTATAAGCCAAAACACAGTATTCGTGTGGTGCTTTTTATGAATGAAGAGAACGGTCTGCGCGGCGGTACTGAATATGCTAAGGTAGCTAAAGAAGAAGGGGAGAAGCACGTTTTTGCTTTAGAAAGTGATGCCGGTGGTTTTACACCTAGAGGTTTTTCTTTTGATGCAGACGCGGCAAACTTTGCTCAGGTACAAAGCTGGATTCCATTATTCAAACCCTATTTGATCCACTTTTTTGAATTAGGAGGTAGCGGTGCAGATGTTGGTCCATTAAAAGAAGAAGGTACAGTTCTTGCAGGATTACGACCTGATTCTCAGCGTTATTTTGATCATCATCATGCGAGTAATGATACTTTTGATGCGGTAAATAAAAGAGAATTAGAATTAGGCGCTGCAACAATGACCAGCCTGGTTTACTTATTTGATACTTATGGAGTGAAACCCGCAATACCAAACCGACAACCGCTTAAGAAATAAGTTTTGCTGTTAAACTTCTACTAAGTAAAGACCTCGTTATCACGAGGTCTTTTATTTTTGATAGAAATCAGAACTAACAACCAAACCATGGCAATTTTAGGCGCACTCATAAAAGGTATTATAGATATATCAGATAAAGTAATCCCTGAATCTAATCCTTTAGAAGAGCAAGAAGAAGTACTTAAAAAATTGCTTGAAAAAGCTAAGAATACGCAGTTTGGTTTGTTTTATGGTTTTGATGCTATTTTAAAGTCTGAGAATGTAGCAAAAACATTTGCAGAGGAAGTTCCATTTTTTGATTACAATAGTCTTAATGAAGAGTGGTGGTCTAAATTACACGATGGCGAGGTAGATGTAACGTGGCCCGGAACGCCAGATTATTTTGCGTTAAGTAGCGGTACCACGGGCAAGAGCAGTAAACGTATTCCTGTAACAGACGAGATGGTTGATGCTATTCGTACAGCCGGTATTAAGCAAGTAGGGGCATTGGCTCATTTTGATCTGGAGTCTGATTTCTTTGAAAAGGAAATTATGATGCTGGGAAGTTCTACAGATCTCGCAAAGCGAAATGGTCACGAGGAAGGTGAAATTAGTGGGATAAGCGCTAGTAATATTCCGTTTTGGTTTAGAGGGTATTACAAGCCGGGTGAAGATATCGCGAAGATCGAAGATTGGGATGAACGCGTGCAACATATTGCTGAGAAAGCTGAAGAATGGGATATTGGTGCTTTAAGCGGAATTCCGAGCTGGATCGAGCTGATGCTAGAGAAAGTCATTGAGTACCATGATCTTAAGAATATTCATGAGATTTGGCCTAATCTTCAGGTGTATACTTCAGGAGGGGTGGCGTTTCAGCCTTATGAAAAAAGCTTTAATGCTTTACTAGGAAAACCAATTACTGTAATTGATACCTATCTGGCTTCAGAAGGTTTCATTGCATTTCAGGCTAGACCTGAAACCCAGTCTATGAAACTGGTTACAGATAACGGAATCTATTTTGAATTTGTACCGATGAATCCTGACTATATTAATGAGGATGGCTCAATCGTACAAGATGCGCCGGTGGTTAGTTTGGCTGACGTAGAAGAAGATCAAGACTATATTTTGATCATTTCAACGGTTTCAGGATCGTGGAGGTATTTAATAGGTGATACGATTGCCTTTACAGATAAAGCTAGAGCAGAAATAAAAATTACAGGTAGAACTAAGTTTTTCCTGAACACCGTGGGTTCTCAACTCTCGGTAAATAAAATGGAAGCCGCTGTACAGGAGTTGGAAGAAAAGTTTGATATCAAAATACCTGAGTTTACTATTGCTGCAAAGCGTAATCCGGAAGACGATGAGTTTTATCACTATTGGTATTTAGGGACCGAAACTTCAGTTTCTAATGAAGAGCTGGCTGACGCCTTAGATAAAAGCTTACAAGATGCCAATAAAAATTATGCGGTAGCTCGCAGTAAAGCGCTTAAAGGTGTTTTTGTAAACACCGTAAATCCTGATGTTTTTTACGAATGGAGTGGCGCCAATAAGAAAAAAGGCGGACAAGTAAAAATGGAAAAAGTAATGAACGAAGAGAAGTTTGCCGAGTGGGAGGCATTTGTAAAAGAGCAGGCTTAATTTTCTAGCTCTTCTTCGGGTATTTTATTTTCATTAATAAGTATCATAATCTCTTCTGGAGATAGGTAAAGCCTTTTTATTCTGGCTTTATAGATTTCTGATATGTGCGCATGATTCAGAATAAAATCTTTAGTCTTTAAAATATATTCTCCCATTCCGTGGGCTACAGCAAAGGTATCTGCAGCACGTTCTGCTTCTCGAATAAATTTTGGGAAATACAGGTATTTTAATCCAAACCAGATCAAGCCTAAGCTGCTGCGATCCCGGTAATCCATAATGTGACCCAGTTCATGACCAATCCATCCAATTAGTACGTCAGAAGGAATATCGGTAATTTTAAATGCTTCATCTTCAATCTTTACCTTTTTGCTTATAAAGATCACATAATCACGCTTTTTTCTAGGTCTTAAAAGTGATTTAAAAACAGGCTGAGCCTGCATAGTAGATTTCTTAATATCGTTTTTGAATTTTAAAGAGATATTAGTATCAGCCAACTGGGGGTAGTATGATAGTGCAATTCTGGCTTCTTTTTCTATGCTTAGAGGGATGTCTTTATGTTCCAGATTTTCGATGTACTTCATAAGAAAGGTAAAGTTATGCATCGCCCTAAAAATTCGCTGTTAATGCCATTGTAAATTCAAAATTCTTAACGAGCAATGCTTCCTTTAAAATCAGAAGAGTCTTAATCTTTAGTATTACTTTTGCAGTCCTAAAAAAATGCTGTTTTGTTAGCTGATTATACTAAAGAATTCCGTCAAAATTTGAAGATCGCCTATCCGGTAATGTTGGGCCAACTGGGGCATATTCTGGTTGCGCTTGCAGATAACCTGATGGTTGGGCGATTGGGTCCTGCACAACTTGCAGCTGTCTCACTGGGTAACAGTCTTATTTTTATTGCACTTTCTCTAGGGATTGGTTTTTCATTTGCAATTACGCCATTAGTCGCAGAAGCAGATGGTAAAGGAGATGTGCAAACCGGAAGAAATTATTTTCACCACGGTATCGTGATGTGTGCTTTAAACGGAATTTTACTTTTTGTTCTGTTACTTCTTGCTAAGCCTATCTTATATTACCTCGATCAGCCGGTTGAGGTTGTAGAACTTGCAATTCCGTATATGGATATTGTTGCATTTTCGTTGATTCCTTTGATGGTTTTTCAGGCATTCAAACAGTTTGCTGACGGTTTGTCAAACACGCGCTATGCGATGTATGCAACACTGGTTTCTAATGTAGTGAATGTGTTTTTCAACTTTATTCTTATTTATGGTTTTTGGATTTTTCCAAGACTGGAATTAGTAGGTGCCGCTTACGGAACGCTCATTTCACGGTTTTTTATGCTGTGGATGCTCTATTATATTCTAAGCCGAAAAAACAAATTCAAGCCTTATTTTATCTGGACGCGTCGCAAAGCTTTTCAACTTCCTGTTTTTAAGAAGCTTTTTGATCTGGGATTTCCTACCGCTATGCAAATGCTGTTTGAAGTTTCGTTATTTACTTCATGTATTTTTCTTTCAGGAATTTTAGGGACTAATGCTCAGGCAGCCAATCAAATTGCACTAAATCTCGCTGCAATGACTTTTATGATAGCTGTAGGGCTGGGTGTTACTGCGACCATTCGCGTGGGAAATCAAAAAGGCAAATCTGATTATAAAAATATGCGCCGCATTGCATTTTCACTCTTTTTACAGGTTTTTCTGATCGAGGCGGTATTTGCAATAGGCTTTATTTTGCTCAAAGATATTCTACCTACGTTCTATTTAGATAATATTGAGGTCATTGCGTTGGCAGCTCAATTGCTCATTGTTGCCGCCCTTTTTCAGCTTAGTGATGGTTTGCAAGTGGTTATTTTAGGTGCACTCCGTGGCTTGCAAGATGTTAATATCCCGACGGGAATTTGCTTTATTGCTTATTGGTTAGTAGGCTTTCCAGTAGCTTGGTATTTTGGTCAGGCAGATCAGATGGGGAGTCAGGGAATTTGGTACGGTTTGTTAGCCGGGCTCAGTGCTTCGGCGGTGTTGTTATATATTCGTTTTAATTATTTAAGCCGAAAATTGATCCATAAAAATTCTGTAGAATCTTCAATAGAAACAGAATTATGAACGAGTTGCTAACTGATGAAGTTTATGAAGGAGTTGACTTTGTTATAAACCCAATTATTGCAGATTTTGAAGATTGCATCTTTAAGAGTTGTCTTTTTGCAAAAGCAAATCTATCTAAGTTGACTTTTATAAATTGCACCTTTGAAAATTGTGACTTGAGCGCTGTAAAATTGACGCAGACCGCTTTGCAAGAATGTGAGTTTATAGACTGTAAAATGCTGGGTATTGCTTTTGAAGCATGTTCAGATTTTCTGTTTCAGATCAATTGCCAGTCTTGTATTCTTAATTTCAGTAGTTTTTATAAGTTAGATTTGACTTTGTCTCAGTTTTATCAATGTCAGTTTAAGGAAGCAGATTTTACAGAGGCAAATCTGAGTACTGTATTTTTAAGTGAATGTGATCTTGCAGGTGCGACTTTTGAAAAAACAAATTTGCAAAAGACTGATTTTTCTTCGGCATTAAACTACACCTTAAATCCCGATAAAAATAAGATTGCCGGTGCGGTTTTTAGTAAGGAAGGAATTGCAGGGTTGTTGTCCTCGTATAAAATAAAAATTGTCTGATTTTGAATCCAGAAAGTCTTGTAGAGCTAGCGCATTATAAAATGCCTTTTGGTAAGTATAAAGACCGTTATCTGGTTGAGATCCCTGAATATTATTTTGGTTGGTTTAAGCAAAAAGGCTTCCCTGAAGGAAAACTAGGTTTTATGATGGAGCAAATGCACGAGATAAAAATCAATGGCTTAGAGGAACTTATCTTTAAGATCAGGCGTGAATACCCGGCTCCTAAACCCAAAAGAAAGTCTTAAAAATAATACCATTTTCAGCTTAAAAGGTTCGCCAATAAATCCCTACCTTTGCATCCCGTAGACGCGCTCTTCATGTTAAAAAGAGCTTAAAAAATAATCAGGATACAGATGGCAGATACTAAGTACATCTTCGTCACGGGCGGGGTTTCTTCTTCATTAGGTAAAGGTATAATCGCAGCTTCGCTGGCAAAATTGTTACAAGCACGCGGATACCGTGTAACCATTCAAAAATTAGACCCATACATAAATGTAGACCCGGGTACACTTAACCCTTATGAGCACGGAGAATGTTATGTTACCGATGATGGAGCAGAAACCGATCTGGATCTGGGGCATTACGAGCGTTTTTTAAATGTGAACACCTCTCAGGCAAATAACGTGACTACCGGTCGCATCTACCAAAGTGTTATAGAAAAAGAACGTCGCGGTGAGTTTTTGGGGAAAACCGTACAGGTGGTTCCACATATTACAAACGAGATCAAAGAACGTATTAAACAGCTGGGTAAAACCGGTGATTATGATATTATTATTACTGAAATAGGAGGTACTGTAGGTGATATTGAATCTTTACCCTATATCGAATCGGTACGGCAATTGAAGTGGGAGTTAGGTGATGAGAATGCGCTGGTTATACACTTAACTTTGGTACCTTATCTTTCTGCTGCAGGTGAGTTAAAAACAAAGCCTACGCAACACTCTGTAAAAACCTTGATGGAAAGCGGTATCAAAGCTGATATTCTAGTTTGTAGAACAGAGCACGAGTTGAGCGATGATCTTCGTGAGAAGTTGGCTTTATTCTGTAACGTTCGTAAAGAAGCTGTGATACAATCTATAGATGCTTCTACTATTTACGATGTCCCTAATCTGATGCTTGAAGAAGGTTTGGACACCATTACCCTTTCAAAATTAAATTTATCTGCAGAAACTGAACCCGTACTTACACGATGGAATGAGTTTTTGCGCAGGCATAAAAATCCAAAGGCAGAAGTTACTATAGGCCTTATTGGAAAATATGTAGAGCTTCAGGACTCTTATAAATCTATTCTAGAAGCGTTTATTCATGCAGGTGCAGAGAATGAAGTAAAAGTTCGTGTAGAGCCTATACACTCTGAATTTATTTCTCAGGATATCATCACCAATAAAATTTCAAAATTAGACGGTCTGCTGGTTGCTCCCGGTTTTGGAGAGCGAGGTATTGAAGGAAAGATCAAAGCTGTTCAATACGCCCGTGAGCATGAGATTCCGTTTTTAGGGATTTGCTTAGGAATGCAAATGGCTGTTATAGAATTTGCACGCAACGTAGCCGGACTTAAAGATGCGAATTCTACCGAGATGCAGGCAGATACTTCTGCTCCTGTTATCAGCCTTATGGAAGATCAAAAAGATCTTAAGAATATGGGAGGCACAATGCGTTTAGGAAGTTGGGCTTGTGATCTCAAACCCGGTAGTATAGTGGCTGGTGTTTATGATTCTGAAACTATTTCTGAGCGTCACCGTCACCGTTATGAATTTAATGACAAATACCGTGCAGAGTTAGAAAAAGCCGGACTTAAAATCACAGGTACAAACCCTAAAACCGGACTGGTAGAAATCGTGGAGATGGAAGGTCATCCCTGGTTTGTAGGTGTGCAATACCACCCGGAATATAAAAGTACAGTTGCGAATCCACATCCGTTATTTGTGGCTTACGTCCAGGCTGCAGTAAAATACAGCCAATCAAAAAGTTCCGCCAATGTGGCACATGATTAATCTATGGGATTGTTATTGCTCTAGCCCACATATAACTTTTTCGCCTAGGCGAAAAAAACAGCACAAAAATCAGTTACAAATACAGTAATAAGGCAGTGATGCCTCAATAATTATGGAAGAAAAGAAATTTGACAAACAGTCAATGATAGGGTTCCTTTTAATAGGAGCTATATTATTATTTATGCTTTGGCAAAATCAGCCTACAGAAGAGGAGCTTGCCGCAGAGAAAGCTAAACAAGAGCAGGTTGAAGCTGCAAAGGCTTCGCCTCTTGCCGCAGAACCTTCAGAAAAAGCAGAGACTGCTGTTCCTCAAGATGACTCTTTGGCATTAGAACGTTACAAATCTACTCTAGGAAGTTTTGCATATTCTGCAACATTGCCTTCTGCTACAGATGACGTAACCGAAATTGAAAATGAAGTTCTGGCGCTTAAAGTGAGCAACAAAGGTGGTTTTATTACCGAAGCACGTTTGAAGAATTTTAAAAGCTATGATTCGGTTCCTGTTTATTTAATTAAAGACGGAAACACGCGTTTTAATTTAAACTTTAGTACTTCTGATAACCGTACGCTGAACAGTGAGAACATGTATTTTGAGCCTACTTTATCTAAAGAAGGCGAGAATCAGGTGCTTTCGATGAAATTAAAAGTTTCAGATTCAGAATATTTAGAGTATCGCTATACGCTGAAGCCAGATGATTATATGATGGGCTTCGGTATCAAAACAACCGGACTTCAGAATGTGATGAACACTTCTCAGCCTGTAAATCTGGATTGGGAGCTTAAAGGATATCGCCACGCAAAAAGCATCAGTTATGAGAACCGGTATACACGTTTAACTTACGAGTATGAAGATGGCGATCACGATAAGCTGAGTCAAAACGGTGATGACGACGCGATCGAGACCGATGTGAATTGGTTCAACTTCAGACAGCATTTCTTCAGTTCTATATTATTGACAGATCAGCCTTTTGAAAAAGTGACGTTTACGTCTAACAATCTGGTGGAAGATGAGGAAGTAGATACGTTATTCACAAAGCAGTACGGAGCTAAAATGGCTTTAAAACCTGTGAACGGCGAGCTTAATTATGCTATGGATTTCTATTATGGTCCTACAGATTATCAGATTTTAAACAACTACGATCGAGACATCGATGAAGCGATGCCTTTAGGTTGGGGTATATTTGGAGTGATTAACAAATACGTTATTATTCCGTTTTTTAATTTCTTGATCACGTATTTCCCTGCCGGAATCGCTATTATTTTATTGACGATCTCTATGAAATTGTTATTGTCTCCAGTACAATACAAGCAATACTTGTCTCAGGCTAAAATGAAGGTTTTAAGACCTGAAATCAATGAGATCAACGAGAAGTATGCAGATAACCCAATGAAGAAGCAACAGGAAACCATGAAGGTCTACAGCAAGGCAGGTGCGAGTCCGCTGAGTGGTTGTTTACCCGGCTTGCTTCAGATACCCGTGTTCTACGCCTTATTTACCTTTTTTCCTTCTGCATTTGCGCTAAGGCATAAAAGCTTTTTATGGGCAGACGATTTATCGAGTTATGATAAAATTGCAGATTTACCATTCCACATTCCGTTTTACGGTGATCACGTTAGTTTGTTTCCTATTTTGGCGTCTATTGCAATCTTCATTTATATGACGATGACAACCGGGCAAAATATGCAGCAAACCCAACAACCGGGAATGCCAAATATGAAGTTCCTGATGTACTTATCTCCTGTAATGATGTTGTTTTTCTTCAACAATTATGCGAGTGGTTTGAGCTTGTACTATTTCATTTCAAACTTGATTACTATAGGGATTATGCTTGTGATAAAGAACTTTATTTTGGATGAAGATAGAATTCATGCTAAAATTGCAACTGCTAAGGCAAAACCTAAAAAGCAAAATCGTTTCTCTAAGAAATTTTCTGAAATGATGGAGCAAGCAGAAAAGCAACAAAAGAATAAATAATACTTTTTTGTCCCGACTAAAATTGAAAAAGCTTCAGTCTAAACGCTGAAGCTTTTTTTGTTTTTGGTCCTTATACTTTGAAAAATGTACTGGCGAGAAGTCTGGTTTTAAATTTCGTAATTTTGCAACAAGTCTTCCGACTTAAAACTCAAATTATAGCATATGAAAACCGTAGTGGTAGGTCTTAGTGGCGGAGTAGATAGTAGTGTTTCTGCATATTTGCTTAAGGAAGCCGGATATAACGTGATTGGGCTGTTTATGAAAAACTGGCACGATGATTCGGTAACCATTTCTGATGAATGCCCGTGGCTTGATGATAGCAACGATGCGATGCTTGTTGCAGAAAAATTAGGTATCCCGTTTCAGACTGTAGATTTGAGTGAGCAGTATAAAGAGCGTATTGTAGATTATATGTTTCGGGAATATGAGAAAGGACGTACGCCTAATCCAGATGTGTTGTGTAACCGTGAGATCAAGTTTGATGTGTTTATGAAAATCGCATTAGAGCTAGGGGCTGACTATGTAGCTACCGGTCATTATTGCCAAAAGGGGGAGACCCAAGTTAATGGCAAGTCCGTCTACCAATTACTAGCAGGAGCAGATGCTAATAAAGATCAGTCTTATTTTTTATGTCAGCTTTCTCAGGAGCAATTGTCTAAAACCTTATTTCCTATCGGAAATTTGCAAAAAAGTGAGGTTCGTAAAATTGCTAAAGCCCAAGACCTGGTAACTGCAGAAAAAAAAGATTCACAAGGATTATGTTTTATAGGAAAAGTACGATTACCAGACTTTCTTCAGCAAAAATTGAAGCCTAAAGAAGGGGTTATTGTTGAAATAGCTGCTGAAAAAGCACAAGAGAAAATAGAAGCTTTACAGACTGAAACTGATGATAGTATTGCAATAGCTGTAAGCGATGTTGCTACACTTGCTAAAAAACCAAAATATAGTGTCACAGATGGAAAGGTTGTGGGCAAACATCAGGGAGCACACTACTTTACAAAAGGACAGCGTAAAGGTCTGGCTGTTGGTGGTACCCCAGAGCCACTTTTTGTTATTGATACAGACGTGGAAGAGAATGTGATTTATACCGGTCAGGGTAAAAATCATCCTGGTTTATTGCGAAATGCACTTTTTGTTCAGGAGGATGAGGTGCATTATATTCGTGAAGATCTGGCTTTAGAAAATGGAGAGATTCGCGACGTAGAAGCGCGTATTCGTTATCGTCAACCTTTACAAAAAGCATTGTTACACAAAACAGAAGAGGGGCTTTATGTTTCTTTTTATGAACCACAATCGGCTATTAGTGAAGGGCAGTTTGTTGCCTGGTATGATGGCGCAGAATGTCTGGGCTCAGGAGTAATTTCATAAATTTTTAGTTTGAATAGAATCACAGCACTTTTTGATATCAAATATCCCTTAATTCAGGCAGGAATGGTCTGGAATAGTGGTTGGAAATTAGCAAGTGCTGTAAGTAATGCTGGCGGTTTAGGTCTTTTAGGTGCCGGTTCTATGTATCCTGATGTTCTGCGAGAGCATATTCAGAAATGTAAAAAAGCAACAGACAAACCTTTTGGGGTGAATGTGCCTTTGCTGTATCCTAATATTGATAAACTCATGCAGATCATTATTGATGAAGATGTGCAAATTGTGTTTACCAGTGCCGGAAACCCTAAAACCTGGACCTCGCATTTGAAAGGTCACGGTATTAAAGTAGCTCACGTAGTAAGTAGTGTAAAGTTTGCGTTGAAAGCTCAAGAAGCTGGTGTAGACGCAGTGGTTGCAGAAGGTTTTGAAGCGGGTGGACATAATGGACGAGAAGAGACGACTACGTTCACTTTGATACCAATGGTTAAGGAAAAATTAGAAATCCCTCTAATCGCAGCAGGAGGTATTGCAACAGGAAAAGGTATGCTAGCCGCAATGATTTTAGGTGCAGATGGCGTTCAGATAGGCAGCAGGTTTGTAGCAACTCCCGAAGCCAGTAGCCATATGGCTTATAAAAATTTAGTTCTTGAAGCTCAAGAAGGTGCTACAGAACTAACGTTGAAAGAATTGGCTCCCGTGCGTTTGCTTAAGAATAAATTTTATGAGGATGTAAAAGAATTGTATCGAAAGAATCCTTCTAAAGACGAATTGGTTAATCTTTTAGGAAAGAGGAGGGCAAAAAAAGGCATGTTTGAAGGCGATCTGGAAGAAGGTGAGTTAGAAATAGGGCAGATTGCCGGTATCATTAAAGAAATCAAACCTGCAGCTGCAATTGTTGAAGAAATTATAGCAGAATATAAAAATAGCGTGCTACCAGAATTATAAGCCGCACAGGAGTATAATAAAAAAGGCGCCAATTACGGCGCCTTTTTATTATGCAATTTGAATATTATTCACTGGTTTTATACCATTTCATAGATTTAAAAATCTCTTTTATCATCGTCTCGTATTCACTTGTTGATTTACCTTTTACCGCTGTTGCAAAATCAGCATAGACTGCTTCTGAATCATTTTCAGGCGTTATTTTAACTAAATAATGATCTACTTGTGCAGAACCAATACTGTTAGGAGCCTGATATTTATAAACATCATAATCACCCATTTTCTCAGGAGTATTATTATTTATATGTTTTTCAGAATCTTCATTGTTCATCATTGTCATGCTCATAATAAATCCATCAGTTAAGCCACCGTAAAATGAGTTGTCTTCACCTGAATATTTTATAGATAATTGAGTTCCTGTTGCATCAACAGATGCTCGGTCTGGGTGTAGTAAGCTAACTTTCCAGTCATTTAATAATTTTGAACTTTTATACAGTTCGTAGCCTTCAGGAATAACTTCTTCTGGTGGTTGAGGTTTTTCAAGTTTTACTTCAGTTTTAGTCTCCGCTAAATCCTGCTTTTTCGCATCGGTATTACAAGCTGTAATAGCTAGCGTTAATAATACAGAACTCGTATATACAACTAATCGTTTCATCTTTTTAGATTTTAAATGTTACTGCTAAACTAGGAGTATTTGTAGGGTAGAATTGCCTACGAACTATTAAAAAAAAACACGATTTGTTAAGCTATGTTAAGTTTAAAATCTAAAATTTCACATAAATTATAATTTTAAAATGCTGTTTTTAAAGTGTTTGTAAATTATTTATGGGTTTTTTTAGCAGGACGTTAAAATTTTTATTGAAAATCAGTTTAGTAAATTTGATATATATTATTACAACTAAAAAAAAATGAAATGGATTTACAACTGAAAGGAAAATCAGCGCTAGTTACCGGTTCTACAGCAGGAATAGGAAAAGCTATCGCAAAAGGCTTAGCCCAAGAGGGAGCAGCGGTTATTATCAATGGAAGAAAAGCAGATGATATCGCTAAAGTTGTTGAGGAGCTTAAAAGGGAAACGGGTAATGATTCGATCACTGGTATAGTTGCAGACTTTGCACAGAAAGATCATATAGATCATTTATTGAAAGAAATATCCGATGTTGATATTCTTGTGAACAATGTAGGGATTTTCAATCAGGTAGATTTTGCAGATATCACAGATGATGAATGGTTTGAAATGTTCGAAGTCAATGTGATGAGTGGCGTGCGTCTAGCGAGACACTATTTTCCTAAGATGCTTAAAAAGAATGAAGGAAGAATCATATTTATTTCTAGCGAATCGGCACTGAATATACCCACAGAAATGGTGCATTATGGTTTTAGTAAAACTGCCCAACTTGCAATTTCAAGAGGTCTTGCAAGACTGAGCAAGGGTACCAATGTGACCGTGAACAGTGTCTTGCCAGGACCTACAATGAGTAGAGCTAATGAAAAAGATTTAAAAGCGCAAGCAGAGAAAAATGACACGAGCCTTGATGCAGTTATAGAGGATTTCTTTGAAGAGCGCAGACCTACGTCGCTCATTCAGCGTTTTGCGGAGACCGAAGAAGTAGCAAATATGGTAGTTTACGTTGCTAGTCCGTTGTCGGCTGCAACAAATGGTGCGGCTTTACGTGTAGATGGGGGTGTTGCCAATTATATTATTTAGTCTGTCGCAGCAGTTAATCTTGACTAATATAACGGGATTTCCTAGAGATCCCGTTTTTGTTTGAAGATTAATTTAAATGAATTGTTTAGTGATTTTGAATAACAAGCGGTATCAATTTTAGTAGTCGCTCAGGTGATATTTTTTTAATACCTATTTCCATTTATTAAGAGATTTATTTTTTTCTAATAACGTCACCCATAATGTAATCTTCAATCTCGATAGATTCATCATTGGTATGCAAAACACTTATTTCTCCTGTAGTTTCAAGGATGACGGCTTTGACCTGTTTCAGTCTAATAACGTTTGCTTCTCGTAGTTTTGATTTAAGCTCTGCTTCGGTGACTTTACTGGCTTTCATGTTCTCCCAAATCACTTCACCATTTTCCATCAGAATAAGAGGTTCATTATCTATGAGATTTTCTGCTTTTTCAGATTTGTAGCGCAATAAGGTAACTGTATAATTGAGTGCGTATAAAATAAAAAGGATTGCTGCCCCTAATAGAATAGAAGGATTTCCTGAATTAATGGTCATACCTAAAATACTACCGATGGCAACGGTTATGACAAAGTCAAATCCTGTCATTTTACTGAAGCTTTTAAGACCAAAAAGACGCGTATAGACCACTATAAGAACAAAGATTATAGTGGTCCCAATAAGTGACTCAATTATCAAGTCGTTATTTTTAAAGAAGTAAGAGGTATCCACTAGGCTGATATTGATTAGTAAAAATTAAGATACAAAAGCTTCTTGGTGGGTGATTTCTAGGGGTATTAAATAATAACTAAAGCTAGCTTAATCTTTTCCCAAAATAACTGCCTGATAGGGTTTTAGGGTGATTTCTGACTCCGTGTGCGCCAATTCAAGGTAGTTATTTATTTTAATTTCAGAATACGCTGCCAGGTTATCTAAAGTGAATGAAGCTTCATTCTCACTAAAATTTAACAAAATCAGCACTTCATCTTTGTCAAGTGTTCTGGTAAATGCATAAATCTGCTTGTGTTCCTTTTGAATTAACTTATAGTCACCATAAACCAACACGTCGTTATTTGTGCGTAGCGCAGTCATTTTCTTAAAGTGATTCAGTACAGATTCTTCGTTTTGCTCTTCTGCATTTACATTTACAGATTTGTAATTTGGGTTTAGCGGTAACCAGGGATTTCCTGTGGTAAAGCCAGCATTTTCAGAAGCATCCCATTGCATTGGTGTTCTACCGTGATCACGAGAGCCAAATCTTAGATTACGCATGTATTCATCCAGATCTTCATTATTGGTCTTTGCTTTCTTAAAGCCATTAATGGCAGCTATATCCTTATAATCTTCTATGTTTTTGAGCTTGGGGTTGTTTGTCATTCCCAATTCATCACCAAAATAACAATAGGGTGTTCCACGCATACTTAATATAAAAGTATTCAACATTTTTGCTGAAGGAGCACGGTAGGCGAGGCTGTCGTTTGCATATCTGCTTACCATGCGCGCCTGATCGTGGTTTGATAAGAATATAGAAATCCATCCTTTTTTAGTAAAGGCACTATCCCATTTTGAGAATGTTTCTTTAAAAGTAGCTAAATCATAACCATCTGCTTTTGGGATATCTACAGCGTCAAAAGCATAAGCCATATTGATTTCATTTCGGTCAGCATCTACAAGTTCGTGCGCCTCCTCCAGAGTTCTGCCTGCACCTTCAGCAACAGTCATTACATCGTATTTACTAAAAACTTCGCTATTCATTTCTTTAAGATACTTATGCAAACCATCTTGCATCGCATAATATTGAATGAAATTCTTTTCAAATCCATCAGGGAATTTAGGGAAAGTCGTGTCTTTTGCAGCAAATTGAAAAGCATCAAGTCTAAAGCCATCAACGCCTTTTTCTGCCCAAAATTTTAGAATATCATTTACTTCTTGACGCACTTTAGGATTCTCCCAATTGAGATCGGGTTGTTTCTGCGAAAAATAATGCAAATAATATGAATCAGTTTGCTTATCATATTTCCAAGCATTTCCTTCTGCATCAAACAGGCTGTAGCGATACGGAGGTTCTCCTTTTTCTGCCGGCCACCAGTGATAATAATCTCGATATGGATTGTCTCTAGAACTTCGACTTTCTTTAAACCATTCGTGCTCGTCACTACTGTGATTGACAACAATATCCATAACAAGTTTGATGTCACGGGAGTGCATTTCTGAAAGCATTTTATCAAAGTCTTCCATAGTGCCAAAATCACTCATAATATTCCGGTAATCGCTCACATCATAACCGTTATCATCATTTGGTGAACTGTAAATAGGGTTAAGCCAGACAGCTGTTACTCCCAGGCTCTTTATATAATCCATACGATTAATGATTCCTTTTAAATCACCAATGCCATCACCATCAGTATCTTGAAAACTTCTTGGATAGATCTGGTAAACAATGGCTTCTTTCCACCATTTTTTGTCAATATTTGTGGTTTCTGTTGTCGTTTTATTATCTTTTTTTGATTCGGCACAACTGTAAGTTGCCAAAAGAATAAACATCAAGAATACTGATTTATACATAAGTTTATAATTTTTCAAGTAATAAAATAGTCTGGTTTGTATTTAATACAATTTTATCTTTGCGCACTGTTCCTACTTTATCAGAATAGCGGTCTTTGAGTTTAGTGCCTTCTGGAAAAAGTCCGTTTATGATGATTTCTTTTTCTCCTAAAGGAAGTTCTAGTCCAATGATTACAAGATCTTCAATGTTCCCTCTATATAATTTCCTCGAAAAAACATAAGGTTTTTCCTGAAGATTTTTATGTTTTCCAGCACCAACTGCCGGGTGATCTCTACGAAAACTTCCTAACTTCTGCCAATGGGAGAGAATGGTATTCGTTTCAGCAGAATTCATATCCTTCCAAGGCATAAAGCCCCGTAAAGTAGCATCTCCTTTGGCGTCAGGAATATTTAGATTTCTGGCGATTTCATCACCATAATAAACTTGAGATAGTCCTGGCGTTAGCAACAATTTTGTGCCGGTTTCTAAAGGTTTGTTTCGCATTTTGTCAAAAGGCTCTCCATCATCATGAGATGTGACATAGTTGAGTACATTCTTTCCTTGTAATTTATTGTGAATGATGGAATCATATTTAGAAAATAGGGTTTCATAATCACCTTGTGCGTCATACTTAAATTGAAAATTGATCAGATTATCAAAACCATTGCTGAAATAATCTACTTCTCTATCTCCAAAACTATAAGTGCGTCCTGCAGCAATACCATAACCATAAACCTCACCTAACATATAAAACGGACTGTCATCAAGAACTAATTCCTTGTTTTCTTTTTTCCATTTAAAGAATGCTAGATCAGCTTGAGCACGCAAAACAGACCAGCTGGTTTCATCTACATGTTTGACAGTATCAACTCTAAAGGCGTCTATACCTAAGTCTCTAATATAATCTGTAAGCCATTTTATGATATAGTTCTGCGGTGTTCTGGATAGTTTATTTTCTGAGAAAAATAAATTAAGTTCTTCGATCTCTTGTTCATATCTATTTTCTGACTTCCACTTTTTGATTAAGAAATCTGGAAGTTCAACGGTCTCTTTACTTTCGGTTTTAATATCTGGAAGGTTAGCTACTAAAGTACAGGGAACTGTAGATTCATAATCTTCATAAGAACATTGAGGAGCTTGTCGCGCCCAGTTTTCACCCCAGAAAGGGTCTTGTGTGGTTACAGGGCCGGTGTGATTTAGAACAACATCCATAATTAGGCGAATGCCATGCTGATGTGCAGTTTTCACCAAGATTTCTAAATCTTTATACGTGCCAAAGTTAGGGTCTAATGCAGTCCAGTCTTTTGCCCAATATCCGTGATAAGCATAAGTATTACCGGTACCTTCATCTACAGATGCATGAATCTGTTCTACAATGGGAGTAAACCAAATAGCATTAATACCCAATTTTGTAAAATACCCCTCGTTAATTTTTTGAGTAATCCCGCTTAGATCACCACCTTCAAAACCTCGCAGGGTTCCGGTTTTCTCTGTGCGCTTAAAGTTTAAATCATTGTTGAGATCTCCATTATTAAATCTATCGGTGAGTAAGAAGTAAACGTTTGCTGCATCCCATATAAATGGCGCTTCAGATGTTTTTTTTAAAATGATCTTATTTTCGGTTTGAGAATCATTTTTACATCCAAAGACTAAAAAACTAATAATTAAAAAGTATAAATGGTTATTTCTCATAGATTTACAACTAATTGCAGATTGTGAAAATAGTAAAAATCAGTATCTCTACAACGCTTTCGTTCTTTTTTGGCAGCCTGCAAAATCAAATAGAGAATTTTATTATCGGAAGAGATAAGCTTATTTTTACGCTAAATAATACCTTATGACACGAGTTAAAGCGTGGGTTTCTGCTGCGCGTTTACGGACCTTGCCTTTATCAATTTCCGGAATAATTGTAGGAAGTGCTTTGGCTTATAATGCTGGAGTTTTTAGATGGGATATTTGTATTCTCGCACTGTTAGCTACTCTGGGTTTTCAGATACTTTCTAATTTTGCAAATGATTATGGTGATGGAGTTAAAGGTACAGATAACCACGAGCGCATAGGTCCTGCACGAGCAATGCAGAGTGGATTGCTTACTGCTAAGCAATTAAAAAATGGAATGGCATTTACAACTATGCTGACCCTTTTAATAAGTATAGCTCTAATATATACCGCTTTTGGCTCAACACACTTTTTACAATCAGTTTTGTTCTTTGTACTGGGATTGTTGGCAATTTTAGCAGCTATAAAATATACCGTAGGCAAAGGCGCTTACGGGTATAGAGGTCTGGGCGACTTTTTTGTATTTATATTTTTTGGTTTGGTTTCGGTTGTGGGCACCTATTATCTCTATGCTGTAGAATTTAAAACTGTGGTTTTGCTGCCTGCAATAACTATAGGTTTGTTAAGTATTGCGGTTTTGAACCTTAACAATATGCGAGATCGCTTAAGTGATGCACGAGCAAATAAGAATACTTTAGCGGTAGCGCTGGGGGCGAAAAACGTAAAATACTATCATTATTTTTTAATTATAGGGGCATTTACATCCAGTTTGGTTTTCTTTCAGATAACGCAGACTTATAAATGGTCTGCTGTTGCTTTTTTAGTCTTTATCCCTTTATTCAAGCACTTGATTTATGTGGCTAAGAATGAAAGTCCGGCGTTGTTGGATCCTGAGCTAAAAAAAGTAGCATTATCTACCTTTTTCTTTTCACTGCTTTTTACTGTAGGCTTTCTTTTTTGAGTAGTTTTTTAACGAAAACTTATAGCGCAAGATTTTCTGTTAAGACTTTCCTTGTCGAAATTTAATGACAATTAAAAAAAAGAGAAAGAATTATGAAAATCACTTATTACGGTCAGAATTGTTTTGGTTTTGAGACTGAAAATGCAACAATACTTACTGATCCATTTATTACAGGGAACGATCTTGCAAAAGATAAAATAGATATAAAATCTTTAAATCCAGATTATATATTCTTGACACACGCGCATCAAGACCATACGCTAGATGCTGAAACGATTGCCAAACAAGCAGATGCTGTAATTGTAAGTAATTATGAGATCGCAAATCATTATGCTGACAAAGGCATCGAAACCCACCCAATGAACCACGGCGGAAGCTGGGAGTTTGATTTTGGGAAAGTAAAATATGTTAACGCCATTCATACCAGTTCTTTTCCTGACGGAAGCTATGGGGGGCAACCCGGAGGTTTTATATTCAGTATAGATGGAAAAACGATCTATATGGCTGGGGACACCGCATTGACAATGGATATGAAACTGATTCCATTAGACTTTGATCTTGATCTGGCAATTTTACCGATAGGAGATAATTTTACAATGGGAATCAAAGATGCAGTGCGTGCCAGTGATTTTCTAGAATGTAATAAGATTGTAGGTTGCCATTATGATACGTTTGGCTATATAGAGATCGATCACGAAGGCGCTGAGAAAGCATTTTCTGCAGTTGAAAAAGAACTTACCCTTCTGGAAATTGGTGGTTCATTAGAACTTTAAATAATAGCTTTTGAAAGCAACTTATAAAAAATATGTTTTAGACTTCAAACGCCCCAGCGGAACTTCGCGGGGCGTTTTGACACAAAAAGAAACCTGGTTTATTAAAATTGAAGAATTAGGTAAAATAGGTTTTGGAGAATGTGGAATTCTACGCGGACTTAGTATTGACGATCGGCCGGATTACGAAGAAACGCTTCGTTGGGCTTGTGAAAATATCCATTTAGGTGCGCAAGTTCTCTATGATAAATTAGAGGGTTTTCCTAGTATCCAATTTGGGATCGAGATGGCTTTCAAGTCTTTTAATGCAGAAAATACATATGAGCTTTTTCCTTCAGAATTTACAAAAGGAAATGAGGGGATTGCTATAAATGGTTTGATTTGGATGGGTGAAGCTCAGTTTATGCAGGATCAGATCAATGAAAAGTTAGAAACCGGTTTTGATTGTATCAAAATGAAAATTGGTGCAATAGATTTTGATGCCGAGATCAAGTTGTTAGAAGGTATTAGAAAAGAGTTTCCTAAAGAAAAAATAACCTTGCGCGTTGATGCAAATGGCGCTTTTGCTCCTGATAAAGCTTTGCAGAAATTAAAAAGATTAGCTGCTTTAGACCTTCACTCAATAGAGCAGCCTATCAGACAACACCAAGAAGAAGAAATGGCGAGACTTTGTAATCAAACTCCGTTACCCATTGCTTTAGATGAAGAATTAATAGGTGTTTTTGGTTATGCAAAACAAAAAGAATTATTGCAAACAGTTAAGCCACAGTATATTATTTTAAAACCCAGTTTGGTAGGAGGTTTTCGCGGATGTGATACCTGGATACAAATTGCTGAAGAGCAGGGGATAGGCTGGTGGGTTACTTCTGCGTTAGAAAGCAACATTGGGCTCAATGCGATTGCACAATATACCCATTCAAAGAGTACAAAAATCCCGCAAGGTCTCGGTACTGGTGCATTGTATACAAATAATGTATCTTCCCCTCTGGTAATTAAGCACGGCGAGTTGTGGTATAATGCACAGCAAAACTGGAGCTTTCAATTTTAATTTATGTTTATAGAACAAGCTTATAAAGGAGATAATGCCAAGTGGAAAGTTTTAATTACAACTACTCTGGTAATGGGAATTTTCATTTTAAATTTTATAGCATTCTTATTTACTAGTCAGGAAGACATGGATAAGATGTATGAAATGATGAAAAGTATCCCTACTAATATCAGTCTGGTATTGAATTTAGTGGTCTTTATTCCTATTCTAATTTTGCTTTTTATCCTAGTTAAATACTTGCATAATAGAAGTATACTTTCACTAACAACATCAAGGTCTAAATTTGATTTTAAGAGATTTTCCTTTTCGTTAAGTTTAATTTTGATATTCACAATAGTCGGATTTTTAATTTCCTATTATTTGACTCCTGAGGATTACATTCTTCAATTTGACCTTACCAATTTTATAATATTATTTATAATTAGTTTGTTGATGTTCCCTTTCCAAATAGGTCTCGAAGAGTGGTTGTTTAGAGGCTATTTAATGCAACAGTTAGGGGTCGCTTCAAAATCAAAATGGTTTCCGTTAATTGTAACCAGTGTGCTCTTTGGGGTGTTTCATTCTGCAAATCCAGAAGTTGCTGAGATGGGAGCAATAACAATGGTGTTTTATATAGGAACTGGACTTTTGCTTGGCATTATGACCTTAATGGACGAAGGTTTAGAAATGGCCTTAGGCTTTCATTTAGGAAATAACTTTTTAGCAGCAGTTTTAGTAACTACAGATTATTCTGCGTTACAAACTGATGCTATTTTTAAATCTACAGCAGATAGTTCAAGTACGTTAGAAATAATCTTTCCTGTTCTTATAATTTATCCTATCTTTTTAGGGATTTTAGCATATAAATACAAATGGACCGACTGGAAAGAAAAATTATTCGGTTCTGTAAAAGAGCCAGAATCAACAAAACTTGAAGATAGTTTGGTTGCAGATTAAATCATAAAGTGATGTCTAAATATCCTGTACACTCAGAATTTCAATTAAATGGAATGTCTCTTAAAGTCTCTGGCCTAAAGGAGTTTGCTCTTGAAATTCAGAAAACAGGAGAGCTTTATGAGCAAGAATTGGGTGAGTTCATATTAGATTGGCTTAACGATAAAGATTATGTTTTGGTGAATACTTCGGGCTCTACCGGCGCACCAAAAAGTATCAAGTTGCTTAAACGACACATGGTAAACAGTGCAAAAGCAACAGGAAGAAGATTCAAATTAGAAGCTGGTTCTACAGCTTTACATTGCTTGCCTACACGTTATATCGCTGGTAAGATGATGTTTGTAAGAGCTGTTACATTAGGGTGGAAGCTAGATTTGGTCCCGCCTAAATCTAATCCTTTAGATCAGGTTTTGAAGCGTTATGATTTTTCGGCAATGACCCCGTTTCAGCTTGATAACAGTGTTGCTCGCTTACATCTTTTAGGCAAATTGATCATAGGGGGTGGTCCATTCTCTCAAACCTTAAAGGAGTTGGTAAAAGATAGTTCGGCTAAGATTTATGAAACTTACGGGATGACTGAAACGGTTACCCATATCGCCGTGAGGCGTATCAATTCAAAAAAGAATAAAGATACAGGTACACCTTTTAAAACACTTAACAAAGTCACTGTAAGCAAAGACGAGCGCGGTTGTCTGGTGATAAAAGCTCCAAAAGTAGCAACAGACCCTATAATCACAAATGACTTGGTAGATTTGATTTCTTACAAGAAATTTTTGTGGCTTGGTCGTGTAGATAATGTGATAAACAGTGGTGGTATAAAATTGTATCCCGAAACTATAGAGCAAAAATTAGCTCACCAGATAGATATCCCTTTTATAATAGGTAGTGAGCCTGATGATGCATTGGGTGAACGTTTAATCCTGGTTATTGAGTGCGATAGTTTTGATGCTTCAAGACTTAATTTTGAGGTTTTGGGTAAATATGAAACTCCAAAACGTATTTATTGTACGCCTAAATTTATACGTACAGAGAACGGAAAAATGAAGCGAGGTGCTATTTTGAAGAGTCTTACAGCTGCAGAAGAAATTTAGGCATAGTTTGTGCTTAAAACATTCTAAAAGAAGAGAAACATTTCTTTTCGATTTAAACTTATTATCTTTGGCTAAAATTTTAATTATGCGCTACATAGCTATAATCGCAATTACACTTTTATCAATTCAATCTTTATCAGCTCAATATGGTTACGGGCGTGGGTATGGTGGTTATGGCCGCAGTCGTATGGGGATGGGAGCTAGTAGAATGGGAGCAAGTCAAACTCCACAAGGCCCCACAGAGGAGCCGCCTACAGCTGCAGAAATTGCAGAGGAGCGTTTGCCAGATTATGTAGCAGAATTTGAACTAGACCCGTTTCAGACTGAAGTACTGCGTACTTATCTTGAAGATTACTATAACGAAGTGATGGCATTACAGAAAGATAAGATTAAAGATCAAGAGACTATGCGTAAAGATTTTGAGCGTATGCAGGAAGAATTTAAAACCGATTTGAGATCTATTCTTACTGAAGAAGAACTTACTAAGTTTATGGAAATGGACTTTTCTAGTAGTGCAGTTAGAAAACGGAAAAAGAAACGGGACAATGAATAACCTGACTGTAAATCTATTTTCAAGGTCTTGATCAAGTGTAAGTTGATCTCTAAATAAAAGTCTTAAATGATTTAATATCAATTCTGAATTAAAAGGTGCTCTGAGCATCTTTTTTTATTAGGGGTTAATGCGTAATTTCGGGTGTACTTAAAATTGATTCATGCGTTATATTCTCCTACTTTCTCTAGCCTTAATTACAACTATCCATTCTGTACAAAGTCAGATTTTACCCGAACGCGATCGGGCGTCTTTAATCGATAAGATTTTAGCAGAACGCTTTGATCACGTCTTGCCGGATATTATGGATCGCACTGGTATAGATATGTGGGTTTTAATTACCCGAGAATATAATGAAGACCCTGTTGTTAAAACCATGCTGCCTTCAACATGGTTAAACGCACGAAGACGTACTATTCTGGTTTTTAATTATGATTCTGATAAGTTTAAAGTAGAAAAACTGGCCGTGGCACGTTACAATATTGGAGACAATATCACATCAGCTTGGAATAAAGAAGAAGAACCTGATCAATGGCAGGCTTTGCTAAAGATTATTGAAGTTCGTAATCCTAAAAAGATAGCGCTGAATTATTCAGATGATTATGGCATTGCTGATGGTATTTCTAAAACTGATTATGATCTTTTTTTGAATGTCTTACCTGCTTCTTATAAATCTAGAGTTGTTTCCGCAGAACCACTTGCTGTAGCTTGGATAGAGACACGAAGCGCAGTTGAGATGCAACTTTTTGAAGAGTTAGTGGGTGTTACTCACGATATCATAAACGAGGCTTTCAGTTCTAAAGTAATAACACCGGGAAAAACAACTACAGAAGATGTAGTATGGTTTATGAGGCAAAAGGTGACTGATCTTGGGCTTGAAACCTGGTTTCATCCTACTATAGATATTCAGCGGTCAGACGAGCCTTTAGAAAGTCATATCACGGCTTTTACAAATCATAATGAAGGTCAGATAATTTTACCGGGAGATTTGCTGCATTGTGATTTCGGAATCACATATTTAAGACTGAATACAGATGTGCAAGAGCACGCATATGTTTTAAAAAAGGGTGAAACCCAAGCTCCACAATTTTTAGTTGATGCTTTCGCGAAAGGTAATCAGGTACAAGATATATTTACTTCTCATTTTGAAACTGGAAAAACCGGAAACACCATCTTAAAAGAGGCGCTAACTGAAGCAAGGTCAGAAGGTTTGCGTCCATCTATTTATACGCACCCGTTAGGGCTTTACGGGCATTCTGCCGGTCCTACAATTGGGATGTGGGATTCTCAAGAAGGCGTTCCGGGTACAGGAGATTATAAACTCTTTGAGAATACGGCTTATGCTATAGAACTTAACACCACGGTAAACATCCCTGAGTGGAATAAAGACATACGGATAATGCTTGAAGAAGATGGATTTTGGGGACCTAAAGGCTTTGAATACATTAACAAGCGTCAGGAAGAACTCATTCTAGTTGATTAAATAAAAAGTTAAGCCTGCTCTAGAATGAGCTTTGCTCTTTTCTTACGTAATGCAATTACACTTATAGAGAGCATCACACCTCCAAAAGCTAGAGAAGCTCCTACAAGCTCTGGAGAAGTGTAACCATATCCTGCAGCAATAGGTAAGCCACCTAAAAAAGCACCTACGGCATTGGCAATATTAAATGCCGCCTGATTTACTGATGAAGCTAACATCTCAGATTCTTTCGCAGATTTAATCATTAGCATTTGTATAGAGGGTGCTGTTGAAAAAGCAAAAGCACCGGTTACAAAAACCATTAGTAACATTGCCCATTGTATAGGGGCGATTACAAATATGGTGAGCAGGCAAATACTCATCATACTCAAAAGTAGTGCAGTGGCTTTAATAGGAGAAAATTTATCAGCTAACTTTCCTCCTAAAATGTTACCAAAGGTCATTCCCAGACCCGCAAGCATCAGGATAAAAATAACCATGTCGCTTTCAAAACCACTAACATCTGTTAAAAGTGGGGTTATGTAGCTATACCACGCGAAAAACCCACCGGTACCTACAGCTGTTATTGCGAGGATTAGCCATAGTTCAGTGCGTTTAAATATCTTAAGCGCCTGTTTTAAAGGTATAGGTTCTGATTTTTCAATTTTCGGAAGCCAGAATTTAATAGCTAAAACGGTTATCAAACCTACAGCTACCACAATCATAAAAGTATAGCGCCAAGAAATATTATGCCCCACATAAGTTCCTAGTGGAATCCCTATTATATTAGCAATTGTAAGACCACTAAACATCATGGCAACAGCACTCGCCGCTTTTTCTTTAGGAACTAATCTGCTGGCAACTACAGCACCAACCCCAAAGAATGCCCCGTGCGGAAGACCAGATAGTAATCTGGATATAAGCATAAAACCATAAGAAGAAGCAAATACTGATAAAGAATTGAATACCGTAAATGCTATCATCAAAGAGAGTAAGATTTTTTTGGGAGAATAATTCCCAGCAATACCTACCAAAATAGGAGCGCCAATCACAACACCCAAAGCATAAGCAGAAATAAAATGACCTGCTTGAGGTATGGTGATATTGAGGTCTTTTGCAACATCAGGTAAAATCCCCATCATCACAAACTCAGTCATCCCTATCCCAAAACCTCCTATAGCTAACGCAATCAAACTCTTCTTAAGCATATAAATATGTTTTCATTTATCATAATAGCAATTATAATTGCTATTAATATGCAAAGATAGAATAGTTCTTTAGCATTCTTTTATAGAGACTTAACCGATTTAGTTAAATTAAATGGGAATATAACACAGATTTTAAAATCGAACTTACAGGTAAATAAGAAGTGATCGGGTTAAATGCCTAATCTTTAAATGTTAAGGTAAATCTGACTCCTTCATTTAATTTGCTTTCGAGTTTAATGCTACCTCCGAGGCTAGTGATGTGATTGTAAACCAGATACAGTCCTATTCCTTTGCTGTCTTCATTTCCGTGGAACTGCTGATGAATTTTAAAAATTTTATCGCCTGCGCTCTTTAAATCGATACCAGAGCCATTGTCTTCAAAAATGAGTTTTATGCTACCTTCAGACCTTGAAGAATATATACGTATTACCGGATCAACGCCTGTATTAGCATATTTTATACTATTCGTTAGTAGGTTGAGAAAAATACTTTGTAGAAAATTTAGATTAAAACTAACAGTAGGAGCTGCCTCAAAATTATATTGAACTATCGCATTGTTTTTTTCGATAAGCTGCTTGATAGAGTTTTGAGTAGTGGCTAACACTTCTTTAAAATTTAAAGGTCTTAATTCCAAATTGAGCCGGTCTTTTTTTATCCAGCTATCAAGGTAAGAGGATATAACCTCTTGCAGGTTTTCGGTAGAAAGGCGGAGTAGCTTTATGTATTCTAATACCTCTGGATCATTAATTTTAGATTCATCAATAAGTTGATGAAGAGCGACTAGATTACTCAGTGGCGAGCGCAAATCGTGTGAGCTTGAATAATTAAAATGCTTTAAATCCTTATTGCTTTCATTCAATTGTTTCAGAAGGTTGTTTCGCTCAAGTTCAATATTTTTCTTTATTGTGATATCTTTCGCTACTGCATAAATGATCTGTTCATCTTTTAGTGTAATTGAAGACCAGTGAAACCATACAACGCCACCATTCTTATGAACATATCTATTTTCAAATTGTGTTAATTCATTTACGTTAAGCAAGTTCTTACGTTTTTTACTTGTAAGAGACCTGTCGTCTTCGTGAATGAATTCAGAAATGGGTTTTGAAAATAATTCTTCTTCGCTATAGCCTAGTGTCTTGACAAGAGCAGGATTTACTTTTCTAAAATATCCATCGTAGTCAGCAATACACATAACATCTGGGGACAATTCAAAAAAATAATCTAAGTTATAGAGCGTCTTGTCTAAGTGTTTCTTTTCAGAAAACATAATATGAGTAGGGAGTAGTTAAGTGATGAAGATAAGTTAATTTATATAAAGATCTGGTGTAATCTTTAATGAGGCAGCAAGCTTTCCGTCATAACCATAATAATTATAATTTAGGGTAACGTCATTTTCTTTAAAATAGCTCATCTCTTGACTAGACTTTAGTTGAGCTATTATTCCTGGTTTGATGTTTTTAGTAATAGTATCTTCATTCACCATATCAGAACGGTATATGAGCGTATAGTAATAATCAAAGATTCTATCTCCGGTAACAGCTGCACTATCCAGTCGTGTTTCTTCATCAACTTGAATGGGAGCTTGTTTATTGAGCTCAAGAGCAACTTCAATTAGATTCTCTTGAACATCAGGTCTAAATAGTTTAGACACCAAGTAATAGCTGATTCCTCCAAATATTAAGAATGAAATTATAGCTACAGCAATTGAGCCAGTTTTATTCATAACTATTAAACCTGTATAATTCCGAGGTTGAATTTTTTCTCGATAGGAGCATGGTTAGCAGCTTCGATTCCTGTTGAGATATAGTGACGGGTTTGAAGCGGATCTATAACAGCATCAGTCCAAATACGAGAAGCAGCATAATACGGAGAAACCTGCTCATCGTATCGCGCTTTGATATTGTCATAAAGTTCTTTTTCAACTTCTGGAGTGATTTCTTTTCCTTGCTTTTTTAAAGAAGCCGTTTCTATTTGAAGCAAAACCTTTGCGGCACTGTTACCGCTCATCACAGCCAATTCTGCTGATGGCCAGGCAACAATCAACCGCGGATCGTAAGCTTTACCACACATGGCATAGTTGCCCGCACCGTATGAGTTGCCTATCACAATTGTAAATTTAGGGACTACACTATTACTAACAGCGTTAACCATTTTAGCTCCGTCTTTTATAATACCCCCGTGCTCACTTTTACTACCTACCATAAAGCCGGTAACATCTTGTAAAAACACTAACGGAATTTTTTTCTGATTACAGTTGGCTATAAAACGCGTAGCCTTATCAGCACTGTCGCTATAGATCACTCCGCCAAACTGCATCTCCCCTTTTTTAGTTTTTACAATCTTTCGCTGATTAGCAATTATACCCACAGCCCAGCCGTCTATACGAGCATAAGCCGTAATAAGTGTTTGACCATAACCTTTTTTGTATTCTTCAAATTCAGAATCATCAACCAGACGTTTGATGATTTCGGTCATATCATATTGATCGCTGCGTTTAGCAGGAAGAATTCCATAGATATCCTGAGGGTTTTCTTTGGGTTTAGCAGGTGAAGTACGATTAAAACCGGCTTTGTCAAAATCACCTATTTTCCCCATTATATTTTTTATTCGCGTCAAAGCATCGCGATCATCAGTCGCTTTATAATCTGTAACGCCGCTTATCTCACAGTGAGTAGTTGCACCACCTAAAGTCTCGTTGTCAACACTTTCTCCAATTGCCGCTTTTACTAAATAACTACCAGCCAGAAAAATACTACCGGTTTTGTCTACTATCATTGCTTCATCACTCATAATAGGCAGGTACGCGCCACCGGCAACACAGCTACCCATTACTGCACTGATCTGTGTGATTCCCATACTACTCATCACCGCATTATTTCTAAAGATTCGGCCAAAATGTTCTTTATCTGGAAAAATCTCATCTTGCATCGGCAGATATACCCCTGCACTGTCAACTAGATAAATTATAGGAAGCTTGTTTTCTATACTCAATTCTTGTGCGCGCAGGTTTTTCTTTCCGGTTATAGGGAACCAGGCACCTGCTTTTACAGTGGCATCGTTAGCTACTACAATACATTGTTTTCTGCTAATGTGCCCCATTTTAACAACAACACCACCGCTTGGGCAGCCGCCGTGTTCTTCATACATGCCTTCGCCGGCAAACGCAGCAATTTCAATAGCTTTTTCGGGTTTGTCGAGTAAAAAATCGATGCGTTCCCTAGCAGTAAGCTTGCCTTTTTCATGTTGTTTTGCGATACGCTTTTCACCTCCGCCCAGTTTTACCTGAGCAAATTTTCTTTTTAAGTCTGAAACAAGAAGCTTATTATGGTCTTCGTTTTTATTGAATTTGATATCCATCTATAAAATTTAAACGCTCTTAAAAACTGGTCTTTATTTAAATAGATAGTAGACCAGAATAAGTAAAACGGAGCATAGTGTGGTAACGAAAATACGAAATCGTTATATCAATACACGCTACTATTTATATGAAAAATGCGATATTTGCGCTCTATGCTTCGATGCGTAAGGGATAGCAGCGGCATCCTTTTTTGAGGCTTTTTTTGAAAAGGAATATAAAAAGATATAGCGGATAGCCTGGTTGTAAAAGCTTCATAGCTTTTACAAGACGCAAAAAAATAAAAACTATGATGAATAAAAATACTGTATTGGGTTGGGCTACTTTTATAATGATTGTGGTAGGACTCGGTCTTATATTTCTGGGTGCATTTAGATACAATGAAGTCGCTGGTTGGGGCTTTGCCTCAGTAGGGATTGGTTTTTTTGCAATCGCCTGGGTTTTTAATGCACTAAAAGGACGTGTTTAATGACACAAACATTACTTAAAGAACAGCTTTTAAGACATCTTCAAGGTGGGGAGGCTTTTAAAAATGTAGAAGATCTTCTTGAAGATATTTCTTATAAGAAAAGTGGAGAGCGTCCTGTGGGTTTGCCTTATTCTTTTTATGAAGTTTTTTACCATATGGTTTATGCCCAAAAAGATATATTGAATTTTTGCTTAGCCGAATCGTATGTAACACCGAGTTGGCCTAAAGATTACTGGCCCACAGAAAATAGGGCTGAAACTAAAGAGGAATGGAAATCTTTAGTTTCTGATTTTTTTGAAGATCGAAACGTTCTTATAGCTTTTATTGAAGATGAAAAAACAGACTTACTACAGGTAGTTAAGCACGGTGACAAACAAAGTGTTTTGCGCGAGCTAATGCTGGTTATAGAACATAATGCGTATCACGCTGGTCAGCTTGCAATTATTCTTAGGCTTCTGGGCTTGATATAGCCAATAAATTCTCTTAACTTAATTTGAAACGATTCACCTGTTCTTTTGGGTGTTTTTATAGAACAATTTTTTAATACTGAATACATTATGAGTGACGATAAAAAGATAATTTTTTCAATGACCGGGGTGAGTAAAACCTATCCCGGTGCTAATACGCCTGTTTTAAAGAATATTTACTTGAGTTTTTTCTATGGGGCAAAGATTGGTATTTTGGGACTTAACGGTTCTGGTAAATCTACCTTACTTAAGATCATAGCAGGGATAGACAAGAACTTTCAAGGGGATGTTACTTCTGATAAGGAATTCTCTGTTGGGTATTTAGAGCAAGAGCCTCAATTAGATGACGAGAAAACGGTATTGGAAATTGTAAAAGAAGGAGCTGCTGACACTGTAGCTATTCTTGATGAGTACAACAGCATAAATGATCAATTTGGTCTGGAAGAAGTTTACAGCGACCCTGATAAGATGGAAAAGTTGATGAACCGTCAGGCTGTCTTGCAAGATGAGATTGATGCGCGCGGTGCTTGGGAATTAGATAACAAATTAGAAGTAGCAATGGATGCGTTGCGCACTCCGCCGGCAGATCAAAAAATTGGAGTGCTATCTGGAGGAGAGCGTCGCAGGGTAGCTCTATGTCGTTTGCTTTTGCAAGAGCCAGATGTATTATTATTGGATGAGCCTACTAACCACTTAGATGCAGAAAGTGTACACTGGTTAGAGCATCATCTGGCACAATACAAAGGAACGGTTATAGCAGTAACGCACGACCGTTATTTTCTAGATAATGTAGCAGGCTGGATTCTAGAACTAGATCGAGGAGAAGGTATTCCTTGGAAAGGAAATTACTCTTCTTGGTTAGACCAGAAATCTAAGCGTATGGCTCAGGAACAAAAGCAAGCAAGTAAACGTCAAAAAACATTAGAACGCGAATTAGAGTGGGTGCGTATGGCTCCAAAAGGTCGCCAAGCGAAGCAAAAAGCACGTTTGAGCAATTACGACAAACTCTTATCTCAAGACCAGAAGCAAACAGACGAGAAATTAGAGATTTATATTCCTAATGGTCCACGCTTGGGTACTAATGTGATTGATGCTAATGGTGTAAGTAAAGCTTTTGGTGATAAGTTATTATATGAAGATCTCAATTTTGTGCTTCCTCAGGCAGGTATTGTAGGTGTTATAGGTCCTAACGGGGCTGGTAAAACCACGATCTTTAAAATGATCATGGGCGAGATAGAGCCAGATAAAGGTGATTTTACAGTAGGTGATACTGCTAAGATCGCATATGTAGATCAGTCTCATAGTAATATTGACCCTGAGAAAACCATCTGGGAAAACTTCAGCGACAAGCAAGAGTTGATTATGATGGGTGGTCGCCAGGTAAACAGTAGAGCATATTTGAGTCGTTTTAATTTCAGTGGAAGCGAGCAAAATAAAAAAGTAAGTATGCTTTCTGGCGGTGAGCGTAACCGTCTGCATCTCGCTATGACGCTTAAAGAAGAAGGAAACGTTTTGTTACTTGATGAGCCAACCAATGACTTGGATGTAAACACGCTGCGTGCTCTAGAAGAAGGGCTTGAAAATTTCGCGGGTTGTGCTGTTGTTATTTCTCACGACCGTTGGTTCTTAGATAGAATTTGTACACACATTTTAGCCTTTGAAGGCGATAGTCAAGTCTATTTCTTTGAAGGTGGATTCTCTGATTATGAGGAAAATAAAAAGAAACGTCTAGGTGGTGACTTGATGCCAAAACGTATTAAATACAAAAAACTAGTTAGGTAGATATTGAACCTAAGTCTATTTATACACAAAAAGCCTTTTCATATTGAAGAGGCTTTTTCTTTATGTGGTCATCACAAATTTATGAGAATAAATTATTTTAATTTTTATTAAGTCTAAATAGCATAAGGTCATTTTCCGTTTTATATTTGCAGCTATTTGTGAATTAGTGTGCATTAAAAAAATCTAGATAAACCTTGATCTATAAAAATGAAGAAAAATAAAAAATACACCATTAGAAAATTTATTAATGACGTGCATCTTTGGCTAGGACTAGCTAGTGGGATCATTTTGTTTCTGGTTTGTCTTAGCGGAACCATTTTGGCTTTTGAGCACGAAATTAAAGATGTGTTTTCAGATGAATTAGTTGTAGAACCAAAAGGCGAAAAAATAAGTATAGCAGATTTAAAAGAAAAAATCACAACAGAGAATAGTGGAGTACTAACCAGTATAGGTATCCCCGAAGCTTTAGACGAGCCTTATGTTTTTACAATAGAAGAAAATCCTAAAGAGCGTCGTGGTACAAGCTTTATGGTAAATCCATATACCGGTGAAAGTTTAAAGCCTGCTGCAAATCCTGCAGATGCTTTTTGTTTTTTCTTTTTCAAAATGCACCGTTGGTTACTTTTAGATTCAGCAATAGGTAGACCAATAGTAGGTGTAGCTACAATCATTTTTTTAATTCTTTCTATCACTGGTCTTGTTTTATGGTTTCCGAAGAAAGTAAAATGGAAAAATGTAAAAAGCGGTTTTAAGATCAAAACTAGAGCCAATTGGAAACGCGTAAATCACGATCTACATAACACGCTTGGTTTTTACTCGTTGATCTTTATCGTTATTATGGGAATCACTGGTTTATGTTGGTCTTTTGAAGGGTATAGAGAAGGTTTAGGGAACCTTATAGGAACCAAAATATTTAATCGTTCTTCTCCGGAATTTCAAATTACAGAAAACTCAGAGGCAGCAACAATTACTCTTTCTGAACTATTAAATACTGCAGACACAATTTTTGATTATCCGGGAGCTATTTCAATAAGCTTACCAGGAGCACGAAATGATTTCTTTAGTATAAGAAAGCGTAATGCTAACGGGTGGTCACCTTCTACTTCTGATATGGCTTACATTTCAAAAACAGGAGAGGTGCTTGCTGTTGAAAAATTTAGTGATAAGCCGTTTAATGTGCAAGTGGCATCTTTAGTAAAACCAATACATACAGGAGCAGTTTTTGGCTTCTTTTCTAAATTAATTTACTTCTTGGCGTGTTTGATAGGTACCAGTTTACCAGTAACCGGAACTTTGATCTGGCTCAATAAAATGAAAAAAAAGAAATAATCTTTCTGTAATACTTAAAAAATAAGACCTCACTGTTTAAACAGTGAGGTCTTATTTTTTAAGTATTTTTAAACAACTTCTAATTTTGAGAATTTGGATTTAAATACAATTAAAGTCATCGCTTTTGACGCTGATGATACACTTTGGGTAAATGAAACGTTTTTTAGAGATGCAGAAATTGCATTTGCAAAACACCTTTTAGATTATGGGGATGAAGAAGATATCGTGCGTATGCTTCTGGATACCGAAATTCGTAATCTTGATACATATGGTTACGGGATAAAAGGCTTTACGCTTTCTATGCTTGAAACTGCACATCGATTAATGGGAGATAAGATGAATGCCGAAACAACATCATTCATTCTAGATAAAGGAAAACAGATGCTTGCAGAACCGGTTGAGGTTTTACCACATATTGAAGAAGTTCTTGAAGAGCTTTCTAAAAAATATAAGTTGGTTGTGGCTACAAAAGGGGACTTGCTTGATCAAGAGCGTAAACTCATCAAAAGTGGACTAATAGATTATTTTCACCACGTAGAGATAGTTTCAGACAAGAAAGAAACGCAGTATAAAAAACTGGTTAAACATCTTGATATAGAACCGCAAGAATTTTTAATGATAGGTAACTCCTTAAAATCTGATGTGATACCGGTACTGGCGATGGGTGGTTATGCATTTCATATTCCGTTTCATACCACGTGGACTCATGAGCAAGTAGATGATGAAATCAATCATTCTAAGTTTAGGGCATTAACTAATGCTAAAGAATTACTAGATATCTTATAAAAATAGAGCAGATCAAAATGATCTAGAACGTTCTTATTGTCGTTTGGGTAAAAAGCTGCGTAAGATATAAATGATAGCTGCAAGAAGTAACCCTAGTAAAAGACCTTTGCCAAAACTTGCATTGATGAATAAAATGAGAATAGCAATTACAGCAAGCACTCCAAAAAGTATAGCTGCACGTTTGTGATTTTCTTTCATACCTCAAAGATACGGTTATGTGATTTTCTGGCTGAGTTATTAATAAAAAATTAAAGATGCAGTGTTTGTCTTTTTTGTATGTTTGGGTGCTTTTTTAGAGCAGTTGTAAATCCTTTTTTTCGTTAAAAAACAGTAAATTATAGTAGCTGTTTTTACACTTTTACACACTTTTGAATGAGCATTAACGTTAAAATATAATAATAGGTACAAGCCTAAGCTAATCAAACAATAGTTATTTATGGAAAATGAGAATAAAAATACGGGTATAAAGATAGTTACGGGAATACTTGCCGTTCTTCTTGTTGTAGCCGGTGCTTTTGCAATTAAACTTTACAATCAAGAGAAGAACACAAAAGCAGAATTGACCGAAGAAAAAGAACTTGTTCTTAATGACCTTAAACAAATGGTCACCAAATATGACGCAGTAATTGAAGAGAATAATCTTAAAGATACAGAATTGAATCAGGCTCGTGATCGTATACAGGTTTTAATTGATTCTGTTCAAAAAATGGATGCGAACATTTCTGTTTTACGTCGTTATCGTGATGAGGTCTATAAGCTTAAAAAAGAACGCGAATATCTTTTTGCTCAGAACGACAGCTTAAAAGGAATGAATAAGATGCTGGCTATGCAGGTAGATAGTACTACTTATGAATTAGAGGTTTCTAAAATGAAACGCGATAGTCTTAATATGGTAAAAGATGAATTGGCTGAAAAAGTAGCTTTAGGAGCGAGTTTGTCTGCTAGTAAATTAGTAGGTACCGGGGTAATTGTAAGAAACAGTGGGAAACTCGTAGAAAATGACAAAGCGCGTCGTGTAGATCGTATTAGAGCATGTTATACTGTGCCACAAAACAGGATTGCCGATGCCGGAGACCGTGAATTATACGTCCAAGTGTTAGATCCTCAGAACAACATTTTAGGAGCAAATAAAACTATTGCTATTGACAGCGTAACTAGTGTTACTTATAGTGCAATTTCAAAATTTTACTACGAGAAAACAGCTTTAGATATTTGTGAAAACATCACACCTAAAGGGGAAGACTTCTCAAAAGGACTTTATAAGATCAATATTTTTGATGGTGGTAAAATGATCGCTACTACAAATCTGGTTTTAGACTAGTATAAGATTTTCTATAAACTAAAAAAGCTTCGGGATTTCCCGAAGCTTTTGTTTTTTTAAGCAGGTTGCTTAAGTCTATTTTCCACCATTAGCTCTTAGGTCTTCTAAACAAAATTCTCCAAAAGTAGGCAAGCCATTCATAGTAGTACTTGTTGCATCTGCTACGGTCTGAAAGTACATCAGGCAGTTTTCTTGATCACAATGCTTGTTAGGAGTTTCTTCTCCGTCATCATCAGCGGTTTCATCTTCGTGATCGCGTACCATTGGAGTGCCTAGATTTACCAACCCGAAAAGGTGACCAAACTCGTGCTCAGTAGTAACAGTTTCCAGTTGGGTAAGACTTGGCCCTGTGAAACCACTACTAAAATCTCTAAGTGTTTCACCAAAAATAATACAAGAAGTATTACGATAAGCAGTACCTAAAATACGGCTGTTTCCTTCATCGCTTTCTGAGTTTTCATTGGTAAAGAAAACCCAAACTCCAAGTTCATCTCCAACATTAAAAACGGTTCGATTATCTTCTTCTATCTTAGTGTACTCATCGCGGTTTAAAGAACCTACTTTAGAAGCAGATACCACAGTTTCGGTAAAAGTAATACCGTCAGGTTTGTTTAAACGTTCAGAGAAAAATGCTCTCAAATTACTTAAGGTCGCATCAGAGGGTCTAAAGCCATCCACGTATGCAATCTCAACATTCATAGAGGTGAATTCTTCAGCACTTAAAAAATCTCTTGCTGAAGCGCCCAAAGCTTGCTTATTGGCTAAGGTAGGGTCAGTAGTGTTAGTTCCCGAAGAATCGCTGTCGCTTGAACAGGAAAGTATTAAAAATGAAAAAAAAAGAGTAATGTAGGGGGTAATTCTATTAAGTGCCATTAAAAATAATTTGAATGTTTTCAAAAATAACTAAACGTTTAACTTTTGGGTCTTGTTGTATTTAGTTTATGATGTTTTTAGGATAAGCAGTTTAATACTATGTACGGTTTTTAAAGCACTCTAGTTTTATTATAGTTTAATGAGTTGAGCTAAATAGTCGTAATGTGGACCTTCAATAATTTTTTTACAACTAAAACCCGCTTTTTCAGCTTCAGTTTTTAGGGTTTTAAAATCAATATACAACCAGTCAAAAGCTTCAGAAGTTTGATTTTTATACTGAATTTTAAACGTTACTTCGCCATAATAATCACGGCTTGCATCACGCCAGTAACTGCCATCTTCTTCCTCATACATAAACGCAATGTCTGAAGAATCAATAAGAATTTGACCACCAGTTTTTAAAAGACTGTTTAGATGCTTTAAATAGTTTTGCGTGTTTTTTAAGGTCTCAAAAATTCCGCTGCCATTCATCATAAGCAGTAAAGTATCGTAATTCTTTTCGGTATGGCTTAGAATATCAGATTCAATAGTCTTTGATATCCCGCGATTATGGCAGACGTTAATTGCTCCTTTAGAAACATCAAGAGCAGTGACGTCGATACCTTTATTTTGTAAATACAAACTATGGCTTCCTGCACAAGAGCCTATGTCTAATGTTTTTCCTTGGGCAAGTCTTAAAGCTTCTTGTTCAACCAGTGGCATAGCATCAAACCCCCTAAAAAGATAAGGAACTGGTATCTCATCATCTTCGGTAAGCGACGAGATGACTGTAATAGCTTCGGTGTGATTACCGGTGTAGAAATCGAGTAATGCCTGACCAAAAATATCAGGGTTTTCAGAATCTCTTTTGGTCATAAAATCAAGGGAATTTAAATGCGTATTTTTGCGCTATGGATGAATTTATTGAGCAGTTGCCTAATCTTGCCAAAGATAAGCATAAAGAGAATGCTGCCTATTTTAAAAAGCTGAAGCGTAAACCGCCTAAAGATCTGGATTACCAGATGCAGGAATTACACGATGAAGAATTTGAAGAAACAGATTGTTTAAAATGTGCTAATTGTTGTAAAACAACCGGACCTTTATTTACAGACCGGGATGTCAGCCGCATTGCAAAGCATTTTAGGATGAAAGATGCACAGTTTATTGAGACCTATTTGCGTATAGATGAAGACAACGATTATGTACTTCAAAAGGTACCATGCACTTTTCTGGGAGCAGATAATTACTGCATGATTTATGATGTGCGGCCTAAAGCCTGTGCAGAATTCCCACATACAGACCGGAAGAAATTTCAGCAGATCACAAATATTACGTTGAAGAATGTTGCTATTTGTCCTGCAGCTTATAATATTGTAGAAAAAATGAAAGAACGTATTAAGTTGAAATAAAAAATGCCCTGAGATCAATCAGGGCATTTTATAGCATTAATTTTGAGAATTCAGATTTAATTATCCAGTCCGCCGCGACGGTTACCATCACGAGGTTCTGGCCAGGTCATTTGTGCTCCGGTTCTTTTATTTACCGGTAAAACAATTTGTTCGCGAGACGTTTTTTCGTCATCTTCACTAGCCATATAAGCAAGAACAGCAGTTAGAATAGCGTTGTTTTGTAAATCATCCCAAACTATCTTGTCGTAAGTATCGCGATTGGTGTGCCACGTATAGTTCCAGTAATTCCAGCTTAATGAACTTAAGTTAAAAGCTGGAGCACCGGCAGCTACAAAAGAAGCATAGTCAGACCCCCCACGACCAGGAGCTCCCGGGAAATGCGTTTCTATATCTGCTACTTCATCAGGTACTGCATTTAACCAACTGCCTAAATAATCATATGCATTTAAGAATCCGTTGCCAGAAATGTTAGCAACACGACCTGTTCCATTATCTTGATTGAATACAGCTTGAACGCCTGCAACAATTTCTGGATGGTCTTTTACAAATGCACGAGAACCATTAAGACCTTGCTCCTCACTACTCCAGTGACCTACTAGAATGGTACGTTTTGGGTTAGGATAAACTTCTTTGAGAATGCGCATAGCTTCCATCATAACTAAAGTTCCTGTACCGTTGTCTGTAGCACCTTGTGCACCATCCCAAGAGTCAAAATGAGCAGAAAGAATCACATATTCGTCAGGCTTTTCACTTCCTTTAATTTGAGCTATGGTATTAAATGTAGGTACTTCACCCAGATCTTTAGATTGAGCAACAACCTTTATGCTTGGCTTGTCACCATATTCAGCAAGACGATAAAGTAATCCATAATCTTCTAAAGCAATATCAACCATCGGAATATCTTCGGTATACGCAGAGAAAACTTTGTTCACGCCAAAACCACGAGACCAGTTGCTGGTTATTATACCTACTGCACCGGCTTCTTCTAAAATTTTAGGTAATTCTCGAGATGAGTAACCCGTAGCTTTTATTCGGGCATCCCAAGCATCATTAAGTGCATCACGATCTTTTTTCATTTTTTCAAAAGATTCTGGTGTTGCCCATTCTTCCCAATTTTCATCAGGTCGACCGGTAGGCTGCGGCATAGATACTAAAACGAATTTACCTTTAACCTGATTGATCATTTTCTGAAAACTTAAAGAGTCTTTAGCTTTCGGGAGAATGACCACTTCTGCTTCAATACCTTTAGAAGAAGTTGAAGGGCTCCAGGCTAGTTGCATACCTTCAAGACTTACGCTACGTGGGTTTACAAGGTCTATATGCGTGATACCGCGATCCCAACCTTTCCATACGCCCCATTGCTGGTTTTCTGCAGAAATCCCCCAATCGGTATAGGTTTCTACTGCCCAATCGTGGGCTTCTTTTAATTCTGGTGTGCCAACGAGGCGCGGTCCCACAACATCAAGAAGTTCGTGAGCTAATACTTTTAGCTGTGAATTTTCAGTGGCTTCTTTAACTATTTTTTCTACAGTTTCTTTTTGATCCTGAGCAAAAATACTGGTGCTTAAACCCGCACAAAGGGTTAAAAAGTAAAACGTTTTTCTCATTTGAATGTTTTTGAGTGCTTTTATTAGTTATGGCCTAAAATTAGGTATCAATTTTAAACGTATCGAAAGAAGTCGTGGATTTAACCCTTATAAATTGAATTATTATCAGGTAATCAAAAAAAGAGGCGAAAAAATAGGATTAATCATCAATTGATGAAAAGACAATATTTCTGAATTTCCAACTGGTTTCATCTCCGCTTACTTTTTGAGTCTGCTTCATAATAATACCAATTAGGTTTTCTTCAGGATCCGCGAAATACTGAGTGTTGAAATAACCACCCCACTCAAATGTGCGGGGACTTCCTTTCCCACCTTTGGCAGCGCCCAAATCATCGACTACGCTAAAGGCTAAACCGTGATACGATCCGTTACCTTTCCAGATGTCACCTATCTGATTACTCAGGATAAAATCTACCGTTGTTCTGCTCAACAAGCGATGTCCGTTGAGTGTACCTTTATTAAGGTACATTTGCAAAAACTGTGCATAATCAACTGGAGTACTTGATAAACCAGCACCACCAGAAAAGAAAGTCATTTTACCTTTTTTAGGATAATCAGGATCGTAAAAAGTAGTGGGGAAATCTACCCAATTGCCCTCATTTTTGGTTTGTACAGAAACCAACTGATCACGTTTTTCTTTTGGCAAATAGAAATAGGTGTTTTGCATTTTAAGCGGCTCAAAAATCTCTGTCTTAAAGAATTTATCAAGCGGTTTACCCGATATGATTTCTACAAAATATCCTAAAACATCGAGTCCTTCGCTATAGGTGAATTTCTCACCGGGATTATGATGCAATGGTAATTTGGCAAGTTTTTTTACACTTTCCTCAATTTGTATTCCTTCAGTTGTAAAGAGGTCTGTTACTCCGGCATCGCTATATATTTGTTTAAAACGCGGGTCTCCATCTATCTCGCCGTAACCCAAACCTGAAGTATGAGTAAGTAAGTGTCTAATCGTTATAGGGCGTGTTGCAGGCTTAGTAGTGTATGTTCCGTCAGGTAGCAGGGAATCTAAAACCTGTTCGTTTTCAAATTCAGGAATATATTTTGAAATAGGATCATCTAACTGAAATTCTCCTCGTTCCCATAACATCATTACCGCTGTTGAAGTAATGGCTTTGGTTTGGGAAGCAATTCTAAAAATTGAATTGAAATCCAGAAGTTCTCCTTTGGCATTGGCTGTGCCAAAAGCTTTATGATATACGATCTTGCCATTGCGCGCGACTAAGGCTACTAAACCCGGTACTTGCTGATCTTTAATTGCTACGATAGCAATGCTATCTAAATAAGCTAAACGGTTTGAACTCATACCTGCTTCTTCTGGATTTACTTTGGGTAATACCTGACTTTGCTGAGCAGTTAGTGATGAGCTAATACTTAAGAAAAAGAAGAGAAAAGCGTTAGTTAATTGGATTTTCATAAGATGTATTTAAATGAAAAGCCTCGGTACGACCGAGGCTTAAATTTACTGAGGAATGTTTAAAATAGCATTCAGTACTATAGTTAACAATATTATTTTATGCTGTTATTAGATTTACCTAATGTTATAATACGACCCGTTGCGTTACTAGAACGATTGCGTGTGAAGTTCTCTTCAACAAGTTTTACTTTTTTATCAAGCATCTCATATTCCTCAAGTGTTAGCTTAAGTGTTTGATACCCTACCATATTAAAAAGTATAGTGTCTTGTTTTGTTAGACCGTGAGCCTGTTCAAAATAGAAAATACCGTTATTTTTTGAGGTTACACCTTTTTTAATTGATTTGATAAATACATTAACACCGGCTATAGGTTCATCAGTTTTGGCATCTGTTACGGTACCAAATAAACGTTGTCCATAAAAAGCACTTGTGAAAAACAAGGCGAAAATTAGTATAATAAACGATTTCATTATATCGAATTTTAAAATAAGGCAGCTTTGTGCGCTAAATGTTTATAATGTAGGAGGTTAAATTTAAATAAACTGAATCGTTTAAAAAGTTAATTTTAAACTTATTTGAGGTAATTTAAGTTAGAACAACGTTTTCGGAGATTTTGTACTTTCTAGTTGTACGGTTATCAATGGTTGATTGTGAATTAAAAGTGTAGCTCAAGTTTCATATTTGCCAAAAAAGCAGTAATACAGCTCGATCTAGTCGTAAAGCAAATATTTTGATCGAATTTTTAGAAAGTCTTGCGTGGCTGAATGCCAGCTAGCTCTTATTTCTTCCATAGAAGCACCGGCCTCAATTTGTTTTTGTAATTGTGCGGTACCCGCATGTGCCGTAAAATTCTTTGTATTAAAAAAGGCTTCTTTCTTAGTATAATCACGATACGCATTTATGATAAAGGTAAGGTCAACTTCATGTAATGGTTCTACAGTTCTTAGGTCTAGTCCGTGACAAAGTTCGCCGTTAAACTTAGGACTCTTAGAACCAAAATTAGGAGCGGGCGTATAATTCAATTTATAAGTTTCCTTTGGTAGATAAGGAGAACCTATTATTTGAAATTGCATTTCGGTACCACGACCAGCATTTAGAGTAGTTCCTTCGCAAAGTCCTAAACTGGGATAAAGCATCACAGCCTGATCATTTGGTAAATTAGGAGAAGGGCGTACCGGTAACGAATACTGCATTTCGTGAACATAGTTTTTCATTGGGATAATGGTAAGGCCCACTGTTTTTTCGGTTTTCAACCAGTGTTCTTCTGCCATCATCTGTGCATATTCTCCTAGTGTCATTCCGTGAACAAGCGGAACACCGGCGTGCATTCCCAGAAAACTGGTGTGAGCAGCTTCCATCACTGGTCCATCAACATAGCTTCCATTAGGGTTAGGCCTATCTAAAACAACCACAGGTATATTAGCTTCAGCAGCAGCCTGCATTACATAATGTAGTGTGGCGATATACGTATAAAAACGCACACCCACATCTTGAATATCAAAAACAAGAATGTCAACATCTTTTAATTGTTCGGTTTTTGGTTTTTTATTACTTCCATAAAGAGAAATTACTGACAGTCCGGTTTTAGGATCTTTACCGTCTTTAACGGCTTCCCCGGCATCGGCTTTTCCTCTAAAACCGTGTTCAGGAGAAAATACTTTAACCAGATTTTGATTCAAGCTTAAGAGAGAATCTACTAAGTGTACATATATCTTTTCGCCGTTAGGCAATTCTTTTTTTAGGATAAGTGAGCTCGGGTTTCCTACAACCGCTACGCGTTTATCTGCTATAAGTGGTAAATATGCTTCGGTACGATTGGCTCCCAAGACCAATCTTTTATTTTCTATAACTGAAGTTGAATCTCCAGGTATAGAGTTTTTACTTGACTTGTTTTGAATTTGATTTTTATTCCCGGTACGGTTTCCGCAGGAAATAGCAATTACAAAAACTAAAAAAAGGGTACTTTTGAGCAAACGAAACGCCATAGGACGATTGAATTTTGAATATTTTACAGCTAAACGCATAATTGGCGCTAAGAAGTATAAAAGTACTGCTTCGACACCTATAATTAAAATCGCAATTATCGCCATTATTCTGGGGATGGTTATGATGATGATTACCATTGCTACCGGTGTGGGGCTCCAGCAAAAGATAAAAGAAAAGGTTTCTGCCTTTAATGGAGATGTGATCGTCTCTCAATTTGATGGAAATAATAGCGATATCACGCTCAATCCTATTCCTAAAGATCAACCTTTTTATCCTGATTTTGATGCGGTGCCAGAAGTTACACACGTGCAGGTTACTGCTACTAAAGCCGGTGTGATTAGAACTCCTACAGATTTTGAGGGCATTATTGTAAAAGGGGTTGGTGACGATTACCGCTGGGATTATATGGAAGATTTTCTCGTAGAAGGAAGAATCCCAGATTATAAAAATAAATTAAATACTGAAATACTCATTAGTCAATATCTAGCCAACCGGTTAGGTTTTAAAAATGGCGATAAAGTCATTGTGTTTTTTCTAAAAGAAGATGGAGGATTTTTAAACCGAAGATTTGATATCGTTGGTATTTATAATAGCGGTTTTCAGGAGTTTGATGAGAGTTTTTTGTTTGCAGATATTCGTCATATTCAAAAACTCAATAACTGGGAAGATGATCAGGTGGGTGCTTTTGAGATGTTTGTAAACGATTTTGATCGCCTCGATGAAATAGGCAGGGAAATCTATCAGAACACAGATTCATTTTTAAATACGATGACCATTACACAGAAATACTACAGCATTTTTGAGTGGTTATCTTTGTTTGATTTCAACATCGCATTGATCATTGTTGTAATGATAATAGTTGCCGGTATCAATATGATTGTTGCGCTTCTGGTATTGATCTTAGAACGTACACCTATGGTAGGTATTCTAAAAGCGCTGGGGGCAAATAATTGGAGTATTCGCAAGATATTTATGTACAATGCACTTTATCTAGTTGGCGTTGGCTTATTTTGGGGAAATGTCATAGGTCTTGGTTTGTTATTTCTTCAAAAGTATTTTGGGTTCATTACCCTCAATCCTGAAACCTATTATGTAAGCGAGGCTCCGGTCTATATAGATTGGTATTATATTTTGCTTCTCAATATGGGTACCTTTCTTTTATGTGCGGTAATGTTATTGGTACCTTCTTATGTTATTACCCGTATTTCCCCGGTAAAGACTATTAAGTTTGATTAAGTTTTGAGCTTCTGTAAAAGAAAACCTTTTCATTTTACAGTTGAGTATTGATATTTTACAGTTGGGTTAGTTTGAATATTTAGCTTCCTCAAATGTTTTCATTTTTGAAGAAAACAATCAAACCACTCAATTATGGAAACAGCAATCACCATCGTTATTTATATTCACGCATTCTTTGGCGGTATAGGTCTTCTTTCGGGCACGTTGAGTTTAGTTACTAAGAAAGGAAGCAAAATTCACAGAAAATCAGGTAAGTTTTTTACAATTGGAATGCTAGTGAGTTCCGGGCTTTCTTTACCGATAGCGAGTATGCCTGGGCATTATAATTCTTTCTTATTTTTAATCGGTTTGTTTACCATTTATATGGTTTTGGTAGGAAATAGAACTTTGCGTTTTAAATCTAGAAAAGCTAAAGTGTCTAAAACTGACTGGAGCCTAACCATTAGTATGGCAGTGCTTGCAGTTCTGATGATTGTAAGCGGGATGCTGGAGATTTTTGGTAATAAAATCCTTTTTATCTTTTTTGGGATTTTGGCTCTAGCATTATGCTTTCAGGATTATCGATTTTTGAAAAATCCTTTTCGTACAAAAACAGCGTGGCTCACACAGCATATAGGTAAAATTACAGGTGCCTATATCGCATCAGTGACGGCATTTTTAGTTGCAGGTATGAGAATACCGGGATTGTGGGCTTGGATTTTGCCATCTATTATAGGAAATACTTTTATTATTTATTACGTCATTAAAGTGAGAAGAGGCAGTGCAGGATCAAAGCAAAAGCTTGGTTCTAAATAGGGAAGAAACTCTTTATTGAGTTTCAGGTTGAAAAATCAAAATGTTGTTAAATCGGTATAAAATTTCGTTTTTAATATCTATTTTTTGAAAATAGATAACAGAAGGTCGTTTTGGTTAAAAAGTACTTAAAACAATTCCTACTTAAAAATCCCATTTTTATGCATTATGCCAAAAATATTTTAGAGACAATAGGCAATACTCCACTCGTAAAATTAAATAAGCTTACCGCAGAATTACCGTGTTTGGTTTTGGCGAAATATGAGACCTTTAATCCGGGTAATTCTGTTAAAGATAGAATGGCTTTAAAAATGGTTGAAGCCGCTGAAGCTTCTGGAGATCTAAAACCTGGCGGAACAATTATTGAAGGGACTTCTGGAAACACAGGTATGGGCCTCGCACTCGTCGCTATCGTAAAAGGCTATAAAATGGTTTGTGTAATTTCTGATAAGCAGAGCAAAGAAAAAATAGACATTCTTAAAGCGGTAGGATGCGAAGTTGTGGTTTGTCCCACAGATGTAGCGCCAGATGATCCCCAATCGTATTATAGTACTTCGAAGCGCTTAGCACAAGAAACGCCAAACTCTTGGTATGTGAATCAATATGATAATCCCGCGAATGCTGAGGCACATTTTGAATCCACAGGACCTGAAATTTGGGAACAAACAGCTGGTAAAATAACCCATTTTATAGCTGGTGTAGGCACTGGAGGAACAATATCTGGTGTGGGAAAGTATTTAAAAATGAAAAACCCCGATATCAAAATATGGGGGGTAGATACTTACGGTTCAGTATTTAAAAAATATCACGAAACCAGAATTTTTGATGAGAATGAAATTTATCCATACATAACCGAAGGAATAGGAGAAGATATTTTACCTAAAAATGTAGATTTTAAAATCATTGATGGCTTTACCAAAGTAACTGATAAAGATGCCGCAGTCTATACACAGCGTTTGGCAAAAGAAGAAGGTTTTTTCTTAGGTAATTCTGCAGGGGCAGCGATTAAAGGCTTACTGCAGTTAAAAGAACATTTTAAAGAAGGTGATGTTGTAGTAATCCTTTTTCACGATCATGGCAGCCGCTATGTTGGCAAAATGTATAACGACAACTGGATGCGCGAAAAAGGATTTATAGATTAATGTATTAACTGTCTTCCCGCGTCATAGTCATGCCTTGTATTTTATAGTCAGCATCTTCTTTGTTCTTTTTTACGACCATTACAGAGCCGTTGTAGGTTTCAGTATTTCCCTGTTTGGTTTTAATAGTATATCTAAGGGGCATTTTTACATCGGTACCTTCTGCTCCAGAGGTTACTTTTGGATCTTCAGTAAAACTTAAGGTTACTGTTTCAATATTTGAATGCTTTTCAGCAAATTCAGAAGATGTACCGCGATCACTTGTCTGAGACATTTCTTCGTAAGCTTCGGCAGTTTCTCCGCGACTTAATGCATCAAAATAATCATTGATTACTTTTTTAGCGCTGTTGATTTCTGTAAGATCTTCAGGGTTCTCAGCATCTTCTTTTCCTGAGGTTTGATACATGTCTTCTGGCGTAACTTGTTCAGACTGTGATTTGATCTCTACCTCCCCATTATCTGAAGTTTTTCGATCTACACAAGATGTGAAAATTAGGGTTGTAGCAAATGCTAAAGTTAGAATTGAATTTTTCATAGTTTTTTTTGTTTTTTTAAAATTACAGAGGCTTAAGCGTTGAAGCTATTAAGGTTATGCTAAAATTACTTTAACTTTAAGCTAATGAAAGAGGCCTTTTTACATCATCTCTGGAAATACCGAAAATTTGACGGTGCAGCTTCAACTTCAAAGCTTCAAACAGTTTGTGGTAAAAAACTTCAGATCATAAAAACAGGTATGCATAATCAACTTGCAGGCCCTGATTTTTTTAATGCTCAGGTGAGAATTGATGATCAGTTATGGGCGGGTAACGTTGAGATTCACATAAAAGGTTCGGATTGGTATCTACATAATCACCAGCAGGATCCCGCTTATGAAAATGTAATCCTGCACGTAGTTTGGGAAGATGATTGTGCTGTTTTTGATAAAGTTGACGCACAAATCCCAACGCTTATTCTCAACGATAAGGTGAGTGATGAATTGCTGAATAATTACCAACATTTACTAGAATCGAAGATCTATAATTTTATCAATTGTGAATCTAGATTTAAAGAAGTTCCTGATTTTTTATTTGATAATTGGATAGAACGCTTATTTTTTGAGCGCTTAGAGCGAAAGGTTTTGCAGGTCGAAAACTTGATCGCTAGCAAAAATGGTAATTGGGAAGCAGTTTTGTTTGCAATGCTTGCCCGTAACTTTGGTACAGTAATCAATGCAGATGCTTTTGAAGCTTTAGCTTCAGTTTTAGATTTTAAAGTCATAAGAAAATTAAGTTCACAAAAAGATCAATTGGAGACTGTGCTGCTAGGACTTGCAGGATTATTGCCGGAAACAGCTGAAGAACAAGAGCCACGAAGCTGGAAGGAAGAATATGAGTACAATAAACATAAGTATCAGCTAACTTCTGGAATTAATCAAAAAGTGCAGTTCTACAAATTGCGACCGCCTAATTTTCCTACTATTCGATTGTCTCAACTGGCTCAATTGTATGAGCAGCGTACTAATTTGTTCAGTTTAGTTATAGCTGCAAAAACGAGAGACCAATTGCAAGAGTTATTTAAAATAGAGACTTCTTTCTATTGGGAAACGCATTATAACTTTGGCAAGATTCATAAAAAGCGATCTAAAAAAATCACTCCGGCATTTATAGATATCTTAATAATTAATACTCTGATACCTATAAAGTTTGCATACGCAAAAGCTCAGGGTCAATTAATAGAAGAAGAATTAGTTAAATTAATGCTCAACCTTCCGAAAGAGAAAAATTCCATAATTAATGGCTTTTCAAAATTGAGAGAAACTAAGAAAGATGCCTTGCACAGTCAGGCGTTGATTCAGCTAAAAAAAAAGTATTGTGATCAAAATCAATGTTTGCATTGTCAGATAGGTAATTATTTGCTTAATGAAGTGATATAATGAACCAAAGGCTTTATTTTAGCAGATATACGTTTTGTAAATAAGAGTAGTTGTTATGCATAAATTGCGTCATTTTTTTGAAAGAAACGGATTTTACGTTTCGTCTCGACTGGCAGACCGAATGGGGATACGTGCTAAGAATGTGCGTTTGTTTTTCATTTATCTTTCATTTGCTACTGCAGGTTTGGGATTTGCTTTTTATCTTGTTTTAGCCTTCTGGCTCAAGCTTAAAGACTTGGTTTATACAAAACGTACTTCTGTATTTGATTTGTAAAAGCCTATGCTCACCATTTTTAAAAACCGAATTTATATTGCCTTACTGCTTATTGTAAGTATGTTGGCTATGGGAGTTTTTGGTTTTCGGTTTTTTGCAGAGTATACTTGGACCGATGCGGTTTATATGACCATGATTACCATTAGCACCGTAGGATTTGGAGAAGTGCAGCCCCTCAACGATACCGCAAAAATTTTTACAGTAATATTAATTTTGGTAAGTGTGGTCGTTCTGGGTTATGCGATCTCTATTATAACAGAATATATTTTAAGCCGAAGTAATTTTGAACTTATAAAACAGCGCAGTGTGCAGAAGAAAATAGATAAACTCAATAATCATGTGATCATCGTAGGTTATGGCCGTAATGGTAAGCAAGCCGCACAAAAGTTAATGACCTATCACAAGCCTTTTGTAATCATAGAGTTAGATGAAGAGGTGGTACATAAATTTCAATCTGAAAAAGTAAATTTTGTTACCGGTAATGCCAACGAAGATGAGATTCTTATAAAAGCAGGAGTGGAGCGCGCTGCAACTTTAATATCTGCACTGCCTAATGATTCTGATAATTTATTTGTGGTGCTTTCTGCACGGCAAATTAATTCTAAAATGAAAATTATAAGTAGAGCTTCTGAAGAGACGACGTATCAAAAACTAAAATTTGCTGGCGCAAACAATGTGATAATGCCAGATAAGATAGGTGGAGATCATATGGCCTCACTGGTTGTTGTGCCAGATTTGCTGGAGTTTATAGATCATTTGCAGGTAGCGACAGGTGGGCGGGTAAATGTTCAACAAATAAATTATGATGCTGTTTGTCCTGATCACGAGAGTCGTACTATACGAGATATTGACCTAAGAAATCGTACGGGTTGTTCTATCATAGGCTATAAGTCACCTGACGGAAATTATATCATAAACCCCGAAGCTTCTTTAATGCTCGAAAGAGATTCTATACTTATTGTAATAGGAAGACCAGAACAGATTGAAAAATTACATAAAGAATTTGCGATTTAGTAGTATGTTTACAGCTTGTCGAAGAAAGCGGTGAAAATAATGTAACGTTTTTCGCTTTATTCTAGTTTTAATTTAACGATTTTGCTTTTTTTATGAAACACCTATTCGCTTCCGTTTTTATCTTTTTTTCGGTTTTCCAGGTTGCAGCTCAAGAGGTTGAGGTTGGAATAGATCAAAAAATTGATCAGGCTTTTGCGCCTATTTCAGATTTCTTTTCAAATATAATTTTCTTTAATGTATTTGGAATTCCTTTCGTGCTAATTCTTCTTGTTTTTAGTGCATTTTTCTTTACTATTCGTTTCGGTTTTCCAAACTTCAGATATTTCTGGCGTGCAATTCAGACAGTACGTGGTAAATATGAAGATATAGAAAATCATGGCGCTCAGGTTTTATATGGTGAAAATGGTATTGCAAACGGGGTTGATTTAAACAAAGTAGATCTTGAGCAGCATATAGAAACGCTTGATGATGATTTGGCCATTGATGGGGATATTGTTGATACCATTAGAGATGAATCTTCTGCAGGAGAAATGAGCCACTTTCAGGCTTTGGCAACTGCAGTTTCTGGAACAGTTGGTAACGGTAATATTGCGGGTGTAGCCCTTGCAATTGCTTTAGGAGGCCCCGGAGCAACATTCTGGATGGTTGTTTGCGGACTGATGGGGATGTCAACCAAGTTTGTAGAATGTACCTTGGGAGTTCAATACCGTGATATAGGTGAAGATGGTACAGTATATGGTGGGCCAATGTATTATCTGACTAAAGGATTAAAAGAAAAAGGCTTTGCGACCTTAGGGAAAATAGCAGCAGTGATTTTTGCTGTTTTTTGTATCGGTAATTCTTTTGGTGGTGGTAATGCCGCGCAGAGTAATCAAGCAACAATTGTATTGAAAGAATTGTTTAATCTGCAAAGTGCAGGTGCCGGTTTTTGGATTGGTGTTGTGATAGCGGTTTTAGTTGGTGTTATCGTTATTGGTGGGATCAAGCGTATTGCACAGGTTACTGAAAAAGTAGTTCCATTTATGGCAATTATGTATTTAGGAGCTTGTATTTATATCGTGGGATCTAATTATACATTGATAGATGATGCTTTTACTTTAATAATGGAAGAGGCTTTCAAACCTACAGCAATAGGTGTAGGTGGGTTTATAGGTGTTCTCTTAGTAGGTTTTAAAAGAGCAGCATTTTCTAATGAAGCGGGAGCTGGTTCTGCGTCTATCGCACACTCAGCAGTACGTACGAAGTACTCCGCAAGTGAAGGCTTAGTTGCTTTATTAGAGCCGTTTATTGATACTGTAGTGATTTGTACAATGACTGCGCTAGTTATCATTATTTTTAATTTTGGCGGTTACTTTGAATACGGTGGTGATGGCTCAGGAGCTGTAATTATTGATGGTCTTTCTTATGAAGGAGCTGGTATTACATCAAAAGCTTTCCACGAGTATATTCCTTTTTCAAATGTATTTTTAACAATAGCGGTGGTTTTATTTGCAGTATCTACCATGATCTCTTGGTCGTACTATGGTTTGCAGTCCTGGAAATTTCTTTTCGGAAGAGGTAAGGCCGCTGATCTTGTATATAAGGTGTTATTTCTAATATTTGTAGTAATTGGTGCTGCAGCAAATATGGGGTCGATCTGGGCATTCTCTGATGCTATGGTTTTTGCAATGATCTTTCCAAATATGGTAGGATTATTCTTTTTATTCCCTGTGGTAAAGAAACAGTTAGACAGATATCTCGCCGCAATTAAATTGAAAAAAGAAGCAATCAATTAATTTCGATTAATAAAAATTACAATTTTTAAGGCCCTGTTTGATTAGTATCAAAGAGGGCTTTTTTGCATTCTTACACAATAGTGTCTAAACAATAATTTTAAGTAATAAGCTGAATGATTCGTTGAATGATTCTTTGTAAATGGAGACTTTCTCTTCTTTTTTAACGAGGTTTACCTTTGAAAAAGGCTATTTTTTTATCATCTTGCTGGCTTTACTCGAAAAATCGAGATTATGGCTTCAAAGCATCCCGATAGCGTTTTGATGCTTTGAAGTAATTTGTTTTTTATTTAATGCTTTGTGGGTTTTCCTCAAGGTTTTTTACTCCAAATTTTATTTTAAAAATATTCTTATGAAGAAAATTATTTTTTCAATTTGTTGTCTAATTTTTCCCTTTCTAACATTTGCTCAAGAAGAAATGAGCATGGGGGAATCTATAAATGCAGCTTTCGAAAAATATACGACGCCCATTGTAGACACCATAATGTATCCTATAGTTATAGCCGGAAAAGAATTACCTATCGTAATTCTTATTTTGCTTTTAGGGGCTTTATTCTTTACAATTTATTTTAAGGGTGTTAACCTTAGATACTTTAAAGATAGTATTAAAACAGCTTGGGGGAAATATGATGATTTAGATCATTATGTGCCTGCAGATGAAGAAATCACTGTTGAAGACGGAAAAGTAAAAGATACTGTTAAGCTTACTGGCGAAGTTCAAGGTGAGGTAACACATTTTCAGGCTTTAACAGCGTCTCTTTCTGCAACGGTAGGTCTTGGTAATATAGCTGGTGTTGCGGTTGCAATTGCACTGGGTGGTCCGGGAGCTACGATATGGATGATCGTAGCAGGGCTTTTAGGTATGGCTTCTAAGTTTGTGGAGTGTACTTTAGGTGTAAAATATCGTGAAATAGATGAAAATGGTAAAACCTACGGTGGTCCTATGTATTACCTTTCTAAAGGTTTAAAGGAAAAAGGGCTAGGCGGTCTTGGTAAAGTGACTGCGGTAGTATTTGCTATTTTCTGTATTGGAGGTTCTTTTGGTGGCGGAAATATGTTTCAATCTAATCAGGCTTCGTCACAGTTGATACAAATGACCGGTTGGGATAATCCTAACGCAGGAGTGTACCTAGGTTTGATAATGGCTGCAATTATTGGTTTGGTGATTATAGGTGGTATAAAGCGTATTGGTTCTTTTACTGAAAAAGTGGTACCATTTATGGCTATTGTATATGTTCTTGCAGGTTTTATTATCATTGCTATTAATATAGACATGGTGGGCTTTGCTTTAGGTCAGATATGGGATGGCGCAATGAACCCTAATGCAGCCTTTGGTGGTGTGGTAGGAGTTCTTATTGTAGGTTTTCAAAGAGCAGCGTTTTCTAATGAGGCTGGTGTAGGTTCTGCTGCAATTGCGCATTCTGCTGTTAAAACACGTTACCCGGCTAGTGAAGGCCTTACGGCTTCAATTGGTCCCTTTGTAGATACCGTGATCATCTGTACAATGACTGCGGTTGTTATTATTATCACAAATGCAAAGCACAATCTGTTTACATATGGTAATCTCGATGCAGCAAGTAACGTAATGCTTAATGCAACTAACGAACCTATCAATGGAGTGGATTTAACTTCAGTAGCATTTGACTCTGCTATTCCATACTTCTCTATTGTTCTTACTATTGCAGTTGTATTATTTGCAATTTCAACTGCAATTTCTTGGTCTTATTACGGATTACAATCTTGGAAATATTTATTTGGAAAAGGAAGGGTTCAGGATATTACGTACAAAGTATTATTTTTAGCCTTTATAGTAGTAGGTGCTTCATCGAGTTTAGGAGCAGTTATCGCATTCTCAGATGCAATGATCTTTGCGATGGTTTTTCCTAACATTATCGGTTTGGTATTACTGTCTCCTAAAGTTAGAAAAGAATTACAAGCATATCTTAATGCCATTAAAATTGGCCGAATGGATGCTGTTATAGATAAAGATTCAAAAAAGACTAAAGAAGCTTCTTAACAAAACAATTCTCTTATGAATTTAAAATCCCATTTCTTTCTGGATAGCAGACAAAGAAGTGGGATTTTGCTTTTGGTACTGGTTTTAATTGCTTGTTGGGGAGTCTATTTTTTGATAACTCCTAATGCTTCGTATGAATCCGAAGCATTAACCGATGAAGAGCTTCAGATATTTGAAGCGCGTATAGATTCATTGAGGCAATTAAAGTTAGCGGAATCCCAGCCGAAAATCTATCCATTCAATCCTAATTTCATAACTGATTACAAGGGCTATACTTTAGGAATGAGTATGGTTGAAATAGATAAGTTATTACGCTTTCGTGAAAAGGATCAGTGGATTAATTCTGCTGAAGATTTTCAGAAAGTAACTGGTGTTTCAGATTCTTTATTACAAACAATCGCACCATACTTTAAATTTCCGGAATGGGTTACAAATTCCAAACCTAAAGCTTCAAAAACTAGTTTTTCATATTCAGAAGAAAAACCTAAAAGCGATTTAAATAAGGCAGATTTTAAATCTTTAATGGCTATTAAAGATTTAGATGAGGTTGTTGTAAAACGCCTGTTGAGTTATAGGAAAAAACTGGGAGGTTTTCTTGAGGATAATCAGCTTTATGACATTTATGGTATTTCAAAAAGTCAGGTATACGCCATTAAAGATCAGTTTACGGTTCAGTCAAAACCATACATACAGTTGATTGACGTGAATGCCGCTAATGCATCAGATCTCTCAACAGTTCCATTTATAACTTTTGAAATCGCAAGAGATATTATAGATTACCGTGTGCTGCATGAGGGAATTAGTGATCTTGATGAGCTTCTCAAAATAGACGGAGTAACCTCCTATAAATTAGAGCGAATTAAATTATATTTGTCGTCCAACCAAAATTGAGAAGGCATTACTGAGAATTACGCATATTTGACTTGTAAAGCTTCCTTTCCGATTGCCTTATATTAAATTAAAGTATACTAGATGAATAATGTTTTTTTTTCGGAAGAGCATCAGCTCTTTAGAGAAAGTCTGAGAGAATTTTTGCAAAAGGAAGTTGTTCCGCATATTGAAAAATGGGAGCAGACGGGTAATATAGATCGCTTTATCTGGACAAGGATGGGGGAGATGGGCTATTTTGGTTTAGCTGCTCCTGAAGAATATGGTGGGCTCGATCTTGATATTTTCTACACTGTTATTTTTCTTGAAGAATTACAACGCATCAATAGTGGTGGTTTTGCTGCTGCAATGTGGGCACACGCCTATTTAGCGATGACGCATTTAAAAGTTGAAGGTTCATCAGCGATTAAAGAAAAATTTTTAACGCCTAGTATTCTTGGCGAAAAGATAGGCTGCTTATGTATCACAGAACCCTTTGGTGGTTCTGATGTTGCAGGAATGCGTAGTACAGCTGTCTTAAATGGAGATCATTATGTTTTAAATGGTTCAAAAACATTTATTACAAACGGTGTCTATTCAGATTATTTAATTGTTGCAGCAAAGACAACTCCTGAGAAGGGAAATAAAGGTCTGAGTATTTTTGTAATAGATAGAGACACAGAAGGAATAAGCGCTACAAAATTAGATAAACTGGGTTGGAGAGCTTCAGATACCGGAGAAATAGCGTTTTCTGATGTGAAAATTCCTGTTGAAAATCTAATGGGAGAAGAGGATAAAGGCTTCTCTTACATTATGCAGCATTTTGCTTTAGAGCGTTTGATAATGGGTGTAAATGCACACGCACGTGCTGAGTATGCTTTAGAGTATACATTAGGATATATGTCAGACCGTATCGCTTTTGGCAAAACCTTAGATAAATTTCAGGCATTGAGGCATACTGTGGCTGAGATGGCAAGTGAAGTGGAGATGGTGAAGTCATTTAACTATGCAATTGCTAATAATCTCAATAGTGGCGATTATGTAGTTAAGGAGGCTAGCATGTCTAAATTACTTGCAACTAAAATTGCAGATGAGGTGATTTATAAATGCTTGCAGATGTTAGGGGGGTATGGTTATATGGAAGATTATCCGCTAGCGAGAATGTTTAGAGATAGTAGGTTAGGTCCTATAGGTGGCGGTACCTCTGAGATTTTAAAAGAAATTATTGCTAAGATGGTGATAGATAAAAAAGAATATAAGCCTGCAGCGAAATAATTAAATTTAAAACCGCTTGTTAGTTTTAAAGTTTAAACTATCTTTGCGGTCTGAAAACTGAAAAGAATTTTAAAGAAAGGAGGTACCACTATGTTAATTATACCAGTAAAAGACGGAGAAAATATCGATAGAGCGCTGAAGCGTTTCAAAAGAAAATTTGATAGAACGGGAACAATGCGTAAGCTGCGTGATCGTCAAGCTTTCACAAAACCTTCTGTTTCACGTAGAAGAGAAATTCAGAAAGCATCTTATATTCAAGGGCTTCGCGATCAAGAGAATATTTAATATTCCGTCGGTGAGATTAGTTCTTGCCAGGGATTATTAACAGAGAGACTAATCCTCTTTCAAAATATTAAATCTGCTAAGAGCAATCTTAGCAGATTTTTTTTGTGTGATAAAGTTTAGCTGGAATATAATCATTAGAATCGATTCAAAAAGAATCTAGCTTAGTTGTTGTGTTTAAGCAAATATCCTGGTTAATCTGTATAAAATAGAGCGCTGGATTTTTTACTCCTTAAATCGAATTCTGAAAGCATCTTATTAAAAGTTATTCGTGATTCTCTGGGTTTATAAATAAACTATTTAAAAGGTAGTTGTGCTTATTGGTGAGTCAAAAGTCAGTCCATATTCATACCATATTCACCTACGGATTTTGTGGTAAAGTGTGGTTGGAGTGTGGTTGGACTGTGGTTTCAGTGTGGTGTCATTATGCTTTTACTTGGGAAATGAGTATCTTTCTTTAAAACCAAATTATGCAGATCAAATCGTTTGTTGACTATTTAGAGCTGGAGAAGAAATACAGCAAGCATACTCTGTTGGCGTATGCAAATGATCTCGAATCCTTTTTCAGCTTTCTTGAAGGGGAGTTTGGTGTAGGGCTTGCAAATGAAGTAGAGTACACCTATGTGAGATCTTGGATTGTGACGCTTTCTGATTCTGGTTTGACGCATAGAAGTATAAATAGAAAAATAGCTTCTTTGAAAGCTTTTTTTAAATTTTTGCAGAGAACGGGAGGTATAAAGGTTGACCCATTAGCAAAACATAAATCTTTAAAAATTAAAAAAGAGATACAGGTTCCTTTCTCTAATAAGGAAATAGATTCAGTTATAAATAATTTAGCCAATGCTCAGGAATTTTCTGAATCTCGTGATTTCCTGATTGTGTCGTTGTTTTACGCTACGGGAATAAGACGAAGTGAGTTGATTGATTTAAAAACTTCTGATATTGATTTTAATACGCACACTATAAAAGTACTAGGAAAACGTAACAAAGAGCGAATTATTCCTATGATCAGTTGGTTAGAAGATGGAATAAAACGATACCAAGAATTGCTTTTAAACAAAGGCTTTGATAAAAATGAAGAGAATTTATTGCTCACAGATAAGGGTGCTAAATTGTATGAAACGTTTGTTTACAGAACGATAAATCGCTATTTTAGTAAGGTGTCCCAAAAAACCAAAACGAGTCCGCATGTGCTTCGGCATACCTTTGCGACTCATTTACTTAATAATGGGGCAGATTTAAATGCTGTTAAAGAATTATTAGGGCACGCTAGTTTAGCTGCTACCCAGGTTTACACGCATACGAGTATGGCAGAGTTGGGAAGGGTCTATCAAAAAGCGCATCCTAGAAATTCTAAATAACAGTAGAATTTAACCAATTAGTAACCCTTTAATATGTGGATCTATGAAAGTAAATGTGCAAACACCCCATTTTGTAGCAGATCAAAAGCTGATTAATTTTATTCAGAAAAAGATGAATAAGCTTGAACAATTTTATGATCACGTAATTTATGCAGATGTTTTTTTGAAAGTTGAAAACACAAGCACTAGGCAGAATAAAATCGTCGAAATTTTGCTAAGTGTTCCGGGTAACGAATTGATAGTGAAAAAACAAGCAAAATCATTTGAGGAAGGAGCAGATAGCTGTGCGCAATCTTTAGAGCGATTATTGGTTAAGCGAAAACAAAAAATTAGGGCTACAGCCTGAAAAAAAATAAAAAAAAGTTTTGTGGATTATAAATTTATTCTACATTTGCACTCCGTTAGAAATAGCGGAGTTTTTTACACTTAGAAAAGTGATAAAGGCCGATGTAGCTCAGCTGGCTAGAGCAGCTGATTTGTAATCAGCAGGTCGTGGGTTCGAGTCCCTCCATCGGCTCTTTTTAAAGTTCTTTTAGATCGAAGTAAAGATTGTTTCTAGAGCTTGCGTGGAGCGCAGTCGAAGCGTTTTTTGAAATACTGATAATACCAATATTGGGGAGATACTCAAGCGGCCAACGAGGACAGACTGTAACTCTGTTGTCATTAGACTTCGCAGGTTCGAATCCTGCTCTCCCCACAATTATTTTTTTTTGTGCTAATTAATAAATTTTATTAATTTTGGCGCCGCAATGCGGGAGTAGCTCAGTTGGTAGAGCGTCAGCCTTCCAAGCTGAATGTCGCCGGTTCGAACCCGGTCTCCCGCTCTAAATAGCCTCTTTTGTTGAGGGTATTTGAAATCGGATTTTTCGATTTGTTTAAACCAAACCTGATAGGCTTTGGTTTTAGTCATTTATGACTTTTGTTAGCCCTTTAGCTGAGTAGGTCAGCCCGGGCAATTCAGACTTCGGTCGTTTTGAATGGGAAATTTATAAGCCGACGTAGCTCAGGGGTAGAGCGTTTCCTTGGTAAGGAAGAGGCCACGGGTTCAAATCCCGTCGTTGGCTCAATAGCAGTCGCTGCTACTTAAACGGGTGCCTATAGCGCTCAGTTTTTTGTGCGTTTTAGTAAAACCATATAGCTGGCGTGTCAGGTAAGTTTAAAATTAAACACTAATAATAACTAAGATTAAAATTATTTAAATCATGGCAAAGGCAACATTTGATCGTTCCAAACCTCACTTAAATATTGGTACTATAGGGCACGTTGACCACGGTAAAACTACCTTAACTGCTGCTATTACTACTGTACTTGCTAACGCAGGTCTTTCTGAATTAAGAAGTTTTGACTCTATTGACAACGCTCCTGAAGAAAAAGAAAGAGGTATTACTATTAACACTTCTCACGTAGAGTATGCTACGGCTAACCGTCACTATGCACACGTTGACTGTCCGGGTCACGCGGATTACGTAAAAAACATGGTAACTGGTGCTGCTCAAATGGATGGTGCTATTCTTGTTGTTGCTGCGACTGATGGTCCTATGCCGCAAACTCGTGAGCATATCCTGCTTGGTCGTCAGGTAGGTATCCCTCGTATTGTTGTATTCATGAATAAAGTGGATATGGTTGATGATGAGGAGCTTCTTGAGCTAGTTGAGATGGAGGTTAGAGATCTTCTTAGTTTCTATGAGTATGATGGTGACAATGGTCCTGTTGTTCAGGGGTCTGCTTTAGGTGGATTGAATGGTGAGCAAAAATGGGTTGATAAGATTATGGAGCTTATGGATGCTGTGGATAATTGGATTGAATTGCCTGCTCGTGATGTTGATAAGCCTTTCTTAATGCCAATTGAAGATGTATTCTCTATTACTGGTCGTGGTACTGTTGCTACTGGTCGTATCGAAACTGGTGTTGCTAACACTGGAGATCCTGTTGAGATCATAGGTATGGGGGCAGAAAAACTTACTTCTACTATTACTGGAGTTGAGATGTTCCGTAAGATACTAGATAGAGGTGAAGCTGGGGATAACGTAGGTATCTTATTGAGAGGTATTGAAAAATCACAGATCACTCGCGGTATGGTTATTACTAAGCCAGGTTCTGTAACTCCTCACTCTAAGTTTAAAGCTGAGGTTTATATCCTTAAGAAAGAAGAAGGTGGTCGTCACACGCCATTCCACAATAACTACCGTCCGCAATTCTATGTGCGTACAACGGACGTAACTGGTAATATCTCTCTTCCTGATGGTGTAGAAATGGTGATGCCGGGTGATAACTTAACTATTACTGTTGAGTTGATTCAGACTATTGCAATGAATGTAGGTCTTCGTTTTGCTATCCGTGAAGGTGGTAGAACAGTAGGTGCAGGGCAGGTAACTGAGATTCTTGAATAATCACGAATTATAAGTTTTAAAGAATTAAGGCGTTCGTGTAAGCGAATGCCTTGATTTTTATAATAAAGAATAAGGTTTTCTTTTTTGAAGGCCTTGTTATACGGGTTTAGCTCAGTTGGTAGAGCACTGGTCTCCAAAACCAGGTGTCGGGAGTTCGAGCCTCTCAACCCGTGCAATGATCGAATTTCTTCGATTTCAATAATAAAGCTGCTTAGCGGTTTAATTTAAAAGGCAAAGTGTCTTTTTATAGAGTTAAATAATATGGCTGGATTAATTAATTACCTTCAGGAGTCTTACAACGAATTGAAAAATCACGTTACTTGGACTCCGCTTTCAGAAGCTCAACGTCTTACTGTTGTTGTAGTGGTTTTCACTATCATTTTTTCATTAGCAATTTGGGGGGTTGATACTGTTTTTAGTAGAGCTATTAAGGCGTATTTTAATCTGGTAGGAGCTTAAATTAATCACAATGGCTATAACAAACAATACCAAAGATAAAGACTGGTACGTGGTAAGGGCCGTAAGTGGTCAAGAAAACAAGGTTAAGGGGTATATCGAGCAAGAGATATCTCGTTTTAATCTTGAAGATTACATTGAGCAGGTTCTTGTTCCTACTGAAAAGGTTGTTCAGATCCGCAACGGTAAAAAAATTAATAAAGAGCGTGTTTACTTTCCTGGTTATATCATGATTCATGCGAACCTTGGAGGTGAAGTAACGCATATGATTAAGTCTATAAACGGTGTGATTGGTTTTTTAGGTGAGGTAAAAGGAGGAGATCCTGTGCCGCTTAGAACATCAGAGGTTAATAGGATGTTAGGTAAGGTTGATGAATTAGCTGTTAAAACAGATAACGTAGCAATACCTTTTGTTCTTGGAGAGACGGTGAAAGTTATAGATGGTCCTTTTAATGGTTTTAACGGTACTGTTGAAAACATCAATGAGGAAAAACGTAAGCTTGAGGTAATGGTTAAGATCTTTGGAAGAAAGACTCCATTAGAGTTGAGTTATATGCAAGTTGAGAAAGTATAAGTGTTACACATATATTAGATATCGTTCTTCTGCTTCCACTAAAGAACATATCAAACTAAATTTTTAAAAATGGCAAAAGAAGTAAGTAAGGTTGTTAAGTTGCAAGTTAAGGGAGGTGCAGCAAATCCTTCCCCGCCTGTTGGACCAGCTTTAGGTGCTGCCGGAGTTAATATTATGGAGTTTTGTAAGCAGTTTAATGCTAGAACTCAAGATAAAGCCGGTAAAGTACTTCCTGTAGTTATTACTGTTTATGGTGATAAGTCTTTTGACTTTGTGGTAAAAACACCACCAGCTGCCATCCAATTAATGGAAGCAGCTAAGATCAAAGGAGGTTCTGGTGAGCCTAACCGTAAAAAAGTTGCTAGTGTAACTTGGGATCAAATTAGAGCTATCTCTGAAGACAAAATGCCAGATCTTAACGCGTTTACAGTAGAAAGCGCGATGAGAATGGTTGCGGGAACTGCAAGGTCTATGGGAATAACTGTAAAAGGGCAGGCTCCTTTTTAACATCCAAAAAAGCAATTTAAAATGGCAAAAGTAACAAAGAAGCAAAAAGAAGCACGGGCTAAAGTAGATACAGGTTCTACCTATACATTGGCTGAAGCTTCTGCTTTAATAAAAGAAGTAAGCAAAGTAAATTTTGATCCTTCTGTTGACTTGGCTGTGCGTCTTAACGTAGATCCGCGTAAAGCGAATCAAATGGTTCGTGGAGTGGTAACACTTCCTCACGGAACTGGTAAAGATGTGAAGGTTCTTGCTCTGGTAACTCCAGATAAAGAAGCTGAAGCTAAAGAAGCGGGAGCTGACTTTGTAGGTCTTGATGAGTATTTAGAGAAAATCAAAGGCGGTTGGACAGATGTTGATGTGATCATCACTATGCCAAGCGTTATGGGGAAGTTAGGTCCTTTAGGACGTGTGTTAGGTCCTCGTGGCTTGATGCCTAACCCTAAAACCGGTACTGTAACTATGGATGTGGCAAAGGCTGTATCTGATGTTAAGGCTGGTAAGATTGACTTTAAAGTTGATAAGACGGGTATTGTACACGCAGCGATTGGTAAAGCGTCTTTTGATGCTGATAAAATTGCAGCTAATGCAAGAGAATTGATAACCACATTAGTAAAATTGAAGCCTACTGCATCGAAGGGTGTTTATATTAAAAGCATCTTTATGTCTAGTACTATGAGTCCTAGCGTTGAAGTAGATTCAAAACGTTTTGCTGAGCAGTAAAAGTTAAATTATGACAAGAGAAGAAAAATCACAAGTAATAGAAGATTTGACTGCGCAGTTGGCTGATAGTGCTCATATATATTTAGCAGACATTTCTGGTTTAAATGCAGAAACTACTTCTAGGTTGAGAAGAGCATGTTTTAAAGCAAACGTAAAACTAGCCGTGGTTAAAAATACATTGCTAGCAAAGGCAATGGAGAGCTCAGATAAAGATTTTGGTGAATTACCTACTACTTTAAAAGGTAATACTTCAATTATGCTTTCTGAGACTGGTAACGCACCAGCTAAGGTGATTAAAGAATTTCGTAAGAAATCTGATAAGCCTTTGCTCAAAGGGGCGTTTATTGAAGAGGCTATCTATATAGGTGACGAGCAATTAGACGCTTTAGTAGATATCAAGTCGAAAGAAGAACTTGTTGGGGAGATCGTTGGTCTACTTCAATCGCCTGCTAAGAACGTTATTAGCGCTCTTAAATCAGGAGGTTCAACAATCGCTGGCCTTGTTAAAACCCTTCAAGAAAGAGAAGGTTAATATAGTACGCACTTAATAATTATAATAAAGAATTTTTTTTTTAAAACGATAGAAAAATGGCAGATTTAAAAGATTTCGCAGAACAACTAGTTAACTTAACTGTAAAAGAAGTAAATGAGTTAGCTACTATTTTAAAAGATGAGTATGGTATCGAGCCTGCAGCAGCAGCTGTAGCTATGGCTGGTCCTGCTGGAGGTGGTGATGACGCTGCTGAAGAGCAAACTGAATTTGATGTAATCCTTAAAGCCGCTGGTGGTTCTAAACTTGCAGTTGTAAAACTTGTAAAAGAATTAACTGGAGCTGGTCTTAAAGATGCAAAAGAGCTTGTTGATAACGCGCCAAGCCCAATTAAAGAAGGTATCGCTAAAGATGAAGCAGAGGCTATCAAATCTCAATTAGAAGAAGCTGGAGCTGAAGTTGAGCTTAAGTAAGCTTAGCTACTATAAATACAAGGGTTTAGGTCTGTTCGTTTGTTCGAAATAGGCCTAAACCATTTGTCGTATATAAGGTTTTCTTAATTATTACGACTATTATTGCCTTAGATTTCTTATGTTAAGAGATCTCAGAACCTGAAAAATCTGGTTCTCAATTTATTTTAATTAAATTCCGTTCGTTGAAGATGCAAGCAAAACAAGCTGAAAGACTGAATTTCTCATCGGTAAAGAACAGACCTGAATATCCTGACTTTTTGGATATACAGATTAAATCCTTTCAAGATTTCTTTCAATTAGAGACTAAGTCTGAAGAAAGAGGAAATGAAGGACTTTACAACACCTTTCTAGAGAATTTCCCTATTACGGATACCCGTAACAACTTTGTACTAGAATTCTTGGACTACTTTGTAGATCCACCTAGATACTCTATTCAAGAGTGTATCGAGCGAGGCTTAACTTATAGTGTACCCTTAAAAGCCCGTTTAAAATTATACTGTACTGATGATGAGCACGAAGATTTTGAAACGATAGTTCAAGATGTTTATCTTGGTACTATTCCTTATATGACACCTAGCGGTACTTTTTGTATCAACGGTGCAGAACGTGTTGTTGTTTCTCAGTTACACCGTTCTCCTGGTGTATTCTTTGGTCAGTCTTTTCACGCTAACGGTACCAAGCTTTATTCTGCACGTGTAATTCCTTTTAAAGGTTCGTGGATTGAGTTTGCTACAGATATCAATAGTGTGATGTATGCATACATCGATCGTAAGAAAAAATTACCTGTTACTACTCTGTTCCGTGCAATCGGTTTTGAGCGTGATAAGGATATATTAGAAATATTTGACCTTGCAGAAGAGGTTAAAGTTTCAAAAACCGGACTTAAAAAATATTTAGGTCGCAAATTAGCCGCTCGTGTATTAAATACTTGGCATGAGGATTTCGTAGATGAAGATACTGGGGAGGTTGTTTCTATAGAACGTAACGAGATTGTTTTAGATCGTGATACCGTTTTAGAAAAAGAACATATAGAAGAAATTTTAGAAGCTGGAGCTAAGACGATTTTACTTCATAAAGAAGATAATCAACTTGGTGATTATGCGATCATTCATAATACACTTCAAAAAGATCCTACAAACTCAGAAAAAGAGGCTGTAGAACATATATACCGTCAATTACGTAATGCAGAGCCGCCAGATGAAGAGACTGCTCGTGGTATTATTGACAAGTTATTCTTTAGTGATCAACGCTATAACTTAGGTGAAGTTGGTCGTTATAGAATGAACAAGAAATTAGGTCTTGATATCGGTATGGATAAGCAAGTGCTTACCAAACAAGATATCATCACTATTGTTAAGTATCTAATTGAGCTTATAAACTCTAAAGCTGAGATTGATGATATTGATCACCTTTCTAACCGTCGCGTACGTACAGTAGGGGAGCAGTTATCTACTCAGTTTGGTGTAGGTCTTGCTCGTATGGCTCGTACCATTCGTGAGCGTATGAACGTTCGTGATAACGAAGTGTTTACTCCGATCGATTTGATTAACGCGAAAACACTTTCGTCTGTGATCAACTCCTTCTTTGGTACAAACCAGTTATCTCAGTTTATGGATCAAACCAATCCTCTTGCAGAGATTACGCATAAGCGTCGTCTTTCGGCATTAGGGCCTGGTGGTCTTTCTCGTGAGCGTGCAGGTTTTGAGGTTCGAGATGTCCACTATACACATTATGGTCGTCTTTGTCCTATTGAAACTCCTGAGGGTCCAAACATTGGTTTGATATCTTCTTTAGCAGTATATGCTAAAGTTAACAATATGGGCTTCATTGAAACTCCATACCGCACAGTTACTGACGGAAAAATTGACTTAGAGACTGAACCAAGATATTTGAGTGCAGAGGAAGAAGAAGGTATGTTGATTGCTCAGGCAAACAACCCTATGGATGATTCTGGTCAGATACAAGAAGAACGTGTAATTGCACGTATGGAAGGTGATTTCCCGGTTGTTGAGCCTAATACAGTTCATTATGCCGATGTTTCACCTAACCAGATTGCATCTATTTCGGCTTCTTTGATTCCGTTCTTAGAACATGATGACGCGAACCGTGCATTGATGGGGTCTAACATGATGCGTCAGGCAGTTCCTCTTTTACGCGCAGACGCACCTATCGTAGGTACAGGTCTTGAGCGTCAAGTAGCTTCTGATTCTCGTGTATTGATTAATGCTGAAGGTGATGGTGAAGTTGAATATGTAGATGCTAACGAAATTACTATCAAATATGACCGTACCGATGAAGAACGTATGGTGAGTTTTGATGGGGATAGCAAAACCTATCAATTAATTAAATTCCGTAAGACAAACCAAAGTACTTCTATTAACCTGAAGCCTATTGTAAGAAGAGGTGATCGCGTTAATAAAGGTCAGGTTCTTTGTCAGGGTTATGCAACTGAAGCTGGGGAGCTGGCTTTGGGTAGAAATATGAAAGTAGCCTTTATGCCTTGGAAAGGGTATAATTTTGAGGATGCGATCGTGATTTCTGAAAAAGTTGTTCGTGACGATATCTTTACGTCTATTCACGTCGATGAATATTCATTAGATGTTCGTGATACTAAATTGGGTAATGAAGAATTAACCAATGATATTCCTAACGTTTCTGAAGAGGCTACAAAAGACCTTGATGAAAACGGTATGATCCGTATTGGTGCAGAAGTAAAACCTGGCGATATATTAATTGGTAAGATTACTCCAAAAGGAGAGTCTGATCCTACTCCGGAAGAAAAATTACTTCGCGCAATTTTTGGTGATAAAGCAGGTGATGTAAAAGATGCTTCTTTAAAAGCTTCTCCATCTTTAAGAGGAGTTGTTATTCAGAAGAAACTTTTTGCTCGTGCAATTAAAGATAAGCGCAAACGCGCAAAAGATAAAGAAGATATCTCTGCATTAGAAGCAGAATACGATCAAAAATTTGATGATCTTAAAGCAGTATTAGTTGATAAATTATTTCAATTAGTTAATGGTAAAACTGCTCAGGGTGTTAAGAATGATTTAGGTGAAGAAGTTCTTCCAAAAGGTAAGAAGTTTACGCTAAAAATGCTTAATGCTGTTGAAGATTATACACATTTAAACCAAGGCACTTGGGCGACTGATGATGCAACTAATGTAATGATCGCAGATCTGTTGCATAATTACAGAATCAAAGAGAACGATCTTCAAGGTAATTTACGTCGTGAGAAGTTTACAATCTCGGTAGGGGATGAACTTCCTGCTGGTATCATCAAGCTTGCAAAAGTTTATGTTGCTAAAAAACGCAAACTGAAAGTAGGTGATAAAATGGCGGGTCGTCACGGTAACAAAGGTATTGTTGCGCGTATCGTTCGTCAAGAAGATATGCCTTTCTTAGAAGACGGAACTCCTGTTGATATTGTATTGAATCCACTTGGTGTACCTTCTCGTATGAACATTGGTCAGATTTATGAGACTGTTCTTGGATGGGCTGGTCAGAAATTAGGTCGTAAGTATGCAACTCCAATTTTTGATGGTGCTACTTTAGATCAGATTAATGAGCTTACAGATGAAGCAGGTATTCCACGATTTGGGCACACCTATCTTTACGATGGTGGTACTGGTGATCGTTTTGATCAGCCTGCAACTGTTGGTGTGATCTATATGCTTAAACTTGGACATATGGTTGATGATAAGATGCACGCTCGTTCAATAGGGCCTTACTCATTAATTACACAACAGCCATTAGGAGGTAAAGCACAGTTCGGTGGTCAGCGTTTTGGTGAGATGGAGGTTTGGGCACTTGAGGCTTATGGAGCTTCAGCTACTCTTCGTGAGATCTTAACTGTGAAGTCTGATGATGTTATTGGTAGAGCTAAAACATACGAAAGTATCGTAAAAGGTGAGCCAATGCCAGAGCCAGGTTTACCAGAATCATTCAACGTATTGATGCACGAGCTTAAAGGACTTGGACTAGACATTCGTCTAGAAGAATAGATACTAATGGGTTACGCTTCTGCGGAAGCGTAACCTTATTTTACAGTATCACAGAAGTTAAAAAAGAATAATTTTCGACATAAGGTATTATGGCAAGAGATAATGATAAGAATGCAGTAAAGAGATTTGATAAAATCTCTATTGGTCTTGCATCTCCTGAAGCGATTTTGGCTGAATCGCGCGGAGAGGTGTTAAAACCAGAAACTATAAACTACCGTACGCACAAACCTGAGCGCGATGGTTTGTTCTGTGAGCGTATCTTTGGTCCTGTAAAGGATTATGAGTGTGCTTGTGGTAAATATAAGCGTATACGTTACAAGGGTATTGTTTGTGACCGTTGTGGTGTAGAAGTTACTGAGAAAAAAGTGCGTAGAGATCGTGTGGGTCACATCAACCTGGTTGTTCCTGTGGCACACATCTGGTACTTTAGAAGTTTGCCAAATAAAATAGGGTATCTTTTAGGTCTTCCATCTAAGAAATTAGATATGATTATCTATTATGAGCGCTATGTAGTTATTCAGCCTGGTATAGCTAAGAACGAAGAAGGAGATGAATTGAAGAAGATGGACTTTCTTACTGAGGAAGAATATCTGAATGTTCTGGAGTCTATTCCACAAGAAAATATGTATCTGGAAGATAGCGATCCTAACAAGTTTATCGCTAAAATGGGTGCAGAATGTCTTATTGAATTATTAAGACGTATTGATCTTAATGAGTTGTCTTATGACTTACGTCATAAAGCAAATAATGAGACTTCAAAACAACGTAAAACTGAAGCGTTAAAGCGTCTTCAAGTGGTAGAATCTTTACGTGATGCTAATAAGAATCGCGAAAATTTACCAGAGTGGATGATAATGAAAGTAGTTCCAGTTATTCCGCCGGAATTACGTCCTCTTGTTCCTCTTGATGGTGGTCGTTTTGCGACTTCTGATTTAAATGACTTATACCGTCGTGTTATTATACGTAACAACCGTTTAAAGCGTTTGATGGAAATCAAAGCTCCAGAGGTTATTTTACGTAATGAAAAACGTATGCTTCAAGAAGCTGTTGATTCATTATTTGATAACACACGTAAATCTTCAGCAGTAAAAACAGACTCTAACAGACCTTTAAAATCACTTTCTGATTCATTAAAAGGTAAGCAAGGTCGTTTCCGTCAAAACTTACTTGGTAAGCGTGTTGATTATTCTGCACGTTCGGTAATTGTTGTTGGGCCCGAATTAAAACTTTACGAATGTGGTCTTCCTAAGGATATGGCTGCAGAGCTTTACAAGCCATTTGTTATCAGGAAGTTGATAGAACGTGGAATTGTAAAAACAGTAAAGTCAGCTAAAAAGATTATAGATAAAAAAGAGCCTGTAGTTTGGGATATTTTGGAGAACGTTCTTAAAGGACACCCAGTATTGCTAAACCGTGCTCCTACGCTTCACCGATTAGGTATTCAGGCTTTTCAGCCAAAACTTATTGAAGGTAAGGCGATACAGTTACACCCGTTAGTATGTACAGCATTTAACGCCGATTTTGATGGTGACCAGATGGCGGTTCATTTGCCATTAGGACCAGAAGCTATATTAGAGGCTCAGATGCTAATGCTTGCTTCTAACAATATTCTTAACCCTGCAAATGGTGCTCCAGTTACAGTACCTTCTCAGGATATGGTATTGGGTCTTTATTATATGACTAAAGCGCGTAAGAGTACTCCAGAACATCCTATACAGGGTGAAGGAATCACTTTTTATAGTGCAGAAGAAGTTGTTATTGCTCACAACCAGAAGCGTGTGAACATTAACGCAATGATAAAGATACGTACTAAAGATTTCAATGAAGCTGGTGAATTAGTTTATCAGATTGTTGATACTACAGTAGGACGTGTTTTATTTAACGAAAGTGTTCCTGAAGAAGCAGGTTATATTAACGAAGTATTGACTAAAAAGTCTTTACGTGATGTAATTGCTAGAATTTTAAAATTAACGAGTGTTCCTCGTACTGCTGAGTTTCTTGACAGTATTAAGACACTTGGATATACATTCGCATTTAGAGGTGGATTGTCTTTCTCATTAGGGGATATTATTATTCCTGCTGAAAAATACGATATGATTGATGAGGCAAATACTCAGGTAGACGGAATTATGTCTAGCTATAATATGGGTCTTATTACTAACTCAGAGCGTTATAATCAAGTTATTGATGTTTGGACATCAACTAACGCATCACTTACGGAGCTTTCTATGAAGAATATTCGTGAGGACCAACAAGGATTTAACTCCGTATTTATGATGCTTGATTCTGGTGCTCGTGGATCTAAAGAACAGATTCGTCAGTTGACCGGTATGCGTGGATTGATGGCTAAGCCTAAGAAATCTAATGATGGAGGTGGAGCGATTATTGAAAACCCGATTCTTTCTAACTTTAAGGAAGGTCTTTCAATTCTTGAATACTTTATCTCTACCCACGGTGCTCGTAAAGGTCTTGCGGATACGGCTCTTAAAACTGCAGATGCTGGTTACTTAACACGTCGTCTTGTTGATGTTTCTCAAGATGTTATTGTAAACAGTGAAGATTGCGATACCTTAAGAGGTGTTGAAGTTTCTGCATTAAAGAAAAACGAAGAGATTGTTGAAACTCTAGAAGCACGTATAATAGGTCGTATTGCATTGAATGATGTAATCAACCCATTAGACAGTGAGGTTATTGTTAAGGCTGGTGAAGAAATTTCTGAAGAATTAGCTGCAGAAATTACTAAAGCTCCTATTGAAAGTGTTGAAGTTCGTTCACCATTAACGTGTGAAGCTCCTAAAGGTATATGTTCTAAATGTTATGGTCGTAACCTTGCAACCAATAAAATGGTCCAAATGGGTGAAGCCGTAGGTGTTGTTGCTGCTCAGTCAATTGGTGAGCCTGGTACACAGCTTACATTGCGTACATTCCACGTGGGGGGTATTGCAGGTAACATTTCTGAAGAAAACAAAGTTGTTTCTAAATTTGATGGTCGTCTAGAGATTGAGGATCTTAAAACTGTTCAAGGAGAAGCACCAGATGGTTCTATCTCAGAGATAGTTATTTCTCGTACTTCTGAAGCTAAAATCGTAGATGCAAAGACTGGAATTTTATTAAGTACTAATAACATTCCTTACGGTTCTCAGTTGTTTATGAAGGATGGCGATAAAGTAACTAAAGGTGATACAGTATGTTCTTGGGATCCATTTAATGGTGTGATTATATCTGAATTTGCAGGTAAGATCAAATACGAAAATATAGAACAAGGTGTTACTTATCAGGTTGAAACAGATGAGCAAACTGGTTTCCAAGAAAAAGTAATCTCTGAATCTCGTAACAAACGAATGATTCCTACATTACATATTATGGGTAAAAAGGATGAAGTTATTCGTTCTTATAACTTACCGGTAGGAGCTCACTTGATGGTTGATGATGAGGAAAAAATCAAGATAGGTAAGATTCTTGTAAAAATACCACGTAAGTCTTCTAAGGCTGGTGATATTACAGGGGGTCTTCCACGAGTAACGGAGTTGTTTGAAGCACGTAATCCTTCTAATCCTGCTGTTGTAAGTGAGATTGATGGTGTTGTTTCTTTCGGTAAAATTAAGCGTGGTAACCGCGAGATTATTGTTGAGTCTAAATTAGGAGAGGTTAAGAAGTACTTAGTTAAGTTGTCTAACCAGATTTTAGTTCAAGAGAATGACTTTGTCAGAGCAGGTATGCCATTATCTGATGGTTCTGTTACTCCGGAAGATATTCTTTCAATTAAAGGACCTGCCGCTGTTCAGCAATACTTGGTAAACGAAGTTCAGGAAGTTTACCGTTTACAAGGTGTAAAAATTAACGATAAGCACTTTGAAGTAGTTGTTCGCCAAATGATGCGTAAAGTGCGTATTCAGGATCCAGGTGATACTATTTTCTTAGAGAATCAACTAGTTCACAAAGATGACTTTATTACAGAAAATGATGCAATTTTCGGAATGAAAGTTATTGAAGATGCTGGTGATTCTGCGACCCTTAAACCTGGTCAGATTATTTCACCTCGTGATTTACGTGATGAGAACTCTATACTAAGAAGAGAAGATAAAAATCTTGCAACAGCAAGAGACGTAGTTGCAGCTACTGCAACACCGGTTCTTCAAGGTATTACAAGAGCTTCGCTTCAGACAAAATCATTTATCTCTGCGGCTTCCTTCCAGGAAACTACTAAGGTGCTTAACGAAGCAGCTGTAAGCGGTAAAGTAGATAGTTTAGAAGGTCTTAAAGAGAATGTTATTGTAGGACATAGAATTCCTGCTGGTACTGGTCTGCGTCGATATGATAAAATCATCGTAGGTAGCAAGCAAGAACTTGAAGAACTCAATGCAGCTCGAGAAGAAGTAAACTTTAATTAATTTATTATATATAAAACAGCTTCAGAAATGAAGCTGTTTTTTTATACCCAATATTTACTGATATGGCTGAAGATGAAAAGAACCAAAATGGTCAATTAAATATAGAGCTTGATGAGGCTACAGCTCAAGGGCAGTATTCTAATCTAGCTATAATAAACCATTCAGTTTCAGAATTTGTGGTTGATTTTATAAATATTATGCCCGGTACACCTAAGAGTAAAGTCAAGTCGCGTATAATTTTAACACCACAGCACGCTAAACGTTTAGCTAAGGCTTTACAAGAAAACGTAAAACGATTTGAAAAAGCACACGGAGAAATTAAGGATTATGAGAAACATCCTATTCCTCTAAATTTTGGACCAACAGGTCAAGCTTAAACAAAAAAAACCTTGAAGTTGACTTCAAGGTTTTTTTATATCATAAAATATTATGGGTTGTAGGTTTTCTATAAATTATCAAAATACCAACTGATTTTTCAATGCTCTTATCTTTATTTTAAAGGGCTTTTTTTGATTTTTAAACAAGTAGTAAGAGATTAATGCTATAGTGGCTTTAAAATTCTTTTATTAAGTTAATTAAACTCTGAAACAAAATGAAGCTTAACATTAGGATATTTTTGTTGCGTCATTTGTAATGTAAATTGGGAATCTGCCAGGTATACTAATTGGCCTCTTTTATCTTTAGCCATAAAACGTTGTTTGACCCTCAGGAATTCTTTGAATTCCTCACTCTTAGGATCTTTGGGTTCTACCCAACAAGCTTTATAGACACTTAATGGTTCGTAGGTACATTTTGCCCCGTATTCATGTTCTAATCGATATTGAATTACTTCATATTGTAAGGCTCCAACAGTGCCAATTACTTTTCTGCCATTAAGTTCTAATGTAAATAACTGAGCAACACCTTCGTCCATTAATTGATCAATCCCTTTTTCTAATTGCTTAGATTTCATAGGGTCTGCATTATTAATGTATCTAAAGTGTTCGGGTGAAAATGCAGGAATTCCTTTATAATGTATTTCTTCTCCTTGTGTAAGGGTGTCTCCAATTTTAAAGTTTCCGGTATCGTGTAAGCCTACTATATCACCGGGATAGGAGATATCTACGATTTCTTTCCGCTCTGCGAAAAATGCATTAGGACTGGAAAACTTTAATTTCTTACCATTTCTAACATGTAAATATGGCGTATTACGTTCAAAAACTCCGGAAACAATCTTAACAAAAGCCAGTCTATCTCGGTGTTTAGGGTCCATATTGGCGTGAATTTTAAAAACAAAACCACTAAAGTCCTTTTCATCAGGCTTAACAATTCGTTCCTCGCTTTCTTTAGGTCGGGGAGGAGGAGCAATACTAATAAAGCAATCTAATAACTCTCGTACTCCAAAATTATTCAATGCAGAGCCAAAAAATACCGGCTGTTGCTCGGCCTTTGAATAGGCTTCTTGGTTGAAGTCAGGATAAACCCCTGTTACTAATTCAAGTTCTTCTCTTAAGGTTTCCGCAGATTTAGTTCCTGTTAATTGGTCTAAATTGCTGGAATTGAGGTCTTCAATCTCAATAGTTTCTTCGATATTTTTGCGGCTATCACCACTAAAAAGGTTTACATTTTTCTCCCAAATATTATAGATTCCTTTGAAATCATATCCCATTCCAATAGGGAAACTTAAAGGAGTAACTGTTAAATCTAGTTTTTGTTCAATCTCATCAAGTAGTTCAAAAGCATCTTTTCCTTCCCGATCTAATTTATTGACGAAAACTATCATAGGAATTTTACGCATCCTACACACTTTAACGAGTTTTTCGGTTTGTTCTTCGACACCTTTAGCAACGTCGATAACGACAATAACGCTATCTACTGCAGTAAGTGTTCTGAATGTATCTTCAGCAAAATCTTTATGTCCCGGAGTGTCAAGGATATTAATTTTGGTGCCGTTATATTCAAATGCAAGAACAGACGTTGCAACCGAAATTCCCCGTTGACGCTCAATCTCCATAAAATCACTCGTTGCTCCTTTTTTAATCTTATTAGATTTTACTGCGCCTGCTTCTTGAATAGCGCCACCAAATAATAAAAGCTTTTCAGTAAGGGTTGTTTTACCTGCATCCGGGTGAGAAATGATACCGAAAGTACGTCTACGCGCAATTTCCTTTTTGATACTCATACATAAAATTTAAGACGGCAAATATACCATTTGTAGTTTGTTTTTTGTTAGAGTATTTCTAGACAAATATGGGTGAGTATATTTTAGTAAAGCGCTTTAGAATCTATTGGTTTAAATGTTTCCGATGCTTTACTTGAAACGACATTATTGAGTCATTTTGAAAAGTGTTTCCCCGTTATATTAAAGTTTGTGAAACTACTAATTCGATTAATTGTAGGATTTTACTTGTAGGTTGTGATTTAAAAATGTCTTTAAAGGACCTTTTTACGGTTTATTTTGTTTTTAATCTAAAAAACTTTAACTCAATAAATTAAGAGTTAATCGATTAATATATTTGTCACCCCAACTTATAACATCAATAATCCCCTAAGTCATTTAAAAAAAAATGCTTACATGTTTTTAATGGAGTTGTAGTGGGTTCTTTTCATTGTTAATGGATTTAGCTTTAGCTCTTTAGGAGTTTATATAATTTAAGTATCAGTTTTTAAAACTTTTGCAATTGCATTTACGTATACCCAGCTAAATATCTATTATGATCAATTACTTCTTTTACTTCTTCTTAATATTTGTGCTAAGCATTAGTTTAGAAGGTCTTTCTAGCATTTTTAGAGCAGCGATTGCTAGTCATGTGATTTTTTCACATACTATTTTATCAATTTTTTATAATACTATAACTGCGAAAACACCAATTTATTTTATGGGTGAAGAAGAATCATTTGAAATATCACAAAGAATATTTATAGAGGATTTCAAATTCAGAGTTTTTATAAACTCCGTCAAGCTTAGTTTATTTTAAAAATAAAATGAATACTGGTAAGTCCAACTTCAAATAGAATACCATATGAAATATAAAATTACAATGAATAATTTGAAGAGTAAAATTCACTCTTTGTTGTTTTTAGTCTCACTTAGTTTAGGCTGGTTTGCTGGCGGTGATTTATATGCTCAGTGCGATGGCTATACGGATGCTGCTCCAAACTCTGGTAACTTCACATTTAGATCAGGAAAAAAATACGCTTTTAAAAGCGCTAGCCCAAAGACAGTTAACTTGGGTGATGTTAACTTTGAAAACGGAAGTGCTATTTGTGTGGGACCAAATGTTAAACTGATTATACAGAATAATGTCAACTCTTCTGGCTCGATAACAATAAATGTAGAGGGTGAACTTCAATTTAATCAATCTGTAAATATCAGTGCTAACGTTGATATGATTATTGCTGAAGGAGGTCTTTTTCAAACAGGAAATACTGGGACTACTGATTTTAGTTTAGGTGGGGTTGGAACAAATGAAATTTTAAATAACGGAACGATTAAGGTTGGTGTATTGACTTTTAATAATGGTTCAGCTAAAAACACAATAGATAACAACGGTAATTTAGTTATAAATAGAAACATCAATATTTCAGGAGATACGGAATTTCGTAATCAAAAGAACATTTTTGTTGGGGCGAGTTTTAATTGTAACGCTAAAACAGTCTATGTTAACTGTGGTAGAATAGAAACGATTACAGGATTTAATTTAGGTGGAGGTCGTGTAGTAAACACAGGTTCATTTATTTCCGGTAATGGTTCTATAGATTTTGGTAGTGCGACTTCAAGATTTGAAAACTATGGGGTGGTACAGGTTGAGCAAATTAATTTTTCTGGAGTAGATAATGCGCTTTATGGTGGATTTTATAATGAGGGAAGTGTTGTGCTTGACAATAACTTTCAGTCCTCTGGAAATATAATGGGGCCTGATGATAGTTCTAAGTTGGGGTATTTTGAATTAGGTAATGCTTCTACCTTAAATAGCGGTACCGTTGGTCCTAATTTAAATTTCAAAAGGAAAACCGGGACTTCTAATGCGGGTACTGTTTTTGGCGGGAATAATCGTTCTCTAACTTATAAAAGTGGAGTGGTTTATGATTGTCAATCAGGAAAATGCAGTGCTGAAAAAGTAACTTCCGGCCTTCCATGTCCAGACCTTTCAGGTAATTTTCCGGCTATTTCTTTAAGTAAAACCGGTATTCTTCAGGATGAAAATGGAGATTCCAGAACTCAATTAAACGAGACCATAAAATATACATTTGTAATAACAAATACTGGTAAAAAGACTTTAAGTGCTCTTAAGATTCAGGATGATAGACTGGGGTTAGGAGTTATTAGTGTTTCTGGTAGTTTAAGTCCAGGTCAGAGTAAAACTGTTGAAAGATCCTATGTTGTAAAAAGTACAGATCTGGTAGCAGGTTATGTCTCTAATAAGGCTACAGTGCGTGGTGTTGATGACTTAAATAATGAAGTGACTGACTCAGATAGTTCTGATGTATTTTTAAATAATTTTTGTTCTGGTGTAGATACAGATGGTGATGGGATTCCAGATAATTGTGATGATGACGATGATAATGACGGAATACTTGATGCAGATGAAGGTAATGCATCTACGGCTGTTTTGGCAAATCCTAGCCAGCGAACAGTTGATGGTCTGAACCAAACCGGAATGGGTGTTTTTCCATTAAAACCAAATGGTAGTAAAAGCCTGCCAAATGGAGGAGTTACTTTAAGTATGCTTGAAGGCTTTAAACCTACCACGTCTAGTAGAGATGAGCAACAGTGGAGAATTTATCAGCCGCCACCGGTTGTTAATAGTACTATTAATATAAACGGAGGAGATGTTGAGTTTGCTACCAAATATTTAGACCTCAGAGGGGTTCCTCGGGGAGCCTATGAGCGAAAGATAAAAATTGATTATGGTTTAGCGGCACAAGATTTATCCAGTGATTCTACGGAAGAATACACTTATATCATAGGTATTGCTGGCCTTGGAGGGTATGAATATCAATCGCAGGGAGGTGAGTTTGGAGTTGATATTTCAAGTGTCCCGTTACGAGTAATTGGAAATGTGGATGTCTATGCAACGGGTTTGTATAGTGATTTTAGCGGGCAGAATCCCCCTGAGAAAAATCAAATAGGTAATACTGTTTCTACCAGTCCGCCATATTCTATTAGAAGTAACGGGTATACGTTCTTTTATGTTTCAAGAGATGCTGCGAGTTTTGAAATAGAGTTTAAAGGGCGTGATCCACATGGATTTATTTTTGGAGTCCTTACTGAAACCTATAGAGATACAGATGGTGATGGTGTCGTAGATTCAAAAGATAAAGACTCTGATGGTGATGGCTGTCCTGATGCTATTGAGGGAGCGGGTACATTTAATAAAAATGATCTTACGGCTGATTTAAATTTAGCAAATACTCCTGCTGGAGTTGATGAAAATGGAGTGCCAACTATTGCCGGGGCTCCTCAGGCAAATACTCAGGCGGTAATTGATCGTGTTATTTCTGCTTGTTACACGCCAACAGCAGTAGATGACTTTAGACAGGTTAGCTTAAACACAGCTTTAAATATAGATGTGCTTGCTAATGATGACTTTGGTAATGATGGTCCGTCAGCAAGTGAGCCTTTAATAATCACACAACAGCCCAATAATGGGTCGGTGGTTATTTATAATAACGATACTCCAAGTGATTTTTCTGATGATACGATTATCTATACGCCAAATCAGGATTATACTGGTATAGATACATTAAAATATAAAATCATTGATTTAGATGGAGATGAAAGTGATGCAACTGTAGAGGTAGATGTTAAGGATGTTATCGTAGTGCCTCCCGGAGAACGCGGTTGTGACTGTGCTCCTTTGTATGGAGGGACAAGATTCTTAAACCCAACCTTGATTTCTGGTACAGCAGGGCAAGAGGGAGCGGTTTATAGATTTTCTAATGTTTTTACTGACAGCCCAGATACTATTGATGCACTAGTGAGGATTGAGGCGCTTCGCAATGGGGCAACACTTCAAAGTATTGATGTGCCTGGAGGATCAGGAGGCTTAGGTGTTAATAATAATTTTCAGCCACAACTGAGAAGTTCTAATAGTGGAGATCAAAATATAGAATTTGACATAACTTTTGTTGAGTCGGGTGGTTCTTATGGTGATGAAGTTTTAATTTCTTTCTTTGCAACTCCTTTTGATATTGATGGAGATAGCCAAAGAACCAGAGAATATGCAGAGTTAACACTTTCTGATGCCTATTATAAATCCCAGAATAACCTAATAAATATTGAGAGAAAGGCAAACTCAGTAAGAGGAACTGCTCGTAATGCAAGTACAGCTCCAGGGGGGGATATTTCTGTTGATCCTCGCTATACATTTAGTACATATTACGAAGGAAGATCTTCTTTAAAATATATTATCGGAAAAGATAATGGAAATATAGATCGTTATTACTCGCTGGCATTTAGTAATGCCAATTATAAAAACCCTGAGTCAACTATAGTTACCGCACCTGTTATTTGTGGTAATGTTTTTGATGAAGACGGCAAACCTCTTTCAAAAGTCGAAATTAAGATAGAAGGGAATAACGGTGCCTCAAAGGTTTTAACTACAGATTCTAGTGGTAGTTATAGATATGTTACCTCAGATTTAGATGCTTTTAATGATGTCACCTATACGATTACTCAAACTGATTTAGATGCTTATTTTTCTATATCAGATGTAGATGGTGAAAATGATAACCAAATTATTAGAAAGATCAATCTTCAGTCATCTTGTAATAACAATTTTGTAGATGCTCTAGATCCTTCTATTAAAATTGAGGATGTTACTGTCAATGAAGGTGAGAAAGCTAATTTTAAAATTACTTTATCTCGAGCTAGTTCTGAAGATATAATTGTTGATTATGCTACTGCTGATGATGATCCTTTAACTGTTTCTAGTGCTGTAGCCGGAGAAGATTATTCTCAGAACTCTAGTCAAATAACTATTCCGGCAGGTTCTTTATTTAGCGAAAATATATCAATTGCAACGTTAGAAGATGATATTTACGAACTTGATGAGACGTTTAATTTAAATCTTACTCCTGTAGGAGATAATATAAATATAAGTGAGAGTACACTTTCGGCAGTGGGAACAATTTTAGATGATGCCTCTAAAGTATTGACAGTAAGTATAGCTGATGCAGCAGCTGTAACTGAAGGAGAGAATGCAGTCTTTGCAGTGAACCTGAACAGACCTAGTAGTGAGGATGTGACGGTAACCTTTACCACTGCAGGAGTGACAGCTACCAAAGGTGTGGACTATACCGATCCTAATCCGCTTAGTGTAGTGATCCCTGCTGGTGACACCAGTGCTAATATCCTGGTAAGCACCCTTGAAGATGAATTATTTGAATCATCAGAGACCTTTGAGGTGGTACTAACTG
>NZ_QOVJ01000005.1 GCF_004104055.1 Leeuwenhoekiella aestuarii | reverse complement strand
TGCATCTCGTGGGAGAGTAGGTCGCCGCCTTGTTTTAGAAGTCCGCATCATTTAGTTGATGCGGACTTTTTTTATGCCCCAAAATGAGACCTTATACTAATGTCTAATACTTTTTATTTTGAAATTAACCCGCGTTAGGGATTGTAGTAGAATCCTTATATAAACTATATAAGCGGTTAATTAATCGAACGCTATAGCCCGTGTTAAAGTGGAATACCAAGCATTTAAAAGCAAATGGCCAGATGGCCGATCAGAACCTTATTTAGGGGTATAACTACCCTCAAAAGGTGATTCATTTTAATCAGTAGCAGAGCCCTCTTTCATAGAATGGTTAAGATCCAGGCCTTGCGGATTATGGATTTCAGTAGCTTGGATCTTTTCATTAATAGAGAAAGGATGAGATGTAAAGAGGTTTTTTAGAAGAGAAGAAGTTCAATATCTCGAATTAAGATTTGGAAAAAACTTTTAATCTAAATTTGAATCTAATCTTAGAAGGTTGTAGTTTTCTTTAATTAATTCTTTAGAATATTTGCGCTCCAGTCTGCGTAAAGTAAAATGAGCAGTAGCCATTTTCTGAAAATGTGAAATAAAAAGCACATTGATAGAAGCTCCTGCAGCAGCACCAATTACAGGGATTGCCTGCGCTGCAAATTTTTCACCCACTTGCACACTAAAACGTGCTGCAACTTGATTGATGAGTTTAGCTATAGGTGCTGCTGTTTGTGAGGTAATGGTCTCTATTATTTTCTTGGTTCCGTTTTCTGCTATGTAAGAGCTCGCTTGATTCATTGTAGTGTGTAAAGCTGCTCGAGTTGCATAGTAACTAGTGTCTAGTTCATCATCATCTTCAGAAGTTCCTCCAAGAGCAAAAACTTGTAAGCAGGCAAGTTGTGTTTCGATCTCAAGGATATCTTCACCCTGAATGCGAGCGATGTCCATGATAGAGCGCATCATAAATTTTGTAGATACGAGTAAATCTGCACTAAATCCAGCAACGCCAAAAAATCCACCAGTAGCTCCAGAAAGACCAGTTACAAGTTTGTAGGTCAGATTTGATGATCTACTATTTTGCTTGTTTTTATCAAGGGTTTTTAAGTTGGCCTTCACTGCTAATTGTAAGGCTTTTTGAATAATGTGACTTATTTTGCTTTGAATTTTTTCAGGCAATAACTCAAGTCCGGAATCTATGGGAGTACCTATAGTATTTAAAGCCCGCATCAAAAATGAAATCTCGTCAAGGTCTTTTTTTGATTTTCTGATGAGAGCCAAGTCTTCAAGTGAAATTTTTTCTGCTTTTGCTAGTTGTGTCATAGTATCTTCTTTATTCGCTAGTGCGAAAGTATTATAACTGCAAGGCAGCTTCAACTTTTTGCAGGTTTTCTTTAAACGTTTTTTCTGTAGGTTCAGTCTGCCAAAAGGGAACAATTTTTAAAAGTTTCTTTTGAGATTCAGGTGTTTTTAGGATTTCAGGATATGCTTTTTCAAGAACATCAAGCATTATGTTAACGGCGGTAGATGCTCCAGGAGAAGCGCCAAGCAGGCAGGTGATGCTTCCGTCTTTACTGCTGATTACTTCAGTACCAAATTCTAATTTTCCGCCTTCAAATTCATCTTTCTTAATTATTTGTACACGTTGACCGGCAACTTTTAGCTCCCAGTCATTGTTTTTAGCGTCTTTTATAAATTTCCGAAGATCGTTCATTCGATCTTCAAACGACATAGCAACCTGTTTTACGAGATATTCAGTGAGTGGTAAATTGTGCCAAAAAGCCCCTAGCATTGCCGGTATATTATCAAATTTTATCGATTTAAATAAATCAAGATTAGAACCTTCTTTGAGAAATTTCGGACTGAAACCTGCAAAAGGTCCAAATAGTAATTCGCGCTTACCATTAATAAACCGAGTGTCTAAATGTGGAACAGACATTGGAGGATCTCCCAACCCCGCTTTACTGTAGACTTTTGCGTGGTGCTGATCGATGATTTGCGGGTTTTTACAAATAAGCCATTCACCGCTTACCGGGAAACCGCCATAACCTGTTTTTTCGTCAATTTCTACTTTTTGCAGAAGTAACAGGCTACCACCTCCTGCACCAATAAATACGTGATGCGCATCCAGGTGCCGTACCTGATCTGTTTTTGTATTTTTAACTTTTACCGACCATTCGTTAGGTCGGTCAGGATCTACATCATCAACTTCTTCATTGCATTGTACCTTGGTGTCGTATTTTTCTTCGAGAATTTTAAACAATTTGCGAGTGAGTTCGCCGTAATTGACTTCGCAACCGCGATCGATGCGAGAGGCTGCCATGACCTCTTCAGGCTGCCGGTCTTGCATCATTAATGGAAACCATTCTTTCATTTTTTGCTGCTCATCTGTAAATTCGATGGTGTCAAACATAAAATGTGTTTTCATAGCTTCATAACGCTTTTTCAGATACGCCACATTTTCTGCCCCGGTTACCCAGCTGTGATGGGGTACATTTGAAATAAAAGATTTAGGATCTTCCATTAGGTTTTTTGAAACCAAATAGGACCAGAATTGTTTAGAAATTTCAAATTGATTGCAGATAGAAATTGCTTTGCCAATGTTAACGGAACCGTCTTCTTTTTGCGGCGTATAATTAAGTTCACATAGTGCCGAGTGGCCAGTACCTGCGTTGTTCCAAGCAGCAGAGCTTTCTAAAGCGACATCGTCAAGACGCTCTAGTATGAGAATTTTTGAATCAGGTTTTAGAATTTTGGTTAGGAGTGCCAATGTAGCGCTCATAATTCCTGCGCCCACGCAGATAAGGTCGTAATCCTTATTTACGTTTAATTGATCTGAATTCATAAATTTTTATTTTCATTAAAATTAGAAAACAGTAAACGTAAATTGTTGCAAGGCTTTGTTAATAGTTGGAGAGAGTAAAAACAAAAAACCCCGAAACATCAGTTTCAGGGTTTTGTTGTGGTACCTCCAGGAATCGAACCAGGGACACACGGATTTTCAGTCCGTTGCTCTACCAACTGAGCTAAGGTACCTCGCTAAAGCGGCTGCAAATATAAAATCAATTTTTAGATTGCGCAACCTTAAAAAGAAAAAATAAAAATATTTTTTTGAAGCTTTTGCTAATTGTATGACTGTGAGGCTTTGAGTATTTGTATTTTTGCAGAAAATTTTTAGAGATGGTAAATCTTGCAGTCGATTTAGGAAATACGCGGGTAAAATATGGTGTTTTTGAAGATTCGATCTTAAAAATGTTTTGGGCGGGTGGTCTTGAAGAGGCAACAGCAAAGCTTTTAGAATTAGAGCGTGCATTTGAGATAGCTGTAGTTGCAATTTGTGCAACGGGCAATTCTAAAGATTTTGTCACGTTTGTAAAAAATAGAGGTCTTTCAGTTGAAGTTTTATCAGCACAGACAGTTTTGCCGTTTCAAAATGACTATGAAACGCCTCAAACATTAGGAGTAGATCGCATCGCTCTGGTTGCTGGCGCACAAAAAAAGTACCCGGGTAGTAATGTGCTTGTAATAGATGCAGGTACTTGTGTTACTTATGATTTTAAAGATTTTAAGAATGTGTATAGAGGCGGAGCGATTTCTCCTGGATTACAAATGCGCTTTAAAGCAATGCACGAGTTTACTGCTGGTTTGCCTTACATTGAGGTTGATGATGAGGCGATAGATGTTATTGGTGTAAATACAAAAACTGCGTTGCAGTCTGGAGCAGTCAATGGCTTAGTAGCAGAAATAGACGGGCTAATTGATTGGTATAAGAAGAATTATAGTGAATTAACGATTATTTTAACAGGAGGAGACGGCCAATTTTTGTCTAGTAGGCTAAAAAATGGCATCTTTGCGAATTCAAATTTTCTCCTGGAAGGACTGAATTATATAACAGAATTTAATAGAAATTAATGATAAAAAGAATTTTAGTAGTTGTTTTAATCTGTATTACAGCTTCTGCATTTGCTCAGGAAGGAAATTCATCACCTTATTCATTTTATGGCTTGGGGCTTTCAAATTTTAAAGGCTCTATCGAAAATCAAGCTATGGGAGGGATTAGTATTCTGGGTGACAGTATTCATACAAACTTTAGAAACCCTGCCGGTTATGGAGCTTTAAAGCTTACCAACTTTACGATTGCAGGAAGTCATCGGGAGACTAATCTGGAAACCAATACAGAGTCTGGATCCAATAACTCTACAACAATAGATTATTTATCTCTTGCGTTTCCGGTTTCAAAAAGGTTAGGTTTTGGTTTTGGTTTAATTCCTGAAACTTCTGTTGATTATGAAATTATTGAAGGTAATGATAACGCACTATCACATTATAGTGGAGATGGTGGTGTGAACAGAGTTTTTCTTGCAGCAGGTCTTGAGTTGTTTAAAGGTTTTAGAGTAGGTGCAGAAGGAAGTTACAATTTTGGGAGTATTACAAATGAAATTATACAGGCAGATGCAGATCAGCAATACAGTGTACGTGAAATAGATCGTTCAGACATAGCCGGGTTGACTTATAATCTGGGGCTTCAGTATGAGACAACCTATGCAAAGCGATACAAACTGTATACTTCTGCTACATTTCAGCCTGAAACCAGTTTGACATTAGAAAATCAGCGTTCGTTGCAATCTGTGATTTACTCAGGTTTGGATCGAGCTGTAGTAAGCGTTGTTGATTCTCAAGACTTTAGTTTAGCAGATACAAAATCAATAGTTCCAAATACTTACTCATTTGGCCTAGGTACCGGGCAGGTTAATAAATGGTTTGCAGGTGGTCAGATTGAGTATTCAGAGACCAGTAAATCATCCAACAGATCTTTTGATTTTACAAATACTTCTTATGAAGATTCATTTAAATATAGATTAGGTGGTTATTTTGTTCCGGATTATAATTCAATAACAAACTACTGGGGTAGAGTGACTTATAGATTGGGTGCGCGTTATGAAGAGACGGGTTTATTAATAGAAAATCAGTCTATTGATGAGTTTGGCATATCTTTTGGACTTGGTTTACCGCTGGGGAGAGGTTTCAGTAATGCTAACTTGACTTTTGAATATGGGCAGCGTGGTACAACGACTGCTGGTTTAGTAAAAGAAGATTTTTTCAAAGTTGGTCTTAGTTTATCTTTAAATCCACTTAGACCGTGGTTTGTCCCTAACAAATACAACTAAAATTCTTATTATTGCTTTTAAAACCTTACAATGATGAAAACTAAATTGAAATTACTTTTTATAGTCCTTGTGGGAGCTGTAGGTTTGGTTAGCGCACAAGCTACCGAAGAATGCATTACCACAATGTCTATTTTTTCAGAACACGCCAAAGTAAAAAATTACGATGCGGCTTATGAACCGTTTATGAAGCTTCGTAAAGATTGCCCAACAACTTCTTACGCATTATATCAATACGGAGAGCGTATTCTGCACCATAAAATCGAAAAAGCTACAGGTGCTGAACAAAAAGCATTTTTAGATGATTTGAAAAAATTATACGAAGAAAAGAAAACCCATTTTGCGAGTAAAGCAAAAGAAGGTGATGATATCGCTGATGTTGCTTTAACAATGTATGAGAACAAAATAGGTACAGCTCAAGAGCAGTATGAGATGTTCAATAAGGCATGGGAGACAGATAGTGAAACGTTCAAAAATCCTAAAGGTTTGTACGTGTTCTTTAATTTAGCTGTTGCTTTGCAAGAGGCAGGTAAGATAGAATTACAAGATGTTTTTGATCTTTATGATGGAATTCAAGGGCAGATTACAACCATTCAAAATGAATATGCAAAAAACCTAGAGGTAATTCTTGAAAAGAATGAAGCGGGTACTGCATTGACTGCAAAAGAAAAGCAAATAGAGAAGTATGCAGAGTCTAACCTGTCTAACTATTCTAAAGTATCTTCTGGTGTTAATGGTATGCTGGGTAAACTTGCAGATTGTGATCGCTTGATTCCTTTTTATGAAGCAGATTATGAAGCTAAGAAAAATGATGTTGCCTGGGTTAGAGGTGCAGCAGGGCGTTTAGTATCAAAAGAATGTACAGATAGTGAGTTATTTGTAACTCTTGTTGAACAATTGAATACACTAGAACCGTCTGCTAAAACTTCTTTCTACTTAGGTCGTCTTGCTGAGCAACGTGGTGAAGATGCTAAAGCTCTTGAGTATTATGAAGAGTCTGCTGAGCGTCAAACAGAGCCACAGGAAAAAGCTAAAGTTTACTATCGCTTAGGTGAAAACTTTAGAGGTAAAGGAAATTATAGCAGAGCGCGTTCGTATTATAACAAAGCAGTTGCTGCACAACCGTCTATGGGTATTGTCTATTTAAGGATAGCATCTATGTATGTTGCAAGTGCAAATAATTGTGGGAATACACGATTTGAAAAACTTGCTGTATATTGGTTAGCTGCAGATACTGCTGCAAAAGCAGGTCGTATAGATCCTTCTTTAGCTGATACGGCTAATAAAACAGCAGCATCTTACAGAGCAAATGCACCAACACGTGAAATGATTTTCTCAGAAGGTAATGCCGGTCAACGTATTACTTTTAGTTGCTGGATTGGCGGTAGCGTAACCGTACCTAGTTTGTAAGTGAGTAAAAACGCTAAACATATTATCTTAAACTTAGTCACAGCAGTAGCTGTGACTTTGTTTTTTAGTTGTGGAGATAACTCGGGGGCAATCCAGAAATTCAATCAGCGTAATGAAGGGCCTTCTGCTGAAGGGGAGGGTGTGGTTTTAAAATACACCGACTCGGGTAAGGTTGTAGCTACTTTAAAAACACCGCTGATTATGGAGTATGGTCTGGCAGATTTTCCATACGAGGAGTTTCCTGATGGGGTGGAAGTCACGTTTATAGATGACAATAAAAAAGAAAACTACATAACCTCAGATTATGCGATTAGGTACAAACGAACAAACCTTATAGATCTACGTCAGAATGTGGTTTTGATTACGAGTGATTCTACACGCTTAGATGCTTCCCAGCTTTTTTGGGATCAGAAAAATAAATGGGTGTTTACAGATAAGCCGTATACCTTGAAATTTCCTGATGATTCGTTTAATAACGGAGACCTGTTTGATAGCAGTGAAGACTTCAAAAATTTTATATCTTTAGATAACCAAAGTCGTATGTATGTTAAAGAAAGTGCTACAGCGACTCCTAATGACAGTGTTCAATAATGTCAAAATATTTTAAATACTTCGAGTACGCCTACCTGTTTTTTGCAGCTTTGTTTCTTTATAAATCATTTAATGTTTGGAATACAGATAGAAGTAATGCGTATTTCTTTTTGTTTTTTGCGGCAGTAGCAGTAGGAATGTATTTCTTTAAACGCAGGTTTAGGAAAAAATACGAGCAACGTAATAAGTAGATTCTATGGAGAGTGATATTCTCATAATTATTGCCTCTTTGATTCTATCTGCTTTTTTTTCGGGTATGGAAATCGCGTATGTGTCTTCTAATAAGATTCATATTGAAATTGAAAAAAAACAAAACGATCTTATCGCTAAAGTGCTTACGCGCTTAACTGAAAAACCCTCAAAATTTATTGCCACTATGCTGGTGGGTAACAACCTGGCATTGGTTATTTATGCCTACTATATGGGTGCACTACTGCAAACCTGGATAGAGGGCGCAGATTTTGGGTATGTTTGGTTAACTGATTTTTTTGTTGAATTTAGCCTGATTACTCAAACCTTGATTTCAACGCTGGTGGTTTTAATCACTGCAGAATTTCTACCCAAAGTGTTCTTCCAGATTTATGCCAATTCCCTACTGAAAATTTTTGCTGTCCCCGCTTACTTATTTTATATAGCCTTTAGTTTTATATCTTCATTTATCATTTGGGTTTCAGATAAATTATTGAAGAAATTTTTTAAAACTGATGGAGATGAAGTACAGCTTGCATTTACAAAAGTAGAGTTGGGCAATTACATCACAGAACAGATAGAATCTGTGGAAACTAACGAAGAACTCGATTCAGAAATTCAGATTTTTCAAAATGCACTGGAGTTTTCCGAAGTGAAATCAAGAGAAGTAATGATTCCACGTACCGAAATGGTTGCTGTGGAAAAAGAAGAGTCTCTTGCTGAGTTGAACTCTATGTTTACAGAAACCGGACTTTCTAAAATATTGATATTTCAAGAGTCTATAGACGACATCATTGGTTATGTACATTCTTTTGAGTTATTTAAAAAGCCAAAGAACATAACTGATGTTTTAATGCCAGTAATTTTTGTTCCGGAAACGATGTTGGTGAAAGATGTGTTGAATATTCTCATTAAAAAACGCAAAAGTATTGCGGTGGTTATTGATGAATATGGGGGTACGAGCGGGATGATGACGGTAGAGGATATTGTAGAAGAACTCTTCGGGGAAATTGAAGATGAGCACGATAGTGTTGTGCTTATTGAAGAAGAACTATCAGAAGGAGTTTACAAATTTTCTGCACGTCTGGAAGTTGATTATATTAACGAAACATACAAGTTAGAATTACCTGAAGATGAAAATTATGAAACTCTGGGTGGATTGATTGTTAATCATACAGAAGGTATACCAGAAGAGAATGATATTGTAGATATTGAGGGGTATCAATTTTATATAATTCAAACTTCAAATACAAAAATTGAGCTCGTTCAAGTGCGTATTGTAGAAAACGATTAACAACGAGTTGAATAACTACTTTTATTTTGACGATATTACATTTTATTTTTTCATTTAAAATGGTATTTTCGCCCACTATTTGACAAACACATAAAAAATGGCAGTTTTAAACAAAATTAGACAGCGCTCTGTATTCTTGATCGCGATTATTGCATTAGCATTATTTGCTTTTGTATTGGCTGATGTATTAAAAAACGGAGGTTTTTCTACACAAAAATCACAGCGTGTGCTGGGTACAGTGAATGATGAGGATATCGAGCAGCAAGAGTTTGCTAAACTTGTAGAGACACAAACTGCGCGTTACGGTAATAACATTACTAATACACAGGCAGTAAATGCGGCTTGGGAGCAAGAAGTGCGTCGTATTATACTTGACGAGCAATATGAAGAATTAGGGATCAGTATTGAGCAAGATCGTATAAACGATCTTTTAAAAGAGGCTTTGCAAAACGATCCTAACTTTCAGAACGCTAATGGTGTTTTTAGCGAGCAAAAACTTAAAGAATATATAGCGACTTTAAAGTCAACCAATCCTACCATGTATCAGCAGTGGGTTGCTTATGAGCAGCAATTGGCTAATAATGAGCAACAACAAATCTATTTTGATCTGGTCAAAGCAGGTTTAAATACAAGCTTTAAAGAAGGTCAGATGGCTTATGAAATGGAGAATAACCTCCGTGACTTAGAGTACGTTCAGGTACCTTATACTTCAATTAAAGATGAGGATGTTACTGTTTCTAAAGATGAAATTTCAGCTTACATTAAAGAGCACGCTAATGAATTTCAAACTGATGCTGCACGTAACATTCGTTATGTGAAATTTTCTGAGGATCCTACTCTAGGTGATGAGGATGCGGTTAAAGCTGAGTTGGCTGAACTTTTAAAGAGCAGAGTAGAGTATACGGCTGCAACTAAGACTAACGATACGGTTGCTGGTTTGTCAAACACTACAAATCCTGAAGAGTTTGTGAATGAGTACTCAGACATACGCTATGTAGATACTTATTTATTCAAAAATGAACTACCAAAAGATGCCACAGATGAGCTTTGGTCTTTAGACGAAGGATCAGTTTATGGGCCGTATAAAGACAATGGGTTTTATAAAATATCTAAAGTGGTTTCGGTTACTCAAATTCCAGATTCAGTGCAGTCTTCTCATATTTTGTTGACTTATCAGGGTTTGCAAAATGCAGGTGCGCAAACACGTACTAAAGCCCAGGCTAAAAAATTAGCAGATAGTTTAGAGGGGGTAATAAAATCTAACCCTTCAAAAATGGCTGAGCTTGCCAAAGAATTTTCAGCAGATGGAAGTAAAGAAAAAGGTGGTGACTTAGGATATACTACAAAAGGAAGATTCGTTAAGCCTTTTAATGATTTTGTATTTGACGGTAGTACTGGAGATGTAGGTGTTGTGGAGTCTCAGTTTGGGTACCATGTGATTCGTATAGACGATCAGAAAAACAAACAACGTGCGATCAAAGTGGCAACAGTAGCTAAAGAGATTGAGCCTTCTCAGGAAACTATCAACGAAGTTTTCAATACAACGACTAAGTTTCAAATGGCAGTTTCTGAAAATAAAAATGAGTTTGACGAAATTGCTAAAAAAGACAATTACACTGTACGCCCGGTAAACAGCATTAAAGCTTTAGATGAAACATTACCTGGACAAGGAAGTCAGCGTGACATCATCAGATGGGCGTTTGACGAAGAGCGTAGTACAGGAGATGTAGAGCGTTTTAATGTCGATGGTGGTTATCTGGTAGTACAGCTAACTAAGAAAACAGAAAAAGGGTTGTTGCCTGTGGATGAGGCTTCTCCTCGAGTGACTCCTGTTTTGCGCAATCAGAAAAAAGCAGAACAAATTAAAAACAATATCAGCGGAAAAGACTTAAGTGCTATTGCGAGTGCAAATAGTGTAAGCGTTCAGACTTCTCCGGGAGTAAATCTTAAGAATCCTACTTTGGCTGGTTCTGGTACAGAGCCTAAAGTTGTAGGTGTTGCTTTTGGATTAGAAAAAGGTGAAGTGTCTGCTCCTATTGAAGGCAATCGTGGTGTTTATGTTGTTAAAGTAACAGAGATCACTTCCGCTAGAGAATTAGATAACTATGCTAGCTTTGCAATTCAAAAAGTAAATGCAGACCGTGCAACAGTTAATATGCGAGTGGTGCAAGCATTAAAAGATGCAGCAACAATTGAAGATAAGCGTTCTAATTTCTATTAATAAAATTTGCTTAAACAAAAAAGAGCCGCTGTAAAGCGGCTCTTTTTTTGTTTAATAGTCTTTGAGTTTAACCTTTATAGATCATCTCTTCAAAAGAAAGAATAGTTTCATACCCTTTATTTTTGAAGTATTCTTGATTTGCTGTGTTTCCTGTTGCTAGAATAAAATCACCACCCCAGGCACCTAAACTTTTTATAGCACCGGGGTAATCATTAAAAAGACGCTGTTTAACAGTAGCTTGATTAATTACCGAAGAAATAACGCGTTCGTGAGCTTGTATAAGCGCTTTAAAGCTGAAAAGATCATCGCAGGTTAAAAGTGTTTGTGTAATACCCGAAACCTTCTTAATCGCTTCTTCAAGAGCCTTAGGTGACTGTTTGCGGTAATTAGCGATCGCATCTCTGCTGTTTCGTTTTTTATTCAAGTAAACAAAAAATAACTCATCGCTAAAGGAGGGGTAAAAAGTGGTTTGTAGTGTTTTTGGGAGGTTTAAATTCCGTTGATACAGAATGGGAGCATCATTGCCTGCGCAGGCAATATCGTAACCACTACCGCCAAAGGTTGCTTCTAGTAATTCATACGGATTGACGTCTGCCCACTGAGCTAGCATGTAGATAAGCGTTGACGAAGAGCCCAAGCCCCATTTTTGATTAAATTCCAATCGGGTTGTCACTGCTATATTTGGTCGGTCTGCTAAAAATTTTGGATTCAGTTTTTGTGCAGCAATCAGTATTTGAATCAGGCGTTCTTCCGGATTTTCAGATTTAGAATTTGAGGAAGTTTCAAATTGCTCATAATCTAATTGAAATGAGAACCACTCTTCTCCAGATTCCTTGATTCCGGTCCATTTAATTCCAGACTTTTCAGATTCAACTACGGTCAAATGCTGCCCTTTTTGAGTAGGGATTGCTAATGCAAGTGCACCGTCAAGAACCAAATATTCTCCGGTAATTAATAGTTTACCGTGACCATAAAATGATTGTGACATGCTATTTTTTTGCTTTTTTAGGATTATCGCTAATCCATTTTTGAATGTCGTAGATAGCACGTACTGCTTCTTCAGTAGCGGTGTTTGCCATAACAATAACGGCGATCTTTTTTTCAGGAAAAAGAACGGTGTGACAATAGTAAGTACCGGCACTGCCATCATGGTAACTCATCTTTTGATTTTCCTGTTCTATATTTCCCCAGCCATAAGCATAGGTGGGTTTTCCAAAGTGTAGTTTTTTGTAGTTGTCAGCTTCTAAATAATTAGCTACACCTGTTAAGCCTTGTAGATTCAACTGAATGAATTTGCTGTAATCTTCAATATTCATGCTGATGTCTCCTGCGCTTACCATAAAGCTGCTTAGTCTATAGCTGTGATCTGGAGCTAAAGAAGTCAATGAACCATTTTGCTCCATATGCCCCCAGGGATACGTATCATTTTCTTTATTCGGGAAACCGATGAAATAGCTTAGATCTAATTCATTCATCAGCTCGTCTAATAATTCCTTAAAGCTTTTGCCTGCAGCTTTCTCTAGCATTAATGCAGCCAGAACATAGCCCGCATTAGAGTAGGTTCCTGTTTTTACCGCGTTTTCTGAAAGTACGGTTTTAGCAAACGCATATCTTTTTTCACTAGTGTTACCAGTAAGATTATTGAATTTCGCCAGTTCCGTTCCTTTGGTATAAGCTGGGATTTGGGCATTGTGAGAAAGTAGATCGCCTAGCGTTATAGACTTGTAAGATTTCTGACTCGTGGTTTCCAATTCGGGGAATAATTCAAAAAAAGCGGTGTCAAAGTTAATTACATTCTGTTCACTAAGGTACATTGCGATAAAAGCAGTTATTGCCTTAGAGTTAGAACCTAAATGGAATTTTGCATCCCGAGGTATGCGCTCTTTTTTGGTAAGTCTGACTTTGCCATTTACATAAGGAAAAATAGAGTCAGGAGTAACTAAACTAACCGCAATCGCCGGGATTTGGTGTTCTTGTTGCTGCTGTTTGATATAATCTTTTAATACACTTGATAGCTCCTGAGCACTACTAGAGCAACAGATAAGACCACTAAAAAGTAAGACTAGAACTGTTCTCATACGGTTTCAGATTTACGAATACTGCTTATCAAACTACTCACGGCACTGTGACTTACTTTATGAGTTTTAAAGTGCAGGATTGCAGCTTCTTTTTCTTCTGGAGTAGCTTGCAATTGATTGAGCATATTCATCAGGTGCATTTTCATATGGCCTTTTTGAATACCAGTAGTAGTTAAGGACTTTACCGCACCAAAATTTTGCGCCAGACCGGCAACAGCTACAATTTCCATCAGTTGGGGAGCGCTTGGATTACCCAGCATTTCAAGATTCAGTTTTACAAGCGGATGCAATTTTGTTAGTCCGCCTACAGTTCCGAGTGCCAGCGGTATTTCTATCCAGAATTTAAAAATACCATTTTCTACAGTTGCATGCGTTAAACTGGAGTAGCTTCCATGTTTTGAAGCGTATGCGTGAGCACCAGCTTCAATTGCTCTAAAGTCGTTGCCGGTTGCGAGTACCACAGCATCTATACCATTCATGATTCCTTTGTTGTGTGTAACCGCTCGATAAGGTTCAACTTCAGCAATATTAACCGCCTGCACAAACTTAGCTGCAAAAACTTCTGGATCTATGCCGTTTGCTTCAGAGAGTTCAGATACCGGGCAGCTTACTTCTGCTTTTACAATACAGCCCGGGACATAGTTAGAAAGGATGCTCATAATAATAACCAGATCAGCTTTATTGTTATTGTGAGCTTCTCTGTACTCCCGCAGCCAACTTTCAGCCAGTTGTTCTAAGCAAGAATTGATAAAATTTGCACCCATCGCATCACGTGTTTCAAAGGTGACGTGTAGTTGGTAATAATTATCTAGCGCTTCGGTTTTGTTTACTAAAGTTAAACTGGTGATACCGCCACCACGTTTTTCCATAGATTCGGTATGTGGCTTTAGATCTTCAAGTAAAATAGCTTTTTTAGCTTCAAAAAGCTGTTCTAGGAGTAGTGCGTTTCCGCTAAACGTGAAATGAACCTGACCTATTTTTTCTGTACCCAAGATTTCTGCTTTAAATCCACCGCGAGACATCCAGAACTTTGCAGCTTTACTGGCTGCTGCAACCACAGAGCTTTCTTCAATCGCCATGGGTATGGCAAAACTTTTGTCGTTGATCAAAAAGTTAGGGGCTATTCCCAGAGGTAAATAGTAGTTAGAAATGGTGTTCTCAATAAACTCATCGTGCAACTGTTGTAGCGTGCTGTCATCATTCCAGTATTGTTTAAGAATGTGAGTAGCTTCCGGATTTTCGGGTAGAAAAGTTGCTGTTAGCCAGGCTATTTTTTCTTTTTTAGTAAGTCGTGAAAAACCTTGTATGGTATTAGACATAGATGTAAACGTATTGATAACAAATAGAGTATATCGCTAATTCTTAGGGTATTTATTTTAAAGCAATTTAACCGAAATCTACCGTTTAATTAGCAGATTGTAAAGATAGTGTTTTGGCGAAGTTTAGATTCTGTTCACTAATTCTGAAAAAAGAATAGTTTAAATGTAATGACAATGCTTTTAATGATAATCATAAACCTGCTTGGTATTTTGTAGGAATCACTGCGTATTTAACAACGAAATAGACGCTTCTTTGGTTAATTTTTAGTAAAATTGGCGGACTATTTTTTACGATTTAATAACTATGAACATTAGAAAAATTGCGCTTTTGCTATTACTACTGGTAGCCGAAGTGGTGACTGCTCAGCAAAAGAAGATCACCCTTGAAGAGATTTATGACGGTACTTTTAGAATGCAATATCTTGATAGATTGCACTCTATGAATAACGGAAAAGAATATGCCGTTCTCAATACAGATAGAAATTCTGGTGTGAAAACACTTGATGTTTACAGTTATAAAACCGGTGAAAAAGTTAACACGCTCATCAACTCAACCGAGATCGATGGGCTTGATTATTTTATAGGGTATACCTTAAGTGACGATGAAAGCAAAGTTTTACTGAGTACAAAACTACGATCTATCTACCGCCGCTCCTCTCTAGGGGTGTATTATGTATACGATCTGGAGTCTAAAAAGCTTACTCAGGTTGCAGAAGAAGCTATACAAGAACCTACTTTTTCTCCAGACGCTTCAAAAGTTGCTTACGGTCTTGATAACAATATTTACATAAAAGATATTAAAACGGGAGAGACAACACAGGTGACTAAAGATGGTGCTAAGAATAAGATAATCAATGGTATTACAGACTGGGTTTATGAAGAGGAATTTGCATTTGTAAGAGCATTTGATTGGAATGCTGATGGAGATAAAATTGCATTTATTCGGTTTGATGAGAGTGATGTGCCCGAATTTTCTATGGATATCTTCGGAAATGAATTATACCCTTCTAAAGATACGTTTAAATATCCTAAAGCTGGGGAGACTAACGCTACCGTGAGTTTGCATATTTATGATGTAGCTTCCGCTGAAACTAAAAACGTTGACCTTAGCGGTTTTCAAAATTATTACATACCACGTCTGGAGTGGACACCCGATGCAAATGTGCTTGCTGTACAAACTACAAACCGTAAGCAAAACGATATAAACCTGTTATTTGTAGATGCCGCTTCCGCAAAAGCTAGACTGATCCTTTCAGATACGGATGATGCGTATGTGGATGTGACCGATAATTTGACGTTTCTTGACAATAATGATTTTATCTGGACGAGCGAAAAAGACGGCTGGAATCATATTTACTTATATGATAAAAACGGAAAGCTGATCAATCAGGTTACAAAGGGGCCCTGGGAGGTGACCAGCTATTATGGGTATGACCCTAAGAGTAAGCGGGTGTTTTATCAGAGTTCAGAAAATGGTTCTATAAACCGCGGTGTTTATTCAATTAAAGTTAATGGAAAAAGTAAAGAGGCGCTTGCTGCGGAAGAAGGTACAAACTCTGCAAACTTCAGTACAGATTTCACCTATTTTATCAATAGCTTTTCGGATGCAGAAACACCATATGTCTTTACCCTAAATGATGCAGAAGATGGTGATGTGATCAGAAAGATCAAGGATAATCAAGCTTTAAAAGATCAATTTGATGCTTATGTGATTTCAGAAAAAGAATTCTTCACCCTACCCATAAATGGTGAGGAGTTGAATGCTTATATGATCAAACCAAAAGATTTTGACCCTGCTAAAAAATACCCGGTATTTATGACGCAATATTCTGGGCCGGGATCACAAAGTGTTGCAAACTCTTGGTCTGCCGGAAATGGGTATTGGTTTCAAATGCTTGCTCAGGAAGGCTATATCATTGTTTGTGTAGATCCGCGAGGAACAGGCTTAAAAGGAAGAGATTTCAAAAAAATGACTCAAAAAGAATTGGGAAAATATGAAGTTGAAGATCAGATAGCAGCTGCTCAGGCATTAGGTGAGCGTGATTATGTAGATGCAGACCGCATTGGGATATGGGGATGGAGTTACGGTGGTTTTATGGCATCTAACTGTATTTTTCAGGGAGCAGATACCTTTAAAATGGCAATTGCTGTTGCCCCGGTTACGAGCTGGAGATTTTACGATTCGATCTATACCGAGCGTTATATGACGACTCCTCAGGAGAATGCATCGGGTTACGACAACAACTCACCACTTTCTCATGTAGATGCGTTAGAAGGAAAATTTTTATTGGTTCACGGTAGTGCAGATGATAATGTTCATGTTCAAAACACAATGCGCCTTATTGAAGCACTTGTGCAAGCAAATAAGCAATTTGACTGGGCGATTTATCCAGACAAAAATCACGGCATTTACGGTGGAAACACGCGTTTGCATTTGTACACTAAAATGACCAATTTCATCAAAGAAAATTTATAAAAACTATATGGCACAATCAGCACAACTCCCTAAGCAAAAAGAATTGTTTGGGCACCCGGTAGGACTTTACATTTTATTCTTCACAGAAATGTGGGAACGCTTTTCCTATTACGGGATGCGGGCTATTTTAGTATTGTATTTAGTCGCAGAAACTGCTTCAGGAAACCCAGGATTAGGATGGACAAATGCCGAAGCTCTTTCCCTTTATGGAACTTATACGATGCTGGTTTATGTGTCTTCTATTCCTGGAGGATGGATTGCGGATAAATATTTGGGTCAGAAAAGATCTGTACTTTATGGGGGTATTCTTCTGGTTGCTGGTCACGGTATTCTTGCAGTAGAACAGATGTGGGCTTTTTATACCGGTTTAGGTCTGATTATAGCAGGTGTGGGAATGTTAAAACCAAATATCTCAACCATGGTTGGGGGGCTTTACAAACAAGGAGATATTCGCCGGGACAAAGGATTCACTATTTTTTATATCGGAATCAACTTAGGAGCTTTCATTTCTAGCTTAGTTGTAGGTACGGTAGGTGAAGTGTATGGTTGGCATTATGGTTTTGGTCTTGCTGGTATTGGTATGGCCTTAGGGTTGTTACAGTATATGTTAGGTCAAAAATATCTGAAGCGTGTGGGTAATTTCTTGGGGCAGTCAACAGATCCTGAAGAAATAGCAGCGAGTAAAAGGCCGTTGAGTAAGATTGAAAAAGATCGTGTTATTGTTCTTTTGGTCTCTTTTTTAATGGTAATTGTTTTTTGGGGAGCTTTTGAACAAGCAGGAGGATTGATGAATATTTACGCTTCAGAAAAAACCGATAGAATACTTTCATTCTCTCTTCCATTTATAGGTAATGAGGTTCCCGCTTCTTGGTTTCAATCATTAAACGCGATGTTTATAATCTTACTGGGAACTTCAGTTGCTGGTTTCTGGGCAAAGCGAAAATTAAAAGGTAAAACTGCAACCTCTTTATTTAAAATGGCAATGGGTCTTATAATAATGGGATCTGGTTTCTTTTTTATGACAGCTGCATCAGCTCAGTTTCAGTCTAATGGTGAGTCTGCAATGTATTGGTTGGTTTTGGCCTATTTATTTCATACAATCGGAGAATTGTGTTTGTCTCCTGTAGCCCTTTCTTATATTACAAAATTAGCTCCATTAAAGTACGCTTCCATAATGATGGGTGTTTATTTTGCAATGACTGGTTTCGGAAATAAACTTGCAGGTCTTTTAGGGGAGTCTGCATCAGAGCTTGGTGAGTTTACAATATTTACAGGTATAGCAGTATTCTGTATTTTATTTTCACTATTGGTATTGATATTCCGTAAGAAGTTAGAGAAACTTACACACGGTGCTGAAGATAACGAGCGCGAGATGCTGGAGCAGGAAGAATACGAACTTGCAGATCCTGATATCAATTAATCTAGAATAGTTTAGTATGACTACTTCTTCTACAGAACAATTTTTTAAAAATCCGGTGTTGGGTCATCCCGCCGGATTGTTTGTTTTATTTTTTACTGAAATGTGGGAGCGCTTCTCCTATTATGGGATGCGGGCGCTTTTGGTTTTGTTTTTAACCGCTTCTTTATTTGAAGAGGGCTGGGCCTGGCCACGGGAACATGCGTTATCACTCTATGGTACGTATACATCACTTGTATACCTGACCCCTATTTTAGGCGGTTATATAGCCGATAAAATAATCGGTTACAGAATGGCGGTAGTTTTGGGAGCTTTATTGATGACTCTAGGTCACGCTTCGATGGCTGTAGATAGTCATTTTGCCTTATACTTAGGTTTGTTTTTTCTCTGTGTGGGGAATGGTTTTTTTAAACCTACGATGACCTCTATTATTTCTCAAATGTACGAGAATCATGAGCACAAGAAAGATGGGGCTTATACCATTTATTATATGGGTGTAAATGCCGGTGCCTTCTTAGGGATTTTGCTTTGCGGTTATCTTGGTGAGCAATGGGGCTGGCATTGGGGCTTCGGTTTAGCTGGTATTTTTATGTTTGCCGGAATGCTTCAGTTTTACTTTGCACAAAATATTTTTGGAGAGGTAGGGAAGAAGCCGGTTAAGACTGATGCTGAACAAATAACCGAAGATCCTTCCATTAAAAGAAATCCGTTTCTTGCTATAGATAAAATTTTCATCGCTGTAAGTGCACTTATTGGTTTGGTATGGATCATTAATGACCCGATGTCTAAAATTGGTGGAGCAGACGTTTTTAACTTTCAGGTAGGAAGCCTTTCCGGAAGCAACTTTATGATCCTTTTTGCGCTTGTGATTTTTATAATTCTTTTGGTTTCAAGAATTGTGCGATATGCTCCCATTGTCAGAGATCGAATGATCGCGGTATCTATTTTTGCATTTTTTACCGTGTTCTTTTGGGCTGCTTTTGAACAAGCAGGTGGGTCGATGACTATTTTTGCAAATGATTATACAGACCGCGTCTTAGAAGGTAGTGCTGGTATTATTTTTAGAATCTCAAACACACTTATTACCATTATTCCATTAGGAGTGATCACTTGGGTTTTATACCTACTCTTCAAACAAACATTTGCAAAATACAGATTAGCCAATCTTATTCTTGGCGGAAGCTTTTTAATTATCTGGGCATTGGTATTGACGATGCTCTATGAGCAATATACTGCTGAATCGCCAGAAGTACCGGCATCGTGGTTTAGCGTATTAAACTCGTTGTTTATCATCATTTTCGCACCGCTCTTTTCTAAGATTTGGGAGTCTAAATACAATCCTAGTGTGGCGGTGAAATATGGAGTAGGTCTCATTTTATTGGGAATAGGTTTTGGAGCCTTGGCTTACGGAGCAAGTGATATTCCGCAGGGAGCAAAAGTCGCTTCTGTAAGTATTATTTGGTTGATTTTAGCCTATTTCTTTCATACGATGGGCGAATTATGTTTGTCACCGGTAGGACTTTCTTATGTGAGTAAATTGGTTCCCGGGAGAATGATTGCAATGATGTATGGTGTTTGGTATCTTGCTATCGCAATAGGTAATAAACTGGCAGGAAGTACGGGCGGTATGATCGATCAGGTGACTCAAGAGTATTCCTTATCAACATTTTTCTTGTTGTTTTTGCTAATTCCAGGTGGCGCCGGAATCTTAATTATCTTACTGCACCCCTTATTAAAAAAATTAATGCACGGCATTCATTAGAATGGTCTGCTTTTTGAAATACCTTAGATTAAAACAAATTATGCAAAAATTAGTAGTCGCACTAATCCTCTTGTTTATAGGAGCTGGAAGTCTTTCTGCACAGGAAAAAATTAAGTGGATGAGTTTTAATGAAGCCTTAAAAGCTCAGGAGAAAGAACCACGCAAGATTTTTATGGATGTCTATACAGACTGGTGTGGTCCTTGTAAATTACTGGACCAAAACACGTTTCAGAATCCTGATGTTGCTAAATACGTAAACGCTAATTATTATGCGGTAAAGTTTAATGCTGAAGGAACAGAGAAAATAAAATATCAGGATTTTGAATATACAAATCCTGGTTACGACCCTAACCGAAAGGGAAGAAACAGCCAGCATCTTTTTGCACATGCGATGAAAATAAATGCGTATCCAAGTATCGTATTTTTTGATGAAAAAGGAGACTTGATTCAACCATTGCCGGGTTATAAAACGCCACAGCAGCTTGAGTTATTTTTAAAGATGATCAAATCTGATGATTATTTAGAAATTACCACAGCAGAAGCCTGGGAAGCGTATCAGTCAGGTTTTGAAAGTACATTCAAAAGTTAGAGAGATCCTTTATTCAATCTTATAAAATCCCTTTTCATAAGTGTTGTGAAAAGGGATTTTTTGTTGTTCACACGTGAGTTTCCAGCGGTCAACATAGCTTTTATAATTGCTTCCGTCTGCAACGATTTTTGCATTAGGATATCTTGATAGGAGTCGGTTTAAATTGAGTTTAGGTGATTGTGTCAATAAGATATAATCTGGATTTAAACCTTCGATATTATATATTGCAAGACTGTCTATTCTTAAAATAGTATTTTTTGAATGTGTAAAAATAGAGCCCAAACTGTCATTTTTAACTTCCGTAATTAACTGATTTTCCTTAAAATTTTCAATAAAACCAGGAGGGATATCTTCCACTTCTGCGGAATAAAAAAACAGCGTTCTGGTTGGAGTTTTTTGAGTAAAGATTGTCTTCTGATACCGGTGATTTACATAAAATTCAGGTTTATCCTGAAGCTTTACGCTCCCTATTAAAGCAACCGGTAATGCAATCATAGTAGACAAGAATAAGATGGTTCTTTTAAAAGTAATCTTATCAAATAATATACCTGCGGAAATAATAACGAGATAGGTTAAGACGACTAAGACTGCTGAAAAATAAATGTTTTTTAGAAGCAGGAAGTCTATCTCAGCAATATATGAGATGAAACGATTTAACCAGATAATTACGAAGTCGAAACCTGTGGCTAAGAATTGAGGTAATAAATTAAGTGTCGAAAGCAGTATAATTAGTAATCCGTAGATCAGTAGGCAACCAATTGCTGGAAGCACCACTAAGTTTGCTACAAGAAACATTCCCGGAAATTGATGAAAGTAATACAAACTCAACGGTAAAACTCCAAGTTGTGCAGCAGTACTTACCAAAATAAGCTGCCAATAGTATTTTACTATTTTGTTTTTCGGCTCCCAAAAAGCATTGAATATAGGGTAGAGCCACATAATAAAAAATACCGCGGCATAGCTCAATTGAAAACCAACTTCATAAATGAGTTGCGGTTGGATCAAAAGCAAAATAAAAGCCGATGTAATTAGTGCGTTCAGTCCCGCTTGACGTTGATTTAGGAGGAGGCCTAGTTGTACAAAAGTAAACATAGTTGCCGCTCTAAGAACAGAAGGAGAGAAGCCTGTAACAAATGCAAAGCACCAAATGCCAGCAATGATAACTGCGGTTCGAATGATGCGGCTGCTACGGTAGTTTCCTAATGGACGTAAAATGAATTGTAGTATGAGCATCAAAATACCTACATGTAAACCAGAAACTGCCAGAATGTGTATGACACCGGCATGGATATAATCAGCTTTCAGTTCATTTGATAAATCTTGTCGCTGTCCTAAGAGCAAGGCATTAAAAATAGCCTTTGAATTTGTGCTGAAATCATACTGCTCTAATCTTTTATTTATTTGATTCCTTAATAAAGAGGCTAGTCCTTTTGCACTGTGTTTTATGGGATTTATTTTTAAGAACTCAAAGGGTTTGAGATTCACCTGAGCGTAAATACCTCGGTTTTTTAAATATTCTTTATAATTGAATTGATAGGGTGCACCTGGAGGAGTTATTTGCAAAAGTTGAGTTTTTATATAAATAATGTCATCAATCTCAAGTTGAGTTTCTGGATAGAGACTGTCTTTTAAAACGTTTACTATGATTTTTCCGGTGGTTTGTTCTTTATTAGCTTCGTGGATCTGAGCGATAAATTTAGCATCGTAAAAACCCGGTTTCAGAACTTCTGATACGATTAATTTTAGGCGGGTTTCCGCATTATATGCTGTTTGTTTTAAATAGTGCTTGTTGTCGCGAAGTGGATTTGTTAAATCGACTTCAATCAACCCAATACAGACAAATACACTAAATGCGAGAATGCTACTGATGAGGTTTTTAGAGAAGTTTCTTTTTAAAATAAAATGGTTTGTAGAGAATAATACTAGAATAACTCCAAAACTTATTAATGATGTGATTAGCGATAAATTGAAGGCAGGAGCAAAAAGGATCCCTGAAAGGAGTCCGAGAAGAAGAAGTATAAGGGTGGAGTTGATGCCTTTCATCTGGCCACCAGATTTGATTAGTTTTTGCAATACTAATCAAAAAATCAATGTGTTACATAATTCTTCGAGCTTCTTTAAATGCATTGTTCCAGTAGCCTTCATTTAGTGAAGAGACAATAACGCCCTGCGAAGTAGAAGAGTGAATAAAGAGAATTTGGCCGGGTAAAACATCTACCACAAGGCCTACATGATTGATTTGTTTGCTTCGACGACCAGTGATAAAAAAGAGTAAATCTCCGGGAATGGCCTCATCGGTTTTAATGCGTTTTCCTTCTTCGGCAATATGCCGGCTTACGCGGGGTATGCTGATGCCTTCCTCTAAAAAGGAAGTGTAAACAAGACCGCTGCAATCCATCCCTTTTTCTGTAGTTCCTCCGTATTTATAGGGTGTCCCTTCATATTGGCGTGCATTATTTATAATGTTGAATCTCAGTCTGTTCTCTTCACTTTCTTTAATTTCAGACAAATAGATGAGTTCACTTTTAGAAGATTCTGAGCTTGCAATTTTGCTGTTTTTTTTAGGAGCGGTGTACCGTGTGTTTTCTACCGAAGAAACAGTTTGTGTAGCTTTTTTGCTTCCGCCACAACTCACTAATGCAATACTTACCAGAATTGATAAAAGGGTTCTTTTCATATACATCATCTCCTACAGAGCATTTTGATTTAGTTATTTTTTAGGAATACTACTCACGATCAATTGAGCTGTTTTTGCACTGGCCCCAGTACCACCCAGCTTTTTTTCTAGTTTATAATATTCGTTAAAAAGAGCTTTTCGTTTTTCTTCATCTAAGATGTTTGATAACGCAGCTTTCAAAGATTTGGTATTGAATTCTGATTGAATTAATTCTTTAACCACTTCTTTGTTCATAATAAGATTTACCAGTGAAATGTAATCCAATTGTATTACGCGCTTTGCGATCTCGTAGCTTATTCTTCCGCCTTTGTAGCATACCACTTCAGGAACTTTAAACAATGCTGTTTCTAAAGTTGCTGTTCCTGAGGTTACCAGCGCAGCATGAGAAACATCAAGCAGATTATACGTCTGATTCATCACAATGTGTGTTCTGTTCTTTTGAAGAAAGGCTTCGTAGAAATCAGCATCTTGGCTGGGAGCACCTGCGATTACAAATTGATATTCTTTAAAATCAGGCGTGATGCTGAGCATAATTTCGAGCATTTTCTGAATTTCCTGCTTTCTGCTTCCCGGTAATAAAGCGATAATAGGGCGCTCGTCTAAATTGTGTTGTTTTCTAAAGTTTTCAGGCGAAATAGGTTTTCTTGCGCTGATCTCATCAATTAAGGGATGTCCCACAAAGTGAACAGGAAAATCGTGTTTTTCCTCATAAAAATTCTGTTCAAAGGGTAGGATGACATACATCGCATCAATATCACGTTTAATAGCTTTGATACGACCTTCTTTCCAGGCCCATATTTGTGGAGAAATATAATAATGATTGTTATAACCTTGCTCGCGAGCCCATTTTGCAATGCGTAAATTAAAACCGGGATAATCTATATAAACGATAACATCGGGATTGTAGGCTGCGATATCTTTTTTACAAAAAGACAAGTTTTTTGTAATCGTACGCAGGTTCATTAAGACTTCAAAAAATCCCATAAATGCAAGATCGCGGTAATGTTTTACCAATGTACCGCCCACTTTTTGCATCAAATCCCCGCCCCAGAATCTAAAATCAGCTTCAGGATCTTCAGCTAAAATAGCTTTCATCAGATTGGCTGCGTGTAAATCGCCACTGGCTTCACCTGCTATGATATAATATTTCACGATTTACTTGATTTTGATAGTTTACAAAAGCGAAAATTACGAATTAAATTTCCAGTCATTCAGTTTATCAATAAAATGATGTGCAGTTAAATCAAACTGAACCGGTACAACAGAAACATAACCTTGAGCCAGTGCCCACTCGTCTGTGTCTTCGCCTTTATCTTCGTTCACAAATTCACCACTTAGCCAGTAATAATCCCGTCCCATAGGATTGGTGCGTTTGTCAAAATCTTCAACCCATTGTGCGTTAGCCTGACGTCCTACTTTTATGCCTTGTATTTCGCTGGCTTTCAATTTGGGAATATTCACATTAAGTACAACTCCCTTAGGCAGCCCATTTTTAAGAACCTCTTGAACGATTTTTTTTACATAAGCATCACAATGAGAAAAGTCTGCATCTATAGCATAGTCGAGTAACGAAAACCCAATAGCGGGGATTCCTTCTACACCGGCTTCAACAGCAGCACTCATTGTGCCAGAGTAAATAACATTTATTGATGAGTTAGAACCATGATTAATTCCACTAACACAAATGTCTGGTTTGCGATGCATAATTTCTTGCACAGCAATCTTAACGCAATCTGCAGGGGTGCCAGAGCAACTGTATTCTTTGTGATTTTTATCTTGAAATTCTTTAACGGGATCACAATAAATAGTGTCATTTACTGTTATAGCGTGACCCATACCGCTTTGAGGACTGTCTGGAGCTACAACAACCACATCGCCAAGCTCTTGCATTAAAGTTATTAATCTGCGTATGCCAGGAGCGGTTATGCCGTCATCGTTAGTGACCAGAATTAGTGGTTTTTGATTTGCCATTTAGTTTTGCTTTCTACCGCTAAAATACTAAATTACCAAGCCATCCCGAGGCTTAACGTTTAACAAATTGTTGGCGTCAATTATGAGCCATGGCACGGTTTTTAATGTAGATTGCTAGTAAAAGATGAAAATGCAACATATTATGATAAAGAATGCAAAGGTTCTTGTTTTAGCCTTATTGTTAGCTGCCGCTTCTTGCAGTTTTACAACAAATGATGAAGATCCCGGAAAAGACAAAGTGCTTATTAGCCTTATTTCTTATGTTCTTGAAAAAGGGCATTATGATGCAAAAGAATTTAATGATGAATTTTCTGAGCAGGTTTTTAATGACTTTGTGACTTCATTAGATCCTTTAAAGCGTTATTTCTTACAGAATGACATTAAAGAGTTTGAGAAGTATAAAGATCAGATCGATGATCAGATTCGTAATGAAGATATCAGCTTTTTTGATTTAGCTTACACGCGTTTGAGAGAGCGTATGGAGGATTCAAAAAAAATCTACGACGAAGTTTTGGAGCAACCTTTTGATTATACCAAAGATGAGGTCATTGATACAGATTATGAAAATCTGGACTATGCAAAGAATCTTAAAGAGTTAAAGTCTAGATGGGAAAATCAATTGAAGTTTAGTGCTATAGGTATTTACTACGATCGTCTTGAGGAAGAAGCGAAAAAAGCAAAAGATTCTTCAGGTTATACTGCTTTGTCTAAAAGTGAAATTGAAAAAGAATCTAGAGAAACTACAAAAAAATCATTAGTAGAGTATTTTGAATTCGCTAATGAGTTGGATCGTGAAGACTATTTTTCGGTTTACATCAATACTATTGTGGAAGAGTTTGATCCACATACGACCTATTTTGCACCAGTAGATAAAGATCGTTTTGATATGCAGATGAGCGGTCAGTTTCAGGGTATTGGAGCAAGGCTTCAGAAAAAAAGCAATGAGATAAGTATTACTGAAATTATTTCTGGCGGTCCTGCTTGGAGAGGAGAAGACCTTGAAGAAGGTGATATTATTCTTAAAGTGAAGCAAGCTGATGAAGATGTTGCAACCAGTGTTGTGGGGATGAGACTTGATGACGCGGTAGAGTTGATCAAAGGCCCTAAAGGTACCGTTGTTACACTAAATGTAAAGAAGAAAGACGGTTCTATTAAAAATATAGCGATTACGCGTGATGTCGTTGAACTTGAAGAAACCTATGCAAAATCAACTACAGTTGAAAAAGATGACCGCAACTATGGGGTGATTAATTTGCCTAAGTTTTATTTCGACATGCAAAATGCTGAAGAACGTAATGCGGCTACTGATGTTAAGAAAGAAATAATCCGTTTAAAAGAACAGGATGTTGATGGTCTTGTTATCGACTTGAGAAGTAACGGTGGGGGGTCATTATCCACGGTTGTAGATATAGCAGGGTTGTTTATTAAAGAAGGTCCTGTAGTTCAGGTTAAATCTAACGGCGCTGAAAGCGAAATATTAAAGGATAAAGACCCTGAGATTATTTGGGATAAACCTCTTGTAATATTGGTGAATGAGATATCTGCCTCAGCTAGTGAAATTCTTGCTGCAGCGATGCAAGATTATAAGAGAGCAGTTATTATAGGTAGTAAACAAACATACGGTAAAGGAACTGTGCAGAATGTTTATGACCTTAACCGGTGGTTACGTCAAAATGACCTAGGTGATATGGGGGCTTTAAAAATAACCACACAAAAATTTTACCGTATTAACGGCGGGTCTACTCAACTTGAAGGTGTTAAGAGTGACGTTGTTGTGCCAGACAAGTACAGCTATATAGACATAGGAGAGAAGGATTTAGAAAACCCATTACCTTGGGATAAAATCGCTGCGGCAGATTATGATGTTTGGGATGGTTATATAGATTATGAGCAAACCATAAATAGCAGTAACGCCAGAATGGCAAAAAATAAGCAATTACAACTTATTGAAGAAAATGCCAAGTGGATCAAAAGCAAGCAAGATGAATCTGTATGGCCTTTAAATATTGATGCTTATGCCGCTAAGGTTAAGCAGAATGAAGAAGAAGCTAAGCAGTTTGAAGCTTTAAAAGAGTATAAATCAGATCTTACTTATAAATCCCTTCCCTATGAACTAAAGGAATTTGAGAATGATACTATTTTAAAGCAGAAGCGCGAACGCTGGCATGAAGATCTTGCTAAAGATGTTTATATGGAAGAAGCTATAAATGTTTTAGAAGATTTAAAACTAAATAATATTAGAAGAGGTAAATTGGCTGACGTTAGGGATTAACCTATGGCAGAAAACGCTAGTTCATTAACTCATTTAGCGCTCCGGAAATTCAAAAGAAATTTCTGGGGCGTTTTGAGTTTTACATATATCGTATTTTGTGGTTTGGTGGCACTTTTTGCATACCTCATTGCACCCGATCATTCGCGTAACGCCAATCAAATGCATTTGGCAATTCATTCAAAAAAGCCCGGCTTTACCGTAAAAATGCTTACTGTTCCTGGACCTGAAATTACAGTTCAAAATTTTCTGAGTAAAGCTTTTACAGGCCAAACAAATACAGATTCTGAAATACCTATTACTTCTTTTGAAATTCGTAATCACGAAGTAGAATATATCCCATATTCTGAAGATGCTTCACTGGAGCTAACTAAAGCCATCCCATTAGAGGATTTTGGGATTTCAGCTATAACCACTGGAGATTTTGAAGCGCAATTTATAACCGAAAAAACGTTTCTCTTAGGCACAGATAAATACGGTCGTGATCTCTTGAGCAGAATGCTTATTGGTGCTCGTATTTCATTTAGTATTGGTTTTGTTGCTGTATTAATTTCATTGATAATAGGAGTGTTTTTAGGAGCAGTTGGTGGGTATTACGGTGGTAAACTCGATGCCTTCATCATGTGGATTATTAATGTGACTTGGTCTATACCTACCTTACTCCTTGTTATTGCAATTACTCTTGCTTTAGGAAAGGGCTTTTGGCAGGTTTTTATAGCGGTAGGTCTCACAATGTGGGTTGAGGTGGCACGTGTTGTTAGAGGGCAGGTTTTGAGTGTAAAAGAAGCGCAGTATGTGACAGCTGCACGTGCTTTAGGATATAAGGATATGCGTATTCTTTTTAAGCATATTTTACCCAATATCTTAGCGCCGGTAATCGTGATAAGCGCAGCAAATTTTGCCAGTGCAATTTTAATAGAAAGTGGGTTAAGCTTTTTAGGTATTGGAGCACAACCGCCTGTTCCTAGTTGGGGTGCCATGATTAAAGACCATTATTCATATATAATTTTAGGAAAAGCCTATTTGGCGATAATTCCCGGTCTTGCGATTATGAGTCTGGTAATGGCATTTATGCTTATGGGTAATGCGCTGCGAGATGCCCTTGATGTAAAAGGAGTGAATTAAATGAAAAGAAAATATACTTATCCACTTTTGATGATGGTGGTCATTACGCTTATTGTTTTAGGTGAAAAATACATAGAGAATCAAGAAAAAAATGAGCTTGTAAAGACAGGCGAAGTTGTGAAATCTCAAGAATTATCTTTCTTTCTTCCGAAGGCTGAAAGCAATACACTTGTGCATCATCAATATTATACATTAAGTTATAATGAAGCTGCAGAACAGGCTGCCTGGGTTGCATACATGCTCACTCATGATCAATTAAAAAGTGTTGAAGTAAGTAGGCCGTATTTTGACATTGATGCTGCTGTGGGCACCGGAGCGGCAGATTGGCGCAATTATAAAAATAGTGGTTATGACCGCGGTCATTTATGTCCTGCCGGTGATCGTAGTTTTAGTAGTCAAGCGTATAATGAAACTTTTTTAACCAGTAACATCAGTCCTCAATTGCACGAGTTTAATGGTGGTGTTTGGAATAGGTTAGAAAATAAAATTAGAGACTGGGCAAGAAAATATGATAAAGTCACAATTATTACCGGGGGAGTTTTAGCTGACCCATTGGCGACTATAGGGCATGAGAATGTAATTGTACCTCGTGCTTTTTATAAGATTGTGCTTCGGGAAACTGCTTCTGGTTATACGTGCTTGGCTTTTTTGATTCCGCATAGCGAAAGTGATCGAGATCTCAAAGCTTTTGTAGTTTCAGTAGATAGTTTAGAAGCTGTAACCGGCATTGACTTCTTTCCGAAGCTTGTAGATTCCGAAGAAAACAGAATAGAGAAAGAAAAATTACTTAAAGATTGGAAATTCTGATCTTACCACTCATTAACCCGATTACTGTCGAGTTTTACAAAAATAAAGAGTAAAATCGTAAAGCCCCAAAGCCCGGAACCTCCATAACTAAAAAAGGGTAGTGGTATCCCAACCGTTGGAAAAACACCTGTAACCATACCAATGTTTACTAAAAAGTGAATAAATAATATTCCTGCAATACTATAGCCATAAATACGGCTAAACTGGCTCTTCTGCCTTTCTGCTAAAAAGATGATGCGCAGCATCAGTCCCACAAATAAAATGATGACCAGTGAGCTTCCCAGAAAGCCCCATTCTTCACCTACGGTACTGAAAATATAATCGGTATGTTGTTCTGGAACAAAGTTGCCTTTAGTCTGGGTGCCTTTTAAAAAGCCTTTGCCGGTAAGGCCTCCATTACCTATTGCAATTTCAGATTGGTAGGTATTGTAACCTATGCTTTTCATATCTACTTCTTTCCCCAGAACGACATTGAAGCGGTCTCTGTGGCGTTGCTCAAATACATTTTGAAAGATGTAATTCACAGATAAAACGAATACAATAGAGACTAAGGGAAGAATGTAATAATAACGTTTACCAAAGCGTTTTTTTCTGTTTTTAATAAGTAAAAAGAGTGCGATTAGAACAATCCCTGCAATGATATAAATGGGACCAAAAGCAAGAGTAAGTACAAACAGCGCGATCGTGATAGAGCCTATGATGAGATAAATGCCAGATAGTCCTTCGCGATAAAGTGGGAAAAAGAAAGCTGCATAAACTAATGCGCTACCGGGATCTGGTTGGGGAACGATACAGATTGCGGGTAAAGCGATGATCACAAATGCCCGCAATTGATGCACAAATGATTTCACATCGGTTTGAATATCACTTAGGTATTTTGCTAGCGCCAGTGCTGTTGCCGCTTTAGCAAACTCACTAGGCTGTAAACCAAAGCTCCCAAAAGAATACCAGCTTGTCGCTCCCGAAATATTTTTTCCGAAGACAAATAAGCCTAAAAGAGACAGGATGGAGGTAACATAAATAACACTTGCAAAACGCTCAAAAAATTTGGCATCAAGCGAAAGGACAAAAATGATGATTAGAAAGCTTAGCCCTATAAAGAGCAATTGCCTGGTGTATAAGTTATTCAGATCAAAAAAATCTGAAACCCCAGATGGATCTATAGAAGCCGAATAAATATTGACCCAGCCGATACCAATTAAAGCCAGAAAAATTACAATAAGAAGCCAGTCAAAATTACCGCGGTTGTTCCGAGAAGTGATCCCCATTATAAGATAGGTTTTTCTACTTTTCCGCTTATTTTCTTACCATCATTAATTGGGAATGGTTTACCACTAAGTGGTTTTGCATATTCTTCTTCGAGGCTGTGAGATAGAATCCAATCTTCAAGATCTGTTCTGGTAATCTCACCCTTAATATGCTTCTCAATCATTAGACTGGCAATTTTACCTCCATATCTTCCGCCCCAATATCCATTTTCTACAAAAACAGCAATAGCAATTTTAGGATTGTCTTTTGGTGCAAAAGCAACGAAAATAGAATGGTCTGTAAGTTGCTGACGTTTACCATCTATTTTGGTATAATTCTCGGCAGTTCCTGTTTTTCCGCAAATTTCTATACCGGGGATTTGAACACCTGCAGCGGTACCATAATTATAAGCGCCAAACATCCCTTCTACGACGGGTTCAAAATTAGCCGGGTCAATGGTTGTTACATTTTTAGTACGGTATTTTTCAGGGATCAATTCCGTCTGACCTTCAATTCCTTTTACAATATGAGGCGTGTAATACCAGCCTCTGTTAGCAATAGTAGCTGTGACATTTGCTAATTGAATAGGGGTAAGGCTTACTTCTCCCTGACCTATAGAGTTAGAGATCGTAGCGGTACTAAACCACTTATATTTTGGATATTCATACGCTCTGTTGTAGTAATCACTATCAGGTATATACCCTGGGCGGCCGGTAGGTAGATCAGTACCCATATATTGACCAAGACCAAAACTAGCCAAGTGATTGTGCCATCTATCCATCCCCTCCTGAGGGGTGTCATATTTGTCAATCACGCGTCTGTATACATTAGCAAAATAGGCGTTACACGAATTTGCAATACCCGGAACCATACTAAGCGGACTGGGATGATGGTGACAACCTAGTTTGCGACCTCTGGAGCCGTAATAATAACCCCCATGACACGCAAAACTTTCTTGAGTGTCTACAACATTCTCTTGTAGTGCGATAAGAGCATTGAGCGTTTTAAAAGGAGATCCCGGTGGGTATTCTGCTTGAAGGCTGCGATCAAAAAGAGGTTTTGCAATGGTGTCGTACCAAAGTTTGGTGAAATTTGCAGAGCGCTGGCGTCCCACTAATAAACTAGGGTCGTAATTGGGAGCAGAGATAAGAGCTAAAATTTCACCGGTGCTCGGTTCAATCGCTATAATTCCGCCGCGTTTATTAACCATCAGTTCTTCTCCATACTTTTGAAGTTCTGCATCTATGGTAAGGGTAAGGTCTTTTCCAGGTTCTGGAATCGTATCTAAACTCCCGTTTTTGTATGCGCCAATATCCCGATTGAAACGATCTTTCTGAATATATTTGACACCTTTTATGCCGCGTAAAGTTTCTTCGTATTGCTTTTCGACACCAGTTCTTCCTTTTAAGTCACCAGATTGATAGTATGGATTGTCTTCAATATCAGATCGGTTAACTTCAGCAATGTATCCTAAAAAATTTGCACCAAAATCTACCTGATAATCCCGTAGGGAACGCTTCTGAATGTAAAACCCTTCATATTTGCGCATCTTTTCCTGTAAATACGCATATTCAGATTTTGTGAGTTGTGGAATTACAATAGAGGGCAATCTTGGCGAATAAACATGAGCTTTGCTCAATCTTGTTTTTAAAGCTTCCTTCGTCATTTTTAGTAATCCGCAGAACTCTGTGGTGTCAAAAGGTTTTACTTCACGTGGGATCACCATCACATCATAAGAAGGTTGGTTGCTTACTAAAAGGCTGCCATTACGGTCATAAATATGGCCGCGTTGCGGGTAATCATAGACACGTTTTATTGCGTTATTTACCGAAAGAGTTGCATAAGAAGTATCTAATATTTGCAAATAGAAAAGTCTTCCGGTAAGTAAAATACCAGAAATCAAAACAATTGAAAAAAGAAGAATTTTTCTCATTTACGCTTTACACTAAAGAGGGTTAGAAATAGTAAACAGAGCAGAATGGTAAAGGCTCCACTAAACAACGTCTTTTTAAGTATATAGATTATATCTGAAAAGTTAAAACTTTCGAGGAAAAATAATAGCAGGTGATGCGTAAAAACCAAAATACTGATGTACAGCAAACGCTCGCCAAATGCAGCTTTTGAAATTTTTACTGCGTTATATTCATAGGCAATACCGAATATCGATTGAAGAATCCACGGTCTTAAGAACGCAATAGTAACACAACTCGCCGCATGCATACCGCCACTGTTACTAAACATATCTACAGAAAGCCCTAATAAAAAACTCAAAAATAACAGTAAACCTCTATTATCGCCGATAGGAAATAAAACTATAAATAAGATATAGGGGTATGGGTTGATATAACCCAAAAAGTTGATGTGATTAAATATGGCAATTTGTACCAAAACCAGAAAAACAAAACGGATGATATTTCGAGTGATACTAGTGTTCATCTGCTGTCTGTTGTTCTAGCATTTTTATTTCTTCCCGATCCAAATTCTCAATGACATAGACGTGACCTACATTAGTCATGTCGTTAAAGAGCTTTACCTTAATGGTGTAAAAATTTTCGCTGGGATCTAACTCAAAAGAGTTTATCGTCCCGATGCCAATGCCTTCTGGGAAAATAGTAGATTTCCCGCCGGTTACAATTGTATCTCCCATTTTAACCGGAGCTTTAGATTGCACATCTATAAGGTCTACGATATTAGGGTCGCCGCCCTTCCAGACTAGAATTCCAAAGTGATTACTTTTTTTAAGCTTGGCATTTATTTGAGAATTGCTGTTGAGAATACTTATTACAGTAGCATAATTTTTAGAGATATTATCTACAATACCCACAATACCTTTACTGGTGATGACACCTAGATCTTGTTTTAGACCATTTTTACTTCCGGCTCTAAGAGTCAAAAAATTGTCTTTAAACGTGTAGTTATTGTTGATTACTTTGGCCGTAGTAAATTGAAAACGCTTGTGATAAGTAGCAGTGTCAATTTTTTGAGAAACACTGTCTCTGGTATTAAGCAGCCTGGCTCGCAATCTATTATTTTCTTCTACCAGTTGCTCGTTATGAGTCTCTAGATCAAAATAAGTTGTGATGTCATCGAGTCCGCTATAAATACCTCCGCTTAAAAAGTTAGCCGAATTGACAAACCTGCTGCGGTGATAGGAGTGTGACTGTATGGTAAATACCAGTGATATGAACAGCAAAAAGACAAATAGCAGAAAGTTTCTGTACTTTATTATAAAATTTACAATTTGCTGCATGAATCACGATGCTATTATTTGATAAGTACGCTCTTGAATTTAGCAAGATTTTTAAGCGTAATTCCGGTTCCGCGAACTACTGCACGTAGTGGGTCTTCTGCAATATATACCGGTAAATCTGTTTTTTGAGACAAACGTTTGTCAAGACCGCGTAACATACTACCACCTCCAGCAAGGTAAATACCGGTGTTGTAAATATCAGCAGCGAGTTCTGGTGGCGTTTGCGACAGGGTTTCCATTACAGCATCTTCTATACGTAAGATAGATTTGTCTAATGCTTTAGCGATTTCACGGAAAGAGATCTGAACCTGTTTCGGTTTACCGGTAAGCAAGTCACGCCCCTGAACACTCATGTCTTCCGGCGGAACTTCTAGATCTTCAGTAGCTGCTCCTATTTGTATTTTTATTTTTTCCGCACTGCGTTCTCCCACATACAAGTTGTGTTGGGTACGCATATAGTAAATGATGTCATTGGTAAAAACATCACCTGCGATCTTAACTGATTTGTCACAGACAATTCCACCTAAAGCAATAACTGCAATCTCTGTAGTGCCCCCACCTATATCTACAATCATATTTCCTTTTGGCTGCATAATATCAACGCCAATACCTATTGCAGCAGCCATAGGCTCGTGAATAAGATAAACTTCTTTACCGTTTACCCGTTCTGCACTTTCTTTTACCGCACGCATCTCAACTTCTGTAATTCCAGAGGGGATACAAATCACCATACGAAGAGCGGGAGCAAAAAGGCGTTTTTTAAGAGCAGGAATCTCTTTGATAAACATGCTCATCATTTGCTCGCTGGCATCAAAGTCTGCAATCACACCATCTTTTAGCGGGCGAATGGTTTTAATGTTTTCGTGTGTTTTACCCTGCATCATAGCAGCATCTTTACCGGCAGCAATTATCTTGTTGCTAACCCGATCGCGGGCAACAATAGAAGGACTGTCAACCACAACTTTGTCGTTGTGTATGATTAGTGTGTTTGCGGTACCTAGATCTATTGCTATTTCTTCGGTAAGAAAATCAAAAAAGCCCATAAGCGCTGGTGGAAATTAGGATGATTATGCTAAAAGGTTAATCTTTAAATGTAGTTAAAAAATACGGATTTTTTAATGTTTAAAATGTCTTGTTCCGGTCATGACCATTGCTAAGTTATGCTCGTTACAATAGTCTATGCTCAGCTGATCTTTAATAGATCCCCCAGGCTGAATTACAGCGGTGATACCTGCTTTATCTGCAAGCTCAACACAATCTGGAAAAGGGAAAAATGCATCACTTGCCATAACAGCACCTTTAAGGTCAAAACCAAAAGAAACTGCTTTGTCAATAGCCTGGCGAAGAGCATCTACTCGTGATGTCTGGCCGGTACCGCTTGCGCAAAGTTGCTTTCCTTTTGCAAATACAATTGTATTTGATTTGGTATGCTTACATAGCTTAGATGCAAAGATCAAATCACTTAACTCATCTGAGGTGGGTTTATTGTTCGTAACCGTAGAAAGATCTTCTAAGCTGTCAGTTTTAGCGTCTTTATCCTGAACTAAAACACCATTTAAACAACTGCGAACCTGATCTGTAGGTAGGCTAATAGGCTTTTGAATTAACAGAACACGATTTTTCTTTCCTTTTAAAATTTCTAGAGCTTCTTCAGAATAGCTAGGAGCGATCACTACCTCGCAGAATAATTTATGAATTTCTTCAGCAGTAGCTTTATCGATCTCTTTATTTGAAATTAAAATTCCACCGAAAGCAGAAACAGGGTCTCCTGCCAATGCATCTACATAAGCTTGATGTAAAGTGTCACGTTGTGCAAGGCCACACGCATTGTTGTGTTTTAAAATCGCAAACGTAGGATCTTCGTTTTGAAATTCTGCCATTAAATTAACCGCCGCATCAACGTCTAGTAAGTTGTTGTAGGAGAGTTCTTTTCCGTGAAGCTTGTCAAACATTGCATCAAAATCGCCAAAGAAAGTTCCCTTTTGGTGTGGATTTTCTCCATAACGTAACGATTTTCCTTTGGTATAGCTTGCTTTGTAAACTACTTCTTCTTCATTAAAGTAATTGAAAATTGCAGTGTCGTAATGAGAAGAAACATTAAAAGCTTTTGCTGCAAAACGCTTGCGGTCTGCTAAGGTGGTTGTTCCTTCATTTGTGCTGATGAGTTCTAAAACTTCTTCATAGTCATCAACCGAAGAAACACACAGCGTGTCTTTGAAATTCTTAGCAGCCGCACGTATTAATGAAATTCCGCCTATGTCGATTTTCTCTACAATATCTTGTTCAGAAGCTCCAGAAGCTACTGTTTTTTCAAAAGGATATAAATCAACAATAACTATATCAAGTTGCGGAATGTTGTACTCTTTCATTTCGGCAACATCGCTATCATTGTCTTGACGGTTTAAAATTCCACCAAAAACTTTAGGGTGAAGTGTTTTTACTCTTCCTCCTAAAATAGAAGGATATGAGGTTACATCTTCAACGGGTACTACCGGCACGCCCAGATCTTTAATAAATTTCTCGGTACCTCCCGTAGAATAAAGGGTTATACCCAGGTCGTTAAACTTTTTAATTAACGGTTCAAGACCTTCTTTACTAAAAACTGAAATCAATGCGGCTTTTGCCTTTATAGGAGTACTCATGAAGAAATTTTTAATTTGGGTGCAAAAGTATGAATTTAACCACTAAAGTATGGTGCTATTTTTTGTATTTTCTTAGCATAATTTTGTAACACTCAGTGCGCTTCTGCGTCAAACCTGTATTCAAATTATCACACTTCTATGCTCATTTATCTTAGGGTATTAAAAGAAAGTCTAGCCTTTGCAATTAATGCATTGCGCAACAATAAGTTGCGTACGCTCTTGTCATTGCTGGGTGTGACCATAGGTATTTTTTCTATTATCGGGGTTTTGGCTGCTGTAGATTCATTAAAACAGGAAATAAAAGGAAGTCTTTCTTCTCTAGATAACAGTACGATAATTGTAATGCGTTTTTCATTTGGTCCTACTGATATTCCGCAATGGAAACGGGAGCAGTTTCCTGATGTGAGTTATGAAGAATATCAATATATAAAGCGAAATGTTCCAGATGTAGAAGCGGCATCTTTTGTTTTAAACGTGGGAGCAGAATCTATAAAGTACGGTGATAAATTAGTGACTGGGGTTAATATTGCTCCGGTGACTGATGGGTATTACAATATAGAAGCCTTACAGCTTGCGGAAGGAAGGTTTTTTAATGAGTCTGAATCTAATAGCGGATCTAACGTTTTGGTTTTAGGCGATGAGATTGCTGAAGGATTGTTTGGAAATTTAGATCCGTTAGGAAAACAAGTGCGTTTATATGGACAGCGTTTTACGATCATTGGGGTTTTAGAAAAAGAAGGGAATAGTATTTTTGGTCCTTCAAAAGATGGGATGGTGATCTTGCCGGTAAATGTTGTACGCCGTATTTACGGAAGCAATAATAAATCTGCATTTCCACAGATAATAGTAAAGCCTGAAGCAGGAGTGGATATCCCTGAATTTAATGCAGTGCTTACCCAAAGACTGCGTCAGGTGCGTGGCTTGAAACCGGATGAGGTAAATACATTTTTTATAAATCAACTTTCAGGATTTACCGATTTTATAGATAACATTACGGGCACGATGTCTACCATAGGTGGATTTATAGGTCTGTTTTCTTTACTCGTAGGTGGTTTTGGTATTGCAAATATTATGTTTGTGAGCGTTAAAGAACGTACCAATTTGATAGGTATTCAAAAAGCCTTAGGTGCTAAAAATCGATTTATATTACTTCAGTTTTTATTTGAATCTATAATTCTCGCAGTTATAGGTGGCTTGATCGGACTTGGTTTGGTGTGGATTATCACTGTGATACTTTCTCAGTTTACAGGTAGTTTTGAGTTTATACTTTCTGCTGGTAATGCTTTACTTGGGCTTTCAAGTTCTGTGATAATAGGACTCATTGCAGGTATTGTCCCTGCATTTATGGCTTCGCGCTTAGATCCTGTGGAGGCGATACGAACCGGGATGTAATGCTTAAAGAGCTAAGAAGACTTTGTAAGCATTGGTTTTATCATCAACTCTCTCAAACGCTGTTTCTCCGAAAGATATATTTCTAATGCTATCATTAGGGCAGCATACATTTGCTTTGAGTTCTCGCCAGAAGTCGGTATTTTTATTAAATGCCTGTAACACAAAGCGTTCAGGCAGTTTTTAGTTTTGGTGCCTCTAGGATTACTACCATTAATTTTGATCCTAATTGATTGACATTCAGTCTAAAGGTACAGTTTTAATTTAAATTGGCAAATTCTAGCAGGATAATTGACCTCCTTCAGTAATCTTCTTGATATTAAGCCAATTAAGGAATAACAACATATAATCAGTATATATGACTTCATCTTTTTCATTCCATACCAAATTTGCCAGTTATTTTTTCTAATATTTTTTTAGAATTATAACCTACTCCTTCTTTAAAAACAGTTTCGACATTTTTTATGGTGCTTGCATCGTTTTCTAAATTTCCGTTTAGGATAACAAAATCAGCTCTTTTGCCTACTTGAATGGTTCCAATATCCTGACGATCCAATGCTTTAGCTCCATTACCAGTCATAATCTGAACAGCTTCTTCAGTAGTAAAACCAGTTTCAATAAGTAATTCGTAATTTCGTTGGTCTCCAAATCCCGGTAGCACATGCCTGCCAGCATCGACACCTGCACATAACAAACCGCCCATTTTATAGTATTGATATTCGAACTCCATGATGCGTTTTAATCGATTATTTCTTATACTATCATTAATTTGTTTATTAAAACTTGCTCTTCTTTCTTTGTATTGATTTTGCAAAAAAGGGGACATTACTTTTATAGTTCTTTTATCTGCAAAGGCTCTGTTAGGTATGCTTGCTTCATAAATAGCTACTGTTGAGGTTAAAAAGACCTTGTTGTCTATCATTAACTGTTGTAGGCGCTTAACTTCTGTGCTGTTAATAATTAACTCATCCATATACTCGCGACCACCATTGCATTGTCCATAAAATTTATTGGTTCTAAAATCACTTGTACTATTCAATCCATGTTCGATAGCGTCAATTCCTAGTTTGGTAGCTTCTTCAAAGGTTATTGAACATAAATGTCCTCTTACTTTCGCGTCATTATTATGGGCAACTTCGATGATTGTTTTTAGATCATTTGGATTTGTATTTCGATAGACTTTAAACCATTTTACATCTTGGTCTAACCAATGTTGCATAGTGTCTTTAAGATGTTTAGTATCTCTTGGAATAATCATATTAGGATTACCACCTTGTCCTGTAATAAAAGGCGCGCTAGGGATAATTTCGGGTCCAACTTGTTTAGCGTCTTTTATTCGTTTTGACAGTTCCAATTCATTATAAGGTGATGCCGCGCCACAGGTCTGTATGGTTGTGACCCCAGAAGCTAAATATAATTTAGCAGCTACGTCACCAACATCAGGAAATCTAGGAATATGTAAATGGTTATGCATGCCTACTATTCCTGGAATGATTGTTTTCCCTTTTAGGTTAATCGTTTTAGCATTTTGAGGAATTTTAATATCAGAATGAATACCCATCTCTTTAAAAATTCCATTTTCAATGATTACTGTTTGATTTTGCTTTATGGATGTACCCGTTCCGTCTACTATTGTGGCATTGGTAAATGCTATCAAATTTTCGTGGTACTTAACACACGACATTATACTATCGGATAATATTGTTGTTGATAGCTGTTCTTCGGCAAAAGAATAGTGTCTTTCTGATGTGTTTTTACAACTCAAAAAACACAAAATGAAAGTCAGTATAAAATAGATATAAGATGAATTGAGTAATGCCATAAATTTGAGTAAATTTTTTGATTTTAGTTTTTCAAAAATCTTTGCTCCATTAATATTTGTTGGGTCTATTTCAGCAAACTTTTTATAATTTTCAATAGCAAGTTCTTTATTCCCCGCTATCATATAGGCTTCACCTAAACTGTCATAAGCATTTCCAGAATTAGGGAACGAAATAACGTTGATTTAATAAAACCTCTATAGGTTCTTCTTCCATTAATCCCTTTCGTTTTTAAAGACCCAGCTCATCCATCCGCGCTTGTTCGTATCTACTATCTTCTGCAGGATATCTTAGTTGATCTTCATATTTTCCAGAGTCTTTAGCTAACGCCCAAATTATGCTTTCTCCTGCATGGTTAGGAGTTTGTTCAAAAATAGGGTCTTTAAATGCCTCATCGGCTGAAACTACCTTCCAACCTTTTGATTTGAACATTGCGATGAGATCATCTAAGAAGAGTGCAGCTGCAAGGTTATGATGGAGAAGTAAAGTGTGCTTAATATGTCTCCCAGTGAGCTCGTAGGATAAGTTTTCGTAATAGCTAGCACGTTCAAATAAGTGCTCTAAATAAAAATTCTTAAAAGCTTCAATGCTCGCATTCGGGTTTTGTCCTAGTCTCTTTCTTAGTCTGCTACTGATAAACCAATCTGATGCATCAATAGTAACGTATCCGTTTTTATATCCAAGGGATTTCATGATTTGACGAATGCTATCAATTTCTTCACGCGTATTGCCTTCCTTCAGGTAAGGAAATCTGAACAGCTTAACGTAGTTGCTATAAGAGCTAATCAGCGAGTCAGCTCTTAAAAGTTCAGTTCGAAAATCTTCCGCATTTATTTCTTCCTTGTTAAAGTTTGGATGAGAATAAGTGTGGTTAGCAATTAGGTGGCCTTTATCATTCCATGTTTCTAAAAGATGCTTTCCTTTATCAGTAGATTTTCCTTCGGTTTTAACAAAAATGATCGCCTTGATTTGGGCATCATCCAAGGCACTCAGAATCATATCGTTCCACTCTTCAAACTCATAGTTTGCACGTTTTGACAGACTGCCATCATCGAAAGTAAAGCTTACAGTTGGCTGAGCAACTGAGATTGATGCGGTGAAAAATATTAAGGTTAAAATTATGCATTTCATGGTACGGGTTATTAAAGGTAATAATGGTGTAATGAGAATGATAGTTTTGATTGATTTTGTTTTCATTTAGAATACTTTTTTTGAAACTTTTCTAATTCAACGTTTTATGTTTTGTTAAATGAATTGTAAGTCAACTTTCTCCAGAGAAATTCTAATGGCCCTTGTTTGTGGGATCTCAACCAAAAATGTGTACATGTGATTTGAATAGCCCAAATTGTTACAACAAAACCTAAAAGCTCAAATCTTGAAAAACTATTATGCAATCCAAAGCCATAGCCATAAAATAAGATTCCTAAAATAATACTTTGGAAAATGTAATTGGATAAAGCTGTCCTGCCTATTTTGGTAAACACCTTAAACCTTACATTCCTTAAGTATTTCTGATAAATCCCATTTAATACTAATATATACCCAACACCTAATATTTCCTTTGGAAACGCAAACAATAATGCTTTGAATGTGTTGAGGTTAGGAATATGGTCTTTGTATGTCCAATGGTAATAGCGCATGTAGTTTATCACCAAACCTACAATCAATACTAAAACAGTAATAGCCCAATAATATTTCCATACCCTATAATCAGAAAAAATACCAGCTCTGAATAATATCATCCCCAAAATCATTACTATCAAAGACGATAGCATTAAAGATTGATAATAGAACTCCCCTTTGTGAACCTTATGATTTTCATAAGAGCTTATAACACCTTGCCAATAGGTAGGTTTTGGAATCTCAATTTTTTCTGATGGGTTAGGTGACTTTTTAGTATATCTGTTTTCCCAAGAAGAGATTAACGTATTGTCTTTATCTGTTCTTTTAGCTTCTTCTTTATTTAAAGCCTCTGTATAATTTGAATATGTCTCCTGTCTTTTTGAAACACTCTCGTACGATTTTATAAATAAAAAGGAAGCTAAAAACAAAACAATTAGCACTAGATTTCTGTTTTTCATAGAACGAAACGGAAGCAAAAACAGACCACAAACAGCATAATGATACAAGATATCACCATCCCAAATAAAATAAGCGTGAATGCACCCTATAACAAACAACCATAACAACCTTCTTGCATATATGTCCATAGCTTTTAAACCATGAACTTTTTGTTGGATACGCTGCATAAAAATCACAAAGCCAACACCAAAAAGTAAGGCGAACATGGTGTAAAATTTGCCTTGTGTTAAAAAATACACCCAAAAGCGTGTATGGTGATCTGTAGCACTTTCATAACCATACTGCCATGAACTCCATGGATTGGGATACACAAAGGACTCTATATTTATAAACAGAATTCCAAGAATGGCAATCCCCCTTAAAAAATCTAATGATGGTATGCGCTCTGAAACTGTTGTAGGTGTGATAATTTTGCTCATATTTTTGCTACAAAAGGCTCATAATACTTTGGTGTCATTTGATCTTTCAAGATTTATTCCAGTATTTTAAATCAATTTATAAAGATAAGATGTGAGTTAGAATTGTATAGAACGTCCAGATATGGCATGTGCCTCAAACGTTTCATATATCGCTAAAGTTTAATTTTACAATTCAGTATCAGGTAGCTCAATATAGGCCTTTTCTATTTCATTTGTTATCCACTTTTACTTAAACTCTCCTTGAAATATTTCCCAAAAAGAGTCCGTTACTCTGTTGTATATGTCATCATAGTGCAGATGCATGGTTTCAGCCTCTTGATATTCCCAATAGGTATAATGTACTTTCTGCTTTCCTAACTCATAATCCATTGCTTCCCAATCATCATCTTCACGATAACTATAAAAAGACCAATGCCAGTTATTTTCATTAAAAATGGAAATTAGATCAGCTAAATAACTTTCTGCTCCTTTTAGACTTCTGTCACAGCCAAATTCACCCACCCAGATTCTATTAGCTGGTATTTTATTTTTGGTTGTCCATTCGTTAATTGGTTTTAAAAAATTGGTCAATCCATCCTTGCTAAGTTCAAATGGTTCTTCTAGTCCATCGATTGGAATACTTCCCGGATAACTATAGCGGTCTTTATTAAGACTTTTAGTTATAAAAGTATAAGGTTCGTACATGTGAAAAGAATAGATGATCTTATCATCCTCTAATGGTTCTAAATAATCGAATGCCCAGGGGGTCGAGTATAGGCCGGATTCAATGATAATAGGCATTTCAGAGTCTACACTCCGAATAGCTTGTACTATTTGTCTGTTAAACAGATTAAGGTCTCCCGGACTTCCTTTTACAGTCTGATACCAATCTGTCAAATCTTTTTTCCAGAAATCATGCTTCTTATAATAGGACTCAGGATGAGGTTCATTGACCAAATTGTATCCTACTATGGCTGGGTGTCCTCTCAATCGGGAAGCTAAGTCTTTCCAGTAATTAACCGCTTGTTGCCTATAATCCCAATTCAACCAAAGACAACCGTCTTTTTGGTCGTTGTTTGATTGAATCCATCGATCACCTGGCAAACTAATAGGTGTGATGACAACCTTTATATTCAATTCGTTTGCATAATCCAGAAAGTACAGAAGTTTTTGAAAATCCCCTTTCACAATTCCTTGATAATCGTCCGCATCACCAAGTATAAAGTCACGTTGTTCTCCATCCCATTTTTCAAAAACCAATCTCACAAATTTTATATTTGCCTTTTTTGCAGCATCGAACCACTGTTCTGAAGGAATTTGGTTAAAATGGTTCGTCCCCTTTCTTTGTTCGTCCCAATAGGAAATGATCGTATTGGTTGATTCGGTACTTTCCGCTTTTTGTCCTAGTACATTGCTCCTGAAAGAAAAAAGGATCAGTAAGACTACTATTGGTTTCAATATTTTCATTGTTTCGACAGAGGGCTATTGTGGTTAACGGTTGTGGTTATGAAAAGTAGCGGCTAAATGTGCTGTTTCCTTTTTGTTTTAAATTTATAGAAATTAAATAAACCAGAACTACGGATATACGTAAAACCACCTATTTTTATAACCAGTGTAATCTGAATTTGCGACACAGCTAAGTAAACACGTTTTCAGATCTGAGTTGTTTTTTTTTGCGCGTGATTGGTTTTGGTAGTATGATTATTCGTTTATTATCAAAGTCGTGTAGAAACTAAAAACAAAGTTTTTAGTACTTAGATTCTACGCGTTTATTTTTTATCATCGGGATTTTGGTCCGCATAAGTTTTGATTTCGCATGATTTTTGCGCTTTTTAGTATTTCCGCGGTGGATTGATTTTTTTTAAATCCGTCGTTGCCTGATGTTGGAAGGGTCTAATTCGAAGTTTTACCGTTGAGAAATATATTCCGCTGGAATTTCATTTCTGAGCAATTGCAGATAACTCGGTATATCAACACCTTATCATTGTCTTTATATAAATACATATTTACTTTAGAAGTATTTTACAGAATCCCGTAATCCCTTAAATCTGTATAGTCGTTTCAGGATTTAGAAACCCTATTGTATAGCTATACCCGGATTAAGACATTATTTCAATTGCAAAAGCCCCTAAATCCAATCCTCAGGCTAGGCAACTCCAAGGCAAAGCCTACTCAAAGCCTAGGATAGAGTATGAAGAGTGTATGAAAACGGGTTTGGAAATCTAAAAAATTAAGATTTTATTAACTTTTAACTGTCGCCGGTAAAATTACTATAGTAGAATCTTTTATTTTGAGGTTAGGGTTAGGTATTAGAATCGACTTCTTTGATAAATTTGTCAATATCTATTTCTATTCCCAACACATCTATTTTCTTTTGATTTAATGCTTTGGCTAGTAAGACAAGCTTTTCTAAGGTAGGGTTTGCATCTCCTCTTTCTATTGAGCCTATTAATTGCTTCGTCAACCCAATATTGTTGTCTGCCAATTCCTGTTGTGAGACCTGTTTGTTACTGTACTCATCACTCGGAATTTTATTTCTAAGCTCTACAACTCGTTTCCCTATTTTCTCTTTCTCAGTCAATGCTCAATCTAACAATATTTGACTAAGTTGACATATAATTTAAATAAAAATGGTATGATATATCATACCATTTGGTTTTTATTATTATATTTACCTCATAATTATATATTTGCGAAACTTCTTAGCATAACATATTAGAAGCATTCGCTTTGAATCTCGAATCAAAAACTGGTAATTTTTAGCAACGAGAGGATAAGCAGGGATGCTCACGACCCGGGCGTGGGCTCTCGCTTATTATTGCGCGGTATACCAGTACCTTGATTCAATAAGTTGAGACCTGCGCCTTTTTGTTTTGGGTCAATAATTCAGCATTCAAAGCCTTTGTTTCCTACATAAGAGTTTCTGCAACCTCCCCTACAAATTTGTATGAGTCCGCTTTAGCGGCCTGATCAGCAACACCCTAAAACAAATCGATGTAGAATAAAACAAACGGGTACGGTTATGAAGCACTATCCCAGTGAAATCCATTTTCAGCCTTTTAAAGCAGGCTGCAGTCAGGCATTTAATGCGCTGTACAAACACTATTACTGGCAAATCTACTGGATGGGCAGGAGCTTGATTAAAGATGTGTTTGTGGTGGAAACTTTGGTACAGGATGCCTTTTTACGGCTCTGGCACAAACGTGAAGACATCGAGTCGCCCCAACATCTGGTTAATTTTCTCTATACGGTAATCTCCAACGAATGCAAATGGTTTTACGTACGACCCGGTAACCAGTTTCAGCGCAGCTTGTATTCTTTTGACAGTTTTCCCAACTATCCCGATTACAGCTGGGGATATGATCCCGATGAAGTCGATGTGCATCTGGAAGATCAGGAAAAACAACAGATAGCATACGAACAGGTAAAAGCGGTAACTAAAAAGTGTAAAAAGAAAAAATCTCATAATAGGTTGTTTATTATGAGATGAATATAATGCAAATAGGTTGCGTGTGAACTAGTCTACTAGTTGAGCAACTTGCTCGTTTACCCACTCTAAAAAGCGCTCATCTGCTTCTGTAAAAGGATCGGCCGTGTTAGAGTCGATGTCGATCTGCCCAATGTTTTTACCATTTACAAATAGCGGAACAACGATTTCTGCTTTTACGCTAATACTACACGCGATGTAATTATCTTGAGCTTTTACATCTGGCACCACAAAGTTTTCATTAGAAACAGCAACCTGTCCACAAATTCCTTTTCCAAAAGGGATGATGGTATGGTCTGTGGGTGCGCCGGCATACGAACTCAATTTGAGTTCATCTTTATCTCCATTTTTAAAATAAAAGCCTACCCAGTCATAATAAGCTATGTTTTCTTTTAAAAGCGTACATATCTCCTCAAGACGATGCTCTACAGAAAGACTTTTGCTTTCTAATATTTTTGATACTTCAGGTTTTAAGGCTTCAAACGTCATTTTTCTTGTATTTTAGGGCGGTCTAAACCGTTATCAGATTGATTCAATTAATTCGCAAATATAAGTCGGTACTTTTGTTTATCCTTACTTTTTTAGGGGTGTATTTAGTATTGAGCTTTTTATATACGCAGTATTTAAACATTGATTTTTCAGAATCATATTACCCGGATTATATTACACATCGTGTTGCCGAGCAAAGTGAGTGGCTTATTGATAAAATGGGTTACTCATCAATAATTGAACCTCATGATCTAGAGCCCTCAATGAAGTTATTTATCGAAGGTGTTTTTGTAGCTCGGGTGGTAGAAGGGTGTAATGCGATAAGTGTTATTATTCTGTTTGCTTCGTTTGTGCTTGCTTTTTTTCAGGGATGGGGTAAAACGTTTTCATTTATATGCATTGGTTCAGTACTGATTTATGGGATCAATATTTTGCGTATAGCGATTTTGAGTATTGGTCTGTATACATATCCTGAATATAAAGCCATTTTGCACGATATAGTTTTTCCGGGTATTATTTACGGGCTGGTGGTCTTTTTGTGGGTATTTTGGGTGAGCCGTTTTAAGAAACAGAAATCTTGAAGAAAACGCTAAATATAGTTTTAGTCATTCTGCTTTTAGCTGGATTGATTGGTGTTCGCTTTTGGCAAGAACAGTTATTTTATGACCCGCTTTTAGTGTTCTTTGAAGGTGTTTATTTAAATGCTGAAAAGCTTCCTGATCTTGATTTCAGAAAGTTGTTGATCAGTATTTCGGCTCGGTTCTGGCTAAACAGTACGCTTTCGCTTTCCATGCTGTTTTTGCTATTTCGCAAAAGCGGAATCGTGAAAATTTCATTTTTAGTGTACCTGGTTGTGTTTATACTTCTTTTAGTTGGCTTCGCTTTGGTTGTATTGAATTACACTTCAGAATGCAGCTTACTTCTTTTCTATATCCGCAGGTTTTTAATTCAGCCTATTTTAGTATTAATACTGGTTCCGGCATTTTACTATCACAAGATTAGAAGCGAGAAGTAGTTTGTATATTTGATTTTTAAAAAGAAATAGAGAAAATGAAAAAAATAGCTTTAACACTTATCGGCGTGTTGGTTTTAGCATGCGGCGAAAAGAAATCGAATCAGAAAATGGTTACGGTAGATCAGGAAGAAGGTACTCATGAGTTAGCATATTCTGGAGCTAAACGAGATGCAGAATTTCGAAATGCGGAAGTAGCTCAAGTCTATGATGATTATAATGCTTTAAAAATAGCTTTAGTTAATACTGATGCTGAAGCTGCGCAAACACTGGCACAGAAATTAGTGATTAGTATTGAAGCGGTAGAGGTGGAGGCAGGTCTTATGAAGGCTGCAGAAGCGATTGCAAATTCAGAAAACATCAATGAGCAGCGTGCTCAATTTGAAAATCTCACAGCCGGAGTTAAGACTTTGGTAGAAGAAAATATTACTTCCGGAACTTTATATTATCAATATTGTCCAATGGCATTTGAAGGCAAAGGAGCTTATTGGATTGCTAACGAGAAGAAAGTTTTTAATCCTTACTTTGGAGATGTAATGTTAAACTGTGGGACTGTAGATTCAGAAATAAATTGATCTGTCCATAAAGTTCATTTAGGCTCTTTAAAAGAAAAGCCCTTGAGAAAATTCTCAAGGGCTTTTGTAATAATTGCATGTACGGCACGTATTTACATCATGCCTGGCATACCACCGCCCATTCCTCCTGGCATACCGGCACCGCCGCCACCATTCTCTTCAGGAATATCAGTTAATGCGCACTCGGTTGTTAAGATCATACCAGAAACAGATGCAGCATTTTCTAATGCAACACGAGTTACTTTTTTAGGATCTATAATACCTTCAGCAAGCATATTTACATAACGATCTGTTTTAGCATCGTATCCATAATCATCATCACCTTCAATAACTTTAGCGATAACAACAGAACCTTCGCCACCAGCATTTGCTACGATTGTACGTAACGGAGATTCAATAGCTTTTGCTACGATTTTAATACCTGTAGCCTCGTCTGCATTCAGTGATTCTAAATTTTCTAATACGCGCTTAGCACGTACCAAAGCTACACCACCACCTGCTACGATACCTTCTTCTACAGCTGCACGAGTTGCGTGAAGTGCATCATCTACACGGTCTTTTTTCTCTTTCATTTCAACCTCAGAAGCAGCACCTACATAAAGTACAGCTACACCACCTGCTAATTTTGCAAGACGTTCTTGAAGTTTTTCTCTGTCATAATCGCTGGTAGTAGTCTCGATCTGAGCTTTGATCTGATTTACACGTGCTTTAATATCATCGCTGCTACCAGAACCGTTTACTATAGTTGTGTTGTCTTTGTCAATAGTGACATTCTCTGCTGTACCTAACTGATCAATTGTAGCGTTCTCAAGAGAGAAACCACGTTCTTCACTAATTACAGTACCGCCAGTAAGAATTGCGATATCTTCTAGCATCGCTTTACGGCGATCTCCAAAACCTGGTGCTTTTACAGCAGCGATTTTAAGAGCTCCTCTCAATTTGTTTACTACAAGAGTTGCGAGAGCTTCACCATCTACATCTTCTGCGATGATTAATAAAGGTTTACCAGATTGAGCAACTGGCTCAAGAACAGGAAGCAAATCTTTCATAGAAGAAATCTTCTTGTCAAATAACAAGATATAAGGATTCTCTAATTCAGTTTGCATTTTCTCGCTGTCTGTAACAAAATAAGGAGAAAGGTAACCGCGGTCAAACTGCATACCTTCTACTACATCAACATAAGTCTCTGTACCTTTTGCTTCTTCAACTGTGATAACACCTTCTTTACCAACTTTACCAAATGCTTCAGCGATAAGTTCACCTATCACATCATCGTTGTTAGCAGAAATAGCAGCTACCTGCTTGATTTTTTCTGAAGAGCTTCCTACTTCTTTAGTTTGCTTTTCAAGATCTTTTGTGATTGCTTCTACAGCTTTATCAATCCCACGCTTTAAATCCATTGGATTTGCGCCTGCAGCAACGTTTTTAAGACCTTCTTGTACAATTGCCTGAGCAAGTACAGTCGCGGTAGTAGTACCGTCACCGGCAAGATCATTGGTTTTAGAAGCAACTTCTTTTACCATCTGAGCTCCCATGTTTTCAAGAGGGTCTTGTAGTTCAATTTCTTTTGCTACAGAAACACCATCTTTAGTCACTTGAGGACCACCAAATGATTTACTGATGATCACGTTACGGCCTTTAGGACCTAATGTTACTTTTACTGCGTTTGCCAGTGCGTCAACACCGCGCTTTATGCCATCTCTAGCTGAGATGTCAAATGTTATATCTTTTGCCATTTTTTGAGTTGTTTAAATTTTTCGCGGCTGCGAAAAATACAAGGTTGTTAATACTTTAAATAGAAGATTCAATAATTAGATTACAGCAAGGATGTCATCCTCACGCATAATAAGATAGTCTGTACCATCTAATTTTAATTCTGTACCAGAATATTTACCATAAAGAACAGTGTCTCCCACTTTTACAGTCATATCGTGGTCTTTTTTACCGCTTCCTACAGCTACAACTTTACCTTGTTGAGGTTTTTCTTTTGCTGTATCCGGAATGTATAGGCCGGATGCTGTTTTAGTTTCGGCAGCCGTTGGTTCTACCAAAACACGATCTGAAAGAGGTTTAATGTTTACTCCCATTTTAATATAAATTTTTAGTTAACAATTTTCTTAGTTGTGCTGTCTATTAAACAGAAATTATGCCACCAAAAATGCACTGACAAAACGGCAAAAAAAAGACCGCATATTCGCGGTCTTTATAAATTATGTATGACTAGTTTGTCATTTATTCTTCTGTTGAGTCTGTCGTCGGGGCAGTTGCTGCAGGAGCAGGTGATTCTTGAACAGGCATAATATTTTCTACATTTTCACCTTCGATAACTTTAGATTCATTTGAAGAACCTCCGCCAAAAATGGTCACGTTTGAAATTAAAATCAAAACCAATAGTGCAGTTGCAAGACCCCAGGTACTTTTATCAAGAAAATCACCGGTCTTTTTAACACCACCTATTTGTTGAGAACCGCCACCTCCAAAAGAAGAAGATAAACCGCCACCTTTAGGGTTTTGCACCATAATTACAACGATAAGTAAAAAGGCTACAATTACGATTAAAACTAAAAATATAAAAAACATAGTTTTGACTTTATAAAATGCGGTTTTGAGTTTAAGCTTTTCCCGCTGTTTACTTTATTTATTTTCTTGCAATTTCTCTATTGCCCGAATTTGGTCTGCAAAGAAACCACTTTTTTCCGGATATTTCAAACTTAAAATTCGATAAGCTTGTTTAGCTTTTGAAAAGTTTTTTTGTTCAACATAAACCCGGGCTAGCGTTTCTGTCATCAGGCTATCACTGGGTTGAAAGCGATCTTCTAGATTAGTCTTCTTAAAAGAGGAGTCTGGTGAATTTACTTTTATTTTGGGATTAGTCTCTATAAACTTGTCAATTAGCTCCAGGCGACGCGTGCGTTCCGGGTCATCATCTGCCTCATAAAGTGTGGGTTCAGGAAGTGGTTTGTATTCAATTTTAGGTCGATGTGAAGCTTCTTCTTCGGCCGATTCCTTAGCGCGATCTGTTCTGTCAATCTTATTAAAAGAAGTCAGTTTTAACCACTCTCCAAAGGAATGTGTTTCAGCTGGATTAAAATCTAAAGGTTTGCCTATTTGCAACTGCTCTTCTGGTATGGTTTCAGGTTCTTCTGAAGGTTCCTTCGGTATAAAAAAGTCTTTAGATAAAACTTGATGGGCCTTTACCAATTCTTCGGCCTCCATATCAGCAGAAACATCTACGGCATCATAAACCGGCATATTGTGCAGGTAAGCTTCTTGAGATTTTATCTGCTGGCTGATGTCGCTTTGATTGAATATTTCAGAAGTGATAAAGTCGAATAAAACCGTGCGATCTTGTGTATGTGCTGCGGTCTGTTTAAGCTGATTGTTGTAAAGGAAACTGTCTTCGTTTTTTAAACCTTTTAATTGAAGCGCCCGAGCTGCCTGAAAAAAAGGAAACTCTTTTATAATCTGTTTTAGCTGAGTCGTCTGCTCTGGCGTAACACGATCCGGGTGTTCTAAAAGGGATGTAAACGTTGTTAGGTTCATTTACCAGTTTGCTAAAGATTCTTGAAAAATATCTTGAGTAATGCGCTCGTAAATTTCTTCTATTGCTCCATCTAAAACGGCTCCCACAGGCTGCGCAGTACCCGCAATATCTACAAAGAATGAAAAACGTTTTTCAAAATCTGCGCTACCGTCTGTTATGGTTTTGTTTGTAAATCGGCACAGGATCACAATGGTAATGCGGTTTTGAGCAGCGACATTGTCAGATGTCGCGGTTTGTGGAGCGATGTAATAATCTACAATTTCGCCCTCATAAATTAGATCTGCATTGGCAGCATTTGTAGCCAGATTTAAGCTGGTTTGATTCTGAATTAAATCAGACAGAGCAAATGTAAATCTACGGTCAATCCCCGGCTCTACAATAGGAGCGTTATTCTGAAAATAGCTTACGTAATAAGACTCAGCGCTACCTATGTCTGCGCCAGTAAACGAATAGAAGCCACAACTGTTAAAGCATATAAAGCTAAAAAATAAAAGTACGATTTGAAGTTTTTTCATATTGAATAAGTGGTGTCTTTTAAACGCAGCAAGCTGTCTGGCATTGCGTTACAAATCGTATTGTTTGATTTTTCTATATAAGGTACGCTCACTGATGCCTAATTCTTTAGCAGCTGCCTTGCGTTTCCCACTGTGGCGCTCCAGAGATTTTTCGATCAATTCAAGTTCTTTTTCTTGTAAAGAGAGCGTTTCTTCTTCCTCAACATCTTCCGCAAAATGGTATTTGTCTGCTATCTGAGAGTTGCTTACCACAGACTCTTCTGGTAATTGCAATACCTCGGTGATGTCTTCTGCACTTTCGTAAGCATCAGAATCATCTTCGCTATAAATCTTCTTGATCAGTGATTTATTTTCTTCCTTAACTGAAGCATTATTGCCATTTTCCATCAACTCAAGGGTGAGTTTCTTCAAGTCGTTCAAGTCACTTTTCATGTCAAAAAGTACTTTGTAAAGAATTTCGCGCTCACTGCTAAAATCGCTTTCGCTCTTTTTAGTTTGTCCTACTACAGCCGGTAAATTAGAACCGGTATCCGGCAAATAAGCTCTTAATTTTTCTGCGGAAATCTGGCGCGTTTGCTCGAGTACAGAAATTTGCTCAGCAACGTTACGCAACTGTCTTATGTTACCAGACCAGCGGAATTTCAACAGAACATTTACTGCATCATCATCGAGGCGAATGGTGGGCATTTTATACTTATTGGCAAAGTCTGAAGCAAATTTTCTAAACAATAAATGAATATCATTTTTACGATCGCGCAAGGGCGGAAGGTTGATCTCTACCGTGCTTAAACGGTAATACAGATCCTCTCTAAAGCGCTCTTTCTGGATGGCATCAAACATTTTTACGTTTGTTGCAGCCACAATGCGAACATCGGTCTTTTGTGTTTTAGACGAACCTACTTTTAAAAATTCGCCGTTTTCTAATACACGCAGTAAACGAACCTGAGTGGGTAGCGGCAATTCACCAACTTCATCCAAAAAAATGGTTCCACCATCAGCCTCTTCAAAATAACCACTTCGCGTTGATGTTGCTCCGGTAAAAGCACCTTTTTCGTGACCAAAAAGCTCACTGTCTATCGTTCCTTCAGGAATGGCACCACAGTTAACAGCAATATATTTATTGTGTTTGCGGTGTGATAAGGAGTGAATAATACGCGGAATACTCTCTTTACCCACACCACTTTCTCCGGTAACTAATACAGAAATATCGGTAGGTGCAACCTGTATAGCTTTCTCAATAGAGCGGTTGAGTTTGGGGTCGTCTCCAATAATCCCAAAACGTTGTTTAATAGCGTGAACTGATTCCATTCTAATTGATTAATTATTTTCAGAATAACCTACAGCTTTACCTAAAAGTGTAGATTTTGTGCAGTCTGTGATGTGTACATTAACAAAGTCACCTACTTTATAATGTTCTTTTGGAAAGACTGCTACGGTATTTTGAGAGGTGCGACCAGACCATTCGGCGTCACTTTTCTTAGATTCTTTTTCGATAAGGACTTCAACAATTTTACCCACTTGCTTTTGCGTGTTGTAATGCGAGTGTTCTAGTTGAAGAGCGATCACTTCTGCTAAACGGCGTTTTTTTACATCTAGAGGGATGTCATCTTCAAGCTTTCGAGCAGCCATAGTTCCCGGGCGTTCACTATACGCAAACATAAAACCAAAGTCATACTTCACATACTCCATTAAACTCAAGGTGTCTTGATGATCTTCTTCGGTCTCGGTTGGGAAGCCGGTGATCATATCTTGAGAGATCGCACAGTCTGGCATAATCTCTCTAATATTATCTATCAATTCAAAATATTCCTGACGCGTGTGCAGGCGATTCATTTCTTTAAGAATACGATCGCTACCGCTTTGCACCGGTAAGTGAATGTATTTGCAGATATTAGGATACTTTGCCATTGTTTTAATTACATCTAAAGTCATATCCTGAGGATTAGAAGTAGAAAAACGAATGCGCATTTTAGGTTGTGCTTCGGCAACAAGATTTAACAATCCTGAGAAATCTACAGCAGTAGCTTTTGCCATAGCACTGGCTTTCTCAAAATCTTTTTTGAGGCCGCCACCGTACCATAAGTAACTGTCAACGTTTTGACCCAAAAGGGTGATTTCTTTAAAACCTTTTGCAGCTAGATCGTTTACTTCTTCTACAATGCTTTGCGGATCTCTGCTGCGTTCCCGTCCTCTTGTAAAAGGCACTACGCAGAATGTACACATATTATCACAACCACGGGTGATGCTTACAAATGCGGTAACTCCATTACTTTGTAGACGTACTGGTGAGATATCACCGTAAGTTTCCTCTTTAGAGAGAATCACATTGATCGCGTCGCGACCTTCTTCAACCTCGTCTAATAAATTAGGTAAGTCTTTATAAGCGTCAGGACCTACTACAAGGTCAACGATTTTTTCTTCTTCTAGAAATTTACTTTTTAAACGCTCTGCCATACAGCCCAGAACGCCCACTTTCATCTTAGGGTTGTCTTTTTTGACGGCATTGTATTTCTCTAAGCGCTTGCGCACTGTTTGTTCTGCTTTGTCTCTGATGGAACAAGTGTTAACCAGAACCAGGTCTGCGTCTTCAAGTGAAGTTGTAGTGTTGTATCCTTGATTGGCAAGTATAGATGCTACAATCTCACTATCGCTAAAGTTCATCTGGCAACCATAACTCTCTATAAACAGCTTTTTAGTGTTTGTAGTTTGTGGTTCGAGAACTAGAGCTTCTCCTTGCTTGTTTTCGTCAATTATCTTCTCCATAATACGTACTGCTACCTAAAAATAGTGCGCAAAGATACGATTAACAGATGTTGTGACAAAGTGTCATTAGGATGAAATTAAAAAAGGATTTTGTGAATTTTAAGAGATATTTAATGGTAGAATAAACCACTAGGAGCAGGGGCTTTAACCACGATTTCTATGCGGTCGTTATGGCTTTATAGGCCTCAATAATAAATTTTCTACTACTTTTGCGAATCTAAAGTCAGAATAACGTAGACTTGTCGAGGTCTATTTATGGCAAATTTTCAAAAAAGCAATATGGCAAAAAATCTGGTAATTGTTGAGTCACCTGCAAAGGCAAAAACTATAGAAAAATTTCTTGGGAAAGATTATAAGGTAGAAAGTAGTTTTGGTCACATTGCAGATTTACCAACAAAAGAACTTGGAGTAGATGTAGAAGGTGATTTTTCGCCCAAATATATAGTTAATAAAGATAAGAAATCAGTTGTAAAAAAACTGAGAGATTTAGCAAACAAAGCAGAGACAGTATGGCTTGCAAGTGATGAGGACCGGGAGGGAGAAGCAATTGCCTGGCATTTAGCCGAAGAGTTGAAACTTGACAAGTCTAAAACAAAAAGAATTGTTTTTTCTGAAATTACAAAGAAGGCAATTTTAAAAGCGATTGAAAGTCCGCGTGATATAGATTACAACTTGGTTAATGCGCAGCAAGCGCGTCGCGTTTTAGATAGATTAGTAGGGTATGAGATTTCTCCGGTTCTTTGGAGAAAAGTAAAAGGAGGTCTTTCTGCAGGGCGTGTACAGTCGGTTTCTGTAAGGCTTATTGTTGAACGAGAGCGCGAGATACAAGCATTCAATACAGAGGATTATTTTAGAGTAGATGCAGAATTTGCTAATGCAGGTGGTAAAACCTTAAAAGCAAAGCTTCCGAAAAATTTAGATACTAAGACAGAGGCAGAAGAATTTCTAGAAGCTAATGCTGATGCAACTTTTAAGGTTGAGGCTTTAACTACTAAACCAGCTAAGAAAAATCCGGCACCGCCGTTTACGACTTCAACATTACAGCAGGAGGCAGCACGTAAACTATACTTTTCGGTGAGCAAGACCATGAATATGGCTCAGCGATTATATGAAGCGGGACTTATTACGTATATGAGAACCGATAGTGTGAATCTTTCTCAGGATGCTAAACAGGGAGCAGCTAACGAGATTGTTTCGGCATATGGTGAGAAATACCATCAAGAGCGTAATTATAAAGGTAAGAGTAAAGGAGCTCAGGAAGCTCACGAAGCAATCAGACCTACAGATTTTAGTAAACATAGTGTAAGCATAGATCGCGATCAGGCTCGTTTATACGAGTTGATCTGGAAACGTGCGATTGCTTCTCAAATGAGTGAAGCTAAGCTAGAGCGAACGAATGTGCAGATAGCTTCTTCAAAGCATCCTTCTAATTTTACTGCAAATGGTGAGGTGATCAAATTTGATGGTTTCTTAAAAGTGTATCTGGAAGGAACTGACGATGAAGATCAGGAAGAAAGCGGAATTCTGCCTCCATTGAAAGAAGGAGAGGCTTTAGATAATCTTTGGATAACCGCAACAGAGCGTTTTACAAGAGCGCCTTATAGATATACTGAAGCATCTTTGGTAAAGAAATTAGAAGAGTTAGGTATTGGGCGACCGTCAACATATGCACCTACAATTACGACTATTCAGAATAGAAAATATATTGAGAAAGGAAATGTAGACGGGGTAGAGCGAGAATACGATTTGCTGACTTTGAAAAAAGGAGCGGTAAAAGCTGAAAAGCTTACTGAAAAAGTAGGTTCTGATAAAGGAAAACTTGTGCCTACAGATGTAGGTATGGTGGTTAATGACTTCTTGGTCAATCACTTTGAGAACATTTTAGACTACAACTTTACAGCAAAAGTCGAAGAGAATTTTGATGAGATCGCTGAAGGAAATGAGGAGTGGACTAAGATGATGAAAGACTTTTATAAAGACTTTCATCCTCAAGTAAAAGATGTTGCTGAAAACGCAGACCGCGAAGTTGGGGAACGTGTTTTGGGTAAAGATCCTAAATCAGGAAAGCCTGTAAGTGTACGTTTAGGCAAGTACGGAGCAATGGTGCAAATAGGTTCTGTTGAAGATGAGGAAAAGCCTCAATTTGCAGGCTTATTACCAGATCAACAATTGGAAAGTATCACTTTTGAAGAGGCTATGGACTTGTTTAAGCTTCCTCGTGATTTAGGGGAGTTTGAAGGTGAGCAGGTTCAGGTGAATAACGGACGTTTTGGTCCTTATGTGAAATTCGGTAAAGCCTATGTCTCTTTGCCTAAGGGAAGAGATCCTCTTGAAGTGGAATACGATGAAGCTGTAGAATATATTAAGGAGAAGCAAAAAGCAGATGCTCCTATCTATCATTATGAAGATTTACCTGTGCAAAAAGGGGTGGGGCGTTTTGGTCCTTATCTAAAGTGGAACGGTATTTTTATCAATGTCAATAAAAAGTATGACTTTGATAATCTTTCAGATGAAGATATTGTTCAGTTAATTGAAGATAAAAAACAAAAAGAGCGTGACAAGGTTATTCACAATTTTGAAGAAGAAGGAATACGTGTCGAAAAAGCGCGTTGGGGACGTTCTAATATTATAAAAGGAAAAGTAAAAATAGAATTGCCTAAAACGGTAGATGCGCAAAAGCTCACTTTAGAAGAGGTGAAAGATATTTTAGAAAAACAAGGTCCGAAGCCTAAGAAAAAAGCGGCTAAAAAAACTACAGCCAAAAAAACAACTCGAAAAAAAACAACAGCAAAAAAGAAGTAATTCATGGCATTTGAAAATTTACTTCCGGTATCTGATGCAGTAATTGCTCACGCCGCTTTATTGCACGAACAAAGTTTGTTTTCACAGATTAAAATTCACTCTCGTCAAGATGGTTTGCCGGAGTTGGAAGAGTTGCAGATAGCTATTATTGGAGTCCGGGAAAATCGAGGGGCAGTAGATCAAATTGATATTCCTGTAGATTTTACTTCGGTACGTAAGGCGTTATACAAATTATTTCCGGGTAATTGGCATGCGACAATTGGTGATTTGGGTGATTTAGATGCGGGCGAAAGTATTTCAGATACATTATATGCTTTGAGAGCTATAGTTGCTCAATTAGTTAAAAACAATATCATTCCTGTGATTTTAGGAGGTTCTCAGGATTTAACGTATGCGCTGTATCGTGCTTACGATGAATTGGATCAGATGGTGAACCTGGTTAATGTAGATGGTGATTTTGACTTGGGAGATAGTAGTTTGCCAATGACAAATAAGTCATTTGTTGGGAAAATCATCGTAGATCAGCCTTATAACCTTTTTAATTATTCCAGTTTAGCATATCAAACGTATTATAACAGTCAGGAGGAAATCGACCTGATGGAAAAGTTGTTCTTTGACTCGTTTAGGCTGGGTAATATTACCTCAGATTTAAGTAGTGTTGAACCCGTTATGCGGGATGCAGATGTAGTGAGTTTAGATCTTTCTGCTTTACAGGCTGAGGTTTTGGGTTACATGCATCCTGAGCGTGTAAATGGTTTGAATGGAAGGGAGGCATGTGCTATAACACGTTATGCAGGATTAAGTGATCGTGTGAGTGTTTTTGGGATTTTTGAATATGTTTTGGCAAGCCGAGCTGAGACTGCAGCTGCATTAGTAGCACAGCTTATTTGGTACTTTGTAGAAGGTGTAAACTACCGCATAAAAGAGTCGCTTACAGATCGGGATACAGAATTTCTGCATTATAGCGTACCTGTTGAAGATGAGCTTTTAAGCTTTTACAAGAGTACAAAATCTGAAAGATGGTGGATTGAAATTCCTTTCTTAGAGGGTGCTAATAATAAATTAAAGCGACACACGTTATTACCTTGCACACAAGCAGATTACGTGAACGCTTGTAATCAGGAGATTCCAGAGCGTTGGTATAAGGCAAAGCGTAAGAATGAAATATAATTAACAAAACTTTTTGGGTTTGAATGTTATTTTTATCAAAAAATTGCTTTTTAGCATTTTTATAGATAGGTTTACTGTCTCAAATCTAGATTTAACCTAATTTACCTATGAAGAAGTTTATTGCATTTATTGCGATGGTAAGCTTATTAGTTAGTTGTGGTCGCAATGATCGTGGCGAACTTGTGGGAGTAAAAGGCAAAAAATGGAATCCAGAAAAACCCTACGGTATGACACTTGTGTCTGGTGGGGCTTTTATAATGGGTAAAAGTGATGATGATATTGCTGCCATCAAGAATGCTCCAACGAAAACGGTAACCGTCCGCTCTTTCTACATGGACGAGACCGAAATCACCAATTCAGAGTATAGACAATTTGTGAAATGGGTTCGTGATTCAGTTACACGTGCGCGTCTTGCTATTGAAGCTGATCTAATGGGAGAAACGCCCGGTTCAGGGGGTATAGGTGATTATGCATTTGTGGATTATGATCCAGACAATATGACTCCTTACGAGCAGTATATGTATGATAATTACTATAGTCTAAGTGATGATTACAGTGATCGAAAACTCAATTGGGACATAGACCTTATTGAGGATCCTATGGATTATCCTGACGAGTATTATGTTTCGGTAATGGATACGATGTATATTCCATTAGAAGAAGCGTATAATGGTCAGCGAACTGTTGATGTAGAAAAGCTTGTTTTTAAGTATAAATATCTTGATATGGAAGCTGCTGCCCGGCAGAAGAAAGGCTCTCGTAAAGATTTTATAATTACTGAAGAAACTAAGATTTATCCAGATACAACGGTGTGGATTAAAGACTTTGCATACTCATATAATGAGCCTATGCATAATGATTACTTCTGGCATAGTGCTTATGATGATTATCCGGTTGTAGGTGTGAGCTGGCAACAGGCAAAAGCTTTTTGCCAATGGCGTACAGATAATAAAAACTCTTATAAAAAAGAACGCGGTCAAGAATTGGTTAACCGTTTTAGACTTCCTAGTGAGGCTGAATGGGAATATGCTGCTCGCGGTGGTTTAGAAAGTGCAACCTACCCTTGGGGTGGGCCATATACTAAAAATGACCGAGGTTGTTTTATGGCAAACTTTAAGCCCTTGCGGGGTGACTATGCCGCAGATCAAGCGCTTTATACCGTAGAAGCAGATTCTTATGAGCCTAATGATTATGATCTTTATAATATGGCTGGTAATGTTGCAGAATGGGTGGGGTCTTCATATGATCCCAATGCTTATGAATATGTTTCAACAATGAATCCTAATGTTAATGATACTAAAAATGCTCGAAAAGTTGTGCGTGGTGGTTCTTGGAAAGATGTTGCTTACTTAATTCAGGTAAGTACTAGAGATTATGAGTATGCAGATTCTGCTCGTAGTTATATCGGCTTTAGAACTGTGCAGGATTATCTTGGTGTAGATCAGGATGTCAACATGAGAAACGGACCTTCGCGTCGTTAATCCCCCTTATTATATTTCCCCAAATATATACTTAACCTAATTTCACAAAACAAAAAATCTATTAAAATGGCAAAAAAAGGAAGCATTTCTGTAACTAACATGATTTACGGTCTAGGAGCAGCAGTAGTAATTGTTGGAGCTTTATTTAAAATTCAGCACTGGCCTTATGGATCTGAAATCCTAACCTTAGGTATGGTTGTAGAGGCCTTAGTTTTTGGTTATTCAGCTTTTGAAAGACCTTCACAAGAATTAGATTGGTCATTAGTATATCCAGAATTAGCTGGTGATACTTCGGCAGTGGTTCCTAAGCAAAAAAAGCAAGAGGAATTAACTGAAGCTAAAGGATTGCTTTCAGAAAAATTGGATGCAATGCTTAAAGATGCGCGTATTGATTCTGAATTAATGAGTAGCTTAAGTACGAGTATTCGCAGTTTTGAGGGCGCAGCAAAAGGCATGGCTCCAACTGCTGAGGCAATGAATTCTACAAAAAAATACAGCCAGGAAATGGCACTTGCCGCAGCACAACTAGAATCTTTAAATAGTCTTTACAAAGTACAGGTAGAAACTGCAGGTCGTCAGGCTGAAATAAATAATGAAGTAGCGAGTAATGCCGGTAAGCTTAAAGAACAAATGGAAAGTCTCGCAACAAACCTTTCTTCTTTAAACGGTGTTTACGGTGGAATGCTTTCTGCAATGAATAAGCGCTAACTGAATTACAGAGCCCAAATTTTTAATTCAGTAGAAAAAATAGCATTATGGCAGGAGGAACACAGTCCCCAAGACAGAAAATGATTAATCTTATGTATCTAGTTTTTATTGCAATGATTGCAATGAATGTAGATAAAGAGATTTTAAATGCATTTAAAATATTTGACCTTAAGTTTACAAGTTCTAATTCGAGATTAGCTGATGAAAATCAATTAGCAATGGCAGGCTTAGAAGCTAAAGCTTTAGAACAGCCGGCTAAATACGAACCTTTATTAGGTAAAGCTGAGCGTGTAAAGAAAATTTCTGATGAATTTTATCAGTATTTAGCAAGCATCAAAGATACCTTGACTGAAGGTATTGATACCAGTAGTTATGCAAACCTTGATAAAACAGCTGTTTTGGATGAGCGTTGGTTTACTGGCGATCGCTATACTAAGAAAGGGGAAGCTTTTTTAGATGAAATTGCAACCTATAAAGCTGAAATGAAAGAAGCATTAGGTCCAGAATTTAGCGAAGTAAGTGCTATTATAGAACGTACATTTGCAGTAGAGCCACAAACGAATAAAGATGGTAAAGAAATTGCTTGGCTGCGTTATAATTTTGAAGGGTATCCACTTGCAGCTTCAATTACGCGTTTTACACAGATGCAAAATGATGTAAGAACAGCTGAGTCTGAAGTTTACTCATCATTATTACAGGGTCAGTTGAGTAAAGATGTTTCGTTAAGTAATTACGAGGCCATCGTGATACCTGAAAAAACTGCATTTTTCTCAGGTGAAAGCTTTAAAGGAAAAGTAGTTTTAGGTCGTTTTGATAACTCATTAAATTTTGATAAAGTAATTATCAACGGTACTGAAGTGGATAATTTACAAGCTGGTCAGGTAGTTTTAGATTTTCCTGCAGGTAATGTAGGTACGCGCAAGATTACCGGAGAATTAGTTTATACAGAAGATGGCGAGCCTAAGTCTATTCCTATTAATAGTGAATATGCTGTAATCAACAAACCGAACTCGGCTACTATTTCAGCAGATAAAATGAATGTTGTTTACCGTGGTGTTGCAAACCCCATGACCATTAGTTTTGCAGGAGTAGCTGATAATAATGTAAGTGCGAGTGCTCCAGGCTTATCAAAAGGGTCAGGAAGTAGTTATACGATGAATCCTGGCACAGGGCGTGAGGTTACTATTAGTGTTTCGGGTACTTTAGCAGATGGTTCTAAGGTTAGTGATTCTAAGCAATTCCGTATTAAAGACATACCAAGTCCTACAGGTACAGTTCGTGGAGAAGATGGTATACTAAAAATGCAACGCAATTCGTTAGAGATATCTACTGTAGGAGCAGATTTACCTGATTTTGATTTTGACTTAGACCTTAGAGTTACAGGATTCAAATTTAATGTGCCGGGACAGCCAACTGTTCAGGTGAGTGGAAACAAATTAGACTCGCGTGCTAAAGATGTTTTAAGAAGAGCGCAACGAGGATCTACAGTACAGATATTTGATATCAGTGCGAGTATAGCTGGTAATAGCAGTTACAGACTTAAGAAAGTCTCTCCTGTTCTTATTGAGCTTACTAATTAAATAAATGAAGTATGAAAAGCCAGAAGCAAACGTTTAGTGTTTTTTGTATGATGATTATAGGTTTGACTGCATGTGCTCAAACTAATATTCTAAATGCAAAAATGCCAGATGAAATGTATGAAAAAACGGAGGAGCAGATTGAGCTTGACAATGATAAACCGCTTCCTTATGGTTATGTAGATAGCCGTGATGTACTTTGGGGTAAAAACACGTGGGAGATCATAGATCTTGATGAGCGTGTTAATTTTCCGCTATATTACCCGGTAGATCCTAATATAGGGTCAGATCGTAAACCTTTGTACGATGTTTTAGTTAAAAACATAAAAGAGGGTAAACTTGATATTTATGCAGATTCATACTTTAATGATAAAATAGCTTTAGAAGATATTTCTGCTGCAATGTCTCGTGTAGATACGACAGATTTAGGTATTGAGCAAATCAATGCAGGTTACGAAGTAGATGAGCAATATATTGACAGAAGAGATATTTCTGCTGCAGACATTGAGCAGTATTGGATTCGTGGCTACTGGTATTTTGATAAGCGTCAGGGCGAATTAAAATATCGTTTAATAGGTCTTGCTCCAGTAGCTCCAGATGTTAACTTTATAGATGATGAAGATCCGGTTATGGTTCCTTTATTCTGGGTGTGGTATCCTACAGCTCGTGATATTTTGCACGAAGCTAAGGTGTTTAACCCACAGAATTCTGCGCAACCCTTATCCTTTGATCACTTGTTGAATTCGAGAAGATTCAACGGTGTTATTTATCAGGTAGATAATATACAAGGCGATCGTGAGGTTAAAGAATATATTGCAGATAATGCTATGATGCAGTTGTTAGAATCACAGCGCATCAAAGAGCAGATACGTAATTTTGAAATTGATATGTGGAATTATTAAAAGATTTCATTTAGAATAAAACTAAAACGCCTTTTTTAAAGGCGTTTTTTTATACGCTATTTTTACGGAATGAAAGAGGTTGATTATTTAGTAGTAGGTTTAGGACTGGCCGGGATGGCTTTTTGTGATAAGTTAGAACAGCATCAAAAATCGTTTTTTGTTATAGATAAGCAGATTGAAGCTGCGAGCAGAGTAGCGGCAGGTTTGATCAATCCCGTGATTTTAAAACGCTATACACTTCCTTGGCAGGGTGAAGAACAATTTGACTTGGCTAAGTCATATTTTAGAAGACTGGATGCAAAATTGGGATTAAATGCGGTGACAGAGATACCTGTCTATAAAATTTTTTCTTCGGCAGAAGATCAAAATAACTGGTTTGAGGCTTCAGATAAACCGGGTCTAGAGCGGTTTTTAAAGCCGGAATTAAAATCAGATATTTCTGAAATGGTCAATGCTCAACTTCAGGCAGGAGAGGTGAAAGAGACGGTTCGCATAGATATTTCAAAGCTTTTGGATACTTATAAGAATTACCTAACTAAAAATCATTCTTATGAGCAAGAGACTTTTCATTATGATAAAATCGAATTCAATTCAGAAGTTGAAATTGAATATCAAAACATTAAAACAAAACGTATCGTTTTCGCCGAAGGATTTGGTGTTAAAGACAATCCTTTTTTTAATAAGCTTCCGTTAGTGGGTAATAAAGGGGAGTATATTGATATTTATGCTCCTGAACTCCAATTAACTCAAGCTTTAAAAGCTACTTTTTTTATTATTCCTCTAGGAGATGCTGTTTACAAAGTGGGAGCTACTTTCAACTGGAATGATAAAGATTATAAAACCTCATTAGAAGCGCGTAAAGAGCTTGTAGCTAAATTAAAACAAGTGATTAATTGTGAGTTTGAAGTAGTTAGGCAAGAGGCTGCGGTACGCCCTACAACGGGTGATAGGCGACCATTACTTGGTGTTCACCTGATACACTCACAATTAGCTATCTTAAATGGCTTAGGAACTCGAGGAACGATGATGGGAGCTTATCTTGCAGATAAGTTGTATAGTCATCTTGAACACGGAGAAGCGTTAGAAGATGAAATTTCAATAATGCGTTTTCCTAAGAAGTTCTAGATGGGTTTTCTGCTTTTTTAGAATTGTAATCAAAGAAAAAATTGATCCAAATATTACGGCTTAACCGCATAATAATAGGTGCGAAAACAAGTAATGTGCCTATAATAGCGAGAAACCCTGCAACAAGGCCGGCTCCTATAAAAAAGTGTACGATCACAAAAGCGGCAACGGCAAAAGCAATACCTACACCATAACTTACATACATCGCGCCGTAAAAAAATGAGGGTTCAATTTTGAACTTGGTATCACAATGTGGGCAACGTTCGTGCATCTTTAACGTTTCAGACAGTTTATACGGATTTTTTGTCTCGTACATACTCGCTTTTTGGCATACTGGGCAAGTGCCTGTAAAAATGCTGTATAATGGATTTCCTTGGAGAAGTTTTTTCATAATGTAAAAATACGAGTTTCTCAAGGAAAAATAAGTAACACGTGTTACCAAATGGATTTTATTTAAATGCTAAAAGTCCGTCATTTAATAATAACTTTGCGCCTTAAAATTTTTAGAACATGCTTAACATTCACAACCTTTCTGTTTCCTTTCAGGGAGAGTATTTATTTGAAGAAGTCACTTTTAGATTAGGAGAAGGTGACCGTGTAGGACTAGTAGGAAAAAATGGAGCTGGTAAATCTACAATGTTGCGCATAATTTCTCGTGAGCAAGAGTATGATACCGGGCAGATAGCGACAGATAAAGACATTCAGATTGGGTTTTTAAAGCAGGATATTGATTTTGTAGAAGGACGTACGGTTTTAGAAGAATCTTATGAAGCTTTTGAGTTGATAAAAAAACTTGAGAAGCGCCTGGAAGAAATTAACACGGAGTTAGCTGAGCGTACAGATTATGAGAGTGATTACTATCACGACCTTATGGTTGAGCTTAACGAAGTACAGCATCAATACGAGATTCACGGTGGGTATAACTATCAAGGTGAAACAGAGCGAATTTTGATGGGTCTTGGTTTTACCCGTGCAGATTTTAATCGAATTACAGATACGTTTTCTGGTGGTTGGCGTATGCGTATAGAGCTCGCAAAATTGTTACTTCAAAATAACGATGTGCTTTTGCTGGATGAGCCTACAAACCACTTGGATATTGAATCTATAATCTGGTTAGAGAGTTTTTTGCGGAATTATACCGGCGCAGTGGTGATTGTGTCTCACGATAGAATGTTCTTAGACAATGTGACAAACCGAACGATTGAGATTTCTTTAGGAAAGATCTACGATTACCCAAAACCTTATTCCGAATATCTGGTACTGCGTCAAGAAATGCGCGAACAGCAAATGGCGGCGCAAAAGAATCAACAGAAAGAAATTGAGCATACCGAAAAACTGATCTCAAAGTTTAAAGCAAAAGCTTCAAAAGCGACTATGGCGCAATCTCTGGTCAAGAAGTTGAATCGTATGGATGTGATCGAGGTTGATGAAGATGATAACAGCGTAATGACTTTAAATTTCCCGGTTTCTGTGGTGCCGGGTAAAGTAGTTGTTGAGGCAGAGAATGTAAAAAAATCATACGGAGAGAAAACCGTTCTTAATGGAATAGATCTTCTTATTGAGCGCGATAGTAAAACGGCTTTTGTTGGTCAAAACGGACAAGGTAAATCTACTTTGGCAAAAATTATTGTAGATGAAATCAGCTATGATGGAAGGCTCAAATTAGGGCATAACGTTCAGATTGGATATTTCGCACAAAATCAGGCAGATCATTTAGACGGAAACAAAACCGTTCTCGACACGATGATTGATGCGGCAAATGAGAAAAACCGAAGTAAAGTTCGTGATATTTTAGGTTCGTTCTTGTTTAGAGGGGAAGAAGCCGATAAATATGTGCGAGTGCTTTCCGGAGGGGAACGTAACCGTCTGGCGCTTGCAAAACTGATGCTGCAGCCTTTTAACGTGCTCGTGATGGATGAGCCTACAAACCACTTGGATATTAAATCTAAGAATGTCTTGAAGGAAGCTTTAAAACGTTTTGAAGGTACCCTTCTTTTGGTTTCTCACGACCGGGATTTCTTACAGGGCTTAACAAGCACGGTTTATGAGTTCAGAGATCATAAAATCAAAGAGTATTTAGGAGATATTGATTATTATCTAGAGAAACGTGCGGTTGAAAATTTGCGTGAAATTGAAAAGAAAGATCCCAAAGTAAAGGCAAAACCTGCTGCAACAAAAGATACTTATAAAGATCAGAAGAAATTTAAATCACTCAGCAATCAATTGAGTAATATAGAGTCTGAAGTGAATAAGTTAGAGCGTCAGATGAAAGAGATGGATGCTGAGCTTGCTGCTGACTACGAGAAAACGAGTGCAAAACCTGATTTTTTTGATCGTTATCAAGCTAAAAAGAATAAAGTAGAAGAGCTTATGAGTAAATGGGAAGAAGTGTCTGAAGAACTTGAGCACTATACTTAGTTGTTTCTTTTATGTTTTTTTTAACTATTTGAGTCAGTGAGACGGGTATTTTTGTGACAAAGTTAATTTTTTCATAAAAGTATTCTGAATGCTTAAAGCTGTACGTTCTATTATAGCAATTCTCATTGTGGGTATTGCTATTCTTGTAGGTTATTTTATTGCTACGCGTGATAAAGATATGCCAACAGAAATTACTAAAGAGGTTAAGACCGTTTTTGTTGAAACTGTAAAAAACAGTACCATTCCTATTGTCATTCCGGCAAATGGTAATCTCGCTGCAAAAAACAAATTAGAACTTTACGCAGAAGTTCAGGGGGTTTTTAGAAGCAGTTCTAATGATTTTAAACCTGGGCAAGCTTACAGCAAAGGGCAAACCTTACTGAATTTGGATTCTTCAGAGTACTATGCTTCGGTACAGGCAGCTAAAAGTGAGCTATACAATTTGATTACTTCAATAATGCCGGATCTTAGATTAGATTACCCGGAATATTTTGAAAAATGGCAAAACTATTTAGACAGTTTTGATATCAATAAATCCACACCTGAACTTCCACAAACGTCCTCAGATAAAGAGCGCTACTTCATAACAGGTCGCGGTATTTTTTCATCGTATTATAATGTAAAAAACCTAGAACAGCGTTTGGGTAAGTATCGAATCGTCGCTCCATTTTCAGGTATATTGACAGAAGCTTTAGTCAACAAAGGTTCGTTAGTGCGTTCGGGACAAAAATTAGGTGAATTTATTGATACATCAGTTTATGAGCTGGAGGTTTCTGTGAGTAAGCGGTTCAGTGATTTGCTGGAAATAGGAGAGCGCGTTACGCTAACTGATGGCAATGGGATGAGAACCTATCAAGGTAAAGTTGTTCGCGTTAATGGTCGCGTAGACCAGACCACTCAAACTATAAAAGTTTTTATCGAAGTTCAGGGATCAGAAACGCTAAAAGAAGGGATGTTTTTGCAAGCAAACCTAGAAGCTAGAGATGAACAGGATGCGATAAGTATTCCGCGTCAATTACTGGTGGACAACGCTCAACTTTATGTTGTTCGTGATAGTGTTTTAGATCTTGTAGAGATACAGCCTGTTTATTTTTCAGATAAAGAAGTAGTGGTTAAAGGGCTTGATGACGGTACACGCTATATTTCAAAATCAGTCCTCGGTGCTTACGCCGGTATGCGCGTTAAGGTTTTAGAAAATACGCAGAATAAACCAACTTCAACGCAATAGCATTATGAGAAAAATTATAAGCTATTTCATCAAATACAGTGTAGCCGTAAATGTGGTTATATTGGCTTTTGTGATTTTTGGTGTTATAGGCATATTTAGAATGAAATCTTCATTCTTTCCACTTATAGATTCACAGATTATTACAATAAGTGTTGCGTACCCGGGAGCAGCTCCGCAAGAGATTGAAGAAGGTGTGATCCTCAAAATTGAAGACAATCTAAAAGGACTTGTAGGTATTGATAGAGTGACGTCTGTTTCCAGAGAGAACGGAGGTAATGTAACTATTGAAATAGAACAGGGAGAAGATATAAATGTCATTCTTGCTGAGGTTAAAAACGCAGTAGATCGCGTCCCTAGTTTTCCTACCGGGATGGAACCACTGGTTGTAGCAAAGCAAGAAGCCATTCGGCAGACCATAAGTTTTGCGATAAGCGGAGAAACCTTAGATCTCGCTACGCTGAAACAAATCGCGCGTTCTATTGAATATGACTTAAGGGCAATGGACGGTATTTCTCAAATAGAGATTAGCGGTTTTCCTGAAGAAGAAATTGAAATTGCCGTTCGCGAAAATGATCTTTTAGCTTACGGACTAACATTTCAGGAAGTTGCTCAAGCCGTTTCGAGAGCAAATATCTTAACTACCGGCGGAAATATAAAAACCGAAACAGAAGATTATTTAATCAGAGCGAATAACCGTGCCTATTATGGAGATGAATTGACTAACCTTATTGTTCGGGCTAATCCAGACGGGTCGCTGGTTCGTTTGAGTGATGTGGCGGTTTTAAGAGATCGCTTCTCAGAAACACCAAACGCATCTTATTTCAATGGAAACCTTGCTGTAAATATAGAAATAAGCAATACAAATAATGAAGATTTATTACCTACTGCTGAAAAAGTAAAAGAATATATAGAGGAGTTTAATGCAAAATACGATTCAGTTCATATAGATATTACTTCAGATTCTTCTATACGTTTAGAGCAGCGTACAAATCTGTTAGTAGTTAACGGTGCAGAAGGTATTTTGCTGGTGCTTTTATTTTTATCCTTTTTCCTGAACACCAGATTAGCATTTTGGGTAGCTGCAGGAATTCCTGTAGCCTTTCTAGGGATGTTTATTTTTGCCGGTGGTTTTGGTGTGACAATAAACGTGCTTTCCTTATTTGGGATGATTATCGTGATAGGTATTCTGGTTGATGATGGTATTGTGATTTCAGAAAATATCTATCAACATTATGAGATGGGAAAGACACCCATTCGTGCTGCAATAGATGGTACGATGGAAGTGATCCCTCCTATTATTTCAGCAATTATCACAACAGTTCTGGCTTTTTCAACTTTCTTATTCTTAGACAGTAGAATAGGGGAGTTCTTTGGTGAAGTTTCTACTGTGGTCATTCTAACGCTTGTGGTTTCTCTTGTTGAAGCTCTTATCATTTTACCGGCTCACATTGCGCACAGTAAAGCGCTGGTTAGGGAGTCAGATGCTGATATAGCTTCAAAAAAGGGTATGAGTAAATTCATGTACAAACTGCGTTTTTTTAATGAAAAAGGCGATCAGTTTATGAGTTATATGCGTGACAGAATCTATACGCCTGTTTTGCGATATACCCTAAAAAATAAATTGCTTTCATTTTCTATTATATTGGCCTTACTCATATTGACGATTAGTTCGATAATGGGTAGTGTCGTAGGTGTGACGTTGTTTCCAAATGTTGCAAGTGATACGGTTTCTATAGAGCTGTTAATGCCTGAAGGAACAAACCCGGAGCGTACAGACAGTATTATTACGTTAGTTGAAAAAGCCGCGTGGCGTGTAAATGACGATTATACTGCTAAACAAACGGATAACATGCAGGTTATTGAAAACATAATCAAACGTGTGGGGCCGGGTAATAATAAAGCTTCCTTGCGCATTAATTTGTTGCCTGGAGAGTTTAGAGACTTTTCCTCTCCGGAAATAACCAATTCTATCCGGGATGAAGTGGGGCCGGTCTACGGGGTTGAGCGACTCACATTTGGTTCTGGGGGTAACTTTGGAGGAAGTCCGATTTCTATTTCTTTATTAGGAAATAATACCGAAGAGTTAGAAGCGGCGAAAGAAGAGTTGCGCTCTCAGTTAGAAGACAATGCTTTGTTGCGCGATGTGGTAGATACAGATCCTGAAGGGATCAAAGAGATTCAGATAGAGTTGAGAGAGACTGCATATTCTCTAGGCTTAAACCTTAATAGCGTGATGACGCAGGTGCGTAGTGGTTTTTTTGGTACACAGGCACAGCGTTTTCAACGCGGTCAGGACGAGATTAGAGTCTGGGTGCGTTACGATCGCAGTGATCGTAGCAGCTTAAATGACCTTGATGATATGCGTATTGTTACCCCGGCTGGTGATCGTATTCCGTTGCGTGAAATAGCAACATATACCATTTCTAGAGGTGATGAATCTATCAGTCACTTAGAGGGGCAGCGAGAGATACAGGTAAATGCAGATATGGCTGATCCTAATGGAAGCGTTACCGATATAATGACGGATATTCAACAAAATGTAATGCCAGATATTTTATCAAAATATCCTACACTTTCTGTTTCGTATGAAGGTCAAAACCGGGAAGCTGAAAAATTAAGCAGTTCTGCTAATAAGGTTGTGTGGGTCATTTTGTTTTTGATCTATGCGACTATAGCATTTACCTTCCGTAGCTACAGTCAGCCGTTTATATTGTTACTTATGATCCCTTTTAGTATTATAGGTGTTGCCTGGGGACATTATATTCACGGGTTTCCTATAAATGTACTTTCGGCATTAGGTATAATTGCGTTGATAGGTATTATGGTTAACGACGGTCTTGTGCTTATAGGTAAATTAAATGCCTCTCTAAAGGCCGGAGTAAAGTTTGAAGAAGCACTTTTTGAAGCGGGAAGATCTCGTTTCCGAGCTATTTTTCTAACCAGTATTACAACTATTGCAGGTCTGGCTCCGCTACTTTTAGAGAAGAGTAGACAAGCGCAGTTTTTAAAACCGATGGCGATTTCTATTTCTTACGGAATAGGAATTGCAACCTTACTAACTTTATTGATGCTGCCGTTGTTGCTTTCTATTTCTAACCAGATAAAAACGAAAGCTGCTTGGGTAAAAACAGGAAAAGAACCTGCACGCGAAGATGTAGAGCGGGCTATTAAAGAATTAAAAGAACAGAATGAAGAGCATTAGGCTAAAAATAGTAGTTTTAAGTGTTTTTGCTTTAGGCCAAAGTTTTTCAAATTTTGCCCAAGAGCAAGTGCTTTCTAAGTCTGAAGCGATCGCTTTAACCTTGGAGAATAACTACAATATTGCAGTTGCTGATAATTCGGTCTTAATTGCAGAGAACAATTCAGATATATTGAATTCTAATTACTTACCTACGGTTTTTGGTCAGGCCGGAATGTCCTACAGCCTCCAAGATCAAAAATTCAATCCTGATGATCGCCCACCTTTTGAGGTCAACAATGCAAAGTCTGAGAGCTATAACGCTTCGGTGAATTTAGAATATACCTTGTTTGACGGTTTGGGTAGGTTGTATAACTACAAAAGTCTAAAAGAGACTTATAATTTAACGAAGTTAGAAACCCGTGAAACTATTGAAAATACAGTATTACAATTGTTTTCAGTTTATTATGAGGTGGCTCGTCTAACAGAGAATGTTGAGATTTTAGAGCAAACTTTAGAGATTTCAAAAAACCGGGTTAAACGAGCCGGTTATCAATTTGATTATGGGCAAAATACAAAACTCGAAGTTTTAAATGCTGAGGTAGATGTGACCAACGACAGCATCAATTTGATGAATACGCGTCAACTATTGGAAAATACCAAGCGCGATCTCAACGTTGTTTTAGCGCGCGAACTTCAGCAGACTTTTGCTGTAGATACAAATGTGATTTTTATCCCGAAGATAGCATTAGAATCATACCTGGATCTGGCTAAAGAAAATAATGTGCGTTTATTGCAAACGGAATCTTCAATAACGCTGAGTGAATACGATATTAAGACTTCTAAAGCTCGTTTTTTACCTACGGTGGGGCTTACCGGCTCCTATGGCTGGAATGAGTCTATAACACCTGCCTCGGCCTTTTTTGGAGGAAGTACACGACAGAACACCGGGTTTCAGGGCGGATTGAATTTAAGATGGAATCTTTTTGACGGCGGAGCCAGTATTATTCAGCTAAAAAATGCAAAAATTGCTAAGGAAAATCAGCTGTTACTGAAAGAACAAATAAACCTTGAAGTTGATCGGGACATAGCAAATGCTTTGGGTAATTATGAAAACCTGATTGAGGTTTATGAGATTCAGGAACAAAATGTAATTACCAATAAAAATAACTTTGAACGTTCTCGTGAACGTTTCAATCTAGGACAAATCACTTCGATTGAATTTAGACAGGCACAGATCAATTTAATCAATGCAGCGACTAACAAGAATCTAGCTAAGTACGAAGCTAAGTTTGCAGAGCTCCAGCTTTTACAGCAAGTAGGGCAATTGCTTAATGTTGAATTTTAAAAGATGGAAGAGCATTTTTTTCAATGTCCGTATTGCTGGGAAGAAATCTCCATGCTGCTTGATACTTCAGTGAGGCATCAGGTTTATGTTGAAGACTGTGAGGTTTGTTGCAATCCTATAGAGCTTACGGTGGGTTATGAGGATGCTGTGCTGACAGAATTCCAAGTTGCTAGTATTGAGCAATAAGTCCTATATTTGTTGCTTAATACCCCTAATTGTGCTTCTAAATTTTAGTTTTTCGGAAAATGCTATCGGCTACATTGTAGAAGGTAAAATGGACTATAAAGCCATTACAGAGCTTAAAGCAGCTATACTCAAAAAATTTGAAGAACACGATACTATCAATTTATATTTAGAAGATAATAATATTGAGCGCTTTACGCTAGACGCTGTTTTTATTGCGAGTATTTTTCCGATGCAACATTCAAATCGTCTCAATAAAATCGCGATGGTCACTAACCGAAAGTGGATACACGCGATAGCAAATTTCAATAAAGTACTTATAGGTAAGGATATGCGTAATTTTACGGTAGATAAGCGTCTTGATGCGATTTCCTGGATAGCCTCAGACTAATCTAAAGCTGTAACGGTTTTAAGCATTCCTTCTTTTAGATTAAGCCACAGGTAGTTGAAAAACGATTTGGTTTGATTTCTGTTTACTTCACCAGCTCCTTCTTTAAACCCGCCATCTTCGTTTTTACTGGTTTTAGCGATAAATATATTGGCAATGGTAGAGGCAAACCATTTTTTCTTCTTTTTCTCTTGATTCATAATGTTGACTTTAAACTCATCATAAGTCATTTGCATGTCTATATGCGAACTGTAATTATCCCCATAAATAGTAAAATAGGTGTGCTCTAAATCTCCGCTCATTTCTACGCCTAAATTGGGAGATGTAAATGATTCAAGATTAGCTACCGGAAGTTTAGACAGGCTTCCTTTTACATAAAATTTATCTTGAGGGTCATTGATGTCAAAATTCCAATCCAAGCTCATAGGGCTACTTTTCATAAATACGGCTTTAATTGCAATGGAAGTCTTTTTTTCTCCTAAATTATACGTATTGCCAACATTATATAGTGAGGCATTAAGATTGCTGAAATCAAGCATCCCAGCTGCTGTGTTGCTGTTTACTTTTTCGTGATATACAATTCCACCATTCTTTATTTTGATAGTATCTATCATCATCTCAAAATTAAGATCACGCAGCATTTTAGAATACAAAGGCTTTTTAGTCAAATCATCTGCAATTCGCTTATCTCTGTATATATTTAGATAAGGGTTCTGTAATTCTAATAATGGGGTGTTGAGGTAAAATTCACCAGATTTTTCACCGTATTTGAGGTTGTGAAATTTTATATTTTTAATAGAAAAATCTATATGATCTCGTTCTTTCTTGATCATAGTACTGAGTTGGCTTCGCGAGTATTGAGTTTTTAGCCTCAGGTCATTCATAACGAGATCAGTGCCATCCCATTCAACGTGACTTACAGTTAGTATATCAAAACGATTGGTCTGATAATACAACGAGTCGTAACTCATAAAAATTTCTTCATAATCAAATGGGCGTGTGATCGCCGCTGTAATAGTAGGAGTAATATTCTCCAGTTTCAGGTTGAAATGCGCTGTTTTTAAAGTAACGGAATCCGTTTTAGGATTTATAATTTGAATGTAGTCTGTTACCAGATCAAATTTATCTATCTGAAAATGCCTGTCTAAATTTTGAGCCTGTATAGGATTTTCTGTCGTGCTATCTTTCTTCTTTGAATGTTGTTCTTTTTGTTCGTTGGAGTGTTTATAGTGTGTAAGACTGTCAGCGTGAATGCTGATGTTTTTAAAGTGAATATTTTTGTTTTTAAAATAATCCCAATGATCAAGTCCTTTAAGCTGTACACTGGCATTTTTAACTTCACTTCGGGGAGTAGAGTCGTTTGCTTTGATGCGAACGGTGGCATGAGCCATACTCGCATTGCCTCCCCAGCTGTCTATCGTGATATCTTCATAATCAAGCGAAAGTGACTCAGGTAAATCATTTTTAATAATCTCCTGAAGTTGATTTTTAAGGTAGGTATTGAGGTAAAGTGCTGCGGCTCCCAGTAGTACAAAAAATATAAAAAGCCCAATTAGAAATTTCTTCATTGCTCTAAGATATCTAATACTCAGGCTTGTTAGTGTTAGCGAAATGATAATATTAGAATTTAATAGAAATTTCTTTAAAAAGTTCTTGTGAGAACTTAAGAAGTGTTGTATATTTGCCGTCCAATATCGCGGGATAGAGCAGTAGGTAGCTCGTCGGGCTCATAACCCGAAGGTCACTGGTTCGAGTCCAGTTCCCGCTACTAGTAATGACAAGGCTTCACAGAAATGTGAAGCCTTTTTTTATTCATTGATTTTTTGTAGTTAACACTAAAATAGTAAAGGCTGAAAAATAAAAAGGGACTTTTTTCTAGTTAGAAAAAAGTCCCTTTTATAAGTTTAATAAGACCGATTAATTAAAGCCTAGTTCCTCTAAGCCTTTGTGGCTTATTTTAATAGCTTCTAATGGGGTGTGATTAAAGGTTTGGTCTTGCTCTACAAAATAGTATTGCATTCCAGACTTTTCCTTTTCGGCAAGTATTCGAGCAAAATCAATGGTACCTTCTCCCACAGGAGCAAACCTTCCTTCATCATCCATATCTTTTACATGCCAAAGCTTAAATCTTCCCGGGTATTTTTCAAAATAAGCAACCGGGTCTGCGCCAGCTTTTGTTACCCAGTATAAATCCATCTGAAAGTTTACAAGCTCTGGATCTGTATTTTCTAACAAGTAGTCCATTAAAGTGATGCCGTCTTCTCCCTTTTTAAACTCAAAATCGTGATTGTGATAAACTAGTTTTAAACCGGCTTCATGACATTTTTCACCTAAAGTACTTAATATGTTCGCGAGTTTTTCAGGAGTACCGTCCATACCCATTGTCATAGATTCAGCATCAAACGTGAACATGCCCATAGGAGGAACAGGAATTACAAAATATTCAAATCCTGCGGCTTTTACATCAGCAATCATTTTATCAGCATTTTCTAGTGTGACAGAACCTTGATGTGTGCTTACCGGATGTAAATGAATTCCTTCGGCAAAAGATTTAAAATCAGCCGGAGTCATTTTATAAAAAAGGCCGTTGTCATAACCTGCTGCTTCAATATTCAGGTAGCCATCATTCGCAACAGTTTTTAATGTGCCTTTGGCATCTTCTGCCATCGCATCGCGTAGGGTGTATAGAGCAAGACCGCCAAAGCTAGCTGATTCACTAATAGTGTCCTGACTAGCTTCTGCTGTGGTTTTTGATTCTTTTTTCTTTTGATCTCCACAAGAAAAAAGTAAAGCAGAAGCTATAAATGCACCTGCAAATTTTAAACTTCTAATTTTTAAAAGAGGGGTTTTCATGAGTGTGTGTTTAGTTAACTGTTTAAAAATAAGTTTTTCCTAGTAGCTTATATTTCGATTTAATGATTTTAATATTCAAATTTTATTGAATTAAAAAAATCCGGCTGAAAAATTAACGAATCGTAAAATGATAAGTATTGATAATTATCTTGGAGCAATGCTAATACTTGATTAGATTTGCTGTCTCAATGGGATATTAACTCAGTTGGTTCAGAGTGTCACGTCGACAACGTGGAAGTCACTGGTTCGAATCCAGTATATCCCACATAACCGCTTTTCAATTGAAAAGCGGTTATTTAATTATAATGCTGGATCTGAAGGATTTTTTAAATATACCGGATATCGGGTATTTTATAGCTTGTATTTCAGCTCTATATTGCAATTGAAATCGAAATTCATTGTCAAGGGTGAGGGTTTGATTTTAATAAATTCGTGAGAATTTAGATTTTTGTTAAAATGAGCTTATAAAGAATTAGGGGCTTTATAGGCTCATTTCTAGTTTATGCCGTCAGCATATCTAAAATTCCTTCCAGACGCATACCTCTAGATCCTTTAATTAAGATGGTTACTTCTTGCATTAGGACTTCTTTAATGTTTTGAGGAAAACCATTTTCCTGAAGTGTTTTGAGATTTTTAAACTGGTAGTTAGGGGTCGAAGTATTTTTAAAGTTTTCGCCCAGAAATACTACATTTTTCAGTCCTAGTTCTCCTGTTAAATCTGCAATTTTCTGATGCTCCATTGCAGCAGTTTGACCAAGCTCAAACATATCTCCCAGAAAGGCAATTTTATGTTTACCTTCAAGATTAGCAAAATTGAATACTGCAGCTTCCATGCTTGTAGGATTGGCATTGTAGGCATCAAGAATAATTGTTAGATGATTCTTTTTTATAATTTGCGACCGGTTATTAGAGGGTATGTAGCTTTCTAGAGCATCAATAATCTGATCATCACCTACTTTAAAAAAAGTACCTATAGTGGCTGCTGCAGCAAGGTTTACTGCGTTGTATTGACCAATAAGTTGACTTTTTACTTCTTGATAATTAAATTGAATTTTTGCGAAAGGTTGAGCAAGTTTATATTCAATCTTAACATCAGCGTCTGCTGTAGCGCTAAAAGTAAAGGTGTGGGTAGTACCAATCTTTTTTTTCTGAATGGCGTCGTCTGTGTTTAGAAACAAGGAGCCTTTGTGGTCTATTAAATAATTGTATAATTCGCTTTTTCCTTTAATTACTCCCTCAACACTCCCAAAGCCTTCTAAATGGGCTTTACCAAAGTTTGTGATATAGCCAAAGTCTGGTGCGGCAATTGCAGCCAGCTCAGCAATTTCCCCTATATGATTGGCGCCCATCTCAACGATACCAAGCTCTGTTTCTGAGTTCATAGCGAGCAAGGTAAGCGGAACACCAATATGATTGTTGAGATTCCCTAGGGTTGCTACAGTTCTAAACTTTTTAGATAAAACAGCATTGATTAATTCTTTTGTAGTTGTTTTTCCATTGCTACCGGTTAATGCGATTATTGGAATATCTAAAAATTTTCGATGCGTATAGGCGAGGTTTTGAAGTGCTTTTAAAACATCTTCAACCAGGATTATGCGTTTTTCTGTTTGATAGATCTCCTCATCAACTACAGCATAACAAGCACCAAGTTTCAAGGCTTCTAAAGCATATTTATTGCCATTGAAATTATCACCTTTTAACGCGAAAAAAATAGCATTAGGCTCAATCTTACGGGTATCTGTGGTTACCCCTTTGCTTTTTAAAAACAGTGCGTGTAGGTCTTGAATTGTCATAGTTACTAGGAATAAAAAAACGCCCGAAGCTGAATGCTAAGGGCGTTTCAATATTATAAAATATTCTTGTTAGTTGCGAGGAGTTTTGTTTTTTGTAGACTTAGAACCTACACGTGACATGGCATTTCTAAAACCAATATCATCAGTAGCCATAGTTTGAGGTAAGTACCTGCGCTGTGCGGGATCTAACCAATATTCACGATCTCTCCAAGAACCACCTTTATATACGCGTACTTCGTCGTCAATAAGCGTTGTGCGGTCGTTTGCCTTATCGTATTCTTTGTTTAAGCCATCTTCTCCAGCAGAGATTTTATTGATCGGTGAGTCATACATACGGTCATTAGGGCTGTCAGTATCTGAAAAGCTCTGATAATATCTAGACGATTGCTTATCACCATCTCTAAAGTTACGGTTGTCGCTCTCTGAAAATTGTGTTCTTAAATAGGTTTCTTCGTCATCAACGGCTACTTGTAGGATTTCACCTGGAAGGTTACGAGCAACTATTTTTCCGTTTTCTAAAGTATCATAAACAATATCTTCCGTCGTCAATACTTTTACAGTACCATCTTCATTAATTGCGTTTTTAGTGTAAACGTTACCCCTGTAGTAGTTGAAGTCGTTAAACTCATCGTCTACAATCGGTCTGTACACATCAGCAACCCATTCTGAAACGTTACCGGCCATATCGTATAAACCATAATCGTTAGGTTCATAAGATTTGATCTCTGCAGTGATGTCTGCGTTGTCATCAGACCAACCGGCAATACCGCCATAATCACCATCGCCTTGCTTAAAGTTAGCCAATTGATCACCACGTGTTTTTCTGTTTCCAGAACGTGTGTAAGCACCATCCCAAGGATATTTTTTTCTTCCGCGATATACATTGTATTCTCTAAGTCCTACTAGTCCTAAAGCGGCATATTCCCATTCTGCTTCGGTAGGTAGACGGTATTTTGTAGTAGAAATAATTCCGTCTTTCATCTGTACATAGATGTCTTTAGCTTCAGGTGTTCCTCCTGGATTGTTAGGATTGGGTCTTGGGGTGTTATTTTTTTCTCTCTGTTCTGAGGCTCTACCGCCACGTATGACATCATCCTGACCTCCATAAGTAAGGCTGGGAGCCTGTAAATAAGTATCGGTATCAAAAGTAGACTGAGCATCTACATTGTATTTAGCGCCTTTTTGAGTGTAACCTTCTTCTTCAAGAACAAATTCATTATAGCGGTTTGTTCTCCATGTGCTAAACTCTACTGCCTGAATCCAACTAACTCCTACCACTGGGTAGCGAGCATAAGCTGGGTGACGCAGGTAATTTTCAGTCATTGTTTCGTTAAAACCTAGACGGTTTCTCCATACTAATGTATCTGGTAATGCACCGTAATATATGTTTCTGTAATTTGCTTCTTCAGGAGGGAATACTCGTTTGAGATAGTCTAAGTATTCTAAATACATAAGGTTTGTAACCTCTGTCTCATCCATGTAAAAAGACTGTACGTGTTGCTGGGTAGGTGTATTGTTCCAATCGTGCATTACATCATCCTGAACGCGACCCATTGTAAAGGTTCCCCCTTCAATAAAGATCAGACCGGGAGCTGCTTCTTGCTCTTTGTAATCTGTATTAGCCTGAAAACCTCCGTCTCTGTCATTAATGCTCCAGCCGGTAGCTCGAGAGCTGTTCTTGTAGTCTTTACCGTTGCGACCACAGCTTACCAATAGCATTGTTGAGAGGCTGAAAGCAAGCGTTTTAAACACTAGATTCCTGTTCATAGGTATAAATTCTTAAGAAGATTTGGGACTGCAATATACTATAAAGAGCCCAATTTGCAACAAAATAATAACTTTTGCAACTTGTTAATCCTGTTGATTCAGGAGGTTACACGGTTTTTTAACGAAACACAATTCGTTTTAGTATACTTGTCTGATTTAAAAGCTTTATGTTAGTTTTAATTTCTAATCTTGATTAAAGGAGATTTCCTGCAGAATGAAACAATTATTGGTCTTTGCTTTTTCAATCTTTAATTTGTTCCTGCTTGTGGCGCAACAGAAACAGTTTGCGATTAGCTGGAGTGAAAACGTGAATGTTTCTACCATCCAGCAGCCTTTACTCGTGCCCGGTTTTGAAGAAACAAACTTTAGCTATTCTCCGGTTACCGGAATTCGATATCTAAATAGGTGGAGGGCTGAAGGAGCTGTAGATCTAAATACCGTGAGGCTGCAAAATATAGTTTATGAGCGTGTGAATTCTCAAACGCTTTTGAGTCTGAAACAAGATTTAATACCTGAAGCACACAAGCTGAAGGCCAGTAACTCAAATGCCCGAGGAACAGGTTTCTTTGAATTCAGTTTTTCACCAATTATAAAGTCTGATGGTGTTATAAAGCGTGTCACTTCATTTACAATTTCTTACAATGCAGCCCAAATCTTTAGGGTAAATCAATCAAAGTCTCCAGGGCTTTCAAATTCAATTTTTGAATCAGGAAGGTTTTATAAATTTTATGTGGATACCACTGGAGTTTTTAAAATTGATCGTGATTTTTTGCGTGATCTTGGGATGGATGTGGATGCTATAAATCCGCAAAATTTAAAAATATACGGTGATGGTGGGGCAATGTTACCATTATTAAATGGGGGTAATACCGTTTTTGATCCCCAGGAAAATGGAATAAAAGTGGTAGGTGGGCAAGACGGTAGTTTTGACTCTGAAGACTTCATACTATTTTATGGTGAAGGGACACGGCAGTTTAATCCAGAGAGTTTGACGCATGTTAACGCATACGATGATAAATCTTATTATTTCATTACGGCAGATGGCGGTGCTGGTTTGCGCGTTCAGGCGATGCAGCAACCCGATGCTTCTGCTACACAAATTCTAACGACTTATGATGCCTATCAATTTTACGAGTTCGATCGGGAGAATTTACTCAATCTGGGACGGCGTTGGTTTGGTGAGCATTTTGATATTGAAAATGAACAGGAATTTGTTTTTGCTTTTCCCAACCGTGTTGCAGATGAGCCAGTTTCGTTGCGTGTTTATGTAGTGGCTATTTCAGAATCACAGACTTCTTTTACTCTCGGGATGAATGATGTATCTGTAGCAAACTTGAGTATTTTGCCTATTGATGAATCGATTTTGGCACGAGATGCTTCTTATGACAGTTTTTACAGAAGTGCATCCAGCCCTGCTATAACTACTTCTGGAGATCAGCTCACGGTCTCGCTCAATTATGATAATAATGGAAACCCTTCAAGCGTAGGATATTTAGATTTTATAGGACTTGGAGCGACATGTAGGCTTTCGGGTTATGGTAATCAATTTGGTTTCTCTAATGCTGAAGCTGCTACAGGTTCCGGGGTAGGAGTGTATCAATTCTCGAATGCCGCAGAATTTTCAGAAGTATGGGATGTTACAACTAGAAGCGCTATTACTTCGGTAGCTAATGAAAACAACTCTGCAGATTTTTCATTCAAAGCGCAGTTAGGAGCTGAAAGAAAGTATGTCGCTGTAACTCCTAATGATTTTTATATTCCGAAGCGAGAAAATGGAAGTGTTTTAGTTGCAAATCAAAATATTAAAGGAAGCATTTTTCAGAAAAACGGAAGCTTTCAGGATGTAGATTATCTGATCGTTACTTCAGCTGCATTGCGATCTCAGGCAGAACGTTTGGCTGATCATAACAGAACCTATCGCGGACTTCGGGTTCGGGTAGTAACGCTTAATGAGATCTACAATGAGTTTAGTTCCGGGAAGCAAGATATTGGTGCCATTCGAAATTTAGTACGCTATGTATATGAGAATGCGTCCTCATTAGAAAACCGTTTGAAATATTTATGTCTGCTGGGAGATGCTTCTTTTGATTATAAAGACCGTGTGGCTGACAACAATAATATTGTACCCACCTTCAATACTTATTATAGTTTTTCACAGTCTCAATCGTATATGAGCGATGATTATTTTGGTTCTTTAGATGCAGCAGAAGGAATTATAGAAAATAACAGCCCGGCTGGTAGCGGAGGTTCTGATCGCCTCGATGTTGCAGTGGGTAGAATTCTTGCTGATACGCCACAACTTGCTGATCAGGTGATTTCAAAAATCATAAACTATGATAGTCAGGCATCACTGGGTCGGTGGCATAATGATTTTGTTTTAGTGTCAGATGACGTAGATCTTCCATGGGAGTTTACAGAATTAGAATCTACTATTGATGCGCTTGGAGATCAAATTCAGGAAGAGAAGCCCTTTATAAATGTCAAGAAAATACATAGTGACAGTTATCAGCAACAGTCCTCTGCAGGTGGGGATCGCTACCCTGAAGTTAATGAAGCGATCATAACTGCGCTTGAAGCAGGTTCTCTGGTGATGACTTATCTGGGGCACGGAGGCGAAAACACATTAGCTTCAGAATTTATTTTCACACGTGAAAATGCCCGAAATCTAAATAATAAAGACAAACTACCGGTGATTGTGACGGTTACCTGTGAGTTTACTCGTTTTGATAATCCTAACCGCACAGCTGCGGGAGAAGAATTGTTATGGAATGCTAACGGAGGTGCAGTTGGTCTGGTGGCGACAACACGTGAAATTTCGGTGAGATTGGGAGTGAGTTTTAATAGGCAATTGGCATCCAATCTTTTTTCCTTCGGAACAAATGAAATAAAAAGTGTCGCAGAAAACCTCAGAGAAACAAAAAATCAAATCAACGATGATAATCGCCGGGTTATCTTTTTTATAGGGGATCCTGCTATGAAGCTTGCGTTTGCAGATCCCGATATCCGATTGACAGCTATTAATGATATACCTATAACGCAACAAGTAGATACATTAAAGGCTTTAAGCCGAATTAAATTGAGTGGTGAAGTTGTTGGTCTAAATGGTCAGCGCATATCGGGTTATAACGGAGAACTTTCAGCGACGGTCTATGATAAATATATTGAGCGGCAAACGCTGGGTAATGATGGCACAACAGATGCTAACGGGAATTTGTTGATTCTAAACTTTAAAGCGCTAGGTGCAATCTTGTATCGAGGTAAGGCTAGTGTTACCAATGGTGTTTTTGATTTTGAGTTTGTTGTTCCGAAAGATGCTGCGATTCCGTTGGGGACTGGTAGAGTGAATTTTTACAGTAAACGAACAGGGGGTGTTGAGGATCAGGCGGGAGCTAACGAGCAGGTAATAGTGGGCGGTTTGAATGAAAATGCGCCTGATGATAATGTAGGGCCGCTGATCAATTTGTATATGAACGATGAGAATTTTGTGAATGGAGGGGTAACCAATACGTCACCTACGCTTCTCGTAAAACTAGAAGATGAAAACGGAATCAATACAGCGGGAGGAATAGGGCATGACTTGATCGCGATTATCGATGGAGATGAAGAAAACCCCATTATTCTCAATGAATTTTATGAGAGCGATGTAGATAATTTTAGCCTGGGGGGGGCTTTACGAACGTTGCGCGATCTGGAGCCCGGTTTGCACACCGTTACTGTAATTGCCTGGGATACATATAATAATTCTTCTACTGCAGATCTTCAATTTGTAGTCGCTGGAGATGAAGAATTAAAATTAGAGCACGTGCTTAATTATCCCAATCCGTTTGTGAATTATACCGAGTTTTGGTTCAATCACAACCGTCCTTACGAGCCATTAGAAATTCAGGTTCAGATTTTTACTGTGACAGGTAAAGTAGTAAAGACCATAAATCAGTTGGTGACAACTACCGGTTTTTTATCTCGTGAGATCACTTGGGATGGTCTTGATGATTTTGGTCAAAAAATAGGAAAAGGCGTTTATGTTTATAAGATTACCGTGAAATCTACGTTAACGAATAAGAAAGTTGAAAAGTTTGAGAAATTAGTCATTCTGTAGGCTTTTAATTTATATTTGTCAAAAGACGCTTCTTTAATGAAAAAAACGGTACTCTTTTTATTTTGTTTTGTTTCTCTTCAGCAATTACAGGCTCAGGAAGTTGAAGGTCGCCCTATAACTACAGGTGTTCCTTTTCTGGGTATTGCGGCTGATGCACGTGCGGCAGGTTTAGGAGATCAGGGGGTAGCAACTAGTCCTGATGCGTATTCTCAGCAGTGGAATCCCGCTAAGTATGCATTTATTGAGCAGCAGCAAGGAGTAGGATTCAATTATACGCCATATTTAAGTCAGATAGTAGATGATATATTTTTAGGCCAGGTTACCTATTATAATCGTATTAATGAGCGTAGCGCCTTTGGTGGAAGTCTGCGTTATTTCAGTCTTGGTGATATAGAATCTATACAGAGCAGCAATCCTTCGCAAGCAGAATTAGAAAACCCGTTGATTTTAAGCCCAAATGAATTCACACTTGATTTGTCGTACGCGTTAAAATTGAGTGATCGTTTTTCTATGGCAGTTGCCGGAAGGTATTTACGCAGTAATTTAAAACTTCAGATTAATGATGAAGATGCAAGTGCAGCAGGATCTGTAGGTGTTGATATTGCTGGATATTATCAGTCTGAAGAGATTACTTATGACGATTTTAATGGTCGCTGGCGGGGAGGTTTTAATATTTCAAATATTGGTCCAAAAATTAAATATGACGAAGCCGGACAAGAAAATTTTATTCCTACCAATCTCCGTTTAGGTGGTGGTTTCGATTTTATTTTAGATGCCTATAATGTCGTCGCTGTGGGGCTTGAATTTAATAAATTACTGGTGCCATCACCTCAAGATTTTAATGGAGACGGTGTGATTGATGGTTCTGATAGTGAGGAATATAATAACATTGGTTTCTTTGAAGGGATGTTTCAGTCCTTTGGAGATGCTCCCAATGGTTTTGGTGAAGAGTTAAAAGAGGTGACATGGTCTTTAGGTGCAGAATATAAATATGATGATGTATTTGCTTTTAGAGCAGGCTATTTTAATGAGAGTGATTTAAAGGGAGCCCGTAAGTTCGCAACCCTTGGCTTAGGGTTTAAATACACGGCTATTGATATTGATGTTTCCTATTTGTTTTCTACAACACAAGTACGTAACCCATTAGAGAATACACTGCGTTTTGGGATCACGTTTAGTTTTGGTGACGAGTATACAGAATACTAACTCTCTATGAAAAAAATAAGAATTGAATCTGAGCTAGAGGCTTATGATGATCTAAAAGAGTTGCCTAAGGATATCCAGGATTTGATGCGTGCAGCTTTTGAAGCTCGTGATGCAGCGTATGCTCCGTATTCAAAATTTCACGTAGGTGCCGCAATTCAGCTTGAAAATGGTATCGTGGTAAAAGGGAGTAATCAAGAAAATGCAGCCTATCCATCCGGTCTTTGTGCAGAACGTACTGCGATTTATTATGCCGGCGCAAATCATGCAGATCAAAAAATAAATACAATAGCTATTTCGGCTAAAGCTCAAAATAAAGAAACGTTAACTCCTATACCGCCTTGTGGAGCTTGCAGACAGGCTATCGCAGAGTATGAGGTTAAACAAGATCAGCCTATTGTGATTTATTTTATGGGAGAGCGTGGGGCGGTTTTTAAAAGTGACTCCCTACGTAATTTACTTCCCTTTATATTTACTCAGGAGTATTTATAGAAAACATTTTTTTTAGAATTTAAGCATCAATTTTTTGCGTTTGTAAAATGCTGCTTGTAGCAGCTCAATTTTTTTAGCAAAGACTTTCACGCTTCGTCTTGAATATACTATTTTTGTTCTTCGTCTAAAAAGACGGCTTGGTGTATAGATAAATCTATAATTTAAATGAAAGAAATCACAAAAGAGGTATACCTGAACTGGTATGAAGAAATGTCCTTCTGGCGCAAGTTTGAAGATAAACTGGCACAGGTTTATATTCAGCAAAAAGTAAGAGGATTTTTGCATTTGTATAATGGTCAAGAGGCTATTCTTGCAGGAGCCCTTCACGCGATGGATCTTACAAAGGATAAAATGATCACCGCTTACCGTAATCACGTGCAGCCAATAGGTATGGGAGAAGATCCTAAACGCGTAATGGCAGAGCTTTATGGTAAAAAAACCGGTACTTCTATGGGATTGGGTGGTTCTATGCACATCTTTTCTAAAGAGCACCGTTTTTACGGAGGTCACGGCATCGTAGGAGGTCAGATTCCTCTAGGTGCTGGTTTAGCCTTTGGTGACAAATACTTTAAGCGAGATGCAGTTACCTTAACGTTTTTTGGTGATGGTGCTGCGCGTCAGGGTTCTTTACACGAGACTTTTAATATGGCGATGAACTGGAAACTTCCTGTTGTTTTCTGTGTAGAAAATAACGGTTACGCGATGGGGACTTCAGTAAAACGTACTGCTAACCATGAAGATATTTGGAAGTTAGGCTTAGGTTATGAGATGCCTTGTGGCCCTGTAGATGCGATGAACCCAGTTGCAGTCGCAGAAGCTTTTGATGAAGCGATTGCACGCGCACGTCGTGGAGATGGTCCTACATTTTTAGAGTTAAAAACATACCGATACAGAGGTCATTCTATGAGTGATGCTCAAAAGTATCGTACAAAAGATGAGGTAGCAGAATATCAGAAAATTGATCCGATTACTCAGGTTAAAGATATTTTGTTAGAAAAGAAATATGCTACAGAAGAAGAATTAAAAGAAATAGACAAGCGCGTTAAAAAGCGAGTTGCTGAGTGCGAAAAATTTGCAGATGAGAGTGACTTCCCTGATAAAGAAATTATGTACGACGTAGTTTACGAGCAGGAAGACTATCCATTTTTAGCACATAAACCAGAATAAATCATGGCAGAAGTAATTAAAATGCCCCGCCTTAGTGATACAATGGAAGAAGGAACCGTTGCATCCTGGCTAAAGAAAGAAGGAGATAAAGTAGAAGAAGGAGATATCCTTGCAGAAATAGAAACTGACAAAGCTACAATGGAGTTTGAGTCTTTCTATGAAGGTACTTTACTGCATATAGGAATTCAAGAAGGAGAGACTGCTAATGTGGATGCACTTCTTGCAATTATTGGAGAAGAAGGAGAAGATATTTCCGGTTTATTAGATGGAAGTAGTGCTGCTTCTGACTCAAAGGAAGAAGAGGAAGAAGATAGTTCTGAGGAAACTGAAGAAACAGCTGCTGAAGAAGAGGAAACTTCTGAAAAAGATTCGACTGAAGAAGATGCAGGTGGTTCAGAAATCCCTGATGGTGTTGAGGTCGTTACAATGCCACGTCTTAGTGACACAATGGAAGAGGGGACTGTAGCTTCTTGGTTGAAAAAAGAAGGAGATAAAGTAGAGGAAGGTGATATTCTTGCAGAAATAGAGACAGACAAAGCTACAATGGAGTTTGAGTCTTTCTATAATGGTACGCTGCTTCATATTGGTATTCAGGAAGGAGAAACTGCAAAAGTTGATTCTTTACTTGCGATAATTGGTGAGGAAGGTACAGATGTTTCTGGCGTAATCAGCAGTCTTAAATCTGGTGGAGCTAAGAAAGAGGCTCCTAAGAAGGAAGCGCCGAAAAAAGAGGCTCCTAAAAAACAAGAAGCCAAAAAAGAAGAGCCGAAGAAAGAAGCTCCTAAAAAAGAAGAAAATAAACCAGCTTCAAAAAATACATCTTCTAGCGATGGTCGTGTTTTTGCATCGCCATTAGCTAAAAAATTAGCAGAAGAAAAAGGAATTGACCTTGCAAAAGTTACTGGAAGTGGAGAAAATGGCCGCGTAGTTCGCAAAGATATTGAGAACTATACCCCGTCTGCTTCAGGAGCAGGAGTACAACAGTTTGTTGCAACCGGTGAAGAGAGCTATGAGGATATTAATAATTCTCAAATGCGTAAGGCCATAGCAAAATCTTTAGGTAAATCTAAATTCACTGCGCCGCATTATTATTTGAATGTTGAATTTGACATGGAAAATATGATTGCATTCCGCGGTCAGTTTAACCAGTTGCCAGATACAAAGGTTTCTTATAATGATATGATTATAAAAGCGGTTTCTATCGCTTTAAAACAGCATCCACAGGTAAACTCGCAGTGGTTTGACGATAAGATGCGTTTAAATAAACATGTGCACATAGGTGTCGCGGTTGCAGTGCCAGACGGACTTGTAGTTCCTGTTGTTGAGTTTGCAAATGAAAAATCATTACAGCAAATCAATGCAGAGGTAAAAGAACTTGCTGGTAAAGCTCGTAACAAGAAGCTGAAGCCTGAAGAAATGCAAGGAAGTACTTTTACCATTTCAAATTTAGGGATGTTTGGTATCACAAACTTTACTTCAATTATCAATCAGCCTAACTCGGCAATTCTGTCTGTAGGTTCTATAATTGAAAAGCCAGTTGTAAAAGACGGTAAAATTGTTGTGGGTAATACAATGACTTTATCAATGGCTTGTGATCACCGTACAATTGATGGTGCTACAGGAGCTCAGTTTTTACAGACTCTAAAAACATATATTGAAAACCCTGTTTTGATGTTGGCTTAAAAACCAATTTATTAAATACATAACTTAAAAACCCGTCAAATTATGATGGGTTTTTTTATATTGAACGTATGAGAAAAATAATTTATGGTTTATTGGGTTTTGCACTTGTTGCTTGTGGAACTCAGTCAGATGTTCGTCAGGTAGACGTAAACGCTGCAGCCGAAGCGGCTAAAGGTTATGAAGTTTCAAAAGATGCTTCAGAAGTAATAAAGACTACTGCGGCTCCTAATCCATCTACGGTTTCTTTTAAGAAAGAGGTAGGTGCTTCGGCTGTAAAACAGCATGTAGAATTTTTAGCATCAGATGCTTTAAAAGGCAGAAAAACCGGAACTACCGGTATTGACGAAGCAGCGACTTATATTATAAAGCAATTTCAAGATGCAGGAGTACAACCTTACTTTACTTCTTATAGAGATAAATTCAATGCTAAGGGAGTTGATGGTTATAATATAGTAGCAATGCTTCCGGGGACAGATTCTGAATGGAAGAACGAGTTTATAGTTATTGGAGCTCATTATGACCATATAGGTACAGCTGAAGCTGTAAACGGAGATACGATTGCAAATGGAGCTAATGATAACGCTTCAGGAACTTCAGCAGTTATTGAGTTGGCTAAATATTTCGCGAAAGCGAAAACAAACAAGCGGAGTATAATTTTTGCCTTGTTTTCAGCTGAAGAGTTGGGATTATTAGGTTCGGCACATTTAGCAGAAAGGTTGAAGACAAATGATTTAAATCCTTATGTGATGTTTAATATTGAGATGATTGGAGTGCCCATGACTGATAAGGACTATACGGTTTATTTAACCGGCTATGAGAATAGTAATATGGCACAGAAATTTAATGCTTATGCAGGAGCGAAAGTAATGGGCTTTTTGCCCCAGGCTAAGCAGTATAGCTTATTCAAGCGAAGCGATAATTACGCATTTTATGAGGAATTTAGAATTCCGGCACAAACTGTTTCTACATTCGATTTTACAAACTTTGATCACTATCATCAGGTAGGAGATGAGGTGTCAATAATGGATTTTGAACATATTGCAAATGTTGTAAATCAGTTGATACCGGGTGTTGAAGGGATGGCAAACAGTAACTCACACGAAATTATCTGGAATGAGTAAAAAAATTATTGTAACGGGTACGAGTAGAGGAATAGGTTTGCAGCTTGCACAACAACTTGTTCAAGAAGGTCATCAGGTGCTGGCTCTTTCTAGGAATGAAGATTCTGTAAAAGCTTTGAATTCAGATTTGATCTCAAGTTTTTCATTTGATATCACACAGTCAGCAGATCTTAAAAAGGTTGAAGCTTTTGTGGAAGAGAATTGGAGTGAAGTTGATATCTTGATCCACAATGCTGGAGCTTTGGTGAATAAGCCTTTCTCAGACCTTTCAGCAGCAGACTTTCAAACGGTTTATGATGTAAATGTTTTTGGAGTAGCTTCCTTAACTCAGACAGTTTTGCCTTTTATGAATGCTGGAGCGCATGTTGTTACAGTGAGTAGTATGGGTGGAATTCAAGGAAGTATGAAGTTTCCGGGATTAGCTGCATACAGTTCTAGTAAAGGAGCAGTAATCACGTTAAGTGAATTGCTTGCGGAAGAGTATAAAGAGCAACAGATTGCTTTTAATGTATTAGCACTGGGAGCTGTACAAACTGAAATGTTAGAAGAAGCTTTCCCGGGTTACAAAGCACCTGTTTCGGCAAAAGGAATGGCTACTTATATCGCTGATTTTGCATTAACAGGGAATAAATTTTACAATGGTAAAGTGTTGCAGGTTTCGGCTTCTACACCTTAAACTATGAAGGAGATTTTAGGTAAATACATACCTGAGCATGCTGTAGACCCGGTATTTGAACTCATTAAAAGTTTTGGAGTGCATCTCAAAATTGTTGATGAACGTGTTACGCGTCATGGTGATTATAGAAGGTTAGCTGACGGAGGACATCAAATAACGGTTAATACGAATCTCAATTCGTACCGTTTTTTAATTACATTAATACACGAGATAGCACATCTCGTAGCTTTTAAAAAGTATGGTCATAGGATTAAACCACATGGTAAAGAGTGGAAGCATACGTTTCAAAACCTGATGCTTCCATTTATACGGCCTGAAATTTTCCCGAAGCAATTGTTGCCAATAATTGCTAATCACTTTAAAAATCCTAAAGCGAGTAGTGATACCGATGCTAAATTATCGTTAGCTCTTAAAGGTTTTGATCCACCAAGTGATAAAAGCTATATATTTGAAATTCCGACTGGTAGTCTTTTTAAAATTTATAATGGTAAAATTTTTCAAAAAGGTAATCGAAGAATCAAACGTTATGAGTGTAAGGAGACTGCTACCGGTAAAATTTATTTATTTCAGCCTAATGCTGAGGTTGAATTACTTAAGTAATACATATTGACACACCAGATGATATTAAACAAAAATTACTACGCAATTATTATGGCCGGGGGAGTTGGTTCCCGATTTTGGCCACTCAGTAAAGCTAATTATCCCAAGCAATTTCATGATATTTTAGGGGCAGGGGAGACTTTGATCGAGCGCACCTTTGGTCGTTTATCTCAAACTGTTCCTGCAGATAATGTTTTGGTTCTGACTAATGAGAACTACAAAGCTTTAGTAAACGAACAATTGCCACAGGTTAAAGATGAAAATATAGTTTTAGAACCCGCCATGCGAAATACTGCGCCTTGTATTTTATTAGCAGCTTTAAAGATTTATAAGGCGAATCCAGATGGGGTGATGATCGTAGCGCCAAGTGATCATTGGATCGAGAATGAGTCGGCATTTTTAACGGATCTAGAAACGGCTTTTAAGGCTTGTGAAACGGATATTTCTGAAGAAAAATTATTGGTTACGCTAGGTATTGAACCCACATTCCCACATACGGGTTATGGATACATTCAGTATGCTTCTGGAAATTCTGCAATTAAGAACGTAAAAGCATTTAAAGAAAAACCAGATTATGCGACTGCAAAGCAATTTTTGGCAGCAGGAAATTACTCTTGGAATGCCGGTATTTTTATCTGGAGTGCAAAAGCAATTATAGAAGCGTTTGAAAAGTATCTTCCGGAGATGTATGCGCTTTTTAATTCAGGGTATGAAGACTTAAATACTGAAAAAGAGGAGGCTTTTATTCAGGAGCATTATGAGCAGGCTGAAAACATCAGTATTGATTATGGTATCTTAGAGAAAAGTGGGAACGTAGGTGTTATTCCTGCAACATTTGATTGGAGTGATTTGGGTGCCTGGGGCGCTTTATATGACAACTTGGAGAAAGATTCAGAAAATAATGTTGTTGTAAATGCTAAAACTGTAATCCGTGAGTCTAAAGGTAACCTTATTCGCTCTGAAAAAGGAAAAGTAGTTGTCGTTGATGGGCTTCAGGATTATATCGTGGTAGATAGTAAAGAGGTCTTGGTCATTATGCCGAAGGCTAAAGAACAAGATGTGAAAATTATGAGAGCGCTTGTTCAGGAGAAATATGGAGATGATTTAGTATAATATTTAATGGAAAACAAAGGGCAAAATCCAGAATCGGAAGGTTCTGTATCTAATGAAGCTGTTCGCAGAGATGCCAAGAGTCTTTTTAAGAGTGGAAGAACTTTTTTATCAGAGCTTCTAGATATTCGTAGCGATACAGATCGTGACTCTACGATTGAAGCAGTTAAGAAGGATATATCCTTCAAAGGCCATAACGCCTGGATTCTTATATTTTCAATTTTTGTGGCTTCTATAGGGCTCAATGTAAGCAGTACGGCAGTTGTTATTGGCGCGATGCTTATATCTCCTCTAATGGGACCAATCGTAGGTATCGGACTTTCTTTAGCTATCAATGATATAGAGACCTTAAAACGCTCACTTATCAATTTGGCTGTAATGATTGTTTTGAGTGTGCTTACGGCTACCCTTTATTTTGCGGTTTCGCCTATTTCAGAATTAACTCCAGAGCTTGAAGCAAGAACCTACCCAACAATTCTTGATGTACTTGTAGCAATTTTTGGTGGTCTTGCCTTGATTGTAGCAAAGACTAAAAAAGGCACTATCGCTAGTGTGATTTTTGGTGTCGCGATTGCGACTGCTTTAATGCCTCCGCTATGTACTGTAGGATATGGTCTTGCGATGGGAGAATGGCAATACTACGCAGGAGCATTTTATCTGTTTTCTATCAATGCGGTTTTTATAGCCTTGTCAACTTTTATCGTGGCAAAGTTCTTAGGTTTTCCTATGGTAAAATATGCAAATTCAAGACGTCGTCGCTTTGTGACTCAAATGGCGTCTTTGATTGCGCTTGTGGTGATGATCCCTAGTTTGTATTTGTTTTACAAATTATATAAAGAGCAAGTGTTTACCTCAGCGACTAAAGATTATGTGACGAATGTAATCCGTTATGAAGGCGCTGAAGTGGTGAAGTTTTCTCAGGATTATAAATCAAAAAGAATAGATGTTTATTTGATTGGAGCACTCGTTCCTAAAGATAAAATTAACGAATGGTATTCTCAATTGACAGAAGATAATCTTTTGAGTGATGCACAGCTTAAAATCCATCAGGGGTCTGATCAATCTTCTCAGATGGCAGAACAATTGTCAAGTGCGGTGCGGTCGGGTATTTTAGAGGATCTGTATGTGAACAATCAGCAGGCTCTTTCAGATAAAAATCAACAGATTCAATTGTTAGAAGAAGAACTTACGCGGATCAAAGCTTCAGCATTGCCTTTTAATAGCTTAAGTCAGGAGGTGCATATTAATTATGATGATATCGACCGTTTTGGTTTTTCTAATACGATAAACACCAATTTTGAGAAGTCTGATACCATACCTACATTCATGGTGGCTTGGAAATCATCTTTGTCAGAAAGTTCAAAGCGTAAAGAAGAGGCAAAGCTTAAAGCCTGGTTAAAACTCAAATACAAACTAGACACGCTTGCAATTGCACGTTATTAATTAGGAGTCTTTAATAACCGCTTCTCTAACCTTTTTAAACAAATCTGAAGAGTATACAAAATTTGTGACATCATCGTTGTCTGCTCTAAAAATAGTGTCTTTAGAGCCTTCCCAGGCAAGGTGGCCTTTTTGAAGGAAAACAATTTTCTCTCCAATTTCCATCACAGAATTCATGTCATGCGTGTTGATGATCGTGGTGATCTCATATTCGTGTGTGATTTCTTGAATGAGGTTATCAATAAGTGTGGCTGTACGCGGGTCTAACCCTGAGTTGGGTTCATCACAGAATAAATATTTTGGGTTGTTCACAATCGCTCTGGCTATTGCAACTCTTTTTTGCATACCTCCAGAAATTTCAGAAGGTAGTTTGTTATTTGCGTTAAGCAAGTTTACCCGCTTAATAACTTCATTAGCCCGTTCTCTACGTTCTGCTTTGCGTTGTTTAGTAAACATTTTAAGCGGAAACATAATGTTTTCTTCAACAGACATAGAGTCAAAAAGAGCACTTCCTTGAAAAACCATTCCCATTTGCTCTCGTAAGGTTCTCTGATTTTCAGGAGAAAGTTCAGAATACGCTTGACCATCGTACAGTATTCTTCCTTCAGTGGGTCTAAAAAGTCCTAAAAGACATTTTAAAAACACGGTTTTACCCGATCCACTTTGGCCAATAATTAGGTTTGTTTTTCCTTTTTCAAAAGTTGTAGAAATTCCTTTTAAAACCAATTCATCTCCGCCAAATCCTTTCTTCAATTCTTTTACTTCAATCATTAGCTTAAGAGTAATTGGGTTATTAAATAATTTGAAAGAATGATAAATACACTGGTCCACACAAAAGATGTGGTACTCGCTTTACCTACTTCTAGAGCTCCACCTTTCATATAATATCCAAAATAAGAAGGAATGGTAGCGAGCAATAATGCAAAAATAAAGGTTTTAATAAAGGCATAAACCAATTGAAACGGCACAAAATCTTCTTGAAGTCCTTGTATGAATTGATCTCCTGTTGCAAAACCGCCTAATACTGCTGCGGTATACCCGCCTAGGATTCCTAGAAACATAGCGATTGCAATAACAAATGGATAAAAAAGCATCGCTACTATTTTAGGAAAAACCAAATAGTTCAACGAATTGATTCCCATTACTTCTAATGCGTCAATTTGTTCAGTAACGCGCATTGTACCTATACTTGAGGTGATAAATGAACCCACTTTACCTGCCATAATGATGGAAATAAATGTAGGAGCAAATTCTAGTATTATAGATTGTCTGGAAGCAAAACCTATTAACGATTTAGGAAGAATAGGGTTGTCCATATTTAAGGCTGTTTGTATGGCTACAACTCCACCTACGAAGAAAGAAATAAAACATACAATACCTAATGAGCCTATGATAAGGTCGTCTATTTCTTTTAGGATCAAATTACGTAAGACTGATGTCTTAGTGGGTTTGATAAAAACACCCTTAAGCATCATAATATAAAGACCTATCTCTCTCAGGTATCCCATAGTTATTTTTTCAGGTCTAAAAATAGCAAAAATAGGTGGGATGCATATTTAAGATTAACTTAAACTTACATCTTGCCTGTTATGTTTTAGCTTTGTGCGTCTAAAAATAATATGATGAAATTATCTTCACTAAAATCACTGGCATTTGGTTTAATGACTTTTGCAAGTGTATCTTCTTTTGGTCAAAAAACGGCAGAAAAACCCAAGCTTGTCGTGGGGATTGTTGTGGATCAAATGCGTTACGATTATCTTACAAGATTTGATAATCAATATGGTAAAGATGGGTTTAAGCGTTTGGAGCGTGAAGGCTTCAATTGTCAGAATAACCATTATAACTATATGCCTACCAAAACAGCTCCCGGACATACTTCCATTTATACAGGGACGACACCACAAAATCACGGCATTATATCAAACAGTTGGTATAATAAGTTTGAGAAAAAAGATGTGTATTGTGCTGAAGATACAACGGTAGCTTCAGTGGGTACAGAAAATGTAGGTGTGGGGCAAATGTCTCCCAGACGTATGCGTACTACAACAATAACAGATCAGAATAGACTGCATACTCAGATGCGTGGTAAAACAATCGGAATTTCTATTAAAGACCGTGGGGCTATTCTTCCTGCCGGGCATACAGCAAATGGAGCATATTGGTTTCAAGGCGGTGATGAAGGTGTTTTTATCACGAGTACCTATTATATGAGTGAATTGCCAAAGTGGGTAAATGACTTTAATAAAAAGAAACCTGCTAAAGCTTATATGAAAGAATGGGATACTTATAAGTCAATAAAAGATTACATTGAAAGCGGAAGCGACCTTAATGATTTTGAAGGTGGTTTTAGAGGAAAAGAGACTGCTACATTTCCTTATGATCTGAAAGAATTAGGAAAAGAAAACGGAGGCTATAGTATTTTAAAATCTACTCCTTATGGAAACTCTATTACTACAGATTTTGCCATAGCAGCGCTTGATGGAGAAGATTTGGGTAGGGATGCTGATACAGATTTTCTTGCAGTGAGCTATAGTTGTACAGACTATGTGGGGCATAACTTCGGTGTTAATTCAAAAGAGGTTGAAGATACTTACGTGCGATTAGATTTAGAGATCGCAAAACTTCTTGAAGCATTGGATAAGAAAGTAGGTAAAGGAAATTACTCAGTATTCTTAACGGCAGATCATGCCGCGGTTCACGTTCCGGCATTTTTAAGCAGTGTGAAAATTCCTTCTGGATATTTTGATATTCGCAGCTTTAGAAACGAACTGAATGACTTCATTTCACAAAAATATGGTCGTGATGATTTGATCGAGGATATTTCTAACGATCAGGTATTTTTTAGATATACTGTTTTAGCAGATGAAAGTATAGATGCAGAAGCTTTACAAAAAGATATCAAGCATTTTACACTACAATATAAAGGAATCAGTAAGGTTTATACACGCGCTCAAATGGAACAGGGATCGTATGAAACCGGAGTTGCTTCACTTGTTCAAAAAGGTTTTGATCAAGAACGTAGCGGGGATGTATTTTTTATTCTTGATCCCGGTTATTTAACTGGCGGGCCTACCGGTTCTTCTCACGGTACACCATACAGTTATGATACGCACGTACCCTTATTATTCTACGGAAACGGAATTAAGCAAGGACATACATATAACCAAACCGTTATTACTGATATCGCTCCTACAATTGCAGCACTTTTAGGAATACAAGATCCTAATGGTACAACAGGAACTGTAATTACAGAAGTTTTAGAATAACTTCTGTTTGATCTTACTCCAGCGAAGTTTACGTATAAAAGCGCCTTCTTCTTGAGTCACTAAAAAGGGAAGGTGTTTTTTTTGTGCTTTAAAATAACCGGTAAGATAATCTTTAAAGAGCGTGAAACTTTTCTTTCTGAAAGCCAGTTTAGCCGAAGCAATCACAGTTAATAACAACCCGTAGCGCATGCCGTAGAAGGCTTCACCTTGTTTGTGCTTGGCTTTAGCAGAGTAGGTGTGACCTGTGGGTTTTAGATGCTTTACCTGTAAGCTTTCATTAGTTTGAACTTCCCAGCCGTGATACTGTGCCAACAGTTCGTCTAAGGTGTCCCAACCCATAGCTGTTTTGAGTCCGCTAATGGCTTTAAAACAAGCTTTACGGTAGCATTTAAGAGCACCGCGAATGTGATCTTTGTTAGTAAGATTCTCTAGCTTCCATGAGCCATTTTGATCTACGTAACAAAAGCCGCCATACATACCTAATTTTTCATTATGTTGAAATGCTTCAACTACGGTCTCTAAATAATTTTCAGGAAAAATAAGGTCTGCGTCAAACTTGCAAAGTAAATCATAATCTATATCCAAATGTGCTAAACCGTAATTAAAGGCTTGCACGACTTTACTTCCGGGTAGGTGTGCCGCTTCAGATTTTTTTTGAACCAATTGTATGCTATTATTTTTTGCGGCATATGATGCTACAACTTTTGGGGTGTCATCTGTGCTGCCATCATCAACGATCACGATCTTTTCCGCAGAAAAAGTTTGTGCAAGTAATGAGTCTAGTGTTTTGCTAATTAGTGCGGCTTCATTATAAGCCGGTATGATGATAACAATTTTCATTTCCGCTCTGCGTAAACTAAATAATATCTGGGTGTAAAAAGTCTTAGTATTGGTCTAAGACCTATTTTTTTTACAGGATGCGTGAATTTTTCACGCTTTTTAATTTCCCAGCCGGCCTTTTCTAAAAGCCAGTCAAACTGCCAATCTTCAAACTCGTGATAATGCCTGTCCCATTTATCTGTTTTACTTTGATAGGCGGGAGCAAACCATAATTTAAGTGGGATGCTGGCAACAAGTTTGTCTGTTTCAATAGCTTTCAAAACATTAAAAGGTGCTAATAAATGCTCAAAAATCTCAAATGCGGTTACTGCATCTACTGGTGTATTTTTTACTGCAGTAGTATTTAGATCCAGGTCTTCACCGCTGGTGTTAGTCACCGTGTAGCCCTCTTTTTTCATTATTTCTGAAAAAGGATTAGCAACACCCAGGTCTAAAACAGTACTTCCTTGTGGTAAAACTTCATTCAGAAATTGGACTGTTTTGGCGTAGCGTTTATTAGGAAATGTTTTTTCGTACACGTATGTTTTAATTTAATGACCTCGCAAAAGTAAGTGATTCTGAGTGTTTCTCTGATATTTTAAAAAGACAATAAAGAGTAAAAGGGGAATCTTAAATTAGCTGAAGCTTGCTGCTGAGAATTGTGTAAATTTACAACTTGTTGATACGACAGATTTAACAATTATGGCAAACCACCAACTTGATCCCCAAAAATGGGTGGACAAATATTCAGATTACCTGTACAATTACACGATTGTTAAGGTGAATGATAAAGAAGTTGCTGAAGATATCATTTCAGAGACCTTTTTAGCCGGGTTAAAATCTATGAAAAATTTTAAAGGAGAAGCCAGTGAGCGAACCTGGCTGATTTCGATTCTTAAGCGTAAGATCATTGATTATTACCGAAAGATAAACTCTAATAAAGGAAAAGCTGAGGTTAGAATGAATTACTCTAGCGATGAGGAAACCGGGGATTGGTTAGAAGAACGGGTTGCAGATCCCTTTGATCGTACAGCAGAAGATGACTTAGAAAATACTGAGCTCGGCGTAGCTATTTACGCATGTTTAAATAAATTGCCTGAAAAACAAGCGGCTATATTTAAGAAAAAAACCATTGAGGGGCAGGATACCGAAACTATTTGTAAAGAATTTGATATTACACCGTCTAACTTGTGGGTTATCATACACAGAGCCCGCACAGCACTAGCAAGTTGCTTAGAAGAAAACTGGTTATAAGAGATGAAACTATTTGTAGATTGTAAAAAAGCCGGGCACCTTTGTGATAAAGGTCAATATGAAGATGCTTCTTTCTTTGAAAAGCTTAATGTGCGTTTTCATAACCTTATTTGTAAACATTGTTCTGATTATTCAGAACGCAATGCAAAATTAACAAAGCTTCTTAAAGACCCTAAATGCAGGCAAATGCCCGAAGAATGCAAGAAGCGAATAAGAGAAGAGTTAGAGCGTGAACTAGCTAAAGAAAAGGCTGAGCAGAAACCATAAAATAGGAATTCCTTCTACATAAAAGGACGAATAATATGTAGGTTGATCGGTTTTAGCTTTTAGTATAGCGAAAGCTGTTAACGCTAACATTATAAAGTGAAGAATGCTGGCAGAGCTAAACCAACTTTCTCTAAAAAATTCTAAGATCACACATCCCGTAACCATCAAAAGGCCAAATAGTTTGGTTTTTTTTATGCCTAATTTCTGCGGAAGCGTCCCTAAACTTGAAGCATCATAATTAAAATCACGTATCTCAAACGGAATGATTAACGCCAAAACGAGTAAAAACCGTTGAGCGGTTAATACTGTCGCATCTGTTGACCAGTCTGTAAAATCATAAACTACTGGCAAATACACGCTCACTCCTGCCCATACAGCTGCAATTATAAAAATTTTAAGCGAAGGTACCATGCGTAAATTCTTCTTATGCGGTAAAAAAGGCAATGCATAGAGCAGAGTTAAAAGTGACAGCGGTAGGCAAAAAATCCAAAATTGAAATTCAAACTGAATTCCAAAATAAATCATCGCGATAAAACAAAAAACAGAGAAAATCTGAATGCTTTTTAAACGCTCTGTAAGGTTGCGGTGATGCAAACCTGCAAGCGCTGCATACTTTACAAAATTATAACCGGTTATTGTCCCAAAAAAAATGAACCAGTCAAAGGTTTGCTCGTGTAGAAGATTCAATTCTTTTTGACTGATAAACGAGAGGCAGACAACAGACAAAGCCACGTGAATACTGCTGTTGATATAAAAATCAAAAATGCTTTTAAGGCCTTTCATTTAGCAAATATAGGTTATGTGTTGATAAGTGCTTTAAGTGGTTGAAAAACTCATAATCACATGTGATTATATTCCTAACTGATATTGTAATTTTGCGCCATTCTAAACACAGATAATTTGTATATGAGAACAGATGTTTTTGCTTTAAGGCATATAGGGCCAAGACCAGAGGAAAAGGATGTAATGCTGAAAGCTTTGGGTGTTGATACAATAGACCAATTAATCTATGAAACGCTCCCTGACGGAATTAGGTTAAAAAAAGCCTTAGATCTTGATCCCGCATTGAGTGAGTATGAGTATGCCACGCATATAAATGCGCTAGCCAACAAAAATAAACTGTTCAAAACCTATATAGGTTTAGGATATCACGAGGCAAAAATTCCTGCGGTAATTCAACGTAATATTTTAGAAAATCCGGGTTGGTATACCGCTTACACCCCCTATCAGGCAGAGATTGCTCAGGGGCGTCTTGAGGCATTATTGAATTTTCAGACGATGATAAGTGACCTAACCGGTATGGAGCTGGCAAATGCATCTTTATTAGATGAGTCTACAGCAGCTGCAGAAGCAATGACTTTGCTTGCAGCAGTACGCAACCGTACGCAGAAGAAGAATGACGTAGTTAAGTTTTTTGTAGACAAAGAAGTTTTACCACAAACCCTTTCTGTGTTAGAGACCAGGGCACTTCCTGTAGGTGTAGAGTTAGTTATAGGTAATCCGCAAGAATTTGAATTTGGTTCTGACTTTTTTGGAGCTTTATTGCAATACCCTTCAGCTTCAGGAGAGATACACGATTATGCAGGTTTTATTTCCAAAGCAAAAGAAGCAGATATCAAAGTAGCCGTTGCTGCAGATATTATGAGTTTGGTCTTGTTGGAAGCTCCGGGTCATTTAGGAGCAGATGTTGTTGTAGGTACTACGCAACGTTTTGGTATATCGTTAGGATACGGTGGGCCGCACGCAGCTTACTTTGCAACGCGTGAAGAATTTAAAAGGAACATTCCGGGTAGGATCATTGGAGTGACCAAAGACCGTAATGGAGACCGTGCTTTGCGTATGGCACTTCAAACTCGTGAACAACATATTAAGAGAGATAAAGCAACTTCAAATATTTGTACTGCACAGGTTTTGTTAGCGGTTATGGCTGGTATGTATACCGTGTATCACGGTCCCAAGGGGCTAGAATATATTGCTACAAAAATTCACAGAACAGCAGCGACGTTAGCAGATGCTTTAGAAAACTTAGGTTTATATCAGTTGAACTCTGCCTACTTTGATACCATTAGAGTGAAGACAGATGCAGAAAATGTACGCAAGTTCGCGGAGGCTAACGAAATTAATTTCTATTATCCGGATGCAGATACGGTTTCGGTTTCAATAAATGAAACAACCAGTCTAGCTGATCTGAATAAAATTATTGCTGTTTTTGCAGAAGCTTTAGGTAAAGAGTTTACGCACTTAGAAGGTTTAGCTGAAAATAAAGCAATCCCGGAAACATTAAGTCGTAAAACTGAGTTTATGACCAATCCGGTTTTTAACAGTTACCATTCAGAAACTGAATTGATGCGTTACATCAAGCGTTTAGAGCGTAAAGATTTGTCGCTTAATCACAGTATGATCTCATTAGGATCTTGTACGATGAAATTGAATGCTGCTGCAGAAATGCTTCCCTTAAGTGATGCACGCTGGGGAGGAATTCACCCATTTGTACCGGTGGAGCAGGCAGGCGGTTATCAGGAAGTATTGAAAAAATTAGAAGACCAACTTACTGAGATCACCGGTTTTGCAGGCACATCTTTGCAGCCTAACTCGGGTGCTCAAGGTGAATATGCCGGTTTGATGGTGATAAAGGCATATCACGAAAGTAGAGGTGAGGCACATCGTAACATTTGCTTGATTCCTTCTTCTGCACACGGAACCAATCCTGCAAGTGCTGTAATGGCGGGTATGCAGGTAGTGGTAACTAAAGCAACAGATACTGGTAATATTGACGTAGATGATTTACGTGAAAAAGCTGAAAAGCATAAAGACAATCTAGCAGCATTGATGGTAACCTATCCATCAACTCACGGAGTTTATGAAAGTGCTATTCAAGAAATCACCGGAATCATACACGATAACGGCGGTCAGGTTTATATGGACGGTGCTAATATGAATGCTCAGGTAGGTTTAACCAATCCTGGAAAGATTGGTGCAGATGTTTGTCATCTTAATCTTCATAAGACCTTTGCTATCCCTCACGGAGGAGGTGGTCCAGGTGTAGGGCCTATTTGTGTGGCAGAACAGTTGGTTCCTTTCTTACCAACAAACCCTATAATTAAAACAGGAGGAGAACAGGCGATTTCTGCAATTTCTGCTGCGCCTTGGGGTTCTTCTTTGGTTTGTTTAATTAGTTATGCATATATAAAAATGCTTGGAGCAGCTGGCTTAAAAGAATCTACCGAGGCAGCGATTCTTAACGCAAACTATATTAAAGAGCGTTTAAAAGGAGCATTTGAGGTATTGTATTCTGGAGAAAAAGGTCGCGCCGCTCACGAGATGATCATAGACTGTCGTCCCTTTAAAGAAAATGGGATCGAAGTGGTTGATATCGCCAAGCGTTTAATTGACTACGGCTTTCATTCACCTACGGTTTCGTTCCCGGTTGCAGGTACTATGATGATCGAACCTACCGAAAGTGAAAGCAAGCAGGAGTTAGATCGCTTTTGCGATGCGATGATCAGCATTAGAAAAGAGATTGATAGCGTTACTGCAGACGATGAAAATAACGTGCTTAAAAATGCACCGCATACTATGCATATGCTTACGGCAGAAACTTGGGATTTCCCATACACACGTCAGCAAGCAGCTTATCCCTTAGAATATGTTGCAGACAATAAATTCTGGCCTACAGTACGTCGTGTTGACGATGCGTATGGTGATCGTAATTTGATTTGTACGTGTGCTCCTATTGAGGAGTATATGGATGCATAATTGCGCAAAAGATATAAAATATAACCCCGCATTTGCGGGGTTTTTGTTTTTAAATGATGGCTCTGAGATTATATAAACTGATTAAGGTGTAAAGACAAGCGAAGAATACAAATAGGATATTCATCCCGTAGCTACCAATCTTGAAAATTAATTTTTTGGGAATATCATACATAGGGTAATAGGCAATTTGTGTAATAACTTTACCAACCCAATAAGCAGCAATCAACGTCGTTAAAGCAAAAGCTAACGGAGTTCCATTTATAAGATGATGAGGGATCAAAATAGCGATTAGGCCAAATGAAAAATTCAACCCCTGAATATAATGTCCATAGGTTTTTGCAATTTCTTGATTGAGAGGTTTAAGTTGTTTGATGTCCTTATACCAATCAAAAACGCGGTGTCTTATATAAGGATATATTAGAGCAGTAAATATTTGTCCAATGCCTCCTGCGATTATTAAGTAATAAATATATTCCATCTCGTCGTTTTTAAAGTTTCAGAAAATATTGAAACTAAATTTCAAAAAAATATTAGCTCATCAGTTTTATGATGGTTTTGGTGATCCAGTTTTCTTTCTGATTTACTATTTTACCTAGCATCGTATCTGCCTTACTTACAAATTCGTAAAGCTCTTCGGTCTTCATTTTAAATTTTTGAGCCTCGTTACTCGGGTTGTCGTCAAAGTTTTTTACATCGGCGAGTACGCGCAATGCAGGTTTGATTTCTCGCTTGCTGCGTTCGATGGCAATTTTACGTGCTAACGAGTCAATGTCTTGATCTGCTTTAAAATACTCTTTTCGTTCTCCGGGTTTATATTCCTTATAAACAATCCCCCAGTCAATCAAACCACGAAGGTTCATACTTGCATTTCCGCGAGAAATCTGCAGTTCTTCCATCACTTCTTCCATAGACAGTGAGTCTGGTGAAATCATCAATAGCGCATGAATCTGAGCCATTGTTTTATTAATACCCCACTGAGAGCCTAATGCTCCCCAAGTTTGTAAAAACTGATCTTTTGCTTCTTTAAATTCCATATTTCAAATTTAGTGATTATTTTTAAAGTTTCAATACTTATTGAAACTTTATTTTATTCCAGAGGTAAAACTATATTTGCGTTATGAAAGTACTTTTTATAGGTAATGTCTGGCCAGAGCCGGTTTCCTCTGCAGCAGGAACCCGTATTATGCAGTTGATTCAAGCTTTTCATGATATGAATGCTGAGGTGCATTTTGCGTGTGCCGCCGGCAAGACGCCATTATCGGAAGACCTGTCAAAAATTAAAGTAGCAGCGCAAACCATCAAACTCAACAATGAAAGTTTTGATGAATACATCAGCGATTTAAATCCTGATATCGTAGTTTTTGATAAGTTCGTTATTGAAGAACAATTTGGTTGGCGTGTAAAGGAGCAGTGTCCAGATACGGTACGAATTTTAGAAACAATAGACCTTCACGGACTTAGGAAAGGGCGTGAAGCGTCTTTAAAAGTGGGTGAGTCTTTTTCTGAGAGGCATTTACATAATGATTTTGCAAAGCGTGAATTGGCGAGTATATATCGCTGTGATCTAACATTGGTTATTTCAGAGTTTGAAAGGAACCTGTTGAAAGATTTTTTGAAAGTTCCTGATCAACAACTTTGCTACCTCCCTTTTTTGGTAGCGCCTATTTCTGATGAGGTAATCTCAAATTGGAAACCTTTTGAAGAGCGTAAGCATTTTGTGACCATTGGTAATTTTAGACACGAACCCAACTGGGTTTCGGTACGGTATTTAAAAACTGAAATCTGGCCGCTTATTCGCAAACAGTTACCTGATGCAGCAATGCGTGTTTACGGTTCATACCCCGCAGAAAAACACGCCCAGCTACACAATCCTAAAGAAAATTTCTACGTTTTAGGCAGGGCCGAAAGTGCGCATGAAGTCATTGAAGATGCTCGGGTTCTACTTGCTCCATTAGTAACAGGAGCTGGTTTAAAGGGAAAATTATTAGATGCTATGCAGTGCGGTACTCCGGCGGTAACAACCAGCGTAGGAGCAGAAGGCATGCACGGAAAGCTGGATTTCAACGGAAGCGTAACTGATGATTTTAAAGACTTTGCCAATGGTGCAGTGAGTCTCTATCAAGACGTTGAAAAATGGTCTAAAGCCCAATGTAATGGGGTTCGTATAATAAATAAGCGTTTTCAAAAAACATATTGGCAACCTGTATTTCATTCTAGAATAAAGGGGTTGCTGGATCATTTAGATCAACACCGGCAGGCAAATTTTACCGGAGCAATGCTTTGGCATCAATCGCTACAAGCTTCTAAATTCATGAGTAAATGGATAGAAGAGAAGAATAAAAAAACCTCCTAAAAGAATTACTCAGGAGGTTTTTTAGTTTTTTTCAAATTCCAAAAGAGGAATTATAAAAATAGAACTCAATAAAAGTGCAACAGCAGCCAAAGCAATTCCTATTAGTACATTTTCTACACTTGGATATTTAAAATTAAAGTATAGACAGGCTACAAATATTGAGATCGCAGCTATTAAACCGCCGTAAAGTCTGTTTTTGCTCTTATGAAAAACTGAAGCTCCGCAGCTTTTACATTCAATATTTGGATAGCCTTTATAACTCAGAAAACTTTTGTAGATGCTTTTTGAGTTTAATTTGTTGTTGCAATTAGGACATTGAGCCATATATTACTATTTGATCAATCCTGCTCTTTTTAATAGTGCTTCAGGATTGGGTTCTTTTCCCCGGAAGCGCTTGTACAACACCATAGGATCTTCGGTGCCTCCTTGCGAAAGTATATGGTTTTTAAACTGGTCTGCAACTTCTTTATTAAAAATACCATTTTCTTTAAAGTAAGCAAAAGCGTCTGCATCCAGAACTTCAGCCCATTTATAAGAGTAATAACCGCTGGAATATCCGCCTTGAAAAATGTGAGAAAATGCTACACTCATACAGTTTTCGGCTACATCAGGATATAATTTTGTTCCCTCAAAAGCTGCGGTTTCGTGAGCTTTTACATTTTCAATTCCGCTAGGATCTGTTGCATGCCATGACATATCTAGTATACCAAAACTCAATTGACGCAAGGTTTGCATTCCTTCTTGAAAGTTTGCAGCTTTTTTGATTTTATCGATCAATACCATCGGTATCGTTTCTCCAGTTTCGTAATGCTTTGCGAAAAGTTCCAGAGCTTCAGGCTCATAACACCAGTTCTCTAACACCTGACTCGGTAACTCTACAAAATCCCAATACACAGAAGGACCGGATAAACTAGGATACGTAGTGTTTGCTAGCATACCGTGTAAGCCGTGACCAAACTCGTGAAATAAAGTGGTAACCTCATTAAACGTAAGTAAAGAAGGCTTAGACGGGGTAGGTTTGGTGAAGTTACACACATTAGAAACGTGTGGTCTTTCATTAACGCCGTCTTTTATGAATTGCCCTTTAAACTGCGTCATCCAGGCTCCGCCACGTTTGCCGGCACGTGGATGAAAATCAGCATAAAAAAGTGCTATAAAATTGTCTTTGTCATCAAAAACCTGATAGGTTTTTACATCTTTATGATATTTTGGTATATCAAAAACCTCAACAAAACGCAGTCTATATAATTTTTTAGCAACAGTGAAAACACCGTCTATCACATTTTCAAGCTTGAAATAGGGTTTCAGCAATTCATCATCCAATTCAAAAAGCTGTTGTTTCAACTTTTCAGAATAAAAAGCGCTATCCCATTTTTGCAATTGCTCTATCCCGTCTCGTTCTTTAGCAAACTTTTCCAGCTGTTTAAATTCCAGCTCTGCTGCAGGTTTCGCTTTTTCAAGTAGGTCTTCTAAAAATCGTTCAACATTTTCAGGAGTTTTAGCCATACGCTCCTCAAGTACAAAGTGAGCATGTGTTTTATAGCCCAGCAAATTTGCACGTTCGTGACGCAGGTTTACAATATTTAGCACATGATCCTGATTGTCTAACTCATCGTTATGAAAACCTTTTGCACCAAAAGCAATAGCCATTTTTTTACGCAGTTCGCGATTTTCGGCATATTTCATAAAAGGAATATAGCTGGGGTATTCTAGCGTGAAGATCCAACCTTCTTTTTCCTTTTCTTCTGCAGTTTGTGCAGCACTTTCAATAGTGCTTTCCGGCAAGCCGGCAAGATCAGCTTCATTAGTGATGTGCAGCTCAAATTTGTTCGTTTCGGCTAAAATATTCTCACCAAACGTCAATGCGAGTTTAGATAGCTGAGTGTCTATTTCGCGTAAGCGTGCTTTTTTATCCTCAGGAAGATTTGCTCCATTTCGAGAAAAACCTTTGTATTTCTTTTCAAGAAGAACCTGCTGCTCTCTGCTTAGATCTAGTGAATCTTTAGCGTCAAAAACATGTTTTACGCGTTTAAATAAGGTTTCGTTTAACGTAATGTCATTAGAAAATTCTGATAATAGCGGAGATACTTCTTGAGCTGTTTTTTGAATAGTCTCATTGGTCTCTGCACTGTTTATGTTAAAAAAAGCACTGGTAATACGATCTAACTTATAGCCCGCATAATCTAAAGCAGCTATCGTATTTTCAAAAGTTGCAGGTTCACTAGAATTTGCAATTAGGTCGATTTCCTTACGAGCTTCTAGTATACCTTGTTCAATAGCCGGTTTGTAGTCTGTATCTTGAATTGCGTCAAAAGGTGTTATATCAAAATTTTTAAGCAATATATTTTCTGAATCTTTCAATTTCTTATAGTGTTTTTTAAAGATTAAGCATTTAAGCTAGAGTTATGATGTTTTTGTCGAGTATTATGTTTAATTTCGTTTAATTTTAATACTGAAAAAACTAGAATAGATTTGTAGATGGGTTTGATTAATAATATTTAGAATGGTTAATAAATACTTTAATTTACCTTGACATTTCTATGCTGAGCCGCTTTTAGCGGCTCTTTTTATTTCTTGATAGAAGCCGCGCCTTGTATAACCTTATCTTTTAAGCCGGTTTTAAATTGAATCACTTTCTCGCGAATAACAGCATCTGAAGCTCCAAGAATCTGAGCAGCAAGGATACCCGCGTTTTGAGCACCATCTAATGCAACAGTAGCTACAGGAACTCCGCCTGGCATTTGTAGTATAGAAAGAACAGAATCCCATCCGTCTATAGAGTTACGAGATTTTACAGGAACCCCAATGACCGGTAAAGGAGATAGCGAAGCGATCATTCCCGGAAGGTGAGCTGCGCCACCGGCACCCGCAATAATTACTTGAATACCACGCTCGTGCGCATTTTTGCCATAATCAAAAAGTTTATCTGGTGTACGGTGAGCAGAGACGATGTCTACCTCAGTAGCGATACCAAAGTTTTCAAGAATATCTATTGCAGCTTGCATCACCGGCATATCACTGGTGCTTCCCATTATGATTCCTACCATTGTTTTCTATTTTGTAATTACTCGTATTGTTTTTTTAACTTCTTCAGCAATTCTGCGTGCTTCACTTAGATCACTGTTAACTATGGTGACGTGACCCATTTTTCTAAAAGGTCTGGTCTCGCGCTTTCCATAGATATGCGGGGTAACGCCTTTAAGCGCCATAATATCTTCGATTTTTTCATAGAAGACGTCTCCGGTAAAACCTTCTTCACCTACAAGATTTACCATTACAGCGCCAATTTTACTTTCTGTTTCTCCTAACGGAAGATCTAAAATCGCACGTAAATGTTGCTCAAACTGATTGGTATAACTTCCTTCTATGCTGTAGTGACCGCTGTTGTGAGGTCTTGGAGCCACTTCGTTAACCAGAATCTGGTCATCTTCGGTCTGAAACAGCTCAACAGCAAGCAAACCTACATGTTCAAAAGCTTCAGAAACCTGAGTGGCAACTTCTCGTGCTTTTGCAGCAACTTTATCGTTTATTCGACCCGGGCAAATCACATATTCAACCTGATTGGCTTCAGGATGAAATTCCATTTCTACAACAGGATAGCTTTTTACTTCACCTTTAGGATTGCGAACTACAATGACTGCCAGTTCATTTTTAAACGGGATCATATCTTCTGCAATACAAGGTGTATCCGCAAGTTTTTCAAGATCCTCTTGTGAGCGCACAACTTGAACTCCTTTACCGTCATAACCCCCGCGACAACTTTTCCATACAAAAGGAAAACTCGTTTGATTTGCAGTAATGGCAAGCTTCAAGTCTTCTAGTTTTGCAAAGTGTTTGTAAGGGGCCGTTGGTATATTTTTCTCGGTATAAAAATCTTTTTGAACTCCTTTATCCTGAATCTTGCGCAAAGTTTTTGGGCTAGGATACACTATAATTCCGTCTGCTTCTAGCTTTTCAAGCGCATCTACATTTACAGCTTCAATCTCAAAAGTGACTACATCGGCTTTTTTTCCAAAATTGTAAACCGTTTCAAAGTCCATCAAATCACCTTGCTCAAAATAATTTGCAGCAAGTCGAGAAGGAGCTTCAGGAATGGGGTCTAAAACCAGAGTTTGAATATCAAATTTGCGTGTTTCATAAAGGAGCATTTTGCCCAATTGACCACCGCCCAGTATGGCAAGTTTAAAATCAGAAGAAAAATAAGATATCATTAAAGTAGTGTCTTTTTTACTCGATACTCGAGATTTAAATAATTAGGGGTTACTCGTCTAAAATTTATCTTACAAAAGTAACTTTTTACATACAGATTGCCGAGGCGCTTACCGAAATACTTCGATTTAAACCCCGTAGATTTTTATTTTAAGCTTCTTTGTGTAATTGAAAGAGGCTCACAATGATATTCATTAACAATATGTATCTTTGCGGCTTAGTTTAAACGACTATCACGTCAGCCATGATTACATTAAACGGACTCCAGTTTGAAGAGTATATTTCTGAAGAAGAATTACTCCATGCAATAGATGAGGTTGCGTTAGCCATCAACAGAGACTTTAAAGGTAAGCGACCTGTTTTTTTGGTAGTACTCAACGGGGCTTACAAATTTGCGACCGAACTTCTAAGTCGGTTTGAAGGAGACTGTGAGGTAGAATTCATCAAGATGAGTTCTTATGATGGGACGGCAAGTACAGGACAAGTACAAATACATATTCCGCTTGAGGCAGATCTTGAAGAGCGTGAGGTTGTTGTTATTGAAGATATTGTAGATAGTGGTAATACTATTGAAAAGATCACCCAAATGATGGTGATCGCCGGAGTTAATAAATACTGTATTGCGAGTTTGTTTTTTAAACCCGGTTCCTATACAAAAGAGTACAAAATACATTACGTAGGCCTTGAAATTCCTAATGATTTTATCGTAGGTTATGGCTTAGATTATAACGGCTTGGGGCGTAACCTCAACGCGATTTATAAACTTAAAACCACAAAGATGACTAATCTGGTATTGTTTGGCCCTCCGGGAGCAGGTAAGGGTACACAAGCCTCTTTTTTAAAAGAAAAATACAATCTGATTCATATTTCTACGGGAGATGTTTTTAGATACAATATTAAAAGTGCTACCAAATTGGGTACTCTGGCAAAATCATATATTGATAAAGGTCAGTTGGTGCCAGATACGGTTACCATTGATATGCTTAGTGCTGAAGTAGATAAAACACCAGATGCTAACGGATTTATTTTTGACGGGTTCCCAAGAACTACTGCGCAGGCTGAAGCTTTAGATGTGCTTTTAGAAGAGAAAGGAACTCAAGTTGCAGCAATGATTGCTCTAGAAGTAGATGATGAGATCTTAGTAAAACGTCTTCTAGAGCGCGGAAAAACTTCTGGTAGAAAAGATGATGCAGACGAGGCTGTTATACGTAATCGTATTAAAGTGTATTATGATGAGACTGCCATTTTAAAAGGCTATTACCAGAAACAAGATAAATATTACGGAGTGGATGGTGTAGGTGAAATCAATGAGATCACAACACGTCTAAGCTCAGTTATAGACAAGCTGTAAATTATATAAATACAAGTTTTAGAAGCTGAGAATTCAGTTTTTAAAACTTAAAACTTTTAAATCCGGTATGACCGAAGGAAATTTTGTTGATTACGTAAAAATGCATGTGTCTTCAGGAAAGGGAGGTGCAGGTTCTGCCCATTTGCGACGCGAGAAATTCGTCACAAAAGGTGGTCCTGATGGTGGAGATGGTGGTCGTGGAGGACATATCATTGCGCGTGCAAATCCTAATTTGTGGACGTTATTACACCTCAAATTTAAAAGGCACATAAAAGCTGGTCACGGAGGTAATGGTAGTAAACAAACCAGTACCGGTGCAGATGGAGAAGATATGTATATTGAAGTTCCACTGGGAACAGTGATACGCGATACTGAAACTCAGGAAATACTTAAAGAGATCACCGAAGAAGGGCAAGAATATATCATTGCCGAAGGTGGTATGGGAGGTTTAGGAAATTCACATTTTAAGACCTCTACAAATCAAACTCCTCGCTATGCACAACCTGGTATAGGTGGCAAAGAAGTAGATGTTACATTAGAGCTTAAGGTTCTTGCAGATGTAGGTCTGGTAGGATTTCCTAATGCTGGGAAGTCTACATTACTTTCTGTAATCACGGCAGCAAAACCTAAGATTGCTAACTACGAGTTTACAACACTAAAACCTAATTTAGGGATCGTTCAGTACAGAGATTTTCAAACCTTTGTAATTGCAGATATTCCCGGAATTATTGAAGGTGCTGCTGAAGGTAAAGGACTTGGTTACCGTTTCCTTAGACATATAGAGCGCAATTCAACCTTGCTATTTATGATTCCTGCAGATGCACCTGACGTGTCTGAACAGTATCAAATTTTATTGCACGAACTCGAGAAATATAATCCGGAATTATTAGATAAAGACAAACTAATAGCTATAACAAAATGCGATATGCTTGATGAAGAGTTAAAAGCAGAACTTAAAACCGAACTGGACAAGAACTTACCCGTTGAGTATTTGTTTATTTCGTCTGTGGCTCAGCAAGGTCTTACGCAATTAAAAGATCGTTTGTGGGCGATGCTTAATCGTCCTGCAGTACAAGAATAACTTTTCTTATTTTAGGATTTTATTGACTCATAAGGTGCTTCATTTTATCTATTTTTAAAAGAAAAGATATGATGAAGCATTTTTTATTTTTAGTCCTTACAACTACGCTTTTCTCTTGCGGAAGTACCAAAGTGGCTTATGACTATGATGAGCAGATAAATTTCAGCACCTACAAGACTTATAACTACATAGGAGAAATGCAAACTGGTATGAGCCAGCTTGACGATAATCGCCTTATGGATGCAACTGATCTTGTGATGCAATCAAATGGATTTTCAAAATCTGAAACTCCAGATTTACTCATCAACATTGTCGTAGAGCAGTATGAGGCTGCACCTCAAAATTCAGTGGGAATAGGAGTAGGAGGGGGTAGTTATGGAGGCGGAGTAAGTGTAGGTGCCGGTATTCCGCTAGGCGGAAGAAAAGACCATCAGACCATCACGTTTGATCTAGTTGATGCACGTAAGGATATTTTAGTCTGGCAGGCTGTTAACGATAGTAATGTTGCCGTAAATACGAACCCTCAGGATCGGGTAGCGTATTTTACTAAAATCGTTCAAAAGGTCTTCTCAGAATTTCCGCCGGAGAAATAATAGTTCAGTTTCAAGATTCATTTACTATAGTGGTCTGCTTTTTGTTTAGATTTGACTCAAACAACCAGATATGCATTTAAGGATTCTTTTTTTTCTACTTTTTTCAGCAACAGTATTGGCTCAAAAAACAGATTTTCAAAAAGCTGAAGGATATTTTAAAGCTGAAAATTTTGATAAGGCAAAACCTATATTTTTAGCTTACTTAAAACAGCATCCTAATGATGCTAAAACGCGCGAATATCTGGGTGATATAGCTTCTTACAAAGAAAATTGGGACGATGCCATAACTTATTATGAGGAACTTTTAGAAGAGAATCCTTCTAGTGCTAATTTTAATTTTAAATATGGTGGAGCTTTGGGTATGAAAGCTTTAAATAGTAGCAAATTGCGCGCGCTTACTTATATAGACGATATCAAAAAACATTTTACCCGTGCTGCAGAATTAGATCCTAAACATATAGAAACACGCTGGGCACTTGTAGAATTATACCTTCAGCTTCCGGGAATCATCGGTGGAAGCGAGAAAAAAGCTGAAGCTTATGCGATGGAACTTCAAAATATATCTCCGGTAGATGGTTATCTCGCAAGAGGCTATGTAGCCGAATATAAGAAGGATATGAAAAATGCAGAAGCGCTTTATAAAAAGGCTATTGAAGTGGGAGGATCTCCTACCACTTATGAAAAGCTAATTAATCTGTATGAGAAAAAGAATGAGCCTAAAAAAGCCTTGGATACAGCAGCTTCTAGTCTGAAACTTCACAAGCGTAACCAGATCAATTATCAGATAGGTAAAATTGCAGCAGAATTTAATATCGAGCCCGATTTAGGGTTAGCAAGTCTTAAGCATTATATCGAAAATCATTCTGTAAAAGACGGGGTGCCGGTTAGTTGGGCACATTATCGTATGGCTCAGATCTATAAAAATAGGGGCGACAAGACTCACGCAATTCACTATATCAATCTGGCTCTTGCCGATAAGCCTGATTTTGAGCAAGCTTTAGAGGAAAAAGAACGTATTTCTAAATTATAGAATACTTGTATTTCGGTCGCTTTTGATGCTGTTGATTTCTTAACTTGCATCTTCTATTTTAACAGCAATTACAGACTATGCGTGTACATTTTATAGCAATTGGCGGTAGCGCTATGCACAATTTGGCTTTAGCATTACATCACAAAGGATATCAGATAAGCGGAAGCGATGACGCCATTTTTGAACCTTCTAAATCCCGTTTGGCAAACTATGATTTGTTGCCAGAAGAATTAGGTTGGTTTCCTGATAAAATTGAAGAGAATCTGGATGCTGTTATTTTAGGAATGCACGCGAAGCCTGACAATTCAGAATTGCTAAAAGCGCAAGAACTCGGACTTAAAATCTACAGTTATCCGGAATTTTTATTCGAGCAGGCTAAAGAAAAAACCCGCGTTGTAATTGGCGGTTCTCATGGTAAGACCACAATTACATCGATGATTTTGCACGTGTTGCATTATCACGATCGCGAAGTTGATTTTATGGTTGGTGCCCAGTTACCGGGTTTTGAGACAATGGTTCATTTAACTGAAGAGAACGATTTTATTTTGCTTGAAGGTGATGAATATCTCTCTTCACCAATAGACCGCAGACCCAAATTCCATTTATATAAACCTAACATTGCTTTGATAAGTGGTATTGCCTGGGATCACGTGAATGTGTTTCCTACTTACAAGAATTATGTTGAGCAGTTTGAGATCTTTGCAGGTTCTATTTCACGAGGCGGAATTTTAGTTTATAATGAAGAAGATGCTGAGGTTAAACGCATTGCTGAAGCTGCTACAGCTCCCACCAGAAAGCATCCTTACACCACACCAGAATATACGATTGAGAATGGAGAAACGCTGTTAGAAACTCCAGAAGGCCCCATGCCAATATCTGTTTTCGGAAAGCACAATCTGAGCAATCTTGCCGGCGCAAAATGGATTTGTCAGCATATGGGTGTTGATGAAGATGACTTCTATGAGGCTATCGCCAGTTTTGAGGGGGCGGCAAAACGTCTGGAAAAAATAGGGGAGACCGCTGATAATATTGCCTTCAAAGATTTTGCACACTCGCCTAGTAAGGTAGCGGCAACTACCCAAGCAGTTAAGAATCAGTTTCCAGATCGTAAACTTATTGCCTGCTTAGAATTACATACATACAGTAGCCTTAACGCCGAATTTATAAAAGGATATAAAGGAGCTTTAGACGCTGCTGAAGAAGCGGTGGTTTTTTATTCCCCTGAAGCAGTTGCGGTAAAAAAACTCGATGCGATCAGTAAAGAGCAAATAGCAGCAGCTTTTGAGCGTGAGGATCTTATAATTTTTACAGATTCCGCTGATTTTAAAAATTATCTAAACGAGCAGGAATTCAAAAATTCTGTGTTATTACTTATGAGTAGTGGTAATTATGGTGGGTTAGATTTTGATAGTGTGCAAAATATGCTCTAGCCCTTTTTTATGTGGTTAGCATAAACCGAATCTAGATAGGTAGGAATGACTTCTGTATAATTTGTTGCAAGCTCATGTTTAGCAGCGGTTTGATCTTTTTTGTTTTTGTCTTGCGATAATTTAAATTTCCCTTCCCAGGCTGTAATTTCTAGTTCAAAACCGGTAACATAATTTACAAAGGCTTCCATCCGGGGGTCTTCTTTTTCTAGAATATATTTTTGATCAGAGCCCTCAAGAAATTTAGTGAGTTCTATCAGCTCCATTTTAAGTTCGTCATTACTTAAAATCCGGTTTACTTTTCCTTCTAAATGTACTTTGATATAATTCCAGGTAGGTAGTTGTTTAGTGCTATAAATACTGGGTGAAATATAGATGTCAGGCCCATTAAAAACAAGTGTAGAAGTAGCTCCCTGTTTTAAATTCTTGAGTTGGGGGTTAATGTTATCTATATGTCCGCTGAGAGTCCCGAACTTTTCATTTCTAGAATATCTTAATGGCAAATGTGTGATTATAGGTTTGTTGTTATAAACTGAAATCAACTGAGCCAGAGGAAATGTTTCAATCGTTTTGATGACGTTTTCAAACTGAGATTCCTGATGGTGTTGAGGTGGATATAAACTCATACTCCGAATTGTCTAAAGTGATGATCCAGGTGTTTGTATTGCATTTTACCCCATTGCTCTGGTGTAAAGTTTCCAAAAACCGGATGTGGTGCCCAATTTTTTTTGTTTTTCAGGCTGTAGAAAGATTCAATAAGCGATTTTAAACTTTCTTTTTCAGTAGAAAAATCTTTGGATTCAGATACTTTAAATCCTTTTGGGGTTGGCATATTTTTTCGGAATGCATTATCATCATACATAGGCTTTTTGAAAAAAGTACGAATTAGAAAATTAGATTTGAGTCCAAAGTCCTTGTTGTAAATCGCAATTTCCAAAGGTTTTTGGCAATGATTGAGCATCTGCCCTACATTCATTTTTCCCCAATGGGCACTACTTTTAGGTGAAAGATTATCCATTCGTTCTAGAATAGCGTTGTAAGTGTCTGATTCAAAAAGGTTTTTCATGCTTTTTAAAAGTTTAAAGATGTGATTAAAGGTACGTTTTTTTTAATTTTGGATTTCAATACGCTCCCTTACAGCTGTTTGTTAAATTCAATCATTAAGGTCTTTTGATGAGATCTTAAACCCAACTCATTTTTATGGAGCATAAAGCTGAACATTTTTCAATTAAGAATTGGTCTTTAGATGACAGACCCAGAGAAAAATTACTACAAAAAGGTAAAGACACTTTAACCGATGCAGAGCTCATTGCGATTTTGATAGGTTCAGGAAGCCGCAATGAAAGTGCGGTGAGCTTAAGCAAACGCATTTTAGCTTCCGCAGAACATAACTTGACAGCTTTGGGAAAGTTGAGTATATCTCAGTTAATGGAGTTTAAAGGTATAGGAGAAGCGAAAGCTATAACCATTGCTGCAGCGATGGAACTGGGTCGCAGACGCCGAGCAGAGAGAACCGAAGACGTTAAGAAAATTACCGGCAGTAATGCAGTATATGAGCTTTTGAACCCAATACTAGGCGAACTCGGTCACGAAGAATTTTGGATTTTATATCTTAATAATTCTAATAAGGTGATGACGATGCATCAGCTTAGCAAAGGTGGAATGACCGGCACCTTAGTTGACGTGAGATTGGTGTTGCGCAAAGCTCTTGAGACGGGGGCGGTATCTATAATTTTAGCACATAATCACCCTTCTGGTAGTTTGCGTCCCAGTCAGGCTGATAAAGATATCACGGTAAAACTCAAAACCGCAGCAGCAAGTCTTGATATAAAAGTGCTAGACCATCTAATCATTACCGAAAATGCTTACTTTAGCTTTGCTGATGAAGGTTTGCTTTAAGATCTTCAGTGCTTGTAGTAAGAAAAAAAATTTGATGGTTAAAACCATAGGGTTTTACTTCAATGTAATTAACTGTAATTCTTGCACCTTTACTGGAAAATTGCAGAACCTGCCATTAAGAATTTGTAAATGCTCCTAATATATACTCATAAAATAACCCCGCGCTTACGTTATACGTTTAAGCATATTTGTACAAATATTTTGGGGATTCCTGTCAAGTTTACGACTGCGGTAGATGAGTTTATCGTGCATGACAGTCTTAAGCTTTCTTATACTAATAAACCGCTTGGTAAAGAATTGCATATTAAAAGTCAAGAGGTGCTCTTTGAGCAGGGAATAACAGATATAGAGGTCAAAGTACAAGAATGGCGTGATACAAAATGCTTCTTTGTTACTGGTCCTAAAAGTTTTTTACCTTTCGATATTTTTGCAGCAGCTTTTGTTCTTTTAAGCAGGTATGAGGAGTTTTTACCACACGTAAAAGACGAGCAAGGTAGGTTTCCTGCAGGAGAAAGTTTAGGGTTTCAGAACAAGTTTTTAACACAGCCTGTTATCGATATCTGGGCGTATTATTTCAAAGAAGTTCTAGAGGAAAAATATCCTGATTATGATTTCGCAAAGCGTAAATTTTCTTTTCAGGCATTAGTTGATGTTGAGCAGGCTTATGAAATGTATGGCATAGGTATAATGCGCTGGTTAACTAGTTTTTTAAGTGACTTGGTACATTTTCAGTTTCAACGTATCTGGTTACGCTTTAGGGTAAATATTGGTCTGCGAAAAGATCCGTACGATACCTTTAGTTGGTTGATAAATGTTCAGAAAAATGCCAAATTTAAGTTTGTCTTCTTCTTTATGGTAGGTAACTATTCTACCTATACCAAGAACATCAGATACAATAAAAAAACTTTCAGAGAGCTCATAAAAATGGTGGGCGATTACAGTGAGATTGGCTTGTTACTTTCTAAAGAAGCTTTGTCTAGTAAAAAACAAATGAAGCTAGAAAAGAAACGGATCGAAGGTATTACTAATAAAGAACTCAATGCTGTACGTTGCAGTGCGCATATGGGGAGTTTGCCTGCGCATTACCGGGAGATGATTCAGCAGGAAGCCAAGAATGATTATTCAATGGGGTATCCTGATGTTTTGGGTTTTAGAGCCGGTACTTGCACACCTTTTAACTTTTATGATCTTGATTATGAGAGTATAACTCCATTGGTTGTTCATCCTATTTGTGCACAAGCAAGTGCTTTTGAATCCCGAAGAGTAGATGTTAAAGAATTGAATCATGAACTAGATATTTTCTTTAAAATGAAAGAAGAAGTCGAGCGAGTAAAGGGTGATTTTGTGTTCAGTTTTAAAAATAAATCAGTCACTGGTAAAGGTCAGGATGAAGGCCAGTGGAAACAATTTTTCAGAGAATTAGTCAATGACTAAATTTAAAGGTATTAAGCACGTTTTTTTTGATCTGGATCATACCCTTTGGGATTTTGATCGCAATTCAGAATTGGCGTTTCAGGATATATTTGAGAAGAACAGCATCAGTGTGAATGTTGAAGATTTTCTGCAGGTTTACGTTCCTATCAATTTTGAATATTGGAAATATTATAGAGAAGCTCGCGTGACGAAAGAACAATTACGTTATGGGAGGTTAAAGAAATCTTTTGATGCTTTGCAGATAAACATTGATGATTTTTTGATAAATAGGCTCTCTGTAGATTATATAGATTATCTGCCAAAACATAACCATCTTTTTGATGGTGCTATCGAGCTACTTGAAGAACTCAATGAGAAGTATCATCTGCATATTATAACCAACGGTTTTGAGGAAGTTCAAACCTTAAAGCTTCAGAATTCAAAAATAGATCACTTTTTTAAGACGATGACTAGTAGTGAAGCTGCTGGTGTTAAGAAACCTGACTCTAAAATTTTTTACCATGCTTTAAATGCTGCTGCCGCAACGGTGACTGAAAGTATAATGGTGGGTGATACTTATGAGGCAGATATTATAGGGGCGCAAAATATAGGGATGCGAACAATCTGTTTTAATTATCACAAAGCAGATTTACATGTTGATGAGATTGCAGTAGATGATATCAAGTCTGTTCGCTTATTTTTGTAAATTGAGAACGATAACAAAACAAAAATTAGTTCGTTAGACTAATAGATTATAAAAACATGATGAAAAAGAATTTAATACTAGCCTTAGCATTACTATTAGGAGTTGTAAGCCTTTCGGCTCAAGAATTAGGAGATTATAAATACATCGTTGTTCCTCAAAAATTTGAGTTTCAAGATGAAGCCGGTGAATATGATGTAAATGCACTAACCCGCTTTCTATTTATAAAATATGGTTTTGATGCATATATGGAAAACGAAGAGTTGCCTGCAGATTTAAATGAGAATGGTTGTAATACATTATACGCTAGGGCTACCGTTAGTGGATTTTTAAGTATTAAAGCCTTGATTTCTTTAGTGAATTGCAGAGGTAAAGAAGTCTTTGTTTTACCCGAAGGGAAAAGTAAAATAAAAGAGTTTAAGGCAGGTCATCAGGACGCATTTAGAGATGCGTTTGAAGAGTTTGAGGAAGAATATGGTTATACGTATTCTGATGAGATTGTAGACCGCGCTGAGCTAATTGAGGAAGATGAAGATGTAGCCGCAGAGTTGGTGCCGGAAATAAGAAAAAAGCAGGAGTCTAAGGTCGTCGCTGTGACTGCTGCTGTTAAGAATACAGGCAAAGAAATAAAAGAAGAAGTAAGCACAGCTATTGATGTTGAGACTACGTCTCCCAGCACAAATGAATCTGTAATAGAAGAAGATATTACAACTGTTTTAACTAGTGAAGATGGTTCATTTAGTATGAAAGCTACAGCTTCTGGATTTGATGTTTACGAAGAGAATTCTAAAATAGGGACCGCTGTAAAAACCTCAGCAGGATCTTATTTAGTAAGTACTTCAGAATTCACAGGAGTTGGTTATTATAATGGTACAGAGTTTACTGTAGAGCGTGAAATAAAAGGAGTTTCCGGATTGGTGAAAATGATTTTCACTAAAAAGTAAATAAGAATATTTTTCAATAAAAAAACTCCATTCTAAACTTAGGGTGGAGTTTTTTTTATTGGCACTGCTTAAGTATTTAATATCTAAAGGTTTGTTGCGAAATTGAGAATTTAATTCTAAATAATGCCTCTTGACCTTGCTGTGAGATAGTTTACTGGAGTTAAAAGAATCAATCTAAAGCTTAGTAGTCGTATTTATCTCCCCAGCGATTTTTAAGAAATTTGCGAATGCCGTCTTCTCGTGCATTGTTTCCCGGTTCATAGAGCTTTTGATTTTTAATCTCTTCGGGTAAGAATTCCTGGTAAATAAAATTTCCGGCACCATCGTGAGAATATTTATACTCATCTCCATATCCCAATTCTTTCATCAACTTTGTAGGGGCGTTACGTAAAGCAAGCGGCACAGGTAGATCTCCGGTTTGTTTTACCAATTGCTGAGCTTTGTTAATCGCCATATACGAAGCGTTGCTTTTTGCTGAGGTTGCCAAATAGGTCACACATTGACTCAATATGATTCTAGATTCTGGGTAGCCTATAGTTGTTACTGCGGTAAAAGCATTTGTAGCCATAATTAAAGCGGTTGGGTTGGCATTGCCAATATCTTCTGAAGCGAGAATGATCAAGCGTCTTGCGATAAATTTGAGATCTTCTCCGCCTTCAATCATTCGGGCTAGATAGTAAACTGCCGCATTGGGATCGCTACCTCTAATTGATTTTATAAATGCCGAAATAATATCATAGTGTTGCTCGCCGGTTTTGTCATACATCACCGTGTTTTGTTGCACCTTTTGCTGAACCATTTCGTTAGTAATAACTACTTTTTCAGAATTTGTGGTAGTAACAAGCAATTCAAAAATATTAAGCAGTTTACGCGCGTCACCACCACTTATGCGCAGAAGCGCTTCAGTCTCCTCGAGTATAATTTCTTTTTTAGCGAGAATTGCATCTTGAGTCATTGCGCGTTTTAAAAGCGCTCTCAGGTCATCTGCAGAAAACGGGTTGAGTACATAAACCTGACAACGGGACAAGAGAGCAGGTATAACTTCAAAACTGGGATTTTCGGTAGTTGCACCTATCAACGTTACCCAGCCTTTTTCTACCGCTGCAAGCAGCGAATCTTGTTGCGATTTGCTAAAGCGGTGTATCTCGTCTATAAATAGTAACGGATTTTTTTGAGTGAATAACCCACCGGCATTTTTTGCTTTATCAATAACTTCACGTACATCTTTAACCCCACTGTTTATAGCACTTAAAATATAAAAAGGACGCTTTGATTCTTCCGCTATAATAGAAGCTAGAGTAGTTTTACCAACTCCCGGAGGTCCCCATAAGATTAATGAAGGGATAATGCCAGATTTTATCGAAGAAGTGAGTGAGCCTTTATCACCCACAAGATGTTCTTGACTTAGATAGTCGTCTAGAGTTTTAGGACGTAAACGTTCTGCTAGTGGTGCATTCATTCTTCAAAATTATTTATTTAGCACTGATTAACTCAAAAACTCAACTTAAAATTGAGAAATGTTTCGGCATTATTAGTAACCGGTAGTTAATGGTGCAAATTACTGCCAGTATTTCCTGTTTTCGATTTTTGGTTAAACAATTGCATATTAGAAATCATTATGCGTGTGAACGATCAAAGAACAGGTTTTCAATTTAGTACAGGTGTGGTTTTGTATCCCGTATTATTTGTGCTGTTCATGTGGCTTGTCTTTTGGTTTGAACTTCGTTTTGGATACAATTTTACAGATTTTGGTGTTTTGCCCAGAACGCTTTCTGGCCTACGAGGTGTTATTTTTTCACCATTTATTCACGCTGGTTTGAGTCATTTGTGGCATAACAGCGTTCCTACTTTAGTTTTAATGGGTGGCCTTTTTTACTTCTACAGACCAGTGGCTTGGCGCGTATTGCTTATTTTAATACTTATTTCAGGTTTAGGAACATGGTTAATTGGCAGACAGGCTTACCACATTGGAGCAAGCGGTGTAATTTATGGTTTGGCTTCCTTTTTATTTTTTAAAGGAATCTGGTCTAAACATTATAGGCTTACGGCCTTCTCGCTAATTGTTGTTTTTCTCTACGGAAGTCTTATTTGGGGAACGATGCCTATTCAGGAAGGTATGAGCTGGGAAGGACATTTGTCTGGTTTTCTGGGCGGACTTTTACTGGCTTTTGTTATTAAAAATAAAATACCGAAACCCGTTAAATATCATTGGGAAACCGAAGCTTATAATCCTGAAAATGATCCTTTTTTGCGACAATTTGACGAACACGGAAATTTTATAGATCCGCCAGAAGAATCTGATGAAGATTCGGAAGACGATTCAATTGTTTAGCTTCGTTGTCTTACAATTTCATATAAAAAAGCACCGCAAGCAACTGAAACATTAAGTGAGCTGATTGTTCCGACCATTGGTAATTTTGCTTTTTGATCTACGAGTTTTAAAACTCCTGCAGTTACACCTTTTCCTTCGCTACCCATAACTAAAGCAGTGGGAGTCGTGTAGTCTAAATCGTAAACTGAGCTTTCAGTTTTTTCTGTTGCAGCCACAACCTGAACTCCTGATCCCTGTAAGTAAAAAAGTGCATCTTTAATATGATCTACTTTACAAATGGGGATATTGAAAATAGCTCCGGCTGAAGTCTTAACCGTATCGTCAGTTACTGGTGCTCCCCCAGATTTGGGTACGATTATAGCATCAACACCTGTGCAAACTGCTGTACGGATAATTGCGCCAAAATTTCGAACATCGGTCAGTTGGTCTAATAATAAAAACAGTGCTGGCTTATCTGCTGCCAAAATAGCTTCAGCAGTAGCTTCAAATTCAGCAAACCGAATAGGGGAGATGGTAGCAATCGCTCCCTGATGGTTCTGATCTGATAATTTATATAATTTTTCCTGAGGAACGTAAGAAACTGAAATTCCGTGTTCGCGGATTAAACCTTCCAACTCTTTAGAAAGCGGGTTATTCAATCCTTTTTGAAGATATATTTTACCTATTTCTTTACCGGCATTTATCGCTTCTATAATCGCCCGTGTACCGTAAATGTGAGTGCTTTTTGACATACGGCAAAGATAGGTTTGTTTTGGTGGATGCAGAAATAAAAAAGCCATCTGTAATACAGATGGCTTTTAAATCAAATAATAACTAGAGAACTTAGTTTACATCCCAGAAAATAGGAGTATCTAACTCGTCACCACCTATTGCAGAAGCAGCAGCTGAGTAACCAGAGTTGTTTAAGTTTTGTTCAATTACAGGATATGTGAAACGTAGCGGAACGGCATCAAAAGCAGAGGCAGCTGGCGCTTCTAATTGTGGGTAATCTAAACGACGAAACTCAGTCCATGCTTCAAAACCACGATTGTAAAGACCAATCCATTTCTGGATACCTATCTTTTGCTTATAAGTGCCTTCTGCAGTTGCATAAGCAACAGATGGTTGAGCAAGATATGTTGCAGCATCCGTATCGCTTACACCCCAATAAACCATACTAGCAGTAATAGCGTCATTGTAATAATCAGCAGCAACACCCGTTATAAACCCACGTTCTACTGCTTCAGCTAATAAGAAGTTCCCTTCTGCTGCGTCAAAAATTACACCTTCTAAAGTTGGAGTAAAAAATATGTCTCCTAAGTGAGAATAGTCATCATAAGTAATAGTGCTTCCGTAAGGAGCCCCTAAATACTCACCATCAACAGGGTCAGAGAGAAAAACATCACGACGAGGATCTTCAAGATCATTTACTGTTTCAACAAATGTATCTGCTGGTACAAAATCTCTACGGTTACTCTGTACTAAATCAACCCAAAGTGGATTAGTATTTGGAGTAGATCCAAAATAAGAAATGGTAGCATTTTGATCGTTTGATATAATCACATTGTTTGCTGCTTCAGAAACTAATTGAGCTGCTAATGTAGGGTTAACATCTGCTAGATGCATACCAAGACGTAATTTTAAAGAGTTACCAAAAGTAATCCAGCTTGCAACGTCTCCACCGTAATATAAATCCTGATCACCAAAACTACCATAAGTAGGATCTAGTGCATCTAAAGCTGAATTTAAATTATCAATAATAGTAGTATAAATAGCTTCGTCATCTGTATATGCAGGATTAATATTATCTACATCTAAAGCTTCAGTAAAAGGGATATCACCAAAAGTGTCAACTAATATTTGCCAAGCTAATGTTTCCTGAATCTGAATTATAGCCAATTTATTAGATTTAACTGCAGTGTCTTCAGTAAACTGAGCTGGAGAAACATTTAAAATTTCTTCTGCTTCAATATTAATGGATGCTTCGTCAAAATCTTTAAGAATATCACGATACATTATATTCCAATGTCTTTCAGGGATAGAACGTGTGATTATATTATAGCGCGCTTCGTCAACATAAGTTGCTTCACTCCATTGCTGTGCAAAAAGGCGAAATACATTTGTATTAACATTTGTATTTACTAATTGATCAGCTAATTCACGCTGGGCATTAGACATTAAAGTCTCGCCGGGTACATCTGTAAAAGCCTTTCCATTATCGTTAAGGCCCTCTAGATCGCTAGAACATTGTGCAAGCACAAGCCCAAGACCTATTAAAATTATCTTTTTTATCATCATTATTTTTTTTAGAATTGAAGACTTACATTAAATCCATAATCTCTGGTTGTAGGTAAAACACCACTCTGATATCCTTGAAGGTTACCAGAACTTAAACCAGCTTCTGGATCAGCATAAGGAACATTTTTGTGAATGATCCAAAGGTTAGATCCTGTTAATGTAAATGTTGCTTTAGTAAAGAAAAGGTTATCTAAAAAGCGTGATGGCAAATTATAGCTCAAAGCTACTTCTCTAAGTTTTACATAAGAAGCATCATAAACAAATTCAGAATTAGGGAATGTTTGATAACCAAAAACTCCAAAAGAACTAACATCAACACGAGTTGTATTTGGAGAACCATCAGAAGTTACACCGTCAAAAATCACACCACCACCATCTGCAAGTGAATTACGTACAGGGTTTCCTAAGTCATTTGTAAATGCGGTATTAGGATATAAACCTGTTGCCTGACCATAATATTGGTCAAGAGAAAATACGCTTCCACCTTTTTGAACATCTATTAAGAAACTAAGGCTAAGATTTTTATATTTAAATGAGTTGAACACACCACCTGTATAGTCTGGGTTAACATTTCCAATAACTGAATTAGAACTTGTAGTAGTGTAGTAACCATCTTCATCAATAATTCGGTTTCCGTTATTGTCACGAGCATAGTCTGTACCTTTTATAATTCCGTAAGGCTGACCTACAGATCCATTAAGAGTTACACCACCTTGAAAAGAACCAAGTACTAGGTTGTCTGTACCTTCAAATAAAGAAAGCAACTTGTTGCGATTACGAGCAAAATTTACTCTAATATCCCAGCTAAAGTCTTCAGATAGTATTGGAGTAGCATTTAAAGAAACTTCAACACCTTTGTTCTGCAATTCTCCAGAGTTAACAATTTTTGTAGTGTAACCTGTAGAACCAGAAACGCGTAAAGGTAAAACCTGATTAGTGGTATTTGTTTTGTAAACAGAAAGATCTAAACCAAGTCTTCTCTTGAAAAAGTCTAACTCTAAACCTCCTTCATAACTCGTTAAACGCTCCTCTTTTAAGTCTGGATTACGTCTTGTGCTTGATACAGAAAAAAGATTTGCTGTTCCAAAAGGTGTTGGTTTAGCAAAAACATTTTGCAATTGAGCAAATTCAGCACCTGTACCAACTTCTGCATAGTTCAAACGAATCTTACCGAAACTTAACCAATCTGCATGGATGTCGTTAGAGAAGATATAAGAACCTGTCACAGAAGGATAGTAAAAAGAGTTATTGTTCTCAGGAAGAGTAGAAGTAGCATCACGTCTTATTGTACCTTCTAAGAAAAACTTATTGTAAAAACCAAAGCTTGCTTGTGCATAAACCCCGTCAACGCCTATTTGCTCATCTTGTTCAATTGGAGCTTCAATAGGGTTTTCAGAATTTGCCAGAGAGTAAACACCAGGAACTACAAGGCCACCGTTAGTTATTGCGTAAACAGACTTAATATCATTTCTTCTGATGTTTGTACCTAAAATACCATTGAAGGAAATGTCCTCTGTAATATCAGTGTCAAAGTTCATAATTAAGTCGTAGTTATATTCTCTAAATGTTCTGTTGAAACGAGAATATTTTGCTACAGGGTTACTTCCTACAGAAGTGCGTTCTTCTTGAAATTCATCATAAGAATCCATTGTTACACGACCTACAATGTTGAACCAATCTGTAACGTCATAAGTCAATGCAACATTACCATACACACGGTTACGTTCATCATTTTGATAGTTTTCATTACGCACATAATAGGGGTTATCCCAGAAAATAGGCGTTGAGTTATTCGCAGAAGTGTAATTCCATGTATAGTTTTGTCCTGTTCTTTCATAAGCTCTTCTTTGATCTTCAAAGTTTACGTTAGTTTGAGCCCACTGGCGGAAGTTAGATATAATGTTATCACTATACCCAGTACCGTTACGACCTAAAGTCTTCTGATTAATAAAGTTAATGTTTGTAGAAACAGTTAGCTTATCTGAAAAATCGTGAGAACCATTAAAGTTGATCGTATTCTTATTTTGCTCACTATTTGGCATAATACCAGTAGCGTCAAACTTAGAGTAATTTAAACGGAAAGCAGATTTATCTGTACCTCCAGAAACTGCGATGCTGTTTGTTAAAGTAACAGCTGTGTTAAAAAAAGAAATTGGTCCATTGTCACCAGCGAAGGTCCAAGGTGTAGCTTGACCAAAGTTTGGATTAGTAGGGTCAAAGAATGCATCCCACTGATAAACCATTAAACTAGAATCAAAAGGAGCACCATATGATGCATCTTCAGAAAGCGGAGTGATTAAATCTGTAGTGCCGTCACCGTTTACATCACCGTCAAAAAAGTATGGGTTTGTGTCGCTATAAAAAGCACCATAACCAGCACCATATTGACTTTGATATGTAGGGAAAGTCTCTTTGTTAACACGACCAATCTGAACTCCAGAATTGATAGAAACACCTATGCCTTCATTTTTAGCCCCTTTTTTTGTGGTGATAATGATTGCACCATTTGAAGCACGGTTACCATAAAGAGCTGTTGCAGCTGCACCTTTAAGTACGTTAACTGAAGCAATATTATCTGGGTTAATATCAGATGCAGCATTACCATAATCAAAACCTCCTCCAGCTTGTGTTTGAGAAGAACTGTTAGTGTTTGAGTTGTCAATAATAACACCGTCAACAACAAACAAAGCCTGGTTGTTACCTGTCAATGAGTTTGTACCACGCAGTAATACGTTTGTAGAACCACCAATATTACTGTTACGCTTAATCTGTAGACCAGAAACCTTACCTGATAAAGAGTTTGCAATGTTACCTCCTTGTGTAACAGTACTTACTTGATCTCCAGAAACTTCTTCAGTAGCATAACCTAAAGATTTTTTCTCTCTAGAAATACCTAATGCTGTTACTACAACTTCATCAAGTGCTTCACCTGCTTGTAATGTTACATTAATAGTGTTTGAAGTTCCTACTTCCTTTTCTGAGTCACCAAAACCAACATACGAGAAAACCAAAGTTTCTCCTATAGAAGCAGAAATTGCATAGTTTCCATCAAAATCAGTTTGGGTTCCTGTAGTGGTTCCTTTAATGACGATGTTAACGCCTGGAAGGGGAACTCCACTTCCATCAGTAACCGTACCGGTTACTTCTTTCGTTTGTGCAAACGAGATTTGCACTACTAACGCTAATAGTAGCGTTAGCAATCCAGTAAATTTAATTTTCATGTTATTGTTTATTTGAATTAGCCAATCGCGAATTTGTATAAATAATATTCAATAAACAATTTATTTCTCTTAAAAGTTTAACGAAGCCTTGATAATAATTTGCTTTAAAGCTTCAAATAGTAGGAATAATTCAATTTTATATGGTTTTTTAAGTGTTCAATTGCGTATTCTTAATGTAGCGTTAAATAGAATTTATAAATATCTGTACTTTAGACTTTTCTGCGTATAATTTTTGGTAATTATAGGTTTGTATATATCGATTTCGTTTTGCTGTTCGTTTTAATAATGTGTCAATTTGAATATATCGTATTAAATGAGGTTAATTTTTTATGGTATACTACTTCATTTAGAAATAAGAAAGCCTGCAATCTAGATTGCAGGCTTTCTATTCGACTATTGGCTGATAGTCTACGTGGTTAATTTTGATTGTCTATTGAGCACAAACGGTAATTGGTAGTAAACCAGATGCTTGCTCTCCAAAGTCACCAGAGTCATAAACTAAATCACCATTAGGAGCATAAACTTCAAATCTTATTTCGCCATAATTATCTCCTGGGAAATTCCATTCTGCGCTTAATGTTCCTTCTGGTATAGTGACGGTTGCTACTCCTGAAGATCCATCATTTGGTGTACAGCCTCCGGTGCTATTATTTAAAAAAGCACCGTCACAGCCACTATAAGGAGAGCATAGCCCTACTTCTAATGTGCTGTTATCAAGAACTATAGTAATACCAGATCCTCCGTTACCACAATCTGTTTGCCAGCCGTCTCCATACGAATCAAACATTCTAACTGTGTAATCTCCTGGTTCAGGGGAACAAGTTAATAGTGCATTGTATTGAAAAGGAGCCTTAAAGAAGACGCCTGTTAACACTCCGGAGCTACTCTCTGGGCCTAATGAACGTCCGTCTGTAAGATTAAGAACAAGATCTACTATAAAAACATCACCTGCGGTGTAATCACTATCAGAGATTCCCATTGCTGCAACTGCTTCTCCGAATGTAACGGTTAAAGTCGCTCTAGGTAATCCTACTGGCCCTTCTGAAAATTCTGAGGCTGCAATTGTTTTTACAAGACTTCTGTTTGGATCTGTAGTTCCGTTGTCTGGAGAAAGATCTCTAAGAGCGACATAGATGTCTACACTTTCCATAAGACCTCCATCTTGAGCGTCCTGTTCTTCAACAGTTACAGCAAAAGTGGAGCTTGGATCGCTTGAATTTAATGAGGCATTGATTACTTCAATAGTTCTCAAAGCGGCACCTTTCTCATAATCTAATACTGTGTAAATTGCATTATCAGGATCTTCGTCACATGAGATTGCATTGAAGACAAGCCCGAGCATTAATATGTATTTATATATGTTTTTCATCTTCATTAAATTTTTAGTTTGCAGGATTAGTTACTCCAGAATCCCAAAATACCTGAGTTAGGTTATCCTGTCTCTGATTTAAGTTAGGATTTGCGTTTACTTCATCAGAAGGGTAAAGTAACGTTCTGGGGAAAGGGCCTGGGTTTGGATCTATGTTTCGGGCAAGAGTTCTTGGATACCCTGTGCGTCTGATAAAATTAAAGCCGTCAGCTCCGCCACCATACATTGCGATAAAGAATTGTTCTCCTAAAATATCCAATTTTGCTTTTTCTATTGGCCAGCCTTGAGCATCTAAACCTGTTGTTCGTGGTGCATCAGTAAATTCTTGAACAGTGGCGTCAATGAAATCAGAAATTTCGTCTGCTGTAGGTTCTAGTGATAGATCAGCTGTTGTGTCTTTAAAAGAAGTTACATAATTAACTGATTCTGTAACCCCGGCTTCTATTGCACTTGCGGCTTCTGCATCTCGTTGAAGCATCGTGTAAGCTTCAGCTCTCCAAAACTCTACAAATGAAGAAAGGATAATAGGTTCTATTCCAGCACCACCTGCTCCAAGGCCTAAACCTACTGCTGCATCGTAAAAAGTTAATTCTGTTTGGGCTGCATTTAGAATAATCCAATCTAAATTATCGTCGAATCTTCCACCTGCTGGATAAACGCCAGTAGCAGTTCTACCGAATGAATCTGGTGGAATACCTTCGTTATTACCATGCACTCTTCCCCAATAGCCAAGTCTCATAGAACACCAGTAATTTTCTTCCTCAGTGAACTGAAGGTGAGCAGGTGTGTCTTGAACTGAGCAGGCTAATGTTTGTGCATCTTCAGTTGAAGCTCCTAAAGCATCAGGGTAGATATAGAATAGATTATTCCCTTCAAAAAGCATATTGGTAAAACTTCCTGGTGTAACACCGGCTTGTCTATAGAAGTAATACCTTCTGCGAGGATCATCATCTCCGGTAATATCACCTAGTTCTCCGGCCATCAAGTTCATTAGCCAATTTGATCTATAAAGATTAGCGCCACTATCTGTGTAATCACTGGCATAATCAGGGTGTCTGGTATCTGGCTGTTGAAGGTTTGTTCCGTATGCAAATGCAAAATTATCCTCTTCAGTTTCAATAACATTAGTGGCATTTATGACTCCAGTGTAATCTCCAGTTGTTAATGCTGCACGCATTTTTAAAGTGTTGATAAACTTAATCCATTTGGTAGAGTCTCCCTCGTAATAAAGGTCTGTAGCTGTACCTAAACTTGCGCCTTGCATAAGTGAGGTGGCGTCGTCTAAAAGAGCTAGAGCTGCTTGATAAACTGCTTCATCATCATCGATAGCCGGATCTGGAAATTCTAATGGCATATTTGCTTGGCTCCATACAATATCACCTAGATAGTCAACTAATAACATCATTAAGTGGGCTTGCATCGCCTTAGAGGCTCCTAGTAAATAATCATATGAACCATCTTCATTTAATTCTTCAATTACACTTATGTCTGGATTCATACTGCTGAATAAATTGTTCCAGGCACCATTCAGGGAGCCTCCTCCATAATTATTAAAATATATTCGCCCACTCATTTGATCTATTCGTGATAGCTGAGCTCCTATATTATTGAAAGAGCTTACGCCGTTTCTGTAACTCAATTGCACATTGTTGAACAATAACGTGGGATTGGCCTGGTCTGGGCTCAAAGAGTTAGGGTTTTCTAATTTTTCCAATTCAACCGTTTCACAGCTTTGAAAGACGGTTAATCCTAAAAGAAAAACTATAACTAAAATATTATATGTTTTTTTCATGTTTAAATTTTTTGAGTAGATGCTTTAATTAAATATTTGCCTCTACGTTTTCTTAGAATGTAGCTTTAACACTTAAACCATATCTTATAGAACTAGGTCCGTTTAAGTAGTCAAACCCTCGTCCATTACCAACACCAATTCCAGCTACGTTAGGATCAAAGTTTGCACGTTCTGGAGTGTTATAGGCATCATACCATAAGTTATATCCTGCAGCCGTAATTGAGAGATTTCCAAATGGAGTGCTTTCCAACCATTTCTTTGGCATATTATAACTAAGAGATAGTTCTTTTAAGCGTATAACCGATGCGTCATATATTTGTAACTCACTAGGACCAAAAAGAACATTGTCAAAATAGAATGAAGAGTTATCTAATTGTTTTCTATTTGGTGTTCCGTCAGCTAAAACTCCCGGAAGTATAAATGGCTCTCTACGATCTGGATTGATTAAACCACGGCCTAATAATGTAGCAATGGTTTGAGAATAGATATCTCCACCGCTCACATGGCTTATTTGAAAACCTAATGTTAAGTTTTTATAAGAAATAGAATTGATGAAGTTCATTACATAATCCGGGTTGGGATTACCGATGATTGGAGCAATTGCACGTGAACCTTCAGTTCCTACAGGAACTTCATTGTTATTAGCATCAATTGCGATTTGTGTCTCAGATACATAAAAGCCGTCATTACCAACAACAAAATTGCCATTATCGTCTCTTAATACTCGACTACCTACAATTACACCTAACTGTTCTCCTTCAATAGCGGCATTACCTAAGTCAGAAAAGCCTGCATAGACTATTTGATCACTAGCTTGTTCTGTTACGATCTGTTTGTTTGTGGTGAAATTTACACGAGAATTCCAATTAAAGCCTCCAGCTTCAGAACTTTTAAAGATGTCAATGCCTAAATCAGCTTCCCAGCCTGTGCCTTCAACTTTTCCAATATTATCACTTGTTCCAGTATATCCTGATGACGGAGATAATGGTCTACCTACAATCAGGTTTTTTGTTGTGCGATCATAATACGATAAGCTAATATCTAAGCGATTTTTTAATAATCGAGCATCAAAACCAACTTCCCATTCGCTGATAAGTTCTGGTAGCAATTGTGGGTTTGCTAAGCTGTTACTAACAGTATTGGTTACAATTCCTGAAGGTCCGCCTATGGCCCCACCTCCAACTTGAGTTGACTGACCTATTGTGTTAACGGTAGGGTATCCAGAAGGGAAGCCAGCCGAAGAGCCAAGACCTGCTCTTAATTTAAGGTAGTTAAGTCCTATACTATTACCATTTCCAAAACCTTCAAAAGCTGATGTGGGAATAAAAGAGGCGCTTACACTTGGATAGAACTGACTGTTGTTTTCTGCAATTAAGTTTGAAATCCAGTCATTTCTTCCTGATAAAGAAAGATATAAGAAACTGTCATATTCAAACGACAAATCACCGAATAAACCTATAGTATTTCTCTCTACAGTACTTTGAATAGGAAGTTGGTTTTCAAAGTTGAAATGTCTTTGAACATTGTATACTATCTGGCTTGAGCTTGCAACACCTTGTTGGTCAAAATACTCTCCTAAAGAACTTCCTCCCAAAAGAAAGCTAACGTTTAGCTTTTGATCTGCAGTTAAATCATAGTTACCAGATATAGCAGCATAATGATTAAATGTTGTTGAGTTATTATCCCAAGTGTTATAATATCCAAATCTATCTGCGTCACTATTTACACCACCTTTGTTTGAATATGAGTGGTTTCTTTCATTATAGATATCAATACCTCCGCGATATAAAACACTTACATTATCGTTAAACTCATAAGATAACTGAGCATTACCAAATACACGGTTGGTTAGCTGCCCGTTCTGAGCATTAGCAACAATCCATCGTGGATTTACAATATCATTACCATTACGATAATAAATACTTCCTCCTGTTTCAGGAATTTCAAAAGGAAGGTTCATTAAGTCAACACTAATAGGGGTAAAGAATACTTGGCCAAAAACTGAAAGACCATAGTTGGCATTACCATCACTTGCAGCCACTGGTGGGGTTACAAAATTACTTCTAGAGTAGTTTAATATACCGGTTACTGTAAATCTATTACTTAGTTTAGCGCGACCACCTACTGAAAGCGTATTTCTTGTAAGGCTGTTTCCGGGTGTAAACCCTTCGTCGTCAGTATGACCAAAGTTTACATTGAAAGACATATTGCCGTCATCAGAACCTCCCCTAATGTTTAAAGAGGTGTTACTTACGCTTCCTGTTCTGAAGAAATTTTTAACACTCGCATATGGTTTATAAGCGTAATCTACGCCTTGAAAAGATTGGAATAGTTCATTGTCTCCGCCAAGAAAGTTACTTAGAAATGAGTTTGTAGAATATGGATGAGGAACATTCCCGTTAGCGTCAACTATTCCTGCAGGATCATTTAGATAGCCATCAACTCCATTAGGACTGAAATTTGGACCATAGTTACTAAAGAACCACCCAAAAGACTGATTGAATCCCCCTCCATACGATTGTTGATAATCCGGGAGAGAAGCAATTTCATTGAAAAAGAAAGATTGATTTAAAGTGATTTCAGTCTTCTTTTTGCTTGCTTGCCCGCTATTTGCTTTTGTTGTTATCAATATGACACCATTTCTACCGTCTGTTCCATAAAGCGTTGCAGCAGCAAGTCCTTTAAGAACGGTTATGCTGGCAATGTTGTTAGGGTCGATGTCTAAGAATCGACTTGAACCTACGTTACCGTTAACAAAGTTGTCTTGAGAGTTTGTTCCACTGCTAAAAGGAACTCCATCTACAACAAAAAGTGCTTGATTGCTCCCATTGATAGAAGTGTAACCCCTAATTACAACGTTAGTTGCGGATCCTGAGGTTCCGTTTTGAGCAGTAATCTCAACCCCGGAAGCTTTACCGGAAAGAACCCTTGCGACATCAGATTCAGGCCTTTGCTCTAAATCCTCAGAAGCAACCTCGCTAACTGCATAACCAAGAGCTTTCTTTTCTCTCTTGATACCTTGTGCAGTAACTACTACTTCTTCAAGAGATTCTCCAGCTTGCATCTGAATATTCACCGTAGATGAAGCTCCAATTTTTGCATCCTGTGGTGTAAATCCAACATAACTAAAAGTAAGCACATCACCTGTTGATGCTTCAATAGAATACAATCCGTCAAAGTCAGTTTGAGTTCCGGTAGTTGTTCCAGAAATTAGGACATTAACACCAGGTAGTGGAACACCACTATCATCGGTTACCGTTCCAGAGATTGTTCTGGTTTGTGCAAAAGAAAACTGCACAACTAATACTAAGAATAGCATTAGAAATCCTTGTAATCGTTTTTTCATGTTTAATATTTATTTGAATTAGCCACGCTAAAAATGATTAAAAAAAAGAATCAAAACAAATAAATAGATGTTATTTTTTAAATTTTTGTTAATTTAATGAAGCTAAAGTGTTAATTAAAGATATTTTTAAATTTTAGCATATTAAGTTGAGAATGTATTAATATTAACGATTATTAACGTATTTTTTACATTAAAAATGGTTATTTAACTAATTATTTAGTTGGGGTGTTTTTTTAATTAATAATGCTTTTTTAGTTAAAAATTAGCGATTAATGTTAAGTGTAGAATTGAGTTTGATAACTCGAATTTTTGATTATTGTGAATGCCGGTAGCTAAGTTTAGTTTTAATATTCCAGCTTTTGTTAAAAGAGAAGTTCCTAACCCAAAACTGTATAATATAGCTTCTTGATTGTTGAGGTTATTTTCGTAGTACGCGGCATCAATGATCGTGTTTACGTAGATTTTTTGATTTGGGGAATATCTGTACTCTGTTTGAAGGGTTGTGTATAAATTTGCAGATAGGCTGTTTTCTTTAAATCCTCTAATGTTGTTGATTCCGCCAAATCGAAATAATTCATTATCAAGGTAATTAGTGGATTTTAATATCGCTGTTTGATTGTTTAGGTAAAGGCTGTGGCTTGAGTTTAATTTGAAATTATATGCTGCATTTAAACTGGCGATAATTTGATTGGTGGTGTTGCGGGCTTGTGTTTTTCTAAAAGCAGTTCCTGTGATAAATTCTAGGTAAGCTGATTGTGGTTGCAGGGGTGAGTTTCTTTTTTTGCTATAGCTGAGTTTTCCTGAATAGATTTGTTTTTTGTAAGGTTCAGTATATGTATTCTCTGTGTTTTGTGATGTCGTTGATTGTTCAAGCTCTAGTGAGGTTGAGATGAATGTGTTTTTAGTGATGCTTAATGAGGTTTCTAAAGTTTGTGATGCGTTAGAAAATGTGCTGTCTTGTCTGAAGATGTTAATTCCTGCAGAAAGGCTGATTGGGCTTTTAAAAAGAAAGGGGAGGTTTGTGTTTAGGTTTAAAATTTGTTGGTTCTCGCCATTGCTTTTGTAAGTTAGGTTTATTCGTTCTCCTTGATTGAAGTTGTTTAGTAGGTTTAAGTTTAAGTAGCCGGCGAGTCTCAAAATTGATTCATCTTCGTTAGAGCTAAAACCTAAAAATCCCTCAAGTGTATTTGCGTTTTTTTTGTCTATATATAGGTATAATGATGTGCTGTCTTTTTTGAATTGTAACTCAGGGGCTTTGCTGAATAATATAAAGTCTAATTCTTCCAAGGTTTTTGTCTTGTCTAGGATTTTCTTTTTTTGAAAAAGAACTGGGGTTTTTAGTTTGGCTTGGTGTTTAATAAAGCTTTGCGGGAACTTGGTGTATCCTTTGATGACGACCTTTGTAAGGTTTCTGTTGTCTTTTCTGTTGACTTTTAGCTCTGCAGAAATGCCTTTTTTTGATGCTAAAATATTTATTACTTGAAATGTGGTTAGCGGGTTGCCTGTTTCTGCGGCGTTTTGCGTTAGTCTGGGGAGGATTTCGCGGATTTCTTGAGGATTTATTTCGATTGAGTTTTTAGAAATAGTGTAATCAAGATCTGATAAATAATCCAATGTTTTTATGTCATATATATATAAGGTAATCTGGTTAGTTTTTTTTTTGCTTAAAAATTCTACACTATAGTTCTCTTTTGACTTCTTTTTTAGGTTGTAGAACTTATGTTGAAGATAGCCTTCTAGGTAAAGTTTATTCTTTGTTTGGTTTATTTCTTCGGTCATCTCAATAAAAGAGGCAAATTCAATATTTTGAAAATATTTTGAGATGAGGCTGTCTTCTGATTTAGAATTAGTGATAATTTCTAAAGAAATATTCTGTGAAAAAGCCGAACATAGGCTTAATAGGTAGGTAGCTAAAAGTAGATTGCGTGAAAATTGCTTTTGCTTCAAGTGTTTATTTTGGATTTGGTTTGTAGTGTTTTTTGGTAAATACCTATTATAATAAAATACCTTTGAAAATTAATGATTTATGTGTTGAATTACTCAATTTATTTTATACCTTTGCGAGCCCTTAGAAAAGGGGCTATTAGAATAACTATAATTTAGGTAAAGGAAATTATGCCAACAATTTCACAATTAGTACGAAAAGGAAGAGCCAAGATAACCAAGAAGAGTAAATCGGCTGCTTTAGATTCGTGCCCACAACGCCGCGGGGTTTGTACCCGTGTGTACACTACTACACCTAAGAAACCTAACTCTGCGATGCGTAAAGTAGCGCGTGTTAGATTGACTAACGGTAAAGAGGTGAATGCATACATTGGTGGTGAGGGTCACAATTTACAAGAGCACTCGATAGTATTGGTTAGAGGCGGAAGGGTAAAAGATTTGCCAGGTGTTAGATATCACATTGTACGTGGAGCTTTGGATACCGCAGGTGTTCAGGGAAGACTACAGCGTCGTTCTAAGTATGGAGCAAAACGCCCTAAGAAGTAATTAAAAACTTTTAAAGAGAAGAAATGAGAAAAAGACAGGCCAAAAAGAGACCACTTTTACCAGATCCTCGTTTTAACGATCAGCTGGTTACGCGTTTTGTAAACATGATGATGTGGGACGGTAAAAAGTCGGTAGCCTTTAAAATCTTTTACGATGCAATGGATATCGTAGAGGAAAAGAAAAACAACGACGAGAAAACAGCTTTAGAAGTTTGGAAAGATGCGTTATCTAATGTTATGCCTCACGTAGAAGTGCGTAGTCGTAGAGTGGGTGGAGCAACCTTTCAAATCCCAATGCAGATTAGACCAGATCGTAAGATTTCTACTGCAATGAAGTGGTTGATTAGCTTTTCAAGAAAGCGTAATGAAAAATCGATGGCTTCTAAATTAGCTGCAGAAGTATTAGCTGCTGCTAAAGAAGAAGGTGCTGCTGTTAAGAAGCGTACAGATACTCATAAAATGGCAGAAGCAAACAAAGCATTCTCTCACTTTAGATTCTAAAAAAAAATGGCACAAAGAGATTTAAAATTTACTAGAAATATAGGTATTGCGGCTCATATTGATGCGGGTAAGACCACAACAACAGAGCGTATACTTTATTATACCGGTGTAAGTCATAAAATAGGTGAGGTGCACGATGGTGCAGCTACTATGGACTGGATGGAGCAAGAGCAGGAGCGTGGTATTACAATTACTTCGGCTGCTACAACTTGTACGTGGAAGTTTCCTATGGAAAATGCTCAGCCGCTTCCAGAGACTAAAGATTATAACTTCAATATTATTGACACTCCGGGACACGTTGATTTTACTGTAGAGGTGAACCGTTCTTTACGTGTTCTTGATGGTTTAGTGTTTTTGTTTAGTGCGGTTGATGGTGTTGAGCCACAGTCTGAAACAAACTGGAGACTTGCAGATAACTACAAAGTCCCTCGTATGGGCTTTGTGAATAAAATGGATCGTCAGGGGTCTAATTTTCTTGAGGTTTGTAAGCAGGTAAAAGAGATGTTAGGTTCTAATGCGGTGCCTATCGTTTTGCCTATTGGTGATGAAGCGGATTTTAGAGGGATTATTGACCTCGTTAAGAATCGTGCTGTAGTATGGCATGATGAGACTCAGGGTGCTACCTTTGATGTTGTTGAAATTCCTGAAGAGCTTAAGGCTGAAGTAAAGAAATACCGTGGTATGCTAATCGAAGAGGTTGCTGCTTACGATGAGAATTTACTTGAGAAATATATGGAAGATGAAGATTCTATTACTGAAGATGAAGTGCATGCTGCTCTTCGTGCTGCTGTAATGGATATGTCTATCATTCCAATGATTTGTGGTTCTGCCTTTAAGAATAAAGGTGTGCAGTTCTTGTTAGATGCTGTATGTCGTTATTTGCCATCTCCAATGGATAAGGAGGGTATTAAAGGTGTTAATCCAAATACTGAAAAAGAAGAAATCCGTAAGCCAGATGTGACTGCTCCATTTGCTGCTCTTGCATTTAAAATTGCTACAGATCCTTTCGTGGGTCGTTTAGCATTTTTCCGTAGCTACTCAGGTAGGTTGGATGCTGGATCTTACGTATTGAACAATCGTTCAGGAAATAAAGAGCGTATCTCTCGTATTTATCAAATGCATGCTAATAAGCAAAATGCAATTGACTTTATCGAAGCTGGAGATATAGGTGCTGCAGTAGGGTTTAAGGACATCAAGACCGGTGATACTTTGTCTGATGAAAAGCATCCAATCGTTCTTGAAAGTATGGACTTTCCTGATCCTGTAATTGGTATTGCTGTTGAGCCTAAAACTAAGGCGGATGTTGATAAGTTGGGTATGGCTTTAGCTAAATTAGCTGAAGAGGATCCTACTTTCCAGGTTCGTACGGATGAGGCGTCAGGTCAGACTATTATTTCTGGTATGGGCGAGTTGCACTTAGATATTATTGTAGATCGTCTTAAGCGTGAGTTTAAGGTGGAAGTGAGTCAAGGTCAGCCACAAGTAGAATATAAAGAAGCTATTACAAGAGTTGCTGATCATAGAGAGGTTTACAAGAAACAATCTGGTGGTCGCGGTAAATTTGCTGATATTGTATTTACTCTAGAGCCTGCAGAAGAAGGTAAAGTAGGTCTTGAATTTGTGAATATGGTAAAAGGTGGTAACGTTCCTAAAGAATATATACCATCTGTAGAGAAAGGTTTTAAAGCTGCGATGATCAATGGTCCTTTGGCTGGTTTTGAAGTTGATGCAATGAAAGTTACACTTAAGGATGGTTCTTTCCACCCTGTGGATTCTGATGCATTGTCTTTTGAGCTTGCTGCTAAAATGGGATTCAAGGCTGCTGCTAAAGCTGCTGGTGCTGTTGTGCTTGAGCCTATAATGAAAGTTGAAGTTATTACTCCTGAGGAAAATATGGGTGATATCGTAGGTGACCTTAACCGTCGTCGTGGTCAGATGAGTAGTATGGGTGACCGTGCTGGTGCAAAAGTTGTGAAAGCAACTGTACCATTGTCTGAGATGTTTGGTTATGTTACTACATTACGTACGCTCTCTTCTGGTCGAGCAACTTCTACTATGGAATTTTCACATTATGCAGAAACTCCTTCTAATGTATCTGAAGAAGTTATCGCTGCGGCAAAAGGAACTGCTAACGCTTAATTTACTAAGAAATGAGTCAGAAAATCAGAATAAAACTTAAATCTTACGATCATAACTTAGTAGATAAGTCTGCTGAAAAAATCGTAAAAACGGTAAAAAGTACCGGTGCTGTAGTGACTGGGCCAATCCCACTCCCTACTCACAAAAAAATCTTTACTGTATTGCGTTCTCCACACGTAAACAAGAAATCTCGTGAGCAGTTTGAGCTTAGCTCTTATAAGCGCTTACTTGATATCTACAGTTCATCTTCAAAAACCATTGATGCGTTAATGAAGCTTGAATTGCCTAGTGGGGTTGAAGTAGAGATTAAAGTATAGTTTGATTTCCGCATGGCGGAATAAACATGTCCTAAGCTGCGGGCGAGGGAAAAACGGATAAAAATACATTCAGGGTCGAACGTATTTTGACCCTGTTTTATTTCGGCGAAAGCCAAACAATAAATAAGTAAACTAGTAATAATCAATATTAATTAATATGTCTGGGTTAATTGGAAAAAAAGTAGGTATGACCAGCATCTTTGACGAGAATGGGAAGAACATTCCTTGTACTGTGATCGAAGCAGGTCCCTGCGTTGTTACCCAAGTCAGAACCGAAGAGGTTGACGGGTATAGTGCCCTTCAGTTAGGTTTCGATGACGCAAAGACTGCAAATAAAGCTGCTCAAGGTCACGCCAAGAAAGCAGGTACAGTTGCAAAGCGCAAAGTTGTCGAGTTCCAAGAATTTGAAGGTGAGTACAAATTAGGAGATGCAGTAACTGTAGAAGTCTTTAAAGAAGGTCAGTTTGTAGATATAGCTGGTACCTCTAAAGGTAAAGGTTTTCAAGGTGTAGTAAAGCGTCATGGATTTGGTGGTGTAGGTCAGTCTACCCACGGTCAGCATAACCGTTTGAGAGCTCCTGGTTCTATCGGTGCGGCATCTTACCCAGCTCGTGTATTTAAAGGTATGCGTATGGCTGGTCAAATGGGGAATGAGCGAGTAAAAGTTCAAAATTTAAGAGTTTTAAAGGTGGTTGCTGAAAAGAACCTGCTTGTGGTGAAAGGTTGTGTGCCAGGTCACAAAAATTCTTATGTAATTATTGAAAGATAATGAAAGTAGCAGTAGTTGATATCAAAGGAAAAGAAATAGGGAGAGAGGCAAACCTTTCTGACGCTATTTTTGCAATAGAGCCTAATGACCATGCTATTTATTTAGATGTAAAGCAACACCTTGCCAATAAAAGACAAGGTACGCACAAATCTAAAGAGCGTGCAGAGATCGCAGGTAGTACACGTAAGATAAAGAAACAAAAGGGTACGGGTACAGCTCGTGCTGGTAGTATCAAATCTGGTGTGTTTAAAGGTGGTGGTAGAATGTTCGGTCCTAGGCCTCGTAATTATTCATTCAAATTGAATAAAGGTCTTAAGCGTTTAGCCCGCCGTTCTGCTCTTACATTGAAAGCAAATGATAAAGCGATTTTAGTAGTTGAGGATTTCAATTTTGATGCTCCAAAAACTAAAGATTTTGTTGACGTTGTAAAAGCCTTAGGCTTAGATAATAAAAAGTCTTTGTTTGTGTTGGGCGCTTCAAATAATAATGTATATTTGTCGTCACGCAATTTGAAGACCTCTGAGGTTATAATGAGTTCAGAATTAAGCACTTACAAAATTATGAATGCAAATAATGTGGTGTTTTTGGAAGGATCTCTAGAAGAAATTGAGCAAACTTTAAGTAAGTAACAACATGAGTATTTTAATAAAACCCGTGATTACCGAAAAAGCTACATCGGATAGTGAGCTTAACAGCCGTTATACCTTTGAAGTAAATCCCGGTTCGAATAAGATCGAAATTAAAAACGCTGTAGAGGCGACTTATGGTGTTTCGGTAATTAAAGTAAGAACAATGAACGTTCGCCCAGATCGTAATACCAAGTTTACAAAATCTGGTATGATCACTGGTAAAACAAAAGGCTTTAAGAAGGCTATTGTACAGGTGGCGGAAGGTGATGTGATTGATTTTTATAGTAACATTTAAGACAAACAAATGTCAGTAAGAAAATTAAAACCGATCACTCCAGGACAGCGATTTAGAGTAGTTAATGGGTTTGACGCCATTACTACTGATAAGCCGGAAAAAAGCCTATTGGCTCCGATTAAAAAGTCTGGAGGGAGAAACAGTCAAGGAAAAATGACCATGCGCTATAAGGGTGGTGGTCATAAAAAACGCTACCGCGTTATTGATTTTAAAAGAAATAAAGAAGGTGTTCCTGCAACTGTAGCGAGCATTGAGTATGATCCTAATCGTACTGCTTTTATTGCGCTTTTGAATTATCAAGATGGAGAGAAGCGTTACATTATCGCGCCAAATGGTTTGCAGGTGGATCAGAACGTTGTTTCTGGATCTGGTTCGGCTCCTGAGATAGGGAACGCTATGCCTTTGTCTGATATTCCATTAGGTACTATTATTTCTTGTATAGAATTACGTCCGGGGCAAGGAGCTATTATGGCTCGTAGTGCTGGGGCGTTTGCACAGTTAATGGCTCGTGACGGAAAATTTGCAACTGTTAAGTTGCCTTCTGGTGAAACAAGATTGATTCTTGCTAACTGCATGGCTACTATTGGTGCAGTTTCTAACAGTGATCATCAGCTTATCGTTTCTGGTAAGGCTGGTAGAAAGCGTTGGTTAGGTAGACGTCCACGTACAAGACCGGTTGTAATGAACCCTGTTGATCACCCAATGGGTGGTGGTGAAGGTCGTGCTTCTGGAGGTCACCCACGTTCTAGAAACGGTATACCTGCTAAAGGTTATAGAACCCGTACTAAGACGAAAGCGAGTAATAAATATATTGTAGAACGTAGAAAGAAATAATAAGATATGGCACGTTCATTAAAAAAAGGACCTTACGTTCACTATAAATTAGAGCAAAAAGTTGCTGCTAATGTAGAGGCTAATAAAAAGACAGTAATCAAAACTTGGTCAAGAGCTTCAATGATTACTCCTGATTTCGTTGGTCAAACTATAGCTGTTCATAACGGTCGCCAGTTTGTTCCAGTTTATGTAACTGAGAATATGGTAGGTCATAAGTTAGGAGAATTTTCGCCAACACGATCTTTTAGAGGTCATGTAGGGTCAAAAAATAAAGGTAAAAAATAATTGAAGCTATGGGAGTTCGTAAAAAAGAAAGAGCAGAGCAGAGAAAAGAGGCTAAGAAAACTGTAGCCTTTGCAAAACTGAACAACTGCCCTACTTCTCCTCGTAAGATGCGCTTAGTTGCAGATCTTGTACGTGGTCAGAAAGTAGAAAAGGCGCTTCAAATATTAAAATTTAGTAATAAAGAGGCTTCTCGTCGTGTAGAAAAGTTGGTTCTTTCTGCTATATCAAACTGGCAAGAGAAAAACGAAGATGCGAGTATTGAAGATGCTGATTTAGTTGTTAAAGAGATCCGTGTAGATGGAGGTAGTATGTTGAAAAGACTTCGTCCGGCACCACAAGGTCGCGCACATAGAATAAGAAAACGCAGCAACCACGTTACAGTTGTGCTTGGTGCTAAAGATAACACACAAAGCAAATAATAAATGGGACAGAAGACAAATCCAATCGGGAATCGCCTAGGTATTATCAGAGGATGGGAATCTAACTGGTATGGTGGTAACGACTACGGTGATAAACTTGCCGAAGACGATAAGATTAGAAAGTATATTCACGCTCGTTTATCTAAAGCTAGTGTGTCTAGAGTAATTATTGAGCGTACGCTTAAGCTTGTAACCGTTACTATCACTACTGCTCGTCCTGGTATCATTATCGGGAAAGGTGGTCAAGAGGTAGACAAGTTGAAAGAGGAACTTAAACAAATTACAGATAAGGAGGTTCAGATCAATATCTTTGAGATTAAACGTCCAGAACTTGACGCATTTTTGGTTGCTTCCTCAGTAGCCCGTCAAATTGAAAATCGTATCTCATATCGTCGTGCTACTAAAATGGCAATTGCGGCTGCAATGCGTATGAACGCAGAGGGGATTAAGATACAGATTTCAGGTCGTCTGAATGGTGCTGAAATGGCGCGTTCAGAATCTTACAAAGATGGTCGTATTCCATTATCAACATTCAGAGCTGATATAGACTATGCTTTGGTGGAAGCTCATACTACTTATGGTAGATTGGGTATTAAAGTATGGATTATGAAAGGTGAGGTTTACGGTAAAAGAGAATTATCTCCTTTAGTAGGTCTTGCTAAGAAGCAAGGAAAGGGCGGTCGTGGATCTGGTGCTCCAAAATCACGTCGTAGAAAGTAATTTTTTAAAGTAAAACAAGATGTTACAGCCTAAAAAGACAAAATTCCGTAAGCAACAGAAGGGTCGTATGAAAGGTAATGCCGGAAGAGGGCATCAGCTTTCTAATGGTACTTTTGGTATCAAATCATTAGATTCTAACTTTCTTACGTCAAGACAAATAGAAGCTGCACGTATTGCTGCCACACGTTTTATGAAGCGTGAGGGTTCATTATGGATTAGAATATTTCCTGATAAGCCTATCACAAAGAAGCCTCTTGAAGTACGTATGGGTAAAGGTAAAGGTGCTGTTGAATATTGGGCAGCTGTCGTTAAACCTGGCAGAATGCTTTTTGAAATAGGGGGTGTTGCTGAGCCTGTAGCGCGTGAGGCGTTACGTTTAGCTGCTCAGAAGCTTCCGGTTAGAACAAAATATGTAGTGGCTCGGGATTATCAAGCTGACTAAATTCTAGAAAAATGAAACAATCAGAAGTAAAAGAACTATCTGTAGCAGAATTACAGGAAGAGTTAGTAAAAGCTAAGAGAGCTTATTCAGACTTAAAAATGGCTCACGCTATTTCTCCTTTGGAAAATCCCATTCAGCTTAGAGGTCTAAGAAGATCTGTAGCGCGTATCGCTACTGAGCTTACAAAACGAGAATTACAATAATGCTGCTTAAGATGGAAAAAAGAAATTTAAGAAAAGAACGTATAGGTGTCGTTACCAGTAATAAAATGCAGAAATCTATTGTGGTTTCTGAGGTTAAGAAAGTAAAGCACCCTATGTATGGTAAATTCGTTTTAAAAACGAAAAAATACGTAGCACACGACGAGCAAAATGACTGCAATATTGGAGATACAGTAAAGATCATGGAGACTAGACCTTTAAGTAAATCTAAGAGTTGGAGACTTGTAGAAATCATTGAAAGAGCTAAGTAATTATGTTACAACAAGAATCAAGGTTAAGAGTAGCTGACAACACCGGGGCAAAAGAAGTTTTGACTATCCGTGTGTTAGGAGGTACAAAGAGAAGATATGCTTCTGTAGGTGATAAGATTGTTGTTTCTGTAAAGGATGCAACTCCAAACGGCCAAGTTAAAAAAGGTGCTGTTTCTACTGCAGTAGTTGTGCGTACACGTAAAGAAGTGCGTCGTCCTGACGGATCTTACATCCGTTTTGATGATAATGCTTGTGTACTTTTAAATGCTCAGGGAGAAATGCGCGGTACTCGTGTATTTGGTCCTGTTGCAAGAGAGCTTCGTGAGAAACAATTCATGAAGATTGTATCATTAGCACCAGAGGTGCTTTAATACAGTATTAAGATGACAAAGCTTAAAATAAAAGTTGGAGATACCGTTCGTGTTACTGCAGGTGATCATAAAGGTCAGGAAGGTAAGGTGCAGCGTGTATTTAAAGATAAGAACAAAGCGATCGTTGAGGGGATTAATTTAGTTTCTAAACACGAGAAGCCAAGTGCTTCTAATCCTCAAGGTGGTATCGCAAAGAAGGAAGCTGCTTTACATATTTCTAACCTGTCATTAGTTGATGGTAATGGTGATGCTACTCGTGTAGGTTATCGTGTGGAAGGTGATAAGAAAGTGCGTTTTTCTAAAAAATCAAATGAAGTAATTTAGTTATGGCTTACATTTCAAGACTAAAGACAGAATATAAAGAGCGCGTTATTACGGCTCTTACTGAAGAATTTGGGTATAAGAATGTTATGCAAGTACCTAAATTGAAAAAGATTGTAATCTCTAGAGGTGTTGGTGCTGCTGTTGCTGACAAGAAGTTGATAGATTATTCTGTAGAAGAATTAACTACTATCGCTGGTCAACGTGCAGTTGCTACAATGTCTAAGAAGGATGTTGCTGCTTTTAAACTTAGAAAAGGTATGCCAATTGGAGCTAAAGTTACTTTGCGTGGTGAGCGTATGTATGAGTTCTTAGATCGTTTGATCACATCGGCATTACCTCGTGTAAGAGATTTTAACGGTATAAATGCAACGGGTTTTGATGGTCGTGGTAACTATAGTTTAGGTATCGAAGAGCAAATCATATTTCCTGAAATAGATATTGATAAAGTGCGTAAAATTGAAGGTATGAATGTTACCTTTGAAACTTCTGCTGAAACCGATAAAGAAGCAAAAGCATTATTAACTCAATTGGGGCTACCCTTTAAAAAGAAGTAATTATGGCAAAAGAATCAATGAAAGCTCGCGAGAGAAAACGTGAGAAACTTGCAGCCAAATATGCTGAAAAAAGAAAAGCCTTAAAAGAGGCTGGTGATTATGAAGCATTGCAAAAGCTGCCTAAAAACGCATCTCCTGTACGTCAACATAACCGTTGCAAACTAACAGGGCGTCCTAAGGGATATATGAGAACTTTTGGTATTTCACGTGTTATGTTTCGTGAGATGGCTAATCAAGGTCTTATACCAGGTGTTAAAAAAGCCAGCTGGTAAACTAAGAATAAACTGGTTTTAGGTTCGTTATTAAATAGTTTAGTGATGAAAACCAAAACCGCAATCTAATATAAATGTATACAGATACTATTGCAGATTTTCTAACTAGGATTAGAAACGCAGCGGCAGCAAACCACAGAGTTGTGGAGATACCTGCTTCAAACTTAAAAAAAGAGATAACTAAGATCTTATTTGATCAAGGTTACATTTTGAGTTACAAATTTGAAGACAAAACGGCTCAAGGCACAATTAAAATTGCTTTGAAGTATGATAAAGAGACTAAAGAGTCTGTTATCAAAAATATTCAGAGAATAAGTAAGCCTGGTTTACGTAAATATTCATCTTCTAAAGATGTGCCACGTATTCTTAACGGTTTAGGAATCTCTATTGTTTCTACTTCAAAAGGAGTAATGACAGGAAAGCAAGCTCAAAGTGAGAATGTTGGAGGCGAAGTACTTTGCTACGTATATTAATCAGTTAAAAGAACAGAGCAATGTCAAGAATAGGAAAAAACCCAATTACAATACCTTCTGGAGTTACTGTAGAAGTAGCTGAGGGTATGATTACTGTAAAAGGAAAGTTAGGAGAGCTTAAGCAAGAGTATTCTAACATAGATATTAAGATTGAAGAAGGTGTTATTACGTTAGAGCGTTCTTCTGAGAAAAAAGATGATAAAGCTAAGCATGGTCTTTATCGTGCACTTATTGCTAATATGATTGAAGGTGTGGCTAATGGTTATACTAAATCTTTAGAATTAGTAGGTGTAGGTTATAGAGCTAGCAACCAAGGTCAGAAATTAGATATGGCTCTTGGATTCTCTCACAATATTGTGTTAGAGGTAGCTCCTGAGGTTACAGTCGAAACTGTAACTGAAAAAGGAAAAAATCCGATAGTAAAATTAACTTCTTACGACAAACAATTAGTTGGTCAGGTTGCTGCTAAGATTAGAGGCTTCCGTAAGCCAGAGCCTTATAAAGGAAAAGGTATCAAGTTTGTAGGAGAACAAATTAGAAGAAAAGCAGGTAAGTCTGCATAATATATAGCGATATGGCATTTTCAAAATACACAAGAAGAAATAAGATACGTCGCAGAATTCGTAAGTCACTTACTGGTACTGCAGAGCGCCCGAGACTTTCTGTATATAGAAGTAATAAAGAGATTTACGCACAAATTATAGATGATACTACTGGTAAGACTTTAGGTGCTGCGTCTTCAAGAGATAAGGATTTTTCTGCAGAAGGAAATAAGGCAGATGTTGCTAAGCTGGTAGGTAAGGCGATTGCGGAGAAAGCTAAAGAAGCTGGTATAGAAGCTGTAGCTTTTGACAGAGGTGGGTATCTATATCATGGAAGAGTAAAACAATTAGCAGAAGGAGCCCGAGAAGGCGGATTAAAATTCTAAGAAGTTATGTATCAAAAATATAAAAACGTAGAGTTAGTAAAACCAAGTGGATTGGATCTTAAAGATCGTTTAGTTGGTGTTCAACGTGTTACTAAGGTAACAAAAGGTGGTAGAGCTTTTGGATTTTCTGCTATTGTTGTTGTAGGTGACGAGAGTGGTGTTGTAGGTCAGGGTCTTGGTAAATCTAAGGATGTTGCTAGTGCAATTGCTAAGGCAGTAGAAGACGCTAAGAAAAACTTAGTACGTATCCCTCTAAATAAGAGTACTATTCCTCATGAGCAAAAAGGAAAATATGGTGGAGCTCGTGTTCTGCTGATGCCAGCTGCTCCTGGTACCGGTGTTATTGCTGGTGGTGCAATACGTTCAGTTCTTGAATCTGTAGGTATTCATGATGTACTTTCAAAAAATCAAGGATCTTCTAACCCGCATAATGTGGTAAAAGCTACCTTTGATGCTTTATTGCAATTACGTAGTGCAGAGACTGTGGCTAAACAAAGAGGGATTTCTCTTGAAAAAGTTTTTAAAGGATAATTTTTAAGACAATGGCAAAAATTAAAGTAACTAAGGTAAAGAGTGCTATTAATCGTACTCAAAACCAGAAGAGAACTCTAGAGGCGTTAGGTCTTAGAAAAATGGGCCAGGTTGTTGAGCATGAAAACACTCCGAACATCTTGGGAATGATTAATAAAGTAAGTCATTTAGTTTCTGTAGAAGAAGCTTAAATATAAATAGAAATGGGTTTAAACAGTCTAAAACCGGCAGCAGGCTCGGTAAAAAAGAACGACAGCAGGCGAGGTCGTGGTGAAGCTACAGGAAATGGTGGAACCGCTGGCCGTGGGCACAAAGGTGCGAAGTCAAGATCAGGATATTCTAAAAAAGTAGGTTTTGAAGGTGGGCAAATGCCCCTTCAAAGACGTGTTCCTAAGTTTGGTTTTACAAACATTAACCGTAAAGAGTTTACAGGAGTAAACCTTGATACACTACAAGAATATGTTGACGCTGGTAGAATCAAAGATGAAGTTACCATTGATGTTTTAGTACAAAACAGACTTGCCGGGAAAAATGATCTTGTGAAGATATTAGGTCGTGGTGAGTTAAAAGCTAAATTGAAGATTACAGTTCATAAATTTACAGCCTCAGCACAAAAAGCTATAGAAGCGGCAGGCGGAGAAGCAGTAACTTTATAACACAATCAGCATGAAGGCTATAGAAACGATTAAAAATATTTGGAAGATTGAAGAGTTAAAGAATCGTATTCTTTTAACCCTAGGTTTACTTTTAGTATACCGTTTTGGGGCTCAAATCGTACTTCCGGGTATTGATGCATCTCAGTTAGCCAATTTGTCTGCTCAAGCAGACGGTGGATTACTTGGATTATTAAACGCATTTACAGGAGGGGCATTTTCTAATGCCTCTGTATTTGCATTGGGTATTATGCCTTACATATCTGCCTCAATTGTAGTGCAGCTTATGGGTATAGCGGTACCTTACTTACAGAAACTTCAAAAGGAAGGTGAGAGTGGCCGTCGTAAAATTAATCAGATTACACGCTGGTTAACCATTGCGATTACGCTTATTCAGGGTCCTGGTTATATTACAAATTTGTTCAACATTCTTCCTCCGGAAGCATTTGTTATGGGAAGTAATGTAACTTTTATAGTTTCTTCGGTTATTATTCTTACTACAGGTTGTATTTTTGCAATGTGGTTAGGGGAAAAGATCACTGATAAGGGTATTGGTAATGGTATCTCACTATTAATTATGGTGGGTATTATTGCGCGTTTACCTCAGTCTTTTCTTCAGGAATGGGTTTCAAGAGTTTCAGAATCTAATGGAGGATTAATTATGATCCTTATAGAATTAGTGATTTGGTTTGTAATCGTTTTGCTATCTGTACTCCTTGTAATGGCCGTACGTCAAATACCTGTGCAATATGCTCGTAGAACTGCTAGTGGTAGTTACGAGCGTAATGTTTTTGGTAGCCGTCAGTACATTCCTTTAAAATTGAATGCTTCAGGAGTAATGCCTATCATTTTTGCTCAGGCAATTATGTTTATTCCTGGTGCGGTTATTGGACTTTCAGAATCTCCAATGGCTCAAAGCATAGCATCTCAATTTACTAACATCTTTGGATTTTGGTACAACTTAGTATTTGGTTTATTGATAATCATTTTTACGTATTTCTATACGGCGATTACAGTGCCAACTAATAAAATGGCTGATGATCTTAAAAGAAGCGGAGGTTTTATCGCGGGTATTAGGCCGGGTACTGAGACTTCTGAGTATTTAGATCGAATTATGTCTCAGATTACACTTCCGGGTTCTGTGTTTCTAGCCCTTATCGCTATTTTCCCAGCAATTGCAGTTAGTGTTTTAGGGATGCAACAAGGATGGGCTTTGTTTTACGGTGGAACGTCATTGCTTATCTTAGTAGGTGTAGCTATCGATACTATGCAACAAGTGAATTCATACTTGTTGAATAGACATTATGATGGCTTAATGAAAACTGGTAAAAACAGAAAAGCAGTAGCATAATGGCAAAACAACAAGCAATAGAACAAGACGGTTCAATTATTGAAGCATTGTCTAACGCAATGTTTCGCGTTGAGCTAGAAAATGGTCACATCGTGACTGCGCATATCTCAGGTAAGATGCGCATGCATTATATAAAATTACTACCTGGGGACAAAGTAAAACTTGAAATGAGCCCATACGATTTATCTAAGGCTCGTATAACTTATAGATACTAGTAAGATGAAAGTAAGAGCATCAGTAAAGAAAAGAAGTGCAGACTGCAAAATTGTGCGTCGCAAAGGAAGATTATACGTTATTAATAAAAAGAACCCTAAGTTCAAACAAAGACAAGGTTAAGGATTATGGCTAGAATTGCAGGGGTAGATATCCCAAAACAAAAAAGAGGTGTAATCGCTTTGACGTACATCTTTGGAATCGGAAAAAGTAGAGCTGAGAAAATATTATCTCAAGCTGACGTTGATGAGAATTTAAAAGTAAACGAGTGGGATGATGATCAAATAGGTCGTATTCGTGAAGCTGTAGGTACTTATAAGATTGAAGGTGAACTTAGAAGTGAAGTTTCTATGAGCATCAAACGTCTTATGGATATTGGTTGCTACCGTGGAATCAGACATCGTTCTGGTTTGCCATTACGTGGACAACGTACTAAGAATAACTCAAGAACCCGTAAAGGGAAGCGTAAAACGGTTGCTAACAAGAAAAAGGCAACTAAATAATAAGTAACAATGGCAAAGCAAAACACTAAAGGTGGAGGAAAAAACGCGAAAGCTGGTAAAGGAACCAAAAAGCGTAAAGTAATTGTTGAGTCTGTAGGTGAAGCACATATTGCGGCATCTTTCAACAACATATTGATTTCTTTGACTAATAAGAAAGGTGATGTTGTTTCTTGGTCTTCAGCCGGTAAAATGGGTTTTAGAGGTTCTAAGAAAAATACTCCTTACGCTGCACAGCTAGCTGCGGAAGACGCTAGTAAAGTAGCTCACGAAGCTGGTTTACGTAAAGTAAAAGTTTACGTTAAGGGGCCAGGTAACGGTCGCGAATCTGCAATACGTTCTATCCACAATAGTGGTATCGAAGTAACGGAAATTATTGATGTTACTCCATTACCGCACAACGGATGTCGTCCTCCTAAACGAAGAAGAGTTTAATTAATTTTTTTATATCACTCGGGGAATATTGATTTTGCGAAGGACTAGACCTTAATTCCTTAATCACCCCACTAATAAACATTATAATGGCAAGATATACCGGTCCCAAGACTAAAATCGCTCGTAAATTTGGTGAAGCGATTTTTGGAGATGACAAATCTTTTGAGAAAAGAAACTATCCTCCAGGTCAACACGGAAACAACAGACGCCGTGGTAAAAAGTCTGAATATGCTATACAGCTTCAAGAGAAGCAAAAAGCAAAATACACTTATGGAATTTTAGAAAATCAATTCCGTAATATGTTTGAAAAAGCAACACGTGCTACCGGAATTACTGGGGTTGTATTATTGCAACTTTGTGAGTCTCGTTTGGATAACGTTGTTTTTAGAATGGGTATTGCTCCATCAAGAAGAGCAGCTCGTCAATTTGTTTCACACAGACATATCACTGTTAATGGTGAATTAGTGAATATCCCATCTTATCAAATTAAGCCTGGAGATGTTGTTGCTGTACGTGAAAAATCTAAATCATTAACTGCAATCCAAGATTCTCTTGCTAATGCAAGTCACGTTTATGAGTGGATTACTTGGAACAATGATTCAAAACAAGGTACTTTCGTTTCTATACCTGAGCGTATTCAGATTCCAGAAAATATCAATGAGCAGTTCATTGTAGAATTGTACTCTAAATAATAATAACAACTCTTAGAAAACATAATATGGCATTACTAAATTTCCAGAAGCCTGATAAGGTCATAATGATTGACTCTACTGACTTTGAAGGTAAGTTTGAATTCAGACCTTTAGAGCCAGGTTACGGTTTAACTGTGGGTAACGCGTTACGTAGAGTTTTGCTTTCTTCATTAGAAGGGTTTGCAATTACTTCAGTACGTGTTGAAGGAGTTGACCATGAGTTTTCAACTATTGCAGGAGTTGTAGAAGACTTTACAGAAATCATTCTTAATCTTAAACAAGTACGTTTTAAAAGACAAATTGATGAGATTGATAATGAAACTGTAACTATTTCGGTTTCTGATAAAGAACAATTAACTGCAGGAGATTTTCAGAAATTTATTTCTGGTTTCCAAATTCTTAATCCTGACTTGGTGATTGCCAATATGGAGAAGAAAGTTAATATCAATATGGAGATCACGGTAGAAAAAGGTCGTGGTTATGTTCCTGCGGAAGAGAACAAAAAGCAAAATGCACCTGTCGGTACTATTTTTACAGATTCAATTTATACTCCAATAAAGAATGTAAAGTATAGTATAGAAAATTATCGTGTTGAACAAAAAACTGATTATGAAAAATTAGTTTTTGAAATCATCACTGACGGTTCTATTCATCCTAAGGATGCTTTGACTGAAGCTGCAAAAACTTTGATTCACCACTTTATGTTATTCTCTGATGAGCGTATCACCCTTGAGGCTGATGAAATTGCTCAGACTGAAACATATGATGAAGAGTCATTACACATGCGTCAGTTGCTTAAGACAAAATTAGTTGACATGGATCTTTCTGTTCGTGCTCTTAACTGTCTTAAAGCTGCAGAAGTAGAAACTTTAGGAGACTTAGTTTCTTACAACAAAAACGATTTGATGAAGTTCCGTAACTTCGGTAAAAAATCTCTTACAGAGCTTGAAGAGCTTGTAAATGTAAAAGGTTTGAATTTCGGAATGGACCTATCAAAATATAAATTAGATAAAGACTAGTAATACTCCATAATTTGCTCCTCAAAAAGGGTTGAGCAAGATGGATGTTAAATTTTAAAATGTCATGAGACACGGAAAAAAGAATAATCATTTAGGACGTCAGACAGCACATAGAAAATCTATGCTAGCTAATATGGCTTGTTCACTAATTGAACACAAGCGTATTAATACAACTGTGGCAAAAGCAAAAGCTCTTAAGCAATTTGTTGAGCCTTTAGTTACAAAATCTAAAGAAGATACTACTCACAATCGTCGTATTGTAATGAGTAAATTGCGTCAAAAGGATGCAGTTGCAGAACTCTTTAGAGATGTTGCTGTCAAAGTAGGTGACCGTCCAGGTGGTTATACTAGAATTATAAAATTAGGAAATCGTCTAGGAGATAACGCTGATATGGCGATGATCGAATTGGTTGATTATAATGAAATTTATAACTTAGGGAAAACTAAGAAAAAATCAACTCGTAGAGCAGGTAAAAAAGCTGCAACATCTACAACAACTGAAGCTCCTGCTAAAGAAGTAAAAGCTAATGACGAAGAAGAATAAAAACATATTTGTTTTTTAACTTTAAAAAAAGGATAAGCCTTAGGGCTTATCCTTTTTTTATTTTATATAACCTTAAAATCTAACTATTATGCGCAAAAGTTTTTTTATCGTTTTTGTATGTCTATTCTCTTATTCGCTGGTACTTGCTCAAGAAGAAGACCAAGCTAGATTAGTAAATAATCCAGATCAATTACTTTCTGTGTCTAATGGTGTTAGAAACTCATATGGATCTTTACGAAGTATACCTCCTGTAACCCGAGTTGAAGGTTCTCCTTATCTTTTTGATGACTGGCTTCATACTGCAAGAGTATATGCTAAAAATGGGCAATTGTATATGGTTGAGAATGTTAATTTAGATATGCAAAATCAAGCTTTTGTAACTAAAGTTGCAAAAGACTCCCTTTTTACTTTTCAATTTAACGAGATCAATTTTTTCGAAATTAACGGGAAAAAGTTTGAAAGTATTTTTACAAAAGATGGTAGAAGAATTTATGAGATAGTATCAGATAATGGAGAAGAGCGTTTATTAAAAGCTTACTCGGTGAAGCTCGTACCCAGTTCTCCAGATCCTATGAAAAATAGACCATTTGATAAATATGTTCAAAGAGAAAACTACTATTTTGAAAAAGATGGTAAGGTTTCTATGCTTTCTTTGAGGAAAGGAAAGGTTTTAAGAACTTTTGATTTAGAAAAGAACAATCAAAAAACATTAGAAAAATTTGTTGAGAAAAATGATTTATCCTATAGTGATGAAAAAGATGTCATAAAAATGATAGATTTTATTAGCACGTTGTAGGTGTATAATTTTTCTTTTTATCACACTTGAATTAATTTTGCCAAAAATTTATAGATGAAATACCAAACCAATAGAAAAGCCCTTTTGATTTTAGCTGACGGAACAATATTCTACGGAAAATCTGTGGGTAATAAAGAAGGAACTGCCTTTGGAGAAGTTTGTTTTAATACCGGTATGACCGGTTATCAAGAAATATTTACAGATCCTTCTTATTTTGGTCAGCTTATGGTGACTACAAATGCTCACATAGGTAACTATGGAGGTAATAACGAAGAGACAGAATCTGATACTGTAAAAATTTCAGGACTAATCTGTAAGAATTTCAGTTATAACTATTCAAGAATTCGTGTTGACGAATCTTTAGAAGATTTTCTTAATAAGAATAAGTTATTTGTAATTTCAGATGTAGACACCCGCGCCCTTGTTTCATATATAAGAGACCATGGAGCTATGAATGCTGTAATCTCAACAGACGTTAATAATATTGAATCGCTTAAAAAACAATTAGCATCTGTGCCTAATATGCACGGTCTTGAGTTAGCCTCAAAGGTTTCAACTAAAGAGCCGTATTATTTCGGAGACGAAAATGCTAGTTATAAAGTAGCAGCGATAGATCTTGGTATTAAGAAGAATATTTTACGCAATATGGCTAAGCGTGATATGTATATCAAAGTATTCCCTTATAATGCCTCTTTTGAAGAAATGAAAGCTTGGAATCCTGATGGTTTCTTTTTATCTAATGGACCTGGAGATCCAGAACCTTTACACGAGGTTATTGAGACAGCAAAGCAAATATTAGATGCAGATATGCCATTATTCGGCATATGTCTGGGGCATCAAATTATTGCTTTGGCAAACGGAATAAGCACTTTTAAAATGCATCATGGCCATAGAGGTATTAATCACCCTGTTTTAAATCATGGTACAGGCAAAGGAGAGATTACTTCTCAGAACCATGGTTTTGCTGTAAATTATGAAGAAGCAATTCAGAATCCTAATATTGAAGTAACCCATAAACATCTTAATGATCAGACCGTAATGGGGCTGAAAATGAAAAATAAAAATTGTTTTTCTGTTCAGTATCATCCTGAAGCTGGTCCCGGACCAAACGACGCTACATACTTATTTGATGAGTTTGTGCAACGTATGACTATAGAAACTGTTTAAACAAAAAATCCCGACTACTTGCCGGGATTTTTTTTGTGTTAATTCTAATGCATTTCAATCAATTTGTTGAATTCCTTTCTGTGATTTAGTAGGAGGGTAGATGCATTTTAAATAATCATTAAAATAATCCAAAAGGGGCTTAGCTTCCTTATAAATAGTCAAGTATTCCTTATATTGCGGGAGCTAAATGAACTAATCAATTTTTAATAATAATGAGTATAATTATCAATATCCACGCACGTCAAATTTTGGATTCCCGTGGAAATCCCACAGTTGAAGTAGATGTTTTAACCGAAAACGGTGTTTTAGGAAGAGCTGCGGTTCCTTCTGGAGCATCAACTGGAGAGCATGAAGCTGTTGAATTGCGTGATGGTGGTTCTGATTATATGGGTAAAGGAGTTTTAAAAGCTGTTGAAAATGTAAATGCGGTTATAGCTCAAGAACTTTTAGGAGTTTCTGTTTTTGAACAAAATCTAATCGATCAAACTATGATTGATCTAGATGGTACTCCAAATAAATCTAAGCTAGGAGCAAATGCGATTTTAGGTGTTTCTTTAGCGGTTGCTAAAGCAGCAGCAAATGAATTGAATATGCCATTATATCGTTATGTAGGTGGTGTAAGCGCAAATACCCTTCCGGTACCAATGATGAATATCATTAATGGAGGTTCTCATAGTGATGCTCCTATCGCTTTTCAGGAATTTATGATTATGCCTGTAAAAGCTGAAGATTTTACTCAGGCTATGAAAATGGGTACTGAAATTTTTCACAACCTTAAAAAAGTACTTCACGATCGCGGTTTGAGTACAGCTGTAGGTGATGAAGGTGGTTTTGCACCAACATTAGATGGTACTGAAGATGCTATTGAAAGCATTCAAAAAGCTGTTGAAAATGCAGGATACAAGTTTGGAGATGAAGTAATGATCGCTTTAGACTGTGCTGCAGCAGAATTCTACGTAGATGGTAAATATGATTATACCAAATTTGAGGGTGATAAAGGTGTGGTGAGAACTAGCGAAGAGCAGGCTTCTTATTTAGCTGAATTAGCAGGTAAATACCCAATTATTTCAATTGAGGATGGTATGGATGAGAACGACTGGGATGGTTGGAAATCGTTAACTGAAAAGATTGGAGATAAAGTACAATTAGTAGGAGATGATTTATTTGTTACTAATGTAGAACGCCTTTCAAGAGGTATCGAAAATGGTATAGCTAATTCAATTTTGATTAAAGTAAATCAAATAGGTACGTTGACTGAAACTATTGCAGCTGTGAATATGGCGCATAATGCAGGTTATACTTCTGTTATGTCTCACCGTTCTGGAGAAACAGAAGATAATACTATTGCAGATTTAGCTGTAGCATTAAATACAGGACAGATCAAAACAGGTTCTGCTTCACGTAGTGATCGTATGGCAAAATATAATCAACTGCTTCGTATTGAAGAAGAATTAGGTACTGTTGCTTATTTTCCTAAGCTTAAAGCTTTTAAAGTGAAATAATCAGCTTTTAATAGTTCAAATAAAAAAGGCATTGTTTTCAATGCCTTTTTTTATTTGAGTAATGTTCAGATAAAAATCGATTTTTAATTCTTAATTTTTTTACTTGTATAATGACATTAAAATGTTATATTTTAACGATTAAATGCTTAAATTGTTTCTTTAATTTATTCTTAGTAAGAAAAAAACTATTAATTTAGCTTTAATATTAAGAAGATTTTTACCACGCTTCAAATTAGATAGTTAACCTGACGAAATCTAATTTAACAGATTTGAAAATTTGAAGTTGGGTGAAAGAGCGATTCTGAATTAAGTAGGTGTCGCTCTTTTAGTCCAAATAAAGATATCTAAATTTTGAAGTTGGGTGAGGGGTGACATGCTGCTAGGTATGCACCCCTTTTTATTTGTATTTTTTTAACCTTGGTAAAGCCCGAATTCCTTTATAAATTCCTTTGTATTTCGTAATTTAGCAACTCTTGAAAATTTTGATAATCAGCTAAAACATATTTGAAAAATGGCAGATAATGCTAAATTAATAATAGGTGAGAAATCCTACGAATTTCCTATAATTACAGGTACTGAAAATGAAAGTGCAATCGATATCGCCAGTTTACGAGCTGTAACAGGTGGAATTACCACAATTGACCCGGGTTTTAAAAATACGGGTAGTTGTGAGAGTGCTATAACTTTCTTAAATGGGGAAGAGGGAATTTTGAGGTATAGAGGGTATTCTATAGAAGATTTAGCTGAGAAAGCTTCATTTTTAGAAGTTGTTTATCTTTTAATATTTGGTGAGTTGCCTACAGAAGAGCAGTTGACTAAATTTCATAACGATATAAAAGAAGAGAACCACGTTGATGAGGATGTTAAAAAGATCTTAAATGGTTTTCCTAAGTCTGCTCATCCTATGGGAGTGTTAGCTTCTTTAACCTCTGCATTAACAGCATTTAATCCAGATGCAGTAAATGTAGATTCTGAGGAAGATATGTATGCAGCCATTGTTAAACTATTAGGTAAGTTTCCGGTTCTTGTAGCTTGGACTATGCGTACAAAAATGAGTAAGCCCCTTGATTATGGTGATGACAGTTTAGATTATGTGCAGAACTTACATAAAATGATGTTCTCGAAGCCTAACAGTGAGTATAAAGTTGATAAAACTATTATAGATGCTATTGATAAGCTTTTAATCTTACATGCTGATCACGAGCAAAACTGTTCTACTTCAACTGTACGAATTGTGGGCTCTTCTCACGCCGGACTGTTTGCTTCAATATCTGCTGGTATTTCTGCATTATGGGGGCCACTTCACGGTGGAGCTAACCAAGCGGTGATCGAAATGCTTGAAGCCATTAAAGAAGATGGGGGTGATACTAAAAAATATATGGCTAAGGCAAAGGATAAAGAAGATCCTTTCCGTTTAATGGGTTTTGGCCATAGAGTTTATAAGAACTTTGATCCTCGAGCTAAAATCATTAAAAAAGCTGCTGACGAAGTTTTAGAACAGCTAGGTGTAGAAGATGAAGTTTTAGCTATAGCTAAAGGATTAGAAAAAGAAGCTTTAGAAGACGATTATTTTGTTAAACGTAAACTATATCCTAACGTAGATTTTTATTCAGGTATTATTTACAGAGCATTAGGTATTCCTGTTGAAATGTTTACTGTGATGTTTGCGATGGGGCGTGTGCCGGGATGGATTGCTCAATGGCGTGAAATGCGTTTACGTAAAGAGCCTATAGGAAGACCTCGCCAAGTTTATATTGGTGAAACCTTGAGAGCCTTTAAACCTATGAAAGAACGATAGAAATCCTAAAGATTTTAAATAATGAAGCGGGTTTTTGGCAATAGTTCAAAAACCCGCTTTATGTTTTTATATTTGCGACAACTTCAATTTTATGATAAAGCTGAATATTAACGATGAGACGTCTCGACTTCGCTCTGTGATTCTAGGAACAGCAAAAACAAACGGTGGTACTCCTGCTGTAGAAGAGGCTTATGATCCTAAATCTTTATTACACATCAAAGCGAATACATATCCTAAAGAAGAGGATATGATTCAAGAGATGGAAGCTGTTGAGGAGGTTTTTAATAAATATGGTGTTCAGGTTTTTAGACCTAAACTGATCGATAATTATAACCAGATTTTCACAAGAGACATTGGTTTTGTAATTGATGATATTTTTATAAAAGCAAATATTTTACCAGATCGCGAGCAGGAAATAGAAGCTATTGAACATGTACTGACTCAGATTGATCCAGAAAGAATCATAAGATTTCCAGAAGAAGCACATATAGAAGGTGGTGATGTGATGCCTTTAGGAGATTACATTTTTGTAGGTGTTTATCGTGGCCCTGATTATGCAGATTATATAATTGCACGAACAAATATGCTTGCTGTAAAATATCTTCAAGAGACATTTCCTGAAAAGCAGGTGAAATCTTTCAACTTGAGAAAGTCAAATACAAATCCTTACGAGAATGCTTTGCACTTAGATTGCTGTTTTCAGCCGGTAGGAGAAAAATACGCTATTCTGCATAAAAATGGATTTCTTGAAGAGGAAGAGTATCAATGGCTTGTAGATCACTTTGAGCCTGAAAACATTTTTGAGATCACCTCAGAAGAAATGTTTAGTATGAATTCTAATGTCTTTTCCATTTCACCTAAAGTAGTCATTTCTGAAAGGAATTTCACGCGATTGAATACTTGGTTACGCAGTAAAGGAATTACAGTTGAGGAAGTGCCATATTCTGAAATCTCAAAGCAAGAAGGTTTATTACGTTGCAGTACGCTGCCTCTTGTACGTGAGTAATTATTCAATTATAATAGTCCGGAATTTCTCTTTTTATTCAATCTCAAAGAATCCCTATGAAACAAGTTACAGATACTGTATTAATGGTACGCCCTGCTGCATTCAGAATGAATGAGCAAACCGCTGTAAATAATTATTTTCAGGAAGATGTTTCCCTGAAAAATGATGAAATTAATCTTAAGGCTCAGCAAGAGTTTGATACGTTTGTAGATAAATTAAAAGCTGCTGGTGTCGGGGTTTTGGTACTTCAGGATAAAAAAGAACTGGATACACCAGATTCAATTTTCCCTAATAATTGGGTGAGTACTCACGCAAATGGAGATGTGGCAGTCTATCCTATGTATGCCGAAAACCGAAGGAGAGAGCGCAGGAACGAGTTCTTTGAGTTGCTTGAAGATTCTGGTTTTGAAATCAAAAATGTTGTTGATTATACTGAGGCAGAGGAGGAAGGTGTCTTCTTAGAAGGAACTGGGAGTATTATTTTAGATAGGGAGAACGAAAAAGCGTACTGCGCACTTTCGGCTCGTGCAGATGAAGATTTGTTTATTGAGTTTTGCGAAGACTTTGGGTACCTACCGGTTATTTTTACAGCCTATCAGTCTGTAGCAAGTAAACGTTTGCCTATTTATCACACCAATGTGATGATGTGTATTGCAGAGGAGTTTGCGGTAATTTGTCTGGAAAGTATAGATGATAAGAAGGAGCGTAAACTTGTTATTAAACAGTTGAAAGAATCAGGCAAAGAAGTGATAGCAATTTCAGAAAAGCAAATGCATCAGTTTGCAGGTAATATGCTTCAGGTAAAAAATAATGCTGGAAAAAAGTATTTAGTAATGAGTGCCAGCGCGCACAATGCTTTAAAAGAAAATCAGGTAGAAGCTATTACTAAATATTGTGATATTTTAAGCAGTGATCTGGAAACTATCGAAACCTGTGGTGGTGGAAGTGCCCGTTGTATGATGGCAGAGATTTTTCTTCCTAAACCCAATTAGTTTTCTTTTTTATTGAGATTTTGAATCCATTTAAAACTCATCAAGATCATAAAGAAACTTAGTGGTAGAGATGTGATGATTAAAAGCTTTTGCACAGCGCTCAAAACATCTTCCTCTTTTTTAGCAAGACTTAGCAGCACTATTCCAATAGCGCAAATTGTAAGTAAGGTGCTCCAGACTATTCGATGTTTTTTAGAAGGGGTGTCGGTATTTTTTGAAGTAAACAGGCTCAAAACCAAGATCGCTGAATCTAGAGATGTAACTAAAAAGCTTACTAATAAGATCACAACAATTGTGTTTACAATACTTTGAGCAGGATAGTGAGAAAGAAATATAAATAGCGAAGTAAAAACATTGTCAAATTCCCCTTTGTATTCTCCTGCGGCATTAATCATTTCAAAAGCAGATTGCCCAAAAACGGTAAACCAAAAGAAACTGCCCAGAGAGGGAACAAGTAAAACTCCCAGTATAATCTCTCTGATTGTTCTTCCTCTTGAGATTCGGGCAATGAATATTCCGGTGAAAGGAGCCCAAGCTAACCAAAAAGCCCAGTAATAATAGGTCCAGTCAGTAAGGAACTTTTTACCGGGATCAAAAGCTCCCAACGCTAAGCTCATGGGTATAAAGTCTATAAGATACCTATACAATGCATGAACATACTGCTTCAGTATTAAAAGCATATCTGTTTGTAGAAATACAAAAATCAGTAAGGCAAGTGTTAGATAAATATTTGCAGTAGATATTATTTTTATTCCTTTTTCTACTCCACTTAATGCGGAAAGCAATGCCAAAAAGCCAATAAAGAGTATCAGCATAATACTGTAATTTGCATTTAAAGTCAGCCCCAATAAATGATCCATACCGCCTTTTATTTGACTAGAGCCTAGAGCTACCGCAGCTACTAGACCAAAAACTGTAGTAAGAATGGTTAATAGGTCCGTCAGCGCAATTCCGAGATTTTTAAATCTACTTTTTGTAGAATATTTTTTGGTATCAAAAACAGTACTGCTTGTAATTAATGGTCTCCCGTACTTAAAAGCTACCGTGCCTATTGCGAGTGCAAAAAGTGCATAAAATGCCCAAGCTGTAAAACCCCATTGATAAAAAGTAAATTCTAGTGCTCTGATTTCTGTAGAAACATTGTTTTGAATTGGAGGGTTTTGTTGCATAAAAACGGGTTCTTGTGCCGCTCGTAATAAGATGCCCGCGCCCATACCTGCGCTATACAACATCGAAATCCAAGCAATGTTAGAGAAAGCTGGTTTTTCATCAATTTTACCCAATTTATAGGTTCCCCATTTTGAAAAGGCAACGACAACAAGAAGCACAACCGAAAGAAGACCGAGGACCAAATAAAACTGACCAAACCATTCCCTAACCCCTATTGAAAGTGTTTCAATAAGCTGATAACTTTCAGCGGTAAAGGCATAAAACATTGTAGAGATGCTCAATAGGAGCACTCCGGAAGAAAAAAGCAGAAGGTTTTTATTTATAAACTTTAGGTGTTTAATAGCTTTTTTCTTTTGGTTGGTAACTCACAATATTGCGTATCATTCCGCCGAAAATAAAATAATGAAAGGGTAACATACTAAACCAATACAATCGTCCCCAAAGCCCTCGAGGTCTAAAAGTTGCTGTCTGATGTAATATATTATTGTTATCTATTTCCCAGTCTAGCCAGGCTTCTCCGGGCACTTTCATTTCAGCGAAAAGGAGCAATCTTTTTTCTTCTTTATCCGCCAGTAATACGCGCCAGAAATCAAGAGAGTCTCCTTCGTATAATTCATTGTCATGTGTACGGCCACGTCTGAGGCCTACACCGCCAGCAACTTTGTCCAGAAATCCACGAATTTTCCACAACGTATTTGCGTAATACCAGCCGCGGTTGCCGCCGATTGACCAGATGTTTTTGAGCGCCTGCTCCGGGTTTTCCAATTTGATGGATTGCCTGTCTTTAAGACAGCCATATTCTGGTACTTTGATATAATGGTTGAGATCTTTTCTAAAACGACCACTCACCATAGAATCTTTCCAGCTAGAAACAACCTGATTTTGTTCAATTTTCTCAAAAGCCAGACGTATCGCATCCATGTAATTTATGGGCTTTACCTGAAGCATTTTTTGCAAGCGCGTGTCTTTGCTTATAACCTCAATACGCATACTGTCTACCAAATTCAAAGCCAGTTTATAGCTCGTGGAAGTTACAAAATACAACCAGTAAGAAGAAACTTTAGGTGTCATCACCGGGACATCGATAATCGTGAGTGAAAGTTCTCGCACTTTTGCATACAATAACATCATTTGTTTATAAGATAAGATGTCTGGGCCGCCTATATCAAAAGATTCGTTATAACATTTTTCATTTCCTAAAACGCCGCTTAGGTATTGCAGAACATTACGTATCGCAATAGGTTGACACCTTGTTTTTACCCATCTCGGTGTGATCATAACGGGTAATTTTTCGCATAAATCTCTTATGATTTCAAAAGAAGAACTACCAGAACCTACTATAATTGCAGCTCTTAAAACGGTAAGATTAAACCTTCCTTTATAGAGCGTATCTTCAACTTTTTTGCGGGAACTTAAGTGTTTGCTTAAATTTTCTTCATTTACAATGCCGCTTAAATAAATGACCTGTTTGCAATTAGTTTCAGCCAGATATTTGTTAAAATTTTTAGCGGAAAGTTCTTCTTTCTCATCAAAATCAGAGGTGGAAGAAGTCATCGAGTGAATGAGGTAATACGCAGCATCCAGATTTTCAGGAAGCTTACAAGTGTCAGGTTCCGCAAGAAAATCAATTTCTAAAATTTGAATTTTCTCTCGTATTTTAGGACTTACGGAAAGACGTTTAGAGTCTCTGACGGCGCAAATAACTTTGTGTCCCTGCTCCAAAAGAAGAGGAAGCAGCCGCATACCGATATACCCGTTAGCTCCGGTTAATAATATTTTCATAGCGCTTTTCTTTAAAGATAGCCATTTGAAAGATTTTTTAGGTGAAACAAATACTAAAGGGTTAACTTATCCCTTCTAAAAGTTGAAATACTATGAATAAAACAATGCGTACGATAACTCTTGTAGTAGGAGTGGTTTTAATAGGTCTGGGTATATATCAAGCTTTTGTGCCACAAAAAGTTGTTGACTTTGCAGGTCTTAGCGTTAGTGCAAAAGACGGACTCACAACAGAATCTTTACTTCTAATCGGTATTGGTGTAGTTGCACTGATCGCGAGTTTTTATAAACGCAATTAAAGGTCTTTTGGGCCTAGTGGTAGATTTTCGGCTTTATAATCCATTATTTTTTTAATGAATTTATGGGTTGATTTATCGTTAGCTTTTGCACGTATTTTGATAAAATAATGATCCCGGTAAATGCCGTATTCTTCGGCTTTGCCTTTATAAAGGCTTAATTTATAGTAGGGAATAATCAGCGCATACGATTCTAGAAGCGACCTAAAACCTATAATAATTCCATTCGGACGCATTTCTATAGTACAGGTATTGATATAACTGTCAAGAATAAGCAAGTTATGAATTTCTACACTTGTGCCGGTAATAATGAGTTTAGAAGAACCAATACCTTTCCTTTTGAGGCGCTCTCGTATGGTAAAAGGTGGGCCAACTTCGGTGTCTATTTTCCGTTTAACTTCAGGATTATTGTATGAGACATTGAGCAGCATTTTTTTCTTTTAAAGATAAACTTTTTATCAAAGATCAATTTTGAAGCCTCTGTGGTATTTTAGCTTTGTCAACGCTAGGTTTTACGTATCTTTGCGCCTTCAGAAAAAGCACTCATGAATTTATCAGATAAACTTACACAAGCCGTAAAAGATGCGGTGCAACGTATTTTTAATGCCGAATTAGAAACCGTTGAGATTCAACCTACCCGGAAGGATTTTGAAGGTGATCTTACAGTTGTTGTTTTTCCGATTCTGCGCGTTGCCAAAGGTAATCCTGCTGTGATTGGAGAGCAAATAGGAGCTTATGTGAAAGAGAACCTCGCTGAAGTTTCAGATTTTAATGTGGTTAAAGGTTTTTTAAATCTGGTGATTGCAGACTCTTTTTATATTGATTTTTTTGAAAGTATACGTACACAGGAAAACTTTGGTCACGAAGCAGCGTCTGGTAAAGCTGTGATGGTTGAATACTCTTCGCCTAACACAAATAAGCCGCTTCATTTAGGACATGTGCGCAATAATTTATTAGGGTATTCGGTTGCTGAGATATTAAAAGCTTCCGGGAAAAAAGTTTACAAAACCCAAATCATCAACGATCGCGGGATTCATATTTGTAAGAGTATGTTAGCTTGGCGAAAATTTGGTGATGGTGAAACTCCAGAGTCCACAGGAATGAAAGGTGATAAGCTGGTAGGAAACTACTATGTGAAATTTGATAAAGCCTACAAAGAAGAGCAATCGTATTTAATTGCACAAGGAAAAACCAAAGAAGAAGCAGAAAAAGAAGCTCCGTTGATTTTGGAAGCTCAGGATATGTTACGCAAATGGGAAGCTGGTGATGCAGAAGTAGTAACGCTTTGGGAGAAAATGAACGGCTGGGTTTATGAGGGGTTTGAACAAACTTATAAAAGTCTGGGTGTTGATTTTGACAGTTATTATTATGAGAGCAATACCTATTTATTAGGAAAAGACAATATTGAAGAAGGCCTTAAAAAAGGTGTTTTTTACAGAAAAGAAGACGGGTCCGTTTGGTGTGATTTGACCGAAGATGGTCTTGATGAAAAAATAGTTTTGCGCAGCGATGGCACAGCCGTTTATATGACTCAGGACATAGGTACCGCGATTCAGCGTGTGAAAGATCACCCAGATGTAGGTGGAATGATTTATACGGTAGGTAATGAGCAAGATTATCATTTTAAAGTTTTGTTTTTAATACTGAAAAAACTGGGCTACGACTGGGCAGAAAATCTGTATCACCTGAGTTATGGGATGGTAGACTTACCTAGTGGAAAAATGAAAAGTCGTGAGGGTACTGTAGTTGATGCTGATGATCTTGTTGAAGAGATGACAACAACTGCCGGAAACATCGCTAAAGAACTGGGGAAACTTGATGGGTATAGCGAAGCAGAAAAACAGGAGCTCTATAAGATCATTGGTCTTGGAGCGTTAAAATATTACATTCTTAAAGTAGATCCTAAGAAACGCATTCTGTTCAACCCTGAAGAGTCTGTAGATTTTCAAGGAAATACGGGGCCGTTTATTCAGTACACTTATGCGCGAATTCAATCTATTTTAAGAAAAGCTGCAGATACGGGTGTGCCAGAAAGTGTTCCGCATAAAGAACTGCATCCTAAAGAAAAGGAACTTATCAAGCAAGTTGCGCTGTATCCTGAAACGGTTCAGTTGGCAGCAGAAAATCACAGTCCAGCGTTAATCGCAAATTACACCTATGATATGGTAAAAGAGTTCAACTCATTTTATCAGCAGGTTTCGATATTAGGGGCAGATACAGAAGAGGAGAAAAGTTTCCGCGTAGCGCTATCTAAAAAGGTGGGGGATGTTATTGCCTCTGCATTTAGTTTGTTAGGAATTCAGGTTCCTGAACGTATGTAATTATTTGGAGCATTTTAAAAGAAGAAAATCATCAACCGAACTAAATTGGATTAAATGAATATCTTCTGATTTGAAACTATTATTCTTGTATTCAAATCATTAAATTTGCAACCTTGAATCCATAAAGTGGAAGATTGAGTTCAGGTATAAAACCTGATACATTAAAAGAATACAAAATCCCTCGCGATTGATTCACGAGGCTGTTTATTATAAGATCTATGTTTGATAATTTAAGTGATAAGTTAGATAAGGCGATGCACGTGCTTAAGGGGCACGGTCAAATTACCGAAGTTAATGTTGCCGAAACCCTTAAAGAAATACGTCGTGCGCTTGTTGATGCAGATGTTAATTATAAAATAGCCAAAGATTTTACCAGTACGGTTAAAGAAAAAGCGTTGGGTCAGGATGTATTGACCGCGTTAAAACCGGGTCAATTGATGACTAAATTGGTAAAAGATGAACTAACCGAATTGATGGGTGGTGAGGCAGAAGGTCTCAACCTTTCGGGAAATCCATCAGTTATTTTGATGTCTGGTTTGCAAGGTAGTGGTAAAACTACATTCTCTGGTAAACTGGCAAACTTTCTTAAGACTAAAAAAACTAAAAAACCGCTTCTTGTTGCTTGTGATGTTTATCGTCCAGCGGCGATAGATCAGCTTCACGTTGTAGGTGATCAGATAGGAGTTGAGGTTTACTCTAATAAAGAAGAGAAAGATCCAGTAAAAATTTCAGAAGCAGCAATTGCACACGCAAAAGCAAATGGTTTTAATGTAGTGATCATTGATACCGCCGGTCGTCTTGCAGTTGACCAAGCGATGATGAATGAGATTGCTGCGATACATAAAGCTATTGAGCCACAGGAAACCTTGTTTGTAGTAGATTCTATGACGGGTCAGGATGCTGTTAATACGGCAAAAGCTTTTAACGATGTTCTTAATTTTGATGGGGTAATCTTAACCAAATTAGATGGTGATACACGCGGTGGTGCGGCACTTTCTATTAAAACGGTTGTAGATAAACCCATTAAATTCATTGGTACCGGTGAGAAGATGGAAGCGATAGATGTGTTCTATCCTTCTCGTATGGCAGATCGTATTCTTGGGATGGGGGATGTAGTGTCTCTTGTAGAACGTGCTCAGGAACAATTTGACGAAGAAGAAGCGCGTAAGCTGCAAAAGAAAATCGCTAAAAATCAGTTTGGTTTTGACGATTTTTTAAAGCAGATTCAGCAGATTAAGAAAATGGGTAATATGAAAGACCTTATTGGGATGATTCCCGGTGCTGGTAAAGCTCTAAAAGGTCTTGATATAGACGATGACGCTTTTAAAGGTATTGAAGCCATTATTCACAGTATGACTCCAGACGAGCGTACACAACCATCTATCATAAATAGTAGTCGCAAAAAACGCATCAGCAAAGGTTCTGGTACTTCAGTGCAAGAGGTAAATCAGTTGCTGAAACAATTCAATCAGATGAGTAAGATGATGAAAATGATGCAAGGTGGAGGCGGAGCCAAAATGATGCAGATGATGAATAATATGCGATAACACCAGTTTACAGTCTCAGCAAGCAGTACTTTTTTACTAATACTTATGGGTGTAGAAGATTTAATAGCATATCAGAAAGCATTTGAATCGGATATGGAAATCCTTGAGATTACTAAATCTTTTCCAAAAGAAGAGCAGTTTTCACTGACTGATCAAGTTAGAAGAAGTTCAAGATCAGTTTGTGCTAATATGTCTGAAGCGTATAGAAAAAGAAAGTACGAAAAACATTTTGTAAGTAAGTTAACGGATTGTGATGCTGAGAATGGAGAAACTCAAACTTGGTCGAAATTTTCACTCGCTTGTGAATACATTTCAGAAACTGACTATTCCTTAAAACTCGAAAAGAGTAGAGAAGTAGGGAGGCTATTAAATTATATGATCAATAATCCAGGAAGGTTTGGTTGTAACTGAAAACTGCCAGCTGATACTGCCAACTATATAGAGTATGACAATCTTAGACGGAAAAAAAACCAGTAACGATTTAAAAAATGAGATCGCCGAAGAAGTAAAAGCTATGAAAGCTAAAGGCGAAAAAGTACCTCATTTAGCCGCAGTTTTGGTAGGTAACGATGGTGCTAGTTTAACGTATGTAGGTAGTAAAGTTCGTGCTTGTGAGCGTATAGGTTTTGAATCTACATTGATTCAGTTGCCTGAAGAAACTACCGAGGAAGAGTTGCTCAGTCAAATAGATACGTTGAATAAAAATCCCGAAATTGACGGTTATATTGTTCAGCTCCCGTTACCGAAACATATAGACTCTCAAAAAGTATTACTGGCTGTTGATCCAGATAAAGATGTAGATGGTTTTCATCCTACCAATTTTGGTAAAATGGCTCAAGATATGCCGGTGTTTATACCTGCAACGCCGTTTGGTATTATGGAATTACTGAAGCGTTATAACGTAGAAACTTCAGGTAAACATACCGTTGTAATAGGTCGTAGTCATATTGTAGGCCGCCCGATGAGTATTTTGATGTCTCAAAAAGGAAATCCTGGAGACAGCACGGTAACACTTACGCATAGCCGCACTAAAAATCTTGAAGAATTAACTAAACAAGCCGATATAATTATCACCGCTTTAGGAGTTCCAGAGTTTTTAAAAGCTGATATGGTAAAAGATAATGTTACTATAATTGATGTAGGCATTACGCGTGTTCCTGATGAAACTAAAGAGCGCGGTTATAGAATTACCGGAGATGTAGATTTTGAAGCTGTGAGTAAAAAAGCATCTTTCATTACTCCGGTTCCTGGAGGTGTAGGACCGATGACGATCGCTATGTTGTTAAAAAATACATTGCTTGCACGAGCAAGACATAACGAACTTCAATCTTAAGACTCTGAAGTTTCTAACAAAAAAAGAGGTCAATATGACCTCTTTTTTGTTCTAATAAGAATTACAACAAATGTCTTGCTCCTAAAGCCGCACCAATAATCCCAGCGTGATTACGAGTGTGCGCAGCTACAATGGGTATATCTGTTTTTAGATATTTAATATACTCATCTAAGTTTTTACTCGCACCACCACCAATAATTATTAGTTCTGGTTGTGAAATTCTAGTAGTCAGCTGTATAAATTTATTGAAGCGTTTACCCCATTTTTTAAAACTCATGTTATTGTCCAAACGTACACGCCTGGAGGCATACTTCTCGATGATCTTATTTTTCTTATAGCGCATTTGCCCCAATTCAAAATTCGGGATGAGTTCGCCATTAAAGAAAACACCGCTTCCTATACCAGTTCCTACGGTAACAACGATTACAAGACCATCAACGCCTTTGCCTACACCAAATTCCATTTCGGCAAGTCCGGCTGCGTCGGCATCATTCATAACATTTACGGGTAATCCTATTTTTTGAGAAATCATATCATCAACCTGAAGGCCTAACCAGGACTTGTCCAGATTTCCGTGTTCAAGAGCTTTTCCTTTATGAATAACAGTAGGGAAGCCAATGCCTACGGGACCTTTCCAATCCCAGTGTTTAACAACATCAGCGATAGTGTTTACCATAGCTTTTGGCTCGCGTGGAACAGGAGTATCTAATCTAAAACGTTCACCTAAATATTCTTCTTTGTCGAGATTGACAGGAACCCCTTTTATTCCTGAACCACCTACGTCTACTCCTAGTATTTGCATAAAATATTGTTTGGTCTAAATTATAAATTACTCAAAATTCCTTATTGATTTTTGAGTAGCTAGTAATGCTGAAGGGCAATTTATTGAAAAACCACAAAAAACAATAGTATAATACCAAGAATATATAGAGCCCAGTAAGGTTTTAGACTCAGCGGGTTATTACCGAATAATATTTTGGTGATCTTAAACATCGCCGGGCGATTCTTAGCAAAATAGTTATATGAGTTATCGCTTATAGATCTAAATATCTTACTTGAAACATACCACTTGTGATACGGGTAATTTTTCCGCTTTGCGTAATCATAACAACGGTATGCAGAATCGGGACCACTATATACATTTCCGTTGGGTTCTATAAGTCGACTTGCTTTTTTAAATTCCTTCAGCGGAAAATCTTTATATTTTTTTGAAGTTTCTTGAAAGGTTTTGTAGTCTAGCGCATCGCCAGTTTTAGATTTCCATCTGGTTATCCAAAATCTACAGAAACCACAATTACCATCCCAAATGAGTACAGGTTTATCTGATGGTGGATATTTAGTCTTGATTATCTTCTGAAACATCAGGAGTTAAATTATCAAATTCGGTATCCGCATCGCCATATTCGTGTTTGTATATTTTCACAATCAGCAAAAACAAACTAATAAGTAACGGGCCAAAAATAAGTCCTATAAACCCAAAAAGAGGTACCCCCACAATCACACCAATTAGTGTTACTAACGGGTGTACATTGGCAAGACGTTCTAAAACATAAAGGCGTATTAAGTTATCTGTAGAACCTACTACTACAAGCCCATAAATTGCAATACCCACAGCCTGAAGATTATTTCCGCTGGCAATCATAAGAATCACTACAGGAACAATACCTAATAAAGTTCCCACAAATGGAATCATACTGCCAATAGCCGTGATTACAAACCAGAAAAAAGGATCTGGAACACCAAAGATGAAAAACCCGATTAAGGCAACAATACCTTGAGCTAAAGCAACCAGAGGTATTCCTAAAGCATTGCTTTTTACCATTGCAACACTCTCGTGACCTATTCGAGCGATATTTTCTTCGTTGAGTGGTATGAATGCATAAAGTGATTTGTGCATTTTATCATTATTGACTAACATATAATAGAGAATAAAATACATTATACCTATAGCGATAGAAACATTAAACGTTCCACCTGCAAAGTTTTGTAGATTCGTAGAAACCCAACTTGTAATAGAATTAGTATCTATAGAGTCACTTACGCTAAATCCTAGGTCTGATTCCCAAACCCCAACTTGATTTTTTACAACTTCAACAACACGTTCAGAATTTTTTACTGCTTTACCTATTTTGTTAGTGAGCATCATGACAGTTAGCCCTATAGGTACTAGGATGACGATAAACGAAATCAGCATGGCAGTACCTGCAGCAAGTCCTAACTTCCAACCTCTATTTACTAACCATTTAACAAATTTACGCAAGAGTACGTATAAGGTGATTGCGCCTAAAACACCAGATAAATAGGGAGTCATCTCTTCTACTATAAGTACAAAGAGAAAGAGTATTAAGATTATTAAAAAAAGTTGGCGTACTAATTCGGGTTTTAATTTGTTCATTATTTGGAGAATAGTTGAGAAATATCTTTAAAACTTTTAAACTCTAATGCATTTCCGCACGGATCGTAAAAGAACATCGTTGCTTGTTCTCCGGGAAGACTTTCAAAGCGAATGTAAGGCTCAATTGCAAATTCAATCTTTTTTGATTTTAGTTGTTTGGCAAAAAGATGAAAATCATCCCAATCCAGTACTACCCCAAAATGTGGAACCGGTACTTCTTTACCGTCTACGGCATTGTGATGTATGGATGCCTTTTCTTCTTTTGGCTTATAATGAATAACAAGCTGATGTCCAAAAAAGTCAAAGTCTACCCATTGCTCACTGCTGCGACCTTCAGAAAGTTCTAAAGTATCTCTGTAAAATTTGCGGGCTTTGGCTACATCATCAACAGGAATAGCTAAGTGAAAAGGTGCAGGCATAGTCGTTAAGGGTTAGTTCGTTTATTAGTTATTGCGTAAAGCGTTGATGAGTTCTTTTTTACTCATTTTAGATCTGCCGTCTATTCCTATGTTTTTAGCTTGCTGGTAAAGGTCATCTTTGGTGCGGTCTTCATATTTTTCTGCTTTACCGCCTTTTTTACCGGCATCTGGAGTATTTGCTATACGAGCAGACTTCTCTTTGCTGTAGCCTTGATCACGCAAAGCTTCATATTGTTCTTCATTTTTAACCGAAGGAATCTTATCTGCCATAATTCTTTAAATCTAAATAAGTGCTATTTAAAAATAAAAGGAATTATTCAGTTGTGGATGCTCCTTAACACAGGTTTAATGATTACTAAGCCTTTGTAATACATAAAATGATTTCTGGTACAGAAATAAGCTTTACATTCTTCGGCGTCTGGGGCCTGAAGGTTTTACAATAGGTCGTTTGCCAGGCTCAGTATTGGGGTCAAATTCACCGCTACTCTCAGAAAGAAGTTCGTTAAGTTGTTTGAGTTCTTCTTTGGTGAACTGGCGGTACTTCCCGACATTCAAATCAAGATTGATGTTCATTATACGCACGCGTTTCAATCTGGTGACATTATAGCCTAGATGCTCACACATACGTCTAATTTGGCGATTGAGACCTTGCGTTAAGATGATTTTGAAGCGTTTTTTGCCCAATTGTTCAACTTCACATTTTCGCGTAATTGTATCTAGAATAGGCACACCACCAGCCATACTTTTTACAAAAGAAGTAGTAATGGGTTTGTCAACTTCAACAATGTATTCTTTGTCGTGATTGTTGCGAGCACGTAGAATTTTATTTACGATATCGCCATCGTTGGTTAAAAAGATTAAACCTTCACTGGCTTTGTCAAGTCTCCCAACCGGAAAAATGCGAGTAGGATAGTTGATGTAGTCAATAATATTGTCTTTTTCTACCCGAGTGTCTGTAGTACAAACTATGCCAACAGGTTTGTTGAAGATTAAGTAAACTGGTGGGTCTTTTTCTTCGCCTACTAATTTACCGTCAACTCGTATTTCGTCGGCCGAGCTCACTTTAGTACCCATTTCTGGTACGCTTCCGTTAATTGTAATACGGCCGGCATCAATAAGTTTATCTGCCTCCCGACGTGAACAAAAACCTACTTCGCTTAAAAACTTATTTATTCGAGTTAAAGGAATTTCTGACATAGTGTTTGATTTAAATAAGAATGACTTCTTACTCTTTTAAAAAATTTATGATTTTTTCATTTACCTCATTATCGTAAAGCGAATGATTAAGACCTTTAGTCTCTATAAATTTAGATTTTTGTAATTCTGAATGAATGGCGTGTGAGCCAGAAGCCGGAGTAATAGTATCATCTTTATCGTGAATGACTAGTGTAGGCACAGTTATTTTTCTTGCAAAAGCGGAAGAAGAAAACTCAACAGTTTTAAAATTGAATTTATTTAGGAAAAAATTATCCAATGCTTTTAGCGCTCTATTGTTTAAGCCTAAAAGTTTTTGGTAATCTTTTAAGATGCTTTCTAATTTATCTGGAGCTCCCAGGATCACTAATTTTTCAGTTTTAAAAGTTTCTTCCTGCGACTGGTTGTATAAAACAGTCATTCCGCCCATAGAATGACCGATGAGGTAATCAGGCTGATACGTATTTAAAATTACACGTAGTGCCTTGTGATAAAGTGGAACATAAAAGTATTTACCACTACTGTAACCGTGTGCGGGTGCATCAAAGGCAATGATATTATAATCTTCTTCTTGAAACCGGTGAATCATATCTTTCCACCGATGTGTATGACTTTCCCAGCCGTGAACAAGGACTATGGTTTTGCCTTCACCTGGCCACCTGTAAGGTTGTATGGTATGCTCTTCAACAGTAACTTGTGGTTCAAGATTCGGTTTTAAAAAACCTTCGTGATGAGGTCCTATTTTGCCGCGTCTGGGTTTGCTAAAAACTTTAAAAGCTTTTTTTGCCGAAGCTCTGGGACTTACTAAAGCAAGCACGTTGATATATGAACCAATCGCTTTCGGAAGAATTTTTTTGACAATTTTATTCATAAAAAAACCCTCTTTTTGAGAGGGTCAAATATACGGGTTATCTGTGGCCTAATTTTTATTTTCGGCATCAATAACGTCTGTGTCTTTTCGATATTTTAATAGTGATATACCAGAAAGGAAAAAAATACCTCCCAATATAGCCAAGGCCCAAGGGCTAACACCGGTGCTCAAACTTCCAAAAACACCCATAATTCCTACTACAAGTGAAATTGCTCCTCCTATTACCATAACTATTGCTAAAATCTTAATCATAATTGTATAAATTATTAGGTTAGATTTTAAAAGTACAGCTATAGACTCAAGCTGGGTTTTAGATTAACGTGTCTTTAGGTAAGAATTAATAATTATTTACGAATTAGAATTTGATTCACAGTTGTTTGTGAGCTGTAGTGGGTTTGATTATTCTTCTCTATTAACTTTATTGAAATCAAAAGCAGGCTTGCAAATTGATATATAAGTACACGGTTTGTCAAAAGGATTACTATACTGCACACGTGTTCCTGCAGGAATTTTAATAGACTCTCCGGCTTCTAGAATAATCTCTTTCTCATCAATTAAAAACTGCTTTTTGCCTTCAAAAATAAACGTGTATTCATCAAAATCGGGAGTTTGAAAAGGTTCGCTCCAATGTGGAGGTGCGATCATATGAGCAATACTAATTTCAGAATTACCGTCGCTGGCTTTACCAAAATGTTCGCCAATATATTTGCCGTCATCAGTAGGGACTACAAAAGGCTTTTTCTGTATTTGAAATTTTTTATCAGACATCACATCGGGATTACCAGCCTATCATAAAATATTTAATCTTGGCATCACTAGGTATTTCTGCAGTAGAAACTTTAGCATCCATATTGAATTTAAGTTCTCCGGGAAGTTCATCACGATCTATTGTAAAGTAAGCGTTAATTTCATCTACAAAAATAACAATGCTGCTAATCAACGTTTCAACACGTGAAACTTCATAAGCATCAGTAATATCTTTAAAAGTGCTGTTGAGGTTTATACCCTCTTCAGTGGTATAACGCGCATCAAAAATCTGAATCGTTTTAATTGTTTTAGGAGACCCTTCTTTTGTAGGCATAAGGCTTAATAGCTGCTCACCGCCTTTCTCATAAATTTCAATAGCGTTTACATTGAGTTCTTCGCTTAAGCCTGAGTTTTGATCTACAACACTGTCTTTGCTAAACAAGGTTTTGAGTTCACTAACTTGAGTGTCTTTTGTCAACGGTCCTACTTGGTCTGCAGTAATTGTAAAAGCATTATCGCTGTTACAAGAGGTGAGTGATATACTTGCAATAAGGGCAATGAATAAAATACGTTTCATATAGAGTTTTAATTTAAGTCTGTTTTTTATTTAATTAGTTTACCTAAAATGCCCAAGACACCGCGTATAACCGTGGCGCTGGTGAGTACTTTAATAATAGCTTTTTCTGTTGAACTACTACGCGAAGAAGTACGAGAACTTCTTTTTACTGTTGCACGTTCTTGTTGCGCTTTTTCTTTAGCTTCTTCAGTCTCTGCTTTTTTAATTTTTGCATTGAGCAGCTCATAAGCACTTTCCCTATCTACAGTATCATTGTATTTAGGAGCGAGTGCAGATTTACGATTTATTTCTTCAATCTCTGCATCGGTTAGAATATCCATGCGTGACATTGGCGCGCGCATCATTGTTGCAGCAAGAGGAGTAGGGCGACCTTTCTCATCTAATGCAGAAACCAGAGCTTCACCAGTACCTAGACTGGTTAGCACTTCTTTTGTGTCGTAATATTCTGAATCAGGATAGTTCTCTGCGGTTAATTTTATAGCCTTTCGGTCTTTTGCAGTAAAGGCTCTTAGTGCATGTTGAATTTTTAATCCCAACTGACTCAAGACTCCTTCGGGAACATCAGTGGGATTTTGAGTTACAAAATAAAGTCCTACACCTTTAGAGCGAATGAGCTTTACGATACTTTCAATCTGACTGTATAATGCCTTTGAAGCTTCTTTAAAAATAAGATGCGCTTCGTCTATAAAGATTACAAGTTCCGGTTGATCGCTATCTCCCTGCTCTGGGAATGTGCTGTAAATTTCAGCAAGAAGGCTCAACATAAAGGTTGAAAATAATTTAGGCCTATCTTGAATATCTGTTAACCGAATGATGTTTATTTTTCCTCTTCCGTTATCATCTAAGCGTAAAAGATCATCTACATCAAAAGATTTTTCGCCAAAAAAAACATCTGCACCTTGCTGCTCAAGCTGAACGATTTTCCGCAAAATAGAACCCGCCGAAGCTGTAGAAATTCTTCCATATAAGTCCTGAATTTCTTCTTTTCCTTCGTCAGTAGCATATTGCAAAACCTTTTTAAAGTCTTTTAAATCTAGTAGCGGTAGGCTTTTGTCATCACAGTATTTAAAAAGTATCGCTATAATACCAGTTTGTGCATCGGTCGCATCAAGAATACGGGAAAATAAAACCGGGCCAAATTCACTTACTGTAGCTCGCAGGCGTACACCATTTTGCTCAGAAAGTGTAAGTAGTTCTACGGGAAAGTCTTTGGCTTCAAAAGGCAATCCTATTTTTTCATGACGTTCATCAATTTTAGGATGACCTTCACTGGCTTTTGCGATACCACTAAGATCTCCTTTCATATCCATCAACAGAACCGGGACTCCTTTTTCTGATAGATTTTCGGCCAAAACCTGTAGCGTTTTAGTTTTACCCGTACCGGTTGCCCCGGCAATAAGACCATGACGATTCATAGTCTTAAGTGGAATTTTTACGTGTGCACCTGTGATGGTCTGACCTTCTAACATAGCAGCTCCTAAAGTGATACTTGCTCCTTTAAAAGTGTTGCCTTGTATTATAAGATCTTTAAATTCTTCAGTTTGATTCATCAGTCAAAATTTGGAATAAAAATAAGGATTAATGCCAAAAGGCAACCGGATGATAAAACTATTCTTTTTTTGATTTTAATATTCTGTGTGTATGAGTTGTAATCTTATTTCTTCCATAGAAAATAAGGTAGCTAAGCTTTGGCAACGATTTTATTGAGGTGTATCTTTGCGCCCTATGACAAAAGAGGCAACAGCAAGCCGGGTAGAGCTCGGTGAATTACTTCCGTTAATGGAAGAATTTTATACCATACAGGGTGAGGGCGCTCATACCGGTACTCCTGCATATTTTATTAGAGTAGGTGGTTGTGATGTAGGCTGTCACTGGTGTGATGTTAAAGAAAGCTGGGATGCAGCGATACATCCTCCTACAGAGGCAGCTGCGATTGTAGCTAATGCAAAAAAATACAGTAAGACTATTGTAATTACGGGTGGTGAACCATTAATGTGGGATATGAATCACTTAACCAGTATGCTCAAGGCTGAAGGGTTGAATGTACATATTGAAACTTCTGGTGCTTATGAATTATCTGGGCATTGGGATTGGATTTGCCTTTCTCCAAAAAAGAGAATGTTACCAAAGCCTCGTATCTATGATGAAGCTCATGAATTAAAAGTGATCATATATAATAAAAATGATTTCGCTTTCGCGGAAGAACATGCTGCAAAGGTTAATGATAAATGTGAATTGTTTTTACAACCCGAATGGAGTGTACGAGAAAAAATGACTCCGTTGATAGTAGATTATGTTATGGCAAACCCTAAATGGAAGGTAAGCTTGCAAACCCATAAGTATCTTAATATACCTTAAACAAAAAAGGCTTCCAGATGGAAGCCTATTTTGTTTAATAAACGCGGAAAATTACATTTCAACTTCTTCAATTGGAATTTGAATATATAGATCATCCCACCCTAAGAACATATCAGAACCGTCTTCTGTAGGTTGAAACGAAATAGAAAATGCTTCGATAGGTGCTGCTGTTTTGTGAGCTGGTATTTTAAAACGAACTAAGTCGCGTTCTTCTTTGTATCCGTAAGCACCCCAGGTGTCCAGGTCTTTGTTAAGAATTACTGTCCATTCATCTTCTGTAGGGATAGTGAATAAAGTATACGTTCCAGCAGGTACTTTAGTGTCACCTACCATCATGTCTTTGTAGAATTTAATTTCGGTTGATTCATTAGCTCCGGTTCTCCATACCTCACCGTATTTTTCCATTCCATCCTTTTCAGCAAAAACATCGCGCCCTTTTTTCTGAGGTCTGCTATAAATAACACGCACTCGGGGCGCTTTATCCTGACCGCGAAACATAGCGATATCTAACGGACTTTTATCGAGTTCGCTAAACTTTTGAGCTGTAGCAGTGCTGCCAAAAACAAGAGTTGCTACTAAGATACTTTTAAGTATAATGGATTTCATAACTATTTTTTTAATAATTGAGTGTCAAAATTTTATACAAATGTACAATGCTGCAAAACCTACAATTGTTAAGACTTTATTAAAATGATTGAAGTTTGCACTTATAAATTGAAATGTCAAAAATCATATTTATAAACTTTTATTTTTAGAGTGATTTAATTTTAAAAGTTTTAATATGTAAGCATATTTGTATTTTTTGTTTGTGAATTAAAATGCGTGTTGCATCTTTGAACCAACAAATTAAAACAATACGATTATGTGTGGGATAGTATGTGCCTATGAATTGAAGCAACCAGCTGAGGTCTTAAGACCACAGCTTTTAGAAATGTCAAAAAAAATACGTCACCGTGGCCCAGACTGGAATGGTGTTTATAGCGATGAGAAAGCTATTCTAGCTCACGAGCGTTTATCTATAGTTGACCCTGCATCAGGGAAACAACCTTTATTAAGCCCTGACGGAAAATTAATTCTTGCGGCGAATGGTGAGATTTATAACCATCAGGAATTGCGTAAGCAATTAAAAGGGAAATACGAGTTTAAAACACAATCTGATTGCGAAGTGATCTTAGCACTTTATCAAGAGGAAGGCCCTGGATTTATTGATAAACTGAACGGGATCTTTGCATTTTCATTATACGATTCTGAGAAAGACGAGTATTTTGTAGCTCGTGATCATATGGGTGTAATTCCACTTTATATGGGTTGGGATGAGCACGGTACTTTCTATGTGGCTTCAGAACTGAAAGCTTTAGAAGGAACATGTACTAAAATTAAGTTATTTCCTCCGGGACATTATTTACACAGTGCAGAAGGGGAGTTGAAAAAATGGTACGAGCGTGATTGGATGGAGTATGATGCTGTTAAAGATAATGAGACTAGCATAGAGAAGCTAAGAGATGCTTTAGAAGCAGCAGTGCACCGTCAGTTGATGTCTGATGTGCCTTATGGAGTATTACTTTCAGGAGGTTTAGATTCTTCTATTACTTCTGCAGTAGCAAAGAAATATGCAGAAAAGCGAATAGAGTCTGGAGATACAGATGGAGCGTGGTGGCCAAGATTACACTCTTTCTCTGTAGGTTTAGAAGGTTCACCAGATTTAGCCGCAGCCCAAAAAGTAGCAGATCATATCGGCACGGTACATCACGAGATTAAATTTACAATTCAGGAAGGTCTGGATGCGATTAAAGATGTAATCTATAATCTGGAAACTTACGATATTACTACGATTAGAGCTTCTACTCCTATGTATTTGATGGCTCGTGTAATTAAGTCTATGGGTGTTAAAATGGTTCTTTCCGGAGAAGGTGCAGATGAGGTTTTTGGAGGGTATCTTTATTTTCACAAAGCACCCGATGCTAAAGAATTTCATGAGGAGACTGTACGTAAGCTGAGCAAACTGCATATGTATGATTGTCTAAGAGCAAATAAATCTCTTGCTGCCTGGGGTATTGAAGGTCGCGTTCCATTCTTGGATAAAGAATTTATGGATGTAGCTATGAGTATTAACCCACAAGACAAAATGATCAATGGGGAGCGAATGGAAAAATGGGTGTTGCGTAAAGCATTTGAATCCTATCTTCCTGAGAGTGTTGCTTGGAGACAAAAAGAGCAGTTTTCTGATGGCGTAGGCTATAGCTGGATCGATACTCTAAAAGAAATGGTTAACGAGAAAATTAGCGATGAGCAATTAGCTAACGCTAAATATAAATTCCCTATTCAAACACCAGGTAATAAAGAAGAGTATTACTACAGAAGTATATTTGCTGAGCATTTCCCAAGTGATGCAGCGGCAATGAGTGTTCCTCAGGAAGCATCTGTTGCGTGTAGTACAAAAATTGCATTAGAATGGGATGAGGCGTTTAAGAACATGAACGATCCGTCTGGTAGAGCTGTTGCAAACGTACACAGTGATGCCTATAAAAAGAAAGAATTGGCATAGTCCGGTTTGCATAATTTGTTTAGAAAACGCCTTCTCAAAAAGAAGGCGTTTTTTAGTTTTAATAGCTAATCTCAATTATTCTTTAGAATACTGAAATTTCACTGCTATTTTTCCACAATTTGTTGATAACTTAAGCTGTTTGGCGCGGCTTTTGACACATTATCGCGTAGCCTTTTTTTATATTTGTTAGCTAGTCGTAATGAGGGTTTTTTAACCTGATTTATGGGGTTTAGATTTGAAGCTTTAGCTTGATCTAACTAAATTTTTTCAGATTGAAATTGTAGCTTTTCAGCAAAAAAAAAAGAGGTCTAAGATTACTGATACAATTAGGGGTTTTAGATCGTAAAACAGGAAATTTAACTTAATAAAGATATATGAGCGAAGAAGCCAATAAAAAACAATATTCGGCAGACAGCATTCAGGCGCTGGAAGGAATGGAGCACGTACGTATGCGTCCATCGATGTATATTGGGGATGTAGGAGTGCGTGGTTTGCATCATCTGGTTTATGAGGTTGTTGATAACTCTATAGATGAGGCTATGGCTGGTCACTGTGATGCCATAGATGTGATTATAAATGAAAATAACTCGATCTCTGTAAAAGATAACGGTCGGGGTATTCCGGTAGATTTACATAAGAAAGAAGGTGTTTCTGCACTTCAGGTTGTAATGACCAAAATTGGTGCCGGGGGAAAATTTGATAAAGATTCGTATAAAGTTTCTGGAGGTTTACATGGTGTTGGTGTGAGTTGTGTTAACGCACTTTCAGATCACTTGAGAGCAACAGTTTACCGGGATGGTAAAATTTGGGAGCAGGAGTATGAGAAAGGTAAAGCCATGTACCCTGTCAAGGGAATAGGTGATACAGATGATCGCGGTACTGCGGTAACTTTCTTGCCAGACCCCACCATTTTTCAGCAAACAACAGAATTTAATTACGACACGCTTGCTAGTCGTATGCGTGAGCTTTCATATCTGAATAAAGGAATTACTATCACCTTGATGGATAAACGCCAGAAGGATGATAAGGGAGAATTTCCTGTTGAAACTTTTCATTCTGATGAAGGGTTGAAAGAATTTGTTCGTTTTATGGATGGTAACCGTCAGCCAATCATTAGCGAGGTTATATCTATGGAAGGGGAGAAGAATGATATTCCTGTTGAGGTTGCAATGATCTATAACGACAGTTATGCAGAGAATTTACATTCATACGTGAATAATATCAATACACACGAAGGAGGTACACATCTTGCTGGTTTTAGACGAGGTTTAACGAGTTCGCTTAAAAAGTATGCAGATGCTTCTGGGATGTTAGATAAACTAAAATTTGAGATTGCCGGTGATGACTTTAGAGAAGGTCTTACTGCGATTATTTCTGTGAAAGTTGCAGAACCTCAGTTTGAAGGTCAGACAAAAACAAAACTTGGTAACCGGGAAGTAACTTCCGCTGTTTCGCAGGCGGTTTCTGAAATGGTTGAGATTTATCTGGAGGAGCATCCAGATGATGCAAAAACAATTGTGCAGAAAGTTATACTTGCTGCTCAGGCACGCCACGCTGCTAAGAAAGCACGCGAGATGGTGCAGCGTAAGACGGTGATGAGTATAGGTGGTTTACCTGGAAAATTAGCCGACTGTTCTGAAACAGACCCTAATGCTTGTGAAGTATTTCTAGTAGAGGGTGATTCTGCAGGTGGAACTGCAAAAATGGGTCGTGATCGTAACTTTCAGGCGATTCTTCCGCTTCGCGGAAAAATTCTGAATGTTGAGAAAGCGATGCAACATAAGGTTTTTGAAAACGAAGAGATCAAGAATATTTTTACAGCTTTAGGTGTTACTATAGGTACGGAAGAAGATAGTAAAGCATTAAATCTTTCAAAACTGCGTTATCACAAAATTGTGATTATGTGTGATGCCGATGTAGATGGTAGTCACATTGCTACATTGATTTTAACCTTCTTCTTCCGTTATATGCGTGAGCTGGTTGAAGGGGGTCATGTTTATATAGCTACGCCTCCACTTTACTTACTCAAAAAAGGTAAAAAAATGCGTTATGCCTGGAGTGAGAAAGAGCGTGATGAGTATAATGAGCAAATGGGTGGAAGCGCCGGTGTACAGCGTTATAAGGGTCTTGGTGAGATGAATGCAGAGCAATTGTGGGATACCACAATGAACCCTGAATTTAGAACGCTTCGTCAGGTAACTATAGATAACGGTACAGAAGCAGATCGTATTTTCTCTATGCTGATGGGGGATGAGGTTCCGCCACGTCGAGAATTCATTGAGAAAAATGCAGTTTATGCTAATATTGATGCATAAATTTTGCTAAATAAATTTTTAAAAGCCCGATAATTATTTATCGGGCTTTTTTAATAGTGTAGCCTTGTGTCTTTCAGGGGTTTTGTTATTTTTGAATAAACCAAATCAATCAATTAAATGAAAAAACTACTACTATTTTTAAGTGCAGTTACGCTTTCTGCTAATGCCTTTGCTCAGGACGATGATGGCTTTGAAGCAATCATTGTAGCGGGAGCAGCAGATGCTAATACTTTAATGGGAGCCTATATTGCGCCAGCAATGGAAGGCTTAGTTTATAGCATGTCCGGCGGCTGGTATCATACCGCAAAAACGCATAAAAAGTTAGGTTTTGATATTACTATTGGAGTTAATGCAGCAATTGTGCCTACTGAAAAGGAACTGTTTTCTTTTGCTGATTTAAATTTTGAAAACACCATAACAGCATCTCCGGGAACCACACCTACAGTTGCTGGTAGCGGAAATCCTGCAGAAGTAACGGTTGTTACTCAGGATGGGGATACTGGTACTTTTACCATGCCTGAAGGGATTAAAGATGATTTACCTCTCAACGCAATGCCGGCCCCGACGCTTCAGGCAAGTGTTGGGCTTATTTATGATACCGATTTAATGGTTAGAGCGACCCCAAAATTAGGGAGCGACGATGTAAAAGGTAGCTTATTTGGAGTGGGGTTGAAGCATAATCTAATGCAATACTTAGGTCCTTTAGATAAGCTCCCGCTTAATGTTGCAGTTATGGGGGCATTCACGTCTATGAATGTTGATTATGATATTGAGGACGGATCTTCTGTAGATGGTGTAAATCAGGCTGCAGAATTCAAATTAAACTCTTATACATTTCAAGGTGTAGCCTCGTTAGATTTTCCTTTTATTACTGTGTATGGTGGTTTAGGGTATACCGGAGGTAAGTCTGAATTGAATGTTTTGGGTACTTATAATGTAGATTATAATGGAGGCGCTGACAGGACTACCTTAACAGATCCCATTGCACTTTCTTACAGTCCGTCTAGCGTTAGAGCTTCATTAGGCGCACGTTTAAACCTGGCATTTTTCAAAATTTATGCGGACTATACAGTTCAGGAGTATAATAACTTAAGCGCAGGTATTGCGTTTAGCTTTAGATAAAGACTACTTTTTCAAGTTGCCAGAGCCACTTTTAAGCATATAGCTTATAAGTGGCTTTATTTATACTGTGGAGTTTGAGGAAGCCGAATATAGAGTCTATGATGCAAATCATAACCTAATTTTAAGTGTTAAGAGTCTTAAAAGATTAAATGAAGTCGTAATTTTAAAGCCGCAATCGATAACTTAGTTGTTTTGCCGGTTGTGATAAACTTATTTAATAAATCTTATAAATACATACCCATGAAAGTTACCGTAGTAGGAGCAGGAGCTGTAGGTGCAAGTTGTGCCGAATATATAGCTATGAAAAATTTTGCCTCAGATGTTATTCTTCTTGATATTAAGGAAGGTTATGCTGAAGGTAAAGCGATGGATTTGATGCAAACCGCTTCTTTAAATGCTTTTGATACCCGTATTACCGGTACAACCGGAGATTACTCTAAAACTGCTGGCAGCGATATAGCAGTTATTACAAGTGGTATTCCGCGAAAGCCAGGTATGACCAGAGAAGAGCTTATAGGTATCAACGCAGGTATTGTAAAAGATGTTTCTTCAAATTTAATTAAGCATTCTCCAGACGTTACCATTATTGTAGTGAGTAACCCAATGGATACGATGACTTATTTAGTTCATAAAACTACCGGACTTCCTAAAAATAGGATTATAGGAATGGGGGGCGCTTTAGATAGCGCACGTTTCAAATATCGTTTAGCTGAAGCTTTAGAATGTCCTATTTCTGATGTTGACGGAATGGTTATAGGTGGTCACAGTGATACCGGAATGATTCCTTTAACACGTCTTGCAACTCGTAATAGTGTTCTTGCTTCAGATTTTTTAGCTGAAGATCGTCTAGAGCAAGTGAAAGAAGATACAAAAGTAGGTGGAGCTACACTTACTAAGTTATTAGGCACTTCTGCCTGGTATGCTCCCGGAGCTGCTGTTTCTGGATTGGTGCAGGCAATTGCTTGTGATCAGAAAAAGATGTTCCCTTGCTCTGCTTTATTAGAAGGAGAGTATGATCTAGATGATATTTGTATCGGTGTTCCTGTTATTTTAGGAAAAGGAGGTATTGAGAAAATCGTACCTGTAGATCTTACAGATGCTGAAAAAGCAAAACTTCAGGAGAGTGCTGCTGCGGTGAAGAAAACCAACGGATTGTTAGAGTTGTAATCTGATTTTTATACAGAAAAAGAAAAGCCGCTCAATGAGCGGCTTTTTTTATTCAGTTTGCTTCGAAATATTATCCGCATTTAGAAGAGCCGCAGTCCTTACATGTAAGACAACCTTCCTGATAAATCAATTCTGAAGAATTACAGTTGTCACATTTTTGTTTGCGAGCTACTGTGCCATCTGCAACATATCGTTTTAAAGCACGTGCTACACCATTTTTCCAGGTATTGATTGAAGCGCTATCTAACTGTAAACTGTTAGTTAGTTCGACAGCTTTTTCAATAGGCATTCCGTAGCGAAGTGTGGTAGAGATTAATTTTGCATAATTCCAATACTCTGGATCAAACTTGTGAGAGAGCCCTTCAATAGTGGTTTTATAGCCTCTTTTGTTTTGATATTGAAAATCATAACGAGAGCTTCCGTCATCATTTCGATTTTTAATGATCAGCCCTTTTTCAACCCAGCGGGGTAGTAAAATTCCATCTTCATCATCAGCAATACCGGTAAAGATCTCATAAGGCTTTCCTTCTATAAGTCCTATAAAAGCGATCCATTTTTCCTTATTATTTTGAAAACGTACGATATCTGCCTCTAAGATTTGTGGTCTCTTAGTAGGGAAAGCGGTTAGTGTTTCATTGTCTTCCTCCTCTTTATTCTCCTCATTAGAAATCAAAACTCCAGAGCGTGAGCCATCGCGATAAACGGTGACACCTTTGCAGCCTGCTTGCCAGGCTTCAAGATATAAATCGCCCACAAGCTCCTCGTTTACATCATTAGGCAGGTTGATAGTGACGCTGATGCTGTGATCTACCCATTTTTGTACAGCACCTTGCATGCGTACTTTATTTAACCAGTCAACATCATTGGAAGTTGCTTGATAATACGGAGATTGAGCAACAATTTCATTCAGTTCTTCCTGGCTGTAGTTTTTGTCAGTAGCAATCCCGTTGATTTTCATCCATTCTTTAAAGCGGTGATGAAAAACCACATATTCTTCCCACGAATCTCCTACTTCGTCAACAAAATCTACACGAGCGTCTTTGTCATTAGGATTTACTTTACGACGGCGCTTGTAAACAGGAAGAAACACGGGTTCTATTCCAGAGGTGGTCTGTGTCATTAAGCTCGTCGTTCCGGTAGGGGCGATCGTGAGCAGCGCGATGTTACGACGACCGTATTCCAGCATATCGTAATATAATTTTTCATCTGCTTCTTTCAGTCTCAAAATAAACGGATTTTCTTTCTCGCGTTCTGAGTCGAAAATAGGAAAAGCACCCCGTTCTTTTGCTGCGTAAACCGAAGCTCGATACGCTTCAATGGCGATAGTTTTATGAATTTCTACAGAAAATTCATTCCCTTTTTCGCTTCCGTATTTGATGCCTAAAGCAGCCAGCATATCACCTTCTGCAGTAATGCCTATTCCTGTACGGCGACCTTCCTGAGCTTTCTTTTTGATATTTAACCACAGATTGTGCTCTACATTTTTGACTTCTTCGCTTTCTGGATCGCTTTCTATTTTTGCAAGTATAGCATCTACTTTTTCCAACTCTAAATCGATGATATCATCCATAATACGCTGCGCTTTTGCAACATGTTTTTTAAACAGATCAAAGTTGAAAGAAGCATTTTTAGTAAAAGGTTCTTCAACATATGAAAATAGGTTGATAGCTAATAAGCGACAAGAGTCATAAGGGCACAAGGGGATTTCACCACACGGATTTGTTGAAACCGTTTTGTAACCTAAATCTGCATAACTATCGGGTACAGATTCACGGGAAATCGTGTCCCAGAAAAGAATGCCGGGTTCTGCAGATTTCCAAGCATTATGAACAATTTTTTTCCAAAGTTTTTCAGCTTCGATCTCTTTTTGGTTTAGCGGGTTTTTGCTGAAAATGGGATATTTCTGTGTATATTTTTTTTGATCTTTTACAGCTTGCATAAACCCATCATCAATACGAACTGAAACATTTGCGCCGGTCACTTTGCCTTGCTCCATTTTAGCATCGATAAAATCTTCTGCATCGGGATGATTTATAGAAACTGAAAGCATTAAAGCTCCACGTCTTCCGTCTTGAGCAACCTCACGGGTAGAGTTAGAGTACCGCTCCATAAAAGGGACAAGCCCTGTTGAGGTTAATGCTGAATTTTTTACACCAGAACCTTTAGGTCTTATATGAGAAAGATCGTGACCTACACCTCCACGACGCTTCATAAGTTGAACCTGTTCCTGGTCTATCTTCATAATTCCGCCGTAAGAATCAGAAGCACCATCGTTTCCTATGACAAAACAATTAGATAAAGAGCCTACTTGGTACGGATTGCCAATTCCTGCCATTGGACTACCCTGAGGAACGATATATTTAAAATCTCTAATCAAGTCAAAAACTTCCGCTTCACTCATAGGGTTGGGATAACGCGCTTCTATACGTGCCAACTCTTTTGCAATACGACGGTGCATGTCATCGGGGGTTTTTTCGTAGATATTACCGTCAGAATCCTTAAGAGCATATTTATTGACCCATACGCGGGCTGCAAGGTCGTCTCCTTTAAAATATTTTAGTGAAGCTTTAAAGGCTTCATCTTGTGAATACGTTTGCGAAGCAGGAGCGGTAACTTGTGTAGCCATCGGTTTAATTTTAAAGAATTAGATCTGGTTTTAATGGTGTGAAGGTAGTTGAAAAATAAACACAAAAAAATTTGATGTGCTGTAAAGTTGCTTATAGATAATTTTAAATATCTGAAATTCAAATACTTAAAAATTTATCAACACTTAAAAGTTGAAAAATTTTATAATTTTTATATGAATTTTTTAATTTATGGCATCACCGGTTTTTGGTTAAAATAGTTGCATAAATCTTATAAAAGTGGCTAATTAAATATGAAAAAAATAGTATTTATTTTTCTCATATTAACAAATTTTATGAAACGCTATTTAATTAGTATTTAGTTATTTAATGCGGAAAAAGTGTCGCTAGGTGTTAAATTAAATAGGAGATGGTTTGATTTGTTCAATTCTATAGCCTCCTTTTTAACATATAAGATTAAGTCTGGAACTGTATTAAAAGTAAACTAAACATATGATTTTCAGTAAATTAAAAGGTTAAAGAAATCAAAAAGATATTTATTGGCATTTCTGCATTGAAACCCTATATTTGCACGTTTTACAAAATCGCCTGAAAAAGGTTCGGGAAGAATTAATAAATATTAAAGAGTAATGCAAAATAAAGGACTCATTAGAGTATTTGCGATTTTATTTGGGTTGGTGAGTTTATACCAGCTTTCGTTTACGTACTTCACAAATCAAACAGAAGACAAAGCAGCTGCTTTTGCTGAGCAAAAAGTACCCAATTCTGTTGAGGATTATGTAGACCGAAGAGGTGAAGTTGAGCGTCAATATTTAGACTCTATAGGTAATGATCCTATAGCTTTAGGTATTACGTATAATGATGCAAAAGATAAAGAGCTTAACAAAGGTCTGGATCTTAAAGGAGGTATGAATGCTATTCTTGAAATTTCTGTTGCAGATATTTTGAGAGGTTTGAGTAATAACAGTACAGATCCTGCTTTTAATCAGGCTATAGATCAGGCTGCAGAAGCTCAAAAGGATTCTCAAAATAGCTTTTTAGATGATTTTTTTGATGCTTTTGAGGCTATTCCTGGTGATAATAAATTGGCTTCTCCAGATATTTTTGCGAATACCACTTTAGGAGAGAAGATCAACTTTAATATGACCAATGCAGAGGTAGAACCTATCATAGCTCAGGAAATTGAAGGATCTATCAATTCTGCTTTTGAAGTATTGCGTAATCGTATTGATAAATTTGGTGTTACACAACCTAACATTCAGCGTTTAGACAATCAGTCTCGAATTTTAATTGAGCTTCCCGGAGCTACTGATATAGAGCGTGTAAAATTTCAATTAGAAAGTACTGCTCAATTAGAGTTTTACAAAACGCACTACGCTTCTCAGGTTGCACCTTATTTATTAGAGGTAAACACTGTTTTAAAAGATATTGTTGCTCCTGCTGAAGAGCAAGAGACAACAGCAACTGTTGATTCTACAGATACAGATGATTCTATCGAAGACTTGCTTGCAAGCGAGGAAGATTCAATAAGTCCTGCTGCACAAAATAATCCTTTATTTGAGGTGTTTAGTTTTAACCCAGCTATTCAGCAATATGCTCAGGCTCCAATTGTAGGTTATGCTCAGGTAAAAGATACTGCTACTATTAATGGCTATTTAGGAAAGCCTGAAATTGTAAGGCTTCGTCCACAAGAATTACGTTTTGCAAAATTCAGATGGGGAATTACTGAGGGAGAATCTGATGTTGTTCCACTCTATGCGTTAATGTCAGACCGAAGTGGTTCTGCTGCAATGGATGGTGATGTTGTGCAAGATTCACGTCAACAATATACACAAGCCGGTCAGCCATCTGTAGGTATCGATTTTGAGGGGCAGGGTCCCGGTCAGTGGGCTAAATTAACCGGAGAGGTTGCAAGTGAAGGAAACGCTATTGCAATAGTTCTTGATGGTACGGTTTATTCTGCTGCTACAGCAAAAGCAGAAATTAAAAATGGTGCTACAGAAATTTCAGGTAGTTTCACAGTTGCAGAAGCTCAGGATTTAGCGAATGTATTGAAAGCGGGTAAACTTCCTGCTTCTGCAAAAATTATATCTTATGATGTTGTCGGGCCTTCATTAGGGCAAGAGGCAATTAATAGTGGTTTGATGTCATTTGTGATCGCACTTTTATTGGTGCTGGTATGGATGGTGTTCTATTACGGTAAAGCAGGTCTTTTTGCAGATGTTGCTTTAGCGGTAAACATCTTATTTATATTTGGTATACTTGCGGGTCTTGGAGCTGTACTTACCCTTCCTGGTATTGCAGGTATCGTTCTTACGATAGGTATGTCTGTGGATGCAAACGTGCTGATTTTTGAGCGTATTAAAGAAGAGATTGCAAAAGGAAAGTCTCAAAAAGATGCTATTAAAGACGGCTTCAATAATGCATTGTCGTCTATTCTTGATGCGAACATTACTACGTTCTTAACGGCATTAATATTATTCTTATTCGGTACAGGACCTATTCAAGGTTTTGCAACAACCTTGATGATAGGTATTGGTACGTCATTATTCACAGCAATCTTTGTTACCCGTTTATTTATTGATGGTTATGGTAAAAACGGTAAATCTCTTGCATTCTCTACGGGTGCAACAAAAAATCTGTTTACCAATTTCAACAGAGATTTTCTTGCGAAGAGAAAAGTTGCATATATCATAAGTGGTGTTTTAATAATTATAAGTTTAATCTCCTTATTTACGAACAGTCTTGATCAGGGTGTTGACTTTGTAGGGGGGCGTAATTATACAGTTCGTTTTGAAGCTCCTGTAAATGCAACAGAAGTTGAAAATAAATTGATTGCAGAACTAGAAAGTGCACAAGCAAAAACATACGGTGAAGCAAATCAGTTAAAAATCACCACGAAGTATAGAATTGATGAGGAAGCTTCTGAAGTAGATGATGATATTCAGCAGAAATTATATGCAGCCTTAAAAAGCTATTTACCTGCAGATTTAACTCTTGCGCAGTTTGTAAAAGGTGGTTCTACTGAAGAGAAAGTAGGTATTCTAGAATACAACAAGGTAGGTCCTACTATCGCAGATGACATTAAAAGAGATTCCTTCTGGGCTGTTTTAGGATCATTGGTAGTTGTGTTCTTATACATCTTACTGCGTTTTAGAAGATGGCAATTTTCACTGGGAGCTGTTGTTGCAGTTTTCCATGATGTGTTAATTGTGTTAGGTATTTTCTCGTTGACCTATAAGTTTATGCCATTTAATATGGAAATTGATCAGTCTTTCATCGCTGCGATACTAACCGTTATTGGTTACTCGTTGAATGATACTGTGGTTGTATTTGACCGTATTAGAGAGTTTATGAAGGAGTACGGTACAGATCGCAAGATGGGTGTTATTATCAATCAGGCGATTAACAGCACTATTAGCCGTACCTTAAATACGTCTATGACTACATTGATTGTATTGCTTGCGATCTTCATTTTTGGTGGGGCAAGTATAATGGGCTTTATGTTTGCATTGATTGTAGGGGTTGTAGTAGGTACATACTCTTCGATCTTTATCGCAACACCGGTTATGTTTGATACGATCCAGAAGAAGGCGTTAAAGCCAGAAAAAGTAGAAGAAGAGGAGACTGTAGCGTAATTTTTAGTTAAATTTTAATCTATAAAAAAGGGTCTGATTTTAAAAGCAGACCCTTTTTTATTGGCTTTGCTAAAGGGTTTAATTTCCCGAGGCTTGCCTCTAAATGAAAATTTACTTCTAACGCCTGTCTCGTGGACTTGCTCTGAGGTAGTTTGCGATTAATTATTTTTTAAAAAACAGAGATTTCTGTTTTGGAGGTAAGGAGTTCAAGTACTTTCATTCCGAGTTCAGAATTGCCATTTTTATTTAGTGGAGGGCTCCAAACGGCTATACTGTAATATTTAGGATGTAACGCGACAATGCCTCCGCCTACACCGCTTTTTCCGGGTAAGCCTACAGAGAATGCAAATTCTCCAGATTCGTCGTAAAAACCACAGGTAAGCATCAAGGCATTAATTCGTTTTGCGAGCATAGTATCTAATACTGCCGCTTCTTTACTTAGATCGTATTTACCGTAGTTTAGGAAAATAGTGAATGCCTGAGTCAGCTGCTTACAGTTCATCGCTATAGAACACTGGTGGAAATAAAAGTCCAGTACATCATCTACGTTGTTGTGGATGTTTCCAAAGTCTTTCATCAAATGAGTAAGTGAAGCATTGCGAAATTTATGCATCATTTCTGAAGCTGCTACGTTTTCATCGTAATCGATAGTTTGATCTTCTGCGATGTCGCGTACAAATTGTAAGAGTTCTTCTTTAGGATTTTTTAATTCTGAAATTAGAATGTCTGCAACCACAAGAGCACCTGCATTTATAAACGGATTTCGGGGAATTCCCTTCTCGTATTCAAGCTGTACTAAAGAGTTAAAAGGATCTCCTGAGGGTTCTACGCCTATGCGTTTCCAGACCTCTTTTCCTTTGAGCTTAAGAGCTAGAGAGAGGCTGAGTACTTTTGAGATACTTTGAATTGAAAAACGATCTAGAGCATCTCCTAAGCCGTATCCGCTTCCGTCAGTACATTGTAAATACACTCCAAACTTTGAGGGATCAACTTTTCCGAGTTCGGGGATATAGGTTGCAACTTTTCCGGTATTTTTAAAGGTTACTATTTCCTCTTTAATTTCTTGTAATACCTTGGAGTAATCCATTATCTGCGTTTCCAACTGATTGAATCTCCTTCTTTTATATCCCAAAGTTCAGCAATACCTGCATTGGTTTCTAAAACGTAGGTTACGGGTACTTCAGAAGGAAGGCTGGATTCATCTAAAGGCTTTGCGTTTTCAATTATAGTAGCAATTTTCATTTCTTTTGTAATGAAAAATAAATCCAAAGGAATGTATGTGTTCTTCATATAAAAGCTATGCGGTCTTTCGTTTTTAAAAACAAAAAGCATCGCCTGATTTTGCTCCATAAATTCCCGATACATCAGTCCGGTTTCGGTCTCATAATCAGTATCTACAATTTCTATATTGAAGTAGACTTTCTCTTCGTTCTGCTTAATTATTTGAAGTTTTCCTTCTTGTGTAAAGGCTATTTGTTCCTGCGGAATCTCTGTAGGTTCTGATTCTTGATTTTTACACGAAATAATTGTGCTAAAGCCTAAAGCGAGAAAAACTAGTTTCTTAAACATAATAGATTAATATTGAGGTTCTTTTTTCTGACCCAAGGCGCGTACGATCATAAAAATACCAATTAATATAAACGGAATGCTTAAGATCTGACCGGTATTAAAACCAAAAATCCAATCCTCGCGGCCCTCAACTTGGGCGCGTTTAAAATATTCTACGATAAAACGAACCGTCCATAAAAGCACTAAGAAAAGACCAAACAGGAAGCCTTCTTTTTTACGCAAACCTGTTTTCCAATAGACAAACATTAAAATGAGGAACACAAATATGTAACCGAATGATTCCATTAATTGACCCGGAAAGCGATAGGGAATTTCGGCAATATAATTTGCAAATTGAGGATCATCTGTTAAAGCGCTATATGCTTTATGTTCATTAGGAATACCAGTTAAGCGTTGTACTTCGTATTTGTTGTATTGATCCTGAACAAACTTAATTCCCAAATTTGAGTCGGTAACTTTACCTACCATTTCAGAGTTGAAAAAATTACCAATACGTACAAAGATGGCGCCTAATGAAACCGGCAAAATCACGCGGTCTAAAAGCCAAAGAACACTTTTCTTTAAGATCTTTTTATTGTAAAGATACATTGCAAAGATCATCCCGATAGCTGCACCATGACTTGCTAACCCCTGAAAGCCGGTATATTCAATTTCAGGAACAAAACGAAAAGGTAAAAACACAGAAAGTGGGTCTTGCCAAAGTAATTCTGTCTGATAGAAAAACACATGACCCAGTCGGGCTCCTATTAAAATCGCTAACACCGAATATATAAACAGCGGATCTAGCTTTTCTTCATCAACACCTTCGTTTTTATATACTTTTTTCATCAGGTACCAACCTAATGAAAAAGCAATAACAAACATTAAGCTGTAATAATGAAGGGTGAAAAATCCTAAATCGAGACCCGTTGAAGGGTTCCAGGTCATTTTTAAAGGGAGCATAAGCTGTGTGAATTTTGTGCTGTAAATATAACAAAGCCAAAAGGCTTCTTAATCTTTTTTAGAATTTTTATGTGAGTTTTCACCTTTTATGGGAGGGACGGGATCGTAGCCAGATCCACCCCAAGGATTGCAGCTGGCAATGCGTTTTATAGAGAGCCATGTCCCTTTTATAGGGCCGTGTTTTTCTATCGCCTGTACGCTGTAGTGTGAGCAAGTGGGCTCATACCTGCAAGCAGGTGGTAATAGGGGAGAAATGAATTTCTGATAAATACGAATGGGAAAAATCAGTATTTTTTTTGCTAGACTTTTCACCGTTTTCAGATTTTAAGATAGGGTATACGTTGTTCCTTCTCGACCATCTTTTAGTTGAATTCCCAATTCTAAAAGTTGATCTCTTATCTGATCGCTAGTAGCAAAATCCTTATTGGCTCTAGCTTCTTTTCTAAGCTGGATCAATAGCTCTATCGCTCCATTCAGCTTGTCAGTATTAGCTTCAGCTACTGCATTAACATCTTCAAGACCTAAAATGTCAAAAACAAATGCATGAATACTTTCTTGAAAGAGTTCGAGATCTGCTTGAGATATCTTTGCTTTGCCATCTTTTATCTGATGAATAAACTTTGCTGCCTCAAAAAGTTGAGCGATTAAGATGGGTGAATTAAAATCATCGTTCATCGCATCGTAGCAAGCTTGCTTCCAGCTTGATATATCCAGTGAGCTTATTTCAGAAACAGGGAGCGACTCTAGTAAATTCACGGCTTCCATAAGGCGATTAAACCCTTTTTCGCTAGCTAATAATGCATCATTGCTGAAATCTAAAACACTTCGGTAATGCGCCTGCATGATAAAAAATCGGGCAACGCTAGGGGAGAAGCCTTTAGTTAAAAACGGACTGTCACCCGTAAAGATTTGTGCAGGAAAAATATTGTTTCCGTCACTTTTAGACATTTTCTTTCCATTCAATGTAAGCATATTAGCATGTAGCCAATAATTCACCGGATTTTTACCATTTGAAGCTTCAGACTGTGCGATCTCACACTCGTGATGCGGGAATTTCAAATCCATGCCACCACCGTGAATGTCAAATTGTTCACCGAGATATTTGGTGCTCATTGCTGTACACTCCAGATGCCATCCCGGGAAACCATCCCCCCAAGGTGATGGCCAGCGCATAATGTGCTGGGGTTCGGCTTTTTTCCAAAGAGCAAAATCCTGAGCGTTTTTCTTTTCGCTTTGCGCAGTCAATTCACGCGTATTTGAGATCATATCTTCCAGATTGCGACCACTTAACTTTCCGTACTCATGATTCTCATTAAACTTGAGTACATCAAAATAAACTGAGCCATTTTTCTCATAAGCAAAATCATTATCAATGATCTCTTTAATGATCTCGATTTGCTCAATTATATGACCGGTTGCAGTAGGTTCTATACTGGGAGGAAGACAATTGAATTTTTGTAAAATTGTATGGAAATCTATGGTGTACTGTTGTACAACTTCCATAGGTTCTATTTGTTCTAGGCGTGCTTTTTTTGCAATTTTATCTTCACCTTCATCGGCATCGTCTGTAAGGTGGCCTGCGTCTGTAATGTTTCTTACATAACGTACTTTATATCCTAAATGCTTCAGATATCTAAAGATCATATCAAAAGACATAAAGGTGCGTACATTGCCCAGATGTACATTGCTGTAGACCGTGGGGCCACAAACATACATCCCAACATTTCCGTCCAAAAGAGGTTTAAAAGTTTCTTTTTGACCGCTTAGAGAATTGTAAAGTGTGATGTTTTGCTTTTGGTATAAGGTCGACATAGGTTATTTGTTATGCGTGCTTTAAAGCGTATTATTTATGAAACAAGTCTGAAACTAAAATCCGTAATTAGAATGGGGTGTCAAGTTTAATATAATCCAAAAATTCGCGTCTTACCGCTTCTTCTTTGAATTTACCGCCAAACTCACTGGTTACTGTGCTGCTCTCAATATCGCGAATTCCGCGGCTGTTTACGCATAGATGTTTTGCGTCAATAACACAAGCAACATCCTGTGTGCCTAATACTTTTTGAAGCTCCTGAACTACTTGCATCGTAAGCCGTTCTTGAACCTGAGGTCTTTTTGCATAATAATCTACCACGCGATTCATTTTTGAAAGTCCAACGACACTGCCGTTTGAAATATAAGCAACATGCGCTCTACCTACGATTGGTAATAAGTGATGTTCGCAAGTAGAATAGACCGTAATGTTTTTTTCTACAAGCATCTCACCATACTTGTAATTGTTGTCAAAAGTAGAGGCTTTGGGTTTGCGGGCCGGGTTTAGACCGCCAAAGATTTCATTTACAAACATCTTGGCAACACGGTTAGGAGTGCCTTTTAAACTATCGTCTGTAAGATCTAGTCCTAGTGTTTGCATGATGTGTGAAACATCTTCTTTTATAAGTTCAATCTTCTCAGAATCACTTAATTTAAAAGCATCATCTCTTAGAGGGGTTTCTGCAGATGTACTGTGATGATTATCACCTATTTCATCGATTGCTTTCAATTCTTCGTTCTCAAAATTCATTTTCATAAAGCTATTAGTCGCCGCTTGGGCTAAAGGCTTGCAAAGATAGTTAAATTAACAATTTAAATAGCTTAACAAGTCTATCTCATTTATTGATTTGATTATTATTTTTATCAATAAAAAAAGCCCTCTAAATCAATGACTCAGAAGGCTTTTCAAGTGTGTTGTTTTATTATAACTGAAATGTGAGGGTAGCTAAAATATTTGTGTTTATGTTATCTATAAAAGCAGTGTTTGTAAAAGCTCCTTCGTAAAGAGCGGGGTTTTGTTCTTGTTTTGCCCAGTCATAAGCAATATCAATTCGTGCATTGCCAAGTATGTATCCTAATCCTAAAGAATAGCCTGTCGTGTTACCCAGTGTTTCTTCATTTTTATACGGACTTTCAATAAATCGATATCCACCTCTGAAGCTCCAATCGCCAACTAAAAATTCACCTCCCAATTTGTAGCTTGAAACAGCTTTTAGTTGGTTATTGATTTGATTATTCATTTGCTGAAAAAATGAATCTTCATCAGGAGAGTATTTCATCGAAGCATAATCCTGGTATGAATAATCAAAACTTAAGAAGCCAGAATTGCCGAAGATATAAGCGATGCTACCCGTAGCTTTTCCGGGTGTGCGTAGGTTGTAATCTTCATATATATTTACAACATTAGGGTTTAGTACAACTTCTCCACTTACGTCTGATGTGGCCAAGTATTGCTCAGTTTCTTCTGAGATGGTAAAATAAGTAGGTGTGTCGTATGTAGCACCAACTCTTAGGGAAGGTGATACATGGTAAATACCACCTATTTGAGCAGAAACACCAGAGCCGTATGCTCTATATTCATTGTCAAAACGCAAGCTGCTCACTGCATTATTTATGTTATCAGTATCTTCAAAGAATACAGTATTTCTTGTGAAATTAAATGTATGCGCATTAAGATTTAAGCCTAAATACAAGTTTTCGCTAAATTGACCTGCAGCATTAAATGTGAATTTGCTGTTATTTCCTCGGGTTGTGTACTGATATTCCTGATCAAAAGAATTTCCATTTTGAGCGCTTACATAATCTGTGTTATCAAGATCTGAAGAGACCGGATCAATTAAGTAACCTTGATAACCTAAAAAAGCTTGTTGGGCTGCAAAACTTTCATTTTCACCTAAAAATTGATATAAATCTGCATTAGTCTCGCCAGGTTGTAATTCTAAAAGATCTAAAGGCGTGCCTTGTGCATAACCTAAAAAGTAATCAGCAACAGAGTTATTGCTGACCCCTGAAGCGATGTAAGCATTGTCAAAATCATTGGTTCTGTCATAATTAAAGCCGAATGCGAATTTGCGAATTTTACCAATTCCATTAGAAACAAACACCCCGCCAAATTGATTGAGATCTATATCAGAAGCTTTGTTTACTGTAATGCCGTCATTGTAATAAGTCTGGTTGTCATAAGCTCCAGAAGACAATGTTAGAGCAACTGTGCTGTTATTAAAAATAGCAGATCCTGCAGGGTTATTATTAATGGCAGATATGTCGCCACCCAATGCTCCAAAAGCGCCACCCGCACCACGATATCTTGCGGTACCGGTAATATTCTGTGAACTGTAACGCACTGCGTCTGCTACTGTTTGGGCAGTAAGGTACTGCATACTTAAACCTATAAATAGGAGTATGAATATTTTTTTCATCTTAAAAATAAATAATTGAATTATGTTTTAATTCTATCTGCCGCCACCGCGTCTTGAAGATCCTCCGCTGCTGCGGCTACCCCCACTACTTCGACTACTACCACCGCTAGAGCGAGCGGGTGATGCGCTTCGGGTAGGTGCGCTTCTTGATACAGAACTGCGCGATGAAGAACTGCTTCTTGAATATGTGCTAGATCTGTTTGTCGTTGATGGAGAAGATCTTCTAATAGAACTATTAGAATTAGAACTTCTGCTTATCGTGTTGCTATTGGTTCTGCGTGCTGTAGAATTATAGATAGAATTAGAACTTCTACCTGAAGCTCTATTGCTGTTTGTAGATGAACTTCTGCTGCTTCTTCTAGAAGGATTTACGCCTACATTATTTCTGCTATAGGTACGACTTGTGCGTGCATAATTAACGTCAGAAGATCTGCGAGAGCTGGTTCTAGCAGCGCTTGAGTTTGCTGTTCTGCCTCTTGAATAAGAATTATTAGATCTGCGACTATTAGCATACGCAATTCGGTCGTTATTGTATCTAGAATAGTAGTTGTTTCTGTACGCATTACGGTATCCCCAACCATAATACGTGTTTAGGCCGTAATAACCGTAAAAAGGACTGAATCCAAATCCCCAGCCATTATATGGGTAACCCCATCTTCCGTAGCCCCAGCCGTTGTATGCGTAACCGTAACCCCAATAAGGATTACCCCAGCCATAACCTCCGTAAGGGTTGCCCCAAACGCCAAAACCTCCGTAGCCCCAACCGTTATTCCAGAAGGGTCTTGCGAATCCATATCCCATATTTGGATAAAAATTAGAATAGGAGTTAATTATAACTTCATCGTAGGTGTCTCCCCAGCCCGGTTGAGCATTGTAAGTCAAGCTTTCATTTAAAATAGCTTCATCATTAGTATATTCTGAGTTTGAAGAATATGAATCAATATCGGTAAAAATTTCACCAGATTGTTGAGCAGCATCTAGATCTTCAGCGCCTTGATTGAAATAATTAGCATAAACGCTTCCATTTTCAGTTGATGCAACTTCTTGCTGCTGAACATTATCATTGTATACGCGAGTGCTTCTTCCGTAAATTCCATCATTCATAGCATATTGTGAAGGACCACAAGAAACTAATCCTGCAAGAGCAAGAAGACCAAGTATAGGTTTAATAAATATTTTCTGAGTTATTTTCGAGCCGCGCATATCATCCGTATTTTATTGTTGTACATTGTAAATTTAGTTAGTTTTGCCGTCAATTTTATGCATTTAACAAAGATGTAGCAAAACTTTAAAACACTTATAAAGACACAATATTTGTGCCAAATAAATATATATGGGAAAGAATTTAACCACTCGAGCAGAAGATTATTCAAAATGGTATAACGAACTCGTTGTTAAAGCTGATCTTGCTGAGAATTCAGGAGTTAGGGGTTGTATGGTGATCAAGCCTTACGGCTATGCAATATGGGAAAAAATGCAGGCAGAACTAGATCGTATGTTTAAAGATACGGGGCATGAGAATGCGTATTTTCCATTATTTATACCAAAATCATACTTCAGTAAAGAGGCAAGTCATGTGGATGGTTTCGCAAAAGAATGTGCAGTAGTTACTCATTATAGATTGAAAAATGATGAAGATGGAAGTATTATTGTAGATCCTGATGCAAAGTTAGAAGAGGAATTAATTGTTCGTCCAACTTCAGAAACAATTATATGGGATACCTACCGAAAATGGATTCAATCGTACCGTGATCTCCCTATAAAAGTAAACCAATGGGCAAATGTTGTGCGCTGGGAGATGCGTACGCGTTTATTTTTACGTACCGCAGAATTTCTTTGGCAAGAAGGTCATACTGCTCATGCGACTCAAGAAGAAGCTCTTGAAGAAGCGCAACAAATGATGCGTGTTTATGCTGACTTTGCTGAAAACTTTATGGGTATGCCGGTTATTAGAGGTACAAAAACCGAAAGTGAACGTTTTGCCGGAGCTTTAGAAACCTATTGTATAGAGGCTTTAATGCAAGACGGTAAAGCGCTTCAGGCTGGTACTTCTCACTTTTTGGGTCAGAATTTCGCAAAAGCCTTTGATGTTAAATTTGCGACTAAAGAAGGCTCGCAAGAACATGTTTGGGCAACTAGTTGGGGAGTTTCTACACGTTTGATGGGAGCTTTAGTGATGACTCATAGTGATGATAACGGTTTGGTTTTACCTCCAAAACTGGCTCCAATACAAGTTGTAATCGTCCCTATATATAGAGGAGAAGAGCAGTTAGATGCTATTTCTCAAGTAGCAAAAGAGTTAAAGCGTGAATTGCAGCTATTAGGTGTTAGTGTGAAATTTGATGATAGAGATACGCATAAGCCGGGATGGAAGTTTAACGAGTATGAATTGAAAGGTGTACCGTTGCGTATAGCTATAGGTCCTAGAGATCTTGAAAAGCGTACTGTTGAATTGGCTCGTAGAGATACCTTGACTAAAGAGACGGTTTCTAAAGATGATATTGTGGCTCGTGTGCAAGATTTACTGGTTGAGATGCAAAAAGCTTTATATGATAAGGCAAAGAATTTTAGAGATACACATATCACAGAGGTAGAAACTTATGATGAATTCAAAGATATTTTAGAAAATAAAACAGGTTTTGTAAGTGCTTTTTGGGATGGCAGTAAAGAGACGGAAGAGCGTATTAAAACAGAAACTAAAGCTACTATACGTTGTATTTCTTTGAATTACAAAGAAGAAGAAGGTGTGTGTATTTATAGTGGAAAGCCTGCTAAAATGCGTGTACTTTTTGCTAAAGCATATTAATTTAAAAAAAGTTTGTTTTGCTATTGTGTGATAATAAAATATGTGTATTTTTGCATCCGCAATTGAGCGAAATACCGGTCCGTTCGTCTAGGGGTTAGGACGCCAGGTTTTCATCCTGGTAACAGGGGTTCGATTCCCCTACGGACTACAAAGGTTGGTTATGCACCTTAAAAGCATAAATATTTGACATAATGGCCCGTTCGTCTATCGGCTAGGACGCCAGGTTTTCATCCTGGTAAGAGGGGTTCGATTCCCCTACGGGCTACAATTTAAAACAGAACAAGATAATGGCAAATCATAAGTCATCTTTAAAGAGAATAAGAAACAGTGAAGTTAAGCGTTTAAGAAATCGCTACCAAAGTAGAACTACGCGTAATGCAATGAAGAAATTGCGTGAAGCTGATAAGAAAGAAGCAGAGACTTTGTTTCCTTCTGTGGTTTCTATGATTGATAAGTTAGCTAAAAATAATATCATTCATGATAACAAAGCTTCTAACTTAAAATCTCAGCTTGCTAAGCACGTAAACGCGCTTTAATAAGTTCGTTTTAAAAATATTTTAAAACTCCCACGTGAATCACGTGGGAGTTTTTTTGTTGATACTAAGTTTGCGTTTTATTGGATCAAGCGTGAATATCGCGGTTGGGGAAATAGAAATAGATCATTTTAACCAGAAACCTCCCTATGAACTTTATTTAAAGCCAACCGGTAGTTATGTTGTTAATGAAATCTTAAATTTAAGCTTTGCGAAAGCTGTTTTCATACACTCTTCATACACTATCCTAGGCTTTGCCTGGGGGATGCCTAGGAGTTGATATACTTTTGACCCGTTTTAACCCGTCTTAAAATAGCTGTACAGATTAATAAATAAATCCTGTTATAGCTATACGAAGCTAATTTTTAATCCTAAATAAACTATACAGCCACAACTTGAGGATTAAAATCTCTTTTATAGTTTTTCCATCTTTTGTTTAAGCTACCAGATTTAAGATGAGCTTGTTTTGGAGTTAGGTAATCACAACTCGAATGAGGTCTTAGTTCATTATAATTCTTGATACTTTTTGCTATTAGAGTTATAATGTTCTCAAAGCCTAATGGACTTGAGTATAGATTGAATTCTCATTTGATAATACTATTTATTCTTTTGGCTAGTGTGTTTTTGTAAGGATCTCCATTCTCAGTCGTGCTAATTGCAATGTTATTTTTTGGTAATAAATCAACGTATATATGAGGGCCATATTGAGGCTTTCTTTCGGAGTGACTCTCACTGTCTTGATATTGTTATAATTTTAGAATCTCTAATCGTTATTTGGCTTTTTCGATTGCTATAACAATTGTATGCTTCTGTAAATTATTAAATTTTTACGCTAGAGGTGAAATCCCGCATCCAAGGGTCTAAGGTTACTTTATCTAATCCGTAAATACGATTAGCTTCTTTTCGAGGGAGTTCATTTTTAACTTCTTTGATAACTTTTTCGATCAAATGCTTGTCATAGCGACTCTGCTTGTTTTCCCGACTGTCATAAACTTTTTGTTCTTTACTTTTCGTAAGCTTTTGTTTAGTGTATAGCTGTTTTAGGGCAAGACAAGGTGTGGCGAAAAAAAAGCGACATCATTTGATGTCGCTTTTTTTATTGTTAATATGAATTAGATTTTTTACCCGTTCATAGATATTAAGAATTCTTCATTGTTTTTAGTCTGTTTAATACGATCGCTAATGAATTCCATTGCTTCAATAGGATTCATGTCTGCGAGGTATTTGCGCATTACCCACATACGCTGTATTGCGTTATCACTCAGTAGTAAATCATCACGTCGTGTACTTGAAGAGGTAAGGTCTATAGCGGGGAAGATTCTTCGGTTTGCAATCTTACGATCTAACTGAAGTTCCATGTTACCGGTACCTTTAAATTCTTCAAAGATTACTTCATCCATTTTAGATCCTGTTTCAGTTAAAGCTGTGGCTATAATGGAAAGAGATCCTCCGTTTTCGATATTTCGGGCAGCACCAAAGAAGCGTTTTGGTTTATGTAAAGCATTTGCATCAACACCACCGCTTAATATTTTGCCAGAAGCTGGCTGTACGGTATTATATGCTCTCGCAAGACGTGTGATAGAGTCAAGAAGTATTACAACATCATGACCACATTCTACAAGACGTTTTGCTTTTTCAAGAACGATATTGGCTACGCGAACATGCTCGTGAGCTTCTTTATCAAAAGTCGAAGCTACCACTTCACCTTTTACGTTGCGTTGCATGTCGGTGACTTCTTCAGGACGCTCATCGATCAGTAAAATCATTTGGTATACTTCGGGGTGATTTGCTGCGATAGCATTGGCAACATCCTTGAGCAACATGGTTTTACCCGTTTTTGGTTGCGATACAATCATACCACGCTGTCCTTTTCCTATAGGAGCAAAAAGATCCATTATGCGTGTTGAAATTGTGCTTTGACGCTCTCCGATATTGAATTTTTCTTTCGGAAATAAAGGTGTTAAGTGCTCAAAAGAGACGCGATCACGAACTACACTTGGGTCAAGGCCGTTAATTTTTGAGACCTTAATAAGGGGGAAATATTTTTCACCTTCTTTCGGAGGGCGAATGACTCCGAGAACAGTATCTCCGGTTTTTAAACCAAATAATCTTATTTGAGACTGAGAAACATAAATATCATCTGGAGATGATAAGTAATTGTAGTCTGAAGAGCGCAAGAAACCATAACCGTCTTGCATAATATCTAATACACCTTCACTTTCTATTAAACCATCAAACTCATAATCTGGCTCTCTGTAGCGATTACGGGTATCTTTATTTCCGTTATCGTTATTGTTAGAGTTGCGATTATTATTGCGGTTATTGCTGTTGTTACGGTTGTTATTCGAGCTGTTGTTAGAGTTAGAATTACCGTTTGTATTGTTGTCTTTGCTAGGGCGATTTTTTGAATTGCCAGCATTAGAATCTTTTTGAGGTCTAGGCTTAGATTGCTTAGCGTCAGGTTGTTTGTTGTCAGGTTTCTGAGAATTATCTTTATCAGATTTCTGATTTCTAGGTTTACGCTGTGTGTTTTCTGACTTTTCTTCTTTCTTAGCAGAAGCAGCCTGAGTATTTTTTGTATCCTGTTTTTTATCGCTATTGCTTTCTTTAGCAGGACGTGTACTTTTTTTATTGGTGCTCTTCGGTGCAGATTTGTTTTCTGGAGCTTTTGCTTTTGCAGGAGTTTCAGATGAAGTTTCTTCTATAACTTCTGCAACCGCCTTAGGATCTGCGGCTTGTTGATCAAGAACTTTATAGACCAGATCCAGTTTTTTAAGCGATCTGTATTTAGGGATGTCTAAGCCTTTAGCGATTTCCTGTAATTCAGGTAGCTTTTTGGCTTTTAATTCTGAAATATTAAACATTAACTATAAGTATGAATTTCTGTATTGAATTGATTTGAATGCGATCAAAAAATTTTGAGAGAAGATCTGAGAAATTTTTTGGCGAGTAAGTAACCAACTTAGAAGCGGTTACACTTTCTATTGCAATTATACAACAATATTTTTTATTAAAATGAGTATAGTCTGAAAGAAGTTTATATTTTTGTCGCTCTCAACTAAGGAAAGAAATGATTCAACGTATACAAAGTGTTTACTTAATTCTTGCAGTTATTGTGTCTGCCGGTTTACATTTTGCAATACCGGTTTACAGCACATCATCAGGAGAACCTGTTTATGCAGTAGCACATTTAGAGTTGGTTGCTTTGTTTTTTGGAAGTGCTCTTCTTTCTTTAATAACAATTTTTTTATTTAAAAACAGGAAGCTTCAGTTTGTTCTGGGCAGATTGAATATAATATTGAACTTTATTTTGCTAGGTGTATTGGTTTACCAGTCGCAAATCTTATCTGGAGGGGCGGCGGCCCCGGAGAAAGGTATTGGGATGCTAATCCCCATCATTTCTATCGTTTTTATCGCTTTGGCTAACAAGGCAATTAAGCGGGATGAGGATCTTGTAAAATCTGTTGACCGGTTGCGATAGACCTAATATCTTAGTTAATTAGTGCGAAAGCCCTGCTAGTATGCCAACTAGCAGGGTTTTTTAGTTGTCGCGTGGTTAGCGTTTCATCTCTATAACCTCTAGATTATCTATTTTACCTTTATCTACGGTAAAGCGTAGCATTGTACGTACTTTATGAAAACCATGTTTTCCTATCGCGCCAGGATTCATATGGAGTAAGTTGAGTTTGCGGTCTGGCATTACTTTTAGAATATGAGAATGCCCGCATATAAATAATTTTGGCGGATTGGCTCTTAGCTCTTCTCGAATTGCGGGAGAATACCTTCCGGGGTATCCGCCGATGTGGGTTATTAAAACATCTACCTCTTCACAAATAAAGCGATTGTTCAGTGGGAACTCTTTTCTTATTTCGTGATCATCAATATTCCCAAAAACAGCTCTTAGAGGTTTTACTTTCTGCAGCGCTTCAGTTACAGCCAGATCCCCTATGTCACCTGCATGCCAGACTTCATCGGCTTTTTCGGCGTAAGCCAGAATACGTTCGTCAATATAACTATGGGTATCACTAAGAAGCAGTATTTTTTTCATATCAGATAAAGAATTCTCAAAATTAGAAGACCTCTTGCAAAGATGTATCTTTGCAACTTCAATCACAAACAGAACGCTTGCGGTATTTTATAGACATAGCTTATGATGGCGGGCCTTACCACGGGTGGCAGCGTCAACCTCAGAGTATTACAGTTCAAGAAGTTTTAGAAGGGGCACTTTCTACATTATTGCGCAAAGAACTTAGTCTAGTAGGAGCAGGCCGTACCGATGCCGGTGTTCATGCAGCACAATTGTATGCACATTTTGATTATGAAGCAGCCTGGACCCCGGAAGAAATGAAGCACTTGCAGTTTAGATTGAATCGTTTTTTACCGGAAGCAATCGCGGTCAATTCCATACTTCGAGTAGGTGATGAAGCACATGCGCGTTTTGATGCTACAAGAAGAAGTTATGTGTACAAGGTGCACACATTTAAAAATCCTTTTATGGTAAATCAATCTTATTTTTTTGAGAAAGAATTAGATTTGAATAAGATGAATGAAGCGGCTCATTTTCTTTTAGGTAAGCAGGATTTTAAGTGTTTCAGTCGTTCTAATACAGACGTTAAAACTTACCTTTGTGAGATTTTAGAAGCGCAGTGGATCAAGCAAGAAAATAGCTTGCTTTTTAAAATTAGTGCAGACCGTTTTTTACGCAATATGGTGCGGGCGGTGGTAGGAACTTTGCTTGAAGTAGGTTTAGGCAAGTTAAATCCTCAAGATTTAAAAACGATTATAGCAAGCAGAACGCGTTCTGAAGCTGGAGCTTCTGCTCCAGCACATGGTTTATACCTTACAGAAGTACGCTATCCTGAAGAAATATTTTTACCCTATGGCAAGTAGTAAAGGAAATGCATTTGATTTTGGCTTGTTTAAAAAACTCTTGAGTTACACAAGCCCTTATAAAATGCGCATGTATTTTGTGGCAATATCAGCGATTCTCATTTCAATTTGTGCAGTATTACGTCCTGTATTTATCGAATATGCGATGGACGAAGGTATGCAGCCTAAAGATATGGATACGCTGATCTATTTCATAGGTTTAAGTTTTCTGGTGCTTATAGGAGAATCCCTTTTTCAACTGCTTTTTATCTACTTCGCAAACTGGCTGGGACAACAGGTGGTACTTGATATCAGAACCCGACTCTTCAAGCATATGATTTACTTTAAAATGCAGTATTATGATAAATCTGCTGTAGGGCGTCTGGTAACCCGTGCGGTGAATGATATCGAAACGATTGCGAGTATATTCAGTCAGGGACTGTTTATGATCATAAGCGATTTGCTTAAAATGCTGGTTATTGCCGGGGTTATGTTGTATAAAAGTTGGCAATTATCGCTTATTGTTTTTGTGATCCTTCCGTTTATACTTTATGCAACGCGGGTATTTCAGAAGAAAATGAAGGTTGCTTTTGAAGAAGTACGTACGCAGGTTGCTAATCTCAATTCGTTTGTACAAGAGCGGGTAACGGGTATGAAGATCGTACAAATTTTTTCACGTGAGGAAATTGAACAGGATAAGTTTAATGAAATCAACAAAAAGCACATGGCTGCGTGGAATAAAACCGTGTGGTATAACTCTATTTTCTTCCCTATTGCCGAAGTTGTAACTTCAATAACCATAGGATTACTCGTATGGTACGGTGGTTTACGAGCGGTAGAAAGCGATGTGATCACAATAGGTTTAATTACTGCATTTATTCAGTTTTCTCAAATGTTATTTACGCCGCTGCGTCAGATCGCAGATAAATTCAATACCCTGCAGATGGGAATGGTCGCTGCAAATCGTGTTTTTGGAATTTTAGATACAGATGCACGTATTGATGATGAAGGAACTCACGTATTGAGTAACATCAAAGGAGATTTAAGTTTTGAAAATGTACGTTTTAGTTATGTTGCTGATGAAGAAGTTCTTCGCGGAATAAATCTAGAAGTTAAAGCTGGAGAAACCGTTGCTATTGTAGGTTCTACCGGTGCAGGGAAATCTACAATTATTAACCTCTTGGGGCGTTTTTATGAAATAGACAGTGGTGTAATTAAAATTGACGGGATTGATATAAAAGATGTTGAAGTCGCTTCGTTGCGATCTGAGATAGCAGTCGTTCTACAAGATGTATTCTTATTTGCAGATTCGATATTAAATAATATTACTCTCAATAACCCGAATATCACCGAAGCAGATGTTATAGCCGCTGCCAAGGCAATAGGTGTAGATTCTTTTATATCTAGTTTACCTAACGGATATCATTATAATGTAAAAGAGCGAGGAGCAATGTTATCTAGTGGTCAGCGTCAACTTATAGCATTTTTGAGAGCTTATGTGAGTAACCCAAGTATTTTAGTACTTGATGAAGCAACCTCTTCTGTAGACTCTAACAGTGAGCATTTAATTCAGAAAGCGATTAATAAAATTACAAAAGGGCGTACTTCAATTGTGATAGCTCACCGTTTAGCAACTATTAAAAAAGCTGATAAAATCATTGTGATGGAAAAAGGTCAGATTGTAGAAATGGGAAGTCACAAAGAATTGCTCAATGTAGAAAATGGTCATTACCGTAATCTGCACGAAGTACAGTTTGCTGCAAATAAACAGCCGGCTTAGGTTTTTGCTTGGTTAGCAGTTTTAATATTTTCGATGAGTTCGTCAAACATTCCCATTTTAAACATTATAATTCCTACTATTATTGAAATTATAAAGAAGAACAGGCTGCCTATAAGAGCAAAAAGTGAGGTTTTTAAGATTAGCTTTTTAAAATTTAAGCCGTAAAGCCTTTTAAGTACGTAGCATAAATAAATGACGTAGCCTATCGTTCCCACAAAACTGAAAAAGATATAGATTGAAGGTGACCAGATAGTAAGAATTGCTAAAATGTAAACTGTAAGGTTGATGTGGCTAAACGCATAAAGGTAAATTACCACATGCTCCAGATAATTAAATTGTTTATAATTCCAGAAAACAATTCGTGAAATAAAGGCTAGAATAGGAATGCTGAGAATACTTAATAATGCCTGATATTCATTGATGCCAGTAGTTAATTGTTTAACAAAATCTAATTGAGCCTTATCTTGATTTTGAATCGTTTCAGATGAGATGTTTTCAAAAATAGAATCCATAAAATATTCTCTTAGGATAAAAACATAAATACCAGCTATTGAAAGAGATAATGCAAAATAACCAAATGCAGACATATACTTCTTTCGCACGCCATTTATATATCCACCTATGACATCTTCAGGATTTCGATAAAGTGCTATAAAGGTTTTAGGGAATGCACCATCAATACTCAAAAATCTATCGTTAAAATCTTCAAGTAGATTTTTTGTGGTAATTCTGTTCTTAATAATTTTCCCACCACATTGATCACAAAAAGCAGCATTAGGGTTCAGATTTTTTGAACAATTTCGGCAGTAATCAACTACGACAAGTGTACTTTTTGATTTTTCAGTATTCATAGTTTTTAGCTGAGATCCTTTCTTAAGATCTCAATAAGTTCAGTTAAGTCTTTGAAAAGTACAAATTCGCCATCTTTCAAATAACTGATGTTTCCGGTTTCTTCACTTACAACGAGTGCGACAGCATCAGTTTTTTCTGTAATACCTACAGCAGCTCTGTGACGCAGACCAAAACGTAAAGGTATATTTCGCTCATTAGAGACTGGTAAAATTGCACGTGTAGCAACTATGCGGTTGTCTTCAATGATTGCGGCACCATCGTGAAGCGTAGAGTTTTTGAAAAAAATACTTTCCAGAATGGGGCGGTTTACTTCAATACTCATCTCATCACCTGTTTGCTTAACAAAATCAAGGTGCGTTGTGCGTTGAATAACAATTAGAGCACCGGTACGGGTCTGTCCCATTTTTTCACAGGCATCAACGATCTCTTCAACTTTGGTGTCAGAATTGTCTTTTGCTTCGTCCTGAAGGAATTTAATATGCTTAAGAAAACCTGTTTTTCTGCCAATATTCGTAGAGCCAATCATCAGTAGAAACTTTCTGATTTCTTGTTGGAAAACTACAATCAAAGCAAACATACCTGCTCCGATGAATTGCCCTAAGATGGTACTTAGCATTTCCATCTGAAGCAATTGTGTGATTTTCCAGATGACCCAAATAATACAAATTCCCAGAAAAATATTAATTGCTACGGTCCCTTTTACCAGTTTGTACAGGTAATAGAGTAGGGTAGCAACTAATAAAATATCGACTAAATCGAGTATCCTAAAATTTTCAAGAATGTCCAAAGGTCAAGCTGTTTTTGTAAAAATAGGGCAAAATATGCGGTTCTCTTAGTTAATATAAAGGATAATATAGAAGCTCAAAAAATAATACACTCAATAAAAACTATAAAAATAGTTGTTTAACTAGATTTTTCGTTTTATGTTTGTTGTAAGCTAATAGTTAGGATGTTAGTTGTTAATAGTTTTTAGATTCAGACTTGTATAAAAAAAACATGGAAAAGTTAACTAATAAGGAAGAAGAGGTAATGCACGTCATATGGAAACTTGAAAAAGCTTTTGTAAAAGAAGTGCAAGCAGACTTAGAGGAAGAAAATCTGCATTATAATACAGTTTCTACAATAGTGCGTAATCTAGAAGAAAAAGGTTACGTAGGTCACAAAGCCTTTGGTAAAACACACCAGTATTACCCTCTTATAAATAGAGATGCGTATGGAAAGAAGTTCTGGAACGAGGCTACCAGAAGATTTTTTGATAGTTCCTATAAAAACATGGTTTCATTTTTTGCTAAAGAAGAAAAAATAACTGCAGACGAGCTTCGGGAAATATTAGAAATTATCGAAAAGAAAAATTAATATGGCTGTATTAATTTACATATTTAAAAGTGCTGCTATTCTAAGCTTGTTTTTTATGGCTTATGTTTTTTTGTTAAAAAATGAGACTTTTTTTAAAACAAACAGGCAGTTTTTATTGGCAGGAATAGTAGCTGCTCTCATTGCACCAGCATTGGTTTTGACTAGAACTATTTATAAAGTACCTGTTGAAGATTTTGATATTCCAGAAGAATTACTGCTTCAAGCTCAGGCTTCACCTGTGGTAGAAGAAACTTTTGACTTTTGGCAATTGGGTGTCTTCATTTATACACTAGGAGTCGCTGTGATGTTTTTTATTTTCATTAAAAAACTGATTCAGATTTTTTCTTTTTTAAAGAATACTCGTCAACAAACAAGCAATGGCTATCATTTTGTGCAGATAGACGGTCTGGATGCTCCTTTTTCATTTTTCAATTATATTGTATTAGATGCGCAAGCGCATAGTGAAGAAGAGTTGGAAATGGTCCTATTACACGAGAAGGCTCACGCTAATCAGCGACACAGTTTCGATATGTTTTTGGTACAATTTGTTATCATTATACAGTGGTTTAATCCTTTAGCATGGTTGTATAAAAATGTAGTTGTACAAAATTTAGAATACCTCGCAGATGCTACCACAGCCAGACAAATAGAGAATAGAAAAAATTACCAGCTTGCTCTGGTAAAGGTTGCAGCGCCTAAACTGGTGCCGGCACTGGCCCATTCATTTTATCAATCATTCATCAAAAAACGAATAGTTATGTTAAATAAGCAATCATCAAGCGAATTTAGAAAGTGGAAGATTCTCCTTATTGTGCCTGTGCTCGGTGCATTTATGTGGAGTTTTAATGTAAAAGAAGAGGTTAAATTTAAAGTTGAACCACTTTCACACTCTGAAGTAAAAGAATCTGAGACTGCTTTAATCATATCACCTTCTCAAACAGAAAACCAAAACCAGAAAAATCTTTCTGAAATTATTAAAGATCATCCCAAGCAACTAGTCACAAAAACCGAACAAACCTCTCCGAAAGCTTTTAAGAAGGTTATCACTCCTAAAATGACAAAAGGAGATATTGAGCAACTTGTAAAAGAGTTAGATTCTGATTATAATATAGAAATGGATTTCTCTAAGTTGAGTTATAACAACAACGGAGAGATTACTCAAATTTCAATCTCTGTTAAAGATCGTAAGACCGGAAACAAAGCTACCGCAACTTATAATACAAATGATAAGGCATTAACAAATATTGTAGTTTACCGAACCGAAGATGGAACATTTGGCGTAGTATCTGGCCATAATACGATAGTTCAACGTTCAAAATTGAGTGCGGCAGAATTGCAAGAACGAGAGCAGGAAATGCAAGAGCGCAGACAAGAGATGGAAGAACGTAAAGCTAAAATTATGGTGCGTAGAGAAGAAATGAAGAATAGACTTAATGATTCTACTAGTGTGACTGAAAAGATCAAAGAGCGTATGGTAGAGATGGAATTGCGTAAGGCTGAAATGCAATCCAGAATGGAAGAACGTAAAGCAGAAATGGAATTACGCAAAGCAGAAATAAAGAAGCGAAGAGCGGAAATGTTGAATATGTCTGATGATAGTGTTTTTTTTCAAAGAAGACCAATTAATGCTTCTGAATATAAATCAAGTGATTCTAAGTATCACATAACTTATAGAGGAAAAGGAAATCTAAACGCGAAGGCTTTATTTATTATTGACGGAGAAGAGGTTGATGAATATGAACTTAAAAATATAAACCCTGACGACATAGAATCTATAGATGTTATAAAGAGTGATAATGCAATAGAGCTGTATGGTGTAGAAAAAATGAAAGGTAAGAAGGGGGCTATTTTAATTACTACCAAAAAGGCAAATAACAAAAAGTAAATAATCTCCATCAATCAAATCTAAAAAATCCGCTATAACCTTTTTTACAGCGGATTTTTTGTATTAGATAATCTTTATTAAAATACTCAAAAGCTTTCACCAGACCTGGTCTAAAAAGATGAAAATTGAAATTTGGTTCTATTTTCATTCAAATATTCTCTACGATTTTATAAAAGTATCTAAAATGCATCTACAAAAGTTACAGTTGTTAGGTTATTTTGATAAATTAGTTTCACTTATAAATAGAGTTTAAGAGTTTATGGTTTCAGTATTTATGATAAATCATTTTCTAACTTACGATTGTGTAGTCAATTACATTAATATCTAACTAAAACCTTGTAGGACTGATTTTTACTCCCGTAATTGTGATCAAATCAATTATTAACAATCAAAAATCACAGTTATGGTCACATTAATTTTAACAATCATCGAGACAATTTTTGGATAATCACAAATTAGTCTTAACACCTTCTGTAAGCGCGCGCAGAATCGTGTTAAAACCTTAAATTTGAGAGAATATCAAAAAAAAAATGTAGAAATTAAAGGACTCTTAAACTATGAAGAAAAGTTTTTTTAAGGCATTAGCTAAAGTCAATAAAAAGATACTTCCCAGCTTTACCAAAAAAGAAGTTGATTTGGCAAAAGCCAGCAAATTACAATTGGCACTTTTTGGCTATAAACTTTGGGTTACTAAAAATGCTTTAGATTAGTAATGAATAAGACTGTGTAATGCATAGTTTCCAAGTTTTTTACGTCCTTCTAAAAATCCCAGTTCCATTAAAAAATTACACTGAACGACAGTTCCTCCACATTTTTCAATCAATTCACAAGCAGCAGCAGCGGTACCACCGGTAGCTAATACATCATCATGTACAATTACCAGATCACCTTCAGAAATGCTGTTCTGTTGAATTTCTATTGAATCTTCACCGTATTCTAGCGCATAAGTTTGTTTTTCAATTTTTCCCGGTAGTTTTCCAGGTTTCCGAATGGGAACAAATCCCAAACCCATTTTTTGAGCTAGCAAGATACCCAGTAAAAAACCACGACTTTCTATTCCTACAATTTTTGTGGCATTAAAACCGTACAAACCTTTGGCTAATAGATTAATCGTTTGGGCAGTTGCCTCGGGATTAGCAAGTAGCGGATTGATATCTTTAAAGATTACTCCAGGTTTTGGGAAGTCTGGAATGTCTTGAATATATTTTTTTAAATTCATTTTTTGAAGATATAGCATTTAAGCTGAAAATAAATATAAATACGCAGTATTAGAAAAATTATAACTTCTCTTTAGGTTAGGAAGGCTACTAAACTTAACAAAGGTTTTAGCATTTCGAGTTGTAGTTTTGTGTCAAATTAGAATTAAGAAAATTTATGCAGGTTATATTACTAAGTCAAATATTCGCGTCATTTTATGGATTTTTAGGAATCGTTTTGGGTGCTTTTGGAGCTCACACGTTAAAGAAAAAATTTACATCTGAGCAGATGGCCAGTTTTGAAACCGGGGTAAAATATCAAATGTATCACGCTATTGTGCTTTTGGTTCTAAGTTTCAATTTAGGTTTTAATAATACATTAGATCAAACGATTATTATCTTCTTTATAGTGGGTACTTTTTTGTTTTCTTTCTCCATTTATGGTTTATGCTTAAGCGGAGCATTTGGTAAGAAATTGAGATTACTTGGGCCTGTAACCCCTTTGGGTGGTTTGTTTTTAGCTACCGGCTGGTTATTACTGCTCTATTCTTTCCTTGAAAATTTCATATAAAAAAAGACCTCATAAGGAGGTCTTTTTCAATGATTTGGGATCAAAGGCTTAATTATTATACAGATACAGCGAAGATGCTGACGTAAGCGCATTGTTTACACTAGGAGCAACGTTACCACTTGTGCTAAGTGCATTGCTAAACCCTAGTACTGCTCCAGTAGCTATATCGGATACAAATACAGTTTTTGTTTTGTGATCATAAGCCACATCAATAGGATTATTCATTAAAGTACTTAGCCCTTCAATAATATTTTGATCGGTAAGACCTATTGTCCCGCCATCTGCAGTAGCTTCGATCACGGTACTAAAATCTTGTATTACATTAATACCACCATCTAGAGCTCCACCTGCTGCAAGACCTATATCTGTCATTACTAAAACATCATCAGCTGCACTATATGTGATACCATGTGTTCTGGTAATACCGGCTATGCTTACTCGTTTTGTAGGCATAATGCTTCCATCCATAGTATTTGTAAAGAAGTCTTCAAATATTGCTAAATCGCTAGTTGTATCTACGACAGCTAGTAAGTCATCCCCTTTAAATGTTATCCCCCAAACCGGGAAACCAGGGTCAAAAGTATTTTCTAATGTGAAAGAGCTTCCTGTATAAGAATATACATAGAACATATTTGCAGGGTTATCTGCAACAACTACTTTATTACCATAAACAGCTATTTCTCGTGGACTGGAAGTTGCTAAATCACCTGTAAAAGCTGCAGTAGCAATTGCTCCACTCATCACAGACATAAAGTCGCTGTAGTATTGAATTTCACCTTCAGATCTAGAACCTTGTAATAATGCGTCACTTAATGCATTATAATAAATTCCCTCAGTAGAAGATGAAGCAGTGGTAACCGTTTTAAGCATTGCACCAGTACCGTCATAAACAGTTACATCACCATTAGCAGTTGATGTAGTATACAATCTTGTAGTTTGATTCATAGAAGCCATACCGGTATTACCGTCAGTTTCTTCACTCGAGAAATAAATTGAAGAAGCGGCTGCAAGGTCCATATTAAATGAAGGAGTCAGGTTTCCTCCATCGCCTATATCTGTAAATCCAAGAACTTTCCCGTTTCCTACTTCAGCAATATAAATAGCACCAGTTTCTGAATCGTAAGCTACATCAATAGGATTGCCCATCAATGTAGAAGAACCTGCCACGCGAGTTTGCATACTTACCGGCAAAACATCACCATCAGAAAGTGCATCAAATTTTGTTGAAAAGTCATTGATCACATGAAAACCACCATCGTCTGTTGCATTAGATGCAGCGCCAATATCTGTCATTATCATAACGTCATCAGAGCCGTTGTAGGTTAAACCGTGAGTTCTCACGATACCTTCAATGGTAACACGTTTAGAAGGTCTCATAGTGCCATCCATCGCATTAGCAACAAAGTTTGAAAATACGGCAAGGTCGCTAGAGCTATCCACTACAGCATACAAATCGTTTCCTTTAAAAGTGATTCCCCATACAGGAAATGGAATATCAATTGTATAATAAAGAGAAAAACTGTTTCCCGTCTTATAGTATACAAAGAACTTATTTTCACCGTTATCAGACACCACATAATAAGCGCCATTTACAGCCAATTCACGAGGACTATTTAAGTCTGCAAATGTGCTGAAAGAGCTATTAATAGTAGCGTTTCCTAGCGTACTTGTGCCCGCATATGCGTCTAGCATCAAACCCGAGCGTGAAGCTTGTACAAGAAGATCAGACTCCGCGTCATAGTAAATACCTTCTGCAGCAGTTGATGCAGTAGTGTAAGTAACTAGAGAATCTCCAGAAATACTATACTTAAATATATTACCATCATTATTGTTAGTAACATAAAGATCAGCACGTCTTCCAGGGTTAGATACTACCTCACACGGTCCACAAGTACCACCGCAGTCTACGCCGGTTTCATCACCGTTCATAATACCGTCTCCACAGGTAGGTTCTACCACTACCACTGTGCCGTCATCATCATTATTACAAGCGGTTGCTAAAAATAGCAACATTGTGAAAATGCTAATTTTTGTAAAAATTGTTTTCATAAATTGTTGATTTGATTAGAAATTTTAATAAATCTTTTGTCAGATTCATCAAAATATACGGAATCAACAACTCATTAGGTTTTCTTAAAAATGCTAAATAATAGTTAAAATATTTAAAAACAGTTATTTACCTTTTCAATCAATTTGGAATTCAGCCCAAAGCGGGTAATGGTCAGAAAGGATGTAAGAAAGGCTTCTTTTGCTCAAACCTCTGTTTGATAATGCATAGGGTAAAAAATTATAATTACCACCAGAACTAAAATTCATAGATAAGTTGCTGTTAGCCGTAGCGTCTCTAAACCAACCAATCTGATCGTAGTATTTTGTTTCATTAAAGATAGATCGGGTAACACTGTTATCCTGCAGTTGAGGAGGTACGTATAACCCTTCAGATAGAAAGGTTTTATCTAAAAGGTCACTACGTTCATCAATGTTAAAATCTCCCAGTACAATCATATCTTGATGATAGGCATTCAGATTATTTGTCCATTCTGAAAGCCAACGAGCAATTGCTTTAAGTTCAGGTATACGTTCAGAAACTTTTTTACCATATAAAATATGCAAGGTCACGAGAATAAAAGTTTTGTGATTTGATTTAAAACTTACAGCGTAAGGTGTGCGTGCAAATTGTTTTTTTAGAGCATTGTCACTTATCTCATCGACCCAATCTTCAGGAATCACCAACTCACAAGCGAGACCAGAAAGTTGTACTCTGCGAGTATCAAAGATAAATGCGATACGTTCATCATTACCGGGGTTACCACGTGTGACATCGGTTAAAATTAGTGACCAATGACTTCCTAAAACTTTGAGCGTATCTCGCAGAGCCCTAAGATTAGATTTTACTTCTTGAATGGCAATAATATCAAATCGTTTTAAAATGGCTGCTATACACAAGATGGCACTTAGATCTCGTTTAGGACTATCATCAGATTCACTGTACCATTTTCTTGTGAGGCTTCCAAAATGTCTAATGTTCCACGTTGCGATTAGTAGGTTTTGATCTAGTTTTTTTGCAGGAATTTTTGCTGATAAATCAAAGTTAAGAGCGTTGAGGTTCTCTTGAACTTCAAAAGGAGGTATATCATAAATTGCAGGCATAAGATTTTTTTAAATCTAAATTACTGAATTTAAGAAGTTTGTGTATTTTTTTTGAAATAAAAAATCCCTGAGCAAATGCTCAAGGATTTAAATGTATATAATTTAACGTTGAATTTTTCACTATTGAAGGCGGCTAATCCAAATAAATAAATGAAAACATTTTTTCAAACGCTACTATTATAATAGACGATAGTATTTTTGAAGTGTTACAAGTATTTTTGAATTAATGTAAAATTAACGTTTAAAAATTTTAGAAAGGCCATTTCCTTAAGTTTGAAGCACTGTCCCAAAACATAAATTCTAGTTTAGTTGCTGCTAAAAAAGCTTCGTGCATGCGTTCTTGTTGCGCAGTGGTACAAGTTGCTGCTACACGGTCACAAGTGTTGATTGCTTGATTGACTAGGATTTCAAATTCTTCTCCAGAATAAGTTTCAATCCATTTTTTATACGGGTTTTCTAGGTCACTCTGATTGTTATAAATAACATCACCAACAGCTTTATAGATCCAAAAGCAGGGGAGGACGGCTGCCATTGCTACTTCTACCTGATCAAGAGCAGCGGTACTTTTTAAGTAATGCGTGTAATGATGCGTTACCGGACTTATTTCAGTATTTTTCTCAATATTATATTCTTTAAAAAACGATTCGTGCAATGCATTTTCTACTACAATTGCGCCTTCTGCAAAACGGCTAAAGCTAAGTATGTCTTCGACTTCGTGAGCTCTTGCAGCGATAAGAGATAAAGCTCTTCCGAAGTTTTCAAGATAGGCAGAATCTTGTCTGATATAATATTGAAATTGCTCCAAAGGGAGACTGCCGTCAGTCAATTGTTTAATAAACGGCATATCTAAAATTTTAGAATATATGGGTTGAATACGGCGCCAGGTGGTTTCACTCCATTTCATTTTTAATAAGCTTTTGAGGATTAAAAAAGTGATTTAACGGTCCGTTGCCTTTACCTATTTTCACATCTTTTGAATGAAAAATAGCCTGATGCACATAATCTTGACCAAGCTTTACGGCTTCTAATAAAGATTTTCCTTGAGCGATATAAGAAGCAATTGCTGAAGAAAGTGTACATCCTGAACCATGCATATTTTGGGTTTCAAATTTTTCAAACTCAAACTCGTGAATGTTTCCAGAAGTGTCAAAATATAGAGAGGTGAGAACATTGGTTTTTAAATGTCCGCCTTTTAATAGAACAGATGTACAACCTAACTCCATGATCTTTTGGCCGGCCTCGCGCATATCCTTTAGATTTCCAACATTCATTTTAGCCAGAATAGCAGCTTCATCCATATTAGGAGTAATGACCGATGCTAAAGGAAATAAATCGTCAACCAGCTTTTTAATAGTAGGGTTTTCAATAAGTTTATGACCACTTGTAGCCACCATTACCGGGTCAAAAACAACCGGAATATTTTGAAGTTTCTTTAATTTTTCGGCAATAGTAGTTACCAATTGTGGAGTATGAACCATTCCTATTTTTATTGCGGAAGGGATAATATCGTCAAAAATAGAATCCAGCTGTTCTTTAACGACATCAGTAGGAATTGAGAAAATAGATTGAACGCCTTGTGTATTTTGAACCGGAAGAGCTGTGAGTACCGTAGTTGCATAGCAACCTAATGCAGATATTGTTTTAAGATCTGCCTGTATACCAGCACCACCGCTTCCATCAAAACCCGCAATACTTAAAACAGATGGGTATTTATAAATACTCATAAATTAAATTTTATGAGTTGCAGCTCTATTATTAATTCCTTGATCAATTTCCTGCTTGAGTAGTTGTGCAGCCTTAAGCGGATTTGAATCGCTACAAATAGCCGAAACCACCGCGATACAATCTGCACCAGCTTCAACTACTTTTTTAGCATTTGAAGCTTTCATATTTCCTATTGCTACCAGCGGTTTTTCTGTTTTTGAACATATACTTTGAACTCCATCGATCCCCCAAGTTGTTACGGTGTTGGTTTTAGTATCAGTATTGTAAACCGGACTGATTCCTAAATAATCTGAAGAATAGGTTTGCTCATTATATAGTTGTTCCAGATATTCAATAGAGTAGCCTAAAATCTCACATTGAGGCCATTGCTTTCTAATTTCAGTAGGAGTTAGGTCTGTATTTCCTACGTGAATTCCTGCTGCACCACTTTTTATAGCAACCTCAAGATTATCATTAATTATTAACGGAATCTGATAGCGATCTAAAACCTTTTTCAGCTCTACCGCTTTCTTTAGAAACTGTGATGAAGCGTCTTTTTTTTCGCGGAGCTGAATAATATCAACCCCACCTTTTATAGCTTCTTCAGCTACTTTTATAAAGTCATAATGGGGACAAGCTTCTTCAGAAATCACAAGATATAAACGATAAGGAAAAGATTTTACGTTCATTTAAATTGAAAATTTTAAGGTTTCCTCAAACTCCTGTTCTTTTATTGAATGCAATTTATCTAGAATATTCACCTGAAGACTACCCGGCCCGTTACTGGATTTAGCAGCTAATTCTCCAGAAACACTCATCAAAGCTGTAGCAGCAACAGCAGCTTCCGTTTCGTTAGGTATAACTCCTATAAAAGCTGCGAGGATAGCCGTTGCTGAGCAGCCCATTCCTGTTATTTTTGTCATTAAGGCATTTCCATTATGAATTTTAACCTGTTGATCTCCATCAATAATAATATCGGTTTCTCCAGAAATCACAATAATGGCTCCGTAAGTTTTATTTAGAATTTGCCCTGCATGCACTGCTTCGGTACTGGCTGATGTACTGTCTACACCTTTTGTTTGTGTTTTATTCAGCTTAGCTAAAGCTTGTATTTCAGAAGCATTTCCGCGAATTGCTGCAGGTTTCAGTTCAATAAGTCTGCTTAAAACTTCGTCGCGATAAGGAGTTGCTCCTGCACCTACAGGATCTAGTATCCAGGGTTTGTTATTATGGTTTGCTTCAGTAGCAGCGATGAGCATAGATTCTACCCAGTATTCATCTAGTGTGCCTATGTTGATAACCAGTGCATTGCATATTTTTTGCATTGCAGCCATTTCAGGGTGCGCGTGCGCCATGATAGGTGATGCGCCAACAGCTAATAATGCATTAGCAGTATTATTCATCACTACATAATTAGTAATGTTTTGCACTAATGGTGCTTGTTTTCTAACTGTTAATATGTGTGAATAGAGTAACTCTTTCATTAAGTATAATTTTTAAAATGATACGGCTAAAGAGTTCCTCTAAAAAGGAAGTTAAATACAATACTTTTCCCTACGCCGGTGTTAACCATACAGGTTCAAAGGGACTGTCTCAATTCTAAAAAATTAGAATACCCCTAAAGCCAAATCAAAGATAAAAGTTCTTTTCAGAACTTAAGTAAATGAATTCTTGTTATTTTAATATGTGTAAGCTAATTCATTGACGGGTTGGTTGTCTTCAAACTCAAATAATCTAGAATAATCCATCACATTAGATATTCCGTCTAACTTGCACAGTACAGCAACCGCTTCGCACATTCCATTAAACATAACTTCTTTAGAATTGCGGTCAACAAGCTTATTTGTTTTGTGGGATAAGGGGAGTGTATAGCCACAGCCTTTTAAAAATGCAGATTCAATTTGAAGCAACTCAAATGGAGTATAGCCATTTAATTTCTTACCAAGCGCTTCATTTACCTTGCCTACGTAGGAGAGTTTTAAAGAACCATGACCATCTGTAAGATGTTTCCAGATATCTGTATTGTTTAGAATGTTACCCACAGCACAACTCTTACAACATTCAGGATTGAGAGAATCGCTGTGAAAAGCTAAGTAGAGTTTATTTATTGCCTGTTCGAGGCGAGGTGGAGTTTTCATAACAAACATTTTATATAAAATTACAAAATAAGCGGCTAGGGATTTGGTATAAAATCAATAGAATTTTTTGTACAGTAATTTATTTTTTTAGCTTTAACATAAATATAACAAATGAAGTTTAGAATGGCTAAAAAGAAATACACCTTAGTTTTTTTCTTTCTTGCATTCAGTATTTCTACTTCTCTTTCCGCAAACATTTTTCGGCAAAACATTGATCGAGAACTTATTTATAAACAAATAGAAGAATCAAAAGAGCTCGTATACAACGATTATTCTGGGGCTTTAGAATTATTAAGTAAGGCTTATAAGGAATCTCTTGAGCTAAACGATTCTTCGCTAACTGCTGAAGTTTTATATGCTGCTGGATGGATCTATTATATCAAAGGTGAGTACGATGATTCTCTTACACATTTTTTAGATGCTTTAGATTTATACAGAAAGTCAAATAATGATGAAGGTATTGCTAAATCCTTGAAAGGGCAGGGATTAGTAGTTCAAGCGATAGATAGACATACTGAGGCGCTAAAGATATTCGAGCAAGTTTTACGCATTTATGAAAAAATTGAAAAACCTCAATTGACGGCCTCCGCGTATATAAATCAGGGGATTTCTTATTTGGAATTGAATGATTATGCGAATGCAGAAAAAGTACTCAATAAGGCTTTTGTAGTCGCAAAGCGTTATGATCTAACCGGGATTAAACATCACTATTACAATAAATCTGGAGAGGTTGCATTTCAACAAAATAAGTATTCTAAAGCTTTAAACTATCATCAGGAGGTTATAAAAGATAGCATTAATGCTAATGATTGGGAGAAATCTTACGCTTATGCCGGGGTAGCTCAAGCTTACCTAAAACTTGGGGAAATAAATCTTGCGGAAAAATATGCTCTGCGAGCTGTAGCCTTTGCTAAAGGCTCAGAATCAATATGGGATTTAGAAAGAAATACGGCAATACTATCAAATATTTACAAAGCTCAAAATGATCTGGAAGCGGCATTTGAAGCGCTCAGTTTAAACCAAAAATACAGGGATTCGCTATATAATATAAAAACAGCACAGCAGGTTAATATTATGCATCTTGAAGAAAAAGAGTTAGAAAATAAGCGACTAAATGATGAGGTCATTTTAAAAGAAAAAGAACTTGTACTTACACGATTACAACTTTTTGGAGTTATAATCTTGACGATTCTACTTGTAGTAATCCTTTTTCTAATTTGGAAAAACTCAAGGCAGAAAGAAGTTTTTTCTGAAGAATTACGTCAAAAGAATGAAGTTATTGAACGAAACCACGAGATCATTCTCAAGCGCAACATAGCTTTAGATAGTCTTAATGCAAATAAGGATAAACTTTTTGCGATAATATCTCACGATTTAAGATCTCCCATACTTTCCATTCAACAGTTACTAGCTATGAATGAATCTGAGATGATAAGTCCGGAGGATTTTAAAATTCTTAACAGTAAGTTGAAAGAACAGGTCAATGCGACTTTAGTTATGATAGACAATTTATTACAGTGGTCTCATTCACAATTAGACGGAGTTTTGGTAAATCCCGTTATGGTAGATTTACACCCTAGCGTGTTGACAGTCATAGAAATTTATAAAGCAGGAGCAAACTTTAAAGACATAAAAATTAACGTTGAACAACCAGAGTCTATACCTAAAATAAAAGTTGATAAGGGACATTTATCTGTGATTTTACACAATTTGATCTCAAATGCGCTGAAATTCTCTTACAGCGGTAAGGATATTTTTATAAAATATCTTGTAGATGAAAATTTTGTTACCCTTATCATTATTGATCAAGGGACCGGTATCTCAAAAGAAAAGATTGAAGAATTAAAGTTGTCGCAAGATCAGGTTCTATCTAAGTTAGGTACGGGTATGGAAACTGGTACTGGGCTTGGCCTTATGATGGTTAAGCAATTTTTAGAGCTTAATGAAGCTAAATTAGATATCAAAAGTAACCCGGGAAAAGGAACAGAATTTAGGATATCATTCAAAAAAGACTAAGTTTCAGCTTTCTTGAATTTGTTATTAATAGTTCGCGGTTGTTTATCGTTTTGAACCAGAATTACTGAGCGAAAAGAAGAGTATAGTTTGGGCAGATTTATAAAGCCTTTAGTATAAAAATTAAATGTAAAAATAAGTTTTAATTGTCTTCCTTACGGAAACATATCGCAACGACAGGCGTACCACTGTTTTGTGAATTTTTCAAGCTCGTCAAGATATTTATTAATAGCTTCTAAGCCTTCCGTGATATGTTTATGGTCCTGTAATTTAGGATATACTAGTGTTGAAACAACGCTGATTTCAGAAGGAATGAGCATATTTTTGACACGTTCTTCTAAGATATTAAACTCATTATGATTGGGTATTTGTAGCTGAAGCATTTTTTTAATTCTGAGTGAAGCTTAAAGGTAATTAATCAAAAGCGTTTAAAAAAAGGATACGTATCGCGATTGAAAATCTTAACGAGATCATTTTTAAATTATGTACTACATATTAGATTCTTTTTATTTATTTTTAGAAAAAAATATCATTTCAATTCTTATGAAGCAGATTATCATCGCTTTACTGATCACAAATATATTAGCTGGTTGTAAAACTGAAAAAAAGGAAGAAAAAGAATCACAAGTTGTCACTGATGCTATAATTGCGAATCCCATCCTTGATGGCTATTATGCAGATCCTTCGATAATTCAGGAAGATGGCAAATTCTACATATACGCTACTAAAGATCCTTGGGGAAAAGACGATTTAGCTTTTTTAGAATCTTCAGATTTTAAGAGTTGGGAATTAAAAGAATTGAACTGGCCTACTAAAGAAGCCTGTACAAGTCCTACTTCAAACGGATCTATGGTCTGGGCACCTTCGGTTGTTAAAGCTAAAAATGGGAATTACTATATGTATGTTTCTGTAGGTAGTGAAGTCTGGGCAGGAGTGGCTAAAAGCCCCGAAGGACCTTGGAAAAACGCAAAGGATGATAATACACCTCTGATTACACGAGATCTATTTCCAGAGTATCATATGATAGATGCGGAAGCATTTATTGATGATGACGGACAAGCTTATTTATACTGGGGCTCTGGGCTAGATTGGGTAAACGGTCATTGTTTTGTGGTTAAGCTCAAAGAAGATATGATCACATTTGATGGAGAGATTAAGGATGTTACACCAGAAAATTATTTTGAAGCTCCAGTAATGATAAAAAGAAATGGTACCTACTACCTAATGTATTCTGACGGAAAAGTGATTGAAGACACCTACAAAGTGCGTTATGCAATAGGGGATAATCCATTTGGTCCATTTACGGAGGCTGAAACAAGCCCTATTTTAAGTACGGCTTCAGATTCTATAACCTATAGCCCTGGGCACCATACGGTATTTTCGAAAGGAGGGCAGGATTATATCCTATATCATAGGCATTCTGCAAACTCACCGGAATCTACAGATTTGCTTCGAGAATTGTGTGTTGATAGTTTAAACTTTACTAAAGACGGACTTCTTAAAAAAGTAAAACCATCAGGTATAGCTCCCTTTTAATACTGAATAATGGACTGGGTTAATTGATCTATAGGACTTTTAATAAATATACCTATCTGATAATCCCTATTTTTAAACTCCTCGATAATAAGATCTTGAGTGTAATACGCTATAGATCCTATAAAGTGCGTAGGGTATTTTTTGAGCTCTTTCTGATAGGCATACAGTTGCTTATCCATAAATTTTTTAAGTTCATGGTTTAACATCACGTTTATAAAAGGCTCATTCCTGTTTTCTATAGCAAATCTCGCAAACCCTGCCAGATATTTATTGGGAAACGGTCTCTGATATAAGTGTATCAAAACCTCTTCCAATTGCGGAGTAAAAGTGGTTTCAAATTTAGCTTGAAGTGTTACAGGCATCAACTGGTTAAAATAGGCTTTAAGTAAAGCTTTACCGATTGCGTTTCCGCTACCTTCGTCGCCTAGCATATATCCTAAAGAAGGGTTTTTCTGAATTATTTTGGTTCCATCAAAAAAGCAGCAGTTAGATCCCGTTCCTAAAATACAAACGATGCCGGATTGGGTAGTAGCTGCTTCTACAGCAGCATCGAGATCACCTCTTATCTGAATTTGGATATCAGGACTGAAAAAATCTTGAAGAATCTTTTTTAGTTTTTCGTCGGTCTCCGGCGTTCCGCAACCGGCACCAAAAAAATAGATTTTTTCAATTTGCTCCTTATTATTAGCTAATGCTTTTTCGTTTTCTAAGACCTTTTTAAGTTCTCTAGAATCCAATACCATAGGGTTAATGCCCAAAGTCTGAAATTGATGCAGGACTGATTTAGTTTTATCAATTATCCGCCAGTCACATTTGGTAGATCCACTTTCAGCAATTAAAATCATTAAAGAAAAATTAGATTAATAGTAAAAGGGCGCCGTTTTTTGTAGACGCCCTATTTTCACCAGAAACAATTTAAAAAAACTCAAAAAACTCTCGTTTTAATTCGCTGCCATAGTTTCACCAGAACTACAGTT
>NZ_QOVJ01000004.1 GCF_004104055.1 Leeuwenhoekiella aestuarii | reverse complement strand
CAGTGGAGGATAGCCTAGCGTAGCGGTTTGCTATCCGCACGATAAGGGATTTGCGTAGTTTTCAAGGATCTAAAAATAAACCTAGATTTTTTTGGTTTCCAGCCGCATCATCTCGCTCAAAGACATGCTTTGCCGTATCGATAGAAAAGATGAACATATTTAAATTCTCTTGGCACCGCTAATGGGTTTAAAATTCCAAGACTTGCCCGAAGTAGTTTACTTTATTTAGTTGAGTTTCTTATAGAAATACAGTTTAAAAGAAGGGTTCCAATCCCTCCCATTTAACCTTCCAGCTGCCGTCTTTCGGAAAGCCGGGATTTTTGGTTTCAGCACCATCCCATCCGGCGCACATCATCGCCACAGCGGTCAATAAACCTCCATTTCCGGGCATATACAGCGTTAAGCGTTCTTCCTGATAATTGTGTCCGTTTTTGAGATAGGTATTGGTTTGCACATCCATAAATAACGCATCAATGGCTTTTTCAGGCATTCCTAAACGGGCAGCGGTCATCGCGGTCATCGGGAAATCCCAACCCCAGGTATCATCCCATGTCCATACATCCCAGACCTTATCGAAGGTGTTACGCATCGTAACTTTATCAAGCAGACTGGTTTCCGGAAGCATTCCAAAAGTGCCAAAAACCGAAGGGTGATCGGTTAAAAATTCGGGATTGGTATACGAGTCGGTTGCGCTTTCCGTAGCTAAGTAATAGTCTTCCTGAACCGGCAGTGCCGAAAGCTTTTCCAAAACTTCAGTCCATTGTTCAGGTACGGCTTCTCCCAGGCGTTTTTTCCATTCAGAAGCAGTTTTAAGCGCCCAATTCCAATAGGCGAGTTCGTAAGTAGGATTGTAGGTTTCGGTTTTTTCAAAGCGTTCCTGCGCGGGTATTACCGGCGGACCTAAAACATAGCGATCGTTTTTGTTATCATAATCGGGAAAGGAAGCCATAAAATCAGCCGTAGCAAATACGCGTTCTTTATATTTATTGAGAGTCGTATTGCTCGCATCTGCACGGTAAAGCAATTCGGCAAAGGTGATAAAATGCGGTTGTTGCCAGATGAGAAAAGCACCCACAGAAGATGGACCTTCATCGCCATAAGGATCGGTCATTTTTTGCCAGCGAGCACCTTTAAAACCCTGACGTTCCGCCAGGGCCTTTGCTTTTTCAAAAGCAGTCTCATACCAGTTGAGTGTATTTTCCAGATATTGAGGTCTGCCCCACAGCGCATAATGCACGCCATGCCACCAGTGCATTTCCAGATGGGGTTTGCCATACCAGCTGTTGTATGTGAGTCCGGTTTCTTGTGGTGGCATCGCCCCGGCAGTTTGTGCTTTGGTCAAATATTGGGAGAGCACCACACGCCGTTCCAATTCATCTGCACGGGGATCGTTGCTTCCTGAGAAGTCCACAATTCCGCCGTTCATCCAGTAGTTTTTCCAGGCCTCCTGGCTGTTGTTGTAGATGGTTTCGGCCTGGTTTTCTTTAAGGGTTTGCGCATCAGAAAATGTGCAGGTGAGCGCAATTTGATTGCCGGTAGGTTCTACGAGAAAATAGTGATCTTCTTTTTCCGAGACTGTAGCCGTTCCTTTCCAATTTAAAGCAACCTTATAGTTCAGCGAATCCAATTTACGCTCGATTAAAACGGAAGTGTCATTTTGCTGTATAATTCCGCTCATGTATCGCTCAGGATTTTTCCACTGCGTTCCATAATCAGACCAGGCAGCCGTAGGTGAAGCAAAGCGCAAACGAATTTTCAGTTGGCCGCTGTTGATCAATTCAGAATTTACGGTTACAGCAATGGCGTCGCTGTTTTGGTCGCTGGCTGTTTTTACTTCAACAAGAATTCCTTCAACTGCAAACGAACTGGTTAAAATCCCGGTCCATAAATCTAAAGTCTGATCAATATCCTGAAGGTCTTCGGGTTTAACCGGAGTACCATCTTTTTTAGTCAGTTCAAAACCCAGATTGCCCAAATGCACCCGATGCGGGTTTGAGCGAAAAAATTCAACCGCTTCCTTGGCGTGTTGGGGAGTTTTTATCTGCGTGGAATACGATACTTTTCTTCCGTTTTGATCATAGTCTTTTAAAGTTTCTTCAAAACGATAATCCGCGTCGTTGGGTTTCGCGTTCCACCCCCATTCAGACAGGGTTCCTAAGGGAATTCCGTTTTGATAATAATCAGGAAAGCTTTGCAGGCCGGTAATGTCTGTGGTAAAGGCAAAGGCACCGTTACCCACGGTTAACGAAGCCAGCGTATCTACTTGCGAGATCTGTACGTTGTGACGGGTAACTACAGCCTTACGGTCTATAGCCATACTTTGGGTTTCGGTAGTTTTTTGTTCCTTTTGACATCCGGTAATGCATAGTGCCAAAAAGAGCGATGTGATCCAGAATTTAGTTTTCATTGTGTTGTGGTTTCAGTAACGTCAGACTCATCAAGCCGATGATCACATCATTGGCTTGAGCTTCAAGGGTTAGTTTTTGTAATTTTTTATTTGGATTCAAGGGCAAATCTAGAATGGTTCCGGCACCGCCTTCAATTCCGTAATTCGTAAAGCCGTGTATGCCTTTATAGTTTTTAAAATCGCGTGTGATTTCCCCCGTTTTGAAAATAACGCGAGGAGGTCTCGGCGCACCGGTGGTGAAGGCGTAGCCGTCTGTATAATAATCCTGCTCAATGGGCCACCAGTTTTCAGGATTTTTAAGTTCTAAAGTCGTCGTAGTTCCATCCGTATAGGTGACGGTTACCGTGCCATTCACCAGTTGCGTTTGCATAGGGTTTGTGCTGCCTGCCATCATCAAATAAGCGTGTGATGCAGTTCCTTCAAGCGGAATCGTGATCGAATCGGGATAGGTATCCCATGTTGAGGTAAACGCACTATTAAAAGCTTGTTCTTCTGAAGGCGTTGCGTAAAAAATCCTTTCGGGGCCCTGAATGAATCCTCGAGTTCCCGAAGCCTCCCGAAGTCCGGAATCGTCCAGATGAATATCTTCAGCGACATTGGGATAACACCAGTTACCGACTCCGGTTGTCGGAAGCTGCAAGGTAGGAGACTCTGGGCGCGGACTCAAATACTGCTGCTGAAATACTTCGTCTACCCGTGCATTAAAAAATTCACTGATATTTAGCATTGTTTGTTGTTCCATCCTGGAGTTTGGGATGTCCCAATTGGTGAAAGGTAGCAGCATTTTTTCTCCAGAAGCTAAATCGAGTTGAAGCTCGTTCGTTCCCGGAAAGCATTGGGACAGTGCGCGTGTTAGGGTAGCTGGAGCATTTGCTTCGAAGCTTACTTGTTGTGCTGCTTTATGGTTGATTTTTAAAGTGCCGGAAACCTTTGTATCTGTGTTGTTTTGAATAGTGATTCCCAGACTGTCTTTTTTCAATTGCGTTGACAGGATTTGAAATTTGGGTTTTACCTGAATTTCAAGCGGTTGCCACCACATCATTTCATCTTGTTTTAGCTTGATAAAAAGCATTTTGTTGCCGGATTCAGCAGCAATAGTTCCAGACAGCTTTTGCGTTGAAATTGCTGTGTTTGCCAAAACCTGCTGCGGATCTTTAAGTTCGAGGAGTTCTGCATGTTCTGCTGAAATTGTAAACCTATCGTCAGGTGTATAATGGGTTTTGTATTGAAGGATTTCGGGCGATGAATCTTCAGCAATTACCTGAATCGTGTAGGTTTTATGAATACCCGCCGGAATTAGAATTTTTGGTTTACCGATTGCTTCGGCTACGGGTTGATAATTTACCAGATCTCCATTAACCAAAACCTCTTTGATCTTAGTACTGTTAAGGCCCAATTCCAGCTCAAGATCTAAATTGGTCTCAAACTTATTTACGATTTGATAAACCAATTCGTTTGCTGTTCGTTTAAAGGAAAGCGCTACATCCGGTAGATCAAGGTTTGCGTGATCCCATGCTTCCGGGAAACCGGGTTTTATGCGTAGTTTTTTATCGAGCAGATCCGGTTGAATCCCAAAAAGGCCTTCTACCAGAGCGCGGGAAGCTACGCCGATAGGGTCGGCAAAATCCCGATAGAGTTCGCCGCGTATCGCATCATAAAACGATAATTGCTGAAAACCACCGGGAGAAGCTCCCAGATACATACTTTCTAGGAGTGCACTTTCAAAAAGTTTATACGCATTTTCAGGTTGGTTTCCTTGCCAGTAGGCGAGTGCCATATTGAGGTTTTCAGCCAGCGCCACATTATTTACAGACCAGGTATAAGGCTGCCAGTTTGTTGTAGAGACCAGCTCTAAATCGGGATGCGGTAATCCTGTGGCCTGAACTGGAATATGCGGGATTTCCCGGGTTACATAATTTAGACTTTCATAGGCTTCAAAATCATCAGCGATGCCTTTATCCAAGGCGTGATAGACCGTCCAGATTCCCGGAGATTTATGGAGCAGTTCTTTGCCCAAAGCATCTTTATATTCAGCATAAACGCCCTGATCGGGTAACCAAAGGGTGTTTTGAATGGCATTTTTAATTTTTTCAGCTTCTCTCAAATACGGCTTGGGATCTTTATCTAAAAGTTTCGCCAATTGCGCGGTCATCCGGTTTGCCCTGTAATTGTATGCTGAAGTATAGGTGACCGAGCCACCGCTGTATTGTAAGGCATCACTCGCCCAGATCGCTGCATACGCATCGTAGAGTCCGTCATCATTGGTATCGTAATTGCGTTTTTCCCAGGCTAAATGCCGTTCAATGACCGGAAAAATTTCTTCTAAAAATGTGGGATCGTCGTTCCAGTTGAAATGGGTAAGCAGCTGGTCTATAAAAACCAGGTTCATATCATAGTGATTTGCGCGATCCTTCCGGTTGGGATGTCTGCTGATATAGCCTTTGCTGAACATCGAAGTACCCAATACTTCTTTTTGGCGGGCAAAATTGCGGCTGCTGTCTAAAACCACCGGTCCGGTTTCCGGTTCTAAAACCTGAGCATTCCCATAGCTTTTAAAATGCGTTTTTGCCCGGTCGTGCCAGCCCAGTACATTGGCATTATACGCACCGCGCCAGGCGTTGAGGTGCATCCGCCAGGCTACCGCACCGTGTAAAAAAGCAGGATCTTCCCAGATCGCATCTGCAGCCGTTGCAAGCGCACCTCCCAGCGTATTCAGATACGGATCTGGAGTATTTAAACGAACCCGATTGGCCAGGGTATCGGCTTTGTAAAGGGCCTGTTCAAATGCTTTTGCTAGCGAACCTTGCTGAACAGCACTGTTTTTAGTGGTGTTTTCTATATACCAGTAGTAGGTTTTTGTTGCATTTCTTTCAACTGAACCGTACACCACCGGGAGCGAATCAACCTCAGAATTTTTTAGAATTCGTGGATTATCTATGGCGTTTGCGCTTACCAAGCTTAGAGTTCCCTGAGGAACTTTTGCAAGCAAAGATTTTTTATTGGTTTGTGTTTTTTTGTCCCAATTGAAGTCTAAGAGAAAGCTATTTTCTTTTAAAGTATAGTTGTTATGTTTGGCATATTCCGGTTGCAGGTAGAACACCGACTCGGGATCTGCACCAATATCCCCATCTCTATGGAATTTCTTCCCGCTGGCACCGCCGAACAACCAGTTGATGGAAACGTTCTTAGGTATCTTATGTTCGCCTACTTTTAGAATTAACGCTTCGGTATCAGCGGAAGCTACAACGGTAATCTTCATGAAACCATCTCCTAAAAGCGCATCCCTAATTTCATAATGCATCCTGCCGGGTATGTATGTTGTAACAATGCTGTCAGCCTCGGTGATCCATTTTGAATCTTCTCCTTTTGAAATCCCTAATTTGAAATTTCCTCCCATACCAGGTAGGTATAAGGCAAACTCCGGTAAATCTCCGGTTTCTACTCGAAAGCCGGTATTGGTGCCATACAGCGCCCGATTGAATTTCCGGGTTCCGTTTACCAGGACAAAGCTATTTCCGTCAGGTTTGTAATGGATTTTCCGGGTTTGATCGTGCCATGGTTTTTGTTCCTGAGCCTTTAACAAACTCGTATTTAATACGAGCGTCAACACCGCCAGGCCAAAAATTCTGTGGAGTGCGTAGGTTTTCATTTTCCTTCGTTTTTAGGTTTCAACTCATCAGGGCTGTCTTTGGTGTACATGTCAAATTGTTGCCGGGACGGAGTTGTAAACAAGTCCTGAATCAGTTTGGGTTCCAGTTTAGTCTCAGGATTAAAATCATCCGAATTCATATACTGTTGCAGGCTGTAGTAGAGTTGGTGGGCGGCAGCATCCTTTTTGGGATCGTTGAGGTCTACACTGATGACCATCAGCTTTCCGTTACCTACTTGTGCTTCAAAAGCCATAGCGAGACGCCGGTTCATAAACCAGGTATCAATAGGCTGAATCAGGGGTTTAAAAGCAGGAGGGAAGTCCTCCAGATGCATCACCTGTTGTTTGTTTAGAATGCTCCACCATTGCAAATCGCTGTGAAAATCGGTTGGGAAATCCTGAAAGAGCGGATGCTCCGGATCTACAACAATGCCCAGGGTGTGCGGTGGTCGCATCTGAAACCAGGAGGTGTTCCAGAACATCGGGAGAAAGGTCTGGGCCACTTCTGCGCCTTTGACGATTTTGCCGGCGGCATTGAGTAAAACCGTACCGCCCTTTTCCAATACCTTCAGCGCTTTTTCTTCTAACTCGGTGCATTCATAAACGCTGCTTGGCAGCTTCGGAAGTGCTTCCGGGAATACCCAAAAGTCCCAATGGTTTTTAAAATTCGTATCATCGACGCTTACCTTTAGGGTTAATTTTTGAGCAGTATCAATTTCGCGAAGCGGAAATTCAACAACGCCCAAATTTGAAAGTCCGTAATTGATCTCGGGTTGGTTAAAGGTTCCTGAAGCCAGTTCCTCACCCTTTTCATCTGTGATGGACCAACTTTGATTGGTGATACGTTTTGCTTTTCCGTAATGTGCGATTTGAATTTCAGCCTTAAATTCTTCGGCATTGGTAAATACAAATTTTGGAAGTTTAGCCAGGGGTACCGTTTCGCTGCTAAACTCCCGCCATTCTTCTGCATTTACATAGGGCTTGGCATCCCAGAAGGCGTCTAAAATCCCCACAAGCGCGGTTCCCTGTCCGCTGTAATCACTCAGGGAAAGCAATTGATAACCCGAGTAGCCGGGAGTGCGCATCGCTTTTTCAATACTGTATTTATACGCCAGCACTTGTAATTTTCCGGAAGCTTTAAAAAAGGCATCAGCCTGATCGCTCATCTGATGATCGGCCAGATCTTCCTGAAAGAGTTCGAAATTTCGGGCTTCGTAAGCCCCGGTGTATTTTTTGATTTCGTCAAAATTGGGAAATACGCAATACTGCCCGGTTTCGTGGGAAACGAAAGGCACGCTAAAGTCTTTGATGTTTTCGCTAAAATCGTTTACCGATTGGGGAGCGTGATTTTTCCAGTCCAGATCGCGGGCACCACCGCGTACCATAAATTCGTTGTTGGGGATCACCGGCCAGCTACCGCCCACCGAAGCCCCGGTGTACAAACGCCGTGCGTCTTTTTGCTTCCAATAATCGTTAAACGCAGTAAGGTATTCCACCTGCTTGCCACGAGGTTCGTTACCGTAAGCCATCATCACATACGAGGCATAATTGCCATACTGCTGCATCATGCGGTTGGTTTCCTCATAAATATACCGGTCGATGTTGCGGCCCACGCCCAGCGCAGTCCCGTGATTGGCCCAACTGGGGCCTTCGGGTTGCAAATAGATTCCTAGACGGTCTGCGGCTTTAAAGGCAGCTTCGGGCGGACACCAGGAATGGTAGCGCACATGGTTGAGTCCGTGGTTTTTGATGATGCGAAAAATTCGCTCCCAAAAGGGTACATCCATCGGTGGATAACCGGTTAGTGGAAAAATGGCATTGTCTAGCGTTCCTCGTAAAAAGGTGGGCCGGTCGTTTATCGTAAAGCTTCGGCCCTGGGTTTTAAAATCGCGGATTCCGAAGCTTAGTTCCTGATCGTCGGTACCTGCTTTTGAGGTTAGGCTGAAATGCGCACGGTACAAGGCAGGATGGAATTCGTCCCAAAGCTTCAGGTTTTCGCCCAGCGGGTAAGTGACCTCTAGCGTGTCGGTTTTTTCAGTGAGGCGAACCTCTTTTTTGCGGAAGTTGAAATCGGTCGTTTCAGAAGTATTGAAGGTGGAAAGATCAAGATTTAGGGTGATTGTCGTCTTTTTGGTTTCCGCCTGATTTACAGGGATTTTAAAGAGGATCTCTTTTTGCTCCCGATCGGGATAGGCCTGAATAGTTCCTATATACACCGATGGCGTAGCGATGAGTTTGAGTTTGCCGATGATGCCGTTCCAGTTTCCCTGAGTATGATCGGTAAGGCTGTGAGAGTCCGGTCCTACGTTGATCTCTTTCATGCGGTTGTCTACCCGAATCGTAAGCGTGTGTTTACCCGCTTTAATATCGGCCGGGAGTTCGTACTGATGCGGAGCTACCATGGAGTTTTGCATCCCCAGTGGGGTATCATCAAGCCAGACTACGGTTTCGGTATGTGCCCGTTCGAGAAACAGATAGAGTCGCTGGTTTTTCCAGTCTTTGGGAATGTTGACTTCCTTTTGATACCAGCCGGCTCCCACGTATTCTTTTTTCGGCGTGAGCCAAAACGGAAATTTCACATCCCCGGGTTGCTGGTATTTTTTATAGCGCGGATTGAAGTAAAACGAGCTGTCGTAAATACTGCCGGTCCAATGGGTTGCGATGCTGATGTCGTTGCCCTTATTGTTGGTGAGCATCGATCCCGGAAGGATAATGTTGTCTTTTAATTTTTGGGTAAACCATTTTTCGACTGTACCAAGGTCGTTACGGTCTATTTGAAATGCCCAGTTTCCTTCCAGATCCAGGGTGTCGCGGGTTTGAGCAAATGTTGAAAAGCCCAGAATGAACAAGACGATTGCAACTGGCATTTTTAGTTTCATAGGCATCATTTCGCGTTCTTCAGGTTTTCAGGAATCAGCCTGATATTCGGTTTTGGAATGCTTTTTAGACCATGACCAAAATAAAAGCCCAGATGCGGCGGCTGGTTATAGCCTACATTCTGCCAGGCGATACTCAGGCGGTATTGCGGGTCGTGCATCAGCGTGTACATGCGGTGTTTGGTGGGAATGGGGGTCGTGTATATGCGCAGTTCGGTACCGTCATCGCTGGGTAACATCAATTCTTCCCGCCAGTCGCCCAGGATGTCTGCGCTAAGAGACGGAGTAGCTTTTGTTCCATTTATAGCGTGTGCGCCTTCTGCTGTGAACAGGCGACCTTTTCCGTATTTGTCGATATAATTTCGATTTAAAATCTCGCGGCTGTAATCACCATCCCACCAGATCAGAAAGTTGGCCGATCGCGGCGCTTCCCCAATGGGATTTCCTTTGATGTCGTGCAACTGGCGGGAGCCCAGCCACCACATTTGAGCTCCTACGCGGGTGGTATCAATATTGGCAGCCACTCCGCGGCCTATATCCTGATTGGGCATCGCGGTAAAGAGTACTTTTCCGTCTTTAGCCGAAAACAACACCACTCCGGGGCCTTTCGTACCTTCTTCAATCTCGTGAATACCAAAACGTTCGAGACCCGGAACCTCGGGATCCAGATCGCTTACGTGAATCGCATCGCCGTGCCGGAAGCCCGTGGTATACAACCCGCTGCCGTCGTCGTCAACAGTCATCGCCCCAAAAATGATTTCATCTTTGCCGTCGTCATCCACATCGGCGACCGATAGGTTGTGATTCCCCTGCCCGGAATACGGATTATCCCCATTTTCCGAATCAAAAACCCAACGGGATTTCAGTTGGTTATTTTTAAAATCGAAAGCTGCCAAAACACTGCGACCGTAATACCCGCGGCCCATCACGATGCTGGGATGCATGCCGTCTAAATACGCCACACAGGCTGTAAAGCGATCCACGCGATTGCCGGAACTGTCGTTACCTCCATTTCCGCCGTGGCCGCCCCAGGCGCCAATATCACCCCGTGGCGGAATGTAGTCTGTAGTAGCGACGGCTTTTCCCGTTTCGCCATCAAAAACGGTGAGGAACTCCGGTCCTTCTAATATCTTTCCGTAGGTTTTGCTTTTTTCATCGGTATCGCGCCAGTCGGCTTGCGGGTCCCCGAGAACCATTCCTGCGGCGTCGGTGGTGCCATCTGCCGTTTTACAAACCAGTTCGGCTTTGCCATCGCTGTCAAAGTCGTACACGAGAAACTGGGTGTAATGCGCACCTTCGCGTATGTTTTTCCCCAAATTGATTTCCCATAACAATGTGCCGTCCAGTTTGTAGGCCTGCAGCATGGGCGCATCGGTTAAGCCGCGATGTGAATTATCGTGTCCGCGACCGTTTACGTGTAAAACGATTTCATATTCCCCGTCGCCATCCAGATCACCCACACTGGCATCACCAGCTCTATAGCCTTCCGGCATTTGTAACGGGATGCTGTGATAGGGTTTTAAGTCGCTATTGGCCGGAATGGTATACGAACCCGGTTCGCGCTGCTCTTCAGTATTTAAAACCGAAGTAACATACCAGCTATTCTCCTGAGACCAATCAATACCTGAGTCTTTAAAAAAAGTGGCGCCGGTAATGGGTTTATCGTTTAATTTCTGAGGTTGCATACCTTTAGCCTGACGGTATAGATTGAATTTAATGTCATCAGGATCTGTTCCTAAAACCCGCCAACTGATCACCGCTGAATGGTCTTCTTCGGGAATAACAACCACTCCGCGGTCTAAGTTTTCCATCAAGCGTTGCGCGGTGCAACTCGAAATGCTTAAGAAACTAATTATTAAAATGAAGCAGTAGGAGGCGCGTTTTGTTCTCATGGGGATCTATTTTTGATTTTTAGGAAAGGTATAAGGAATGGCTTCCTTTTCTTTAGAAAGTAAGAAGTAATCCGGAAGCACTCCGGGATCGATCACGTATAGCTTCAACTGATGTTTTCCGGGCTCAAGATTTTTTAATGTGACTGATGTTCTTACCTGATTGCGCAGCACATTAATTTTCCAGGTCTCGCTTCTTCCGTGGGTTTCAAAATTCACGATTTCTACGGGCTGATCATCCCATTGCACACCGAGTCGTAATTTTTGGTCACCTGTGATCGGGTGGTTAGGAACTGCGGTCAATGTGAGCACAGCCGAGGCTATTTTCTCCTCTAGGTCTAGCTCATAATGCAACACAGGATTTTGAGCAAATGCTGAATCAGAATAGGATTCTTGAGTTACCGGAGTCAGCTGCAAGGCACGTTGAGAATACCCTAATCCGGTTAATTCCAGAGGAAAGTTCTTTTCAAAATGTCCAGTCTTTGTAAACGATGCCATTTTTTGAGCAAGCACGGGTGCGGTATATTTTTGAATTGCTTTTTCTTCCGGAAGTACGGCTTCTGGCACTTGATACACCGGTAATCCGCGTGGAGCGCTGTGCATCATTTTATTCCATTTTCCTTCAGCGATCTCCGTATTGTAGTGCGTTGTGAGTTCTTTGATCTTATCCTGTTGTAGCGCAATAGTATCCTGATAGCTTTTTGAACGTTCCGGATCTTGATCGGCATAAAAGCTGGCCAGATCTCTGTATAAATATTTTTGGTTCATTGCAGAAGCACCTAAAACAGGATAGGCCACAAGCTCAAACCAAGCCGCTTTTTGCGTATTGGGAACTTGAGCGTTAAGTTGCTCAACTTTAGACTCGAGTTTTTGATAAGCAGCGCGTCTATCGGGATTTTCTTGATCTAAGCTGAATTCGGTCAGGTGTGTGGGACGCGTCGGTTCGGTTTGACTCCAGCCCATAAACTCGGGTTTTCTGAGCCAGGCGAGGTCGTAATAGCTTTCACGCAGGTTGCTAATTTCGGCTCCTACGTCACTTCCGAAGATCCTTTCATAAAAATCAGTCATATGCTGCTTATAACTATCGGGTTTTCTAAAGGATTCGGGATCAAAAGCAAGATCCATAAAGAACTGCGTGTTGTATTCTGCAGGTTTGAGATCGCCTACGTTAAGCATCCAGATCTTGTCGGCCCCGGTGTCGTAGGCCTTAAGCATTTCTTCTCTAATGAGTGCCGGGTGGGTGGTGCTCAGCCAGAGGTAATCGTGGGGTCTTCCCCAGTAGGAAGCGTGATAATAGACTCCGCTGCCACCTTTTCGCTTTCGCTCTTCGGCGTTGCTCAACCTGCGAATATAGCCGTAGTTATCGTCGGTCCACATCAGGGTAATGTCTTCAGGAAGTTCCAGTCCATATTCATAAACATCTAAAACCTCCTTATAAACGGTAAATACTTGGGGAATGCTTTCTGGGTTTCCAATATGTTTTTTCAAGAGGGCGCGTTGGTCTTTAATAAGCTCGTTTAGGATCGTTGCTGCATCTTCAGTACTTTTGGCGCCCACCATTCCGCTGTCGTGAACGCCTCGCATACCCACGGTATAAATTCCATTAGCATTTTGTGCTTCTTCTACACGATTTTCCCAATACTTAAGCACCTTCTCTTTATTGCTGAAATAGTTAAAATCCCCCATAGTATCGTGATCCCATTCATCAACATTGTTGCGTAGCATTGGCTCCGCATGTGAAGAGCCTAATACGATCTCATAGTTTTCGGCCATTTTTAGATTACCCGGATAGTGAAAGAAGGCTTTGGTGCTTGGGTGCATTGCCGGCCAAATCGCATTGGCTTTTAGGCGTAGCAATAACTCAAAGATCTTCGCGTAGGTTTTAGGTCCTATGTCGCCGGTTTCGGGTTCAAAAGTATGCTCGGCCCAAGGTTGTAGCCCCCAATCTTCATCGTTGAGAAAAATCCCGCGATACTTGACTTTTGGACTTATCGACTGAAATGAACTGATCTCCAGTGCTAATTCTTTTTGTTTGGCTGGCACTACATCAGCCCACCAATACCAGGGAGAAACGCCAATTTTATCTGAAATATTAAACACGCCGTAAGCGGTTCCGCGGGCATCTGCGCCTGCAATGATCAAAGCGTTTGCAATTGGGCTATTCTTCGGTTTTACAAGTTGGAGGGTATAGGTTTCCCAAGCATCTTGCATTGAATTTTTAGCTCCTGAAAAGCTTTGAATTAATTCAGAAGCCTGATTGCCGATAACGATTGCGTTTCCGGATATCGAAGTTTTATCGGTAGTGACTTGAGGCAAATATCCGGTAACGCGCTCAATGTCTTTCGCCAGTAAGTGTGCTGCAATTGAATCAAGTGCCACTCCATCTTTATCATAAAGAATACTCACTTGTTGACTGTCTGTAACCAATTTAAACCGATTAGGAGTTTGTGAACAGATGGTATTAAACTGAAAAATGCAGAAGAAAAAAGCAATGTAACTTAGCAAGTTCAATTTCATATTAATCTTCATCATTAGTGATGTATAGGGTGTTAGGGAATTCAACGCCCGGTGCATTTTCAATAGTTAGTGTAGAACCATCGGCGATATTGAGACTCACATTTTTAAGCGTCCAATCTTGACTGAAGGTAATTTGTCCTGCTTTTGCTGCGCCAATTTGCACGTCTTCGAGCTTGATGTTGCGCACGGTAGAAGTTTCCATACCGTTAACGTAAATAGCGCGATTAGCGCCTTTAACGTCAATATTATATAGGCTGATATCTTTAAAGGTAGGAATTCCTTTTTCTGCAGGCGTGACTTCTTTTAATAAGGTTTTCCAACGTTTAGGGATGGAATCGTATGCATAGCCTTCGGGTAATTTTGAATAACTGTAAGCGGGATTCCAGTTCATCGAAACCTCTATAAACGTACCCACACTATCCATTTTGATATTTTGCATATGAATGTCTTCAACCGTTCCGCCCCGGTTGGTAGCCGATTTGATCTTGAGTCCGGTTTTGGTGCCTTTTCCCTGAATGTTAGTAACCAATACATGGCGAATATCTCCACTGGTTTCACTACCAATAGTGGTAAGACCCGATCCTGCTAATGCTATACAATCCCGGATCACTACATATTCGGTGGGGCGATCCACCCGCAGGCCGTCCCAGTCACGCCCGGCTTTCAAACAAAAGTTATCGTCGTTGCAATCGATATCGCAATTTTGTACTAAAATATACTTCGAACTGTCTATATCAATCCCATCGGTGCTGGGACCATGACCGCCGATGTTGTTGCGTATGGTGAGTCCGTCTACCGTAATGTGGTTGGAGAAAAGCACCTGCACGGTCCAGAATCCGGCACGTTGAATGTTGAGGTCTTCGAGAACTACATTCTCCGCATTTTGAATGAGTATTGTACGGGGGCGTTTGGCGTCATAATCTACAATCCAGCGCAGGCCTTTGGGTTCGTATTCCTTGCGCAGGTTCCAGTAGTAGTCCCAGAAGACTTTACCCTGGCCGTCAACGAGGCCGTCGCCGTCTATAGTCACGTTTTTTTGATCTAACACATTGATTAAAGCCGCCGGCCATTTCATTTCGATCCCTGCAATGCGGGTGTCGATCTCCGGGTAGTCTTCGATGTCTTCGCTTCCTAATAGTTCAACCCCATTTGGAATCGTAAAATGAACGTTTTCTTTGATAAAAATAGAACCGGTCAGGTATGTTCCCGGTTTAAAAGTTACCGTACCGCCTCCGTTTGCTGCTGCGGCATCAATGGCTTTTTGAATGGCGGGGGTGGTGAGCGCACTGCCGTCTGCAACGGCAGCGTAGTCATTCACATAAAACACCGCTTCTTTAAATTCGTTTTGCTCCGCGCCTACTTTATTGATCCATTCCGGTTCGAAAGGAGTCGACTCCTCTGCTTCACGTTCCCTGGTTTCTGTAGTGTTTTTACAACCGACATAAGATAAAAGAAGAACTGCTAAAAGGGAGTGGAATGCTTTCATGGTACTCGTTTGAGATGAACAAACAAGATCTTCATTTAGGCATGATTTCCCATCCTGTTCTTACCTGTTGGTTTAAAGCGAACCGCTTAAGAAGTCCGTATCTTTTAAAAGGAGGGTTTTGCATGGACAGCTTCCTGTATCCTCATGCGCTCTAGCGGGAGGAGTCTATAGCGTATCCAGGGCTTATCTAGGGCTTTACCCCGAGTGAAGGTCGGGTGAAGGTCGGGTGAACTGCGGGTGAACCTCGGGTGAACCTAATTCTGAATCCGTAGCATAAGCTCGTGCAGGTTTGCTGAGCGCAGCGGAAGGTCGGAGGATTATTTCGTTCTAGAGTAGCATATCAAGCGCTGTGGAAGCCTAGGGTGTAGGTTTTAAATTATCGCTCCTTTTAAAATGCTAATATAGTGCATTTTAAAGCCTTTGTCAAGGGTTTTTAAGATATGATTTTAAGTAGGGTATGCGTTAGAAATGTACGCTAACAGGGGCTGCAAGGTCATCGTAATCGTTGCTGTAAAAGATTTCGGGTTTAAGGAGCTGGAATCTGCACCTATTCTGTACTCGCGTGATTATTATTTTACGGGAGCTCGTGAACCTCCTGACGTCGGTTTAGCTCGCGTATTTGCTATTTCGCGGGAACTCGTGAATCTCCTGTCGTCGATTTAGCTCGCGTGTTTTCTATTTTTACGGGAGCTCGTGAATCTCCTGACGTCGATTTAGCTCGCGTGATTATTATTTTACGAGAGCTTGTGAACCTTCTTTGTCGGTTTGTATATTTTAAGGTTCTAGAAATTGTTCTGTTCATTTTCTTTAGCTCGTTGTTGCTTATTGGTTTTGGAACTCGTGAATCTCCTATCGTCGATTTGCTTCTCCAAAGAAAACGAACCAAAAGAAAAGAGCCTTTTTAATCTGTATCGCTTATTGGTTTTGGTCAGATTGAATGTGCCTATCTTTATTTCGGTTCTGTAGCCACTATTTGCTCAGGCACATTTCTTAGGTATTTTTGCCCTAAGGGGCAAAACCGCAAGAAGTCCCCTAAATTTTCTCCAAGGCTTCAAAAATTTTTAACGGGGACTTCGTGCTATACTGAAGAAAAAGAAGGCTAAAGAATTGTATTCTTAGAAATGGCCTACATGAGGGTATCGTCAAATTTGAAGTGTGTTTAAGGTTGCAGGCGGTGCCTTATCCTGTTCTTACCTGTTGTGACGGGCATTTATGTATACAGCTTCGGTGCCGGCCGGAAAATCAGGAATGCCTGAGGGGGTATTGGAAAAGATATTTTTATTTTTGGGATTCAGCACACGTTATGATCAGAATCCTACTTTTGGGGTGTCTCTGGCTGTCACCAGTCGTACTCTCCGCGCAATTAGTAAATATTGAATCGAAACGCATGCAGACCGACTCGTTACGGTTTGCACTCAATGGCGATTTTAGTCTGAACCATACCAATAATGATGGGAAACAGGTCACACAACTCGATATGGCCCTGACCACCCAATTGAAATCCAAAGATCTCCAGAAGCTCTATTTCCTGATCGGAACTTACCGGCTGATCGATTCTGGAGCGGAAAACCTGCAGAACGCCTGGTTTCTCCACGGAAGATTTAATTATAAGTTTCGGAAATTACAGTGGTTACGCTTTGAAACCTTTATACAGGGGCAATACAACCAACTGCTGGTGGTAGAACAGCGCAACCTGATCGGGGCCGGTCTCCGGGTAAAATGGATGGACAGAGCTCGGTTTACCGGCTATGCCGGTACTAGTTATCTGTATGAAGTGGAGTATAGCGATCGGGCGGGAACGACTGATTACAATCACCGCAACAGCACCTACCTCACGGTATCCTATGCTCCGAAATCGGCTAAATTTTCGATTGCCAATACGGTCTATTATCAACCGCTTTATAAGGAACTGAGCGACTACCGGATTCTGGAACAGTTTCGGCTGGACGTTCCCCTGGCGGAGTGGTTTAAAGTTTTTACGGCATACAACTACTATTTAGACCGGGAAACCCCGCTGAATACCCGGGAATATACCTCCAACCTAAATATAGGGATAGGAATCAGTTTGTGATTGTTGAAGCGGACCTTATAAGCTACTCCATATGGATTGTACTTTTACGTACTGAGTAAATCAAGGCGGTTGCCTGACCTGTTGGATGATTTGTGTTTTTGGAGGGCTGATTTATTGAAGATATAGTGTTGGTTTTTTTATTTTTTTTTTGCGGCTGACTTTTCTTATTAAATTCGATATTGATATTTGTTTTCACGTTTTTTGAAAGCTTCAAAACCACCCTCAAGTCCAATTAAAGTTTCTCTTGTGTCTTCGTTTTCAATGGTCGTACTTTTTATTACAGTTGATTGAGTCGCTTCATCAATACTTAAAATATGAATTAATTCTGCATCTCCATTAACTACAAAATTTGCATTGTGTGTTGCAAAAACAATTTGCCTACTTCTCTTTCTATCTTTAATTACTTCCACAAGATAATTTGATATTAAAAGACTATCGAGGTGAGCTTCTGGTTCATCAATGATTATTGGGTTATTTCCTAATAATAATAAGATAACTAAAACGGCAGTACATCTTTGACCAAAAGATGATTTTTCGATAGGTCTTCCATCATACTGTACCTTTACCATTTTAAAGTCTACATAATTTAGGTAAGTCATTTTTGTCAGTAACTCATACGCCTTAAAGTTTGAATCTAAACTGAATAATTCAATCAAAAAACCTTTTGCGTTTGAAGCGCTTGGATAGTTTTTCAATTTATCAATGAGTACTTCTTTAGTTGTTATGTCTTTTGGTAAAACACAAAACAAAATATCTTTTAAGACATTGTCACTTTTATAATTACTTCTCGCAATTTGACCTTCAAACAAGCTTTTGAAATCGCTAAATATCTTTTTATTAGCAGCATTTTCATCAAAGTCAAAGTTTAATGAAATCGGCTTTACAGATGTGTTTTTTAGATTTTCAAGGATTTCACTAATTGATTTGATTTGAGTTTCAATTTCTGTTTGGTAATCCGAACTTGCATTCATACAAATGTTTTCGTCAAACCCATCAATTTCCAATTGTAAAACATTTATGTCAGCTTCTCTTTTTTGAATATCAACTTCCAAAGAGTTAATTAAGATGTTTGCATTAGAAATGTCTTTTAGATTTTCTTCTGTAAGACCCTTGTCTGATAAATATTTTTTTAATTCCGCTTTTTTTAAGACTAGCTGTGCTTCTAATTCGGACAATCTCAATATTGATGCTGAAAAATCAACTAGGGCAGAAGAGTCTGTAATATCTTTTAATGCCTTAACAATTCTGTCTATTTCTAATTCATATTCATTGTTTGGCTCAACCTGATTGTTTTTTGTTTGTAGTTCTAATAAGTCAACAACTAATTGATTATACCTTTCCGTTGATGATTTAAGTTGATTTATTTCTACAGTTAACTCTTTTAATTCGGCATTGATTCGCTTGTATTCTTCACTCGAAAAGGATTCAACAAGTTTTTTATTGGTCGCTAGTTCTTTCTTCTTTTGTTCTAATTCTTCTTTTAAAGTTTCAATACGCCTAACATTTATTATATGCTTTTTGTAATTCGTTAAACATTGATTTAAGACCTCTTCTTTACTAGAGATAAGTCCTAATTCATCTCTTTTAAGAATACGTCCGTAAACTGCACTTGTTAATTTATGATAGTCTTGTGCGAAATCTTCAATTTCATTTTGACTTAAGAATTCAATATATTTTTCGTCAGCATCATTGTCGATATCAACACTATCCTCTATGGATAGTACATTTCCATTTACATCACGGATTTTTTTGCTTGCAAAGAATTGATTTTCACCTGATTTTAATTTTTCGTGAATCAAATTCAATATTGTGCTTTTCCCTGCGCCACGTCCACCAATAATACAAGTGAAATTTGGACTTAAATTGATTTCATTCTTTCCCGACAAGCAAAAGCTTTCATTCTCAAACATTGAGTCAGATGGAAAATCTAAAACAATTTTATTTATCCTTATAGGTGGTGGAATAGGAGCGTTAGTTCCTATATGTATTCTGTATTCTGGTTCAAATAATATTTGTTTTAAGCCTTCAAAAGTTGGCTCTGATTTTATCCAAAGATTTTGTTTGACTTGATAATCTGTTATGTCGTGATTATCAGAACAAATAATCATTGGAATTTGAGCTTTGATTGCAGGGAAAACAATGTTCCTATAATCTTCTTGGTCTTTCTCTTGACCTAATTCTAAAATGTCAATATGGTTTAAAACTAAATCCGTTTTTAAAGCCATTTTATAAGGCAAAGTATTAGTAATATTCTCTATAGTGTTTACTTTGCCTCCTGCATGAACTGTTACCAGACCTCCTAATGAATGTATTAAATGACAAGTTTCTTTTAGGTCGCAATGAATATATTGGTCACCACCTTTGTCTTGAATATCTTTTTTGGTAATCCCACAAGTGGATTGTAGTTTAATCCAAATATCATCGATGTCACTTTTTTCAGAAAAGATGCCTATAAAATGAATTGAATCACTACCACCAAGTTCTGCTCTAAATTCAATTCCTGGTAATACTGTTACTTTTCCTTTGCCTAGTTCTTGAAGATTTACAATTCTTGCAACATCCATAACGTGATGATCTGTTATGGCTACTACTTCAACATTATTTGCTACTAATGTATCTATGATGTCTTGGTCAGATACTCCTTTATTCTTGTAATCATACGATGTTTGTGTGTGGAAATGTAAATCCCACTTTCTCCATACATTTCCTATCATAATTTTATCTTCTTGTTTTTCAGTTTATGCTAAACTGTGTTAGTAGCTTACTTTATTTAAATTTTAAAATATTTTCATTTTTTATTCTTCTTTCATCGTTTTCATCCTGTTCTGAATTTATGGATTCTAAATTTTTAACGTAATGAATTGGTAATCCATTCTCTTTTGCTCCTTCGGTGATAAAAGCTTTGTACCAATTATATGGTTTTAGTTTTCTATTAATTGATTTGTCGTTAGCGATATAAATTTGTGCTTTATGTAATTCTTTTCGGTCATTAACTTCAATAATTGATTCATTATAACCAAAATTTAAACCTTCTGCTCTATCGAGTAAAGGCTTCTCTTTTTCGTCTATTTCAAACAATACACCCCAAACTAAATCTTCTTTATTATCAGTTTTGAAAACAGTTGCCTTTCCTGAACTGTCCTTACTCACTTTTGAACATTCTAAAGAAAAGCCTTCAATAAATCCATTAGATATTTTTACGGCAGAAGGAACTCTATTTTTTAACCTATTAAGGTTCATATTTGATCCGTAAGCGAATATTTTCATTTTAATTGTCGTTTTTTAACTTGCCTAATTGATTGACTACAGATTCGGTGCGGTAAAATCATTTCGGATTTTTCTGATTGATAATGAATATTCAAAAAAGAGGTGAATTCCGTAATCGTGATTTAGTCGCAAAGAAATATTTATGGTATTGGCAGTGGTCATTATTTTTGATAAAGTACGTAGTTCACTAAACTCATTTTACTGTATTGCATTGCAGCTATCAATTCCGTAAAATGTTTTTCTCTTTCCTCAGGATTATTCCAATCAAAAAAAATATCTCCCATTAATAAATTACCTGTATGCGCAATTTGCGATCGTCTTCCATAAAGCTTATTTATAACTTTATTTAAGTCCTCATTCTGTGATAAATATTTTTTTAGATAGTTTTTAATCTGTTGACTGATTCCCCAAATAGGGCTGCCACATTTTTTGCATTTATAATTTGAAGTTTTTATTTTTTTACAAGAATTACATTCAAACTCTATTTCTTCCTTATTAATTTTAGATTCAAGGTGCGTCATTGTTTCGATACTTGAAATAAAAGCAAGAAAGGCTAAACTTTTCATGTCATTTCTTATTTTCATTCCATTGTTAATTAAGGTGACTGCCGAATCGAAGTATTGCTTTTTTAAATCATCTAATTTTTTAAGTGAATCAAAAAATAGCTCTGTGTATTCCCCTATTGTTAATTCATTTTTAAGTTGATTGTCAATATCTGGATGTGTATAATATCTGCTATGCTCAATATTATTAACTTCTTCAAATTCAGTTTCTGAAAACTTATAAATGTACATTTCGTCCTTAAAGTTTTCATCATAGTAAATTCTTGTTCCATATTGACACTTTATGTCCTCACTGGTGTTTGAATTCAAGTTTATATACCAACCTTGGTCTGTTATATCATATATGAAGAAATAATGATTTGTAACAACAGATAATAATCTTAGAATATACCTTACAACATTATTTTCGTGATTTAGCTCTGAAAAAATTCCAGAAGTATCTTCGTCAACGATATCTTCTTGAGATATAGGTACAATATCATTTTTATTATATGTGTACTCTAGAATGAAAGGATAATGATTGGTTTTAACGTCTTTATCTACATAATTAATAATTGGTAAAATTTGAAACCAATCACATTTGAATGTTTTCTTTATTTTTTTATCACAAAAACAGATTGCTCTTTTGTATTTTAAATTGTCCTCGTTCATTGTTTTTTCAAGTTATTGTCAACATAGTCATAACACAACTGCTTATATTATATCTGTTTTCAAATGGGTTAAAGTATCTACATTCTCCCCGTAAACATAAATTATATACCTAGAACCTTTTTACGGAATTCCTTATTCGGCATTGAAACTGAGAAGCCAGGTAGCTTTTTACCTATTTTCCAATGTATTTTTTAGGTATGGGGGTAGTTTCTGTTTCTATAGTCCATAAAAGGCTTACGATCCACCAGCGGTCGGCATAATAGGTGAGTTGATAGCTGTTTATTCCGCGTTCTTCAGCTCCTTCGGAGTCTTTGCCCTGAAAGGTCTGGAATACCTGCGCAATCCCCTGATAGGCATCAACTACTTTATGAATTTCCTGTTCCCGGTACCCTGCTTCATAATAGGGATCTTTTAGGAGGACGAGGAACTCATCCAGCGTTACGGTTTCCGCTTGTGTAGCATCGGCAACTGTGAATAGGGCAGCCGGGTGAAATAAATTCCGAATGGCGGTCGTATCCATTTTTTCGCCTTTTTCGATTGTGATTTGATCCAGGAGTTCGTTGATGATTCCGTCAATAGTTTTTAGAGAAGCCTCCGGGTTTTCCTGAGCCCGGGAACTCCCTGAGGCGGTCAGGAACAGGAGTAGGCAAAGCACGTGTTTCATATCGTGTTGATTTGGTATTGCTCGTATATACCGCGTAGCACCCAGCAGGGCGCTGTGATTTTAGGGGGGGATTTTCGTTTTAAGTTGTAAACTCCTGTAAACGAATGCGGTATCTGTTGCGTAAATATAACAGTTTATCCTTTAAGCTCTTAACGGAATGATAAATTGGGGCTTGAAGTGCGCTATTAATGGGTCGCTTAAAGTGAAGTAGGTGGAATTCTGAACTTCCCGAAGTTTCGGGACGGCATGTTTTCTATTTTGTTTATGCTGTTGACATAAAGGCTCTTCGGATAACATATTTTTCAGATTCCATTTTGCAGGTTCAGCTACCTATATACTGTCCTCTGTATTCATCATGAAGTTGAATGCAGTTTAGTCCTCTTACATTGGATTCTTTTGGTAGCTGTACGTATTTCAAATTTGCTTGACCCCTTAGTAAATACCGAGTGTAACGCAAAATCAGGAATACTCAAAGACGTATCAATTCATTCATCGTGATCGGTTTTTATTTTAATGCGATTAATTTTTCTGCAATTCGTGCCAGGTCTTTTTCATTGATTTCGGGCTTTGGTGCCAACGGGTATAATTGTGCACCCGGTCTGCTGATAAATGCTCCTCTCCAGCCTGCCCAAATTGCACCTGCAATATCCCAACCATGCGCGGCTACCAACAAACATTCTTCCGGTTCTATCCCCATTTTTCGTGCAGCCCAGTCGTATGCATCTGCATCTGGTTTAAATTTACCCAGATCTTCAATGCTCAATCTTTCGTCAAAATATGCTGTGAGGCCTGCGTTTTCAAATTGAGTTTGTACGCCTTTGTTAGATGAGTTTGTGAACGACACCATTTTATAGCCGGCATCTTTTAATGCCTGTAACGCAGCTTTTACTTCCGGGTGGGCAGGTAACGACCGAATGGGACCTAAAATGGCTTCTTGTGCTTCTTTCTCAGTTACTTCAATACCGTTATTTGCAGCTACCATTTGTAAAGCTGCGGCGCCTATGATGCCAAAATCTTTATACTGCCTTCCTACAGTAGAAACCAATGAGTATTGTAACATAGTTGTAAACCAAAGGGGTAGTAATTCGTTTCTACCACCAAGTAGGTCTCCAACACTTGTTTTCATTGCGGTTAAGTCTAATAAGGTTTCATTCACATCAAAGAACAAAACTTTAGGTCTTGTTGTAGCTACCTTTTTTTCGTTTTCTTCATGACGAATTGACTCAAACCCCATTGCCGGAAATGCGGCTCCGGTAGCTCCAAGTATTGCCGTGTTTTTTATAAAGTTTCTTCTGTTATTTTGCATATTATATGTTTTAAAACATACCTATGAGTATGTTTTTTGGTTAAAAAAATTAGGGTTTTAGTTGATTGATGTATAACGACAAACCAGAAATATAGTGATTGATCACACGATCATCCTCATATATTTTTCTGATTCCTCTAATTCCTTCAAAAGCGCTAATCAAATACACAGCTGCGGCTTCACTCGGTATTTCATTTTTAATAGTTTTCTGTTCTTTTCCTTTGTCGATTAAGGTAACCAGGGCAGATTTCCATTTTTCTATAATACTTTTTAAGGCTAGTTGATAGCTTACTTCATAATTGCCAATTTCGTTTATGAAATTATTCATAGGGCATCCATGTTTCTTATCGTACACCGGAAAGGACTTTATTCTATTTAAAAAAGTTTCTTCTAAAATTTTGATAGCATTACCCGGTTGTTCCAAGGGAACTATCATCCCGTCATACACACGTTGTTGCAGTTTTAGTTGAATAACCTCGAGTCCGAGTTGTTGTTTGCTTTTATAATGATGGTAAAAGGCACCTTTTGTCATTTTTGTAGCCTTCATTACATCATTTACACTGGTAGATTTAAATCCGTTTTCATAAAACAGTTTAAAGGCTTCGTGTAGAATATGCTGTTTGGTTATTTCAGATTTTAATTCTTGCTGCATAATGCAAACTTATAAATAAAAATACCGATCAGAATGTTTTTGGATTGGTTTTAACAGAATTTCCAATTGGGACTTGAAGGGTGATGCTCATAAGATACTTCAAGAATCGGAAGACTATTTTGTCATTTTTACTAAAAAGAAATGGCCGTTATTCCCTACTATAACGACCATTTGAAGGTGCTGTTGAGCACCCGTTTTTCTTTAATTGGGGTTAAGCGGTTCGCTGCTTTTTCTGATAAAACTTGCTGAAGATTAAAAACAGTACTCCACAACTGATCCACGCCGGTAAGGTGAGGAAGGAGAGGAATACCTCAAATTGAATCGAAATAAAGTAAAACACGCCAAAGCTTAAGGCCCAGGCACCAAACACCGCCCAGTTGAATTTGATTCCGGTTTTTTCGGCATAAAAGGATTGGATCCCGGCTTGTTTTCCAAAGAAATATTCAAAGACAATGATGGCCCCTATAGGTGCCAGAATAAAACCGTAGAGGGCTACAAAGCCTAAAAGCTTCATGGCAAATGCGGGAAATAATCCTGCAATCGTAGCTACGGTACCGGCAATGATGGTCACCCAAAAGGTGGAGAGTTTGGGTATGATGGCTTGAAATGCGAGTCCGGCCCGGTAGATCGTGGGGTTAGCAGTCGTCCATCCCGCAAGGATCACAGCGATAATTCCAAATACCCCAATGGCATTGTAGGCCAAAGGACCCGGAGCTACCGAAGGTGCTTCGCCACCGGCAAGCATGGCCTGGGCTTCAGGAGATTTAAGATAGACCGCATATAACAACGCGGCAGCGATCCAGGCGATGTAGTGACCGATGTAAATACCACCGGCGGTCGTCCATCCTGCACTTGGTTTTTTCGCAAAGCGGAATACCGACAGATCAGACATCCCGATGTGCATGGCCGCATTGGCAAACCACGACCACAGCACCACGTGCCAAAACGTATATTTTACCTGTCCCGGAAAGGGTTCACCCCCGTCTCCCCAGATGTTCCAAAAATCAGCAAAACTGTTTACATCCAGTTGGATCAACGCTACAACCCCACAGGCAATAAACGCCACCACGATAATGGGCGACATCCAGTTGGCTGCTTTAGCCACGGTATTATACCCTTTTGCAGCGATGACGGAAATCACCGCGCCAATGGCAATAACGATGATCACCCAGGTCAGGCTGTTGGGCGTGGTGTCGGTAAGTTTGGGCATTTCCATATCAAAAGGAATCCCTACCGCAGTTGCCGATACGGTAATCATCGCTCCGGCCAAAAAGCAAAACAGAACTCCGTTTGCAAGGTTGTACGCGGTCACCAGGCGGGTACCACAGATTTTTTCTAAATGAAAGTATAAGGTATATCTGAATTTTGTACCGATCTCAGCAGTCAAAAACCGCCAGCTCAACACCGCCATCAGGTTGCCCAGCAGCAGGCCTACAATCAGGTCAAAAGCACTTACCCCTGTGGTTAAAAACAGAGGGCCAATGACAAACTCGGTTCCGGCTGCGTGTTCCCCGGCATACATGCCTAAAAAGGCTTTCCAGCTCTGCAGTCTGGACTGGGGTACGCGTTCGCGTTCAAATTCGCCGCCGGCAATGGCTTCAATGGTTTCTTCTTCCTGATTGTATTGTGACATTAGTTTAGGTTATTAAGTGTTTGGGCAGGTCTTCGACCCGCTCGCAAACCAGTTGATCCATTACTTGTTTAAATTGGGTTTTGAGCATCCCGATGGTATGATCTCCGCCTTTATTGCCTAATGCGCCACAGCCGTACATAAACGAGCGGCCCATAAAGGTAAATTTGGCACCGCAAGCCACCGCCCGGGCAATATCAGGGCCGGAACGCAGGCCGCTGTCCATCATCACCTCGATCTGGTCGCCGTAGGTGGCTGCGATTTCTTTAAGCGAATTTATAGTCGATTGGGCGGCATCCAGTTGGCGTCCACCGTGGTTGGAAACGATGATGCCGTCAAAGCCCATGCGTATCGCATCCTGCGTATCCTGCAGGGATTGTACGCCTTTAAGTACCAGTTTACCCTTCCAGCGGTCGCGGATGGGTTTTATTTTTTCTTCGTTGAGTTTGCCTGAAAAGGTACGGTCCATAAACGCGCCCAGTTGCTTTAGGTTCAAGCCTTCAGGGGTGTAGGGTTTTAGGTTTTCAAAAGTAGGCTGACCGTATTTGAGTGTGTTGTACGCCCAGGTAGGTTTGCCCAGGATTTGCATGATATTCTTAACAGACATTTTAGGCGGAAGCGCCAATCCGTTTTTAAAATCCCTTGGGCGAAAGCCAAAGGTAGGCACATCGCACAGCAGTACGAGAACCGGGCAACCGGCGGCTTCAGCACGGTCAATAATGTCGTTGCGCACCGCGTCTTCCACCGGATTGTACAACTGAAACCAGGCATTGCCTTCGGTGAGTTCGCTGGCTTTTTCGATATCCATTGTGGTTACCGTACTCAGAATAAACGGAATGTTGTGTTTGTGAGCAGCTTTAGCTAAAATAGCAGGTGAGTTGGGCCACATCAGCCCCTGAAGGCCTACCGGAGCGATGCCAAAAGGCGCATCAAACTCCATTCCCAGTACTTTGGTTTTGGTAGCGCTTTCGCCATAATTGTTGAGGTAACGGGGTTGCAACTGCACGTCACGGATTTCAGAAGTGTTGCGCTTGATGCTTACATCTTCATTACAACCTCCGTCGAGGTATTCAAAGGCAAAGGCCGGAACCCGACTTTTTGCTTTGGTTCTTAAATCATCTACAGAAGGATACGCGGTGTCAAAAGAATTGGTCATAATTTTCATTTTGCGATGAAGGGAATATGCTTCTTCATCGAATAGTTTTTCTTGAGAAATTTTGAATTCAGTTGCGTATCAGAGATGCAAATCGCGGCGCCCAGGGCAGACCCCAGTGAGGAATCTGTGGTGCGCAATTCCATCGCTCTAAAATGATGCGAAAGCAGTTGGATATATACTTCGTTATCGCTAAAACCGCCGTCCACAAAAAGCTTTTCGATAGCCATGCTGCCTTTGGCACTTTTGATACTCGCGACCTGAAGCAATACGAGCTCCACCATCAAGTGATGATACGCGTGTTCAAAAGTAGTATATCTTAATGTTGTTTTGTGTGGCACATTGGGAACATCAATTGATTCCCAGTTAAAAAGCTGCTCAAAGTCTTTGTGGATCTCGTAGTGTATCTCGGGATCAAATTTTACGGTTTTGTGGTAATCAGCTTCAACACCATAGTGTTTCGCCAACTTTTTAACCTGAATGCTGTATTCATTTCCCAGAAACAGCCGCGCCGATTTTACAGGTTTGCCGTTGATGCGCATGTAGTTGATGCAATCGTCTGCAACATCTTTGGCGGTTAGCAGGCTATCGGTAAACGGGTTGAGCGAAATACTCCAGGTACCTGTCGAGATCAGGATAAACGGTTTGCTCAGGCTGCGCACGTAGGGCAGGAGGGCAGCAGAGCTGTCGTGAATACCCACGCCAATTTTAATGCGCTTGCCGTTGTAATTCATATTGATGCTCGTTTCGGTAGAAACGATGGGCGGCAGGATTTGATCCAGTTTTTCGGCATAAACCCAATCGTGATAATCCTTTTTCTCAAAATCCCAAAGAGCGGTATGACACCCTATGCTGGTGTATTCGCTTAGCGGAATTCCGGTAAACACAAAACTCAAATACTGCGGCAGGTGCAACGAATATCTGATCTTTTTAAAAACTTCCGGTTTGGTGTTTTTGAGCCAATACAATTGAATCCCGGCATTGAGCATTCCGGAGCTTGATGAACCCGTTTGTTGATGAAAATCAGCTTCCGGGCCGTATTTTTCATAAAAGCTATCACTGATTTTCTGCGGAATGCTTTTGGTATAATTGTACATCGGGAAAATTACCTCGCGGTTTTCATCCAGATGCACCAGGCTGGCGCCGTAAGACGAAAAGTTGATGGCCTTAATATTGTATTTCTCGGTCTTCAGGATGCGGTCAAAAACCGTTTTTAGCCAGTTGCGCAACGCGGAAAGGTCTTCGGTGGGATGTCCGTCTTCATCTTCGATCTCGTCAAACTGCACATATTCGCGATACACCTCCTGAAAATCTTCGTCAAAAAGGAAGAATTTCTTGTTGGTTTTACCGATATCAAAAATAGCCGTTACTGTTTGTTTCATCAACTGCTTCTTTCGGAATTAAAGTCCTGTAGCGATGGTGTTCTTACCCCGCTCTTTGATCAGTTGCTCGCGTACTTCCAGTTTTCGGTAGGCAGCAATAGGATTGATCACCCCACCGGTTTGTAAACGGGCTTCCCGTACGAGCGGTCTTACATCGGTACGATAGGCTTCCTGCAAAATCTCCTGGCAACGTGTTACATCATGTGCTTCCTGTGCAGCTCGTAAAGCATTCTGATCGATCAATAACGCCTTGGCATAGGCTTCCTGGATCGCCTCTAATGACTGAATTAAATCTTCTAACGGATCTTTAAGGTTGTGGCTCGCATCGATCATCCAACCCAATTCCGGGTTTTGTGGATTGTTTTGCATGCCGTACACGAGTTCGTTAAAAATAAGAAACAAGGCATAGGGCTTAATGCTCCCTACGGTGATGTCATCATCCCCATATTTACTTTCGTTAAAATGGAAGCCTCCCAGTTTACCTTTCAGCATTAAAATTGAAACGATCTGTTCAATATTGGTATTCGGTAAGTGGTGCCCCAAATCAACTAAGGTATAGGCGCGTTCACCGCAACCGTTTGCTAACATTAGTGAAGTACCCCAATCCTGAATAACCGTACTGTAGAAATAAGGCTCATACGGTTTATACTCGATGAACATTTTCCAGTCTGCAGGCATATCTTCATAAATGTCTATCAGGCTGTTTTGGGTGTGGGTTAAAGCTGTTTGAAAATTGTTCTGCCCCGGGAATGAAGCTCCGTCTGCTAACCAAACGGTAAGACTTTTAGAGCCCAGTTTGTTACCAATTTCAATCACCTCTTTATTGTGTGCAATCGCTTGCTCCCGTACCGCTGCACTGGTATTACTCAGCGAACCGTATTTATAGGTTTCCTTTTGATCTTTTTGATCCTGAAAGGTGTTGCTATTCACCGCATCAAACTTGATCTTGTTAAGCGCAGCAAGCTCTTTGATCGCCTGGTAATCATTAGGTACATCCCAGGGAATGTGAAGGGAAACAGCCCCGGCGGTCTGAGTAAGGCTGTGAATCAAGCCAATGTCTTCAATCTTTTGCTCTAAAGAAGCCGGTTCACCCCCGTAAGAGAATCTTCCGAAGCGTGTTCCTCCGGCACCCAACGCCCAACTGGGTATGGCTACTTGAAATTCGGCTAGTTTATTGATGATGTTTTCTACATCTGTACCGTCTTTTGACAACGATTGAGTGAGAAAATCAAATTTAGTTTTATGATCTGAAATTCCTGATTTATTCAGGTCTTCGAGTTGTTGTTTTTGAATTTTCATAACCGGATTTTAGGATGCTGAAAATTAGCAGAAACTTCCGGAATCTTCAAAGACACCGGAGTTTCTGTTAATCTTAAACCATTCAATTAAAATTAGCGTACAAAAGCATTGGCCATACCCCCGTCTACATTGATGGTATTACCCGTACTTTTAAGAAGTACTCCCACACATGCAAAAACACCTTCTGCAATATCATCTGGCAGGATGATCTCGTTCAGTAAATTGCGTTTTGCATAATGAGCAGGTAAGTCTTTAACTTCAATACCATAGGCCTTGGCGCGGCCTTCTGCCCAGGCACCTTCCCAGATTTTGCTACCTACGATAACCCCATCCGGATTCACGGTGTTCACTCGTATTTTATCGGGTCCTAATTCAGCAGCCAGCAAACGTGTCATGTGTTGCTGTGCAGCTTTAGCCGTACCGTACCCTACATTGTTAGGTCCTGAAACGAGTCCGTTTTTACTGGCGATATTTACAATATCACCACCCAGACCTTGTTTGCGCATTATGGCAACACCTTCCTGGGCCATGAGGAACTGTCCTTTTACCAGGACATCCTGAAGTAGATCCCAATCTTTTTGAGTAGTATCTTCTAAAGGTTTAGAGATTGCAAGCCCTGCAGAGTGAATCACGATATCTACACCACCAAAAGCAAGACAGGCATCTTTATAGGCATTTTCAATTGCATTCTGGTTAGTCACGTCACAGACAGCACCGGCGACCTGATCTTTCTTGTAAGTAGCAACTGCTTCTTGTAAAGCTTCTTTGCTCATATCAGTAAGTACCACATTGGCACCTTCTGCGACCAGTTTATTTGCAATCGCTTTACCAATACCACCGGCAGCACCGGTTACAATTGCCACTTTACGGGAAAGCGGTTGTTCTTTTGGCATGCGTTGCAGTTTTGCTTCTTCCAGAAGCCAGTATTCAATATCAAAGGCTTCCTGACGCGGAAGAGACGTATAGCTCGTAATAGCTTCTGCACCCCGCATCACATTGATCGCATTGATATAGAATTCGCTTGCTACTCGTGTAGTCTGCTTGTTTTTAGCAAAGCTGAACATACCCACCCCCGGATATATTATGATCACCGGATTAGGGTCACGCATTGCCGGGCTGTTGTCATGCTTGCAATTTTCGTAATAGTCTTTATATTCCTGACGGTACTTTTCAAAAGAAGGTTTCAGTTTTTCCAAAACGGCTTCCGTATCGTCCAGGTCATCATCTTTATGCAGATTGAGAATTAACGGCTGAATTTTAGTTCGTAAAAAATGATCAGGACATGAAGTTCCCATAGGTGCAAGGCGTTCCAGATCATTGCTGTTGATGAACTGCATCACCGTTTCAGTATCTGTAAAATGACCAATCATTCTATTTTCAGAAGAGGCTAAACCTCTTAAAAGAGGCATTAACTTGGCTGCCTGATCTTTGCGTTTTCCTATAGGTAAACTCACCACTTTTTCGCCGCCAAAAACACTGCCTTTTTCTTTTACTTTTTCTTCGATATAAGAAGAAGCTTTTTCGATAACTTCAAGACTGTTGATGTAGCATTCGTAAGAGGTATCTCCCCAAGTAAACAAGCCGTGACTCCCTAAAACGATCCCACGAATACCCGGGTTTTCGTTCAGGCATTTTTCCAGTTGAAGTCCCAAGTCAAAACCAGGACGTTGCCAAGGCACCCAACCCATAGTATCTCCCCAAATTTCTTTAGTCACTTGCTCACTGTCTGCTGCAGCTGCAATTGCGATCAAGGCATCAGGGTGCAGGTGATCTATATGTTTAAAAGGAAGTAATCCGTGGAGTGGGGTATCTATAGATGGTGCTTTAGAATCCAGATCGTAAATACAGTGGTTAAAAAGTCCTACCATACGATCTTCATCTTCAAGCCCACCATACACATTTTTAAGGTTTCTCAGACGCTCTGTATATAAACCTGCAATGCCTTGTCTGGTTAGTGTACCGATATCTCCCCCAGAACCTTTTACCCACATCACTTCAACATCTTCATTGGTAAGTGGATCTTTCTCTATGGTTTTGCAGCTGGTATTTCCGCCGCCATAATTTGTAATTCTTAAATCTGCGCCAAGGATGTTTGAACGATAGAGAAAAAGAGCAACCTGATCGTCACCTAATTCTGCAGCTTTTTGTTCATCCCAAAGATAATCTACGTGGCTAAAAGTTTTTTCCATTTTTAGTTTGTAAAGGTTAAAGCATCTGTTCTCAAAATTATATGTTAACGAGAAGGAAGCCATCCTGTGCTGTACTGCAACATATTTGTTTTAATACGTTTTTCTTTTGATTAGATTTACCAAACACAAACAAACAGATACTTCTCTAAATATGTCTCAGAATGTTGAAATTAAAATCAATGAAGAATCCAGAATACCTAAATACAAGCAAATTGTTGATTCTATTATAGATGATGTTGCCAAGGGAAAATTAAAAGTTGGGGCAAAAATCCCTTCTATAAATGAGCTGAGTGAAGCCGCTTATTTAAGCAGAGATACTGTAGAAAAAGCCTATAAAATTCTTAAACAACGCAAGGTGATCATCTCGGTAAAAGGGAAGGGGTATTACACTGCAAAAACTGAATTGATATCGAAGATCAATGTTTTTTTTCTGATTAATAAACCCAGTTCTTATAAGATGATCATTTACAATCATTTTGTAAATACCCTGGGTGTAAATGCTCACGTAAACCTATCTATTTATCATTGCGAAGAGTCTTTGTTTGTCAACGCTATCGAGAAGAATATCGGCGCTTATAACTATTACTTTATCATGCCGCATTTTAAAGATAACAACCTCAACCATGTGAGTTTTACTCCTGAAGTTTTAAAAGCCATTGAGCTGATACCGAAAGACCAATTGTTAATGGTAGACAATACCAAACCAGAGATCAAAGGGAATTACGGGTCAATCTATCAGGATTTTAAAGAAGATATCTACAATGCCCTTATAGAAGGGATAGCAAAACTCAAGAAGTACGACCGCCTGATTCTGGTTTATCCGGAAAAATTGATCCATCCCTATCCGCGACGAATATTACATGGGTTTAGGCAATTTTGTATGAACTATGATTTTGAGTACGAAGTGCTCAATGAGATTTATGATGATATGGAGTTTGAGGGTAAAGATGTCTATATCACTATTGAAGAAATGGACCTTGTTAACCTCGTTCGTCAGATACGCAGTCGTAATCTCGTGATGGGTGAAGATATCGGGGTGATTTCTTATAATGAAACTCCCTTAAAAGAATTGCTGGGAATAACAGTGATCAGTACTGATTTTAAGGCTATGGGCGAGACCGCTGCCTATATGGTTTTAAAAAATAAGAAGGAGCAAGTGAAAAACGTCTTTAAGTACATAGAACGCAATTCAGTCTAGAGTCTTATAAAGCTATATAAATAGGTATATCATCATAGTGCAGGATAGTACTTTCTATACCATATTGTATTTTTAAAGCAAATCTTGAAATTTCAACGAAATGCGTAATATTTGCTGGTTTATATTCTTAATAATTGGGACCTGTTTTTCCCAGAATACAACCGATTACGCATTTAATTTTAGTTCGCAAAAAACTTCAGAAGCTGGGATCCACCTGACAAGCACGTTACCGTATAACGCCGCAATTGGGTATGGTTTTGATTTTGGGACCGCTTATAAAACTTCATTTGTGAAGCAAGGTTTGCTAGCTTCCGGGCCTATTTATTTTTCTGTAAACCTGCCGGAAGGAACCTATAAAGTGACCCTTATCCTTTCAGGAAAGAACACTGAAACGACGGTAAAAGCTGAATCGAAGCGCCTGTTTATTCCGCGATTAAAAATAGATTCCCATAAGCGTATTACGACCAGTTTTGTGGTGAATGTTTTCAACTCTAAAATAGCTCAGGGATACGATGTTGCTCTTAAAGATCGCGAGTTGGGTAAATTAGACTGGGATCACAAGCTCACCCTTGAATTTTTAGGAAACAGTATTCTTGAATCTTTGAAAATAGAACAAGTTAATGGTTTGAAAACCTTGTTTTTAGCAGGGGATTCTACCGTTACCAATCAGGATGTGGAGCCCTGGGCTTCCTGGGGGCAATTCATAACTGCATATTTAGATGATAACATTGCGGTCTCTAATCAGGCTTCTTCGGGAGCATCTCTGGCATCCTTTAGAGGAAGCAGAATTGACAAGATCTTAAGTCGGCTTAAACCCGGAGATTTTGTGATCATTGAATTTGGTCATAATGACGAAAAGATCAAAGGCGAAGGCACTGGTGCCTGGGGGTTATACACTGAAATCATGACCGATTTTATTAAGCGTATCAAAGAGAAAGAAGCTACTCCCATACTCATCTCTCCTACACAACGCAGGTCTTTTGACGGTAAAAACTTAAAACCAACGCATGGTGATTTTCCCGATGCGATGCGTAAAGTAGCAGAGAATGAAGGCGTTACTTTGATAGACTTAACTCAGATAACGACCCAGATGTATGAAGCCTGGGGGCCGCAACTTTCCAGAAAAGCCTTTGTGCAGTACGCAGCAAATATTTTTCCGGGGCAAACACAGGATCTGGAAGATAACACGCATTTTAGCAACTTTGGAGCAAACGAGATCGCGCTTGCTGTGGCAAATGCTATTAGAAATTCGGACTCTGAATTGAAAAAATATATTGCTTCGGAAACCCCTGACTACAATCCTTCTCAACCTAACTCTGCAGGCAGCTATACGATACCGTTTAGCAGTCGTTTTCAAATTGAAAAACCAGACGGTAATTAAACAACACTTATGAAAAAAAATCTTCTTGTATTTAGTCTTTACTGTTTCAGCTTTATAAGCTGTATCGCTCAGCAAACTGATAAAATCTGGCTTTCGGGAACTGATTTTGAACATCCCAAAACCTGGGATTTTAAAGTTTCGGGAGGGAATAACAGTGGAAGCTGGTCTACCATCGAGGTACCCTCACAATGGGAGCTGCAGGGTTTTGGTGAGTATACTTACGGCCGCTGGTATAAAGAACTGGAGCAAGAAGAGCCCAGCAAAGAAGAGGGTTTTTATAAGCTTAATTTTGAAGTGCCGGCATCTGCAAAGGGGGAAGTTGTTACGATACATTTTGGTGGCGTGATGACCGATACCGAAGTTTCCGTCAATGGAAAAGTGGTTGGTCCTAAACATCACGGTGGTTTTTACGAGTTTGAATACGATATTACCGATTTTGTAAAATTTGGAGCAGAAAATCTTCTTGAAGTGCACGTGTGGAAACACTCTGAAATAGGAAGTGTGAATAACGCAGAGCGGAAGGCAGACTGGTGGCTTTTTGGTGGAATTTACCGTCCGGTTTGGTTGGAGATCAAGCCGAAAACGCATATCAATCACGTAGCCGTAGATGCCCAAATGAACGGCGGTCTCAAGACCGTTTTAAAATTATCAAATCCCTCTAAAAAACTTAGTATTCGGGCAAGTATTAAACCACTTTCTGGAGCGGGTAGAACATTTGAAGCGCAAAGCCGTGAGTTGAGTGGAAAAGCGGAGGAAGAAATTCAATTTAAATGGGACGAGGTCAAAACCTGGGATCCTGAAAATCCGAATCTGTACACCTTGACCCTGCAATTGCAACAAAACGGAAAAACCATTCACGAGATTACCGAGCGCATTGGTTTTAGAACTCTTGATTTTAGAAAGCGGGACGGGATTTACGTAAACGGAACCAAGATCAAAATGAAAGGCATCAACCGGCACAGCTTTTGGCCGGAAGGAGGCCGCAGCACTAGCAAGCGCATCAGCGTGATGGATGTGAACCTGATCAAAGATATGAATATGAATGCTGTGCGGTTTCACTATCCGCCCGATGATCACTTTCTGGAAGTAGCAGATTCACTCGGACTTTTTGTCTTAGACGAACTCGCAGGCTGGCAAAATCCGTATAATACCGAGACCGGGAAACAACTCATCAAAGAGATGGTAGACCGCGATGTCAACCATCCTTCCGTAATTATCTGGGATCAGGGAAATGAAGGCGGCTGGAATTATGAACTGGACGACGAGTTTGCCAAGCACGATCCTCAAAACCGCATCGTGATCCACCCGTGGTCTGATTTTAACGGTTGGGATACGCATCACTACCCTACGTATTTAACCGGTGTACACCGCTTCGGGAATGGCGAAAATGTGTTCTTCCCCACCGAGTTTATGCACGGAACTTATGATAACGGGATAGGAGCCGGACTCAAAGATTTTTGGGAACACTACAGCGAGAGTCCGTTGTTTGCCGGTGGATTTATATGGGCCTTTGTAGATGAAGCTGTTTTACGTTCTGATTGGACGGGAGATGAGAAATTTGATTCCAAAGGCAGTTTGGCGGCAGATGGCGTTTTAGGTCCACATCGTGAGAAAGAGGGTAGTTTTTATACCGTAAAAGAAGTTTGGGCTCCCGTACAATTTAAGCCCAAAGCCATAAGCGAAACCTTTGACGGAAGCTTTTTGGTAACCAATGACTACCTGTTTAGTAACCTGAATACGGTAAGCATGAACTATCGCGTGATACAGGCTGATGCCAAATCCCTCTATCAGCCGGGAACGGAAACCCATATCGTCGATTCGGGTAGTATTGAAGTGCCCGATGCTTTGCCTGGAGAAACCCGAAAACTACAGATCCCTGTTTCACCCGACTTTTTTTACGGAGATTGGCTGGAGATCACGGCGACAGATCCACACGGTCGCGAGATTTATACCTGGACCTGGCCCATTCATAAAGCTGATTATTATGCTGAAAAATTTGTATATGCTGGTGAAAGCACTCGAGCTGCTACCGGTAGCAGGCAAGGTAGCGTTGTCACACTTCGTGCAGGAGCATTAAGTCTACAGTTGGATGCCCAAACTGGTTATATCACCGATATTAAAGATGGAAAGCGTTCAATACCATTTGTAAACGGTCCGCAACCTATTGGGATGAAAGCTGAAGTTGATAAGGTCACCCTTTCACAAGAGGGTCAACATGCTGTTTGCCGTATTGATTACAATGGGGGAATCGATCACATCATATGGACGATGTATGCGGATGGCCGCGTACATATGGAACTCATCGCATTAAAAAACGCCGGAAGAAGCAGCGGTTTTGACGGCGCTTTTTATGAAGGAGATATCGATACGTTTGGGATCACGTTTGATTTCCCGGAAGAAGGGGTTGAGGGGATTACACTCTTTGGCCGCGGACCGTATCACACCTGGCGCAATCGCCTGCAGGGTATTGAGTACGGAATTTGGGAAAAAGAATACAACACAACCATAACCGGTGAGCGTTTTGAGAATCTGGTTTATCCAGAGTTTAAAGGCTATTACGCCAATTTCTTAGGGGGCAACCTACAAGCCGGCGATAACAGTTTTAAAGTCTTTAGCGAAAGCGATAAGTTATTCCTGCGCCTGTTTACACCCGATGAAGCCAAAAACGGATTTAAAGGCAGTCATTTTCAGCCTGGTTTTCCGGATGGGAACATCTCGTTTATGTATGAAATTCCCGGGCAGCGTGCGTTTAAACCTTTGGAACAACAAGGGCCCAGCAGTCAGCCTTCAAATATTAGAATCAAAAGCGGTGATGAAGGAATCTCGATGAACTTGTGGTTTGATTTTAGGGAATAGGTGATAGAGGTGAGACTATAGAAATTAGACTTGAGACGTTAGACCTGAGAAATGAGATACTGAGCTTTTAGCATGAGAATAAAGAATAGAGAACAAAGAAGCTAGATAAAAAATGATTACTAAATACGGAATTATGAATTGCTTTAAAGTATATGGTCTTGTGATCCTATCCCTTTTTATGCTCAACTGTAAGGGAGTGAATGCCCAAAAACCTACGGTCTATTGTGTAGGAGATTCTACAGTAAAGAACGGGCAGGGCAAAGGCGATGGTGGTCTCTGGGGCTGGGGAGATTATATCGGGCAGTTTCTCGATACCACTCAGGTAGCTGTTGAAAACCACGCTTTGGGCGGAACGAGCAGTCGCACCTTTCAATCCAAAGGACTGTGGCAGCCGGTTTTAGACAGTTTACAAAAGGGCGATTATGTGTTGATTCAGTTTGGGCATAATGATAATGGCGCCTTAAATGACGATTCGCGTGCTCGCGGAACCATCAAAGGAACAGGCGAGGAGACTGAAGAAATTGATAATATGCTCACCGGGGAGCACGAAGTGGTGCACAGTTACGGATGGTACCTGCGTAAAATTGTGAAAGAAGCCAAATCAAAAGGGGCCATCCCGGTGATTATGGCACCTATACCGCGTAACGACTGGAGCACTGGTAAAGTACCGCGCAATGCCGATTCGTATGGGGGCTGGGCAAAACAAATCGCCGAAGAAGAAGGCGTCACTTTTATCGATTTGAATGATAAAATGGCTTCGGCAATGGAAGCCCGTGGAGAGGATCAGGTTACCGGACATTTGTTTTATAAGCGCGATCACACGCATACTTCGGCAAAAGGAGCAGTGCTTGCGGCATCGCTGATTGCAGAAGGACTGGCAGAAAGCGATAATTCGTTAAAAAACTATTTACTGGAGGATCCTGAAATCACGCTTCCGCGAAAGCGAAATTTATTCGTCATTGGGGATTCTACGGTTGCAGATAACGGTCAGGATGGTAAAACCGGCTGGGGCGTTTATTTACACCAACACATCGATACCACCAGAATGACGGTTTATAATAAAGCCCGGGGAGGGAGAAGCAGCCGCACTTTTAGATACGAGGGCTTGTGGGATGCGGTAAAGTCTCAACTGAAGCCGGGAGATTTTGTGTTGATGCAATTTGGTCATAACGATGGCGGAAATATTGATAAAGCAAAATACCGCGGTTCCCTCAAAGGAATGGGAGATGATACACAGGACGTACAGCGGGACAGCAGCGGTATCGAAACCGTGCATACCTACGGCTGGTATATGAAGCAATACATCAAAGAAACCGAAGCGGCTGGAGCAACACCCATCGTGCTAAGTATGATACCCCGTAACGATTGGTCTGACGGCAAATTAGACCGTGCATCTGGCACTTACGGCACCTGGGCTAAAGAAGCTGTGGATGAAACCGGCGGTTATTTTTTAGATCTGAATGAAGCGGTGGCACAGAAATACGAAGCGATTGGAAAAGACAGTGTTGCTGTGTTTTTCCCAGATGATCACACGCATACCAACAAAGCAGGAGCCAAACTCAACGCACTTACCGTAGCAGAACTGCTTGAAGGTTTACGCCAAAGCGATTTAAGAGACTATGTTTTTATAAAAGAGGAATAGCATTATAAACTAATAAAAGCCCGGTTTTACCGGGCTTTAATTAGTTTATAATTTGATCACTGTTGAGGTATTCTGTTGGGGTCATTTGAAATTGTTTTTGAAAATTACGCCCAAAACTCGTTGCTGAATTATAACCCACAATTTCTGCGACTTCATAGATTTTATAGTTCTCCGTTTTGAGTAATTCTGCGGCTTTCTTCAGGCGAGAAATGTTGATGAGTTCGTTAGGACTGAGGTTGGTGATTTCAGCAATTTTTCTATATAAAGTAGAGCGACTCATATGCATAATTTCGGCTAGCGTTTCTACGTTGAGATTAGAATCTGCCATATTATCAGCAATGGTATCGTCTAACTTTTTAATAAATGCTTCATCGGTTTTAGTATTTGCAATACTGCGCATATGTGCGAGTGGAGACGTGGCATAATGCTGCATAATATGCTTTCGGTTCTCGATGAGATTTTCAACCTGTTTACTTAAAAAAGCTACAGAAAATGGCTTGCTTACATAAGCATCTGCACCGCTCTCTAATCCTTCTATTTTTGCAGATAACGCGTTTTTAGAAGTGAGTAAAATAACCGGTATGTGACTGGTTTCAATATTTGTTTTAATTTCTTTGCAAAGCATAAAACCATCTAGCACCGGCATAGCAATGTCACTGATAACAAGGTGCGCGCTATGTTTTTCTAAAAGATTTAAAGCGATTTCCCCATTCTCTGCAGTGTAAACCTTGTAGTGTTCCTGCAATTCTTTTGCTACAAAGTCCCGCAGATCCTTATTGTCTTCTGCGACTATGATAACCGGTTTAGTTCCTGAAGTTAGTTTCTCAGGTTTTTTGGGAATAACTACTGGTTCTTGTTCTGGAGTTTTCTTATCGTACAACTCAAAATGATTTTTTTGATGAATAGGAAGCTGCACCACAAATGTATTTAAGGTTTTGTCTAAAGTCACCAATTTAAGACTGCCGTCGTGCATCTCGGTTAACGAGTGCGCAAGCGATAAACCGATACCAGTACCTGATTGATTCTCGCCTTCAGAAAGGCGATAAAAAGGCTCGAATATTTTTTTGCTCATTGTTTCAGGGATGATATACCCGTCGTTCTTAACACTAATTGTAAAATGAATCGCTTCTTTTTTAAGTTGGATATAGATCTGTTTATCTCCGTATTTTAGAGCATTACTAATGAGATTGCTCACTATTTTCTTAAGCGCTTCTGCATCTACAAAGGCGACAACATTGTCCTCAATATCCAGATGCAGTTCCATATTTCTATCTGCAATAGCTTCCGTAAACCTACTCTTTGTTTTACGTACCAGTTGTGAGATGTCAGTCTGAACGAAGGTGAGACTCATATTTTCAATTTCCGTTTTTCTAAAATCCAATAACTGGTTCACGAGATTCAGAATACGCGTGGTATTCTTATTCATTATGGAAAGATGACTTGAGATCTCAGGGTATGCTTTTTTATTGTTTAAGATCTTTTCCAACGGACTTTTAATCAGGGTTAAGGGAGTGCGTATCTCGTGAGAAATATTGGTAAAGAATTCAATTTTAGCCTGATAGACTTCTTTTTCTTTTTTATCGTTTGCAAGTTTCATGCGACGGTTATTTTTTCGCGCCAGATAAAGATGATATACGCGAAAAGCAACAGCAATAAGCAGTATTATAAAGAGTGCATACACTACAAATGCAAGGGTAGAAAGATAAAACGGCGGGAGAATTTCAATTTGTAAAGGAGTTGTTTCCTGACTCCAAACTCCATTACTGTTTTGCGATTTTACGTGTAGCGTGTAATCGCCTGGGCTCAGTTTTGTAAAGTGTACGGTGTTTGTGGTGCCTAGAGCAACCCAGTTTGTATTCAGGCCGTCTAACTTGTACCAGTATTGTGTCATTTGAGGGGCATTATAACCCAATGCTGCAAAATTGATACTGAAGGATGAGTCTTCAGGACCTAGTTTGAGTTTATCTAATGTTGTGATAGATTCTGGCAAAATGGGATTTTTATCCGTTTCATTTACCGAAATTTCTTTGTTGTTGATCTGTAAGCCAGTGAGGTATAAGGGTGACTCTAGGCTGTTTTCCATAAATTCTGACGGATTGAAACTAACCATCCCATTCACACTTCCCAGATAAATACGCCCATTTGGATCTTTGTAAGCACTGTTATAATTAAATTGATTACCCAATAATCCTTGTGCTTTAGTATAGGTATTTAAATTTTTAAAGTCGGAGTCAAATGAAGTTAGTCCATTAGAAGTAGTCGTCCATAATTTACCCGAGTCATCTTCTAGAATTGCATAGAAGACGTTGCTGGGAAAACCGTCTTGAGTAGTATAGGTTTTAAATTCCTGTGAATTTGGATTGTAAAGATTTAATCCATTTTCTGTTGTAACCCACAAGCGCTGCGAGGCATCTTCATAAATACCATTTATGTGATTGTGACTTATTGTTCTGTTTTTTGAATTTTCCTCCTGATAGTATCCTTTTTCTTGATTTTTAGGGTTGTAATAATAGATGCCATCCCAATATGTACCGGCCCAGAGTACACCTCGAGAATCTTCAATAAAAGAAGTATAATGGTAGTTTTCAGGAAAATAATCGCTTATAATAAACTGGTCAGTTTTGGGATCTAATACTTTGATACCACGCACTGTCGCAGCATAGACTTTTCCTTCTTTTGTTTTGACCAGACTGAATACAAAATTATTACGTTGTTTGCCCAGAGTACCTACTTGATAATGTTTTAAAATCCGGTTGGTATTGATGTCTATGAGGTCTATACCGTTGTCAAAATAGCTCACCCACATGCGATCACCATCAGGCATTAATGCATGAATATTGTGATGCGTTAAGATCCCACCGGATTCTTTAGACTTAAAGTTTGTAAATGTATCCGTTTTAGGGTTGTATTTACTAAGGCCATTATCCTCTGTACCTATCCAAATATTGCCGTTATGGTCTGCTTTAATTTCTCTAACAGCATTACCTACAATTGAATTTTCGGCAGGCTTGGGAAAGAACTTTTTAAAGAATCGAGAAGTAGGAGTGTAATGATTCACTCCACCAAAATAAGTGCCGGCCCAGATACCGTCATTATTATCTATGGTTAAGGTGTAGATGGCATTATCAGAAAGGGCATACGGGTCGTTGTAATTTTTGGTAAGGTTGGTATACTCTTTAGTTTCTAAATTGTAAATGTGAATACCAGATTCTGAAGCGACCCAGAGTTCCTTGTTGTCACGTAACGCCAGGCTGTGAATATAAAACGGATTTTCAACCGGTAAAAACTGTTCGGTTTCTTTAGTCTTGAGGTTAAAAGAAAGCACTCCAAAATTATGTGTCCCCATCAATATCACATCTTCATTAAGCATAAGAAGTGCGTTGATGTTAAAGGCAGACAATAAGACATTGGGTATTTTAAAGCCTAAGCTTTTAAAAGAATCGCTGCTTTCTTCATAGAGATAAAGTTCATCTAAACCTGCAGCAATGATAGCCCCGTTAGGCGTTTGTAAAAGCTGTGTACAAGTGAAGTAATTACTGGGAGGAAAGTTTATAGTTGTTTTTGTAGCGGGATTGAATCTGTAAATCGTTCCGTTGCCTATATACCAGAGATTACCCGAGCTATCAGATTCGATATCGTGTATGATTATATCTTCAGTACCTTCAATTAAAGTGAAATTCTCTTGCTTATAATCATACTGAAATAAGCCATTATCTGTACCGGCATAAATATGTCCGTCTAGCTCTAGTAGTGATTCTACGTAATTACCTAAAAGTTGTTTTTTATCATTTGTTTTATACTGAAAACGTTTAAAAGAATAACCGTCAAAACGATTCAAACCATCTTTAGTACCAAACCATAAAAAACCTTTTGAATCTTGTAAAGAAGATAAAACCGTATTATGCGATAGACCATCTTCTACAGTATAATGCTCAAAATAATAATCCTGAGCAATCAGATTTTGCGTTAAAAAAAGGGTTAGAAAAAAGGTGTAAATAAAATATTTCAAGGTCTAATAAATTAGGAGTCAAAAGATACAGTTATCAAAGCAATAAAACAGTTCAGCCTTTCAACATATCGTCCCATATAGCTTTAAATATTTAGAAATAAGGTGTTTTTGAATTGATTTAATGTCAAATTGATACAAAAACCCGTTTTAAATAAGTGATTGTATATATTACTTTGAACTTCTTAAAAGAATGTATTCTCAAGATTTACAACGTTGTAAATTTTTATGATCGAAATTAAATCAAATTCCAAATATGAAAAAAAATAAACTTTTAGCGGTCCTGCTATTCGTTGCTGCGTCAGTATCTGCACAATGGAAACCTGCGGGTGACAAGATTAAGACTAAGTGGGCTTCTCAACTAGATGTAAATAATGTCTTACCAGAATATCCACGTCCTATTATGCAACGCGATACGTGGCAGAATTTAAACGGTCTTTGGGAGTATAGTATTCTGAATAGAGGAGCTGCTGCACCTACCGCATACGAGGGGGAGATCTTAGTGCCCTTTCCGGTAGAGTCAAGTTTATCTGGCGTGATGAAAGAAGTAGGTGCTGCTAAAGAAGTATGGTATAACCGGGAGTTTACGGTTCCATCAAGTTGGAAGAATAAAGAAATTTTATTGCATTTTGGTGCGGTAGATTGGGAAACTGAAGTATGGATCAATGGAGTTAAAATAGGTTCACATACAGGAGGTTTTACACCCTTTACATTTGATATTAGTCCGTTTTTAAAAAGCGGCAAACAAGAATTGACGGTAAAAGTGTGGGATCCTACAAACGATGGGCCACAGCCTCGAGGGAAACAAGTTAAAAAACCTGATGGCATCTGGTATACTCCGGTAACCGGGATTTGGCAAACCGTCTGGTTAGAACCTGTGCAGGCAAAGCATATAGAAGATGTGCGTACCACTGCTGATATTGATAAGAGCACGGTTACGTTTGATGTTGCTTCAGCAGATTTTAGTTATGGTGATGTTGTTGAAGTTTCGGTTTTAGATGGAAACAAAACGATCGCAACAGCAAAAGCAGCTGCTGGTCAGCAACTGATGATAACTATTCCAGACGCAAAATTATGGTCTCCAGAATCTCCATTCTTGTATGATACTAAAATAGAACTTAGCGCCAACGGAAAATCTCAGGATGTGATTAAAGGGTATTTCGCTATGCGAAAAATCTCTAAAAAACGGGATGATAAAGGTATCGTGCGTATGCAGTTGAATAATAAAGATTATTTCCAGTTTGGTCCTTTAGATCAAGGCTGGTGGCCTGATGGTTTATATACAGCGCCTACTGATGAAGCTTTAAAATACGATATCATCAAGACCAAAGATTATGGGTATAATATGATACGTAAGCATGTTAAAGTTGAGCCGGCACGCTGGTATACGCATTGCGATCGCCTGGGGATTTTGGTTTGGCAAGACATGCCTAATGGGGATGATTCTCGTGATTGGCAAAATCAAAATTATCATAAAGGTAATGAGTTTGAACGCAGCGCCAAGTCTGAAGCGATCTACCGTAAAGAGTGGAAAGAAATCATGGATTATTTATACTCATACCCAAGTATCGTGATCTGGGTGCCGTTTAATGAATCCTGGGGGCAGTTTAAAACTGTAGAGATCACAGATTGGACTAATGAATACGACCCCTCACGTTTAGTGAATTCGGCAAGTGGCGGTAACTTTTTCCAGACCGGAGACATCTTAGATCTGCACCATTATCCGGCTCCTAAAATGTATTTGTACGATGCAAACCGCGTTAATGTGATTGGTGAGTATGGCGGCATAGGTTTGCCATTAGAAGGGCATTTATGGAAAACAGGTAACAACTGGGGTTATGTGAAATTCAACAATTCTAAAGAAGTTACAGACGAGTATGTTGCTTATGCCGAAAAGCTAAAAGAGCTCGTAAGTGCTGGGTTTTCTGGAGCGATATATACGCAAACGACAGATGTAGAAGGGGAGGTAAACGGTCTTATGACCTATGACCGTGATATTGATAAACTTGATGTCAAACGTGTGAATAAAATCAATTCCGAAGTTATCCATGAACTCCATAACTAATAGATCTTAGAAAGTATTTTAAAATCATAGTTCTCTAATTTTTTAATAGAGAACTGTGATTTTGCTTTTTTTAAATCTAATTTTAACACAAAGTAAAACGTTTTACCATCTTTAGTATGAATTATAAGTCTCACAACTTTTTTAAAAAAATTGCGCTATTATCAACAGCTTCTTTGTTGTTTATTAACTGTAGAAATGCTAATACAGATACCGCCAAGGCCGAAGGAACAGCGGTAAATCAGCCTAATATCGTTTTGATCATGGCAGATGATTTGGGTTTTTCAGATCTGGGATGTTACGGCGGTGAAGTTGATACCCCTAACCTCAATAGTCTTGCGGCGGGTGGTTTGCGTTTCAATTCTTTTTATAATACTTCCCGGTGTTGCCCTTCTCGGGCAGCTTTACTTACCGGACAATATCCACATCAGGCAGGGATAGGGCAGATGACGATGGATCGTAACCTTCCAGGTTATCGGGGTCGCCTAGATGATGAGACAGTGACTTTAGCCGAAGTTCTAAAAACTGCGGGATATAAAACCGGAATGGTAGGAAAATGGCACGTTTCACCCACTGAAGATTTGGGAGGCAATGAGCAATTAGAATGGTTGAATCATCAAACCGAAAAGGAAACTTTTTCAGATTTAGACACCTATCCAACAGCACGGGGTTTTGATAAATATTATGGAAACATTTGGGGTGTGGTAGACTATTTTGATCCGTTTGCTTTGGTTAATGGTACAGAGCCGGTAAAAGAAGTGCCAGATGATTTTTATTATACAGATGCCATAGGGGATTCTGCAGTAGCTTATGTGGATCATTTTGTAAAAGAAGAAAAACCTTTCTTTCTATATGTAGCGCATTGTGCACCGCATTGGCCACTAATGGCTCCGGAAGAAGAGATCAAAAAGTACGAACAGGTTTACGATGCTGGATGGCAAAAAATCAGAGAAGAACGTTATAAAAAACTGATCGAAAAAGGAATTTTTAAAGGAGATACCACAAAGCTTTCAGAATTTATGTTTCCTGATTTAGACTGGGCAAAAAACAAAGATGAGAAGTGGGATTCCCGAGCAATGGCGGTTCACGCAGCAATGATAGACCGTATGGATCAAAATATAGGGAAACTTATAGACAAGCTAGAAGCGACCGGTCAGTTAGACAATACAGTAATTTTGTTTATGTCTGATAACGGAGCAAGTTCTGAGCGCCCGTCACAATACGGAATTGGTTTTGACAGACCTTCAGAAACCCGAGAAGGGGAAGAGATACACTATCCTGTAAAGAAAAGTGAGGAGCACCTTCCCGGACCCGAAACGGTAATGTCTGGTATCGGTCCGGTATGGGCTAATGTGGCCAATACACCTTTTAGATATTGGAAAGCACGTGTTTATGAGGGAGGAATCACCTCTCCATTTATCGTTCACTGGCCTAACGGAATTAAAGAACGTGGAGGTGTAAAATCATCTGCAGCACATATTATAGATATTATGCCTACCGTTCTAGAGCTTTCTGGTGCAGAATATCCCGAGGAATTTAATGGGAAGCAGATAGACCCATATATGGGTAACAGTATGGTTTCTGCAATTAAAAATGCTGAAGAAACCACGATAAATGAAACCTTGTTTTGGGAACATTTTGGAGCTGCTGCTTTGCGTAAGGGTGATTGGAAACTGGTTAAGTTAGACGCTAATGCACCTTGGGAATTGTATAATCTTAAAGAAGATCGTACCGAGATGCATAATCTTGCAACTCAATTTCCAGACCGGGTATCTGCGATGCAAGAAGAATGGAATACAATGGCACAGGAAACCGATGTTTTCCCAAATTAATAGCTAACTTTTCAATCTAAAAAATCAGCTATGCGTTTGTTAGGTATTTATTTTTTGGCTCTTTCTTTTTCTATTTCGGCTTATGCCGGAAAAATACAAACGGTTACGACACACAGTGACGCGATGCAGAAAGATATCAATGCTATTGTAATTACTCCTGAAGGATATTCGACATCAAAAGAATATCCAGTAGTTTATTTGCTACATGGCTATTCCGGAAATTACACAGAGTGGTCAAAACAAGTACCTGATTTGGATGATTATGCAGATCTATACCAGCTGATTATCGTATGTCCTGATGGAAACTATGGTAGCTGGTATTTTGACAGTGAAGTTAAGCCTGAAAGTAAATATGACACTTATGTTGCAAAAGAATTGGTGCATTGGGTAGATCAGCATTTCAGTACTATTAATGATAAGAGTGGAAGAGCAATCACCGGTTTGAGTATGGGAGGACATGGTGCATTGTATCTGGCTTTTAAGCATCAGGATATATATGCACTTGCCGGTAGTATGAGCGGCGGCGTAGATATAACTCCATTTCCTAACAATTGGGAACTGGCTTCATATCTGGGGTCGTATGCAGAACATAAAGAGCGATGGGAGGCCAATACGGTGATCAACCTTACAAACCTATTAACACCTGATTCATTAAAACTAATTATAGAATGTGGTACATCTGATTTTTTTTACAAGGTTAATGTAAACCTGCACGAGAAGCTTGAATACACTAATATACCGCATACGTTTATCTCAAGTCCGGGAGGGCATACCTGGGATTTTTGGCGTAATGCTATCAAATACCAACTGGTATTTTTTAACTCCTATTTTAAGAAATAAATAATTGCACTTTTATTTTTGACTTTTAAAATATAGATTTACAAAAGTAAAACGTTTTAGTGGTGTTGTTTTAGATATCGTTTTCGCTAATTCAGGTTTTACACAAACATCGTTTTAAAATTTCTGAAAGTACTCAACTACAACGATTGTGTGGGTTCGATTTCAGAAATGCAATGGTTTTAATATTAAATAAATGAATACATCTCAAGCAACTCCGGTTGTCCCTAAAAAATTACTACTCCCTTTTATTCTGGTTACATCTTTATTTGCACTATGGGGGTTTGCAAATGCGGTAACAGATCCAATGGTTCAGGCTTTTAAAAAAGTATTAGAATTATCCAATTCACAAGCCGCATGGGTACAGATGGCTTTTTATGGAGGATATTTTTGCATGGCGCTTCCGGCGGCACTTTTCGTACGTAAGTTCTCGTACAAGTCAGGAGTTTTGGTTGGTCTCACGCTCTACGCCGGTGGCGCCTTATTATTTTACCCCGCAGCAACAACCGGGCAATTCTGGTTTTTCTGTTTAGGATTGTACATTCTTACCTTTGGTCTGGCATTTTTAGAGACTACCGCAAACCCATATATTCTTGCGATGGGAGATCAAAAAACAGCCACACAGCGTTTAAATCTGGCGCAGGCATTCAATCCGGTTGGGTTGATTGTGGGCTTGATGGTAGCAAAATTCTTTGTTCTTGATTTGTTACAATCTGACGATGTTGAGAATTTTTCGGCACTGCCGGAAGCTCAAAAGCTCCTTATAAAATCTGCAGATTTGATGGTGATTCGGAACCCGTATGTGATTTTAGGTCTGGTTGTTTTAGCTATTTTAATCCTAATCGCGGTGAACAAAATGCCGCAGGCTAAAGGAGATGGGGCTATGCCTAGCATTAAAGATACATTTGCAGAGTTGTTTAAAAATAAGAAGTACACCCTGGGCGTGATATCGTTAGTATTGTATATGGGTGCGCAAATAGGATGCTGGACCTACATTTACCAATATGCTGAATCCAAAGGGATCTCCAGTTCTACAGCTGCAAATTATCAATTGGTTGCATTCATCTTGTTTACGGTAGGGCGTGCGATAGGTACTTATTTATTGAAGTTTATAAGTTCGGGCAAATTGTTATTTTATTTCTCATCATTAGGAGGTCTATTTGCTTTAGGAACAGTCGTTTTAGAGGGAGATGCTGGTTTATACAGTTTGGTGATGGTTTCCCTTTTTCTTTCGATTATGTTCCCTACTATTTACGGTATCGCTTTAGAAGGTTTAAAAGAAGACCAGTCTAAAATAGGCGCTGCAGGTCTGGTTATGGCAATCGTAGGTGGAGCATTGTTACCTAAGCTACAAGGAATGATTATAGATTTAGGAGGAGTAGAAGTTAATGACATTACCGTAATGGGTCTATCAGAAATGAACTTGTCTTTTTTACTACCCGTTATCTGTTTTGTGAGTGTCGCGATTTATGGGATGTGGATTCATAAAAAACATAACATTGCCGAAATAGCCTAAGTGCAGCAAAACTTTACTTTTAAAGTTTAAAATCAAAATAATATTTAATGAATAAAATTATCCCGATTCTCCTTTGTTTTCTTGCACTATCTGGTTATACACAGCAACAAAAAAATAGATCTGTAAACGTCTTTTTAGGTACGAGTGGCGATCACGGGCAGATGTCCCCTTCAGCGACTACGCCTTTTAATATGATGAATCTGGGGCCGCAGACTAATCCACACCAGCATACGGGGTATGAGTATTATGCTAAAGAATTTGATGGCTTTACACATACCAGAATGGAAGGTGTAGGTTGTACCGGAAGCGGTGGTAATATTCTTATAAAACCCATACTCAATGCAGATGCTGAGACTGATTTGATACGCACCAAGCAGCAAGCAACACCCGGTTATTATGAGGTGAATTTTGAAAATGGAATTGAAGCACAAATGACCGTTGCTCAAAATCTGGGGATGCACAACTACAGTTTTCCTAATACAAACAGCGGTTTATTCATTGATCTGTCTTTTGCGTTGAGCAATCGCTTTGTTTCAGAAACTCACGAGATCAGAAGAAATTTAATTTCGGGTTATATAGATACTAAAACAACTTGCCACGCGGGGACTTACCGTATTTATTACGCGATTAAATTGCCGGAAACAGCGATTATTCAAGAGCTTGATGCACACAGATTGCTTGTTAAATCAGTTGGGGTAGCAGCTCAAGTTCAGGTTGGTTTTTCTTCGGTAAATGAAGGTTATGCAAAAAAGAGAATTACTTCTAAATCCTTCAGTCAACTTAAAGAAGAAGCTTCGGCAAGTTGGGAAAAACAATTGAATCATATTGAGGTCAAAGGTGAGCAGGATCGCGTAGATTTATTCTATTCTTTACTGTATCGTACCGCACAGTCTCCGTTTTTAGTTTCCGAAGAAGATGGTACCTTTAGAGCAACAGATGGCTCTGTTCAGAATGAAGATTATAAGGTGTATAACGGTTGGGCAATCTGGGATAATTACAGAGAGCAGTTGCCCCTACTTTCTCTGGTATATCCTGATGTTTATCAAGATATCACTACGAGCATTGCAAACCTGTATCGCTTCGGGAAAAAGAATTGGGCAACAGAACATGAAACTTCGCCTACCGTTCGTACTGAACATGCAATGGTTGTTTTGCTTGATGCCTATAAAAAAGGGTATCAGGTAGATTTTAAAGCGATAAGAGATTCTTTAATAGATGAGAGTAAAACGCTCGATTTTGGTGCGCCGGATAAAGCTTTAGAATCTTCTTACGATTTGTGGGCAATGAGTGAGATCTTTAAGGTGATGGGCGATACAGATGCCGGCAAAGAATATTTGAATAAGGCTTTAGATTATAAAGCTTATTGGGATAAGGATTTTAAAGATCTGACTAAAAATGATGTAGACCGTATGCAGGCAAGGGGGCTCTATCAGGGAACTATTTGGCAATATCGCTGGTTTGTACCCTGGGATATAAAAGGATTACAAAGTTTGGCAGGTGGTTCAGAAAATTTTACAAATCAGTTAGATCAATTTTTTGAACAGTTCAATTACAATCATGCCAATCAGCCAGACTTGCAAGTCCCGGGATTGTATAACGCCACAAACCAACCTTGGAAGTCACAAAAGTTATTTAGAGAAATTCTTCTGGATACCGTAGTGCAGACGTATTTTAATGACAATAGTAAAGGGATCGATCCGTTTATTGGGCGTATATATCAAAATAAACCCAAAGCCTATTTACGCACGATGGATGACGATGCAGGGACCATGTCTTCCTGGTTTGTGTTACACAGTATCGGTCTTTCGGTAGCAAATGTTGGGAGCCCTATTTATTATTTGACAGCGCCCATTTTTGAGGAAGTAAAACTGAATATAGCTCCGGGTAAAACGTTTAAAATTTCAGTGAAGAATTACAATAAAGACCATTTTTATGTGAAATCAGCTAGTTTAAACGGTAAACCTATAAACCGAAACTGGTTGACACATCAGGAAATACAATCTGGCGGAAACTTAATTATCGAAACCAGTAAAATACCTAATACGGGTTGGGGAACAACCCATTCTTTTATAACAAAAGTTGAATTAAACTAAGTTAAATAGCGGATGAACCTAAAGAGGCTTCCGCTATTTTTTTATAAGTATTACAAGGTCGATTGCGTAAATTTAAAAAGAGACTATATATTAATTAAATACTATTTTATGATTACAAAGAATTTGAAGCTCTTGCCACTCTTTATAGCAGGAGTTCTCGTATTAAATTCCTGTAAAGAATCAAATCAAGACAGTAACGAACCCTGGGAACCTTTGTTTGATGGAGAATCTCTTACCGGTTGGGAGCAGTTGAATGGTAAAGCAGATTATCAAATAGACGGGGATGAAATTGTGGGAACTACAGTAGCGAATACTCCTAATTCTTTTTTGGCAACGACTCAGGATTATGGAGATTTTATTTTAGAATTAGACTATAAAGTAGATTCTACTATGAATTCCGGAATACAAATCCGCAGTTTAAGCCAACCTGATTTTAAGGATGGAAGAGTACATGGTTATCAGATCGAGATTGATCCTTCAGACCGGGCCTGGAGTGCTGGTATTTATGATGAGGCGCGCAAGGGATGGCTATATCCGTTAACAGGAAATACAAAAGCACAGCAAGCTTTTAAGCAAGGAGAATGGAATCACTATCGGGTAGAAGCTTTGGGTGATACTTTAAAAACCTGGATCAATGGGGTGGAGGCTGCGCACTTAATTGATGACCAGACTGCATCAGGTTTTATAGCACTGCAGGTTCACTCAATCGGAAATAACGATAAGCCGGGTAAAGAAATTCGTTGGAAGAATATCAACATTATTACAGAAAATGTACAACAGTATGCAAAGCCAATGGGGCTGGAGGCATTCAATACGAAAAACAGTTTAACACAAGCCGAAAAAGAAAGCGGTTGGCAACTATTATGGAATGGTAGAACCACTGATGGTTGGCGTGGAGGAAAACTAGATCATTTCCCTGAAAAGGGGTGGGTTATAGAGAATGGAGAACTTATTGTACTTGCTACCGGAGGTGAAGAGTCTGCGGCAGGAGGAGATATTGTGACTACAAAACAATATCAGGATTTTGAACTCAAAGTAGATTTTAAAATCACTGAAGGTGCAAATAGTGGTATTAAGTATTATGTAGATACAGACTTGAATAAAGGAGAAGGTTCTTCAATTGGTTTAGAGTATCAGATTTTAGATGATATGCGTCATCCAGATGCTAAGTTAGGTAATCACGAAGGTAGTCGCACATTGGCTTCTTTGTACGATTTAATTCAGGCAGACCCTGCTAAACCAGTGAATCCTATAGGAGAATGGAACACCGCAAGAATTGTGAGTAAAGATAATCATGTAGCACATTGGTTAAATGATGTAAAAGTGCTTGAATATGATAGAAATACCGATGCTTTTTTACAACTGGTTAAAGAAAGTAAATATAAAGACTGGCCAGGCTTCGGAACATTTGAAAAGGGAAACATACTACTTCAGGATCACGGAGATCGTGTAGCTTTTAAAAACATCAAAATCAAAGAACTTTAATTATGACAACACGGAGATCTTTTTTAAATAAATCACTTTTAGGCGGTACGGCTTTGGCTTTGAGTAACACCACAATGGGTATGGCTGCCAGTAGTTATCGCAATATTATAGGAGCAAATGACAGACTTAATGTTGCTGTTGCAGGACTTGGTCGTCGCCTGGGGGCTTATTATGCGCCCATAGCTCGTAAAGAATCTAATGCGCGTTTAGTATATCTATGTGACGTGATGGAAAAAAGCCGACTTAATGCGCTTAAGAATTTTAAAGAGCATATTGATTACAGTCCTAAACTCGAGAACGACATACGTAAAGTTATTGATGATAAAGATGTAGATATTCTAGTTAATGCAACACCAGATCACTGGCATACTCCGGGCTCTGTTATGGCTTTAAAAGCTGGAAAACATGTTTATGTAGAAAAGCCGTGTAGTCACAATATGAATGAAAATGAATTGCTGGTAGCAGCTGCAAAAAAGTTTGATAAAAAAGTGCAAATGGGCAATCAGCAGCGCTCTTCTTTACATACGATAGATATCATCAATCAGATTCATAAAGGTGTAATTGGCGACGTATATAAAGCTGTGGCTTTTTATTCTAATGCACGAGGAGAAACGCCAATTCAACAAAAGGCTGCTGTACCGGCCGGACTCGATTGGGATTTATGGCAAGGGCCGGCACCAAGAAGAGCGTATACCAGTGAAACATGGGATTACAATTGGCACTGGTATGGTTGGGCATATGGTACCGCAGAAACCGGAAATAATGCAACACATGAATTGGATATTGCACGTTGGGCATTAGGCGTAAATTTTCCAAAATATGCTGAGGTTCAAGCTGAAAAAAGACATTTTAAAAACGATGGCTGGGAGATGTATGATACAATGTATGCAACGTTCAACTTTGAAGAAGATAAAGTCATCAATTGGGATGGCAAAAGTCGCAATGGGTATAACACTTACGGTCGTGGTCGCGGTACGTTAATTTTTGGAACCGAAGGTTCAGTACTTGTAGATCGTTCTAATTATCTGTTGATGGATCGCGGTGGAAAAGTAATTAAGCAGAGTGATGAGACCGATGAAAGTGGACTCGCACTGGGGGGTGGAGGTGACTCTTCAACTGCACATATGGTCAATTTCTTTGAAAGCATTCGCGGAAAAGAAACCTTGAAAGCACCCATTGAAGATGCTTCAGTAAGTATGGCGATGGTGCATTATGCAAATATGGCATACCGGGTAGGTCACGGTTTTGACATAGATGATAAAACAGGTCGAATTTATGATCGGGATGCTATGCAACTTTGGAGTCGGGATTATGAACCTAATTGGGAACCGAAAATTTAGTGAGAAATGAAGCGTAGAGATTTTGTAATAAAAAGCAGTCTCGCGGCGGCGGCAGTTTCATCTGTTAGTCCGGGATTTGCTTATATCAATAAACACATAGGAACTAATGCGCCCATACGTATCGGCGTTATTGGTACCGGAGATCGGGGTGGTGGATTGATTTCTGTAATGAATGGTATCGAAGGGATAGAAGTTGTCGGTTGCTGTGATATTATTCCGTTTCGTTTAGATAATGGAATGAAGAGAGCTGGTGATTCTGCAAAAGCATATACCGATTACCGAAAATTGCTGGAAAATAAGAGTATTGATGCAGTTTTAGTTTCCACACCGTTCAGTACTCATGGTCAGATAGAATTAGATGCTTTGGCAGCTGGGAAGCACGTCTATGGAGAGAAAACCATGGCTAAGGGTTATGAAGATATTTTAAATGTAGTTGATGCTCAAAAAGGAGATTTGGTTTTTCAAACTGGTCATCAGTATCACAGTTCCAGATTGTATACTCATGTTGTAGATCTTATCAAAGATGGAAAAATTGGTAAGATAACCGCATTTGAGTGTCAATGGAATCGCAGTGGTAATTGGCGACGTAATGTTCCCAAACCAGAATTAGAGCGTATGATAAACTGGCGCATGTACCGGGAATATTCAGGTGGATTAACAGCAGAATTGTGTTCGCATCAAATTGATTTTGTAAACTGGGTTCTAGGAGAAACACCTTCCCAAGTTTTTGGTACCGGTGGAATTGATTACTGGAAGGACGGCAGGGAAACTTATGATAATGTACACCACCTGTTTTCATATCCCAGCGGGGTAGAGGCTACATTTACCTGTCTCACTACAAATGCAAAAGACGATTACCAAATTATAGTAATGGGTGATAAAGGTACCATCATTTTAGATTATGTAAATGGATGGTTTTACCCGGAAGGAAACTATACTAAAAAACGCGCAGATGTAGATGGTGTTGCAGGAGCAACAATACCTTGGGAAGCTGGTAAAGGTATTCCGTTTGAGTTTAGTCACGCAGATCCCAGTAAACAAGCTTTAATGGATTTTAGAGATTCGATCAAGAATAACACAAAACCTTTGTCTGACTTAAAAACCGGTGCAAACACGGCTATATGCGTTCAGATGGCTATAGATTCTATGCTAAATAATGAAATTGTACAATGGAATCCTAAGCATACTATTTAATCGTTCAACTTTAATTTATCCTAGGTTTTACTCGATAATCGAGCTTTAAAAGCTTCACGGTTTTTCCTTAAGGTAGAGTTTACTAGAGTCATTAAATTCTTTTATAAATACAAAAGCCTCCTGATACAGGAGGCTTTTGTGTGCTATAGCTAAAACTTTATTAGGTGATTAAATTTCCCTCATCGTCCCATTCTGCTGTAACCCCACGCTGACTTTGATCAACACATTTTGCAATCCACTCCGGATCGTAGCTTACGCCGTGCTTTTGTAAAACTTCTTCGGGAACACCATCCCAAATGTTTGGTTGATTTCCTTTATAGTCCAGATCTTTAATACCCATTTCTGAAGTATAATATCCTGTCATCGTAAGATTTCGCATCAAAGAGAAAAACTGTACTTGTACGGGTTGTTCCCAACCGGGCTTATCAGGATCAGGAAAAGCTACGGTATCAAGAATAGCTTTTTGGTTTTCTTCAGATGCCTCTTTAAATTCAGTATTAAATTTGGAATTAGAAGCGTGATCCAGCCACATCAATCCCCCGCGTATTGGAGTTTTTAAATGGGGCATATCCTTAACAATAAACTCTAAAAAATCAGGTACCCCGGCATCTGTAGCACTCCCGTACTCATCGTTTGCCGGTAAAATGAGCGCACACAAAATATTTAAGGTTTCCATCTCGTGCTCATTAAAAAACTGTTCAGAATTCAGTTCTTCTATTAATGCAGCTTCTTCAGGGGTTCGGCCAAAATAATCTTCAGCTGCTTTTGCAATTTCTGGAGTTGGAGCAGACACATCAGTATTGCATCCAGTAAGAAAAAGACCGGTTCCTAGAGAACCTAAAAACATAGATTTTAAACTGTCTCTTCTATCCATAATCTAAATATTTTGCTGTTTAAGTTGTTCTATGATGTAGTCTGAAGCTCTCCACGAAAGCGCCAAAATAGTCCAGGTTGGATTCTTATCGGCTTGAGATACAAAAGGACCGGCGTCTACTATAAACACATTGTCTACATCGTGCAATTGTTGAAATTCATTTACTACTGAAGTTTTAGGATCGCTTCCCATACGGGTGGTTCCTACCTCGTGAATGATACGTCCAGGATTTTCTAATCCGTAATTAGACGCTTTTGAAGGAGCATCTTGTAGCATAGTACCTCCCATATTGTGCACAATTTCTTCAAAAGAATCGTTCATATGTTTGGCTTGGTTAACTTCGTGTTCAGACCATTTATAATTAAAACGAAGCACAGGAATACCAAACTCATCTACCGTGGTAGGATCTATCTCGCAATAATTGTCTTTCATAGCGATAGACTCACCACGGCCAGCCATACCTATTGTAGAGCCGTAATATTTTTTGATATCTTTACGAAGACTGTTTCCATAGCCGCCAACTTTCTGATTAAAAAAGCGGTTGAGGTCATTAGGGTTAAAACCAAAACCATAGCTTGGCATTCCCAGACCTCCCCAAACTTCAATATGATATCCACGAGGGAAATTCAGTTTCTTATTATCGCCCCACCAAGGTGTGTATACGTGCATTCCGCCTACACCATCTTCATTATAGGTATCCCGGTTCATTAAATCTGGAATAAAAGCTGAACGGCTAGCGCCGGTAGAGTCGTGCAAATATCGACCTACCATATCACTGCTATTACCCAAACCATTAGGATGTTGCTCACTTTTTGAGTTTAAAAGAATTCGCGCAGAACTACAAGCAGAAGCTGCTAGCACAACGACACGGCCTTTGAGTTTATATTCTTTACGATCGTCTTTGCTAATGTAAGAAACCCCAGTAGCTTTTCCTTCTTCATTTGTGGTTACTTCACGTACCATAGAATTCACGAAAAGATCAATCTGACCTCCACTTTTTTGAGCAGGAAAGATCAAACATGTTCCTGCAGAAAAATCAGCATATACCGCACACGCACGAGAGCATTGCCCACAATAAAAACAAATACCACGATCTTCATTTATCTTTTTAGTAAGCATAGACATACGTGATGGAATCACTGGTATGTTAGATTTACGTGCTCCTTTTATATAGAAAAGTTCGTGAAGTCTGGGTTTGGGTGGGGGTAAGAAAAAGCCATCAGGCTCATTTTCTATATTTTCTTTAGTACCAAAAACACCTATAAGTTTATCTACTTTGTCGTAATAAGGCTTGACATCCTCATAACCTATAGGCCAGTCATCACCGTGTCCATCATAGCTATAATGTTTAAAATCTCGCTCTCCAAAACGCAAAGAAATACGCCCCCAGTGATTGGTACGCCCACCCAGCATTCTAGATCTAAACCAGTCAAACTGCGTGTCATCTTTTTGAGTATAAGGTTCTCCTTCTATCTCCCAACCACCGTATGCACTGTCAAAATCACCAAAAGGTCTTCGGTTAGAAGCACCACGTCTGGGAGACTCATAAGGCCATTTTAATTGAGTGCGTTGTTCTGGGGCGGCAGGGTCAAAATAAGGACCTGCTTCTACCACTGCAACCTTGAGTCCGGCATCTGCCAGAACTTTTGTTGCCATACCACCCCCGGCACCAGAGCCGACAATGATGACATCGTAGATTTTTGATGATTCTTTTATTTGCATAAAGTAAGGATACTAAAAATTTAAATTATGTTTAATTATTTGGCATATAAAATCACAATAATTGCCGAATATCAATAATTACTTGTTAAAAACATCTATTATGTTAATTTATCTAAATTTAACCATTTTCATTGCAATTATAGTAAAACGTTTTATTAAAATTGCTAAAACGTTTTACTTTAACGTTGTAAAAACGTTTTAATAAATAAACATGTGAAACAATTGGAATTAAAATTCCGAAAAACAAGAAAACAATTATGAACAAAAAACTAAGAAAATTTATTATGATTTTCTTCTGTGCGATGGGTATGATCACCACTCAAAACATACTTGCGCAAGGAAGTAAGACCGTGACCGGGACAGTCACAGACTCTGGGGGGATGCCTCTTCCGGGAGTTACGGTTAAGGAAAAAGGAACCACTAATGGTGTGGCGACTGATTTTGATGGGAACTTTAGTATTGATGTAGCATCTAATAATTCGGTATTAGAATTTTCTTATGTTGGGATGACCACTACTGAGCAGGTGGTAGGTACTCAAAATTCATTAACTATAACGATGGAATCTGATGAGCAATCCCTAGACGAAGTTGTTTTGATAGGTTACGGTTCTCAAGAACGTAAAGCTGTATCAACGGCGGTTACTAAGGTAGAAACTGAAGATTTTAATCAAGGTGTTGTATCTTCAGCTGTAGAATTGATTCAGGGTAAAGTTGCAGGTCTTCAAATAACAAGAGCTGGCGGTAACAATCCTAATGGCGGGACAGCAATTCAGCTTAGAGGAGTTACTTCAATTACAGGGTCAACTTCACCACTTATCGTAATTGATGGTATTCCTGGAGGGAATCTTGATTTACTTCAGCAAAATGATATAGAGTCTTTTGATGTGTTAAAAGATGGTGCTGCGGCAGCAATTTATGGTACTCGGGGTACAAATGGTGTTATCTTAATTACTACTAAAAAAGGTAAAAAAGGAGTAAGTACTTTTAATTACTCAACTTTTGTTTCACGAGATTATGTGAATAGTAAACCAGATTTTTTATCTGCTGATCAATTTAGAGAAGCAATTGCCGATGGGATTATAGGTGCAAATAACGACTTAGGAGCTTCTACAGATATTTTTGATGAGTTAATAAACAAGTCAAATCTTACACAATACCACAACTTTGTAGCTTCGGGTGGTGGTGAGACCGGTAATTATAGAGCTTCGCTGTATTATAAAGATTCTCAAGGAATAGCACTTGAAAATGGTCGAGAAGAATTTGGTGTACGTGCAAGTTTTAATCAGACGGGTTTTGATGACAAATTAACCTTTTCATCAAGTGCTGCTGTTAATATTAATGATGCAAATCTATTAGGTGGTGGTCAATTTGGTATTGTTACTGATTGGAATCCTACTGCGCCTATTTATGCACCGTTTAATACTTCAGAAGAAGGTGTTTTATTCAATCAAGGGCGTTATGGATTTTACCAACCAGAAAACGGATACAATCCTTTTTCTGAATATGCAAACCGATTTAATCAGCGTAAACAACTTACATTTTCTGGAGATGTAAAAGTAGGGTATGAAATTTTTCCTGGTTTGATTGCTTCAGTTTTTGGTTCTTACCAAAGAAATTCTTGGGATGATCGTTTTTACCGTTCTACTCAGGATTATCAGCAATACAATACGGGTAGTCCTTATTTTGGGACGGGTTATGCCTACAAAGGAAGCCATCTAGATTTTACACAGACGGTTGAGCCTACTATGACATTTTCTAAAGATATAGGTGAAAATAGTTTTGAGCTTTTGGGGGGGTATAGCTATCAATATTCAACTACCGAAAACTACTCGATGGATAATAGTGGTTTTACTACAGATGGTTTTGAAGATTGGAATTTTGGAGCAGGAAATGCAATTACAGATACAGATTTACCAAGACCTAATCTTTCTAGTTTTAAGGAAGACAATACACTTATAGCTTACTTCACGAGATTAAGTTATAATTATAAGGATCGTTATTTTCTTCAGGCTTCTGTACGACATGAGGGTTCTTCACGTTTTGGAGCCAATAATAAATGGGCAAGTTTCCCTGCGATATCTGGTGCTTGGTTGATTTCTGATGAAGATTTTGTGCAGGATGCAACCTGGTTAAATAATTTAAAGCTGCGTGCAGGCTATGGTATTACCGGTAACCAGGGAATCCCCAATTATCAGTCTATTGTAACCTTAGGCACAGGTGGTAAATATCCGGTTTTTTTAGACGGTGCTGATGGAGCTACCTATTATCAAACGTATGGACCGGTCAAAAACCCAAATCCAGATCTAAAATGGGAGACTAAAAAAGAATTCAACATAGGTCTTGATTTCGGTATTTTATATAATAAATTAAGTGGGTCTATAGATTACTATACCCGACGTACTGAAGACTTATTGCTAAGCTATGACGTGCCTCAACCTCCGTTTGTACAGGGAAGTATTTATACTAACGTAGGGAATATTACTAATAATGGTGTTGAAGTAGCACTTAACTATAGAGTAATTGATGATGGTGATTTTAAGTGGAGTGTAGATCTTGTAGGTAGTTATCAGCAAAACGAACTTACTACACTTTCAAACCAAATTTTCTCAGTTAGTGAGCTCTATGGTGGTAATATAGGAAACCCGGGAAATTTAGGAAATGCGATTAGAAATACTGAAGGAGGACCTATAGGAAACTTTTATGGAAAACGCTTTGCCGGTTTTACAGTTGATGGTCAATGGCTTTTTCATAAAGCAGATGGTACTATAGGGAGAGCGAGTGATATGACTGAAGAGGATAAAGCGATAATAGGTAATGGTTTACCTAAGTATTACGCTTCTTTAACAAATACCTTCAGATATAAGAATTTTGATCTTACAGTATTATTACGAGGTAAGTTTAAATACGATATTCTAAACACAGTAGACTTATTCTATGGAAACCCAAGCTTATTACCAGGTAACGTGCTTGCTTCTGCATTGGGTCAATACAGTATGATTAGTGAGGCTCCGCAATATTCAGACTATTACCTTGAAAGCGGGGATTTTGTGAAATTAGATAACCTTACGCTAGGTTATAATTTCAATCTTTCAGAAGCTAGTCCTTTTACTGCGTTACGTATTTTTGGAAGCGCGAGAAACCTAGCAACGTTCACGGGTTACACAGGTCGTGATCCAGAAGTTCAGGATACTGGGCTATATCCCGGTATTGACGATAGAAACTTCTACCCAAGAACAGTTACTGTAACTGCAGGTGTCAATGTTAATTTTTAATATTAAATACATGAAAAAGATAAACTTATTTCAGAAGGCTGCTTGCGCAATGGGGGTGTTACTTACCATTGGGTGTACAGATCTTGAAGAAACTACATACTCTGAACTTTCAGAATCTAACTTTTATAAAACTGAACTAGAGCTCGTTCAGGCCAATTTAAGACCTTTTACTCATATGCAGGCTTGGTTAGCCTGGTCTGGTCAGAATGGTTACTATTATCATAACGAACTTTCAGCAGATCAGACAGCTTGGCCACAAAAAGGCCGTCATGGTTATGATAATGCAGATCATATTAGACAGCATTATCATACGTGGACTGAGCAAGAAGGGCGTTTAAACAGTGCCTGGAGGTTGATGTGGACTGGTTTAGGTTTTGTAAATACAGCAATAGAAAGTATAGAAGCTGTAGATGCAGCTTCTATTGGGGTAACTCCAGAGCGATTGGCCTCTATTGTAGCAGAAGCTAAAGTATTGAGGGCCTATCACTATATGAAAATTATGGATATGTGGGGGAATGTACCTATTGTAACAACGGTAGGAGAGCCTAATAATCCTGCAACTGCATCTAGAGAAGAGGTTTTTACATTTATTGAGCAAGAATTACTCGAAAATGTAGAGAAACTTCAGCCTTTATCACCTAAGTTAATCGGTCGTATGAGTAGAGCGGTAGGATATTCTATTTTATCTGAATTATACCTTAATGCCGAAGTATGGTCAGGTACTCCTCGTTGGGAAGAAAGCGTTATGTATTCTGATAAGGTAATCAACGGAGACGGTGGTTCCTTAACCGGAAACATAGCATTAGATCAAGACCCTTTAGGACCTTTTAATAATACAAATGAAGATTCTCCTGAGAATATTTTTCAGTTTCCGTTTAGCCGTAAAAATGACTTTGGTTATGACTGGAGGTCTTTCTATATGGGCTTCTCTAATATGACTGCAGCATTAGATGTTAATTACAGCGGTAATAATGCTTTTGTGGTAGTGCCTACAGCATTCAATGCATATAAGGAAAATGATATCCGTAAGCAGGAGTGGTTCTTATTTGGTCCACAGTATAAGCTGGGTACAGATGAGCCTATTTTAGGTTCAGAAGAATATAATGGTCAGCCGTTTATTTATGTAAATAATATCCGTAGAAATACCGAAGGACAAACTGGTGAAGGTTCTATGACAGATGGAGAAGAGAATAGTGGAGCGCGTTTTCATAAATATCGCTCAGGTACACAAGATGATCCTAATTATCTTGAAGGAGACTATGTTATTTATAGACTCACCGAGATGTATTTCAACAAGGCCGAAGCATTAATGAGACTAAATAATGGTAATGCAACTCAAGAAGCTGTAGATCTTATCAATCAAAGTAAGGTGCGTTATTTTACTGCAGATGATTGGGTAGACGAGGCCTATACTACATCAACTCTTACTATGGAAGAGCTTCTTGCAGAGCGTGGTAGAGAGTTTATTTTTGAAGGAAAGCGACGTACAGATTTAATTCGCTTTGGAGCATTTACTACCAATTCTTGGTGGGATCATGAGCCTTCAGGAGATCCTAATCTTACATTATATCCTATTCCTTTTAGACAATTACAAGCAAACCCTAATCTTGTTCAGAATCCTGGATACTAAACACCATATTATGAAAACAATATTAAATTACATAAAACCATTATTCTTATTCGTTCTCATAGCTTTTTCGGCTTGTGAGGGAAGAAGAGAGTTTGATGATATCATAGAAACCGGTGTTAACCTTAGTAATTATGACATTATCTTATTAGAATCTGGTAATTCGCTAGATGTGACTGCGATTTTTGAACCCAATGTTGCACCTCAGCGTGATTACATTTGGGAGGTAGATGATCCTAGTGTAGCAGATTTGGTTCAAAATGAAGATAAATCTGTAACACTTACTGCTACAGGTTCTGGTGAAACAGTTTTAAGTATAACTGCAACAGATGATGAGACAATAACTGCTACAGCTCCTGTTAAAGTGATTGCAGGCCCTCCTGTTGACATTACAGACCAAAGTACGATCTCGGTTAACCGTGAGAACAGTAACGGCCCTACTGGTGGTGAAGGTTCTCCCAAACTTATAGATAATGATACAAGCACTAAGTATTTATCTGGATTTGTAACTCCGTTTTGGGTAAACCTTGAATTTGAAGAACCTATTGTTGCGGGATATTATTCATTTACATCAGGAAATGATGCTCCGGGAAGAGATCCTAAAGACTGGGAAATTCAAGGGTCTCAAGATGGTGAAAACTGGACAACTTTAGACAGTAGAACTGATATGAGTTTTTCTGACCGTACACAGACTCGTGAGTTCTATTTTGATAACAATACTGCATACAAATTTTACAGATTTAATGTGCTGAGTAATGGAGGATCAAGTTTATTTCAAATGTCTGAATGGAGATTATTTCTCTTACCATTTTAATGAATTAGCGGTAAGTTTTGATTTATTTTAAATCAGATTATAATTAGAAAAGGGCTTCAATATTTATATGAAGGTCTTACTTAGCCAAAGCCACCTATATGATTTCAATAGGTGGCTTTTTATATTTAAAAAGAAACTTCATTTTCTTATTGATGAAATACTAAATGGTTTTTTTTGAATTGTTACATTTGAATTATGTTTATACATTAAAATAAAAAGACCTCATTAATCAAGCTTATGAAATTTACTGTAGATCACAAAAGTCCTGTTCCTCTTCACGCTCAGGTTGAAGAGTTGTTAAGAGCGTTAATTGAACAGGAGGAATATCAAAAAGGGAAAGTTTTACCCAGTGAAGTAGAGATTAGTAATAGATTAGCGATTTCTCGATCTACGGTAAGGCAGGCTATAAAAAAACTCGTTTTTGAAGGTTTATTGATTAGGAAAAAGAAGGCAGGTACAAAGGTCGCTCCCAAACCTGTAAGCTCTAAGTCAAACAACTGGTTGAGTTTTTCGCAGGAAATGAAATTGCGGGGAATTACTATCAGAAATTTTGAATTACATCTAAGCTGGGTAAAGCCTTCAGATGATATCGCCCGGTTTTTTGAAATTTCTAAAGATAAGAATGTATTGAAAATGGAGCGAGTTAGAGGTAAAACAGATGAACCCTTTGTGTACTTTGTCTCCTACTTTCATCCACGTGTGGGGTTAACAGGGGAGGAAGACTTTAAATTACCATTATATGAAATGCTGGAGCAAGAACATGCAATCATAGCATCTTTGTCTAAAGAAGAAATAAGTGCAACCGCTTCAGACGAGTTTATCTCAAACAAACTCAAGATTAAAAAAGAAACCCCTGTTTTATTCAGGAAACGATTTGTATTTGATCAGGGAGAAAGGCCAATTGAATATAATTTAGGGTATTACAAATCAGATAGTTTTATTTATTCTGTAGAAAGTAGTAGGTAGCATTATTAATATCTCATAATTAATAAGAACTTTTTTTCGAAATAGTTAATAAATAATGATATTGTTATTTATTAATTATTATGTTTGTACATAAGAACAATAAATAAATTTCTTTTATGCAGGAATTAGAAAAAGATTATCACCTAGAACCCTCAGTTCTAAAAAGAAAAACAGAACAGTTTTTAATCCCCGAGGTAAGAGAAACTCAGAATAAATACTCAAATTTTGATTTGTATCCTTCTCATGATTTGGGCTCAGAAAAAATAAATAGAGGGTTTGATAGTCTTGCAAATTACATAGCAACTAAAAAAACTGTTTGTTTAGATGGTTTTTCAGGTGTTAATTGGAGCCAGATAATAGAACAGGTTGCCAATCATTTAAACACTAAAGGTTTAAAATTTAATCTCATTGATATTTCAGAAAGTTTAAAGCCCGAAGATCAAATTCAGGAAATGATAGGACCTTTTCTTGGTGTCGAAGAGTCTGTTTGGGGTACCAGATGCAATCTTGAAATAGGAGATTTTTTTGATAATGCTAAGTTAAATGCACTTAAAGTTGATGAAAAGGTTGATGTAACTATTGTTTTTGGATCTGGGGCCTCATTAGTAAATTTTGAACATACTCTGCTCTATTTTGATCTGCCTAAAAATGAACTTCAATACCGCATGCGTGCTGGGGAAGTCTATAATCTTGGAGTAACTGCTACTAAAGAGAATTTTAAGATGTATAAGCAGTATTACTTTGTGGATTGGGTAGTATTGAATGCAGAAAAACGCAGATTATCAAAATATATAGATATACTAATTGATTCTCAAAACCAACTTGAGCCAAGCTGGGCATTTATGAAAGATGTTAAAGCTGCTCTTAAACAAATGAGTACTACATCTTTTAGAGTAAGACCCTGGTTTGAGCCAGGAGCTTGGGGAGGAGAATGGATTAAGGAACATATTGAAGGTTTAAATAAAGATGTCATTAATTATGCATGGGCTTTTTCTTTGATAGTCCCGGAAAATGGATTAATCCTTGAGAGTGATAATCACCTTCTGGAATTTTCTTTTGATTTTCTAATGCATCAGGAGGCAGAAAATATTCTCGGAAAACATCATAAAAAATTTGGTAATGAGTTTCCTATTCGCTTTAATTTTTTAGACACCTATAAAGGTGGCAATCTCTCTGTACAGTGCCATCCTAGTTTAAAATATATTCAAGAAAAATTTGGTGAAAATATAACGCAGGACGAGTGTTACTACATTTTAGATTGCGATGAAGATGCAAGTGTATATCTAGGTTTTCAGGAAGATATTGATGCTGAAAAGTTCAGATCTGAACTTGTGAAAAGTCAAGAAGAGAACGTTGAACTTACTATTACAGATTATGTACAACAGCACCCCTCTAAGAAGCACGACTTGTATTTAATACCTAACGGAACAGTGCATAGTGCAGGAGCTGGTAATATGGTTCTTGAGATTAGTGCTACGCCTTATATTTTTACATTTAAGATGTATGATTGGTTAAGGTTAGATCTTGATGGTAACCCAAGACCTATTAATATTGATCACGCTTTCAATAATTTAAGGTTTGATTTTAAGGGAGATAAAGTAGAAAAAGAACTTTTTTCTCATACACAGCAGATTGAAAAAGGTAAAGATTTTGAAATTATTTATTATCCCACACATCAAGAACACTTTTACGATGTGAGAAGATTTGATTTTGAAACAACAATGAATATTGAAACCTTAGGGTCATGTCATGTTATGATGTTGGTTGAGGGAGAACAAATTGAATTGGAAACAGAGACCGGTAAAAGCCAAAAGCTAAGCTATGCAGAAACTTTTGTAGTGCCGGCTGCAGCTAAAACATTTAAGCTTACAAATTTAGGAAGCGGCAGAGCTAAAGTTATTAATGCATACTTAAAATAGAAAAATATCAATTGAATCATTATTTCTCTTAGAGACTTAATGATTACAAAGCGTTTCAAATCTTTAAAATAATCAAAGTATAAAGCACATGTTAAGTTTAGGGGTAGATATAGGGGGGAGTCATATTGCTTGCTGTGTTTTAGATCACACCAGTAAAAAATTACTGAAAGAGACTTTTTCATATAAAAAAGTAAATCCTCATGGTACAAAAGATGAGATTTTAAAAACGTGGTTACTCGCACTAAAAGAATCGATAGCGCATTTAGATAGAAATATAGCTGGTGTTGGTTTAGCGATACCCGGACCTTTTGATTATTACAAGGGCATTAGTAAAATAAAGGAAGTAGATAAATTACAAGCATTATATAACGTGAGCTTACGATTAGAAATAGCTCAAAGTCTCAACCTGAAACCTTCTCAGGTACGTTTTATAAATGATGCTTCAGCATTTTCAATTGCTGAAGCTGCTTTAGGGAAAGCTTCAGCATATAAAAGAATTGTTGCTATTACACTGGGTACAGGACTGGGAGCAAGCTTTGCAATTAATGGAATGCCAATTTTAAAAGGTGAAAACGTTCCAGATAGTGGTTATCTCTATAATCAATATTATAATAATGTTCTTGCAGATGAGTTGTTTTCAACACGTGGTATAATTGAAGCTTACAGGGAAATGACAGGAGAACAAATTAAAAATGTTAAAGAGCTGTATGATAAGGTAGGTCTAGATAATCAAGCTAAACTTGTTTTTGAAAATTTTGGTAGCCAATTAGGAGATTTTATAAAACCTTACTTGGAGGAGTTTGAAGCAGAAACCCTTGTTTTGGGAGGCAAAATCTCTAGAGCTTTTGATGTTTTTGGTAATTCATTAAAAAAAGAACTCGGCTTTCTTGAAGAAATATATGTTTCAGAATTTGGAGAAGAAGCAGCCATAATAGGAAGCGCACTTTTACTAGACGAGATGTTCTATAAAAAAATTGAAGATACTTTAAAGTTGATGTGATGAATGACAAAAAAGTAAATTTTAGAGTTATGCTTCCTGTTCTGTTGTGCTATATAGTAATGGGGTTTGTTGACATTGTAGGGGTTTCTACAGGATTTGCAAAGCGAGATTTTGACCTTTCACCGGAGATGGCACAATTATTACCTTCAATGGTTTTTATATGGTTTTTTATTCTTTCTATTCCTATTGGTGTGGTGCAGCACAATATTGGTAAAAGAAAGGTCTTACTGTTTGGAATACTATTTACATCGCTCGGAATGTTTTTACCTTTTCTACAATATTCTTACCCTGTATTGTTAGTTTGTTTTGTGTTCTTAGGTATAGGGAATACCATAATACAGGTTTCTTCAAATCCACTGTTACAAGATGTGGTGCTCAAGGAAAAGTTTTCGAGCTACATGAGTTTATCTCAATTTATAAAAGCTATAAGTTCACTTTTAGGGCCAGTAATTGTCACCTTTTTTGTGGCTCAATATGATGATTGGAAACTTGTTTTTTTAGTATATGGCTTTACCTCAGTGTTTGTGGGCTTATGGCTTGTTATTACACCTGTTAAAGAATCATCATCAACATTTAAAGCAACTTTTAGATCTACGTTAAGCCTTTTAAAAGAACCTTTTATAGCATCAATGGTTTTAGCTATTTTTCTAATTGTAGGACTTGATGTAGGGATAAATACAAATATTCAGAATTTACTAACACAGAGATTTGGTATTGGTCTGGAGCAAGCATCACTTGGTATCAGTTTGTATTTTACAGCATTGATGGTCACTCGATTTCTAGGAGCAATACTTTTTTCTAAAATCGATAACCTTAAATTTTTATACTGGTCCTCTTCTTTAACCGCAGTATTGCTCATAGGACTAATTTTGGCACCCTCCAGTACAACAGCATATATACTTCTCTTCTTGTTAGGTATCAGTTCAGGTAATCTATTTCCATTAATTTTTTCGCTTACGGTAAATAGAATACCGCAACGGGCTAATGAGATATCAGGTTTAATGATTATGGCAGTAGTGGGAGGAGCAGTAATACCACCTCTTATGGGCTTAGTAAATAAATTCTTTAGTGTTCAATTTAGTTTTGTAGTGCTTGTTATAGCCGCTGGTTATGTGTTTGCTACTTACTTCATAATAAAAAAAAATATTAATAATGTATAAGTTAGTCATAGTTGCTGTTGCCATTTTATTGGTTTCTTGTGAAACTTCAAAAAAGGAAAAACAAGGATTTATTGATAAGGATTCTCCTTTAAACTGGGTAGATCCTAATATAGGAACAGCTCATAGTCGCTGGTTTTTTTATACTCCAGCTTCCATGCCATTTGGTATGGCAAAATTAGGACCTTCTACAAACGGAAGTCTGGGTAATGAACAAGGCTGGGAAGCTACAGGCTATGACTCCAGAGATAATACTATTGAGGGGTTTGCTAATCTTCACGAATTTCAGATAGGTGCTTTTATGTTCACCGGTACAACAGGAAATTTACAAACTGTTCCCGGCGAAATAGATAAACCAGAAACAGGATATCGCTCGCGATTTGACAGAGAAGAAGAAGTTGCTCGTCCCGGATATTATAAGGTTAACCTTAAAGATTATGAGGTTACTGCAGAATTAACGGCAACTAAACGTGTAGGCTTTCATAAATATACCTATCCAAAAAGCGATAGTTCATATGTAATACTTGATATAGGTAATGAATTGGGGGAGAGTGGGGATGTTAAGGATGCTGCTGTTGAATATGATGCAGAAAACCAGACATTTAATGGCTGGGTTACAACTTACCCTAAATATGTACAGAAGTATCAGGAAGGTGCTGAGGTAAAAATGTTTGTATCTGGAGAGGTGAATAAAAAACCTGTTGAAGCCGGTACTTTTTTACACGAGAAGCAATTTAAAAATGAGCTTAAGAATAAGGGAGAAGGTGTAGGGCTTTATCTGCGCTTTGAAACCAAAGAAAATGAAGAGATTGAAATTAAAGCAGGATTCTCTTTTACTTCAATAGAAAATGCACAAGAAAACCTGAATGCTGAAGCAAAGGATATGACATTTGATGATGCATTATCACAGGCTACATCAACTTGGGAGAATGAACTATCGAAAATTAAGATTACTGATTCTTCTTCAACTAATAAAACCAAGTTTTATACTGGTCTTTTTCATGCATTATTAGGAAGAGGACTTGCAGGTGATGTAAACGGGCAGTTTCCTGAAAATGACGGAAGCATTGGTCAGATTCCTCTTGATGAGGATGGAGATCCAGAATTCAACTTTTACAATACTGATGCAATTTGGGGAGCTTTCTGGAATCTAACACAATTGTGGACGTTGGTCTGGCCTGAATATTACAATGATCTGGTCCAAACCCATTTGGCAGTGTATAAAAACTCAGGCTGGTTAGGAGACGGTTTGGCAAACTCCCGTTTTGTTTCTGGAGTAGGAACAAACTTTGTTAGTCTAATCATCGCTTCAGCATATCAGGCAGGAATTAGAGATTATGATGTAGAGCTTGCTTTTAAAGCTGCTTATGAGAATGAGGTACGTTATAAAGATCGTATTGAAGGTGCTGGTAAAACCGATTTAAAGGGTTTTGTTGAGGATGGTTACATAACGTATGTTGAGGGGAGAGGTACTTCTCCTGAGGGTTCAGCTTTTTCTGTTTCCCATACGCTAGAATACTGCTATAGCTCTTATGCAGTAGCCCAATTTGCGAAGGCATTAGGTAAAGAAAAGGAGTATGAAGAATTGATGAAGCTTTCTGAAAACTGGAAAAATTTATATGATGAAGAGAGTGATTTTATAAGACCTAAAGATGCTAATGGAGACTTTTTATCAAATTTTGATCCTTTCGCTCCGTGGATAGGTTATCAGGAAGGGAATGCCTGGCAATATACTTTTTACGTACCCCATCAGCCTGAAGAGCTCGTAGAGATAATGGGAGAAGAGAAATTTGTTAAAAGACTTGATTCCATATTTACGGTTTCAGAAAAAACAAAATTTGGAGGAGAGAATATAGATGCATTTGCCGGACTGAATTATTTATACAATCAGGGTAATCAGCCCAATTTGCATATCGCATACCTGTTTAATTATACAGACTCACCTTGGCTAACCCAAAAATGGATTCGAAAAATATGTGATGGATTTTATGGTGTTGAACCTATACACGGTTATGGTTATGGGCAAGATGAAGACCAGGGGCAATTAGGCGCTTGGTATAATATGGCAGCAATAGGGCTGTTTGATGTTAAGGGGCTCGTTGAGATCAATCCTTCATTTCAGCTAACCAGTCCGATATTTGATAAAGTTGAAATTACTACAGGATGGGGAAGCACGGTTAGTATTGAAGCTAAAAATAATCTAGAAGATAATTATTATATACAATCGGTTATGGTTGATGAGGAAGCCTATCATACAAATAGTATAAGTCTAGAAAAGCTTAAAGGAGGAACTGATATTGAGTATAGCTTGGGTTCTGAACCTAATGAAGAATGGTTTAAGTAAAACTATTAAAATTCAATAGTTATGTCCAGCATTATCCAGCTTTACAAAAGATTAATTCTTAAAATTCATGATATGAGTTCTAGAATTGATTATGGGTAATAACCTCGATCTAAAAGAGAAAATAATTTTTAACAATAGTCTAAGTAATCAAAAACATAACAAGATTATTGCATAAGTAAAACGTTTTATTATATTTGTTATAATGTTAGAACATTATAACATTATAGATCAAACTGCTTTACTAGTAGTATTTTATAGAAACAAAAGATATATCGTTTTGTCATATTTGCTACAACGATGTAATAAGATTTAATTAACAAATAACAATTCATGAAAAAACAACTATTCTACCAGATCTTTTGGCAAAAGAGAGTTGCTCGACAGCTTTTGACCAAGAGCTTTAACTGGATTTTTCTTGTATTTCTATTTCTGAATGCTGCTGCTCAAGCTCAAGAAATAACGGTTTCAGGGGTGGTGAGTGATTCAAACGGTTTGCCTTTACCGGGTGTAACTGTAATTGAAAAAGGGGTCAACAACGGAGTTCAGACAGATTTTGACGGAAATTACTCGCTTACCTTAGCAAGTGCAGAGAGTGTGCTCGTCTTTTCATATGTAGGAATGAAAACGATTGAGGAAGTAGTGGGGGCTAGAAACTCAATCGATGTATCTCTAAAAGATGATGTAGCTGCTTTAGATGAAGTGGTGGTAGTGGGTTATGGTACTCAAGTGCGTTCAAAAGTTGCAGGAGCTGTAGATCAGGTTAGTGCTCAGGATTTTGAAGGGCGTTCTTCAGCTAATGTTACACAATCTTTACAGGGTAAATCTCCGGGGCTTGTTATACAGCAACGTAATTCTGAACCAGGAGCAGGACTCAATATTAACATTAGGGGTATTAGTACACTAGGAAATAATAGTCCGCTTATCGTAATTGATGGTATAGTAGGTGGAGATCTTAATTCACTCAACCCATCTGATATTGAAAGTGTATCAGTTTTAAAAGATGCGGGTAGTGCAGCAATATATGGTTCGCGTGCAAATAATGGGGTGGTTTTAATTACAACTAAAAAAGGTAAAAAAGGGCGTGCTATGACTATACAGTATAATGGTCTTAGCGGAATTAACAATCCACAATTCTTTACAAAACCGGTAGAAGGTTTTGAAAATGCAATCTTAAGAAATGAAGCTGCTTTTAATTCTGATGGCGTAAGCAGCGCTGTTTTTTCTCCGGAACGTATCAGACAGCTTCAGGAAGATGGTTCTGAAGAATGGTTTGCAGAAGAAATCGTGCAGGAAGCTTTACAACAGAATCACAGTTTAGCAATCTCTGGTGGAAACGAGAATACAACCTATAGAGTTTCTCTGGGCTATACTGATGAAAAAAACATTTTTGTTGGTCCTTCAAAAGGGTTGCAACGTTACAATTACAGAGTAAATCTGACCAGCGAGTTTGAGAAGTTTAGAATAGAAACCACATTATCTTATGCTAAACAGAAAATCAAAGATCATTCTTTTAATACCAGTACGTTAATGGTGGATGCATTTAGAACGCCTTTATATTACACACAAAAAGATGAAGAGGGCAATTATTTAACCAATGATGTTTTGGGACAATTCAATCCTTTAGGGGTTTTAGAGCAAGGTGGATTTAGACATTATGATAACGATGATTTGTTTGGATCACTGTCATTGCAATATGCAATCACAGATAAATTTAAAATACGAGGGGTTTTTGGAGGAAGACTTTACAACAATTCTCTATACGCGAGAACTACCCGTGTAGATTTTGTTCCTGGAGGAGTATATGGTGAAAACAGAAATACGCGTGATGAAATGCGTAAGAGTTTAGATTTAAACACACAGTTTTTAGCAGAATACAATAATACGTTTGCAGACAAACATGATATAAATGTTTTATTAGGTGTGTCTAATGAAAATCACAGCGATCGCGGGATAGGTATTTTTAGAATTAATACAGACCCTGATTTAGGAACTCCTACTAGCGAAACAACTATAGAAGAAGGTTCATATAATTCTAACCAGAGTTCTTCAAAGAACAGTTTAAATTCAGCTTTTGGTCGAGCTTCTTACACATTTGATAACCGGTATACAGCAGAGTTTAGTTTTAGATATGATGGGTCTTCAAAATTCAGAAAAGACCTAAGATGGGGTTTCTTTCCTTCTGCATCACTTATTTATAATGTGACTAATGAAGATTTCCTGCAAGATTATAAAGATAAATGGGGAGGGGTTAGATTCAGAGGTTCTTACGGAGTTTTAGGAAATCAGAATGTAGGAAATTTTCAATATCAGACGACTTATTTCACCTTCCAGAATGCTTACGCATATAATAACGCTGCAGTAAGCGGTACTGGTTTTAATTTTGCCAATCCTGATTTACAATGGGAACGCGCAGCAACATTAAACCTGGCTGTAGATCTTGACTTCTTTAATAAATCCTTGTTTGTCACTTTTGATTGGTTTAATAAAATCACATCAGATATTCTGGTAGCTCCAGCGGTTCCCGGGGTTTATGGTACAGGTCTTCCAGATTTTAATGCCGGTAAAGTTAAAAGTTATGGGTGGGAATTATCTGCTACCTATCGCCATACCGGAAAGCTGTTTAGTCATACCCTTACAGCAAATATTGGAGATACTCAAAATGAAGTGCTCGAGTTTCAAGGAAATGAAATTCTTACCGGAGTAGAGGAGTTACAAGTTATACTGAGAGAAGGTGTCCCTTTTAGATCTTATGTAGGGCTCAAGCGTGAAGGTATTTTTCAAAGTTTTAATGAGATTGAGAACAGTGCTGTACCGGTAGGCTTATCTCCGGTTCCGGGAGATAATAAATATGTTGACCTTAATGAAGATGGTGTTATTGATGATGATGATAAGTTCATTTTTGGTAATCCATTTCCACGATACACTTTTGGATTAACTTATAATGTTGAGGTTAAAGGATTCGATCTGAGCGTCTTTGTTCAGGGAGTAGGTAAGCGTACAATGATGGTTCGTGGAGAACAGGTAGAACCTTTTCATTTTAATTATGGAGCGACTATGTACACACACCAACTTGATTATTGGACGCCTCAAAACACAGACGCTTATTATCCTAGGTTAGCTAATAATGGTACACAGTCTAATACCAACAATTTTAGAAGAGGATCAGATATGTACCTCTATGACGGAGCTTATGCACGTTTAAAGAACTTACAGTTGGGATACACTATCCCAAAAACAAGTACAGAGGCAATGGGTTTAAATAAAGTGCGGTTTTACGTGTCAGGTAGCAATTTGCTTACTCTGGCAAAAACAGACTGGTTAGATCCTGAGCTTTCTGAGTTTGATTCGAACTTGAATAACGGAGGGGCTAATAGCGCAAGAGCATACCCAACGTTGATTTACTATGGATTAGGACTGGATATTACTTTTTAAAAAAGCAATGAAAATGAAGACAAATAACTACAGAATAATTTTTGGTCTTTGCTTGGCTTTAGTTTTTACAAATTGTGAAAAGCTAGACCTTGTACCAGAAAATACATTTACAGATGAGACCTACTGGACATCAACCCAGAAGGCACAGACATTTCTGAATACAGCGTATTCTCAGATGATGAGTAGCAGTCACTTTATTTATAATGAAGGCTTATCTGATAATGCCTATAACGGAAGAGGTGATAACGCAGGAGCTGCGTCAATAGCTTCGGGTACCTATGATTCTTCTTTAGGAAGAATGCAGTCTGAATGGGACCAGCGCTACGGAGGAATAAAGACCACCAATCTTATTTTGGCAAATATTGATCGGATATCTGATATGGACGAAGATATTAAAGCCAGAATGATTGCTGAAGCTCGATTTTTAAGAGCCTGGCAGCATTTTTACTTGATGACTTGGTTTGGCGATATTCCTTTATTGGAAAGTGATCCCTCTATTGAAGAGGCGCAAACTATAACCAGAACACCTAGAGCTGAAGTTCTTCAATTTGTTATTGCAGAGCTTACAGATATTTTAGATGACCTTCCGGTAAAATCTGATTATACCGAAGGAGAGAGGGGTAAAATTAGTCGCGGGGCTGTGGCTGGCTTTTTAGCAAGAATTCATTTGTACGAAGGTAACTGGTCTCAGGCTGCATCGTATTGTGAAATGATTATGAATGGAAGTGTTGGTGATTATGGATTATTCAATTCGTATTCGGAATTATTTTCAGCTCAAAATCAATTCAGTTCAGAAGATATTTTAAGTCTACAATACGCACCAATAAATAGAACCTGGGGTGAACTTTTTGATATGATACCTATTTCAGTCGGGGGTCGGGTAAATGCTCTTGCTCCAACTCAGGAGCTGGTAGATAGTTATAAAATGATCAACGGTCAGGATATTCAAGAAACCGGTTCTGATTTTGATGAAGATAATCCTTATGAAAATCGCGATCCGCGATTAACAGCAACAGTAGTCTATAACAATTATGAATGGCAGGATCTTGATGGTACCTCTACAATTTATATAGAACCAGGTTCAGACCCCAGTGATGATAATACAGATGAGTACGCTCCAGGAGGATCAACGACTTCTACTGGATATTATGTGCGTAAATATTTTGATCCAAACCACGAGGCGGGTATCGCTATCAGCACAAATTTAATGCTCATACGTTATGCAGATGTGTTGCTTATGTATGCTGAAGCAAAACTTGAAATGGGAGAATTTTCTGAAACGATTTGGGATGATACGATAGGTTTATTAAGGTCGCGTGCAGGCTTTACAGATCCAGCGGCATTAACCTATCCATCAGAGTTAAGTGAGCAACAGATGCGTACAGAGATCAGAAATGAAAGACGCGTAGAATTGGCAATGGAAGGTTTACGCATTTTTGATATCCGCAGATGGAAAACAGCAGAAGATGTTTTAAACGGTTATGCTCATGGTGCGCAGTTTGGACCAGATGATATAGATGATGGATATCTTCGGGTTAATTTAAGAACTTTTGATCCCTCAAGACATTATTTGTGGCCAATTCCAAGAGATGAGCGCCTTATCAATCCTAATCTAACACAGAACCCGGGTTGGTAATTAAAAAGGAAATACAGAAAAATAAAATAATATACATATGAAAAGTGCAATCGGTAAAATTTTAGTAGTATTTGCCCTGTTTTTGGGGCTTGTGAGCTGTGAAGATGATGATTCTTTAAACATAGCAGAAGTATCAGAGGTAGAGGCGTTATATAGTCCAGAAAATAATGTTTTTTATAACCTGGGCGCGCAAAGCTCTGCAATTTTTGAATGGCAGGCATCAAAATCAGCAGATAATGGTGTGGTGCTGTATGATGTAGTATTTGATGAAGAGGGAGGGGATTTTTCAGAACCTTTATATGTTACTCCTTCAGACGGACAAGGGTTTTCAAATAAATTAAACCTTTCATTTACCCGCTTAAATGAAATTGCTACTATGGCAGGTATTGCTTCTGAAAGTACTGGTAAATTACAATGGACGGTATGGAGCTCAAAAGGATTAAATGTGAAACAATCTTCTGAAATACGTACCATAGAAGTAGAAAGACCTGCCGGTTTTCCTACTCCAGATGAATTATTCTTAACAGGAGCTGCTTCAGAAGGAGGAGATGACCTTGCTGCAGCAATACCTTTTGTGAAAACTGGGGCTACTACTTATGAGGTCTATACAAAGCTAAAACCCGGAACTTATAAAATGGTTACCCGTAATTCTGGTGAACCTGAATCATTTTATATAGATAGTGAAAGTAAATTAAAAAAGGATGGTGAAACTACTTTTAGTGGCACTGAAGCAGTATACAGAATTCGTCTTGATTTTAGTGACGGTACAACTAGCATGGCAACTATTGATAAAGTAGAACTTTGGTTTCCTCCAAACGGAGACTACTTGTTTTCATTTGATTATGCGGGTAATGGAACTTGGGAGGCTTTAGATAAATATATTGAATTTAAGCAGGAAAGTTGGGGTAGAGATGAGCGCTATAAATTTAAGTTTACTGTAACAACAGGAGGTGATACTCAGGAAGAATGGTTTGGTAGCGTTAATGCAGACAATAATAGACCAAGTACAGATACTTCAGACTCTTTTTACTATATGGTACCGGTCTCTGATGACTACTGGGCAAACACTTTTAAGTTTAGAACAGAGATAGATGAGGCTAATTCAGACTTAAAAATCTATTTCAATGCAGATGTGCCTGAATACACACACGAAATTACTGTGCTTTAAAAAAATAATTATGAGATTTCAATTTAATATAACTTTTGTGCTTCTTCTTACATTGTTAGGAGGGGCACTCATATCCTGTAGTGATAACGATCCCATACCTTTGAGGGACCCCTCACTAACTGCGGGTGAGGAGGTGCCGATAGACTGGGCTGCAACGGCAGATTCTATTCAGGATGCTTCTTATAATATTTACTTAGGAAGTGAAGGGACTTACGTTACCGATAATCAGGGTAATACTACCTTTCAATATTGGCCTAATGCTCACGTACTGCATGTGTTAGTAGATGCTTATGTAAGGACACAAGATGGATCATACTTGCCAAAAATGAAGTCTTTATTACTAGGCATTAAGTCCAAAAATGGAGACACATACAGTAATGTATTTAATGACGATATGCTGTGGTTGGGTAACAGTACGATGCGTGCATACAACGCTACTGGTGATGAAGAATATTTAGAGGTTGCAAAATTTCTATGGGATGATGTTCTGTTAAGTTATAGCGAAGTTCTTGGGGGAGGAATAGCATGGAAAAAGGATACGCCATTTTCTAAAAATGCAGTTTCAAACGGACCAACAATCATTCTTGGAATGCGTTTATACGATGCCACAGGAGATGAGACGTATCTCAATTGGGCAAAAGATCTTTATGAGTGGGAAAAGGCTAATCTCGTAGATCCAACAAATGGGGAAGTTTGGGATAACATACAGCTTATAGATGGTAATCCGGTAATACAAAAAGACTGGGTTTTTACTTACAATATGGGAACATGGATTGGAGCCGGACTCAGATTGTATAATGAAACCGGAGAGCAAGGTTACCTTAATGATGCTTTACAATCCGCAAGAACTACATTAACGAGTCCAAAACTTACTACCCAAGGAGTTTTAAGGGATGAAGGCCAGGGAGATGGAGGTCTTTTTAAAGGAATACTGGTTCGCTATTTTACAGAAATGATTCTGGAAGATGACATTAGTGAAGATGACTACAATGACTTCTTAGATTTCTTGATTTTTAATGGTGAAACTTTTTACAATAATGGATTGAGTCGTCCCGGAATGTTATCAAGTCCAGATTGGAGAAATGCTCCACCAGACCGTGTTGATCTTAAAACACAACTGAGTGGGATTATGCTGGTAGAAGCCATGGCAAAGCTAGAGGCTGAGGGACTACTCACAGAATAGAAAATATTTGGTAATAAAATTTTGAGGTCATATTTAAAAAGTATGACCTCAAAAAATCAATTATATAATCGTTTTAAAAATGTGTTTAAGTAAAATAGAATTCATAAAACTTGCCTAACTAAAACGTTTTACTTATTTTCACCAGTACGATTATATATCATTTTCGCTGCACCAGAATAAGAACAATTAAAATTTATCGCAGCTAAATTTACAACTATGCAAAGAAGAAAGTTTATTCAGAATACAGCGATGGCAGGAGGATTAACCATGGTTAATCCTACAGGTATTTTTGCCAATACAGCTTTTAAAAAATTCCCAACAGTACGTGTGCCTCAAGGGCAACGCAATTTTGAAAGTAAAGCCATTGAAAAAGCAATTAAAGAATTTTCAAAGAATGTTGATAATGATGAGCTGACCTGGTTGTTTAACAACTGTTTTCCTAACACGCTAGACACTACAGTGACTTATTCAAAACATAACGGAGCACCAGACACCTATGTGATTACCGGTGATATTGATGCCATGTGGCTGCGCGACAGCTCGGCGCAGGTTTGGCCTTATATGCAATTCGCAGATGAAGATAAAGACCTAAAACACCTCATTGCAGGTGTGATTAATCGCCAGACACGTCAAATATTAAAAGACCCGTATGCCAATGCTTTTTATAACGATCCTAATAAAAAAGGAGAGTGGACGTCTGATAATACTAAAATGCTCCCAGGAGTTCACGAACGTAAATATGAGATAGATTCTTTATGTTATCCTATACGACTGGCCTACAATTACTGGAAAACTACGGGAGATACCGCTCCTTTTGACACACAATGGCTTGCAGCTATCAAGAATATTTTAAAAACTTTTAAAGAGCAGCAAGAAAAAGACGGTACTAACCCCTATAGTTTTACTCGTAATACTACAAACGGCACAGATACACGCTTTTTAAAAGGACAAGGATACCCTGTGAAACCAGTAGGTCTTATTTGCAGCGCTTTTAGGCCAAGTGATGATTCTACAGTTTATTCTTTTTTAATTCCGTCTAACTTTTTTGCTGTAGTAAGTTTGAATCAGGCTGCAGAGATGGTTGAAACGCTTCAGGATGAAGATCAACTTGCAAGTGAACTGAAAGCTTTGGCTGTAGAAGTTAAAGAAGCAATCGGCAAATACGGAGTTACAGAGCACGAAAAATATGGAAAAATCTATGCTTTTGAGACCGATGGTTTTGGGAATCACCTGATGATGGATGATGCCAATGTGCCTAGCTTACTCTCGTTACCTTATCTGGACGCCATCGACGTCAATGATCCTATTTATCAGAACACGCGTGGTTTTGTTTGGTCATTAGATAATCCATTTTTCTTTAAAGGAACAGCGGCTGAAGGTATAGGCGGACCCCATGTAGGTATGGATATGATTTGGCCTATGGCAATCACCATGCGCGGACTCACAAGTACTTCTGATGCCGAAATTAAAGAATGCATCACGATGCTTAAGAATACACACGGAGGAACCGGTTTTATGCACGAGTCTTTTAATAAAGATAATCCAGAGGATTTCTCCAGAAGCTGGTTTGCATGGGCTAACACCTTGTTTGGCGAGCTTTTATGGAAAACCTATCAGGAAAAACCAAAACTACTCAATACTATTTAAAGCTTAAAAGGTAGATGAAACAAAACGCCAGCGCCTTCCATTTAAAATTATTATGTTGTTTTGTACTTACTTTATCAAGTGCAAAACAGCTTTTAATTGCTCAACAACAAAAAGCATATGTAGAGAACCCTGTTACCTACGTAAATCCTTTTCACGGTACCGCACCACTTACAGATCCTGATTTTATAGGTTATACTCCACCAGACGGCTGGCGGGTATGGGCAGGATTAACCTATCCCGGTTCAACGCTTCCCAATGCGATGGTGCAGCTGAGTCCCATCACTCAGTATGGAAGTGGCGCAGGATACGAGTATGAGGATACCGAAATTTTAGGGTTTACACATACCAATAAGGGGCACTGGAATTTATGCCACATTCCTATTTTACCCATTGCTGAAAATGCTTCGGCACCTTTTAGATCTTCCTTTAATAAGGAGACAGAAAAAGCTTCTCCTGCTTATTATAAAGTTTTTTTAAAAGATTATGGTGTAGAGGTTGAAATCACTTCTACACTGCGGGCAGGGTTTCATAGATATACCTTTGATGATAATGAAGCTCATACCATCCTTTTTGATTTAGGCCATACCAATCACCGGGTTGACGAGTGGCAGATTAGACAAACAAGCCAAAATACCTTAGAAGGGTTTCAGAGAACGGGAGGCGATAAAATTTATTTTTCGGCAGTGTTAAATGAAGATGTCGGTGAGCTGTTAACGGTTAATCCCGGTGAGTCTAATGGTTATGCAATGCTAAAATTGCACGCTAAAAACAAGCCGGTAACTTTAAAAATCGGATTGTCTTTTGTGAGCACAGCAAATGCTAAAGAAAATCTTCAGCAGGAAATAGGAGAAAAGAATTTTGAAGAGGTCAAGAGTTTGGGTGAGAACATCTGGGATGAGGTTTTATCAAGAATTCAGATTTCCGGCGGAAGCCAAAAAGAGAAAGAACTTTTTTACTCTTCCTTATATCGCAGTATGCAATGGCCGGCTTTGCGAAGTGATATAAACGGAGATTTTACAGATGCTGAAGGAAAAGTTCAGAATAAAGGATTCAGGTATTATACAAATCCGTCACTTTGGGATACTTACCGCAACAAGTTGGTTTTACTCAGTTTGCTTGCACCCCAAGTTACCGGAGATATCATTCAATCGTTGATTGATAAAGGCGAGCATAACGGTTTTATGCCTACATTCTTTCATGGGGATCATGCGGCTCCTTTTATTACTCAGGCTTACGGAAAAGGAATCAAAAACTTTGACGAAAAAAAGGCCTATGAGCTACTGCTGAATAATGCATACAAAGAGGGAGGAACGCGGCCCCACATTAAAGAATATATTGAGAAGGGTTTTATATCAGATCCAGACGTTAAAAGTCCTAACACCGAAACCAAAGCTAATGCGGGAGTTTCAAAAACCTTAGAATATGCACTTGATGATTACAGTTTATCGCTTTTAGCTGAAGCTTTAGGGGATCAGCAACACGCAGCAGAATTAGCCAAGCGCTCTAAAAATTATAAGAATGTATTTGACCCTAAGACGCATTTTATGCGGGGTAAGCTGCAAGATGGATCGTTCATAAATCCTTTTGATTCAGAATATCCTTATTACGAGTATATGTATCGGGAGGCAAACGCGTGGCAGCTTTCATTCTATGTACCACACGATATGCCGGGTCTTGTAGATTTATATGAAAACAACGCTGCTTTTGAAGCAAAGCTTGATTCTTTGTTTTCACTGCCATGGAATCCCAACCATATAGCTAGGAATGTTAGTGGATTTCTAGGGCAATATTGCCACGGAAATCAGCCCGATCACGAGGCACCTTTTGCTTATTATTTTATCGATAAACCTGAAAAATCACAAAACATTATAGATACCCTTCTTAAAGATTATTATGGCGTTGGAACGACCGGTTTAGCCTTTAGCGGAATGGACGATGCCGGTGAAATGAGTGCGTGGTATGTTTTTGCAGCTTCGGGATTGTACCCGCTATCACCTGCAGATAATGAATATCTTGTGAGCCTTCCTATCTTTGATCATGTAAAGTGGAATTTGGGAAGAAATTCTTTAGAAGTATCAAAAGAAGGAACATCAAGAAAACTAAAGGAAATAGAATATAATGGATTGCCTGTTGATGGATATTTCTTAAGTCAGGAACAACTTATACAAGGTGGTAAACTAATTTTAAAAACGCAGTAAATTAAATATATCAAGAACTATGAAGCATACATTAGTATTATTAGTCAGTTTATTTTTTATTAATACAATTACTGCGCAAAGCTATAAAGTAGTTTCTCCTAAAGGTGATTTAGAACTATCCATTTCGATTGGAGATGCGATTTCATATTCCGTTAAAAAAAGAGGTACTACTGTTTTAGAGAATAACACGTTAGCATTAACTATTTCTGGCCGCAAACTTGGGGAAATGCCTAAAGTGAAAAGCAGTAAAAAAACAAGTGCTCGTGAAGAATCACAACCTGCAGTTCCTTTAAAATTTAGTGTTCTTAACTATCAATATAAAGGGATACGCATCAATTTTAAAGGAGATTATTCGGTAGAATTCAGAGTTTTTGATGAAGGAGTTGCTTATCGATTTATAACAGATTTTAAAGGAGCTATTGAGGTGAAATCTGAAGATTTTACGGTAAATCTAGCCGAAGAATTTACAGCACATTTACAGCAGACCCCTTCGTTCAAAACCTCTTATGAGTACCCGTATTCACATATTAAAACATCAGAGTTTAAAGCAGGTTCTAATAAATCTACACTTCCGGTGTTGCTTGAAAGCAATGCCATTAAAGTCTTGATTTCGGAATCTGATTTGACAGATTATCCTGCAATGTTTTTAAATACCGAAAAGCCCAATACACTTTCAGGAGAATTTCCTTTATATCCGCTAGAGTTTGGTGATGACGGTGACCGGAGTGTAAAGATTTTAAAGAGAGCTGATTATATTGCAAAAACCTCGGGAAAACGCTCGTTTCCGTGGCGCTACTTTTTAATCACCTCAACTGACGGCGACATATTGACAAATACCCTCACAACTAAATTAGCGCAGCCTAATGCGTTAGGAGATTTAGATTGGTTAAAACCGGGACAAGTAAGTTGGGAGTGGTGGAACGGAGCTTCTCCTTATCACGTAGATTTTAAAGCCGGTTTTAATGAAGAGACCTACAAATACTTTATTGATTTTGCTTCAAAATTTGAGATTCCCTATATCATTATGGATGAAGGCTGGGCAAAGTCTACTACAGACCCGTATACACCTAATCCAACTATTGATCTTTTTGCATTGATAGATTATGCAAAAGAGCGCGATGTAAAGATTGTTTTATGGCTTACCTGGTTAACAGTAGAGAATAATTTTGAGCTTTTTGAAAAATTCCAAGAATGGGGAATCGCTGGTGTTAAAATTGATTTTATGGATCGAAGCGATCAATGGATGGTTAATTATTACGAGCGTGTTGCTAAAGAAGCGGCAAAACATCAACTCTTTGTAGACTTTCACGGCTCATTTAAACCGGCTGGCTTAGAGATCAAATATCCTAATATTCTTTCGTATGAAGGGGTTTTAGGACTTGAGCAGATGGAACGCGCAACAACAGACAACAGTCTTTACCTTCCTTTTATACGCAACGCAGTAGGACCTATGGATTTTACACCGGGTGCGATGATTAATATGCAACCAGAAGCATATTACAGCAGAAGACCCAACTCTGCAGGAATGGGAACCAGAGCCTATCAAATGGCATTGTTTGTAGTTTTTGAAAGCGGACTACAAATGCTTGCAGATAACCCTACCAATTATTACCGAGGAAAGGAGTGTACTAACTTCATAACGGATGTGCCTACGACTTGGGATGAGACTGTTATTCTAGACGCAAAAATTGGGGAGTATGTTTTAGTTGCAAAGCGAAAGGGAGATACCTGGTATGCTGGTGGAATTACCAATGGAAACGAAAGTGAAAGAGCGTTTACATTATCACTTGATTTTTTGACTAAGGGAGAAACTTACATGATGAATTCTTTTGAAGACGGTATAAATGCCGGAAGACAAGCAATGGATTATAAATTGAACAAAGCTGATGTTGATGTGACTGATACAATTACCATTAAATTAGTGAGAAATGGAGGATGGGCAGCATCCTTTAAAAAATAATCGAGATTTTAAAGTTTAGTATTCAGTAAAGTTTTGATCAGTCAAAATTTGATAAACACAAAAAAATGATAAAAGTAAGACTGGTAGGCCTATTCTTTTTGCTTATTACTTCCATTGGTTTAAGTCAGGAACTAACTTATAAAACTGTTGAAAACATCAGTTATTACCCGGATACTTCAGGCTTAAGCGATTATCAAAAAGCTCAGTGTCGCTTAGATATCTATTATCCGGAAGGCAAAAAGGACGTACCGGTAATTGTATGGTTTCACGGAGGTGGTTTAACCGGTGGCGGTAAGGAAATTCCGCAAGCTTTAAAAGAAAAGGGATATTGCATAGTAGGAGTAGGGTACAGACTTTCTCCTAAAGTCAAAGCTGCTACCTGCATAGAAGATGCTACTGCTGCAGTTGCTTGGACTTTTAAAAATATAGCAGACTTTAACGGTGATCCAGATTCTATTTTTGTGAGTGGTCATTCAGCTGGTGGATATCTTGCGTTGATGACGGTTATGGATAAAAGCCGACTTGATAAATATGATATCGATGCAAACGATGTTGCGGGTTTGGTTCCGTTTAGTGGGCATACTATAACCCATTTTACCATTAGATCAGAACGAGGTATTCCCGGAGAGCAGCCTATTATAGATGAATTTGCACCCCTATATTTTGTACGTAATGATGTACCACCTACACTATTAATTACAGGAGATCGTGAACTGGAAATGCTGGGCAGATATGAAGAAAATGCTTATTTCTATAGAATGATGAAGGTAGCTGGTCAAGAAAATATTACTCAATACGAGATGCAAGGCTATGGTCATAATATGACACATCCCGCTTTTCCGCTGTTAATCAATTTTGTACAGGAACATAATTAATTTCTTAAATATCGAATTTGTAAGGAATAAAGAAGGTCAAATTATTATTAAATATTATAGGATTAAATTTAGTAAAACCTTTTAGTTGCTTTATTTTTGCACGTTAACGGAAGGGTATTATTAAAGGTTTTTAGAGTACCATACGAGACATGAAAAACATTTACGAAGATAAACGGATTGTAATGACGCTTGATGCGGGAGGAACAAACTTTGTTTTCTCAGCTTTGCAATCTGGAGAAGAAATTATAACGCCAATTACCTTGGCATCTAATTCTGATAATTTAGAAGTTTGTTTACATACTATAATTGAAGGTTTTCAGGAGGTAAAAAAATCGCTTAATACAATGGAGCCCGAAGCGATAAGTTTTGCATTTCCCGGGCCTGCAGATTACAAAAATGGAATTATAGGAGACTTAGTAAATCTACCTGCTTTTAGAGGAGGTGTGGCTTTGGGACCTATGCTCGAAGAAATTTTTGGTATTCCTACGCTTATAAATAATGATGGAGATCTTTTTGCTTATGGCGAGGCCGTTGGTGGGTTGTTACCTACTATAAACAAGTCACTGGCAGAATCTGGTTTATCACGCAGATATAAAAGTCTTATCGGGATTACGTTAGGTACCGGTTATGGCGGTGGTATTGTGGTTAATAATCAGGTTTGTTTGGGTGATAATTCCGCTGCTGGCGAAATCTGGCTTACACGAAACTTTATTAAACCTAAAACTGTGGTCGAAGAAAGTGTAAGTATCAGAGCGATTCAGCGTGTTTATACAGAACAGTCAGGAGATAGCACAGTTCTTTCTCCAAAAGATATATTTAAAATAGCTTGTGGAGATGCTGAAGGAAACAAAAAAGCTGCAATCGCGGCTTTTGAAGAAATGGCTGTTGCTGTTGCAGAATCCTTGGCTAATGTGATTGCATTAATAGATGCTCCCGTTGTTATTGGTGGTGGGATTGCAGGTGCTTCCCGTTTTATTATTTCTAAAATTATTGAGCATTTATCAGGGTCTATTTATGATCTTGAAGGTAATGCTATGCCACGAGTAATTTCAGGTGTTTATAACATTGACGATCCTAAAGATTTAGCAGACTTTTTATCAGATTCAGAAACTGAAGTTAATATACCATTCAGCTCTAAAAAAGCGTCGTATAATAAAGAAAAGCGTGTAGCAATTGGCATTAGTAAATTAGGTACAAGTACAGCGGTTTGCTTTGGGGCTTATGCACTGGCTCTTGATTTTCTAGACAAGACCAATTTATATGAAGCGGTTGAACAAATCGGATCAAACTAAATAAAAAAAGCCTGCTCAATTGAGCAGGCTTTTTTATTTTATACTTGTTGAGAATTAATTTCCAAGCGATTTTTTAAGAGCTTCTAAAGCTAACGGCTCCATAACTTTGTAACCCGCTTCAGTAGGATGCACTCCGTCTTCAGAAAGGTTTTTAGGTAAACCGTTTTCTTCATTAGCCATTTTTGAAAAATAATCGAGATAGACAAGTCCTTTTCCTTCACAATAATACTTAAGCATTGTGTTGATTTTAAGAATAGGAGCAACAGATTCTACTTTTGGCTTCCACGGATATTTTGCGGCAGGAAGAATAGAAGAGACAATCACTTTTATCCCATTTGCCTCAGCGAGTTCTGCCATCGAAATAATGTTATCTACAATTTGCTCATTAGTCATTGGGCCGGTGTTTCCTGCAATATCATTAGTGCCGGCCAAGATTACCACAGCTACTGGATCTAAGTCAATCACGTCTTGTCTGAAGCGCAACAGCATTTGTGGAGTAGTTTGCCCACTAATCCCGCGACCAATAAAATTATTCTTCGTAAAAAAATCTGGGTTGCTATTGACCCAACCTTCGGTGATAGAATTGCCCATGAAGACCACGCGGTCTTCTTTGGCATTAGTAGTATCTATCTGTGCATTAGCTTCTGCATATCGCTTTAAATTAGGCCAGTCTTGAGCCTTTAAATTAAAAACAGAACCCCATACCATAAAAAAGACACATGTCGAAAGTTGGACAATTTTTTTCATAAAATTAGTTATAAAGTTTTTTGTTTGGTTTTTTGCTCATGTAAAAGGTAAGCTTTCCTCCGTTCATAACCTGATCGTGCGTAATAAATGGCTTGTTAAGAGCTTTTCCGTTAAGGTCTACCTTACTCACATAAACATTCTTAGCAGATTGATTTTTTGCTTCGATCTCAAAAGTGTTTCCGTTATCCAGATTCAGGGTTGCTTCTTTTACTGCAGGGCTACCCAATGCATAATCTACAGAACCCGGAGCAACAGGATAAAAACCTAAACTGCTGAATAAGTACCAGGCGCTCATCTGACCAAAATCATCATTACCACTTAAGCCGTCTGAACCGGTCATATATTTTTGATCTAAAATCATTCTGATTTTATCCTGAGCTTTATATGCATCGTTTGTCCAGTTATAAAGGTAAGCAACGTGGTGAGACGGCTCGTTACCGTGTACATAGTTCCCTATGATACCTTCCCGAGAAATATCTTCAGTATTTTCAAAGTATTTATCAGGTAGTTCCATTGTAAATAATGAATCTAAATGCGTGCTGAATTTTTCTTTTCCGCCCATTAATTCGATCATTCCGGCAGGATCGTGAGGTACATATAAACTGTAATTCCAGCTATTGCCTTCAATAAAGCCTTGTCCGTGGGTATTTAACGCATCAAAATCTTTTTTAAACGTACCATCACTTAATTTAGGACGCATAAAACCAATTGATTTATCGTAAACATTTTTCCAATACGAAGAACGCTTAATAAATTCCGTATAGATTTCTTCCCTGCCTAGTTTTTTAGCAGCCTGAGCAATTGCCCAGTCATCATACGCGTATTCTAAAGTTTTAGATACCGAAGCACCATTTTTATCTTCAGGAACATAACCGCGATCTATATACTCACCAATTCCGTCAAAATAACGTGTTCTCGCAGTTTGTACACAAGCATCTAAAGCCGCATTCTGATCAAAATCAGCATTTCCTTTTACAATCGCATCAGCAATTACTGAAGCACTGTGGTAACCAATCATACACCAGTTTTCATTGGCATAATGTGACCAGATAGGAAGCATGTGATGTACACTTTGTTCCTGATGCACCATCATAGACTGCACCATATCCTGATTGCGTTGTGGTTGCAAAATATTAAATAAAGGGTGTAGTGCTCGGTAAGTGTCCCAAAGCGAGAAACTGGTGTAATTGGTAAAGCCGTCTGCTTCGTGAACATTTCGGTCAAGCCCCATATATTTGCCATCAACATCCATATAAACGGTAGGTCCTAAAAAAGCATGATACATTGCTGTATACAGGTTTACTTTGTCAGATTCTTCTAAAGTTTCAACAGTAACTTTTTGTAATTCTTTATTCCAACTGTTGCGGGCTTGTTGCTTTACTGTATCAAAATCCCAACCGGGAACTTCTGCTTCCATATTTTTTAGAGCACCTTGAGTACTTACGGGGGATAAAGCCATCTTCACCTGAATTGCTTCATTTTCTTCGGTATCAAAATCGAAAAACAAGCGTAAATCATTACCGGCCATTTGAGGAAAATTATGCTCCTGATCAAAGCGTCCCCAGAATCCGCGATAGACTTGGCCTTTTTGTTTTTCCTGACCGTAGCTTTTAAAAGCTTTACTGAAAGTCATTGCAAAATAGACCTTACGTGTACGCGCCCAACCACTGGTTTGACGGTAACCGGTTATGGTTGAGTCATTTTCAACACGAACAATCGTCCAGACATTCTTTTCATCATAATTATAAATCCCGGCTTTGAGATCGAGAATGATGTGTGACTCCTCACTTTTAGGAAACGTATATTGGTGTACACCCACTCGGGTAGTAGCGGTCAACTCTGCTTTAACGCCATAATCTTTTAAGTTTACGCTATAGTAACCGGCTTCAGCATTTTCTTCATCGTGAGAAAAACGTGAGCGGTAACCGCTATCCGGATTCGCTTCGGTGCCCGGATTAAGCTGTAATTTACCAACAGTTGGCATGACTAAGAAATCACCAAGATCTGAATGTCCTGTACCACTAAAATGCGTATGACTAAAACCTACTATTGTAGAATCTTCATATTGGTATCCCGCACAATATTTATAAACATCAGGATTATATCTGCCGTTAACGCCATACGGAATCGTATCTGTGTCAGGGCTTAGTTGAACACTGCCGAAGGGAACGGTAGCACCGGGATACGTGTGTCCCATTTTTGCAGTACCTATCATCGGGTCTACATATTTTGCAAGGTCTTCTTGTGCCTGGGTGTTAAAAACACCAGCCGCAAGTAAACTTGCGGCGGTGCATAAACTCTTTAATGTAATTCGTATCATGTATTAAATGTCTCTGGTTCTTTTATTATTCGTTTGAAAGAGAATATGGGTATGCAGATTTTTCTGTTCCACGCGATTTATTAGGTTCATCACTCATCTCAAAATCTATTGTAGCCCCCTTAAGCAACTCTTTATGGCTCAGCCAGTTTTTATCATAGGTTTTGCCATCTACTTTCATAGATTGAATATAGCGGTTTTTATCGCTGTTATCTGGTGCGTTGATAACAACTTCTTTACCGTTCTCAAGCTTTAACGTCATTTTTTTGAAGAGTGGAGCGCCCAGAACATACTGGTCTGTTGCAGGAGCAACCGGATAAAAGCCCATTGCAGAGAATACATACCAGGCAGAAGTTTGTCCGTTATCTTCATCACCGCAATACCCATCTGGTGTTGCCATATACATACGGTCCATAGTTTCACGAGCCCAATACTGCGTTTTCCAAGGAGCACCAGCATAGTTATAAAGATAGATCATATGTTGTATAGGCTGGTTACCGTGTGCATACTGTCCCATATCTGCAATTTGCATTTCACGTATTTCGTGAATCACACCACCATAAACGCTTTCATCAAAAATTGGAGGCATAGAAAAAACAGAATCTAATTTCTTAACAAAATCTTTCTCTCCACCCATTAAATCAACTAATCCCTGAACATCATGAAAAACAGACCAGCTATAATGCCAGCTGTTTCCTTCTGTAAAGGGATTACCCCATCTAAACGGGTTGAAATCTTCTTGCCAGCTACCGTCTTGATTTTTACCGCGCATCAGTCCGTAGCTTGGATCAAAAAGATTCTTATAGTTCATACTACGCTCTTTGTACTTTTTGATTTCTTTTTTAGGCTTACCAATTGCTTTACCAAATTGGTAAATAGCAAAGTCATCATAAGCATATTCAAGCGTTCTGGCAGCACTTTCATTGATGTCCACATCGTAAGGCACATAACCCAACTCATTGTAATATGGAGCTCCAGCACGACCAACAGCACTCATAGGTCCTTCATTGTTAGCACCGTTTACAAGAGCCTCCCATAATGTTTCGGTATCATAACCTCTTAAACCTTTAATATAAGCATCTGCAACGACTGATGCAGAGTTGTTACCCACCATAATATTAGCATAACCGGGGCTAGACCATTCTGGTAGCCAGCCACCTTCTTTAAAGTCATTAGCAAGACCTGCCTGCATTTCCTTATTTATCGAAGGATATGCGAGATTTAAGAACGGATATAAAGCTCGGAATGTATCCCAAAATCCGGTGCCGGCAAACATATATCCAGGTAGAATTTCTCCGTTATACGGGCTCCAGTGTACGATCTCATCTTTCTCATTAATCTCGTATAATTTATTTGGAAAGAACAAAGTTCTGTACAAGCATGAGTAGAATGTTCTAACCTGATCTATAGTACCCCCACCTACGTCAATTCGGCCTAATTTTTCATTCCAAAGGTCACGGGCATTTTGCTTAGTTGTCTCAAAGTCTGCATCACCGATCTCTCGGTCTAAATTCAATTCTGCCTGATCAAAGCTTATAAAAGAAGAAGCTACTTTTGCGGTTACTACTGCACCGTCTTTGGTATCAAAACCTACTAAAGCTCCCGCATGATTGCCTTCCATTTCAGCTTGTCCTACGATAAGGGAGTCACCTTCCCAGGTATTTACATCTTTAAAAGGTTTATCAAATTTAATTACAAAATAATTCTTGAAATTTGTGAGTTTACCACGGGCGTACTTAGTAGTATAGCCAATGATTTTATTCTCTTCAGGAATTACTTTTACGTAAGATCCTTTATCAAAAGGGTCTATAACTACATACGAGCTGTCTGCCTTAGGAAAGGTCATTTTAAATTGAGCAGCGCGTTCAGTAGGTGTAAGTTCTACCGTCACATCGTGATCTGCTAAATAAACTTTGTAATAGTATGGAGTAGATTCTTCCGCTTTATGAGAAAACCAACTTGCACGATCATCTTGATTAAATTTCATTCCTCCGGTTACAGGCATTAATGCAAACTGACCATAGTCATTCATCCAAGGTGAAGGTTGGTGGGTTTGTTTAAAGCCGCGTATTTTATCTGCATTATAAGTGTACGCCCAGCCATGTCCCATAGTACCGGTTTGGGGAGTCCATAAATTCATCCCCCAGGGTACAGCAACCGCAGGGTAAGTGTTCCCGTTAGATAATGCCGGGCTGGAGTCTGTTCCCATTAATGGATTTACATAATCAACAGGATTTTGTATAGCTGTGATAAGATCATCTTGTGCGTTTGCTGTTGTAAGCATCAAGCCGGTACACAATCCTAAAATTAGTTTTTTCATAAGAGTGAATTTGCAATTAACAAGTTTAAAGGTTTATTTAGTGATATTCCAAACGGTAGCATTGTCGTCTTCTCCGATTACCGGGAATGCACTGATGCGCAAACGAGCCGCTCCCATAGGGATTAATTCAATTGTTTCTGAAGAATCTTCAGATTTTACAGGACTTTGCTGTAATTCGCCGGCAAGACCATATTGATCTATAGTCCATTGCGGGATGCGTTTTCCCTTTGCTTTTATAACAAGTGGAGCGGCATCAACCGTGAAGGGGTAATCGTCATCTGGCCAAGATTTTGTTTCTATCGTAAAAGAGTCTTCGAGATTATTTTTATCTAAAATCAACCCGTAGTTCCAGGGGGATGCAGGATGTATCTCGTAAGATGGCCATTTTGAAACATCTGCATCTTTTTGCCATTTTGAATCCCAAATAGCAGTTTGTGCACTGTCTTCTTTACTATATTCTTCGTCAATTTTTAATGAGAATGTCAATGGACCATAATCAAGACTTACACTGTTATTATTGGCCTCCCAAGTTCTTAAACTCAATTCCTTTGGAAGTGTTAGTGTTATTTTATCACCATCATTCCATTCTCGATTAATGCGTAAATAAGTATTAACAGAAGGATTAGCTTCAAGCTCTTTGCCATTTAAAGCAACTGAAGCATCTTTTGCCCACGCTGGAATTCTAAAATACAACGGGAATTTAACCGGTTTTGAAGTGTTTACGGTAAAATCTAAACTTTCAGTGAATGGGTAATTTGAATCATTAGTTATCGTTACTTCTTTACCAGCATTCACCTTTGCAGTAACTGAACCTGCAGCGTATAAAACAGCTGCGAGCCCGTTGTCTGGAGTAGCCATAAATAAATTTTCGGTAAAATAAGCCCAGCCTTGTCCGTGATTATGCTGGCAACAACGCGAGCTAAATGGATTCATCATCAAAAACGGTCCGGAATTCGCAATTCCCGGGCTGTGATCTTGATCATCGTTCATAACCATATTAGGACTGGTGATGTAGCGCAGCGATCTAAAATCTGGCATTAGCGCAGCAGGGTAGGTATTAAATGCTACTTCTTCGGCGTGATCTGCCCAGAAAATATCTCCTGTGATGCGCAATAAATGCTCATCAGAATTCATTTGCTCGACCATTCCGCAGGTTTCAACTCCTTGACGCGGATCGCTGTATCCCGGGCGTGCATTTTCATCAGAACCAAACATTCCGCCTGGAACCTGACCAAAATATTCTCTTATGATTTTAAAATCGTCATAAGTAGCTTTTAAGTCTTCTTTATTTTTACTCAGTTGATAGTACTGAGCTGGTTCTCTAAAACCCTGTGCAACATTTACATTGTGCCAGTCAATCAATTTACTATACCATTCAGGAAACTCTGATCCGTCGCGGGTTTCTTTATGATTATGAATCTCATCTAATGAATTGTCATGCTTCGTCCAGTCTGCATTAGTACGATGAATTTTTTCGGCTAAATCCAGTAAAAATTTATCGCCTGTGCGGTTGTACAGCCAGATCACACTGTACAGATTATCACCCCCTCTAAGTGTTTGCCAGTAATGCACACCAGATAACATCTTGTCATCAGGCACACTGTTTTGATACTTAAAATAATTGGTCATCAAATCAATTACACGCTGGTCTTGAGTTGCTTCATAATAAGATTGAAGACAATATAACATGATCATATTTGACCAAAAGTCTTGTGAACCATCACGATCTGAAACCATTTTTGGTCCAAAATTGCCATCCTCACGTTGACTTTTGAGCGCAGCTTCAAACCAGATCTGAGACTCTTTAATCATCAAAGAATCCTGAAGAATATAGCCTGTGTTCGCATAACCTTTTAACCAGTAAGGGACCTCTTCCCACCCCCAAGATCCAGTACCGTCTTCAGACAGCCAAGCGTTATCTTCTTTTTGTAACCAGGCGCTTATTTCACCCAGATTACCCATAAGACCATCTGCTTGTCGCTGTAAGCTTTCTTTAAGCCAGCTCCCTGGTTTTATAGCCCCTAGCGGGAGTTTAATCAGTGGGCTCGGTGTAAGGGGAGCACGATTACTTACATAATTTGCATTAGTGCTAGCAACAGAGGGAACAACGACAGTAGAAATCTCTAGTTTATGTTCTTTAAAATTATCGCAGGAAATCATAAAAAGACAACCGGCAATGACAGCTAAGCACCTTAGTTTTTGCATTCTATGAAATTTTTAAATTTATTGAAGCGGATCTTCAGCAACACCTTCATTTGTGATTTTTACGGGTTTAATATGGCCGTTTTCATCAAAGTGCATTTTGTCTATACAGGTCTCGCGGGAGTTTTGGTCTGTTTCATCAAGGGGTCTGCGATGGTAAACCATATAATAATCTTCAGAGTCCTTAGCATGAATCACACTATGATGCCCTGCACCGGTTGCGATATCAGGATCTTGTTGTAATATTTTATCGACACGTTCAAAAGGTCCAAAAGGAGAATCAGAAATCGCATAGGCAACACTATAATCAGGTCCGGTCCATCCACCTTCAGACCACATGAAGTAGTATTTACCGTCTTTGATAAACATAAATGGTCCTTCAACATAACTTTCAGGAGTGATCTCTTTGAATATGCTTCCGTCATCAAAAGGGATAAAACCGGTGAAGTCATCATTCAGTTTGGCCACATTACAATGTCTCCATCCCCCATAGTATAAGTAATACGAACCGTCTTTATCTTTGAAAACAAACTGATCTATAGGTTGTGCTCCATTATGAAATTTACCAATAAGCGGTTTTCCTAAATGATCTTTAAAAGGACCTTCGGGTGAATCACTAACGGCAACACCAATCCCACCTAATTCAGCGTCACTTTGAATGTCATTGGCTCCAAAAAAGAGGTAGTATTTACTGTCTTTTTTTATGATTGAAGGTGCCCACATGGCACGTTTTGCCCACTTAATTGCAGCGGTATCTAGTATATGCTCATGCTTGGTCCAGTCTGTTAAGTTCGGAGAGGAGAATGCATCTAGAAAAACTTGCTTATCGTAAGGAGCAGAAAAAGTTGGGTAGATGTAATAGGTGTCATCAAATATGATCCCCTCAGGATCTGCATACCAACCGGGGAAAACTGGATTGTTATTAGCAACTTCCTTTTGTGCGCAACTGCTGGTAAGGGTTAATATAGTAAGTATTGAGTATAATGTTTTCATAAAATATAATTGAGGTTTTAAATATAAGCATATGTTAACGTAAAACGTTTTAGTTGCGTAAAATATTTTTGTTTTAAAGACGTTTTCATTCTTTTTTGATCAATCATCAATTTTTAGACTTTTATACATTAAAATCACGAAATGGATAAAGTCTAAATCTTAGCCGTGATTAGGTGTTGTTATAAACAAGAGAAATAAAAATCTATATCTAGATTTACCAGCCTGTTACTTCCAGAATTTTATCAAAAATTGCTGTATTCTCATAAATGCCATCAAAGTGTTCTGCACCGGGTCCAAAGGCAAAAACAGGAATGAGTGTTGCGGAATGACCACCCGTTGAAAATGTAGGGCCTATCTCACTATAGTCACTGTATTCACTACCATCATCTCTCTTTTTCTTTTTTGCAGCTAAAGTGAAACCACCAGTTTCGTGATCTGAAGTTACTATTACTAGCGTGTTACCTTCTTTTTCTGCATAGTCTAATGCTTTTCCAATAGCATTATCAAAGTCAAGAAGTTCAGAAATTAAATACGGAGCGTCATTATTATGACCACCCCAATCTATTTGAGAACCTTCTGCCATCATAAAAAAAGGTGATTTGTCTTTGCTCAAGTACTGAGTGCCCAGGTCTATAGCCTGTGATAGAAAATTTTTACGCCCATCTTCCATTTTAGGCATGCTTCCTTCTGCCAGTAAATACCCCACTTTTTTCTTAGATTTTATATTTTCAAAAACATCAAGAGTATTTGTATTTATAGTAAATCCTTTTTCTTTAAAGCTATTAAGTAGGTTTTGATTGTCTTTTCGTTTATTAAAATATTGAAGCCCTCCACCTGCAAAAAAGTCAATGTCAGAATCAACGAGATATTCTGCGATTTTTTCTTCAGAAGATCTACTTGCTGTATGCGCATAAAAACTTGCGGGTGTAGCATGAGTGATTGAAGAAGTTGCTATCATCCCGGTCTTGACATTTTTTTGCGAAACTAGTTCTACTAAATTCTTTGCATCAGCTTTGTCATCATCTACTCCAATAGCACCATTATACGTCTTGATCCCACAAGCAAATGCTGTAGCTCCAGCAGCAGAATCTGTAACATCTTCTTGAGATGATGACGTTTTTATGAGGCCTATTGTATTAAAGCGAGCATAGTTTGGCATTTGATCTTTAAAGTAAAAGGCTGAGGATATTTGAGATAAACCTGTCCCGTCACTTATCAAGAGAATTACATTTTTTGGTGTTGAGGCTATTTTTTGTGCTTTTTGAGTTGATTTGCAAGATGCCAAAGCAAAGACAAGACAGGTCAAAACAATTCTGATAATTTTCATAAGCATTCTTATTGGAGGTATTTAATATAAAAAGTATGAGTAATTGATAGAAAACTTTAAAAAGTGTTTGGTTATCAATTACTCATACAAAATTTTTATTCAAAAAGGGGTAAGCCTTAGGCAGCAGACCCCGAATTATAATAAAAGCAAAATTTCTATAATTTCCAGCCTTCTCGATAATTACGTTTTACAAACTGATTCGCTTCTTCAAAATTTGTAACACGCATCTTTTCGGCATCCCAAAGCATTTCAATATAACGCCCCGGATATTCTACTCTGCCACCTTCAAGTTCTTTACGAACATCAAAACCTCTAATGGCAAGATTTGCGATCAATAAAGTTTCGGTTAATGGTCCTGCAACACTAAATGGAGAACTCACTTCTTTTTTGCCATAACCTGCAAGAGCAGCTTCTACCCATTGTGCATAATGCCCGTTAGCTTCTCCCGGAACGCGCTCATATTTCTCAGCAACTTTAGTTCTTTCAGTTTTAGAAGTAGGAAGCAACTGTGGATTTTCAGAATACGTACCACACATCATTTTACCTTTAGTTCCTATAAATAATACACCGTTTCCGCCATCACCAAAAACTTCATTAGGACCTAATTCTTCAGGTCGTGCTGGTTGAATACCACCGTCCATCCAGTGTAATTTGATATCGCCTTTAGTCTTATCTGTTTTAGGGAAAGTCATTGTAACGTGGCTAGAAGGAGGGCAGCTATCCGGGAAATATCCGCGTTTAAATTCATCTACATACACACTTCCTACGCTACACTGTACATCTTTAGGATACTTAAGGTTAAGTACACGTACAGGAACTTCAACCAGGTGGCAACCCATGTCTCCTAATGCACCTGTACCGTAATCCCACCAGCCTCGCCAGTTAAAAGGAACTAAACCACCTACATATTCTTTATATGGAGCTGTACCCAACCACAGATCCCAATCCAGTTCATTAGGAACAGTATCTGGGGTTTGAGGCCAAGGGATTCCTTGAGGCCAGACGGGTCTGTCTGTCCAGCAATAAACTTCTTCAATCTCGCCAATAAGTCCTGCATCATACCACTCGCTCATTAAACGGGTACCATTGTTAGAAGCTCCCTGATTTCCCATTTGGGTAACTACCTTATATTTTTCTGCGCCTTCAGTGAGTTGACGTGCTTCATAAATATCGTGAGTTAATGGTTTTTGAACATAAACGTGTTTCCCCATTTTCATTGCAGCCATCGCTTGTACCGCGTGGTTATGGTCTGGAGAAGAAACTGAAACTGCATCTATTTTATCGCCTTCTTTTTCTAGCATTTCGCGATAATCTTTATAATATTTTGCACCAGGAAAGCGAGCTCGAGAGTTTGCGGCTCTGCGATCATCTACATCACACAAAAATGCGATTTCTGCCTTGCCAGAATCTGCAAAACTTTTAATATCACTTTCTCCTTTTCCGCCTACACCAATCCCGGCAACTACTAGTTTATCACTGGGTGCTGTAAAACCTACACCACCTAATACGTGTCTGGGTACAATAGATATACCTAGTGAAGCAATAGATGCTTTTTTAATAAAATCTCTTCTGTGACCAGAATGGGAATTTTTGTTTTCTTTCATGTTTTTGAGTTTTAATTTTCTGTAAGTGAAAAGGGTTTATCTGTTTCTTTTAAGCCTCTGGTTTTATTTGGAGTATTAGTCATTTCTAAATCAAAAGACCCTCCATTTATAATTTGGCTATAAGTTAAATAGTTTTTAGTAAAGATTTCAGAGTTGAGATTGGCTTTGTTGATAAAAACATTTTTATCTGAATTGTTTTTTGCTGAAATCACAAATTCATTGCCATTTTCTAAAGTTATTGTTGTTTTTTCAAAAACCGGACTTCCTAACACATATTCATCTGTGCCTGGGCAAACGCTATAAAAACCCATTGCACTCAAAACATACCACGATGATGTTTGACCCTGGTCTTCATCACCGGGATATCCGTTTTCTGTATAGTTGTAAAGCTTGCTCATTACCTGTCTAGCCCGACTCTGGGTTTTCCAAGGTTGACCGGAATAGTTATAAAGATAGATCATATGTTGAATAGGCTGATTTCCGTGGGCATACTGGCCCATATCTGCTAGTTCCATCTCCGTCATTTCGTGTATTTTTCCGCCGTAAGTACCTACATGCACCGTATTAGGAACACTAAAAACCGAGTCCATTTTTGCGTTAAATTGCTGTTCACCTCCCATAAGATCTATCAAGCCTTTAGGATCCTGAAAAACAGACCATACATAATGCCAGGCATTTCCTTCAGTGAAGGGACCGCCCCATTCGTAGGCATCAAAATCTTCAACCCAATTTCCGTTTGCTTTTCGGCCACGCATAAATCCTACTGAGTCATCCCACACATTTTTATAGTTGTACATCTGACGACCAAATATATTTTCATAAAAAGCATTACCCGTCATTTTTGCCAAATTGTATGCGCAGAAGTCATCATAGGCATACTCCAAGGTTTTTGCAGTAGCCTCTCCATATTTTGGGTAGGGAACATAACCCAGCGTATAGTATTCTTTATGACCATGGCGCCCATTTGCCGGTCCCCAAGGGCCTTTCTCTGTAGCTTCGTGGTAATAAGCTTTTAAAGCTTTTTCAGGATCAAAAGTGTGTATACCTTTTGCCCAGGCATCTGCTAAAAGTGAGATGGCGTGATTGCCTATCATACTACCTGCTTCACTAGGGAAGGACCAGGAGGGTAGCCACCCACATTGCTCATATGCATCTAAAATAGCTGCGACATAGCGACCGTGCATTTCTGGATAAAGCAAAGCATTGAGTGGAAATTGAGCGCGAAATGTATCCCAAAAACCAGTATCTGTATACATATAGCCCTCATGAACCTTTCCGTCATATGGACTGAAATAATAAGGCTCTCCGGCCTCATTGATTTCATAGAATTTTCTGGAGAATAAACTCGCTCTAAAAAAACAAGAGTAGAATGTTTTAAAGTTGGTTTCAGAACCTCCTTCAACACGTATTTTACTCAGATGAGTACTCCATATTTTTTTTGCTTTAGCCCCTGTCGCTTCAAGATTTTTGGCTTTGCCTAATTCAGATTTTAAAGTAACCTCAGCTTGTTTAAGGCTTATGTAAGAAGAAGCGATTTTTGCCTGAACTTTAGCGCCATCTTTAAACTGAAGATATGCTCCTTTGCCTTTACCTTCGGCAGCAATTGCTTGATCCTTTTTTTCGCCAGTTGTATTATCCCAGGTGCCAAAAGTTTTAAAAGGCTTGTCAAACTGAATAATGAAGTAATTTTTAAAATGCTCAAAGCGATCCATACCGCGACCATTATGTACATAACCGGTTATGCGTTTATTTTTCTTGTCTATGTTTATGCTGCTAAGACCTGTATACCCATCCAGTACGAGAAATGCTTTCTGATTTTTAGGATAAGAAAACCGCATGTGAACCCCGCGTTCTGTAGGAGCCATTTCGGTATTTACGCCATTTTCTAAAGAGACTTGATAGTAATGCGGTTTTGCAGTTTCATTATCGTGAGAAAATCCAGATTGCCGATCATTCTCATTCAATTTTAAGGTTTGAGTTACGGGCATTAAAGAGAAAACGGCATAATCGTTACTCCAAGAACTGCATTGATGCGCTTGCTGAAAACCTCTAATGGTTTCTTTGAAATATTGATATTTCCAGCCATCACCGTTGTTACCGGTTTGGGGAGTCCACGTATTCATCCCAAAAGGAAGAGCTGTAGTTGGATAGGTGTTTCCGCGGGTTAATTCATGTTTAGAATTTGTTCCCTGTAATGTATTGACATAATCTGCCAGCTCTTGCTGTGCAGTTAATTTTAAGCAGCCGGTAAAAATGATTAGAAGTACACTAAATCTAACTATCATAATTATGGTTTAATACGCCTATATCATTCAGAAAATTGAATGTAAATCTACATCGATTGATAAATACTGGTTTAAATATAGTAAAACGTTTTACTTTATCTTGATTTGATGGAATAGGAATTTTAGGTTTTAACATTTATATTCGTAAAGGGCACAATAGTTATTGATTTTTTAAAAGAAAAAGATTTTCCGTGTACACGTACACGGAAAATCTTTAGGGCTATGCAAACAAATAGATTTTTTACAGATCAAGTTTTTGAACCGGGCAGAATAATAAATCTTCTACACCGTCTATTTTTACACCAATTCTTGCGAAGATGTAATCTTTATCATAATTATCAGGTAATGTTGTGTTTCCGGAAACCCTACCAGTATTTACTTCCAGATCACTAAAACCTAAATTATAATCTCCGTTATTTGATACAAACTGCGTATCGTTAATGTATAATCTTGCAAATTCTATAGTACGCGCGTCTGCATCTGTAATGACCTGCGTATAATTAGCGCTTCCGGTAATTGTTGAACCAGATGCGCTAAACTGTGAACTATTCAGCATATAATAGGGTAGGACCTCAAAATCCATTTCTGTGTTTCCACGAATTGAAATAAAGATGGTGTCGCCTTGCTGTTCATTAACCTCATAGGCTTTAAAAGGTCCCTGACCGTTAAGGAATTTCAGCTTATAATCCCCGTCAAAAAAGCGACCGCTAAACGAGCCATCTGTATCCAGATGTACATCTAATGGAGCCAGATTACCAAATCCTGGTTGAAAAAGTTGAAAACGAACTTCACGTGCTCCTACTTCAATAGGTTCGCCGTTATAGACGATACGCCCGGTAAAAAACGACTCTGGTTCATCGTAGTTGTCAATCTCGCAGGAAGCAAAAATCAGTGCCAATGCAGATAAATATAGATAGTGTCTTATTTTCATAATCGTACGATTTAAATATTATTGATTAGGGTTTCTTACTATAAGTGGATTATTATTTAAAATATCCTGCCCTATCTCTGAGTAGTAATTTCCAAATTGAAAGCGGTCTGCACCGGTTACCCGGTTAGGCTTTACAATTTTGTAAAGATAATCACCATCATTAGGATCTCCCGGATTGTAATATTTATAAGGCCAGAGACCGAAGGGTTGCGTTAGCCTCTTAGTAGCATCACCTATATTTTGAGTAATTGTTGAAGCATCCATAGGAGTTCCGTCCAGAACTTGATGTGCGATTCTCCATCTTTTAAGATCAAAGAAATGTAAGCCTTCAAAAGCAAACTCTACAAAACGCTCGTGAACGATGCGATCAAAAGTGATATCTGTAGCAGTAAGGTCTGTCATGATACCTGCACGAGAACGTACTTGGTTGAGGTAACCTGCGGCAACAGCCGGTTGGTCTAATTCAAAAGCAGCTTCAGCAGCATTTAATAAAACCTCAGCATAGCGATAACGTATAAACCATACATCACTCTGTGTACCACGCTGACCTGAACCAGCTTTAGGATCTTGATATTTACGAATGTAAAAACCTGTTTGTGCGGTAAATTCTAGTCCGTCAATAGGACCATCAAAACCTACAACCTGAACCTGTCCTGTACTTCCCGGAAGTTCTTTTTCCTGACCTCTTGAATCGCCACTAACGATGGAACCATCTGCTAACTGAACACCAGCCCAGATATCAACAGGGCGTCCTTTAAAAGAAGACCCCGGTACAATAACAGTACCTTTTAAGCGCGCATCGCGACCGTCAAAAATGTCCTGAGGACTCTCATAGAATACAGGATCTCCTGATGTTGTTGTAGTTTCAAAGGCTTTGTATTGGCCATCTAAAGTTTCAAAAGATTGAACTAAACTAAGAGCTGGATTGATGCGACCACCTTCTTCTTCTTCAGCACCAAAACGCGGCTGGTTTGCAATGGTAAAACTGTGCACTTTACCGCTTTGTAGTTTATAATCTTCTACAAAAATGGCTTCAGGATTATTAGATTTATCGTAGAAAATACTTGCGAAATTATCAGAAAGATCTGGTTTCTTTTCATATAATGAGTAATTACCTACATCTCCATTAATAATAGCTTGAGCTGCAGTTAAAGCAATATCATAATATGCATCTGCTTTAGAAGTCGGGATGCCTACTTCTCCACCGGGTAAAGATACCTGTGGAGTTGAAGCTCCGTATTTTGCAATAGAACCAGCATACAATGCAGCTCTTGCTTTCATAGCCAGAACAGCACCTTTACTTGCTCTTGATTTTGTATTTACATCAGCCGGTAGATCTGCTAAAATCGCATCTGCTTCATTTAAAATGAAGTCATAAATCGCAGCTTCGGTCTCTCTGGGATGTTGTAAATAGGTAGCATCACCACTAAAGTCATAGGTTTCAGATTCGAGAATAAGCGGTACGCCACCCATACGTTTTACTAAGGTGAAATAGTAAGATGCTCTTAAAAATCGACCTTCGGCAGCAAAACGAGCTTTGTCAGAAGGATCAAGAGCTTCAGAAAGTTCAAGTCGTTCTAAAAATAAATTCATTTCCCTGATATAACCATAATCCCATGTTCCCCAGTCCCCATAGCCGTAACCTCCATTTTGGAAGTATCCATATCTACCTGCTTCAGACCAGAAAGCAACATTAAACTGAGCCAGAGAAGACCAGTCTTCTACTGTACCAAAATCATAATACCGATTATATAGGTTTGCCAATACCGATAGAACTATATCCGGACTGCCAAAGGCTTGATCCTGGGTTAAGATATTTGTGGGTTCTCGATCTAGAAATTCGCTGTCTGATGTACAACTGCCCAACAGAAAAGGAATCATTAAAAAGTATATATATTTTTTCATTGCATTCATTTTTTAAAGTGAAAGATTTACTCCTACGTTTATGAATTTATTTTGCGGATACTGTAAACCGTTGGCATCAGATATCTCAGGGTCTACACCAAATTCAGCAAGATTGTCTATAGAGAAAAGATTGTATGCATTTACATAGAAGCGTGCTCTCGATACATTGATTTTTTTAAGTAGATCATCTGGTAATGAATATCCAAGCTCTAGGGTACGAGCTCTTATATAAGTAACATTATGCAACCAAAAGGTGGAATTCTTGTTGTAATTGCTGTGCCCACCATCGTTAAAACGCAATGCAGGATATTTACCGGGAATCCATTCACTACTTGGGTCAAATGGGTCTGCCCGTCGCCATCTGTCTAAGAAGATTTTATTTAACGCACCGTTGTTCTGGTATGCCCAGCGTTGTTCCCAGTTTTGATTCCAGGAGTAGCCAGAAGCACCAGAGAAGTCAGCTCTTAAATCAAATCCTTTATAAGCAGCAGAAAGACTAAAACCGAAGTTTATTAACGGGTTGTAATTGTTATAACCTATTGGCGTCTCATCATAACCATCTATACGACCATCTCCATTTACATCTTTATAAATAATATCACCGGGTAGTAACGTACTGTTTCCGCGACCGTCAACATCTACCGGATAGTTATCGATCTCTTCTTGTGACTGAAACTGGCCAAGTGCCGTGTAGCCCCAGAAAATTGTATTATATCTGTTTTCTGAAGATGCACGGTACTGCTGATACGAGTTGTCAAACCTAGGTTTGTACGACTCTAAAAATTTGCTTCTTGAGAGAGAAGCATTACCAGAAACGTTGAAAGATACTTCACCAAAATTTGTAGAATAAGACAATGCACCTTCAACACCGAATTGCGCGTCAGAATTTACATTCTCATCAGGAAGTCCATAACCCAATTCGTTAGGAATAAGGATGTCGTATTTGCGACCTCTTAAGCCGGTTCTCTTTCTGTAAAAATAATCAACAGAACCAGATAGTTTAGAGTCAAACAAGTAGAAGTCTGCACCTATATCTGTTATCTTACTCTTAAACCAGGAAATATTAGTAATAGGCTGTCCTTTATCACGACTTGCGATAACGGGGTTTCCGTCTAAGATCGCAACACCTTGATTGTAGTTGTAACCGGTTAGATAATCATAAGCACCAATGCCAATGTTATCATCACCAAGTACTCCATAAGACCCTCTAAGTTTTAGGTTGTTTAAAACACTATCATCACCTATTAACTCTTTAAAAAACTCTTCTTCAGTGATTCTCCACCCGGCAGAAGCCGAAGGAAAATACCCCACACGCTTATCTGGAGCAAACTTCCAAGAAGCATCACGCCTCGCTGAAACCTCGAGATAGTATTTGTCTTTGTAATTATAGTTTAAGCGCCCAATGTATCCTATACGCGCTTCTTCATTATCAGAATCGTCATAAGCATCTGTATCTGAAAAATAGATGAGTGGTAACGTATTGGTCTTAGGAACTGCGTGTACCCACTGCTCCTGATATCTGGCTTCTTGTCTTTCAACAATAAACAAACCTTCTAGAGAGTGATCACCAAATTTGCGCTTGTACTGTAACTGTCCCTGATAAATATTACGCAAAACCTTACGCGTTCTACGTTCTCTCCAAGGGTTTGAGCTTCCGCCTGTAACATTATACACGTCATTTTCGGGATCGTATGTGTAAGCATCATAAGTATATTCGTGACCATTGAGTACACGGTCTGCGATGTAATAAGAATACATTCCCTTTGCCTTTAAGCCTTTTACACCGGGAATATCATATTCTGCAGAAAAATTAGTTTGTAACACACGCCAGATATCTTCTGCATAACCACCTATTTTAAAATTATGAAGTGCCCAGTTAGTTTCATTATGGCCTATGTCATTTAAATATTCTGGATTATCATTGGCATAAGGCCGTTCAAATGGACGGTTACGTAAGATCGCAAAGCGAGGTAACCAGTAATCATCTGCTCCCGGAATTCCTGGATTCTTACGTGTCTCTACACGACCATTTATTTGTACACCTACCTTAAGACGGTCTGTAATATTAGCATCTACATTACTCTGAATGTTACTTCTCTTGAATGTAAATTCGTCACCCAAAACAGACTCTTGATCTAAATGGGTTGCAGACAAATAGTAACTGATGTTTTCAGAACCACCGGTCGCACTCACATTCACATTAGTAAGCGGAGCATTTTTCTTTATTATAAAATCTTTCCAGTTAAAAGATTGGTAACCGCGCTCTGTACCTATTCGGTATTTCTCAAGTTCTTCAGTGGTGATGCCTGTGGAGCCAAACTGATTCACTTCGGCCTCAGCCTTACCCAACATCCACTGGTACGAGTCGTTAACTGTCTCCGGGAAACGTGACCAGTTTTGCCAGCCTACATAAGCATTCACATTTACGGTATTTTTAACCCCTTTTCGACCTTTTTTAGTCGTTACCACAACTACACCATTGGCAGCACGCACCCCGTAGACAGCGGCTGATGCATCTTTAAGAACTGTGATACTTTCTATATCATTAGGTGAGATGTTGTTAAACTGGCCTTCATCTTGTTGTATACCATCTATAACATAGAGCGGTGTACCCATGTTACGTATTTGTATTGAAGCGCTCGCCCCAGGACGCCCGTCATTCATTCGGAAACTTACTCCGGGAATTTTACCTGCCAGCCCAGAACTAACAGTAGCACCACCGTGTACCTTCTCCAGATCTTCACTGGTGATGGTAGCAATAGAACCGGTAATAGACTTTTTATCCTGAGTAGAATAGCCTGTTACGACCACCGCATCGAGGCCAGCAATGTCCTCCTCTAGAGCTACATCAAGCTGTGTCTGGCCATCAACAGCAACTTCCTTTGTTTTAAAGCCGACATAGCTAAAAACCAAAGTAGCGTCTGGAGCTGCAGTTATACTATAATTACCATCAAAGTCTGTTGTTGTACCTCGTGTAGTACCTTTAACAATTATAGTAATATAGGGGAGCGGTCCCGGATTTTCTTCACTGGCACTGCTCACATTTCCTTCTATGGTTATGGTTTCTTGTGCGTGTATGTTTTGAAAACACAGTATACAAAAAGTCAGCATCAAAAATGGATGCCATTTAATTGATTTCAGTAGATGTTTTTTCATTGAGTTTCATTTTTGTGAGAATTAGTTATTGTTCCTGATTGTTAATTTTTTATTAATCAACGTTGATTACGATAACGATATCGTAAAGAGAAAACGAATTTAATAAAACGTTTTATGTAAAATAAAAATAAAAGTAGTTTTTACGCTTAATACTTAAAATTGACGTAATTAGTAGTGTTTAGGACAAATTGTACTTATAATTTTCAATTTATAATATAGAATAGATTACAAATCGAAACTATAACGTTTGATTTTTTAGAGCTTAAATCAAATCATCTCAAATACCTATGTTTTTGTTTCAGCAGTCGATAAGCTGAAATAAAAAGTCGTCAGTTAGTTAATTTTTTTAACAGAATCATGGTAATTTCTAACAAACTGAAATTTTGAAAGTGGATATAGACTTTTAGTTTTATGAATCTGAGATCCTATTATTGATTAAAATAAGAAGCTAAGGAATGGAATGATTTAGCTAGTTTACTCGATAATCGAGATTAGATGTTTCGAGACCTGTCTCGTTCTTAAACTGTATTGTTCAGTTTAATGCTTCGCTAGCTTGCTGCGAAGTAGTTTTACTATTTTTTGAATTGTAGCCAAAAAAAAGCGGAGTGGAACTCCGCTTGAATTGATTAACGCTAATTAATCTGTAATTGAAATAAGAATATTTAGGCCTGCTTAAAAGTCTCAACGTTGAATATAGAGACTTGTCTAAGCTAAGATTTAGTTGTTTAACTTATTATCCTTAAGCATTTTGATAAAATAGCCACCTACTACAGAGCGAGCTTTAAATCCTACTTTATCTCCATTTGTGGTTTCGTGCCAGTCAGTAAGTGGAACACGCTGTGAAGTAGTGTTTGCAAAATCCCACACCGGCTCCATCAAAGCTTTAAAATCAGCATCATTATGAGCAAGCGTAGCTGTCCATAAAATCCAGTCAGATTTTGTGTAGGTTTTTCTACTATCTAATGGTAGGCCATAAGCTTCCTGCTTGTTAAGATAATAAGCAACTTCAGTTTTCTGAACGTCTTTTGGGAAAATGTCAAGACCTAAAATCTCATCCCATACAAGATTATATTTCTGACTCCAACTGCCTTCACTTTCAAAAGCAAGGGTATAATGATCACCGTCTGCGGCGATATTCTTCCATTTCTGAGCCATATCTTTTGCTGCTGCCGTATATTTTTCTGCTGTCTCCTTATTGTCTAACATCTCTGCTAATTTTCCATACGAGGCGATAGCCATAATGGCTTTTACTGAGAGGTTTGCATTACGCGCTAAATGCCCGGCAAAATCATCTGTAGAAAGTTGGTTTGCAGGGTCAAAACCGCTTTGCATTAAATAATCTGCCCAAGTTGTTAGGGTAGCCCAGTGCGCTTTTGCGTAATCTGCATTTCCTTCGGCTTGTGCAATGGCAGCAGTAAGAATCAGCATGTTTCCGGCTTCTTCTACAGGCATATCTTCACCATAAGTTTGACCGGTAGCAATAGGATATGTACCAAGGTCATGAGCTGGGAAAGGCTTTTTCCATTTTCCGCTTTCACTATAATAAAAGATCCCGTTAAGCATTCCTTTTAAAAGATCTGGATTATATACTAGAAATAAAGGAGCAGAAGGATAGGTGACGTCTACTGTATTGATAGAACCGTTACTGTTGTTTTCTTTAGAAAGAAAAAGAATATCTCCATTAGGCGCTTCTACAAGAATGTGCGCAGCAATAGCTTGTCTATATGCTGTGACACAGAGATCTGCATATTTTTCACCACCAGATTCCAGAGCATCTTTATAAAGTTGTTCGTCAAAGTTGTGCACTTTGCTAATTACGCTTTCATAATCAGTGTAGGCTTTAGTCAACTCTTGATCCATAGTTGCACCATCTTTAGACCACCAGGGTTTTAGATTGTTTCCAAAGTAATTAACTGCTTCATACTGATCATAACCTATCATAAATAGTTGCTCGCTACCTTCACTATTAATTTCGCCAAGATCTGCAACCGTATTTAAAATTAAATTTTTACCAGTAGTTTTCTCGTTTGTATCTAAAATTTCTCCAGAGACAAAAGCATCCAGACCCTGAGCAGTTTCTGAGATGTACTGTGTTGTATTTGCTGATGGAGCAGCTACATAAAGATATCCCCAATCTATACGTAAATCGTCACCTCTTTTTTCAAGAACCGGTTGAGAAGTTGTGCCAGCTTTTAATACCGTTAGATCTCCGTTAGTATATTCTGAAACTTCAACTTCCTGAACTTCCTGATTAACTGCAATTGCTGAAGAAGCACCTAGATAAAGTTTTGCATTATGACTTTCATCTCCATAAACTTTTACATTGATATACGAGATGGGTCTGCTGTAAATATCCAGATCTTCTATAAGCAGGGGAGAAGTAAACGTGATTGCAATCTGAGTACCGTCTGCATCAAATGTATACTCGGTTTGATTGGCTCTTAATGCAACATTAAGCTGTTTAGCTTTTTGAATTTCTATATTATTTTCTGATTTAGCCTCGGTAACTAAACCTGCATCCAGAAATTGACCGCCAGCAGTATTGCGTATGTGAATAGCTAAAACATTTCCAGTAGGTTTAAGGGTGCTTATAGCTTCCTTAGAAACCGGAAGGTATTTGTAGCTATCTAGCCAACCTTTAATATCTGCAACCTGTACACCATTTATCCAGGCTTTTACGTTGTCATCGTGACTTAATTTTAAATAAAGAGTTTCAAGGTCTGTACTTTCTAAATTAAAGGTACGGCGGTAATACAAGTCATCACTCGTCCAAGATGTTTCAGCCATACTTTTATTATCGCTAAAGGGAGCTTCGCCGGTTTTCCATGGAGTAGCATCATAATCTGTCTTGACCCAATTATCATCAGGCTTAGTTTCAGAATAAGAAACAATATAGGTTTCTTCATCTGAAGCCGGTAGTACAGCATCCCAAACCTTACTTTCCATGCCTAAAAACTGATAGAATTTATCATCTAACTGAAGCACGCCGGTAAGGGAATGGTCTTTCTCTGTCCAATGTTTTGTAGGGCTTCCGTTCAACTCATCACCCATAGACCAGATACTCAGGTATGGGTCATGTGTAATTAGAGGATAGGCCGGAGCTCGTAAAGAGGCACTTCCTGAAATTACATCGTTTTCGTTTTGGGCTGTAGTTTGTTGCTCTTTGCAGGAGTATGCAAATACGCATAAGAGACTCAGCATCAATAAACTGTTTTTCTTCATAATTTAAAATTTGATTATTTCTGGTTTTTCTCTACAACGTGGAATATAATTTTTGAATGTCCCTTCACTATTCTCAAATTATTCATGGTGTTACTTTGTTGAAATATCCTAAACCCCTTGAAAAGGGTTTAGGATATAAGGCTTATTAAGAATTCACACTAGGTTTAGATGCATATTCCTGCCAAAGTTCATCTACAGTTTTACCTGTATAATCCTTCCAAGTCTGAAGTGTATATTTTTTATTACGCAAATCATAATCTAGTTTTTTAACCAGATTCTTATCATAATTTTGAGTAATCCAAAGCAAGAAACGCGCAGTGATTCTATAGCTATTCTCATAATTTTGATTAGGACTAAAAGGGGTTAATGACCATCCTGCTCCGTCGTTATCTAAGGCATACTTATAGCGTACATAATCTGCGATTCCTTCCGTCAACCAGCCGGGGCCGGCTCCGCCTGGATATGATTGAACTAAGTGCATCAATTCGTGGGTTACTAAATCAAGATCTTCGGGTTTTTTATGAAGCCAAGCTGAACTAATAGTGATCGCTCCCTGATGTGCATAAGCAACACCATCATAAGCCGTATCAATTTTAATGGTCACATGCTTCTGAGAATTTTTATTGAAATCCTTTACCAGTTTTGGATATACTTTTTTAAAGATTTTCTCAATTCCTTTTTGAATTGAAGGATCTAAGGTATCATCTTGACTCGTATAGGTTAATGTATACTTTTGTGCTTGTAAATTGCCAGAAATTACAACCGCGATTAAAGCGAGTATGTAATATTTAGAAAGTGTTTTTATCATTTTTTAAAGATTTAGGTTACTTTATTTTAGGGATTTATAATGATTTTAAAATGGTAAAACGTTTTACTACATTGGGTGGATTGTTCTTAAATTGAGTCGATATGTTGCTCTAGTAACTCAAGCTTTCAAAAGTAATTCTTAAAGGAAATGATGAGCGCACAATCTATCTCAAAGACTATACAATTCATCTCATTAATAGTAAAATCACCATTTGACCAACTTTGAAGAAGGAAAAATTGATTATTAAAAATTAAGTGTTTCTTTTAGAAGAATCTCTAGGAGTAAGGGTAGCTTCAAGAACAGTTTGCATTAACGGAGTTTCTTTGTCCTTTGTCTTCTTTAATAGTTTAAACATAATACGCATCAATTCTTCTCCCATTTCCTGCAAAGGTTGTGCTACTGCAGATATAGATGGTGTATTGATTTTGAAAAAGTCATTATCATCAAAAGTGAGAATACCCAAATTATAAATCAATTTGGGGTCAATATCTTTAATAATCTCAAGAGCAGTTTGTGTCAGGTAGTTTGTAGAGAAGAAAACAGCATCTATATTCTCTTTTTGAGTCAATAGGTTTTTAACGCTGTCTTTACCTTTTTGTTTTCGTATATCATCAAATGATAATTCAAGAACCTGGTTAGAAAGTCCGGCCTCATCTACCGCATCTCGGTAGCCTCTTGCGCGGTCAAGCATTTGCATTTGTTTTGTATCTATTGATATGAACGCAATATTCTTAAAGCCGTTATCAATTAAATGTTGCGTACCTTTTTTAGAAGCACCGTAGTTGTCAATTACTACGTGATTCATTGGGGAACCTTTAAAATAACGATCGCCTAAAACCACTGGGACGTCACTCTTTATCAGATTTTCTATATCTTTTTGTATTCCGGGAGATGGGATTACGATAAAGCCATCTACCTGACGTTCATGAAAAAGCGTAATGAGTTCGCGAGAACGTTTGTCGTTATTTTCGGTACTGCAAAAAAGCACTTTATATCCTTTTTGATATGCAATTTCTTCAATGATTCTTGCGATTTTTGCAAAGAACGGGTTGCCGATATCTTCTACCATAAACACCAGAATTTTACTTTTTCCGGTACGGAGGCTTTGAGCTATTTGATTCGGGCGGTAATTAATCTCTTCAGCATAATCTTCTATCTTTTTAATTACTTCTTTTGAGATCTTACGTTCTTCGCCTTTTCCATTTAAAACAAATGAGATGGTAGTTATAGAAACATTAAGGGCTTTAGCTATATCTTTTATTGAAGGTCTTTTTTGCTTCATTTAGTAATTTATTATGCTTAAGATTTAGTAAACATCAATCACTTTTAAAGTGAGTAGTTTTTTAAATCTGTTCTCCAGCAAGTGGAATTTGTAACAGAAATAACTATTTAGAAAGTTGACTCAATAACTATTTATATTTCTGCCGGTTAGTTTTATTGATTATAAAAATATTGATTACAATTCTATTATAGTTGATTTTTTAGACCAAAAGCAATTTTGAGACAATTAGTTGCACAAGTTTGCTTTAAAATCCTACCTAAGAAGAATTATATCTGAGCAAAACAGATTGGTAACGGTTTTTTCTAAGACTCCTTTCTGGTTTAAATTTGAACACTTATACTAAAGGTAACTCCTATTTTACAAGATCATATATGCGCATTAAGTTAGACAAATTTGTAGTCTCAATTATCATAATAATTATAGTTGCCTATTTTTTTCCGCAATGGGGTTTAGAGTCGAGTCCGGTTCCTCTTGATTTAATAGGAACCTTAGGTATTTCTCTGATTTTCTTTTTTTATGGATTGAAGTTGAGTCCGCAAAAATTAAAGGCGGGTTTGAGTAATTACAAATTACACATTCTGGTACAAGCGTCTACTTTTTTACTATTCCCAGTTTTGGTTTTGTTGTTTAGACCCTTAATTCAAAATGAGGAACAGGAGATCATTTGGCTGGCATTCTTTTTTCTGGCTGCTTTGCCTTCTACAGTAAGTTCTTCTGTGGTCATGGTTTCTTTAGCAAAAGGGAATATTCCGGCTGCGATTTTTAATGCGAGTATTTCAGGTATTATAGGGATTGCGATTACGCCTTTGTGGATAGGACTTTTTGTGACTGAAATCGCAAGTGATTTTGATTTCAGCACGATCTATTCAAAATTACTTCTTCAGATTTTGCTTCCCGTAATTGTGGGAGTGCTCCTGCAAAAATATTGGGGCGATTTTATTAGAAAGCACACCAGTAAACTCACGCTTTTTGATAAGAGTATTATTCTGTTGATCATTTATAAAAGCTTTGCAGAATCGTTTGCTGATAATTTATTCACAAGTGTTTCAATCTTTGATTTAATCCTTCTATTTGCTGGTGTTATAGGTGTATTTGTTGTTGTCTTTTTAATTACTGGATTGATCGCAAAACTTCTAGGATTTAATATGGAAGACCGTATCACCGCTCAGTTTTGCGGTACCAAAAAATCGCTGGTTCACGGAACCGTTTTTTCTAAAATTCTCTTCGGTAATATGGCCGGTTTAGGACTTATATTACTGCCTTTAATGCTTTTTCACGCTTCACAAATTATGATTATAAGCGCTATAGCTTCGCGTTTTGCCAGAAAAGTGGATGTCGAAAAAGCAAACGAAATAGCCCCTGAAGCGTAATGCTTAAAGCCAGGCTTCAAAAATGTTTTGAGTAGCGGTGTCGTTCTGTGTAAGCGGCAATTTAGTTAGTTGCTTTTGAGTAGCTAGATATCTGCGTACAATGCGATCTGCATAAGCTGAACTTTTCTGTGGAATTAAAAAGTTTGTAAAATCTTCCGGTTGATTGAATTCTTCGGTCTCATCAATAAAACCATACCCGGCAAAACGACCTTGTTTCAGGTAAATAAAAGACTTTTCCTGAGTATTTCTTCCTTTTTCAACGAGCAGACACGATTGCTCATAGGTATGAATATAATCTAGAGCTTTACTCACACGACCATTATATGTTTCCGCCTTCAAATCACCACGACAGGCACCGCTACACGTATGTATTTTGTAATGATTACATTCAGAAACACCTTGCTGTAAAGCACAATATTTAGGACACAGATCAAACTCCTCACATAGCTGTTCTAAAAACTGAATGGCTTCTTCTCGTGTATAAAACTGCATCCAACTTACCGGAGCGATCTTATTTTTGTGCAGTGCAAATTGCTCAATACCTTGTTTGTTATGGTAGGAGGTAAGCTTATAGGGCTTTGTTGGGTTTTTCTGAGCTTTATTGTATTTCGGGTAATATTTAAGAATTAGTTCTGCTTCTCGCAGCAAGGCCAGCAATTCGCTGCCGGTGAGTTCATAATCTATACTGTGTGTGTTTTGCAGTAACTCATACTTGCGATTGCTTTTTTCTCTGAAATGAGAAAGCACCCTTTTTTGAATGTCTATAGCCTTACCAATGTATAAAGGCTTCCCGGTTTTGTCTCTAAAAAAATACACACCGGGTTTATGTGGTAATTCTTCAAAATCTGAAGCCTTAAAGTTTGGTGGAAAATAAGACTCTTTAGACTTTCTGTTTAAAAACTCATTGATTACTTCATACTCAGGATCCAGATCCAGACAGCGCTGAAACAAGATCACAGTTGCTTCAGTGTCGCCCTCGGCACGGTGGCGATCGTAATGCGGTATGTTTATAGAGGTACATAAATTACCCAGACTGTATGAGAACAAACCGGGAATAAGTTTTTTTGCAAGACGTACGGTACATAGGCGCTTTCGGTTAAAATCGACGCCTGCTTCTCTAAATTCTGCGCGTACCACGTTGTAATCAAATCCCACATTATGAGCGACAAAAATGCAATCAGTAGTCAGTGTGTTGATGCGGTCTGCCAGTTCATTAAAATACGGAGCGTCTTCAACCATTCGGTCGTTGATACCTGTTAGTTTTTCAATATAAAGCGGAATATCTCTTCCGGGATTGACTAAAGACGTGAACCGGTCAATTTCTTTCCCGTTCTGTAAAATTATGATGCAGATTTCGGTAATCTTGTTTCCTTTGATACCGCCACCTGTTGTCTCTATATCAATGATCGCAAACTTGGCATCTTCCATAACTACAAAGTACGCAATTCTCTTTTTCTTTTAAAAGGAAAAAATCCGTATTAACGGAAAAATTCCGCAAGAAAAGTAAATGGGCATTTCCTATAATTAAAATACTAATGCTTTTTGGTTTGCCTCAAGATGATTTTAGTATCAATAAAAAACCCGCTCTCTTTAGAGAACGGGTTTTAAAGATTGGTTAATTCGTATTCTTTAGAATTTAAATCCTAATGTAAACAGTACACGATTACTTTCTTTACTTGTATAATAGCCTACATTGGCAGTAATGGCTTTAAACCCATTTATAAAGACAGAACCTCCGTAACTGTTGTGCCATTGTTCAGAATTATCATTTTCTACCCAGACACGACCGTAATCAAAACCGGCTGAAACTCCCAGTCTCAAGGGAATGAAATTGGTTTTTAACTGTGCTATACCTACACGTAGATCGGTACTTTGATAAAAAGCAGTTTGCCCATTAAAACGTTCATTTCTATATCCGCGTAGACTGGTATTTCCACCTAAAGTCGCAGCGTGGTAAAATTCATATTCACCTCCAAAGTTCATAGAAGCACCAATTTTAGTTGCCAGTACGGCCATCCCGCTGGGATGTAAGGGGTAGTCAATAGAAAGTGTAGGTTTTAAATAGGTAAATTCGTTATTATATTCATCGATATTGGCTTTGTAACCTGCAACCAGATCAAATTGAAAGCCTCTACGTATAAAGGCGATCTCTCCACTTTTGTTTTTATATTGAAAAGCGGCCTCTGCACCGGCATAGTATTGCGTATTGAATACATCATCACCAGCATCAATTATATCAGTATCACCGGTAACACCATTACCAGAATATTCTACATTATAAGATGCTACAGTTGGGCCAAAGCGCAACTGTACCCGGTCTTTTCTGAAAATTAAAGACGGAGTGACGCTCCATTCGCTGATGCGAACTCGGTTAAAGTCTATATCAACTTGATCTCGGTCATACTCGGTATCGTTGCCTGTTCCAAAATAATTGATGGCAAAATTAGGAGTGGTATAGCGCGCGTCTAAACCAAAGTTCCAGTTGTAAAATGCGTGTGCAAATTCGCCCGAGTATTCTAACTCAATACCGTGGGTCGCCGTATAATATTTAGCAGTTAGCGTTTGCTGGGTAGCAAAGGGATTGTTAGCCAAACCATATGTAGTATACGTCCCGCTTAAACCGGCAGAAAAACCAGTATCTTGATTGTAACCAATTGCCGGGGTAGTCGCGAATGCATCTAATTTTCTAGAAGCATCATTATAGGTGTTGATATCATAACTGTCTACCAGCCACTTGCGCGTGCCCGGGTTGACAAAAGTATTTTTCTTGCTTTTGTAATCATATACTTTAGCTGCCCGTGTATTTTCAAAATCATACACATCGTTATTCTCACCACCTAATATTTTAATCGGGATATAATGATCGCCATTACCCACAATTTTAAAAGTATCATCATCGTCTAAACCGTAGATCCAAATCTCTTTTGTGAGTTCTTTATCATAGGTGCGCTCAAAAGTTTCCTCTTCTTCGGTAGTTAGTTTGATGGTCGTCTTCCCATCAGCCTGACGGGTGATCACAAAGTCATCTTTATCTTCTGTACCCAGAATGATCTGATGATTCATTAGGTATTCGTAGTAACGACGTGCAATAGACATTAGGTTATCGCGACGTGCTTTTAAATTCTTTTTGATGTTTATCGTACTCTCATCCTGTGCAGCTTCCGGTAAGGTATTAAAAGCAGTTTCGATGGTTTCGTCCGTTAGGTTTTCCTGAATAAATTGGACTTCGTTTTCCCAGTCTTCCCAGGTTAAATTCTTTATGAATGCCTGATCTAAAGGATAGGCGTAACGGCTCATCCACTTCACGCTGTTTACATCATCATCGTATTTTTCCATAGATCGAAAATCGATCATTGCAACTTTAAGCAAACCTAAAATGAGTCCGTCGTATTTGGGAAACGCCTGATCACGGTCTCTGCGAATGGTTTTATAGGTAGTTGTACCGTCTTCTTGCTCATAAGCAGACCAGCGCCACTGATCATAATGGCGGTCATAATCCCCCACAGCAAAATCCATTAAGCGTACCTTTAAAAAATTGGCTTCATCTACCTGATGCTTTTTAGAATCTCGTATTTCGGCAAGAAGATCTTTGGTACTGATGATGTCATCTGCATCACCAAAACGCTCAAAAGACTTATTCTCATCCCCAGCATGTGCTTCTAGCATATAAAGCTTGTCGCCATAATCTTCATTATAAATACCCAGTTGCTTTTGCTTGGGTAAGTAGTAGATTTTAGGTTGTGCATTGTAAATGTTCAAACTGTCAAAAATAGTGTTCAATGCAAAGGGTGCATAAGGTTGCGCTGTAGTATAAAAATCCTGTACAATTTCTTCAGCGATGGTGTTTTGCATAAAGTCACGAACATAGTGATCGGTTATTTTAGACTGAATAAAGCGCACCGCACTCTTACGCAACTCACGGGCGGTATACTCGTGTTCTGAATCGTCAATAAGACGTAACGAACGCGACTGGTTACCACCACCTTCTGAAATTGCATGTACATTTCCCGGAAGGGTGGAGAGGTCTAAGACCGGAGCTTCAATCTCTTTACTGTAAATGTTCCGGTAGTGATTTCCCCAGAAGAATTTGTATAAGCCACTTTTGTCAGTTTCTTCTTTGGTATAGATCGAAGCTTTTTTTGTACTGCTCATCCCGCTGATATCCGGGTAGTTTATGTCATCTTTTTTAGGTTGTTGCCGTCTGATCTCTTTCTCAAAAAGTTTTTCAGGAGCTCCTGATCCTGTTCCGAAAAATTCAACTTTAGAACTACGGTCTTTATAAACCGTAAGTCTTGCAAAACCATTTGCTTTAGAAGCAAACTGTCCGTCTTTAGCTTGACGCACCTTGTCTAATTTTGTTGAAGCTGCACCGCTTATAATTTGTGGAATCCCGTCATCAAACACATATTGCAGGTTTTTATCACTTGCAGAAACAAAAATCACATCAGGAAACTGGCTTGCCAGGGTTTCTAAGGTACCCGCAAACTTCTGACGCTGGGTACTGTAATAATCTTCGGCAGTAAGCCCCCCTATATTTTCTATAAAGTTTTGTTTAGAAAGCGTGAGTATCGAGTGGTGAACCGCAACGATTACCGTTTTATTTTGTTCATCTTTTAAATCGTCTTTAAACTTCGCGATAAAATCATCACGAGTTTTGATGTCGCATTTATTATTGAGGTATAAATGATCATCCCAGTCTTCTAGAAACCATTGTGAATCTATCATCAAGAGTTCAACATTATCCATATCCAGGTTTTCAATCTCCCGTGGACAACCATCGTTTGGCCAGAATTCAACCTTGCTGTTGTCTTGTATAAAAGACTCTAGATCATCCAGGTTTTCGTGACCATTTTTGTTCCACTCATTATGACCCGGCATAAAAATGACGTTCCCGTTAAAGTCGGCCAGAGGTTGCATAATACTTTTTTGAAGTAATTGTTCAACATCTTTCCGTTCTTTCTTTTTGGGTGGGTAACCGTCTTTTGTGATGTTTCCTAAAGCTACAAAAGTCGCGTTGTCATCATCCTGAGAAAGGTCGCTGATTGCTTTAAGAACTTCCTGAGTAGGATTACTGGTTTTTAACTCCGTATTTCCTGTAAAATAAAAAATCTGTTCTACCTCTTTGTCCTGTGCAAAGCTGATTTGGCTCAGCATAACCAATAAAAAAGTAAAAAGATATAATCTACCGGAAAGCGTGTTGAATGGGGCTGTGTATTTATGAGTCATAAATGGATTGAATGATTAAGAGGTGGAAAATATGCTAAATATGTTAATGTTAAATCTTTTTTAACCCTATATAACACTCCTTTAATGAAGTGTTAAGAGTTTTTGAGGAGCGGCAGCACTCGCATGAATAAAGAAAGAGCGTCTAATTGAATAGCATGATTCCTGAGTAGTTTTAATTAGGTTATAAAAAAGCTGTATTCAATCGATATAGTTTGTATTAAATCTGTAACCTGACTTTAATCATATTTCAGGCGTTCTTCCTGATGGAACTTTGCATAGTAATCAAAAACCAAATACTATGAAAAAGTCAATATTATATCCAATTTGCTGGAGTCTGTTTCTTTTAGCAATTGGACTTCAAAACGGTTTTGCCCAAAACTATGTCTTAAAAAATGCTGAATCTTCTATGCGTGTTGCCGGTACTTCTAATCTTCATGATTGGGAGCTAGAAGTAAAAGATATGAGCGGTACGTTAGCACTAAGTGAAGAAGATGGAGTCCTAACAGCTCTTAATAAACTAGAGCTTCAAATTGTAGCAGAAAGTCTTTCAAGCGGAAAAAATGGAATGGATAAAAACACCTATAAGGCTTTAAATACCAAAAAGCACAAGGTGATCACCTACCGACTAAAATCAGTAGGAAGTCTGGAACCCGATCGTGCCAACACCTATTTGCTTAAAACAACCGGAAGTCTTACAATTTCTGGAGTTACCCAAACGGTTTCTATTCCATTTGAGGTCCGCTTTTTAGCAGATGAGATTGTGTTGTCTGGGGCTTACAAAATGCAGATGAGCACATACAAAATAGAACCTCCTACAGCTTTGTTTGGCACCATAACTACGGGTGACGAACTCCATATCACATTTAAAACAACATTTATTAATCAAGCTCTATAATATCAATACTTATGAAAACTAAACTTACCTATTTAACTCTCATCTCTTTATCTTTTTTAGGGATGACCCTACAGGCACAAAGTCAGCGCGATTTAGACAATTACAGATCACCTGATCAACGCGGAATTTCAACTTTTGAAGCTCCTAAGGATACAGTAACAACTTTTGATGGGCTTCACGTACGTATAGGAGGCGCTTCTACCATACAATTTCAAGCAATAGATCACGAGAACAGCAGTAATCCAGACACTCCTGTTTTACAGGAAATAGGTAGCAATTTCAACCTTGCAACCGCAAATCTGGATTTAGATGTGGCTTTGTATGACGGGGTACGTATGCACTTAAGAACCTATTTATCTTCACAACACCACAACGAAACCTATGTAAAAGGAGGGTATTTTCAGATAGATAAACTAGAATTTATCCAAAAAGGATTTATGGAGGATGTGATGAATCATGTACGTATTAAAATAGGGCATATGGAGAGCAATTATGGAGATGCACATTTTAGACGTACTGATAACGCAATGGCACTGTACAATCCGTTTGTAGGAAACTATCTGATGGATAGCTTTACTACCGAAGTTGGTGCTGAATTGTATTACTTCGATAACGGCTGGATGGGAATGTTGAGTTTGACTAACGGTAAATTGAATCAGGCTGTTACCAAACCCGAAACTACAAGCCCGTCCTTTATCGCAAAATTGGGATATGATAAAGCGGTATCAGAAGCGCTACGCGTACGCTTAACAGGTTCTCTCTATAAAACCAATCAAACAGCCAGCGCTTATTTATACAGCGGTGACCGTTCTGGTTCTCGATATTACAATGTGATGATCGCAGAAGATGGTAGCGGAGATGGTTTTAGAGCAGGGCGCATCAATCCAGGTCTAAGTAACGAATTGACTTCAATTATGATCAACCCGTTCTTGAAGTATAAAGGCTTGGAGTTCTTTGGTATTTATGAGCACGCAACCGGGAAGACTGCTGCAGAGACAGACAACCGTAGTTGGAATCAATATTCAGGAGAATTGATCTACAGATTTGGATCTAAAGAGAACATCTATTTAGGTGGACGTTACAACTATGTTGATGGAACTCTCGTGGGTGGTAGTGATGTTTCTATAGACCGTTTTCAACTTGCTGCCGGCTGGTTTATGACCAAAAACATTTTACTGAAGGCAGAGTATGTTGTTCAGAATTATAACGATTATCCTGTTGTAGATCTTCACAATGACGCAAAGTTTGACGGCTTTATGCTTGAAGCTGCGATAAGTTTCTAAACTATATTAAATAAGATAACAGCGTGTAATTACACGCTGTTATCTATAAAATCTCTGATTATGAAAGCCTTTTTAAATTTGTTATTTGTGTTGAGCGGTTTTGTGTTATTGGGTCAGCCCAACTTTGGAGAGGCCACAATTAGTAAGTTGCAAAACAGTACGCTGCGTGTTTCAGGTGAAACCAATGTAACCGGTTTTAGCTGTGTTTTTGACCCCACTTATTTTGAGCCTCAAAAAAAGATAGCGTATTGCGATCAGGGCGACCTCATACTTTTACGCAATGCCACACTAAAACTGAATTTAGACGGATTCAATTGTGGCGGAAAAGCGATAAACAAAGATTTTAGAGCGATGCTTGAGGCAGAAGACTATCCTGAAATTATCCTCAACTTTAAACAGTTCAATCGAGTAGAACGCGGGTATGAAGCTTTAGTAAATATAGCACTCGCCGGTCAACAGCATACCTATACCATACCTGTAGAAATCGTACAGGGAGATCTCAAACATTTAAAAGGAATTCTTAAGTTAACGCTTAGTGACTATGATTTGGAGCTTCCCAAAAAGTTATTCGGGTTGCTTAAAATAAAAGAGGTTATTGCTATTGAATTTGATATCGCAGGAATTCTTAATACAGCATTTTAAAAGTAATTGTAGGTTTTTTAGTTTTAACCCTTGAAGCCGCAACTGTATAATCAGTTGCGGCTTCTCCATTTAATTTAGCGTAATAATCACATTATACCTTAATTGGATAATCAAGATTCAAATACTTAAAAATTTATATACTTCTAAGTAGTTGCCAATAATTAGCTCTTCAAACAAAATTTTAAAAACCAGACCTCACACCGGTTTTTGGTATTTGATCAAGAGACAGACACTAAAATTTAATCTTTACTCAATAATCGAGATTTAAATGCTCTGAGATTTGTCTCGTTCTAAAAATGTATTGTTCCGTTTAATGCTTAGTCGACAGACAGGCTTGCCCCGAAATAGTTTACTTTTTTAACGTAACCTCCAGAAGCGTTGCTACTCCATCAGCAGCTTCGTTAGCGATATAAAGTGTACCATTAGGACTAAAGGTTATGCTCTCTGGTTGCGCAAAATGATACTTATTTAACTCATGAACCCTTTTAATCGTTCCTGTAGCGCTCAATATCAAAAGCTTTGGTTTTTTTCCGTCTACTAGGTAATACTCCCCGGTTTTAGGGTGTATCGCTATATCTGAAGGATTGAAGGTTTTTTCTTCTTTTTTAGTTTGGAAAGCCTCAAACTCTTTGGCTTGCATATCTATTTTAAACAGGGGTTTTTCATCCAGAATTTTAGTTGCTAATGGGATTGAATAGAGCCCTTTGTAGCGATCTTTATCTAAGCCTTTATCTTTAGCAATTGTGACCAGACTTTTAGTTTTCGGGTTATAGGTTAGCGACTCCATATTGTTTTTAGACTTAAATGAAGTATCAAAATAACGCGGAGCAACAGTGTCTGAAGTGAATGATTTAACCTCAAAAATACGACCGTCACTACGCATTACATAGGCATCATTTTCATGGAGCGCAATGGCTTCATAATCGCCGTCTTCTCCAAAAGTAATGTCGTTACTAATCTCACCGGTATTTAAGTTGAAATTGTAAATAACACCATTTTCATCCTGAATACAGGCTATGGTAGAATCATTTACCCACGCAATGCCGCTAACTTCATCAAGAAGTGTGGGCAACTCCCAACTGTTTACAATAGTATAGGAAGCATTTTCTAAAATCTCTCGTTCTTCAGCAATAGATTTTTTATAAAAAGCATAGGATAGTATCCCTGATAAGATCAGAACACCAGAAATTATATAATGTGATAAATACTTCATTTTAAATCTACATTTTTCAGAAAACAAATTTGAATACTAAAACTAGAAAGAATTGGGAATACCACCTGATCTATAACTCTTATTTAGGAAATTGAACCGTAAACGTGTGTTCTCCGTCAAACGTATACCTGAGCGTGAGATTATATTTTTCGGCAATTGCGCGTGCAATGGGTAAGCCCAGCCCTGTTGATTTTTCGGTAGCTCCTATTTTTTTAAAACGTGCAAAAATAAGTTCAGCATCCAGTGGAGAAGCTGTACCGGTATTCCTCACCTTCAGTTGCTTGTTTGCAATACTCAGGGTAACCGGGTTTTGCGGCTTGCCGTGTACCAAAGCGTTTTTGATGAGGTTGGTCAATAAAATACGCGCCAGGTCTTTATTCATTTTAAATTGAATACCATCAGTAGCATGCAGCTTTAAGTCTATACCTTTGTGTATGGCGATCTCTTTAAAATCTGTTATGCACTCCTGAGCGAGTACATTAAAATCAATAGGTTCTGCTTCTTGAAACTGTTTGTTTTCAATCTTAGAGAGGAGCAATAACGATTTGTTCAACCGGGTAAGCCTACCCAGATTATCCAGTACGGAAGCCATATGCATCAGTTGGTCATCAGTAAGGCTGTTTTTTTCAAGAAACAATTCGAGTTTATTAATGCTTATAGCCAGCGGGGTTTGCAGCTCATGGGATGCATTTTCAATAAACTGTTTTTGCTCATTATAGGATTTATGCGCAGAGTTTATGAGTTCGCTTACCGTGGTGTTGAGCAGGTTAAATTCTTCTACAGCAGTAGGGGTGAGCGTGATTTGCGGTTTTTGTTCAATATTGAAGCTTTTTAACTGAGCGATAAGGTCGTAAAACGGTTTCCAGATGCGCTTGAGTAATAAGTTGTTTAAAACAAGGATGCTGAGGACCAAAATAAAATAAAGTCCGATGAGATAACTCACCAGATCTTCAATCAGGTCATCTTCCTCTACCATCGAAGTGATGATTTTAAGCTTGTAATAGCGGCCTTCTGCTTTCAGCGTACTTTCGTAAATGCGCACGGGCTCAAAATCTTCTTCGTTAATCATATACATCAAGGTATCCTGATACCGCTCTTGATGATTCTCATACTGTTGTTGTTGAATAGGAGTAAAGCTATATACGTGTTTGTTAAAGTCGTTGTTGTCCAGGATACCGGGGTCTTCTTTAGCACGTTTAAGCAAGAGTATTTTTTGATTTTCGAGTCCGTCATCAAGACTGTCGTATATCTCATCAAGCATCGCGTAATAAAAGGCTAATGCCCAGAGGGTGATGACTGCAAGCAGCAGAAATGCAAGGTATTTTGAAGTATAATTGAGCAGTTTCATCAATCGAGCTCTAATTTATATCCTATGCCGTAAACGGCTCCGACTTTAATAGTAGCATTTTCCAGTTTTTTACGCAGGTTTTTAATTTGAGAGTATATAAAATCAAAACTATCTGCCTGATCTATATGATCTCCCCACACGTGTTCTGCGAGGGCAGCTTTGGTAACCAGTCGGGTTTTATTAGAAATCAGATAGGTCAGAATATCATATTCTTTTCGGTTTAAAATCACTTCTTTATCTGCTATGGTGAGGCTTCGGCTTTCGGGATCAATGACCACATTCCCTATTTCTATGTATTTATTTCCTTCAAAATTTCTGCGTCTTAAAACGGCCTGTACGCGAGCATTCAATTCTGCAGTGTGAAAAGGCTTGGGCAGGTAATCATCTGCACCCATATTTAAACCCTGAATGCGATCATCTAAAGAATCATTTGCAGAAACGATGATAACCCCTTCTTCTTTACCCAAATCTTTAAGTTGTTTAAGTAGGTTGAGCCCATTACCATCAGGCAACATAATATCAAGTAAAATACAGTCATAATCATAACTGCCTATTTTAAAACTTGCTTCAGCAAATGTACTTGCAGTTTCTACGAGATAACGTTCTTGCTCTAGCGTATCTCGCATATTATCTAGCATCTGAGGTTCATCTTCTATAATCAATATTTTCATCGCTACGGTCTGTATAAGTCATGCAACATTAAGAGCCAATTCTGTAAAGAAGTGGTAAAGTCAGGATGAGAGCTCTATTCTTTATACCTTCTAAATAAAGGAAGCTTTCTCAATCTCTATGGTAGTTTCACAGTTTTTAACGTTTACACCGGCTGAAGCTACCAATTGTTTACAGTTTTGATTCATTTGTTTGTGCAGAATTTAAACTGAAAAAATTATGAAAAATGTAAAATTGATGCTTCTGGGGCTAACCGGAATAACCGCTGTACATGCTCAAGATCTAACCCCTGATCGTGTGCCACAAGCGATAAGAGCAAGTTTTCAGCAAAACTATGCTCAGGCAACGGATGTGGAGTGGGAGCAAGAATACCCAGGTTATAGTGTCGCGTTTGAAGTAGATCGTATGGATCATGAGATCTGGTATGATAAGTCTGGCGCTATATTAAAGTCTGAGCAGGAACTAACTGTAGATGAACTGCCTCAGGGGGTACACGATGCATTGCTTAAAGCTCATAAAGATTTTACCATTGAGGAAGTTGAGAAACTGGATATAAAAGGCAAAATCACCTATACAGTAGAACTTGAAAAAGGATGGTTTCAGGAGCGGGAAGTGGTTGTAGATGCAACCGGTAAGATTTTAAGCGATCTAGAAGATTAATGCTTCTTTTGAGCTATACCTAGTAAAGGGATTGAATACGTGTTCGATCCTTTTTTTAATGTTTAATCGATACTCGAGATTTAAATGCTGCGAAACAAGTCTCGCTCAGTTTAATGCTTGGAGGGGCTGGTCACGAAGTCGTTTACTATATGAAAATCGGTAAACTTAAGAAGCGATGAAATTTCACATTTTTTAACCTTTTCAAAAGGGATATGTACCAATTGCTTCCAGATTTGAGCCTTTAGTTTGTACAACATTAATTTATAAACAATACCCTATGAAAACGCTAACAATCTTAATGATCAGTATTTTTTTAAGCACTACAGTAGGTGCACAAGACTTACCTGCTAACCAAGTGCCCGCAAATATCAGAACCAATTTTGAATTAGACTTTAAAAAAGCAACTCATGCCAGCTGGGAACAAGCCGGGAGTTTCTATAAAGTAGACTTTCAATCAAAAGACCTTAACCAAAGCGTATGGTATGCTAAAGACGGATGCCTTATTAAGCAACAAACTCCTATCGCATACCACGAGCTTCCGCAAGCAGTTAAAGAGACGTTGACAGCTTCTTACCCCAATATTAAATTCAATACGTTGCTACACACTAAAAAATATGGTAACAGCACGTATAGCTTAATTCTAGAATCTGCTATAGCAAAAAAGAATCAATTGGTTTTTAATTATAAGGGGGATGAAATTACACAATAGGTGGGTAGATTATATGTAAGATAAAGGGCTACATCGTGTGCACGCAGTAGGTATCATGGTCTGCTACTTCTTTAAAATCAGTTACAAATTTACACGGAATCGAAGTCAACCTTTTAAAGTATTCAAAATTCGTATAGTCCGGATTTTTATTAGAGACGACAATGATCCATTTAAAATTATCTTCTAAAACCAATTTATCTTTGATCAAAAATAAAGGATCTATTGAATAGTCATTCTTATCTTCATTTGTGATTAATAAGCCCAGCTTTCTGCTTCCGTATATTTCAGATTTAAGATCCAGGCAATTTTGAAAAGAATCGGAATCAAAATGTCCGCCGTTATTGATTTTTAGTTTTATAAAATGGGCTTGAAAGTCTAGACGAAACTCGCCGAGATTAATGGTATTCATAATTTTTGGAACATGGAGAATTAAGCCTGCGAAATTAATTAAAATGAATCTAGATAGTAGTTTTTGGACTACATCAATTTTAGATTTAACATATTTAATACATACTTTAATCGCATATATCTGTATTTCAACCTTTTTACGCTTGCGCTGTAAACTGCGTAGATTGAAGAATTAACAAGTATATTTCATAGTTTATAACGAAAGGTTTCTCTATAAATTATCAATATTTTAATTCTTTACTTTAAAAGGTAAACTTATATTGCTGCTCACAATCAAAACTGCTTTTATGGCTTCAGGATTTTTTGCGCTTTTAGATGACATTGCAACCTTAATGGACGACGTTTCGGTAATGGCCAAAGTTGCCGGGAAGAAAACCGCAGGAATTCTAGGAGATGACCTTGCCGTTAACGCCGAAAAAGCTTCAGGCTTTATGTCGTCGCGTGAGATTCCGGTATTGTGGGCCATAACAAAAGGTTCATTGCTCAATAAGATCATTATTTTACCCATAGCCTTTTTACTGAGTGCCTTTATACCCGTCGCCATCACGGTGATTCTCATCATTGGCGGACTCTATTTGGCTTATGAAGGAGCAGAAAAGATCTATGAGTTTTTCTTTCCGCATGCACATGCCGAAGAAAAACCGGCTTTACAGGATATGAGTGAAGAAGCGATTCTTAAGTATGAAAAAGAAAAAGTGAAGTCGGCTATTTTAACCGATTTTATCCTCTCTGTAGAGATCATCATCATTGCTTTGGGTACGGTAACCGGCGAGGAACTGATCAATCAGATTATTGTGGTAACTATTATCGCACTTGTTGCAACTGTAGGGGTTTATGGCATAGTTGCACTTATCGTACGTATGGATGAGTTTGGTGCTAAACTTATTGACCTTAATGAAGAAGACGATAGTTTTTCTGACAAAGTAGGCAAGTTTCTAGTCAGTGCCCTACCGGTAGTGATCAAAAGTCTTTCGGTAATTGGTACTATTGCCTTGCTTCTGGTTTCTGGTGGGATTTTTACGCATAACCTGCATTTTATTCACGATCTATTTGAAACCTGGCCCAGTATGTTGGTTGAGTTTTTATTAGGCCTGGTAGTTGGTTTTCTGGTGTTGCTTGTGGTTAGTGGTAGTAAAAAAGTTTACCATTCTCTAAAGGGTAACTAAATAACCAAACTGTGTACGCTTTAGTCTCAGATCTATCCATTGTGTTAGGCTTGTGTTTCTTTAACCTTTAGTTATTGTTAACTGTGAGCTTATACTTACTTTTGCAGGCCTAAACTTTAGGTTCTTATAGCTATGGATACGCTTCGTATCATTTATACTTTTTTTGCGCTTTCATGCTTTTGTATGTTGCTTCCACAAGCTGCATTTGCTCAAGAGCTCGCAAAACATGATTCTATCTCAAAATGGCAAATTGATTATGGAGCTAAGGGCATTCAATTTACAGCACCTCATAATGACTTTTCACTACAGATACAGAGTCGATTTCAATTCCGCTATGCGACACCCGGAGATAATGATCCGTTAACCTATGACGATTTCAGTGAAGAAGAGAATAGTGTTTTTAAAATAAATCGTTCCCGACTTAAAGTTGGTGGTCATGCCTATAAACCCTGGCTGAAATACTATTGGGAATATGAACTGGGGCAAGGAAATCTGCTTGATTTTAGAATTATGATAGAGCGGTGGAAGTGGCTAAACATTAAAATAGGGCAGTGGAAGCTGGAGTTTACCCGGGAGCGCCGCATCAGTAGTGGAGCACAACAACTGGTTGACCGCTCTATTTTAAACCGAAGTTTTACCGTAGATCGCCAGCAAGGTATAGAGTTATACGGCAGATTAGCAGGCAGGGGATCTGCAGATTTTAGTTATTGGGCGGCAGTAGTCACCGGAAGCGGTAGGTCTGCTACGGAGAATGATGATAAGAACCTGATGTATTTTGGTCGTCTGCAATGGAATGTTTTGGGAGATGATCTTGGTTTTTCAGGAGGTAGTGATTTACAATTACATCAAACTCCAGAGGCAATTCTAGCCGTATCAGCTGTTACAAACCGAAGTCCGTTTACGCGGTTTTCTTCTTCAGGTGGTGGCTTTTTAGCAGGTTTTGAACAACAAGAACCCGGCCAGTACCGCATCAATCAGACGAATGTAGAGACTGCTTTTAAGTATCAAGGCTTCAGTTGGCAATCAGAAATACACCGCAAAGAAATCATTGATAAACTGAATGCAAATGCCACAACTACCTTGAGTGGGTATTATCTGCAGGCAGGTTATTTTGCCAATCAGGCGATTTCATGGTGGCCCAAACCTTTAGAAGTAGCTGTACGCTATGCCAGTTTTAAACCGGATAGGAGTCAAGATACGGAGTTGGATGAATCTTCACTCGCTTTCAATTGGTTTTTTAAAGGACATCGCAACAAGTTAACTGCTGAGATTTCTAGCTTTGATTATGAAACTCCAACCGAACAACTTAAAAACGAGTTGCGTTTTAGAGTGCAGTGGGATATTTCGTTTTAATGACGTTCATTCAGGATACAAGGTGTTGTCGTGCTGTTGCACATAGTTTTTTGCCTGGTTCTGAAACTCCTGCGGTGTCTGATTGGTATGCCCTTTAAAAAATCTACTAAAATAGGACCGGTCTTTAAACCCCAGATTGAAACCAATTTCTTTGATGGTGTTTTCACTGTGAATCATCTGGCGTTTGGCTTCCAGGACCAGACGATCGTGAATGAGTTGCATTCCGGTTTTGGAGAGTTTTTCCTTTAAGATCTGATTCAACCGCTTAGCACTGATGTTCATCTTATCTGCATAAAATGCTGCTGTGCGTTCCTCGTGGTAATTCAACTCCAGCAGCATCATAAACTCATATACCCGTTTTTCATTGATGTCCTGAAGGGTAAAATGCTGCTCTTTCAACTGAATGAGTTTCAGTAAAAACACTTTAAGCAAAGCCTTTACTATAATCAGGTTGATTTCCTCTTTAGCATATTCCTCATGCATCAAATTGTAAACTGCTTGCAGGCTGTGTGCACTCTCTTCGTTGAGTTGCAAACACGAGAACTCACCTTGTACATTAAAAATTCTAAAGACATCCAGTAAAAACTCTTTAAGGTCGTCCTCCAGCAACTCGTGCTTAAAAGAAATCAAAACTCCTTTTTTACCGGCTTTATTCAATTGATGTACGCGATAGGGCGGAATCAGGTAAATCCAATTTCCTATCAGCGTTTGAAAATCGTGTTGTGGGGTGTGTAATGCCTCCTCATTGATCAACCAGACGATCTCATAAAACTCCTTACGCCCCGGGTCATCCAGATAAGAAGGAGGGCAGTCTGCAAGATCGCGTATGTATAAAACCTTATCACTAAGCATATAAGCGTTGTTTTGGATAAGACTTGTATTAAAATTTACAAGTCTGTTTGAAGTGTTGTTTCTAAAATGTACCACAAAAATAGCGAATAACACCACTAATTTTTAGAGGGTGAGCAAATAGTACCACACATCTGTCAAATCGTGTAACAAGTAGGTTGACCTGTTGGGTACTTTTGTACCGATCAGAATAACAATGCCTGAAACTTATGATAAATACTCCAACGATACCCCTAAATGAAGCCTTAGATGAAGCAGTGAATCTGGTTTATGAAGAACATTTAAAAATGCGTGACGGACTCGATTACGACCAGCTGGCAGCGGTGATTCCACATCTGGATGCGAGTAAACGTATTTTTTTGATGGGAATGGGCCGCAGCGGACTGATGATGCAAGCGGCGGCGATGCGCTTGATGCACTTAGGATATGAAACGTATGTAGTGGGAGAGATCACTACCCCTGCAATAGGTAAAGGAGACCTGTTACTTGCCGGTTCGGGAAGCGGAAGTACTACAAGTATTGTAAATGCCGCAAAAACGGCAAAGCAAGAAGGAGCTGGTGTAGTAGCGATCACGACAAACCCAGATTCTCTTTTAGCCGATCTGGCCGATCAGGTGCTTCTCATTCCTGCAGCACAAAAAAACAAACAGGAAGCGGCTATTTCTAAACAATATGCAGGTAGTCTTTTTGAACAAAGTTTGTTGCTGGTTACTGATGCTTTGATACAGGTATTGTGGCAGGCCGGTGGGAAATCTGCAGACGAACTCTGGAAACGCCACTCCAATCTGGAGTAAGAGCTAGAAAAATAAAAATTATAACAACTAAATTACATACCATGACTCAATTACAAGTAGCAATAGATTTATTAACAACAGAAGATGCAATCGCTTTAGCGACTAAAGTAGCACCCTATGTAGATATCATAGAATTGGGAACTCCGTTGATCAAAAGTGAAGGTTTATCAGTGATCACTGCGATGAAAGATGCATTTCCCGATAAACTGGTTTTTGCAGATTTTAAAACAGCAGATGCAGGCGAACTGGAAGCAGATATGGCTTTTAAAGCCGGAGCGGATTATGTTACTATTCTGGGATCAACCGGAGACAGCACCATTGCCGGAGCTGTAAAAGCTGCAAAAGCCCATGGAAAAGCGGTGGTGGTAGATACTATTGGTGTTCAGGATCGTGTAAAAAGAGCACAAGAAGTGATTAAACTAGGTGCTGCGTTTGTAGAACTCCACGCCGGTTTAGATGAGCAAGCTGAAGCGGGGTATTCTATTCAGGTATTGATCGACGAGGCCACTCGTGCAGGAGTACCGGTCTCTATTGCAGGGGGTGTTAACCTGGATAGTATTCAAGCGGTAAAAGAATCTGGTGCGGTAGTAGCAGTAGCCGGTGGCGCAATCTATGGGGCAAAAGACCCTGCAGCAGCAGCTAAAGCACTAAAAGAAGCTTTAAATTAAACGATTGGTTGAATACGAATCTGATTTGTTAAAGCCTCTGAAGCTTGCTTCAGGGGCTTTTCTCATGGTATAAACTATAGCTTTTTGAGCTTGATGTCTTTAAAAATAACACCTTGTCCTTCTGCTTGTAAACCGATGTAGCCGCTTTTTAAAGTTTTGCCATCTACCTTTAGATCCGGATTATACCCCTTGGCTACTTCGCCTCCTATTTGCGTGTTAGTATAGCGCAGCACTTCTTTGCCATTGACTTTATGAATGATCAGCGAGTCTTGATACACGATCAAATCTGCTTCTACCCAGGTATCCCACGTATAGGTGTCTGAAGACGAATTGATGCAGTGGTCATTTGATTTTTTACCTTGATAGAACACATCAGTTCCGGGGGAGCACATATTTCCGGTAGGTCTGGCTTTTCCCGGTTCGGCTTCTGCCAGCATCTGGTATTCTACTGAAAGGGGCCAGTCTTGTTCTTTTAAAATAGTTTCCGGCGCTTGTGCATGAAACATAACTCCGCTGTTTCTATACGTATAACTAGGAGCATCTTCCATCCATTACTCTGTAAAGCGATACCTGAATTTAAGATGAAACGACTCAAAAGGCTGGTCGTAAAATAAATGTCCGTATCGTTCGTCAAAGGTGTCATAATCCTCATAGGCTACCACAATGCTGCTGTCTTGCACGCGAAAGGTATCCGCATAATTCTCACCGGTCTCGTGGTGGTAGAATTTGGGCGTCCAGCCTTTGAGGTCAACCCCGTTAAAAAGCGTGATCCATTCGCTGTCTTCTGTTTTTTTAGAAGTGCACGAAACCCATACAAGCAGCAGCACAAGCCCCAAATAGTTGAAAAGTTTCATGGGTTATATCAGTTTGTGGTTTAAATGTATTGATTTTTTTAAGGATATGCTCTTTGCCAAGCTTTCTGGCTCAGGAGAAACAATCTTTAAGTAGGGGGCTAAACTTAGATATTTTGCGTGTATTTTAGAATTAGCCATAGCAAATTTTATCAGCTTAAGAGCGTAAGTCTGTATCTTCTAAATGAAATTTATACCAACTAGCCTTTTTAGTAGGTGTGTAAGCCAAGATTTATAGCAATAAAAAAAGCTGTACCAGAATAGGTACAGCTTTTAACCAATTAAGCACACAACTATTAATCAATAAGCCACATTAGCGCATTTATAGTATCTCCTTCCGGAAATTGACGGGTAATCGCAGTATTGAGATTTTCGGTGTTGTTTATACTTTCGTTTTGTGGATACATAAAACGCTTAGGAATTTTCCCATTGTTTAGAATGCCGCCACCGTCTACATTAAACTCGGGGATACCGGTTCGGCGCTGGTCGTAGAAACTTTGCCACCCGGTATTTAAAAACAAAGCAATGTGTTTTTGAGTCAGAATTGAAGCAATATCAGATGCGTCTTCTAACTGAACGGATTCGCTCGTTAAGTAGCTCTCAGTATCACTGATGCCATAAAAGTTCATCGAAGCTTCAATACCCAGCTTATAATGTGAGTCTGTGTCTGTATCAATCCATCCGCGTGCAGCTGCTTCTGCTAAGGTGAATTGCAATTCGGGATATCCCATCAGTAAGGAAGGTTCATTTACGGGGTCGTTATAGTAGCGCGGTTTTATACGAGATGCTTCTCCAGACACTGCTTTAGCAGCGTTATCACTTAACGAGGCGCTTCCATACAAACCACCATACGCACTAAAATCGTTTTGAGCAGCAGTAGAGGCATTGGGTTTTTTATCAGCGAAGCTAAACAGTCTGGGATCTTCTAAATTTTGCAAGCGCTCTATAAAAGTCTGCTCCAGATAATACGCCGTTTGTAAGTTGTTGTTGTTGAACAACGGGTAGCGGTTGTTTTGAATATCTACATAAGTCAATTTACCGCTATCCTCATTAGACTCAAATATTGGAAATTGATTCGGGTTATTTACAATCTCCCTGAACCGATCTATAATGGCTATAGAACCAGAACCCGTTTTATTAGATAAACTCATTAAAACACGAAGACTATAGCTGTTGATGAGTTTTTGCCACTTACCGGTATCCCCATTGTAAATGATGTCTCCCCGAATGGATTCTTCGTTTTGAGCCAGTTCTAAAGAAGCTGTTCTTAACGAGTCTAAAACCGATTTATAGATCAATTCCTGCGTATCATAAGTAGGCATATAAACACCAGTTTCTGCCTGAACCGCTTCTGTAAAGGGAATGTCTCCAAAAACACGAGTTAATTCAACCGTAAAGTAGGCATTAAAGAATTTGGCTAGAATTTGATACACCTGGCTATCTGCATTACGCGCTTCTTCTACCATTTTTTGAACCTGTTTAAGGTCATCAAACTGGTCAAAATCGGCACGTTGCCAATTGTAATATTGATATTCATTGGTTCCGTCAGTAAACGTGAGTTGTCTGCTGGCCAGAGCAGCGCTGGTACTTACCTTGTTAAAGGCAGCTTGTTCTATAGTGGTAAGCAGCAAGTCTGGACTTACCTGCGTTGCACGGTTGGGATCATTTTGTAGATCTTCTACCTGAGCACAACCGGCTAATAGCATCAAAGAAAGAATGCGTATATATTTTTTCATCTTGGTAAACTTTTTAAAATTAGAATTTAGCATTGATGTTGAAACCAATATTACGGGTAGAAGGTGCGTGAAGATTATCTACTCCAGAGTCTGGATCTACATTAGGAATCTTAGAAGCCAACCATAAATTACGTCCAACCAGAGATACGTCTAATGCTTTAAACGGAGTCTGTTTTAATACGTTGTCTGTAAACTGATAGGTCAACGTAAGTTCCCGTAACTTGATGAATGTTTCCTTGTAATAGTGATAATTGCTGTTTTGATTATTACTGGTAGTTTGCATAAAACTGATGTAGTTTACCGGAACTTCATTAGGCGCGTAGGTGCGTGTATCTTCAACAATAGCACCATTTACATCATAACTCACCGTACCACCGGTAACCACAACCCCATTACCGATATAGGTGTTTTCACCATTATTTGCATCGTCTCTAAACTGATTCACCGTTCCCTTAGAAGTACCGCCCCACCACATTTTCTGGTTGGTTGTAGAATACATCAATCCACCTAAGCGACCATCAAATAAAAACGACAGGGTAAAGTTCTTGTACGTTAACTGACTTGAAATTCCGTAGGTTAAATCAGGTTCGTCATACCCTATAAACCGAGCGTAAGGATCATTTACCGGGAGCCCGTTTTCAAAAATGACCGCTCCGTCAGCGTTTGTTTGGTATATGCTGGTATAGATTTTATCGGTGCGGTCACCTACCCGAAGAAAGCCTTCGGTTTGCTCGCGATCTCCATAAATAGCTTTTTGATACCTGCGGTAATGACTTAGATTTAGTTGAGTATTCCAGCTGAAGTTATCGGTTTTTATCGGTGTGGCATCTAACGTAAGCTCAACGCCCTTTCGTTCAAACTCATTTCCATTTAAAAGAATACTGCTATACCCGGAAGCATCAGAAATAGGGCTGTAGATGAGATTGTTGTAATCCCTTGCCTGATAATAAGCCAGATCAAATCCTAAGCGATTGTTGAGTACTCTAAAGTTAGCCCCAACTTCCCACGTGTCTGAAGTTTCGGGTTCGAGATTAGGAGCTAACAGGTTGCTTCCAAAGTAAGTAGCCGGAGTTCCGTCCCAGGTTGTTCCTTTTTCGTAGGCCAGTATATAATCATAAGGATCGTTACCTATTTTTCCTTCAGAGACTCGAGACCAGGAACCCCGCAATTTTGCAAAGCTTACCCAGTCTGGCATATCAAACAAACTGCTCAGTACCACAGATGCCGAAGCAGAAGGGTAGAAGAACGCGTTGTTGCCATCAGGCAGGGTAGAAACTTTATCATTACGCCCGGTGAGCGAGAGGTAAAAGGCATTGTAGAACTCTAGGTCTACAAACCCGTAAAAACTATTGATGGTTTCTTTTTCTTCGCGGTTTGTTCCAAAAAGAGTAGCCCCGGCATTATTTGCCAAATTGTAAAAGCCCGGTAGATTTAATCCGTCTGTAGCCTGCGTCGTATTTTTAGAATTGCGGTAGTAGTTTACGTAAGCCCCTTCTGCAGTAATCCCAAAATTATCAGTGATTTTCTTTTCGAAATGCAGCGCAAGGTCTGAGGTAATATCAAAATAGTTGGTCTGGGCAATAGAGAAGTTTCCCCGGGATTTTGCACCGTACCCTATATAACTCTTGGGTTCTTTGTAATCGCGGTATAAGCTGTATTCATTAATCCCGGTACGGCCTCTCAGGCTTAATTCATCGGTGATATCGTAGTTAAAAGAAGCATTCCCGTACACATTTGTTTTGTTGTAGCCTCGTTTATATTCGTAGGCCTGAAAATACGGATTGTTGTAATACGAAATATTAAAGTGGCGTTGCTGTATGCCTTCTTGCCCTTCTCTCCAATAGTTTTTAAGATCCCGCACGTCAACATCAGTACCCGTCCATAAAATAAGGTTGTACAGGTAATTTGTAGGACCGTAACCTACTTCGGGAAAATTACTGGTGAACTGTTTGTTGTAGGTGAGGGTCCCATTTATCGTGAGCTTGTCTGATGGTCTTATCGATCCGGCTACATTAAACGATGTGTTTTTTAAATCGGTATTGGGCACAATTCCTTTTTGATAGTTATTAGAAAGTGACATACGCACATCTGCTTTATCATTTCCCCAACCAACACTCACGTTATTGGACTGAATGATTCCGGTATCAAAAAAGTTTTTGATGTTGTCTTTTCCACGAGAGGTATAGGCTATAGGAATTAATGCGCCGGTGGTGGGATCAACCGGACTGTTGTATTGAGGGGTTTCAAAAAATCCGCTGGGTGTAGTAGGATCAACTTGATCTAAGCGGGGTCCCCAGATCCATCCGCCACCTTCTGTACCCGAACCGCTGCCGTCTACATAAGCATACACCCCGCGATTACCGTTACCATAAGTTGTTTGTACATCAGGTACCCGAATGAAGTCGGTTTGAAACTGTGTCGAGTTGTTAAACGTTACACTAAGCTTCCCCTGCTTTCCGCGTTTTGTGGTAATCATTATAGCCCCGTTGCGGCCCACAGAACCATAAAGTGCAGAAGCTGTAGCCCCTTTGAGCACACTAACGCTTTCAATATCGTCTGAATTTACCTTCCAGATATCCAGGGTACGATCTGGGATACCGTCTATCACCAGAAGGGGGGTAGCTCCTCTCAATTGAATGGCGGGATTTTGAAACAGGTCTGTAGAATTCTTAATATTCAATCCGGCTACACGTCCTGAAAGTTGGTTTATAAAGTTGGGCTCTTTTGCTTTTTCAAGATTTTCACCGCCTACTTCCTGTACTGCATAGCCTAAAGCTTTTACTTCTTTTTTGATGCCTAACGCAGTTACTACAACAGCATCGAGCGCCTGAGCATCTTCCGCCATGATGACTTCGAGATCCGTCTGATCGCTAAGGGTGATAGTTTGTTTAGTAAAACCTACATAAGAAAATTGCAAGGCTTCACCCGCAGCAGCTTCAATAGTAAAGTTACCGTCAAAATCAGTTACTGTTCCTCTGGAGGTATTGGGAATCATAACTGTAACACCGCCCAGAGGCACGTTGTTGGGGTCTTTTACAGTTCCGCTAACTTCTTGCTGAGCAAAGCCTGCAAACGCAAGTAAAAGAACAAAAAGGTTTAGTAGTTTATTCATATTTCTGTAAGTTTTGATTGCTTTTTGATTGTGTTAATGTTATTGGGTTACCCATACATTGCGGGTGGTGTTCTGGGTTTTGAGCAGAATTTTAACCGGAGCCTGATCAGCTTTTTCAAGCGTCATTTTATAAGATTCCGCTCCACTCGTTGTGGTACCTAGTTTTGAATAGGCATCTGTACCCCCTGTTTTAAACGCATTCGTTTTGCTGCTTAAAAGCGTTACTTTCGTATTTGGATCTGTAAGATGCTTCCAGGTAATGACCAACTGATTCCCTTTTAGAGTGGCTGTAAGATTGGTTAGGTCAACAGGGTCAATTAGCGATACACCGTCCCACTCTGCACGTGTGGCATCAGCAACCGGTAAGTTTAGAAAACTTGTTAGGGTAGGTAGAATATCTACAATAGCCGGAGTTTCATTTTTAAAGTAGTTATTGGTTTCTTTACTGTTAGTAACAATCCATGTAGCTCGTTCCCGATCAGATTGCCCCCCGTGTCCCTTGCCGTCGTGAGCACTTCTCCCGTGGTCTGTAGTGACCACCATTAACCAGTCTTCATTATGGTTTTGTTCCCGGTATTTTACGGCATCGTAGATTTTACCAATGAGGCTGTCTTCATATTTAATGGCTTGAGTAAGTTGCGGACTGTCGCCGTATCCATGTCCCATATCATCAGAGTATTCCAGATATACCCAAGAGAGGTAGGGTGCATTGGTTTTGATATACATACTGGCTTCTGTGGCGACTAGCGCATCGATTTTTTTTATATAATCCCGCATAGGATCGTGAGGAAACCGTATGGTGTCTAACTCAAACCCGTCAAAAGCATAGTCTACCTCCACATGTTGCGTTTGCGGTAATCCGGCTCCAATGAGTTTGGTGCGGTTGTCTAACCAGGTAGAGAAAATAGCTGTATTCTTTTTAGGATAGACGTCTTTAAAGAGTCTAAAGATAGTAGGGTAGTTGTAATTAGGATCTTTAATACTGTTGCCCCATACATTGTGTTTATTGGCCCATACTCCTGTGAGTAAACTGTTATAGCCTACAGCAGAAATGGTAGGAGTTTTAGAGTATCCATCTTTATCACCGCCTACATACGCATCTGTATACCCACCGTCTCGGGCCAGTGCATCTAAGTGCGGGGTTTCAGTATTTTTAAGCATATCAGTTGCAATACCATCAACGATGATGAAAACAACTTTTTGCTCAGGAGCAGCTTCCGTAGTTTGCGTTTGTGCCGTAAGCTGTAAGGAGCAGCTACAAATCAAAATGTAGAAAAAGGATTTAGTAAATCGCATAGTCTTCTTTTTTGTGTTGATCCAAAAGTAGTTGGATTAAAAATAGATTGACCAATCGTTCAATTAAATAATGATTACATAAATGTTGCCTTTATGTTATTTGTTAAAAGGAGCTTTTGTAGTTTTCTAGAAAGGCTATTTTTGACAAATTTTAAGAATGGGCAGAAAGAATATCAGTGACCAAAGACGTGGTGAAATCATTATTTCATTTTATGAAGTTTCCAGGAGTTTAGGTCTTGAAAACGCCTCTATTGCTAAGCTTGCGCAGCATATGGGGATTAGTAAGGGGCTGGTGTTGCATTATTTTAAAAACCGGGAAGAACTTTTACTGGGGCTTAATGAATATATCTTGGAACAGCACTTACGCGTGATGGTTTCTGAAGATATCGGTAAGATGGATTGTAAAGAACACGTTATTCATTTTATTGAAAACCTTTTTACCCGAGCCTGGAACACGTATTTTGATGATGGGGTTTTCTACAGTTGCTATGCTTTGGTTTACCGCGTTCCGGAGTTTAAAGAAAGTTTTAAGGCCTACCTCATTCAGCTGCACGAGGTGTTGTATAAGAAGTTAGAAGAAGCGGTTGCTTTTGATGTGATTGTAGCAACTGATTTAAAGGAATTAACCGAAGTTATTTTTGCCTTAATTGATGGGGCTTATTATTATCTGGGAATGTATAACGAGCATGATTTAGCATACAAGCAGCAAATAGCCATCTATGTAAAATACAGTTTAAGGTTGCTTGACTTTAGAAGTTGATGCTGTTTCCTTAACTGAATTCTTGCGTTTGTAAACCGCTACCAGTGCAAGAATTCCCCAGACGCCATTCACAACTATATTGGGATAATCATCCAGATAAAATGCATTGATAACTAAGCATACCGCTCCAAGACCATTGAGTACATGGTACAATTTATTTTTAGCAGAAATAAATTCGAGACTTAAAAGTAAATAGGCTGCGATAAATATAACGGCACCGAGCCATCCTATAGAGACCATAAGTAGATGAGTTTAAAGTTCAAATATACGTACAGCGGGATAACTGATGGACTTGTGCGCCTATTTATAACCTTAATTTAGTCTTGTAAGGCCTATTAGAGCTGTTGCCTGGTACTCTCATGCTACAAAGTAGTTTATCTCATAAGCTTTTCATATACCGCAAATACGTTGCAGCGCGAAAACTAGTTCCCTTTACATTCCGGGCAAATGCCCGAGACTAAAAAATTTACGTTTTTTACTTCGTAATTAGCCGGTAATTTGAAGCTGGGTTCTACAGCCTCTATACAGGTCACTGTGTTGCAACGCTCACAATTGAAGTGTAAATGATTGTGTTTGTGTTTAGTAGTGCAACTCTGGCAATTCGCATACTTGATAACGCCATCAATATTGGTGATTTTATGTGCGAGGTGTTCATCTACCAGCCGGTCTAAAACGCGGTAAATGGTCACCCTGTTGCAGAGTCCTTCGGGTAACTTTGCCTGAACATCACTTTGAGATAAAGCCTCATCAGTCGTGTTGATGATTTCTAGAATGGCATCTCGGGCTACAGTATTTCTCATTTGAATTTTTTAATGCAATAGGGTTGCAGTTGCAAAAATAAAAGTTATGTTTGCAACAATGTTGCAATAGGGTGTTTTTAATACCTATACAAAGTTAAGTAACCTAAAATTAGTAGCCTTATTAAGTATGGACAATCTGTTTTTTAGGAGATCTGATGCTTATACGCAACACCATATCGGGTTATATTCTATATGATAAAACGGCAAAAACATCGTATTTCATTCCTGTTGCTCACACTTTTTCTAGTGATGAAGTTAGGCAGCCTGCACCTTCTCGTGCACGATGATGATCTACAGCAACAAGACGATTGCCCAATCTGTCAGGTAGTCATCAACCAGGCTGCTATTCCAGTTCTTCCAGAAGGTGAGCAACCTGCAGTTGAAACTCCCTTTTTTCCCACTATGCTCCAGCAGGAGGCTACACCTTTTACTTCCTGCTCCTTTCAAGATCGGCTTTTAACACGCCATCTGTATTGCAGGCCGCCCCCACGACACACAACCGTATAAAGTCTCTTGTTTTAGGTGTATGCATCTGCCTTGCGGTAGGTATTGGGTTAGTAGTTTTTCCCTAATACATTTAGTTTAGATTAGTATACGCGCTGCAACGCGTTGCTGCACCTAATTCCAGAGCTTATTAATTACGTACCTCAGCCAAGTACTGTTAGCATTTGGTAGGAATCCAGTTTGTTTGATCCCCGCTTAGCGCGGGATAGAATGTGAACATTCACGCACACGGTTTGCCTGTGAACGAAGGTGATGTGGAATGGGCTTTTGATCGGGATTTTGAAGCGGGCTATCACGAGGAGATTGCTGTAGAATTTCATGAGCATATCGATGTGCCGGCAACCGCACCTGTAGGAGCATACCATATGGTTATAACCATAGAGGATGAAAACGGGATTACAGAAGTCATTGACACGCATCTAGACGTAACTCCTTAAATTTTAATCATAAGCCTGTGTCTGCCCCTAACAGGCATGGGCTTTTTTAAATCGAATACGATGAGAATACTCAAACGGAGCCTTGATCTTTTGGTTTCCAGCCGCATCAACTCGCTCCAGGACATGCTTTGCCGTATCGATGTAAAAAATGAACAGGAAGATGAATAGAAGTTACATCTTCTGATGAAGTGTTGATTGATCTCCTAACGGAGATTTTAGTAATGCTTATTTCTAATCATGTTTGTTCATTTTCTTTACTCGTACATTTTAATTTTCTCGGGAACTCGTGAATCTCCTGTCGTCGATTTAGCTCGCGTGATTTCTATTTTTACGGGAGCTCGTGAACCTCGTATCCTCGGTTTAGCTCGCGTGATTCTTATTTCACGGGTGCTCGTGAATCTCCTATCGTCGATTTGTCTTGTCCAAAGAAACCCTTCGACTATCGCTCAGGGCAGGCTTAACAAAAGAAAAGACACCCTCGCTTCGAAATTTTTCGCTCGATAATCGAGATTAAATATTAATGAGCTGGTCTTGATCCCTAATTGATTCCTATAACGCGTAAGGTATTCCTTTTAAAAGCCGTTTTACGGCCAAAAACCGGCTTATCAGCTCCGCGTCGCTAATCAGGTTTTACTAAGAGTAATTCTTAGTTTAAGTAAAGTAGTCCATTTTAAAGCCAACGCGCCACCTGGCTCATTCGCTAAAAAGGTCTGCCAGACCTTTCCTTAACGCTTTGCCCTCACGCCTATTCTGAACTGAGGGAAGAGCTAAAGAATACTATTTTTAGTTTCAATTTGGAGACGGCCTACTTTTTAGATCTGTAGTAAAACAAGCAAATGCCGCAGCGGTGGGTAGTGGAGGATAGCTTAGCGTAGCGGTTTGCTATCCGCACGATAAGGGATTTGTGTAGTTTTCAAGGATCTAAAAATAAGCCTAGATTTTTTTGGTTCGTTTTTTCATCAATGGAAAAAATGAACAGAAGGATGAATAGAAGTTGTATGTTCAATTTTTAGCCCGCAGTTGTTTATCTGTTGATTTTCGTCCGTTTATGCTGAATCGAGGGATCGTATTTCGTTTAACCCGTGGGTATAGAGGAGTGGCCACGTTGAACTTGTTTCAGCATTTCATCCAGCAATGCTTCTCGACTCTCGACTACCCCTTCGACAAGCTCAGGGTGACATCTCGAAATGACAGAACGCTTTTTTATATCTAAAGTCAATCTTTGCCGTATCTATGGAAAAAATGAACAGGAAGGTGACTAGAAGTTGTATGTTCAATTTTTAGTCCGCTGTTGTTTATTTGTTGATTTTCCTGCGTTTATGCTGAAACGAGGGATCGTAGTTCGTGTAACCCTTTAGGTAGGGGTGAGTGGTCATGCTGTCCTGATAACAATCGGGATTGTTTCAGCATCTCATCCAGTAAGGCTTCTCGATAGCCCCTTCGACAGGCTCAGGGTGACAAGTGATAGGGGGTGCTTATTTGGTAGTTCTGATTTTTAATCTTGTATTTCAAAAGGCTTTGGTTTAAAACCTTCCGTCAAACGTAAATTGACGGAATTTCATATGACGAAGGGTAAACTCCGCTCCTAGATACGGTTACTGAGCATTTTAGGGCTTTAAAATAATGAATGCTGTTGTTTTTTAATCTTTGGCAAAATCCACCATTTTAAAAGATCGCATAGCCTCTCCATCAATTAAAGTATATTTTAAGGTATACGTTGCTCCGGAAGGGGTTCCATTTTGATACTCAGGAAATGTTCTTAGTACGGTGTCATTTTTAATCTCATACTGATCATAACCCTTATAGGACTGAGTTAAAAGACTATCAGAAAAACCATCAGGAAAAGCAAATAAGCTCATAGATTTTCTGTTGTTAACCGATACGCCCTGAACGTTTATGCTATGATCTTTAGCAGATTTTATGAACAACAGGATTTCTGGAGAATCGTCTTGATTTAAATCGGTTATCTGAGCATCTACAATGTTTCCTTCATAAGCCATTTGTACTTCTTGATTTTTCAATTCTAGTCCTGCGGGTTTAATGCATACGGTTTTTTTGCGATCACTTTCAGAGCCGGAAACCTCAAAAAACAGCGTGTCATATCTCAGGTTTTGCACAAAGCTGCGTTGATCTATTTGAGTGGTATCTAAGGATTGCTGAAGTTTGGTGTATAACCCTGCTAAACTCGCTCCGCCTGAACAGTAGTAAAATAATGCAGCTTCATCACTATCTTTTAAAATGGATAGTTTATCCTCGTTGAATTGTAGCCTAAGCGTTCCAACATCCTTTTTGATTTCAAAGGTGCTGTCGTTTAGTGCAGTAGCAAAACCATCTAAGGTACAGGTAGGCTTTTTAATAGCATTTCTAGAACGAATGCTTACCTGTAGCGCATAGTTTTTATAAGAGGTGGTGTCTACTTTGATTGCAACCCAATCGTAGCCTTCATCCTTTTTAAAATAAGCAGCATCTACATAAGCTCCTATTACGTTTTGGAAAGAGACCTCGCTTTCTTCTTTTGATTGCTCAGCAGAAGGCGGTGTTTTTTCTTTAGGTTCTTTACAAGCAAGTGCCAAAAGGAGGGTGCTATACATTACTAAGTAGACCTTTTTCATAATCCCAGACGTTCAGTAGTTTGTCTTAACTTTTCTGGAGGGTCAAAGCGGTATCCTATAAAAAACAATCCATACCAGGAGTCATCCTTTAAAGAAGTGTCATTTTCGTTAGTATAACTTAAAGATTTGTAATTGAGACGCGCTCCCATTAAGAATTTAGAGGTGTTATAACCTACTTGTATTCCCGCACCGTATTCCGTTGTGAAATAGGTGTTTGATTCTTTGTCGTTATATTCTTCTCCAGAACGTTCATAAGTAGACATGCGGGTACCTATACCCCCAAAGGCATAGGGAGCAATATTGAATTGTTCTTCAATAACGGCATTGTAATAATAACTAACATCTAAACTAAAATCAAAATTATTCTCTACTCCGGTGTAGGTTTCAAAATCATTCTTTAATCGAGCATAGCTATAGTTAAAACTAGGCACAAAACTACCTGCACTCACCCGCTGCCATTTACGTTGGTAAAGTAGACCTTCTAAAGAAAAATCTGGATTTAAAACGTAAGAAGTCGATCCGCCATAAAAGGTGCGTTTAAGATCAGGAAAAAATAAGTACCCCTCATTGTCAAAAAAATCAGGAAAAAGAACGTCAGTATTCTCTACGTAAAACCCTTTTAAGCGCTGGTATTTGAATTCTTGTACAAATTGCCCTGGAAATAGTCTAACGGTAAAATCTTGATATTGACTATCGCCTCTTTCGGCGTTATCATCATTACCGGGTAAGAAACCCGGTGTAAACGAATAGGAGAAGCTAAAAATTTTATAATCAAATAGCCCTGTAAGCCTTAGATCATTATTTGTAGCGAGTTTTAATTCCTCATCCATTCCTTCTCCTGAGATAAAATAGTTTTCCAGATAGGAATCTACGTGCACTTTTACCTGCACCTGATCCGTGTAAGAGATGATCTTGGGAAGGGTTTCTAAATCTTGAGCATAAAAGCTAGCAGGTACCGCTAAGAACAGCAGTATTTTGAGTGTTTGAAGTGATTTAAAACGCATAGGTGTAAAGTATTAGTAACGTTAATAAGAGGACATAGGTTAAAAAGAACGTAAAAAAGCAAAGGAGTACTACCTTAAATTTAGAATGGTCAAAAAATTGTATAAAACACCAGAGCGTTAGTGCGCAACCCAATAACGTCTCGAAATTCTTGAACAGATTGAATTGAGTAGTGTTTTTAATCCGTACCAAAAAAGCCAGAAAAACGATATGCATCACCAGTCTTTGACAAGCAGCAAACGTGTTTAAAATAAAATGCTCTGCAAAATTGAGCCTTTGTTTTTTAAAGAAAAGCCAACTGCTAAAACTCATTATGGGTAAAATTGCCAACGTAAAATAAACATAATTCCCATCTAAACGGGTGGAAAATTCATACAGTGATTCACTAAATTCCGGTTCTTTTTCAGGCAACTGAAACACATCAATATCAAGGCTATGGTATAAGAAACTATAAATAGTAGCTAGTACGATGAGCATAGATACCGGCATAAAGTACTTGACGCGTTTACCTGCTAAATAATCTTTAACCACATAACCGGGTCGCCAATATAAAGCGCGTATGGTGTACCATAACCCGGAGTCTACATTAAAGAGTCCCAGGCTTAAATCTTTAAATATATACTGTAATTTTATACGTTGTATTTGGCTGTGTTGCCCGCAAACCGGACAAAAATTACCTTTAAATTCATGGTGGCAATTTTTACACTGGGTCATAAAAGCTTATTTACGCTTAGTACCCCAAGGGCAACGCTTGATCAAATAGCTTAACGTACCCTCATACGTATCAAGAGACGAACCAAAACCATTTCTATTCACCGAATAGAGGCTTGAACCCGTATCTGAAACAATGGTTAAGCCAATAGTCGTATCGTAATTGGTAGTAGTAGTTGATGAGTTCGAGGTAAGCTCTCTCCCTTTTCTTTTATCCTTGTCTTTATCGTTTTTATAGGTAGTGCTTGAAAGTCCGGAAGTGCGGGTACCTTCAAACTCAATATTAGCAGTTCCATAAACAACAAATTCTACACCCAACAGACTGGCTACATCTTTGGGAAGCATCGTCTTAATGCTGGTAGGATCTAGTCCATTTTGAAGAAGTATGGCATTTGTGGTCATCGCTTCCTGAACTATAACCTGATTGGTATTCTTTTTAAACGAATTGATGGCTGTTTGTTGCACCTGCCCCGACATGGCTTCGCTCATCAAGCCCTGGTCGTTAGAAACCATTACAAAAGGTAACACCGCCAGTTTATTTTTTCTGCTCGCTGCACTAGTAGCACTTACCGGTGCAGCCATCGCAGTAGGAGCAGCAGGTTGCTCATTAAATACCTGAGTGCGACCACTTGAGAATGTGATTTTTGCAATTTCAGATTTTTTGATGTCGTAATTTAAATCTTCGCCAGAATAAATAAATTCTATGTTGTCTTCATGTACAGCAGTCACTTTACCTTTCTTAGTTTCCCCATTAAGCATATAGACCACATCTGCCGCATCTTGAGCACTTAAGTTGGTATTTAAACCCACGAGGGCTATGAATAGGCATAGGAGTAATTTTGTTCTCATTTTTTAATATTTTGGATCTTAAACTTAAATTAACTTAATTTTCGATGGGGTCAAAAGGATTGATTCTGTATACTGGATTTTCTTCACATAAAAGATTAAATTACTTGTAATAAGTTGCTTATCTGCTTCTTTAAACGTTTGAATTGAACGCTTCAAAGCATTCTTGATAGCATGTTGTTATCCACAGACTCCTCACAATCCTTTCTCGCTTAGTCATTCTAAAAGCTCACAGCAGGTATAAGAACAGGGAGATGACTAGAAGTTGTATGTTCAATGGTGAGCTCGCTGTTGTTTAGTTGTTGAGCTGCCTGCGTCTATTCTGAACCGAGGGATCGTAGTTCGTTTAACCCTTTAGGTAGGGGTGAGTGGTTATGCTGTCCTGATAACAATCGGGATTGTTTCAGCATCTCATCCAATAAGGCTTCTCGACTCTCGACTGCCCCTTCGACAAGCTCAGGGTGACATCTCGAAATGACAGAGCGCTTTTTTACTAAAGTCAATCTTTGCCGTATCGATGGAAAAAATGAACAGGAATACGAATAGCAGTTATAGTTTCTAAAGGAGTCAAATGAAAATGGTGTGGTGACGCGGGTATGAGCTTCTCGATACAAACCTTTCACGCTAGGGCGCTCAAGAATCACTCGAAGTGACATTTAGATGGCATAGGATGTTTTACTAGTTCCTTAGGGTTATCGGCAAGCAACCTGTACATTACGGTCTTTTGTCTCTGATCTTTTCTCTCTTTTCTAACTTCTCAAGTCTTAAAACACCCCCTATTAGTTCACCCCACCCCCTCTGGGTCCATCGCGTTCCTGAAGTACTTTTTCAGAATGCAGTACGGCAGCGGCTTTTGCGGAAGCGGTGACTTTTAATGCACTGCGTTTGAGCATTTCGGTTTCAAATTTGTTGAGTACGTGTTTTCTAAGGTTGCTCGCTTTAAGGGTTTTTGTCGGGTCGTAACCTTTAGTGATGCGCTTGGCCAGTGCCAGAGCGTCTAGTAAGGCCTGATTGGCACCCTGGCCTTTAAACGGACTCATCGGGTGTGCGGCATCGCCTAGAAGGGTGCAATTCCCCCAGTTTTTCGTGAGGTCTGGAGTCAGCAGTTCGCGGTCATACACGGGATATCCTGAAATGAGGCCCGGTTCTGTAGCTGCTACAACCTGAGGAATGGGAGCGTGCCAGGGCGTTCTGCGTTGTACGGCTTGTTTTAAAGCTTCGGGTCCTAAGGCACTGAGGGCTTGAGCCTGATCTTCCGGGATGGGGAAACTGAATTGCCACATAACGGACTCCCGATCGTAGGGCATCATATACATACGAGCGGTGCCGTCTGCGGTTTGAAACACGGTTGCTGAATCGAGTAACGGACTTTCAACTTCTGAGAGTGCTTTCAGTTTACAGATCCCTAAGATGACGATACAGCCTAAATACTGCAAGGGAAGGAGTTGCGGCTTTAGCAGCATCGTGCGCACGGTACTGCGTATGCCGTCTGCTCCCACGACCAGATCAGCCTGAGCGGTTTTTGGAATGCCATCCACTTCCAGATGGAGTTGAAGCGCTCCGGCATCGGTGGGCTGAATGTTTAGCAGTTGGTGCCCCCACTGTATTTGATGAGCCTCCCCCAATTGGTCAAACAAGGTCTTACGCAACGCCTGTCGGGCAATGTGTATGTTGGTTTTTTTAGCGGTGGTGTGGGTACCGGCATCCCACTTGCGCATCCCCCATTCGCCAATGACGGTACCGTCGGGTTTGTGTGCAAGGTGGCGGGTAGAGACTACGCCATCTTCCAGTTCGTGAATGCCAAACCCCTTTAAAGCGGTGTGCGCCTGTTGCAGGGTGAGGCCGTATCCCTGTGAACGCGCATCCACATGCAGATCCCGCTCGTAGACGGTAAAAGGGATCCCCCGGTGTAAACAGGCTACTGCCAGAGCCATACCGCCTATTCCCGCGCCTATGATGGCGACGTGCGGGTAGGTGGTGGGATCGGGTACAGGTGGCTGTGCCGCAGGGATCAATCCCGAAGCCGAACAGGTGGTGCACGGTTGTAGATGTGCTTGGGGCTTTACCGGTTTGGGATTTGAAGGAAACCGGCGGTGCACATCCAGGGCTTTCTGATACCGCTGTTTGGCACGCTTGGAAAGCCCCCGGTTTACAGAGTCCTGGCCTTTACAATCGGGACACGGGATATAGCTTGTTTTTGGGGTTTGCACGATGGTTTACGCGTTTTGAGGTGCAAAGATGTTTAAACCAAATGAGTTTCGCTAGTTTTTAGGGAGAATCTGAGCAATACACATGTAATCAGTTTGCAGTCTCAGTAAGCAGTTGCAGTTTACAGGTGTTTTAATTCAGGATTTCCTAATTAAAATTCGTAATAACCCCTTACACTGAATGTAGCATTTAAAGGATCAAAGCGGCGGCTGCGTGAATTTTACGCGGCGTAGCCTGGTAAATTTTTACCGAAGCTAGAGCGACTGAGCAATCTTATGTCACTTCGATTAGAGGAAGCGTAGCCTCGTGGTATCGAGAAGTCTTCCTGGTTAGTATGTTTCAAGCTAAGAGGAGTTCTCTCCCGAAAGCTTTCGGGAACAATTTTTTAGAACTCAGGTTCTTCAATTTCGATAGAATATCGGAATCACTCGAACGTACAGTTCTGAATACATTTACTTTGGCTCAAGGCCTTAAGTAAACACTCGCTTCTCGACTGCGCTCGAAGTGACATTTTTTGATGCGATGTTCCGTGGAGCGGTTGATTTTTATATAGCTGAATTTACCAACTTGGATTAATAATTTAAAAATAACTGCATAAAAAACCCGCTATGGACCTAGCGGGTTTTTTAGTAGTTCAAATAAAGACTCTGACAGTCTCTTGGCATGGATCAATTAATTAAGGAAAGGAGAAATGTATTTATAGAGGAACACTTTTAATGAAAGTTGTTATCTCGTCGTTATAGGACTAAATATGGTTCCTAGATTTTTAAAGTTTATGGCTTTAGATAAGGTTACAGAGAAAAATGGACGAGGATGTATCAGCGTATTTGTAACTTCTGCCTGCAAGGTGATTCCTGAAGTAGCTTCCGTAATCCAAGCCCTACCTAAAAAATAGACGTCAGATTGATTATGATAATTCCGTTCTAAAACACTGTTTAGTGTTTTATATCGTGGAATGTATTCACTGATATAGCCTGAAGATACTTGTAAACGTACACTCATGTTTTTTGTTTGATGTGATAGAAACAGACCGGGGCCAATATTAAACGAGAACTCATTAGAGTATGTGGTGAAGTTGTTAGGCGGTTGTATAATACTCGTGCGAATAGGTCGTGCTATACCAACGGTATCTGTAGGAACACCATCCTTATAAAGAGAATTGACTTGAGTCCTGCGCCATATAAATTCAGTAGATGCTGAAACCATTAATTTGGTATTGCTATTGAAGTTGGTTAGGTTCCATAGGAAACTTGTATGAGCACCTAAATTATCAGAAACACTAGTGCGTACGAGCGTCGCATTTTCCCTGTAAACCAAGACACTGTCTGCATTGATACGTTCTATACGCTGTTCTCTTCCTGATACTTGTGTGGAATCTGTAGCGGTAAATGTTCTGTTGCCATAAAGACTAAGATACCAGCCTGTTTTCTTAGGCATAGGATCTAAGTAGACATTGGCCGCAAAAAATAGATTATTAGTTTTAATACCATCTACTAGATCAAAATTGGTACCTATATAAGCTAAATAGGCATATTGAGTATTTACTTTAGAGAACGGTAAAATATGTAAATCTAATTGATCTGTATTTGTTTTTTCTTTTTTGACCGTATCGTTTAAAGTAAGATTTAGGAGTAAGTTACGGGGTCTATCTTGTATAGAATCTTCTTTAAGTTCCAAATAGAAGCTAATTTTTTCTTTATCCTCCAGTGTAGTTAGGTTGATAGGTTTATATGATAGGATATAGTCAGAGGTATTTAAGGAACTTTTCCTATCAGGATTAAGTTCAAGGATATAATTTTTAGCATCTTGAGTAGGTAATTTTGCCTTTAGGATAGAGAAGGTATAGATGCCCGTTTTACCCGTCCGTTGCAGCGTATCTTTATCAACGTTAAAAGACTGTCCTTGTAATTTAAAAGAGACTATACCTAGGCTGATCAAAATAAAAATAATCCTTTTCATAATACATGTATTTGATTGTTAGTAGTTTGGTTCTTATAAAGAACGTAATTTTAACTTTCTTTAACAATCCCCAGTATCGGGTATTTTTCCCCTTTTTGAAGGGAATACGGAAATCCTCATGAATAACTGGTGTATTACACGTAGCTTTAAAAGCTAAATAACTCTTAAGATTTTCTATTTTTAGTACTTCAACTACCAAAATCCATTAATGGCATTATTTCAAAATTCGGTACTTAATAAATACCTCAAAGCACAGGACGATAAAGCAGTCGCTAAAGCCTATAAACTTTTTTCCGCTTATTTCTTGAATGGGGAAATACAGGAGAACATCCGCAAGTCTAAGGAAGAGCAGTTTCAGGCTACTTTTTTAAACGAGCTTTTTGTGAACATCCTGGGTTATACGCTTAATCCCAAGCCCGGTTATGATCTTACAACTGAGTTTAAAAATGAAAAGAACAACCGCAAGGCCGATGGTGCGATTCTCAAAAATGATAGTGCAACCGGAGTCATAGAACTGAAGGGAACCAATACCAAAGACCTGGAGAGTATACGCCGGCAGGCTTTTGACTATAAAGCCAATCAAAAAGGCTGCGTATACGTGGTTACCTCAAATTTTGAGAAACTACGCTTTTACATCAATGATGCGACCGAATTTGAAGAGTTTAATCTTTTTGAATTAACCTTAGAGCGTTTTGCACTGCTGTATTTATGCCTGCAGCACGACAATCTGATGAGTGACCTGCCTCTTACCTTGAAAGAGGCGTCTATCGCAGAAGAGGAAAAAATCACGAAAGAATTTTATAAAGATTACTCCGTTTTTAAACGTGAACTTTTTAGAGATCTGGTTAAACGTAATGTGAAGCGCATACGCAGCAATCGCCAGAGCGAACTGGAAGATGCTGCTACAACCGAGCTTACTGAAGAGGAACGTGCAGAGCGCATGCGTTTGCAAAAGAACATCAAGCTTACCCTGTTTAAAAAGTCTCAGAAGCTTATAGACCGCTTTCTGTTTATCTTTTTTGCAGAAGACCGCGGACTCTTACCGCCCAACTGGACGCTTACCATTCTTGATGAGTATGCCCAGTTAAAAACACTGGCAGTTGATATACCGGTGTATGACCGTTTTAAGTTACATTTTAATTACCTGGATCAGGGGCGAAAAGGTACAGGACAGGACGAGATTTATGCTTATAACGGCGGTCTTTTTAAACCGGATGCTATTTTAGACCAGTTGGTAATAGACGACGAACTCTTATTAAAGCATACGCGAAAACTGGCCAACTACGATTTTGAAAGTCAGGTAGATGTCAACATCCTTGGGCATATTTTTGAAAACTCGCTTAATGAGATTGAAAGCGTAAATGCCGAAATAGAAGGCGATACTTTTGATAAGCAAACCAGTAAACGGAAGAAAGACGGGGTTTTTTATACGCCGAAATACATTACCAAATACATTGTACAAAACACAGTAGGCAAACTTTGTGAAGAGAAAAAAGCCGAACTGGGTTTTGAAGAAGCCGAGTATTTTAAAAGCCGAAAAGGCCGTAATAAAGACACACTTAAAAAGTTAGTTGCCATACTTGACGACTACCGGGATTGGCTACTGCAAATCACCATTTGCGATCCTGCTTGTGGTTCTGGTGCCTTTTTAAACCAGGCACTTGACTTTTTGATCAAAGAACACCGCTATATTGACGAACTCAAAGCCAAAGTACTGGGCGGTGGTCTCGTCTTTGCAGATATTGAGAATACCATTTTAGAGAACAACATCTACGGCGTAGACCTTAATGAGGAGTCTGTCGAGATTGCCAAACTCTCCCTATGGTTACGTACCGCCCAACCCCGCCGAAAGCTCAGCAATCTAAGCAGCAACATCAAATGCGGAAACAGTCTCATAGACAGCAAAGCCGTTGCCGGTGATAAAGCCTTTAAATGGGAAACACAGTTTCCTCAGATTTTTGAAAAAGGAGGTTTTGATGTAGTGATCGGGAATCCGCCTTATGTTAGAGTACAGAATCTAAAATATACTGAAATTGATTTTTACAAAGAAAAATATGAAGTAGCTCATAAAAGAATAGACATTTCTCTTCTGTTTTTTGAGTTGGGCCTAAAAATAATTAAAGAAAAAGGTTTGCTTTCATTTATCACTTCAATACAGTTTGTCAATGCGGAATATGGTAGAAAAATAAGGCAACTACTTTTACAATATAGAATTAATAAGTTTATTGATTTTAATGGATTAGGAGTGTTTGAAGGTGCCACTACATATCCTGGCATTATAATGTTGCAAAAGCTAAAACCTTCTAATTTTGAGTATTTAAAAATATTAAAATTAGGAGCTGAAAGTCTATTTCAAAAAGAGTCAACAACATCTTCACTTTCAAAAAGTAATGAAATTAAATATCAAACTTTGAGTGATAATGTTTGGGTTTTTGAATCACAAGATTACCAAAGTGTACTAGATAAGCTAGAAAGTAATTCTGTAAAATTAAAATCATTTGTCAATCCTTGTACAGGATTAACAACTGGTAAGGACAATATCTTAATTTTAACAAAGGAGCAAGTAGAAGAACTTGATTTAGAAAAGCAAATATTACTACCTGTAATTAGAGGAAGAAATATTTCTAGATTCTATATACAAAATGATACAGATTATGTTATTTATCCTTATGAATTAATAGATGGGCAAACGCAAATGCTAGATGAAAACAGCTTATCACTAAAATATCCTAAAACATATTCCTACCTCGAAAAGCACCGGAAAGAATTGGGGAGAAGAAAAGACTCAAGAAAATTATTATCAGAAACTGGGGATTGGTATAAATTAATTAGAAAAGGAAGATTAGAATTATTTCAATCAAAAAAAATACTAACACCTGGAATCAGTAAAGAAAATAGATTTGCTATTGATCACGAAGGTTATACATATTTATGTGGTGGGGCTGGAGTTTTTGGATTAGTACAGGAAAAATTCGATATTAATTATTTGACAGCTATACTAAATAGTAAAGTAGTTCAATTTTTCTTACACTCTATAAGCACGAAAAAGCAAGGTGGTTATTATTCTTACCTAAATAGTTTTTTAGAGCAAATTCCTATTTCAAAATCCTATAACGGCGATATTTTGACTAACTCGAAAGAATTAGAACAACTTTATCGAAAATCTGTGTTATTTGTTAAAGACTTCAATATATATATATCTTCAACTTATGAGCTTATTAAACTTTCTTCAAAACTAGAAAACTGGCACGAGTTGGAGTTCGGTGCGTTTATCAAAGAGCTCAATAAAAGCATCAAAGCCAACAACAAACTCCGTCAAAAAGCCGCTGCCGCTACTGCCAGTTCGAGCGCAGTCGAGAACTATGTTGAGGTGCCTGCCCTAACCAAAAAAGACGAGTTTGAGTGGATGTCCCTTTTTGAAGAAAACAAAAAGAAAGCCCAAGACCTGCAAACCCAGATCAACCAAACCGAGCACAAGATCGACCAAATGGTCTATGAGCTATATGGTTTGACAGAGGAGGAGATACAAATTGTGGAGAATAGTTGATTGGCTTATGGGAAAGATCGTTGAAGAATATATAACCGACTGGGCATACACCAAATCCTTTATTGACCCTATTCATATTTCTCAAGCTGAAAGCGGCAAACAGGGATATTTCTGTTTGGGGTGTAAGAAAGAAATGCAAGCGGTAAAAGGTAAAATTCGAGAACACTATTTCCGTCATCACGCTAAAAATGTTAAGAATGATTATACGGAATGCGTTAGAGCTAATAGGGAATACCGGGAGCGGATAGCAAGAGATATTTTACAGCGATTAAAACGCCTTAAGGTACCTGCTGTGTACAAATACCCTCCAAGAGGAAGTGATGGCATGCCTAATAAATTAGCAGAGGCCGAATGGATTGAAGCAGCAAAGGTCGTGTCTGAACTGACTTTTTATGAAGATGAGAACTGTGAGATCCATTATGGAAGTGATCCTGATATTGATGAGCGCTATATGTCAATACGGCCAGATATTACTTTTTTTGATGCCGGAGGTAAACCTATTCTCTTTCTAGAGTTTGTAGTTACACATAAAATTGACGAAAAGAAAAAGAATAAACTTTATCGTTTCGGAATTAATACGGTTCAAATTATCATCCCTAAGAAGTCAGAAGAACTGATTGAACAGGTATTTAAATCAAGTAGAAGCATAAAATGGGTATATAATGAAATCGAAGCCAACACAGAATATGTATACGTTTCCGACACATCTGGTAGAGGAGTATGGGAAATTGATGACGACCAAAGAAAGCTTTTTGAAGAATCTTACAAATGCCGAAAAAATCAAATTGCAAATCTTATACGATCAGTTAGAACAGCTTTGGAGTCAGAATCATACAAGCAAGCTGAACGAATCTTTGAACGAGAAATATCAAGAGTTGAGAGCGCTACAGAAGCAGAGAGAGCGGGACTGGAAAGTATGGAAGAACGACTTGAGGGAGAAGTACGAGATGAGTTTGCAGAGCGACGAAAAAAACTTGAAAGCGAAGGAAGAACAATTGACGTTAGAAGAGAAGAGCTTAGAGAAAAAAGAGGAAGGTTGGAAAAAGGATATCAATCAACGAAACGAAAACTTGAAGAAGAGCAAGAACGAGCTGACAATGTTGAACAACTTAGAGAATCAACTGAAAGAAAATCAAGAGGAATTAGAGAACGAATTGAAGAAGTTGGAAAAGAACAAGACGAAATTGAGGAACGCGTTTTTCAAGAATGTAGATCAGAACTTAATCAAAGAGGTGAAGAATTGCCCCGAGGAACTAGAACTATATTGGAAGCACAAAGAGTTCTCAGCCTTTACCCCGATGCTCAACGCGAAAACCGAAGATACCGAAAAGCGTATGAATTTTTTAAAAAGGGAACTTGGAAAGCACAATAAGACAATTGAATGGTTTCTAGAAGAATTTAAGGAAGATATTGAAAAACAATAGGTATGGTAGTACTACAAAAAATGAATGTTAAAGAGGCTTTTGATGAGGTTAAGGATTTAGCAATTAGAGGTGCTGCGGAGGATGGTGGTAAATATGGGGAGGTATGAGTGGGTTTAAGTTGTTAGGGATAGGAACTGGAAAAAACTTTAGTGAAGAATTATCTAATTCAGAGAATTACAAAAACTTTTTTAAAGTATTAGAAAGTAATCAACTTTATAAGTTCTACTCAGGATTTAAATTTTTAGATAAAAATAAACAGGAAATAAGTGATGGAATAGAAAAAGTTGAATTCATTCAAAATGAATCTACTGTTCCAAATGGTTTATACAATCAAGCAGATATTAATATTAATTTATCTGCAGTTGTTGGAAAAAATGGGAGTGGAAAAAGTACGCTTTTTGAAGTATTTTATATTTCTATTTATCTACTATCGGTAGGCAAAGAGTTGTTAGAGCTTAATTTTTCTTCAATCAATAAAAAAGAAGAAGAATTGAACAAACAAGAGCAACGATTTGGAAAAAAAATAAATGAGGTTTTAACTAAAGATGAGAATTATACAGATACTGATGAATTAATTTCAAATATTGAAGAAAGGTTAGATAAAATTGGTGAGGAGTATTTGAAATACCTTCCAAATCTTGTTTTTTTAAAAAAGCAGCTTACAGAATATAAAAGACTTTATGATAAAAATGAAGTGGATTATTTTACAAAAAAAAGATTGGAATATTTAGAATGGTCTGAAAATATAAGTTTAATGATTGAGTCAATTGACTTAAAAATTTATTATCAGTTAAAAGATTGTTTTTATGTATTGAAAATAGGAAATCAAGAAAATTCAAATGAATATTTTTCGATAGAAACTATTGCTGGTCTTGGTGAAGAAAAAATAAAAAAAAATGGAATTATAAAAGAAATTGATTTATCAGATCATTTCTTTTATACCATTGCTGTTTCATATTCGCATTATGGTTTAAATGCTTTAGAAGAAGGAGAATGGCTAAATGACATTTTTCATAAAAATGATAGTTACCAAACTCCAATCGTTATTAATCCTATGCGAACAAATGGGACAATAGACATAAATAGAGAAAAAAAGCTTGTAATACAGAGGTTGCTATCTAATATATTAGAACCAGTTGATGTAGGAAAATCAGCAACATTAAGACATTTTACACCTAATAAGAAAGCTAATAAGCTAATTTTAAAATTTAATCATAATAAATTTGAGGAATATGAAATAAATCACAGACTAAGTCCTATTAAAAATATAGCTTCTATAGCAAAATTACTATATGAGCAATATACTGGTAGTGATTTCATCAAACCTCAAAACAATGTCCATTCAGCGACATATTATTATGCGCAAAATAAAATAGTAAGGATTTGTGGACTTTATAAAAGATACCAACCTTTTTTACAAAGAGATAAATTTCATAATGAGGATAAACTTATAAAAGAGCTCATAAAAGATAATAGCCATATTACATTTAAGTTAAAACAGGCTTTAAATTTTTTAAAATTTGACCATATAAAATGGTATCCTGATAGGGAATTTGGAATCACCGAATTTGAAGAAGATATTAATGATCTCTCGAAAAGAATAAAAAAACTTGTTGAAGAAGAAAGGAAGAGAGGAAGAATAAAATCAACTATAGAGTTTCTCCCTCCATCAATATTTGATGTGAAAATTGCGTTAGAAGATCAAACTCTTTTTGAAAAAATGAGTTCTGGTGAAAAGCAAAAGATATATAATCTTAGTAGCATAGTATATCATTTAATAAACCTCAACTCTGTTTTTAACAACAACCAAGAGAAGAATGAATTGATAAAGTATAAGTATGTAAATATTCTTCTAGACGAAATAGAACAATATTATCATCCTGAAATGCAGCGTACTTTTATTGCAGATTTAACTAATTATATAGGAAAAATTAATAGCGATAATATTGATAATATTGAGGGTATAAATATTCTTTTTGCGACACACTCACCATTCATTTTGTCAGATATACCAAGCGAAAATATTTTAAGATTAAAGGATGGTAAAAAAGCAGATTCCGATGAAAAATCTTTCGGAGCAAATGTATATGATTTACTGAAGGATAGTTTTTTTCTGGAGGATGGTTTTATGGGAGCTTTTGCTCAGAAAAAAATTGATATAGTCATTAAGTGGCTAAATAAGAAAATATTAGAAAAAGAGATTTCAGCTCTAGAAAAAGATATTGATGAAAAAATTATTTTAGGTAAAAAGAGAAGTCTTGAAAGGTTTGAAACTATACCTAAACTTGATAAAACCTATGTTTATAATTTAATTGAAATTGTTGACGAGCCACTACTAAAATATAAAATGAAAGAAATGTATTATACCATCTATTCCGAAGAAATGGATAGGGAGAATGCAATGGAGCAAATTCAGCTTATTGCGAAAAAATCAGGGCTAAACGTAAAATTTGATTAGCTATGATTTACCTAGGAGAACAAAATGAAACTCGGATAATGTATAGTCAAAAGGCCTATTGTTATTTAAATAAGAAACTTTTTGGTTCGTATTCTAAAGATAATAAAGAAGGTTATAAATGTAAATTAGATGTTTGTGATATTTGTTCTAAAGGTTTTCATCAGCTAAGCCTTGGTGTATTTAAAAACTTTATTAAGCCTTATTTATTTGAAATACTCAATGTTCAACCCAAGGATATGCTAGCTTTGGAAGGAAAGTTGATCTTGAATTGGATTCAACAAGGTTATGGTAGTTGTGTAGAATTTCAAAATAATTGTAAAGCTATTTTTTTAAAAGGTTACAATACATGGTTTATAAATTATTCTATTAATTATGAATTAGCAGAATGGCTAGATCAGCATACTTGCTCATTTTGTAATCGACAGTATATTTTTACCGCAAGAAAAAATGCTGGTGCAAAAGGGATAACCTGTCAGTTTGATCATTGGCTTAGTAAGTCAAAGCATCCTTTATTCTCATTGTCTTTCTACAATTTGATACCTTGTTGTTCCGTTTGTAACAGTTCAATTAAGTCTACAGAAAAGTTTAATACGAATACACATTTACACCCATATGTAGACAAGCATATTTCTAATTCATTTTCATTCTCTTATAAACTAAATGCTCAATCAGAATACGAAATAGATTTCGCTAATGAGAATCATATATCTAAAAAAGCTAAAAAGACTTTAGAGGATTTAGGAACTAAATTGGTTTATAGTAAACATAGTCAAACAGAACTAAAGGACCTGATAGATCTTCGTTTGAAATACAATGAGAACTATCTTCAGTCACTGCTTGAAAAAACTTTTGGCGATCTAAATATGTCAGATGAGGAAAGGTATCGTTTGATTTTTGGTATTGAAATCGATGAAAAAGATTATCATAAAAGGCCAATGAGTAAGTTTAAAAAAGATATCATTACAGAATTACTTTCTATAAAATAATAGGATAATGCCTACACAAAAATACTTTCTCAATCAGCATCCTGTCGAAACTTTATTACGCTAGGTTAAAAGGAATAGGTTTTCTTAAATAAAATTATGATTACATACGAAGAATACGAAAGGAAAGTCTATAAATGGCTAAAGACAAAGCGAGAAAAAGATAATACTTTTAATTTTTCGGTGCGTGTTAAAGGTTCTAAGGGAGCAGAAACAGATTGTTTTATAGGGACAAAAAAGTCTAACTATTTTGCAACTACTTTTTGGACAATACCAGTCGGTTTTCCGGGCTCTTCAGGAGAGCTCATAAGTTTGGTATTTGGATCTAAAGACAAATATTACGGTTATTTTTTTGAGTTTAATCAAACCAAGGCTCCACACGATTCTCAAAATCAATCTGCTTTAAATTTAGTAGAAGCAATTAGGGATTCACCAATTGCTAAACTTGGATTTTCCCACATCGGTAAGCCAACGAATAAAATGTTTAATTTAAAGACAAAGCATAGACAAGAAAGTTATGTTTCATTAGAAGCTATGCTTAGTGATATAGAGAAAGACCTAGAAGTAATTATTCCTGTTGTAGATAGTACCATTGCAGCAATTAAAAAAGACAAACCTGATTTTGTTGCACATCGCATAACAGAAGATGAATTTCATACAATGCAAAACAAATTGGAAAAGCGTTTTGCTAAGTATAAGAATATTAGCTCAGAAAATCAACTCTTAAGTTTAACTGCAGAAGAACCTACAGAAGATTATAATGAACCAGAAAATACTAAAATAGGGTTTCCTTTAAATCAAATCTTATACGGTCCTCCGGGTACCGGAAAGACCTACGCTACTAAGGAAAGGGCAGTAGCTATTGCTAGCCCAGATTTTAAGCCGAAAGACTTTTCGAGCGAAAAAGACTACCGCAAGCTTATAGTTGCAGAATACGATAAGCTCTACAAAGACAAGAGCATTCATTTTACAACCTTCCATCAATCTTTGGGCTATGAGGATTTTATAGAAGGAATAAAACCCAAACTCATTAACTCAGGGGATAGTGCTCAAGAGTTAAGCTATAATCTGGAAGCAGGTATATTTAAACGTTGCTGCGCTTACGCCGCATATAATTGCTATAGATTATTAAAGCAAGATAAAAAGAAGTCTGTTGAAAGTGATTATGATTTTGATGAACTCTATGAAGCTTTTATTTCTCAATATAGGAATGTAGAGGAGAAACCTCTCTTCAAAACTATGACCGGTAGAAGTGTTGAAATATTTGAAATCAATAAGAACGATAGTATTCGAGCAAGAGCCAATGGATCTACCTCAATTCATGTTGCTCCTTTAACTAAAGAGAATATTCAGAAACTCTATGATACTTTTAAATCAATTAACGATATAAGCAATCTGCAAGAAGTAAAAGATACGGTAGGTGTTAGTCCTAGAATAACAGAGTTTTATGCCATCTTTAGAGGGTTAAAGGAATTTGAGGCAAAGCGTTTTCGACCTATTGAAAAGGAGCAATTAAATGAAGCGGATTTGAATACTGAAGATGAAGATGAGATACTAAAAAAGTTTGATGGAGGTGTTTATGATAAGGCAATGAAGGAGTATGGTAAAAAAGCTAAACCTGTTGTCTTGATAATAGATGAAATAAACCGAGGTAATGTTTCTGCTATTTTTGGTGAATTGATAACCTTATTAGAAATGGATAAACGTATAGGTGAAACCGAAGAGCTACAGGTGCAATTAGCATACTCTAAATCAAGTTTTGGAGTGCCCCAAAACTTATATGTGATAGGCACAATGAATACAGCAGATCGTAGTGTCGAAGCTTTAGACACTGCTTTACGTAGACGTTTTGCTTTTGATGAAATAATACCTAATCCAAATTTATTAAAGCCTCAGCGTATGTTCTGGCAATTATTGTGGGAGCATGAGGAAAACGCGTGGAATAGTACTGTTTATAAAACTAAAGAAAGGCAGTTTTTAAGCTTTGTGGGGGCCTCAGAAATGCTTTACGAACAGCGAAAGGCTATATGGGCACGTATGTTCAAAGAGGGTATGCATGAAAATCAAGTGTCTTATTTCGAAGAATTTGATTTTACAGGCATACGTCTAGATAGTATACTTACAACTATTAACAAGCGTATTGATTATTTATTAGACCAGGACCATACCATAGGACATTCTTATTTTTTTGAAGTATATCACTCAGAAGATATGCAGCTTAAACTTCGAGAAGTGTTTCAATACAAAATCATTCCATTACTTCAAGAATATTTTTATAACGATTATGCTAAGATAGGCCTGGTTTTAGGAGATGAATTTATAGAGACGGAGACAAATGACTCCCAAGACATTTTCTCAAAATCTACAAGATTTACGATCGCAGATGTAGCAACGCGATATAGACTTAAGCCTTTTAATAGCATTGATTTTGATGCTGCAATCCAAGAGCTAATGGGCAATGAATAACATACAACCTATTCAGGTATTTGAGTATGAATCCTTGCACCTAGGCCGTGGAAAAGGCAAAGCAATATTTCAGCAAAAGCATTTTCGAGCACTCGTCAAACTAAACGAACTGCACGGGAATAAATACTTTACGGTAGGTCTTGATAAAATTACTTTTAAACACTATGTAGGTGTGTTGCAGGTGGATGATCTTTGTATCGAAATCATGCCTAAAGCAGATCGTAGTGCTACTGATACCGGTCTTTGGCGCGATGTGCTGATCGATATGCTTAGAGCTACCCGCAAGCTTAAACTAAATCAAGTAGATCACGCACATGTAACAAAGCAAAGCAAACACCTGCTTGATATTTATTTTGAGTGGTATTTAAATGAAGTGAAAAAGCTCATGCATCAAGGGCTTATTAAAAAATACTACCTTAAACAGGGTAATTTAAATACTTTAAAAGGGAAGTTGGTTTTTGCGAAACAGATATCTCAAAACCTTATTCATAAAGAGCGTTTTTATACCGAGCATCAGGTGTATGATAAAGACCATTTAATTCATCAGATTTTACAACAGGCATTGGGTATCATTGAGCAATTTACGCGTGGAAGATATTTGTATGGGAAGTGTAAATCAGTACAATTAGATTTCCCGGAGGTAAAGGCTATCAATGCTACTGCAGCTACCTTTGATAAGCTGGTTTTAGGTCGTAAAGAACAGCCTTATAATACCGCTTTAGAAATTGCCCGCCTCATTATTCTCAATTTTGCACCTAATGTCAAGAGTGGTTCAGAAAAAATGATTGCGTTGCTTTTTGATATGAATAACCTTTGGGAAGAGTATGTGTTGGTTCAGCTTAAACAGGCTTATATAGGCAGTAACTATCGAGTTTTAGGACAGAGTCAAAAGAAATTCTGGAATACTAACAGTATAAAACCTGATATTGTTATTTTCAATGGAGAGAAAACGGAATTAGTTATTGATACCAAATGGAAAATGATTGACCGCAATAAACCTTCAACTCAAGACCTCAGGCAGATGTATGTATATAATGAGTATTGGAGTTCGGCAAAGGCCTTGCTGTTATACCCGAGCAATGCGTCTAATGAAATCAGTATAAAAGGCTTTGAACAAATTGGTCACAAAGCTAATCATCAATGCGGTATAGCTACAGTGACTGTACTGAATAGTGATAATACCTTAAATAAGCAATTGGGTGGAGACTTCAAGAAAAAATTAGAGGATAATAAGATCTTTGAATAGCCAAACATATTTTTCAAACAACACCCCGGGCAATCACCCAACTCCCCGAGGTGCTTTAATGAGTTACGGTTTAGGATACGTAGGGGCATCCAGATCCTCTTTGCGCTGCATACTCAGCTTACTTTTATGCTTTAAGATGGTCTCAATATCCTCTTTAATAAAATAAACCGAATAGCCGACTTTAACAGAGGGCAGAATTTGCCTGCGCCTCCAGCGGTAAAGACACGAGGGCGTTACTTGAAATAACTGCACCATATCGGCAGTAGTTAGGAGTTCCAGGGTTTTAGGGGCTTTGTGGTTTTTGGTACGTTTCATACGTAAAGAGTTTATGCCACGAGGCGTTAATAGAATGAAGCGACGCACGTTGCGTCACGAGTTACTCAGGTACCTGTTGCAGTGGCTACCGAAGCATCAGGGAGCCTACAGGTTAAGTATAAGGGCTAAGGTAGGGAGTATTTCAACGCGACAACTGGACCATATTAATCAAATACTTTTTTAAATTAACTTTAAATGTGCTGTACGTCAGTATTTTACAAGTTTAATATATCTTTCTTCGATACTCCTCCCAGTTTCGTTCGTATCTCGTTCGAAACCGATACCATTTTTCAAAAACAGTAACCAACAGGGGTGCAGCGCTGCATTATACTCCACCGAACCCAACCCGAAGCTGACCCGAAGGAGACTCGAACGAGACCCGAAGCAAACCCCTGTTTTTTTCAAATATGAGTGCAATAGGTTGCGAAGTAGTGCCAAAGTATGCCGATTGTTGCCTTTTGAAGTAGTAAAATGCTATCCTAGGCACTAGCCTGCCATACCCACGGAAGTCGTGGTTTCCCCAAATCCCGCTGCTACTTTAGTCCCTCAAATCAATGTTTAACTCAAAAACCTAAAAATTATGGGAACTTTTGAAAAGGGAATCCTTGGTGGATTCAGTGGAAAAGTAGGAACGGTAATCGGATCACGCTGGCGCGGTCGTAATGTATTGCGCAGCTTACCGGTCACCAGTAACAGGCCTCCAACCGAAGCACAGTTAGAGCAACGGCTGCGTTTTAAAGCGGCAATCCGATTTCTCAATCCGATTAAGTCTGTGGTAAGCGTTTATTTTGGGGAGTCTCAGGGCGACAAATCACCGGCGAATCTGGCAACCTCGTACTACATCAAAGAAGTAGTCGAGCCTGATGGAACGGGCGGTTTTGAGATTGACTATGCTAAGGTACTCATCAGTAAGGGGGACTTGCAAAGTCTGGCGAATCCTACCGCTACGGCGGTGGCGGGCGAACAGATTACTCTGGCGTGGGATGACAACAGCGGACAAGGTAAAGCGGAGGCAACAGACACCCTGCTCGCTATTGGCTGTGTGGAAGGGCTCAACCAGGCGGTGATCTTTAATGATGGGGTGCAACGCGATGCCACAACCGATACCCTGCAGTTTCCCGCCTATATGGCGGGAATGGAGATCCAGTTGTATGCGACCTTTATCACCGCAGATCAGAAAAAAGCTGCTACGAGTGTGTATTTGGGTGCAGTAACCTTAATCTAAAGGCTACTTTTCTTTACAGGAACCTGCACGTGTGTGCAGGTTTTTTTGTTCTAGTTTCTATAGCTTGTTTCTTACTTTTCTTTACTCGCGTGATTATTATTTTACGGGAGCTCGTGAATCTCCTGTCGTCGATTTGTCTTGTCCAAAGAAAAGTAACAAAAGAAAAGAGCCCCTCGCTTCGAAATTTTTTGCTCGATAATCGAGATTAAATATTAATGAGCTGGTCTTGATCTCTAATTGATTCCTATAACGCGTAAGGTATTCCTTTTAAAAGCCGTTTTACGGCCAAAAACCGTCGTGTCAGCTCCGCGTCGCTAATCAGGTTTTACTAAGAGTAATTCTTACTTGAAGTAAAGTAGTCCTTTTTAAAGCCTACGCGCCATCTGGCTCATTCGCTAAAAAGGTCTACCAGACCTTTTCTTAACGCTCTGCCCTCTCGCCTATTCTGAACCGAGGGAAGGGCTAAAGAATACTATTCTTAGTTTCAATTTGGAGATGGCCTACTTTTTAGATCTGTAGTAAAACAAGCAAATGCCGCAGCGGTGGGCAGTGGAGCTTGCATCCGACGAGTGGAACGAGAGGAATGCACAGGCGTAGCGGTTTGCTATCCGCACGATAAGGGATTTGCGTAGTTTTCAAGGATTTAAAAATAAGCCTAGACTTTTTTGTTTCTTTTTTGGGCGATGCAAATCGTAGATTCACGAAGTCCTAAAAAAATAGCAAACTCCTGAGTAAAAAAGAAGGAGAAGATGAATAGAAGTTATATGTTTAATTGTGAGCCCGCTGTTGTTTAGTTGTTGATTTTCCTGCGTTTATGCTGAACCCAGGGAGGGGCATCCATTTAAACCTTCAGAGATGTATAATATAGTAACTTAGTTTCTAAAGAAGTTAAAATCCAAGTTCCCGCTCAGATTTTAAGGAGTCCGGGGCTGGCTTGAGGATGCCGATAAAAGCTTCATAGAAGAAAAGCGTATTAGTATTAAAACTTCAACAGCTGATACAACTCTATTTTAAGCGCTTTACTGAATTCAAATAAAAAGCATATCGATGCGTTTATTTTTCCTCCGGTAATTTAAGATCCTGGTGCAATTCTATAAACATCTCGCCCGGGTCTACATCTATAGCTAATGCAATCAGGTAGAGTTCTTCAGCTCTTAGATGCGTCTTTTCCTGATTTGAAAGTTCACTCAGGCGGGTCTTATTGATGCCTGTTTTTCGTGCAACCTCTGACCTGTTTATGGATTTTCTTGAAAAGTATAAACCTAGAGCTGTCATTAAATATTTCTTTTTTTAAGTACATAAAGTTAGTTTTTAGGATAGATAATTCCTTTTTTCGAAACATCTCGTTTGTTTTTTGTCTTATTTACAGTATATTTATTCCGAAAATCAGAACAAATTGCATTTAAATAAGAATTAATATTTGTCTAATATGAAAATCCAACTCCAACTTCCTCCCCAATTTGCGCTAGGTGCAGCGCTTGATCGGCTCACCGAAGCCTTATTTACGCATACCGCTGTACAGGCGCTGTATCTTACTGAAATCACCCAAGAGCCCCAGCCATGCTACAGTCTGCTTGGTGTAGTGCAGGACTCTGAAGCCTTACAGGCTTTGGAGCAAACTTTACCGGAACTGCAGGTACAGTTTCCGGCTTTTGCGCTGCAGGCCTATACCGAAAAGCAGGTACGTACAGGCTTACAAAACGGGGAGCTGTATTTTTTAAATGGTGCCGGGTTGAGTACTCCCGTATATACACACGAGTCCGGCTACCGCCTGTGGGACCCGCAGGAGGGGCAACTGCAGAAGCTGCTGCACAAAGCTGAAGACCAGATCAACTTAGAAGCCGCAAGTATCGGCGTCTTTTTTGATACGGCCTGGGGATTGTTTGAGCAGGACACGTATCCGGCGACCTGCCTCGTGCTTGTCGAGGTTTTAAAGTCGGTACTCGCCTGGGCAAGCCGGTTGTACACCGGGCAGGGACAGTCCGCTGCCTCGCTGGAAGCTGAGGTGCGTATGTTGCGCAGCTATTTACCACAGTTGGGGGTGATTTTTCCCGCTCCGGCCACGCCCGATGCCGATCCTACGCTATTGGAATTGCTGGATGTGTGGGCCTGTGAAGGTTTTGATCCCAGCGAGGAGCTGGACCGGCGCAGTTGCTATCAGGTACATATGGCCATGGAGCGGGTGTTTTATCTGGTTGATACTGCCGCTCGCGAATTACTGGATGCCTGTGTAGCGCAGCATTCCCCTGCACGAGCACAAACCGAAGACACACCTCAGGGAGCAGCCCCGTATGCCCCATTGGAAACCGGTTTGCAGGAAGTGCTTTCCTATTTGAAGGAACACTACCGGGTGCATTCGGCTTACCAGATCTATAGGGAACAGCACAGCTTGTTGCGGCAGGCCAATTTGTTTATTCCGCAGGAAGGGCAGGAGCACCAGAGCCATGCGGTGGTCGTACTGATTACACACAAAACGGTGGGGATGCGTCCGTCGCAACTTACTGACCGGGTGTTTAACGCCAGCGGGAGGCGTGTGCGGGTGACTTTTATTTTGGAAACGTTTAAACGTGCGTACAAAGCGCTGGACTCTGGTAGTAATTTTCTGCAACGGGTAGTCGGGGAGGGGAAGTTGCTTTATGAGGAAGATGCGCAACTGCGCTCCTTTGTAACGTTTGGGGGTTCGTACCATCCGCAGGGGTATCATAAACTTAAAAAATACTGGGATATCCGTAGCAACCGGGCTAAATATCTGGTAGGCCTTACCCGCATTCTGGATACCCGCGAAGATGCGTTGGTACACCTGTACATGTATGAGCAGGCGCTGATACAAACCTGTCTGGGGTTGATCCGCTTGTTTTGGGAGTACAGTCCGTCCTATACCGCATTACCATACCTGTTAGACCTGTGTCGGAGTTTTACCAACTTTCCGCAGGAGTTGCTCGAAACCCCTTCTTTTGAAGCGCGGCGGCGCTTGTATTTACTTACCCATGCGCAGCAGCATGTGCAGTACGGCAGCTTGTATACAGTAACCGAAGCAGACGGTACGGACAGTTTTCACGTGTGTGAGCGGTTTCTGGAGCAGGCGGAAAAGTTGGCGGAGCAGCGTTTGCTGGTTTTAAAGCGCATGACGTATCAGCGGGCGGTATAATGGGGGAGATTTGGTTGCTGGTGGTTTGGGTTAAAGGGCATCGGTAAATGATTTAAAGGGAGGGGTGAGAAGCGAGAAGGAGCTACAACATGCGGTTTACGTTTTTGATCTGGTTCTCTGCAAAATCCCGATTCTTACTCAATAAGATGCTTTGTAAGCAACTCTTGTAAATCTTCGGTTTTATGAGGTTTTGATAGGAAGTCATTGATGTCGTAGCCTTTTATTTTAGTTCGCAGTTCCTGAACTTCTGTTGCAGATAAAATGATGATTTTAATGTCTTTATTAAATGTTCTGATTATTGAAGTTGCCTTCAGACCGTTAATCTTAGGCATGTTAAGATCCATTAATATGAGATCAAAACGTTCGGCTTTAAGCAGTTTTATCCCCTCAATGGCCGTGTCTACAGCTTTTGCTGTAGCTCCAAAACGTTCTACGTACTTTTGAGTGACCATCTGGTTGATGTGATTATCATCTATAATCAGGATTTTTTTCCCACAAAGCTGTTTCTCATTAGCGCTCGCCAAGCCCGATACCACATTTTGTTCTAAGGGGTCTGGGGTATCCAGTTTCACTATAAAATAGAACGTAGAACCCACTCCAAGTTCACTGGTTAATTGAATTTGGGAATCCATTTCTTTTAGTAATTTGGTAACAATGCTGAGACCGAGGCCGGTACCCGCAAACAAGCTTGTTTTGTTGAGGTTGGTAAATTCTCTGAATATTTCATGGTGTTCAGCTTCAGAGATGCCAATGCCGTTATCCTGAATCTCAAATTTAAGCGTAACTGCGTTATCCACTTTTTGTACAAGGTTTATCAGGATTTTTATTTCACCATTCTTAGTAAACTTTAAGGCATTACCTACCAGGTTTATTATGATTTGTGATAGTTTTATTTTATCGCCTATCACTATTTTGGGGATTTCTTCGGCGATTTCAATTGTTAAGGTATTGCTATTCTGTTTTTTCATAAATTTTAAAGAAAGACATATACCATCAATGAGTTCTTGTAAATTAAAGGGTTTGTGCTCTGTTTCAACACTCGTGCCTGATTCAATTTTATTGAGCGTAAGCACGTCATTCACCAGATTGAGCAAGTAATGGGCTGAGAATTTTAAAGACTGAAGTTCTTTTGCGTATTCAGATAATTTTGATTTCTGAAATAAATAGTCAGATAAGCCAATGATGCCGTATAAGGGGGTTCTGAGTTCGTGACTGATGGTTGAAAGGAATTTGGTTTTGATGCGGGTCATCTCTTCAGACTTATCTTTAGCCTCGAGATACTCCTCGTTTTTACATTGGAGTTGAAGTACAAGTGCCGATCTTTTTTTACGCTCATAGATAAAAAAGATCAATACGGTGACCAGTGCAATTACTATAATTACAGAAGCACCCAGTAAGGTTCTATTATTCTGTGCTCGTGCAGCAATGATTTTGCTTTGCAGTTCGGTATGCTTAATTTGCTGTTCTATACTTTCAATTTTGAGGCGATGCTTCAAAATCTTGTTAGACTCTTCCTGAATGCTGTTGAGTTTACGTTCAAACAGCGTATCTAATACCCCAAAGCTATCGTAAGCTTCTTCATACGCTCCCAATTTACCCAGACTGTGAATGTACCCGGAATACGATTCTAACAGGTAATCCAGCTTTTGGTAGTCCCGGTAATGATTCAAAACAAATGAAAAGTTTTCTTTTGCTCCGCTAAAATTCTCTTTTAGAAAATCATATTTACCTTCAAGATAATAGAAATCTTCTTCTGGTATTTTAACAGCTTCCCGGGTCTCGTTTGCATTATAGATACGCAACGAGTCTAAATACGGTCTGGCCAGATCTGCCCGCTCCAGTTTAAATAAATAGGCATCTGCAATATTCAGGGAGCTGATGATTAACCGCCGATTATCTTTGACATGTTTTGCCAGAACAATCACTTCTTTGTTTAAGCGTATAAAATCTTCGTAATTTTTTTCTTCCAGATAAATATTAGCAAGATCAATTTTTGCGGCATTAATCAGTGCAGTATCGTTCATGCTTTCGGCCATAATTATATTTTTATCAATATAATCGCGGGCCTGCTCCGGGTTGTCTAATCTCAAGTAGTCATTGGCAATATGACTTCTGGAAATCGCCAGTAATAAGGAATCTCCAATCTTCTCTGCCAGTCTTAAATTCTTATAGTTGTAGAGAATTGAAGCCGGATAGTTTTCTTTCTCAAATTCAATAGCTGATTTTTTGATATTGCTTTTTAGGTAAGCAACTATTTCCTCTTTGGTGGAATCAGGTGAGATGGTGGTCGTCTCCTTAATGTTTTGAGAATAGGTAATAGACCAGGCTACAACTAAGGTAAATACTGTAGGTAATAACTTCATTAGGGCTTAAAGTTTAAAGTTCAATACGCTAGTAAACTACCAGTTAACGCGTTACTGGCAGTTATACTACTCTTTGAATAGTGGCTTTTTATAAAGTTTAAAAAACACAAACTCAAGGTGTAGCTAGTTATACCATACCTAAGAACTGCTAAATAGTTATGGTTATCTAAATGAATCTGCATTTTTTTAAATCTTAGATTAGCCAATTGGATTTTTTACATTGGATAAAAATTGGAAGACTTATACTCGTGTTTTAGGATATAACAATACCTTTTTATCTTGATATAAGGTTATTACTGGTTTTTTTTTAGCACAAGATAGGAAGCCATAACTTAGATTTTTTACACGTCTGTGATTCATTTCACTTGGAGGAACACCTCATACTGAGCATAAATATACATTATTATTTCGTAACTATAACGTTTTCGATTACGTATAAATGTTTGAATAAAAGAAGTTTATGGTCATTTTGCCCGTTAGAAGCTTCACTGCCAAAACATGTTCTTTTTAGCTAAAGTTTTGTCATTCCTCTGCAATTACCTTTTACGGATAACTGGGTATTAAGCACGCTCCAGATTCACACTGATTGAAGTATTGAAGAGTATCTTTATCAAAATTTGTATTTGGTTATTAGGGCTCAGTTGGTATATTTTAAAACCTGCTTTAACTTGCTTCCAATGAAAAAAACCTCCAAAAAACCCTGGCCCACCAAAGATGCCATGCAGCAGGTGTATGAACAGAACCTGTGGGGTGGGCGTGACACCTCATTTTATTCCGGAGCGGGTTCGCACGATGCAGAAACAGTACAGCCGTATATCGAGGAGGTGATTGCTTTTTTTAAAAGCCTGGAAAACCCACCCGTAATCTGTGATCTGGGGTGTGGGGATTTTAATGTAGGGAAGGAGTTGGTCTCCTATACCCAGGCCTATAAAGCCGTCGATATCGTACCCGAGTTGATTGCCCACAACAACAACACGTTTAAAAGTAAACAGCTCACTTTTGACACCATTGATCTTGCCAACGATGCTTTGCCTGAAGGTGATGTAGCATTAGTGCGGCAGGTATTGCAACACCTTTCTAATGCAGAAATCCAGCGTATCGTCAACCAGTTATATGCCTATCCATACGTGATCCTTACCGAGCACGTGCCGGAAGCGGAATTCACACCCAACATAGATATTATATCCGGACAAGGTATTCGTCTTAAAAAACACAGCGGGGTTGATCTGCTGGCGCCTCCTTTTAATTTTAAAGTGAAAGCCGCCAAACAGCTGTTATCCCTACCGGCGCCGGGAGTTAAAGGAAGGTTGGTAACAACCTTGTATACGGTGTTTTAAGGTTGTTGTTGAAATATACTGACCTTTTCAAAATCATTTAATGAAGATATAGTAACAGCCTGTTAAAGCTTTATAAATAATGGTTTTCCTGCCTGGCTTACCAGACGGGTTGGTTCTTTTGCATCAATGTGGAAGAACTGGGAGATGAATAGATGTTAGATCTTCTGATGAAGTGTTGATTGATCTCCTAACGGAGATTTTAGTAATGCTTATTTCTAATCATGTTTGTTCATTTTCTTTACTCGTCTAAAGAAAACGAACCAAAAGAAACGACGCCTTTTGGATAGGTATTTTTCGCCTTGGGGCGAAAACCGCAACAGTTGTCCTAAATTCCTTCCAAGGCTTCATGAATTTTTAACGGACAACGGCTGCTATACTGACCAAAAGGAAACCAAACCCTTCGGGTATGAATACATATAGTTTTATTCGTGTAGTTATTATGTACTATCTAAATTCTGATAGAATGCCAGTATCGGCCTATCATGAGGTTCTCGTTAAATTTGAAGTGAGCGTAGCTTAGCAGGCGGTTCTGTTTGAGGCCCGTGGCCGAGTTAAGCGCATGCAGCGGAGGGAACAAAAAATTTAGAGAAGCTCATGTAAGCCTAGATTTTTTTGGTTCGTTTTTTCATCAATGGAAAAAATGAACAGAAATAAGAATAGAAGTTTTTATGTTCCTTACTTTTCTTTGCTTGTCCAAAGAAAAGTAACAAAAGAAAAGACACCCTCGCTTAGGAATTTTTTGCCTTATCTGGCAAAAAACGTCTTATCAGCTCCGCGTCGCTACCGCTCCTGTCCTTCGGAGCTGCCCACGCCTATTCTGAACCGAGGGAAGGGCTAAAGAATACTATTCTTAGTTTCAATTTAGAGATGGCCTACTTTTTAGATCTGTCGTAAAACAAGCAAATGCCGCAGCGGTGGGCAGTGGAGCTTGCATCCGACGAGTGGAACGAGAGGAATGCACAGGCGTAGCGGTTTGCTATCCGCACGATAAGGAATTTGCGTAGTTTTCAAAGATGTAAAAATAAGCCTAGACTTTTTTGTTTAGCTCACTTATTTAGATTGTATAGGAGTTCGTGAATCTCCCTACAGTCGATTTCTTTTTTGGGCGATGCAAATCGTAGATTCACGAAGTCCTAAAAAAATAGCAAACTCCTGAGTAAAAAAGAAAGAGAAGAAGAATAGAAGTTAAAATTTCGCTTTTATAGTTCTGAACCCACAAATCGCCCTATCTATATGGATTAGCATAACTTAAGGACTATTTTGAACCGAGGGATTTTATTCTTTTGATCCTTCGGATTTGAATATTCTGTAGTAAAGCCTCAAGTTGAGTTAGCATCAAGTCCCTTTTTTCTCCCGAAAGCTTTCAGGAGGGAAAAGGGTTGGGGATGAGGGCGATTATGAAGGATGGTTTTGTAATACCATCCACTGCAACTTTAAACAGCGAACTTAATGTGTGATTTCTCTACTGTCTTTTCGACACGCTCAGGGTGAACTCTAGAAATGACCTACCGAAGCAGATTACTTGGTGTTTCCTTTTAATCAACGAACTAGTTGCACTATTTTGAATGATCGTTAAGAAAATTAATGGTTTAATTTTTGATGTAAAATGTATTATTAACTCGTACCAATCAAATCAGTAGCTTATGAATTTTTTTAAATCACTTTTAGTAATAGGTTGTTTAGTGATAAGCAGTTCTATTTTTGCCCAAAATAATGGTATAGGTTTTACATCAAATAGTATAAATAAACCAGTTAGTAGTTTCCAGATACCAGTTCAGACAAAGCTTGCGCTCACTTTAACGCTACCTGAATTTACTGAGGCACTTTCTTTATATAATCCCACTCATAATTGGTACGACACGTATTCTGTAACGGAAGACGGATATACACCCAATACGACTTTGATGTCATACGTGCCACAAGCTCATGTTTTAACGGACGGTTTTTCAGGAAGTGATTTGAGTCAGGCATTAGTAAGGACTCAATTCAATTTTTTTGATCCTGGTTTTAATACGATAAATCCCGTACGGGATTCGTTCAATCCGTATGGAGCTTCCACAATAAAAGATGCGCTTTTATCAGGGGTGTTGGGTATATTATTTAATTAAAGGTTACCTGTTGTTATCTTTTGGTTCTTTTGTATAAAGGCAAAAGAACAGGGAGATGAATAGATGTTAGATCTTCTGATGAAGTGTTGATTGATCTCCTAACGGAGATTTGAGTAGTACTTACTTCTAATTATGTTTCATTCATTTTCTTTGCTTCTCCAAAGAAAACGAATCAAAAGAAAAGAGCCCCTCGCTTAGGAATTTTTTGCCTTATCAGGCAAAAAACGTCTTATCAGCTCCGCGTCGCTACCGCTCCTGTCCTTCGGAGCTGCCCACGCCTATTCTGAACCGAGGGAAGGGCTAAAGAATACTATTCTTAGTTTCAATTTAGAGATGGCCTACTTTTTAGATCTGTCGTAAAACAAGCAAATGCCGCAGCGGTGGGCAGTGGAGCTTGCATCCGACGAGTGGAACGAGAGGAATGCACAGGCGTAGCGGTTTGCTATCCGCACGATAAGGAATTTGCGTAGTTTTCAAAGATGTAAAAATAAGCCTAGATTTTTTTGGTTCGTTTTTTCATCAATGGAAAAAATGAACAGAAATAAGAATAGAAGTTTTTATGTTCCTTACTTTTCTTTGCTTGTCCAAAGAAAAGTAACAAAAGAAAAGACACCCTCGCTTCGAAATTTTTTGCTCGATAATCGAGATTAAATATTAATGAGCTGGTCTTGATCCCTAATTGATTCCTATAACGCGTAAGGTATTCCTTTTAAAAGCCGTTTTACGGCCAAAAACCGTCTTGTCAGCTCCGCGTCGCTACCGCTCCTGTCCTTCGGAGCTGCCTGCGCCTATTCTGAACCGAGGGATCGTAATTCGTATAACCTTTCGGGTTTGGATAATTTGTAGTAAAGCCTCAAGTTGAGTTAGCATCAAGTCCCTTTTCTCCCGAAAGCTTTCAGGAGTGAGAAGGTTTGGGGAGGGGAAGGGGGCTACTCCGGTGGAATTAGCCTAAATCCAACTAAACGACCTCAAAATAAATAAACGAACCGATCACGGCCAAAACCAATATAATCAGCACGACAACGATAAAGCCGGCGCCAAAGCGTGTTTTTTTATTATCCTGAAGGATATAGTCCCGTTCCTTCTCGTCATCAGAATCTTTTACAATCTTAGTCATAACATCAATTTTGAATCTAAAGTACACTATTTAGAGCGAGCTGAAATTATTTTAAGAAATTTTAAGGACAAGAGGAACCTTCTGTACCCTCAGTCTCGTTACTCTTTTAATGGTGAGCGCTACATAGTATATACCAGATAAAGCGATAGGATCTCAAAGCCTATGCGCCATCTGGCTCATTAACCAAAAAGGTGCGGTTATACTGAACCGAGGGTTTTTGATTGATTTAGCCCTTCGGGTTTGAATATGGCAGTGTATTCAATAGAGTAAAAATTCAACGCTTTTCTCCAACTTAAGAGAAGGAGTCAGGGGAGAAGGGTTGGGGACACGGGCGATTGAGAAAGATGGTTTTGTGCTTTTAATATTGAATTAAATATACTGCCCACTGCAACTTGTACTGTGAACTTAACGTATGATTTCTCTACTGGCCTTTCTACATGCTCAGGGTGAACCCTCGTAATGATATTCAGATTACGGAATAATAGCGATTTAAATGCTATGAAACGTGTCTCGATCTAAAAATGTATGGTTCAGTTTAAGGCTTTGTGGGTTTACCCATCCTCACGGAGGACGCTGTTAGGCTTCTAAAACATCATCCAGCAGCATAGGTAGCTTTCTCAGTCTTTTTCCGGTTGCGTCAAAGATGGCATTACTTATTGCTGCTGCCAGGCCTACAATACCCAATTCTCCCACACCTTTAGCACCCAGCGGATTGACTTTATCATCTTTCTCTTCAACAAACTCTGTGTGTATATCGTGTATATCGGCATTTACTGCAATGTGATATTCGGCGAAGTTGGCATTCATAACCCGCCCATAACGGGTATCTACCATTCCCTCTTCACGAAGGGCCATCCCCAGACCCCAGACCATAGATCCCAGCAACTGATTTTCAGCAGTTTTAGGATTGATGATCTTACCGGCTGCAGAAACATTGACAAGGCGGGGCACCTTAATAATTCCTAAGTCCTTATCAACTGTAACCTCAACCATCACACAACAATGGGCATAACCCGAATGGGTGTTTTGACCTTCAGCTGGTGATTCGCTGTGAGCGATGCTTAATTCTTCTTTGGAAGCCTGCTGCATAATTTCCGTGAAAGAAAATGCTTTAGAACGGTATTCCAGCTTACCTTTTTGAAACGAAATATCTCCAAAAGCTACAGCTTGATAATCCGGATTGTTTCGTTTCCATACATCGGCTATTCGGTATTTGAATTTTTCACAAACCGAGGCTACCGCCGATCCTACTGACGAAACCGTCCAGGAGCCTCCTTCAATTGGGGAGTCTGGGAACGCGGTATCTCCCAGCATAAATTTTATCTTTTCTATAGAAACCCCCAACTTGTCTGCAGCGATCTGAGACATCACGGTATAGGTTCCTGTTCCGATATCTGCTGTGGCGCATTTAATGGTAAATGTACCCTCTTCATTCATACTCAGAGAAACGGAAGCTGGTTGTTGCAGCGCTTCCCAAGAACCGGTTGCCATCCCATAACCCGTAAGCAGGTGTGGCTCAGTCTTAGATAAATCCTTTCTGTTTTTCCAGCCAAATACTTCCTCACAGCGCGCATAACATGCCATCAGCTCTTTGCTGGTGAAGGGTTTGTCTTCATTCTGATCGTAATCTACATAATTTTTACGCCGGAATTCCAGTGGATCAATGCCCGCTTCATGGGCAAGTTCATCTATAGCACATTCTAAGGCATAAACCCCAGAAACGCCGCCGGGAGCACGCATATCAAGTGGGGTATAACTCTGTACCGGTGTTAATTCATATTCTAAATTTACATTTTCACATTTGTATAAGAGACCAGACCAGTCTACAATAGTCTCATTAAAATCTTCAAACGTAGAGGTCTCTCCAACAGTTTTATGTGAAAGAGCTTGTAGTATACCGTCATTTGAACAACCCAACTTCATGGTGTGAATGACTTCCGGCCGGTATCCAAAGCTGAACATCTGCGCACGGGTCATAACCATTTGTACATTGTGATTTAGCTCTAAAGCAGCAAGCGTTGCCATAAATAACTGATACTGCGGGCGAAGCCCGGAGCCGAACGCACCGCCTACAAAATCGCTTTTCACTTGCACTGTATCTGCACCAAGACCAAATACACCGTTAAGATATTTTAATGAACTCGCAACACCTTGTATTTTATCATAGACCACGAGGCTTCCGTCGCTTTTATATTCGACGCTTGTGGCGTGGGGCTCCATCGGATTGTGGTAATTGCGCGACTGGCGGTATTCCCGAATTATTGTATAGTCGGAATTTTTAAAAGCTTTTTTAAAATCCCCTCTGTTCGATGCGGGTTCTGGAGCGCGATCGGCGCTGGCATTTTTGAGGTTCTCCGATAAGCTGCCTTTAAACTTCTTTTCTTCGTAGGTCACTTTGATCAGCTTAGAAGCATAGCGGGCCTGTTCAAAAGTTTGGGCAACTACCAAGGCAATGGGTTGACCGTTATAAAGTATTTTATCGTTATAAAAAGGGCGGAATGGCTTGCCGGGAGGGGAAAGTGGATCGGTATAATCAACCTTATTTTTTAAACGCTCGGGAAGATTCTTGTGTGTGAAAATACCTTTTACCCCTTCAAATGCTTCTGCTGCCGAGGTGTCTATAGCTGTGATGCTTCCACAGGCAATAGTGCTTTGCAAAACATAAGCGTGGTAAAATTGAGATGTGATATCTGCAGCATAGGTCGCCTTGCCGGTTACTTTTTGCGGACCGTCGACCCGTTTTTGTTTGTTTCCTATATTGAGCATTATGATGGATTTAGAGCGTTGTTTAAGGCACGTACGATAGCGCCTTTTACCAGCGAAATTTTAAAGTCATTGGTCCCAAAACCTTGGGCACCCTGGATTAATTGTTCAGCTAAGGATTGAAAATTTTCTGTGGAAGCCTCTTTCCCAAAAAAATCTTTTTCTACTTCTTTTAGTTTCCAGGGTTTGTGAGCGACACCGCCCAAAGCGACACGTATGTCTGCAATTTTACCCTCAGAAACTTTTAAGCATGCCGCAACAGAGACGAGAGCAAAAGCATAGGACTCCCGGTCACGGATTTTTAGGTATTCAAAATGCTCTGAGAAACCTTCAGCGGGTAATTGAATATGGGTTATGAGATCTCCGGGTTCCAGATTATGGTCCTTTTCAGGCTGATCTCCCGGAAGTCTGTGAAGTTGATCAAAAGGGATCACTATGGTTTCTCCCTTGCGCAACACAAGTACTTTGGCTTCTAAGGCGGCCAGGGCTACACACATATCTGAAGGGTGCGTGGCAATACAGGAGGCTGAAGTGCCTAAAATAGCATGAATACGGTTAAACCCCTTAATCGCGGCACATCCGGTTCCCGGTTCACGCTTGTTACAGGGCATTGTCGTATCGTAAAAGTAATAGCAGCGGGTGCGTTGTAGTAGATTTCCCCCGTTTGTAGCGCGGTTACGCAGCTGTGAGGATGCTGCGGCAAGTATGGCTTTATTGAGAACGGGATACGTGCTTTTTACCGCCGCGTGGTAGGCGGTATCTGCATTGGTTACCAATGCTCCCAGTAATAAACCCTTATCAGATTCTTCGATCTGAGTGTAAGGCAACTTACCGATATCTGCAAGGCTATCGGGTTCTTCAACTCCATATTTCATGAGGTCTACTAAGTTGGTTCCGCCGGCAAGAATAGTGGAATCACGTAATGTAGTGCCTGACGAGAGATCTTCGGTCGAAAGCCGGGTGTATTGAAATGGTTTCATAGTGATTAGGATTCTTCGTAAATGCGACGGGCGGCTTTCGTTATATTTTTATAGGCGGCGCAACGGCAAAGGTTACCGCTCATCCAATCTTTGAGTTCTTCTTCAGAATTGATTTCCGCGCGGTTACGCATCGCGATGGTGGAGCAAATTTGCCCCGGGGTACAGAATCCACATTGGTACGCATCTTCTTCTATAAAAATCTGTTGTTCAAGGCTTAAGTTATCAGCGGTTGCAACACCTTCAATGGTGGTGATTTCTGCTCCATCCAGACTCACTAAAAGGCAAAGGCAGGAATTCACGCTGTTACCGTCAATAAGAACTGTGCAGGCACCGCACTGGCCATGGTCACAACCTTTTTTTGTGCCAACAAGTTTTTGATGATAGCGCAGGTAGTCAAGTAGTGTGGTCCACGGTTCGATAGCAACTTCCACCGGTTCTCCATTTAACGTAAAATGCACAAGGTTTGTATTCATAAAAAAGCAGTTAGTTTGTCGGTAACGCAATACCTTATTTGAGAAGGGTTTTGCGTTTTCAATTTAGCGGGATATCCCGGGCTCAACTGTTTAAGAACTCTTAAATAACAAATTATTAAGAGATGTAATGTATTTCTAAAAACTATAGGTTACTCGTTTTCTAGTTTTTCGAGGGCCGCAGCCATATCAATACCCGCTCCTAAAATCCCTGCAAACAGATCGCCCTGCTCCTGCAGTCGGTCGACCATTGTTTTTAGGGTAAACTGATTGATTTGTAGACCTTTCTTGATTTCCTTCCACTCTAGGGGAGCGGAGACCGTTGCTCCGGGTTTGGGTCTGACGCAATAGGGGGAGGCAAGCGTTTGCCCTTTCCGGTTCTGCAGGTAATCCAAATAAATTTTACCCTTTCGGTCTTTGACGGCGCGGGTCATACTGGTAAGATTAGGAACTTGTTCCTCCACATACATACACAGCAGTTTGGTGAAATTACGCGCTTCGGCATAACTGTATTGAGACGCCAACGGAAGGTAGATATGTAAACCACTCGAACCCGAGGTTTTGCAAAAGCCTTTAATACCTGCTCGATCCAGGATTTCTTTTACGGCCTGTGCTACGGTTATTACTTCTTCAAAGGTATTGGTGTCTGAAGGATCAAGATCAATAATGGCATAATCGGGTTTCTCCAGAGTACCCACCCGCGAATTCCAGGGATTGATTTCAATACATCCCAGATTGGCCATATAGAGCAATGCGGCTTCGTTTTGACACAGTAGGTAGTTGATCTTGCGGTCTGACGATTTGGAGAATACGGAAACCGTCTCCATCCACGCCGGAAGATGCTCTTGGTCTTTATGGTAAAAACCTTTCTTATTAATTCCGTCTGGATGCCGGTGCAAGCTTTGCGGCCGGTCTTTGAGATAGGGCAACATATATTCTGATACCTGAATATAATAATCAATAAGATCATACTTGGTGTAGCCGGAAGCGGGCCAGTATATTTTTTCCAGATTGGTGAAATTAACGTAGTGTCCGGCTACTTCAATACCTGCTTCAGAAGTGGGCTGGGTTTTCTTAGATACTGAATGTGGCTTCTGAATATGAATCTCTTGTGGAATCTTATCGCTGCGCAGGCCTTTATAAACTGGATGGCGCATAACATGGTTTGTTGTCCATTCGGAAAATTTAACTTCACAAATCAATTGCGGAATGATCCAATTTGGCTTTCGGCCCTTCAGGTTTATCTTTTTACCAAAGGGATTTTCAGCAACCGAAAGTTTTTTCAGCTGCTTCAGCAACCCATGTTGTTCTTCATTGCTAAACCCGGAACCGCAATTGCCCACATATTTCAGTTTATCTTCGGTATACATCCCTAGAATTAAACTCCCAAACGGGGTACCGCCACTATTTGAATTGGTATACCCGCAGATCAGCGTCTCTTCGGTGAGCACGGCTTTGATCTTTAGCCATTTTTCAGAGCGGTATCCCGGCGCATAGGTCGATTCTTTGTGTTTGGCGATGACGCCTTCCATACCGGCATCAACCGCTTTATTGTAGAGTGCAGATCCCATACCTTCAATATGGTCGCAATACAGCGTAGCTTCACAACCTGCGATGACTTCCGGAATCAGGCTTTTACGGTCTAAAAGGGGCAGGTCTAGCATGTCATGCCCGTTGAGGTGGAGCATATCAAATACATAATAGCGCAACGTACCCGGCGTAGTATGGGTATAATTCTGCAACGCCTGGAACTGCGGTAAGCCGTCAGCATCTACCACGACCACTTCACCATCCAGAATTGCATCATGCTCAATTGCTTCTAAATCCTGTTTTAGTTTTTCAAACTTTTCCGTGTAGTTGATACCGTTTCTCGAATGCAGATTAACCTTCCCATCCTGAATATGTGCCAGAACCCGGTAACCGTCCCATTTGAGTTCATACACCCACTCGGGATCGTTAAATATGTTTTTAGTCGCCGTGGCTAACATAGGTCGGATGAATTGGGAGGGGTCGAGTTTTTTGATGGGGGTTGAAGAGGAAGCAGGAGATTGGTTGCGGTTTACAAATACCTCTGCATCGTAGTGTAAATCGGTAGCGTAGGAATCTTTCTTCTTGATGAGCAACCAGTGGTTATCTGCATTTTCTCTTTTGGTATGTACAAGGGCAAAGGTTCCTTTTATTTTGGTGCCAAAAAACTGAATCTTTAAGTCGCCTTTTTCATAGTGTTGCAACAGGGCATCCGTGGGATATCCGGCTGCTATGGTAAAGGTGCCTTCATCCCATATGGTCATTTCCCCGGCGCCATAATTTCCTTTAGGGATGGTGCCGTGAAAAGTTAGATAGCGTATAGGATGATCTTCAGTCTGTACCGCAAGGCGCTTGTCTGCAGGATTGAGCGAAGGGCCTTTGGGAACCGCCCAACTTTTAAGCACCCCATCCAACTCCAGCCGTAGATCGTAATGCAAACGTGAAGCCCGATGGCGTTGTATGACAAACCTACCCGCTGATTTGGAATGGATGTCTGCGGCGGGTTCTGGGGTTTTGTTGAAGTCCCTTTTACGTTTGTACTCCTCCAGCCCCATAATCAGGAAGCTTTATTTTTTTTCTTTTTCTCAAGACTGGCTTTTAGCTGTGCCATCAGGTCTTTTGCGGGAGTGGGTTTGCTTTCAAATTTTTCAGGCTCCTTTACTTTTCCGGTGGACTTCGACTTGATAATTTTCATCAACTGGTCGTTGTATACGTCTTTGTATTTAGCAAAGTCAAAGGTCTCGGTGTAGTTTTCTATGAGCGAGATGGCCATATCCACTTCTTTCTTAGTCACCTTAGTCTTGGATAATTTGAGTTCCCCAGGATCGCGTATCTCGTCTTCAAACCTGATCACATGCAAAACCAAAGCATTGTCGTAAACTCCTACCAGACTAAGATGCTCTTTTTGACGCATCACAAAGGTGGCCACGCCTAGTTTTTTGGTCTTTTTCAATGCGTTTCGTAGCAGGTTATACGATTTGCCTCCTTCTTTCTGCGGTTCGAGAAAATATGGCTTTTTAAAAAGAACATCGGCAACTTCAACCTCGTCTATAAATTCCTCGATATCGATGGTTTTGCTTTTTTTGAGGTTGGCCTGTTCAAAGTCTTCCTTTTCAAGGACTACGTATCCGTCATCCTGCTTAAAACCTTTAACGATATCCTTCCATTCTACTTCTTTTCCGGTTTCTTCGTTAATGCGTTTGTAGCGTATACGCGCATTGTCGTGGCGGTCAAGCATATCGAGATCCAACTTGCGGTCCTCCGAGCCGGAATACATTTTTATAGGTATGGAAACCAAACCAAAACTTATTGAACCATTCCAAATTGAGCGCATAGTCTTTTATTTAAAATCAGATTACTCAAGGTAAGTCTTTTAATGAAGATTTAAATTGAGCATTTTGTTAATACTATTTGAATTAGGGAATACTTAACGAATGCCTGAAGAGCCAAGATGAGCATTCTTTTTTAAAACATTCACCCAAGCCTTCCTTCAAAGTAAGGGAGTTATGATTGGACACCAGACGAATTATTGTGTTTAAACCTCAGCACAAACGCGATATGAAGCAGGTGGAAAAAATAGATTTAAATGAAACGCGTCGTGCTGAACTGGATTCAACATCGTTTTACGCTAAGCTTCTTGAATTCGAAATTGAAATGGCGGGCAAGAAAATAAGCTTTTATTTTTTTGGTTTCCAGCTGCATCAACTCGCTCAAAGACATGCTTTGCCGTATCGATGGAAAAAATGAACAGGGAGATGAATGGAAGTTTTATGTTCAATTTTAAGCCCGCTGTTGATTATTTGTTGTGTATCCTATGGTTAATCTGAACCTAAGGATTTTGATTCATTTAACCATGCGGGTTTGGGAGTATAATGCTATACAAATCAGGTATACAAACCTAAAGCTGCTTGAAGTCTATATCGATTCTGAATTTAAAAGGTTTGAATACTACGTACACACTCCTTAACAAGACTTTTTGATAGGCTATTAAAGTTTTCTCAATTGGCATTCTTTACAGTTGTATTATTTTAAGTTATCAATACATTTAATGTACGATTAAAAACAATATTCAATATGAAGACTTCTCCGAACTCCCATTTTGAACGTGCGCTAAATAAACTGCTAAAGCGTTACGATTGCACCCAGAACGAGCGTACGCGCCTGCGTGCTGTAGCTATGACAACTATCTCTAAGATCTCTCACACCGAATATGGTGGTTTTGAGAAACAGACCGGAGCGTTTTTGAGTGAGGCAATGAACAGCACATTTAAAATTAAGATCGACTATATAGATCAACACACACAGGCATTCAAATCCCTGTACCTCGTTCCCAATACTGAGGAGTATTTTGACACAAGTATTTAAGGGTAATATTATGGAATCCTTTTCGATCAATACCCGGGATGCACTACTGCTTGAAACGATAGCCGATCAGCTTGCAAGAGATCAATCTGATTACTTCGATAGACACAAGCGCAGCCTTTATCTGTATGAATCTTACCTTTTTGAAAAGCTTTTTAAGCTTAAAAGAGCTTCCCATATGGTAATAGCAGGCATTTTAAAAGATAATAGGTTTAAAAACCTGAATGCTAATGGGCAAGCGTCTGCAATACGGGAGCAGGCTGCCTGCACTACGTATCAGGGGCTTTGTATTAAAAAATATGAGAATCAGAAACTACAGGTGCTATCACATTATGTGAGTCAATTGGAGGACCGGGCCTTACAAAAGACCTTGTACGCTCAATTGAGTGGAATCAACCAGTTTGTAAAAGGGATCGAAACCTATCAGGTATCTAAAAACTACGTGGAATAAATGCGCTGCGATTCACAAGATCAGAAGCAGCAACCTGTTTTGCGCGTGAAGCAATTAACTATAAATACATATTACGAATCTAAATCTATAATTATGAGTGCTAAAAATGAAAAGTCGAAAAATGATAAAAAAGAAAATAAGGACTCCATCGACAAAGGACCTTTAAAAGATAAACATACCAATCAATACGGTAATACCGATGATAAGCCTAAGAAAAGAGGCGCATAATAGATCATAAGCTCAAACAATCTATATCATGACAAAACCATCAAAATTTCCGGAACAGGAACAAGAGTTACCCGGTAGTGAAAAAGACATGAACCCGCAGCCCGAAATTGTACGGAAGGGCTATACCGGTTCGGGTAAATTAAAAAATAAAGTAGCCTTGATCACCGGCGGAGACAGCGGCATCGGTCGCAGTGTGGCCGTTCATTTTGCCATAGAAGGTGCTTCTGTAGCGATTATTTACAAATCAGAGACCGAAGACGCATTAGATACTCAGAAGCTGGTAGAAGAACACGGACAGAAGTGCCTCTTGATCGAAGGGGATGTGCGGGATGCTGAATTTTGTAAAGAGGCTGTTGCACAAACCCGCTCAGAGCTGGGACACATTCATATTTTGGTTAACAATGCAGCAGTGCAATTTCCAAAAGATACGGTTTCTGAGATCGACGAAGACCAATTGGCTACAACTTTTGAGACCAATATTTATCCGTATTTTTTCTTTACCAAGGCATTAGAAAGTCAGTTTGAAAGTGGAGACTGTGTGATCAATTCCACTTCGGTAACCGCATACAGAGGTTCATCGCACATGCTGGATTATAGCAGTACCAAGGGAGCTATCACAACCTTTACCCGTTCCCTGAGTAAAATGTGGGCACCCAAGAATATTCGGGTCAATGGCGTGGCTCCGGGGCCGATCTGGACGCCGTTAATCCCGGCAACCTTTGATGAGGTATCAGATTTTGGTCAGGACGTGCCTTTGGGCAGAGCCGGGCAACCCAGTGAAGTTGCGCCCGCTTATGTATTTCTGGCATCAGAAGACAGCAGCTATATAACCGGACAGGTTATTCATGTGAATGGGGGAGAAGTGGTAGGAGCTTAACATCAAATCCCATTTATTATTTTAAATTATGTTTTAAGTATCCCGTTTGCATACAACAGCAAACGGGATACTTCTTTTTATACCTCAACAAATCGTTGAAAAAAGATTCTTTAAAACCAATTTATTTTAAAAATTTGCATTTATTTAAATATTCAATCAATTGTTTTTAAGTATTTTACACTGTAGTTTTTAAGTTTTACCCCAAGTCGTTTATTTGAGTTAGAAGTCTTTATACACGTATTCAATCTTGAATTTTTGCAATACTATTTTAATCAACCAACTAAAAAGTTTAAGAGAATCGATATGAACGATATTGCTAAGTTAATTGAGAATAATAACGATACCATTATTAACATGTGGGAAGAAAAGGTTATCAAAGAAATTGAGGTTTCTAAAAATACCAAAAGCTTAGTCTTGAGGAATCAACTTCCGCATCTGCTGAATGATATTGCAGTTATATTAGAGGGACAGGATGATCTTATCAATATAAAAAATGAGGAAAGTTATCAAGGCATCTTAACGAATAGTGAAGACCATGGAAGGCATAGAGCAACTACACTTAATTACACCATAGCTAGTATATTAGAAGAATATGTAGTTTTTAATGAGGTGATCACAGCATTTTTGAGAGAGCGAAATTCATATGATGTAAATGTAGGTTTAGTTCTGCATTATGTAATTCAAACTGCAATGGTTCAATCTGCTCGATCTTTTAGTGATTCTATTAATGACATGAAAGAAAAGTTGATAAGCATGCTTGCACATGATATTAGGAACCCCCTTTCAGCAGCAAAAGTAGCACTAGAAATGCTTAAAACAGAAACCGATATCCATGAAATTCATGAAGTTTCTAAAATGACAGCAACCAGTCTGGATTTTTCTTTAAAACTAATTGAAGGCCTGCTAGATGCAATCACTATAGAAGCTGGAGAAGGTATAACGCTCAATTTTAAAGAATGTGATTTACTGAAAGATATACGGTGGGTAGTTGAGGAGACCCGATTGATATTTCCGAATACGATTATTGAAAATTTTCATGCTTCACAAATTATTGGGGTCTTTGATGGTATGGCCATACGAAGAATTTTAGAAAACTTAATCACCAATGCTGTAAAATATGGAACTAGTAAAGAACCCATAACGATAGCTGTTAGTGATTTAGGAGATCAAACGCGTATAAGTGTTCATAATTTTGGAGAACCTATACCAGAGCACAAACAAGATGAGATTTTTGATTACCTAAAGTCGAATAAGCGTGTAAAAAAAGAAGGGATTAAAAGTTGGGGCCTAGGTCTTAGCCTGGTTAAAACTGTAACAGAAGCTCATGGCGGAACTGTAAAAGTTTTGAGCAATGAAGAACTGGGTACTGAATTTCAAATAAGCCTCTTAAAGAATATCATTAAATCGGGTAAGATAAAAACACAACTAACCTGAAACTGAAACCCTTTTTCTTTAAAAAATAACCCAAAGCGGATACTGCTTTGGGTTATTGCTTACATAAGTATTTAATTCTATACAGGTATTGAGGAAGCAGTCTCCATACGGTCCCAGTTTCGATGCTGTTTAATGGCATCAATAAAATCCTGGGCTTTTGCATCTACAAATACAGCTTTATCTTTCGTGTAATTTTTGATATAACTTTCTTTGAGTAGTTCTTCTCCAGCTCCTAATACAGCTATGGCTTTGCAATGTTTAAAAGCTTCACTGATAAACTTAGCATATTTGCCTTTCTTTAAAAGGCTTTTAACCGATTGCTCACCTCCCGGAACCAAAATGGCATCAAACAATACACTTTCGGTGGTCATGATCGCAGCAGCAACTTTATGTTCCATATCCTGATCGCAGGTAATACTACCTCCGTGAGGTGCCACAATTTTAACAACAGCACCTGCTTTTTCTAAGGCAGCTTTATACGGTTTAAAACTTTCCATCTCAAAACCATCTGCAGCCAGTACCGCGATCTGGCGGGTAGCAATGCTGTCAAATTTTGTCTTTGCCTGACTCAAGGCATTGTCTTTTTTCAGATAGTCTTTTTTAGGTTGAGGCTGAAACTTTTCAACGTCAGCATCAGCACCTATGGCCTGGTTTACAGGCTGCTCAATCTTTTTAGGGATTTTTAAACCGAGGCCGTCTGCAACTTTAGTGGCCAGGTTTTCATCTATCTGATTGATGATCCAAAGCATGCGCTCTTGAATGTCCTGATGGTTGCATTTACCCAATTCAAACGTATACGCATCTGCTACGTGCTCTTGTTCCCAAGGGGCCAGACTGCGGTAAAATAATGCGGGTTGGGAAAAGTGATCGCTAAAGCTCTCGCTGCGTGAGCGTATTTTATGCGCGTCTATACGTTCTTCGTGATGCGTAAAACCGCCCTCGGCCATTTTAGCCAAATGCGGACAACCCATACTCAGGGAGTTGGGGAAATAAGCCGTTTGTCCTTTAGGGATTTCCGTCTGCATATGTCCGTCTCGCTGGTTGTTATGACTGGGTACTACCGGTCTGTTGATGGGGATCTGGTGAAAATTAGGGCTGCCCAAACGCGACAATTGCGTATCGCGGTAGGAGAATAACCTTCCTTGTAAAAGTGGGTCGTTCGTAAAATCAATTCCCGGTACGATATGTCCCGGTAAGAAAGCAACCTGTTCGGTTTCTGCAAAGAAATTTTCAGGGTTTTTATTCAAGGTCATCTTACCGATGATCTCTACAGGCACCAGTTCTTCTGGAATTAACTTCGTAGGATCAAGCAGGTCAAAATCGTATTTATGTTCGTCTTCTTCTGCGACCACCTGAATACCAAATTCCCACTCGGGATATTGACCGGCTTCAATAGCGTCCCACAGATCTCTGCGGTGAAAGTCAGAATCGGCACCATTGATCTTTACTGCTTCATCCCAGGTAACCGAATGCACACCCAATACCGGTTTCCAATGGAATTTTACGAAGTGTGATTTTCCTTCCTCATTTATAAAACGAAAGGTATGAATCCCAAAACCTTCCATCATACGGAAGCTACGCGGAATACCCCGGTCGCTCATCACCCAGATGTGGTTGTGCAGGGTTTCGGTAGCACGAGAAACAAAATCGTAAAAGGTATCGTGGGCAGAAGCCGCCTGCGGGATCTCGTTATTCGGTTCGGGTTTAACCGAGTGAATGAGGTCTGGAAATTTCATCGCATCCTGAATAAAAAAGACAGGCATATTGTTTCCTACCAGATCCCAGGTACCTTCTTCAGTATAAAACTTTACGGCAAAACCGCGTACGTCCCGAGCTAAATCTGGAGAGCCTTTAGAACCCGCAACGGTAGAAAAACGTACAAATACCGGGGTCTTGCGTTGTGTGTCTGTAAAGAGTCCGGCTTTCGTATACTTTTCAATACTCTCATACAATTCAAAATATCCGTGCGCTCCACTTCCTCGAGCGTGAACGATGCGTTCTGGAATGCGCTCATGGTCAAAGCTGGTGATCTTTTCGCGTAGCAAAAAATCTTCAAGCAACGTGGCGCCGCGTTCACCGGCTTTTAAGGAGTTGTTGGTGTCGTTTACTTTAAGACCCTGATTGGTTGTAAGGTTTTTATCTGTAAAATCTTTGGTACTGTCAGCAAGCTGATCGATCTTTTTAGAAGTTGATTTACTTTTATTTTCTTTAGCCATTATGCGAAGACTTTGGTTAGTATATTTTCTAAAATTAGGTTGAAAACACACCAAATGGTCAAAATAAAGGTTAAAGTATATCTATAGATAAATTAAAATTATCTTAAATAATAGCTAAGTGCGCTGTAGGGGTATAAATGGATCAAACCATGAGGAATGCGTTTTAGTAGGTACATAGTGCTGCTGTGGCAAAAACGATATGCGCTGCTATTAGGTTTACATAGTACCACGAGACATTGAGTTTATGAGGGTAGTGGGTCATTTTAAAAAGGATCCCCCACATTACAATACCCAGAACACCTTCTAAGAATCCATATACTAAAATTGTAGCGATCAACGATAATGGGTAAAGATCATTAAGGAAAATGAGTAAATACATAAAACCAATTCCCGTTAAATAATGAGTCACCCACCCCAGTGGGTTGCGCCATCCTCTCTTTTTAAAGAGCAACACATTCAACCAATACGGTTCAATCAAATTCTGCGCGAGTATTTTGCTGAGGATACAACTAAATGCGGTCATCAACACGGTGCTCAAAAGCGCAATACCCAATATTAAAAGGACATCCATTTACTAGCAATTTGTTTAGTTCTTTTCTTTTTCTTCTTCTTCTTTTTCTTCAATCTCTTCTTCCGAGATCAAGTAATGGTCTTTACCCAGGCCAACGATTGAAATGATATTTGTTACTGTACTGTATAGCAACAGTACTACCGTAACCATCATTCCACTAATTAAAGAAGAGAAAAAGAGCGTGATCCAGTATAAATACTTAAACCAAGAGGTAGGGACTTCTTCAGATTCTGTAATGGGAATGTTGAACATCTGAAATAAAACCAAGGCGGTGATGAAAAGTACCGTGTCTATTTTGGCAATGTTAGAAACCTGAATATAATGCGCTTTTTTAAGGGTAGACTTTGAACTGGTACTGATTCCCAGAAGGGTTAGTAATAAAGTTAGAATGGTAGCAGAGCCTAATACAATGGTATTGCATAACATATTCACTCCGGATAAGGAAGCTTCAATGAGTTCTTTCGCTTTATAGCCACTCACATTACCCAACAGGAAGATACCGATCAGTAAAAAAAGAAAGGTTAGGAGTCCGCCAAATATGGATCGTTTATTTGTTGTAAAAAAATCGTTCATAGGTGTTTTTAATGGATTGGTATTTTATTGGATGATCAAGCGTTAAGCAGTTTCCTTTTAATTCCCTGCGGGCTTGCCTTGACAGTTTGCTCAAGAGGTAGAAACAGATTGGGTTGCTAAAACTTATTTTGGAGGGGGCTTACTGTATGCCAGTTTGGTATACACCATGATGCTGTTAAAAAGAAAAGAGAGTCCGTTTGTGATGATGATGGGCCAGTCTTCTTTGAATATCCCATAAATCGTCCAGGAACCCACGCCGATCAACAGGCAGATGAACATCCACAGTGAGATGTCTTCAGCCGATCTTGTTTGTATAACCTTAAACACCTGGGGTAGTACAGCCAGCGTTGTAAATATACTCGCGATAACTCCTATTGCTGTTTCCATGATATTTAAGATTATAATTCTTCTTCTATAGCATCTATAGAGAAGGTTTTTGGGTTATTGGTCAGGCTTAAATTTTTTGCTCGTTCAAACAAATGCGCTTCCGTTTCAAAGAAGTGCATCATATAGCCTGCTGTATTTACAAACAGTACGGTATCACCTATCTCGGGGAGTTGAGGTAAGCTGATTTTACGTTTTAAAAGTACATCTCGCTCCAGGCAATACGCTCCCGTAAAATATACCGCTACGGCTTCTGAATCAGCATTTGGGTTTTTATAACTTATAAAAGGGTCAAGGAGAAAGTCGGCGCTTGAACTTTTGAGTTGCGACATATTCATTTCAAGACCTATAAGGTGGTTGCCTCTGGCATCTACTTTACGGTGTGCCACGCGTGCCAGAGTGATTCCTACCTGGTTGAGCAAGCTACGACCCGGCTCCAGACGTAATTCGATACCTTTTTGTTTAAGACGTTGCGCCACTGTTTTATTTTCGGTATTGGTCGTTTCTAAAATCTCTTTGAGGAAACTTGCTTTAGAATTTTCATTAAAATAAGGGTAGGCAGCCAGATCGCCTTCCAGGTGACCATCTCTATTGCGATATCCCAAACCGTCGTTGTTATACGTTATGGGATCGTGTTTTTCTAACACCGCCTGCTTGAGCGTGTCTTTAAACCTATTCCATTCCTGTTGCGATTGCAGGTAATTCATCAGAATTCCGCCTCCCATATCTATAAAAGATATGGGGAAGTTTACATGCTGTAATTTAGCTATAATATCCAGAGTCTGGTGTAAGGCTTCTCCACGCTGGGCTGTACTGTATCCGTCCAGATGAAAATGAAAACCTTCCACGCTAAGTTGTTCATGAGTATCGGGATTTTTGAAATAGGCTTCTAGAAATGGTATTACAGCATCTACGTCAAAACCAAATCGGCTGAAAAGTTTAGCTTCCTGATGTTTAAATCCTGAAATACGTATACCTATTTTGGCAGTTTGGTTTAAAGATTTTGCAATAGCTCTAACCTGATCCAGTTCATCTTTGTTGTCAATTATCAACAGCACTTTATTCTTCACAGCCAGCTCCAAAAGTGCTTTATTTTTGATCGCAGCGGTAGAGATGAGTTGTTTAGGATTTACATCAAGATCCAGACATTGTTGAAGTTCCGGTAAACTTGCAGTGTCTATTCCAATTCCGACTTCAACAGCTGCAGGAATCAAGTTTTTAAACTTATTGGCTTTCCGCGCAAAAAAGAGTTGGTATTTAAAACCGTAGGTGTCTAATATGCTTTTATATTCGGCAATATTATCTTGAAAAGCACCTAAATGATGCAGGTTAACAGGCGAGTTATAGGTTTCCAATACTGCTTCCTGCAGTTTAAAATCCTCCATAATGCTATGCATCCAGGGAGAAGTAATGGGCTTTAAAGGAGGTAAATAAGTATTCATAATTAGGTTGTAAGAGCAGTTTTAGATTGAATGTATTGAATGACCGTATTTTTAGCCCACATACTGGCGGTATCATTATGCGTACGGGAAAGGGTGTCATTATCAAATAAGGCACCTTCTGTAGGAGTACCGTATAAAACCATGTTTTTTTCGATAGCCCCTGATGCATCTACCGGATGTCCTTGCCGGGTACATTTTACTTCAACAGCATTCAGATTTGCCGTATGTGAAAAAAGAGCAGGCTTAGCAATCGGGTTAAAAAGTACTGCGGCTTCCTTAGAAAAACCACGGGGAAGCCGGGCATCTAGTATATAGTCCATTTCTATTTTTTGAGTTTTAGTTTGCAGGTAACAGGCATCCCGTTTTTCAATTAACTGTGGACTTTTTGCATAGGAAAAGTCAAGAATTCCTGCTTGCATTAACGCTAGCATTTTTTGAATATTTTGAACCGGAGGGCCATAAGCAACCCGGTTAAAAAGTCCGAAATACTTATTTTGAAAGATTGATCTAGAAGCAGGAGTTAATACATTAGCGCTGTACAAGCGGTTAAAATCCTCAGCTGCAAAACGCCAAGCTGCAACGGCTGCCGCATATGGGCTCTCCTTTTTTTCAGACTCAATGATCCAGAATTCCCAAAAGTTTTTGACTGCTTGTTGCAAATTACTTTCAGGATTTAATTTAGGGTATAAAATGCTTTGAGCTTTAAATTGGTTAACTTTTGGAAAGCGCTTATGAAAGTCTTTTTGCACGTTACGAAAATGTTCGATACTTACTGAAGGAGTATATTCGTAGTGGTAGTGCTTAAATAGTCTATGATAATATTCCGCTTCAATATCCACTTTGAGTATTGGAAGAACTTGTTTTTCAAAATCTAATATCCGTTTGTTTTTTAAAGTATCTTCAACAAGATGCTTAAGAAAAAAACTGGTTTGTTTTAGATTTATAGCAGCTAATCCTCGAGGGATGATAGGAATTCCAGATCTTGAAAAGGGCATTATTTTAAAGGGCTCAGTTCCACTTTTAGTATACGAATAGCTTCCTGATTCTGATTTTTTGAACGCTCCGTCTCGTCCTTCGGTCAAACCCAGAATCGTATCAATAGCTGTAAGGCCTATGCCTTTGCACAACACTGTTGTTCCCGATTTTACAGGCGTTAGTTTTTTATCAAAAGGATAAACAAACGGAATCGTGTAATCACAATTAGAAGCGGTTTGGTAAGCACTTGAAATAGCCGGACTATGACCTGTTGTGAGTAACAGTGTTTTAAAAGTGAGTCCCGCACCAGCACCAGTTGTAGTATCAATATAAAAACCGCTATCGCCTTTTTTAATTGCGGTTACCGTAGTGATGTGTTTTTTAATTTTTACTCTTGAGCTTCCAGCTTTGAGCAGTAGATTGAAATAATATTTCAGATAGCGACCTACAGCTGCCCGTGGTGCTATTTGCTTTTCTTCATATGAAATACTATTACCGGTAAACTTACTAACCCATTCACTGTATGAGCTCATGGGAATCATAGCATCGCATTCGGTACGGGGAACAGATGAAATATATTTATTAGGGTAATTCATCAGGAGGTATTCCGGTTGGTTGATATCATAAACCCAGCCGGTAGCAAAAGCATCTGATTCATTAAAAAGATGGATGCACATGTCTGTATGATCGTCCAATTGATCAATCTCAGCCAAAAGCCTTTCAAACCCGTAAAAACCTTTAGGACCTAAACCAATAATCCCCACATTAAAAACGGAGGTGTCCATTATTTTAAATGTTTAGTTACCCAAGCTTCATTATATATTGTATCCAGATAGCGCTCCCCTCTGTCGCAAAGAATCAATACACACTTACCCTCTTTATGCAGACTAGGAGCTCTCTTTAAAAAGGCGGAAACTACAGCTCCCGAGGAGCCACCAGCTAAGATACTTTCGGTTTTTAAAAGTTTTTGACAGCCTTCAACACATTCTTTATCAGAAATATGCATTACGCCATTTACGAGCTCTTTATTTAAAAATTGAGAAGGAAGGCCCGCGCCATGACCGGGGATGAAACGTTCTTTGGGCGCGTCTCCAAAAATGACACTTCCACAAGCATCTACAGCGATGAGCTTTGTTCTTAAATTATTTTCTTTGATGTAAGTGGCACAGCCCATTAAAGTTCCACAGGTACTGGTAGCAGAAAATACATAATCTACATCCGGCAACTGACTAGTAATCTCGCTCATCGTTTTATAATGTGCGTGAGGATTTGCACGGTTACCATACTGGTTCGTCCAAAGAGACTGAGGGATTTCTGAAAGCAACTGCTTGACTCGGTTTAAACGAGCTCCTAGATAGCCTCCTTTTTTATCGGGTTTGTTGACCGTATTTATTTGAACTCCATAGGCTTTTAAAATTTTTAAAGTATGGTTGTTAGCTTTAGGATCAACGACAATCACAAGAGGAATGTTGTAATAGCCACAAACTTGCGCCAGCCCTATAGCCATATTACCACTACTGCTTTCGACAAGCGTAGTCTTTGGAGTAATTTCTCCTTTCTTGATTCCTTCTTCAACAATACTTAATGAAGTGCGATCTTTAATGCTTCCTCCGGGGTTTGCCATTTCAAGCTTTCCGAATACATCAATACCCGAACGCGCAGTTAGTTGTTTTAAATGAATCAAAGGCGTATTGCCTATCGTATTTAAAATGGAATTTTGCTCACTTACCGTGAATCTGGGAGAAGCTAATACCGTGTTCATTGGGCGCGTTGCTAGTTGAAAATTTATGAACTCTATATTCTATAAAAATATATTGCCTTAAGTTGTATTTTATTTATAATAACAATATTTAACAGTAGTGCGTTAAAAATTTTAAAATTGAAGGATTTCTGAAGAGGCAGCGGGGATGTTTAGCCTAATTTGTAAGCTTAACTTCTTAAAGAGAAAAGACCTATGGAAAACTGGATTTATGCCTCACTCCCTACACTTTTAAAAGTATTGATTTCGGTAGTGGTTATTTTTACCATAATTGTAGCGATCACAAGGATCTCGGGCTTGCGCACGTTCGCCAAGATGTCGAGTTTTGATTTTGCTTCAACCATTGCAATAGGATCTATATTGGCTTCGGTTGTTATGAATACGAACCAGTCTTTATTAAAAGGTGGTTTGGCTCTTGCAGCCATTGTAGCATTTCAATCCTTTTTTGCATTTGTAGTTCGTAAATCTAAAAAGGCAGACAGTTTACTTACCAATGATCCCATTATGTTGATGTATAACGGTAAAATTCTTTACGAAAACCTAGAACAAACCAATGTGGGAGAGACTGATCTGATTGCCAAACTCAGGGAGGCAAATGCCCTGCGATTTTCTGAGGTAAAGGCTGTGATCTTAGAATCTACAGGAGACATGTCTGTTTTACACGGCAACGAAGGAATTGAACTCGACCCTGATATTTTAAAAGGAGTAAAAGGGTTTTGAGGATTGTTGAATACTAAACCACACCTTATTTAAGGATCTAAGGGCTCCATCGGATTTTGTTGTAATGCTTCCAGTTGTGGTAAGAACTCCAGAGTCGTGGCATCTATACGATTTAAAATTCGAGCAGGAGCATATCCCAGCTCTTCTTGACAACGCTCTATGAACCGCTGGTCTCCGGTGTAAGCACTGTGCAAATTATTCGTAATTACAAGAGATCTTTGCTTCAAAGGCATCGCATAGGCGATCATAAGCCGGGCTGCATTTCTCAGGTTTGTGGTTGTATGCCGGGCGTGGGGTTCAATTATGATATGCTCTTCGGGAATTCGATAGTAATTTATGAGTTCTTTTTTCATTTCAATAGCTTCTGCATAGTCGGCACGAAACGGGTGTGCGTGTCCTCCAGACACTATAATGAACGGAGCTTGCTTTTGACGGTATTTTAAAACACCCAGTTGTAAATTTAGTTTTCCCACTGCAGAAAGTCTGTCTCTGTAGTTTTCGGGTCCGTTGCCCAATACCAAAATACTGGCATACAGATATGCATCAAAGTCGGTATGCTTTACGTGAGCAGCAGCCTTTGCATTTTCTTTTAAGATGAGCGGTTCATAACGGCTTGCTTCGTCCCGGTGATTCATATAGAGTAAGGCCAGCGCATAGTTGAGACTATTCTCAAAAAACAATGCCGGTTTATCATTCTCCTGTTTTACAAACCGGTCGCTCCACATCCATAAGGCTCCTTTGTAATAGGAAGAAGAAACATCATAAGAGATAGAGTCTATGGTAGCATATTGTGGTGCTTCACCCAGCCCATATACTGTTAAGTTATGATTGATGCCTGCCGCGCATAAGTTCCAGCATGCTTCCAGATAATCGGCATCAGAAAGCTCTTTATAAGCTTCATATGCCCCTGAAGGTCTCAGGTTGGTTCTTATAAAGTGTTGTAGTACGGCTGATCGCTGCACCAAGTTTTTCAGTTCGTCACCAATTTGAGAAATTTCTTTTTGAGAAAAGAGGTATGTTTTTACCAGCAACGCGGGATTTTCTTTATGCTGTTGTAAAGATCCTGCCAGCAATTTATCCTGGGATTCCTTGAATGCTTTGAGAACCGAATTAGTCATTAAGAGTTGCTTTACTGCTTCCTCATTCTGAATTGCGGTAAAGAGGTAAAAGTTTTTATCCTGAAGTAGATTTTCTGATCGAGCGGCTTTAAAACTCGGATCGTATCCTTTTTGAGCCTTCATCTGTACAGTAGTAAAACAGATGATCACCAGTGTAACAACAAACGTTCTCATAGTTATCGTATTAAAAAGAGGTTAAAGAAATCAGCTATCGAGATCCGGAGTGTAGTTACCCATCCATAAATCGATTCCTTTTTCTTTAACCTCTTGATCAAAAAAACTTAGTAGCCTGCATTCTGAGTGATGAGACCTTCCGGGCTACTGTCTATGTAGCGTTGTGGGATAGGCCAATACTCGTGGGTGCCTTCTATAAAATTAGCATTTGTTAAATGTGTACGGCGTGTTTTTTCAACTTCCAGATACGCATTGATTACTTTTTCAGCTTGTCCCCAGCGTACCAGATTGAAGAACCGATGCCCTTCCATAGCCAATTCTAAACGGGTTTCCAGATGAACCGCTTCACGGGCTGCATCTTTGTCGGTCCAGTTAGTATCATAGGTGGCTACACTATAGTTTGCAGCATCTTGCGAACCGTCTAGCGTTTTTACCGTTTCGGTATTGGCAGCACGTGTTCTGATCTGATTCACTAAAGCTCTTGCTTCTTCAAGTTTATCTAACTCAACAGCAGCTTCAGCTCTCCACAAGAGCACTTCAGCATAGCGTATGATGTAATAATTTAAAGCGTTCACGTACGGCCAGGTATTTACAAAGGCTGGAGAGTTGGCAGAAACTATTCGCTTCTTAGGAGCCAGAGGACCATATGTAGCCAGATCACGTGCCCAGCTTGCGTCATAAAGAATATCTAAATCCTTATAAGGAATACCGGGACGTCCTACTGTAATATCTAAACGAGGATCTACATTATCTGCATCGGTCAGGTTGATGTTGTTGTCAACCGGTAAACCGCTGGCATCTGTTTTAAAGGTATTGATCAAATTTTGTGAAGGACGGTGAAAACCATATTGCGAGTAGAACGGTCCGCCCGGTGCCGTTAAACGATCTCCGATACTTCCGTTATAGTTATCAGGTTGGCCATCATTCACTGTATGTTGTACGGCAAAGATCACTTCTTTACTGTTATCATTTTCCGGCAAAAACACCTCCTGAAAGTCCTCTAAAAGTCCGTATTGACTATTGAGCACTTCTGTGCTGTTATCATAAACTTTTTGCCATTCTTGCTGAAATAAATAGCACTTAGTCAAATACGCTTTAGCAGCAACTTTGGTAGGTCTTCCCAATTCGGTTTGTGTATCGGGTAAGCCTTCATAAGCTGTCTGAAAATTCTCTTCAATTTTAGTCCATAGCTCTTCAGATGTAAATTCTGTATTGGATTTAGCATAATCAGCAACAGTCAGTGCAGATTCATCAATATAGGGGATATGGTTGTAGATCTTTTTAAGTTCAAAGTAATAATGCCCGCGTAAGAAGTTCAGCTCTGCGTGGCGTTGTACCTTAAGTTCTGAATCAAAATCTTCTGATGCATTGAGTAATTTTATCGCTTCGTTACTGCGTTTTACTCCTTCGTAGAGTGCCATCCATTTGCGCTCCACATCAAGTACACTAGAATTGGTATTGAAAATTTCCATCTGGTGAATGTTGTTATTGTCACCAGTACCGCCGCCACCTTTATAGGCATCGTCAGATACCACATCTCCAAAACTCCAGTTAGAAGCCGGGGAGTTATAGGCATTACTCGCACCGTCAAACTGACCGTTAAGTACACTGTAGGCAGCGATGATGGCACGCTCTACATTTTCAGGTTTTGTCATTTCTGACGGAGCTACTTCCCCATAGGTCGTCTCATCCAGATAGTCATTAGAACACGACAAGCTGTTAGCTGCAAAAGCCAGAATAAATATATATTGAATAGTTTTAGTACGTTTCATAAAGATCATTTTTAAAATGTTGCGTTGATTCCCAGAGTGAATGTGCGAGATGGAGGGTAAATTCCACGATCTACACCAATGTCTAAATTCCGGTTGCTAGACGAATAGTTCTGCAAACCTATTTGTGGATTCATACCGCTATAATTAGTAAGGGTAAACAAATTGGTAGCTTGCCCAAATACTCTTAGTTTAACACCCAATAACTCTTCTGGTTCAAAGGTGTAGCCGATCTGCATATTTTGCAATTTGAAGTAAGACCCGTCCTCTACATAATACGATGAAGGTCTGATGTTGTTATTAGGATCATCAAGCGATAATCTGGGAATAGAAGATCCCGTATTTTCCGGGGTCCATGCATTTAAAACAGCGCTGTCTTTGTTGTAAGCCGCCTGATTGAAGAACTGTGTTTTGTATTTGGTGAGATTGTATAGATCGTTACCAAAGCTTCCATTAAAGAACATCCCCAGGTCAAAGTTCTTATACGTGAAGTTTAAATTGAGTCCTAGCAGTACATCTGGATGCGGAGAACCTATAAATGTACGGTCGTCACTGTCAATAACCCCATCGCCATTAACATCTTCAAAGCGTAGATCTCCCGGTTGTGCATTAGGCTGAAGACCGTAATCTAAAACTTCCTGTTCGCTTTGAAAAATTCCAGAAGCAACGTGCCCGTAAAATGAACCGATAGCCTGACCTACGGCACTTCTGGATACTTCCTGATCAAAGTTTACACTGTGTAAAGTAGAGCTTGGTATTCCCAGATAAGGAACGCTGTTCAATTGGGTAAGCTCGTTTTTATAAGCTGTTGCGTTTAACGCAACATTGTACCCAAAGTCTCCGTGTTTATCAGCGTATGAAAGATCTAATTCAAAACCGTGGTTTTTCATCTCCCCATCATTAATCCATTGACCGTCATTAGTACCGCCATAAGTCAACGGAATGATGTTGTAAACTAGAATGTCTTCGGTTTTTTTATTGAAATACTCAGCAGTTAATTGCAGCTTATTATTGAAAAACCCAAGGTCAACCCCAAATGTGGTTTGTGTTGAAGTTTCCCATTCCAGATCAGCATTAGGAACACGAGTCTGAGTAAGACCGGTATTCACATTGTTCTGACCTCCACCAATTCCATAATCAGAATTTGCATTGTTGTTTCTGTAGCTATCTACTGTAGAGTAAGAAGGTACTTGCTGGTTACCGGTTTGCCCCCAGCTTCCACGAATTAAGAAGGACGAGAATGCATCTCCCAGGTCAAAGAAATCTTCACGGTCTAAACGCCATCCTGCAGAAAATGCAGGAAAGGTACCCCAATTGTTGTTAGCAAGCTTAGAAGTCCCATCACGACGTACCGTAGCAGTAAATAAATACTTCTGATCATAGTCGTATTTAACCTGACCAAAATAGGAGTTAAGCGCCCACTCATTAGCAGACCCTGAATTTAGCTGATTTTCTGTTCCAAAACTCAAATAACGGAAGTTAGGATCTTCATATAAGAAGTTTTGACGTGAGGCATCAAAGCCCTCGTAATAATATTTAATAGCCTCCTGACCTACTAAAACTTCCAGATTGTTTAAATCTATTTTCTTTGAATAGTTAAGCGTGTTAGTCCAGGTCATCTGGTAATTGAAACTGTTGCTGGTGCTCAAAGAATTCACAAGATTTTGAGATAAAATCTCGTTATACAGCGGAGAGAAGCTACGTCTGTTATTCGCTTGATAATCTATACCTAAAGAAGTACGCGCTGTAAAATCACTGATAGCGACTTCAGCAAAAACATTACCTAAAGCCTGAATGCTTTTTTGCTTATTGTCTTTAGAGCGGTTAAGGCTTCCTAAGGGATTAGAAATATCATTGATAGGATTACCACCATAATTACCATTGATATCTTTGATAGGAACGATAGAAGGAAATTGTAACGCATTGTAAACAATAGAACCTAAGGAGCTGTTAGTACCTACTGAAACACGTTCTTTATAGGAAGCGGTAAAGTTTTCACCCACAGTTACAATGTCCATAATCTTGTAGCTTGAGTTGAATCGCGCTGAGACCCGTTCAAAACCAGTATCTTTAATGATACCTTCCTGGTTAAAATACCCTATAGAAAAAGCGTGTTGTGCTTTTTCATCACCTTTAGACATTGAGATGTTGTAAGACTGTACCGGTGCCGCTTGCATAATCGCATCTATCCAATCTACGTTACCGCTTGGTATGGTCTGATCTGCATCAAGCCATTGTGGAATTACCGGATTGTCAGGATCGTTGCCATACACATCACTTGCTGGTGTTTGGCCGTCATTTTTAAAAGCCTGCCATAACGCATCACCATATTGTTGAGCATTTAGCATTCTAGGAAGGTTGAAAGAAGACTGCACCCCGTAATAGGCATCCAGGCTGATAGCGTAACTTCCGTTTTTGCTTCCTTTTTTAGTAGTCACTACAACCACACCATTTGCAGCACGCGAACCGTATATAGAAGAAGATGCAGCGTCTTTAAGCACCTGAATGGTTTCAATATCTGAAGGGTTTATTCCGTTCAGGCCGTTTGAAACCGGTACTCCGTCAATAACAACTAGAGGATCATTGTTGTTGATCGTACCAAAACCGCGCACGCGGATAGAGGTCCCTCCACCCGGACTGTTATCGCTCATAATTTGTACACCCGGAAGTCGTCCTTCAAGCATTTCTGTTACGTCAGCAGTAGGTATGGCAGTAATTTCTTCAGGATTTATAGAAGCAATAGAGCCTGTTACATTTCGTCTAGATTGCTCACCATATCCGGTAATAACCACTTCATCAAGCGCATTATCGTCTTGTTGAAGTTGTATAGTGATGGCATCCAAAGATTCAATAGTTAGTGTTTGAGGTTTAAAACCTACATAAGAGATTTTAAGTTCAACCGGAAGTTCAGAAACGGTTAATTCAAAGTTCCCGTCAAAATCTGTAGAGGCACCGTTAGTGGTATTTACCTGCATAACAGAAGCTCCGGGTAGGGGCATTCCGGTATGGTCTAAAATGGTTCCGGTTAGTGTTTGTTGTGTAACATCATCGGCTCGTAATGTAGTAGCCTGTAAGCTGTAAGAGAATACTAAAATGGCGAATGCAACCAGAATTTTAGGCACACGCACTTGTAATGTAAAATAATTGAGTATTTTGTTAATCATCAGAATTAAACTATGGATTTGTACTGTAGTTTTATTTAAAGACCCCGTTTCTGCTGCAACAGAAACGGGCTTTAAGTTTTGGGCTAATTCAAAAAAATCAGTCGTATAGGCTTAGTTTTAGAGGTTAAACAGAATTGTGGTGCAAATGAACTGTTTCTTGTATAGAACTAGTTTATGGTAAGATTATCTAAAACTTAAGAAGTAAAAGCTTTTACTAAGAAATATAACCTTGAGATTAAATAGGTAACGTTTAAATTAAGTTTAGCTAAAACAGGTAAGCGTTGAATACATTATAGGTGATCGCTCTTCCCGAAAGTTATCAGGAGTGCTTGAGCTATTATGAGTTCTAAATAAAAACATCCCTTAAAAAGATGATTTAAAGGGATGTACTCAAGGATCAACCTAGAATGTTCAGGCATTGCAATCGGGGAGAAGGACTTGGATGAAGGCGATCGCGAGAGGTGTTTTTCTAACCTTTAAGCGAGCTATAACTGAAAGCCCTAATAAAAGCTCAGAATAACATCTTGAACTGATAAGCGTTTCCCTTTTTCAATTCAGATTTTTTTTAACTGAAAACTATATAAGTCCCAGGTCTTTAGCATTGGAGATGAGGTGAACGGCATTATTTGCTTTAAACTGAATGCGTAAGCGGTTGATGCGCTTTTCTATAGAGCTGATTCCGTTTGGGGAAATATCATGTTCCTTAAAATAATCGCTTACTTCTTTGTTTGACAAGCCAGAAGACAGTTTCTTAAGAAGAATAAAATCATAATCCTCAATGTCAAGGCTGTGTCGTTTTTCTAGAGCTTTAGCGACCTGATGTGAGATGTAAGGTTTGTTGTTAGTTATAGCATCTAGTGCAGCAGATAAATGGTTAATGCTTTGCCGGCTTTTAAAAACGTATGCATTGATCTTGAGTTCTTCAAATAAAAAACGGATGCGCTGCAGGCGCTCTTCCATAGAAAAAACGATGATGTTGAGATTTTTCTGGTATTTGCGCACAGCAGAGATGAGTTCATCCCCACTTTTTAATTTTTGGGTGCGGTGGTCTTCTTTAAACGAAAGATCTGAGATCAAAAGATCAAAAGGGTCTTCATCATTCAAAGCTCTTAAAAACTTGATATAGGCATCATCACAATACTCTGTGACCACAACTTCCTGAGCCCCTAATCGTTTAACTTCTTCTTCAATATTGCGGGTATTCCAACCCAAATCTTCAGCGATTAAAACTTTTCTAAACATCATAATACTATTTGAACTTTAAACCCTTTGTTAGATTCTGATTCAAAATTAATAGTTCCTTTTATTGCCCGAATACGGAATTCCATATTCTGCATACCATTTCCTTTGATTACTGGTCCTCCAATGCCGTTATCACTGTAATTTATATGTAAATGTTTGTTTTTAGTTTCAAAAGAAAGCAAGATCAAGCTGGCTTCGCTGTGTTTTTTTGCGTTTGTAAGCAGTTCGCCAAGCACCATATAGATGGTATCTTTTTTTAGCTGACTAAACACCGTCCAATCTATCTGATCTAAATTTCGGGTAATGATAGACAGCTCTTCTGTCTTATACGAATTTAAACGGCTCGTTAGTTGATCTTTAAAATTAGCACCTTCGATCAGCGGACTGTGGTCTTTAGAGATGTTTCGGGTTTCAATATAAATTTTATCTAACCGTTCTAAAATATGCTCGGGTACGCTATTGAGGTTCTGCAATTCAGAAAGTACCTGAAAGGTATCATTAGCAAGACCGTCGTGTACTTTTTTTGAAATGGAAGCTTCGGTCTGCCTGATCGTTTTGAGCAAGCGTGTTTTTTTACGTTGCTGCATCCATACAAGCCCACCTGTACCCATCACGAGTAGCAAAACAATTCCGGAAAGATATAAAGTGTTTATCCGTTTTTGACGTTCATTTTCCAGCATTGCCTGCTGTGTTTTTTGCTGTTCTTGCTCCACATCATACTCCATCGCTGCATACGTATTCCGGTTGGCTTGTTTAACCGTGTTGATGCTATCGCTTAAAAACTTAAAACGCTGTGCAAGCGTATCGCTTTTTAGATTTACAAGAATTCCTAAAGCTTCGTGCTCATATTCAGGATCTTCTATTTGGTAAGACAGTTCTAATGCCTGCATGGCGTAAGTATTGGCACTATCTAAATTATCAGCTTGCTTATGATATAAGGATAAATGCCGGTAGTTAGAAAAAAGTCCGTGAGGGTCGTTTAGTTTTTTTCGTAATGCAAGGGATTCGTGAAGATGCACGAGGCTAAAATCGTTTTTGGCTAGTAATTCCGTGTATCCCAGATTGTCTAGAATGTAAGCTTTTAGATAATTTGACTCAATATTTTTAAGCATTTTAAATGCATATTTTAAAGTATCTGATGCAGGAGCATACGCCTGTTGTTCTCTAAGTACATTTGAAATAGTGATCATGATCTGTGCGCTGTCCGTTCCGGTTTCTGCGTGAGCCAGACTGCTTCGTTGTAACGCCAAACTTTTATCGTAGGCTTTCAGGTTTTTATAGAGTAGGCTTAACTGGTAATAAATGCGTTTACGGGTTGCAGTTGTTGATCGTGCAGTATCCTTTTTGGTAAGTTTTAAGGCCGCTACCAGTAAAGTTTCAGAATCATTATAAGCACCAATATTAAATTTACCGATTGCCAGAAGTTCTAAGTTATAAATTGCTTGAGTATATTTTTTTTGTTTGAGGTTCTTCTGGTAGGCGTTTGTATAATAGCGTATCGCTTCGTTATAGGTCGATGGATTAGAGGGGTTGAGTAAAACCTTGTAATAGTTGGCGACTGTAGTGTCTTTATTGATAGCCTGTTGTCCTATAGCCGGAAACTGAATAAATGAAAACACTAAAAAGAGGAATGAAAGATGGGTGTTTTTCATTCCTCAAAAATACTATTAAATTAATTATTTGGCGGTATGCTATCCTTAATTGGAATTGGCGGAACCATAGGGGGTATTTCGCCACAACAGGCTTGTGGTGAGGATAATTCTTCTTCTAACTTATCTGGATTACACGCATAAATACTCAGAGTAAGGAAAACCGTAAGGCTAATAAGAGGTATTTTTTTCATTTTGTATGTTTTTAGGGTCAGACATACCTGTGGCTGTCTGTTGTTTTTAAAGAGGATTGCAGACGGAAGTTTTCCGTCATTAAAAAGAAAGAGACGTCTCTCTTTGGGTGAGAAGTACTGTGTAGTAGAAGCAGTTTAACTACTTCTCAATCGTAAGATCTACAGCTACTAACACAGCTTTTTTTAAATCAAGCAGCTTTTAATACCCTATGCACAAGGAGTTTGATTGATTTATGCAGCAAATAAACCGGGATTTTGATACAGGTGTTGGAAGAGGACAGGAAAGCTTCTGGAAATATTTTGGAAAAGGAAAATCCTGAAAGTTTCTAGTGATTTTAATAGGGAATTCAAACTGAAAAATGAGTCATAGAAAACTTATTGTAAACGCTTTTGAACGTGCAGAAAAAGAAGAAGAGCTTAAAGGAAATAAGAAACCTTCTAAGAGCGCTCGTGCTTTAGAGATTTCGGTAGCATTGTATGAGCAATCTGGAATACAAATAGGAGAAAAGAGTTTGCGGAACTATTACAATCTGGCTCTAAAAAATACGGCAGGAGATATCAATATAGCTCAGGTCGAAGTAGTAAAGGGACTTTTGAAGTATTTAGCATTTAAAGATTATAAAGAGTTTATTTCTGAAAAAAAGGGAAGCTTTAATGCTGAAGTTGAGAGGGAACAAGAGGAGAAGATAGGTGAAGAAGAGCGAACAGGAGCATATTTGAATATTACAAGAAATACCATTGTTTTATTAATTCCGCTACTTATGTTTTTCTTGGTTCTAGCTACTTTTTTTATTCCGTGCTGTATTCTGTTTAGAAAAACACGATTGGGCTGGTGTGGAAAATTTACGATTAGGAATAACCAGGCTTTTGAATTGAATTATGTTCAAATGGATTAGTGAATTGGATTTGATCTTAAGATATTAGAGTAACTGTTGAACTGTACCTTCTTGATAGTTTTGAAGAACTTGCTAACTATTATTCAAATCAATAAGCTTGTTGGTGAGGGCGGTAAGACAATGAGAAAAAAATAATTCAAGAAAACATCAAGCAGAATTGGCAAAAAAGAATAATTCTATAGAACTTTAAATATGAGAAAACTTATAATCGCTTTGCTTTTCCTTAGTTTAGGGAATTTACAGGCACAAAAATCCTATACGTATAAAGCTACTTATCGTTTAGAATATCAGGAAGATTCTACCGATACAAATTCCATAAAATCTGAAACAGGTGTCCTTTATTTAGGCAAAGGCCACTCGCGATATTCCAGTTTGGGTAAAGCGGTTAAAGATTCTTTAGAGAATATGACAAATCCTGTAATGATGAGGATGGATGAGTACAATCAAATGACCAGTTTTAAATACACGATCTTCAAAGATTATCAGGAGAATGAACTTATTTTAGCTGAAAAGGTATTCCAATATGAATTGAAATATATACAAGATCTAAAAACAATCGATTGGAAAATTCAGCCAGAAAATAAAGAGATATTAGGTTTTAACGTTCAAAAGGGTCTAGGCTCCTTTGCCGGTAGAAATTATGTAGCCTGGTTTGCTCCGGAATTACCATTTTTAGACGGACCTTATAAATTTAGTGGTTTACCTGGTCTCATTGTAGAGATTTCAGACCTGAAAAATCAGTATCATTTTAGTTTAACAGGATTTCAGGAGTTAAAAACACCGATAAAGAAACTATTGAATCTAGATAACTACAAAACTGTTTCTCAGGAAGAACTTGATCAGGTTCGGGACGATTATAATCGAGATCCCATTGGTACCATGCAAAAGGCAGGTGTCAAATTTGGTTGGAGCGAAGAGGATGAAGCTAAACAAAAGAAAGAACTCACTAAAAAGTATAAGGAGCGAAATAATCCTATTGAACTTCAGCAATAACAAATCCTCATCAATCAAAAAATATTGAATAATTCTAAACAGTTTTTTCTTTTCCTAATATTGATATTCGTCGTTTTTACGGGTTATTCTCAAAAAGAAATTACAGGACAGGTTTTTGACCATCAAAATGAAAAACTTAGTGGAGCAACAGTATTGATCAGTAAAGATTCTGTTTCTTCGATATTAGCTTATGCTATTTCAGATGTAGATGGAAAATTTAAAATAGCAGTTGAAACAGATCGTGATTCTCTGTTTTTGAAAGTGTCATACCTGGGTTTTGAAACGTTTAAGAAAACAATCGGGAATGAAGCACAGGCACTAAATGTTAAGCTTTCGCCTTCTTCACAATCTTTAAAAGAAGTGCTTGTTAAATCTGAAATTATTCAGCAACGTGGTGATACGCTTAGTTTTTCAGTAGCAGCCTTTAAAGGTAAAAACGACCGGGTGATCGCTGATGTTTTAAAGAAATTACCAGGAATAGATATTCGGCCAAACGGGCAGATTTATTATAAAAATGAGCCCATCCAGAACTATTATATCGAAGGTTTAAACTTATTGGAGGGAAGATACAGTTTGGCAAATAATAACCTTTCTGTAGAGGCGGTTTCTAAAGTCGAGATCCTGGAAAACCATCAGCCCGTAAAAGTTTTGGATAGTTTAGAGTTTTCAGAGCGTTCTTCTATAAATATCAAGCTGAAAAAGGATGTAACACTAAGCGGAACGGCTACCGCTGGTATGGGTGCTGCGCCTTTGCTTTGGAAAACAAATGTGACGCCTATGATTTTTACCAAAAAGCGACAGGCGATCGTTACCTACCAAAGCAATAATACCGGAAACGACGTTTCGGGGGAGATTCGCAATTTTTCGATCAAACATTCTGGGTCCGAATTTGATATCGATAAAACGGATTGGCTTTCGATCCAGAATGTATCAGAGCCTCCATTTCGAGCGGAACGCTGGTTGGATAACAATATACATTTAGGTTCACTAAATATTTTACAGCATATTAAGGAGGATTTGGATCTAAAACTGAATATTTCTTATCTAAATGATTATCAGCAGCAGGATGGGAGTACGCAAACTCGATACTTTACACCTACAGATACGATCGATGTGATCGAAAATACCAATAATGCTATTTTTGTAAGCAAACTGGAGGGACAGCTCACTTTTGAAAACAATGCTGATAAAAATTACCTGAAAAATCAATTAGAATTTAATGGATTTTGGAATGCGAATCGCGGCTTTATCGATCGTCCCGATGCACAAATAAAACAACAGCTTGATAATCCTTTCTTTGGAATTAAAAACGATCTACGCCTGCTTAGAACTTTAGGGAAACAATTAATCACTTTTGATTCCAATACCGGTTTTACTGCAACCAATCAGGATCTTTTAGTGCAGCCAGGCCAATTTGAAGCTATTTTTAATGATGGTGATCCTTATGGGGAAATTCGGCAACTGGTTTCATCAAAGAAAATATATACTGATAATTCAGCAGGTTTTACCAAGGCGCTTGGCAAATTTACCCTATCTCCAAAATTTGGATTTTCAATCCAAAATCAGCAACTAGACACCGATATTTTTTTGGAAAATGGCGAGGAGGTTTTAGATTCAGATTTTAAAAACAGAAACCAATTTGTAGAATCTTCGGTTTATTTTAAAAACGCTGTTAGTTTTGAAAGTAAGGATGAAACATGGAATTTAAGTTTAAGTACGCCGCTTGAATTTAAGAGTTTTCGGCTAGAGGACGAGAATTTTGAAGAGCAAAGAGGTTTAGATCGACTGGTTTTTGAACCCTATTTTTATGTAAAAAAAAAGCTTTCAGCTTTTTGGGATGCAAATGCTTCAGCAGGATTGAGTTATGATTTTGGCAAACTTCAGCAACTATATTATGGTTTTTTACTGAATGGCTATCGAAATTTAAACCGTTACAACGCACCAATTTCCGAAGAAACGCAACAAAATTATAGTGGAGGACTGAATTACCGAAATCCGTTAAAGCAATTATTTTTAGATGCATCGTATTCCTATAATTTTACTGAAAATAACTTGCTATACAGTTCTAATATAGGTGAAAATGGAAGAACAATTTTAGAAGCGGTGGCTCGCGATAATAGTTTTGATAATCATAGCTTTAGTGCAGGTGGAAGTAAGTATTTTAGAAAACTAAAGACCACATTCAAACTGAATACTTCCTATAATTTATTAAAGCGGCAACAGCTTTTAAATAATACGATGGCTGAGGTTAAAACTCGAAGTTTTACGCTTCGAGGAAGCGTGGATGCTGAGATTTCGAGTTGGCTAATTGCTAATTATTCAGGTACGAGTTCAACTTATACTTCTGGGTTTGGAGAACGTGATTTTCAGCAAATAGAAACACAACAACACATGATAGATCTTTATTTTTATCCAAAGGAAAATCAGTATTTAAGTGTGAGTGGTGAATATTATGAAAATTCGTTATCTGAAAACGGGGATAATTATTTTGTGAACCTGGGCTATCAGTTTACATTCTCAAAGCCAAAAATGGATTTAAACATCAATTGGCAAAATATCTTGAATACTGATGCATTCACCAAAGCCTACAATAATCAATATTATTATGTTCAAAGTAGTTATCGATTACGGCCATCGCAGGTGTTAGCCACTTTAAAATTTACCTTTTAATTTGATGATTATACCTAGTTTATTTGTATTGCTAAATCTTTAAACTTTTAATTGAAGAAGCTCACTAGCTTCACTTCGCAGAATGATTCAAGTCTTGCAAATACAAAATTTCCTTCGTAAGAAAAGGTGTCATTTTTAATAAAACTCCTTCCTTCGAAGGAAGGGCTGGGGATGGATATTACTACTTAGGTCCCTGACTTTTAACTACGCATAGGGGCTAGTTTGGTTTTAACTCAGTGGCTCCAATTCTTCAGGTATAACTCCGTTTGCTTAAAGATGAGAAATGTAAGAAAAGCAAACTTTAACATTTAAAACTGATTATTGCTATTCAATTAGAAATTAAAAGCAACAGAACCTCTTAAGATATTCTAAGTATATGTGTTATATTTCTATACTTAAAATTTTAGACACCCATAAACAACTATGTAAACTGCACCTTTCAAGTAGTTTATATTTTTTTAAACCTAAACCAGCACTTTCGGTTTAAAAAGTCTTTTGTCTGTACTAAACTAAGGGTATATTTGCCGCAATGTTCAAAAAGCGTAACGCACATATTATCCCGATTTTCTTTTTGGCGGCATTTGCCCTCCTGCGGATTTTAAATGTGCATACCTTTGTTCACGTTTTTGAAGATCAGCAGGAAGTAGTTGATTGTAAGTACTGCCATATGGTAGTTGCCAGCGATCAGGGAACTCCACTGACCACGACACCAGAAGCTTTAACGCATAATTACATTCATTTTGAAGCCTTGCAGGCTGTTGAAGTTGATAACGTTTATAATGAACCTGCCCTCAGGCTTTTAAAGTTTTCCTATTTATTCAATAAGCCGCCTCCGGTGGTTTCCTAAGTACTGTTACGTCTTTTTTTGATTTCCGGCTTTGCTGAAAACCATTCAATCTTTGGTTGAGGTCTGGGAGTGTACAGTACATTTTCGTTTAAGGATTTAAGCAATTTTGCACCTGATTATTTACTAGCGGCCCTTTGATAGAACAGGCTTTGGTCCGTACACTATTGAATTTACAGTGCAGCCTGTATACAACCTAAGAGTTTTGATATCACAAAATGAGTGATGTCACCTATGGTTTAGGTGCTGTTTAAAATCCTTCCTTTTTCCTTTTACTTAAAATATTTGATCAGACTGCAAGGAGCTCAATCTTTGGGTTTATGCTGCTTCAGGCCTTTTGCTCAGAAGCGGCTGCTGTCTGTAATCTTACAACCTATAAAACATAAAACTTATGATTCAAGCACTTAACCTTACTAAGAGGTACGGCTCGCATTTGGCATTAAACAACCTCAATCTGCAAATCAATCCTGGGGAAATCTGCTGTTTGCTGGGGCAAAACGGAGCCGGGAAGAGTACTACCATTAATCTTTTTCTGGGCTTTATAGAACCTACTTCAGGGAATACCCTAATTAACGGAGTTAACGTTCAGGATCATCCTCAGGAATCTAAAAATTACCTGGCCTATATCCCCGAAACGGTGATGTTGTATCCCAATCTTACGGGTATTGAAAATCTGGAGTATTTCTCCAGTCTGGCTGGTTTTAAGTACAGCAAGACTGAACTCATCGCGTTTTTACTCAAAACCGGTTTACAGGAAGAGGCGCATAATAAGCGTCTGGGGGGCTATTCTAAAGGGATGCGTCAAAAGGTTGGGATCGCAATAGCGATAAGTAAACATGCAAAAGCCTTGTTTCTGGACGAACCTACCAGTGGTCTGGATCCTAAAGCTTCTAATGAATTTACGAAGATCATCAGGCAACTCTCAGACTCTGGTACGGCAATTCTGATGGCGACACACGATATTTTCAGGGCAAAGCAGGTGGCTCATAGTATAGGCATATTGCGCTCGGGCGACTTTGTCTCGCAAATCAAAGCCGCTGACATTTCTGCAAACGAGCTCGAAGAACTTTACCTACAAACCGTTTAATAATTTCTACACTCCAATACAATGATTTTCATAAAACAACTGCTATTTTCTTTTTGCTTTTTAGTCTTTGCTGAAGCAAGTGCGCAGCAAATTAAAGGGCAGGTGAAAGATGCCGATACAAATATTCCCATTCCGGGAGCCACAGTACAAATCAAAAATACCCAGCAAGGTACCGTAACCGATTTTGAGGGCAACTTCCGTTTAAATGGAAGCGGCAGCTTAGAAATTTCGTATTTAGGCTATAAAACAGCAACGGTCAATCCCGATTCTACTTTTGTTACTATTTATCTTAAAGCTGAAAATTTTGCCCTCGACGCGGTTGAACTTGTAGGCCGAAAAGCGCAAACTTATACCAGTGATTATTCATTCTCCGCAACGCGTACTTCAACCTTGAATAAAGATATTCCGCAGGCGATAAGTACGGTGACCAAAGAATTGATAGACGAGCAGCAGGGCATACAGCTCGCTGATGCTGTGAAGAACGTGAGTGGGGTTTCGCCCAGCAGTTTTTACAACCAATATTCCATCCGTGGGATCAGTCAGAATGAAGAGGGGCAACTGATTAACGGAATGCGTACCCGCCAGTTTTATTTTTTGCAGCCGTTGCTGGCCAATGTGGAGCGGGTTGAAGTTATAAAAGGTCCGGCAAGTGCTACTTTTTCAAGCGTAGATCCCGGCGGAAGTATCAATCTGGTAACCAAAAAGCCACTGGATGTGGAGCGTAACGAGGTTAAATTCACCACCGGAAGTTTTAGCACGATTATGGCCGCTGTAGACTTTACGGGTCCGTTGAATGAGGATAAAACCTTGCTTTACCGTTTTAACGGTGCCTATGTGGAAGCCAATAGCTACCGCGACAACGTCAATAATACCTCGTTGTTATTATCGCCTTCGTTTACCTATTTAGCCAGTGAAAAAACCGCTATAAACGTCGAGCTGATCTACAGCGATATGAAGGGGAAATTAGATCGCGGTCAACCTATTTTTGGTGCCGAAGCCGGCGTGACCGATCTGAACAGTACCCCCATAAGTTTGAATCTGGGTGCGCCCAATGACTTTTTCAACTCCAAACAATTTATCATCACCGGAAATCTCACGCATCAATTTACCGATCAGATAGGCTTTACCACGACCTATATGAAGCAAACCTGGAAAGAAGATTTACAAGAAAGACGCACCACAAATGGGTTTGGAGTTGATATCGATAACAATCCTGTATCCACCCTGGCCGCGATGCGTTTTATACACCGTCAGCAGTCGTGGAGTGTAGACAATGTCAATAGCTATTTTAATTTTGACTTCAATACCGGTGCATTCAAACACAAATTGCTGGTGGGGTATGATCTGCACAGCTGGGCAAAATTAGAAGGCGGCGGACAAAATCAGGCACGGGGCTATCTGTTGAATGACGGTTCGGTAACTAATGCTTTTGATCCTGCAAATGCCGCAGCCTATCAAACCTATTCCTACGAAGGGATGATCTTGCCCAGACCTAATGTGCCGCATTACAATCTGGAAGACCCTAACAATACCCTGAATAACCTTACCGACTATAATTTTAACGGAAGGTCAGCTTTTCCTACCGCACTGACCGAGACCCACGCGGCGTATCTGCAGGAACAGCTTACGTATAAGCGCTTCCATCTTTTATTCAGTTTGAGACAAGAATGGTTCCGCGATGTGACCAACCGGGGTGAGGTTGATGAAATTTCGTTTACCAACAGGGCGCTGCTGCCGCGTATAGGGCTAACCTATACCGTTAATGACCAGATCAATGTGTATGGAACCTATCTGGAAGGCTTTCAACCGCAATCGAATACAGTAACTATTATGTCAAATACTGCAAATTTTTACGGCAGTACCGACGATTCGGCCAGTAGATTTAAGCCTTTAGAAAGTGATTTAAAAGAGGTAGGTGCCAAAATCACCCTGCTGAAAAATAAGCTCCACATCAATACGGCACTCTTTGAAATAAATCAGAAAAACCTGTTGCTTAATGCGAATGTCCCATCCGCTCCAGATTCTTTAGTCACGCGTGGAGCAGAGCGCAGTAGGGGATTTGAGATGGATGTTACCGGTTATTTATTGCCCAACTGGCAGGTGTATGCCTCCTTTAGCTACAATGATGCAAAGATTATTGAAGACAATGATCCGGCGCTTATCGGCGCCCGTAAGCAAAATACGCCGATTACAACCGCTACTTTGTGGACGCGTTATAACTTTTTGAGTACTTCAAAACTACACGGACTGGGAATAGGTGTTGGCGCACAACATTCCGGGGACAAAGTACCTACTTATGACCGCAGTTTTAAAACGCCGGCCTATACCTTACTGGATCTGGCGGTCTATTTTACACCCAAAAACAGCAACATCCAGCTCAATCTGGCGGTTAAGAATCTGACCGATAAAACCTACTGGGTCGGGGCTCAAAATTACCTCAGGTTGTTTCCGGGAGCGCCGCGTAACTTTTTAGCAACAGCAACATATAGATTTTGAAGATGAATAGTATCAGGAATATTATAACAGTAGAATGGAAGAATATCATCAGGACCAAAACAGCCATGGTGCTAATTGGTGTCTTTGCAGTCCTGATGTTGTTTTCAGCCTTTATAGGGGTGGAAAACACAGCAGAACAGAACAGCATACGCGAGACCTATCAGGAACAGGTGCACGATGATTATGTCAATCAGCCCGATCGCAATCCCCACCGGGTGTCCCACTACGGATATCTGGTTTTTAGAGAGCGTCCTGCGCTGAGTTTTTTTGAATTCGGGATTGAATCTTTTGCAGGAAACTCCATTTTTCTGGAAGCACACCGGCAAAACACCGTCAACCTGAGTGAGGCCGGATTTTCAAACGGAATGTTGCGTTTTGGAGAACTCAGCATGGCGTTGATTTTACAATTGCTGGTGCCGCTCTTTATCTTTTTTATCGGTTATGGAACCCTTGCCGATTTAAAAGCCAACGGCGTGCTCAAGATCATGCTTGCCCAGGGCGTAAGTGCAAAGCGGCTTATTTGGGGTAAAACCCTGGGGATTTTCAGTTTTACCACGACAGTTTTTATAGGAGCTATGCTTTTGATTTTTAGCATTGCGTTTGTGGCGTATCCTGAAGCAATTACTCCGGCCGTGTTGTTGCGCAGTCTTTTTGCAATGGCCCTTTACACGGTGTATTTCTTTATTTGTTCGTGGATAACCGTGCTTATTTCTGCTAAAAGTTCGCGTGGAGGTGCAGCACTTATATCATTGATTCTGTTGTGGATGCTTTGCGGAATTATTCTACCCAAAATGGCGCAAAATGTAGGTTATGCTTTGTTTCCCGCACCCTCCAAATTGGAGTTTGAGACCCGTATTACCGAAGACCTGGAGCAAGTAGGCGATTCTCATGATCCGGATGATGCGTATTATACCAGTTTTAGGGAAAAAACTTTGGCGGAATATGGAGTGGATGACGTTAAAGACCTTCCCTTTAATTATGCCGGACATTTAATGGCAGAAGGCGAGCGGGTTACTACAGAACTGTACCGAAGCCATTTTGATGAGTTGATAGCTACCTACACCAATCAAAACAGTATAGCAGCTTATTTATCGTTTATCAATCCGTATTTGATGGTGCGCAATTTATCTATGGCTGCGACGGGAACCGATATGGCGCATTACATCGATTTTCAGAAACAAACCGAAGATTACAGATACCGGCAAACCCAGTATTTCAACGAACTTCATAAGAATGAAGTTGATGCCGAACGAAGTGGCACCCAACGCCTGAATAGTGCGCGTTTTAATGAAAGAGACCCTTTTGAATATGAAAACAGAGGGCTGTTCTGGGCCTTGTCTAATAATGTGATCACGTTGCTGGCATTGGTGTTTTGGCTCATGCTTATCGTGTTGTCGTTTTCTTTTGGTTTCAAAAAAATAAAATTATACTAATGAACACAGCATTTTTTAAACTCTTTGCAACCGAGTATAAAAACTTTGCCCGCAATCCCATAAGTATATTGGGCTTTGCAGTGATTTTTATCATAGGGATCTATGCTATTTTCCACGGAAAAAATACCGTATCCCAGCAGGAAGAAACCATCGAGAAAATTGCGGAAATACAGAAATTAGAGTTGTCTAAGAATAAGCGATTGTTTTCTGATAATCTGAGCTATTTTACCTATTACCAGTTTTATTACACGCAAAACGATCCCGGCACATGGGCTGCTTTTTCTTTAGGACAACGTGATGTAAACAATTACAGTCTTAAGCTGCGTATACTCGCGCTTGAAGGGCAATTGTACGATACAGAACTCACCAACCCGATGACCTTATTATCGGGGAATTTAGACCTGAGCTTTTTGTTTGTGGTTTTGATTCCGCTGCTCATCATTGCGCTGTGTTTTAACCTGATTTCTTCAGAGCGGGAATCGGGTGTGTGGGCAGTAGTGGCCTCACAGCCGTATTCGCTTTCCAGGATTATATTCTTGAAGTTTTCAGTGCGATTTCTGGCTGTTTTGGGACTTTCTGTACTTCTATTGACTGCAGCTTTGTGGTTACTCGGGCTGCCTTTTGATAGCGATTTTGGTTTGGTGTTTTTATTGATTGTAGGTTACGAACTCTTTTGGTTTGCGTTGGTTTATGTGCTAACGCTACTTAAGAAAAATTCAAACTACAATGCCGTCACGCTTTTAGGGATCTGGTTATTTCTGGTAGTGCTTCTTCCGGCATTAGGGAATGTGCTGGTTAACCGTTTCATACCTATTCCTGAAGCCTTTTCAACCACCGTAACCCAGCGGGAAGCCTATCACGAAAAATGGGATATGCCCAGAAGGGAGGCTATGGAACCGTTCTACGGAGCTTATCCGCAATACCGATCGTATTCTATACCTGAGGATGCGTACAGTAACGGCTGGTATTACGCGATGCAATATGTCGCCGATCAGGAAGCCGGTAAAGATTCAAAACTGCTTTTTGAGAAGCTTGAAAACCGTCAGGAGGTGAGTAGAAAACTCGGTTATTTTATTCCCAGTTTACTGCTACAAAATACCTTTAACCGCATAGCGGAAACTGATCTGGAAGATCATCTCAACTATCTCGAAGCAGTAAAGAACTACCACAAAGCAATTTCTGAATTCTTTTATCCCCATCTCTTTAAAGGAAACTCCATAGACGAAAAGGACTGGGACGATTTTCCGGAATTTGACACTTATTAAATAAACAATTGAAACATTAAAAATCATGAAATATATAACAATCCTAATCCTTTTTATTTCTGCGCAATTCAGCTTTGGACAGCGCTCTTTTACATTTGAAGGAACAGAAATCCCGGCAGGGACCAAAGCTCATTTTAAAATACCTGTAGAAGATTCAGGTGAATCCACTTTTATACCCATCACTATTTTTAATGGGGCAACAACAGGAGAAACGCTGGGTATCACGGCTGGTGTTCATGGGTACGAATATCCGCCTATTTTAGGGGCACAACGGCTTATAAAATCAATTGATCCCAAAAACTTAAAAGGAACGGTTATTTTGGTACAGGTAGCCAATTTGAACAGCTTCTTAAACCGAAAATCGTTTATGAAGCCGGAAGATGATAAAAATCTGAACCGCGTGTTTCCCGGAAAAAAGGATGGCAATTTGAGTGAGCAAATTGCTTATTATATATCCAATAGCATTATTAATCGGGTAGATTATTTTCTGGATATGCACGCCGGTGATGCTGCTGAAGATCTGATGAGCTATGGAGCCTATTACCGCAATGCGAATATGCCGGAAATTTCAGCAACCGGGAAGCGGATGGCATTGGCACTTGGTTTTGATCATATAGTAACGTTTAATACTGATGGAAAGGACTATATGAAAGCGGAAAAGCCCAGTTTATATACTTCTGCTGAAGCTTTTAAAAGAGGAATTCCGTCTATAGACATCGAATGTGGAAGGTTGGGTATAGCAGATATGCAAGCTGCTGAGCAGGTAGAACAAGCTGTTCTGGCTTTGCTTCAGGAACTTGATTTTACATCAAATTCAAAAGAAGCTGCTCAAAATCCTGCGAATATCATTACAGAACGAACCTATGCCGAGAGTTCTGCTTCCGGTATTTTTTATCCACTTAAAAAGGCCGGGGACTATGTTGTTAAAGGAATGGAAGTAGGGTACATTACCGATTTTTTTGGTAACATCAAAGAAACTGTATATGCTGAAGCAAACGGACTCCTGTTACTGATTTTGGGAACTCCACCGGTTAATAAAGGAGAGACGCTTACGGTGATAGGACAATTTGAGCAGTAATCACTTTTTCAGAATCAATTGCGCATGGCTGCAGTTACTCCAGTCCTGTAAGTGCAAAATTCCCTTCCTTCGAAGGAAGGGCCGGGGGTGGATGTTCTTTTACTTTAGAAAGAGTAATGCGCATTAATCAATTTTTACTTTTAACTCATAAAAGGCGGGCTAGCTTCGCTTCACCGCAGTAACTTCAGTCCTCCAAATGCAAAATTCCCTTCGCTAGTGCTCAGCGGTCTTAAAAGCAAAAACTCCTGCTCAGGTAAACCTGGCAGGAGTTTTACGTTTTAATCCCTTGCGGAATTTAGCATTTGATCGTGGAGTCGGGCGGAACGACCGAATTTTGACTGTTTCAATGTTTATAGGGCTTCACAAGGGGTTTGGTCAAAGGGGACACCGAGTTGGTGATACGTTAACAAATTTTAACAGTTTAGAGATTTTGTATAAGGCACCTAAAGGTAATTAAATACGAATATAAAGAGAACCCCAAATTTTTTATTTGAAAACCCTTTATAAAGCTTGACGACTTTGGTCTTAGTGGGCTGGCCAGTATAAATGGGCACTCCTTAATAGATATTGTCGAAGAAAGACACGGAAAAAAATAACAATATAGCCTTTCAGCTACCCGTCGGGGCGTGGCACGATATTATAGGAGAGCAAACCATTGCTGATGCCGTATTAGACCGCTAGTTACACACCGCCCATAGGATCGATATCAAAGGAGAACCTATGAGAAAAGAACTGAAAAATAAAGAGTAAATTTATCAACAAAGGAATCGACTTCCAGTACTTTGTTTGCTATGCTCACTTTCATCCAGCGCACGTGGTTCACTTTGACCAGCTCATCCACTCAAATACAGGATATTTTCCGTTAATTAGGAATGTTTACAGATATATAAATAATTTTTTATTGATCTCTAGCTTACATCAGTAAAACACAACGTTATTAAGGCTAATGTTTTGGATTTTTTTAGGTTGTGAGGTGATTCTTTGACTGTACCAAGAGCTGAATCAGGAGTAAGTTTACGATAAATCAACGAGCTTATGTAGATGCTTGATTTTCTTGTTGAAACTCTTTAAGTATTGACTTTAAATCCTCCATCTGAAAGGGCTTGATGATATAACTATGTACGTGCTCGTTATTTTTAGCTCTTTCAATATCAACATCATCCACTGATGAGGAAACCACGTAAATTGTAATCTCTTTATCTATTTTAGGTTTAATTTCAGCAAATTCTTCTAAAAAATCAAACCCGCTCATTACCGGCATATTAATGTCTAAAAATATTAGATCAGGTAGGAGATGGGTATCATCTAAATTTTGATTCAAGAAATCAAGAGCTTCTTCTCCATCTAAAAAAGCTTTCACTTCTTCATCAAAGCCTAATAATTTTAATTTGTGCAGCATCATAAAATGATAGATTGAACTATCATCGATAATGAAAATATTTTTTAAATTATTCATAGTGCGCCCTAAAAGTTTATACTAAGTGTTGTGCCTTCATCAACAATGCTCGTTGCCGTGATGCTACCACCCATTGATTCAATTTGGGTCTTGGTCATAAATAAGCCTATTCCCTTAGCATTAGGGTTTCGATGAAACGTTTTACCAAAACCAAATAATTTTGAACTGTGACGATCCATATTTATGCCCAGACCATTATCTGTAAATGTCAACTTGATAGTATTATCGGTTGTTATTATCGATTTAATATAAATTTGTGGCGATCTTTTTGGGGATCTGTAAGTAATGGAATTGTCAATTAGATTAAGAAAAATACTTTCCAAATATTGTAGATTGTAATCTATTGATTGTACTTCACTAAAATCGGCTTTAATCTGTGCCTTACTTTCTAGTATTTTACCAGCTAGTAAGACGTTGGTTTTGCTAAGAACATCCTCAAATCGAATATTTTTGGTTATTAATTTAGCTGCTCTCTTTATTTTTAGAGCATCTACTAAAATATCTAGATTAGAGTTAAGGTGCCCGATTACCTGTTCAAATTTTTCGAATAACATGGTTTTGTCCTCATCATTATCAGCCTGTTTATAAATCTCTAAAAGAGAATTCAAATTACATATGGGAGACCGTAAGTTATGAGAGGTGATTTGAGCAAAATCAGCCAGCTGTATATTTTGCGAAGTCAGTTTTTGAGTCAGTACTTCAAGATTAGTATTTGCTTCAATTATTTTATTTCTAGCCTCGTTTTGTTTAGTGATATCCCGCATTGCAAGAGAAATCAGATATTCTTCTTGTGTTATTAAAGGACTTAAACTGAGCTGAATGGGAATTTTTTGTTCGTCTTTATGTCTTCCATAAATTTCAAATACTTTTTTTGAATTTGAATGATCTTTTTTATTTAATTCTTCGTGACTCAAATAGGGTTGATAATTTGCGTTCCATTGATGCGGAATAAGTTTGTTTATACTTGAGTTGACCAATTCGTTGCTTGTATAACCAAACAATTTTTTTGCCTCAGTATTTATAAGTTGTATGTTTTTATCATTATCAATGATAACCATCGCATCTGGAGCCGACTCTAGCAGTCCTCTAAATTTATTTTCTAACAATTTTTGTTCGGTCACATCTTGACAAGTACCCATTAGATAGTCTATCTCGCCTTCAGAGTCTAATATTATATCTCCTAATACACAAATAAATTTCACCTTTTCAGATCCAGTTAGTATTCTATAATAATCGGAATAAAACCTTTTTTGTTTGAGTGCTTTACTCAAAGACTCTACTGCTCGTTCTCGATCATCAGGATGAACCATATGAAAATAAACTTCTTTAGAGATTTTCAAGCTAGCATCGTCCATTTCAAAAAGGGCGTACATGGTTTTTGACCATTGCCCGGAGTCAGTTTTAGGATCCCAATGCCAATGTCCCATCTTGTTTATTTCTTCTGCGCGTAGAAGCAAATTGTTTTTTCTCAAGAGCTCATTTTCAATCTCAATACGCTCAGAGATATCAATAGCTACGGCTACTAAACCAATACTTTGGTTTTGATCATCTCTAATCGCCTCTAAGGTTACATACACAGGTACAGTAGAGCCATCTTTCTTTACGTAACTCCAGATTCTTGAATCGGTATAATTCTTTTCAGCTAATAAGGACTCTACATCTATCGCATCAGCGTCAAGATTAAACTTTTGAATAAGGTCGTCTTGAAAAGCATCACGCTCTTCTTTTAAGGTATATATATTATGGGTTTCAATACCGATCATTTCCTCCTTGGAATATCCCAATAACCGTTCAGCCCCTTTATTAAAGTGTTTTATATAGCCCTTTTTGTCGGTAGATACTATAACGGGACCAGCATTTAAAAGAGATTTTAATTCTTTATTTACTACAAGAAGCTGTTGGTTAATTTTTGATATATTTTGCTCATTGTTTTTGCGGTCTGTGATATCCTGAACTATACCAAAAGCACCACTGCAATTACCTTCTTCAAATTTTGAATAAGCGATTTCCCTAATCCATCTGGTGTTCCCTTTGTTTGTTTTTATTTGGAACTCAAGATCAAATGAAATACCTTTTTCCAAACAGTCTTTTATAACTTCAATTTTAAGATTTCTATTAGCACCTTCTTCATAAAAGCTATTGAATCTCTCATAATTTATTTTATCAGCACTACAAAGTTCAAAAATTTCTCGTGCCATATCGCTCAGGATATAGCTGTCGTTTTTGATGTTTAATTCCCAGGTACCCATTCGAGCCATATCACTGGCTTTTTCTAAGATATTTTCTGTTCTCAATTTAGCTAACTCATTATTCTTTTTATCTGTGATATCATCGGTATACATGATAAGGCCCCCAATCGCTCCAGAAGCTTCATACCATGGGCGTACATCCCAAAGAATCCACTGAACACTGCCGTCTAATCTGTTAAAAGGCCATTCATTACAGATATCAATGTTTCCTTTAAGGCAATCTTGATGCTTCTTTTTCCATTCATTAGGTATCTCTGGAAAAATAGCGTAATGTGACCGACCTATTAGGTCCTGCCCGTGTAAATTATAATCATTGATCCATTTTTTTGAAACTGCGAGGTAGCATAAACTTTTATCCAGCATGGCCATGGCTAGCGGTGCTTGATCGATCATTGTTTTGTGGTAATAAAACCCTGAATTTGAATTTGTAGAGGCCATTTATAAAACTTTTTGATCTTGAATTTTAAATTATTCTTTGAAACTGGTTGAAGTTTAAGAAACAGACATTTCAATTTAAAAACGCAAATGTGTTTCTATAGATATAGATTCATAGACTTTGGTCTAACGTTTCATAAGGATGTTATTATCTCATTCAAGAGGATAAATTTTTAAATGTTCAAATGTCGTACATATTAACGATGATTTCTACCTATTGCCTGATATTTAACAGTTTATTGCTGAAATAATGATGGGAAATGATTTAAAATTTAAATTTGCACATAAATAGGATAAAATAGAATCAATTTAAAAATCTATTACGCAATACCCGAAATATTGAACAGGTCATTTTGCATTTATGATAGTGGTATTTATCAAACGGAAAGAAAAGCGCGTTTATTTTAAAAAATTGTAAGTGTAAAAAAGCCACTTTATCTGGGCTATGATTTTTTTCGTGTTCCATTTATGCCGAAAAGCGTAGCTGGCTTCAAGCTAAAAAATCGGTTAATCTCATCGATGTAGTTTATAAAAAATAATAGGTGAGATGCTATGGGGCTAAGGATTCTGACTACTAGCGGGTAAGCATAAACTAAAAACTTTTAAGAATAGCTGGATTTTTAGGACAACTTTAGTCAAGTGTAAACTTGTTTTTATACGGTTAGGATCACCGGTTTTATAGCGATGAGCTAAAAACTTAACCAAACAAAAAAAAACAAGCTACCTGGTAAGTAAATTTACCCCGGTGCCAATATGCTCAGATTAATTTCAGAAGATATAGTCGAAACAAAACAAATAATCATCAATTAGAGCAAGATTAATAATTTTATACTTACAAACCCTTCCCAATAATTTTTTCTTTCGAAAAGGCCTTCACAAAAGACAGGTTTTTTTGAAAGAAAAAATTAACTATACTTTTTCAATTAGCGCAGCAGGAGATAAATAATGGCGAATGCTTGTGAAAGAAAAAGAAAAAGGGCAAGTATGATGAGCCAATTCGGAATCGTTCGAGAGTGCTTAATCCGCTTTACTATTTCTTCCTGATTTTTTTGTTGAGCAGACTGATGAGCATTTAGTTTTCTAAGGTGCTCTTCGATTAGCTTTTCGATGTTGGTGCTATCCGCTTTGATGGTTGTATTTTTAAGATTTTTTTCGATCTGTTCCAGGCGTGTAACTTCCTGCTTAAAACTGTGCAGTTCTTCTACGAGCAACTCTGATAGTAGTTCTAATTTGGTCATATCCCTATTCCTTTATCGATTACGATTTTTAATAATTTTTGAGCAACAGCTTTAGCCAGGCTCGGTGCAATAGGAATGCTTCCTCCAGATAACACCACACGTTTTGCGTTGTTAATGGATTTAAGCAAATTATTAGCCGACATCGACCGATGCACTTCACTCCCTTTTATGTTTTGACCTTTGTATTCAAAGCGAAAACCTTGAAGTTGTTTGGATTTATTGATTACGGGAACCACCGTGATATGCTGCTTTTGCATGCGATTGATGTATGTCTGAAGATCTTTAGTAGATCCTTGAATAGCCTGCTGATGAGCTTTATGGATTTCACCACGCGTCTGTGCTAAGGCTTTATTTTTTTCAAGCTGAACGTCTTGTACGGTTTGGATGCCCATTTGCTTTGCAGTCCGCTCAGCAGCCCACTGACTTTGCTTTCCGATAAAACTATCAGTATAAGCCTTACCATTTAGATCGATACGATTGATATAGAGATGCACGTGGGTATGTGCTTTATCCCTATGTACATACGCGACTGCCTGGCGCTCTTGTAATTTCATATGTTGAATAAAGGTTTTAGTGAGTTTCCCTAAATCCTCGGTATTCATTTGAGCTCCATCGGTTACCGTTGGACTTAGAACAAAACTCAACGTATTGCGCTCACAATTTTGATTGAGCGCTTGCACGGCTTTAAATTCTTGGATGATTTCTTCTGCAGTATCGCCTACCAACAGATCGCTATATACCAGCTCAGCTTCCTTCTCCGGGTTATTCCCGTAGCGAATCGCTCCCAGAGTACTGGATATAGAACTTCCTTTTCCGATCATGGTATAATGCTTTTTAGGTGTTTTTTGATTTCTTCAGCAACCAGATTGACTTCTTCACTAAGCTTTGGATTTCCTTTTTTATACATATTGCCAATGCGTTTAAAATTGTTGTGATACTTTACCAGCATTTTATACGTAGTAATATGTTCTTCACTCATTCGCTCAGTAATCTGTTGATCCATTAGGCATTTTCTGCAAAAGGCGCTCAGGCTTAAGCCTGCAGCTTTTGCTTTTACTTGTAATAGTTTTTTTTCATAAACACTGCATCTGAATTTGATAAGTACTCGTTTCATCGTATTTGTTTTTTTCTTTGCAACCATCGGGCGCAAAGCAAGATTGTGGCCACAGCCACACATCTTGCCCTGCTTTCCAGAAATCAGTTTCAATTCGTTTTCATTAGCCAGGCATTAAGATCTTTTTCATCAGCATAGAATTCCGATTTATCAATACATTTTGAATTTTCATTTAAGAATAGCGCTGTTGTTTTTCTTCCGGCTTCATCCCGATCCAGATACAATTCAATAAATTCGTAATTATCAAAGTAGGGGAGTGCTCTATCCGCAAATGCGACAGAATTTAAAACCAGAAAATCAGCCTCTCGTTTTAAATTTGGATATACGGTAATCAGTGATAGCAGATCAAACATACCCTCTAAGACGATCAAGTTTTGAGACCCATTAGTGATCCATTTCAAATCCTTTGGTGAGCTAGAGGATTTAAAATATTTGTTTCTAAGTTCCCATCCACCGCAATTATTTTTCAGACCAATGGAAAAACCATATTTATCCTTAATAGTATAGTGAACCTCTCTGCAAAATTTCTGTGCTACAACTGGATTAATCTTTCGGCTATTCAGATATGCTAATAATGCAAGATGTTGAATGGGTTTTACTTGTCTGATTACAATTCCAGATTCCTTGGCCTTAGCTTGTTGTGGTTTTGGAGGTTCATAGTTCCCGATATTGAATTGTGCTAAAATTGCTAATGCATCACTCACCGATACTTTTGAAAGCACACAGATAAGATCGATACAGTTGCCGCCTTTACCTAGTCCGTGATCGTACCAGCAGTTTAATGTTTTAGAAACTTTAAAGGATGCTTGGGTTTCTGACCGTAGGGGACTCAGAAACCAAACTTCCTTTTCCGAATTGCGAGTGGGAAGGTGTCCTAAAAATTCCAGTGCCTTCACGATGGAAATTTTTCGGGCAATTTCACACGATAATTTTTCTTTTTTCATCTATAAATAGTTTAAAAATCCCAAAACATCCTACCATCTTACCCATCCCAGTAAACACGAGGCTTGGTGGCCTGGGTAGGTTGTTTTTTATCTTACCCATCCTACCAAAGATTTGTGGTAAGATGGGTAGGATTGTGGTAAGATGATTTATTATGATCCTACTACAAACGAGACTACTGTTTATAAGGTCTCAGAAGATTTGTGGTAGAATGGTAAGAGGTTTTACTCTTTTTTCTTTCATCAGCTTAGTTCATAAGGTGATTCTGTGAACTTTCGCTTTGCTAAATAGCCGTAAATCCTCCGTTTGGGGTGTTTGATCTTTTGAAAACTAAAGCCTGAAAGGGCACGCCCCAGATTGACCTGGCTGATGCGGATGTTCAAACAATTTAGACTCACCATGATGTCTGTGGCCGTTACAAAATCTTTTTCGTGGGTAGACTTTTCATAGTACTTCGCAATAAGTTCCTGCTCGGTGGTCATTTTAGTATACCTTTGATTGCGCTCCTCATTTTCATTGACATCCTTGACTGTGAGCTCAGGATTAAAATCAGGATCTTTATAAGCCAAATGATAAGCCTGGCTCCAAACGTCTCGAATGTCTACTTCGTTTTTATAATTGAAGTCTATAGGACCCATCAGCTCAAAGCACAGCCAGCGAACAGAACCGGTTTCATCATTTAAAAAGGAAGACATATTGGTCGAACCCATAAAGGAGCAAATTCTTGGAAGTATCGTATTCTTGCGGTCATAAGGCAAACGCTCGTTGATAAAGGTTTTTGAGAAAAAAGCTTTGAGGGCATTGACATCATTTTTTGAAAGTACAGCCAGTTCGTCGAGATTATACAGGAAGTTTCGGCATAGTTGAATTCGGGCATCTTTATCGCTATTGATATCTTCCGCCATATATTCTGCTAATTCGGGTGGGCAGAGATAGCGGCACCAGGTGGACTTGCCCGAACTCTGACCGCTATGGCTGATAATTAGCGCCTGCTTGTTGAAATAAGCAGGCTCCAGAGCGCATTTGATAGCTCTAACCAGCCATTTCTTAAAATGATATACAAATACTTCATATTCATAAAGCGGAACAAAAGAAGCTAGTTTTTCGATATAATCTTTACCATCCCAAGGCTTCAGAGAGTCGAAGTATTCTCGAATTGGATTGTATTTATGGATCAGTTCTGACTTGATTAGAATCTCTAATTTAGAAGTACTGATATCAATCCCGGCTTTGGTCAGTTCAATAATCAACGAGTTCAGGTTCAGGTAGTACCATAGACGCTTTCCTTTTAGAGATATCTGAAAGTCGTGTGATATTTCATTATAGAGAATATCATACTTCTCAAATAAGTATTCAATGGTGTAATCGTAAACAGTTTTCTTTTTAGGATCTGCTACATGATAGAGTTTATTATTTTCCATAGCTTTAGTTTTATAGGTCTATGAAATTTTTGATCCTTTTGAATGGTATTTTGTTGATTCTCCTGAATCGACCTCAGAAAATATTTTGTTTTGTAGCAACCACTGCTCAAGTTCTTCCCGCTCAAAATAAATTAGTTTACCATTAGGTTTACTATGGGGTATAGTACCGGTAGAGGTTAATTTATAAAGATAGCTTCTAGATATTCCTGCATAGTCGCAAGCTTCCTCTAGGGTAAGTACTTTCTTATTGGCAAGTAAAAGCGATTCGATTCGCTCAAGTCTTTCGTCTAATTTAAGTATGTTCATCGTATCCTTTTTTAATGTGAATAGTGAACAAAGCGCTTTGTTTGATTAAGTAGAATTCTTGAATTAAAAGTAAAAAAGTGAAAGTTTAAACACCCTTTTTTGAGAGAAGAGTTATTTACAAATAGCTTGTAATTAGCCCCTCATATTGTTTGCATTTATCTGATAAAGATTGAATTCATTTGTTATTAAATATTATCCAATACGATGTATCGCCAAACAGTTTTCCGGAGTTATGAACATTTCTATGAAGAATTTAAACTCCTATTCGATAATGAAAAGGCTTAGATACGGTTAAGCTCTATTCCATTTTGGACTCCTTCTTTGACTTCTGAGCAGCGAGTTTAGCTTTTAAAATTTTCATGTCATCACTAATTTTCCGATCAACTATTTTTGCATAGTGCTGTGTTGTGCGTAAGGACTGATGTCCTAGCATTTTACTTACAGTTTCGATTGGCACTCCATTTGTTAAAGTGATTGTAGTGGCAAAGGTATGTCGGGCTAAGTGTGTTGTTAGTGGTTTAGTTATACCACACATAATTGCTATTTCTTTCAAAAAAGCATTAGACTTTTGATTACTAAAAACAGGAATCACACGCTCAGAATTTTCTACTTCAGGATGATTTTCGTAACGCTCAAGAATCTGTTCAGCTACGGGAAGGAGTGGAATACTGCTTTTTGCACCTGTTTTAGTTCGATTAATTCGAATCCATCTGTCACCGTCTATTCCCAAAGTGATATCAGACTTAGAAAGCTTCTCAACATCAGAATAAGCTAAACCGGTATAGCAAGAAAACACAAACATATCCCGTACTAATTTCAACCTATCAAAATGAAGGTCTTTGCTCCAGAGTGCGTCAACTTCCTCTTGGCTCAGAAACTCTCGTTCGACAGGTTCAAATTTTACTTTATAATTAATAAGAGGGTCATGATCCATCCATTTATTTGCTAATGCAATACGGATGATTTTTTTGAAGTTATTGACGTATTTCAATGCAGAATTGTGGTTGCAGTTACGTTTAGTTTTGAGAAAATGTTCAAACTTGGTAATAAAGGTATAATCGATATCCTTTAGTCGATAGTCATCTTCTTTATAATACTCTTTAATGAATTGCTTAATGTGATTGTGACACGTCCAATATCTTTGGGCTGATGCAGCCGAAATATCTTTACCGATTAATTGATCTAGGTTTTCGTTATGTTCTTTAAAAATTTCAAGAGTCATTTTGACAATATCATTTTCACCTCTTAATTCTTTGATCAATGAATTGGCGCTAATGTATTTATCATTTTCAATGTAATTTTGATGAATTTGATTGAGCTTATGCCTCAAGTTACTAATGTGCGTATTTATTTCCACTGCTTCACGGCTATTACCTAAAGCTTTTTCCTGACGTGAATTCCATTTCCTAGGATCGACTCTTCTAGAAATACTGTGTTCTTTTCGTTTTCCATCAACAGTCAATCTAAGGTAAATAGGTGCTAAACCTCTTTTATTAATTTTCCTTTTTATAAGATGAAATAGTGCGTAATAGTTATTTTTCATGACTTCTATTTATGTAACTCCCGAACCTTCGTGGCAGGTAGGATATGAACCTTGAAGTCAAATTAGTAAATGATTTTTTAGGGTCAAAAAATTTTAACTTTTGTAAAAAACTAAAAAAGAGGATGTTATAAGCTTGGCGAGACCCCCTAAGCTCAATAATGGCGGTACCTGCCTAATGGGTCCCGATTTTTATGCATTTAATCGATATTAAATGATGTCAAATAAAATGAAAAACCCTGTAAATCATTAATTTACAGGGTTTTTAAATGAGTTTGAGACTCAAAAAGTGGAGTCGGGCGGGTTCGAACCGCCGTGCAAACAGGCAACTCAATAGCTTTCTACACGTTTATTTGCCAATTGGTTTTCGTGCAACAGCCGGTCGGCAACTACCAACTGGTACCTTATTCTCGATTAGATTTCACTATCACATCAAGACCCTGTAATAGCTATGTTTACTTTTTCGGTACCTCTAAGCGAAACGCCGCAAACCAAGGCTTTTCAGAGGTATCATGGTCTCATACCTTGTATGAGATTAAGATAACCTTACTATAATTCGGGTTATGCAGCCATGGCGTAGTTATTCTCGCCGTTTAAAAAGTGTGAAACATGAGATTTACGAGCTTGTGTCCCAGCGCTCGACGTGCTTACTATTCAATTAGACCCGCTGTCAAAACCAAATCGACCCCAAGTCCATTTTTTCAATTCTAAAAATAGAACCGAAAAAGGTGTGCAAAGATACTAATTTTTAACAGGATAAAAACCTAAGTATCTTCACACTTTAAAGATTTTATAAAGCTTATCTCTTATTAATCTGTGCATCATCGTTTAAGGCTTTTACATTGATTTCGGGTTTGCCATAAACATTAACGATAGCATTATCTTGTGCAGAAACCATCAATTTATCTGATGCACTTATACCTGAGCTACTACGATCGCTTAAAGTTAGCATCGCTTCTTTGATATCAAAATCATCACCTTTATAATCAGCCTTCCCGGTAAGTGTTAGATTTAAGGTTTCAGATTTTCCTCTTGGGTTGAATTCTGAATTATCAGACATTGTTAAGAAGGTTTCGGTTGCGGTGAACTTTCCGTCCAGATCAGTACGCCCGCTCATTTTGATTTCAAGTTCTCGAGTCTTAGTGTTGACTTCGCCTCCTGCCTTTTCTGAAAGATTTATTCTCGTTTTTTTACTGGTGATATTCAAATCAATTTGAGAATCACTCATGGCAGTAGCTGTAAAATAAGGCACTTCAATTTGCCCAGGAGTCTTGAGGTCGCTATCACCTTTAAGAACTATATGTTGGGGATTTTGCAATTTCAGATAAACCTCCAATTTTTTAGAACGGGTGATTTTCATATTGGTATTGATATGCAAAACACTATCCTTGACTTTAAAATCTACAACACTTATAAGATTACGGTCTGTAGTTAATATATAGTCATTGCTTTTAGCTTGAACAAGTTCAACTTCAATATCATTATCAACTTCAATGGTATTAATACCGGTTTGTAAAGTTCCATTTACCGAAATCACGTCGCGATCTCCTTTAATTTTAGATTGTTGTGCTCCGCAAGATGTAGTTAATAGTGCTAGGGTTATACCCAGTCCAAATATATTTTTCATATAATTTTTTGTTTCAAATAATATAGTAGATAATAGTAGCAAGGCTACCCAATGGATTATTAAACATTTGCCAATACGTTATTAAAGTTGGCTTAAAAAGACTGTGCCCGTATCTCTATAAATTTGTAATTTTCTCAAAAAGCATTTTTATGGCAGTATTAAACTTTGCACTCTTAAAAGAACGTAAATCACCACCAGATCGCCGCTCGGTATTATCACCCATAGCGATGTCTCGTGCGCAAGAATTATTTCCTAGAGCTACATTTTTAGTGGAGCGTTCAACTATACGCGTATTTCCTGATGTAGCCTATGAGAAAGCAGAGTTTGAAGTAAAAGATGATGTTTCTGATGCAGATGTTTTGCTGGGTGTTAAAGAAGTGCCTATAGATGCATTAATCCCAAATAAGAAATATTTCTTTTTTAGCCATACGATTAAAAAGCAGCCGTACAATCGGGATTTATTGCGTGCGGTTTTAGATAAAAATATCGAACTCTATGACCATGAGGTGATCACACGTAAAAGTGGGTTGAGACTTATAGGTTTTGGGCGTTATGCCGGTTTGGTAGGAGCTTATAACGGGTTTAGAGCTTACGGAAAAAAACACAACTCTTTTGATTTGCCACCCGCTCATACATTGACCGATGTGAGTGCTCTTATCACTCAATTGAAAAAGATCGAATTACCGGCTATTAAGATCTGCCTCTCCGGAAGCGGGAAGGTTGCTGGTGGTGCTCAGGAAATTCTAGAAGCAATAGGTATTAAGAAAGTGAGTATTTCAGACTACCTCAATAAGTCTTTTGATATGCGGGTATACTGTAAAATAGGTGTGCTGGATTATGCAAAACGAACAGATGGAGAAAAAGGAAGTTTGTCACAATTTATAAAAGATCCTTCTGCGTATGAAACTGATTTTTTACGTTTTGCGAAAGTGACACAGCTGTTTATAGCCGGACATTTTTATGGTGATGGCGCACCGTATTTATTTACTAGGGAGCAGGCCAAAAGTCCTGATTTTAAAATTGAAGTTATTGCAGATATCTCTTGTGATATTGATGGACCTGTGGCTTCTACCTTGCGGGCTTCTACGATAGCTGAACCTTTTTATGGTTATGATGCTCAAACTGAAGAGGAAGTCGCTTTTGATGCTCCCGGAGCGATCACCGTTATGGCGGTAGATAACTTGCCGTGTGAGTTGCCCAAAGACGCCAGTGAAGGTTTTGGTGAAATGTTTATAGACAATGTATTGCCGGCTTTTTTTAACGAAGATAAAGATGGAATCTTACAGCGTGCCCGTATGACAAAAGATGGAAAACTGACACCACGTTTTAGTTATTTGCAGGATTATGTAGATGGAAAGGAATAGGCTTTATTAGAAATACAACCTAAATGTGCGATTACCTTACACCCCTTTCTTAGGGTGGAGAGGGGGTGAGACTATTTCTACCCACAAAATAAATCCAATACCAAAAACATACATCAGGAGATCAAGCCAGGAAAAATGACTGCCAAAAACTAACGTAGCCGCGTGTTGGTATTGCGGAAGGTTTACCAGCTGTAAAAATTCTATTATAAAAGAAATCACAAGCGTCACTAATAATCCGGTTTTCACGGAAATAGAGCTACAACCCATCAACAAGCAATACAATAAAATAACTACGAGAAAATCTCCCAAATTAGCTCGTATAAACCCGGTTTTTAAATAGGTTGCGATAGCTATTTCAATACTGAGAAGTATAACAAAACCGATGCTATAATTTGAACGCTTACTGCGTGGAATCATAATTGCTTATTGATTTGTGCCCAAGTTGAAAAATATAAAAACCGGCATTTAAAAGTGTTCCAAAAGCCAGAGTAAAGAGCCATACAAATTTATACTCTACAGGGTTGGTAAGAACTTGAAGAATAGTAGTGAATAACTCAAATGGATTGGTAACTAAATCCCAGGAGTTGAATCGGACTACTCTGCCCAAATAAATACCAAAACCGCAAAGTATAAAAACGGAAATCGTGGCTATATTCAGGAGTTTTTTATTGATCGTATTTTTGAGCAATCTTCTTAATTCTAAAATGGATTGATAACCAAAGTACAAGCTGACTCCTGCAAACGTAAGAATAACAACTGCATCGTAAACAAACCACTGAGACGGGCTGTATGATAGATGAATCAAATCGGTTAGAACATAAGGCGCGTTGGGTAAAAAGAGCAGCCACAGTAATAGCATAAAAAACTTCTTTATGGGATTGAGAAATAATTCTTTATTGAATTTCATAAACCATACAATTCCTAAGGGAATAAATGCCAAAAAGAGATTCCATACCAGAAATAAGCCAAAATAATCATGTGTAGTTTTAACTCTGAACACCAGCAATAAGAAGCAGACTAAAAGTGCTATGAACAGATGCTTGAGTGTAGTATATTTAGTAAGAATAAACTTTTTCATATCTATTATTTTTAATTAATTTCTTCATAATCTTTCAGACATTCGTCAAGCGTTTTCCCTTGATTGTGTATGCAATTGCAAAAATCAAAACCCGCTTTTTCAGGAGTTCGGCTTTCACAATCGCCATAATTGTTGCGGGGCATTAGTTCAAAAAGTCTGTTAGATGCAAACATTGTAATCACAAAAATGAGGATTATCATTCCCAAAAATACCCAAGGAAACTTTTTCGAAACCAGTGGTGATTTTATACTGGCTAAATTGAAATTTAAACGCAAGGGTACGTCTTTCTTAAATGGAAAATCATTTTCTATCTCTCTAAGCGTAAGTGGAGGATCATATTTGAGTGATTTATCACTGAAAGGCAAAATAAATTTGAGACGGTCGTAATTGTACAGTAGAATATATAAGTTGGCTAAAACCATTAGTGTTGAAGTAACTAGTGAACCTTCAAAACGCACGGCCCACGACAGCACAAAAATGTTTAAAATGATGGGGAAATATATCAATGCACCCAGCAGCGCTGTACGTGGAATGAGTAACAATATAGCAGCTGTAATCTGAGCAACACCAATAAACGGATAGTAAAATCCCGTATGATATAAAGCTTCAAGATAAGCTCCCATAGGATGTTTTATAGCAAGTCCGCTGGCAAAACGCTCGTCTATGATTTTGACCCAACCGGCAACTATAAAACCCAAAGCGAGCGTACACCTGCAAAATAGATAGAAGCCAGCGTGCCAGAAATTGCGATGCACTTTGGTATAAAAAGAAAGAAATGACTTGTTCATAGTTTTCACTAAAGCATGGTTTTTAATTATGAATTTAGGGATTCCAATCGATCTTTTGAGATACATACATCACCAAAGCCAGAATGATAAAAAGGCCAATACTGCCCACAAGCAACGCGTAATTTTCAAGTTGAATGATCACATAGATAAAACTATACAGCAGTGTGAGTGAAAAAGCTATAAAAGCCGGGAATTTAATGTTCTTGAGTATACTGCGGGCGTATAATGATATCAATAGGATTACGACAACACTTGCAACGAGATAAGCATTTAAATAGCTGCTGTGTTCAGATATTGAAATCAAGAGTGTATAAAACATAATTAGCGCAAGCCCGATCATCAAATATTGAAAGGGATGGATATGGATTTTACTGAGTGATTGAATTAGAAAAAAGATCAAAAACGTAAGACCAATAACCAAAAAACCATACTTAGCTGTTCGCTCGCTTTTTTGATATTCATCTACCGGAATTTTAAAATTTACACCAAAAGCAAACTCCGTAAGATTAGGTAAACCTTGAAAAAACTCTTGCGGAAAAGGTCTGTTAATATCCAATACTTTCCATTTTGCATCAAAGCCTTTACCATCAAGTTTATCTTCATTATACGGTAGATAATTACCGGTGAAATTATTGGTTTCCCAGTCTGAAGTGACCTGTGCTTCCGTTTTTTTTCCCGTAGGAATAAAACGTAATTGTTCGCTTCCGTTTATGTGTAAATCCATCTCAAAATTAATGGTGTTTTCTTGTGGAAGATTTTCCGGTTTTACAGAAGTCGTTTCCATTGTAAAAAGTTTTAGATGAGAAAGATCGGTAGGGTTTCGTTTTTCGTACTTTGAAGAGAACGGATAAGAATTGCCATTTAATTTTATGACCACTTGCTCATTGACTCCTTTGAGATTAGAAGTTTGAAAGATTACGCGTGCTTTTTCCCATAAAATCTGATTGGGTTCTGCAGGAGCATCAGAAAAATCAGGAACAGCAAAAGAACCTTCAAAGTGTGTTTCAGAATTATAAACACTGGTTTTGTAGATACTTCTGTTCTTTATTTCGGCATTTACATGAGTTTTAAGGTTTAATTCTTCCGGGAAAAAATAGGCCAGTTTTTCCTCTTCTATAAATTGCGGTTCAACTGCTTTAGTCTCTTTATTTTGAATTACCTGTTTTACAGAAATAGTATATGGTATTTTTAAAACAGGACCATAGATCAGAACTTCTTCTCCCCATTTTTCATTAATTTCAGCTACCACCTCTTCTTGACGCTGAGCCCGTTCCTGAATGAGATCTTGAACAAAAAATAACGGAATAAGCAGGATTAAGGTGAGAAAACCCACCATAAACATGCGAGCGGTGATAGAGGTTTTTAGCCACTGTATAAAGCGATTGGGGTATTGTGTTTTTTGGGAGTCCATAATTATAATTGATTGATTTTAAATATTATTTTTAGCGTAGTGATCGAAGTATTGAGAGCCTCTTTGTATTTAAAGTCGTGTAGCGTACAGGTGTTTTGCCCTTTTTTTTGAGCCTTTTTAAAAGTCTTATAGTGATCGGGGTAGAGGAGGTAACCGGCAAACATAGCGAGTAGTAAAAATGCACTTCTCTTCCCATTTCCATAAAGAAAGAATTGGAGTGCGATTTCTTGAGCAGTATCGGTTTGATAACCGGTCAGAACATGAAAAACATCGTGATTTTCACAACGGGGTTGAGGTTCATAATTGTGTTTTAGTAAAAAACATCCTAAATGAAAGCCTAACGTTTTTTCTGGGTATTGTAATAATTCTTTTCTGGAAATGCCCCAAACTTCTGTACGTTTAAACTTCACATAAATACGACTGTTTAAATCAAAAGAAGCTCCTACAAAGAGTTCTCTTGCTAATATTAAAGTACTTTGAAATTCAAAGTTAATTGATAAAAAAATAGATTTATTCATTAGGATTGATGAGTTTTTCTAAAGCTTCAATGTGTTTAGTAAAGGCTTCCCGGCCAGATTTGGTAGCAATATATCTGGTATTGGGCTTTCGGTTAATAAATGATTTTTCAATGCTGATATAAGCTTCTTTCTCTAGCGCTTTGGTATGACTGGCAATATTTCCATCTGTAGCGCCCAGTAGTTCTTTAAGCATATTAAAATCAGCAAAATCATTCACCATCAAAATACTCATGATTCCCAGGCGTACCCGGTGATCAAAAGCTTTGCTTATATGTTGAATGATGTTTTTCAATGTATACTTATACTTCTTTAGTATTAATTCGCCTTTCTTTCTGAGATTGGGTAAGTTTTTATCGGTCGTATTTATTATATAAAATAGTTCCGTAAATAATGTGGAAAACCCCAAATCCTAGAGCCCAAAAATACAAACCATAACCCACAAACTGTGTAGCGATAAGACCTATTATAACATAAGCTATTCCCAGATATTTTATATCACCTATTGTGAATTTGCTGGCGTTTACGAGAGAAAGACCGTAGAAAATTAGTGTTGCAGGAGCGACCAGACCTAAAATACCATGTTGTATTAAAACGATACAAAAAAGTCCGCCAGTTACTAGGGGGAGTCCAAAATTTACGAGTAGTCGTTTTGAGACCGGATTCCAGATTTTTTCATTTTGCTTTTTAGCTTTACGCATAGTAAGTATAGCTCCTGTAACAATTGCAGATATTAGCACAAATAAAGCAATGCTAACAAGATTTAGAAAAACGGTAGTATCTAAGTTATCTGATACGATTTCGGTATCCGTATATATAGCACTATCATATCTTTTCAATTCAAAATAAGCCAGGATTGCGCCTATCAAAGCGTAAACACCTGCTAGAACCCCTGAAAGGCCACTAAGTGACATAAAGCGAGAAGATCTGCTCATCATGGTTTTGATGTCGCTGATGTCTTTGAGATAGTTTTTATTATCCATACAAAAGTACTTTGAATTACAAAGTAAAGGTAAAATAATTTACCAACCAAGAATAAAAAAAGCTTCACGAGAACGCGAAGCTTTATGTTTTGATTATAGTTATAAGCTATCGTACTACTAGTAGCGGACTACTTAGGGTTTCATTAAAGAGTTCTTCTGTAAGACTACCTATCAATAAAGTTGAAATATTACTACCTCCTTTGTCCGATAGGATAACCAAACTAGGTTTGCGTTTTTCAATTTCAACTAGAAATTTCTGACTTATGCTTTTATCTTTTGCAAAAAGAAATTCGTGATTATCAGGATCTGTTATAGCAAGTTTTTTAAAGAATTTAGCAGATTTCTGACGCATATGTTTCTCTATTTTTTCTTGCGCATCTTCTCGGGCTACATATGGAGAAAATTGAATAGGAACTTGTGCGATATGTAATGCATTTATGGTAATGGGTTGCTTACCTCTAAGCTCTTCAGCAAAGAAAAAAGACTTTCTTGAATGACTAGAAAAATCTGTACCTACCCATACCGTTTCTAAGCTTAGCTGAGTTGTTTTAGGTACTGTAAGTATACTACACTTGAGCAATGTTAACAACTTTGAAGTGACCACGCCAGTGCCATCTTTAGCAGCTTTATTTCCTACAATAGCAAGATTGATCTGATATTTATTAGCGATATAGTGAATGAGTGATTCTGTATTAGAATCTTCAGAAATAAATACTTCCCAATCTACATTTGCTGTAAAATGCTGAGCGACTTTCTCGTTAAGCTCGTCACCTATAAGTTGGTCAAGGTTCAACTGATTCAGCTCTTCTTCAAAAAGGTCTGAAATCTCATATTTCTTTATATTGTGCACAAAATATACGTTATCAGCTTTAAACTTTTCAGCAAGAAAAGAGGTGTATTCAATGAGGTGGGTGTCTAAAGATGAGAGGTCTAAAGCAACCAGTATGTTTTTTACTTTTTCCATTTTAGTCTTTTTTATTTCTTCGAGCTACGATTTCTTTAACGACATCTTCATAGTCGTCCATTTTCTTTTCAGATTTTTTCTTTTCTAATTTTTGATAATCTTCCCGCAGGCCTATGTAGAGTGAATAACACATAATAAGTAAGATTATAGCAAAAGGAAGTCCGGTTACAATGGTTGCGGTCTGTAGCGCTTCGAGCCCTCCACCTATTAAAAGAACACCGGCAACTGTGCCTTCTGTCACGGCCCAGAATATACGTTGACCTACAGGAGCTTCAATTTTCCCACCAGAAGTTAAACTATCTACTACAAGTGATCCTGAATCTGATGAAGTAATGAAGAAACCTGCAATAAGAATAACAGCAACTATATTAATCACCATCGATAATGGGTAATCTTGAAAAAATATAAATAGCGCAGTAGCGACATCATCTTTTACAGCTGTAACTATAGTCATATCACCATTCAAGACTTGCTGAATAGCGACACTACCAAATGCAGACATCCAGAAAAACGTAACCAATGATGGTATTAATAAAACACCTAGAATAAATTCTCTAATTGTGCGTCCTTTAGAAATACGCGCAATAAACATTCCTACAAATGGAGACCAACCTATCCACCAACCCCAGTAAAAAACAGTTTGATTATTTTGCCAAGAGCTTCCTTCATAGGTTTCTACCCAAGTAGAGATTTTTAAGAAGTTGAAAATATAGCTTCCCGTATTTTCAACAAAGGAGCGAAAAATAAATAGCGTAGGGCCCAGAATTACAGCAAGAAGTAATAAAGTTATAGCTATGCGCATATTCCATTCGCTTAAAATACGCACTCCTTTATCTACTCCTAATACTACAGACATTGTAGCAATTAATGTAATTCCGGCAATGAGAAGAATTTGTGTTAGTGTCCCATCAGGTATACCAAATACGTGATTGAGGCCACTAGCAATTTGTTGAACACCAAAACCTAATGACGTCGCAAGTCCAAAAAGTGTAGCAAGCACTGCAAAAATATCTATAATGTCACCTATTCTCCCGTAGATTTTATCCCCTAAGAACGGGTAAAATATAGATCGTATCGTTAACGGTAATCCTCTTGAATATGTGAAGTATGAGAGTGCCAAACCTACTAAAGCGTACACACCCCAAGCATGAAAGCCCCAGTGTAAAAATGTAAAATTCATTGCTTCTATAGCTGCTGCCACAGACTTGGGTTCTGTTGTGGGCGGATTTAAAAGGTGGTCTACAGGTTCTGCAACTCCAAAAAAGAGCAAGCCAATACCCATACCTGCACTAAAAAGCATCGCAAACCAAGAACCTGTTTTGTACTCTGGTTTTGCTTTTTGCCCCCCAATTCTAAGTTTTCCGTATTTACCTAACGCCAGATAGGTAAGAAATATCAAGAACAGATTAATACAAAGCACAAAGAACCAGTCTGCTTTTTCTGCCACAGCATGTTGAATGTCGCTAAATATTTTTTGTGCCTTTTTTTCAAAAATGATCGTAAGTGCAATACTTATTATTATAAATATAGTAGAGGTAAAAAATACTGGTCCGTTGACTTCTAGACCAAAAATTGATTTCTTTTCATCACTTCGCGTAATTTTCTTTGCCATAAAATTTTATTTCTTTTAAAAGTAGTATCCAATATTTATATTAAAACGAGCTTCCCATTTTGCATCAGGATTACCTGTTGAAAAATCATCTACAAAATTGCCGCCTAGCCAGGAGTGGTTATAACCAGCGGCATAATCTATGTAGGTATATACTTGACCGGCTGTAACCAACAAACCGGTTACATTTTGAAAAGAATCTGTAAATTCTTTTTCTTTTTTCTGCATATAACCAAAGTCGTTGTAGACTTCGATTTGTGAGATAGGTCCCCAGTTTACTGAAATTTTCTTGGAAACTGCTGCAGTGTACATATCAAATCGCGCCGCCACTTCATACGGCGTACCGTATGCTCCCATTTTTATAATTTCATTTGATTCCCCCGGTGCATTTTCTGGAGCATGAGAAACAGTAATCGCTTCGGTCTTTAAGTTCCAGCTTTTCCAGTTCATCTCATAGTGAAGAGTAAGAGCATAATGACTTCCATTTTTGTTGGTATCAATATTATACAGACTACCAAATTGCCAAGAGAAACCTATTCTATGCTTAAGATCTTCACCCCATTTACGAACGACTTTTCCGTTAAATTGGTTAGTTTCTTTATTTCTACCTACTATATCATATGAATATCTGTTAGAGCTATTTTCTACGCCACCTCCAAAATTTAATTCTTCAGCATTCTTTAGAAAAGCTAAAGCATAATCCCATTTGTCTCCTGTATGCACATACTTTAATCCCATATCATGATCATCTTCAAGTCCCACATAATACGTGATATTAAAAAACCAATTATGAGAATTGTATTGTTTGATTCCAAAAGGAACATAAACTAAGCCTACATGCAGCTCGTCTTTCTCATTAAATTTATAGCCTATCCACCCTTGTTTTAAAAAGCCGCCACCAAAAGCTTCAGAATAAAGTCTGTATTCAGCATTTAAAAAAACATTTTTATAAGAGGCTTTAGCATTAATCCTAAACATATCGTAGCCAAACTCACCACCTTTAGTTTTCTGCTCTTCTTTCCAGGAAGAATACACATAATTAAAACGCAGGGCTCCACCCAATTTGAGTACCGGCTTTTCTTTTTCCTGACCTAGTGCGGCAGCAGAAATTAGTAAAAGAACTAACAGTTCTTTGACGCGTGAAAGTTGGAAGTGTGAAAACATACTCTAAAAAGTTGGCGGGCAAATTAGGGGGATTTTCTTGGAACAGCTAATAATTTCCCGCTATTAATACTTTTTTATAATTTACTGATTTTTTGAAAAGCAAAGAAGCTCTAAGAATTATAACAACTCTCACAAATGAATCCTGCCGAAAATTACATTCTAAAAACTCCGCAACCCTACCGCGATATGTTGCTGGAATTGCAGGTAGTTATTGAGCACAGCGTGCCCGAAGCGCAATTGCTTTATAAATGGCATTTGCCTTTTTATTATCTGGATGGAAAGATGTTTTGTTTCCTCAATTTCAGGAAGCGTTTTGTAGAACTTAGTTTTCCAAAGGGCGTGCATATTGAGGACTCCAATAATTACCTGACTGCAGGAGAAGGCCGAAAAAATTTACGCTCACTTCGATATCACAATCTGGAAGATATAGATGCTGAAATCGCTATTGGATTTTTAAAGCAGTTGGAAGCTATTTTGAATAACTGAGGTTTTTTTTTGAGAAATGAGGAAATCCGTAAGATTTTAATTCCTCAATGCTCTAACTTATCCATTATTTACCTTAATCAGGTTTATTTACTCGATTTAAAAATTACTATGCTAAAACTTACAGTTGTGTTTTTATGCTTTTTTGGATCTTATGGTCAGGGTGCAAAAGATTATGATGATTTACTTATAGAAGCAAACAGACTTTATAATTCTGAAAATTATCTGGAATCTGGTAAAAAATATGCTGAAGCTTTCAAAACGAATAAAGAGGTAAAGTACAGAGATCGCTATAATGCTGCTTGCTCTTGGGCTCTTGCTAAGAAACCAGATTCTTCATTTACACAATTATTAAATCTTGCCAGCAATTACGGTTACAAAGATTATGAGCGGCTTTTGGAGGATACAGATTTTTCTAGTTTATATGAAGACCAGCGATGGAATAAGGTACTCACTTTGGTAAAAGCAAATAAAGAGGCAGCAGCGGCAAACTATGATAAACCTCTTGTTGCGTTATTAGATAGTATTCACGAGAGTGATCAAAAGGTTAGGAAAAAACTTGGCTCACTAGGTGATAAATATGGCTGGCAGTCAAAAGAAGTTAAAACCCATTGGAAAACCGTAGACCGGGTAGACTCCCTTAATTTGATTAAAGTAAAACAAATATTGGATGAGCGTGGTTGGCTGGGATCTGACATTCTAGGCGATCAAGGCAACATGACCTTGTTTTTAGTAATTCAGCATTCTAATCTTGAAGTACAGGAAAACTACTTGCCCTTGCTAAAAAAGGCAGTTTCAGAAGGAAACACACCACCTCATTTTTTAGCACTTTTACAGGATCGTATTGAAATACGTAATGACAGACCTCAAACTTACGGCAGTCAGGTAGGGCGCACAGAAACTGGAGAATCTTTTGTAGCGCCAATGATTGACCCCGATCACGTAGATGAGCGAAGAGCTTCAATAGGGCTTGACTCGATGGAGTCTTACCTTTCTAATTTTGATATGAAATGGGATTTAGAAGCCTATAAATTGAGTTTAAAATCTCAAGATCAAATTGATTAATTGATAAAACATAATAAAAAAATCAAATGGAAAGAATTTCGAAAACGCTATTGCTGTTATGTCTAATTTTCAGCACATGTATAGTTACAGCACAGGAAACAGAAACGATTAATACTGAAAATTATACACTGTACAAGCCATCAAAAACCGATGCCGTATTGGTACTCTTTGGCGGGTTTGGTGAAAATGCCGCAGGTATTGAAACAGAATTCCCGATAAGCGAGTTGTCCATTTCAAAGAATATTGCTGTTGCTTATTTAAATTTCAACCGCAAAATCTTCCTACAGGATAAAGAAAAGGCGCAATTAGCAGCAATGCTGCAAGAGTTGATGGCTTCAAATGATTTACCTATGAGTACGAGTTACATTGGTGGATTGTCCAGTGGGGGAGCATTGGCTTTATTGATAAGCAATTACTTAACTGAAAATCCGGAGTATGGGATTAAGCCCGCAGGTGTTTTTGCTGTGGATTCTCCGGTAGATCTTGCAGCACTATATCGTATCGCAGAAAGTAATGTAGCACGTAATTTTTCACCGACAGCGGCTGGAGAAAGTTCATTTATGCTGCAGTATTTTAACGCTCAATTGGGCGATCCCGATGAAGAAATAAAGCCCTATGAAAAGTACAGTGTTTTTGTTTATGAAACTGAAAAATCTGAAAATCTGAAAGCTTTAGAGCATACAAAAATCCGTTTCTACACCGAGCCAGACAAAACCTGGTGGAAAGAGAATATGGGTATTGATTATGAACAAATGAATGCCTTTCATTTGCAGCGGTTATCAGAATTTCTGATTTCAAAGGGATATGATAACGTCGAGTTAATCACTACAGAAGGCAAGGGATATCGCGCAGATGGAAGTAGAAATCCACACAGCTGGTCTATTGTTGACCAGGATAATTTATTGGAGTGGATGCTTGATTAAAAAGCAAATAATGAAGTATAAAAAATCCGTGTTAGTTTCAAACCAACACGGATTTTTTTAGTTTTCTAACGCCTGTATTTACTGTCCGCTGGCGAGACCAATCATCATATCAAGTTCTTCTACCAGGCCGTCTGTATTGCCATCAAAGCCTACCGCTTTGAATTTGATTTTACCATCAGGCCCCACCACAAATTTGGTGGGAATTCCCTCTACTTCATAGGCTGAAACCACATCGTATTCCCGGCTTCCTTCTTCTTTGGGGGTATCCATCAATACGTTAAACGTGTAGTTGTTTTGTTTGATGAAATCGCTAACTCCTTTTTGACGAGCTTCCCCGCTGGTGCTTTCCCAGGTGTCTATAAACAGGAATTCTACGTTTTCGTTATCGGCATATTTAGAAACAGCTTTTTGCATTCCAGGGAAGGAAACTTTACAGGGGCCACACCAGGTTGCCCAGAAATCAAGTACCACGGTTTTTCCTTTTAAATCGGCCAGAGCAATCTCCTCACCATTTAAATTTTTAAGATTGAATGTGGGCGCCTCCTCATCAAGCATTTCCTTTTTTAAAATGGCCAACGCGTTATCGTGGGCTATTTTTTCCAAACCACTCAAATAGCTGTCAAAATCACCATCGTGATCGGTGTTTGCATAGGCAGTAGCCAGATATTCTTTAGTTTTCGTTGTAGCCTTACCTTTTTTAACGAATTCTGAAGCTTTTTCAAAAACCTTGTCATATTGCTCATCTGCGGTTAGAAACTGCACGTAACGTTCATATACGTCTGGAGAAGTCCTGTCTGCAACAGCATCTTCCTGAGCTGCGATGGCTTCTTTGATTTTACCTTGTTTAAATAGGATTAACCCGTAGGTGTCTGAATACATTGCTTGGGTAGAAGCTAGATTCTTTTCAAACTGACTTTGGGTATAATAATCAGGTTTGTCAGATTTTTGAGCATCTACAAGATCTAAAGATGTTTTGGATAATTCTTCGGCTAACTCAAGATTTTCTCCTTTTTCAGCCATGTTCCAGGCAACGTTATTATAAAGACTAGCTTTATTGGTAGCTGCACTGATTTTTTCTGCAGCTTCTTTAAACTTTTCAATATTTCCTTCAGCTAATTCTGCTTGAGCCAAATCAGAATACATATAGTTTCCGTAGCTAGAAGGTACTCCGCCTGCTGCTTCGAATTCTGCAGCGATCGCCTCTTTATCTTCCAGATTTTTGGCTTCATAAATTTTTTGGTAAAAGGCGCGCTGCGCCTGATTTCCTTTAGGATACTTTGCCGTGATTATAGGAGTAATAGAGTCTAGAGCAGCTTTATCTTTTTTTACATTGTAAATGGTGATTAAATTGCTGTAATCCTCTTCAACCAATTGTTCTTTAGCAGATAGAGACGCGAGCTTAGCATCATAAATTGAATCAGCAAAAGCTTTATCTGATGAATTTATTACATACAGAATAGCTAGGTTGTCAGGATGCTTACTCCAATTTTCTTTTAATAGCTTAGCAGCATCTTCCTGGTTATATTTGATTCCATAATCGGTACCTCTAGTTGCTTTATAATACGTAACACTAGATTCGCTTTCAGGTAGTATCTCGCCATCTGTATCATAGAGATTTACCGAATATCCCTTTTCATCATTAGCGTCATAATCTTCTCCTACTTTAAAATTGAAAATTAATCCATCTGCAGAATCAGGAATTTTTAGGCCTCCTGTGAAGCGCTCACCATCTTTTATTAGGTCAAGGTCAACAGGATAAGCACTTGACTTTACGGTATAGACGTAAAAGGCTTCAGTTATTGTGTCTATTGCTGAATAGGTCAATTTTAAACTATCTCCGGGAGAAGGTTTGGTTTCTGAAATTTCAAGATTTCCTATAGTCAAAGGCGTTTCTTTAGGCTCGTCTGAGCACGAAAAAATAGATAATGCAGTAAACGCCAATACTGCCGGAATTCGCAAGTTTTTCATATAAACGTGTTTTTGATTGCACTTAAATGTACTAAGAATTTAGTTTATAGCATATTGATGCGCAGTCTTTTAAGATTCTGTAGAAGAATGAAAACTGATCTTTTTAATTAATTTGATAAAATTGCTTTCAAAAAAATAAAGGATTGCTAAAGCGTGAACTTTAGCAATCCTTAAAATTATGAGATTCTTATTTTGTTAAATATGCTTTAGTCTTCGGCAATTACTTTTCTGATAGCTATCAGTTTAGTTAATAATCCTTCCAGCAAACTAAGATCTAGCATATTCGCACCATCACTCTTGGCATTTTTAGGATCAAAGTGAGTCTCAATAAAAAGACCGTCAACACCAGCTGCGATGCCGGCTTTGGCCATAGTGCCTATAAGCTCAGGGCGCCCTCCGGTTACCCCGCTGCTTTGGTTGGGTTGTTGCAAACTGTGGGTAACATCAAGTACAGTAGGAGCATAGCTTCTCATTGTTGGAATCCCTCTAAAATCTACGATGAGATCCTGATAGCCAAACATAGTCCCGCGATCTGTGATCCATACATTTTCATTACCTGTATCGGTGACTTTGGTAACCGCGTGTTTCATTGCTTCAGGACTCATAAACTGGCCTTTTTTCAGGTTTACGACTTTACCGGTTTCGGCTGCAGCGACAACCAGATCGGTCTGACGTATGAGAAATGCAGGTATTTGTAAAACATCTACATATTCTGCAGCCATTGCTGCATCTTCATTTACATGAATATCTGTAACGGTTGGTACATCAAAAGTTTCAGAAACTTTACGTAAGATTTTTAGTGCTTTTTCATCTCCAATTCCTGTAAAACTATCGATACGGCTTCGGTTTGCCTTTTTAAAGCTTCCCTTAAAGACATAAGGAATCTGAAGTTTATTAGTAATTTCAACAATTTTTTCCGCTATGCGTAACGCCATTTCTTCACCTTCAATCGCGCAAGGCCCTGCAAGAAGAAAGAAATTATTAGTATCTGTATGTTTTATTTTTGGAATGGAATTCAATTTCATTTTTTGAAAAATTTAGAGTGTAAAGATAAGGCTTTGGAAATATGAAATAGAAAATTCAAAATTGAATGTGTAGATTCCGAATTGAATGATGTTAGTGTATAGCGAACTAAAATTTTAAAGTATCTGAAATGTGATGTTTAAACCTGTAATTTTTGATGCTATGCTCTGAGCCTATAAATTGTTTGTATTTTAAATGAACTGAAGATAAGATTTTGATGATATATTTGATAGTTGATTATCAATTTGTTAACTACAACGATACTCGTGAAAAAACGCTAAAAACTTAATACAACATAAGCTATCAATAAGTCATTAATTACCACTATATTTGCGCCCTTAAAATAAGGGCATCTTATGGAAATTAAAAACATTGCGATTATCGCGCACGTTGACCACGGTAAAACAACCCTAGTTGACAAAATTATGTACCACTGTCAGTTATTTCGTGAAAACGAAAACACCGGCGATCTAATTCTTGATAACAACGACTTAGAACGTGAACGTGGTATTACCATTACGTCTAAGAACGTTTCGGTTATGTACAAGGGTACAAAGATCAATATTATAGATACTCCTGGTCACGCCGATTTTGGTGGGGAAGTAGAGCGTGTTTTAAACATGGCAGATGGTGTGTTACTTCTGGTAGATGCCTTTGAAGGACCTATGCCACAAACGCGTTTTGTACTTCAAAAAGCAATTGACTTAGGTCTTAAGCCCTGTGTCGTTGTAAACAAAGTAGATAAAGAAAACTGTACTCCAGAAGAAGTTCACGAGAAAGTTTTTGACTTGATGTTTGAACTAGGTGCTGAAGAATGGCAGCTTGACTTCCCAACAGTTTATGGTTCTGCTAAGAACAACTGGATGAGTGAAGATTGGCAAAAACCTACTGAAAATATAGAGCCACTTCTTGATATGGTTATGGAACATATTCCTGCTCCTAAAATCGAAGAAGGTACAGTGCAGATGTTGATTACTTCTTTAGATTTCTCTTCATTTACCGGTCGTATTGCGATAGGTCGTTTACAACGCGGTACTTTAAAAGAAGGAATGAATGTTTCTTTGGTAAAGCGTGATGGTACTGTAAAGAAAACAAAAATTAAAGAGCTTCACACTTTTGAAGGTCTTGGTCGTATAAAAGTAGAAGAAGTACTTGCTGGTGACATCTGTGCGCTAGTAGGTCTTGAAGGTTTTGAAATAGGTGATACTGTTGCAGATTTTGAAAACCCTGAGGCTTTAAAAACGATAGCTATAGATGAGCCTACGATGAGTATGCTTTTCACAATTAACGACTCTCCTTTCTTTGGTAAAGACGGTAAGTTTGTGACTTCACGTCATATTAAAGACCGTTTATTTAAAGAATTAGAGAAAAACCTTGCATTGCGTGTTGAAGAGACAGATAGTGCAGATAAATTTATGGTTTTTGGTCGTGGGGTATTGCACCTTTCGGTATTGATCGAGACGATGCGTCGTGAAGGGTATGAACTTCAGATTGGTCAGCCACAGGTAATCATCAAAGAAGTTGATGGTGTAAAATGTGAACCAATTGAAGAATTAACTATTGATTTACCAGAGAATGTATCTGGTAAAGCAGTTGAGATGGTATCGATTAGAAAAGGAGAGATGTTGAGTATGGAAGCTAAAGGTGAGCGTATGGTTTGCCAGTTCTTGATTCCATCGCGCGGAATCATCGGTTTACGTAATCAGTTGCTTACCGCTACTGCTGGTGAAGCGATTATGGCACACCGTTTCTTAGAATATCAACCACTTAAAGGTGAAATACCTGGTCGTAATAACGGTTCATTGGTTTCTATGGAAAAAGGATCTGCAATTCCTTATTCTATTGATAAACTTCAGGACCGTGGTAAGTTCTTTGTTGATCCGGGTGAAGATATTTATGAAGGTCAGGTTATTGGTGAAAACAGCCGTCAGGATGATATGACCGTGAACATCACCAAAACAAAGAAACTTTCTAACGTACGTTCTTCCGGAGCAGATGATAAAGCTAAAATTGTACCAGCTATCAAATTCTCTTTAGAAGAAGCATTAGAATATATTCAAAAAGATGAGTACGTTGAGGTAACGCCTAACTTTTTACGTTTACGTAAAGTGTTGCTTACTGAAAACGAACGTAAGCGTAACAAGTCTATCTAGCTAGATTTAGCGTTTATTGACATATTTAAAAGCACTTCCGAAAGGAAGTGCTTTTTTTTTTACCAAAATCGCGCAACTATTCTATTATAAACGCATCTATTAGTTAAACATCAAAATGAAAAAAATCTACACAGTCTTAATTCTATTTGTTTCACTTCTTCAATCTTGTAATAGCGACGACTGTGGCGAATGTTTTACACCACCTCAAAGTTTTGTATTTGAACTTGTTGATGCAGAAACTGGAGGAAATCTTTTTACAACAGATATGTATAATCCCGAAGATATTTCGGTCATAAATACCATTGATAATACAGAAAGAGCATTTCAATTTATTTCTGAAAATCAATTAAATGTAATCCAAATTCAGGAAGTAGGCTGGGAAACCGAAATTGTAAACCTTGAGATCAAAATAGGTGAGGATACAGTATTTAATTTATATTTAAATGCAGAAAGAACAACCGATGATTGCTGCTCATTTACAAAATATAATGAGATAGAAATCCGTAATACTGATTTTGAATTAGATAGTCAGACCGGGGTTTATAAAATTTTAGTAGAATAGAATTGAGCGTTATTGATTTAAATTCTTTGTGTTTATTATTTTCTCTTATGAGAATTATACCCCCCACACCTTACAATTAGTTAGGGGGCATAAAACCTCACAAAGTTTTACCAGAACGGATTTTGTACCAAATCTGGATTGATATCTATTTCTGTCTGGTGAATAGGAATCCAATAATTTTTTTTAGAGAATTGACGTTCCTGATATGATTTTCTTATAAAAAAGCAATCGGGGTTGCTTTCATCATCACAATATTGAGAAGCAAAGAAATTCATCCCATAAAATTTTCTATCCAGTGTTTCTTCTCCTATTTTCCAACGTCTGATATCGTGGTACCTTAATCCCATTTCACAGTTGAGCTCCACACGTCTTTCTCTGTGTATGGCTTCGCGCATTTCACTTTGGTTCATACCACTTTGCAAGTCAGGAATACCAGCTCGTTCTCTTATAAGGTTAACATATTTTAAAATATCAGGATTGCCTGGGTCACTTTCGTTAAGTGCTTCGGCATAATTTAAATAAGCTTCTCCTAGTCTGTAAAGAATACCCGGTCTATATGGATTTGTTCCGTTTCTTGGATCGTGATCTGGATGTACTTTTTTACGTACAAGATATCCATTTTGTGGTGCATCGTGCGTGGGCCCTCCATCCCATTCATCTTTCATAAAACGCGTAGTGCGATTCTCTCTTCGATACCACGCTCTGTTATATAAAACAGAAATATAGAATCGAGGTTCACGATGGGTATACATATTATAAGTATCTGGCAGCGTAACCTGTCCCGCTTTTCCATCTTGATTTCCCTGAACTTCAATCCATTTGGTGTTTCTAAATTCTGCTTCATCAGAAAAACCTTTTTCAACATACCCCGAATTAGGGTCGTCAATAGGTAATCCATTCTCCATAAAAAATGCATCTACCAAAGATTGTGTTACTCCTAGACCTCCGTTACCAGCAGTACCTCTGGGCTGTGCATGTTTATCATACTCCCAGTGATTTACATCAGGACGCGCAAAAAGTATTTCAGTATTGCCATCTGTAGTTTTTCTAAACATCATATTTTGATAGGAAAGAAAAGGATCTATAGAGCCGTCATCATTGTATTCATAATACAGATCGTGACCTGCCTGATGTGCTGCATCAATTAGTTCTTTACACGCACTACTTGCTCTAACCCATTTTTCTGGACTATAAGAAGTATTAAAAAGTGGTTCTCCCAGGCTGTTTGTAAAACCAGAATATTCAGAGTTGCCATTTACAAGAGGGCTCGCGGCAAATAATAGCATACGTGCTCTTACTGCTAAAGCCATTATTGATGTGGCACGACCAAACTTAGACGCATCACTATATGTTGCAGGCAGTTCTTGAGATACTTCTTTTAACTCATTATCAATCCAAGAAACCAATTCATCATACGGTCTTCTTTCATTTAGTAAGTCTTCATCAGCTGTACGTATACCCTCATTAAAGGGAACAGGCCCATAAGCTTGAATTAATAGAAAATAATAATAGGCTATAAGAAAGCGTGCTTCATTTTTCATAATCTGCACTTCTTCTTCTGAAACTTTCTGAGCTGGTAATGCCTTAATATTTTCTATAAATATATAAGCAGATCTGATTCTTTTGGGCAATACATCCCAATAATCACTGTTCCAGTTTGAGGTGGGGTTCCAGTCTCCTCTTTGTTTAGCAATTACATCCCAACCAAATTGCTCCCAACCAGTAGAAGGAGCCATATCGTCTCCAAACGCATCGTAGCCGATATTTCTTATCATGCCCCAATAGGGATCTGGAATGTTCGAATAAATACCAGCTAACCAATCTTCAGTTCTGGTTTTATCGTTAAAGACTTTTTCAAGTGTAAGTATATCTTCTGGTTTTTGGTCCAGATAATCAGAGCAAGACGTAAATGTCAGAGCTAAGAGTGTGACAGTTATGTATTTTACAATTTTCATAATCTATATTTTTTTATTAAAAGATAATATCTAGGCCTAAGGCAATAGATTGCATAGGAGGGTAAGTAAACCCTGTACCAGTATCAATTTCAGGATCCCAAAGTTTAAAAGAAGAAAGTGTAAGTACATTGTTACCTCTAACATAAAGACGAGCATTATTACTGCTTATTTTTTCTGTTAATCTCTTTGGGAAAGTATATCCAAATTCTACATTTTTAAGGCGAAGCATACTCATATCTCTAAGCCACCAGGTAGACGCTTTATCATTATTGGCATTTGGTGAACTAGATAGACGTGGCCAAAATACATCTTGTTGTGGGTTATCTACCGTCCAGCGATCTGTATAATTCGTATAGATGTTACCTAGTCCTCCTTGACCTGAACCAGGGCTGAAGTAATTTCCTCCTATAATTCGATACGTATTCGCATTTCCTTGAAAGAAAGCACCTAGATCAAAACTTTTATACTGCATGTTAAAACCAAAACCGTAAACAATCTCTGGAGTATAACTACCTCCTATAGCGGTTCTATCTAATTCTGTAATTCTTCCATCTCCATCAAGATCCTTATACTTAATATCACCAGGTCTTACATTTCCAAAAGTATGCTCGGGTACCTCATCATTCAATATACCGTTATCAATATCTGCAAAGTCCTCGTTAGTAAACAGCCCATCATCTAAAAGTCCAAATATCTGCCCCACAGATTCCCCTGTAGAGGAGCGGTTGGTGCCTATGATAGCTGCTGGTTCATCCTGTTCCAGTATTTCATTATGTGCATAACTGAAATTACCCCATCCTCTTATTGAAAAATCATCGTTAAATCTCTTATTCACATCTAAAGAAACTTCAAAACCCTGATTTTTTACTTTACCATAGTTTGACCACGGATTGTTTACAAAGCCAGAGGATCCAGGCACCGTGCGCCTTTGCATAAAAATATCGCTACGCACTTCATTAAACACATCCGCTGTAATATTAATACTATTCCACAAACCTAGGTTGACACCAAGATTAGCCTTTGCTACCGTTTCCCAAGTTAAATTAGGTACCCCATAATCTCCTTCCCAGCGACCTGCTCTTTGGTAATCATTATTAACTCCCCATCTATAGCCATTTGTATCACCTATAGTTGTTATATATGCAAACCTACGCCCGTCTATTTGATCGTTACCTGCAAGACCATAAGATGCTCTAAGTTTGAGATTAGATATTGCTTTATTATCTTTTAAGAAATCTTCTTCAGAAATAACCCAACCCACTGCTGCAGAAGGGAAGAATCCATAACGCTTACCTTTAGCGAAATTCTCTGAACCGTTATAGCCAAAGTTAAATTCGGCTATATACCTACGTTTGTAGGAATACGCAGCCCGTCCTGCAAAACCTTGATTTCGATAAGGCAGTCTTGATCCGTCATCATAATTACGCTGATTATACAAAAACAAACCATCTACCTGATGGTCTCCCTTAAAATTGTTAGAGTACTCAACTCTACCCTCAAGATAAACTGCTTTATTACCCCATTCTGAACCTGTTTCGTACCCTAAGAAATCCTGGCCAAACCTGTAAACAATTAAATCTAAGGAACCGTCTTCGTTTCTCCCGGTTGCCGGATTATAATATTCAAGTTGTTTTGCACGTCTAACACTATTTGCATTATACCGGTCAAAAGAAAACTTAAATGTTGTAGATAATCCCTGAATTACAAAGTCTAGATCTTGCTCTACAGAAAATAACGATTCTAATTTACTAGCACTTTGACGCTCATAACCGGTTTGAGTAGCCAGAGCCCAAGGATTTGCTCTCTCTGGCTGAACAGGTATTTCTCCAGAAGAGTATTGCGTGGGATGCTGATAAGGTGGCGTTTCAAATGCAAGGTTTAATAACTCATTTACGTTTTGAGGAGCTCTTCTCAGATCCTGAAGAAAACCACCTATACTCACCCGAAACAAGGTAGTTGGAGTCATATTCAAATCAAGATTTGAACGCATGTTATAACGATCTAAATGTGGAGAAGAATCCCATTCTTGTCTTGGATCATTTTCAATAATACCATCTTCACCATAATAAGAAGCTACAAAAGCGTATCTTAAAAGATCTGTTCCCCCTGTGACGGTTAGATTAAGCCTATCGCTTGATCCGTAGTCTTTCGTGATCTCATCAAGCCAGTTGACATCAGGAAATAAATCAGGATCAATACCAGAGCGTATATTATCAATTCGATCTTGTGAAAAGGGCTCTGTATTGCCTTCTTCTCTTGCGATAGCATTAAATACTTCAAGATACTCTGCAGCACCTATAAACTCTGGTAATTGTGTAGGCTGTGTAAGACTATGCTCGTAACGCGCATTGAAACTCGGCTTAGCGATTTTTCCTCGTTTTGTGGTTATTAATATTACACCATTTGCACCGCGCACTCCATATACAGCACTTGCGGCTGCATCTTTGAGTATAGAAAATGTAGCTATTTCTGCAGGGTCTATATTATTAAGAGAGCGTTCTATACCATCTACTAATACAAGAGGTGTAGAATTACCGGCGAAAGAAGAAATTCCTCTAATCCAGAACTGGGAGTTATCATATCCTGTTTCTCCAGAACGCTGTACTGCGATCACACCAGCCAATCTTCCTGCAAGATTATTACTAAGAGAACGTGAAGAACTGGTTTGCAATTCTTCGGGCTCAATAGTTGCAACCGAGCTGATCACTGAATATTTCTTTTGCTTTCCGTAGCCAACAACAACCAATTCATCAAGACTGGCAGCATTTTCTTCGAGTTTTACAGAAACACTTGTTTGGCCTTCAAGTGGAATTTCTTGAGTTGTAAATCCAATATAGGTTATTACCAGAGTAGCATTTGGATTACCTACAGTAAGCGTAAAACTTCCGTCAAAATCAGATGTAGCACCATTCTTGGTGCCTTTTTCTACTATGTTTGCCCCAGGTAATGGTTGGCCGGAAGGATCAAGTATTACTCCGGAAATTTCATACTGATTTTGTTTTTTCGATTGCGAATTCTTAGATACAGCCTTTTTTAGTATAATTTGATTATTCAGAATTTCGTAATCAATACTAGAATTCTTAAATACCTTTTTAAGAACCTCATCAATAGGTTGATCATTTACAATAACAGTGACTTTTTGCTCAAGGTTTACATCTTTTCTATTAAAGAGAAACTTATAGTTTGATTTCGCTTCAATAGCACTAATAATTTCAATCACAGAGACCTGCTCCAGATCTAATGATAATTTATTTTGTGAATAAGAATTAGCCTGAACCTGAAAAACTGAAATTAAGGTTATAAGTACAGCAGTAATGCTCATTTTTAAGTTTAATAGATAAATAGAATGATTCGCACTCCATCTTTGTGAGTGTTTTTTCATAATTTGCGTGTAGTTAATAATGGTTTAAAATTTGTTTTAAATCAGAGTTTAAAACCGGGAAATGTTAGAGCATTTTCTGGTTTTTTTGATTCAGGTAAGTTGGGCCTCTTAGTTGTTGTTTCATTTTTAATTAGTTTAAAGTTGATTTAATAGATTGTAATGTGATTTTTATCGATTTTATATTCAAAAGAATAACTTCTTTTAAAAGATTCTAAAACTTCTCTAATGCTTTCAATATCAAAAGAGGCATCAAAGATTTCTTTTTCAAGCTCTTTGTTTTCTATTTCTATTTTGACATTATATTTTCTTTCAAGCGCACGGCTTATTTTATTAAATTTTGCATTTCTAAAGATTAATTTCCCGTCCATCCAAGCGGTGTATCTGTAAGAATCTACGTCTTCAACATTGATTGTATTATCTTTTCTATTCCAATCAGCTTTTTGGTTGGGTTTTAATAATATTTCATCAGAATTTTTAGGATTGAGAAGACTAACCGAACCTTCTACCAGAACGGTATGTATATTTTGGTTTTCAGCGTAGTTATTGACATTAAATTTGGTCCCTAAAACTTTAATTTTGATAGCGTCAGACTCAACGATAAAGGGGTGAGTCTTGTCTTCAGCAACTTCAAAAAAGGCTTCACCTGTTAGCGTTACAGATCTGGGAATATCCTTTTTAAAAAATGTTGGATATCTTAATGTACTGCCTGAATTGAGATAAATACTTGTGCCATCTGCCAAAACGATATTAAATTTTTTCCCATAAGGAATACGTATGGTTACATATGAGGGGTCTGCTACGTGAGCGTCGTTGAGATAAATCAGTTTTTCTCCTTTTTGATTACCTATAGAATTGCCTTGAGCATTAGTAATTACCTTTTCCTTTGTAGGTTGTAGTTTTATCAGATCACCCTCTTCTGTTTCAAGAATGACAAATTTTTCTTGAATATTTTGCTCTGTATTATTTATTAAGGGGAGTAAAAGTTGTGTAGCAGAAAAATATCCCCCTGTTATGAAAACAATGACTAAGGCAGCATAGCTTAGAATACGTTTTGTAGTGATTTTTTTTGAATTCTTTTTCTTGTTTTCAGAAATCTTAGACATCAATCTGTCTTTTAAAGGAGCAATTTCTTCATTCTGAAGTACTGTTGAAATTTCAAAATGAATCTTTACATAATCATGAAACATCTTTTGGTTTTCATCATCTTTTATCCATTCAGATAATGATTCTACATCGTTTTCGGAAGCTTGCCCAGTTAAGTATCTGATTAATGAATTTTCAATGCTATTTCTGCTCATTTTTTGTTGAGTTATATAGCTAAGACAATCCTCATTTAGAAAACCCTAATATTTTCATAATATTTTTTTCATATATTTAGTTTTTATCAAAATAGATAAGCTTAATTCCAGCTTGGTAAAACGTTTTATTTATAATGTCTGAACAAATGAACAATTCTTGGGTGCTTGCCTTAAAACAAGGTGATAAAAATGCACACGCATTTTTAATTGAAAAATACAGTCCTTCACTTATGGGCTATGTTTTTTCCTTGACCAATGACAAAGCTTCAGCAAAAGACATTCTGCAAAATGTATTTATGAAAATATGGGAAAAACGAGAACGTTTAGCTATAAACACCTCGTTAAAAAGTTATTTATTTAAAAGTGCTTATAACGAATTTATAAATCACTATAAGAAAGAGAGCGCTATTATAAAGCTTGAAAAAAAGTATCACGAAAGCTTAGAGAGAATTGCAAAAGACAGCGATGATGAAGCTTTAGAAAAAATTATGTCAGAGATATTTAATGAGATAGAAAAGCTTTCGCCCAAGTGCAAGGAAGTATTTTTATTGAGCAGAAAAGACGGTCTTACTAATAAAGAAATAGCGCAATATCTTAATATATCTGTAAAAACAGTAGAAGCTCAGATAAGTAAAGCATTTAAGACTTTACGTAAAAACTTAGAGGTTAAACTTTATATGATGCTTTTCCTTTTAAAGGATTGCAAAATGTGATTTTACAATAGGCATTTTTTAAATGCTTATTTTATTACTTTCACATTAAAATATATTCTTTGTCTAAATTAACAGTAAAAACCTATACACCTGATTATAAATCCAAATGGGATCGTTTTGTAGCATCACTTAATGGAAGCTATAAAGGTTCTAAGAATACTTCTTTTCTCTTTAAAAGGGATTTTATGGAGTACCATAAAGCTCGTTTTAAAGATTATAGCCTGTTTGTTTTTAAAGGTGAAAGAGTAGTTGCTGTTTTACCTGCAAATAGGGTAGGAGACACAGTATATTCACATCAGGGATTAACCTATGGGGGCTTGATTTTAGAAGCTGAAATACGATTAAAGAAAGTTCTAGAAATTTTTGAAGCCGTTTTGAGTTTTCTTTCACAAAACGAAATAAAAAACCTAGAAATTAAAGTCTTACCTCAGTTTTATCAGGAGTTACCGGGAGACGAACTCGATTATCTTTTATTTTTAACTAAAGCTAAACTTATTAAAGTTGAAACCGCTGCGGTAATTGAGTATCGCAATAGAATTCCGTTCAATTCATCCAGAAAAAGCGCAGCTAATCAAGCTCAAAAAGCAGGGTTGCAAATAGAACAAACAATAGATTTTGAACCATTCTGGAAACAGGTTTTAGAACCTAATCTACACGAACGACATAAAGCAAAACCTACCCATTCTTTAGAAGAAATTACACTTTTAGCAAAGCGATTTAAATACAACATTAAGCAGTTCAATGTGCTTGACGAATTAGAAAATTTATTAGCGGGAGCGACTATTTTTGAAACTCAAACAGTTGCACATGTGCAGTATATTTCTGCCAGTCCGCAAGGACGCAAACTAGGAGCATTAGATCTCCTATTTCAATATTTGATTGAAGAAAAATATACAGACAAGTGGTATTTTGATTTCGGAACTTCTAATAAGCAAGCCGGCTTAAAACTCAATAACGGCCTTCAATTCTGGAAAGAGACCTTTGGAGCACGTACACGTGTTCAGCGAACTTTTAGTATAAAAACGAACAATGCACATTATCTAAAAGATGTTTTTTTATGATTCCGTTTTTAGATATCAAAAAGCTCAACGCACCTTATGAAAAATCTTTAAAAGCTAAATTTTTAGATTTTCTAGATAATGGAAATTATATTCTTGGCGATGCAGTTGAATCGTTTGAGAGTCAGTTTGCAAGATTTTGTGGTACAAGTTATTGCGTTGGAACGGGTAACGGGTTTGATGCATTACGTCTCATCTTTGAAGCTTATAAAATAAATGGAAAACTGAAAAATGGAGATTCGGTTTTGTTGGCTGCAAATTCTTATATCGCGACGGTATTGGCTGTTCTAAACGCTGGATTAAAGCCTGTTTTTATAGATATTGAAGACGCTACTTTCAATATAGATTTATACCAATTGCAAAAATCAGAAACTTCTATAAAAGCAATTGTAATCACCCATTTATATGGGCTGCTGGGACCGGTAGATGAAGTTTCAGCTTATGCTAAAGAACACAATTTATTATTCATAGAAGATGCGAGTCAGGCACATGGTGCAGCATTAAAAAGCAAAAAATCCGGGAGTTTTGGTGATGCGGCAGCATTCAGTTTTTATCCCACTAAAAATCTTGGGGCATTAGGTGATGGGGGAGCGGTTATAACTTCAGATTCTAACTTGGCGGCAATAGTAAAGAGCCTGCGAAACTACGGAAGAAGAACCGCTCATACTAATGATTATGCAGGATTTAATTCACGATTAGATTCTTTGCAGGCTCTGTTTTTAAACGAAAAGCTGAAGAATCTCACCAACGAAAATCAAATACGACAAGATATTGCAAAACGCTTTTTAAGTCAAATCAAAAATCCGTTGGTCAAGCTTCCTTATTGGGATGATGCAGCCAATCACGTATTTTATCTTTTTGTTATTCTTGTAGAAGATCGAGCTTCTTTCTTAACCCATTTGAATTCAAATGCAATTGGGTATTCAATACATTATCCAGTTCCGCCGTATCAACAACAAGCTTTAAATTCCTATGCACATTTAAGCTTCCCGGTTACCGAGCAGATTGCCAATACCTGTGTGAGTATTCCGCTTAATCCTGCGCTCTCTGAATCAGAAATAGTTCGCATTATCAGAGTTTTAAACCAGTATCATGTTTAAGTTTCTGCGAAAGCTCATACAGCAGAATATCTTATTAAAAGTGAGCGCTGTAAATACGCTTCGTATTTCAGTTCGCATTGCCTGTGGTTTAATAACCTCTAAGTTGATCGCAATTTATTTAGGCGCCTCCGGAATGGCAATTCTGGGAGATTTGCGTAATTTTTTGAACTCTGTTCAAAGTGTTGGCCAATTGGGAATAAACAATGGTGTAGTAAAATATTCCGCCGAATATAAGCAACAAAAAATAAAGCTAAATAGCCTTGTTGCGACTTCTTTAAAAATTGGTTTTTTAGCTTCTGTAGTGCTAAGCTTAATACTTTTTATTGCGGCTCCAGAGCTTAATAATTTGGTTTTTAGTAGTGCATTTAATTTTACCGGAATACTTCGTTTTGTGGCACTAGCTTTACCCGTTTTTACTTTAAATGCATTAATTATTAATGTTTTAAGTGGTTTAGGGGATTATAAGAAAGTTATCTTTATCAATATTGCGACAAACGTTTTAGGAGTTCTGTCAGCTGCATTTTTAATTATTAAAATGCAAGTTTTTGGCGCGTTGCTGAGTTTGGTATTGAGCGCTGCGATCGCATTCCTGGCAATAGCTGTTGCCTTGTATAAAAATCGTGGGTATTTAATCACAGTCCTAGCATTACCTATCAAATATTCTATTTTAAAGAAACTAGCTTCGTATGGGGGGATGACCTTATTTTCAGCAATCGTTTCTCCGTGGGTTTACATCAGTATCAGGCAACACATCATCGCGGTCGATGGACTCGAAAAAGCGGGATATTGGGATGCGATGCTTCGTCTTTCTGACTACTATTTGATGTTTACCACAACTTTATTGACACTTTATGTATTGCCTAAACTCTCAACTATGCAGACTAAAAAAGAGTTTAAAACAGAGGTTTTTAATTTTTATAAAACCATTTTACCACTTTTTGGGCTTGGGTTAATCCTTGTTTATGTTCTTAAAATTTGGATCATCAAACTGGTTTATAACATTGATTTTTTACAAATGAATACCTTATTTTCCTGGCAATTGGCAGGTGATTTTTTTAGAGTAGCCAGTTTGGTAATTGCATATCAGTTTATTGCTAAAAACATGTTCTGGGCATTTATAATTACACAAATCATTTCCTTAAGTATTATCTATTTTAGCAGCACATATTTGGTTTCAGAATTTGGTTTCGTAGGAGCTTCTATGGGGCATTTGGTAAGTTATGTTGTTTATTTTCTAATGCTATTAGTTATATTCCGAAAGTCTTTATTGGCATCTCCAAAGGGTATAGTATCCTGAGGTTTACTTCGAAATTTATTTTTTTTCTAACAAATACCTAGTTGGCTTGTCCCGAGGTAGTTTACTTGTAAAAACGTGATAAAATCACTGGCTTCCTTACGTTTTGTTTTTGCTTTTTTGGTGTTTTTGCACCATATAAAGTTTTTGGAAGATGCCCTTGGTCACGCCTTTTTTTATGCGCTCAGTGGTTTTATTCTCTCCTATGTTTATGCTGAAAGAATAAGCGCTAATAAAATCAGTTTAGGTCAGTTTTTAAAGTTGCGGTTGAGCAGGTTGTATCCTTTATATTTCTTGACTTTGCTGGCAGCAATACCTTTAACTTTAGAACTAGTTGTTGAAAACACATTGCAATGGTGTTCAGGCTTTTTTGCAACTGTTTTAATGCTGCAAAGTTTTATTCCTGATACCTTTTACTATTTCTCGTTTAACAGCGTGGCGTGGAGTATCTCAGACTTGTTTTTCTTTTACTTATTATTTCCATTTTTGTTGCGATACGCTTTGAAATTTTCTAAAGCATTTTTAATTCAGTTTTTTATTGCTTCAGGTATAGTGGTTTTACTCCTAATGGTTGTCATTCCGGAGGCTTTACAACATTGGTTTTTTTACATCAATCCGTTTTTAAGAATTTTTGATTTTGGCTTAGGAATACTGCTTTATAAATTGCTGCGAAAAGACTCTTTTCAGGTATATAAACCGATTTTCACCTATTATGAATTTGCAACAATCGCTTTACTTATCTTTTTTTACAGCGCTGCAGAATTCTTTCCGAAAGTGGTTCGGTATTCTGTTTATTACTGGTTACCGATAACGCTCTTTATTGGAGTTTTAGCACAACAAAAAGGCGCTGTTTCCAGACTCTTGTCTAATAGAGTAGCTTTATTTTTAGGCGAACTCAGTTTTGGTTTTTATCTCTGGCACCAGCTTATTTTACGATATGCAAGACGCTTTATAAATCACTTTGATATTGCTTTGTCAGATTGGCAATTCAATAGTTTGAGTTTTATATTGATTCTATTGGTTTGTGTGGTTTCGTATCACTATTTTGAGCGTCCACTGAAGCGGAAGATTCGTCAGCTTTGGCTGTGATCGAATTCCAGGCTTCCACATACTTCTTAGATATTATTTTATAATTGTGATGCTTTTTGATAAAAAGCCGTGCAGCCAGACCAATTTCCCGAATACGGTTTGGGTTTAAGATAAGTTCTTCAAGATCTGCTGCGATTCTTTCAGCATCAGGAATGGTATGAATAGCAATACTATTTGGTTCTAAATTATAGGTTTTACAAAATAATTTTCCGGCACCAGTTAAAACCACTTTTCCCTGCGCCATAGCTTCTAATGCATTATAGCCTTGATCCAATGCATAGGTCTGATCAAGAATGATATCAGCCTTTTTATATGTTTGTATATATTCAGCATACGGAATAGTTGTAACAGAAATGACCTCAATTTGATCCTGATATTTCTGTTGAATGATAGCTAGCGCAGCGTCAAAAAAATCATTTCCTTTTTTGTGATAATTGGTACGGTTTACGCCGTGAAATATTATAATTTTTGAACTCTCTTTTTGTGGTTTTAACTGAAAATTACTGAGGTTAACGGGATTGGGTATAAGTCCGTAATAGTCTTTAACTCCTTTATAAATTGGATGATAATCCAGATCAGAACTGATGATCAAATCTTTTTGTTGAAACACAAAATCATGATATTTTTTGTGCCTTATAGTCAGGTATTTTTTACTAAACGGAAAGTCAATATCTGGATGTTGAAGAATAGGATGGTATGGTAGTTTATCAATATTTTTGAGATAAATATAATCGTCACCACAAGCCAATACAACCAATCTGTGGGTCAGGTTTCTCAGACGCTTTATGATTTTTTTCTCTAAAAAATAGGGGGTTTTAAAAGGATATTCATTGATCAGTTGAATCACATCATATTTTTTCTGGTCTACAAGCCAGTCTAAACAACGATACCCAATTTCTAAAAACGCAATATCAAATCGAAAAACTTTAAATATAGCTTTTTGCAAAAAGCGCATTATACTATTGTTTTCAATACGTTTTGCACTAAATAGAATATCAGCAGGTAACTTTTTAAACGCATCGCCAGTACTTATAAGCGTTACCTGATGACCGACCTCTAGTAAGCCAGATTTTAAGCTGTTGTGCAAATTGCTGTATTCTCCTACTAGTAGAATTCTCATAAATTGCGTTACATTTAGCGTGATAAGATACATAATCTCTGAAATCAAAACCTCAAAATATCTGTATTCTAGTTGAGTCACTAGCTGGTGGTGGAGCAGAGCGATCGGCTGCCTTACTCACAGAAATGCTTTCAGATAAAGGGTTCAACGTACATCTAGTCACAATAACGAATACAATAGGATACTTCTTTAATGCTCATTTGCTAAACCTGGGTTTGTATAAAAACAAACGTAACGATTTACTCAATAAAATGAGACGCTTGCAGATTTTTAAAACGTATTTAAAGGTTCAAGAGATTGATGTTGTACTGGATTTTAGAATGCGAAGGAGTGTTATAAAAGAATTGATAGTCCAAAAATTTTTATACCAAAAAGTGAAACCAGTTTATATGGTGCGCAGCTCCAATCTGGATTATTATTTCCCTAAATCGTCAAGGTTTACCAAGAAACTATTTGAAACAAAACCGATTTGTGTTTTGACGGAAGGCATTAAAACGAGTATTGAAGATCGTTTTAAATTCAAAAATGTTACAGTAATTCCAAATGCTATTGATCTTAAGAAATATAAGGAGAATTATGCGATACCACCTCATATTGAACGTAGGTATATTTTGGCTTCCGGACGTTTAATTCAGGGAGTTAAACAGTTTGATAAATTGATTCAGGCTTATGCAAAAAGCGAATTACCACAAGCAAATATTGACTTGCGTATTCTGGGAACCGGAGCAACTAAAAATGCACTTAAGGTTTTGGCTAAAGAACTCAAACTAGAAAAGCACGTTATTTTTGAAGGTTTTTTACAAGATCCCGAGCCGTATGTTGCTAATGCACTTTATACCGTACTGTGCAGCAAGTTTGAAGGGTTTCCTCGGGTTATTTTAGAAAGTTTAGCCTGCCAGACACCAGTAGTAGCAACAGATTGTCCCACTGGACCAGCAGAAGTTTTAGACGGCACAAATGGAATCTTAGTCCCTGATAATGACTTTAAAGCCCTGACCCAGGCGATGAATAGATTGGCTTTTAACGAAGGTTTAAGAAAGCAATTTAAGGCTTCATGCCGCTCAAGTATTTGTAAATTTGAAGCTGCTAAGATCTCAATCTGCTGGCAGCACTATTTAAACCAAGTTTATGAATCGTATTAGGCGTATAAAACTTCCTAAAATTGAAGACCGCAGAGGTAATCTTTCGGTATTAGAAAATGATATTCTACCCTTTACATTTAAGCGAGTTTATTATTTATACGACGTACCCAGTGGTGCGTCTCGAGGTGGGCACGCACATAAAGAACAAAGCGAATTTTTAATTGCGCTTTCCGGTAGTTTTGATGTGCTGATCAATACGGGTTTTGAAACTCAAATTTACACGCTTAATAGACCTGATGAAGGCTTGTTGATTCCCAATGGATATTGGCGCGAACTCGATAATTTTTCCAGTGGTGGGATTTGCCTGGTTTTGGCAAGCGACGTCTTTAAGGAACCAGACTACATAAGAAATCTAGATGATTTTTTAGCTTCTAAAATGCTGTAAACCGAAAGCCTCTTCGTAATAAAAATAACTTTGCTTTTCTAATTACAATCAATACTGGTCTTGGAGCATTCAATAGAAAACGCTGTTTTTTATTGAGCACCGAAGAATCTAGTTTCTTTTTAAGTTTATAATACAAATCCAACCGCCCTTCAGTTTTGTAAAAAATGCACAAGAAATACCGTTTAAACTGAATATACTTCTGTAAAGATTGATTTTCGGAATTAGCCCTAAGAATTGCACCAAATGCAGGAGCCTGAAGTTCACTCTTTTTTTGACTGCTTATTTGATTAGGTACATCTGAGCGATAACGGCAAGTGATCTTAGGATCATAAGCCAAGCGGAAATTGAGATTAGCCTGTATCAAAAAATCAACATCTTCAGAATACGTAATGATATTATTGAAGCCTTCTATAGCTAAGAAACTTAATTTAGTAAAAGCCATACCGCTAGGGATTATTAAGGGTTGATACAAACTGGCATCAAAATAATCAGTGACAAGATGAGCTTCTTTTATTTTGAGATTGAGTCTGGGTTTTAAAAGCTTAGCAGTACTATAAAACTCTTCATAACCAGTGCCAAATAAATCAGCTTCAGGGAAAGAGTTTCTAAGTTTTATTAAAACGTCTAAATGATCAGGGAGCCAGAGATCATCTGCATCTAGCAAGGCGATAAGATCAGCTTGAGAAGCCAAAACACCGGTATTTCTTGTTTGAGATAAACCTTGATTCTCCTGATCGATGATGCGAATACGAGCATCTGAAAAGCGTTTTAAAATAGCCAGGCTGTGATCTGTAGAACCGTCATTGATGAGGATCAATTCAAAATCTGTAAAACGCTGCGCCAATACAGATTGAATAGTTTGTTGCAAATAGACAGCTTTATTATATATCGGGATTACGACACTAATCTTGGGCATTTTGCTTGAGTTTTAAGTAGTAATCAAGACGGTATAGGTCAAATAATCTCAAATTGGGTTTAGTACCACAAAGATTTTTAATTAGTTGTGATTCCCGTTTTTTAATAAGCTTTAAAAGCTGTTTATGAATGCCTGTTTTTTTTAAGGCTGAACCAACACGCTGCAGCGGCCGGTAATCCTCAGGAAGTTTTTTGGCTTTTTCAAGATTGACCATAGTTTGCAATCCTTCGTGTGTTTTTACCAGGTATTGCGCATTAGTTTCCAGGCCCAAATGAAGCGTAGGATTATCAATGTGTAAAACCGAAACTTTTTGTTTTTGGAGTAAGTAGGAAAAGTAAATGTCTAGTCCATAGGCTTTTTCTTCAGCAGGATTGCAAGCTAGAAAAACCGATTTTTCAATCAATAAATGCTGACTGATCAAGGATAAGTAGGGTTTTTTATTGCGTTTTGTAGCAGGTTTTGATTCTCTGCTTTTTCCGTAGTAATAGCGTAGAAGTTTGGTGTTATCACTCGGTTTTTCGGGATAAGTCACTCCTCCAAAAACAACTGAAGCCTTACCCAAATATTCAAGTATAATTTGCAGAAAGTTTTCGCGTAATGGCATCACATCAGCGTCAAAAAACAATAAATGCTTATAGTGCGCTTGTTCTGCTAAAAACTGTCGAGTAGCTGTACGGCCTTTATTTTTAGTGAATGTATGGTAAAAGCAATTTTTATGTTTAGTCAGTTTTTGATTTTCGGCTTTTAAATTTTTGTCAGTCGAAGCATCATCAGCTATTCTGATTTCATAATCAATATCTAAACGTTTGATCATCTCGAGAATTCGAGAAACCAGTTCGATTACCGAAGTGTTATAAACAGGTATGAGGATAGAAAGCATATCCCCGAAGATACTTAAATCGTCTTTTGTACGACTTCAAAAATCTTATTTCCGTCGCATTTAAGAGTTTTTGAAGGGTATTTAAGTAACAACGCATAATCGTGCGTAGCCATAAGTATGGTGTTTCCGTTCTTGTTGATTTCTTGCAAGACGCCCATAACTTCAACCGAAGTCTGCGGATCAAGGTTTCCGGTTGGTTCATCGGCAAGAATCAATTCCGGGTCATTCAACAGAGCTCGGGCAATTGCAACACGTTGCTGCTCACCACCTGAGAGTTGGTAAGGGTATTTAAACCCTTTGGTTTTCATTCCTACTTTATCGAGCACTTCGTCAATTTTAGAATCCATTTCGCTTTGGTTCTTCCAGCCGGTAGCTTTAAGAACAAACTTGAGGTTCTCTTTTACCGTACGGTCATTCAATAATTTAAAATCCTGAAAAACCACGCCCAGTTTCCGTCTTAAAAAAGGAATTTGTTTCTCTTTAAGTGTTGTGAGATCAAAATCTACAATGGTTCCTTGTCCTTGTTGTAGCGGTAAATCCCCGTATAGCGTTTTCATAAAACTACTTTTCCCACTTCCGGTTTTACCGATGAGGTAAACAAACTCACCTTTGTTGATGCTGAGGCTTACATCAGAAAGAATAAGGCTTTCGCGTTGAAAAATAGAAGCATTTTGAAGTTGCAATACCGGTGTAGACATAGAAAACGACTAAGAGTTGATAGGTTTATCTAACGTCAAAAATACAATAAGTATTTCATTTGAAGTACTTCTCTAAGCTGTTGAAAACTCGTTTAAAATAAGCATCAAGAACTTATTTATAAGAAGGTCTATCTAGATATAATTATCCTAGTTTTGTAACGTTATTAACAGTAGTTGCTTTTAGAATTTGAGGTTTTAAAAAGTACTGCTTTTGCAACTTAACACGATATTTATGATTAAGAAATATGCCGCTTTGGCACTACTTATGCTGCTCACATTGCCGGTTGTTACCGCACAGCAATCTGCAGCTTTTACAAACGAACTTGCCCAGTATAACAAGGCACTTACGCTGTATAACAGCAAGCAGTATCTGGCTGCCCAGACTGTTTTTTCAGAAATAAAAGAAAAAACTACAGACCCCACAATTGAAGGTGATTGTGCGTACTATATCGCTAACGCTGCGGTACGTCTCAATCAGAGTGGCGCAGATGCCGCGATGCAAAAATTTGTAGAAGAATATCCTACGAGTACTAAGCGCAACTCTGCTTACAAGGATGTTGCAGATTATTATTACGAGAACGGAAAGTATTCTGTAGCTAAACGTTGGTACGAGCAAGTAGATTTATCTCGCTTAAACTGGAGCGAACTCGAGCGTTACAACTTCAATATGGGGTATGTTCACTTAAAGACTAACAGTCCGCAAGAGGCAAAAGTATATTTTAGCCGGGTGCGTAATTCAGAGAAGTATGGGGCTCAGGCTAAGTATTACGAAGGCTTTATGGCCTATGAAAATGATGATTATGAAGAAGCGAGTCAGCTTTTTGAAGAAGTAGAAGCCGAAGAAGGAACTCGTGAAGATCTGAGTTATTTTAAGGCAGATCTCAATTTTAAGAAAGGTGATTTTCAAGAAGCTATAAGGCTTGCTAAAGAGCAGTTACCCACCGCAAACAGACTGGATCAATCTGAATTAAACAAGATAATAGGTGAAAGTTATTTTAACCTTGGTCAGTTTGATGAAGCACTTCCGTATTTAAAAGAATACCGTGGAAAACGTGGAAAATGGACGAATACCGATTATTATCAATTGGGTTATGCGTACTACAAGCAGGGCGACTATGCCAATGCTATAGGTGAATTCAATAAAATTATAGACGGAAAAAACAGCGTTGCGCAAAATGCATATTATCACTTAGCCGATGCCTATCTCAAAACAGATAAAAAGCAAGAGGCTCTAAATGCTTTTCGTAATGCCTATCAAATGGATTTTGAGCCGAAAATTAAAGAAGACAGTGGGCTCAATTATGCAAAGCTGAGCTACGAGATCGGTAATGCATACGAGCCTGCACCGGTGGCTATAAGCAACTATTTAGACCAATATCCTGATGCGCCAGAGCGTCAACAACTTCAAAATTTACTCATAGACTCTTATATAACTTCTAAGAATTATGAAGGGGCGATGGATCTTATTGAAAATAACCGAAATTTTGATGATAAAGTAGCTTATCAAAAAGTAGCTTTTTACCGCGGGATCGAATTATACAACGACGGGGATTTTCAGGAGGCAATAATCAATTTTGAAAAATCATTGAGTGAACCCCTTACACCCGAATTTACCGCTCGTGCACTTTACTGGAAAGCTGAAAGTGAGTATACCATAAATCGTATTGACGATGCGCTACTTACGTTTAAGCAGTTTGAGCAGAACAGTGCGGCGCGTTCGTTAGCAGAATATGATAATCTAGCATATAACTTAGGTTATGCTTATTTTAAGAAGAAAAACTACAATCAGGCTGCAAAATATTTCAGCCAGTATACAAAATCATCTGCTGCAGATGATGTTAGAAAAATGGATGCGTATATGCGTCTGGGTGATAGTCACTTTATTGATAGTGAATATTGGCCGGCGATGGAAGCATATAACGAAGCCATCGCTATGCCCGGCGGAAATAAGGATTATGCAACTTTTCAGAAATCTATAAGCTATGGTTTTGTAGATCGCAACGCTCAAAAGATAGAAGGCTTGAGCAATTTTGCCAATCAGTTTCCGCAGTCTAGTTATCGGGATGACGCTTTATACGAGTTGGGAAATACGTATGTTGCAACAGGTGACAACGAACGCGGAATTCAAGCTTACGATCGTTTAGTTAGGGAAATTCCTAAAAGTAAATTTGCCGCTAAAGCACAGCTGAAAAAAGCACTTATTTATGACAATACAAATCGAAGCGATCAGGCCTTAAACCTTTTTAAACGTGTTGCTCAGGACTATCCGGGGACTCCAGAAGGTGTTCAAGCAGTAGCTTCAGCAAAACTGATTTATATAGATAAGGGTCAGGTTGAAGAATACGGTCGCTGGGCAAACAGTCTCGATTATATTTCGGTAGAAGACGCAGAACTTGATGATGCTGCATTCTCTTCAGCAGAAAAACAATTGGTAGGTAGCAATAATCCTGAAGCGATTCAGAATTTTGAGAAATACCTGCGCGAGTATCCTAATGGGCAACGCGCAATGGAAGCACACTTCTATTTAGGTCAACTATACTTTGGTAAAAATGAATTTCCGAAGACCATACCACATTATAAATATGTGATTGAAAAGCAACGCAGTGAATTTACAGAACAAGCTTTAGCTCGTTTAGGTCAGGTGTACCTTAGTGAGCGTAATTATGCTGACGCAGTGCCTGTATTGAAACGTCTGGAAAATGAAGCAGATAGTGCGCAGAACCTCATTTTTGCGCAAAGTAACCTGATGAAATCGTATTACGAACTCAAGCAGTATGACAATGCGGTTAGTTACGCAGAGCAGGTTTTGAGCAATTCTAAAATAGATAATAAAGTAAAGAGCGATGCTCAGGTTATCATTGCGCGTAGTGCAATGCAAACCGGTAATGAGAGCAGAGCCGCAAGTGCTTATGCTGAAGTTTCAAAAATAGCAACCGGCGCATTGGCAGCTGAAGCCTTGTATTACGATGCTTATTTTAAGAACAAAAATGCGGACTATAAAGACTCTAATGTTTCGGTACAAAAACTAGCTAAAGACTATAGTGGTTATAAAGAATATGGCGCAAAAGGTCTTGTGTTAATGGCAAAGAACTTTTATGAACTGAAAGATGCGTATCAGGCAACTTATATTTTAGATAACGTGATTTCGAACTTTAGTGATTATCCTGAAGTTGTAGCAGAGGCTCAAAAAGAATTAGAACGAATTAAAGCAGCTGAATCTAAAACGAATTCATCGTTAGAAGAAAACTAAAATTCACCAGACCGCTTTCAGTTTTTGAAACACCTAATTAGAAAATCAATTATGATTAAGAATATAAAATCAATTTTCACAACAACTTTGATCTTGAGTGCGATAGGAGTTGCGCAGGCTCAGGATAAAGATAACCTGGGTACCGAAGTCGTAAATGTTGTAAAACCCTACACGCCAGAAATAGGGGATGCATTTAAAGTAAAAGCGACGCCTAGTCTTAATGATTCGGTGAATACCGCTAAGAAAAAAGTAACCTATGGGATATTTTCGGTTCCTGTAGCTTCAACGTTTACACCTGCTAAAGGAAAGGCTGCTCAGGTAGAAAAGGCAAAGCGAGTGAAGTTATATGATAATTATGTGCGCTTAGGCTTTGGTACATATACTACAGCTTTAGCTGAATTTTACAGCAATTTTGAGATAGATCGTGATTCAAATTTTGGAGTTTATTTAAATCACAATTCATCACAAGGAGAGATTGAAGATGTAGTTTTAGACAATCAATTTTATGATACGGATCTTAATTTAAATTACTCTTCTCGCAACCGCGATTACAACTGGCACACCGATCTTGATCTGGGACACCGATTATTCAACTGGTATGGCATAAATGATGCTGTTGCAGCATCACCTACCTTGACAGAAGCTATTGACCCTGTTCATAGTTATTTTCAGGCCGGTTTGAGTGGTGGAATCGAGTTTAATGAAGGTTTTTTTGAAAGTGCTACAGCTCGTGTAGGCTATTTTGGAGACTCGTATGAATCTAGTGAAATAAGGGCTGTTGTTGCTCCAGAATTTATGATTCCTATTACAGACCAGAAAATAAGCTTAGACTTAAAATTAGATTATCTAAACGGAAGCTTTGATCGCAATTACAGAAACTCTGAAGCAATAGAATACACGCATTTAATAGTGAGTGCAAACCCTAGTTTACAAGTTTTAAAAGATGATTTGACTTTAGATTTAGGGGTAACTGTTGCGACAGATTTAAATCCTGATGCAGACAGAACAGATATTAATATCTACCCAAGTGTACGCGCTTCTTACAATGTAGTCGATGAGTATTTTATTGCTTATGGTGGGCTAGAAGGTGGTCTAATGCAAAACAGCTACCAAGAGCTAGCTACAGAGAATCCGTTTATATCTCCGACTATAGATTCCCTTTCTCCAACTGATCAGAAATATGATTTATATGCGGGTATAAAAGGGAAGCTGAGTAGTGCGATGAGTTACAACTTACGAGCAAGTTATTTGGCTCAGGATAATCGCTTGTTGTACCGAAATAACTACCGTTCTGCAAGTGAAACCACTATTACCGGAGCAGAGAATTATCAATACGGAAATTCTTTTGCGGTAATTAATGATAATGTAAAAACGCTTTCGGTTTTTGGTGAATTGAATTTTGATGTGAATAGCAATCTGAAAATGCGCGTAAATGGAGAAGTGTTTTCTTATGATACCAGTATAGAAGATCAGGCGTGGAATTTACCCGATTTTAAAGCTTCATTTTTTGCAGATTATCAGATTGACGAGCATTGGTTTGCCGGTGTGACCCTATTTTATGTTGGGGAGCGCAATGATCAGGTTGATGTATTTACCACTTCAATACCCAGCAATCCACAACCTGTTACTGTAGAAAGTTATTTTGATGCAAATGCACACGCCGGTTATCGCTTAAATGATCAACTGAGCTTTTTTGCACGTGTGAACAATGCATTAGATAATAATTATCAGCGGTGGGTTAATTATCCGGTACAAGGCATTCAGGGAATGGCAGGAGCGACTTATCGTTTTGACTGGTAATTTTTTCTGAAATTATAAATAGAAAAACTCCCGACTTTCGGGAGTTTTTTTGTTTAATGCTGTTGTGACTTAATTTGTACATTCGCTAAAACTATTTTCTTATGCGTAATGCACTTTTTCTCATTTTAAGCTTTTTAATATTAGGTAGCTGCCAAAATAAGACATCAGATAAAATTTCCGTTGATGCCATTTTTATAAATGGAAAGGTTTACACTGTAGATGAAGAATTTGCTAGAGCTGAAGCTTTTGCGATTAAAGATGGAAAGTTTATAGGAGTGGGTCTCGCCGATTCTATTCAGGCAAATTATAAATCTGGGCAAATTCACGATCTTAAAGGAAAGACAGTTTTACCGGGTTTGATTGACGCGCATTGTCACTTTTTTAGATTCGGGCAATCGCTTCAAAATGTTAATTTAGTGGGTGCTCAAAGTTACGATGAGGTAATACAACGGGTAATAGATTTTCAAACTGATAACCCTTCTGAATTTATTTATGGTCGTGGTTGGGACCAAAACGATTGGGTGGTTAAAGAATTTCCTAACAAGCAAAAACTAGATTCCTTATTCCCAGATATTCCGGTGGTTTTACAACGCATTGATGGGCACGCGCTTCTAGTAAATCAAAAAGCCTTGGATCTGGCTAAAATAGACAACACTACAATTACTGAAGGCGGTGAGGTTATAAAAGAAAACAATCAGATTACGGGTGTTCTTATTGATAACGCAATGGATCTGGTAAATGAGATCATACCTCAAATGACCCGTAAACAGGCGGTGCAAGCCTTACAAGATGCTCAAGAATATTGCTTTGAATATGGTTTAACAACGGTTAACGATGCCGGGTTAGACCGAAGCACAATTATGCTTATCGACAGTTTACAAAATGCAGATGCGCTTGAGATGCGCGTTTATGCAATGATTAGCAATAACACAGCAGATGTAGCTTATTTTATAAAAAATGGAATTTTAAAAACCGATAAGCTTAACGTACGTTCGGTTAAGGTTTACGGTGACGGAGCATTGGGCTCTCGTGGTGCGGCTTTACGCGCACCCTATACAGATCGTCACAAGCATTTTGGAGCGATGGTTACACCTGTAGATAGCATCTATAGTTTAGCCCAAAAACTTGCCAAAACCGATTTGCAGATGAATACTCACGCAATTGGAGATTCTGCTAATACTGTTGTGCTTAAAGCTTATGAAAAAGCTTTAAAAGGTCAATCAGATCGCCGCTGGAAAGTTGAGCATGCACAAGTGATTTCTCCGGAAGACTTTGATTATTTTGATGATAATATTTTACCATCGGTACAGCCTACGCACGCTACCAGTGATATGTATTGGGCAAAAGAACGTCTGGGAGAGCGCCGTATGAAAGGCGCCTATGCTTATAAAAAATTATTAGATGAAGCAGGAATCATCGCTTTAGGTACCGACTTTCCGGTGGAACAAGTGAGTCCCTTTTATACGTTCTATGCTTCCGTAGCCCGAAAGGATTTGATGCAATATCCCGAAAAGGGTTTTCAAATGAAAGATGCACTTTCTCGTGAAGAAACACTGCGCGGAATGACTATATGGGCAGCATATTCTAACTTTGAAGAAGCTGAAAAAGGAAGCATAGAAGTTGGTAAATTCGCCGACTTTATTATTGTGGATCAGGATATTATGACCGTTGATGAGGATTCAATTCCTAATCTAAAAGTGAATCAAACCTGGTTAGGAGGGAAGCAGGTTAAGTAATTGCTAAATGCAACTTTTTTTATCATAAGTATATACAGCTCTTTCTAGTTCAGTAATTTTACCATCTGAATCAATACGTAAATGAACTTGGTCTGTTTGAACAGGCAAGCAGCCACTTACAAGTTCAGAAACTAAAAGTTCAAAATGATCGCCTACTTCCTTGATAGCGCCGATCTCTTTAGTCGTGGAGCTATGTTTATAGCCGTTTGCATTGGCCCAGAGTATCGCTTCAGAATGAGTGTCTATAGTTTCTAAAAATGATAGGAGTTGTTCTGGAGTGTTCAAAATAGAATTTGTATCACCTTCTTGAAGTTTGATGTATAGAAAGCAATAAGAAGGCAAACAACCTCCTGCAAAACCAAACATCGTTTCAAGAGAATTATATGTTTCAATACACATATCAGGTTTTGTAGAGCCAGCACAAAGATTACCTTCTGAAACAATACGTTCTTCTACACTTCCTTCAGTCGCATATAAAAGTTCATAATAATCGTATGCAATCTCTGTATGAATATTTTTATAAGGGAAAGGTTCAGTGATAGCATCAAATTTTGACAAGTCTATTTGAATACTGTCTTCTTTACTACAACTTGTAAGAAGAGTTAGAACAATAAAAAGGCTGAATAGTTTTTCCATATAAACAATTGACTGTTAGAAAGACTTTTCGAAGAACCTTCCTACTGGTAATGTTTAGATGCTAAACAAGATGAATGGTTGCGTGATTGATATTAGAATGTATTTAGTTATTATTAAGCTTTTGTAGCTAAGTATTAAAAAAGCAGTTGCTAACTATAAGATTGTATGCTTACAAAATCTCTAAACCACCCAGCTTTTACCGAATAGCATCCAGGATATGACTGTTTGTTTACCTGACTGTGATGAAATATGTGATACTTTAGGAGTTAAAATGACAGTTACTCCGGCACAAACAGCAGCTTTTAGACTTCCTTCAAAGTTTGGGAAGCCCCATAACATTAGATACCAAATAGCGATATAACAGATTATAAATGCGAGCGTGCTTAAAAAAATGACTGCAAAGCGTTTCATAATATTATATTTTGATGCATTCAAAATATAATAAATTCTACTATTCAAACAAAATACAAACCGGTGCTGAAGCACTTATTTCAGAAACATAAGTCATTAAGCCGGTTTCTGAATTACGCTTATACGATACCAGATTATCACTATTTTGATTAGCAACAATCACAAAGTTCTCATCTGGCGTTAACTGAAAATTACGAGGATCTTTTCCTTTTGTCGGTTCGTTAGCTAGCAGACTTAAACTTCCATCTTTTGCAACTTCAAGAATAGCAATACTATTGTGGCCTCTGTTTGATGCATATATAAATTTGCCGTCTTTAGAAATGTGTATATCTGCCGCTTTGCTATAGTCCTCAAAACCTTCTGGTAAAATAGAAGTGATACTTGTAACCGAATAGTTTTCACCGCTTTTTGCTATTTGTGCAATGGTATTGTCAAGTTCATTTAAAACATAAATGAAACCATTATTAGGATGAAAAACCAAATGACGCGGACCTGCGCCTTCAGGGAAATCTAGTTTTTGTGTTTCAGACGGTTCTAATTTATCGGTTTTTGTATTTATCTGTGAAAACCACAATTGATTGGTACCCAGATCAGCTGAAATAACGCCGCTACCATCTGGAATAAACCAAGCAGAATGCGCGTGAGGACCTTCCTGACGATCTGTAGTTCCTTTACCTTCGTGCTGTTCTACATCGAGAAGTTCAGATAGGCCACCGTCTTTAGTATCCAATTTAAGAAGCCCTAAATTCCCACCAGAATAATTAGCAACCAAAACATAACCCTTATCGTTTATAGTAACAAAGCAGGGGTGTGCACCACCGGTTTGCGATTTACTAACTTGCAGTAAGGTATCACCTTCAACTCTAAAAGATTCAATAGTCCCCGGGTCATTTTCATTTACAGCGAGAAGAATATCTTTCTTAGAATTGAAACTTAGAAAAGAAGGATTAGAAGCTTCTGCGACAAGTGCCGGTTTTGTAAAACTTCCATCTTCTAATAGACTCAATTTGTAAATTCCTTTACTATCACCATCAGTATATGTACCGATATAAAACGGCACTTCGCTTTTGAGTTCTTCCTGAGTTTCCATTGTGTTTTCGGTTTTTGTTTCAGAATTTTTACAAGCGCATAAAAGCATCAAAATCAGGCCAAAAAAAACAGATTTCATAATTGAATTTTATAAGGTTATTCTTCCGCGTCAGCGAAGATTAAAATTAACGTATTCTGCAGTATTGAAGCTTTTATTTCTAAAAGAAAAATCCCGACACATTGTATCGGGACTAGATTTGTTTTTTGTATTTTTATTCAGCGCCGTTAGGATACCAGTCTAAAATCATCACCTCTGTGCCTACGTTTGCAGAGTCTATAATTCCTTTAAATTCCTCTACATCACTTAGCCCGTCCTGACCTCTAAAATGATATGGATAAACTTCTTTAGGTTTAAAAGCAATAACGCCGTCTGCTGCACTTTCTACAGTCATGGTATAGGGTAGATTCATACAAACAAATGCTTTATCAATATCTTTAAGATTGCGCATCTCTGGGATATCTTCTGTATCACCTGAGAAATAAACGCGCATTCCGTCTTTTTCTATAACGTAACCGTTGCCCCGACCTTTTGTATGAAACTGTTTAGCTTCTTCACGCAAGTTGTACATAGGGATTGCGGTTAAAGAATAACCATCCCAACTCTTTGTTTCGTCATTATTAATGACAGTTACCTGAGAACGAATAGCGCCTTCTAACTGATCATAAACCGCTTGAGGTGCAAAAATTGCAGATTCTGGAGTAGCTACTGCTTCTAACGTAGCGGGATTAAGGTGATCTCCATGTATATCTGTAACCAAAATCACATCTGGTTTTGGTTGCCCTTCAAATGCTTCAGCGCCACCCACAGGGTCTATATAAAAAACGCTATCGCCAAAATCGAACACAGCAGTGGCGTGCTCAATAGGAGTGATATTAAACTCAGTTTCTACAGCTTTTGAATCTTCGGTCATTGCCATTTCTTCAGTTTCTGAAGCAGACTCATCTGTAGATTTATTTTCATTTTTACAGCTAAAAATTGCCAAGGCCGTAAACGCAGTAAGTATAATTTTTTTCATTTCGCAGTAGTTTTAACAGCAAATAAACTAATAATAAGCTGGTTAGGCTATTAAAGAAATTGTAAAACATTAAAGTTGAATCCGCATTTTTATATCGGCTCGCCGGTAAGGATTGGGTTGTTGCAGCGGTTCTTCTATAAAGCCATATTTACGATAGAGGTGAATGGCATTTTCTAATTTACGACTTGAGTATAAAATGAGGGTTTTTAGCCCTTTGTTACGCGCAAAATCCAGCGAATGTGCTAAAAGTTGTTGTCCTATTTTTTGACCTCTCAACTCGACGTCAACGGCCATTTTTGTGAGTTCGTATTCCTCATTCTCATCAGGCATCAGCGCCACTACACCCACGACTTTATTATCAAGAAGCGCTATTAAGATTTCTCCTCCGGGTTTTATAATATGAGTTTCAGGATCACTTAAAACATCATTATCATGAGGTTCTACGGTAAAAAAACGCTGCAGCCAGTGCAGATTGAGTAGTTTAAAAGCCGCTGCGTATTGAGGCTTGTAGGTATCAAAAGTAAGATTCATATAAAAATTTAGAGCGAGTAAAGTTATAACAGAAAACAGAGATGTAAGCCTAAATATCCTTTTCAATTAGAAGAGTCTTAACGTCATTTTAAATGGTGTTTTTGTAAATTCGGGTTTTACTCGATAATTGATATTTTGAGGAACCGATTTTTAAATTCAATTCAAATAATTTCCTTGTGGGCTTACTATGAGGCGATTTGATAAAATAAAATTATGACCAAGCAAAAACCAGGTTTGAATACTATTTGTACTCACGTAGGAGAAGTAGAAGACAAGCAGTTTAAAGGAGCGATTTCACCTATTTATATGTCAACGTCTTATGCTTACGAAGATGTTGATGTAAAGCGTTATCCGCGATATTTTAATACTCCTAATCAAGAAATGTTAGGCAAAAAAATAGCAGCGTTAGAAGGTACAGAAGCCGGGATGGTTTTTGGAAGTGGAATGGCAGCTGTAAGTACTGCATTGCTTGCTTTTTTAAACGCTGGGGATCATATTGTTTTACAGAAGACTTTGTACGGCGGAACATTTAATCTCGTTGAAGAAGAATTTTCTAAAATGGGAATCGAATATACATTTACCGATGGATTGCAGAAAGCTGATTTTGAAAAGGCAATACAAACCAACACTAAAGTGGTTTATATAGAAACACCCTCTAATCCGCTAATGACTGTTACCGATATGAGAATGGTAGCTGAGCTGGCTCAATCAAAAGGAATTGTGAGTATGATAGACAATACGTTTGCTTCTCCAGTGAATCAGAATCCAGCTGAATTTGGTATAGATATAATCATTCACAGCGCGACCAAATATATGGGAGGCCATAGTGATATTCTTGCCGGAGCTGTTGCCGCATCAGCTGCACATATGGAACAGATTTGGCATAAAGCTAAAAATTTGGGAGGAAGCTTAAGTGACTTTACCGTTTGGATGTTGGAGCGCAGTTTAAAGACTTTAGTTCTACGGGTAAAGCAACAAAATAAAAATGCTAAAAAACTAGCCAAGTGGCTGGAGCAAAATGGGCATATTAAAGCGGTTTATTATCCCGGATTGAAAACCCACCCTGATTATGCCTTGGCCAAGTCACAAATGAGTGGTTTTGGAGGAATGCTTTCTTTTGAACTCGCTGACGAATTGGATGCTGCGGCCTTTTTAAAAGAACTAAAACTGATCAAACCTTCTATGAGTTTAGCAGGAGTAGAGTCTACTATATTATCACCTACCCAAACTTCACATGCTTTGTTAAGTGCTGAAGAGCGAGCGCATCAAGGAATTTCAGATGGTTTATTGCGGTTTTCTGTAGGTATAGAAGATAAGGCAGATCTTATTGCAGATTTGGAACAAGCGCTGGAAAAAGTGGTTAAAGATAGTTTGAATTTTAGCCTATGATTAAATTACGGCTTAAGAAAGGTTAGTAATCAGTTTAAAGACCGACTTATACAATTGAATTAAAAATAAACTTTTGAAATTAGATATACTTGCGATAGGTGCACATCCGGACGACGTAGAACTTTCTTGTAGCGGAGTACTAGCAAAAGAAGCTAGTAATGGAAAAAAAATCGGAATTTTAGATCTAACCCGTGGTGAATTAGGAACCCGTGGTTCTGCAGAAATACGGGATCAAGAGGCTGCTGCAGCTGCTAAAATACTTGGTTTAAGCGTACGAGAGAATATTGCTTTAGCAGATGGTTTTTTTGTAAACGATAAAGAATCTCAACTGAGAATTATTGAGATCATTCGCAAATACAGACCAGAAATAGTTTTGTGTAACGCTATAGATGATAGACATATAGATCACGGTAAAGGAAGTAAATTAGCAAGTGATGCTTGTTTTCTAAGCGGTTTAAAAAAGATAGAGACAAGCCTTGATGGAGAAGTGCAGGAAGCCTGGAGACCAAAACATGTGTATCATTACATTCAATGGAAAAACCTGCAACCCGATGTAGTGGTTGATATAAGTGGTTTTATGGATGTGAAGATGCAAGCTGTACTGGCTTACGGTTCTCAGTTTTACGATCCTAATAACCCTGATAGTAATACGCCAATATCTAGCAAAAACTTTCAGGATAGTGTAAAATATCGCGCTCAGGATCTGGGTAGATTAATAGGAACCGATTATGCAGAAGGCTTTACCGTAGAGCGCTATCCGGCTGTAGATTCTATTTTTGATTTGATATAAATTTTTTGAAAGAATGTATTGCTCATAATATGGATTTGCATTACATTTGCACCCGCATAATTCGCTAGCGAAATATGTTTTAAAATGGTGGTTGTAGCTCAGTTGGTTAGAGCGCCTGATTGTGGTTCAGGAGGTCGTCGGTTCGAGACCGATCTTCCACCCGAAAGTAAAAATCCTTGCAGAAATGCAAGGATTTTTTCGTTTATAGTGTTTTGTGAAAAATATGAACACACTAATTTAGTAAACGCTGCTCAGCAAAGTCTAATGATTCGTATAGGCTATACCTCTTGACAAGGCCTTAAAAATGCCTTATATTAGCAACGCTAGGCTAAGACGCGTTTATCTTAAACGCACAGTCTAGGATAGGGGAAGGTTCTTTTTTTCTAAGTTAGCTCTCTAAAGAGCAGCTTGCGATACTACCTGCAGCGAGTACTCCGTGCTGCCATTATTCCATTTTAAACTTCCCAAAGCTCCATTCACCCAAGGTTCACCCGTAGTTCACCCGAGGTTCACCCACGTTTCACCCGGGGATACTGCATAGCAAAGGCAGGGTAACGGTATGCTAACGCTATGGGAGGTATAAGGTTGAGGCTCATCAACTAGTTACGGATGCAAGGCTGCCTTTTCAAGAAACACAATTCCTAAAGCTCCCAATAGGATAAGCCGTTTTAAATGGCATGTACTTGCAGGCAATTGCACGGTCTCGCATACTCCAGCATACTTTTACATACTATAGCCTACTCTCGCATAGCAAATCGATTTTTAGAGGGGTTTGCTTCGAGTCTTGTTCGGGTATCCTTCGAGAGGGCTTCGGTAAAAGAGGGTGTTTCTCGAACAAACCCCGAAGGAAACTGGAAATAGAATCGAATAAAAGGAGTGTTTTACGGGGATTTATCCCTTTTTTTTATTTTAAATCAGGGGATTACAGGATTATGTAAATAACTTCTAAGACAAAGTTCTATTTTTAGAAATGCAACTTTAAAGTGTTGATGTCCCGTAAAATTTAAAGGGATATGTATATATTTAGTGTTGATATAACAAGTTGGGCATAATTTGAAAAAAAATAGATAATCATATGGGAAACTTAAGAATCAAGTTAAAATATAAAAGTTTCGAAATCGAACTTGAGGGCGATAAGGATACTGTACAATCTGAATTCAAGGACATTAAAGAAAATGGACTTGGTAATATTGTTATGGGAGTAGACTTGTCAGAGCAGAACATATTGATGAATTCAGATGAAAGCCAACAAACAAATAATTTTAAACAATTACAACCTACAGAGACAATTGATTTTGAGGATGCAAACCAAGATATTCCTTCATTAAAGGATGTGATAATGAAACAACTTCCTTCATCTGAATCTGAATGGATAATGGTTTATGCATTTTATGCGACAAATCACGGAAGTAAAACTTTTACTACTAAAGATATTTTGTCAATGTATGAAAGCACTAAAAGAAATACACCAAGCAGAAAGGCAAATATTTCTAACAATGTAAAATCTCTTTTTGGCAAGGGCTACTTTAGTGCACTAAATGATGACGATTATATATTAACAGATGACGGAAAGCATCAAGCAAATGAAATAATAAATCGTAGTCATTCAACACCATTAAAACAAACTAAACCTAAAGGAAAATCAAACTCTTCGAGTGAAACTAAAAGCAAAAAAAGTAAATCGACTACAAGTAAATTTGAAGTTTTAAAAGATTTGAATTTAAGACCTACAAATGCAATATCTCTTACCGATTACGTCCAAAACTACGAAGTGAAATCGAATTCAGATAAAATTATAGTAATCATCAATTATTTACTCGAAATTTTAAAAATAGAAAAAGTAACTATAAATCATATTTACACGGCATTCTTTGTATTAAAATACAGAATACCAGCAAGTTTTTATCAGGTTGTAGTTAATACCAAAAGCAGAAATAATTTAATTGACTTTGATAACCTTAATGACATTAAACTTTCAACTCAAGGACAAAATAGGTTAAGATTAGACATTAATAAACAGAAATAATTTGATGAAAGGTTTAGAGAATTATGTACTAACCATAAAAGATTTTGACAATTTACCTGCAAGTAAAAAAATTGACTTTTTTGCTTACTTCCTTCTAATAGAAAAAAAACTTGATGGCTTCTCTAAAAATGATATTATAGAATGTTTTGACATTTTACATTTACAACCATATTCTAATGTATCATCTTATTTAGCTAATAACTCTAAAGGGAAATCAAAAAAATATATTAAGAAATCTAATGGGTATTTTTTAGAACGAGTTTTTAAAATAACTCTTGATTCAGGGTTTGGAAAAATCCCAAAACCAAAAGTAAGAGATTCAAAATATCTTCCTTTTGAGATTTTTAATGGGACACGAGGTTACATTACAAAATTAGCTGAACAAACCATCCAATCGTATGATTTGGAACTTTATGATGGATGCTCTGTACTTACAAGAAAACTATTGGAAGTTTTGATAATTGAGTGTTTTGAAAGACACAGTATAGAAAACTTAATTAAGAAACCAGATGGCAGTTTCTTTTATTTAAGTGATTTAATAACTGAATTAATTAAAGAACCTAAATGGAATTTGGGCAGAAACACAAAACAGGCATTACCTAAAATAAAAAAGAACGGAGATTTATCTGCTCATAATAGAAGATATATCGCTCGAAAACCTGATTTGGATAAAACCAAAGATGATTTACGAATCGTAATTGAGGAATTGATTCATATAATTGATTATCCAAATTGGAAATAAAAAACTATGCCCAATAACTAGCGTTCGTGTGGTCGGTACAGCCTGTCCCGTTGCAGAACGGGAACCCAGCATGAACGACGTGTTGACTGAACGTCCCGATAGGTATCGGGATTCGGTCATCCTTCTATAGGGATTTGTCTGTCTTGGGATGGGTTATTTTAGATGAGCATTGGAACCGTTGGTTGCTTTTGAGGTCTTGTTTTTCTTGAAAGTATACTTATTATTTCTTCTATTTTGTTGAACATCCTGTTTTTGGGGGTACTCTGTCCGCTTTTGCTTGGTTTAAGACATAGGGTTTCACTTCCCCTTCAAGGGACATTTTTAAATTAGTTAGCCTTCTGCTGTGTTTTAAGTTTAGTAATCCAGTATGCCGGTGGCCCCCGTGCGGTAAAGGTTTCAAGGGTGATGAGTGTTCCTTTTTTACACCTTGGGCATATTCGGTGTTGCAGGGGTGTTTTTTCTTGGAGCTGTACCTGACCCAGGGTCTAAAGCAGATGGGCAAGGCTTTCCCGTTTATGGGAAGCGCTTAAGATCCCATAATGGCGGATGCGTACTAGATCTAAATAAATACGGATATCCGGCATTTCCAAATTCATACTTCATATTTTACGTATTTAAAAGTTGGACTCTAAGAATAAAAAATTACGTTATTAATTCAATCAACTTCAAAACGGTCTTCCAGTTGCGGGTGGTGGCGCTAAGGTTTAGTTTTTTCTCAAAGAAAGCATTGGAGATTTTAGTTTTATGATATTTTCCCGGGATATGCAGGTATGCGTAAGCCTCTTGGATTATAAACTGATCAGGGGCAAAGCTGTTTTGGTTTAAAGCTGCAACGTCTTCATGTTTTGGTATTTCACTTAAAAAAGTAAGATGTAAGGTTTCAATAGGTTCAGCACTAAACGGATTTGCTTCAACAGCCTTTTTTATAGCATCAGCAGTTTTAACAACTACAGGAACCTCAAATCCAAATTCTTCTACAATGGCTTTACTAATAATTTTAGCTATTTGCATTTTGGTATGTTTCTCATCAGATAGAAAAATGATGTTCCCGCTTTGTATGTAGGTTTTCACCTCTTCAAAGTTTAGATCACTCATTACTTGACGTAGTGCTGCCATTGGTACTTTTCGGTGTCCACCTACATTTATTCCGCGCAAGAGCGCAATATACTGTTGCATATCACAAGTTTTTATAGAGATTTAATTTATAATCTAAAGTTTTCTTTACACCAATCCACTCATGGTCTGTAATAGAAAAAACAACAGTATCGCGATAGCTTCCGTCTGCATTAAGACGATGATTGCGCAGAATACCATCCTGTTTTGCACCAAGACGCGCAATGGCTTCTCGAGATTTTATATTAAACCAGTTGGTGACGATTTGTACAGCGATGCAGTTCAATTCTTCAAATGCGTATTGTAATAGCAAATACTTACATTGTGTATTTGCAGCAGAGCGTTGATAACTTTTAGCATACCAGGTATATCCTATTTCCAGCCGTCTGTGCTGCGGTTGTAAATTGTAGAAACGGGTACAACCTATAATCGCTTCAGTTTGTGTATCTATTATGGTGAACGGATATTCTAGCCCCTTTTCTTTTTGGTCTAAAGCAGTAGCAATATAAGTATCTATTTAATTTGCATCAGGAACAGAAGTATACCACAATTCCCAGAGTTTACCGTCTGAAGCTGCTTTTAGAAGTCCGTCTTTATGCTCTGCTTTTAAAGGAATAAGCGTAACGCTTTCGCTTTTAAAATGTAAGATTTTATCAATCCAGTATTTCATAATTCGTTAATAGGAAATGGTTGTTGTGATAAAATTAGGTTTTAAATAAAAAAAGAGCCTCCAAATAGAAGAGGCTCTTTTAAAATTTTTACTCAATAATCGAGATAATCATTTTACCAAGTATTACGGAGTTTTATCAACTACAATTCGGTCTTCGCGGTTCGCTAATTCCCAGGCAGTTAAAAACACAAGTTGTGCACGTTTTGCAAGCATAGGATAGTTGATTTTATCTGGAGTATCAGAAACTTTATGGTAATCTGCGTGAGTACCATTAAAGTAAAAGATGATAGGCACACCTTGCTTAGCAAAGTTGTAATGGTCAGAACGGTAATAAAAACGATTAGGATCGTTCTCATCATTATAAGTATAATCCAGATCAATGTTCATATACTTGTTATTAACAGCAGTAGAAATGCTGTCTAACTCCGTACTCAATTTGTCAGAACCTATTAAATAGATGTAATTTTCATTATCTGCGTGTGCATCATCAACACGACCAATCATGTCAATATTTAAGTCGGCTACTGTATTTGCGATAGGGAAAATAGGATTCTCAGCATAATAGCTAGAGCCGTATAAGCCTTTCTCTTCACCTGTTACATGTAAGAAAACGATAGAACGTTGGGGTCTGTAACCAGCTTCTACAGCTTTGTTAAATGCTTCAGCGATCTCTAATACACCTACCGTACCAGAACCATCATCATCTGCACCATTAAATACTTCACCATCATCACGAACACCTACGTGATCTAAATGTGCTGAAATAACAATGTATTCTTCAGGCTTAGTACTACCCTTAATATAAGCAACAACATTTTCAGATGCTTTTATACCGCTTCCTGCTCTAAAAAAGCTTTCTGGTACTGTCTGAAAATAGGTGCTGTCTATTGCAGATGGTATTTCTTGACTTACGTAAAAATCTTTAAGATATTCTGCAGCTTTTTTCTGTCCTGGTTCACCAGTATTACGACCTTCAAATTCGTCAGAAGCATACACATAAAGCATTTCTTTTAACTCGTCTGCTGTAATACTTTCAGCAAAAGGCATTGGATCAACATTTGTTAGATCTACACTTTTACCAGAACGGTTAGAAGATTCATTCATTTTAGGACCGCACTTTACAAGAAGAATACTTGCAAGTACTCCGGTCATCCACATTATTTTTTTCATAGAGGGTTATTATTTTATTGCCCTAAAAATACACTTTTACTTGATAATCGAAATTAAAACGCATAAATGCTTGCTGAAAATTTAAGAAGTATCATCATCCACCAATTTGATTATGACTCAGATAAAGACATTATAATAATTTGAAAAACCTTTTTGCTGAAATTTTAAAACCGAAGATAAAAGCTCTCATCTTCTGCTTTGTACAAATTGATATTGTTGTAATCTGCCATGAAGTTTTGAATTCCGTTTATTGCTGAAAATTCGTTCTGAGTGTGTGTAGTGGTAAGCACAATTGATTTTGATTTTCCGTTAGCAGCAGCCTGTGCTCCGGTAGGACTGTCTTCAAAAACCAAACATTCTTCAAGTTTGATAGCTAGATCGTCTGCTACCATTTCAAATACTTGCGGGTCAGGTTTACCACGCGCTACCATATCTGAATGTACAACTGTTTTAAAAAATGGCTGAAGCTTCAAGGCTTCTATAGCGAACTCTGCATTCTCCTTAGGCGCGGCAGTACCAATACCCATTGGGATACCTAGTTTTTTAGCATTATCAAGAAACTCCTGCAAACCCGGAAGCAATTTTATTTGGTCAGCATAGATCTCGCGATAGGCAGCTTCTTTATCCCAAGCGATCTGAGCCACTTCCTCATCGGTATAACGATCACCAAATAAGCGGCGAATGATTTCGTTGTTCACTCCGTGTATGTCCCGTTTCACTTCTTCAAGCGTCATATCAAGACCTAATTCTTTCAGCTTTTTTTGCCAAGCACGGTGGTGAATCATCATATTATCAATCATCGTCCCATCCATATCAAAGATGAGTGCTTTTACCGGTATTTTAGTCTTTTGAGAAATCAATATGAAGAATTTTGAGATTAAAGAACGAATATAATAGGATAGAAGTGATTTACAAGAGTGCAGCGGAATCAAAAATACAAAAAGGCGCTATTATGTTATAAATAGCGCCACAATTTAGATATTATTGAAGATATTCTAAATATTAATATTCTGTAATAACTTCTTCACTAACAGGTATGATAGATCTCATTTCAAACTGATTAACGAGCTCTTTTTCAAATTGGTTGATATAATCTGTTCTCTCTGTTATTTGGTTCATACTATCGGTAAAAGCTTGTAGACTGCGTTTACCTACTTTTAGATTTTGAAACATATTACTGATGAAGCGAGACATTTCAACTTCACCAATTGCATTTTCGAGATCCACAAATTGCTGAGGTGTTATGAGAAGTGCTTGTAGACGAGTTTGATCTGTGGTAGGCGTGGTTGTAACAGCATTTTTAGTAAGATAGCTGTTGAGTGAATTGTACTGATTAGGGTTGTATTTTTTAAGATATTTAAGTTTTACATATTTAGCTAGTGATTGTAAAAGCATTTTATCTAATTGATTTTCAGGCTTAAAGTTACTTGCTAAGTAATAGTATGCGTCACTCTCTTTAATAGCATAGTCAATTTTATCAGAATCAACATTTTGAGCTGTATTGATGATAGTATTATAGGTGCTCTCATTACCATAAACTGGAGAACTTATTTGAGCATATACGACTTTATCATCATCAGAAACCTGTGTCAATTCTTCTAAAAATCCGCGAGTTTTAGCAAATTTAGCTTCCAGTTGCGGGATATCTTTTTCGGGTACATTTATATAATTAGCATATTTACCTGTCTGATAATTTAAATCACCTGCCAAAAGAACCAGATCTCCCGCTACTTCATTATTTGTAAAAACAGATCCACTGGGTTGGGGTTTGCCTTTTCCTATATAAATTTTATCACACGTATCACAATTAGCAGTAATCGAATAAGTATAAATAAATGGGTTCATATAATCTGAAATATTACTAGACTTATTTACAATTTCAGGGTACCATTTATCTGTATTTCCCGCTCTTAAAACACCGTTTGAATATACAAGCTGACCTTTATATCGTTTAGCATCTTTAGGATCTTCAAATTTTTTGAATTTACCTCTTGTTACAATTTTAAGTTCCGATTGCGGATTGATTTCTATTTCACACCCTACAAGCACGGTATATATCAAACAATCGTCACAATTTTGTGGAACTTTACTTGAGGCAATTCGATCTCCGTTAAGATAGATAGCATCAACCTTTATGTATTCATTAAGCCTGAAAGATAGCGTTTGTGTGTCTATAGGAAGATTTGTGATTTTATAAGTAGCGTCTATAGTTTCATCTTCAAGCGAAATAGTAATATCACCGTTTAAATGGCTCAATTTTTGAGCACTGGTAAACTGGGTGATTAAAACCAAAATAAGTATTAAAGTTATTCTCATCAATAATTCAGATTTTCAGCTAAAATATTGAACTCGTTTTTACTAGTCTTTTTAGCGTGTTCTTTATCCTGAAAAAAGAGAACTTTATCTATAAAACTATTTTATGTTAGACGTATTGCGAGTTTTCTCAGATGAAATTGATGAGGAATTCCTTAAAGATCTGAATATGCAGTGTTTTGAATGAAATTAAACGAGATTTAATTATAGATATTAAAATATCACTTGTATAAATTGAAAATATTTTAAGAAATTATTAACATTTTAATCAATGTTGTTTTTTTGGATTTCACAATAAATATTCGCCTTTGTGTTTGAGGCTAAAGTGATAATTTTTCGCTCATAGGAGCTTCCTTCATATTCGTCTGCAAGAGCTAATTCGAAGTCTTGTAGTTCGTAAACACTTCCCGCTATTTGATCGTATTTATCACCGGTATATATAGCTATAAAATATGTTTTTGCTTGCGGATGATTTTCAGGTATTTTGATAGTTCCTAATCTGTACTTTTTTAGAATGTCTTTTTTACCCTCAAGTTTTCGGCCAAATAATTCTTTTTGAATTTTGATATTCTGAAGCGATCCGTAGGTAAATAAAAAGGCCATATATTATTATCGTTTTAGACTAAAATGGCCTTTGTATTCTTTCTGCTCTCCCGACGTATCGGTTAGTAAAACGGTATACCAATATTCGTCAGAAGGCAAGGTTTTGTCTCGTACAGTACCATCCCAATTTTGGTCAAAATCTATTAATGATTTTAATAATTTTCCGTAGCGGTTGTAGATATATACAGTGATTGCGGTAAAATTAGTATTACTCAAGCCTGCAGCTCCCCATTCATCATGATAGCCATCATTGTTAGGTGTAAAATACTTTGGAAACCCTAATACCGGAATCTCAATACTGCTCAGGCCACACCCGTTTTTGTCCCTTACATAGAGCGTTCTAAAACCAATTGCTACATTTCTAAAGACAGCCTCATCTTGATAGGGACCAAGTGCATCATCTAAAGCAAACTCATAATCACCTATGCCCAATTTACTCAAATCAATAACGCGAATTGTATTGCTCTCATTTTCAGTCATTACTTCAATAGTATTCATGTCTACTGTAGCAGCTTCAGAGGCTATAACTTCAATCATTTTAGGCGCTGACTTACAACCGTAAGCCGTAGTTGCAGTAACCGTATAGACCCCGGGAGAATTCACCACTACAGAAGCTGTATTTCCTATGCTCGTACCCGAAGCATCGGTCCAGTTATAAGTATAAGCGTCTCTCGCGTTAGTGGTCTCTAACGTAAAAGAACTCGCATTACTGCAGAATTTTCCTTCGTTTAGAATATCAAATACTGGGATGGGTTCAACTAGTAGTTGCAAATGTGGCCCTACTCCAAAGCATGAACCCGATGTTGCATCGTCAACACGAACATATAATGTCTGAGCATTTACAGTTTCGTTTGTATAAGAGTTTTGAGGAAGAATCTCGTTAGTAGCAAGCAGTGCATCTTGTTCATTTCTAAAATAAGAAACTTCTAAATTATTTCCTGACGGGAATTGACTCAACATATCGGAGGTAGCTTCAGAAAGGTCAAAATTTTGAAAACCATCAACAGTGCCATCTGTATCACATTCAGTTAAATTATAACTATATCCAGATGGAAACGAAGTCGTTGAAACTTCAAGATTTAGAATTGAAACTTTAAAGCAACCATTTGCATTTTCGGTATATGAATAGATTGTGCTGCCGTTTTGATTGTTATAGGATTCTGGAGTTATTATAGTATTCCCAGAATTTGTATCTGCGTCAAATCGGGTTTGATAAAACGTAACATTAATATCGGTATCACTAGTAATAAATGGTATGCTGTTATTAAGATTGAAGTCTGTAAAACCGTCTGGAGTTCCGTCTTCATCACAATTTTTAATGGTGATTGTATCGGCTGCATCTACAACATCAAGTATTGTTGCAGTAACAGTTTTACGACTACCGGTATTACAACCTAAAGCTTCGCCAGCTACATAAAAATTTTGAGTTGTATTAATTATTGGATTGTAATTAGTTCCTGTATGAACCAGATTTCCACCAGATGAAGCATCATACCAATTCAAGATCCCATCTGTTGTGCTAGCACTTAAGTTTACAGTTCCCGCGCCACAGCGCGTATCTCCTGTCACAGTAGTAGTGGGTATGCTGATACTAGTTGAGGTAGCAATTTTTAGTGATGGATCACCGGGCATCCCACCGTATTCTACAAGATAACCTTTAGGCTGAAAGTCTAGGTTAGTCTCTCCGGTTGTTCTGAGATCATTCCAGGAGCCGGGAATACCAATACCCGGAGCGGTAATATGAGCATAGTCTTCGCCGCCATTTACATTATTAGGTTCACCGCTATTCCAATAGGCAAACGTTGTGGTGCTTCCGTTAGGACCACCACGCCAAAACTCAACACCTCCTGCAAGACCTTCGGGGCCGGTAACCCATTCCCAAACTCCTTCCTGAGCTTCATCTGTACCACCGATCCATCCGGCACCTTGAGTTTGTTCTCCGCATAAAACAGCCTCTTCAAAAGATGTTAATGTTGCTAAATATCCTTGTAAACCATAATAAACCCTATTCTCAGCTGCAGTTTTAGCAGCTTCCCAGGTTATTAAATTATCAGGGACATACTCATAATAGTGGTCTGTTGAGGGTAAATAATTAGCCTGACCTATAGTTATAGAGAACGCTCTCTTGCCGCTTATGTTTGCTCGTGAGCTTCTAAAAGTAACTGCTCTGACCGCAGCAATTATTTCTGCAGTGGTTATTGTAGTAGAAAATGTAAGAGTGAGCTTTGCATTGCCCGGGTTAAATGATTGTGAAATATTAGGTAGGTTAGGAATCTCTAAAAAGTCGCTTCCTCTTTCGTAACCTGAAGAAATCTGAATATAAAGGGCATCAATTGGAGAGCCGCCAGGATTTTGAAGATCAAAATCAGGAGCTATAGTAATACTTGATAACGGACAATAAATTTGATCTGCATCAGCTTCTAATATTGGAGCTTGACCACGTGTAGTATCTATATTAAGTAAGAAGAGTAGAAGTAGAAAAAGTGTCTTAGATAATTTTATGTTCATAGTCTAATCTTCAAAAAGTGTTGCTTGATAGGCACCTGAGTCTGCCCGATTTAATCTGGATTCTCCTAAAATATCTAAAGGAATTTTAAGTGCTGTGCTGGGATCTCCTAGATTTTTTGCTGCAGAATCATCACCAATTCTGTAGTAATTTATAGCTGAATTTCTAAAATCAGGATTCTCGCTGAATAGCATATTTAAATAAATATTTTCATTATTGAAGTCGTAATTGGCATCATCGGCAAACTCATCAAAAGGATCATCAAATTTGATTAAGGAATGTGAAAAACTGAAATTAAAATCAGTGGTAGCCAAAGCTTCTAAGCTGATCTCCTGCGATTGATTGCCGTAAATGATACAGTTAGTAAATGTTGCTTGCTCTAATGCCGAAGTAAACAATTCTGAGTCGGTTTCTAGAAAATTATCTAGCCGTACAGCCGGCGTATTTCTGAAACTTTGAGACCAATAATTAGCAAATGTACTGTGAGTAAACTCATAATTACCTCCTAAACGCAGCCATAAATTGGAGATTCCTGAATTGCCAATAACTAAATTCTCTCCAAGAATTGATGCGGTTAAGGCATATAATCCCATACTTGATGTATTGTAGATCTGTGTATTTTTTATGTAAAAATCTGGATTCACATCACCGGTATTTCCATCAGCGAGAATACCTATGTTGTTGTTCTTTATAGTAACATAATTCATAGAGGCTGTGCTACCGGGGGTAAACCAAATTGTTCCCCACTGACCGGGAACTTCGGTGTATGCTGGCTCTAAGCGGTCACCTTCAAGAATGATCTCGTTTTCTAAAACTTCTTGATCCTCACTCAAAGCACCGTTTGCTTCTAAACGTGATCCATTTGCAAAAATGAGTCCGCTGTTTTCATGAAAATGAATACGCGTACCGGCATCTATTTGCAACGTTTTACCAGAAGGTATTCCGGCGTAGCCGTAAATAACATAGGGCTTTTGGTTGGTGAAATTCAATTGATCATCCTCTAGTAAAAAACCTTCAACTGTTATGGGAACTCCTGTTTCGTTAAGACCAATTTCTAAGGTTTCTTTAATACCTGCGGCATTTTTCTCGGGATATAAAAAAATCGCATCCTGAATAAGCGTAACCAGTTCTACGGTTTGTAGATTGGTACCAGAATCAAACTGAATTTGATCGGTGTATACAAAGCTGTTTTGGGTTTGAATAGCTGCATCTACAGTAGTTTCAATAAAAATATAAATACTGTCTTTGGGTAAAATTTCTATGTTTTCAAAAATCGTTCCGGCCATGCCGTCAACATTAAGCCTATATTGAGAGTTTTCGCCTTTCGATAAACCGACATAAGGTATCGAGATAAGATTAGTTGAATTGTTGTAAACCTTTAAATGATAAGTGCTGCTGCCAATATTTGAAAATACCGTATCTAAAAAAACCGTGTCTTTAGAAAAACTCAGGTTCCCTTTACTGCGCGTAGGTTCAAAATCTTCACGGCACGCACTCATAAAAAGCGTAGCAGTAATGATAGCAAGGAATAGAAGTCCGGTTTTTAGTAGATTTTTCAACAGATTATTTCTTGATCAGACGAATCTCAAACAATTTGTCCCAATGTTTGCCTGTGACGTAAAGCTGGTCTGTTTTGGGGTTGTAAGCGATCCCATTAAGAACTTCATTACCGGCATCTTCTATAGAATTAATTTTTTTCTTGAGCGATCTCAAATCAACAACACCTTCAATTGCACCCGTTTCTGGATTTATGATCGAAATGCTGTCAAACTGATAGCTGTTAGCATAAATTTTACCATTGACCCATTCTAACTCGTTGTATTTAGATCGTAATTTTTTAGAATCTACCACTTGAATGAATGCTTTTTCAGCATAGGTTTCAGCATCTAGAAGCCATATTTTCTCAGTACCATCAGATTTGTAAATGGTATTGCCATCGTTGCAAAGACCCCAGCCTTCTTTACTTTTTCCATAATTGAAGGTATCGGTTTTTTCAAAAGTGTCTAAGTCGTAAACAAAACCTTGATTCTCTCTCCATGTCAATTGAATCAATCTGGAATCTATTATTGTTAAGCCTTCGGCGAAAAAATTCTTGGCAAGATCAATGCGCTTTAGGATTTTTCCAGTTTTTAAGTCAGTTTTCAGCAAGCCAGATTTCCCGTATTCACCTACACTTTCATATAAGGTGTCACCGTGAAATTCCAGACCTTGGGTGTAAGAAGTTTTGCTGTGTGGGTAAGTATTTACAATTTCATAAGTGTATAAAACCGGTGCTTCTGAAGCCACAAACGTAAGCTTAGAGGAGAGAGTAGCTTGTTTACCATCTGCATAAACTTCAGCTTCCAGCATTTTTTCACCTAACTGAGTAACATTGAGAATCGCATCAATGCTGCTCAAATCTTTTTTGCGATCTAAAACGTTATCATCAAAAGAATAAACAACCGAATCTATGGTAACATCACCCTTTGGTTTGAGGTTTATAACCACTTGATCTCCGTTTTTTAGAGTTGATTCTGGCTTGTTTAGTGTTAAAGTAAAACTTTTACTCAAATCTTTTCCGTTGCCACAGGAGAGAATCGCAAGACTTAAGGTTAAGATAGCGAGAAGGTTATAACTGCGCATATGTATAATAATTTTGTTGTCAAGTTAAATCAATAAATTCAGTTTAAAAAACGTTTGGTTTGCTGTTTGATTGCTGTATATTTGCACCCGGCAAGTCCTACACAACCAGCTCCTGTCGAATTCCCCCAGGGCGGGAACGCAGCAAGGGTAGATGGTCGTAGCGGTGTGATGTAGGTAGCTTGCCTTTTTTTATGCCTTATATTTACGTATTTTCCCCGCTCTAAATTTAATGTATGTCTCAAGTAGTCTTGATCACAGGAGCCTCTTCAGGAATAGGAAAATCAATAGCAGAGTTTTTAGTTACAAAAGGATTTACGGTTTATGGAACCAGCCGAAGCCCTAAAGTTAGTTCAGATAATGGCGTTCAATTTTTAGCCCTTGATGTTACTAAAGAGGAAACCGTTTCTGCTGCAGTTGATCAGATTCTTAAAGCTGAAGGTCGCATCGATATTCTTATTAATAATGCCGGTAAAGGAATTACCGGCCCTTTAGAAGAGATTCCCGAAGAAGAACTCAAATCAATTTTTGAGACTAATTATTTTGGACCGTTACGGGTGATCAAAGCTGTTCTTCCTATGATGCGAAAGCAAAAGAACGGACTCGTCATTAATGTAACTTCTATTGCCGGTTATATGGGCTTGCCGTATCGCAGTGCCTATTCTGCCACAAAAGGAGCGCTAAGTTTGACTACCGAAGCTTTGCGAATGGAATTGAAAGAGTTCAATATAAAACTGACTAATGTAGCGCCCGGTGATTTTGCAACAAATATTGCTTCGGGTCGCTATCACGCTCCTTTATTAGAAGACTCACCGTATGCTAAAAATTATGGAAAGTCTCTGTCTTTGATGGATGAGCATGTAGATCACGGTGAAGATCCTCAAAAAATGGGAGAAGCTGTTTATGCAATCATCAATACTAAAGAGCCTGAAGTGCATTATAAAGTAGGTGCTTTTATGCAGAAAATCTCCGTTTTTTTAAAAGGCGTTCTTCCAGGCAAAATGTATGAACGTTTGTTACTAAATCATTATAAATTATAGTATTTGAGTGATTTTAGTGTAAATACAACACTTAAGTTGTTTTAAATGCTATCTTCTTAAATATTAACGATTATATTGCTTAATTTTGAGATTCAATATTTTGATAATCTAAATTCTTCACATGAAATTTTTTATTGATACAGCAAATCTAGACCAGATTAAAGAAGCTCAGGAACTAGGAGTTCTTGACGGTGTAACTACAAACCCATCTTTGATGGCTAAAGAAGGCATCAGCGGAAGAGAAAATATACTTAAACATTATGTTGACATCTGCAATCTTGTAGATGGTGATGTAAGTGCAGAGGTTATTTCTACAGACTTTGACGGGATGGTTAAAGAGGGTGAAGAGCTTGCTGCACTTCACGACCAAATTGTTGTTAAAATACCTATGATTAAAGACGGTGTTAAAGCGTTAAAATATTTTAGCGATAAAGGTATCCGTACAAACTGTACTTTGGTATTTTCTGTAGGCCAGGCATTATTAGCTGCTAAGGCAGGTGCTAGTTATGTTTCTCCATTCTTAGGTCGTCTTGATGATATCTCTACAGATGGTTTACAGCTTATAGCTGACATTCGTTTAGTATATGATAACTACGCTTTTGAAACTGAAATTTTAGCTGCTTCTATACGTCACACAATGCACGTAATTGACTGTGCTAAGTTAGGTTCTGATGTTATGACAGGACCATTAAGCTCTATTGAAGGTTTATTAAAACACCCACTAACAGATATCGGTTTAGAAAAATTCTTAGCAGATTACAATAAGGGAAATAGCTAATAGCTACTTATATAAATAAAAACCCGCTTTAGAGCGGGTTTTTTTATGCTTTGTAACTTGGGGTTGAAGCTATAATTATTTGACATTTTAATAAGATTATATGTGGTTAATCTTGTTAGAAAAATGCTGCTGTATATGTTTATTTTGAATTTATCAGACTAAGATTTATTGGCACTGCCAAAGGTTTTAATAGCCCTAGGTGGTTTATTTATTCAATCCCTGAAGTAATTCGTTTTCAAAATTACTACTAAAGATATTTGCGTGGGCATTAATGATAATACCATTGCGATCTAAAATAAAGGTCTTAAGAAGTGAGTTTAAAGCCAGATCGTGAGAAAGTTCATCAAAACTATCTTCAAAGAAATATTGCTTAGATAGATCAAATTGATAGCGATTAATTGTTCGCTGCCATTTATCGAAATCATCATTTACATTAATAGCTATATAGGTATACTCAGGATATTTCTGAATGAGCGTTTTGGCTAGCTCTTGAGCTCGAAGCGCATGAGATTTACGGGCAGAAGACCAAAAGAATACAAAAGTGGGTTTTTTTATGATTTCTTCAATACTCAGCGTGTCACTATCAGAGCTTATGATTCTCTCATTAGGAATATGCTTTCCGGTTTCAATCTTTTTATTAGCGTCGTATAGCTTTTGAATAAGTCTCTTGTCTTTTTTAGAAGCGATACGGTCCATATACATATCGTATAGTGTTTGGCCTCCTTTTTTATCGTTACTGTTTGCTAAATAATCTTTTATAGTTCGGGTGAGTAAGAAGCTTTCTACAGAGTCATTAGAGATCTTAGAGTCTATGATTCTTAGTTTGTGGAGGTTGTGCGTAAACGATAATGGGTCGTAGGGTTCTTCCTTGTAGTAATCTTTAAAAGCTGCCTGATTAAAATAATTGATCAAGAAGCGTTGATAACTGTAAAGGTCTAATAAGCTTGCATCATTAAAATCTGCATGGTCTCTATAGCTATAAAAAGATTTAGGAAAACTCTCTAAGAATTCAATGCGATCTACGCCAAAATGAGACATTGGGTAGACTTCTTGTCGCGCATAAAAATCATAATCAACAATAGCGTGAATTATTTTTTCAAAGTAAGCACTTACAGTATATTTTTGAAGAAAGCGAGAAACAATCGCTTCCCGATCTTCTTTCATTTTTGAAATACTTCTGGTAAATGTTTCCGGATCTTGTTGGTAAATCTCCTGCTGAAGCATTAAATCATTTTCCTCTTCATTCTGAAGGTAGAGATCTATTATCAGATTGTTGTTTACCGCTCCATAACCTGAAAAAGTCAGCGTTTCATCAAACTCAAATGTGTTTACTCTAAAAAGTAAACTGTCATTAGGCTCTACATATATAACTTGACCTTCGTTATGAAAAACCTGATAAAGCCCCTGTTTGGGATCTGAAAATTTATATAGAAAGCTGTTATTTTGGTCTAATTTGATGCTGTCAATAAGCTTATCATCCTTTTTAAGAAGTAAAAAGTTAGAAGTAGGATTGATTATTTGACCACCTATGTAAGTCCCTGATTCTGTTTTTTGCGTTTCTTTTGAGCAACCTATTAGAACGAGTAGGGAAATACAGGTGGCTAAAATTAGCTTAGAGCTCATAAAATGTAGAGATAGAAATATTGCAATAAAACGAATATTGGTTAAATCATCAAATGTAATTGTGAGATGCTAATTCTGCTGTTAATTGTGAGTTAAAACATAGAATATAAAAGTTAATATTTCTTCTTTTAGCTTATTAGCTGTACTTTTGCAAATCATTATAAAATCAGGGCTTAAGCTTATGTTATCAGTATCAAATTTATCTGTACAGTTTGGAAAACGCGTCTTATTTGATGAAGTAAATGTTTCCTTTACTCAAGGAAACTGCTATGGAATTATTGGAGCAAATGGTGCAGGAAAATCTACATTTTTAAAAATAATATCAGGAAAAGAAGATCCTACAAGTGGTCACGTTCATCTTGAACCTGGTAAGCGTATGTCTGTTCTAGAACAAGATCACTATGCTTATGATGATCATACGGTTCTAGAAACAGTTTTGATAGGAAACAAACCTCTGTTTAAAATTAAAACCGAAATAGATGCATTATACGCAGATTATTCTGATGAGAATGCAGATCGTATTGGTGAGTTGCAGGTAGAATTTGAAGAGATGAATGGTTGGAACGCAGACAGCGATGCAGCAGCTTTATTGTCTAGTTTAGGTATACCGGAAGATTTACATTACAGTTTGGTAAAAGATCTTGATAGCAAACAAAAAGTTCGTGTTTTATTAGCTCAGGCACTTTTTGGTAATCCAGATGTTTTGATAATGGATGAGCCAACTAACGACCTGGATTATGAGACGATAAACTGGCTTGAGAATTTTTTAGCGAATTACGATAATTGTGTTATTGTAGTATCTCACGACCGTCACTTCTTAGATGCGGTTTGTACGCATATTTCAGATATAGATTTTGGTAAGATTTCTCACTTTAGTGGTAACTATACTTTCTGGTATGAGTCTTCTCAATTAGCTGCACGTCAACGTGCTCAGCAGAATAAAAAAGCAGAAGACAAGAAAAAAGAATTAGAAGAGTTCATTCGTCGTTTTAGTGCTAACGTAGCTAAGAGTAAACAAGCTACTTCTCGTAAAAAGATGATTGATAAACTTAATGTTAATGAGATAAAACCTTCAAGTAGAAGATATCCCGCAATTATTTTTGAGCGGGAGCGTGAAGCAGGGGATCAGATTTTAAATATCGAAAAATTAGCTTCTTCCATAGATGGGGAGATCCTGTTTAAAAATGTCAATTTGAATCTGGCTAAAGGAGATAAGGTTGTTATTTATTCTAAAGACAGTAGAGCAACCAGTGCTTTTTATGAGATCATAAATGGAAAGCAAAAAGCTTTAGAAGGAAAATATGAGTGGGGTGTGACTACAAATCAATCGTATTTACCCGTTGATAATCAGGAATATTTTGAAAACGAATTAACTTTAGTTGACTGGTTGCGACAATACGCAAAAACTGAACAAGAACGTGAAGAAGTATATTTACGTGGTTTCTTAGGAAAGATGATCTTTTCTGGAGAGGAAGCTTTAAAAACGTCTAATGTATTATCCGGGGGTGAAAAAGTGCGTTGTATGTTGAGTAGAATGATGATGCAGCGTGCAAATGTTTTGATGTTTGATGAACCTACTAACCACTTGGATTTGGAGTCTATTACCGCTATAAATAATAGTCTAAAGAACTTTAAGGGAACCATTCTCCTTACAACAAGTGATCATGAGTTTGCACAAACAGTGGGTAACCGCATTGTAGAATTAACTCCAGGTGGATCAATTGATCGTTACCTAACTTTTGACGATTATATGAATGATCCTAAAATAAAAGAACAACGCGAGCAAATGTATGCTGTAGAAGCTTAACATTTACGTCTTAATTATCTTAAATAAAAAAGGTCCGCGATTAGTAAATCGCGGACCTTTTTTGCGTACAAATAGTGATTATTCAGCTTCAACAGTATAGGAAAAACGGTTTGCAGGATCTTGCCCCTCAATAGTGGTTTTTAACTCTACGAAATCTGTTGTTTGTCTGTCTTGTAATACAACGTAGAATGCATTATCTACAGATTGACTGTGAGGAGCTAAGTAAAAACTTCCAGCTTCGGTCAATTTAATTCCTAAGCGAGCAGTATATGCATTTCCATCTTTAAGCGCAGTAACAGCTAAGCCTTTAGAATCAGATACAAGACGGCCAGTACCATTTTTCTCAACAATAAATATATCTTCTAAAGTAAATGCTAAAGGTGCTTTTTGCTCGGTATCAGCTCCCTTATATCTGAAAAAATAGGTTTCTGCAAATTGAGCACTAGGCACTAATGCAGTCAGACTTATGTCTTCTTCCTGATCACTTACAAGAGTTGTAGGTACTGTTAAGTCAATGTACAGCGTGTCATTGAGTGAATACGTCTCTTGCGCTTCAGGAAAAGTTATTAAATCTGAAACCTCAAAATCATAGTAAATAGGTTCTTTGTAGTCATCAGTGTCTGAACAGGAGATGATTAACCCGGATAAGCTTAAAAGTAAAAAATGTGAAAATTTCATCAGTTGTAATTTATATTAGTTTATAACTACAACGTAGATGAAGCCTCTTGTAATTAGTTGCGTCTGGCTACCTGGTTTTTGTGAAATGTCTCACTAGCGTTACGGTACAAAACACGGCGATAAAACTACTCAAAAGAATTCGATAGGTGGGAAGTTCTTGTCCTTCAAGCAAGGGGTAGAGTCTCCATAAAGAATAAATCAACAAACCCGCATTTAGAGCAATATTAAAAAAGGAACGTTTTGGCTTTTCTTTTTTTGAGATAAGCGGTCGAGAACCTTTTAATTCAGTAGCCTGTTCTTCTAAACGACTATCTTTAGCTTGCTGTTCGAGTTCGGCTTCAGTAAGATTGGATTCTGAGAATGTTTTTTCAGTAATGTATTTAGCACGTACTAAATCTTCTTTTTTAACGGAAAGTAAAGCCTGACTTCCGTAATCACTTGCAGGACCAAAGCCAGCTCTTAATGCGCTGTCTTGATCGTTACGAATGACGCTGCCTATTCCGGCTTCATCTAATTTATTTTTAAGGTAATTTACGTTTATTTCAGAGCCTGTATAAACGCGCTCATAACTAGAATCTTTAATCATTGTGCTTTATCATATTGACACTTCCAGATAGCGGTGTTAAAATTTTTACCTAGTGCAAAACCATAGAATAGTACGATTGCTGCAATAGATTTAAACATAAAAAAGAAAACCATTACATCCTGACTAAATGATTGCTCTGGGGCAAACAAACCATCAGGAATTAGTACTGTAGCAATTAGGCTGGAGAGTAATATAGCTACAAGGATGTTTTCAAAGCTTTTAAAAGGCCACATCGTTAATTTACGTAAAGGGTGTAAATCGTTTCCCCATTTGTGAATTAAATAATAATAATCATTACCCATAGGAGCAAATAATAGCGGATCATCAGTCTTATTCAAAACAAACATTTTAGAGGGTGCCATTATTTTAAATCCATTTAAAGGAGTTTGATGCTCTTTCTCAAGATTTTTAATTTCATTCAAAGCTTCCTGAGGAAATGTTCCTTTAAAGAAGCGGGTATCTAAAAATCGTAATCTATAATTCACGCAGATTTTTTTGATACTGCGTTCGTGAAAAATACGCTCACTATCTAACAGATCAAAATTAAAATCAGTAACATCTGCTTCAGTGTTTTTAGAGAGATTTTCTAAAATACGTTGATTGCTAGATGGTGTTTTTTTAATGAATTGATTTACCCAGTTTAAAACACCGGCCTCACTAGTTGCACGATGTTGCTCACGAAGTAATTTATCGTGAATATTGGTTCTTTTTAAAAGCATCTTTCTTTTTTAGATTCTTAAAGTTAACCAATTGATCACGAACGCACAATACTGTAAATGCTAAAGTATTAGCGCAAAACCGCGTTAAGTTGCTGCTCAAATTGTTTTTGCAGCTTATTCATTATTTTGTCTATTTCTTTGTCTGTAAGCGTCTTGTTTTCGTCCTGAAGCGTGAAACTCACCGCGTAACTTTTTTTGTCTTCCGGCAGGTTTTTACCTTCGTAAACATCAAAAAGAGCAACATCTTTAAGAAGTTTTTTCTCTACGTTATACGCTTCCTGATAGATCTGATCAAAACTTATTTCTTTATCCAGAAGTAAAGCAAAATCACGACGAACCGCAGGATTTTTAGGAATAGGAGTAAAGCTTATTTTATTTTGCTTTACAAGATCTAAAATTGCATCCCAGTTAAAGTCTGCAAATAAAACTTCTTGGTCTAGATCAAAATGACTGCGAATCGTCTTAGGTACGAGTCCAAAATTTACTAAAGGTTTTTTCTGAGTGGTATAGGTCAATCCTTCAGAAAATTGAGCATCTTTTACTGGTTTTACGGTCCAATTGTTAATGCCTAAACGGCTTAAAACAGCTTCAACACTTCCTTTTAAATTGAAAAAACTAGTATTCTGCTGTGCTTGAAACCAGTTTTCTGAATTTTGCTTACCGCTCATTAAAAGCGTTAAATGCTTGTGTTCTTCACGACCCCCTGGAAAGTTGTGGTAGCTTTTTCCGAATTCAAAAAGTTTAAGATCAGGCTGACGACGGTTGCTGTTAAAAGCAACTACTTCTAATCCTGAAAAAAGTAAAGACTGTCGCATTACCGAAAGATCTGTACTCAACGGATTAAGTATTTTAACGTTATAATCTTCTTTGAACGCATCATTGAGGGATGCATAGGTCGGATTAGTCAGTGAGTTATTCAATATTTCATTGAACCCCAAAGAAGCTAAAAGGCTTCCGGTGATTTGCTGTACTTTATGATCAGCAAAGCGACTGCTTTCTGATACTGAAGCATTCAGCTTTGATTTAAATTGAATTTTATTGTACCCATAAACGCGTAAAATTTCTTCTACAACATCTACTTCGCGAGTTACGTCATTACGGTAAGCCGGTATGGTCATTCCAATTCCAGACTCGGTAATGTTATTTATTTTAATGTCTAAAGAAGAAAGTATAGACTTAATAGTTTCTTTAGGAATAGCTTCACCAATAAGTTTTTCGGCACGATCAAAGCTTAAAAATACTTGATGGTCTTCAATCTTTTTAGGATAAATATCAACTACATCACTCGTGACCTCACCACCTGCACATTCCTGTATGAGCAGAACCGCTCTAATAAGTGCGTATTCTGTTAAATTAGGATCTATACCACGCTCAAATCTAAAAGAAGCATCTGTGTTTAAACCGTGACGCTTGGCTGTTTTTCTAACACTAACGGGGTCAAAAAATGCGCTTTCTAAAAATATAGAGGTTGTACCTTCGGTCACGCCGCTATTTTCCCCACCAAAAACCCCTGCGATACACATTGGTTTTTCAGCATCACAAATCATAAGGTCTTCTTCGTGCAATTCTCGTTCAATACCATCTAGAGTTGTGAACTTGGTACCTGCAGCAACAGTTTTGACATTCACTTGTTTTCCGGCAATTTTAGCCAGATCAAATGCGTGTAGAGGCTGCCCCAGTTCATGTAGAACATAATTTGTGATATCGACAACATTATTCTTTGGTGTAATCCCAATAGCTTTTAATCTATTTTGGATCCAAGCCGGAGATTCTTTGATAGTAAGACCACTAAGTGTTATACCGCAGTATCTTGGAGCACGCTCATTGTTGAGTACTTCTACGCTAATTTTTTGAGTGCGGTTATCTATTCTAAACGAACTTGTAGAAGGGGTTATAAACTCTGGAGTAACACCAGATTGTATAAGACCGGCGCGTAGATCACGAGCTGTTCCCATATGACTCATCGCATCGGCGCGATTAGGTGTTAAACCTATTTCAAAAATGATATCATCTTCAACTTCAAAAACTTCAGCTAGCGGAGTTCCGGGCTTGAGGTCATCTTTCAGAATCATAATTCCGTCATGACTTTCGCCAAGACCTAACTCATCTTCAGCGCAAATCATACCGTTACTCACCTCGCCACGTATCTTGCCTTTTTTTATTTTCCAGGCTTCTCCTTTATCATCGTAAAGTGTTGTGCCTACAGTTGCAACAGGAACTTTTTGACCAGCATCTACGTTAGGTGCACCACAAACAATCTGTACAGGTTCGCCATCACCAAGATCAACTGTAGTGAGTTTAAGACGGTCTGCGTTAGGATGTTTTACACAAGTAAGCACGTGACCTACCAAAATACCTTTAAGACCGCCTTTTACGCTTTGAAAGTTTTCTATACCTTCAACTTCAAGACCTAGATCTGTCAATAAATTGCCGGTTTTTTCGGCATCCCAATCAATATTTATAAACTGCTTTAACCAGTTGTAGCTTATTTGCATTCCTTTATTTTTGAAAGGGCAAATATAACATTTACCGTGCTTTTTTACTCAATAAGTCGGGTTTAATCAATTGCAGAAAGAATACTTTTTTAGAACAAAAAGAGAAGCTTTAATAATCAGGTTATAATCCTGAAATTATAAGGTTTATTAACTGATGTAATTCCATATATTTTTAAACTTCATCACCGCTGCATACGTTTTTCTAATAGGAAGATTATCTGGCTTTGCAAGTTGTGGATCCTCTTTGAGGAGGGCAGAAGCATAGTTTCTGGCGATTTTCATAATCTCATTATCCTTAACGATATCAGCAATTTTAAGATTGAGTACACCACTTTGTTGAGTTCCCATCAAATCACCGGGACCACGCAATTTAAGGTCTACTTCCGCAATCTCAAAACCGTCATTTGTGCTGGTCATAGTTTGTAAACGCGTTTTTGAATCTTCAGATAATTTATGTCCCGTCATCAAAATACAATAACTCTGATCTGCACCGCGACCTACACGACCGCGTAACTGATGCAATTGAGAAAGCCCAAAACGTTCTGCACTTTCAATAATCATCACCGAAGCATTGGGTACATTAACACCAACTTCAATTACCGTAGTCGCAACCATAATCTGGGTTTCTCCGTTAACAAAGCGATTCATTTCAAAATCTTTATCAGCAGGTTTCATTTGCCCGTGAACAATAGAAATTTGATAGTCTGGCATTGGGAATTCTCTGGCGATGCTTTCATAACCATCCATCAGGTCTTTATAGTCCAGAGCTTCACTTTCCTGAATCAATGGATAAACCACATAGATCTGTCTCCCTTTTTTGATTTCATCTCTGATAAAACCAAAAACTTTCAGTCTGTTATTGTCAAAACGATGCACGGTCTTGATTGCTTTTCTACCCGGTGGCAGCTCATCTATCACCGAAACATCCAGATCTCCATAAACACTCATCGCCAAAGTACGTGGAATAGGTGTCGCGGTCATGATCAAGATATGAGGCGGCAGCTCGTTTTTATGCCAGAGTTTGCTGCGCTGTGCAACTCCAAAGCGGTGTTGCTCGTCAATCACTGCCAAGCCCAGATTTTTAAATCTAACTTTATCCTCAAGCAGGGCATGCGTGCCTATTAAAATATGCAATGAACCGTCTTCAAGACTTTCGTGAATGATACGGCGTTCTTTGGTTTTAGAAGATCCGGTAAGTAATGCGATCTTGATATCCAACTGCTCGCACAAATCACTAATTCCTTGAAAATGCTGAATAGCTAGAATCTCAGTAGGAGCCATCAAACAAGCCTGAAACCCATTATCCAGAGCAATAAGCATCGTCATCAGTGCGACAATCGTTTTGCCACTGCCTACATCCCCTTGTAATAGTCGGTTCATCTGAGCCGGTTTTCCAAGATCATTACGTATCTCTTTGAGTACGCGTTTTTGAGCTCCGGTTAATTTAAAAGGCAGGTGTTTACTGTAAAAAGTAGTGAAGTTATCGCCTATATTTTCAAATGGATACCCCTTGATTTTTTGCTTATGCAGTTTGTTTTTAACAAGTAACTGCAACTGAATGTAAAAGAGTTCTTCAAATTTTAACCGAAACTGCGCCAGTCCTAACTTTTGTTGTTTTTGCGGAAAATGAATGTTGAGGTAGGCTTCTCGTTTCGGTATTAATTTTAAAGCGGTTAGTATGTCTTGCGAAAGTGACTCTTCAATACTCTTATGAACCTCTTGAAACAGTGTCTGCATCAATGCATTCATCACCCGGTTTGTGATGCCTTTGTTACTGAGTTTTTCTGTAGAAGGATAAACCGGTTGCATAGCAACACGTATACTTTTCTCATGTTCCTCAAGCAATTCCATATCGGGATGCGCGATAGAGTAGGTGCTGCCAAAGCGTTGCACTTTTCCAAAAACAACATAAGGCACATTGATTTTTAACCCTTCTCGAATCCATTTTAAGCCTCTAAACCACACCAGTTCCATAGAACCGGTTTGATCTATAAAAGTAGCGACTAATCTTTTTGAGCGACCTTCCCCAACAGTTTTAAGATGTGTGACTTTACCAATGATTTGCACATCTGCACTGGTAGGTTGTAACTGACTTACCTGGTAATATTGAGTTTTATCAATATAGCGGTTGGGAAATAAATTTAGTAAGTCTTGATAGGTATGGATACCCAATTCTGAACGCAGCAGATTTGCCCGGTTAGGTCCTACGCCTTTCAAGTAATCTATTGGAGTTTGAAGTTTACTGCCGCTCATTGTTTTATAATCTTTACTATTTTTTTACCAGTGGTAAGGCTAACAACCAGTAAAAGGATCAGGATAAACAACCTCATACTGTTTAATACTTTAATAAAAGTATCGTTTCCAAATAAGGCAGAATTGCTTCCGAGGGGTTGAATATTTAAATTTTGCGAATTAAAAACAGGATTCAATTCTGACAAAAATAGAAGGATTAGAATACACGATAGTATAAAAAGTATGCCTGGGATTACTCCTGAATTTTTAAAGATCAGTAATTTAATTCCATAACCCAAGAAAAGAAGTAGCGTGAAAATACCTAGCAACATATATAAACCAGATAGTATAAAGTAGGTGTCATGTATATTAATATCTATATCATTATCGATTTGAAAACCAGCTATCCCGAATACTAAAAATTGTATGATAGCCGTAACGATCACAAGAAAAATAAGAAAAAAGGGTTCTCGTTTTAGCATTATTTAGTAAGAATTATAGCATCAAAAAACGAAGATATAAAACCCGATTATTTTATTCTTGTTTTCTCTACGTTTAAAACAAGCGGTTTTAAAATCAAATCCTTAATTTGGCAGCCTATTCATTAGTTTGATTTTATGAGATTGATTTTTTCGCTTATCGCTGCATTTTTGATAAGCACAACATACGCCCAACAGACCGAAACGGTAGACTTTGAACGCATATATGCATTACTTGATTTTAATTTTGTCGAGGGCACTGTCACCGGAAATATGGAGGTTAAATTCACGATGAAAAGCGATGCTGATTTTGTGTATCTCGACGCAAAAAATATTACTAAATATGAATCGCTACTTGACGGTAAATTGATAAGCACACATACTGATGAAGGTAGAATTATTTTTACTCAGAGTTTTGAGGCAGGTAATACTTATAACCTCAAACTGAAGTATACCGCAAAGCCTAACAAAGCACTTTACTTTGTAAATAATGGTGGTTTTCAGCAAATATGGACACAAGGACAGGGTAAATACACTTCAAATTGGTTGCCTAGTATAGATGATATGAATGATAAGATCGAGTTTGATCTTTCGGTAATTGCTTATCCAGGTCAGGAAGTTATCGCAAACGGAGTTTTAAAAGAAAAAGAAGAAAGCGACGAGAAATTCATCTGGCATTTTGAGATGTCAGAACCAATGTCTAGTTATCTGGTAGCGGTTATTTTGGGCGATTATCGCAAACAAAAGCGCAGATCAGAATCTGGAGTGCCTATTGATTTGTATTATTATCCAGAAGATTCGCTTAAAGTGATGACAACCTATCGCTATAGTGATGATATGTTTGACTTTTTAGAGGAAGAGATAGGAGTTGCTTATCCTTGGCCTAATTATAAGCAGGTTCCGGTAAAAGACTTCTTATATGCCGGTATGGAAAATACAACGGCAACTGTTTTTAGCGATCAATATATGGTTGACCGTAGTGGTTTTACAGATCGTAATTATGTTAATGTAAATGCCCACGAACTAGCACATCAGTGGTTTGGTGATTATGTTACCGAAACTTCAGGAACGCATCACTGGCTGCAAGAAGGTTTTGCAACGTATTATGCGTTATTAGCCGAGGCTGATGTAATGGGTAAAGAAATCTATGCGTGGAAGCTTTTTCAATCTGCTATGCAGCTTAAAGAACTTACAGATAAAGGTAATGGTGAGGCATTGCTCGATCCTAAAGCGAGCTCGCTTACTTTTTATCAAAAAGGAGCCTGGGCTTTGCATATGTTACGATTAGAAATAGGTGATGATGCGTTTAGAACAGCAGTTAAAAACTATTTAGAAAAACATAAATTCAGCAATGTAGAGACTGAAGATTTTTTAATTGAGGCTCGTGCAGCCAGCGGTCAGGATTTATTAGATTTTGAAGAAAACTGGTTGAACAGTCCAGAATTTAGATATGAAGAAGCTATAGCAACGCTTGAAGAATACCCGGTGATTCAGCGATACAAAAGAACGGTTGGTTTGCGTAAGCTTACTTTTGGGCAGAAGTCACAAAAATTATTTGAGCTTTTAGCATTACCAGATAAATACTCGGGCCCTGAGGCGATCTACCAGTTGGCAGATGTTTCTCCGGAAGCTGCCGGGCGTATTTATGAGCGTGCTTTTTATACTAATAATCCTTGGGTAAGACAGGCGATTGCACAAACAGTGCGCAAAGTGCCGGCTTCAATGAAAACCAATTATGAGCGTATGCTTAATGATGATTCTTACATCACTCGCGAACTGGCATTAATGAATTTATGGTCTTCTTTTCCGGGAGATCGTCATAACTATTTAGATAAGATGAAAGGTGTTCAGGGCTTTGCTAATCATAATGTAGAGATTGCTTGGCTGGCCCTTGCTATTTCTACACTTGATTATGAAGAAGCTTATATACGCGATCAGTTTTTTCGTTTGACACGTTTTACAGGTAATAGATATTCTTTTGAGACCCGCGAGCAGGCGTTTACAAAATTGTACCAGCTTCAACTTTTTGAGCCCAAGAGTTTAGAGAATTTAGTAGAAGCGTGTTTTCATCACAATTGGCGATTTGCACAAACATGTAAGCAGATTTTAGATGAAGTGCTCAAGAATGAAAATTATCGTAAGGAGCTGGAAAAACTCAATATCAAAGACGAAAAACAGAAAATCTTTTTAGCAGAAAAATTGAGCTGATGCGGGCATTAGTAATTTCGGGAGGAGGAAGTAAAGGAGCTTATGCCGGTGGTGTAGCGCAACACCTTATGCAAGAACAAGGACATAAATATGACCTTTTTTTAGGTACTTCTACCGGAAGTCTTTTGATATCTCAATTAGCAAATAATAATATACAACGGGCATACGAAGTTTATACGCAAGTAAACCAGAATACCATTTTTAACGTGAATCCTTTCAATATAAAAAAGAAAGGAAACCGGGAGTATGTATCTATCAATTATTGGAACACGGTTTGGCAATTCATCAGACGTAAACGTACGTTTGGTGAAAGTAAAAATCTGCTCAAGAATATCAGGAAAAACCTATCTAAATCAGAGTTTGAAACTATAAAGCATCAGACTGCAGATGTGGTTGTGACAGTATCTAACCTCACCAAAAATACCGTAGAGTATAAATCGATCAAGAATTGGGACTACGATGATTTTTGTGAGTGGGTATGGATCAGTTGTAATTATGTGCCGTTTATGAGTCTGGTAAAAAAGAATGGTTTTGAGTATGCAGACGGCGGTTTTGGGTGTATTGTTCCTATTCGGGAAGCAATACGCCGCGGTGCAACAGAAGTTGACGCTATTATTTTGGAGTCAGAAAATATGGAGTACAACAAAGTCCTGGGTAAAAACCCGTTTTCTTTGATGGTAAACCTATTTGGCTTTCTGATGGATCAGGTAGAATATCATGATGTGATTGTGGGAAAACTTGCAGCAATAAATAAAGACGTGCCATTAAACCTTTACTATACACCCTCTAAACTTACTGAGAACAGTCTGATATTCAATAAAAAATTAATGTCAAACTGGTGGCAGCAAGGTTGGGATTACGCCGCAGCTAAAGCAAAACACGCACAGGATAATAAACTCCGTGAAATTTCAGAGACTGAATAATTCAGGTTTAATTAACCGTGATTGTTTTTTCGATATAATCGCTGTCAGAACTTTTAAACTTCAAGGTGTAATCTCCTTTTTCTGAAGGTTTAAAAGCATACGTGGTAGTGCGGATTGGAATATCCATTGTGCAGATACATCCTTCGTAAATAGCTTCAACTTCGATGGTAATGGTCTTGCCTGACACACTTTCTTTAAATTCGTTGAATCGACCACAGCCGCTCATAACTGGAAAAGAAACCGTCAAGTCAAGCGTACTGCCAGCTTCAATTTCTAGCTCTCCCGTAACTTCAGAAACATATGCAGTCTCAATTTTAATGCATTCTTCAGATTCCTCTGTAGTAGTTTTTGAAATAGAATCACAGCTGAATGCAATAAAAGCCGAAAATATTAAAAATAGGGTTTTAATTTTCATAATAGATTTTTTCAAAAGATGCTATATGTTTGATTTGGTTGCGTCACTTCAACTTAAATAAAGAGATTTTGTGAATTCCATTTAGGTATTGAGACAGCGCACAACATCATCCAGTCCTTCTTCATCTTCAGAAAGTACAACTAGTGTATCGCCGTCATGAATTACAGTAGAACCTTTTGGTGTAAGAAACTTTTCGTTTCTCTTGATCATTGCAATGATGGCATTTTTAGGAAAACCCAATTCAACGATTTTCTTATCAATAGCGTTGCAATGCGGTGTGATCACAATTTCTTTCATAGCTGTTTTGGGTATTTCAGAAATCATACCGGCCATATCTTTGGGTTTAGCTGCTTCCGGTAAGCCTACTTTTAGCCATTTTGCAACTACAGAAAGTGTTGTACCTTGAATTAAAACTGAAGTAAGCGAAATAAAGAACACAATATTAAAAATTATATGTGCTTTTTCAATACCAGCGAGTAATGGATAAGTAGCAAATACAATAGGCACAGCACCTCTTAAACCCACCCACGAGATATAAAAGCGACGTCGCATTTTCATCTTAAAAAAGGCTAGACTTATAAAAACCCCAACGGGTCTGGCTATAAAAATCAGAAATAAAGAGATCAAAAGACCAATGCCTATAAACGGAACAACCTGAGTCGGGAAGACCAGTAAACCAAGGGTTAAGAACAAAACAATCTGCATCAACCAGGCAAGACCGTCAAACATTTTGAGGATAGTCTGTTTGTGAATTAAGTCTTGATTCCCCAGATAAACGGCACAAATGTAAATGGCTAAAAACCCATTTCCTCCTATAAATTCTGTGGCTGAAAAGGTGATAAACATCAACGCAATAACGAGAACCGGGTAGAGTCCTTCAAAGCCTAGTTGAATTTTATTAATGGTGAGTTTACTCAATTTTCCAAAAACGAAACCTGCAACACCGCCTACAATCATTTGAGTTAGTAACATCGGGATTACAGAAGCTAAACCTTTATCCTGATTGATCACAAGTGTTAGAAAGGCAATAGTAAGTACATAAGCCATCGGGTCATTACTACCGCTTTCTAGCTCTAGCGTGGGTCTTAGGTTGGTTTTTAAAGCGAGACTTTTAGAACGAAGAATAGAAAAAACCGCAGCCGCATCTGTTGAAGAAACGATAGAGCCCAGTAAAAGACTTTCATAAATCGTAAAATCAGTCACATAATAAACGAAGCCCCCTAGGGTGACGGCCGTAAGCAAAACGCCCATAGTAGAAAGTGCAAGCCCTTCTCTAAGAATAGGTTTTACCGATGACCAGTTGGTATCTAAACCTCCCGAAAATAGAATAAAGTTAAGCGAAACAATTCCAATAAATTGGGCGATTTGTGGATCGTCAAATTTAATTCCGCCAATACCATCAGATCCGGCAAGCATCCCAATACCTAAGAATAACAATAGGGTAGGAACACCAAATTTGTAAGAGGTTTTACCTACTACAATACTTATTAAAAGTAAAACAGAGCCAACGAGGACGATGTTCTCAATAGTGAGATTCATACCTTAGGGGTTAAACGAGATTTATAATAGCTTATTTAATGCGCTTACCTATAGAAGTGAATGACAAACCTTGTGTGCCACGCGTAGAAATCATAATCCCTTCAAAAATAGGGTCTGTAACTTCAGAATCATCTAACCAGTCAAAAATGAAATTTCCTCCTGTACCACCGGTTTTGTCTCCTTCTTCAATAATTATTTCTACAGTCTCAAGGGGTTTTAGCGTTATTGGGAAATCAAAATAGGTGCGTATTGGTTTTCCGCTGGTATCATAATACGCTCCTTTAGTAAGTAAAATAGGATCGGTTTCGCTGGTATTTCTAAGACTTACAGTAACGGTCAGGTCGTGAGTAAGATGCTCAGAAGTACTATAGATTTCAGAATAAATACCCAAGTAGGTTTTAGCTAGTTGCAGCGAGTCATTTACAGGTATTTCTGCGCGTCTTTTTTCCCAGTTTATAGGATCAATAGAGCTCATAGGCTTTTCTTCATCACAAGATATGATTAGAAATATACCGACTATAAAAAGTAAAATATTACGCATACGCTTGGTTTTAATCAAATAATTCCTGAACCTCAGTCTTAAGATAATCTAAACCAAGTAAAGTAGGATTATGAGACTCATCAAAATTTGTTAAAATATACGCTCTAAGGCCATGAGCCGAATTCAACTCTGTGTTTGCAACTCCTTTTCTTAGTTGCTGAATTAGGGTGTTTTTTGATGACTTGATCACACTCCAGCACTCATTAGAAATATAAATCTGTTGGGTGAGGTTGTGTTCAAACTCTTGCTCTATGGTTGCAATTAATAAATCTGCATAAGATTTTTTATCATCAGATGATGGCTTTACTCGAATTAGAAGTTGGTTGGGACTTATACGCTCTAAAAAAAGTGTAAGACGTTCATAAGCTTGTAATCGTAAAGGCAACGTGTCTTTTTGATTTTGTTTATGAAGTAAGAAACGTCTTCTGTTTTCTTCACTCTTCATAAAGGAATCAAAGAAATAATAGGCGAGTAGGGCAACAACTATTGCTGGTCCTACAGAAATCAAAATATCTAAAATATCATCCATATTCATAAATTAGTATCTTACAGCGTCTTCAAATTGTTTTATTTTACTGTTTTCACGCTTAACGGTTTCTTTATCGTATTCTCCACCCAAATGTTCACAGTTCAGTAAAGATGACATGCCTTCAAAAGGGACATCTACTTTATGGTAACTGAAACAAGCCGCTAAAGTCTGACTTAAGTTTTTATCGCCTAGAGTTAGATCAACATCTTCTGTAGTTAACTGGCACGGATGCTCATAACCACAGGCGTGTGTGATCTCGAGTAATTCTTTTCTAAAGTTTTTAAAGTAAAAATTGGTACGCACCGCTTTATCTTCAACATCAATACCGGCTTGCAACCATTTGTTCTGAGTAGCAACGCCACTTGGGCAGGTGTTATTGTGACATGCTTTGGCCTGAATACAACCTATAGAAAGCATCGCTTCACGAGCTACGTTGATTACGTCAGCTCCCATCGCAAAAGCCATCGCGCCTTTTGCCGGTAAGCCTAACTTACCACTGCCTATAAAAACAATACGTTCTGTGAGGTGGTGTTTTTTAAAGATTTTATATAAATCACTAAACGCATAAACCCAAGGTAAAGATACGTGATCAGCAAAGCTAGGAGGAGCCGCTCCAGTACCACCTTCACCACCGTCAACCTGAATAAAATCTGGTCCTTTATTGGTTTTAACCATCAATTGGGCTAGTTTTTCCCAATCTTGTAGTTTTCCTATTGCGGCTTTAATACCTACGGGAAGTCCGGTAGCTTCAGCAATTTGTTCTACAAATTCCAATAGTCCTTCTACGCCATCAAAAGCCGTGTGGGTCGCAGGAGAAATCACATCTTTACCCATAGGTACGTGACGTATTTCAGAAATTTCCTTTGTTATTTTTGAAGCAGGAAGCACGCCACCTTTACCCGGTTTTGCTCCTTGTGATAACTTAACTTCGATCGCTTTGATTTCCGGGTTTGCTTCGACTAAAGCAATCATTTTTTTCATCGAAAAATTTCCGTTCTCATCTCGTACCCCAAAATATCCGGTACCTACTTGAAAGATCACATCTGCACCTTGTTTATGATAAGGGGACAAACCACCCTCGCCACAGTTATGGTACGCGTGGGCCAATTTGCAACCTTTATTGAGCGATTCGATAGCACGTGCAGAAAGCGAACCAAAACTCATAGCAGATACGTTAATTGCAGAAGCCGGTCTATACGGTTTACGGCGTTTATTGTAGGCTCCCATCACTTTTGCACACGGGAGAAAATAGGGGTTTTTAGCATTGGGATGTTCTGCAGGAACTTTAAATCCCATCATCGCATTATTTATAAAGATGTAATTGGCTTCATAGATATTTTGATCGGTACCAAAACCTTCATAGTTATTCTGATTTTTAGCGGAAGCATAAATCCAGCCACGCTCAATTCGATTAAACGGAAGTTCTTCACGGTTATTTGCAACGATATATTGACGTAATTCTGGGCCAATACTTTCTAACATATAGCGAATATGTCCCACCACAGGAAAGTTATGCGTGATGATGTGTTTTTTATTGAAAAATACATCGCGAATACCAATGATTACAAGCACAGTTAAAAGCCAGCACCACCAGGGTATGTTGCCTAAAAATGTTAGAAATTCGTTCATAACGGGATTTAAAAAATTCAATCTTCAAACTTAGTGTTTCCTATGTTTTTGAAAGGCTCTAAGTTGAGAATTTAAGAATTATTAACCCTTTCTAAATACTTAAGAGGAAAAATTTGACACATAAAAAAGCGAATGTGTAATTACATTCGCTTTTCTAGAAAAGAATAGATTTCTCAATGATCGAGATTTAAATGCTCTTGAGCATGAATATGATCTACTTAGCGTTTAAGTAATCAAGTGTTAATTGACTCATTGTTTTTACACCCAATAATAATCCGTCATCGTCAATTTGAAAATCAGGTGTATGGTGTGGATAAGCTTGCGTATTTCCTGGAGTCATTCCTCCTAAAAAGAAATAAAAACCGGGAACTTCTTCCTGAAAATAACTAAAATCTTCCCCGCCGGTAGTTGCTTTAACCAGTTTTACATGATCTTCGCCTGCGACACTTTTAAGAGTAGGTAGCATTTGCTCAGTAAGTGCAAGGTCGTTATAAGTAATAGCTGTGTTACTCTGAAATTCTATTGTAGCGCTTCCGCCATAGGCTTTAGCGAGACCTTCACTCATTTCAGTCATACGACGTATGATCAATTCACGCATATCAGGATCTAAGGTACGCACAGTACCTATTAATTCTGCAGTTTCAGGAATGATATTGAATCGAACTCCACCAGAAATTTTACCAACGGTAATTACGGCAGGCTCTACTAATAAGTTAGATTCTCTACTGATAATAGATTGAAATCCGTCAATAATTTTAGAGGCGATGTATATGGGGTCAACACCACCCCAAGGTTGAGATCCGTGGGTTTGTTTTCCTTTAATATTTACAACAAATCGTTCTACGGCAGCCATTGTGCCGCCCGGTTTATAAGCGATGGTTCCTACCGGAGTTGCACTGTTTATGTGCAGTCCAAAAATAGCATCTACATCCGGATTTTTTAGGACCCCTTCTTTAATCATCAAAGCCGCACCACCTTCTTCACCCGGTGGGGGTCCTTCTTCAGCTGGCTGAAAAACAAATTTTACGGTACCGTGAATTTTGTCTTTATTTTCCGCTAGAATCTGAGCTGTACCCATAAGAATAGCAACATGTGTGTCGTGACCGCAAGCATGCATTACCCCGGTCTCTTCGCCCATAAAGGTTGCGGTAACTTCACTTTTAAACGGTAAATTATTACGCTCAGTCACCGGGAGTGCGTCTATATCTGCACGTAGGGCTACAACTTTACCGGGATGATTTCCTTTAAGAATACCTACAACGCCAGTCTTCGCAACTTCAGTTTCTACTTCTATACCTAATGACTTAAGATGTTTTGCGATTTTAGCAGCCGTTTCAAATTCGCGGTTACTCAATTCCGGATGTTCATGAATTTCATGACGCCATTCGATCACCTGATCTTCTAAAGCTTCTGCAGCAGCAGTGATTTCTGGATCTGGAGTTTGCGCAAAAGCAGCAGTACCAAGGGTTAAAAATGCTAGTGTGTGTAGTTTTTTCATATGTTTATTTAAAAGGAAATTAATGCGTAATCTAGATTCTGATAATGTATTAATGCGGTCATTGCAGATAAAGCAAGTGTTGTATGTTCCCAACGCTTATCTTTTGAAATATCACGAGAACCGGCGGTTTGCCCACAAAGAATCACGGGGATATCTAAAGAATGAAGTTTGTTTAGTAAGGCTAGATTAGGATTGTCAACACCAAATTTCTCCTTATAATATTTATTTTTCAGTAAACCAAAAGCTGCACTGCCGTGTACGACTAGTACAGGCTTTAATCGATTTTTATCAACTCCTGTAGCAACGTGCATATTGAGAAAACGAGCTATAGTATTAAAATATAGATTTAAAGAAGCAGGATCTTCCGGGGCTTTAGCGATGTCAAAAACTACTTTATAATCTTCAGTTGTATTTACAGGAAGATCAGGCGCAGGAACTGTGTAAGTATTTCCGAAACCTTCAATTAGGGGGCCAGTTATTTGTTCTTGTGCAATACCTATTTCCGCGAATGCGAAAATGAAAAACAAGCTAATACCCAAACGTTTTAAGTTCATAAAAATAATATCAGAAAACTAAAGATATAGAAAAGCTAGAGAAGCTAAAACCGGAAGGTGGAGATTTATGAGTATCTGCATTTTGATTTGTAACGCTGTAAAATTGATATTCAGAATCAATTTTAGTGAAAATTAGACAAAACAAAAGCGTGCCTCTAGTTATCTTGAGACACGCTTTTTTATTCTTCTTTTTCAAAAAAGTATTATGAGAGATATCAGCTCGTATATTTTGTGATGAGACGTATCATTAATTCTTGAAGGATTTCAACGTCATAGTCACCTACGGTAGGCTCGAGGTGATCATTACCTACACCGCTATCATTAGTTATGAAAACATAAGTTCCGTTTGTTGCTATGCTGAAGTTTCGCATTAAAAATTCAGTTTCTTTATTAATTCCGCTGGCAACTATGGGAATGATCTTAATTCCATTTTGAGCCGCTTTTTTAATTGATGTATGCAGGTCGTCAATTATTTGCGCTTCTTCGTGGGGTGGAGCATCTAACAACAAAAATGCAATGCGTGTTTTTGCAGTTGTAGCCCATTGTAATTCATCTATACCGGTCTTAAGAGCAGTATGTACAGCCTCGGGGAAATCTCCGCCGCCATCTGCGGACTGTGCATTAATATAAGTAAGGGTGTTCTCTAGATTTAAGGTAAAATCAGATTTTTTAACCAGATATTCGTCATCAATATCTCTATAGAAAACAGTTCCTGTAGAAATCTGAAGATTAGTATTTGCGACTTTAACCTTCTGAATAACTTGTTTAAGATCATCCTTTAGAAAATTCATCTCATCACCCATAGAGCCTGTCGCATCAACGATAAAAGCGAGGTCAACATTGCTGTATACTGGTGCAGAACTGTTTAGTTTAATTGTGTTTATTCCTTCAGAAAAAGGTTTTACACCGCTTAATTTTTGATTACCCAGATAAAAACTATAGTCAGAGATATCTATAGTTTTCTGGTTTTTGCTCTTGAGATCAATCCAAAGTTCTGCAGTCCCTAAATTATCTGTTTTTGCAGACCATATTACTTGTGCGCCTTTTTTTATCGTCAAAATAGCATCTACCACAGGTAAGCTATTTTCATCTTTTAATTCAAAAGAATAGCGGTTTGCAGTATTGAACTCCCAGTTTGTAGTAAGTTTATCTGCAACTTCCTGATTGAGTAAATTTTGCCAGAAATTCCAGTTTGATAAATCATTCCATTCTCCTGCGGTGATGATTCCGGCATTGTCAGAACCTCCATTACCTGACCCTCCTGTATCACCAGAACCATCAGATTCAGATGAAAAAGCACCATCTATTAATCCTTCTCCTTCGGTTAGCGAGCCGTCTTCGCTACAGGATAAAAAGAGCGCAAAAAATAAGGGAATGAGAAAAGTGTAGAATTTTTTCATAAGGCTGTTCGTTTTTTGATTGATTTATAATGTAGATGCTTTTTGTATAAAAGGTTGCGTGTGAGTGTCTTAATTTTTTAATTGAAATGCATAAGCACCCCCAAAGGGTTTAATACCCCAAGGCTTGCCGTGAAATTGAAAATTTGTTTGTAATAAGTACTTCGCAGACTTGCCGAGGTAGTTTACTATAGTATAAATTTCTTGATAACTAAATACCATAGTGTTCTAATAAAAAATTAAGTTTCCTTAATTTTCGCCCTCTTACTAAATAGAGGTGCTATTTTAGCTCATCAAGTTTAGTTTCAGTAAAAAAATCAATTGTTTTGGAGGCACTTTTAGAAGGATTAAATGAAGCACAGCGTGCGCCGGTTTTGCAAAAGGACGGAGCAATGATGGTGATTGCCGGTGCAGGCTCTGGGAAAACCAGAGTACTAACCATGCGTATTGCTTACCTGATGCAACAGGGAGTAGACGCGTTTAATATTTTATCACTCACATTTACTAACAAAGCAGCACGCGAGATGAAAACGCGTATTGGTAGCATTGTGGGTAATAGTGAAGCAAAAAACCTGTGGATGGGAACTTTTCACTCGGTTTTTGCTAAGATCTTACGTATTGAAGGACACCACCTGGGCTTTCCACCCAATTTCACGATTTATGATTCTCAGGATTCTCAGCGACTTATTTCCGCAATAATCAAAGAGATGGGGCTTGATAAAGATATTTATAAGTATAAGCAGGTTCATAGCCGTATCTCTTCCTTTAAGAACAGTTTGATCACCGTCAAAGCTTATTTTCAAAATCCGGAATTGATGGAAGCTGATGCTATGGCAAAAAAGCCTCGTATTGGTGAGATTTATAAGGAATATGTAGACCGCTGTTTTAAAGCGGGAGCAATGGATTTTGATGATTTATTGTTGCGTACTAATGAATTGCTGGCGCGTTTTCCTGAAGTGCTCGCTAAATACCAAAAACGTTTTCAATACATTCTTGTTGATGAGTATCAGGATACCAACCATTCGCAATACCTGATTGTAAAAGCACTTGCAGATCGGTATCAAAACATTTGTGTGGTAGGGGATGACTCCCAGAGTATTTATGCATTCCGCGGGGCGAATATTAATAATATTTTGAATTATCAGCGGGATTATGATGATGTAAAAGTGTATCGTCTGGAGCAAAATTACCGCTCAACCAAAAACATCGTAGAGGCCGCAAACTCGGTTATTGAGCACAATAAAACCAAACTGGATAAAGTGGTCTGGACGGCTAATGACGACGGACCTAAAATCATTGTGCATCGCTCGCTTACCGATGGGGAAGAAGGGCGCTATGTTGCGAGTAACATCTTTGAAACAAAGATGAATAACCAGTTACAACACAGTGATTTTGCTATTTTATATCGAACAAATGCGCAATCCCGTGCCATGGAAGATGCACTTAGAAAACGGGAAATCCCGTATAGGATCTTTGGTGGACTTTCATTCTATCAGCGGAAAGAGATTAAAGATGTTTTGGCTTATCTGCGTATTTTGGTTAATCCCAATGATGAGGAAGCTTTAAAGCGTGTGATTAATTATCCTGCAAGAGGTATTGGGGCTACAACTTTAGACCGTCTCGTCATCGCTGCAAAGCAATACGATCGCTCCATTTTTGAAGTGATGGAAAATATTCAGCATTTAGATATTAAAATCAATTCGAGCACAAAAAATAAGCTTTACAATTTTGTGAATATGATTCACAGTTTTAAAATTTTAAGCGAAAACGCCGATGCCTTTACCGTTGCTGAAACGGTAGCACGCAAAACAGGATTACTTCAGGAATTGAAAAAAGATGGTACGCCGGAAGGAATTGCACGTATTGAAAATATTGAAGAATTACTCAACGGTATGCGTGACTTTGTTGAAGGTCAAAAGGAAATAGCAGACGCTACCGGTAGCTTATCAGAATTTTTAGAAGATGTTGCGTTAGCGACTGATATGGATAAAGACATTGATGATGTTGATCGGGTTTCACTCATGACGATTCACTTGGCTAAAGGGTTGGAGTTCCCGTATGTTTATATCGTGGGACTTGAAGAGGATTTGTTCCCGAGTGGAATGAGTATGAATACCCGTAGCGAACTGGAAGAAGAGCGCCGCCTGTTTTATGTAGCTCTTACCCGTGCCGAAAAACAAGCATATCTTACCTATACCGAATCGCGTTACCGCTGGGGAAAACTCATTGATGCAGAGCCCAGTCGTTTTATTGAAGAAATAGATGAGCAATATCTGGACATCCAGACACCAATGGATAATTATCGCTACAAGCCGATGATTGATACCGATATTTTTGGAGAACCGGATAAAAGTAAACTACGTCTCAAAAAACCAGTAAGCGGAAGCGCTCCAACTGTGGGGAAACCTACCGAAGACCAATTACGGAAACTGCGTAAGCTACGTCCTCAAAGTAATTCACAGCCACAAACAGATGATCTCAACGGAAATCTTTCTAAAGGTATGCGCGTTGAGCACAGTCGTTTTGGTCATGGCGAAGTGTTGGGTATAGAAGGAGTAGGGCAGGATCAAAAAGCAGAAATACACTTTCAAACCGGTGGAATCAAGAAGTTATTGTTGCGTTTTGCGAAGCTGAAGATATTAGATTAGATTTTGCTTATTTGTACGCAACCATTTTTAGGCAATTGTATCTTCTAAAAGGACACTTAATCCGAAAAAATGAAAAAACTATTATTTATTGCAGCGATTCTTTTATTTGTTAGTTCTTGTGCTAATGATGATGATACCGTTATACAGTTAGAAAATTCTGATTTACAAGGCGACTGGTCTATGACCTCTGAAACTGAGGTGGAAAATGAAACCTGGAAAGTAACATATACCTTTAGTTTGAGTGGGGGTTTTGAAGCTGTAACAACTTATAAAAATCAAGAATCAAATGCCCTTATAGGTTATGGTTATAAAAGGGAAGGGAGTTATTCTTTTAAACAGGATAGTATAATTATTATTACAGAAAAGGAATTTGTACTACCAAGCGATTCTGATTACTATGTTGAAGATAGTTCTGAGCTTGAAGAGTTAGATGTTTTTTATTCTAATACTATGGGCTATAGTCTCACAGAGAACAGGTCTAAACTTACTTTAAAATATAAGCCTTGTGGGCCTCTAGAAAACTGCGTTACTGAAACAATTTTATTTAAAGAATAATTTAATTTTTAAATCATACTCCTGAATCCCAAGTCCTTTAGATTTGGGATTTTTTAGTTAAACATCTTAATCGAAGCCATTAGGGCTACTGGATCTATTTCTGTGTTTACAGATTCGTCATCTTTTGAAATAGGTAGATTTTGCTTTTCATATTCCATTAGAGACCAGATTTTGTTGTGGTATTCAAGAGCGGTTAAGTTTTCAATCCAGTCTCCGCTGTTGAGGTATAAGCAACTCCCGTTTCCATTTTCTACTTTTCGCATTTGCGGTTGATGAATGTGGCCACAAATCACATAGTCAAACTTGTTTTCGATTGCGAGTTCAGCAGCAGTTTCTTCAAAATTGGAGACAAACCTCACTGCTTTTTTTACGCTGTTTTTGATCTTTTTAGAGAGTGAATATTTTGGTCTTCCTAAGCTTACCAAACACCAGTTTATAAGACTGTTAAGTACAATGAGAAAGTCGTAACCCCAGCCGCCTAACTTGGCAATCCATTTAGTATGTTGGATAGAAGCATCAAAAACATCTCCGTGAAAAATCCATGCTTTTTTTCCGTCTAGATTTAATACCAGTTTATCAATCACAGAAATATTCCCCAGTTCAACCGGACTGAACTTACGCAGTTTTTCGTCATGATTACCGGTGATGTAATACACCTTAGTCCCTTTAGCGGCGAGTGAGATGAGTTTTTTAATAACCTGAAGATGTGATTTTGGGAAATACCGTTTTCTAAACTGCCAGATGTCTATAATATCACCGTTGAGCACCAGAGTTTTAGGTTTGATGCTTTGCAGGTAATTAACCAGTTCTTTTGCGTGAGCGCCGTATGTACCTAAATGCACATCAGAAAGGATAACAAGTTCTACTTTTCGTTTCAAAGAATATGATTTTTAACAAATTACAACCATGTCTGTTATCCTAGTTTTACCTCATTATTAAATTATTTAGGTATTTCGGCTTTTTTTACAATGAATTAGCTGCGTAATGACAAGGCTTTTAGCCTAAAACATTTTAATTTCGCCGCTCAAACTTTTGTTATGGCAGGTAATACTTTTGGAAAATTATTTACGCTAACCACTTTTGGCGAATCTCACGGTGAAGCTATAGGTGGAATTATAGATGGATGCCCTGCGGGTGTTGCTATCGATTTGGATTTGGTTTACCGCGATATGGAACGTCGCAAACCCGGCCAGTCTAAAATTGTTACCCAACGTAAAGAACCAGATTCTGTAAATTTCTTTTCCGGGATTTTTGAAGGGAAAACTACAGGAACTCCTATTGGCTTCAATATTGTGAATACCAATCAGAAGTCTCACGATTACAGTCATATCAAAGATACCTATCGCCCATCGCACGCAGATTATACTTATGATCAAAAATATGGTATGCGTGATTACCGTGGCGGTGGTCGTTCTTCTGCTAGAGAAACAGCGAGCCGTGTGGCCGCAGGAGCAATAGCAAAGCAGGTTTTAAGAGATGTGAAAATCAATGCGTTTGTAGATCAAGTAGGGGATATACGTATGACCACACCCTATCAGGAACTTGATTTTGATAAAATTGAATCGAACATCGTGCGCTGCCCGGATGAAGCTTTCGCCGAAAAAATGATCGATAAGATTAAAGAGATTCGTAAAGCAGGAGATACTATTGGTGGTACCGTGATGTGTGTCATACAAAATGTACCGGTAGGTTTAGGTGAACCCGTTTTTGATAAACTACATGCAGAGTTAGGAAAAGCAATGCTATCTATTAACGCTGTAAAAGGTTTTGAATACGGAAGCGGTTTCCACGGAGCTTCTATGTTAGGAAGTGAGCATAACGATCTTTTCAATAAAGACGGTAGCACGAAGACTAATTTGAGCGGTGGTATACAAGGAGGTATCAGTAATGGAATGGATATTTATTTCCGTGTAGCTTTTAAACCGGTTGCTACCATAATGCAAAATCAACCTACAATAGATAGAGACGGTAATGAAACTGAAATGCAAGGTAAAGGGCGTCACGATCCTTGTGTGGTTCCCAGAGCGGTTCCTATTGTTGAAGCAATGGCTGCTTTAGTTCTTGCAGATTTTCTTTTAATAAACAAAGGTTCTAAAATATAATTAAGATATTAGATTGATTTTAAAAGCTTCCGGAGAAATCCGGAAGCTTTTTTTATTGGCACCGACAAAGGGTTTATACCTCGAGTTGGCTTACTTTAGAACTTAGTTATTTTTCTACAAATTTTACGTTTTACTAACAATTCTGTATCAAAAGCCGTCTTAAGCTTAATCTAAATAAGGAATTTGTTTATCTTTCACGTCATAGAAAATCTTCGAGTAAACCGTAATGGTATTAAAATGTACATTTTTGCTTACTTAGCAATTATTAAACATCAAAATCTCGATAATCAAAAAGAAAACCCTTTTTATGAAGAAAATAGCATTGCACTGGAAAATAATTATAGGTCTGGTTTTAGGTATAATTTGGGCTTTAATTTCCAGTCAGTTAGGATGGAGTCAGTTTACGATAGACTGGATTGCTCCATTTGGTAAGATTTTCATCAATCTCTTAAAACTTATTGCAGTTCCGCTAGTGTTGTTTTCTATTATAAGTGGCGTGGCAAATTTAGGAGACCCTGCAAGTCTGGGGAGAATGGGTGGTAAAACGCTTTTAGCTTATCTGGTTACTACAGTTTTAGCGGTCGGGGTAGGTTTACTTCTAGTAAACTTAATAGGTCCCGGTAAGCTTGTAGATGAGCAAAGTCGAATAGATAATCGTATCAGTTATGAGATTTGGGCGGCAGATGAAGGTTATGTGATTAAAGATGGAGTGAACTACCTTCAGGATCCTAAGTTTATGGATCGTGCCCGAGAGATTTCAGATTTATCGAGAAGCGAACTCAAAGATGCTTCCGTAAATGATAAAATGGAAACTGCTGATGCAGCTAAAGAGGCAGGTCCGCTTCAACCTTTAGTAGATATTGTACCGGATAATTTTTTCAGTTCTTTAGCAGATAACGGCTTAATGCTGCAAGTGATATTCTTTGGGTTATTTTTCGGGATAAGTATGTTATTTATAGACCCTAAAAAGTCAGCTCCTGTTACGCGTGCTGTAGATGGAATAATGGAAGTTTTTCTAAAGATGGTTGACCTCACCATGCAGGCTGCACCATTTTTTGTTTTTGCACTTTTAGCTGGTGTTGTGAGTCAAATGGCGGGTAATGATATTGGTAAAGTTGTAGAAATATTTAAAGGCTTAAGTTGGTATTCTCTTACAGTTGTTGGTGGTTTGGGGCTAATGATATTCGGTATTTATCCACTTATTTTTAAAATTTTTGTACGTAAAGTATCTTATTTCGGGTTCTTTAAGGCGATGGGGCCTGCACAAACTTTAGCGTTTTCTACTTCAAGTAGTGCGGCTACACTTCCAGTTACAATGGAATGTGTAGAGGATAACCTGGGCGTTGATAAAAAGGTAACCAGTTTTGTGCTGCCCATAGGTGCTACTGTTAATATGGATGGTACGTGTCTGTATCAAGCCGTAGCCGTGGTTTTCTTGGCTCAATTGCATATGATAGATCTTACTATAGGGCAGCAATTGACTATTGTCTTAACTGCTACTTTAGCATCCATTGGCTCTGCTGCTGTACCTAGCGCTGGTCTCGTAATGTTGATTATTGTTTTAGAATCGGTAGGTTTGAACCCCGCCTGGATAGGTATTATTTTTCCGGTAGATCGTATTTTAGATATGTGTCGCACAGTTGTAAATGTAACAGGTGATGCAACGGTGTCTTCAGTTATTGCAAAAGGGGAAGGATTATTCAATTACAATCCCAATAAAGAGCCCGATGCTGCATTCGATATCGATGAAAAATAATTCAAATAGTTGATTATTAGGGTTTAGTGTTTTGTTTTTTCGAAATAATTATTAATTTCGAAAGACCCAATCTATTATAGTTGGCCCTACACAATTACTTGACTTACCATTTATAAACTTAAATGTGTAAGTATGAAGCAATTTTTACTTTTCTTTTTTATCGGAATTTTTCACGTATCTGCTCAGGTGGGTATAGGAACTACAAATCCAAGTGCTGCTTCTATGCTAGAGATTAGCAGCGAGTCATCAGACGGAAACTTTAAAGGACTAATGCCTCCTCGTGTGACGGTAGCTCAGCGAGATTTAATTGGAGCCACGGTAGATGACACGGGCCTGATGGTTTTTGTTAATGATCCTGACGCAACCATCTTTGGACTTCAGGTCTGGAATGGTGTTTTTTGGGAAAATATATATCTGCTACAAAATTCAATACAACCTACAGAAGTAGCCTACACCCTTACTGAAAATTCGCAAAGCGAAAGTATTGGAAGTATTGATTTGGAGTTTAATATCACGAATCCATCAGCTACTAATGGATTGACGGTAACCGTTGCAGCATCATCTTATGATGATTTAGACGAAAGTACTGCTCAGATTATTATGATACCGGCAAATACATTTATTTATAATGCTACACGTGTATTTAACCTTACGGATGACGCAATCACTGAAGGCAACGAACAAATACAGTTCACAATTACTAATACCAACGGAGGCTCTGGCGCACCTACAATTGGGGTGAATTCTGTTTTCAATTTAACTGTGGTAGACAACGATATTGATATTTGGATCAATGAAATTCACTATGATAATGTAGCTGGTGACGTAGATGAACGTGTTGAGATCGCTGGTTCGGCGGGTGTTGATTTAAGCGCATATAGCCTTGTTCATTACAACGGTTCTGGTGGAACTATTATTTCTAGCGAATCAATTTCGGGAGTAATCGTAGAGATAAATGCGGGTTTAGGAGTTAAGAACATAGATTTCCCCGGCTTACAAAATAGCAATGAAGCAATTGCATTAGTAGACCCCACCGGTAATGTAATTCAATTCTTGAGTTATGAGGGTAGTGTCACTGCTACTGAAGGACCTGCCTCAGGTATGACTGCTACACTATTACCAATTGATCAAGATCCTTCAACAGCTTTAGGTAAATCAATGCAGTTAACCGGAGCTGGAAATAAATATACAGATTTTACATGGTCAATTGAAAATGAAACCATTGATGAAATCAACTCAGGTCAAACGTTCAACTAACACATTTAAATCTCTACAATCGTAAGTGGGTTTTTCTGCAAGTGGATATTTGAATTTTCCTTCACGGGCGATGAATGCGGTTTGTAGTCCGGCTCGTTGTGCGCCGGTAATGTCCCAGCCGTGAGCCGCGACGAGTAAACTTTCTGCAGCCTGAGTTTTCATTTCATTTAAAACAAATTCGTAAGGTTTTGAACTTGGTTTAAAAGCACTCGCTTCATTTACGCTAAAAATTCGATCAAAAAAATGATCCAATTCAGCAAAAGCCAATTGCTCTTTAGCAACATCAAGATTTCCATTAGTTAAGGCAACTAATTGAAAACCTTTGTTTTTCAATCTTTTTAATGCTCCTGTGCTATCTGGATGTTGAGGTAGTTTGCTGATGAGAGCCAGAACAGCAATGATTTCATCTTCAGGAATTACTTTTTTGAATTTAGCAGCTGTCATTTCAAAAGTAGCTTTAGCAATGTTGCTAAAATCTTCGTGATTGCCACTTACGGTTTCAACTAAAGAATAATGAAGCAACTTGCTGAACCAAATCTCAAAGGCTTGTTCATTACTCAATAAAATATTTATACGCCTTGCTAATGGTTTTAAGTTGAGCAGGGTTTCGTTGACATCAAAAAGAATAAGTTTTGGTTTCAAAAAATGAATTATAGATTAATATTTTGACCTTTAGGATAACGCACTTCGTACGAGAAATTTTTAGTAACCGAAGCTTTTGGAGCCAGTTCTAGTTTCCATTTTAGGATACCGGTTTTTTCATCATAGGCAGCATCTGCTGTTTCCTGATCAGAAACCTTAATATCCTTATTCTGTGAAACCGGAATACGATCTTCTAAAACCAAATTAACCGCTGAGCTTTTAGTATTTCGAATTGAAATTTCATAAGCTTTAGCCACTACACGAGTTCCACCTAAGAACGATTTGCTTTTAAAATTGTCCTTCTTTTCGCGTTTTACAATAATGTTAGGGTCTATGCCTAAAGAAATTTCTAAGCTGTCTGTAGTTGCCAACGGACTAATAGCCGTCTTACCAGCATAACTTCCTTCAAAATAAATATTGGCTTCGCCTTGTAGTAAATCATAACGCTCCCAGTCTGTAACCGTAGCGGTGAGAAATACATTTTCGTTAAGCTCCGGTGCAGCATAATGCTGGTAGCTTGCGGGTAAGTCAAACTTGTCTATCTCAATGGTAGTGATGTCTGCATTTGAAACAATCGTATAGCGTTTTTTAATCTCAAAACGGGTATTGGTAAGACTTTCTTCTTTGGCTTCAACATTCTCGTTGTAAGATTCTGAATTAATAGTAATTCCAGCAACTTTTCCTGCTAAAGCACCCACTACAGATCTTTTATCTTGTGTCCCATAACCTACCACTACAACTTCGTCTAGTGATTCGTTGTTTTGCTCTAGTTGAACATTCATCATAGAACCGTGGATCGGTATAGATTCTGTATTAAAACCTACATAAGAATAGTGTAACGCACTACCACTATTGCTATTTATCGAAAGTCGGTATTTACCATCAAAATCTGTCGTTGTGCCATTTGAGGAGCCGGCTTGTGTAATATTCGCACCGGGTAATGGTGCGCCAGAGTCATCTGTTACAATACCGGAAACACTTCTAATAGTAGGATTGTATTTGTAATTTGTTCGGTTTACAGCACTGGTTTTTCTGTAATAACCAGTTACAAAATTGAGATATTTAGGTTGTAAGTCTGGCTTAAAATTATTGGTGTTGGGGTCTCCGGTAGAGAGAACCAACTTCACATTGTCCCAGTCTATACCGCTTTGTTGATACACATTTGCTTTGTAGTTGAGTTCAATAGGACTAGAAGTATTTTCTGCACGAATATCGTAAAGCGGAAACCATCCTGCATTTTGAATGATATAAGAGAGCTCCAGGTTGAGGCTTGTAGCACGGTCGCTCTGAAGTTTTACAGTGATTTCGCCGCGCATTTCTTTTCGGGAATCATCAAGATTATTCATTTGCTGCCGGTAATCGTTGATTTTGCGATCTAATTCTTGAATCTCCCGCTTTTGTTTGTAAATGATGTTTTGAATTTCGGTACTGCGCTGACGGTAATAGGCACTTATTTGCTTTACTTTTTCTAAAGAAAGGTCTGTATTATCACTGTTTATGCGTTGATTTTCAGTAAGTAGTTTGAGCTCACGCTCATAGCCTTCAATGGTATTTTGTATTGAATTTTTTTCGTAGAGCAGTTGGTCTAAATCTGATTTGAGTTTTTCATATTCCGCAGAAACCGTCTTTTTATCTAAGTAATTCAGGTCAAATGCTAGGGAAAGAATACTGGCATCATCAAGCCCTCGTAGCTGAATACTATTCTCTAAAATATCAGGCGAAAGATTGTCAAAAATCAATTCGTTAACTCCTGATTTGACAGTTACAGATGAAGAACGCTCGATGGTAGCCCCTTGAAGATAGATCGTTACCTTTTCAATCTTTGAATTTTGAGGAAGAGGTTTTTCTGAAGCTATCGAATTTGGATTGCTTAGAAACAGGCAGAATAGAAGAAGAACTAGAATTCGCATAAGTAGTTATTTTCCTTAAAAATAAACGAAAAGATTAGTTTAAAGCTGCTTTTTTGCGAATGATAGTAATTTATTGACGCCGCCAATGAGGTCAATACTCCGAGGTAGGTTATTAATCTAAAAATCTGGACTTAAGCTCTGGAGTGGGAATCATACAGCTTTCTTTTTTGCCAAACCATTGGTATCGGTTACGAGCTATGTAATCATAAACTGCATTTCTAATGAATTTCGGGACAATCATAAACCCAAAAAGCAACGGATAGCCCTTGTTTAAATACTTCGCAATGCGCAGGGCTGCTGAAGATTTAACCGAAACCCTATCACCGTCAATAAGAACAATAGAGTCTGTTTCTGCGGAATTGATTTGGTGATTTTTAAGCAAACGCTGACCAGTTTCTCCTTGCAACGAGGCAAATTTAAATTGCGCTGATGGATCGTGTTTGATGATAAAATTTATAGCACCATTACATAAGTTACAGACTCCGTCAAAAAGAATGATTTTGGTTTCCATTATTTTTTGCGCTGTACGAGTTCTAAAGTATCTACATCCACATTAGTGGTAAACATTCCATAATCAACAGTAGCTTTTCCTTTTTCAATTTTATCGATGGTTCCCACCGCTCTGCCATCTGGTAAGCGCACGCGGTCACCAATTTTTAGAGTTACTTTAGGTTTTTCTTTTTCAATTTGAATTTCTTTCTGCTTTTCTACTTTCTTCTTTTCTCTAATGACTTCAACTTTCTTTTCGGCCTCTTGCTTTACTTTTCTTTCTTTAGCTTTTTGTGCACGTTTCTGTTTGGCATTGAGTTTTGCACGTTTAGAATTTTCAATTTGTACCACTTTGTATAATTCGTCAAGTAGTAGTTTTTTATTCTTATTCGTAAAAAACTTATCACTCAGATCATCTAGTTTTTGCCCCAGATAAATTAAACGCTGATTGCTGTCGTAGAGTTCCTGGTAGCTTTCTAACTTTTCTTGAATGCGTGCATTGGTTTTATTAAGCTCTTGTTTTTGCTTAAGTGCTTCTTGCTCTTTAGATTTTAGCGAAGTAGTTGTTTTAGCTAATTTACTACGTTCTTTTTGAAGATCAGCAATACTCTTGTCAAATCGAATTTTACCGCGTTCTACTTTTTTCTTAGAACGGTTGATAAGCGAATAAGGAATACCATTTTTCTGAGCAACCTCAAAGGTAAACGAGCTTCCAGCTTCACCTACATAAAGTTTATATAGCGGCTCAAGTGTTCGGGAGTCAAAAAGCATATTGGCATTGGTTATTGCTTCGGTCTCATTGGCCATCATTTTTAGATTGGCGTAATGTGTAGTGATGATACCATAACTGTTACGCTCGTAAAAGACTTCAAGAAAAGTTTCGGCAAGAGCTCCTCCCAATTCAGGATCACTACCTGTGCCAAATTCATCAATCAAGAACAGTGTTTTATCGTCGCATTTCCGCAGAAAATAATTCATATTCTTCAGGCGGTAGCTGTAGGTGCTTAGATGATTTTCAATGCTTTGATTGTCTCCGATGTCCGTGAGTATTTTTTCGAAAAAACAAAATCTCGAATATTCATGAACGGGAATAAGAAGACCACTTTGAAGCATTACCTGTAATAAACCTACCGTTTTTAGGGTAATACTCTTACCTCCTGCATTGGGGCCACTAATCACGATGATTCTATTTTGTTCATCTAGCGTGATGTCTTGCGGAAAAGTTTTTTCACCGCGTTTTCTGTTGTTGAGCAACAGCAGCGGGTGATAGGCTTCCTTGATTTCTAACTCTCGATCCTGAGTTATTTTTGGTAAGACAGCATTTAATTTTTTTGCATATTTGGCTTTCGCCGAAATAACATCTATGGTGCTCAAAAGTTTTTGATAATCTTTAAGCAGAGGAGTAAAAGGACGCACAAAATCAGTCAAAGCTTTTAAAATACGCTTTATTTCTTCCTGTTCATCGTATTGAAGATTATTGAGCTCGCGTTGATGAGACTGTGTAGCTTCCGGCTGAATGTAAACAATACTTCCGGTTTTTGAATTTCCTAAAATTGAACCTTTTACCTTGCGGCGGTGCATGGCCGAAACAGCAAGAACACGCACATTATCTACAATAGACTCTCTGATTTCGTCTAAATAGCCATAAGAAGAATAGTTTGATAAGGCAGATGCAAAACTGCTGTTGATCTTTCCCTTAACCTGATTGATAGCTCTTCGCGTTTGTAGTAAAAGGGGAGAAGCATCATCTTTTATCTCACCGTATTTATCAACAATAGTATTAATCTCATCAGTAAGAATAGTAGTATACTCAGTTTCTCTTACTGTTTGATAAAGTACCGGATACACTTCCTGAAATTTTCTGAAATAGCGTAAATGGCTATTAACCGTTTCAGACAGACTACCTATTTTTCTAAAACTTCCCACTTCAAGAACCGTGTCTTCAATCCCTAACATTTTGAGTTCATGATCAAGTGCATCGAAGCCGTGATTAGGTATAGGTGTCTCGTGGGTATCAGAATTGATATATTCCTGAGTTTGGTCGAGAGCAAAAAGCGTTTTTTTATAACTGCGCTTAGGAGCCAATTTTAAAGCTTTTACCTTTCCCATATCTGTAATGCACAATTCACTAAGCTGTGCACAAACGGTATGAAATTCTAGATCTGATAATGTTTTTGGATGAATTTTTATCATATTAGGTTGCCTATTTTAAGGCTGAAACTAAGGTTCTTTAGTTTAAAATTGATTTGTAAAATTTTAGATGAGAAATTAAAATAATAGTATACAAAATACTATTTTGATCTCTATAATAGTTTTCCATTTTTGAACAGGAAAGCAAATTTAAGACATTCATGAACGTTGACATAGACCCCAGCTGGAAAGCTGTATTAGCCGAAGAATTTGAGAAACCTTACTTCAAATCACTAATAGAATTTGTAAAGAAAGAGTATGCTACTTTTACCTGTTACCCCAAAGGAAAAGATATTTTCAAAGCCTTTGATCTTTGCTCTTTTAATGATGTAAAAGTGGTGATCTTAGGACAGGACCCATATCACGGCTCAGGGCAGGCTCACGGTTTATGCTTTTCGGTACCTGAAGGAATGGCTGTGCCACCTTCTTTGATTAATATTTTTAAAGAAATAGAAGCAGACCTAAAGAAGCCTGATCCAGATTCTGGTAACTTAGAGCATTGGTCAAAGCAAGGTGTTTTATTGCTTAATGCAACTTTGACTGTAAGAGCACATCAAGCGGGTTCACATCAAGGCAAAGGTTGGGAGACTTTTACAGATCGTGTTATAGAGTTGATTTCTGAAAAGCGAGAAGGAGTTGTCTTTATGCTTTGGGGTGGTTATGCTAAGAAGAAAATAAAAAAAATAGATGCTTCTAAGCATCTCATTTTAACCAGTGGGCATCCTTCTCCTTTAAGTGCAAATAGAGGGTACTGGTTTGGAAATAGGCATTTTAGTACAGCAAATAGCTATTTAGAAAACTCAGGCAATGTAAAAATTGAATGGTAATAAAAAGCGATTCTACTTTAGGGGTAGAATCGCTTTTTGTTAGGTTTGATTTGAGGTCGACTTAAGAAGCTTTATTAAAAGCCATTTGTCGAGTCAAGGTTGATTGTTTAGGGGTTACATGCTTTTGTGATTTCTCAATCACGGGTCCACCTGCAACACTAAATTTAAATAACAAAAAATTAATGAGTAACAAGACGCCCAAAATACTAAAAAATGTAACCATTGTTCAATAAATTTGATTGCTTAATTAATTCGGGTGTAAAATTGAACTTTTTTTTTGCAATTAGTGCTAAATTAATTGTAAAACTTTCATTAAATGTGAGTTAAAGAAAAATTAGCATATTACTCTTTATCGATAGATTTGAGTTTAGAAAGGTATTTTTTGACCAGATTAATTTCTTCCTGAGGTAATTGTTCTTGTGACCAGGTAGTTAATGATAACCACTTTTTAATGTCTTCTAACTTTTGGTCATATCTCTCAGAAAGTAAGTGTTCAATGCCTTTAAGAAGCTTAAAGTCTTTTGTTTTTCTATTTAATACTTCGAGAAATTTATTAATAGTTGTAGCGTTATTCGCCTTGTATTTGTCGGTTGCTGCGATAACAAAACTTGACCACGGTGTGGGGAAATCACTTACACGTTTAAAGATTTTTTTATCGACTAACGGCTTGGTTGTAAAATGTTCCCACATAAAATAATCTGCTTCTCCAGCCGTGAGTGCTTCAACTGCGGTATTTATATTATTTACTACGATACATTCTATAGTAGAAGTATCCCAACCTAATTGTTCAGCTTGTATATAAGCCATTGTGTGACTTCCTGAGCCATAGCGGCTAATAGCAGGTCTTGTGTTTTCTAAATCTTCAATAGTTTTAAAATCACTTTTTTGAGCAACGTGAACTCCCCAAATTAACGGACTTGAAACGTAGTTTTGTACTATACTAGAGGGGTTACCGTTGTCGATATCTTTAATGATCCCCTCCGTTAAGATTACTGCAAGATCAATTTCATCGTTACGTAAGGCAGCATTCATAGCACCTGTACCACCGGGAAAGTCTACCCATTCTACGTGAATATCAGCTTCAGCAAAAAGACCTTCTTCCATACACAAATGTATAGGTAGATTAAAATGTTCTGGCACTCCGCCTATTCTTAATGTGGTCATACGTTAATTTTTAGATTTTAAATAGTCATAAATAGCATACTGTGAGCGAATAGCTTTTTCATTTTGTTCTCTTGAGATATATGCATTGGTTTCAGCCTCATCTAGTATGCGTGCTTTGGTATTGTCTGATAATTGTATTTCTAAAATATCCTCTAATTCAGAAAATAGATCTTGATCATAAATAGGTGTAAGTACCTCAATACGCCGATCTAAATTACGAGTCATCCAGTCTGCAGAGCCCATATACATTTGCTCATCACCATTATTATAAAATAAATAGATACGACCATGCTCGAGATACCTATCTACTATTGAAGTCATATAAATATTCTCACTGAGACCTTTTACACCGGGAATTAAACTTGTAAAACCACGAACAATCATACGAATTTTAACACCTGCCTGACTGGCTTTGTACAACAACTGAATCATGTCTGGATCTTCAAGACTGTTCATTTTGGCAATGATCTGCGCTTTTTTACCAGCTTGAGCAGCTTCGATTTCATTATGAATGAGTTTCTCAAAAGTTCTTCTGGTTGTGAATGGGGAGATCAATAAATGTTTATTTCGCGGTATAATGAGTTCACCTTCTAAAACTTTAAATACACGTTCAAGTTCTTTTGTGATCTTTTTATGAGCGGTAAATAATCCGTGATCGCAATATATTTTAGAGGTTTCGCCATTAAAATTTCCTGTGCCTATATAAGCGTAGCGTCGTGATTTTTCTTCTTCTTCACGTATGACCATCAAAATTTTTGAGTGCACTTTTATACGAGGATAACTGTAAATAACACACGCACCTTTCTTTTCAAATTTTCGACCCCAGCTGATATTATTTTCTTCGTCAAAACGAGCTTTAGCTTCAATGAAAATGGTGACTTGCTTTCCATTTTCTATCGCTTTTAAAAGTGATGTAGTCAAAACAGACTCATCTGCGACGCGGTATAAAGAAATTTTTATGTGAGTTACTGCAGCGTCATCTGCTGCTTGCTCAACAAATTGCTCAACATAATTGAAAGACATAAAAGGAAAGTGCACCAACTGATCTTTCTTCTGAATAGTTTTAAAAAAGTTTGTTGATTTTTCAAGTTCCCGATGTTTGATAAAAGGCTTTTTATCATAATGCAATGCTGCATTTTCAGTAGGATCAGGAAATTTAAAAAAGTCATTAAAATTATGATATCTTCCTCCGGGCATCATATCTATTTTTCCCAGATTCAGTAATTTTCGCAAACGCTTTGCAGCAGGTTTTGGCATAGAAGCATCGTAAAGCAGACGGGTAGGTTGCCCTTCCTGGCGTTGTTCTAAAGATTTGTATATACGTTCTGCGAGAATTCCATCTAGCTCATCATCAATATATAACTCAGCATCACGAGATAGTTTGATCTCATAAACTCCTTCTATGGTTTCAGAATTGAAAATATTATTGATTTCATACCGAATAATATCGTCTAGAAAAGTGATATTATGCGTTTCCTTTACTTTACCAAGATCCACAAAGCGTTCGTTAGTATCTGTAGGTATTTTTACAAAACCTAATTTCTTAGAATTTGTGAATGTGACACAGAAATACAGCACCTGATTTTCAAGGAAAATTTCTTTGTCTTTGGAAGGATCAATAATTATTGTTTCAAGATCATTTTTAATATGAGCGATAAACCAAATATTAGCCAATTGCGCCTGAATGTTGGTATATTTTTCAGAGGGAACTAAAACAATATTATTTTCAGCCAGTTCTGGTATAATCTCTTCATTGTAAATTCTACCGAACTCTTCTTGCTGTTCTTTTACAATAGCAAGAATCTCTTTGACAGTTTTATTAGGTCTAAGTGCTAACTTTTTACGGATGCTTTTTTCTACCCGTTTCATCTGTCTGAGCTGACTTACGCGAACACGAAAATACTCATCTAAATTAGAAGAATATATGGCTAAAAACTTCATACGCTCATAAAGAGGATTGTGCTCTTTATCTTGCGCTTCTTGTAAAACACGGGCGTTAAAGCTAAGCCAGTTTAAATCCCTGTGTTTTAAATTCTCAGCCGAGTCTGTTTCCATAGATAGTTTAGGTTTTTCCAAAAATACGAAAGGCTTTAACGGTCTGAATTAAGCTTTTGTTAAAAGAAGATTAGAGTAAGGCAATGCGATCTAGCGCCCACACAATCATGTCTTCAACAATTTTTGAAGGTTGGCTACTGAAGGTTTCTTTTGTACGATTTGCAAGAATAGCATTAATAGAAAGTGCACGATGCCCTAAGAGTAGGCTCAAACCATAAATCCCTGAAGTTTCCATCTCGAGATTTGTTATAGATTCACCCGAATATGAAAAGCTTTCCAGTCTTTTATTCATTTGCGGATCTTGAGTATTGAGGCGTAATTTTCTACCCTGCGGACCGTAAAAACCTATATTAGTAGCAGTTATTCCAGAATAAATATTGTCTTCCTTAAAATGATTAAACAAGTCCTGATTAGCTAAAATACAGTAGGGTTTACTCTTTTCTAAACTCCAGTTTGCATGCTTTACAAACGCGTTTTCAAAAGCACGATCTCTATGTGATTCATTTTCGTAGAAATGGAGCAATGCGTCAAAGCCCAGTGCTTTTTTACTGATTAAGACAGAGTCAACAGGAATATCTTGCTGAATAGAACCGCTTGTGCCCAACCTGATTATATTGAGCGTTTTCAAATCTTTTTTTATGCTTCGGGTTTCAAAATCAATGTTAACCAAAGCATCTAATTCGTTGAGAACGATGTCGATATTATCGGTGCCGATTCCGGTAGAAATTACGCTAAGACGTTTCCCTTTATAGGAACCGGTTTGTGTTTTAAATTCTCTTTTTTGAGTTGAAAATTCAATAGTGTCAAAATGTTTTGTCACGGTCTCAACCCGGTCAGGATCACCTACTGTAATGATAGTTTCAGCAATATGTTCTGGCAATAGATGGAGGTGGTAAATGCTTCCATCTTCATTAAGAATAAGTTCAGAGGGTGCCAGCGTCATTTAGCTGTGTTTAATAAGTTCATGACTCGCAGGGTTGTATAAAAAAGAATATTTATGCGTGCCGCCGTAAGAAGAATTATCTTTTAACGTGTCATAGTAGTTTTCAGAACCATCAAGCACATTTTTGCCTTTTGTATTGAGAATAAGTTGGCCATCTTTCATCCTAAAAAATGGTTTAAGCGCTTTGATCATACGGTTAAATTGTAAATCACCGTACCCATAATAACCCTGATAGTTCAAAGCATAACCACACAATTGTTTAACAGAGTTTATGTCATATAAATCAATAAGCTTTAAAATATTTGTTTCCAGGCTGTTAAGGCCGGTGTCTTTATTGGGAAAACGCTCAATATGTGCACGGATACAGCTCGAAAGATATTTAAAATTTGAACTGTTTTTGATTTCGGCTTTAAGTTCAATCGGTTTTTCATCACAATACAATTGCCAGATGTGATGCGCAATTTTGAGATCTTCTGGTGCAAGCTGAATTTTCTTCTCATAATGCGTTAAAAGTTGCTCATCTGTAAGTTCAGAAAGGCCTTTTAACTGCGCTTCACCTTTTACCCAGCCGCTGCAAACAATATAAATAGGCATTGTGTTTTTGTGCTGTATCAGGTAGCTTATTGCAGCAAGCATATTGATATGACAAAATAAGTCAAATTCAAACCAAAGTATAACTTCGTCATACATATTTATCTCTGAAAGCTTCTTAAGCTCAGAAACAAATTTGTTTTCATAATCAGCTGCGGGAATATTATAAGTGTCTTTCAAGAACGTTTTACGTGCATCTATAAATGCTTGAGAACCCACCTCTTTTAGCGTGGGACCCTCACAAAGCATTTCGCGCCAAATGACAAGGTCACCATCTAGTTCTAAAGAATCTAATCGCTTGGTAAGGCTATCACCATTTGTAATGTGCAACATATTACTCCCCATAATTTTGAGTTTTAGTTATCCTCCTACCCGCTTTACTTTAAAGCCTTTATCTTTTAAAAAAGACATTATTTTATCTCGGTAATCTCCTTGAATAATTATTTTTTCTTTTTTAAAACTTCCTCCTACGCCCAACATTTTTTTGAGTTCTTTAGACAGAATTTTAAAGTCTGAATCTGCGCCAGTATACCCTTCAATAATTGTGATTGGTTTTCCTTTGCGTTTTTCATACTTACAGATAAGAGGATCTTCTTGCATCCAAATACCAAGATCGTTAGGATCTTCTGTATTGTCTGAAGGCTCAGGTTCATGGTCTGGAAAAAGGTTCTTTAACTGGTCTTGTAAGTCCATTATATTATTTTTTGATCAAGCCTATTTCAACAAGTCGTTGGTGTAAAAAATCTCCTGCAGTAATATCAGGATAGGCTTTTGGATGATCAGCATCAACACATTCTTCCAGACAATTGAGAGGCATCTCGCTGCGCGGATGCATAAAGAAAGGAATAGAATATCGAGGAGTATCCCACTGTTCTTTAGGAGGATTCACAACACGATGAATGGTTGATCTTAGTTTATTATTGGTGTGGCGCTCTAACATATCGCCAACGTTTATTACGAGTTCGTCTTCATTGGGTATAGCATCAATCCACTCACCGTCGTTACGTAAAACTTGTAAGCCTCCGGCTGAAGCACCCATAAGAAGCGTAATCAGATTGATGTCGCCGTGAGCACCCGCACGCACTGCGCCTTTAGGCTCTTCAGTAATTGGCGGGTAATGAATAGGACGTAGAATACTATTCCCGTTTCTGGCCCATTTGTCAAAGTAAAATTCGTCAAGGCCTAAATATAAAGACAAGGCTCTTAAAACATAAATACCGGTCTTTTCGAGCATTTTATAAGCTTCCATACCTGTTGAGTTGAAATCCTTCAGCTCTTTAACCTGAACATTTTCAGGATACTCTTCAATTAAGTTTGCATTAGCATCAGGTTCTTGGCCAAAATGCCAAAACTCTTTTAAGTCCCCTTCTTTTTTTCCTTTTGCGTGTTCTTTTCCAAATGAAATATAACCGCGCTGACCGCCCAGGCCTTCTATCTCATAACCTTGTTTAACATCTTCAGTAAGGTCAAAAAAAGCTTTTACTTCTGTATATAAATTGTCAACTAGAGCATCATCCAGAAAATGATTTTTTAGCGATACAAAACCTATTTCTTCGTAGGCTTTGCCTATTTCATCAACAAACTTTTGCTTTTGTGCCGGGTCTTCACTTAAAAAATCTGAAAGATTTACACAGGGAATTGTATTCATAACAATTAAGGGTTCAATTTTATACAAGTAATCAAATATATCAAATTTAACCCGCTTCTTATTTTAAAGAGTACTTAAAATAATACGGAAAATGGAATACTTCATAATCAGGTAGATCAATTTAATTAAATTTAGTCTATCTAATTTAAGTTATGTCAAACCATTCTTATATCATTTCAAGACTCAATTTTAACCGTAGAGATTTAGATAGCAAGCAGCTTTTAAGCCTTTACGAGTCGCTTTTAAAGCCAAGGTTAATTGAAGAGAAAATGCTCATTTTGCTGCGTCAAGGAAAAATCTCGAAATGGTTTAGCGGTATAGGTCAAGAAGCCATAGCGGTTGGAGTAACTGAGGCTTTAAAGAAGGATGAATATATTTTGCCAATGCATCGTAATCTTGGGGTTTTTACTTCAAGGGAAGTTCCGCTAGCTAGATTGTTTAGTCAGTGGCAAGGTAAAGCTAATGGCTTTACTAAGGGTAGAGATCGCAGTTTTCATTTTGGAACACAAGATTATAAGATTGTAGGTATGATTTCACATCTGGGGCCTCAATTAGGTGTTGCAGATGGAATTGCACTGGCTCATAAGTTGCGCTCAGAAAAGAAGGTAACTGCTGTTTTTACAGGGGAAGGTGGTACGAGCGAAGGAGATTTTCACGAAGCTTTAAACGTAGCTTCGGTTTGGGATTTGCCTGTTTTGTTTTGCATTGAGAATAATGGCTACGGACTTTCGACACCTACTTCAGAACAATATCGCTGTCAGAATTTAGCAGATCGCGGAGTTGGTTATGGTATAGTAAGTCACATGATTAACGGTAATAATATTCTAGAGGTTTTTTCAGAAATAAAAAGCTTGGCAGCTTCTATGCGCGAGAACCCTCGTCCGGTTTTGGTTGAGTTTAAAACTTTCAGAATGAGAGGGCACGAAGAAGCCAGCGGAACTAAATATGTGCCTGAAGATTTAATGAACCACTGGTCCGCATTAGATCCTGTAGAGAATTATAAAACTTATTTATTTGAGGAAGGAGTTTTGAATGAAGAGACTCAAAATACAATGATTCAAAATATAAATGCTGAAATTGATCAGGCTTATAAAATCACTTCTGAAGAGCCTGAAATAGTTGGAAATTTAAAATGCGAACTTGATGATGTTTTTGCTCCTTTTGATTTAGAATCTACACATATTGAAAATACTTCAAAAACAAGTATTCGCTTTATAGATGCTATTTCAAGCGCGCTGGATTTGAGTTTTGAACGTCATCAAAATCTAATTTTGATGGGACAAGACGTTGCTGAATATGGCGGGGTGTTTAAAATTACTCAGGGTTTTATAGATAAATATGGTAAAGATCGCATTCGCAATACACCCATTTGTGAGTCTGCAATAATTGAGGCTGCGATGGGACTTTCAATTAATGGATATAAAGCTATTGTAGAAATGCAATTTGCAGATTTCGTAAGTAGCGGTTTTAATCCTATTGTAAACTACCTTGCTAAATCGCATTACCGCTGGGGGCAAAAAGCTGATGTTGTGATCAGAATGCCGTGTGGAGCCGGAGTAGGAGCAGGACCCTTTCACAGTCAGACAAATGAAGCTTGGTTTACGCATACTTCTGGATTAAAAGTAGTTTATCCTGCTTTTCCTTCAGATGCAAAAGGATTATTAGCTGCATCCATTGAGGATCCTAATCCTGTTTTGTTCTTTGAACATAAAGCGTTGTATAGAACCATTTATGAAGAAGTTCCAGATTCCTATTATACAATGCCATTAGGTAAAGCTGCACTATTAAAGAGTGGAAGTAAAGCTTCAGTTATTACTTATGGCGCACCGGTACATTGGTGTCTAGATCTTTTAAAATATAATCCAGATTGGGATATTGACCTTTTAGATTTACGCACCTTATGTCCTTTAGACTACGAGTGTATAAAAGCTTCCGTAATCAAAACAGGAAAGGTTTTGTTGCTAACTGAAGATTCAAATTTTGGTAATGTTATGGCAGATATTTCAGCATATATCGCAGAGGAATGCTTTGAATATTTAGATGCTCCAGTAAAAAGACTCTCTAGTTTAGATACACCCATTCCCTTTGCTCAGAACCTTGAAATAAATTATTTAGCTAAGAATAAATTAGAAGAGATACTAGCTAAGCTGATGGCTTATTAATGTTAAAATTTTATTGAAAACGGCTTTGGTAAGGTTTTTCGTTAACTGTATTTAACAGCGACGAGTTAAACACTATTAATTCTAAAAAATCAATTCTACATTCTGAGTAGTTTTGAAGCATTACTAACCAATAAAATTTAGAATTATGTTAAAGTGGACTGTTATATTTATCGTTATTGCAATTATCGCAGCAATCTTTGGATTTGGTGGAATTGCATCAGGTGCAGAGAGTATTGCAAAAATTCTTTTCTTCATCTTTATAGTATTATTTTTAATCAGCCTTCTTTCAAGATTATTTAGATAATAACTTAATCAAAATCAATTATGAAGCGTATACTAAGCGTACTTTTATTAAGTGTGTTTTTAGTTTCTTGCGGTACCAGTAAAGTGGTTAAAGAATCTAGAAAAACTCTTAAGGGATACTGGAATTTAGACAATATCAATTATAATAATGCTCCTGGTGTTTATGATGTAACTCTTTTTGGAGATGCATCTTCAGAATGTCTTGTGGGTAGTACCTGGAGATTTATACCAAATAACAACTTTGGTAATTATGAGATCACCGATGGTAGCTGTACATTAGGAAAGCGTTATTTTGTGTGGAGTATTCCTGATCAAGAGGGTGCAACATCTTACGATATTCTTTTGAAACCAACAGATGAGAAGATGAAATCTACTATGAACAATGCAGGTTTCCGTTTAAATATCAATTATTTATCTGATAATGAGTTGACATTTACTCAAACTGTTCAGGTTGACGGAAAACCCTTTACAATTGTGATGAATTTCTCTAAAATTTCAGAATAAATTAAACTAGAATATGCTTTCTATTTGAGTCTAAGGGCTTAATTTGAAAGCATATTTTAATTTTAAATCAAATAAAAAAACAATTATGAAAACTATACTTAAAAATGTTTCTGTATTAGCTGTGGCTATTACAATGCTTACCGGTTGCGAAGCGACTAAAAATGCTAATAATCAACAAAAAGGTACTGTAATAGGTGCTGCAGGTGGTGCAATCTTAGGAGCCGTGATTGGTAATAATGTAGGTAAAAAAGGTGATGGTGGTGAATTAGGAGCTGTTATAGGTGGTGTCGTAGGTGGTGCAGCCGGTAATGTTATCGGTAAGAAAATGGATAAGCAGGCACAACGTATTGAAGAAGAAATTCCGGGTGCTGAAGTAGAACGTGTTGATGATGGTATCGTCGTAAACTTTGATGAGAATAGTGGTGTTTATTTTGCTACAAATAAATATGATATAAATGCAGCATCTCAACAAACGTTGGATGGTCTAGCAAAAGTAATGGCAGAATACCCTAAGACTAATGTATTGGTTGTAGGCCATACAGACAGTACTGGTTCTGCAGAATATAACATGACGCTTTCTAAAAATAGAGCTCAGGCTGTGACAAATTATTTATCTAGTCATGGTGTTTCAGCTGGTAGATTCACCACACAGTGGTACGGTGAAGAACAACCAAAATATACTAATGAAACTGCAGAAGGACGTTCTAAAAATCGTCGTGTAACTTTAGCAATTGTTCCTAATCAAGAGATGGTGAACGAAGCTAAGCAAGAGGCTGGCGAAGGTCAATAAATTTTTTTCCTTTTTTAGGAAGATTAATTGAGATGGAAAACTCCTTACAATATCAATTGTAAGGAGTTTTTTTGTGGTCTTTATTTAGTATCTTCAAACAGCTTTGAAAAAGAACTTAAATATTGCAATACTAGGTGGTGGTCTAGCAGGGCTCACTGCGGCCGTACACCTCAAAAAAGCCGAATATAATGTTCAGGTTTTTGAGAAAGAAGCGTATCCTAAACATAAGGTTTGTGGGGAATATCTCTCTAATGAGATAATTCCCTACTGGCAAAAACTGGGCGTAGATCCGTTTGATTGGGGAGCGGTTGAAATTTCGGAGCTACATTTTACGACATCTGAAGGGAAAGATATTAAAACAGCCTTGCCGCTTGGAGGTTTTGGGATCAGTAGATATAGCTTAGATTCAAAAATGGCTGAAGTAGCTCAGGAAGCTGGTTGTAAATTCATTTTTAAAACTGTAGAATCTGTTGTTTTTGATGAAAATTTTATCATAAAAACACAGGATAACTCTCAGTATAAAGCAGATCTGGTCATAGGTTCTTTTGGTAAACGCTCTAACCTTGATATTTCGATTTCCCGGAAATTCATAAAACAGAAAAGTCCGTGGTTAGGTGTGAAGATGCATTACAAGGCTAAAGTAGATTCTCAAACTGTACAGCTTCATAATTTTGAAGGTGGTTACTGTGGGATCTCCCAGGTTGAAGATAATAGAGTGAATGTTTGTTACCTCACGCATCTGGATGCCTTTAAAAAATGGGGAAATCTCAATAATTTTCAGAATCAGGTGTTGAGGCAAAATCCATATTTAGATGCATTTTTTTCAGAAGCTACACCACTTTTTAAAAAACCCTTAAGCATTAGTCAGGTTTCTTTTCAGCAAAAACAGCTTGTAGAAAATCACGTTTTAATGTGCGGAGATAGCGCCGGGCTCATACATCCGCTTTGTGGTAACGGGATGGCGATGGCGGTTGTGGGAGCTAAAATACTTTCAGAATGTATTATAGAATACCAGCAAAGCAATCTAAAGCGAAGTCAACTAGAAACTAACTACTCTAAAAAATGGAATGCAGAATTTACCGCCAGACTCAGAACCGGGCGTGTTTTGCAACGTATCTTACAAAATAAAACAGCAACAAATTATTCCTTAAAAGCGTTACAAACGTTCCCAATTATGATGGATAAATTAATAGCTTCAACTCATGGAAAATCAGTTAGCTTTTGAGAACAAGAAGTCTTATTCCTGAGTTGATGGACGATCCTAAGTTAAGTGAAGATCGCTTGCAGGCAGCACTAAAAGACGTAACCTTGGTAAATCGTTTTTTGGGAGGTCAGCAAATTACCATAGATGGTATCAAACATTTTACAAATAAGTTTCCGCAGAAAAGATACAGCATAGTTGATCTGGGGTGTGGTGATGGCGCGATGCTGCGTAAAATAGCAGATTTTGCCCGGAAAAATAAATTTGATTTTCAGCTTTTAGGATTGGATCTAAACGCAAAAAGTATCGCTTTAGCAAAATCTAAATCAGCAAATTATTCTGAAATAGAATATTTTCAAAAAAATATTTTACAATTGAATAAAGACACCTTTAGTTGTGATATTATTACTTCTACGCTTACCATGCACCATTTTACAGATGTAGAGATTCAAACTTTTTTAATGCAGTTTTTATCTATTTCAAAACTGGGTGTCGTTATCAATGATTTACAACGCAGTCGTGTCGCTTACGTTTTATTTAAAGCCTTTAGTGTGGTGTTTATGAAAACGCATATTGCACGGCATGATGGTTTAATTTCTATCAAAAGAGCATTTACAAAAAACGAATTATTAACTTTTACCCAAAAGCTTCCGCTAGAGTCTTATAAACTAAAATGGCGCTGGGCTTTCCGATATTTATGGATTCTAGAAAAACAGCAGTAAAGATAGCAGGAGTAGCTAAAGCAATACCACAATATCACCGGGAAACCCCAGATATTTTACCACTATTAGACGTTTGGCTTGCAGATCAAGAAGACCGATTTGTGCGTAAGGTTAAAAAGATATTTACCAATGCAGCAGTAGATAAGCGCTATAGTATTATGGCTCCTGAAGAGGTTTTTACAGCAACTTCTTTTGAGGATAAAAATGATATTTACAGTCGCGAAGTTATCAAACTGGGGGAGCAAGCTCTTAGCGATGCTTTAAAGAAAACCGGTTGGGATGCGCAAAGTTTAGATTATATAATCACGGTGAGTTGTACCGGGATTATGATTCCTTCTCTTGATGCTTATCTCATTAATAAATTACATTTAAGACAAGATATTACACGACTTCCCGTTACTGAAATGGGTTGTGCAGCGGGCATCAGTGGTATTTTATATGCTAATGATTTTTTAAAAGCCAATCCTGGCAAGCGGGCAGCGGTCATAGCGGTTGAAAGTCCTACAGCGACATTTCAGCTTAATGATTACTCTATGGCAAATGTGGTGAGCGCAGCGATTTTTGGTGATGGTGGGGCTTGTGTTTTGCTCTCTTCTAAGGAAGAAGATCAAGGTCCGCAAATAGTTGATACCGGGATGTACCACTTTTTTGATGCTGAAGACATGATGGGCTTTAGGTTGACGAATACCGGGCTAAAAATGATTTTGGATCCCAGTGTTCCAGAGACGATCGCTTCAAACTTTCCAGACATTATTGACCCATTTTTAGAACGAAATGGTATAACAATAGCAGATGTTAATAATCTGGTATTTCATCCCGGTGGAAAAAAAATCGTTCAGACCGTTGAAGAGCTTTTTGGCAAACGCGGAAAAAACATCGATGATACTAAAGAAGTTTTGAGACTTTATGGCAATATGAGCAGCGTTACGGTGTTGTATGTTTTGGAACGATTTTTAAATCGAAAAATCCCTGCAGAAGATTACGGATTGATGCTTAGTTTTGGTCCTGGTTTTTCGGCACAACGTATATTGTTAAAATGGTAAATAACTTTGAATTCAATACAAAATCCGGTTCTAATTCCTGGGCACTTATACTGGGCGGAAGCAGTGGTTTAGGCTTTGCATCTGCTCAAAAGTTAGCGAAAAAAGGCTTGAATATCTGCATCATTCACCGCACGCGCCGAAGCAAACTCAAAGAATTTGAATCAATTTGCGAATCACTAAGAAGCGGTGGTGTTGAGGTAGCAGCATTTAATAAAGATGCGATGAGTGCAAATACGGTTGCAGAAATGATTCAGTTTTTTAAAGATAATAATGCTGAAATTTTAGTGCTTTTACACAGTATTGCAAAGGGAAATCTAAAACCTATTTATTCAGAAAAAGCAGAAGAAGCAACTTTGACCGGTAAAGACTTTTTACTAACTGCCGAAGCTATGGCGGTAAGTTTGTACGACTGGGCAAGCGCTTTCGCGAAAGCAAAACTATTTAAGGAAAACGGGAGAATTCTCACATTTACCAGTGAGGGGAGTACAAAACCTTTACCCAATTATGCAGCAGTTTCTGCAGCAAAAGCCGCGCTTGAAGCCATTGTAAGAAGTCTGGCATTTGAGCTAGCTCCCTTAAAGATAACTGCAAATTGTATACAAGCAGGAGTAACAGATACCGAGAGTTTACAACTCATACCGGGTAGTGCCGTTTTAATAGAACAAGCTTTAGCACGCAACCCCCAAGGGCGACTAACGACTCCACAAGATGTGGCTAACGTGGTTTATTTATTGAGCAAGCCTGAAGCGAGCTGGATAAATGGAGCTGTAATTCCGGTAGATGGCGGAGAACATTTGAGATAATTGACAACCAATTAATAGAATACAATAATGAAGATTGATTTACGTAGCGACACTGTTACAAAACCAACCCCGGGAATGTTAGATGCAATGATGACCGCAGAAGTGGGTGATGATGTATATAAAGAAGATCCCAGTGTCAATAAACTGGAAAAACATATAGCAGACCTTTTTGGGATGGATTCGGCCTTGTATTTTCCTACAGGAAGTATGACCAATCAAGCTGCAATTAAGATTCACACACAACCTGGTGAACAATTAATCGCAGATAAATTTGCACATGTTTACAATTATGAAGGCGGTGGTGTCTCGTTTAACAGTGGTGTTTCTTGTAAATTAATTGATGGGCACCGGGGTATGATTACGGCAGATCAGGTTGAAGAACAGATCAATCCGCCAGATTTTTATCACAGCCCCTTAACTTCTTTAGTTTGTCTGGAGAATACTACAAACAAAGGCGGTGGAGCTTGTTACGATTTTAGAGAAATTCTTAAAATTAGAAAAGTGTGTGATGACCACGGCTTAGGACTTCATTTAGATGGTGCGCGTTTATGGAACGCGCTTGTTGTTACCGATGAGTCTCCTAAAGATTATGGTGCTGCTTTTGATACCATTTCGGTGTGTTTATCAAAAGGCTTGGGGGCACCTATGGGTTCTGTACTTGTGGGTAAAAAGGAGTTTATGGATAAAGCTATGCGCGTACGTAAAGTGCTGGGTGGTGGTATGCGTCAGGTAGGTTTTGCTGCAGCTGCAGGAATTTATGCTTTAGAGTATCACTGGCAACATATGGAAGAAGATCACAAACGCGCTCAGGAACTTTCAGTCGCTCTAAATCAAATTAACGATGTCGCGCACGTAGAACCAGTTGAGACTAATATTTTGATTTTTAAACTTCGTGCAGATGTTGATGAGTCTCAATTTATAACCAAGCTAAAAGATGCTGATATTCATATTAGTGCTTTAGGAAAAGGTAAACTGCGTATTGTAACGCATTATGATTACACTGCAGAAATGCATACTCATTTTTTAGACTTTTTAAGTAAACTGTAGTTTTTCAATTGTCTCTATTTTAAAAGTCAACAACCTATCTTTTAGGATAAATATGATGTTTTGATTAATGAAATCAGGTTCAAACTCCTTTAAATTATCGATTTTCTAAAAATTTAAGATTTAATAGGAGTTTTTGATGCTTAGTGCTTGATTTTCTTTACGGTATGCTATCTTAGTATATAGTTAACCCATTAGTGCTTTTGTGCTAAAATTATTCAAAATCAGTTCTTTATGGCTTTAAAAGTTGCGATCTCCCATAAAACGAAATATAAATATGACAAACGTATTTCGCTTTCTCCACATATTTTCAGATTGCGTCCTGCACCACACAGTAGAACTCCTATTGAAGCTTACTCCTTAAAGATAACACCTGAAAATCATTTTTTTAACTGGCAACAGGATCCTTTTGGTAACTATCTGGCTCGTGTGGTTTTTCCTGAAAAGACAGACGAACTATCTATAGATGTTGAAATATTAGCCGATTTAAAAACAATAAATCCGTTTGATTTTTTTGTTGAGGAAGCGGTTGAAGATTTTCCATTTAAATACAAAGAATCTTTAAAAAAGGAATTATTACCGTATCTGGAAATTACAGATGACGGTCCGTTGCTTAAAGAGTTTCTAAAAACCATAGATGTTTCTGAGCAGCTTACTATTTATTTTTTAATAGGTATCAATCGTCATATAAATGAATATTTAGATTATACTGTTCGGTTAGAGCCGGGGGTTCAAACCTGTGAAGAAACCCTAGATAAAAAATTAGGTTCTTGTCGGGATTTTGCTTGGTTACTGGTACAGTCTCTTCGGCATTTGGGTTTGGCAGCACGTTTTGTTTCGGGTTATTTAGTGCAATTAAAGTCTGATGAAAAATCCCTGGATGGCCCTTCTGGTCCAGAAGAAGATTTTACAGATTTGCATGCTTGGGCAGAAGTCTATATTCCCGGAGCAGGATGGATTGGGTTAGATTCTACTTCTGGTCTTTTAGCCGGAGAAGGGCATATTCCGTTAGCGTGTACGCCTTCGTTTGAAAGTGCAGCACCCGTAACCGGTTTTTCTGATCCTGCAGAAACGGAGTTTGAATTTGACAATTCGGTGACGCGTATTTTTGAATCTCCGCGAGTGACAAAACCTTATACAGAAACGCAGTGGAAAGAAATTTATGATCTGGGTTTTGAAGTAGAAAAAGAATTGCAAGCTGGTGATGTGCGTCTCACCATGGGAGGGGAGCCCACATTTGTATCTATTGATGATATGGAGTCTGAACAGTGGAATACCGCTGCAGACGGACCAGAAAAGCGTAAACTTTCTGAAGATTTGTCAATACGACTATTGCACAAATTTGCCAGCGGGGGAATGTTTCATCATGCTCAGGGGAAATGGTATCCCGGCGAACCTATTCCGCGTTGGTCTATAGGTATCCATTGGCGTAAAGATGGTTTGCCACTTTGGAAGGAGGAAAGCCTTATGGCTTCTTTTAATAAAGAGTATGACTTAAAAGAAGGTATTTCTAAGAAGTTTTTACAAGAATTAGCAATTAATCTAGGGATTCGTCTGGAGTATATTATGCCCGCCTATGAAGATGTGTTCTATTTTATGTGGGAAGAGGGTAGATTACCGGTAGATGTAGATCCTATGAAAGGAGATGATACGGTTACTTCGGTACGTAACCGCTTGAATAAAATATTAAAACAAGGACTTGATAAAAAGATAGGGCACGTTTTACCTTTAGCAAACATTCAAGGGAAATGGGTTACCAATCCGTGGAAATTTAGACAAAACAATTTGTTTTTAATTCCGGGGAATTCACCAGTTGGGCTTCGGTTACCGCTCAATTCGTTAATAGAAGATCCTGAAGTGGCAACACAACCTATAGCAGACCCAGATCTTTTTGATAAGCGCAAGCCTTTTGGTCCTCATGGGGAAGCTTTGGAAAAACGTAAAGCTTCAGCGAAAGCGAAAACAAAAAACGGAAAGGTTGATTATAATGCCGATAAAAAAGAGAAAAACCCGTTTGCACGTACAGCAATTTGTGCTGAGGTTCGCGATAAAAAGCTCTACCTGTTTTTACCGCCTTTAGACGATGCTGAAACATTTATAGATCTAATTGCATCTATAGAAGCTACTGCAAAACAATTGAATACACCTGTACTTATAGAAGGCTATGAGCCTCCAAGAGACAATCGCTTAGAAGTATTGAAAGTAACACCAGATCCAGGTGTTATTGAGGTAAATGTGCACCCTGCTAAAAATTGGGATGAGCTTACTAAAAATACATTAACACTTTATGAAGAAGCAAAAAAGAGTCGTTTAGGTACCGAAAAGTTTATGCTTGATGGCAAACATACCGGCACCGGTGGAGGGAATCACGTGACTTTAGGAGGTATTAGTCCGGCTGATAGTCCGCTACTACGCAGACCAGATTTATTGCGCAGTTTATTAACCTTCTGGCAGCATCATCCGGGACTTTCCTATTTATTTTCCGGCGGATTCATAGGTTCCACGAGTCAGGCACCGCGTATAGATGAAGGAAGACAAGAAAATCTATACGAGCTGGAAATCGCTTTCAATCAAATACCGGAAGACGAAGATGTGCCGTTTTGGTTAACCGATCGTTTGTTTAGACATTTATTAACCGATATAACCGGAAATACCCACCGTGCAGAATTTTGTATCGATAAATTATACAGTCCCGATTCTTCTTCTGGAAGATTGGGTATTTTAGAACTGAGAGCCTTTGATATGCCGCCACATGCTCAAATGAGTTTGATGCAAATGTTACTGGTGCGTACGTTGGTTTCCTGGTTTTGGAATGAGCCGTATAAGCATAAGTTAACCCGATGGGGAACACAATTGCATGACAAATTTTTAATGGAGCATTATGTGCGGGAAGATATCAAAGATATTGTGGGTCAACTCAATGCAGCGGGATATCCATTCAAAGTAGATTGGTTTGATCCGTTCTTTGAGTTCCGTTTTCCACTTTATGGAATGGTAACTATCAAAGATATGAATGTAGAATTGCGCGCTGCTATTGAACCGTGGAATGTGCTGGGTGAAGAAATGACTGGTGGCGGAACTTCCCGCTACGTGGATTCTTCATTAGAGCGGGTGCAAATTAAAGTTTCTAACTTTAATGATGAGCGATATGTTCTCACGTGTAACGGTGTCAAAGTACAATTGAGTAATACGGGTGTAAAAGGAGAGTATGTTGCAGGAGTACGTTACAAAGCCTGGCAACCTTGGTCTGCGCTGCATCCTACGATTCCGGTAGATACACCGTTGGTTTTTGATATTGTAGATTTATGGAATCAACGTTCTATAGGAGGTTGTACCTATTTTGTATCGCATCCGGGAGGGCGCTCATACGAGACGCATCCTATTAATAGTCTGGAAGCAGAGTCTAGAAGAATTAATCGCTTCTGGGATATGGGGCATACTCAAGGTAATCTGGTCTATACAGAAAAGGAACCAGATAGTAAATTGGTAGGACGTACTTTAAAATCCACAACTTCAGAAAAAACATTTAATTTTAAAGAGATTCCGGTAAATCCAGAATTTCCACATTTATTAGATTTACGGAAGAAATAATTACTTACAACCCTGAATATGACGGTGGCTACTAATGCTTGGTTTACTAAGTATTTTACAGACTATACCTACGATGAGATGTTTACTCCAGATCTTAGCGTTAAAGAAGATTGGCAAGAACTTTTAGAGAACTTTAAGCGCATAGGCATTGACGGTTTAACCCAGCGGCAGAATGATATCAACTGGCTGCTGGAGGAAAACGGAGTAACGTATAATGTATACAACGATCCTAATGGTCTAAATAGACCTTGGAACCTCAATGTTGTTCCTTTTATTTTGCAGTCTGAAGAATGGCGACAAATAGAAAAAGGACTTAAACAACGCGCACATCTCTTAGATTTAGTTCTTAAAGATATTTATGGAGAGCGAAGACTCATCAAAGAAGGTATTGTACCGCATGAAGTGATATATGGTCACAGAGGTTTTTTGAGACAGTGTGATAAAATCAACTATAAAATAGATAAGCATTTATTGCTTTATGCAGCAGATCTTGCGCGGGGTAGTGATGGCAGAATGTGGGTGGTAAATGATCGTTCTCAGGCGCCTTCTGGAATGGGGTATGCCTTAGAAAATAGAGCTACAGCAAACCGTGTTCTGGCAGATGTTTTTGCCGATATGAATATCAAGCGCCTTTCAGAATTCTTTAAAGAGTTTAATGAGTTTCTTTTAGAAGTATCTCCTGAGAAAATAGAAAATCCCAACATTGTAATTCTTACACCAGGTTCACATAACGAGACTTATTTTGAACACGCTTATTTGGCATCATTTCTAGGATATCCCTTAGTTCAAGGTAATGATCTGGTAGTGCGAGATGGTTTCTTATTTATGAAATCGCTTAAAGGACTTAAACGGGTGCACGTGGTGTTGCGTCGTGTAGATGATGTGTTTACAGATCCGCTTGAATTGCGTGAAGATTCGCATTTAGGGGTAGCCGGATTATTGGATGTAGTAAGAAGGCAAAATGTAGCGGTGGTAAATCCTATAGGAAGTGGAGTTTTAGAAAATCCTGGCTTGATTCCTTTTATGCCTGCTATTTGTAAATTCTTTTTAAATGAAGAATTACAGCTTCCACAGATTGCATCTTGGTGGTGTGGCCAGGAAAAGGAGAAGAAATATGTACTTGAAAACTTGTCTAATTTGGTTGTAAAACCCATAGACCGTACTAATAGAGAGCACATTCATTTCGGATCTCTGATGTCTGAAAAAGAACTAGAAGATCTTAAGAAAGAAATAATTAAAAAACCTTATCACTTTGTGGCTCAGGAGCGCATTAGTTTTTCTACAACTCCTAACTACAGCAAAGGCACTTTTGAACCCCGCAATATGGTTGCCCGCACATTTACAATGGCTGGTAAAAATGGTTATAATGTGATGCCGGGAGGTTTAGTTCGTGTCGCTCCAGAACGTGGAAAACTACGGGTTTCTAATCAGCGTGGAGGTACGAGTAAAGATTTTTGGATCATAGGTGATTCTAAAAATGAAGAACGTCAAAACTATAGTTGGAACCGCAGAACTGCAGTTTCTGTGAGTGGTCTTGATGACCTTCCGAGTTTAACAGCCGAGAATCTGTATTGGGCAGGAAGATACGTGGGCCGTACATTGGTCAATGCACGTTTTTTGAGAATGGTGCTCAAGCAAATGAACGCTCCTGACACAGTAGCTAATCAGCAGGCGTGTTCTGTAAAAATGAATATTCTGTATAAAGCGGTAACGCAAATGACGGGTACTTATCCTGGTTTTATGGATAAGGACAAGGCCGGGAATTTTGCGATTGATAATCCGTTGAAGGAAATTATCGCAGTTGTTCTTGATAAAAATAAACAGGGAAGTCTTGCTAATACAATGATGATGTTTAGCAATTCATATTATTCCATAAGAAACTTATGGAGCAGTGACATGTGGCGTGTTTTTGAGAATATTCAAAAATTGTGGCGCAGTCTTGAGAATGAAAAAGATGTTACGGTAAATAAGATGATCAAAACCCTCAATCAATTGATTACAAGACTGATCGCATTTATGGGTCTTATTGAGGAAAGCATTATGGTAGAGCAGGGATTATTACTTTACTTTATTGGTCTTCAGTTGGAACAAAGTATGCTCACAATTACAAAATGCCGTTCTTTACTGGTTATAAAACAATCTGGTCAAACCGAATACGAGATTTTAGAATCCCTGTTGAGCAGCCACGAAAGTCTAAATATTTACAGATACAGTTACCGTTCTTTTATACGAGTAGAGCCTGTGATCAGTCTACTTTTAATGGACCTAAAATACCCGAGATCGCTTACCTTTTTATTAGGTCGTTTGCAAAAAGACATTGCAAGATTACCACATTCTAAAAAATCTGATACGTTTATGCAATACGAGAAGAACGTATTTGAAGCGTTTTCTAGCCTAAGGCTTGCTAACTCAGAAGAGCTGGCAGTAGTGGGTGGTGAAAACAGTCTCATACGGGAAGATCTTGATATGTTATTAGAAAAACTAAGTGATTTGCTTTTTGAAACTTCTCAATCAATATCTAATACCTATTTCAACCATACTTATAAGCAAAGTCAGTTAGTAGATCAAAACTTCCCCTTATAATGCTCTATTCTGTAACCCATACCACAAAATACGATTATGATGCTCCGGTAAGTTATTGCCATAATATAGCAGTACTTAAGCCAAGAAGATCACTAGGGCAGGAGTTGCTCGAGTATAAAATGGTAATCTCACCAGAAGCTGATGAAATTTCTGAACGTATAGATTTTTTCGGAAATTATATTACGCGTTTTTCTATTCAGAAAGAACACCGTCAATTGAAGGTTACTACAAAGAGCAAATTACGTCGGGAATATGAGCAGTTTAAAACAGATTTCAGGTCTGATAAATGCGTGAAAATTACGCTGGAGCAGGCAAAAAATTCTCTATTGAAAACGGATTTAGATATTCTTGAAGCCAGACAATTTGTACTCGAATCGATCTTTATAAAAAAGGCCAGTGCTGCAGTTGAAATGTATGCCAGACAGAGTTTTAAACCCAATCGATCGGTTTTTGAAGCAGCAGAAGAATTGATGCAACGTATTTATACAGACTTTGATTTTGTCTCTGGTTTCACCAGTGTTTCAACACCCATAGATGAGGTGATGGAAGAACGCAAAGGGGTTTGTCAAGATTTTGCACAGATTGCTATAGCTTGTATAAGATCTATAGGTTTACCCGCACGATATATAAGCGGATATATTGAAACCTTACCGCCTCCGGGACAAGAAAAACTTGTAGGAGCAGATGCCTCACACGCATGGTTTTCTATTTTTATACCGGGTTTTGGCTGGGTTGATTTTGACCCAACTAATAATCAAATCCCCGGAGATCAACACTTGGTTGTGGGGTGGGGAAGAGATTATTATGATGTACCTCCTTTAAAAGGTGTGGTGTATGGTAGCGGAAAAAGCAAACTTGCGGTTGAGGTTGATATCGCACGAGTGATTTAGAAGTTAGATTGAACCCAAATACTTTAAGAAGCACATACTACCACCTATACCGCTATACTGCCCGTAATTAGGAATAATATCATAATCACGTTTCTTGTATAATGCAATAGCAGGAGGCTGAAATATCCCCGTTTCAAGTATACATTTATTATAACCTATTTCACAAGCCCAATTTTCTAGAGCTTCAAGAATAGCACTTGCATAACCGCGTTTTCTATATAAAGGTTTAGTATACATCCTTTTTATTTCTACGCTTTTAGGACCGTATTCTCGAAAAGATCCGCAAGCTACAGGTATACCGCTATCGTAAGCAACGATCACATTTTTAATTCGGTCTAAGGAATTGAATTGATTATAGAATGCATGATCTTCACCATCAGTTACTTTAAGGGTCTGATCTAATTCTTTTATCATTTTTAAGAAATCGGCATTCTTAGAATCGGTACGTACAAGATTAAGCATGTCTAAAATGATGTTTGGTTTGTTGAACTCGAAAGATACATTTCTAGAACACTTTTTGAAAGATTTACAGAAAGTATTTTTTTAAGAGTTATCAATATATGGCTCTAAAACTGTATTATATATAAATTGAAGGAGTTTAATTTTAGAAATATGTAATATATTATCAATAAATGATGGTATATAAACATCTTAAGAACTTTAATTTGATCAATATAGAACATAAAAAAACCTGCATACGCAGGTTTTTAAAAGATTTTCTAAATTCTTACTTTAAGGGAATATATTCACCGACTAATAGCCCTAAACATTTCAATTCGTTTTTAATTCGCTCATAAACACTAGGCTTTGTATAATCTACAGCGATAATATTTTTCTGGAGATTAATTTCAAGAACGCGTACTTCCATAATCCTATTGAGACACATTAAAATAACTTCTTGTGTGCCTTTAAAATTATGGTCTGAGATTTTTAGAGCGGCTTTCATAGTCCTTATTTTGGCGAATTAAATCGTTTAGAATTTTAAAAGTACAATTAGATTTCAATTTAAATGTTAAAGAAATGTTTTAAAAATATTGATTTACAAGGTTTTAGTGTTAATTTTTGAGCTAAACCGTTTAAGTATTATACAAGCTCAAGTATTCGTTAAAGCACTTTACCTGCTAAGTAACGCTGCACGGCATATATATCAATCTCCTTTGTAAACTTTTTATTGACGCTAGGTGTATTTTCACTAGAAATCCAGATTTTTAATTCAGAATCCAGATCAAACGTACCTGCGCTTTCCAAAGAAAATCTAGATATACTTTTATAAGGAAGTGATTTATATTCTGTTTTACTTCCAGTGACTCCTTGCTTGTCTATAAGTATTAATCTTTTTGAAGTAAAAATAAATACATCTCTAAAGAGTTTAAATCCCAATTCTATATGCTCTCTTTCAGTTAAAAGCCGCTCGTATTTAGAAGTTAACTCCTCAATAGATACTTCACTTGCATTTCCTAATATTCTATTTAGTATACTCATGATTTTTTTAGTTTGTTAGTATTACTAATGAGTTACGAAAGAAAATTAAAAAGAGTTACACCTCGATTATTGTTTAACAAGACTTTAGCGTGTAGCGTGATTTTCTCTTAAAAGTTTAGATCATAAAAAAAAAGCATCCACTTGGGATGCCTTTTCCAATTCAATTTATTTTACTCGATACTCGAGACTTGTCACGTTCAGTTTAATATTTCGCGGGCTTGTCCCGAAGTAGTTTGCTTCTAAAACGCGTTAGCTATAAT
>NZ_QOVJ01000003.1 GCF_004104055.1 Leeuwenhoekiella aestuarii | reverse complement strand
AGCTGCTGCGTATAGGACAGTCAATGCACACGTACTTGCGGCCACGGTATTCTTTCTTGCGGGTGCCGGTTCGGTAATCATTAAACTCCTTGTATGACGCGCTACGTGAAAAGTTAAGTTTTTAGTTATTCCACAGAAATCAGATATCTCTTTCAAATAGCTATTTATTTTTTGATTGGAATAAACAGGAAGTAAAGTATTCTTAATAGCTGATCTTGGATGATCTTGATATTTGAGCAGTATTTTTCTCGCGAGAGTAAGTAGAGGTATCTTCAGTTCTATTTTTGTTTTCTGTCGATTGGTCTTAATCCATTGCTTACCATCTAAATCCATTTGAATATTATCTATAGATAGTTTTGTCATATCGATATAAGACAGACCCGTATAGCAACTGAATAAAAATAAATCTTTTACTATATTCAGTCTATCCAAAGAAGAATTAAAGTCTTCGATTTTTTGTAATTCGTCCTTAGTTAGATATTCTCTCCTATTTTTTTGAAATGAAGTTTTGAACCGAACAAAAGGATCTTTAGCAATCCATTCGTGATGATAAGCCATCGTTACCATTTTGAGTAATCGCTGTAGGTGTTTCATTGCTGTATTATGTCCCATCTTTTTTTGATGGTCTTTTGGTTCATAAGATTTTATAAAAAATTCAAAGTCTATTATAAATGAATAATTTAAATCAATAAGACGCAGATCATCCTTTTTATGCTTTTCTTTTATAAACTTCATTAAATACCCCTGAGTAACCTTGTAGTGGCGAATGGTGTGTGCAGAAAGAGATTCTTTAGAAATTTCATTGTGATATTCAAAAAGCTCTGTTAAGGTTTTGAATAATTTATCTTCCCCTAGAAATTTGGACCGTATAGCCTGAGCAGTAATAAACTTGTTTTCACTCAACAAATCTTCATAAGCTTGATAAACCTTTGAGCGAATTTGATCTAGGTATTTATTCGTTAATCTGGCTTGCTCTCTTGTACCTTTGACGATTCCACGTTCAGAATCCCATTCAGCAATTGCAATTCGCCTTTGTAGGCTAAAGTTTGCTCGTTTACCATCTACAGTGATGCGAGCATAGATTGGAACGTGCTCATTTTTAATCCGTGAGGTGTTAACCCAAAAAATCAGGCTAAATGTTGACCGGGTCTTCATAATTTTTCGTCTTTAATTACACAATTTTTAAGACGAAAGTCAAACTATAACATATTAAATATAAGCACTTTAAATGCTTATTCGGTCAACACTTTTTACTATTTAAAACTGTTGACCGAATTGTTGACATTTTATACCAAATACGATCAAATTTTATGAATACTACAAAAACATAAAACCCTGTAAATCAAAGGATTTACAGGGTTTTGATTTAGTTTAAAAGCTAAATTTGTGATCGCAGCAGGATTCGAACCTGCGACCGTCTGCTTAGAAGGCAGATGCTCTATCCAACTGAGCTATGCGACCCTTTTTGCGGGTGCAAATATAATGCTTTAACTAAAAAGTTAAAGCATTACTTGGTAAAAAAAATTAAAAATATAAAATTACAAAAGCCAGATCGTTAATAATCTGGCTCTTGTAATTAAAATATATAAAAAACTAAGCTGCCATAGGCATTGGATAAATCTCTGCAAAAACTTCAGATTCTTCAACTGAAGCAGCTACAGGAATTAGAGATAACACATTGTAATTAAACCAGATGATCATCAATCTCAATGGGATTTCAAGAGAATCTTTCAATCCTAATTTAGAATCATCTACATGTACCCAACGGTTTAAAGCTTGCTCATGAATGACTTGCATAACCTGAGTTTTTCCGCCCATATATTTTTTGAGTCTGATGAATAGTTCTACATCAAACAACCATTTGCTTAAAAAACCTTTAGCATAAATCACCGGTATCAGTTCTTTCTTAAAAACCTTAGCGCCACACTGCGTGTCTTGTATAGGCAAACCTAAAATAAGGTAAACACACATTTTGATCACTTTAGAAAAAACAGCTCGCAACGGATCTTTTTTAATCCCACCGCCGTCGTTATCTTTTGCTCGTGAACCAAAAACCATCTTCAACGTCTTATTGCGTTTTAAGGTGTCATCCAGGGCTATAAAATCTTCAAAATCTGTAGAAAGATCTGCATCTATAAAGCCTATGTGTTCAATATCTGATTTAGTATGTAGGTACCGTGCTCCGGCTCTTACAGCAGCTGCTTTGCCAGAGTTACGCTTCATATCTATAACTGAAACTTTTTGTTGATCTGTTTGCTGTATAGCTTTCAACACATCTAAAGTTTTGTCTTTACTCCCATCATTTACAAAACATAAATGGTAATTTTCTGAAGATTGAATGAAGTTTATAAAAGCCGATTTGTTGATTCGGGTTTCTTCGTTGTAGCAAGGAATTATAATAGCAGTTTTCATAATTTGAGGTGTTTTTATCGATTAATTACACTGCAAACATACCCGGGTATCGAACCCTAATTCCTTGATTTTCGATGGCTAAACCGCTACTTTAGGTGAAAACCGTTTATCGACAGATGAGTCATTCATCGAATGTTATATCTTAGCTGAGTACGAAATACAAACAGTTGCATACGCATTATTAGATGAGAAACACTCCAAACAGATATTTGATTATTGCCCTCCTCATAGGTGTGGTGTTTCATGGCTTTGGAATCTTTTTTACATTAGAAGGCACCTATGATGCACTCATTCATCTGTTCTTTGCAGACCATTATGCAACACACTGGTTTGAACCTTGGAACTACAGCTGGTACACCGGCTTTACCGTCATGGGCTATCCGCCGCTTGTACATCAGGCTATTGCGGTTCTCTCACTGATTGGCGGACTCAAATTCGGGATGTTTTCTGTGGCTATTATTGGAGTTATCCTTTTTATTACGGGAGTTTACCGCTTTGCACTGCTTATCACGGCTAATCCCAATTCTGCAGGGTATGCCGCAATTTTAGCTGTGTTTTCTTCTTCTTTTGTTGAAACCCTGCACATATTTGGTCAATTACCCAGCATTATTGGTGTTTCGATCCTGATGCACTGCTTACCCGAAATTTACCTGTGGCTCATTACCGGTCGAAAAAAATACTTCCTCACTTCGCTTTCGTTACTCGCGGTAACTGTTTGCTCGCACCACGTGACTCCTATTTTTGGGATGGTGTTTTTTATCTTTCCGTTGATAGGAATGGCGGTTATGGATCAGGCGCGGTCGCAGGTAGCCTCTTTGAAGGCAATCACCTTCAAGGTATTTCTAACTGCCTTTTTTAAACTACTCAAGCGTATGATCGCCTTTGGGTTTACGGCGCTGTTTCTCATAATAACATGTATTCTTCCTTATTGGGTGAATACTAAAAATAATCCTATTACTCAGGTCCCTATTCCACATGGCTCTCGTGATAATTTTCTGGAAATCACTTCCAGCGGTCTTGTTTTCTTTTTAATTCCGTGGGGAATTTTATTACTGCTGATGCCTTATTTCTTTTACCGGTATTACAGCAAGCGTTACTTATTTTTTGGGCTATCGCTAACCATGTTGACCATTCTAGGAACCGGAGGCACTACTCCAATCCCTAAAATGATTCTTGGTGATAATGCCTTTAATATCCTAACCTTAGATCGTTTTACTTTGTGGGGTAGTATTATGGTCTTACCCCTGTTTGGGGAATTTGCCTATCGCTTCGCAGAAGGGGATTATAAAACCTTTTTAAGCACCAAATTGGGCGGACTCTACCATCGTATTCTTGCTGGTTTTTTGGCTGCTGTTTTTTTAGGAACAACTGTTTTTACAATAACCTTAAGCAATTTTAGACCGTCCCAGCCCACACCTATAAAAATGTTGCCTATTGTTAATTTTCTCAATCAGGATATGCATTATAAATGGCGCTTTTTGCCACTGGGGTTTGGCGATCAGATCGCGTGGCTTTCTGCACAAACTGATGCTATGACCGTTGACGGAAATTATCATTCTGCCCGTCGCCTTCCTGAATTGACTACCCGCGCTATAGAACGGCTGGAGAACTCCAAATTCCGTGGCGTTGAAGGCATTGGTTCGTTACAGCAATTTTTGACCGTTCCTAAGAAATACAACCTTAAATATGTATTTTCTAACGATAAATTCTACGATCCTATACTTTATTTTGCAGGTTGGCAACGCTTAGGTTTATTAGAAAATGGTATAATGGTTTGGGAGAAATTGGGCGTTCCTCCTATGCCCGAATTGATGCCTAAAGATGATATTCCCTTATTTCTTATTTTGATGTGGGGCATCATTCCGTTATTGACGGTTTTAGTTGCTTTTGTGATTAATATTCAATCGATCTGGTTACGTGCACTTCGGTCTAAAAAACCTAAAAAACCACCCTATATGCAGTGGAAAATTGATTTTTCCGCTTCCGCTAAAACATCACAAAAACGATCACAATTCCTCTTTAATATTGCTCATTTTTATGGCTTTATCGTGCTCTGCTGTTTTGCTATGGGTATCTATACTTTTTATCTCAAAAATGCCGATCAGATTTCGCCTAAAAATGTGGTGGAGGCTTATTTTGATGCGCTTGATTTTAAAGAACTGGAACGTGCCTATTCGTATTTTGATCCACAAAGTGATAAAACGCTCGACCAGTTTATGTTAGAATTCGCAGTCACAGACGGACTTTTAAACAGTTACGCCAAGCTGGATGCTATTAGAGTTACAATCACCAAGGAAACCGACAGTAATGCTCTGGCAACCGCAAAAGCATCTTGGATCACGCCACTCGAGCTCATCAATACCACCGAAGATCTGGAACTCGTTAAACGTTCCGGAAAATGGTATGTGAAACCTAAAAAACCAGAATTAGACCTTCCGCCAGATCAACTGATCACAGTTACTGAAACCGATTTTTACAACCACGGGAGACGAAGAATAACTTCAGAACAAACCTATCATGAAGATATTCTTAAACAGCCTGTTTTAGAAGTGCTTTCTGCGTGTTTGATAAAGGTTAATAACGATTATGTAATTGTGGGTGAAATTCAGAATGTTGACAATGTTCCGGCAGATGTTTCGGTAAAAGGTACCTTGTATGATAAGGAAGATCACGAACTGGCGACGTATAATGCTAAATACGAAATGAAGCATAAGCTGATGCCTAAAGAAATAACTTCGTTCAAAATAGAATTTGAAGGCACAGCCTGGATCAATCCTGATGAGCATATTCCGCTGACTTTTGATCCTGATCAATTCACTCCTATTGAATTGGATGGCAAACCTGTTAATTTTGATTTGCACGTTTCTGGCAACGTGGCTAATACCGATTTGTACAAACGCGTGGCTATAAACAGTATTGAGGTGAAAGATGATCAGCTCACAACTACATTATTCAATCCCGGTACGCAGCAGGCGACAATTCCACAGTTGTTATTATCCTATTATGATGAAAAGCACCAATTGCAATGGGTGTCTCATCATTTTCTGCAAGAAGGCGTTAGACAGCAACGCAAGCAACAGGTTTCAATCGCTTTAAATAAAGAAGAAACTCAACTTATATCAGACTCGATGCAAGCCATATTTGTAAACGGATTGCCAAATACTGAAATCGCACGCAAGGTTGTTCCACAGCGAGATGTCTCACAAGAAGATGTTGTACAGATCCAATTAAGCGACGGAGGCTTTCTTAAAGTTGAAATCAATAGTTATCTTGGTAATCCCCGATGAAAATAAACAAAGCTTACATATTGATTTCTGGTGTGCTGCTGCTTTTGGGCTTTACTGTAATTCCAAATCTTCAAAACAAAGTACAATCCGCTGTGCTTCTAACCGAGCAATCGGAATATATTGTTGGAAGCCCCATCTCACTTTCTTTTAATACTGAGGCTAAAACCACGCAGCTTATTGTTTCAAATGCTTTAGGAACATCAGTAATACAGGCAGAAAAAACAACTGGAACGGATGAAATTCAATTCTCAATTGCTGAACCTTTTTGCACAAGTTCAGGAGTTCTAAACTGGACATTAATTGGAAAAGAAAAAGCCTTATTAAACGGGAAACTTCAGCTCAAAGCAGATACAACACAAATTGCAAAACTAGAATCGTATTTGGGTCCGCAACGTATTGCTGCTGGTGGTGAAGATTTTGCCCAATTCACAATTTTGCCTACAGACATTTATGACAACCCCTTGCCGGATGAGACAGAAATTTCCTTAAATACCGGTTATACAAGCAACTCAAATGTTGAAACTTTAAAAATTCAAGAATTTATAAGTTGGAAAAATGTGTATTCTACCTTAAAATCAGGACGCATTTTTGTGGCTGCAAATAGTGACACCACGACATCAAAACTACAAACCATTTATGTAGATGCTAACCTGGCGACTCCTTTTAAAATAGATTTTGAAAGGTCCAATACGTATGCAGATGCAGACCAGATCACAACGCTAAGAACCGATATAATCAAAGACCGTTATAATAATACGATCCCTGATGCTACGCTGGTTAATTTTGTAATAAAAACCAACAGTGGTGCAATACTACAAACTTCTGGAAATACTATAAATGGTATTGCACAGGCACAAATACAACATCCTGCAGCGCCCCAAAACTGGACGGTAAAAGCTTACATCACGGGCATTGCAAAAAGCAACCCTATTACCATACAGTACCAACCGGCGATCAATGATATTCCTGTAATTTGGGATGCAACAATTAGAAAACTCAAAATTGGTCCGCTCAACGGTATGCTCGGTCAGACCTTACCAGAAGGAACTGTTGTTAGCTTAAAAATCAAAAACAAAATCGGAGAAACAGAAACATTAACCCAAAAGACCGAAGCCGGTCACGTAGCCTTTGAATTGAAAAAAGCCTTTTACCCATCTGGATCGTATTCCTTAGAAATAAGCGTTTTAGGTGTAAGCAAAAACTTAGAATCAGTACTATTTAAATCGTAATCTCGATTATCGAGTGAAAAATCAAAATAAAAACATATACCGCGCATTGCTTATTCTTTCCTTCATTGGGTTGAATTTACTTATCGTTTTTGCGATAGGCCAGATTATGACGTACCTCAACACCGGTGCAGATAAGAGTAAAATGCTCAACCTTGCGCTAAAAAGTGAGCGTGTTTACAAACCGCATCTCATCTGGAGGGATACACTCAACCCTAGCAGACCGCTAGAAAAACCAACTCAAAAACGCGTAGCGCAAGATTATCTGAATGCCTGGTATGTGCGTGAAGTTGCTTTAGCAACTAACGAGTTTAAAGGAATTGATGATTATTATACAGCAAGTGCCAGACAAAAAGTTGAACACCTGTTGAACCAAAATATAAATGCACTGACACGTATAGAAGGCACGAGTCTCAATCACAATCTGGAACTAGAATTTTACAGCGCAGATGGTCAGTTTATCAGTTTTAAAGATTTCGGTGTGCAGGAAGCACAGCGGATTTTTAGTGAAAATAATTTGCTGCTTCAGCATACTATTACGGCTTCCTATCGCGTAATTATGCTGCTTGAAGATGGGTTTTGGAGAATAAGACAGCTGGTTCGCATTCCGCAGCAGGATTCTATTGTACCGAAGAATCAAGTGGTTAAAAAAGAAATGCCAGATCAAATTAAAGCCATCAATTACTATCCCCAGCAAAATCCGTGGGATACATTTGGAACAGATTTTCAACCTGCTGTAATCCAAACTGATTTAAAAAAAATCAAAGATTTGCAGTTTAATACGATTCGGATTTTTGTGGGCTATGAAGATTTTGGCAAAGCCGAAGTAACTCCTAAAAAACTCAGCAAGCTCAAAAAACTAATGGATCTCGCTGACGCAGAAGATCTTCAGGTCATTGTTACCTTATTTGACTTCTATGGCGATTATTCAGTAATAGACTGGTCAAATACTTTTAAACATTCCAGAGCTGTCGTAAACGCTTTAAAAGCCCATCCGGCATTGCTCGCCTGGGACTTGAAAAACGAACCCAATCTGGATTTTGAATCTCGTGATAAAGATCTGGTGCTGTTCTGGCTTAAAAATCATTTAGCCTATTTAAAAAGTCTTGATCCTGCCACGCTGCTTACAATTGGCTGGTCTGATGCAGCTTCAGCTTCTTTGCTTTTAGATGATGTTGATCTTGTCTCTTTTCACTCGTATCAAGATTTTGCAAGCTTCCAAACTTCGTATGAAGAATTAAAAGCTCAAACTAATAAGCCGCTGATGCTTCAGGAATTTGGACTTCCCACTTACTCTGGCATTTGGAATCCATTAGGTGCTGACGAAGATGAACAAGCCGAATATTACACTGAGTTTCTAACTTTCGCAAAAGCTGAGCAACTGCATTATGCGCTATGGACGCTTTATGATTTTAAAGAAATTCCAACGGCTGTTGTCGGGCGGTTACCCTGGCGAAAAGCCAAACAAAAACACTTCGGTTTAATTGATGCCAATGGTGAAGCAAAACCAGCCTTATCTATTGTAAAAGACATTCAGGATTAAGCTGCTCAACTCTTAAATTTGCAGCAAATTACTTTATGAAATTATTCGATATAGAACCAAATACCTCAAAAAATCTGCTACCAAAAGACGGTGTAGTAAACTATTACGGGAAACTGTTTTCTCAGGAAGAAGCTGCCTTCTATTTTCAGTATTTAATGCATCATATTGAGTGGCGTAACGATGAAGCAGTAATTTTTGGGAAAAAGATCATTACCAAACGTAAAGTAGCCTGGTATGGCGATTCCCCCTTTTCATACACCTATTCCAAGGTTACTAAAAAAGCGCTCTTATGGACTAAGGAGTTGAAAAATCTTAAACTAAAAACTGAACAGGAGACCGGTGAACAATTCAACTCATGTTTGTTGAATTTGTATCATGATGGCAGCGAAGGAATGGGCTGGCACAGTGACGGGGAAAAAGATCTCAAAAAAAATGGAGCAATTGCTTCAGTAAGTTTTGGAGCAGAACGAAAATTTGCTTTTAAGCATAAAGATACTCAAGAAAAAGTGGCCTTAAATCTAGAAGATGGGAGTTTGCTTATTATGAAAGGTGCCACGCAAACTCACTGGCTACACCGCTTACCTCCTACTACCAAGATACATTCAGCACGAATAAATCTAACTTTTAGAACAATAGTTGAGTAATTTTTAATGTCCTTGTAGTTTAGATTATCTATCAAATAAAGAACCCCAAACGCTTTTAGGGAAAGCGAGAGGGGTTACAACCAAATCGAAGTGGGGTGAAAGGCTCCTTAAATTGAAATCAGGGTTTTTGCTTTTTTTGACTCTTTTTGTTCTATAATTTGTTTGAATACATCTACATATCTATCTGCAATAGTACTCATTGGTAATGCTGTAGCTGCTTTATAATTTGCTTTGCCCATCTCAACGCGATATTGCGGATTAGCTAATACTTTGTATAAAGCAGTAGCGAGATCTTCAATGTTATTCGGCTCAAAAAAATGTGCCTTATACCCTTCTTCGCGAGATAAAATTCCCAGGTCGCCAAGGTCTGGCATGATTACAGCTTTACCGTAACTTCCTGCCTGGTGCAAAACGCCACTGCTTCCTGTTGTAGATGTATATGGGAAAACCACAACAGCACTCTCTTCAAACAAAGCAGGAACGTCTTCTTCTGCTACATAGCCCGTAAATCGTAGTTGCTTAACGTGCGCATATTTTTCTTTCATAGTATCTAAATATCCTTTCACATTAGGATTATCTGTACCTGCAATCAAAATCTCAATATCTGCCTTAACATTTTTACGAAGATGTTCTACCGCTTCAATAAGCATTTCTACTTTTTTATAAGTACCAAACTTTCCAAAAGTCATCACTTTCATAGGGCCATCCGGTAATTCGTAGTTAGGTTCAGCAGGAAGCTCAAAAGTTCCGTGCGGGATAAGACCTACGTTATCTGCATTGTATTTTTCTTCAAGAATAGAAACGTATTTACTGATAGTTAACGCAACAAAATCAGCTTTTAGAAGAACTCGTGTTAAATTTGTGCCTATAAAACCATAAGCCTTCTGAAGTAGCTTATTAGCTGTAAAACCAGCCTGATCAAGGTCTACCTGCTCCATTATATTGTGTAATAATACGACACTGGGTATACCCATTAACTTACAGATGCCCGGGAGTAAAAGTCCTAAAGCAGCAGGGATTTTTTTATCCCCAAATTTCATAAACTGAAGGTTAAATAAAACACCGTCAGGTACAGTTTGACGTATTGCTCTTAGAACACTTTGTACATTATAATAGCTGTTAAAACTCCAGCAAGGTTTTACAGTTACTTTACAACCATTAATATCCAGATGCATATTTACTTCTTCTTCTGAAGCATCGGTTAAAAGAATCAATTCTTTGATCTCGTTATGCTTTCTGAAGGCTTTTACTAAATAATAAGCATACTCATTTAAAGTAACTTTACTTGGTGGAAATGCGGTGACTAATGCTAATTTCATGGTGATTTGGTTTTTAATTCTGATTCAAAATTGCGACTAAGCAACAGATTATCAGGTGTAAAAACGATAACAGGTAAATCACTGTAGTCGAATGGTAGTTACAGAACGTTGAATGGAAAACGTTAGAAAGTTGAACTTGAAGTTAATCTAACGAAATTAAATAGTACCATTAACAAATGCAGGAGAATTGACGAAATACATAAAAACGAAAAACCCGCGCTCTCGCGACGGGCCTTTCTCCCAACTTAAACTCGTAAATTAATTATGATTTGGGGCAATCAATAATCAAAAAATGCTTAGTATACGGTTATTATGATTTGGGTGTTTTGAAGTTAGGTCCGGTTACTAAATAGATTTGGGGCTTTAAGTTTAAATGGAATCAATCATGATTTGGGGAAATCAAAATATAATTTGGGGGAATTATACAGCTTTAATAGGGTTCTTTATATTGGCAAGTTCAAGTGGCTTGTGCGCATAAATGGTAACACCGGTAAAGTTCACTTTCTCAAGTTGATATAATCTTAAAATTGCAGCAGGTAATTCTGATGCTATCTGTTCTGATTTTTTCAATTCACTTTTAAAATTGATCTCTGAGTTTTCAAGAACAACCTTTACGCTTTCAGCGCTAATAATTGTCGTTTCAGAAAATGGTTTTGAATCTTTAGTATCGTTAGCTAGAAGAGCAGTAGACACAAAAAAGAAAAGGAGTAGCGTAGTAATTTTAAGCATTTTGTTGGGGTTTTGTTTGTAATACATCCCAAATATATAACCATTCATCTATTAAAAGCAATTATTTTCGATGAAATACACATATTTTAGCATTTTATTGATATAAATCAATTGTTGATATAATTTATACATGCTTTCTTACAAAATATTCTTACAATTATTTTAAGTTAATGATCAGTTTTTATAAAAAACAGGATTTGAGCAAGCAAAAGTAGAATCATACTTAAGATTTGCATAAAAACAACTTGTATTAGATCGGTATGAAATAAGACTATCAAACTTAATTGAAGGAATCCACCTACAAAACTTATAAATACGGATTTATACTTTCCTAAGGATAAAAAATAGTAGGTAAACAGGTTGGCGATCGCAAACATTCCTGTAGCTAAAGCATAAGGTCCCAGTAATGAAGCTACTTCCAAATATGCTTCGCCAAACATTATTGTAACGATAAGTTGTGGAGCTATAAAGCACGTAGCTATAACTGAGGCTGCAAGTATACTTATATAGCCAATATATTTATATAGGATCTTACGTGTGTCTTCGCCATTTTTCTTTTTCTCAACTACAACCGGCAACAAAATCATCACAAACATCCAGGCAACAAAATAAACCACGCGACCTATAAGTGCCAGTGAGGCATATAACCCGGCTTCTCTGGCATCAAAATAATGCTTGACCATCAAAATGTCACTGTTGTTAATTAAGATTTGCGTCCCCTCGTAAAAAGCTGTGATGAGAAAAAAGTTCAATACCTCTTTATTCAGTTTTGCATCGAGTTGACCTGTTCCTTTTTGAGTTTTATTTTTTGGGAATTGTGCCAGTATCAAAGAAAGTCCTACGCCTATCGCAACGCCTACAGCAGGTTGTTTGTGGAAAAGAACTATCAACAAAACCGTAAGAACCAGCCTGCTCCACATTTCGATCTGATACGTCTTGGCAAGACTTAACATATCTTGATTTCCCTGAAATATACCGCGATTGATACTCATTATAAAATAGAGCGGAACAGAAAGTCCAAATATTATAAACATCGTCTGGGACTGTGTCTGAAAAACTTCCTGAAAAAATGAGGAGAAGATCACAAAACAAGCTCCCAGTAAAAACCCGATGCGCGTTCCCCATTTTTTAATTTTCTGTAAAAATAAAAGTTGCTCTTGTTCATTCATCAAAACAACAAAACGCGCCGTCCCTAACTGAAAGGTCATTGCTGCAAAAGATAAAACCAACAGTAAGGTTATTAAGATGGCAGCATCGGCAAATGCTTCTGGTCCCAGCATACGGCCTAAAATCAGATTATAGGCATAGTTACCTGCATTAACAAGTAAGGCACTCAACATAAAAAGCTGTTGATGCGAGATTTTATAATTGATAAACGGTATAGCAAGCATAACTGTTGTTTTTGGCGTTAGTTTGATGAGGATTATGCGGCAAGCATGGGAGCTGTAAAATCTTTATTATCTAATAAATATTTCTTTCCAGCAAGTCCAAAACTACCTAGTACAGAAGCATTCTCAACACCTCTGAACAAAATAAGTTTTCCGCTGTTTCTATAATTGTTTTGTAACTGAACTAGCTTCATTACTGTGGTTAGTGTTAGTTCATTTAGGACGCTTAGGTCAATTGTTATTTTCTTTTGATTTCTAAAATCTTCATTAATAGTTGCAGCTAATTCACAAACAGATTGTGCTTTCAAGATGCCGCGTATTTGAATAGACTGTGGAGTTGTGATAAATGAATACATAGTGGTAGTTTTTAAAAGTTTATACTGCAAATGTGCGGCGCATCTCTATTTTACTATCCTGAAATTCGTTAAGCCGAATTTTACTGTAGATGAATGGTATAAATAGCAGCGTTAAACTGTAAATAGCAGAAAAACGGTCTTCTTTTATAGCAGTAGACATTTTTTAAGAACCGAGTTAAGTTCATTTTGAAGACTGCTATCCAATCAATAAGGTTGTTACAATTGATAAAAAGCCGTGAGATGCAGATAAGTGTCGGTAAGTGGTAAATCGCTATAGATTAAAAATGTAAGTATCGCTTCTAACTTGCTAACACCAAATCTTAGTTATGAAAACGCTATTTACATCAGTCTTATTAATTGTATTTCTTTTTAATGCTCAGGCACAAGAAATGACCACCGGTTTCAATTATTTAGAAGCAGGACAAAACAAAAAAGCAGAATTATTCTTTGCTGAAATCTTAAAGGAATATCCTGAAAACAAAACCGCACAACTTTGTTATGCGCGGGCTTTAGGTCTGGGCGGGAATCCTGCTGAAGCTTTAGAGCTTTTTAAAGAAATGCGTGTAAATCATCCCGGAGATCTGGAAATTGACCTCAACTATGCAGAAGCATTTTTATGGAATAACGAGTTTCAAAAGGCCGTACCTGTCTATAAAGAACTGGTTAAAAATAATCCGGAAAACTTTGGTGCATTACTGGGTTATGCCAATACACTTTCTAACTTAAAAGAGTATGATACTGCACTTATCTATATAAAGAGAGCTTTAGCAACTGATCCCGGAAATACCAATGCCTTAATTTCTAGAAAATACATCAGATTGGGTAAGGCAGGCCAACTAGCAAAAGTTGATCAATCAGAGCGTGCTCTTGCCCTACTCGATTCTAATCTAATAGATTTCCCTAATGATCGTGATACTGAACTTAATAAAATAGCGATCTATTTACCCACTGAAAGTTTTGAGGAAGCAGCTCGTATATATTCAGGTTTCAATGCTTCTACTAAAGATAGTATTACTGGTAAAATAGGTTTATCACTTGTTGCTCATTTAGGTGAAAAAGATAAAAAAGCACTGATCTTTGCTACCGAAGCTTTTACAATGGCTCAGCAATTTAAAAAAGATTCTTTGGCCTTTCTCCCTGCAGCAGAGCGTTTTACGCAAGCCTTAATATGGAATGCTAAGTATAGTGATGCAAAGCAAGAAATAGCAGCTTTATCTAAAGATTTTCCGCAGCACAAAATAGTATTAGCGTTACAAGCAATGTTAGGTATGTATACGGGAGATTTTAAGACTTCACTAGAAGCTTATCAAACCATCTTGAATAAAGATTCTACCTCTTTTGATGGAAATTTAGGGATTGCAAATGCTTATCGTGCTGCAGACAATCCATTACAAGCATACACATATGCACAGAAAACGTTAAATCATTATGAAGGTCAGAAAGATGCATTAGGCTTGATCACTACATTAGATCTATCTTATGCTCCAGTTGTGGGTACAAGAGCATCAGTAACTAAAGATAATGGTGAGAATAAAGCATATAGTTATGGAGTGAATATTACGCTTCCTTTTTCGACTGCTTTTAAAACAGAAGCCTTATACGGTTATCGCACTACCCGTAATGAAATTAGCGGTCAAGAAGCTCACGCTCACGAATTAGGTCTTAAACTGAATTATATGTTTACACCTGGTTTTGAACTGGAAACGCAAGCCGGTTTAATTAAAGCATTCACTGCAGACAAAGATTATACAGATGTACAAGGCTCGTTAAGTTTAAAAACAAAGCCAGCTAAACGTCAAAATCTTGAAGTTGGGTACAAAAGAGCCTTACAAAATTTCAATGCGGAATTGATTGAAGAAAAAATAGCTTTAAACGATTACTTTTTAAACTACAACTGGGGGATTACTACGCGCTTAGGCTGGTATACTTCTATGATTTACACCGCGCAATCTGATGCTAACAATCGCAAGCTTTTATTTACTTCGCTATATTATGGATTGACTAAAAAACCTGCTTTGAAAATGGGTTTTAATTATCAATATTTAGGTTATAAAAATCAGGTGAATATGCTGTATTTCAGTCCGTCTAAATATCAAGCTACTGAAGTTTTTGCAGACTTAATGCTTAATGACTTAGGCTCTTTTCAGGTTCATGCTGTTGCTGCCGGTGGTTATCAGTTTGTTGAAAGTCAAAAGGCCACCAGTATTTTTAGAGCAGAACTCAATGTGAATTATACTCTTTCTTCACAATTCAATCTTGGCTTTTATGCAAAGTATAGTAATATAGCCTCTGCAGTGGCAAGTGGTTTTGAATTTGGTGAAGCCGGTATTACATTAAGATGGTTACCGTTTAATAAACCTTTGTTTAAGAAGTAGATTGAACAAGTAAGAAAATACAAATCAAATCTTTATATGCGAGCTCAAAATCTTGATTATGAGCTCGCATTTTATTTGAAGTTGAATTACAGCTTTTAAAGTTCACTCATAAATTGATTTACTTAGGCCTTCATTAAATAGCTTTTTAAAGTACATTTATATCGCGCATGATTTAATCGCAAAAGATTTACTATGAAAACCTCAACTACTCAAGACGTATTTAGAATACTATTAGGTTCTATGATGACACTCGCAGGTATAGGTCACCTTACCTTTCAACGGGACGAATTTCAGGTGCAAGTGCCACGCTGGCTTCCTACTGATTCTGAGTTTATAGATTTTGTGGTTATAGCTTCTGGTGTAACGGAAATTCTTCTGGGTCTCGCTTTGATCTTCCTTATCAAATACAAGGTGAAGATTGGGCTTTTTCTGGGTATTTTCTTCATTCTGATTTTTCCCGGCAATATCTCACAGTTTACTAATGGTGTAGATGCTTTTGGTCTAGACACAGATCTAAAGCGCTTGATTCGTTTATTTTTTCAGCCGGTTCTAATTCTTTGGGCACTTTGGTCTACCGGTGCAATTACTTATTTGAAAAACCTAAAAACAAGTAGCTATGAATTTTTATGATCTAGAAGCAAAAACACTACAAGGAAAAACTATTTCTATGAGTGTTTATAAAGGTAAAACAGTTGTCGTTGTAAATACTGCGAGTAAATGCGGGCTTACACCGCAATATGAAGGACTTGAAGAATTGTATGAGAACTATAAAGATCAAGGTCTTGAAATTTTAGGTTTTCCGTGTAATCAATTCGGAAATCAAGAACCCGGATCTGCAGATGATATTGAAGCGTTTTGTCAGTTAAATTATGGCGTTAGCTTTACCATGTTTGATAAAGTTGATGTGAATGGTTCTCAAACTCACCCGATTTTTAAATACTTAAAATCGGAATTAGGTGGATTTTTAGGAAGCAAAATAAAATGGAATTTCACTAAATTCCTCATAGACAAAAGCGGAAAGCCTGTAAAGCGCTATGCCCCTATTACTAAACCGCAAAAAATGGAAGCTTCAATCAAAAAATTACTATAAATGGAAGATGCTTCAGTTTTACATTTAGAAAATCAGTTTTGTTTTCCGCTTTATGCGGTATCAAGACTTACAACAAAATTATACGTTCCGTTACTAAAAGAAATAGACCTTACCTACCCTCAATACTTAGTGCTTTTAGTTCTTTGGGAAAATGATTTGCAAACAGTAAACGAGATAGGGAACTGTTTAGTATTAGAATCAAACACCTTAACTCCGCTTCTGAAAAGATTAGAACAGAAAAAACTCATCAAACGAATGCGTAAAAAAGAAGACGAACGCATTGTAACAATTGCTCTTACAGAACAAGGAAAAGCACTTAAAAACCACGCAGTTTCAATTCCGCAGAAAATAGCTTCATTATTTAAAAATACGGGCTTAACTGAAGAAGATTATGGGACTTTTCAGCAAACGCTACTCAAACTCTTAAGTACACTAAAAAAAGAAACCTCAAAAAATTAATCTTTTAAAGAATCTATTAACGCGGGTTGTAATTTTTTAAGTGCTAAAGAAGCAAATGAACGAACCTCTTTGTTTTTTGCTGTTATTTGCAATTCTGCTAATAATGGTAAAAAAGTAGTGTCTCCTAAAAACTGTATCAGATAGATAACAGGTAATCTCAAATGACCATCTCCTACTTCAATAAGTTTAATTAAAGCCTTATTAAAACTTATGTCAGAGTCTACCAGTATTTCTTCATATACATCTACATCATCAATAATAGCAAGTTCTAAAAGCGGTAATAAAACGTGCTTTAACTTGGGTGAGAGAATATTATCTAAAAACTCTATTGCATTAGCACGCGTATCTTTGTCTGTACTTCTAAAACCTTTGTAAGCAACGTCAAGATCCTTTCTGCTGTAATATATAGCGAGAAGTTTAAAGATGGTTTCAATTCTTAATTGAAGTTGTTTATCTAGTATTTCGAGTAATCCCGTACGTGCTACTTCCAATTCAATTTTATCATCAGAAGAAAGTAAATGCTCATAAGACTCAGCATTAAAATTGCTTTTGATCACTTTACGACTGCTTACTATATCTCGATACTCAAAAGTATATTCTAGCAATAATCTAAAAATTGACTTCGGAAAGAAATTGAGTTTAGGATTTTTAGTCTTTAGTCTATATAAAGATTTTGCAGAAGCTCTGCGTATTAAATTATCTCTACTCTTTAACAAACGCAAAAGTACTCGCACTGAAGCTTGTGTTTCAAAAGTTTGAATTACCGCCGGAATATATTTTTTAGTATTATTCTTTAGCAACTTTTCGGATTCACGGGCAAGCAAAACTTCACTGATGGATTCTCCGTAATTTTTTAAGGCTTCAATTGCAACACTACGATATTCTTTTACTGTTAGGAAGTCAATAAGCGCATCAATGAACATAGGCTCTCCAGAAATTCCGGCAGCTTCAATCGCGTGACTTACAATATGTGGATTTCGGTTATTAAAGTTCGCCGAGATAAACGAATAAAATTGTGGAATCTGAGCATAACCTATAGATTCTAATAAGAAGGATAATTCTTCCGGACGATGGTCACTGTTGGGCAACTCGAGTTCGGCAAGCCATAGCTCAATACGCAACTCCAGATTATATCTAGAAGCTATTTTTTTGTTTTTTCGAGCTTCCTTTGCCAAACATAATAATGCGGCGTGCGCGATATAATCGCTGCTATTATTTAGATAAGAATCAAATATTCGGTTATCGTTAAGCGATGTATGCATGATCAGATAGCTCATTGCCGCATAAACCACTTCATCATCTTTTAAATACACCATTTTGCGCACAGCCTCTAACGCTGTACCTTCAGGATAATGATACAGCTGACCGATCGCGGCTATTTTAACAGCATCATCCTCATGCTCTAAAAGAGGTATTATTTTATTCCGTAAAATTTTTGCGTTCCTAGGATTTATATGCTCTAAGTAATGAACAATTTGTTCAGTATCATTGGAGCTTAAAATACGCTTTCCCAGTTCTAATGGAGATTTACGTTTTCTTCTCGATGTTCCTTCCGATAGCTCTACTGCCTCCCTAAGACTCTGTCTAAAGCTTTTAAAATAAGAATCGCGTACTTTGAACACACCAACAATCCAAATGAGGATCAAGAACAAAATAATTACCGTAACGTAGTTTGAAGGAAGTGAAAGTCCTTTGATTACAAAAATCAATAAACAGCCAGCTATACCGGTTGCAACGCTATCAACAACAACATCAATAAATGACTTTGTGCGATTTTTTATTTCTAAAGAAATAGGTACCATAGCTAACTCAGTAGCCGCTTTATTAACCGATTGTTTTAAGCTACCGTCTAAGCCTTTTATGATAATTAGCACCCACAGTTCCGGAAACGTCAAAAACAACAGCGAACCTAAAGCTATGCCTAAAGGAAGGATCAATAACGAACTGTTTACTCCTAGTTTTTCTACTACTCGATTGGTTAGAAATAACTGGATACCTAAAGAAACCAGGTTAAAGGTCGAAAACCAAAATCCAAAAAATGATGCCAAGCTATCGGCATCTGGTATAGCTCGGCTGGCAAAGTCACTAAACTGGAAGTCTACCAGTTTTGCAACAATAACCCCTAAACCTATAATTAAAGCCAAAAAAGTTAAATGCTTTGATTTCAAGAGCAGTTTAAAAGCGGTATCACCCATATTATGATGAGCATTTGCAGATCTTGATGCTCTGCTCACATAACCCTTTTTATAGATCATAGAAAGTAGTGGAATACAGGTTAAAATAAAAATAGAAGCTATAAGCAACATATTTCCATTACCGATATAGGGTACCAGAATAGTGGTTAGATATCCGCCAAAAATTCCTCCTGCAATTGCTCCAGATCCTATAAAACCAAACAACCGTTTTGCTTCTCTGGCATTAAATACCATATTCGCCAGTAACCAAAACTGGCTGGTAGTGAGAACAGCAAAAATCCCACTTATAACATAATAGATGTATAGAGTTGCCGAGCCAATTATCTGCATTTTATACAACACACTTAGCAAAATAAATGCAAAAGCAAAAAAGATAAGCGAAGAGACCATAATACGCCTCAAAGAATAACGCCTTACCGCCTGATTGTAGAAATACGAAGTGATTATAGCTGTCGCAGCTATAAAGAGATATCCAAAAGCAAGATTATCTGCACCCAATCCTTCGAGAAATAGGGCATTTACTATAGGCTTTACGATCAGTAAAATAGTAATGATCAAAAAGACGTATAACTGCATGAAAAAAGAGATGGTGATTTCACCATCTCTTATATTAAACGTCTTTTTTAGAAATTTCCTAATCACCTAAACTGCCAGCGCCTTTTGTAGCACTTGCGAGTAAAGTTCGAGATTTTTGGATAGCTTTCTCTACAGGAAATACTAAATTTCTTATAATTTGTTCTCCGTTAGGATCTTCAACTAAAGCTACAAGAATATATTTACGACCATTGTCTCCCCAAACCAAAATAGAATCGGAGTGGTATTGTTTCCAAGAACCAGATTTTCTAAACAAACGTGCATTTGGCGCAATACGTTCTAGCGTATTTACAAATTTGTGGTGTAAAGAAGGATTCTCCATAATATCAAGCATTGCTTTAGAACGCTCTGGACTTACTAATTTACCGGTAACTAATTTGTAATAAAATCTACAAACCTGTTCTGCTGTAGCAGCGTGACTTAATCCCTTAATGGGATCTGGTCTACGTTCACCGGCAGCAGCATAACGCTTACCTACCCATAAACCACCACCGTGAGCTTTATCGTATAATTTATATTTATCGCTTTGTAATACACTAGATATTTTATCATATCCTAGACGATCTATCATACGCGTACTAGCTTGGTTGTTAGATTTACTAATCATCAACCACATATCTTTTTTGATCTCTGCAGTTTCCTTCAATTCTCCTTTATCAATAGCATCCATCGCAGAAAGAAGAATAGCGATTTTAGGTAAACTCGCAGCGTACATCATTTCTTCACCATTGAGACCGGCATATTGAATCGCATTAGGATCATCGAGACTCACAATACCTACAGCCATTTTCTTTTGGTCAACAAGACGCTTCATGGTAGGGTCTTTGGAAATCTGAGAATATAATTGAGAAGTTAAAACCGAACTATTAAAATCTTCCAAAGGGGCATCAATACAATCTTTAAATGGAAGTTCTTGAGCAGTTACTTTTGAAGCTATCGCTACTAATAGCAATAGGATTAACAAATTTATTTTTTTCATAGACAATTTTTGGGTGTGCTTAATTTTGGGGTTTAACGCAATATTTACAATAATAGTATGCAAAGGTTAAAGAAAAATCAAGTCAAAATCAATATTTAACATTCTTTAATTGAATTAGTTGCAAGTCTTATGCCAAAGAAATGTTAAAGAGAAATTAGTTTTAAATCTTTTTGATGCAGAAGATAAAGTCTAAAAAATCTAACTTGTTGATTAGTAATCCCAACGTCTTGTTTGATTGAGTTCTTCCTCTTTCTGTAATTCTTCTTGCGGAATAACCTTTAAAAAGGAGGGATGTTGTTCTATGGCGTACTCGATCATTTCTACAATATCTTCAACAGAATCGTTTTCATAATCAATATCCAGTGGTTTTTTAATTTCCATAGTTTGAAGAATACCGCGTTTTTTGATACGAATACCCTTTTTATCAAAAGAGCGTCTAAACCCATCAATAACGATAGGTACAACGACCGGTTTATATTGCTTAATGATGTGTGCAGTTCCTTTACGAATGGGTTTCCAGGGTTTTGTAGTTCCCTGTGGAAATGTAATTACCCAACCATCGTGCAACGCAATACCTATATTTTCTGTATCACTAAGATTCACAGGCCGGTCTACTTCTTTTCCTTTTGAACGCCAGGTTCTACTCACCGAAACCGCACCGGCATAAGCCATAATACGCGGTAATATCCCGCTACGCATCGTCTCACTTGCAGCTACATAGTAGATATTGAGTTTAGGTTGCCACAAATACCCTACATTTTTTATGCTATCTACTCTACCGCTTAAACTCGCGTTAAACACATGAAACATCGCCACAACATCAGCAAAATAAGTTTGATGATTCGATACAAATAGCACATTTGTGCCGGGCAATTCTTTTATAATTTCAGAACCTTCAATTTGCAGTGCATTAAAACCTCGGTAGCGTCTGTGTGACATCGCACCAGCAATACGGATAAGCCACTTCTTGATGAAGTCATAATGCCCAAACGGATTGTTTTTTAAAAGTCCCATAGTTTTTATTACGTAATGAAAGGATAATTGTGAAATATAAAATTAAAACTTCAAATTATATACCGAAACTCAATCTAATTGTTGAAGCGCCCACTTAACTTCGCTAAGCATCATTGCTGTTGCGCCCCATACTACACGCTCTGCAAGATAAAAAGCAGGTACTTCTAACATAGTACCGTAAGAAGTATCTATACGTTGTTTGATCACCTTTTTATCATCTAAAAACTCTTTTAAAGGAACTTCAAGAATCGCTTCGACCTCTGCTTCTTCTTTTGTAAAAGTTGGTTTAGATCGCACAATCCCTATATAGGGTTGAACCCAAAAGTTACTGGGTGGGATGTAAATTTTTGTCAATTTTTTGATTACTTCGATGGTATTACGATCTACTCCTATCTCCTCTTCGGTTTCGCGTAAAGCGGTCTCCTCTAATGATGCATCAAAAGATTCTACCTTTCCTCCAGGAAAACCTACCTGATTGCTATGTACACCTTTATAGGTTTTTCGCAGAATTAAAACCAGCATCGTATCTCCTGATCCATTAGGATAAAATACAGCCATCACTCCTGCCCATCTGGGATTTTTTGCCTCAATATCTATATCTTTTAACGCACGTATGCGTTCATCAGGAGCCATTAAGAATTGAGCCTCTTGTCCCAATAAGGTCAAATTGCTTAATTTTGGCATTCGTTTTAAAAACTCTTCAAACTGCATTTATGCGTATCTCTGTTATTTTAGTATTATTCGTCTTGGTATTAACCGGAGCCAGCTGTGAAGATAAAAAATCAAAACAAAAAACAACCGAACCACAAACCGTTGAGAAAGTTGCAGATAGCACTCCAGAGCAAAAAGCAAAAGCCGAAAATGAGAAATTAAAAAAGAAAGCAGGATCAATTATTGAATCTCAGGCAGAGCTTATTCCCTTTTTAACAGAATATGGCAAGAAGAATCCCGAGACGCGTGTACGCATCAAAACCAAGTTTGGTAATATTGAAATTCAACTCTACAGAGATACACCGTTGCATAGGGCAAATTTTATATTACTGGTAAAACAGGGATATTTTGATGATACGATGATTCATAGAAACGCACTGGATTTTGTCGTACAAGGCGGTAACAGTGATGGCTACGAAACACCCAAAAAACGTCAACGAATCGGTAATTATTTAATACCCAATGAAGCTAGCTCTAATCACACACATGTACGCGGAGCTTTCTCTGCTGCAAAATATCTAGAGCAAAACATAAGCGATGCTTCTTCTCCCTTTGAATGGTTTATTGTGGTCCCAGAGCGCGGCGCACATCATCTGGATGGTGAACATACTGTTTTTGGACGCGTAATTAAAGGAATGGATGTTGTTGACGAAATAAACAAACTAAAAACAGACGACAATGAATGGCCTATTGAAAATGTCTATCTGGAGGCCGAGTTGATTAAATAATCTTGTTTTTAAATAAAATAATTCAGTTGGGATCTTTATTTAAAAATCCCGGTTTCTAATCCGTCGAGACTGGTTTGATTTTTCTCGGTCCAGTATTCTTTTATACCACGCTCACCTTTTTGCTCTGACCAGACTTTTAAGGTCTCGCGCTCGCCGATATATTCCATAAAAGGAACCCCAAAACCACAAGAAGTTTGCACTAGGTCAATATTCAATTTAAAAATTTGACGAGCTCCGGCAGTTTCTTCAAAATGAGTGATGTATTCACCAAAAGCCTCATCTCGTTCATGAAAGACTTCGGCTTTGCCATACAGCCTTAAAATCAACGGATTCTTATCAAATGAACAAAACATAATGGTCATTCTGGGATCTTTAAGCATATGAGCAGCAGTCTCATTACCGCTACCGGTCATATTAAGCCACAAAACCTCCTGCTTGTTGAGAATATAAAAAGTTGCCATCCCTTTAGGTGATACATTCACACGACCCGTTTCTGCCGCAGTACCCACAAAGAATATTTTTTGATTGCTGATGAATTCCTTTAAGTTGTCTGTTAGCTGCGGAAGTTGTTTTCCCATAATTCTTGAATTAAATAATACCGAAAATGCTAGTTTTGATAACGTTCTGCCTTGCTATAAATTGAAGGTAATTGCAACTCATAGATCACTGCAAGTGTTCTGATCAGGACAACTACAAAACCTGAAACTACGGCATTTATACCAGAAGATATACCAGAAGAATATAAAATCACATATAAAGACCCTCCAGCTATACAAGCACTCGCATAGATTTCTTTTCTAAAAATAACAGGAATCTCATTGCACAGAATATCACGAATCACACCTCCAAAACAGGCCGTTATCGTACCCAAAGCCACACAAATAACAGGATCTAAATTTACCAAAAGTGCTATTTCTACACCGGTAATAGTATACAAAGCAATACCTATGGTATCAAACAAAAATAAAGACCGGCGTACATAACGTAGTTGTTTTCTAAAGATAATACCCACTACGGTGGTGATCACGATAATATAAACAAAGGTTGAATTGAGTAACCATGTAACCGGTGATTTACCAATGAGAAGATCTCTTAGTGTGCCACCACCTACTGAAGTTACAGTCGCAATGATGAGAATCCCAAAAAGATCCATCCGCTTTTTTGTTGCGGTAATCACCCCAGAAATCGCAAAAGCAATTGTACCTAAAATATCGATGATGTCTGCAATACTTTCCATTTATTTCTGAGTGTAGTAGTTATAATCTTTAAGAACACGATCTACAAATGTAAACGGTGTTTCTTCTGGTGTAACCTGCATCGTTTTAGCAAGTTTTTCGCTCAGCTTCAAAATAACCTTGTGTTTAGAGTAGCGCTTAGCATCACTGTAAACCGTTTTAACTTTCTGTATATCTGCATCGGTAAAAACGGTTACCTGTGGATATTTTGGTATATAATCTTCAGCTATGTTTTCTAATATAGTGTGGCTTAAACGCACTTTTTTACGCTCGGTCACAACTGTGGTTCCAGCAGCTATATCTCCTAAACGCTGACCTTTTCCATTTAAAAGAATGGTAAAAACAGCAACGCCGCCTGTAGTTAAGGTCACATCGATCACACGCATAATCCAACGCACAAAAAAGCTTCCAAAGCCTGGTTTTGAGCCGTCTAATTTTACCACCCGTAAACCCAATGCTGCTTTACCCGGTGTGCGACCGTCCCAGAATCCCTCAAAAAAGAGAAAGTATAAAAACGAAGGAATCCCGATAATCATAAAATAAATATTGATTGAAGAACCTTCGTTAGAATCTAATCCAAAAGCGGTTACTAAAAAGATTGAAGCGATCCAGTAACCGCCTAATATCAATAAATCAATGAGGTATCCCAATATGCGATCCCCTATTCCCGCAACCTGTTGCTGAATGCTCACATTTTGTGCGGTTTCAATTTGAAAGTTATCCATGAATTCTTTTTCTTTACCTATTAAGTAGGATTTTAGAATTTAGAGTTTATCTCTAAAAAATTAAACTACACATCGCTAAACAGGGAATCGAACCTGATTAATTAAACGAATAACCAGACCATGCGCGAGGCGGCTTTTGTGAAGCAAAATAAGGATAAATGGTTAAGATTTGAAAACGTTCTGGAAGGTAATCAATCTGATTTATCTCCAGACGAGTTATCTGCCTTGTATCTTGAGGTTACAGATCATCTGAGTTATGCAAAAACTTTTTACCCAAAAAGCAAAACTACGCAGTATCTCAATTATCTGGCGTCTCAATCACATCAAAAGATCTATAAGACTAAACGCGAGTCTAGCCGCAGGTTCATCACTTTTTTTACTGAAGAGTTCCCAATTTTGATGTATAAATATCAAAAACAATTATTACTTTCTTTTGCTACTTTTTTGATTTTTTGCATCATTGGTGCTTATAGTGCTGCAACCGATGGGGCTTATGTGCGCAGTATTCTGGGTGATGGTTACGTCAATATGACTTTAGAGAATATTCAGAATAACGACCCGATGCGTGTTTACAAAGAAATGAACGAAGTAGAGATGTTTATGGGTATTACCGTAAACAACATCAGAGTTGCCCTTATGGCATTTATTCTGGGAATACTTTTTAGCATTGGTTCGCTTTATATGATGATGCAAAACGGCGTGATGCTGGGCTCTTTTCAATATTTCTTTTACGATAAAGGTTTATTATGGGAATCTGTACGTACGATCTGGATTCATGGTACTATTGAAATTTCAGTAATCATTATTGCGGGTGCTGCGGGATTGGTTTTAGGAAATGGAATTTTATTTCCGGGAAGCTATACCCGACTCGAATCTTTTAAACGCAGTATGAGAGACGGACTCAAAATTGTGGTGAGTACCATTCCGTTTTTTATTATTGCGGGTTTTCTGGAAGGTTTTGTAACCCGCCATACCGAAATGCCAGACTGGCTTGCTATTTTAATTATTAGTATTTCTTTGTTACTAATTCTGTTTTACTACGTCGTATACCCAAGAATTGCTTATAAAAAAACAACTACATCCATTAAATGAAAGAACTGATCACTTTTAAAAAACAACGTGAATTAGGAGAGATAATTACAGACACATTTAAATTTCTCCGTCTGGAATACAAACCTTTATTTAAAGCTTTACTGCGCAACGCTGCAATACCTTTTTTAATCTTAATAGGTATATCCGCCTACTATACAGGGATCTCTACAGATTTTGACATGTTTAGCAATGATATGTTTAACGCTGCAAATATTATACTGCCTTTAATAGGCTTATTCATTGCTGTGTTTTTTTATTATGGAGTTCTTTATGGAACGGTACTCAACTTTATTAAACTATATATCAAAAACCAAGGCGTTGTTGATCAGGATGAACTTAAAGTATTAGTGCGTCAGGATTTAGGAAATTTGACCGGTCTTACATTTCTAATTGCAATAATGATCTTTTTTGGTTTTATGCTTTGCTTTTTCCCAGGAGTATATGTTGCTGTTCCGTTATCATTAACCTGGGCGATCTTGGTCTTCCAAAATCAATCTGTAGGTGATTCTATTTCAGATAGTTTTAAATTGGTTAAAAACGAATGGTGGATCACTTTTGCCACTATGTTTATTTTAGGCTTATTAATGTGGATTGCCAACATGGTTTTCTCTATACCTGCACTTATTTATACCGTTGGTAAAGGTTTTGCTTCCGCAGAACAAATATCTCAGGGAGATATGTCTAGTATGTTTGATTGGGTTTATGTTTTATTGAATGTACTCTCCTCTGCTGTTCAATACATCTTAGCAGGAATTTTCGCAATAGCGATCGCTTTTATTTATTTCAATTTGAATGAAAAAAAGAATCAAACCGGAACTTTTGAAACTATAGAAAGTATAGGTTCTGGCAATGATTAGAAACCTGATTTACATATTCGTTTTTCTATATTCTTTTGGTTGTATTTGCCAGACGGTAAGTATTGATTCTACTGAATTTATTCAGGAAGTTCAATATGATAAAAGTGCTATTACCCCATTGCAGTTTGATGATCAAGCTATACAAGAATTAAAACAAGACGAAGCTTTTGATTATGTTGAGTTTGTTCCACCAGATAACATTTGGACACGTTTTAAAAACTGGATCAATGAAGTATGGAATTCTTTTATAAACTGGATTCTTCAGGGAAATGAAGCTACGGGAATTCTGGGGTTTTTAGTAAAAGCTTTACCTTACCTACTCATTGCGGGAGTTCTTGTATTTTTAATATGGCTTTTCTTGAGAATTGATCTGGGAGGTTCTCCTCTTAAAAATGCAGAACTTAATAAAGTGATTCTTTCTGATGAGCAGGATATCATAGAGACCCATGATATAGAAAGCTTAATCACCCAGGCACTTCACGAAAACAACTACCGTCTTGCGGTTCGTTTTTACTATTTATTGGTACTTCAAAAATTATCAAAAAAGGATATTATAGACTGGCAGGTTCAAAAAACGAATGCCGATTATGTTTATGAAATTAAAAGTGAAGGTCTACGCAATGACTTTACCAAACTTACCCGTATTTATGATTTTATCTGGTACGGCAATTTTGATGTGAATGAAACCGATTTTTTAAAAGCAGAAAAAGAGTTTAAACAAATCACCGCCACGTTATGAGTAAACGTTACAAAATAATGGCGGTTCTTCTGGTGGTTTTTCTCTCGCTTCTAATTATTGGCGAAGCCACACAACCCGAACCGGTAAACTGGTTCCCCGGTTATGGAAAGCAAGATAAAATTCCATTTGGTACATATGTTTTTTACGATCAGCTTCCTTCAATTATTGATGAAGAGCGTTTAGAAGACGTTAATATTCCACCTTTTGAATTTTTGCTAGATTCTACAGATACACCTGAAGGCACGTATCTTTTTCTCAATTCAAGCGTTTATAATGACGCTTCAGAAAGCGCCAAAATTTTAGATTGGGTAGCTAAAGGAAATACGCTGTTTGTTGCTTCAAAAGCAATTAGCGAAACAATTCTGGATAGTTTATGTCTAAATACAGAATATCTTTCGGAAACCAGCGAACTCAAAAAACGTCCGTTAGCAAACCTCAGTAATCCATCTTTAAAGGCCTCAAAACCTTATCGCTTGAATAAAGATGTAGGCACAGTTTATTTTGATCAGATAGACACTACCCAAACCACAATTCTAGGTGTTTATGATCTTATCAGAAACAATGATTCTACAAAAATTCTGGAGCCTAAAGTCAATTTCATCAAAACTCCGTACAGAAAAGGCACAGTCATTCTCAATACTTTTCCCGAAGGCTTTACCAATGTGTTTATGCTAGACAGTCTCAATGCGAGTTATACGGCTAAAGCTTTGTCTTACCTTCCTAAAGAAGGAAAGATCTATCTGGATCAGCATTACAAAAACAGTAAAGCCACAGCGGTCTCTCCACTCTATTTAATACTCACAAACAAGTATTTAAAATGGTCGTGGTACACCCTCTTAATGGGCGCTTTGATATGGATTTATTTTGAAGGAAAACGCAAGCAACGCAGCATTCCGGTAATTAAACCACTACCCAACCAAACACTCGATTACACGCGCACGATTGCAGGAATGTATCTCGATAAAAAAGACAATCGCCAGATTGCGATGCACCAGATCAATCATTTGCTAGAGCACATCAGAAGCACTTATACACTAGCTACAGATCGCAGAGATTCGGCATTTATTGAGAAGCTAGCTACAAAAAGCGGAATTGAGCAAGCAACAGTAAAAAACCTTATAGATTATACCATAACGATTAGACAGAAAGCAGTCGTCACCGAAGACGAATTGATCAAGCTGAATTCGCTAATCGAAAAATTTAAAAACAGCCATTAAGATGGAAGAACATAAAGATCAGGAAAACTTAAATTTGAATCAGGAGCAACCGCAAACGTCGCCTGAACCTTCAGAAAATCTCGAGTTTCAAAATAGAATTCCGCTGGAAGATTTACGCAAAAGTGTAGATGCATTGAAAGCTGAACTCGCAAAGGTGATTGTGGGTCAGCACGAGTTTATAGAACTACTTATTGTAGCCTTACTAACAGACGGTCACGTTCTCATTGAAGGTGTTCCGGGAATTGCAAAAACCGTTACGGCCAAGTTATTTGCAAAAACACTCAATACCGCTTTTAGTCGCATTCAGTTTACGCCAGATTTGATGCCAAGTGATGTTTTAGGAACTTCGGTGCTCAATATGAAAACCAGCGATTTTGAGTTTAAATACGGACCTATTTTCTCAAACATTGTATTGATAGATGAGATCAATAGGGCTCCGGCAAAAACACAGGCTGCTCTTTTTGAAGTGATGGAAGAACGCCAGATCACCATAGACGGTCATAAATATGAGTTAGAAAAACCCTTTATGGTTTTGGCAACGCAAAACCCCATTGAACAAGAAGGAACCTATGCCCTGCCTGAAGCACAACTAGACCGTTTTCTATTTAAAATAAAGGTTGAATATCCTGATCTTGAAGATGAAATCTTAATTCTTAAAAGTCAGAATGATATAAAGGGTTCACAGATGGAAGTTGTAAACGCTATTCTATCACCAGAAAAACTTCAGGAATATCGCGATCAAACCCATCAGATTCTGGTAGAAGAAAAAATACTGAATTACATCGCTTCAATTACGGTTAAATCCAGAACACATCCACATTTGTATTTAGGAGGTTCGCCTCGTGCTTCCTTAGCCATTATGAATTCGGCTAAAGCATTTGCAGCCATAAATGGTCGGGACTTTGTGACCCCGGAAGATGTAAAGAGAGCCGTAACTCCTGTTTTAAGACACCGTGTCATTCTCTCTCCAGAACGTGAGATGGAAGGTATGACGCCAGAAACCGTTATTGAGATGCTTGTTCAATCTGTAGAAGTACCTCGCTAGTGCGCATTATAAACTTCATAAAAAGTCTGTATTTAGGTAAACGTGTATTCTACGTACTTGCCGTTCTTATTGTGCTTTTTTTATTTTCATATTGGAGTCATGTGTTATATCCTGTCGCTTTAGTTGGGTTGTTTCTTTTAGCTATTGCTGCGGTTTTTGACAGCATTTTATTATTCAAAAAGAGAGATGGCATTCTTGCAACCCGGGAATTACCAGAGAAATTCTCAAATAGTGATCTCAATGAAGTACCACTGAGTATTCAGAACAAATATGGTTTTAAAATCGCTTACAACATCATTGATGAAATTCCGGTACAATTTCAAAAACGAGATTTTCTCAAATCGGGAAGTATTCCGGCGCGAACTAAAAAATCGATTGTATATCAATTAAGACCTGTTGATCGTGGAGTTTACACGTTTGGTAAATTGAATATATATGTGAGCTCTCCGTTCAATTTTGTAAAACGCAGATTTTCTTTTGGAAAAGATCAGACAGTAAAAGTCTATCCCTCTTTTATACAAATGAAAAAATATGCGTTTCTGGCTATTGACAATAAACTGACACAATTTGGTCTTAAGAAGATTCGCCGTATAGGTCACACTATGGAATTTGAGCAAATCAGAGAATATGTAAGTGGTGATGATGTACGCACAATTAACTGGAAAGCCACGGCAAAACGCGGAAATTTGATGGTTAATCAATTTCAGGACGAAAAATCTCAACCTGTTTATTCGATTATAGATGCCAGCCGGGTGATGAAAATGCCTTTTGAAGGCTTAACCTTGCTAGATTATGCCATTAATAGTGCTTTGGCCTTTAGTAATATTGCATTAAAAAAAAATGATAAAACCGGTTTATTGACATTCAGTAACACGATTCATAATCATCTTGCTGCAAGTAGCAAAAAGACACATCTCAATACAATTTTAGAGGTTTTATATTCAATTAAAACTAATTTTCTAGATAGTGATTTTGGTAGATTGTATGCTGAAGTAAAACGTAAAATCACACATAGAAGTCTTTTATTGCTGTATACTAACTTTGAACACTTGAGTGCTTTAGAGCGTCAACTCCCCTATTTAAAAGGTCTTGCCCAAAAACATGTCTTGGTTGTCATCATTTTTGAAAATACAGAACTCGACAATCTGATTTCAAAAAAAGCAACCAGCACTCCAGAAATCTATCATAAAACCATTGCTCAGAAAATGGATTATGATAAAAAGCTTATGGTAAAAGAACTTGAGAAGCATGGTATACAAGCCGTTTTAACCAAACCTGAAGATCTTTCTGTAAAAACAATCAATAAATATCTGGAGATAAAAGCACGGGGAATTATTTAAGTTTTAAATACCCCGAAATTTTGAATTTTCAATATTCAATTTCTCCCGAAAGCCCTTATCTTTGCAGCCTAAATTTTTATTATGATCCAAGTTACTTTGCCAGACGGCAGCGTAAAAGAATTTGAAAACGGAGCAACACCCTTTGACGTTGCAAACAGCATAAGCGCAGGACTTGCGCGTAATGTTATTTCTGCAAAATACAACAAGCAAACCATAGAAATCACGACCCCGCTTACCGAAAACGGTTCTTTAGTTTTGTACACTTGGAATGATGATGAAGGTAAAAAAGCATTCTGGCACTCTTCTGCTCACATTTTAGCGCAAGCTTTAGAAGAATTATATCCAGCGGTTAAATTGACCATTGGACCGGCCATTGATAAAGGATTTTACTATGATGTAGATCTTGGTGATCGCTCGTTAAGCGAGAATGACTTCAAAAAGATCGAAGATAAAATGCTTGAAATTGCCAGAGGAAAACATGAATTTTCAATGCGTAGCATTTCTAAAGCAGATGCTCTCGACCTTTACAAAAAACAAGAAAATCCATATAAGGTTGAATTGATAGAAAACCTTGAGGATGGTACAATCACCTTTTGCGACCATGATACGTTTACAGATCTATGTCGAGGTGGACACTTACCCAATACCGGTTTTGTAAAAGCAGTTAAGTTGATGAGTGTTGCAGGTGCTTACTGGCGCGGTGATGAAAATAAACCACAACTTACACGTGTTTACGGTATTTCATTTCCAAAGCAAAAAGACCTAAAAGAATATTTAGAGCTTCTTGAAGAAGCTAAAAAGAGAGACCATAGAAAATTAGGAAAAGAACTTCAGCTGTTTACTTTTTCTCAAAAAGTAGGTCAAGGTCTGCCATTATGGCTGCCTAATGGTGCCGCTTTGCGTGAACGTTTAGAAAATTTTCTAAAAGCTGCTCAGAAAAAAGCAGGATACGAGATGGTGGTTACGCCACATATTGGTCAAAAAGAATTGTACGTTACTTCTGGTCACTATGCCAAATATGGTGAAGACAGTTTTCAGCCAATAAGTACTCCTGCTGAGGGCGAAGAGTTTTTATTGAAACCTATGAACTGTCCGCATCACTGTGAGATTTACAATGCAAATCAATGGAGTTACCGTGATTTACCAAAGCGTTTTGCAGAATTTGGCACGGTTTACCGTTATGAACAAAGCGGTGAACTTCACGGACTTACACGTGTGCGTGGGTTTACTCAAGATGATGCACACATCTTTTGTACTCCAGATCAGCTCGATGAAGAATTTATGAAAGTAATAGACCTGGTACTTTATGTATTTGGTTCTTTAGGTTTTGAAAATTTTACAGCTCAGGTTTCGTTAAGAGATCCTGAAAACAAAGAGAAATACATCGGTTCTGATGAAAATTGGGCAAAAGCCGAAAACGCAATCATAAATGCAGCAAAAGCTAAAAATCTTAACTATGTTGTAGAAACTGGAGAAGCCGCTTTTTACGGCCCTAAGCTAGACTTTATGGTAAAAGATGCATTAGGTCGAAGCTGGCAGTTAGGAACAATTCAGGTAGATTATAACCTTCCTGAGCGTTTTGAACTAACGTATAAAGGCAGTGATAATGAGGAGCATCGCCCGGTTATGATACACCGTGCACCCTTTGGAAGTATGGAGCGTTTTGTTGCTATTTTATTAGAACATACCGGCGGAAACTTTCCATTGTGGCTTATGCCAGTACAAGCCAGTGTGTTAACACTCAGTGAAAACTATGAGAATTACGCACAAAATGTATTAACTTTGCTTGAAAATCACGAAGTTCGCGCCACGATTGATGATCGTGGAGAAACTATGGGAAGGAAGATTAGAGAAGCAGAAATGCAAAAAACTCCTTTCATGCTTATAATTGGTGAAAAAGAATCCAATGATGGTACGGTTTCTGTACGTAAACATGGTGGAGAGGATTTGGGAACGATGACAGTTGCAGAATTTGCACAAATCATCAATACTGAAATCTCTAAGACACTAAAGAAATTTGAAGTTTAATTAAAATTATATAGCCATAGCAATACGTAGAAAAAGATCAAGAGGACCGGCAAGAGTCCAGAAGACAGACCAACACAATATCAACCAAAAAATTCGTGCTCGTGAAGTACGCCTTGTAGGTGATAATGTAGAAATGGGGATATACCCTACTAGCAAAGCACTTGACATCGCTCAAGAGCAAGAACTAGACTTAGTAGAGATCTCTCCTAATGCAGAACCACCTGTTTGTAAGGTGATGGATTATAAGAAATTTGTTTACGAACAAAAGAAGCGTGAAAAAGCAATAAAAGCTAAAGCGTCTAAAGTTGTCGTTAAAGAAATTAGATTTGGTCCTAACACAGATGATCACGACTACGAGTTTAAAAAGAAACATGCTCTAAAGTTTCTTGAAGAAGGAGCAAAGCTAAAAGCTTATGTTTTCTTTAAAGGGCGTTCAATTATTTACAAAGATCAAGGTCAGATTTTGCTACTTCGCTTAGCACAAGATCTTGAAGAATATGGTAAAGTTGAGCAAATGCCTAAATTAGAAGGGAAACGTATGATTATGTTTCTTGCACCTAAGAAAACAAAATAAAAGCCTAACAGCTTTTTAAACTATAAATCCCGACCTTTTTTAAAAGGCCGGGATTGTTTTGATAGTAAAAAATCAAGACAAACAATAATAAGCGGAATAATTAAATAAACTAGGAATTATGCCTAAAATGAAAACAAAAGGCAGTGCTAAAAAGCGTTTTAAGCTTACAGGTACTGGTAAAATCAAAAGAAAGCACGCGTTTAAGAGTCACATCTTGACTAAAAAGTCTAAGAAACGTAAGCTAGCGTTAACTCACGATACTTTGGTACACAAAGCTGACGAGAACAACGTGAAAATCATGTTACGTCTTAAATAAATACGTAACCGGTTAAATTATTTTATAAACCCTGGAGTTGGGCAAAACGAAAATATAAGAGTTTTAAAAGTGGTGCTTGTCACCCGCCTGCTACAAAAACAATTAAATTATGCCAAGATCAGTAAATTCAGTTGCTTCAAGAGCCCGTAGAAAAAAGGTAATGAAGCAAGCCAAAGGTTACTTTGGAAGACGTAAAAACGTCTACACAGTTGCAAAAAATGCGGTTGAAAAGGCTATGCTTTATGCATACCGTGACCGTCGTCAAAAGAAAAGAAATTTCCGTGCACTATGGATTACTCGTATTAATGCGGGTGCTCGCATGCATGGAATGTCTTATTCACAGTTTATGGGTAAAGTTAAAGCTGCAAACATCGAACTTAACCGTAAGGTATTAGCAGATTTAGCAATGAATCACCCAGAAGCTTTTGAAGCAATCGTAAGTAAAGTAAAATAAGGCTAACGCCTAATTAATTAACAATACTCCGCTTATAAACAAAAAGCCCGATCAAATGATCGGGCTTTTTCATTTTAAATTACTTCCAGTTAAAGCTTACCGCTTTTTCCATATCAGGATGCAGACTATTTAAAACAGGACACGTTTTAGCTGTGTTTTCAAGAATCTTTCGATCTTTATCATTATGAACTCCTTGCAAGTTTAATTCAATTTCTATACGAGCGATTCTGCGGGGTTCTGCATTCATTATTTTAGTCACAGATGCAGATGAACCTTTAAGCTCTACTCCGTTTAACTGCGCTGCTTTTATACCCATTACTGTAAGCATACAACTCGCTAATGCAGTAGCAACTGTATCTGTAGGAGAAAAAGCTTCTCCCTTACCATTATTATCAATTGGAGCATCCGTAATAAATTTATCACCAGATTTAAGATGCTCGCATTCTGTTCTTAGATCACCTAAATAAACAACTTTACTAGTCATATTTTAATCTTTTAAAAATAAAGATGATGAAGATTTAGTAGGAATTTCAACTACTATTTCTTCCAGATCCTGACCATATTTTAAAATATATGCAGCTGTATTAAAATACCCTGCTGATACCGGATCCTGAATATAATTGAATTTATTCTCAACATACTCAGTACTATATCCTGCATCTGCTGCATCATATAAACTTTCTGATGCGGCTAATCGCAATAAAGTATCAAATGTTATGTCATAACCTCTTACTGCATAACTGCTAGGAACATAACCGTATTTTCTTTCGTAAGCATCAATAAACGACTTTTGACCAGCACCGTAAGCCCTGTCTACAGAAGGAAAGTGAAAGTTCAGCTTCATCAACGTAATGTTAGAAACATCATCACTTTCATAAGCTGAACCCTTATTGGTAGTCATCAAGGTGATCTTTCTATTCTCTGATATTTGTGTTGATAAACTCGTTGTTACATTACTAATTAAAGCAATATCGTTAGTCTCAAGAATAACCCAATTATCTATAGTTTGAGATAATTTTGCCGTAAGATCACTAGCTCTCAAATACGAACCATTATCTGATGATTTAGGAAATACAACCTTAGCATCAGGATACATGGCTAAAATCTTATTCTTAATACTCTGGTTTTTTGAATCAGCGATAACAACAATATTCTTGCCTTTACCCTGTAATTTTATGTACCGAAGCATTTCTTGTTTTAAAATCTCATCATCTGGTCTGGACTGAAACATATTAGAACTCATCGCTACATTAGGAACAATAGGAGACACAACTGGAACAGAACGACCTTTAAGAAGCTGACTTGCCTTTTCTACGTTTGAAGTAAGAAGCGGACCTACAACAGCATTCATTTTTGAAAAGTCATTGCTGTTGATTAGATTTTCAATCTTACGATCATTTCCCGCTTTACCGTCGCCTCGTGCATATTGCGTATCGTAGACATAAAGATTTGAAGAAATACCTAACGCTTTAGCAGAATCTATCGCCATAAGAGCACCGCTGTAAAAGTCTAAGGCGATATTCATTACCCGATCTTTTTTAATTACAGATTTACGCACATCTGCCGTATCAATTTCTGTTCTACCTAGATTAAAAGGAAGCATCAACGCAATATTCTTGGTTGACTTGTTTGTCAAATTATCAGCAAGCTTTATTGCACCACCGTTGACAGTTACAGCTGTTTCAGCACCCAATTTAGATTTGGGTAATTTAAGAATCATTCCACTTTTAAGACCATCTTCAAGAGCGGGATTAAGCGTCATCAATTCTGCTTCTGTCATATCCCATCTTTGGGTTAGTCTAAACAAGTTCTCTTTTGGCTTTACCTCATAAAATCCAAATCTACTATCTTCTAAAACCGCATCTTTTGCATAAGATTTATCTGGCACATTGATAATATCACCTATCTGCAAACCGTCTTCAATACCGGGATTCATCATCTCAAGCTCTTCTATGGTAATTCCATACATTGAAGCTAAACCATATTTAGTTTCTTTAGGCTTAACAATATGTTTTCTATTAGTAATAGCAGGTTTAGCCGTCTCATCAATAACTACTGTTTCTGTATTAGGAAGTTTTACAATCTCACCATTTCTCAATTCGGCACTATACAAATGCTTATTGTAGCGTTTTATCTCAGATTCTGAAATATCATATTTTTTTGAAAGACTATACAAAGTCTCCCCTTTTGCTACTGTATGCAATATAAATTTGCCATCAGCACTTATTTCTGAACCACCAGGAACAGATTTACCTCCCGGAAGGATAAGCACCAATCCCGGATATAGATTTCCCTTAGCTTCAGGGTTTAAGCGATAAATCTCATAAACAGTAACATTATACTTATTAGCAATACTGGAAACAGTCTCGCCATCGCGCACCTGATGACTTGCATATTTTTGTTGACCTATACTTGAACAACTGAATACAACAAATATAAAAACGAATAAAATGGTGATGTTTTTCATTGTGGTTATTTTTTAAACCAATACCTCATAAAACTATGAGGTATTGGTTTGAAAATGATTTTATAAAATTAAAAATTCAGTTTATTCCCACTCAATAGTTGCTGGTGGTTTTGAACTGATGTCATAGACTACTCTATTAACGCCTTTAACCTTATTTATTATATCATTTGAGGTCTTTTGTAGAAAATTATAAGGAAGGTTCACCCAATCTGCGGTCATACCATCTGTACTTTCTACGGCTCTAAGTGCAACACATTTCTCATAAGTTCGCTCATCGCCCATCACACCAACTGAATCAACTGGTAATAACATAGCGCCAGCTTGCCAAACCTGATCATAAAGACCCCATTCACGCAAACCGTTAATAAAGATCGCATCAACTTCTTGAAGAATACGCACTTTTTCTGGAGTGATATCTCCTAAAATTCTAATCGCAAGCCCAGGCCCAGGGAATGGATGCCTACCCAATAAAGTTGGACTCATATCCATACTGGCACCCACGCGCCTTACTTCATCTTTAAAAAGCATACGAAGAGGCTCTACCACTTTAAGCTTCATAAAATCTGGTAAACCACCTACGTTATGATGTGATTTTATAGTTGCTGAAGGACCACCTGTTGCAGAAACAGATTCTATAACATCAGGATAAATTGTTCCTTGCGCTAACCATTTAGCATCTTCTACCATATGCGCTTCGTCATCAAAAACTTCGATAAAAACACGGCCTATGGTTTTTCTTTTTTCTTCGGGGTCACTTTTACCGGCAAGAGCATCTAGAAAACGATCTGAAGCATCAACTCCTTTCACATTTAGGCCCATTCCCTCATATTGTTTCAACACATCGTGAAACTCATTTTTACGAAGCAAACCGTTATTTACAAAAATACAGTGTAGATTTTTTCCTATAGCTTTATGCAGTAACATTGCCGCTACAGAGCTGTCAACACCTCCAGAAAGACCAAGAATTACTTTGTCTGCACCTATTTTCTTTTTTAAGTCTGCAACTGTAGTGTCTACAAAAGTATCTGGAGTCCAACTTTGTTCAACTTTTGCGATATTGATTAAGAAATTCTCTAATATTTTTTTTCCATCTGTAGAATGATACACCTCAGGATGAAACTGAATTGCATACGTCTCTTCACCACCTATACGGTATGCTGCATTTTCTACATCGTGCGTACTGGCTAATTTCACAGAGCCTTCCGGCAGAGCCTTTATCGTATCACTGTGACTCATCCACACCTGGCTACCTACCTCTACACCTTCAAAAAACGGTTCATCCTCCTTTATCATCGAAAGATTTGCCCGGCCATACTCACGGGTATTAGACTGGCCAACTTCACCTCCATGGAAATGAGCCAGATATTGTGCCCCATAACAAACACCCAGCAAGGGCTTTACACCTCGTATCTTAGAAAGATCTGGGTGCGGTGCATTTTCAGCACGAACTGATGATGGAGATCCCGAAAGAATTACAGCTTTATAACTGTTTAAATCTTCAGGTAAATTATTAAATGGTTTTATTTCGCAGAAAATATTGAGTTCCCGTATGCGTCTTGCAATTAACTGGGTATACTGCGAACCGAAATCTAGAATGAGTACGTTATTTTGCATAGGTAAAAATAGTATTTCTATCTATTTTCAGTAAGTCAAAAATCATTCTTATTTTGACATTTAATAAACAATTTATGAGGAAGCAAAAAAATCATCTCTACTACTTCAGCTTATTAAAATAAATTAGAATTACTTTAAAGTAGATTAGACGTTTTACATCCTAAAACCGACTAAATACTTCTATCTCGATATTTTAAAGAGTATCATCCTACACAAAATATAAACTGCATGCTATCAATCATTTATACTTTTAATAATATAGCTAAGAATTTGATAGTTATGTACTCTAAATTTCTTAATAAGCTAATAATTAATTAAAAATATAATTATCAACAATATATCTGAGTTTAATTTTTATATTTGAACAAATTAGATGTTCCCTAAACCTAATCTATAAAAATGTCTATATCAAAACAACTTAAAGCGCTCAGAGAAAAGACTTCTTTGTCTCAAAAAAAAGTTGCCGAAGAGCTCGGTATTACTCAAGGTGCCTATTCCTTAATTGAAAATGGGCAAAACTCTATCACTACAGAACATTTACTTACACTAAGCAGACTTTATAGTGTTCCTACAGATCGCATTTTAAAAGGCTCTCATAATTCTATAATGATGAGCTCTACAAATGGATTTGTACCACTTATCAACGTTGAAGCGAGAGCTGGTTTTATCGAAAATCGCGACAATGAACAGTGGATGTCTACTTTAGACATGTTTAAACTTCCGGGTTATGAACCCGCTCAAGGTCAAAAACTTTTTGAAGTTGAAGGGGATAGCATGATGCCTACACTAATGCACGGTGATATATTGATCACACAGCATACAGAAGACCTCTCTGAAATATTAGATGGCTCTGTGGCAGTTATAGTTACTACAAAATCTGTATTAACTAAGCGTATTAAAAAAGACCTTTCTAACAATGCTATTATTTTAATAAGCGATAACAGTAAGTATGAGAGTATAAGCTATGACCTAGAAAATATTCTAGAAATCCTTATTGTAAGAGGTAAAATCACAAGTTCGCTCAATGTTGTAGACATGGATGCTAATAAGCGTGTACAGCATTTAGAGAGCCAAGTTGATAAGTTACAAAGCGATATGAGTAAACTCATAGAGAAAATAAATAAACTGGTTTAAAACCTCAGTTTTCTTCAAAAAAAATCCGGTCTGAAATAGACCGGATTTTTTATTTAAATTAAATTTTAATTAGTCTTTAGTTACGCGACCTACAGGAAATGATGCAGTATTTATTTGCATTTTATTTGTAACTGCAGAACCGGCTTCTTCTGTAATTGTACCGGTTAATGGTCTTAAAACAAAAGGCTTTGTTTCATCATTATCAGGACTTGGTTCAATAGTAATAAAAGCTCTTCTTCCTAGGAGATTTGGCGCTGTAGTTATCCCATACAATTGAGAAAGTAAGCTAATATTTACAAAATCTTCTCCTGGAAAGTCAGGACCATCATTTATGCTTGAACTGAATGTAGCAAATTCATCAGCATTATTTACATTAGTAAACTTCCCCGTTGAAACATTAACATCACCACTTGCTCCCTGTAATGTAACCCATCCTTCATATTTCCAACCAGAAGGAAGTGTTGGCAATTTAAGACCAGGCTGCCCTGTTGAAGGCACATACCAGTAAAGTCCACTATTCTCATTTGTAGCTACATCGTCTGTTGGCGTTTGTAATACAAATTGCCCAGAAGCTGTTGTATAAGAACCAAAGGTATCGGTAACATCAACAGTAGCGGCATTACCAACAAAATCGCCACTAAGTATAATAGACTGACTAATTTCTGAACTTGGATCATTGCCTGGCTCAATACTCAGTACAAAACCTTCAGCATCATTAACCTGTCCCGTTAATGCCTGAAAAGTCTTCGGAAAATTTACATCTGTAAATCTACCCAGAGACACAAGATTTGTATTTGTAACTAACCAAGCCTGATATTCTGCTCCTGAATCTAGTCGTTCTAATCCTGAAATATCAACAGTTACATCAGATCGATCTACCGAATCATCTCCTGAACAAGAAGCAAAAAAGATAGCAGCAAATAATATCATTAATAGATTAAGTTTTTTCATAAATAGTATTTTAAGTTGTTTCAAATTGTAAACGCAAATAGCGTACAAAAATTTCAATAAAAAAACCAAACCGCCCTAAAGCGGTTTGGTTTTAATAAATATTTAGCAAAACGCTTAAGCGTTTTGCTTTTTGATCAAGTTTAAAGCAGAACCTTCTCTATACCACGCGATTTGCGCATCGTTATAAGTATGATTTGCCTTAATTGTGTCTTTGCTTCCGTCTGCGTGAGCAACTTCAATAGTTAAAGGCTTATCTGGAGCAAACTCTTCGATGTCAACAAAGCTGAATGTATCATCCTCCTGAATCAAATCATAATCATTTTCGTTAGCAAAAGTCAATCCTAACATTCCTTGCTTTTTAAGGTTTGTTTCGTGGATACGAGCAAAAGACTTAACTAAAACTGCTGCAACACCTAAGAAACGAGGTTCCATAGCTGCATGCTCACGAGAAGAACCTTCACCATAATTGTGGTCTCCCACAACAATAGTTTTGATTCCCTTAGCCTTGTATTCACGCTGTGTATCTGGTACACCTCCATATTCTCCTGTCAACTGATTTTTTACGAAATTCGTTTTCTTATTATAAGCATTTACAGCACCAATAAGACAGTTGTTAGAAATATTATCTAAGTGCCCTCTGTATCGTAACCAAGGGCCAGCCATTGAAATGTGATCTGTAGTACACTTACCAAAAGCTTTAATAAGCAACTTAACCTCTTTCAATTCTGAATCCTGAATTGGTGTAAAAGGCTCTAATAACTCTAAACGCTCACTATCTTCTGCAACTTTAACCTCTACAGAACTACCATCTTCAGTAGGTGAAAGATACCCATTCTCATCAACAGCAAAGCCTTTTGGCGGAAGTTCAAGACCTACAGGAACATCTAATTTAACCTGTTCTCCATCCTCGTTCAATAAGGTGTCTGTCATGGGATCAAAATCCAAACGACCTGAAATTGCGATTGCTGCAACCATTTCTGGAGATCCTACAAAAGCATGCGTATTAGGGTTACCATCCGCACGTTTTGAGAAGTTGCGGTTAAAGGAATGAACAATTGTATTTTTCTCTTCACCTTTGCGATCACTACGATCCCACTGACCAATACAAGGACCACAAGCATTTGTAAATATAGTAGCACCTAAGTTTTCAAAAACTTCTAATAAACCATCTCGCTCAGCTGTATATCTAATCTGCTCAGAGCCCGGATTGATACCAAAATCACTCTTAGGTTTTAATTTTTTATCTATAGCCTGCTGTGCAATTGAAGCCGCTCTAGACAAATCTTCATAAGAAGAGTTTGTACAAGAACCTATAAGACCCCAATCTACTTTAATTGGCCAATCATTTTCAGCAGCTTTTTTTCCTAACTCACCTACCGGAGTAGCAAGATCTGGAGTAAAAGGACCATTAAGGTGTGGACGTAGTTCTGAAAGATTAATTTCAATAACCTCATCAAAGTATTGCTCAGGATTAGCATATACTTCATCATCCCCTGTTAAATACTCTTTAATTTCATTTGCAGCATCTGCAACATCAGCTCGGTCTGTAGCACGTAAGAAACGTTCCATAGACTCGTCATAACCAAATGTAGAAGTGGTAGCACCTATCTCAGCTCCCATATTGCAAATAGTACCTTTTCCTGTCGCAGAAAGATTTTTTGCACCAGGACCAAAATATTCTACAATAGCACCCGTACCACCTTTTACAGTAAGAATACCAGCCACCTTAAGAATAACATCTTTAGAAGCAGTCCATCCACTTAACTCTCCGGTTAACTTAACACCGATCAGCTTAGGAAATTTAAGCTCCCAAGGCATACCTGCCATCACATCTACTGCATCAGCACCACCTACACCTATAGCAACCATACCAAGACCACCAGCATTTACCGTATGGCTATCTGTACCTATCATCATTCCTCCCGGAAATGCATAGTTTTCTAAAACCACTTGGTGAATAATACCTGCACCCGGTTTCCAGAAACCAATACCGTATTTGTTAGAAACAGATTCTAGGAAATCAAAAACCTCATTACTGGTTTCATTTGCTCTTTTTAAATCTTTTTTAGCGCCCTGCTTTGCCTGAATCAGGTGATCACAATGTACTGTAGTAGGCACAGCAACATTTTTTTTACCTGCTTGCATAAATTGCAATAACGCCATCTGAGCTGTAGCATCCTGACAAGCGATACGATCTGGAGCAAAATCTACATAGTCTTTACCACGTACAAATGCTCTATCGGTTTTACCATCCCAAAGGTGAGAGTATAATATTTTTTCTGCCAGTGTTAAGGGCTTACCTGTAATTTCGCGAGCAGCGTCTACACGCTCTGCAACTTTACTGTAAACCGATTTGATCATATCAATATCAAATGCCATATCTAAGTTTTAGTTAAATGAATTTGTAATTTACATACGCCCGAAAGCGGCTTTAAAATTACGAAAAAGCGTAGAAAATATGAAGCCTAAACATAGATTAAGGCTATCTGTATAAATGCTAAATTTATTGCAAATTCAACTAACATTATATCGATTTCGTTGCTTAATTGTGATAATTAGTCAGTTACAAACCGGATGTTATTAAAAAACACTTCTAAAACATTATTTAGAGTCCTTCTATATTAGTTTACAATAAGCTATTTATGATTTTATTAAGGGTCAAGCCTTCTGCTTCAGCTTTGTAGTTCTTGAGCAATCTATGCCCTAGTATTCCCTGCGCCACGGCTTGTACATCTTCAATATCTGGTGAATATTTACCATTTATAGCTGCGTGAGTTTTAGCAGCAAGAATTAAATTTTGAGATGCTCGTGGGCCTGCTCCCCAATCAATATAATCTTTTACGAGTTGCGGAGCTTCTTGAGAATCTGGTCTGGTTTTTCCTACCAAAGCAACTGCGTATTCAATTACATTATCAGCCACAGGAATCCTACGAATTAACTCTTGATAAGTCACAATTTCTTCCGCAGAAAACAAAGAATTAGTAATCACATTATTATTTGCAGTTGTAGCTTTTACAATAGCAACTTCTTCTTCATAAGAAGGATATGCTAAATTAATAGCAAACATAAAGCGGTCTAATTGAGCTTCGGGTAATGGGTAAGTCCCCTCCTGCTCTATAGGGTTTTGAGTAGCTAATACAAAGTATGGCTTATCTAAAGGATATTGCTTACCTGCAACTGTAACTGCCTTCTCCTGCATTGCTTCAAGTAAAGCTGCCTGTGTTTTAGGAGGCGTTCGATTTATCTCATCTGCAAGAATAATATTTGCAAAAACAGGCCCCTTTAAAAACTTAAAATTACGAGACTCATCTAAAATTTCTGCTCCTACAATATCACTGGGCATTAAGTCTGGCGTAAACTGTATACGCTTAAAATCTAGACCTAAAGCTTGAGCAATGGTATTTACCATCAAGGTTTTTGCGAGTCCCGGCACTCCTATTAAGAGTGCATGACCACCAGAGAATATTGAAATTATAATTTGATCAACAACATCGTCCTGACCAATAATTACTCGTGATATTTCCTTTTTTAAATCCTTATAACGGGTGACCAGTGCATCAATCGCTTTGGCGTCTGACATAAATTAATTTTTTAACCAGTTGCTACTATACTCGCAATTTCTGTAATCTCCGTTTAATTTAATATAGGTTTCAGCAATTTTTTCATCTTGCCATTTTTCAATAGCTTTTATACGCTTAGCCTGTAAAGCAAAGTTTTTGATCTTCACATAGTCTATAGCAAAATCTGCCTCATGCTCTTCGATTCTATCTGAAACCGTGTAGATCTCATAACGAGTTTTACCGGTACGAGTAGGATTATTAAAGGCTATAGAAATATCACCTTCTTTTAAATTTTGAACTTTAGGATACAATTCTGGAGGTAAGTTTTTAAGCTCAAACATACGGTCTTGAGTCACCGGGTTTATCATAATACCTCCGTCGCTAGCGGTTTCTTTTTCATCAGAAAATTCTTTTGCAGCTTCAGCAAACGTAATTTCACCAGCTTCAATACGCGTTTTCAATTTTTGAATTTTGTCTTTTGCAGCATTTTCTGCTTCAGGTGTTACTTTAGGTATTCTGAGTATGTGTCGTAAATCAATTTTCTGACCGCGAATTTTTTCCACCTTAATGATATGATAACCAAATTCAGTTTCAAATGGCTTACTCACTTCTCCTTCTTGAAGACTAAAAGCTACATCTCTAAATTCTTTTACAAATTGAGATTTACGATCTACATCCTTTATCAAACCACCATCACCACGAGTAGACTCATCTTCAGACCAAAGTACTGCTTTTGTAGCAAAGCTACTTCCGTTATCTACAATATCAGTACGGTAACCGTTAAGTTGCTCTATTACTTTATCTTTTTCCTCTTGAGGTACCTCAGGTATAATTTGAATTTTTGAAATTTCTAACTCTACCCCAAACTGCGGCAAACCATCTTCTTCTAATTGCTTGTAGTATGATCTAATTTCTTCCGGAGTTACTTCAATCTCTTCAACAATTGTTTGTTGCATGGCTTTAGCCAACTCCTGATTTCTATTTAAATCAAAAAGCTCTTTTTTAAGATCACTCATTTTTTCCTTACGGTAAAACTTAAGCACCTTCTCTTCAGAACCTAATTGATTAGTAAAATAATCTATTTGCTGTTGGGTATATGAACGCACTTGATCTTCGTTAATGGTAACACTATCTACAACAGCGTGATGTGCATAAAGCTTATCTTCCATAAGCTTATCTATAACTTTACAGTTAGAAAGATCCTGACCTTCAACTTCCTGCTGCTTCAAAGACTCTATAGCTTGCTGTATATCGCTCTCTAAAATCACATACTCTCCTACAACAGCCGCAACACCATCTACCTTAAACGTAGTACCAGTAGTTAAAGGCTTATCATCAGCCTGAGCTGTTTCTTCTTTAACACTAGTATCTATGATTTCTTGTGCATTTAATCCTGCACTTACACCACAAAAGACAAGTAGTGTAAAAGCTTTAGTTATAAAGTTCAAATTGTTTGTTTTTAATTGCATCCTTAGTAATATCCTTTTCTAATTGTTTAATCAATTCTAATTTTCTTCGGTTGAGAAGAATTTGTTTCACCGTTGGCAAAACATAGCTTAATGGTGCGTCATCATTGCGATCGAGACGATCTTTTATAGCGATCAAATATAATCCTAATGAATCACGCAGTTGTAAAAAATCAGTTTTATTTAATAAGCGGCTACTGTTATCAATTGTCACCGGAGGTATTTTAGCAATCACTTTATCAAGACTAACCCAAGTACTATCGTTCAAGTACTGTGCCTTAAACTGTACAGAAATTGAATCTAAATATCTTTTATCCTCATTATCAAATCGGGTAAACCTTTTTTTTATTTCGTCTATATTATAATCTGTATCATTCATCTCAAGAAATCTAAACTTGAGTAAAGATTCATTAAGCTTAAAATTTTCTTTGTTCTCATCATAGAAGAGTGAAGCTTCAGCATCTGTAATTGTACTATCTAAACTACGTGCAACCAGAGCATCTTTATAAGCTTGAGCATATAAATCGAGTTCATATTGATCTACCAGTTTATTCAATCTATCTTGTTCTTCCAACGTGATATTCCGTTGTGCATTATTCATCAATAGTCGCTGAGTAGCCCATCGATTTATATAACTGTTTACGATTGTTGTACTATCATCTGCATTCATATCAGATGTAACCAGCTTTGCAATATCTTCTTTATACAAATAATGGTCTCCCACACGAGCTACAGGAACACCTACAGGAGCCTTAGACCCAAGTAAATCACAAGACACCAGTAAGACCGACATCAGAGCAACTAGCAAATACTTTAAGGTGTTTGACATAAATGATTTTACTTTCAGCTTTAAGAACACGTTAAAGACGGCTCTCTTTACTTAATGTTGCATAAACTTTAAGATTTGCAAAATTACATATAATATAGGAGAATTAAGACTCGCTGATAGTTCAGACTTCTTCAAGTATTTTTAAAATTTAAATTCTAAGCAAACTAATATGCAATAACTTTAAAAACCTGAATTATAAGCTATGCAATACACTAAAAAAATTATTATAGATGTGCCTCTCAAGGAAACGGTAGCGCTTATGGACAACCTTCAAAATTTAAAAAAATGGCAAAAAGGTCTTAAAGAAGCTAAAGTTATTCAAGGTAAATTTGGAGAAAAAGGTGCTAAAACAGAATTAAAATATGACTTCGGAAGGCGCAAAATGACTTTAATCGAAACAATTCTAGAAACAGACGTGCCGCATTCCCTAGTAGCGGAGTACACTACAAAGAATATTTATAACATACAGCGAAACACTTTTCAAGCCACACAGGACGGAAAAACAATCTGGATCTCTGAAAGTGAATTTAAGTTTGGAGGTTTTGCTATGAATACAATTGGTTTTCTAATGTCTGGAGCATTTAAAAAGCAGTCTCTAAAATATATGCGAGACTTTAAGACCTTTGCAGAAAACCACTAAGAAATCATAAGTTAGTTTAAATTGGCACACTCATTGAATTAGAATAAATGGAAAAGAAAATAAAACTCATTTGGGATTTCAGAGGACCTGATGCTCAAAAAATTGCAGAGCATCACGAGATTCACCTAACCGATTATAAAAAAGCTAATAATCTTAATAAAAGTGCAACTGGTGTAGAAATCAAGAGTCCTTTGTATACCATAGCTTATTTAACGGTGTTACAAAGTGAAATGCCTGCAGTAAGAGATGCTTTAAAACCACATCGGGGAGAATTTTGTGATTGAGAAGGCTTTATAACCCTTTATTTAAAGTTGACGTTAAAAAAATACTTTGATAGCTCAAGTGCTTTTTTATCTTTGCCCGTAATTTTTTAGAAAATTTAAATCATTAAGTAGAATTAATTGCCTGTTCAAAAAGGCTAAACAAAAAACAAATGAAGAAATTATTTTTACCTGTAGTAGCTTTTTTAATAAGTTTTACAGCGCTTGCACAATCTAAAGTAGGAACAATAGACAGCGATCTTGTTATCTCTAGTCTTAACGAAGTAGCACAAGTGCAAAAAGATCTCGAAACTTATGGAGCTGATCTTGACAAACAATTTAAAGACCTAGTTGCCAAATACCAAGCATCAGTAAAGGCATATCAAGATGTTGAAGCAACTGCTTCAGAAGAGGATAAAAAAGCTAAGCAAGAAGAAATTGTAGGTATGGAACAAGATCTTCAACGTTTTAGACAAAATTCTCAAGGTCTTATTCAAATTAAACAAAACGAACTGATGCAGCCTTTGTACCAAAAAGTTGGTCAAGCTTTAAATGAAGTTGCTCAAGAACAAAACTATTCTCAAGTACTCACTTTAAATGCAGGAGTGGCTTATTTTGATCCTGCTTTAGACCTTACTCAGGCAGTAGCAGATAAATTAGGAGTAACATTAAAGCAACCTGAAGAACAAACAGGAAACTAACACCGCATACCTGTTATAAAAAAAAGGGGAGCCGCTTGGCTCCCTTTTTTTTATATAATTCTAAGACTATCTACTGTAATTAGGAGACTCTTTAGTAATGGTAACATCATGTGGATGACTTTCGTGGATACCACTAGAAGTGATTTTTACAAAACGTCCATTTTCTTTTAAGGTATTAATGTCTTTAGCTCCACAGTATCCCATACCTGCACGTAAACCACCTATAAACTGATGTACACTTTCGTACAACTCTCCTTTATAGGGAACACGACCTACAATACCTTCTGGTACTAATTTTTTGATATCATCTTCTACATCCTGAAAATAACGATCTTTAGATCCTGTTTTCATTGCTTCAACAGAACCCATGCCGCGATAGGTTTTATATTTTCTCCCTTCGTAAATGATAGTTTCTCCTGGAGATTCTTTAGTACCTGCTAAAAGTGAACCAAGCATTACACAGTCTGCTCCTGCTGCGATAGCTTTAGGAATATCTCCTGTATATCTAATACCACCATCTGCTATAACTGGCACCCCTGTTCCTTTTAAAGCTGCTCCAACTTCAAGAACTGCACTAAATTGTGGGAATCCTACACCAGCAACAACTCGAGTTGTACAAATAGAACCGGGACCAATACCTACTTTTACAGCATCTGCACCAGCTTCAACTAAATATTTTGCAGCATCTGCCGTTGCGATGTTTCCTACTACAACATCTAATTCCGGAAATTTACTTTTTACAGCTTTTAAAACTTTTACCACACCTTGTGTATGGCCGTGAGCAGTATCTATAACAACTGCATCAACTCCTGCATTTACTAATGCTTCTACACGCTCTACAGCATCTCCAGTAACCCCTACAGCAGCAGCAACACGCAAACGACCATAGGTATCCTTATTAGCAATTGGTTTCTGGGTTAATTTAGTTATATCTCTAAAAGTAATTAAACCTATTAGCTTATTATCATCTGTAACTACAGGAAGTTTTTCAATTTTATTCTCTTGAAGAATTACTTCTGCTTGTCCTAAAGAGGTTCCTTCGGCAGTAGTAATTAAATTTTCTGAAGTCATCACTTCTATGATTGCACGCTCATTGTCTTTCTCAAAACGCAAATCTCTATTGGTAACAATTCCTTCTAAATGACCATCACTATCTACAATTGGTATTCCCCCAATGCTATGCTCAGCCATCAGGCGCTTAGCATCTTTTACCTTAGCATCAGACTTTAGCGTAACAGGGTCGATGATCATACCACTTTCTGCACGTTTTACACGACGAACCTTCACCGCTTGCTGAGCAATGGTCATATTTTTGTGTAACACACCAATTCCTCCCTCTCGAGCTATGGCAATTGCCATACTTGATTCAGTAACGGTATCCATCGCTGCAGATACAATAGGAACATTAAGTGTTATATTTCTTGAAAATTTAGACTGAATATTAACTTCGCGAGGAAGTACTTCTGAATAAGCAGGAACTAAGAGTACGTCATCGTAGGTAAGACCTTCTCCAAGTATTTTTGTTTCGTGTGCTGTCATTGCAATTAGGATTTAATTGCGTGCAAATATACTGCTAAAATCTCAGAATCTTTCGTATTAATTGTTTAAAAAGAAGTAACCCAAAATATTTAACTTAGTGATAATATTCAAATATTCGGGTTGCTTCATTGTGCGCAGACTCAAAACTCATAGGTCTAATTCCTGATTCTGCTTTAACGGAATTAAAATACGAAAGCATTTTTTCGGTAGGCATATTGCCGGTAAGTTCGTCTTTTGCCATGGGGCAACCACCAAAACCCTGAATGGCACCATCAAAACGTCTGCAACCTGCTTTATAGGCGGCGTCTACTTTCTCAAACCATTTTTGAGGTGTCGTATGTAAATGTGCACCAAATTCAACGTGGGGATATTTTGGAATCAAATTCTTAAACAAATAGTCTATAGTTTCAGCATCAGAAGTTCCCACGGTATCTGAGAGCGACAGGATCGAAACACCCATATTAGCTAATTTTTCGGTCCACTCCCCTACTATTTCCACATTCCAGGGATCACCGTAAGGATTACCAAAACCCATAGAAATATAGGTGACTACTTTTTTTTGGTGTTTATCGGCTACTTCTAAAATGGCTTTTAGAAGCTCTACAGATTCTGCAATAGTTTTGTGCGTATTCCGCATCTGAAAGTTTTCAGATATACTGAAGGGATAGCCTAAATAGTTAATTTGAGCATGCTTAACCGCATCTTCAGCTCCTCTTAGATTCGCAATAATTGCAAGAAGTTTGGTTTGGGTTCTGGAAAGATCCAATAAATCCAATACCTGAGCGGTATCAACCATCTGTGGGATGGCCTTGGGAGAAACAAAACTCCCAAAATCAATTGTGTCAAAACCACAGCGCAAAAGCGATTGAATATATTGCGCTTTTTGAGCAGTAGGTATAAATTCTTTTATACCCTGCATAGCATCACGCGGACATTCTATGATTTTAAGAGCCTGACTCATCAATATGTTTTAGCAAAATTAAAGATACAATTAAAGATGTGAGTTTGTGATCGAAGTACTCTTAGTCTTTTAAAACAGGTAGTGCAAATGTAAAAGTTGAGCCTTTACCCACTCTGCTAGTTGCGGTGATTTCTCCGCCAGCTTTTTTTGCTATTTCCTGACAAAGTATAAGACCTATACCGTTACCAGATTCATTAGCTGTGCCTTCTACAGTATAACGCTCCTTATTAACCAAAACTTTTTCGATCTTATCTTGAGCCATACCCACACCTGTATCTGAAACATGAATATAATAATAGTTGTCTTTTTCTTCTGTATTAAAGGTTATAACACCTCCTCTCGGTGTGAATTTTATTGCATTGTTCAGTAAATTTCTCATCACAACTTGCACTACCTGAGGATCTGCTTTAATCGTAGCATCATCAGTTATATTACAATTTATCTTGATGTTTTTACCTTTAATAAACACTAACTCGTTATTGTATAAATTCTCAATAAAGGACTTTAAATTAATCTTTTTAGAAATAAACTTAAATCCATCCATTTGAGATTTTGCCCAGATCAATACATGTTCTAAAAGATAATGCAGACTTAGAGATTGCCCTTTTAATTCTTCAGCTAATTTTTGCAATTCTTCAGAAGTAAAACTATCAAGATTAGCTTGGAGCATATTAGTACTGCTTAATATAGCAGCAACAGGACTCTTAACATCGTGAGCTACAATGGAAAAAAACTTATTCTTCTCACTATTTATTGTTGTCAGATTACGATTAAACTCATTAAGAACGCTTTGCTTTTCTTTTAAAATCACATTATTTTTAGCCTTAAGATTATACATCCCGTATAAAATTAAAACCATTACCAAAAGTAAAAATATAAATATGGCGATCCCCCAAATTCCATAGCGTTGATTTTTGATTTGCATCGCCTGGATTTCTGCATCTGTTTTAAGCAGTTTATTTTCAAACTCACGCTCTTCAGTTTCAAACTTCACTTTAATATTTTGAAGTATTGCAGTTTGCTCGCGGTTATGAATCTCATTATTTAATTGAATATACTTTTTGGCATAAATGAGAGCTTCAGTAGTATTGTCTTTTGCTTCAAAAACTTTTTGCTTTGCCTTATAGAACTCAAGTGTCACATACTGATCGTGTAAATTTTCGATTTGAGATTGTAAATTCTGAAGAACATCTTCAGCTTCTTCAACTTTACCAAGTGCTAATAAAGCCTGAGATTTATAAGATTTAGATAAAATTTCAAATTGAATAGGTATTTCTGGTTGAGCAATAGCATAGTTGAGACTTGCAATAGCTGTCTCGTATTGATTTAGAAAATACTGAGCAGTTCCTAAATTGAAATAAGTTACTGCAACTATCCTGTTTTCTTTATCATTTTTGATTTGATCTATTGCCTTTTTAGCATAGTAAAGTGAGCTGTCATATAGCTTTTTTTCTCTATAGACCCCACTCATATTGGTGATTAATTTAGTGTATAAATTAACCTGTTTAAGACTGTCTATGTGGTTTAATGCTTCTTGAAAATTATCTAGTGCAGAGTCGTAATCCCGTAAATAAAAATCAAGAGCACCCAAATTGGAGTAAGTTTCAGCAAGACCAACACTATCTTCTACTTTTTTAAAAATAGGAAGTGCTTTTTGAAATTCTACAATCGCTTCAGGATATTTTGACTGGAATACATAATAGGTTCCTTTCCGATTATAACTGGTGGCAGAGGCAGATTCATTCTTAACAGCCTCAGCAATCGTTATAGCTTTATCTATATAAAATAGTGCGGAATCCGGTTTAAAATATAAATATTCATATCCCAGACGCTGATACAAATAGCTCTTTAAAGAATCATTTTTAGTTTGAGAGATTTTCTGTTTTAAGGAGTCAATTGTCGGAGTCTGAGCGTGTATTCCCAAAGTAAGAAATAAAAAATATACTCCACAAAAATGCAGAATAATTCGTCTGTGTAAAAAGGTAAAAAATATCACAAGAATTATACTACTTTGGTCTTATAATTAATAGGTTAAATCTAATAAAAGTTCTTTGAACTAATTAACTCGTTTTAAAATTTCCTTATTAATATTTTTTATTAGAGATGGACCTTCGTATATAAACCCAGTGTATAGCTGAACTAAGCTTGCTCCGGCTTCTAATTTTTCAATCGCATCTTTTGGACTATGAATTCCTCCCACACCAATTATCGGGAAAGATTTGTTGCTATTTTTAGACAAAAACCGAATTACATCTGTAGCTCGCTTTCTTAAAGGTTTTCCGCTTAAACCACCTATTTCCTCTTTATTTTCAGAAGACAACCCTGTTCGACTTATAGTGGTGTTGGTAGCTATAACACCAGCAATTTTAGTGGTATTCACAATATCTATAATATCCAGAAGCTGGTCATCAGTAAGATCTGGAGCAATTTTGAGTAGAATTGGTTTTTCTTTTGCTGCTCGAGCTCTGTTTAATCTCTGTAAACCACTTAACAGATTAGTCAAAGGTTCTTTATCTTGAAGTTCGCGTAAGTTGGGTGTATTGGGCGAACTTACATTGACCACAAAATAATCTACATGATCATATAAAGCCTCAAAGCAAATCTTATAATCATTGAATGCTTCGTCATTAGGCGTTACCTTGTTTTTACCAATATTTCCACCTATCAGAACGTTTTTATTTTTTTTTAAACGCTCTACAGCTGTATCAACTCCACCATTATTAAAACCCATTCTATTAATAATAGCCTGATCTTCTTTTAATCTGAATAAACGCTTTTTAGGATTACCGGGTTGCGGTTTTGGTGTTAAGGTCCCTATCTCTACAAAACCAAATCCCAACTGAGAAAGTTCGTTATACAGTTTTGCATCTTTATCAAAGCCTGCCGCAAGACCTACCGGATTTTTAAATTTCAGCCCAAAAACTTCACGCTCAAGTCTTTTATCTTTGACTTCAAATGCAGGTTTTAATACGTTTAAAAGTCCGGTTTTACTCAACAACCGAATGCTTTTAAAACTAAAATGATGCACCCCTTCAGGGTCAAACTTAAAAAGTAAAGGTCGTAAAATTGATTTGTACATAAGGCTGATTAATGTGCTGTAAAAGTAAGTTTATGTCTTGCAACTCAAAAGAAAAGCTATAATTAAAAATATTATAAAATTTAGTATCAGCCTTTGAATCTTTAGGCATAACAGTACCTTTGACCTCAAAATTTATAATGATTATTCAATACCCTTGCATATGATAGAAAAAGACTCAATAATAAGCCGTTTTGTTAATTATGTGACGATTGACACACAAAGTGACGAGAACAGCTCTTCTACACCCAGCACTCAAAAACAATGGGATCTTGCCAGAAAATTACATCAAGAATTGATAGAATTTGGACTTAAAGATGCTACAATAGACGATAACGGCTATATCATGGCAACCTTACCGGCAACGGTAAATACTGTTTTGCCGCCTATAGGGTTTATTGCTCATTATGATACAACGCCAGACTTTACCGGAACCGATGTGAAACCTCAAATTATTGAAAAATATGAGGGAGGAGATATTGTCCTGAATGAAGATCTAGATATTATTCTTTCTCCGGATGACTTTGAAGACCTATTGGCTTACAAAGGTCAAACCTTAATTACCACAGACGGAACAACGCTTCTTGGAGCTGATGATAAAGCGGGAATTACAGAAATTATGGAAGCCATAAAATATCTGATCAATCATCCTGAAATCAAACATGGCCCCATCAGAATAGGTTTTACTCCAGATGAAGAAATAGGTCGTGGCGCACACAAATTCGATGTGGAAAAATTTGGTGCTGAATGGGCATATACAATGGACGGAAGCCAAATAGGCGAACTAGAATTTGAGAATTTTAATGCAGCCAGTGTAAAAGTTTTTGTTAAAGGAAAAAGCGTACATCCTGGTTATGCTAAAGGTAAAATGATAAACAGCATCCATATTGCGCAAGATTTTATCAGCTCATTACCACGTCTGGAAACTCCGGAGCATACTTCTGGGAGAGAGGGTTTTTTTCATTTAAATGGAATTCACGGCGATGTTGAAGAAACCGTTTTGGAATATATTTTAAGAGACCACAACAAAGAGCATTTTGAAGCGAGAAAAGAAGTACTCAACAATCTTGCTCTGGAAATCAATAGTCAATACGGGTTAGAGCTTGTAACACTTGAAATTAAAGATCAATACTTTAATATGCGTGAAAAAATAGAGCCTGTAATGCATATTGTAGAACTTGCTGAAAAAGCGATGCGCGCTGTAGACGTAAAACCTATTATAAAGCCCATACGGGGCGGTACAGATGGTTCACAGCTTTCATTTATGGGACTTCCCTGTCCTAATATCTTTGCCGGTGGTCATAATTTCCACGGAAGGTTTGAATATGTTCCTGTTGAAAGTATGATCAAGGCTACTGAAGTTATTATCAAAATAGCCGAACTGGCAGCTAAAAAATAAATCCCTTTTATCAAGCAACCTATTTATTAGAAAAGCATCTTAGTTAAAATCATAAATTCTATTTCACTTTTAATTTTAAAATTTTGAACAACAAATTCTATTATTTAAAATCGTTTTTACTCCTATTTATTTTAACACTTTTCATTTCTTGCAGTGACGACGACAATAACGAATCTGAAGCCGAAGCTTATACTCGAAATCAACAAGAGTTAGAAGCATATATAGAAGCTAATGATCTGAATGTTGAAAAATCTAATTCAGGTTTATACTATATAATTACAACCGAAGGTGAAGGTGCTACACCCACCACTAGTTCTGATGTAACCGTAAAATATAAAGGTTATTTTCTGGACGGCACTGTATTTGACCAAGCTACTACAGAAGTTGAATTTAATTTAGGTCAAGTAATACCGGGGTTTAGAGAAGGTATTTCTTATATGCAAGAAGGTGGATCTGCCACCTTACTAATGCCTGCAAGATTAGCTTACGGTTCAAGAGGAAGCGGACCTATACCTCCAAACACGGCTATAGCATTTGACATAGAGCTTATCGCAACTGAATAAGTAATACTATTTTAAAAGAAAAAAAGGAGCGACTAATTAGTCGCTCCTTTTTTCTTTTAATTCATTTTTCTAATGAAAAACTACTTCTCGAAGGCTTTAAGCGTTTTAGTTATAATCGCAACACAATCAAGCAACTGCTCTTCATTCATTACCAGTGGAGGAGCAAAACGAATGATATTTCCATGAGTAGGTTTTGCTAGTAGTCCGTTTTCTTTAAGTGCTACACAAATATCCCATGCTGTACTGCTATCTTCAGAATCATTAATCACAATAGCATTAATTAATCCACGTCCTCTTACTAACTTCACAATATTGCTTCCATCAATAAATTCATTGAGTTTAGCTCTGAAAAGCGATCCTAAAACACGTGCATTCTGAGCAAGTTTTTCATCTTTTACAACATCTAAAGCAGCCATAGCAACAGCTCCCGCAACAGGATTTCCTCCAAAAGTAGAACCATGCTGACCCGGTTTAATTACATTCATAACAGCATCATCAGCAAGCACAGCAGAAACAGGATAAGCACCTCCAGATAAAGCCTTTCCTAAAATTAAAATATCTGGTCTCGTATAAGTCTCCTGACGCTCGCAATGAGCTTCACAAGTACAATTTCCGCAGACTGCTAGTAAAGCTCCAGTACGCGCAATACCAGTTTGAATTTCATCAGCGATAAACAGCACATTGTGTTCTTCACATAAAGCCTTCGATTTTTTGATAAAATCATCAGCCGGAGTATAAACCCCTGCTTCACCTTGTATAGGCTCTACTAAAAATCCTGCAACATTGTTATTTTCGATCAATGCTCGTTCTAAAGCTTTAGGATCATCATAAGGTATTTTAATAAATCCCGGTGTGTATGGGCCAAAGTTCTTACGAGCATCCTCATCGTTAGAAAATGAAATAATCGTTGTGGTTCTTCCGTGAAAATTATTTTCACAAACAATGATTTGTGCATCGTGCTCTGCAACGCCTTTTTCCTCATAAGCCCATTTACGTGCAATTTTTATAGCTGTTTCTACAGCTTCTGCACCGGTATTCATCGGTAATAGCTTGTCAAACTTAAAATAGTCTGTCGCATACTCTTCATAGCGCCCCAATATATCATTGTGAAATGCTCGAGAAGTAAGCGTTAATACTTCGGCTTGTTTAGTCATTGCTCCCACAATTGCAGGATGACAGTGACCTTGGTTTACTGCAGAATATGCAGATAAAAAGTCATAATACTTCTTATCTTCAACATCCCATACGTATACACCTTCACCACGTTTTAAAACCACGGGAAGTGGGTGATAATTGTGTGCACCGTGCTTGTCCTCAAGAGCGATTGCTTCTTGCGAAGTGAGTTGTTTTACAGTAGTCATTTTGTAATTTTTTAAGGTAATCTTTATACGATTCCTACTTAAGATGCTTTTATAAATCAGCTCTTTACGATTCTATTATTATCTATTAAACAAAAGAAATGTATAAGTCTGAAATTTAAATCTTATGAAGCAGATTTAGAACATCCTCAACAGGAGAGAAATCATCCCGGTTAAGCGCTTGCAAAATACTAAAATTAGAGGACAACTCCATTAAATTCAACAGCATCAGCTTTATTCAAATTGACTTTAAATAAAGAAGCTTCCCCTCAAAATTGAACTCAATAATACTTCTAGCTAGTCCGTTGAAATAATCGTCTTATTTATTCTATTTTTGCGGCGTGTCAAGAAGAAAGAAAACAAGAAAAGTTTTTACTGATGTGCAGGTAATTGATGCCGGCGCAAAAGGAAAAGCTATAGCTAAAGCGCCTGATGGACGTGTTATTTTTATCAATAATGCGGTACCGGGTGACATCGTAGATGTACAAACTCAAAAACAACGCAAGGCGTATTATGAAGGTACAGCGATAAAAATCAATAAATATTCTCCTAAACGTACCGAACCAGAATGCCAGCATTTTGGCACTTGTGGTGGTTGTAAATGGCAGAATATGCATTACGATTACCAGTTGGAATACAAACAACGCGAAGTTGTAAACAACCTGAAACGTCTGGGCAAAATTGAACTTCCTGAAATCACTCCCATTAGCGGCAGTAAAGAGATTTACTTTTATCGTAATAAGATGGAATTTTCATTTAGCGACAGCAAATGGCTTACACTAAAGCAGATTCAAAGTGATGAGATCATTGAAGATCGAAATGCTTTAGGTTTTCATATCCCGGGGATGTGGGATAAGATCTTAGATATTGACAAATGTTGGTTGCAGCGCGACCCCAGTAACGCGATACGTAATGGCGTTAAAGAATTTGCTACAAAAAACAACATACCCTTTTTCAACACACGCAATCAGGAAGGCTTACTTCGCACACTAATGATACGCACGAGCAGTATTGGTGAATTGATGGTTTTGATTCAGTTTTTTAAAGAAGAAAAACAACAGCGCGAGTTGGTTCTAAACTATCTAAAAGAAACCTTCCCTGAGATAACTTCGCTTCTTTATGTTATAAATGAAAAAGGAAATGATACCATTTATGATCAGGATGTAATTTGCTACGCTGGTAGGGATCATATTTTTGAAGAAATGGAAGGTCTTAAGTTTAAGATCAATGCCAAATCATTCTACCAAACTAATTCTGAGCAAGCATACGAACTATATAAAATCACACGGGATTTTGCCGGATTAACGGGAGAAGAAACTGTTTTTGACCTGTATACCGGCACCGGAACTATTGCGCAATTTGTTGCCAGACAGGCCAAAAAGGTTATTGGTGTTGAAGCGGTTCCTGATGCGATTACCGCAGCTAAAGCCAATGCGCAATTAAACGGCATAGAAAACGTTGAGTTCTACGTAGGTGATATGAAAAATGTATTTAACGATGCATTTATCTCTCAACACGGACAACCAGATGTTATAATTACAGACCCTCCACGTGATGGAATGCATAAAGATGTCGTTGCTCAATTGATAAAAATTAAAGCTGATCGTATTGTATATGTAAGTTGTAACAGCGCAACACAAGCAAGAGATCTGGCACTGTTAGATGAATTATATAAAGTAGAACGCATACAACCCGTTGATATGTTCCCGCAGACGCATCACGTTGAAAATGTGGTTTTATTAAAACTGAAATAAGCCCCATGTTTAAAAACTGGATTTTGTTAATGCTTGCCGTATTGTTACTCTCCCTTTCTTGTGAGCGTGATGATATTTGTGCAACCAGCACCCCTACTACTCCATTATTAACAATTGGCTTTTTGGATGTGGACAATTTCAATGAAACAAAATCATTAAATATTAATATATACAAGCCCGATCTTTCAGACAGCATCGTATACACCAACGCATCTACTATAGAAGTTCCTTTGCGTACAGACACTACAGCTACGGTTTTAGTTTTTGTAAAAAATCCGAATAATTTAGTAGCAACAGAAGATCCTAATAATGCAGACACAGTGACGTTTAATTATACGCCACAGGAAGAATTTATAAGTTCTGCTTGTGGATATCGCGTAATCTATACGAATCTTAGCATTCAAAATAATCCAGGCTCAGATGGTCGCTGGATAGACGACTTAACTTTTACAACCAGAACTATTTCAGATGAAGACACCACACAGGTTTTTATTAGTCACTAGTTTTGCGCTCTTGAGTTTTCTCAACATTGAGGCTCAAAAAGAAGACCGGGGCATTGAGGTTCAAAAACCTTTAGAAGAAGTAGCCGCTGATACTGTAGCGCCTAAACCAAAAATCAATAAATACGGTTTACGGGTAGGCATAGATCTTAGCAAACCGCTACGCAGTTTTCTCGATGATACTTATCAAGGCTTTGCTATCGTAGGAGATTTTAGGATCAAAGATCGGTATTACTTAGCTGCAGAAATAGGTACAGAGTCAAAGGAATTTGATGATGCTAACTATTTTGCTAAAACTCAGGGAAGTTATATTAAAGCAGGTTTTAATTACAATGCTTATAACAATTGGGTGGGAATGTCTAATATGATCTATGTAGGGTTACATGCTGGGTTCTCGACCTTTAATCAAGATCTGGATAGTTATACCATTTATACCACTAATTCATTTTTTGATCCCAATTTACGCACCGTTTCCCGCAACTATTCAAATTTAAATTTGACTTGGTTAGAATTGCAAATGGGATTACAGGTTGAACTTTTCAACAATCTATATATGGGTCTCAATGTGCAGCTGAAACGTATGATCACTCAAAAAGAACCCGACGGTTTCACAAACTTATATGCGCCAGGTTATAACAAAGTAACCTTTGACAATGTTTACGGTGCGGGTTATGGCTACACAATATCCTATTTGATCCCTCTCTTTAAGAAGTAAATATGGGATTTCGCGCTCGCGTAAATAGCATTAATAACTTCATAAAAAGACCAAACGATATACCATTTTCTATATCTACTTGGGAAAAGTTTAAATTCCTCATTTCTGGAATTATATATGACTTTATAGTAGCATTCATTTTTGTGATTTTGATCTCTATTTTAGAGCCATTAATGACACCTTATGAAAATATACTAAATAGCGAATTGTATTCGTTCTGGAAGTCCATTTTACTAATCACTATCCTTCCTCCACTCCTTGAAGAATTGATCTTTAGATTTCCTTTAAAGTATAAACGCAATTATGTTTTTCGGTTCATAGCATATCTCTTTAAAAGTGATTTTTCTGGTTTTTGGAGAAAGCATCTACGCATTATTGTCTATCTATTTTCAGCAACTTTTGGTTTTATCCATTTGAGTAATTATAATAATGTTGATTTAGTTTTCTTTATGCTGGCGCCAATTATTGTGGGAGCACAACTTTTCGCTGGAATTATTTTTAGTTTTTTTAGACTAAAAATGGGGTTTGTTTGGGCGCTTTTGGGACATTTTAGTCATAACTTTATTTTAATTATGATGTCCTTTATGTTTTTTCATAATGTAGAAAGAAGCCTCTTGGATGATGATGAGGTTAAGATTGAAGCAACAGGTATTGCTTTTAAACTGGATAACCCAACTCGCTTAACTATAGACTCTCTTCAAAATGGAAACATACTCTGTCTGGATGCTCAAAATTACAGTCTGCAAAAATTGCTTGACGAACTTTATCGCACAGACACTTTAAGGATTAGAGATAATGATCAACTTAACCTAAAGCTTTATAGTAAAAAAGAAGAAGGATACGCTAAAGATCAGCTGCTTGAGGTTTTAAAAGAATTTTACACTTTTAAAAAAGTAACTGATTCTATTTCAAAAAATGAATAAGGCTGACTCACTTTAGTATCTTTAGCCAATTTTATAAATTACATCTACATAAGGTTATTTACCGCAATGATTAAAGAAATTAGCAGCACGCAAAATCCCACTATAAAAATCCTGGTAGCCTTGCAAGACAAAGCACGCGAGCGTCGAAAAAGTGGTGAATTTCTTATTGAAGGTGTTCGCGAAATCAATCTTGCCCTCCAAGCTGGTTTTGAGTTGACACGTATTCTATTTTGTTATGCTATAGCAAATGCTGAAGAATTGCAATTGCTTCAATCTAAACTGGATAAAAATGTAGCGCAAATTGCGATTACAGAAGAAGTCTATAAAAAAATAGCGTACCGATCAGGAACAGAAGGAATTGTCGCTTCCGCGAAAGCGAAACAAAATCAACTAACTGATTTACTATTACCCAAAAATCCATTAATTCTTATTGCGGAAGCACCTGAGAAACCGGGGAATATAGGAGCACTGTTGCGAACTGCAGATGCGGCAGGAGTTGATGCTTTTATTCTTGCCAACCCGCGTACAGATCTTTATAATCCAAATATTATACGGTCTAGTGTAGGTGGTGTTTTTACTATGCAAATTGCCACTGGTGAAACCGAAGAAGTCTTGACCTTCTTAAAAGAAAAAAACATCAGTATTTATGCGGCTATCTTACAAGAAGCTATTTCTTATGAGAAGCAAGATTTTACCGGCTCCACAGCAATAGTCATGGGAACAGAAGCAGACGGACTCTCAGAAGAATGGCGCAAACAATCAACGCAAAATATCATCATTCCGATGCAAGGAAAAATTGACTCCATGAACGTTTCGGTTGCTGCATCAATATTGATTTTTGAAGCCCGTAGACAACGTGGTTTTAAAGAATAAAACACCATACTATGACCCCAACACTCGTTTTTTATATCATCATTGGCTTTATCGGCATCAGTTTTATAATAGATCAAATTCTAGACGCTTTAAATGCAAAACATTTTGATGATCCTATTCCTCAGGAATTGGCTGATGTTTATGATGAAGAAAGCTATCGCAAATCACAAGACTATAAGAAAGTAAATGCAAAATTCTCAACACTGACCTCGAGTTTTATGCTTGTAGTAACTTTAGCTTTTTTCTTAGCTGATGGCTTTGCATTTTTAGATAATTTAGCGCGATCCGTAAGTTCAAACGAGATCATGGTTGGTCTTATTTTTTTTGGGATCATCATGATTGGTTCTGATATTCTTACAACCCCCTTTAGCTATTACAAAACTTTTGTTATTGAAGAACGCTTCAGTTTTAACAAGTCAACTCCCACCCTCTTTTTTGTAGATAAGCTAAAAGGTTGGTTGATGACCATTATTGTCGGCGGTGGTTTACTCGCTTTGGTAATCTGGTTTTATCAGTATAGCGGGGATTTTTTCTGGCTATATGCCTGGATCGTTTTTGCTGTTTTTGCGGTAGTTGTGAACATGTTCTATGCAAAACTTATCGTGCCGCTTTTCAATAAGCAACAACCTCTCGAAGAAGGCTCCCTTCGCGAAAAAATTGAGAATTACGCTGCTGCTGTAGGTTTTAAACTGAATAATATTTTTGTGATTGACGGCTCTAAACGCAGCACAAAAGCAAATGCTTATTTTTCAGGGTTTGGTACAGAAAAAAGAATCACACTTTACGACACTTTAATTAACGATCTAGAGGAAGAAGAAATTGTTGCGGTATTGGCACATGAAGTAGGTCATTACCAAAAGAACCACATTATCATCAACTTAGTCACTTCAATTTTACTTACCGGTTTTACACTTTGGTTATTAGGTATTTTTATAAGTATGCCCATATTTTCTGAAGCATTAGGCGTAACCCAGCCTAGTTTCCACATCGGGTTGATTGCCTTTGGAATACTATACACACCAATCTCTGGAGTTACAGGATTTTTAATGAGCTTACTATCGCGTAAATTTGAATATCAAGCAGATAATTATGCTAAAGACACGTATGCAGGCGAACCTCTAATACGTTCACTTAAAAAACTTTCTCGCAATAGCCTTAGCAATTTAACTCCGCATACGCTCTACGTAAAATTGCATTATTCTCACCCAACCTTATTGCAGCGCTATCGTAATCTAAAAGGGCTTCGTTGAGAGTTAAGTTGATTTTAGATCTTTATTTTTTTTCAAAATCTATTTCTAAACAGAAGCTGCATTTACATTTGCTTTTTTAGGATATAGTTGTACTTTTAAATTATGACTACGGTTGATATAGAAAAAGAAAATAAAGAGCTTACAAGGCGCTATAAAGAATTGTTACGCATAAGTTACCGCACGCTTTCTGATGATGATAAAAAAATGATCAGAAAAGCTTTTGAGGTGGCTGTAGATGCGCATAAAGATCAGCGTCGTAAATCTGGTGAAGCCTATGTTTTTCACCCACTAGCTGTAGCACGTATTGTTGCCAGTGAGATTGGTATGGATGCGACTTCTATTGCCGCCGCCCTCTTGCACGATGTTGTAGAAGACACCTCGTATACGCTTGAAGATCTGGAAGAATTATTTGGACCAACCGTAGCGCGTATTGTTGACGGTCTTACTAAAATCTCTAATTTAAAGAAGCATCGGGATGTTTCTTTACAGGCAGAAAATTTTAGAAAAATGTTGCTTACCATAAACGATGACGTTAGGGTAATCATCATTAAGATTGCAGACCGTTTGCATAATATGCAAACGATGGATTCTATGCGGCCAGATAAGCAAGTAAAGATCGCTAGTGAAACGCTCTATATCTATGCGCCCCTTGCGCACCGTATAGGTCTTTATAACATTAAAACAGAGCTTGAAGATCTTGGTCTAAAGTACACCGAACCTGAAGTGTTTAAAGACATTTCGCGTAAGATGAAAGAGACTAAAGAGCAGCAAGATCAATATATTGAAGAGTTTACAAAAGCTGTTGAACAATCGCTGGACAAAGAGATTCTGGATTATGAAATAAAAGGCAGACCTAAATCTATTTACAGCATACGCCGAAAAATGCTCAAACAGAATATTCCGTTTGACGAGGTGTATGACAAATTTGCAATTAGGATTATTTACAAGGCTGCTCCTGAAAGCGAGAAATTTTTAGCCTGGAAAATTTACTCCATAGTTACAGACCATTTTAGACCCAACCCTACAAGACTGCGTGACTGGATTTCCTCTCCTAAATCTACAGGATACGAAGCCTTGCACATTACAGTTATGGGACTCAGAGGACGTTGGGTTGAAGTTCAAATTCGTTCTGACCGAATGAATGAGATTGCCGAGAAAGGTTATGCGGCGCATTATAAATACAAACAAGGTTCATCTAACGAGACAGAAGAAGATCAAACTTTAGATCAATGGCTGAACCGTTTACAAGAAGCTTTAGAAAATAATGAGACCAATGCGGTAGATTTTGTTGAGCAGTTTAAACTGAATCTTTACAATAAAGAGATTTTTGTCTTTACACCTCAAGGAGAATTAAAATCACTTCCTAAAGCTGCAACACCTTTAGATTTTGCATTCAGTATTCATACTGAAGTTGGTATGCACACTCGCGGAGCACGTGTTAACGGGAAACTAGTGCCTTTGAGTCATGAACTTAAAAGTGGTGATCAGGTAGAGATCATTACTTCAGAACACGCTAAACCCAATAATAACTGGTTAGATTATGCCACAACAGCGCGTGCGCGTTCTAAAATTAAATCTTCATTAAAAGACGAGAAGAAAACTATTGCAGAAGACGGGAAGATTATCCTTACACGAAAATTGCGCTCTCAAAAGATCAGTCTTGATGAGAATGTGATTAACGAAATGGTTATCTATTTTAAATTAAAAACCAGTCTGGATTTATTTTACCGCGTTGGGATAGGTACAATAGATAACAAGATGATAAAAGAATATGCCACTTCTCGTAGCAATGCTTTTGTTACCTTTTTTAAAAATAAAATACGCAAAGCTCCCGTAGCGGAGCATGTAAATAAAGATGAGATTACCGAAAAGTATGATCTTTTGGTTTTTGGCAAAGACGAGCAAAAATTAGATTATACTTTAGCACAATGCTGTAACCCTATTCCGGGTGATAAGGTTTTTGGGTTCACAACAGTTTCAGAAGGCATAAAAGTACATAAACAGAACTGCCCCAATTCAATCTCCTTACAAAGCAATTACGCTTACAGAATTATTCCTGCTAAATGGATAGATTCATCAGCACAGGAATTTAAAGCAGACTTAGAATTAACCGGCATCGATACCCTTGGGCTTGTTAATCATGTTACCCGCGAGATTTCAGAACATATGCACGTAAATATGCGCAATCTGAATTTCACAACAAACGATGGTGTTTTTAAAGGAAATATTACCGTCATTGTTCAAAACAAAGAGCATTTACGCAGGCTTATAGAAAACTTAAAAAAAATAAACGGTATCGACAAAGTCATACGCCTGTAAATACGTAACTTTGCACCCTCTATTATGGTACCTAAAGCAACAATAAATAAAGATCAAGAAGTCGTAAAGAACGTCTTCACTAAGTTTCTAGAAGAGAACGGTCATCGTAAAACTCCTGAGCGCTATGCGATTTTGCAGGAGATTTATAATTACAAAGACCACTTTGATATAGAGACTTTATACATCAGCATGAAGAATAAAAAATATCGGGTTAGTAGAGCTACGCTTTACAATACGATAGAACTTCTACTGGCGTGTGGCCTTGTACGCAAACACCAGTTTGGGCAAAATCAATCTCAATATGAGAAGTCTTATTTTGACAAACAGCACGATCACGTAATTTTAACTGATACCGGTGAGGTTATAGAATTTTGCGATCCACGAATTCAATCTATTAAAAAGACCATTGAAGAGGTTTTTAATATAGAGATCAACAAACACTCCCTTTATTTTTACGGTACCCGCAAAGAGAATTCAACAAAAAACACAACCGAAGACAATAACTCATAAATGGCAGTAGATTTACTTCTAGGTCTCCAGTGGGGAGACGAGGGTAAGGGCAAAATCGTAGATGTTCTTACTAAAGACTATGATATTATAGCCCGTTTTCAAGGTGGGCCTAACGCGGGTCACACGCTTGAATTTGATGGTATTAAACACGTATTACATACAATTCCTTCAGGTATTTTTCACGAAAACGCGATCAACTTAGTTGGTAACGGTGTTGTGATTGATCCGGTTATCTTTAAAAAGGAATTAGATAATCTTGCCCAGTTTAAGCTAAACATCAGAGAAAAATTACTTATTTCTCGTAAAGCACATTTAATTTTACCTACACACCGTCTTCTTGATGCAGCTTCTGAAGCTTCAAAAGGAAAGGCAAAAATCGGTTCTACCTTAAAAGGAATCGGTCCTACTTATATGGACAAAACCGGTCGTAACGGGATTCGTGTAGGAGACCTTGAACTTGCAGACTGGAAAGATCGCTATGCTTCTCTTAGAGATAAGCATATTGATATGATTGATTTCTACGATGCCAAAATCGAGTTTGATCTTAAAGAATTAGAATCTGAATTTTTTAAAGCTGTTGAAGTTTTAAAATCATTGACTTTTATTGATTCTGAAGAATATTTATATCAGGCACAACAAGCCGGAAAATCAATCTTAGCAGAAGGTGCACAAGGATCTCTTCTTGATATTGATTTTGGTACATATCCTTTTGTAACTTCTTCAAATACTACTGCTGCCGGTGCTTGTACTGGTCTGGGAGTTGCTCCTAATCAAATAGGAGATGTATTTGGTATTTTTAAAGCGTATACAACACGTGTGGGTTCTGGCCCATTCCCTACAGAGCTTTTTGATGAAATTGGTGAAACTATGGGACGCGTTGGTAACGAGTTTGGAGCCACTACAGGTAGGCCGCGGCGTTGCGGTTGGTTAGACCTTGTAGCTCTTAAATATGCAGTACGTGTAAACGGTGTCACTCAATTAATGATGATGAAAGGTGATGTTTTAAGCGGTTTTGACACTCTTAAGATCTGTACGCAATACAAATACAAGGGTGAAGTTATAGATCACTTACCATACAATATTGAGCCTGAAAACGTAGAGCCAATTTATTCAGAAATGAAAGGCTGGGAAGAAGATCTTACTAAAATGAAAGGTGATGACCAATTACCTAAAGAGCTCAACGCTTACATTGAATTTTTAGAAAAAGAATTGAATGTGCCTATTAAAATTGTTTCTGTTGGTCCAGACCGCACACAAACAATCCATAGATAGTCTGAAATTTTTATTGAAATATTTAAAACCCGAAGCAAAATGCTGCGGGTTTTTTTATGCTTTATTTCTGAATAAATTATCATTCCTTAAGCTCTTAACGCGTACATTTATAAAGCTTAACAACAATTAACTATGAAACTTTTTCAGTGCTCAAACTGCAACAATCCTGTCTATTTTGAAAACACTTCTTGTGAAAAATGTGGTAATGGATTAGGCTATCTTCATGAAGATGAAAAAATCATTTCGTTCCCAATAAATAGCCTTCCGGTTGCTAACCCCGTAAATAAAGGACAAGCTCTGCTGTATTGTGCTAATTATGAGCTAGACGCCTGCAATTGGTTGGTTATAGCAGAAGGTGAAAACACGTATTGTGAAGCTTGCAGCACCAATCATATGATTCCAGATTTGAGTTATCCTGAAAATAAACTCGACTGGCAAAAAATTGAAGCAGCAAAGCGCCGGTTATTTTATAGTTTACACAAGTTGAAACTTCCGATAAAATTCATCATAGACGATGCTCCTTTTAACCTCTCCTTCGATTTTTTAGCTTCAGACCCTAATGATCCTAACAGTGTTAAGACTGGTCATAATAACGGACTCATAACCTTAAACATTCAGGAAGCAAATGCTGCTCACAGAGAATACATTAAAGAACAACTTTCTGAACGCTATCGTACTTTGTTAGGCCATTTCAGACATGAAGTTGGTCACTTTTATTGGGATGTTTTGATAAAAAATAATCCGCAGAACTTGAAAGAATTCAGAGCGCTTTTCGGTGACGACCGAGAAGATTATGGTGAAGCGTTACAAAAACATTATAAAAACGGAGCCCCAGATAATTGGCGAGATAATTACATCAGCAGTTATGCCACCATGCACGCCTGGGAAGATTGGGCAGAAACCTGGGCACATTACTTACATTTAATGGACGTGCTTGAGACTTCGTTTAATTTCGGTCTTACACTAGACCCTGAAATTTCAAAAGTTCCCAACCTGAGGGTTGCTTGTGATTTTGATCCATATGATGGTGCAGATATGCGTAAGATCATTAAGCACTACTTACCACTCACCTACTCGATCAATTCGCTAAACAGAAGTATGGGCCACGCAGATGCTTATCCCTTTATTTTGTCAGAACCCGTGATCAAAAAGTTAAACTTCATTCATAAAGTTGTGCATTTATAAGTGTGAGGCTTCCTTGCAAAGCATTAATTTTAAGCTTAAAAGTGCTTAACTATGTATGAAGTAGAACTTACGGCTCGTCTTAAAAATTATGATCAAACCCGAGAGATAATTCAGAAATTGAATCCTATTTCTCAGTTTCAGTTGGACTACGATGATCGCTATTTTGATAAGAACAATAAGCTAACAGCAGAAGATCAGGAGTTTCGCTTGCGCACTAAAACCAATTTAGATTCCGGCGAATCTAAACATTATTTAACTTTTAAAGACAAACCTTTTGATAAGGTCACACGTTCTAAACCTGAATACGAAACCATCGTTTTAGATCATCACAATTCTGAGCAAATACTGTTTCACTTAGGATATACAAAAACCGCTCACTACACAAAGCACTGTGAAGTTTTCAACCTAAATTATGAGAGCGCTACTGTTGAAATTGCGCTTGTTCAATTTGATGAACTGCAAGATTCTTTTATAGAGATCGAAACTACAACTGCTAAACATTCGGAAACTGATGCACTTTTTGAAAAACTCTATCGCTTACTGGCAGACTTAGAACTCTCTGAAGATGACCTAACCGAAGATTTTTATATTGAAATGATAAAAGAAGCGCAATCGGTTTAAAAATAATAGCTTTCATTTTTGACTAAAGGGAATACTTTAACCGCTGCTTTTTCCGTTATATTTGCATCAAATTATATTATGCCTGATTTTTTAAAAAACAGCCTCTTTTTTTTAATGTTTTTTCTCACTGCAAGCTCTTTTGCACAGGAAGGGAAAGAATTAGATATCACCTCAGATATTTCGCAAATAGATGAAGTAAAATATCCGGGAGCTCTGGTGATGTATAAAAATACCAATCAGGTTTACATTCAGCATGAAGGTATAGAAATGTGGTGTGATCTGGCGTTTCATTATAAAAATGAAAATTTCGTCCGCGCCATTGGTAATGTCTGTATGAAACAAGGCGATACCATAAGTATGCGCAGTAACTATGGGGAGTACAACGGTAATACCCAATTTGCCTGGGCATCAGGAGGAGTGAATTTAAAAACACCAACCGCCACTTTAGATACAGATACGCTCTATTTTGACAGAATCAAACAACAAGCCTATTACCGCACCGGCGGAACCCTACGCGATACCGCAAGTGTAATCAACAGTAAAATAGGTAGATATTTTTTAGACCAAGACAAGTATTCGTTTATTCAGGATGTGGTGGTCACCAACCCGGAATATGTTATTGAAAGTGACCAACTCGATTTTTATTCAGAAAGTGGTGTGGCGTACCTCTATGGACCTTCAACCATTACCAGTGAAACTAGCACTGTTTATTGTGAACGGGGTTATTATGATACCCGCAATGATAATGGATATTTTGTGAAAAACTCCCGAATAGATTATGACAATCGTACTGTTTATGGAGACAGTTTGTATTTTGACCGGCCTACCAATTTTGCTTCAGCAACTAATAATATTAAGGTTCTAGATACTGCTAACAATAGTGTCATTAAAGGACATTATGCTGAAGTTTATAAGGATAAGGATTCGGTTTTTATAACCCAAAAAGCTGTTGCAATAACCGTTCAGGATAACGATTCAATTTACATTCACGGAGATCGCCTTGTTGTTACCGGAATTCCGGAAAAACGCATTGTTCGTGGTTACTACAATGTACGCCTTTTTAAAAGTGACCTAAGCGGAAAATCAGATTCTATACACATCAATCAGCAAACCGGATTGACACAAATGATTGGTAAACCTATTCTATGGAGCGGACTCAGCCAAATGACCGGTGATTCTATCCATTTAAAAAGCAATACCAAAACTGAGCAGCTCGATTCACTAAAAGTCTTTGAGAATGCGTTTATGGCACAGCAAGATACCATTCCGCTATTTGATCAGAAGGAAAAGACAGGATTCAATCAAGTAAAAGGAGATGTGCTTTACGGTACATTTCTGGACAATGCATTGCATCAAATAGATATTGTAAAAAACGCTGAGAGTATTAATTATATGCGTGGAGATGATGGTGTTTTACAAGGTATAGACAAAAGTAAATCGGCTTCAATTACCGCAATTTTAGAAGAAAATGAATTAGTTGAAATCACAAAATGGAAACAAGTTGACGGAGAGGTTTACCCGCTTTCAAAATTCCCTATCGAGTCCAGAGAGTTCCCGGGATTGAACTGGCGTGGTGATGAACGTTTGTTGACCAAAGAAGATATCTTTAAAGGAGAGGCTCCGTTTACACTCACTAAAATTGAAGGCATTCCACTACCGGAGATTGATGAAGATTTCTTTGACAATAGTATCCCTGATGAAAAACTCGATATTCCTGAAGCCTCAAAATTAAATCCTTCAGACTTTAAAAACCGGGAAGAAGATGCACCTTCGATAGGTGTCCCTGTTAATGACAAAGCAACGATTCAAGAAGGAACAGATTCCACAAAAACCAAAAAACCTCAATTAAAACAACTACCCAAGCCAAAAGTTAAAGATTCAACAACTACAAATAATGAAGGCTGATTTCCTAAAATATCAAGCACAGACGAGTCCGCATCCTTTAGCAGTTGAAGTATCTCATGCAAAAGGCTCGTATATCTATGACATTTCTGGTAAAAGGTATCTTGATTTTGTAGCAGGTGTTTCAGCTGCAAGTATAGGTCATTGCCATCCAGCAGTTGTTAATGCTATAAAAATGCAAAGCGAAAAGTATTTGCATGTGATGGTTTATGGAGAATATGCTCAAGATCCTGCTGTTCAATTAACTCGTTTATTAGCAGAAAATTTACCCGAACCCTTAGAGCAAACTTATTTAGTAAATAGCGGTACAGAAGCTATAGATGGCGCGATGAAACTGGCGAGAAGAGTTACTGGCAGAAGCGCAATTATCTCAGCCAATCAAGCTTATCACGGTAATACCTTTGGCGCATTAAGTTTAATGAACTATGAAGAGCGTGTGGCTCCTTTTAGACCCGTTGTAGGAGATATTTCGCATATAAACTTCAATAGTTTTGAAGATTTAAATAAAATTACAGAAAATACAGCCGGAGTTGTTTTAGAAACAATTCAAGGCGGAGCAGGATTTATTCAACCCGAACATGGGTGGCTTTCAGCAGTAAAAAAACGCTGTGAAGAAGTAGGTGCACTTTTAATTCTTGATGAAATTCAGCCCGGTTTTGGCCGTACAGGAACATTTTTTGGTTTTCAAAATTATCAGGTAGTTCCAGATATTGTTGTGATGGGTAAAGGTATGGGAGGCGGTATGCCTATTGGCGCTTTTACAGCTTCAAAAGCGCATATGCAACTCTTGTCAAACAACCCAAAAATGGGACACATTACAACCTTTGGAGGTCACCCTGTCATTGCGGCAGCTGCTTTAGCAACAGCAAAAACTATTATAGAAAGTGACCTCATAATGCAAGCATTAGAAAAAGAGAAATTATTTAGAAGCTTACTTAAACATAAGCTAATTACCGAAGTTCGCGGAAAAGGTCTGATGCTGGTTGCTATTACCCCTTCAGCAGAAATAACTACTGAAGCAATTTTAATGGCTCAAGAAGAAGGCTTAATTTTATTTTGGTTACTTTTTGAAACCCGCGCAATACGCATCACTCCCCCTCTAACAATCTCTGATAAAGAGATAAAAGAGGGCTGTGAGACCTTGCTTAAGGTTTTAGATAAAATTGCGACTAATATGGCATAATTGCATTTTTGGGCGTAATTGTTGATTACTTTGTTAACAACAATATAAAAAGCACAGCTGTCTGCCTGCTATCCTTTTTAAATTTATAAAGGCAGAAATTTTTTAAAAGCAACGTGTATGAAATTTAATCAAGAACACGAAGAAGATAATTTCCCGCTCACCCGTTTTGAATCTATGTTAAAGACTAATGATGTCCTTTTCTTCGATTCGGATGACTTTGAGAATATTGTTAATCATTATTTAGAGAACGGCAAGATTGCTTTAGCAAAAAAAGCCGTTAAACTGGGGCTAGACCAGCATCCTTCCTCTTCCAATTTGAAGCTTTTTAAGATTGAAATTTTAATCTTTGAGAACAAATTAGAAGAAGCAGATCGTCTTTTAGCCGAATTATATGAATTAGAGCCTCAAAACGAGGAAGTCTATATTCAAAAGGCAAACATCTACTCTAAACAAGATGACCACACTAAAGCCATTGAGCTGCTTGAAATCGCATTAGAACTTACCGATGCTGATGCAGATATCTATTCTTTGATAGGGATGGAATATTTGTTTATGGATGACTTTCAGAATGCGAAGTTCAATTTTATGAAATGTCTAGAGGTTGATGAAGATGATTATTCAGCACTATATAATGTGATTTATTGCTTCGACTTTTTAGAACAACACGAGGAAGCGATAGATTACCTCAATATGTTTTTAGATAAAAATCCGTATTGTGAAGTTGCTTGGCATCAGGTGGGTAAGCAATATTTTGATCTAAAAAAATATAAGAAAGCTTTAGCAGCTTATGATTTTGCAATCATAAGTGACGATACATTTATTGGTGCTTATTTTGAAAAAGGTAAGGTACTTGAAAAATTAGGTCGGTATAATGAAGCAATAGAAAATTACCAGATCACATTAGGTCTTGACGATCCTACCTCTTTTGCTTATTTAAGAATGGGTAAATGTTACCAGAAATTGCATTGTGATGATCTTGCCATCACCTACTTTTTAAAAACAGTAAAAGAAGATCCACTTTTAGACAAGGGCTGGATTGCGATTACTGATTATTATACTAAAAAGATGGACTATCAAAATGCGCTTTATTATATCAATAAAGCCATAAATATTGATGGAGATAATGTTTTATACTGGAAACGCTATGCTAAAATAAACAACCGCTTAAAGTTTTATGAAGAAGCAGAACGCGGGTACAGCAAAACCTTAGAGTTGGGTAATTATGAGCTAGAAACCTGGCTAACACGTTGTGACATTTTAATTAACCTTGGTGAGTTAGAATCAGCAATTACAAATTTATTTGAAGCGCTTGAATTCTACCCGGAATCTGTACAAATAGAATTTAGGTTAACTGGTTTATTCTTTACACAAGGTCAGGATGATAAAGGTCATTTTCATTTAGAAAATGCACTGCGATTAGAACCTGATTATGATATAATTTTAGAAGAGTTATTTCCTTTTGTTTACGCAAAACGCTCTGTAGTTCAAAAAATACAAAAGGCTAAAAAGAGCTAAATCAACTTCTATTTAAAATGAGTTTAAAAGAGACTGTAAAAGCAGTCTCTTTTTGTTTTCTTACGAGTTTGAACTCCCAAGATTATAGATTTGTTTCTTACATTTGAAACCTAACCAAAATCAGCCAATGTCTGAAAGAAGATCACTTGCAAATTACGCACTCGTTACTTTAAAAGGTTTAGCAATGGGAGCTGCTGATGTGGTTCCCGGAGTGTCTGGAGGAACCATCGCTTTTATCGCCGGTATTTATGAAGAACTTATTGCTACAATAGATAAATTAGACATTGCGCTATTTAAAGTCTGGAAGAAAGACGGATTCAGTACGATGATAGAATCGTACAATCTTAAGTTTCTGGGAGCTTTATTTTTAGGTATAGGTCTTAGTATTTTGTCTCTTGCAAAACTCATTACTTTTCTTTTAGACGAGCATCCGCTTTTACTTTGGGGATTTTTTTTCGGTCTTATAATCGCTAGTATCGTTTACGTAGGAGGTCAAATTAAAAGTTGGAATTTTGGCGTTATTCTCGCTGGAGTTATTGGTATTATCATTTCTTATTTTATCACAATCGCAGAACCTTTGAGTACAGGCGCAAGTTATTGGTTTATATTTTTGTCAGGTTTTGTTGCAATCATAGCTATGATACTTCCGGGAATATCAGGGTCTTTTATATTACTACTTTTAGGTTCTTACAGTATTGTTTTAGGTACCGTACGTAATTTTGTAGATGCCTTGCTAGCTTTTGATTTTTCAGCATTAAAAGATGCAGCTATTAAGTTGATGCTATTTATGTTAGGTTGTGTTTTAGGTCTTAAAGTATTCTCTAAGGTATTGACCTATCTTTTTAAGAATTACCAGAACCTAACGCTGGCACTACTTACTGGTTTTATGATAGGGGCACTCAATAAAGTTTGGCCCTGGAAAGAAGTCTTAAGCTTCCGAACCAATTCTGAAGGGCATCAGGTTCCGCTTTTAGAAAAGAGTATTTTGCCACAAAATTTTGATGGAGATCCAAAAATCATTTTAGTTATCGTTTTGGCAGTGATAGGCTTTTTGACTATTTTCCTACTTGAACGCTTCGCGAATTCTAAGCAAAAAAATGGAATCTAAACCCCGCTCCTTTTCAGATAAAATCTGGCTGGTGCTTAAAGGTCTCGCAATGGGCGCGGCCAATAAAGTACCAGGTGTGTCTGGTGGCGTGGTTGCTTATGTAGCAGGATTTTATGAAGAGTTTATATACTCACTACAAAAGGTTAATAAAAATGCATTTAAGCTGCTTATAAGTGGCAGGTTTAGAAGTTTTACCCGCTATGTGAATGGTAGGTTCTTATTCCTTTTAATTCTGGGAATGATAATTAGCTACTTTAGTGTTTCAAAACTCCTGGATATCGCTATTGTTCACTTTCCGCTTTATGTGTGGAGTGCTTTTTTTGGGATGATCATTGGCAGTATTTACTATATCGCAAAAGACTTTAGCGACTGGTCACAAAGAAATATCGTCATTCTTGCTTTAGGTATTATCAGCGGTATAGGAATAAGTCTGCTAGAACCCGCAACACAAAACGATAATCTTATTTTTGTTTTTTTCTGCGGAATAATTGGTGTTTCTGGGATGACACTTCCGGGACTATCGGGTTCGTTTATATTAATCCTCTTGGGTAATTATGTATTACTTCTTGTAGATTCGGTAAATGCGCTTTATGATACACTTTCAGATTTATTTCAGGCTGACTTCTCATTCATCAACGATCCTCATAGAATACGTTTACTTAAAGTCATGCTTGTTTTCACATTGGGATCGGTTACTGGTCTAGTAACCTTATCTAATTTTTTAGGCTATCTGCTTAAACGCTATAAAAACCAAACCAATGCTGCAATTATAGGTTTTATAACCGGTTCACTGGGTGTGGTCTGGCCATGGAAAACACCTGTATTTGAGCGTAATAGTTTAGGCGAAATTAACTACGACCGGGTAGGTGATCCTATACTCACCAATTACGACCGGTTCTGGCCAGAAAGTTTTTCCACAGAAAACAGTTTAGCCACTGTATTTATTGTTTTAGGGATTTTAAGCGTGGTTGCTTTAGGCAAATACGGGAAAAAAACCCGTGCATAATTGCTTTGTAAGTCGCACTTTTACTTCTTAATTAAATGTTTAACTGAACTAAACCACTTTTTCAACACTTCCCTAAATTATGATTAAGCTAGGACTGATAGGAAAAAATATAGAATACTCATTTTCTCGAAAATATTTTACCGAAAAGTTTAAGAACGAATCAATTGAAGGCTCTTATGTAAACTTTGACTGCGCGAACAAAAAAGATGTCGCAAAATTACTGAAAGAACAAAATGATTGTTTAGGTTTTAATGTCACCATCCCCTACAAACAAGATGTTATGCCGCTTTTAGATGAACTCAACAAACATGCGAGTTCTATAGGAGCAATTAATACGATAAAACGCTTACCTAGCGGCAAGTTGAAGGGTTTCAATACAGATTACATCGGTTTTAGAAAATCGTTAAAGCCTTTTTTAGCACGTCAAACACATACAAATGCACTTATTTTAGGTACAGGTGGAGCATCTAAAGCAATTGCTTATGCTTTAGAATTAGAAGATATTTCTTTCAAATTCGTTTCTCGCAATCCTAAAAAAGGTCAACTATCCTATGATGAGATTAATGGAGCTGTTTTAGCAAAACATACTTTAGTAATAAACACTACACCTTTAGGCACCTTCCCTAATGTAACTGACTGCCCTAAAATACCTTACCGCTTACTCACACGCGGTCACCTACTCTATGATCTGGTCTACAACCCCGAAGAAACTCAATTTTTAAAGAACGGAAAACTTCACGGAGCGACAATTTCTAACGGATATGAAATGCTAAAACTACAGGCCGAGGCCGCCTGGACTATCTGGAACTAAAACGCCTTATTTCTTACAGCTCTTGTTAATTGCTCAGTTAATAGTATCTTTAACTACTTAATAACGCACCATAACATTGAAAGAAATGTCCGAAGAAAATAAAGCATCTAAAATTGATAATAAACCAGAAGAAACTGTAGAAAACCCTCAACTAAAGGAAACCAAAAAAACTGCAGAAAGTACTCCGGTTAGTCAGGATCAGGAAGAAGTACAAGAAAATGAACTCACAACAGAATCTATTGACGTAATTCAAAATGCAAAGACAGATGATAGTGATGATGATGACTTTATTGAAGAAGATACAGATGAAGAAGATGATGCTGACCCAGCTGATCTAGATGCTGCTTTAAATGAAGATAGCGAAGATGAGAGCACTGCAGAGCGCCATAGCATTCCTAAGAAAGAATATGAAACGCTGAGCAAAGAAGATCTTATCAAAGAGCTCAAAAATCTTTTAAGCAATCATAAAGTACAGGCGATCAAAGAACATGTTACTGAAATACGTGCTGCATTTATCGCCAAGTTTGAAGAAGAACAGGAAGAAGCTAAAGAAAAATTCTTAGAAGATGGAGGTAATATTATCGACTTTAGATATTACAGTCCTTTAAAGAAAGAATTCAATTCGCTTTATTTTGAATACCGAGACAAACGCAACCATTACTACCAGAATCTCAGAAAAGATCTCAATGCAAATCTCGAAACTCGTAATGCACTTATTGAAGAATTAAAAGAACTTAAGAACGAGTTAGGTGGTGAAGAAAGCATCAATGCAACTTTTGACAAGTTTAAAGATATTCAAGATCGCTGGCGCAATTCAGGTAATATTCCACGAGATCGCTATAATTTAGTATGGAATAATTATCACCATCACATTGAGAATTTCTACGATTTCTTGCATCTGAACCGGGAATTTAGAGACAAAGATTTTAAAGAAAATCTTGATAAAAAACTGAAACTCATCGAGCAGGCAGAAGAGCTTGCTCAGGAATCTGATGTGAACAGAGCTTTTAAAGAGTTGCAAATGCTTCACAAGATCTGGAAAGAAGAAGTAGGTCCCGTATCACGAGAATATCGTGAAGAGATCTGGGAGAAGTTCAGCGCTGCAACACACAACATTCATGAATCACGTCAAGAATATTTCAAAAATATAGATAAGGTTTACGAGCAAAATCTTGAAGAAAAAGAAAAAGTGATTGCAGCTATAGAGAAAATTGCTGCAAACCCTGCTACTTCTCACAATGGCTGGCAAAAGCAAATGAAAGAAGTAAATGCATTACGCGAGAACTTCTTTAAAATAGGAAAAGTGCCACGCAAAGCAAACGAGCCTACATGGAAAAGCTTTAAGCAGGCTACTCGTGAATTCAATCACAATAAAAATGGTTTTTATAAAAACCAGAAAAAAGAACAATACGAGAATCTTCAGAAAAAGATGGAACTCGTACAGATCGCTGAAGACAATAAAGACAATGAAGACGTAAAAGTCACTATTGATCTTATGAAGCGTATTCAGTCTGATTGGAAGAAAATTGGTCACGTTCCTCGCAAAGACAGCGATAAGGTCTGGAAACGCTTTAAGAAAGCTTGTAATCATTTCTTTGACCGTCTTCACGCTGAGAAAAAAGAAGTTCTTGAAGAAGAAAAAGGTAATCTTGAAGAAAAGGTAGCGCTCCTAGATAAAGTAAAAACTATTGAGCTTACTGGTAAACACGAAGATGATTTAAAAACGATCAAGGAGCTTATAAAAGAATGGAAAGATACCGGTCGTGTTCCACATTCTAAAAAGAGTATTGAGCAAGATTTTAATAAGGTTTTAGACGGGTTGTTTAAAAAACTAGACCTTACCCGCAAAGAATCTGAATTGATCAAATACGACAATCGTGTGGCTGCAATGGCAGATGAAGATAACAATCAGGCTTTAAACAAAGAGCGTTACTTTATCACTAAGAAAATTGACGAGGTAAAAGCAGAAATCAATCAACTTGAAAATAACCTAGGCTTTTTTCAGCATGTACCAGATGATAACCCCATGGTTAAGGAAGTACATAAAAATATAGCCGAACACAAGAAAACTCTAGAGATCTGGAAGGCTAAATTGAAGAAATTAAAATCATTGTATTAATACTTAAACTATGCTGTGCCCACTTTGTAACAGTACGGCCGCTTATTTTAAAACATATAATGATAGATTATATAACAGATGCACCTCGTGTGCATCTGTTTTTTTAGATACACGTGACTTACCACATCCTCTCGACGAAAAGCACCGCTATGATCTTCACGAAAACACACTACAAAATATAGGGTACGTAGATTTCCTTTCTCCTTTGATTCAAGCTGTAATTGAGCAAGAAAGCATTTCTAAAATAGGTTTAGACTACGGAAGCGGTCCCAACCCGGTGCTCTCTAAAATTTTAGAAAGCAAAGGATACTCTGTATTTCAATACGACACTTTTTATTGTAAAAAGGAGGATAATTTAAATCAAAAATATGATTTCATTATCTGCTGTGAAGTCATAGAACACTTTCATAATCCTGCTGAAGAATTCAAACGTTTAAAATCACTTTTAAAAGTAAACGGAAGCATCTATTGTAAAACTGGTTTGCTTGATAAGACTATAAACTTTGAGAACTGGTCTTATAAAAACGACTTTACCCATAGCTTCTTCTACACTAAAAAAGCATTAAACTACATTAAAAACTTTTTAGACTTTTCAAATCTAATAATACACGAAGATTTATTTATTTTAAAAGCATAAAAAAAAGCGCAGCTTGCGCTGCGCTTTCTATCTAAAACTAATGTTTTATTAATTAGTCCTTATATAAGTATAAAGAAGATACACCAGATAGCACAGCACTTGAAGTTGGGGCTACATTACCTCCGTTTGAAGAAGATACATTTCCATAAACATTTATCTTACCACCACCATTAGCAAGTTCTGCAATGTATACAGCATCTGTTTCGGCGTCATAAACTACATTTACAGGGTTACCTAGTAACGTTGCGTCACCAGCAAAGCGGATTTGATCTTCAACTGCTAAAGTTCCGCCATTTTCAACAGCATCAAATTTAGAATCAAAGTTTGTGATCACGTGAAAGCCACCGTCTGTATCAAAATCTCCTCCAGAAGCTGCAGCAATATCAGTCATAATCATAGTATCACCATCGAAATCTAAACCATGTGTACGTACGATACCTTCTACAGTGATACGCTTAGTAGGTGCTACTGTTGCGTCTGTCATATTGCTAGACGTAAAATTTGTAAAGACCGCAAGATCACTGCTACTATCAACTACAGCATATAAATCATTACCTACAAATTCAATTCCCCATACTGCAAATTCAACTGTTACTGTGTTTCTTAGGGTAAATGAAGTTCCATCCTTTTCAAAAACGAAAAAGCGTCCATTATCATTTGCATTATCAGAAACTACATAAATATTACCATTAACGGTAAGATCACGAGGACTTTGCAAAGCTGCAGGACTTGAGAAATCTACAGTAAGATCAAGACTTGCATCTATCAGATCACTAATACTCAAATACGTCTGTAAAGAGGTTTGAGTTGCACCACGAGCAGCAATGGTAAAACTATCATCATCTGGAGAATAATAAATACCTTCTGCATCAGTTGCTTCTGTAGAATAAGTAGTTATTCCACCACGTAATAAATCATATTTAGTTACACTACCGTCTGTATGACTTGTAGCATAAAGATCTGCAGTGCCGTCAACAATTACAGTTGAGTCATCGTCATCATCACTACAAGATGTTAATGCAAAAAGGCCAATTGCCCCCAAATAAAGAAATTTTGAAATGTTCATAAATTGAAAATTTTAGTTTATTATTTTGTTCACTCAAATAAACGCAAATGTTCAACACATAATTTTAAACGTTTTCTTAATGAAAATCCTACAATTCTTTATTATTATGAAAATCAGATTGTTAAAATCATTTAATTCTTAATTTTAACTCAGGTTTAGTAGAAGATTAGCATATTTTAATATATTGAAAAAGCCTTTGATGTTTAATTATTTAAGAATTTTCTGGAATTTTACCTTCTACTCCTTTGAAAAAATCAATTAAAGAAGCTAAATCTGCTTCACTATTTCCTGTAGGGTAGAATAAATTACCTATACGATGCTCTTTTTTTCCGAAATCCATAGTAATGGGAAGAATAGGCACTCCTGCTTTTAGAGCTATATAATAGAACCCTGTTTTCCATTTTTCTACCTTTTTGCGTGTTCCTTCAGGAGAGAGTGCTAGACGGAATATATCATGTTCCTGAAACATTTCAGCAATTCGATCTACTTTATTCTGCTTGTTGAAACGATCTAGTGGTATGCCTCCCACTTTTCTAAAATACCAGCCAAATGGCCATTTAAAAAGTTCTTTCTTTCCTAAAAAATTAATTTGAACTCCAATAATGCTTCTAAAAAGTAAACCCATATAGAAGTCGTGCCAACTGGTATGTGGCACTGCAATTACCACCATTTTCTTTACCTCCTCAGGAAATCGGCCACGTATTGACCAGTCTAAGGATTTATAGATGATTTTTGCAATAGAACGCATCAAGACCGCCGTTGTTTTTTAATAATTAGACGAGCTTCCTCAAGATCTTGAGGAGTATCTATGCCAATTGCAGGTGAATCTGAATACACCATTTTAATACGCTTACCATATTCTAAATAGCGAATAGCTTCTATTTTTTCAGCAGCTTCAAGTCCGCGCATAGGTAATTTTGCAAAATCAAGTACTGCTTGTTTCCTAAATGCGTAAATACCTTTATGCTTATAATATGTTATATCAATATCTTGATCTCTAGGAAACGGTATTGGCGCTCTTGAAAAGTATAAGGCAAAATTTGCTTCATCAACAATCACCTTCACATTATTTGGGTTTTCAATCTCTGCTTTTACCATAATTGGAGTCATTAATGAAGCTAAATCAATAGCCTCTGCACCGTTCTCATAAAATACCTGAAGTACATTACGCATATCATCTTCGTTGGTAAATGGCTCATCCCCTTGTACATTTACAACAATATCTATGTCAAGATCTGCAACAGCTTCTGCAATGCGATCACTGCCGCAACTGTGCTCTTTTTGACTCATAATAACCTCACCACCTGCAGCTTTAACTGTATTGTAAATAAGGTCGCTATCTGTGACTACATAAACGTTATCAAATAACTGAGTTTTTAACGCAGCCTCATAAGTACGTATGATGACTGGTTTACCTTGTAAATCTTGCATTAATTTTCCGGGAAAACGAGAAGCCTCATATCGAGCCGGAATCATTGCTATAGTTTTTAACTTATGAGTCATTAGTGCTTTAATTTATGTTCTGTTTCAGTTTTCGTTTTTTGAACCATTTAATAATTCGGTAACCCAAATAGAAGACCAAAAACGCTGCAAGAATAGGAATAAAAATAGCAAGTATAGAAAGTATGGTAGAAACTATCGCTTCAAGAGTTGAAAAAATAGGATTTGCAAAACCTAGTGTTGTCGTTGATGATGCTGCTCTCACAGTTGCGGTAGATCCTGCTATAAGACCGGCAGTACCACCACCCCCTATTATTGCAAGAGACCATGACACCCAAGGCTCAAAATCACCTAAAGTGACCAAAAACAAAATCGTACCTGCAAAACTTGCTAGCGGTATAGAAATAGTATCTAATGCATTATCAAACCAAGGTATATAATATGCCAGAATTTCAAAAACTGAAGCAACCCCTAAGAGGATCAGAGTTTGCAAACTGCCTAACCACGCCCAACCTTCGGTGAGATCTAGAACTTCAAAATAGGCAGCTAAGCTCAATGCTAGTAGCGGTAAAAACACTCTAAAACCGGCTGCAGCAGCCAGACCAATTCCTAAGCAAATACTGAAAAAGATTTCCATTATTCTTAATTTTCGATAAACATATCGTCTTTAAAACCTATAAGATACAGCTTTTTACGAGCTCTTGTAATTGCAGTATATAGCCAGCGTAGATAATCTTTATCCATCCCATTAGGCAAATAGGGTTGCTCTACCATAATAGTTTCCCATTGCCCACCTTGTGATTTATGACAAGTTATGGCGTATGAGAATTTAACCTGTAGTGCATTAAAGAATTTATTGTTCTTAACCTTCATAAACTTTTTATACTTTGAAGTCTCATCTGCATAATCTTTCATTACTTCCTGATACAGCTGATTAGACTCCTCATAAGATAAAGAAGGTGTTTCAGAGGTAAGGGTATCTAATAATAAAACCGTTTCAAAAGGTGCCAGATTGGGATAGTCTGTCATTTGAATTTTCACTTCCGCAAAGCGGAAACCATACAATTCTTTAATACTGAAAATTTCAAGAATTTCTACAATATCACCATTAGCTATAAAGCCTGCCTCACTTTTTGTATCCAGCCAGAAATAATTATTTTTCACAACCATAAAATAGTCACCGGCACTCACTTCTTCTTCTTTAAAAAGAATTCTTGAGCGTATCTGCTGGTTGTAGAGATTGGCACGTTTGTTAGAGCGAACAATTATAGCAGTACCTTCATTCCCATATTCTTGATAAGAATCGCTAAGAGAATCCATAATCTCGTTACCATCTATTAACCGCACCACATCATCCTGATTACTCAGATCAAACTTGAAATCCTCATAAAGTTCATCATTCAAAAACTCTCGTATTCGGGTTGCATTTTTGAGAATACCACTGGTTTCAGCTTGTCGCATTACTTCATCCAACTCAATACTCTTAACGGTTTTATCAAACTGCAACTCCAAATTACGTTCGTCAAGGGCAGGACTAATGTCCATCTTAACAGGAGGCAACTGCGCCTGATCACCTATCAATAAAAGTTTACAATTGTTCCCGCTATATACATAAGACATTAAATCATCTAACAAAGAACCGTTTTCAAAAAGTTTAGACTCGGCTGCATTATCTGATATCATTGATGCTTCGTCAACAATAAAAATGGTATTGCGATGTTTGTTGCGCTGTAAAGTGAAAGAAACACCTCCTCCACTTTGCTTTTTAGGATAATATATTATTCTATGAATGGTATGCGCCGGTTTATCGCTGTAGTTTGAGATGACTTTTGCAGCCCTTCCTGTGGGTGCTAATTGTACGGAAGACATTTTAATTTTCCACAAGTTTTTAACAATTGTCCCTATAACAGTTGTTTTACCTGTACCTGCATAACCTTTTAAAAGGTAAATAGAATTATTTTTGGGCTCAAATAAAAAACCGCTAAGTTGCTGTAAAAGAATATCTTGTTTCTGAGTAGGGCTATGCGGAAAATCTTTAAGTAAAAGTTTATAAAATGCGTGCTGGTCCAGCTCCATAAATAATTGTTGAATGTGTAAAGATACTAATGAATTTAAGGGGATATCCTTTAACGATTAAAAAAAAATTGTAGATTTGCTTATAACCTTAATTAAAATCTAAAAACCACACATCGAATGAAAATAGTAATTCAGTTAGTACTTTGGGTTGTCATCGGAGTATTAGGATATTTGCTTTTTGACGCTGTTTACGGCGAAGTAAAATTTAATGATCTTAAAGTTGTACGTTACCAGAAAGCCGTTGATAAACTTATTGATATTCAAAAAGGTCAAATGGCATACAAGCAAATCAATGGAAAGTTTGCTAACAACTTTGACGAATTAGTTAAATTCATCGATACTGCTGAGTTTACGCTTACTGAGCGTCGCGATACCTTAGTTCTTGATGAAGAAGCTACACGTCGTTACCGAGTAGATACAAACAAAGAAATTACTATTATTGATACATTAGGATACACACCTGTACGTGATTCACTTTATCAAGGTACTGATCGTTATAAAACGATGATGAATGTTCCAGGTACAGATAAGCAATTTGAAATGGAAGCCGGTACTATTCTCAAAAGTGATATGCCTATCCCTGTATTTGAAGCAAAAGTTTCAAAAGATGTTTTATTATATGACCAGCCAAAAGACTATGTAAATAAAGAAAAGCAAGTTCTTTCTGTAGATGGTGTTAATGGTGCATATCTTTCTGTAGGTTCTATGGATAAAGTTAGTACAGCAGGAAACTGGCCACAGAGTTACGGGGACAATGACGAATAACAATCTGGTAAAACCAGAAAATCTTATAGTATCCATCCAAGTTAGCTTGGATGGATTTTCTTTTTATATAAAAGATTTTGTTTCAGATACTCTTGTAGATAGTCAAGAGCATTTTTTTGAAAACTCAAGTACTCCTCAAAAGTCTTTAGAAAGGATTCAAAATGTGTTTAGCGCTACTCCTTCGCTCAATAAAGTATTTAAAGAAGTCGTTGTGGTTTATGCAAATGAACTTTTTGCAATGGTTCCTAAAGTATTATTTAATGAGCAGAATCTCACAGATTACCTCAAATTCAATACAAAAATCTTAAAGACAGATTTTATAGTTTATGATGAGATTGAAGAATTGAACCTTATCAATGTTTATGTTCCCTATGCGAACATTAATAATTTCTTTTTTGATCATTTTGGTACGTTTACCTACTATCATAGTCAGTCAATTCTAATAAAAAATATACTTAACCAAACGCGTACTAAAGACAGTCCTGAAGTTTTTATTCAGGTTAGTCCACAGGCCATTGATTTAGTTTGTTATCAGGGTCAAAAACTTTTACTTAACAACCATTTTAAATATGAGACCCCAGAAGATTTTGTGTATTATATTCTCTTTTGTTTTGAGCAAATACAACTCAATACCGAAACAACAAAGCTTTGGTTAAATGGTACTATAACTGAAGAAGATGCCACTTACAAGCTCATTTACGAATATGTAAGAGATATCGAGTTTTATTCTTCTGAAAGTAACAGTATCCTTAAAAATTCATTTTTACAATACGATTTAAGTTTATGAGAATTATCAGCGGAAGCCTAAAAGGAAGGCGCATTACAGCACCAAAAAAATTACCGGTACGCCCTACTACAGATATGGCTAAAGAAGCGCTGTTTAATATTCTTAGAAACAGATATAGCCTAACCAGAATATACGTTCTAGACTTATTTTCTGGTACAGGTAATATAAGTTATGAGTTTGCTTCTCGTGGCGCTGAATCAGTAACTGCGGTAGATACGCACGCGGGATGTACAAAATTTATAGACCAAACTGCAACTGATTTAGAACTGAATATTACTACCATAAAATCTGATGTTTATAGCTATCTGTCTCGTGCCGGCGGTCAATATGACGTGATATTTGCTGACCCTCCTTATGATTTTGATACAGCTGAATTTCTAAAAATTGTAGATCTTGTTTTTGAAAATGATTTACTTCTTGCTGATGGATGCCTTGTAATCGAGCATAGTAAACATACAGATCTAAATGAACACGCCAACTTCACCGAAATAAGAAAATATGGCGGAAGCGCTTTTAGTTTTTTTAACGCATAATTAACTCTAATCACCTGACTTTTAGATACTTTTGCTACTCAAAACAAACCCAACTTGAATTCAATTAAAACACAAAAGCTTAGCTTTTGTATTTTGACCTTTTACCCAAATTTTGTTATTTCTGAAATAAATGAAGGCATTAGTCTGAATGCAAAACAAATCGCTGAAGCCCACGAGACTATTACAAATTTCTTCGGAGAAGGCACTTATTACGGATATATATCATTGAGGGTAAACGATTATAACGTTAACCCTACAGATTATTTAACCTGTAAATTTTATAAATACATAACCGGGATGGCCGTAGTAAGCGATCAATCATTAAAACGAGAAACCGCAAATTTTGAAAAGGCATTCTTTAAAAAACCACTTGAAGTATTTTTTACTTTAGAAGAAGCTATATATTGGATTAATAATTCGCTCAATAAAAAGTTAAATAAAAAAGCAGACCTGTAAGCCGGATTCTGTTCTTACTGCACGCAGTAATACCTTATCATTTATCTAGACAAATAATTACTTATTTGCTCAATCTGTCTACCCTCCGGCATCGCACGAGACGCACTTAATTGCCGGTATACATGACATTGCACCGCATAGAGTTTACCTGGTTTCACTACAGCATTATCTGTACATTCTTTCTGTTGCACTGGTCCTGACCGTAATATGCATTATGGCCGACGGCCGTTAGCCGCTATGCTTCCCTATAGTGTCCGGACTTTCCTCTTTTTTTAAAAACAAGTTTTAATAAAAGCGATAAGGCGGTCTGCTTGCCGCAAAAATACACTTTTATTAGTTAGTCCTGATTAAATACCATGCATTCTAAAAATGCAAAAATTGTTGATAACAAAATGGCAAAAATCAGTCGTATTAGACCTTAAATGGACTAGCTATTTTTATATTTGTTCACTCAGATAGCAAATGGTTTTCTGAAATTTTTTATTCAAAAAAACAGTGGAACAATTTATCGTATCAGCCCGTAAGTACAGACCCGCAACGTTTAAAGACGTAGTAGGTCAACAGGCTATTACCAATACGTTAGAGAATGCCATTGCAAACAATCATCTTGCGCAAGCTTTATTATTTACGGGACCTAGAGGCGTAGGCAAAACTACCTGTGCCCGTATTCTGGCTAAAAAAATAAACCAGGAAGCAGATGAGCAAGTTGATGAGAATGAAGATTATGCATTCAATATTTTTGAACTGGATGCTGCTTCAAACAATTCGGTAGACGATATACGTAACCTTATAGATCAGGTACGTATAGCTCCGCAGGTAGGTAATTATAAAGTATATATTATTGATGAAGTTCACATGCTTTCATCTGCAGCTTTTAACGCTTTTCTAAAAACTTTAGAAGAGCCACCAAAGCACGCAATCTTTATTCTTGCCACTACCGAAAAGCACAAGATTATCCCTACCATCTTATCAAGATGTCAGATTTTTGACTTTAAGCGTATTACGGTTAAAGATATTCGCGAGCATCTGGTTGATATTGCAAAACAAGAGGGTATAACTGCTGATGAAGAAGGTTTACACATCATTGCTCAGAAAGCTGACGGAGCCTTAAGAGATGCACTTTCTACCTTTGATCGTGTTGTTAGTTTTTCGGGTGACAACCTTACAAGAGCTGCAGTTACAGAAAATCTCAATGTTTTAGATTACGATACGTATTTTGAAACTACAGATCTAATTCTTGAGAATAATATTCCGCAACTTCTATTGAACTTTAATGAAATCTTATCTAGGGGTTTTGATGGTCATCATTTTATAGCCGGGTTAGCTTCACATTATAGGGATCTTATGGTTTGCAAAAATCCATCAACAATTCCATTGTTAGAAGTAGGAGATCAAACTAAAAAGAAATACCACGAGCAGGCTCAAAAAACCAGTTTCACCTTTTTAATGCAAGCGTTAGAGTCAGCGAACGAGTGTGATTTAAAATACAGAACCAGTCGCAACGCGCGATTGCTCGTAGAACTTTGTCTGATGCAAATGACCTCTATCACTTTTGATGGAGAAAAAAAAAAGGGCGTAATTTCATAATCCCTGCTTCTTATTTCAAAAAATCACAACCGGCGGATTCACAAAACAAAGTAACAACACCAGTTGCTAATGATGTTGATTCAACTAAAATAGAGACAAAACCTGAAGCTATTCAGCCTCAGAAAAAAGAAATTCAGCCTACATCTCCGGAAAAACCTACTGTTCCTCAGCCGAGAATAAAACCAGACTTATCTCAAAAAACAAATCAAGTTTCTGGACTTTCTCTAAAAGGTCTAAAGCGTAAAAAGGAAATCCTTGAAAAGAAGACTGAAAAGGAAATTGATGTAAGCCAATTGCCTCGGAAGCCATTTACAGAAATTGCTATGCAGGCAGTCTGGAAAGAATATGTCGCAAGACTTCAGAAAAAAGGGGAAAAGATTTTAGCTTCAAATTTAGAGACCGATACTCCTACCTTAAAAGGAACTGCAATTCAACTTGAGTTTCCTAATGATACGATGCGCGTAGAGCTCGAGCGTGCCCAACACAATCTTTTAGAATACCTTAAACGGAAACTTGAAAACTATGACATTACCATAGATGTTACTGTTAACGAGGCTGCAGAGAAAAAATATGCGTATACAACGCGTGAAAAATATGAGAAATTGAAGGATAAAAATCCTGATCTTGAATTATTGCGTAAAACTTTTGATCTTGATATCTAATGCTAGGACTTAAATTACCCACAGACCCGCGTTGGGTCAATATTGTAGAAATGAATATTGATGATATTCTTACTGATCATGCTTTTTGTGAGCAGAAAGCTACATCAACGGCGATTTCCTTAATTGTTTCGTTCCCAGAATATACAGAGTTAGTACAAGAAATGATTGCTTTGGTTAAAGAAGAAATCAGTCATTTTAAACTAGTTCACGATAAAATTATTGCACGCGGAAACACTTTAGGTTACGATCGCAAAGATGCTTATGTAAATCAATTATTAAAATTTTTTCCTAAAGGCGGAAGCAGAACCACTCAACTTGTTCACCGCTTGCTTTACGCAGCTCTTATCGAAGCTAGAAGCTGTGAACGATTCAGGTTATTATCACAAGAATTGAAAGACGAAGAACTGCGCCTCTTTTACCACAATCTAATGGTAAGTGAAGCCAATCACTATACAATGTTTTTAGGCTTTGCACGGAAATATGGTGATGAAAAAGAAGTCAATGAAAAATGGCAGGACCTTCTAGATTTTGAAGCTGAAATAATGAAGAACCTCAGCAAAGACCAGACGATACACGGTTAAACTGAAACGTTACTAATAGTATTTACTAAAAAAACCGACTTAAATAAGTCGGTTTTTTATTGGATATGGTTAAGCGATTAGAGCCTATAAGCAGCCATAATTGCAAAATATTGATTTTTACCTTCTAAATTATATCGATCTTCAATGATATTTCTAAAGCCCATTGAGTAACGTGCTTCAAGAAGAACACCGTCTAAGATTTGTACGCCAATTCCTGCAAGACCAGAATAATCAAAGTTCTTATAAATACCATTATTGTCTGAATTCCAAATTGCGACTCCAACTTGTGGGCCTAAATACACATTGAACTTTCCAAAGTTTTTCTTAAGCAAAAGTGGTAGTTGTAAATAGTCTAATTCTGCTCGCTCATCAAAAGGCCTGTTAGGCAAACCATCTGTACCAAAACCATAATTACCCTCCGGGCCAGTATTAGGCTTTATTCCCTGACCAGAATATAAAAGTTCAGGTTGAAAAATTAATGAATTTCCAAATGGGATTTCTGCAAAAACACCTGCTGCAAAGCCTAATCGACTACTCGAGTCCTCAAAATCATCACCGCTGAGCTTTGAGATATTAACTCCCATTTTTGCACCGTAGCGCACTCCCTGAGCAAATGTATTTAGTGTCGTTATAAGTAAAATACCTAGTAAAATTCTCTTCATAATTTGTTATAATTTCATTGAAGTTCAGTGTTGTAGCAGAAACAATATTACTACTATTTTTATTTTCAACCTAAACAGGTTGCTTTTTATCGTTGTAAAGCGATTTTACTATACCATCAGACAAACCAATCTTAGGCACATGTATATTTTTTGAACGGCTCCATTTCATCGCTGAAAGATAAATACGTGTCGCTGGGATGATTACATCAGCGCGATCTAGGTTCAGACCCAATTCAGTTACGCGTTCTTCGTAGGTATAAGACTGCAGGAATTCGTAAAAGCTTACCATATAAAAGTATGTAAGAGGTTTCCCATCTTTTTTACCACTTAACTTAAAAATCTTATTGATGTTTCCGCCTGAACCAATCAAATCAATCTTAGTATGCCCTTTAGTAACTTCTTTAATCCAACTTTCAACCTCATCCCAAGTACTGTGGCCCACCAGGCCTTCCAGCAAACGTACGGTTCCTAATTTAAACGATCTTGAGTTTACTACTTCGCCTCCACTATAAAGTGTAAACTCTGTACTACCTCCTCCTACATCAACATACAAATACGAGCGGTCTGTAGCAATTAGCGATTTTAAATCTGTATTAGCAATAATTGCAGCTTCATCTTTACCATCTATAATATTGATCTGTACGCCGGTTCTTTTCTTGATGATTTTTACAACTTCTTCTCCATTTTCTGCTTCTCGCATAGCGGAAGTTGCACACGCTTTATGGTCTACAACTTTATGAGCACGCATAAGGAGCTTAAAAGCTTCCATTGTATCTATCATACGCTCTATATTCTCTTCTGATATGCGTTTAGCTTTAAAAACGTCTGCACCTAAACGAATCGGAACCCGCACTAATGAACTCTTTCTGAAAATAGAGTCTCTACCTTCAACCTCTATAACATTGGCTACTAAAAGTCTAATTGCATTAGAACCTATATCTATGGCTCCATATTTTTTTAACTCAATCATCTTAATTCAATTTATTCAGATAGTAATCGTAGGTAGCAAATTGAGAGCGTAGCGGGGCCTCATCATTTCTACGGTAAGCGTTATCTTGTTTAGCCGATATTACACGGGCCTTTACGTTATCATTCCAGCAAATTGTATAGGTTTCTATAATCTCTTTTTTGATATCCTCGTCATAAATAGGACAAGTAACCTCTACCCTATTATCCAGATTACGCGTCATCCAGTCTGAAGAAGAAATAAACACTTTTTCCTCGCCTTCCTTTCCAAAGATCAAAACACGTGGATGCTCTAAAAATTTATCTACGATACTAATCATTTTAATATTTTCACTCATCCCTTCAACTCCGGGAATCAGACAACATACACCACGTATGATCATATCGATCTGTACTCCTGCTTGGCTAGCTTCGTACAGTTTGTCTATGATGGCGTAATTAGACATACTATTCAGCTTTAACCGAATATAGCCTCGCCCGCCATTCTTGACTTTTTTAATTTCAGCATCAATTAACTTATAAAACGTATTTTTTGCATAATGTGGTGAAATAATTAAATGCTGATAGGTATTTACGATATAGTTGGTATCAAAGAAATTAAACAGTTTGCTCAAATCTTTAAGTATTTGCTTATTCGCAGTAAACAGCGTATAATCTGTATAAATTTTTGCAGTCATTCCATTAAAATTCCCTGTACTAATAAAGCCATAACGCTTTAAGCGTGAACCTTCTTGTCGCTCAATTACACATACTTTGCTGTGCACTTTAAGCCCCGGAACACCAAAAATAAGTTTTACGCCTTCATCTTGCATTTTGTTAGCATAACGCATATTGCTTTCTTCATCAAAGCGAGCTCTTAATTCAATTTGTACAGTTACTTCTTTCCCGTTCTTCGCGGCATTGATGAGGGCGCTAGCAACATGGCTCAATTTAGCCAAGCGATAAATCGTAATTTTAATTGTTCTAACTTTGGGGTCAAGTGCAGCTTCCCGTAAAAATTTGATCACATAAGCAAAGGTGTGATACGGTGTATATTGAAGGAAATCTTTCTCCGCGACCTTTTTAAACATGCTATCGTTAAGACTGATGTCTTTTATAGGTAAAGGCTTTTGCTTTGCATACAGAAGATCAGTACGTCCCAGACTCGGGAAATCCATATAATCTTTACGATTGTGGTACCGCCCGCCTGGTATGATACTATCGTTATTTTCGATACCCAATTTTTGGAGTAAGAAGGCTAATGTATCAGTACCGATTGTCTGATCGTGAACAAATCGTACCGGCTCTGCATCTTCTCTGCCCTTGACGCTTTTTGATAGCTTTTCTATAAAGCTTTTACCTAAATCAGAGTCTAAGTCTAATTCTGCATCACGGGTAATCTTGATCATATGGGCCGATATATCATCGTACTCAAAAATGCTGAACACAGATTCTAGATTATACCGAATCAAATCATCAAGAATCATAATATAATCATTTCCATCTACCTGAGGCAAGACTACAAAGCGATCTAATTCACTAGGAATTTCGACCAATGCATAAATAGGTTTTTTAGAACCTTTCTTTTTCATCGTAATGGTCAAGTAGGCTTCTAAATCCTGAATACGCGGTAATTCTAAATCTTCATTAAGAACAATAGTTACCAATGCCGGACTTACCTTTTCAGTAAAAAAAGTCTTGATAAACTCACTATGCTCAGGGAAATGAACTTCATTTTCCTTAATCACATAAATACCTTCATCTTTTAGCTGGTGATGAATATCATCTATGATATTCATACTCTCTTCTTGCTGTTGTATAACTATACGCGTGATCTTTTCAAGAAGCTCATCTGCCGCATAAACACCCAGTGCCTTTCGGCCTTTCTTACCTGCTTCTACGATACGCTTTACAGTAGCATAACGTACCTTAAAAAACTCGTCAAGATTGTTTGAAAATATACCTACAAACCGAAGACGCTCAATCAATGGAACGCTTTCATCTGCAGATTCTTGTAAAACTCTGGCATTAAACTGTAGCCAACTAATTTCTCTATTTATATATCGAGATTCATCTGCTCCCAGTGTTGCCATATTTAATCTGTTATCCATTTATTTAAGTTGCTTGGGTTTAACGTATAGAGTCGTTTTTCCCTGGTCTACATCTTCCCAACGTTCTACATCAAAATTGATTTGAGTAAAAGCTGCTGTAGCCACATTATCTATTGCTTTATCTCCATATTGATTCACCCAATAGGTCAATGCATTGTTATGCCCAAAAACCATTAGTTTATCTACAGAATCCCCACAGGATCTTATAAAATTATCTAAGCCCATACCGTTGAAATCATACAATTCATTGCTCAATTCTAATTGTTCTTCCGGGATTCCCAAAGCCTTTAAATACAACAACGCTGTTGTTTTTGCCCGAACGGCATCACTACTTACAATGCGCTGAGGCATTGTTATTTTTTCTCTAACGAAAGCACCCATCTTAGGCGCATCTACAAGACCACGATCATTTAAAGGCCGCTCATGATCATCTAAATCAAATTCCCATGAAGACTTTGCATGACGTATAAGGTATAGTGTTTTCATGATTCAAATAATTTAAGGAGCAAGTCTATCTAACTTCCAATGTACTCCTCCGGGTGTATAACGCAATCTGTCGTGAAGTCGGTTAGGTCTGCCCTGCCAGAATTCAAATTCAACAGGTATAACTTTATAACCTCCCCAATGGTCTGGCTTTGGAATTTCGTTTTCAGAAAATTCTTTTTCTAAATCCTTCAGCCGTTTTTCAAGAAATTCTCTGTCTGGTATAACATCACTTTGAGGAGAAACCCAAGCACCTAATCTGCTTCCTTCGGGTCTTGAATTAAAATACGTTTTTGATGTCTCTTCTGAAACTTTTTCGGCTTTGCCTTTAATAATTACCTGACGTTCTAGATTGGGCCAAAAAAAAGATAAACATACATCAGGGTTGGCGGCTATTGCTTTCCCTTTTTCACTTTCATAATTGGTATAAAAAACAAAACCTTCTTTATCATAACTTTTAAGCAAAACAACCCTGCTTTTGGGAAAACCATCTAAACCTATGGTTGAAACCGTCATCGCATTTACCTCATCAACACCAGCGACTTCTTCAACTTCTTCAAACCATTTTTTAAATTGTTTAAATGGGTCTTGATCACTCTGAGTAATGGTTAATTCACTTTTTTCATATGACTTTCTATAGTCACTTAAATCTTCTGCCATATCCTAATTTTAAAGCAAGTTACATCAATGCGGTATAAAGTTAAAAAGCCCAAACATATCTTTTACGATAATTTAAAATTAAATGGAAAAAGAAAAGCTTCAACTATAAAACTATAGCTGAATTAAACAAAAAAGGTTATTAATCATTAGGAAACCAACTCATCAAAGTCAAAGACCTTACCGTCATCTGCTGTGAGTACATTTTCAAATTCGGCTTTTGCCTCATTAGCAAAAAGCGTCAGATCTGGATAGCGCGTGCTATAATGTCCCAAAATAAGATACGCAGCGTTCGCCTGTTTAGCCATCAAGCCGGCTTCTCTGGCTGTTGAATGCCCAGTAGGCAGTGCCAGCTTTGCGTGTGCTTCTAAAAAAGTAGACTCGTGATATAAGAATGTAACATCTTTTAACTGTGGTAAATTATCTGGCTTGTAAATCGTATCACTACAAAATGCATAACTAAGCGGCGGATCGGGATCAAAAGTCAGTTTCTCATTAGGTATTATCGTGCCATCGTCTAACCTAGCATCTCCTCCGGCTTTAATTTTTCGATAATAAACAACATCTATTTCATGCTTAAGACAGGCGCTCATATTCAGTTTACGTTCTCCAGACTTTTCTTTAAATAAAAAACCGTTCGTGTAAATACGATGTTTTAGAGGAATGGTTTCTACAGAAACTTTCTCATCTTCAAAAAGTACTTGCGGCTCTTTACTTTCTAATTCATGAAAATACAGTGGATAATTAGTCCAGGAATTAGACAATTTTAACTGAAGCGTGATCGCTTGCTTTATTCCTTTAGGTCCATAAACGTGTAATTCATTTTCTCTATTGAGTAGCCTGAAAGTTGAAATTAAACCAACCAAACCAAAAAAATGATCTCCGTGAAGATGCGAGATAAAAATATGCTTGATCTTTGAAAACTTAACCTTGTTGCGACGTAATTCTACCTGAGTTCCCTCACCACAGTCTATTAAAAATAAATGATTTTTAATTTGAAGAACCTGTGAAGTTGGGTTTGTAAACGTACGTGGTGTAGCTGCATAACAGCCTAAAATGGTAAGCTTCATTAAAATTAAATAACAATTTTATTCTGCTGTAAGTTACGGCTTATTCAGCTAAAAATAGAAAAAGGAAAATTTGAAGAAACACAGATAGTCGAGAATCTACAAAAAACACTAGAATCAGATTACTTTAAAACCCCAGATCCCGTTGAATCTCTTCAAGTTCAATAACGTCTTTTGCCTCACCTAAAGTAGGCACAACCATAATCTCCTCCGGAACACCGTCTATGTGCACGCCTTTATTTACAATCACAAAAGACTTCTGAGCTGCCCGTTGCTGATTAGAAATGGATAAAAAATACAAGAGCTCTTCTAGATTTAACTTCTCGTATTTTAATAAATCTATTACCAGATTTTTATCAGAATGCGCTTTAGGAATTATAAAATCTAAAAAAGAGGCAAAACTTTTAACACCATCTTCTTCATCAGCAAGAATGGTATAATTTTCTTTTTCGGTTATAATCATTGTTGTTTAATTTTTGATGCCAGAAGGTAAATGACAGCCATACGTATTGCGACTCCGTTTTCTACCTGATTTAATATTATTGACTGGCCGCTGTCTGCCACGTCACTGGTGATCTCTACTCCACGGTTAATGGGGCCCGGGTGCATTACTACAATTTCTTTATCTAAAGAATCTAGTAATTCTTTATTAAGACCGTACTGCTGCGTATATTCTCGTGTTGAAGGAAAATAGCTAATATCCATACGCTCATTTTGCACACGTAACATATTAGCCACATCACACCATTCTAATGCTTTGCGAAGATTCAGTTCTACCTCAACACCCAGAGATTCAATATACTTTGGCATTAAAGTTTTTGGTCCACAAACCTTCACTTCTGCTCCTAAAAGTTTTAGTGCAAAAATATTAGAAAGTGCAACCCTGCTGTGCAAAATATCTCCTACGATAACAACTTTTTTTCCGCCAACATCACCCAGTTTTTTTGAAATCGAGTAACTATCTAATAGCGCTTGCGTAGGATGCTCGTGCGCACCGTCACCTGCATTAACAATACTAGCCTTTATGTTTTTTGAAAGAAAAACTCCGGCGCCTGGATTGGGATGACGCATCACAACCATATCTACTTTCATAGACAAAATGTTGTTTACCGTATCTATCAACGTTTCTCCTTTTTTTACTGAAGAAGCCCCTGCCGAAAAGTTAATTACATCTGCACTGAGACGTTTTTCTGCAAGTTCAAAAGAAAGTTTGGTTCGAGTACTGTTTTCAAAAAAGAGATTGGCAATAGTAATATCTCGTAACGAAGGAACTTTTTTAATCGGCCTATTGATTATTTCCTTAAAATGATCTGCAGTTTCAAAAATGAGATCGATATCCGCTTTTGTGATATACTTAATCCCTAATAAGTGGTTTACACTTAACTCGCTCATTCTGGTACTTTATAATTATTTATTTACAAGATAGACTACATCTTCTCCCCCGTTTTCTACCCATTTCACCAATACTTTCTCATCGTTTATCGCATCTACCTGCCTCCCTCTATAATTGGGCTGAATAGGTAAGTGCCTGCTAAAACGACGATCTATAAGAGTGAAAAGTTCTACGTTTTTAGGACGTCCAAAACTCTGTACAGCAGTTAGCGCAGCATTGATGCTACGACCGGTATATAAAACGTCGTCTATAAAGACCACATTCTTATCTTCTACAACAAAATTTATCTTGGTTTTATTAGCTTCAAGTGGTTTGTCACTTCGTCTAAAATCATCTCTAAAAAAGGTAATATCAAGATACCCTAATTTAATGTCAGGGATATTATAATCGTCTTCAAGCAACTTTTTAATACGTTCTGCAACATAAATCCCTCGGGGCTGTATGCCAATCAAAACGGTATCTTTAAAATCTCTATGATTTTCAATAAGTTGACAAGCCAGACGGTTTAGAATGATGTTAATTTCTTTTGCATTAAGCAAGACTTTCTGGCTCATAGTGGGAGAAACGCTAGTTTGGTAGACAAAGGTACATATTTTTTTAAACGAAGTTTTTCAGGAAACAGGTTTTATTCTTCCTTCTTGCTTTTAAACCAGTTGAATCCAAAAGGAATCGCAAAGAATAAGAAAAAATACTTCCCCGTAATTAAACCTACGAGCGTAATCAGAGCTGCTATTATGTATACCCAATTCATCTTAGAGATTTTCATTATTTAATCCCTTTTGAAGGCTTACGCCATTTATTTTCCAACTCCAGAAAATTGAGTTCTATAGCCGGTTCTTGTTTCTCTAAAACCTTAGCCTGAAACGAACGTTGTAAAATATCTTCAATCAGATAATCTTCTTGTACATCCTCAGGGTCGTAAATTTCCTTGAGTGAAATATCAAAAAAGCTCGCCGTAGTATTTAACAGAAAAGCCTTTAGACCACTACGGTAGTTTTTAATGAGCTCAAAGGTGGTTTGCCCTGTTTGACGGTACATCAATTTAACCAGGATTTGCCCTTCGGTCCTTGTTAACTTTTTGAGCTCTTCTTTAAACTCATTTTCAACATAGCGCTGTATGATTTTAGTGTATCGTTTACGGTCTCGTTTAGACTGCATAGAATCTAAACGCTCATTGAGCTCGACCAATCGTTCTCCTGCTAACTTAGCATATGGCCATACCTTGCGGGTTTTTCTGCGCAGAATCAAATAGCGACGGCGGGCTGCATTATCGTCAAACTTCAATCTTCCCAAAACAATAACATCTTCCAGAAAAATTGCAGACCGTGCAATACTGTCACCCTCTACATAAAAATATTCTGTGTCAGTAGTATCTTTTTCCTTTTCAAGCTCTTCGGTTGTCTGAGCCCTTAGAAACAGTGAATAAAACAGCACAAAAAGGAGTGTATATTTCTTCAACTTAATTTTTAATTGATGTAACGCTAAAACTGTTCCAAAAGTACACAATCGGCAAGATTGCCTTATGGTTTTGGTATTAATATTCTTACTTTCGTACAAAAATAGAATTATGTCAAAAAGCATTTTAAATGAGAAGTCATTAGACTTTTTAGAAACATATTTAAATAATGCCGCTCCTACCGGTTATGAGTGGGAAGGTCAGAAAATCTGGATGGAATACTTAAAACCGTATGTTGATACATTTATCACAGACAACTACGGTACAGCAGTAGGTGTTATCAATCCAGATGCTAAATATAAAGTAGTGATAGAAGGTCACGCCGATGAGATTTCTTGGTATGTGAATTACATTACTGATGATGGTTTGATCTACGTTATACGCAATGGTGGTAGCGATCATCAGATTGCTCCATCTAAATTAGTAAACATTCACACCAAAAACGGGATCGTAAAAGGTGTCTTTGGGTGGCCTGCTATTCACACACGTGATAAAAGTAATGAGAAAGCACCAAGTTTAGACAATATTTTTATAGACACTGGCTGTAAGAACAAAGAAGAAGTTGAGAAATTAGGAGTTCATGTAGGTTGCGTAATTACCTACCCAGATACATTCACCGTGCTCAATGGCGATAAATTTGTGTGTCGTGCATTAGATAACCGTATGGGCGGATTTATGATTGCTGAAGTCGCACGTTTGCTTAAAGAAAATGGTAACAAGTTAGACTTTGGCCTTTATATTGTAAACTCGGTTCAAGAAGAAATAGGTCTGCGCGGGGCGGAAATGATTACGCATACTATTCAACCTAACGTTGCTATCGTTACAGACGTTACTCACGATACAACCACACCAATGATCGAAAAGAAAACGAATGGTCACGCGGCAATAGGCGAAGGACCGGTAATTTCATATGCACCGGCTATTCAACAGAAATTGCGCGATTTAATCATTGATACGGCAGAAGAAAAGAAAATTCCGTTTCAACGAGCAGCCAGCAGTCGTGCAACAGGTACAGATACAGATGCTTTTGCATACAGCAATGGCGGAGTGCCATCAGCATTAATTAGTTTGCCATTGCGTTATATGCACACAACCGTAGAAATGGTGCATCGTGATGATGTGGAAAATGTAATTAAAATGATCTACGAGAGCGTTTTAAAAATAAAAGATGGACAGAGTTTTAGTTATTTTGACTAAATTTAAGTTCTTACTAGCCATCAAAAATGAATGTCCGGAACAAAATCTTAGTTACCGGACATTTTTATTTAGAACATTATTAGTCAGTGATTTTAAGAAAAGATCAACTTCATAAATCTTAATATTTCATAATTTTCTTTCAGTTTTTTTGAACAGATATTTCACATTTCGTTAGTACACTTCAGCTCAGATTGCCATTAAATTTGAGAAATGACGATCACCGAAGCAAAACTCAAGACCATTCTCAATAGCCCTGAAGAGGCTGCTCGTGTAGCCAATTTAATCTACGTTACAGATGAGCACTTAACCATCTGCCGTAAGAAACACGGCAAAGGCTTTACTTATTGTCAAAACAACAAAACCATAAAGTCTAAAGCTCTTTTAAAACGAATCAAAAAACTGGTAATACCGCCTGCTTGGGAAGACGTTCTCATTGCAGAACCCGAAAACGGTCACTTGCAAGCGGTAGGTCGCGACGACAAAGACCGCAAAGTCTATCTCTACCACGAAACGTGGAATAAATTACGCAACGAAACTAAATTTTTGAAGCAAGCTTCTTTTGCAAATATTTTACCGGCATTGAGAAAACAAGTGGATCGGGATCTCGATGCAGAAGAAATGACAAAACGTAAAGTTTTAGCGCTAGTAATTCGCTTATTAGAAGAAACTCATATTCGAGTTGGCAATAACTTTTACGCAAAACGCAACAAGACTTATGGTCTTTCTACCTTGCGTACGCGTCATGTAAAAACTACAGAAAGCGATATAAGGTTTCAGTTTGTAGGTAAAAAAGGAAAAGAACATGATATCGCAGTTACAGATCCGCAGTTGATAGAATTGATTAATGAATGTGAAGAAATACCCGGCTGGGATTTGTTTCAGTTTTACGATAGAGATGGAATCAAAGATCATATTGATAGCGGCATGGTGAATGATTATATTCACGAATTGAGTGGCGATCTTTTTTCGGCAAAAGACTTTAGAACCTGGGCTGCATCAAAAATCTTCTTTGAAACCCTGCGTGATATAGGTTATGAAAAAGAAGAAAAACAAAACGCTAAAAATATTCTTACCGCATACGATGCAACAGCAAAAGAGTTAGGAAATACGCGAAGTGTTTGCAGAGATTACTATGTTCATCCTGTAATGCCAGAAGCTTATCAAGATGGTAGCATTGTTAAGTATTTTGATAAGGTAGACGCTATACAACTCAAGAGAGACGCTTACTTATCACAAACTGAAGAAGTCATTAAAGAAATGCTGGGCAATTATCAGATCAGTATCTAAACCAGCACCTTCAACTTCTAAAACTTCTATTTTTAACACTGTAATTAACGGGTTTAGAGATAGACACTTCCTTCAGTTTTTCACCCAATTACAGTACCTTTGCACACTTGAAAAAGAAAATGGCAGAAACACAAGAATACATTGAAGTTTATGGCGCGCGAGCCCATAACTTAAAAAATATAGACGTTAATATTCCCCGCGAGAAACTCGTGGTTATCACCGGACTTTCAGGTAGTGGTAAAAGTTCACTCGCTTTTGACACCATTTATGCTGAGGGACAACGCAGGTATATAGAAACTTTTTCGGCTTATGCCCGTCAGTTTTTGGGAGGGCTAGAGCGTCCTGATGTAGATAAAATTCAAGGGCTTTCTCCGGTAATTGCTATAGAACAAAAAACTACGAGTAAGAGTCCGCGGTCTACAGTAGGTACTATCACCGAAATTTATGACTTTTTACGTCTTTTGTATGCACGTGCTAGTGACGCATACAGTTATGAGACGGGCGAAAAAATGGTGAGTTACAGTGATGAGCAGATTAAAGATCTAATCAAAACTGAATATCTTGGAAAACGTGTAAACGTGCTCGCCCCGGTTATTCGAAGCCGTAAAGGACATTACCGCGAACTTTTTGAGCAGATAGCAAAACAAGGTTTTGTAAAAGTTCGTGTAGATGGAGAAGTACGGGATATCGAAAAAGGAATGAAAATAGACCGTTACAAAACTCACGACATTGAGATTGTAATAGACCGGCTAAAGATTGAAGATGATCAAGATATAGATAAACGCATTCTGGAAACCATCAATACCGCGATGTATCACGGCGAAGATGTGATGATGATTTTAGATCACGACACTAACGAAGCACGGTACTTCAGTCGTAGTTTGATGTGTCCAACTTCAGGAATCTCTTACCCCAATCCCGAACCTAACAATTTCTCATTCAATTCGCCAAAAGGTGCTTGCCCCAAGTGCAACGGTATCGGAGAATTACGCGTTGTGAACGTTGATAAGATCATTCCAGATCCTAAACTTTCAATAAAAGCTGGAGGACTCGCTCCCCACGGAAATCAAAAAAGCAACTGGATTTTTAAACAATTGGAGATCATCGCTCAACGCTTTGATTTTAAATTGACAGACCCTATAAAAGATATTCCTAAGGAAGCTATAGAAATGATTTTATATGGTGGTAATGAAAAATTCACCGTAGAATCTAAAACTTTAGGCGTAAGCCGAAACTACAAGATTGACTTTGAAGGTGTTGCCAACTTTATTGAAAGTACGTATCATAAAAATGATTCGGCTTCTTTAAAAAGATGGGCTAAAGAGTACATGGAAAAAGTTCAATGCCCGGAATGTGATGGGTCGCGACTGCGCAAAGAATCATTATACTTCCGCGTACGCGAAAAAAGTATTGCTGATCTGGCTCATATGGATATTTTAGAGCTGGCTGCGTGGTTTAAAGAACTACCAAAGCATTTAAGCGAAAAGCAAACCGCAATTGCAACAGAAATTTTAAAAGAGATTACTGCCAGAATCCAATTTCTGGTTGACGTAGGGCTTACCTACCTTTCTTTAAACCGAAGTTCAAAGTCACTTTCTGGAGGTGAAGCGCAGCGTATCAGATTGGCGACTCAAATAGGTTCACAACTCGTAGGCGTTTTATACATTTTAGATGAGCCCAGTATTGGTCTGCATCAGCGCGATAATGAGAAACTCATCAACTCTCTGGAATCTTTAAGGGATTTAGGAAACTCCGTTTTGGTTGTAGAACACGATAAAGATATGATAGAGCGCGCCGATTATGTTATAGATATCGGTCCGTTTGCGGGTAAACACGGAGGAGAAATCATTAGCAAAGGCACTCCAAAGCAATTGCTAAAACAACATACGCTTACCGCACAATATCTAAACGGTGAAAAAGAAATCGCTGTTCCTAAAAAGCGCCGGAAAGGTAACGGTAAAAAAATCGTGCTTAAAGGCGCTACAGGAAATAATCTTAAAAAGGTAAATGTTGAATTTCCGTTAGGAAAAATGATCGTGGTTACGGGAGTTTCGGGCAGTGGTAAATCTACATTGATCAACGAGACCCTCTACCCTATTATGAACGCCCATTATTTTAATGGTGTTAAAAAACCCGCTCCATACACAAGTATTAAAGGTCTTGACGAGTGCGATAAGGTAATAGACATCAATCAATCACCTATAGGCCGTACTCCACGTTCAAACCCGGCAACCTATACCGGTGTTTTTAGTGAAATACGCAGTTTATTTGCTAAAATCCCTGAAGCTTTGATACGCGGTTATAAACCGGGGCGTTTCAGTTTTAACGTTGCTGGCGGACGCTGTGAGACGTGTAAAGGTGGTGGTTTACGCGTGATCGAGATGAACTTTTTACCCGATGTTTATGTGGAATGTGAGACATGTCAGGGCAAGCGTTTCAATAGAGAAACATTAGAGATCAGATACAAAGGAAAAAGCATCGCCGATGTTCTTGAAATGACCATTGATGAAGCCGTACCATTTTTTGAACATATTCCTAAAATCTACAGAAAAGTAAAAACCATACAGGATGTCGGCTTAGGGTATATCTCTTTAGGTCAGCAATCTACAACACTTTCTGGCGGTGAAGCACAGCGTATCAAACTCGCTACCGAACTATCTAAACGTGATACCGGGAATACTTTTTATATTTTGGACGAGCCTACTACCGGTTTGCATTTTGAAGATGTACGTATACTGATGGATGTGCTGAACAAACTCACCGATAAAGGGAATACAATGCTTATTATTGAGCACAATATGGATGTTATTAAAATGGCAGATCATATAATCGATATAGGTTATGAAGGCGGAAAAGATGGAGGTCAACTGGTCGCAAAAGGTACTCCTGAAGAGGTAGCTAAAGATAAAAAAAGCTATACCGCAAAGTTTTTACGAAATGAACTAAATTAGGCTCCCATCTAATTTTAGACAAACTATTATATATTTATGAGAAATGAGAATAAGCCCAAAGGCTGGAATGAAATAAAGACAAACGACTCTTGGGCCATTTTTAAAATTATGGGCGAATTTGTAAGCGGTTTTGAGAAATTGAGCCGTATCGGACCTTGTGTATCTATCTTTGGTAGTGCCCGTACAAAACCCGATGAAAAATACTACAAGCTGTCTGTTGCTATTGCAGAGAAGATTGTAGAAAATGGATATGGTGTGATTACCGGCGGTGGTCCCGGTATTATGGAAGCTGGTAATAAAGGGGCGCATCTCGCCGGAGGAACTTCTGTGGGATTGAATATAGACCTTCCTTTTGAACAACACGATAACCCATATATAGATGGCGATAAAAGTATAGATTTTGATTACTTCTTTGTGCGTAAAGTAATGTTTGTAAAATACTCTCAGGGGTTTGTAGTGCTTCCGGGTGGTTTTGGAACCTTAGATGAATTATTTGAATCTATTACTCTGATTCAGACGCATAAAATTGATCGCTTCCCAATTATTCTGGTGGGTACCGAATACTGGCAAGGTCTTTTTGAATGGATAAAAAACACCCTACTTGATAAATTCAATACAATTAGTGCCGGAGATATAGATTTGCTTCATTTAGTAGATACCGAAGATGAAGTACTTGAGGTTTTAAATAATTTTTACAATGAGTATGAGTTGAGTCCTAATTTTTAGAACTTAAAAAACCAAAGCCCCACTTATTGCGTTAGGTATGGTAATTGATTCATTCTAACAAAAATTGACATCTCGGTGCAAATCTTGCTATATATCATCACAAACTTATGTACCCACCTATGAAGAAGTTATTGATTATGCTTCTTCTGGGTTTTCTAACACTTCCTCTTACGAGCGAAGCGCAAAATCGTATTGACATAACTGCAAGACTTCTTGAGGAGTCTAAAATGCTCTTAATCCAACAGGATGTTTATTTTGAGAACACTACAAATGATACATTAACAGCAATCTATTTTAACGATTGGGCGCATAGCTTTTCTTCTAAACAGTCTAAACTGGGCAAACGTTTTGCAGAAAATTACGACCGTAAATTTCACCTAGCTAAAAATGATAAAAGAGGTTCTTCAAAAATAAATTCTATTCTAGGCGATAGTTTTAGCAATCTTACTTTTAAACGCCTTAAAGAGGCTGAAGATGTAATCGAAGTCACGCTAAATAATGCGCTTTTACCGGGAGAAACTAAACATATTAAGCTCAATTATAACATTCGCATTCCCGACGCGAAATTTACGGGATATGGAGCGCTTGATAATGGTGATTTTAATTTAAAGTATTGGTTTATTGCTCCTGCAGTTTACGACGGAACATGGCATTATTACAGTAACAAAAATCTGGATGACCTGTTTATGGCTCCTACAGATTTTTCAATAGACTTTTCATATAAAAAAAATTATCGATTTGTAAATGAACTGAAACAAACAGCTGCAACGGTCAATAAGGATAACAAGTACCGAACGGTTCATTTAGAAGGTAAAGATCAAAACAACACCACTATTTATTTACGTCAGATTTCAGAATTTCAGATTACTGAAACAGACAATCTTACCGTTGTCACAAACATTACTGATGAAAAAGTAATCCCCGATCGTGAGGCAATTATTATTGATAAAATAACCGGATTTCTTACTCAAGAATTGGGTACTTATCCTTTTGAAAAATTAGTAATAAGCAACATCGATTATGCCGAAAATCCTGTTTACGGTTTAAATCAATTACCAGATTTTTTGAGTCCGTTTCCACAGGATTTCAAGTATGAGCTGAAAATTCTTAAAACAGCTATAGACAATTTTGTAGATCGTACACTGTTTATAAACCCACGTGATGATCGCTGGATTGCTGACGGAATCAAGACCTACACGATGATGAAGTATATGGATCATTATTATCCTAAACTTAAAGTCGTAGGTACACTAAACAGGTATTGGCTTGCACGTCAGTTTCACCTTTCAGAGATGGAATTCAACGAGCAGTATAATTTGCTGTATATGCATATGGCGCGTATGAATCTCGATCAGCCGCTCACCACTCCTTATGACAGCCTGATTAAGTTCAATAAAAATATTGCAAATTCTTACAAAGCAGCGAGCGGTATGAATTACCTCTCAGAATATCTGTCTAATGAGATTATAGACGAAAGCATTGATGATTTTTATGTAGCTAATAAACTTAAAATCACATCTTCTAAAACGTATGATTCTATTTTAAGAAGCAAAACCTCAAAAAACCTGGATTGGTTTTTTAAAGACTTTGTTGATTCTAGAAAACGCATAGATTACAAGTTTAACGAAGTAAAAAAAGAAGGTGACTCAATCAAAATAGAGCTTAGAAACAAGACAAAAAGCCAAATGCCTATCCCGGTTTATGGAATGAATGGCGATAAAGTGGTCTCAAAAACCTGGGTCGAAGGATTTGAAAAAGAGAAGCAAATATGTATTGCGGCAGGTAGCATAGACAGAGTTGTAATCAATGCTGAAGGATTTGTACCAGAATTCAACCGAAGAAATAACTATAAAAAGGTAAATCCATTTTTAGGAGTTAATAAACCGTTTCAATTTAAACTACTTCAGGACCTTGAAGACCCGTCTCGTAATCAGGTTTTCTTTATGCCTGTAGCAGAATACAACTTTTACGATGGTTTTAAAATAGGGGCTAAAATGTACAACAAAACGTTGTTATCAAAACCCTTTAACTACAAGATAGAACCTCAATATGGACTAAAATCAAATAAGTTAACCGGTAGTGCCGGCTTCTCATACACTCAGAATCTTGATGAAGATAACTTATTTGCGATTCGTTTCGGGATGTCTGGTTCACTCTCGTCTTATGCTCCAGATGCGATGTATAAAACCTACAGCCCATTTGTGACGTTTGCTTTTCGTACTGATGATTTCAGATCAGATAAAAGACAATATCTTACAATTAGCAACATTAACGTATACCGTGATGAATCTAATGTGATTGTAAACGATGATCCAAATTACAGCGTTTTTAATGTACGATACATAAACAGCAACCCGGGTGTTATTAATTCCTTTAGTTGGAATACAGATTTTGAATTATCTCAAAAATTCAGCAAGTTTTCTATTACTGCAAAATACCGACGGGTATTTTTAAATAACCGTCAGTTTGATCTGAGATTCTTTGGCGGAACATTTTTATATAACGATACCCGTTCACGCGGTGATTACTTCAGTTTTGCATTGGATAGACCTACAGATTACCTGTTTAGGTACAATTATTATGGACGTTCAGAAAACTCAGGACTCTTTAGCCAGCAACTTATACTTGCAGAAGGTGGTTTTAAATCTAAGTTAGACACCCCTTTTGGAAATGAATGGCTTACATCTGTAAATACCAGTACAACAATCTGGAACTTTATTCATGGTTACGCAGACATCGGTTTAATAAAAAATCAAGGAGCCCCTGCACGTTTTTTATACGATAGCGGTATTCGCACCGTTCTTGTAGAAGATTATTTTGAGATTTTCTTACCTATTTATTCTTCTAATGGTTGGGAAATAGGACAACCCAATTATGATCAAAAAATACGTTTTATTGTAACCTTAGATATTGGTACAATGCTCAGTTTATTTACGCGCAAGTGGTACTAAGAATATTAAGATTTAAAAAATAAGTTTTATTTAACTTTCTATACCAAAACCTCGATTTATCTTTATTTAATTGAATTATTTTCAACAGAATTAATTTTTATTGAAAATTTATCATTTTATTAAAAAATTATTGAATTGTATGTAAGGTGAATTTTCTGTATTTTTACCGAAACCGTTTGAAATATTATGCACACAAAATCTGAGCCTACTTCTGAACTTTCTTTTGATGATTTTAAAGCTACTGTTCTTAATGACTATAAAATTGCGGTTACAAGCCGAGAATGTAGTTTATTAGGTCGCAGAGAAGTTTTAACTGGCAAAGCAAAATTCGGGATATTTGGCGATGGGAAAGAAGTGCCACAATTAGCAATGGCTAAGGCTTTCAGGAAAGGCGATTGGCGATCGGGATATTATCGTGACCAAACGTTTATGATGGCAATTGGTCATTTTTCAATAGAAAATTTCTTCGCGGGTCTTTATGCGCATACCAGTATAGATAATGATCCTATGAGTGCCGGAAAACAAATGGGTGGGCACTTTGGCACACACAGCTTGGATGAGAACGGTGAACTCAAAAACTTATTAGAACAATACAACAGTAGTGCAGATATCTCTCCTACTGCTGGCCAGATGCCGCGCCTTTTAGGATTGGCTCAAGCCTCTAAAATATTTAGAAACGTACCTGAAGTTAAAACCGATGGTTTATCTAATAAGGGTAATGAAGTTGCTTGGGGAACTATTGGTAACGCCAGCACTTCTGAAGGTATGTTTTTTGAAACTATAAATGCTGCAGGTGTCCTGCAGGTACCTATGGTTATTAGTATTTGGGATGATGACTATGGGATTTCCGTTCACGCAAAACACCAGACAACTAAAGAAAATATTTCAGAAATTTTAAGTGGTTTTCAGCGTAACGAAGATGAAGCCGGTTATGAAATCATTAGGGTGAAAGGTTGGGATTATCCTGCCCTTATGGATGCTTTTGAAAAAGCTGGAAAAATCGCAAGAGAAAATCATGTTCCGGTAATTCTACATGTCACAGAATTGACGCAACCCCAAGGGCACTCTACCTCTGGTTCTCACGAGCGTTATAAAAGCAAAGATCGTTTGCAATGGGAACGAGAGAACGACTGTAACGTTAAAATGCGTGAGTGGATGATCAATAACCAGATCGCTACTGATGAAGAACTTCAGGAGATTGAAAAAGATATAAAAAGGCAGGTACGCGAAGGCAAGCGAAAAGCTTGGGAAGCATTTTTAAATCCCATAAAGAAAGAGAAAAAAACCGTTTTAAACCTCATCAATAAAATAAGTGCTAAGAGTGAAAACGGAAGATTTATAAACTCGATCAGTCAGAATCTGATTGATGAGAAAGATGCACTGAAGAACGATGTGATCATTGCTGCACGTAAAACGTTGCGTTATGTGGCTAAAGAAACTAGTGATGATATCACAGCACTTAAAAATTGGGTTACTGATTACATCACAAAAGAACAGCCTAATTATAGCAGTCACGTTTTTAGTGAATTTGACACTAAAGCTACTAACATTGCAGAGGTCGCTCCTGAATATAAAGACGATTCTGAAACAGTAGATGCGCGTGTGGTGTTAAGAGATAACTTTGATGCCATATTCACGAAGTACCCTAATAGTATTATTTTTGGTGAAGATGCAGGTACCATTGGTGACGTAAATCAAGGTCTTGAAGGTTTACAGGAAAAATACGGCGAACTTCGTGTTGCTGATGCTGGCATTCGTGAAACTACGATCATAGGTCAAGGTATAGGACTTGCATTACGTGGTTTACGCCCAATTGCTGAAATTCAATATCTGGATTATATCTTGTATGCCATGGCAACCTTGAGTGATGATCTCGCAACTTTACGCTACAGAACACACGGAAAACAAACAGCACCGGTAATCGTAAGAACTCGTGGTCACCGTCTAGAAGGTATCTGGCACAGTGGCTCACAAATGGGATCTCTTCTAGGTCTTTTGAGAGGAATCTACATTCTTACACCTCGCAATATGACTAAAGCCGCAGGCTTTTATAATACCCTGATGCAAAGTGATGAACCAGCGGTTATCATAGAATGTCTTAACGGGTATCGTCTTAAAGAAAAATTACCGGTAAACCTGGGAAATTTCACAACACCTATTGGTAAAGTTGAAGTTTTACGAGACGGTACAGATATCACAATTCTTTCATACGGGAGCACGCTGCGTTTAGTTCAGCAAGCAGCTCAGGAGCTTCAAGCTTCGGGGATAAATGCTGAAGTTATTGATGCACAATCTCTATTACCTTTTGACCTCAATCACGATACCGTAAAAAGTATTGCAAAAACTAATCGTATTCTAGTTGTTGATGAAGATATGCCGGGTGGAGCTTCGGCTTATTTAATGCAGCATTTGCTTGACAAACAAAAAGCATTCAAATACTTAGACAGTGCACCACAAACGCTTACCGCTAAACCGCACAGACCAGCTTATGGTACAGATGGTGATTATTTCTCAAAACCTTCAGCAGAAGATATTTTTGAAAAAGTTTACAGTATTATGCTCGAGGCAAAGCCAAAAGATTTTCCTGCAATTCGCTAAAAAACTGATCAGTTTTTATTCTAATTATAAGATAAGCAAGCCTACATCCAGGCTTGCTTATTTATTTCTACCCGATACAACGCATAGTTGATATACTGTTGCATTTTATGTGAAGTTAGTGGAAAAGAAATAGCTCCACCGGCTGTGTGAAATGTATAATTATACAATTGGCGTTTTTTGTACCAAATCGGTTGATCTACCGTAACTGCCTGTAACTTAAAAAGCTCTATAATTTCAGTTTTTTGATTCCAAACACCTTTGCGCCTAATGATAAACTCTGGTGTGATCTCTAAAGAAAGTGCCCGATACCAATAATATTGATAAGGAATGATGAGCATACCGAAAATAATAAAAAGTATACTCATAATTTCAACCATATAATTAGGCACTAAAAATGAAGCTACTACAGCTGTCAATATAAGGGGTAAACTTGCTAAAATAAGCAAGCGAATGTATAAGATAAATGCTGGCTTAAAAACCCGCCCCGGTCGCATAGGGCTGCTGAATAAAAAACGCTTAACGCGCTCTATTTGCATACGCTCTAAGCCGGGAATACAGATTTTTGTTTTGCTCAGATTATCCTGACTGCTAGCTAAAGCTATTTGTGTTTCCTGAAGATTCAGTCGTTTTTGTATCGGGTTAGTGACTACGCGCAAAAGCTGTACCCTCTTGGGTTTGAGACTGATTTTAGTATTGGTTTTAAGCCCCATTTCAAGTTCTAAACTTTCTTTAGTTTGAGTAAGATTCAAATCAAAATATTTGATGAATATCTCTATGCAAGAGATGATCATTCCAATTATAAATACGCCAATAAATACCAGAGCAGTTAGAATGAATAGCTCAATCGGCTTACTGTAGGCATCTAAATAGCCTTTTAAACCTTCTTTGTATTGATCACTTTGTACCAAATCAAAATCACCCACCTGTTGATAGATAGAACCTACAAAAATTAGAATCAGCCAGACACCTCTAAAATAATTACTGGTAAGTCCCAGTTTCAATAGCGATAGAGGCGATAATCTATAATTCCAAACTGTAGAAGAAATCTTTTTTTCTTCTTTAGGTTTATCTGAATTTGCAGCTTCTGTTTCCTGATTAGTTTCGTTTACAGCATTCATCAGCACTTGCTGCAAATCTTTTGCTTTTGATTCAGATAAAGCTTTAATATTAATCTCCTGCCCACTACTTCCGGCAGTATCTATAACCACACTATAAACACCTATTACCCGTTGTAATAGCGAGCGCTTAAAGTAAACCTGTTGAATTTTTGAAAAAGGAATGCTTATCAATTCTGTTGAAAAAACTCCTTTTTGTAAAACAAATTCACTGTTTTTATAATCGATATGAAATTTAAATCTATAGAAAGAAAGCACACTAAAACCTAGAAGCAGTAATAGGGCAGCTGCAATTCCAAATATTATCAGTGCAGTATAGTCTGTTTTAGGTCCTTTGATTATAAAATACAACAATACCGGCCCAAGCGCTCTTAAGAATTTATAAAACTGAGAGAAAAAGATAAAAAGTACTCCCGGTTTTGACTGCAGTTGTGGTTCGGAAAAAGATCTATTCATCTGCTTCGGTAAGATGATTAGCTACTTTATCTTTAAGTCTTGCCGCAAGTTCAGGCGGTAATCCGGGAATATTAATATCACTTCCTGCACCTCCTGCTGTAAAAATATTGAGGTTCGCGATCTTAAATATTTTATCTAGCGCCCCTGCAGAAGTAGAAATGTGCTGAATTCGGTTAAAGGGTATAACTGTTATTTTTTCAAAAAGAAAGCCTCTCTTATAAGCTATATCACGCTCTCGCAACGCATAGCCTAGTTTTTTCTGAAGCATAAACTGATAGAGAAAAAGCAATCCAAAGATTATTATAAATCCAGTAATCAAACCGGGAATAAGCATAGGTACATCAGTTGCTTCACGTAAAAAATACAGTCCTATCGCAATAAGAACAAAGAAAATTGCCAGAATAGCCCATACTTTATAGAGTCTCATTTTTGAAACCGTTTTATAAGTTAATTGCTGATAATCTGGTAAGGTCTCTAAGTCTACCGGGGCATTTGTAAACGTATATTCCATCTGAGTTTTTTGATAGGGTTGCTAATAAAAATACTAGAACCTATTCAATTTACCGACTATGGAATCCATTTTTTCTCAAAATTGGGCTTTCTTTTCTCTAAAAATGCATTTCTACCTTCTTTAGCTTCTTCAGTCATATACGCCAAACGTGTGGCTTCACCGGCAAAAACCTGCTGCCCCACCATACCGTCATCAGTAAGGTTCATTGCAAATTTTAGCATTTTGATAGAAGTTGGAGATTTTGCAAGAATCTCTTGGGCCCACTCATAGGCTGTAGCTTCTAATTCCTCATGTGGAATCACAGCATTTACCATTCCCATTTCATAAGCTTCCTGAGCAGAGTAGTTTCGACCTAAAAAGAAAATCTCACGCGCGCGTTTTTGTCCTACCATTTTAGCTAAATATGCAGAACCGTAACCACCGTCAAAGCTGGTTACATCAGCATCAGTTTGTTTAAAAATAGCGTGCTCTTTACTCGCCAATGTCAAATCACATACTACGTGTAAACTATGACCTCCACCTACAGCCCATCCGGGAACAACTGCAATAACTGCCTTTGGCATAAACCTAATCAAGCGCTGTACATCAAGTATATTCAAACGGTGATAGCCGTCATCTCCAACATAACCCTGATCGCCACGAGCTTTCTGATCGCCACCGCTACAAAAACTATATACTCCATCTTTTGGAGAAGGTCCTTCTGCAGATAATAAAACCACACCTACCGAAGTGTCTTCTTGTGCAATATGAAAAGCATCCAATAATTCTGCAGTTGTTTTGGGCCTAAAAGCATTACGCACTTCAGGACGGTTGAACGCGATACGCGCTACCCCATCTGCTTTTTTAAAGGTGATATCTTGGTATTCTTTTACAATTTTCCAATCAGGTTCTTGCATGGTATATTCTTTATAAATTTTCACAAAAGCGAAACAATCCTACTAAAGTTTAATCTTCTTGATTTCTGAGTTCGATGCTCTTCTCTGTAATATTAATCTGACGATCGCGATACAAAGCACCAATTGCCTTTTTGAAAAGCTTTTTGCTAATCCCAAAATACGCGTTAATATCTTCTGGCGAACTTTTATCGTGAACGGGCAAACTACCCCCATTACGCTTTAATTCTTCATAAATAAACTGCGCATTAGGCTCTACACTCTTATAACCTTCTGGCTGAAGCAATACATCTATCTTTTTATCTTCTCGCACACGCTTAATGTAACCAGGAAGTCTGTCTCCTACACGTATGTCTTCAAAAATTGTGTCTTTATGAACCAAACCTTGATAAGTCTCATTAATGATCACGTGCGCTCCATGTTCTGAAAAATGAGAAACCAAGAGATTTACTTTATCAAATTTCTGAACATCAATATCCTCATTTTTTAAATAGGTATTGAATTTTGAAGAACCTACTAAGCGATTGGTTCGCTCATCAAGATACATATAGACAAGATACCAACTGCCTTCGCGCATTTCGGTTACCTGATTAGAAAACGGAACAAATAATTCTTTGTCCAATCCCCAGTCTACAAAGGCACCTATTTTTGTTACCGAAGTACATTTTAAATAAGCAAACCCATTTTTTAAAATATACGGTTTTAGGGTAGTTGCCACAGGACGTTCTTCGTTATCCAGATATACAAAAACCTCGATCTCATCTTCAAGTTGAAAACCTTCTGGAGCATATTTACCGGGAAGCAACACCTCATTTTCATCTTCATCTCGCAAGTAAAGACCGGGGCTTACATCACGATCTATTATCATTTTATGGTATTCGCCTAGTGCCAGCATAGTTTTTATTTAAGGTGTTCAAAATTAGGAAAAATAAGAGGATCAACCTCCTAATTTGATCATTATAGCGTATAAGCAGTAAACGGGCTTGTAACAAATCTGCAAAGCATTAAAAGGAAATAGATTATGATACAGAATAACACTTAACGCGTTTAAATCTCGATTGTTCAGTAAAGCCAGCGCAACAGTAAAGCAGTAAATTACACGAGGCAAGCCTGTCTGCCGACAAGGGTAGGCTCACGAGGCATTCTTTAAAAAGAAATTTCTTTCTAGACAAGCTTCGGGATAGTATATTCTTTAGCAGGGTCAATAAAAAACCGCCTCAGTATTTGAGGCGGTTTTCAATATTTTATATATAGTAATTACTAACTGTAAACTTCTTCTTTACCAAAATGCTTAGTCAGTAAATAATATACAACTGCACGGTATTTATTACGGTTAGAAGTACCATAGTCTTCTAATACTTTCTTGATACCTTCCATCAATGCAGGACCGTCACTTAGGCCTAATTTTTTGATAAGAAAGTTATTTTTTACAGTTTCTAATTCTGATTCACTTCCTCCGGAAACTGTTGAAGAATCTTTGTTATAAATTGAAGGACCGCAACCAATGGTTACCTTGGTTAGCAAATCCATATCTGCATCAACACCTAATTTTTCTTTAAGGTCTGCTGCATATTTAGCAATCATTTCATCTCTTTTACTCATGAGGATACTTAATTTTTTAGTGGATTAAATTATTTAACTTCTTTAAAGATACATAAAATTTAAAAAAAGTTATCTGATGTAATCAAAGTAGCTCAGCAAGATACGGTCATTTTCTAGTCTCGGTGTTTTGATTTCAAGAAGACAGGGCTTGCTCTTTTCAGCATAAAAATCCCGGTGAGCCAGTTTAAGTTCTTCTTCGCTTGCTGCGGTAAAATAACGCAAGCCAAACATCTTACAAAGATGAGATGCATCGAGGTTATGGGATGTTTCAAAATATGTCTCGAAAGCCTGAGATTCTTTATCCCCCGGAAGAATTCTAAAAATCCCACCTCCACTATTATTAATCACAATTACCTTAAAATCGTTCGGTAAATAAGCATTCCAGAGTCCGTTACTGTCGTAAAAAAAACTGAGATCACCGGTGATTAGCGTTGTGGGTAACTGAGCTGCGGTTGCCGCACCTACTGCAGTAGAAGTACTTCCGTCTATACCGCTCGTCCCACGATTGCAATAAACTTTTAGTGATTTATCAATATCAAAGAGTTGTACATAGCGAACGGTTGAACTATTCCCCAGTTGCAATAAACTATCTTGCCTGATTTCTTTTAAAACCAAATCAAAAGCTTTAAAGTCACACCAAGTCATTTGATCTGTATAGGCTTTATGCATCGCATCTCGTCGTTCTCTAATTTCAAGCCATTCTGACTGATAATTACTAGCTACCGGCTGAGCCTGATCTAAAAATCTGGACCAGAAAAAATTTACCGGCATTTTAAAATGCTTATTGAGGCAGAAATACGTATCGTAAGCTTTTTTAGGATCTATATGCCAATGTTCTTGCGGTTGATAATTTCTTAAAAAGGCTTTTATTTTTTTTGAAATGACCATTCCGCCCAGAGTCACGAGAATTTCTGGTTGCAGATCTTTAAAACCGGCGTCGTCTAGAGAACCAATAATATTATCTGTTCTGGTAAAGAAATTAGGGTGATGTAGATTAGACGTTGTTTCGGTAAAAACTAAAACACTAGGATCTCCACCCAAACGGTCTAAATATTCCTGCTCTATGGTATTGGGGTGCAATACGCCTATCAACACCAGTTTCCGCTTGGCTTTATTCCATTTAGAAAGAAACGGTACTAATTGGTCATCGGTAAGTTCGATGGCTTTAGGTTGCTGATCTACCAGAATAGGATTTACCAGTTTTTCTTCAGTTGTATTGTATAAAGGCTCATAAAACGGAACATTGATATGAACTGGCCCCTGCCCTACTAATGCTTCATTTAGCGCTTTATTGATCTCTTGCTGATTGTGCATGGTGACCTCACGCTGTTTCTGAATTAGTTTTGGGTCTGTTAACGGAGTATCCGGCACATATTCAGAATATAAATTAGCCGAATATAAAATATGATTTTCAAATACATTCCGCTGACGAATGGTCTGGCCATCTCCTATATCTATGCGCTCAATAGGACGATCTGCAGAAATAACTACAAGTGGGATATCGCTGTAAAAAGCTTCTGAAATTGCAGGATAATAATTTAAAACCGCACTCCCGGAAGTACAACAAACAGCTACCGGTTTTTGTAATTGCTGTGCGAGACCTAATGCAAAAAATGCCGCAGAACGCTCGTCAACTATACTGTAAGTATGAATGTCAGGATGATGAGTAAAACCTATGGTGAGTGGAGCATTACGCGATCCCGGAGATATAACAACATGGTTGATGCCTTTTTCTAAACAAAGCAAAACAACAGACTGTGCGATGGGTATACTAGAATATTTCATTTAATCACAAAAATACAACAAAGCAAAAGCCTTAAAGAGCACTCGCAATAGTTTGTGCTTTATTTACAGTTTCTTGCCATTCAAGCTTAGGGTTTGAAGCCACAGTGATGCCGCCACCTATATAAATAAGTGCCTTAGAATCTGTATATTGCATACACCTTAAATTTACAAAAAGCTTGGTTTCGTTTTTTAAAGTCTTATAGGCCAGATTTTCAACATTACGTCGCGATCTTTTCTTTGAAGTGTCTCTAAGAATATTAAGTTCACCCAGAAAACCGGTGTAAAACGCTCTATCATAGTTTTCCTCCTGCATAATAAAGTCTTTAGCCAGATCTCGCGGTAAACCACAAACAGCCGGTGTGGGATGCAACGCTTTCAATAAAGACTTTAGATTTTGACCTTCGGTATTAAACGTTCCTGAGATCAACGTTCGCAAATGCAATAAAGTTCCGGCTTGGTGAGTTTCTCGATCACCTACATGTAAGGAGCGTAAATCAAAAGATTGCAAATTGGTAATGATCTCATCAGTGACTAACTGCTGCTCGTAAATTTCTTTATCACCCCAAGTTACGGCTACAGAACCCGTAAATTTTTGAGTTCCGGCAAGTGCCATGGTTTCAAACTTCCTTCCCCTTAACGATAACAACGTTTCAGGTGTTGCACCTAACCAGGTGCCCACTTGAGGGTGATGCCATATATAGACAAAGGCAGTCTTATAATTAAACAGAAGTCTTTTAAATATAGTGATGGGATTTACGTTTTCAATTTCCTGACTTTGCTCCCGCGAAAGCACCACTTTTTGAAGCACTGAATTTTGTATAGCCGCTAAAGCTTTTTCTACTAATTGTATATGAGCAGCTTCTGCTGCACTTTCGGTCTTAATAATCGTGCTTCTTAAAGAAGCTTTTTCTTCTATATAATCTGTGGTTACTTCAGGGATTCCTGGAATCAGAATACCAGTTTTATCCTTATCAAAAGGAGAAAAAACAAAACCGGTTTCTTCAAAAGTCTCTACTTTATGCAAAAAATCATCTTCCTGAAACAAACCATTGAGTAGGTCTGCTTCGGGTTTTCTATAAAGCACAAACGGCAAATTCTTGGCATACTGGGCATTAGCCTTGCTAAACAAGTCTTCTGTAGTCATGCTATTTTTTAGGCAAAGCTATGGTAGTTAATTTTACGAGCGAAATCAATTCTTGATTTTCATTGGTGATTCGTATTTCCCACAATTGTGTGGTGCGCCCTTTATGTAAATAGGTAGCTTTAGCATACACCAAACCTTCAGAAATACTTTTTACATGATTTGCAGAGATCTCGATTCCTCTAACAAAGACTTTTTCAACATCAAGAAACATCATACTTGCTGCACTGCCTACACTTTCTGCCAATGCAACAGAAGCGCCACCGTGTAATACACCATCAGGCTGATGCACTTTTGAGCTTACCGGCATAGATGCAGTTAAAAAGTTATCACCTATATCTATAAACTCAATATCTAAAGTTTCCATCAAGGTGTTTTTGCAAATGGCGTTGCAACGCTTCAGGGCTTGCTCTTTTTGTTCTTGATTCATTATAAGTCTTTTAAAAAAAAAATTTATTATTTAGGATAATCACCCGTGCTTGCTCCAAGCTTGTATTGACTATTGTTTATTTTGCAGTTGTAAAAAATAGTACAACCTATCTACTTCCATCAAATTCAGAATACTGTGAAAAATCTAATGCTAAATGGCCGATAAAGATACTAAACCTAAAAGATGCGAGAAGAAAAAAAGGTGAGTTATCAAACCACCAATACTTATCAAACTCTCAACGAGTTTACTAAAAAAACAAAAAATGTCTGGCTTGTTTGTCACGGTCTGGGGTATCTGAGTTCCTATTTTTTAAATCATTTTGAAAGCTTGAATGCTGCAGAGAATTATATAGTAGCACCGCAAGCTCCCAGCAAATACTATCAAGACAAGCGTTATAAATATGTAGGAGCTTCTTGGGTCACCCGCATTAATACTGAAGATGAAATAGAAAATGTTCTCAACTATCTGGATGCTGTTTATAAATCTGAATTAGAGCCGAAGCTTAACTGTCGTATAAATTTTGTGGTATTGGGCTTTTCGCAAGGAGTTTCAATAGTTACGCGTTGGCTGGCTTATAGAAAGCAAATCTGCAATACACTCGTGCTGCATTCTGGCAGCATACCTAAAAATTTAAATACTGCAGATTTTAGTAACATTAGAGACCTACAAACTTTTATCACGTACGGATTAGAAGATGAATACCTCACACCGAATAAACTGGAGCAAGAACTTGAGTTTGTTCAAAAAATATTTGGTGAAAATATTGAAAAGGTTCCTTTTGAAGGAAAACATACAGTAAGTGAAAAAGCTATTTTACAAGTAGCTGACAAATTCAAGACTTGCAGTTAATCGAATTTATTTGCCTATAAAAGACTTAAATCACTATATTATAAACGAATAACTCTTTTCTTTCAAAACGGTATTGCATTATAAAATAGGAATAAGATTTAGAATTTAGTTTGTTGTTTGTTTTTTACATTAGTTTTTAGTTGATAAAAGGAATCTGATTACTCAGATTCCTTTTTTTATTACTTTACAAACTATAAGTGTGTAGGAAAATACTTCCAAATTCTATTTAAGAATAAGTTTAAAATGTATTTCAACTGTTGTATCATTAGATTAAAAACACGAAAAACGTAATTTATAAAGTGTTTTATACAAGTTAAATAACACTAATTAATGTACTTGCAAAAAATTAAGTGTATTTCATCGAGTATTATTGCATTTAAAGGTTTAAATGCGCTATATTTACGTTATCAAACAAATAAATCAAATCTGTATGAAATCAATCTTTACTTTTTTAGCAATAGCTTTCTTAAGTTTTTCAGCTTTGGCAGAAGTTTCAAGTACACAGAAACAGGCTTTGATTGATTTATATGACGCTACAAATGGTGCTGAGTGGAACAATACTTGGGACCTTAATTCTGATGTTGCAACTTGGCACGGTGTTAAAGTTGTAAATAATAATGTTGTAGGACTTAACCTAAGCATGAATAATTTAAATGGTCAATTACCAGAAAGTTTAGGTAATCTTGATGCTTTAGTTTCTTTAGAGTTATTTTTTAACAAAATACAAGGTTCTATTCCTGCTACTATTGGAAACCTCAAAAATTTAAAAGTATTAGTTCTTAACGGTAATATGCTAGATGGTAAATTACCTAATACAATCTATAATCTTACAAACCTTGAGCAATTGTTACTTACTAGTAATAACCTAAGCGGTTCTTTAAGTGATGATTTAGGTAACCTTAAAAATCTTCAAGTATTAAATCTTTTTGATAACAACCTTAATGGTCAACTTCCTGTTGCTGTATTACAATTAGAGAATCTTAAAGAATTAAACTTATCAAGCAATGACTTAGCTGGTATGATTCCTGCAGGTCTTTCTAAAATGAAAAATCTTCAAGCTGTTGCTTTAGCATCTAATAACTTTGATAATTATAATGAGGGTATCGCATTTACTGAGCATTTAGACAGTAATGCTACTCTTGCTTCTAATGAATAAAGATTTCCCCAAATCATAATAAATTAGTTTTAAGTTGGAAAAAAGACCTGTGACGTAAGTATGTACAGGTCTTTTTATTTATTACACGTGCTCTTGCTCCTAATCCTTTACAATGGCTAAGAGTAACATAATATATTCTCCCTGACATTCACCCATCTAAAAATGAACTTATTCCATTCTGCTGTACATTTAAGAACAAAAAAGATATTCTAACTTATCTTGAATGAAGTATTAAATCATTAAAAAAGCCTTTGCAGCAACACTGTAAAGGCTTTTTTTTATTCTTAATATGTTGAACTATTTTAAACAGTAATCACAAATCACGTCTCTTAATAATTTATTCTCGTTCTTTGGGAACCTGCAGTTTTCTGGGTTTAACCACAAATGGCGTAAACCAATCCCATGTTAGGCTTATTGAAAATCTGGGGTAATTATCTACAAAGCGGTAATTGTAATCATCATAGCCAAAATTAAAACGAGCCATAAAACCTAAATCGGTATCCCAAGGATACAAAGTTGCGCTGGTTTCAGAACGATATATCACAGCAGAAGGATGTACATCGGGATGTAGAAAAACACGCTGTGATAGGCTATAACGCATTTTTTTAAAGTGTGCAGTAAACTCATACCAGCTCTCTATCTGATGCCTGCCGTAGATATCTATATCTTCAGGGTTGTAACCGCCGAATTGAAAAGCGCCTAAAAATCGGTTGTGATACAATTGATACGCCAGCGTAAAGGAATGCGAGCGCAACGGATAATTAGATTCATCAAAGGTATTGATTCGGTAATTTAAAGACACACGCGTCAAATTGGTTGAAAAATTTCCGGAAGACCTATTGAGCAATACTGCCAAATCTGTATCATCTGTTATATCATCATATAAAGCGCTACTTTCATCTGAATTATCTTCAAACTCCTCACTAAAAGCCGACTTACTTTGCCCATTAGAATAATGACCCGTTTCTATAGCTGCCGTAAGAAAATTATTGTTTTTGGTCTTTATTATAGATTGCCAACCAATAAATGCTTTATACGAAGGTGTTTTTACTGGTTTAGAGTTTTCGTCATAAATACGTAAATGAGGCTGAATACTTAAATAAATAGCATCTCCGGCAACAATGGTATCTCTGTTAAGCGCATCGCGTATATCGTTATATATACTATAATAAACTACAGGTTTTGCTTCAAGTAAAATTTTTTCGTAAGGATTATTTCCTGTACCGGCAGCAAGAAAAGGGCGTTCTGCGATTGGAAAATAATCTTTAAATCCGTTAGAAGAGCGGTTATTTTGAGCCTGTGATATATTTGTGATCAGCAAGACAAAAAGTACTAACGTGAATTGTAAATTATTCTGCATAAAATGAAGGTTTATAAATTATGGATAAACTACTTCCGGACAAACCCGCGAAGCATTAAACTGAACAATACGTTTTTAAAACGAAACAAGTCTCGGAACAGTTAAATCTCGATTATCGAGTAAAGTTGCAAAGATCCATGTTCTTAGCATTTGTTTTTAAGATTAATTTGAGTAAACTCCTTCGGTACAAGCCCGCGAAACAAGAAGCTGAACGATACATTTTTATAACGAGAAAAGTCTCGGAGCATTTAAAAATCGATTATCGAGTAAATTCCACAGAATATATCCTGTTTCATTAATGCTAGCAGGAAATGTATAGATAATTCAGAACCAAATGAAACACTACGTATCTAGAACAGTCTTTTATTATAAATAGCTGAAATAACTGTATTTTTGAATCTAAGCCCTATTTGAATAATTGGGCATCATATTTGAAAATAGATTATTTATATTCTTAGAAACTCATTTTTTCATTATAAATACTGAAAATACCCCTTATGAAATTTAAACACATTGCTTGTATACTTTTTATAACACTTTCTGTGACGCTTTCTGCTCAGGGAACTGTTGCGCATATTAATATGGAAGAAGTCATCAACAGTATGCCGCTAGGGGCTGAAGCTGATGCAGAACTCAACCGACTCAAGCAAGCGTACCAACGTGATTTTGAAACTTCGTACCGTGAATATCAGGCACAATTTGTAAAGTTTGAAGATGAGGCCTCTACCTTATCTACTGAAGAAAAGGAAAAACGAAAAAGTGATCTCGAACTCATTGAACGTAACCTAGCGCAAACTCAGCAGAATATAGATAAACAACTCGCTGAAAAACGCGAACTCCTCTATGCTCCTGTAAAGCAAAAAGCCAAAGACTTAGTGACTAAAATCGCAGATAATCTGGGCTTTTTATATGTGTTAGACTCTTCTAAAGATGCCGGTCTGGTTATGGCAAAGGGAAAAGACCTAATGCCTGAAGTTAAACGCGCATTGGGAATTAATTAGGGTATCTTCTATAATAATTGGTTAGTTATACAATGGTGAACCAATTTTTGCTTCGATGAAAACTTTAGAATATTTAAGATACATTTCCCATTCCGGTATTTTACACGAAGTATAAAATCCTGAGGGCTTGGGAAAACTTTTGCAGTTCCTTAGCGCACATATCTCCTAAAGATTAAGAATAAAGAAATAGCTCGTTGTTCTAGATTCTAACTTGACAAGACTTGAAAACTAGCTTATATTTACAATTAGGAATCCGCTATTTAAATCCATAAAAGCTTCTAAAAAGACTGAATTAAAAGGTTGCTTGCATTATCCCCTACTTTACCTGTACTTCACCCAAGGTTCACGCGGGGTTCACCCGTAGATCACCCGTATATCACCCGTATATCACCCGAGGATAAAGCATATATAAGGCTAGTAAAACACCTAATTCACATAACCAAACTACTCAACAGTTCTAATAGAGGCTCCTACTTGAATTACTAAATTGCAATGCAAACAAACAGATAGTTTTGAATCGAAGTAAAGGGATACAACAAAGAGGATTTGGTGGATGGTAGGTATTGTCAAACTCCGTGAGTTTATCAGGATGTTATTAATAATTAACCACTCAAAACCAACTCCTGAGCTACAACTTCAACTTGACTATTTTTAAGCTTTTTCAGAAATCATCAAGAATGATAGGTAATCATGTTTTACTTTTAAGTACAATGTATTTTTGAAAGCTTCTAAAGGTTTGGAAGCATTATTAAAACTATAGGCTACTAAACTGAACATATTTAGGAATTAAAACCTAACTAAATTAAAACTGTTTGGTTTCGAATTAGTAGAGATTGCTCGATAGCCTTAGAATATTTGAATACTGGCGCACTAAAAACAAAATGGTTGCCGGTGGAATCAAACAACTAATATGGATGGAAAAATAAGTTTAAAAGATGCCATTTCAATCGGGATCGGTGGAATGGTTGGCGGTGGAATTTTTGCAGTTTTAGGACTTGCGGTTTCACTGGCTAAAGGGGGCACCCCTATTGCCTTCCTATTTGCTGGCATAATCGCTTTGCTAACTGCATATTCTTACGCCAAACTTTCAAAAAAATACCCCGCAAACGGAGGTACTGTAAGTTTTATACATCAACAATATGGAAATGGGATTTTTGCTGGCGGAATAAACAACTTGCTTTGGATAAGCTATATTGTCATGTTAGCGCTATATTCCTCTGCTTTTGGCTCTTATGGAGCTGAACTAATTTCCTTAACCGGAAATAAAGAAATCGATACTCGGATTTTTCAAAGCTCGATTATTGCAATTGCGTTACTAATAAACTACTTGAGTGTAACCCTTGTCGGAAAAATTGAGTCAATAGCAGTGATTCTTAAACTGGTAATTTTGGTTGGTTTCATTGGTGTAGGTTTTTATGGCTTCACGATACATTCCGAAAACCTTGAACAGTTATCACCAACAAATTGGGAAAACCCACTTTTGTTACTCTCTGGAGGTATGGTTATTTTCGTAGCATATGAAGGATTTGAATTAATTGCCAATTCCATTTCTGATTTAAAGAATAAAGAAAAAAATACTGAAAAAGCCTATTTTGGAGCAGTTGGCTTTGTTGTAGTTTTATATATATTAATTGCAATTGTTACTGTGGGGGCTTTACCTTTTAAAGAAATTGCAAGTGCCCAAGATTATGTGCTGTCAAAAGCGGCAGAACCAGTTCTGGGAAAAGTGGGTTTTACAATTATCTCAATAACCGCTCTAATATCTACATTTTCAGCAATAAACGCAACTGTTTTAGGTAGTGGAAGAGTGAATTATGATATTGCAGAGGATAATGAGTTGCCAAAATATTTTTGTCATAAATTTTGGGGTAAACCTATAGGCTTACTAATAACTGCTATTTTAGCAATTGCCTTAGTCAATTTGTTCAACTTACAAAGTATATCAACTGCTGGTAGTGCTGGATTTCTTTTAATCTTTTCCATAGTCAACTATATCGGCTATAAAAAACATCAAGAACTTGATTCGAAAAAATGGATACATTTAACTGCAAGTTTGCTTTGCTTCGTTGCTTTTATCACATTAAATATTCAACAATTTTCTACCAATAAAATGGGCGTTATTATTGCATTAGGAATAATAGCTTTTTGCTTCGTAATAGAATTAATATATAAAAAAACTTTGCTTGGAAAAGAACTGAGGTAAAAAGTAGTGATTATTTCTTGTAAGCCTCTAATTAATATCAGTTACTTAAAAGTAATATGAAATACCTAGGCCAATCTCAGACATACTAAATTGTGCATTAAAGGTTTTACTCTTAGAATAAAATTCTTGAAAATATTTACTAACTTCTAGTTTAGCGCTTGTATAGCCTAGAAATTCAAAGGTGCAAGAGCAAAATGTGGACTAAAGAAATAGGTTAATCCCGGTCTAAACCCCAATCTAAAAAGGGTTTCATCAGTATAGCCTTCTGATAGTGTGGGAAAACCGTAATCTACTACAGCTCTACCATTTATGAGAAAACGATTAGAAATGTTACAGTATTTTTTTGCATAAATTCCAAAACAATAAAAGCGCTCAATATTCTCTATCACATCGTTGCGGTAAGACGTGTTTACATCTTCAGCATATTTGTATTCCAGATGAGCACCCACTATTAAATTTTCGGAAACTGCTAAACCATAGCTTGTAGAAAGCCCAAAAAGCTTTGATCTATCTCCACTTGCAGTACCAAAACCTGCACGTCATTTTTAATACCAGAAAATCGCAAATTCAGTTCTACATTTTGAGTTCCTTTAGTGATGGTGATCGGGTCATCTTCAGTCTGAGCAACTGCAACTTGAATACCTAAAATAAAAGAAAAATCAAAGCTTTATGCATAGCAAATCAGTTGTTGATTAGTTAGACAAATAGTGCTCATAAAACCTCCAGTAAAATCTACGCCACTTTATAAAATATTTAATTAAATGTTGCGGCTAGGTTATGTGTGTTTAAAAAGAGAAGAACATTTTATAAATTAAGAGCTTTTTAAATCAAAAAACCCCAATGCTTTCGCATCGGGGTTTTTCTTAGTATTAAGTACCAAAGATACCCTTTGGTTCAATCTCAATTATCAAGATTTACTTCACTTCTTCAAAATCTACATCCTCTACATCGCTTCCAGAAGCTCCTTCAGCTTCACCTCCTGATGCCTGACCTGCGTCTGGACCTGGTTGTGCTCCGCCTTGTGCGCCTTCTGCCTGAGCTTTGTAAATCTCTTCAGAAGCAGATTTCCAGATCTCATTCAAATTATCTAGAGCTGGTTGTACTTTCTCAACTTCTTGAGTAGCATAAGCAGTCTTTAACTCTTCTAGAGCTCCTTCGATCTTTGTTTTATTGTCTGCAGATAACTTATCTCCAGATTCTTTCAACAGTTTTTCGGTTTGAAAAACCATCTGATCTGCCTCATTCAATTTGTCTACTTTCTCTTTAGCAGCTTTATCAGACTCAGCATTTGCTTCAGCTTCCGACTTCATTTTTTGAATTTCTTCTTCTGTTAATCCTGAAGAAGCTTCAATACGAATGTCTTGTTTCTTACCGGTAGCTTTATCCTCTGCACTTACTTTGATGATACCGTTAGCATCAATATCAAAGATAACTTCGATCTGAGGAGTTCCTCGCTGTGCTGGTGGAATACCATCTAAGTGGAAACGACCTATAGTTTTGTTATCATTTGCCATTGGGCGTTCACCTTGCAATACGTGAATCTCAACACTTGGTTGATTATCTGCTGCAGTAGAGAATACCTGAGACTTTTTAGTTGGAATCGTTGTGTTAGACTCAATTAATTTAGTCATTACACCCCCCATAGTTTCAATACCTAATGATAACGGTGTTACGTCAAGTAACAATACGTCTTTTACATCACCGGTTAATACACCACCTTGTATAGCAGCACCTACAGCTACAACCTCATCAGGATTTACTCCTTTACTTGGTTTTTTACCGAAGAATTTCTCTACAGCTTCCTGTACAGCAGGTATACGTGTAGAACCACCTACTAAGATGATCTCATCTATATCACTCTTAGAAAGACCTGCAGCTTTAAGTGCAGTCTCACAAGGAGCGATTGTTCTTTTTACTAGATCGTCTATTAATTGCTCAAATTTAGAACGAGTTAACGTACGTACTAAGTGTTTTGGTCCACTAGCAGTAGCCGTAACATAGGGCAAGTTAATTTCAGTTTGGTTAGAAGAAGAAAGCTCTATTTTTGCTTTCTCAGCAGCTTCTTTTAAACGTTGAAGCGCCATAGGATCTTTACGAAGGTCCATGTCTTCTTCAGCTTTAAATTCTTCTGCTAACCAGTTGATGATTTTACTATCTACATCATCACCACCTAAATGTGTATCACCATCAGTAGAAAGTACTTCAAATACACCATCTCCTAATTCTAGGATAGAAACATCATGCGTACCCCCACCAAAGTCAAATACTACGATTTTCTGGTCGCTGTCTTTTTTATCTAGACCATAAGCTAATGCTGCAGAAGTAGGCTCGTTAATAATACGCTCTACTTTTAAACCTGCGATCTCACCAGCTTCTTTTGTAGCCTGACGCTGCGAGTCATTAAAGTAAGCCGGTACAGTAATTACTGCTCCTGTTACTTCCTGACCTAAATAATCTTCTGCAGTCTTCTTCATTTTCTGAAGAATCATAGCAGATAATTCTTGTGGTGTATATAAACGCCCGTCAATATCTACACGTGGCGTATCGTTATCTCCTTTTTGTACCTTGTAAGCAACGTTTTCTAACTCTTTAGAAGACTCGCTATACTTGTTACCCATAAAACGTTTGATAGAAGATATCGTTTTGGTTGGGTTAGTAACTGCTTGTCTTTTTGCAGGGTCACCTACTTTAATTTCTCCTCCTTCTACAAATGCTATAACAGACGGGGTTGTTCTCTTCCCTTCTGCATTAGGTATAACTACTGGTTCGTTACCTTCCATCACGGCAACACAGGAGTTCGTTGTACCTAAGTCAATTCCTATGATCTTACTCATGTTATATATAATTTTAAGTGTTATTAAATTTTGTTCGGTCTGTTAAAGTCAATCTTTATGCCACTAGAAATAATACTGACAAGCTGTCACAAATCCTTTTAATCTTGTCTTTTGGGCAAACCCATACGCCGCTATCGCGGTCGTAGTGGCGGGCTATCCACTACAAGTTCCTGCAAAAAGACAGGAGGATTTCTGTTACTATCCCTTTTGCAACTTTAAAAACGTAAGTTTATACATTCATACGTCCCCTTTGACTTCAAAATATAAGCAACACCATTTTACTAAGAGTTTAAGCCTCTTGCTCCTGCTCTATGCCATTTATGCACTGGCCATACTCATCATCAATACTATTTACCCGGAAATTGAGCTCGCATCTTACAAGCAAAGCAGTCTTATGTCATTTATAAAAGAAAGCCCTCTACAAGCTTTTTTAATGATTCTGGTTGTAGGGCCTGTGTTAGAAGAAATGCTGTTTAGATCTTTACTAAAACCTTCGCATTACGACCTCGCCTATTTTGTAAGCAGCTGGCCGGTGTTTATTGCCTCACAATACATCCCAAATGAAATCAACCCATTTTTAAGAATCATATTTCTGGTTATTTTACTGGCAAGCATGATTTATATAGTTTCGCAGTTGATTCCTCCTTTAAAAGCAAGACGCATTCGTGCCTGGTTGTCAAAATACGTGAGTGTAATCTGGTGCATCAGTTCACTTATTTTTGGATTGTTTCATATAACAAATTATGTAACTGACTTTATTTTTAATATTCCACTGCTTATACTCATTATGCCACGTGTGTTTGCAGGGTTTGCCTTTGGGTATCTTAAAATTAAAAACCAAAAATTAGAATGGTCCATCGCGCTACACATTATTAATAATTTGATTCCCTTGCTGGTGATCTTGTTTCAGTCTACAAATTAAAAACCGTTGAATCTTTTATCTTAAGCTGCTATATTTCCTAGCATTGAGATGGCTTTAACGCATCAACCTACAAGCACTCCGAGTCAATCGTAAGCAACTCCTTCCACTGTGTGGTGTATCTGGGGCTTCGGTCGTTTTTAACCAGTTCCCACTGGCTGATGCGGTTTCCTACTAATGCTGAACAAACAGTAGACTTTCCATATTTTTGATTAAGCTTGTCTACGGTGCGCATCAATTGGGTACGATCTTTACTGATTTCCTGTTCAAAAATATTGGTCTGCACATATTCCTGCGGAATTAGACCACTTAAGTTCACACCTACCTTTTTATAACGATAACCCGGTTTGTAAATCTTCTGTAAGGCTTTTTTGGCTTCACGTGTTAGGATATAGGTATTATTTGTTGCCGTGCTCAACGTCACCGTCACACTTTTTGAATATTGAGCATCTCTGTCACTGTGGTAATTGGTTTGTAAAAAAACCTGAATGTACTGAGCACAAGAATTCTGATTGCGCAACACCTCGCTCACTTCAGAAATATAATACGCACAAGCCTCTTCTATCATTCCCAAATCGGTAAGTTTTTTACCAAAGGATTTTGCAGTTCCTATCGCTTTTTTGGCTTTAGGAAGCATGGCCAAGCTAAGACAGGATTCACCGCGCAACTCCCGCCAAATTCGCTCGCCTACTACGGTCATATTCTTTCGCACCCATTCTAGCGAAACCTCATAAGCAAATTCATAAGCACTAAAAATCCCTTGATTATTCAACCGCTTCCGATGTTGTTTTCCAATACCCCAGACATTTTTCAGTTCAGCTTTCTTTAAAGCTTTGATGCATTTATCAGTCGTATCTAAAACACAAACGTGATCATATCCCATTATTTTCTTAGACATACTGTTGGCAAGCTTTGCTAGAACTTTAGTCGGTGCAATCCCTACGCCTACAGGCAAACCCGTATGTTGTAAAACAGTATTCTTAATCTGATGCCCATGAGCATTAAGATTTACAAACCTCATATTAGCCAGGTCAATAAACGACTCATCAATACTGTAAATTTCTACCTGAGGCGAAAAAAGCTTCAGGGTATTCATGACACGCTGTGACATCTCCCCATATAAGGTGTAATTAGAAGAAAAGAACTCCACCTTATTTTCGATCAGTAATTTTTTGATCTTAAAAACCGGCTCAAACATCGGGATATCAGTAAGGGCTTTAGCCTCTTTATTAGCAGCGATCACGCACCCGTCATTATTGCTCAAAACAACAACAGGTTTACCCCACAGGTCAGGCCTAAAAACCTGCTCACATGAGGCGTAGAAGCTATTACAATCTACCAGCGCAATCATAATACTGCGTGAATGATGTAGGTTATTACGCCCCAAACAGTAAATTCTAAATCATCTACCGAAGCAGTAGGGATACGTTCTATCTTAAAGATGCCATCTGTAACCACAAGTGCTAACTTCCCACGTTTTACAGGAGCTGCCCGGTTTATGATGAGTACGTCTTGATCTAAAATATTATGTGCTTTCCATCCGTTACCGCTGATACGAATAAAAAAAGTGGCATCCCGGTTTGTGGTTAAGATCGAGTTGAGATCGATGGTACTTTCTAAATAATGTGTCGCCGGACTCGGAAAACCGGTCTGCTTAGAGGTACCGGCTTGATGCACCTCATCAGGTACTTTGATCTTATATAATTCTTCAAATTCCATTTTTCAAAAGTATGGAATATTTCCTTTTAAAAGGAAATATTCCTAATAATTAACAGGTGATTGATTTGAATTTCAGCTCTGTGAATTATGCTATATTTGAAGCCAAATTCTCAGTATGCGTAAAATAGAAAGTATCAGCGTTTTTGATATGCTTAAGATTGGTGTGGGACCGTCTAGTTCACACACGTTGGGTCCGTGGCGAGCAGCCTTAAGATGGATCGATAAGCTAAAAGAAAAAAAGAAGTTTGCCAGCATCACTGAAATCACAGTAGAACTCTACGGTTCCTTATCCCTTACAGGTAAAGGCCACGCGACTGATATCGCTGTACTTTTAGGCTTAGAAGGCCTAGACCCGCAACGCTATCCTATAGAAGATATCCCAAAGGTTGTAGAGCGTATAAAAGAAACCAAGCAGATCCAGTTGAATAGCGAAATCCCTGTTGATTTTGATACTGAAAATGCTATTATTTTCAATAAAAAATTCAAAGAATTTCATCCTAACGGAATCACATTCAGAGCAAAATTGAATACCGGCAAACGCACTTCAGAAACCTATTATTCTATAGGTGGGGGGTTTGTGGTTCAGGAAGAACGTCTGCGCTCTAAAGCCAAGCAGGAAAAGCTGAAAGAATTTCCATTTCCGGTACAATCTGGTAAAGAACTACTGGCTTTTTGCAATGCTGAAGATCTTAAAATTTCTGAGCTTGTGATGGCCAATGAACGCTCACTGGCTACTGAAGAAGAAATAGATGTTAAGCTGAAACAAATCTGGGATGTTATGCTCGATTCGATGTATACTGGCTGTCATACAGAAGGTACTTTACCGGGTGGACTCAACGTACGTCGCAGGGCATTTGACACGCACAAAACGCTTATTGGTGATTGCCAGTATACCTCTCCAGATGAATGGATCGCCGCCATACGCAGCACCGAAGTAAAATTTAGACAGATCCTTAAATGGGTGTCGTGTTTTGCACTTGCCGTTAACGAGGTAAATGCTTCGCTGGGACGCGTGGTAACTGCTCCCACAAACGGAAGCGCCGGTGTTATCCCTGCTGTGATGATGTATTATATGGTTATTGAAAATCACGATGCAAACTTTGAAGATGTCAAGCAGTTTATGCTAGTAGCAGGTGAAATAGGAAGTCTGTTTAAAAAAGGGGCTACCATTTCTGCAGCTATGGGCGGTTGCCAGGCAGAGATAGGCGTCTCTAGCGCAATGGCCGCAGGCGCACTTACCGAACTGATGGGGGGAACTCCTGAGCAGGTTTTGATGGCAAGTGAAATTGCGATGGAGCATCACTTAGGGCTTACCTGTGACCCTATTGGAGGTCTGGTACAAATTCCATGTATAGAGCGTAATGCGATGGGGGCAATTAAAGCGATCAATGCTTGCGAGATGGCGCTCGACACGGATTCAAAGAATGCAAAAGTGCCTCTAGATAAGGTAATTGAAACGATGTGGCAAACTGCAAAAGATATGAATTCTAAATACAAAGAAACCAGCGAAGGTGGTCTTGCAGTAAATGTGGCGTTGAGTGACTGCTAGTTTACAAGAGGCGCTTTGAGTAACTTTCGTAGTTTTTTATCGTCAGTATAATCTGCGACGCTTTGTCGCTTTACTGTTTGAGCTTCGGGTAAAGCGCCATAATTCAATAACTTTATAATAGTAGGTTTATTGGTGATTCCGGCTTTTACCGCCCAGTGTAACGGCGTCTCCCCTATTTTGTTCTTTGCATTGATATGGACTCCGTTTTTGATCAACACATCAAGAGTTTCCGCATCGTCTTCATCATATTTATAAACTATAAAATGCAGAAGGCTGTTTTCTTCGTTATCTGTAATGCGTGGATTGAGATTCTTTTCTAGCAATACCGGTATCGCTTTACTAAAACCATCTTTGACAACTCTGATCAAATCGGTATCTACCAGTTTTGCTCCTTTTGCAAGTGCAAGATTTAAAACTTCAATATTCTTAAATTGAAAAGCCGCTTCTAGAGCATAGTCAGGGTTTTGTAAGGAATCCATAAGCACCTCAGCAACTTGAGGCATTCCTTTTTGAATCGCAGTAAACAAAAGCTTTTCTGAAAATTCTTCTTTTGAACCTGAAGCCAATAACAACAATACAAGATCTTCATTACCACTATCTAAAGCCGCATTCATTATTGCTGAATTTAGCTGAGCTCCCAACGCTATATTCTTTTGAACCAACGTTAAATTGTTTGTTTTGATCAAGTCTAACATGATTGCATCAGGATCAATGCTATCGGTATCTAATAGCAACTTCACCAACGCTGTATTTTCAGCTTTGATAGCATTCTGAATCAACTGCGGATTAGATACTGAAGCACCATTTTTGATTAAAAATTGGGTGATTTCAAAATTTCCGGAAGCCACCGCAGCATCTATTCCTAGTTCAGGATTGGCATCCTGAGTTACTAAGAATTTAACCAGATCAAAATTCTGGTTCACTACAGCATGTGGCAATTGACTTTCGGCTTTTAATTCTGTTCCCTTATGCTCGAATACATATATCACGTGATCGAGTTTATCGTAGAAAACAGCTTGCTCAAAAGCCAATTGTGGATCACCCTTATACTGAGTTAATACCTCTTTAAACAAGTCAAAGTCCTCTTCTAAAATTGCATATTCAAAAACCGAATCCGGCTCTGCTCCTTTTTTCAAACTCAACCTAATCGCAGACGTGTTCTTAAAAGCAATTGCCTCTTTTAAAGCAAAATTCTGCAATTCTGAAGCTTCAAGTGCTTTTTCAAGAATCACCATGTTAGTATTCTGAATAGCTGTAGATATGATTTGAGGAGAGATGGTAACAGTTTCTTTTTTAAAAAAGTAATCAAACAACGCTGTATCGTTTGCTTCGGCAGCTACTTCAAGCACCTGTGTACTGCCTGGAGTGATCACTTTTACCTGATCTATAATGTTTTTATCTCCTGTCTTAGTTGCCATCTGTAAGGTTTTGGCATCTGCCTCAGCCCCATAAATTATAAAGGTATTGGTCAGTTCTACATCTCCATTAGCAACCGCAAGCGCAAGCATCTGTTGATCTGCTTCAAAGGTCTCAAAACGCATACTCATCAAAGCTTTAACTACCTCATAATTTCCCATTTTAACAGCAAATGCAACATCGTTGTTAACGGGTATTGCTCCTTCACGCAATAGGGCGTGAATTACCTCTGGTTGTTTAAAAGCAACGGCTTTATAAATCATATTATTTTTAGGAGATGCACCACGTTCTAGCAATGTTAAAGCGTCAGCCTTACTAAAATAATCAGGGTCAAAAACGATGTCAAGATCTGCTGTGGTAGGACGCACACCAAAGTCACAAATCACATTTAAAACTTCGGCATCGTCAAAATTCTGGATAGCAGCTTCTAACACCCCGCTTGTTGTTCGGGAGGCACCTTTGGCATATAGATTTTCTAGTGTCTCAATGTCACCACGTGCGGCAGCAGCAACAAGCTCAGACTCCATAGAATAAGTATAGCTGTTGTTTGCACTTAAAATAGCAGTAGTATTACGTAGCTGCTCCAGACTATATTTAACGGTGTACACAGCTCCATCAATCGTGGTAATTGCAACTTCGTTATAAACCGGGCTGACCAATGCATCTCTAAAAGGAATTTGCGCATCTTGAGGACCTGAAACAAATAGTGCTGTGCGCTTCTCACCTTTTACCAACTTTTTTGCATCATCCCAAACACTCACATAACTTTCTTTCAATTCTTCTGGAGAAATCGTAAAATCAAGGATTCGGTTGAGTTTAACCTCCTCATCGGTCAATAACGAATTGAGATCTATCCCGTTATTCTCAATTATCGGGGCTGTTTTGAGCGGTTCTCGATTTTTACTAAATGCCCCGTAAAATAAGTCCCCCACATAGGCATTTGGCTTTTCTTCAGCTCCTGTTTCAATCTTTATCACTGAAGTGATTTTTTGACGAAACTGCAACGAAAACTTCTTATAAAAATCAGCAGTAGAATCTTTTGCCTGCCAGGAGATCGATTTTTGCTGTGCAGAAATAATAGCTGCGTGAAGCAAATCGCGTTTGTAATTAAGCGCTTCAGTTTCCGGGAAGTTATTTGTGGAAAGTAAATTGGTAAGTTCCACAAGCCGGGTATTAATGACAACTGCGTTATCTTCAGTAACCGTATTTTCCCAGCGCTCAGCCCATAGTTCAGCAGAGACTCCACCCTTTGTAAAAACTTGTGGCTGACCGATATTGATATAAGGTTCGGTCAATGAATCACCACGCTGCTGCTGAGCAATCTTGAGAAGCATATTTTTTTGAAATGCGTTTTCATCATAGGGTGAATTCACATAATCCCGGCTACTTATTTTATTTCGCAAAATGTACAATCCACCATAAGTAAGCTGCTCGGCATAATGGGTTCCAAATTTGGAAATAAAACCTTTAGGAGTTAGATCTCGTCCCAGACGCTCTACAGCATCTTTAAATTCTTCTGTAAAATTTAGCTCATTCAAACGCAGATCATAGAGCGGCTTTCTATTTAGCGTATAGACAAAAACCGACTCTTCTTTCCCATTTTCTTTACTGAACGTATTATAAGCTTCGGAAAAGCGAGCGGAAAATGTATTGGCAATCGTATCGCTTAATAGAAGCTCCCGTTCAAAATCTAATGCGCTATAGATCAATACATAGCTAAGCCCGGTAGCAACTTCAGATTTTAATTTAGGAAGTTTAGTTTCAGCATTAAAAATAGCTTGAGTATTACCAGAAATCACGGAGTTTGCTTCTTGATCTAAAGGATCAAAAAATCGAATATCTACTGTAAAACCGGGACGTAAAGTTTCTAAATAGGATTCTTGTTGCTGGGCATAATTAAAGCCATACATCAATATAAAAAGCAGAAATAAAGTATATAATTTTTTCCCCAACTTCTAAAAAGTATAAAAGTAATTAGCTTAAGATCAGGGGAAACATTAAGGTTATGAAAGATAGCCAATTACTTTAAACCTGCAAAAATATTATTTGCAAGTTTCTGATTTTCGGGTGTCTACGATATAAAATATCTTCCATTGTTTATCAACCCAGATTAACTGAAAACTATTTACTCCACAATGGCTTAATGCACCATTAATATAAAATTCATAAGGCGTCCACACGTTAGCCATCAATCCGTCTGAACGGACTTGATAATCCAGAATACGCTCTTCAAATGTCACCTCTTTAGGAATTGACGCTATCGACTTTAAAAAAGCATCAAAACCACTGTTAGAAATCTTTACTGTTCCATCTGGTCTGGTCTGCACCGATTGTATTTTTACGGTATCGTAAATCAGTTCTTTTAGCGCTAGTGTATCCTGCTGATGAAAAGCATTAAAAAAAGCGACTACTGTTTCTTCAGGATACATATCTTCTTGTGCATGCAGATAATTAAAAGAGATAAAAACGAGTAGAACAACAATTCTTTTCATAAAGTGATGGTTATAAACCGCTTCTTCGCAAGCTGCTACGGGATTTATACTGTACTATTTTTAATTCGAGCGAAGCTCTAAGCCCATTTTATCTCGATTATCGAGTAATTTACTACTTTTACCCGCATTAAAAAATTGTGCTATGTCTGCAGCAAAAAAAGAATACAAGAGAATAACCGTAAAGTCACTTACCGAGATGAAAAGTCACGGTGAAAAAATCGCTATGCTTACGGCTTATGATTATACCATGGCAAAGATTGTTGATCGCGCTGGTATAGATGTTATTTTGGTTGGTGACTCGGCTTCTAATGTGATGGCGGGTCACGAAACCACCTTACCCATCACCCTTGATCAGATGATCTACCATGCATCTTCGGTTATCAGAGCCATTAAACGTTCTCTGGTAGTTGTTGATTTACCTTTCGGAAGCTATCAAAGTGATCCTAAAGAAGCGCTTCGCTCTGCAATACGCATTATGAAAGAAAGTGGCGGACACGCTTTGAAATTAGAAGGGGGTAAAGAAATCAAAGAATCGATCAAACGTATTCTAAATGCCGGAATCCCTGTGATGGGACACTTGGGACTTACTCCACAGTCTATATATAAATTTGGTACGTATACGGTACGCGCTAAAGAAGAAGCCGAGGCTCAAAAACTGAAGGAAGATGCCCTGCTTCTTGAGAAAATAGGATGTTTTGCCGTTGTACTCGAAAAAGTGCCCAGCAAGCTTGCTAAAGAAGTAGCCGAAAGTTTAACAATTCCTGTAATAGGTATTGGTGCCGGTAATGGTGTTGACGGCCAGGTTTTGGTGATGCACGATATGCTGGGTATGAGCAAAGAATTCAGTCCGCGCTTTTTAAGAAGATATTTGGATCTGCACACGCAAATGACCGGAGCTTTTGAGCAATACATTTCTGACGTGAAATCTGTAGATTTCCCCAGTGATGACGAGCAATATTAAAAAATATAAAGTGGGGAGTCTAAAATAGAGCTACTTTTGGATTGCTTTCGTTTAGAAAATAATTGCCCTTATGAACTTCAGAAAGATTTTTCAATCAATAAGCTACCTTCAATACCCATTAATGTTGATAGGGCTATTCTATGCTTTAGTTCCTTACTTAAAGGGATTTGATTATCTAAAAGAAAATCCAGATATAATTTTTGAGAATTATAATTACACACTTATATTTATGGGTTTAGGAATAAGCATTTCTACATTACAAGACACGACAAAAACCCAAAATAATTTCTCTAAAAAAATTTGGGAAAATCCCAAAAAAGGCAAAGTTGCAATTGGAATTTTTGGATATTTTATTTCTGTTAATGAGAAATTACAACAATTATCTATTGGAATATTAATTTTTGGAATAGGTTTAATCGGATTTTTGAAAACTGCCTTAGAAGTTTTTGAAAATCATCGATTAGATAAAAATGTAGCTCCAAAATCTTGAACATTTAACGTTGATCACAAATCCACACAGCACAAAAGACAACCTACAGGTTCTTTACGAAGATAATCACATCATCGTGGTAAACAAGCGACCGGGTGATATTGTACAAGGTGATAAGACCGGTGACAAGCCGTTGAGCGAAGTGGTTAAAAGCTATATTGCAGAAAAGTATGACAAGCCTGGAGCTGTTTATCTGGGTGTAGTACACCGTCTGGACAGGCCTACCAGTGGGATTGTAGTTTTTGCACGGACTTCTAAAGCTTTACCGCGGTTGAATAAGTTATTTGCTCAGAAAGAAGCTAAAAAAACATATTGGGCAGTGGTGAAAGATGCTCCGCCCCAAAAAGCAGATACGCTTATACATTATCTAAAACGAAACCCTAAGCAGAATAAATCGTATAGCCACGCAAATGAGGTTCCTGATAGTAAAAAGGGAATTTTAGACTATAAGATTATCAAAGAACTCAATAATTATTACCTGCTGGAAATAGATCTGCATACCGGAAGGCACCATCAAATACGCTCGCAGTTAGCAGCCGTTGGTTGTTCAATTAAAGGGGACCTAAAATACGGCGCAGACCGAAGTAATAAAGACGGAAGCATTCATTTACACTCCAGAAAATTGGTTATAACCCACCCTGTTAAAAAAGAGGAAATGACCTTTATTGCAGAACCACCCACTGAAGATGCGATCTGGAATGCGTGTATCAGCTACTAAATTACCTCAGGGCTAACCCAAGAGGCATTTGTTAAAACAAATTTTTCTATTTCAAGACAAGCTTCGGGGCGTTACACCCTTTAGCGGTGCCAATAAAAAAAGCCCACAGATCAGCGAGCTTTTTTATTTAGGAAAAACGTTTAATACCTAAGCCATATTGTTATTAGGAGCCCAATGCGAACAAAGCATTTCTGGGGCTGCTTTTTGTGGATTAGCGCAGGTTGGACCATGAAAGCGTGCACAATTTGCGCAATTAGGATCATTTTTAAGTGCTGCTTTCATTTCAAAACTGTCACAAGTATATCCTGCAGTTACATGAACTCCATGTAATTTACAGGCGTTCGATGCTGTCAAATTTTCACAATTTGAACAACTATTTCCTAGTCTGATAGCCATAGTTCTTGTTTTTAGAAATTAATAGAACTTTAAGTTACCCAGACATACGCATAGAAACAATACAAATAATTGAAACAACAAGTTTTTATATTTAGACTTTATAAAAAGAAGACTGTATAAAGTGCTTTTACCCCTTCCCTTTTGCACTGCGTAAACTTTCCACAACTACTGCGCTTATAATGAGTAAGCCACCCACAATAGTCAATAGCTTTGGGACTTCTCCCAAGAGTAAAACGCCTAATAAAATACCATAAACCGGCTGAACGCTACTGATGATACTAGCTGTAGTTATTGAAAAATACCGAAAGGTCAGCAGAAATAAAGTATGACCTAATGCGGTAGTAAAAAGTGCTAAAGCTAAAATCCAGATCAGATTCTCCTGCAGCGCTACAGCTGTAATTTGAAAACTCAAGGGTGTCAGTACCACTCCAATTATCAAAGCTTGATACATCATTAATAAACTTCCGTGATAACGCGAAACTTGTTTTTTCATCAATATATTACGCAGGGCATACGCCAATGCAGAGCCTAGACCATAAGCTACGGCCTGTGTGTATTCATTCTCAAAGTCAAGATCAGGAATCAGTAATGCGATCCCGCCCAGAACCAGTAGTCCCAAAAACAAATGAATTTTCTGAAACGGCAAGCGTAAAAGCAACGGTTCTAAAATACTGGTCAATGCCGGGTAAGTAAAGATCGTAAGCATTCCAATCGCAACATTACTCAATTGTAAAGCTTTAAAATAAGCCACCCAGTGTATACCCATTAAAATCCCGCCTAAAACAACCTGCTTCCGGTCCTCTTTTTCAATCCTAAAAGAAATTTTTTTCCACTTTAGAAAAACAACTAAGAATAGCATTGCAAGCAAAGCCCGCCATCCTATTGTAACCACAGGAGGCAACGTGACCGCGCGTCCCAGCACGCCACTGGTGCTCACTAAAAGCATCGCCAGATTGAGTTGAAGAATGTTTTTTAAAAAAGAATTGGGTTGGTTTGGCAAAAGAACGGGGGTTTCGGGTTTCGGGTTTAGGGTTTCGAGTTTCGGGTTTCTAAAAGTAAAAAAGTGGAATCGGGTAATTGTTTAACTGTTGAATCGTTATGGCAGCTACATTTCTTACCTGTTCCTTTTTACTGCCAACTGAGACTGTCCACTGATCTTTTGTCTTTCTTCTAAAGTCTCAAGTCTCAAGTCTAGCATCTAAAATCTACCTATTCAACACCATTGCTTTTTCCTTAATAATTTCAGCAACCGGGCGACTTTCAATTCTACTGTCTAACCAGGAAAGAATATCAAGATATAAAAAGGCTCTGCGCTCGTATGGATCTTCTTCATAAACCTCCAGCCGTTTACGTAGTTTTTTAAATTCGTTCTTCAGCTCACTAGGAAAAATATCTCCAAGATTTCTAAGGAATTTTATCATTTCCTTTTGGACCTCATGCAGATCGTCCATTTTGATCAAAAACTTATAGGTACTCTTCAGTAAGGTTTCAAGATGGTAATCCATTCCCGCCTCATAATGTGCTACGAGATTCAGAATACGAGAAAAACACATCAAATCTTCTCGCATTTTGAGCGATTTATTATTGATGATTTTTCCTAAATATTCAATGCATTTTTTGTTCTGTCCATTACCAAAATACAGACTTGCGATCTTGTAGTAAAACACCATAATGTGGTGTTCGTCCATCCGCTGCCCGTTTTGCTTCAAATACTTTTCGATCTTTTCAATCAATCCGTCACTGGTGCTGAAATCACCTACCATAAACTTCAGATTCAATTTATGCGAATACACGTATAAAAACTCTAAAATCTCCAGGTTATCACTGGTGGGAAAATCTGTTGTTTGCAGTCGCATCTCCAGACTTTCAAGAACTTCTTTAAATTTGGTGTGATGTTTTAAGTAGAAAAGAGATTCTAATAAATAATGATTTCCTTTTAAATAAAACACCGGGTTACGAGCAATCATTGCCGGATTTTCCTCAAAGAGTTCTACATACCGGGTGGCATATTTAAAGCAGGACAAAAAATCCTGAATCAAAAAACTATGCCACAGATAGGCCTTGTACAACCAGAGTTTTTCGCGGAAACCCAACGTGCTCAATTTATATTTGGGTAGTGATTGAGTGAAAAATGCAGTGATCTCACGTTTTTCTTCATCGCTGCGCACATAGCCCGTCTTAAGCATTACCCCATACAACTGAATAGACAAATTAGAAAGCTTGCTGGTCATTAGATTTTGCTGACTCAAAACTTTGGCTTCGTGCGCTAATTCTTCGGCGCGGGTACTCATACTGCGAGTTATATACTGGGTTTCAATAACCTTCTCAAGCTCTACAATTTCATAAGCCACATTTTTCTCTTCATTTTCAATCGCCATATGTTTGGCTTTCTCGAGTAATTTGAGGCTTTGCTGATACAATCCTTTTTGATATAAAACAGTAGCAAAATCCAGCTGTTCGCGTATTTGAACGCGTATATTTTGATGAGCTGGGCTGAGTCTTAGGGAAATTAGAATTTGTTTATAAAGGTGTGCTTTAAGATTAGAGAGCTGCTGTTTTTTAACGATGTTATTCTTAAAAATCTCGCTTTCATTATAAGAATTCATCTTATCCATCAGGTTGAAAAGCTGCAAATATTTAGAATCTGCATTACCGTCTAAACGACCTACATATAATTTAAACTGACGCTTTTCAGACTTAGATAACGACTTTATCAAAACGTAAAGTGAATCTTTTGAATCATTTGCTGTTGTAATGATTTTACGCATAAAAAACTGTTTATCAATGTTTTATATAGAGACAAATTTAATTAAACATCGTAGGTTATTTGCCGTTAAGAACTTCAAAAGTACTACCAATATATATATTCACACTTAAATTGAGAAAAAAAGCACTATGACCGATAACAAAGTCCAAATTTTTGACACGACGCTTAGAGACGGGGAGCAAGTCCCGGGCTGCAAATTAGACACCAATCAAAAACTGATTATAGCAGAACGTCTCGATTTACTGGGTGTTGATGTTATTGAGGCCGGTTTCCCTATTTCTAGTCCCGGTGATTTTAATTCTGTTGATCAAATTGCACGTCTGGTAAAAAACGCTACAGTTTGTGGACTTACCCGCGCTGTAAAAAAAGATATTGAAGTTGCTGCTGAAGCGCTTAAACACGCTGTAAAGCCGCGTATACATACAGGTATCGGTACCAGCGACTCACATATAAAATATAAATTCAAGTCTAATCGTGAAGACATAATCAAGCGTGCTTATGATGCTGTGGCCTATGCCAAGACTTTTGTGGAGGATGTGGAGTTTTATGCTGAAGATGCCGGCCGTACAGATAATGAATATCTAGCGCGTGTTTGCGAAGCTGCGATTAAAGCAGGTGCAACCGTTTTAAACATACCAGATACTACAGGATATTGCCTTCCGGAAGAATATGGTGCAAAAATGAAATACCTTAGAGAAAATGTAAAAGGTATTGATAAAGCCATACTTTCTTGCCATTGCCATAACGACCTGGGCTTAGCAACAGCAAACTCGATTGCTGGTGTTATAAATGGTGCACGTCAGATTGAGTGTACGATCAATGGTATTGGCGAACGTGCAGGAAATACTGCTTTAGAAGAAGTGGTAATGATCTTACGCCAGCATCCTAATTTAGGTTTAGATACTGATATCAACTCGCGTTTATTGTGGGATACCAGTAAAATGGTGAGTGATAAAATGGGAATGCCTGTACAGCCTAACAAAGCAGTTGTAGGTTCTAACGCTTTTGCGCACAGTTCTGGGATTCACCAAGACGGAGTGATTAAAAACCGGGAGACTTATGAAATCATGGATCCTGAGGAAGTAGGTGTTACTGAAAGTGCTATCGTACTTACCGCCCGTAGTGGTCGTGCTGCCTTAGCTTACCGATCTAAGAAAGTAGGTTATGAATTAACCAAGGTTCAGTTAGACGCGGTTTATGATGTGTTTCTTAAATTTGCAGATAAGCAGAAAGAAATACATGATGAGGACATTCACGAGATTATGAAAGAAGCAAACATTCAGACTCAGGTCGAAGCTTAATTCATTATAAATCAAAATTTAACATAAGGATTCTTCATCATAAGAATCCTTATTTTTTCAAATACTATTAAAGTTCTACGGAACTAATTACACTAAAATGGCAGGAAAAACCTTATTTGATAAAGTCTGGGATGCACACGTGGTAGACACGGTGCCTAATGGACCACAAGTACTTTACATTGACAAACACCTTATTCACGAGGTGACCAGCCCACAGGCCTTTTCAGAATTAGAAGAGCGTGGCATTCCTGTAGCACGCCCAGATCAAATTGTGGCGACTGCAGATCACAACACCCCAACTGTAGATCAGCACTTACCAGTGCGTGATGTACTTTCAAGAAATCAACTTAAACAACTCACCGAGAATTGTGAGAAACACGATATCACGCTGTATGGTTTAGGTCATAAATACAACGGTATCGTTCACGTGATGGCTCCAGAACTGGGAATAACACAACCAGGAATGACTATGGTTTGTGGAGACAGCCATACCTCTACTCATGGTGCTTTTGGTACCATTGCTTTTGGTATAGGTACCAGTCAGGTTGCGCAGGTTTTTGCGAGTCAGTGTTTATTATTGACCAAGCCGAAAAGTTTACGAGTTAAGGTAAACGGAAAACTAAAACCAAATGTATTGCCTAAAGATGTTATTCTTTATGTGATCTCAAAAATAGGCACCAATGCCGGTACAGGGTATTTCTGTGAATACGCCGGTAATGTTTTTGAAGAGATGTCTATGGAAGGGCGTATGACCGTTTGTAATATGAGTATCGAAATGGGTGCTCGAGGCGGAATGATCGCTCCAGACCAGACTACCTTTGATTATGTACAAGGGCGCAAGTTTGCACCTGAAGGAGCTGAATGGGACAAAAAACTAGAATACTGGAAAACCCTTCCAACCGATGCCGATGCGGTCTTTGATAAAGAATATTCTTTTGACGCAGAAGACATTGAACCTATGGTAACGTACGGTACAAACCCGGGAATGGGGATCAAAGTGACCGGTACGATTCCTGATAAAGAAGATGTGAATTTAGAGAAGGCTTTGGCCTATATGAACTTTAAAAAAGGAGAAAGCCTCATCGACAAGCCTATAAATTATGTATTTATAGGAAGCTGTACTAATTCGCGTATCGAAGATTTCCGCATTGCGGCAAACTTTGTAAAAGGAAAACAAAAAGCAGCAAACGTCAATGCCTGGTTAGTTCCGGGATCGCAGCAGGTTGCTAAGCAGCTTGTTGAAGAAGGTTTAGACAAAGTTTTTACCGAAGCAGGATTTGCACTAAGACAACCGGGTTGCTCGGCGTGTTTAGCGATGAACGATGATAAAATTCCGGAAGGAGAGTATTGTGTTTCTACCTCTAACCGAAACTTTGAAGGAAGACAAGGTCAGGGTGCACGTACCATTTTGGCGAGTCCGCTAATGGCAGCAGCAACAGCCGTAGCCGGAAAAATTACAGACATTACAAAACAATTAAACTAAATGGAAAAGTTTATAAAACTTACCGATACTGCTGTTCCGTTACCTATTGAAAATATAGATACTGATCAGATCATACCTGCACGCTTCTTAAAATCTACTGACAAGCAAGGTTTTGGCGATAATGTATTTCGCGATTGGAGATACGATCATGAGGGGAATGAAAACAAGGATTTCGTATTGAATGACGATACCTATAGCGGACCAATTTTGGTTGCTGGAGATAACTTTGGCTGTGGTTCTAGTAGAGAGCACGCGGCATGGGCAATTGCCGGCTATGGATTTAAAGTGGTGATCAGCAGTTTTTTTGCTGATATTTTTAAGGGTAATGCGCTGAATAACGGCATCTTACCAATACAAGTAACCCCTGAGTATTTAAAGGAATTGCTTCAGACTATAACAGATAAACCCGATACTAAACTTACGATTGATCTGGAAAACCAAATATTAACTTCTCCAGCTGGAGATTTAGAATTTGAGATCGATCCGTATAAAAAAGTATGTATGATCAACGGGTACGACGACATCGACTTTTTGATCAGTAAAAAAGACCGAATCGAAGCTTTTGAACAGGAACGCAGTTTTTAGAAAATGCACCTATGAATGACTCAATTATTTTAAATAAGCCTACAATTCACTCAGAAATTGAAAAGAAATCCCAGGAGATAGGGTTTACGATGCCTTCTGATCTTTATGTAGGAACTCTTTTAAAAACCTTGATAACTTCAAAACCAAAATCCAATCTACTAGAACTAGGAACCGGCATAGGATTGTCGTTATCCTGGATGTTAGACGGAATGGATGCTGAATCTAAAATTACTAGTGTAGACAATGATCCTGAACTCATCGAGATGGCGAAGCATCATTTTTCTGGGGAAAGCAGGTTACAATTAATTAATGCTGATGCTTCTCAATGGATTAAAGAGTATCAGGGAGCTAAATTTGACCTCATTTTTGCTGATGCCTGGCCGGGCAAGTATAGCGAACTTGATCTAGTGCTTGATTTATTAAAAACAGGTGGCTTCTATATTATTGATGATATGATGGCGCAGCCCAACTGGCCTGATGGTCATCAAAAAAACGTGGATAAACTTATAGAATATTTAGAAGACCGAAACGATCTAAATCTTACCAAAATGAATTGGTCTACTGGAATTATTATAGCAGTAAAAAAATACTAAACTTTAAGTATGATTCTGTCCAAAACTTGACGGGCTCATACAGATAGCAAAACGAAGAATTAAATACAGATTATGAAATTTAATATAGCCCTTTTAGCCGGAGACGGCATTGGTCCTGAAGTGACCGAGCAGGCGGTAAAAGCATTAGACGCTATTGCCGATGTTTACGATCACACGTTCAAATTCACCAAAGCCCTGGTAGGTGCCTGTGCAATTGACGCCACCGGTAATCCATTGCCTGATGATACGATTGCACTTTGTAAAGAAAGTGATGCAGTATTGTTTGGTGCTATTGGGCATCCCAAATACGACAACGACCCGTCTGCAAAAGTAAGACCCGAACAAGGCTTACTCAAACTGAGAAAATCACTCGGTTTGTTTTGCAACATCAGACCGGTAAAGGCTTACGAGCGCTTGATTGAGAATTCACCTTTAAAAAAGGAAATCATCAGCGGGACTGATATTTCAATCTATCGCGAGCTTACCGGTGGAATTTATTTTGGGGACAAGCATCTCAGTGATGATGGTCAGGTTGCAAGCGATGGCTGTTCCTATTCTGTAGAAGAAATTACGCGCATTGCGCATCTGGCTTTTAAAGAGGCGCAAAACCGAAGAAAAAAATTAACGCTTGTTGACAAAGCAAACGTGTTAGAAACATCTCGTTTATGGCGCAAAACAGTTACCGAAATCGCCAAAGAATACGACGATGTTGAACTCGATTTCTTATTTGTAGACAATGCTGCGATGCAAATGATCTTAAACCCCAGTCAGTTTGACGTGATCCTAACCGAAAACTTATTTGGTGACATCATCTCAGACGAGGCTTCAGTAATAGGGGGTTCTATCGGATTGTTAGCATCAGCTTCTGTTGGTAGTACGGTAGGTATGTTTGAACCTATTCACGGTTCGTTTCCACAAGCTACTGGTAAGAACATAGCAAACCCACTGGCTTCTATTCTTTCTGCTGCGATGATGTTGCGTCATTTAGACTTGCATGAAGAAGCAAACGCGATTGAAAACGCAGTTGAAAAATCATTGGAGTTGGGAATCACCACCGGAGATATCAATCCTAAAAAGGCTTTTACAACGACTAAAGTGGGAGATTTTATTGCAGATTATATCACCCATCCTGATGATACCAACCGCAATTTTAAGAACATCCACATGGGACAGAGCACGATCATTTAGATCTGAGATGTTAGATGTTAGAACATAGAAGAAAGATGAAAAAGCGACCCGGTTTGGGCCGCTTTTTCATTGATTAAATCTATTTAATGCTAAACCACCACATCTATCTCATTTATCTGCTCCTTATAATTTTCCGGTAATAAAAGAGCTTTTAAGAGTACATCCAGTTTTAAACTACGACTCAATTTATAAAAAGGAATTACAGGAGTTAGCATCGAAAAGCGGCTAAAATCAAGTAGCATGCTCACTTGTGCAGGTACGAGCAACTTTTGTCCTTCGATTAAAAAGAAATAACGAAGAGTGCCCAAATGCTTTTTATACTGTTTGAATAAGTCTTCTGTATAATCGCTTTTCCTGAGATTGTTATCTAAATGTTCTCCGCGCTGCGGCAACCAAGTTAAATAATCTGGAGCAAGATCTTTCAAATGCATGTGGTTTCCAAAACGGTAAAACACATCATAAATTTCTTGTTTTTCGGCAGCGGTAAGTTTTCGCTCTAAAACCTGAAAGGAAGCAATCGAATAATGAATGAGCATAAAGAGCACATCACGATAGGCCCAGTCTGGTATTGTAGCATCCCGCTTCTGCTCTACTGCTTTATGAATATGATATATAGCATTTATAGTTTGATGGGCCTCCGCTTCTTCAGCAAAAATAATCTTACGCGCATAAGTCACGGTAGAAAATAAACGTCCTAAGGGATCTGCAGGAAGTTTACCGGTAAAATACAACCAATCTACAGCTTTGTTGAGTGCAAACTCTGCAGCAGCACCGGCAAAAATGAGTAAAACAGTATCGCTTTTACCCCAAATTTCACGCACTATAGAATCTTTTTTTTACAAACGATTTCATCGATTCGATTACAGAATATATAAAATAACGAAACAAATTTAGATGTGGTATAAAATTATCTCGATCCTTAAGTAAACTAAAACAAACTACTTTGAGATTTTAAACCCTTTTGGCGGTGCCAATAAAAAACCGCCCGGGACATCACCTCCGGGCGGTTTCTAGTTTGAAACACTTCCGATATCAAGAAGAAGTGCTGCAAACCACCTCAACACTAACTAAATTTTAGTTCCAGCCACCACCTAGTGCTTGATACATATGCACATAAGCGTTCATCTGATCCATTTTGGTTTCTACTAATTCGAAGTTGGATTCTAAAGCATCACGCTGAGTCATCAAGACTTCCATATAATCTGCGCGTGCCGATGAAAACAACTGTCCCGAAATAGTTACCGAGCGGTTCAAAGCTTCAACCTCCTGAGATTTCAGATCAAAGCTTTTACTCAGATTATCTACCTTGGCAAGCTGATTGGCCACTTCGATATAGGCATTCAGTACGGTTTTTTCATAATCGTAAACCGCCTGTACCTGCTTGGCACTTGCACTTGCATACGAAGCTTTGATCTCATTCCTGTTGATCAACGGCGCGGTCAATTCACCGGCGATAGTATACAATAAAGACTCTGGTGTATCTAATAAATACTTAGGATTGAACGCCTCAAAACCCACTCCTGCAGAAATACCTAATGATGGATAAAAACGGGCCTTAGCAACTTTCACATTCAATTTAGAAGCTTCTAAAGCCAGTTCTGCTTGTTTGACATCAGTCCGATTTTCGAGCAATTGGGCAGGAATACCCGCTTGAATTGCCTTAGGAACCATGGTTAACAATTGTTCTGAACTGCGTTCTACGTGCTGCGGAAAACGACCTACCAGAAAGTTGATGCGGTTTTCTGCTTCTACAATACGCTGCTGAATGTCAAACTGCAAACTTTTGGTATGTAGAACTTCAGCTTCAAATTTACTTACCGCAAGACCTGTAGCCCGGGCCGCTTCTTTTTGTAAACGCACAATGCGATAAGCATTACTCTGTATCTCAATATTTCGGTTTACGATTTCAAGCTGGTTATCAAGAGCAAGAAGTTCATAATAACTTTCAGCGATCTCGCCTACTAATTGCGTAACCATAAAGTTTCGGCCTTCAACACTTGATAAGTAATTGAAAACTGCTGCCTTTTTAGCATTGCGTAACTTCTTCCAGATGTCTAATTCCCAGGTCGCCTTTAATCCAAATTCATAATTAGGCAACGGTTCCGGAAATTCTTGTCCGGGTCTGATATCAGTATTTGCATCATTAGCTCCCTGACTGGTATACCTACCTACCTTTTCCGTTTCGGCACCTGCACCAAAACCTACAAAAGGCAAGTATTCTCCTTTTTTGGCTCTGATTTCTGCTTTAGAAACCGCAATCTCCTGAAGCATCATATTCAACTCCTGATTGTTTACCAAAGCAGAGTCTACTAAACGCGTCAGGTAAGGATCTGTAAAATACGCTTTCCATTGTATCAATGCGGTATTAGTAGTATCTGCATTACCTCTGGCGAAGTTCTGAGGGAGGTCTTTTAAATCGACCTCCCGTTCTAGTACGCTGGGTGCTTTACAGGCTGAAAAAGCCAGTAAAACAAACACCACTGCGCTAAATATATAAGGGGTTTTATTTATCTTCTTGATCATCTTCTTCTGAATTTGAAAAACTATCTATTTCGTGTACAAAGCCCTCTGTTAAAGAACCGTCTTCTTCGTCTTTAATTAACTTTCTTCCGTCTGCAAGAGAGCCAAATATGAAGTACAATCCGGGAACAATAACAACCCCGAAGATGGTACCAAACAACATACCTCCCAGTGCAGAACCACCTATGGTATGGTTACCTATCGCACCGGCTCCTGAAGCAAACAGCAGCGGAATCAACCCGGCGATAAAAGCAAACGAAGTCATTAAAATAGGTCTGAAACGTACTTTTGCACCTTCTATCGCAGCGTCTAGGATTGTCGCTCCCTGTGAACGTTTCAATACCGCAAACTCTACGATAAGCACGGCATTTTTACCCAGAAGACCTACCAGCATAATAAGACCTATCTGTGCGTAAATGTCATTCTGAAGTCCCATCATCTTGAGCACCATAAAAGAGCCGAAAACCCCGACAGGTAACGAGAACACAACTGCTAGTGGTATGATGAAACTCTCATATTGTGCCGCCAAAACAAAGTAGACAAACACCAATACAATTAAGAAAATGTAAATAGACTCGTTACCACGATTAGCTTCGTCATAAGAAAGACCTTCCCAACCTATATCATAGCCTTTAGGCAATGTGGTTGCGGCAACTTCTCGAATAGCTTCAATAGCGTCTGCTGTAGTATATCCAGGAGCCGGAAGCCCTCTGATCGCAGCAGAATTGTACATATTAAAACGCGTAACTTCGTTAGGACCTTGTGTTTTCTTCAAAGTCATAAATGCTGAATACGGCACCATCTCTCCCTCATCATTCTTGACAAACATATTTAAAACATCAGAAGGAAGTCTTCTAAACTTAGGATCAGACTGTACATAAACCTTGAAGAAACGACCAAACTTAATAAAGCCTTGTTCATAGGTACTACCTATCATAATGTTCAGGTTTTCCATAGCATCACCTACAGAAACTCCTTTTTGCATAGCCAGATCATTATTGATCTCTAGCTCGTACTGCGGATAGTTTGCAGCAAAGAAGGTGAATACACCCGTAAGCTCTTTGCGCTCTTTTAAATGCTCTATAAACTCCTGATTGATTTTATCAAAATCCTGATAATCAGTCTCGGTATTCTCATCCAATAAACGCATAGAGAATCCACCAGAAGAACCAAAACCAGGGATTGCTGGTGGCTCAAAGAACTCGATTATTGCACCAAGACCTTTAGATTTTTCCTCAAGCTCTTCCATGATCTCAGTTACATCATGCTCCCGTTCTGACCAGGGTTTTAAATTGATCAAACACGTACCCGCATTAGATCCACGACCTTCGGTCATAATCTCATAACCCGCCAGTGAAGAAACAGATTCTACACCATCTACGTGCTCAGCAATTTTCTGAAGCTCTAAAGAAACTTTATTGGTACGCTCTAAGGTTGCACCCGGAGGTGTCTGAATAATCGCATAAATAGTACCCTGATCTTCACTAGGTATAAATCCGGAAGGCAGATATTGACTTTGTACAAAAATACCGATGCAGAATGCGATTAGAATTCCAAAAGTCAACCAGCGCCTGCTAACGATTTTCTTAAGAAGAATCACATATTTACCGGTAAGTTTATCAAAAACACTATTGAATTTATCAAGCGAACGGGATAAAATATTGCGCTTTTTCTCTTTACCGTGATTGTTTTTCAAAAGCATGGCACACAATACCGGTGTAAGGGTAAGTGCAATTAATGCTGAAATCACAATCGAACTCGCCATCGTGATCGAGAACTGTCTGTAAAACGTACCTACCGGTCCAGACATAAAGGAGATAGGTAAGAATACCGAAACCATAACCCCGGTGATCGCGATAATCGCACCACTTATTTCACCAAGAACCTGCTGTACTGCTTTATAAGGTGAAATATGGGGATGCTCTGCAAACTTAGCATGCACCGCCTCGACGACGACAATCGCATCATCTACCACAATACCAATGGCAAGTACGAGTGCAAAGAGGGTTACCATATTTATCGATATCCCAAAGAATTGAATGACAAAAAATGCCCCGATCAAAGAAACCGGTACTGCAATAATTGGGATCAATGTAGAACGCCAGTCTCCTAAGAAAATAAACACTACAAGTGCCACTAAGATAAAAGCATCTCTAAGTGTATCTATCACCTGCTCTATTGAAGAATCTAAGAATTTAGAAACGTCATAACTGATCTTATAATCCATCCCGGGAGGAAAATCAGCTTTCATTTCTTCAAGCTTTTCTTTTACCTCATCAATTACATCACTTGCATTACTACCGTAATTTTGTTTCAGTACGATAGCCGCAGAAGGATGACCGTCTAAATTGGAGTAAATATCAAAGAATTCACTTCCCAGTTCTACTTTACCAATATCTTTAAGCCTGATGCTCTCACCTTCTGAATTAGCTCTGATGATGATATTCTCGTATTGTGAAGGTTCGTTATACCTTCCTTTATAGGTCAATACATATTCCAAGGACTGTGCCTCAATACCCGAGCTTCGTCCCAGACGTCCCGGTCTACCTACAATACTTTGCTCTTGCATCGCTTTCATCACTTCATCTACCGAAATGTTGTAAGCACGCATACGGTCTGGGTTTAACCACACACGCATCGCATATCTACGGCTACCTAAAATCTGAGAACGTGCAACCCCCTTAAGACGGTTGATCTCGGGTATCATTTTTACATTGGCATAATTGTACAGAAATTTTTCATCCATACTTTTTTCCTTAGAATACAGGTTCACATACATCAACATACTAGGCTGTATGGGTGTAATAACTACCCCTTCTCGCTGAACCAACTCAGGCAAGAGGGGCATAACCTGGTCAACCCTGGTCTTGACCCGCACGACCGCCTGATTGGGATCTGTACCGGGTTCAAAAATAATTCTCAGGGTTGCTTCACCGGCACTGGTCGCATCGGTGGCCATATAACGCATCCCTTGTACTCCGTTGATGGAGTTCTCAAGAGTTACTAAGGTTGATTTTACTAATACATCTGCACTCGCACCAGGATAAGCAATAAAGATATTAACCGTGGTGGGTGCGATTTGCGGGAACTGGGATATAGGCAGCTGCTTGATCGCGAGCGAACCTATAAACACGATAATAATAGAAATTACTATCGCAAATACGGGTCTGTGAATAAATCTACTAAACATTTTTTTCTTTTTTAGAGCGGTGATTACTCGGCATAAAGCTCTAAATCAGCCATGGCCTCATTAGGGTCTTCTACTTCATACGCTATTTTATCATTCTCTCTAACCAGGCGTAAACCTTCTAAAAGAATTTTATCGTTAGTGCTCAAGCCTTCTTTAACGGCATACAAATGCGGCATCTCTTCAGCGATAACAATTTGCTTAGAGTGAACAGTACCTTCGTCGTCTATCACATAAACATATTTTTTATCCAAAACCTCAAAAGTTGCTTTTTGTGGAATTAATAGCGCTTGATCCAACGGAATGGTTACGTGAACATTACCGGTTTCCCCGTGTCTCAACAATCCGTCAGGGTTAGGGAAAGTCGCTCTAAATGGAATATTACCGGTCTCATTATTAAAATCTGCTTCTATAGTTTCTACGATACCGGGATGACCAAAGAATTTATTATTAGCCATAAGCAATTGTACTTTAGGCTTGGTAGAATCTTTCAGGGCAGCTTTGTAGTCTAAATATTCTGCTTCCGGAACATTGTAGTAAACCCACATAATGTTATTATCTGAAAGATTGGTAAGCAACTCTCCTTCATCAACCAGACTACCTAAACGTACGTGAAAACGGTCTACAATACCATCAAAAGGTGCTCTGATCTGTGTGAATTCTAGATGTACCTGCGATAAAGACAATTCTGCATTTGCCTTTTCAAGTTTAGCTTTAGCCATCGCCAGTTCATTAGGAGCCACAACATTACTGTCTGCAAGTTTTTTTGTGTTTTGGTATTCAATTTCTGCAAAGCGGGCTTCGGCTTTTGCTTTTTGCATTTCTGCCTCATAAAGTTTTGGCATAATCTGAAATAACAACTGCCCTTTTTTTACAGATTGTCCTTCATCTACAAAAATTTTCTGAAGATACCCTCGCTCCTGCGCACGCAATTCAATATGACGGCTGGAGTGAATTTGGGATACATAATCTTTTGTGATGACGGTGTCTTTTACAACAGGATTAGTAACCAAAAAGGTTGTTTTTTCTTCGTGTTCTTTGTGTTCTGACTTACAGCTCACGTGCAACAACAGCGCACCTAAGCCAAACATCATGAGAATTTTTTTCATGTGATGTGAATTTTACTTTAAAAATTAAAATGGATTTGATGCTTTTTCGGAATGAAAAAACACAGGATTTTCCGCTTAGTTTGAGAATCTAAGTGTGAGGTAAACTAATTGCGAAAAATGCGTTTAGCCCAACTAAATTGAGCGTGAAAAGAAGTTAAAATCAAAGTCTGAATACCTGAAACAAAAGGTAAGGCTTGACTGCAGCACTAATAGAAGATCGTGCTTTAGATTTTAAATGCTTGTATTTAAAGTAAAAACATCTGGGAGCAGATGTCTGGGTAGCTAAAATAGAAGTGTTTAGACTTTGTGTCTGCTTGTCTTTAGAAACAGAATCACTGCTTTCTTCGATCTCAAACTCAGCCATTCTAATTTCAGGGCTGTGCTTGTGATTCACATCGAAATGGAAAAATTGCTGACTGTATAATGAAGCTTCAGCATTATATTCTATAGCGGTGTTTGCACGAGCAGGAAGAGTGGCTCCACCGGACAGCTGCACAAAACCAGCTAAGAAAATAATAAATGAATATATGAGCTTCATAAAGTCTTTTTAGAAACAAGACGATGCAAAATTAAAAGAAGAACAAGCAAAGCACCAAATTTGTAAGTGAAAAGTTTTTACGAATAATCTAATTCTCAATATTTCACCATAATAAAATCTATAAAATCAAAAAAACCTGCTCAAATTATCATTTAAGCAGGTTTTTAATTAAAACGTTAAGTTTTTAGTTATTTAATATCCAGAGCAGTTGAATACTTGCGCATTTTGGCTTTGATTTCTGCAAAACCGGGATTGTGAATACTACCAATATGGGTATGGCTTTTACCGGCTTCAGGCTTATAGGTACCGGCCTGTACCTGCCCACCTATTTCCTGATAAGCTTCACGAAAGGATTTACCTCCAACCACCAGATCATTGATGCTGTCTACCGTAAACAGGTATTTATATTTGTCGTCATTCAGGTCAATTTCTTTAACCTGCACCTGCCCGATTGCATAGTCAAAAATCTCCAGAATATCTTTCATCGACTCTACAGCATTGATGGTGTTTTCTTTCAACAATTGATAATCGCGGTGGTATCCACTGGGCAGGTTATTGGTAATGAGAACCATCTCGGTACTTAAAGCCTGGATTTTATTACACTTCCCGCGTATGAGTTCAAAAACATCGGGATTCTTTTTATGCGGCATAATGCTGCTTCCGGTAGTCAATTGCTCCGGAAAGCTTACAAAGCCAAAATTCTGACTCATATACAAACACACATCCATCGCAAAGCGTGAAAGCGTATTGGCCAGACTTCCCAAAGTGGAAGCCAGCGTACGCTCACTCTTACCGCGAGCCATCTGCGCAGCAACCACATTGTATTTCATCGTGGCAAAGCCCAGCTCTTTAGTCGTCATTTGGCGGTCAATAGGAAACGAACTTCCGTAGCCGGCTGCAGAACCTAACGGATTTTGATCTACAATATCCTGCGTGGCATTAAGAAGAATGACATCATCAATAAGTAATTCTGCATAGGCGGTAAACCAAAGTCCAAAACTGCTAGGCATCGCTACCTGTAAATGTGTATATCCAGGTAACAATTTGTTTTGGTGGGTTTCCCCCAAATGCATCAAAGTTTCAAAAAGCGAAATCGTACGGGCCTTAATCTGCTGCAGCTGCTCTTTGTAATACAATTGCAGGGCCACTAAGACCTGATCGTTACGCGAGCGTGCTGTGTGTACTTTTTTACCAGTTTCGCCCAGAATAAGGGTTAATTCGGCTTCTAGCTTAGAATGAATATCTTCATACTCGGGTTCAATAAAGAAGTCGGGGTTTTGGGTGTGCGCCTCGAGTATATCCAGTTGGGGCAATAAATCCTTAAGCTCCTGACCTGTCAGAATACCAATTTTATTTAACATTTTTACGTGCGCGCGGGTTGCCTGCACATCGTATTTCGCAATATGGGTATCAATCTCTCGATCATTACCTACTGTAAAATTGATGATCTTGTCATCGATGTTTGCTCCTTTATCCCAAAGTTTCATATCTCCTTTTTTTTTATTTCCGCCCTTCGACTATCGCTCAGGATAAACTACAGACTGGAAATCTTATTGTCCTCCCCTAAACCCCTCTCAGGGAGGGGGAACTTTTATTTCGTGAAATTAAAATCGCTGGCGATTTTAAAGATGTTAGTATTATTTCTATTCCCGCTAATCATTACCCCTTCGGGGCTATGGGGATTATAATATGCTTTTCAGCAAATCTATATAAATCTGTATTCCTTCTTCGATTTCGTTGACGTAAATAAACTCATCTGCACTGTGTGAACGCGTACTGTCTCCGGGCCCTAACTTAAGAGACGGACACGTCAATACGGCCTGATCGCTCAACGTAGGCGAACCATAGGTACTTCTACCCAAAGCAATACCGGCTTTGACCAATTCGTGCTCCTTAGGTATAGAAGACGAGTTTAGGCGCAAACTACGCGGTATAATTTCATCACAGGGTGCCTGAGCTTGTAACATATCTGCAATTTCCTGATTGGAATATTTATCATTTACCCGTACATCTACAACGAGATCCACATCTGCAGGAACTGCATTGTGCTGCTTCCCGCCTTTTATCTGGGTAACGGTCATTTTTACTTCTCCCAAAGCTTCAGAAGTTTTATCAAACTCAAAAGCCTTGAACCATTGCAATACCTCTATACAGTTATAGATCGCGTTGTTATCATTCGGATGCGCGGCGTGAGACGGAGTCCCTTTTACTTTGGCATCAAAAACCACCAGGCCTTTTTCGGCGATAGCCAAATTCATCAAAGTTGGTTCACCTACGATTGCCACATCTATATGTGGGATGACTTCCAGCATACTGTTAAGCCCGTTAGGACCACTGCTCTCTTCTTCTCCGCTGGCTACAATAACCAGATTGTATTTTGGGTTTTCCTGAGCATAGAAATAGGTAAATGTGGCTATTAACGAAACCAAACAGCCACCGGCATCGTTACTTCCTAAACCGTAAAGCTTTCCGTCTTCAATATCCGGACTATAGGGATCTCGGGTATAGCCATTATTAGGCTGAACCGTATCGTGATGACTATTCAGTAACAAGGTGGTTTTACCTTCCTCAAAGTTTTTGTTGGTTGCCCAAATGTTATTGGCTTGCCGCTTAAAAGGGATATCGTGTGCTTTAAACCAATTCTCGATCAACGCAGCGGTACCCTCTTCTTCTGAAGAAAAAGACTGCGTTGCAATCAGGTTTTTTAATAATTCTATCGCCTCTTGCGTAAGTGTTTCTATGCTCATTGCAGTCGTAAGGTTGTAAAATTAGTATTCCTATTCTTTAGCATTTCGGGTTTGCCTAGTTGTACCTGGTGTACGCCGCCTTTAAGCGCATAAAAGCAATTTTCAAGCTTGGGAAGCATCCCATCTGCTATAATCTTATCATTGAGTAATTCGGTATATTTTTCTGAATTGATGTCTTTTACTACCGAATTATCATCATTAATATCCAGCAATACTCCGGCTTTCTCAAAACAGTAGTTTAAAGTCACCTCGTACTTTTCTGAAAGACCAATCGCGAGTTCACAAGCAATGGTATCTGCATTGGTATTGAGCAGTTGTCCCTTACCATCGTGCGTGATTGCACAAAAAGCAGGTGTGATCCCAATGCTCAACAAGTTATCAATCATTTTGGAATCTACCGCGACAACATCGCCCACAAAACCAAAATCAATATCCTTCACAGATCGCTTTACCGACAGAATCGTATTCCCATCAGCTCCAGAAAATCCAATAGCATTACAATCACGAGCCTGAAGACCGGCAACAATACTCTTGTTTACTTTTCCGCCGTAGACCATCGTGATGACTTCAACGGTTTCGGCATCGGTGATGCGGCGACCATTAGTCATCTGTACGGGTATATCAAGGCGTTCTGCAAGCTGTGTCGCCAATTTGCCTCCCCCGTGAACCAAAATTTTGGGTTCAGGCAAAGCCGCAAAAGCATCTAAAAAAGCCTGTAAATCTTCCTCTTTTTCGATGATGTTTCCGCCTACTTTGACGACGTTAAGCTTTTTCATACTTCCTTTTTAATTCAGATTCTCTAAAATCTTTTTCAAAACCACCTGTGCCGAAAACGTACGGTTATTGGCCTGCTCGATCACTACAGAATTGATTCCGTCTAAAACCGCATCTGCAACAATCACATTACGACGTACCGGTAAGCAATGCATAAATTGGGCATTGCCTAGTTTCTCAGGTGTGATCATCCAATCGGAATGTGTTTCCGGCGTAGCCGAAACTTTTCCATAGTCTTTATAACTGCTCCAGTTTTTGACGTAGACAAAGTCGGCATCTTCGAGTGCTTGATCCTGATCGTAGTTTACTGAAGTATCTTTGATAATCGCATCGCTGAGCTCATAGCCTTCAGGATGTGTGACCGTAAGATCTACATCCATTTTTTGCATCATCCCGATAAACGAATTGGCCACGGCATGTGGCAAAGCTTTGGGATGTGGCGCCCAACTCAACACGACTTTAGGCCGTTTCTTTTGAGAAAGCTCTGTTATGGTAATGGCATCTGCCAGTGCCTGTAAGGGATGTGCGGTTGCACTTTCCATATTGACAACAGGTACCGAAGCATACTTCACAAAATTGGAAATCACATATTCCGATTCATCTTTAGCTTTGTCTGTTAGCGTAGGAAACGCTCGCACCGCGATCACATCGCCGTATTGCGAAATCACCTGAGCGGCTTCTTTGATGTGTTCTGAAGTGTCGGCATTCATTACGGTGCCGTCTTCAAATTCCAGTTTCCAGGCGTCACTGTTAAAGTTCATCACGGTGACGTCCATTCCCAGGTTACAAGCTGCTTTTTCGGTACTTAAGCGCGTGCGCAAACTGGAGTTGAAAAACAACAGTATTAAACGCTTACGCTTTCCTAATTCTTCAAAAGCGTATGGATTTTTTTTGAGTTCGCGAGCTTCCGCGATGAGTTCCTGTAGATCGGTAATGTCGTCTAAACTGGTGTATTTTTTCATTAGTTGATTCCTGTCAAAGTTTATATTTAGCAGCCGAAATCTCTGCTTCTCCCCACCCCTAACCCCTCCCCAACTGGGGAGGAGAATTTGAGCAATATTTTAATTAAAATTCTTGGGTTTATAATTTATCTAATTCGATTTTGAGTGCTTCAAAGAACTGATCGATGTGTTCATTCTGCACCGTTAAAGGCGGAAGAATACGAATCAGGTTTTTGTTTTTGGCACTTCCTGTAAAAATATGCTGATCGTAAATGAGCTTTTTACGCAAAGCTGCAGTATCAAAATCAAATTCGATGCCCAGCATGAGTCCGCGGCCTTTTACGTTTTTGATCTGCGGAATTTCAGTAGTTTTTGCTTTAAAATGATCAGAAACTAGCAGCGCATGCTCCATTAGGTTTTCTTCTTCTAAAACTTCAAGCACCGTTAGCGCAGCAGCACAAGCCAGGTGATTTCCACCAAACGTAGTTCCCAGCATTCCGTACTCTGCTTTGATTGAAGGATGAATGAGAATTCCACCAACCGGAAATCCATTCCCCATACCTTTGGCCATAGAGATCAGTTCCGGCTCTACGTTGTATTCCTGAAACGCGAAAAACTTACCCGTACGCCCAAAACCCGCCTGTACCTCATCTGCGATTAAGCAGGTACCGGTCTCTTTACAGAGCTTATCCACACCTTCGTAAAATTCAGCAGTGCTGATGTCTAAACCACCTACACCCTGAATAAACTCAACGATCACAGCACATACATCGCCTTTAGCCAGAACAGCTGCAAGCGCATCGAGATCGCCCAGTGGCAAAAACTCCACTTCCTGCTGTGCGTTGATAGGCGCTACAATTTTAGGGTTATCGGTCGCGGCAACTGCTGCAGAAGTTCTTCCGTGGAAACTGTTGTGAAAGGCCACAACCTTTTTTCTTCCGGTAACAAAAGAGGCCATTTTTAGCGCATTCTCGTTCGCTTCTGCCCCACTGCTACACATAAACAACTGGTAACCGGGACAATTGGCCTGTTTCGGCAATTTTTCGCCTAAAGCCTCTTGTAAGGGGTTATGCACTGCATTGCTGTAAAAGCCGATGTCGTGCAATTGCTTGGTTAGATTTTCAATGTATTTGGGATGCCCGTGACCTATTGAGATCACTGCGTGGCCCCCGTATAAATCTAAATACTTTGTAGGTGTGGCATCATAAACCCAGACGTCCTGAGCTTTTATAGGTGTGACATCATAAAGTGGGTAAACATCAAATAAACTCATTATTTCTGGTCTGTTTTTATAACATTAATTTTGTTGAAGGAAGCCACCATTCCCTGAATTAAAGACGAACTCAAGCCTTTATGCTCCATTTCGTTCAAGCCTTCAATGGTGCAGCCTTTTGGAGTGGTTACGCGGTCGATTTCTTCTTCCGGATGGTTACCCGAATCGATGAGTAATTTTGAAGCACCGTTACAGGTATGCATCGCTAGTTCCTGAGCTTCTTTGGCATCAAAACCAAGCTGAATCGCTGCCTGAGTGGTTGCACGAATCAGACGCATCCAGAACGCAATACCGCTGGCACAAACAACCGTTGCTGCCTGCATTTGATTTTCCGGAATTACCAGACTGTTTCCCAAACGGTTAAAAATAGCCTCAGCGATTTTGATACGCTTCATCCCTTTTTCATTACTCGCTAAACAAGTCATCGAAGCGCCCACAGCAATCGCCGTATTGGGCATCGCCCTGATGATAAACTGATCGGTACCCACGATGGCTTCAATTTGCGAGATCTGGTAGCCGGTAATGGTTGAAATCAACACATGCTTATCAGTCAGCTCTTCTTTGATATCGTGCAAAATAGCTCCCAACTGTGCGGGTTGTACCGCAAAAATGATAATATCTGATTTCTTCACCGCCTCAACGTTATCTGAAGTCACAAACACATTCTTATACTCCGCATACGACGCAATACCTTCCGGATTACGGCGGGTCATATAGAGTGTTGTGATTGCATTGTTGGTGATCAACCCTTTTGCGATGGAAAGTCCTAAGTTTCCGGTACCTATAATTGCTATTTTCATCTATAATATCTTTTTATCATTCCCGCGCAGGCGGGAATCTTTTAATCCTCACCCCCAGCCCCTCTCCAAAGGAGAGGGGAGTTGGATTTATTTTTTAAATATTATTTTCATTTCTGCCCTTTGGCTTATGCTCAGAATAATATGGTTTTTAATATCTCTATAGAGGTTAGAAATAACTTCCTTTTAAATTCAATCCTTCTGTTTGGGGAAGGCCAAAAATCAGGTTCATATTTTCTACTGCCTGTCCTGACGCGCCTTTTAGCAGGTTATCAATACAACTCGTTATCAACAGTTGATTGTTGTGTTTGTGCAAATGAATCAGGCATTTATTAGTATTTACCACCTGCTTCATATGAATATCGTTATCCGAGACAAATGTAAAGGGTGCATCGGCATAAAAATCTGTGTAGACTTTTTTGAGGGCTTCTAAATCTCCATCAAATTGGGTATAGGCTGTTGCGAAAATTCCTCTTGAAAAATTTCCCCGATTGGGAAGGAAGAAAATCTCCTTGTCAAATCCGCCTTGTAACTGACCAACGGTCTGATTGATTTCGCCCATATGCTGATGCGTAAAGGGCTTGTAATACGAAAAATTGTTATCTCTCCAGGTATAATGCGTGGTCGCTGAAAGCGAAGTTCCTGCGCCCGTAGCTCCGGTTACCGCATTGATGTGCACATCTGACTCAATCTTACCGGCATCAGCTAACGGAAGTAAGGCCAACTGAATTGCTGTGGCAAAACACCCCGGATTAGCGATAGAACCGGCTTCTTTGATCGCGCTTTTATTCAATTCCGGTAAGCCATAAATAAATTCACGCCCTTGAAATTCCGCGTCGGGTTTTAGGCGAAAATCATTGCTTAGATCAATAATAATGGTGCTTTCGCTAAAAACATTTTGTTCTAAAAAGGCTTTAGAATTCCCATGTCCCAAACACAGGAAAACCACATCCACGTCAAAATCAACAGCATCTGCAAATCGAATATCGGTACTGCCTAAAAGATCCTGATGTACATCGCTTAGCAGGTTTCCGGCATTAGAGGTACTGAAAACAAAACTTAAATCAACATACTTGTGATTCAGTAAAATTCGAATCAATTCACCCGCAGTATATCCCGCACCACCTACAATTCCTGCCTTAATCATGAATTTCCGTTTACGTGGTTGTAAATCTTATTTTGATTCCCTGTGATCTTGATAAATCCTTTGGCATCATCTGCCGTCCAGCCTTTATTCATTTCGCCGTAGGCGCCAAAAGAAGCATTCATCAAATCGTGATCCGATTTGATTCCTTCTAATGTAAAACGATAGGGTTGTAAGGTCACATAAACCTCTCCCGAAACATTTTTCTGACTGTCGGTTAAAAATGCCTCTATATTGCGCATTGCGGGATCTAAGTACTGTCCTTCGTGCAGATGCATTCCGTAGAAATTAGACAAATACTCTTTATGCTGCATTTGCCATTTGGTAAGCGTATGCTTCTCTAACAAATGGTGTGCTTTTAGAATAATCACGGGAGCCGCAGCTTCAAAACCTACACGGCCTTTAATCCCGATGATGGTATCACCCACGTGAATATCGCGACCGATTCCAAACGGAGCCGCTAGCTTTTGAAGTGTTTCAATATTTTCAACCGGAGTGCCCGATTTTCCGTTCACCGCGGTAAGTTCTCCTTTTTCAAAAGTTAAGGTCACCTGTTCTGCTTCGCTTTTTTCTACCTGAGATGGAAAAGCAGATTCCGGTAAACCTTTGTGCGAGGTCAGGGTCTCGCTACCGCCTACTGAAGTCCCCCAGAGTCCACGGTTTATCGAGTACTGTGCTTTCTCCCAGGACATCTCTACGCCGTGACTTTTTAGGTAATCGATCTCCTCCTGACGGGAAAGTTTCAAATCTCGAATAGGCGTAATAATTTCGATTTCGGGAGCCAGAGTTTGAAAAATCATATCAAAACGCACCTGGTCGTTTCCGGCTCCGGTGCTTCCGTGCGCTACGTATTCGGCACCAATAGATTTTGCATAATTGATGATCTCAACCGCCTGAATGATACGCTCTGCACTAACAGAAAGTGGATAGGTATTGTTCTTCAAAACATTACCAAAAATCAGATACTTAACTACTTTATCGTAAAAGCGGTCAACCGCCTGAACATTTTTATAGGTTTTTGCACCAATTTTTAATGCCTTTGATTCAATATCGTTGATTTCTTCCTGAGAAAATCCACCGGTATTGATGCTCACGGCGTGAACTTCAAATCCTTTTTCCACGGAAAGGTATTTAGCGCAATAGCTGGTGTCTAATCCGCCACTGTAGGCGAGAACTAATTTTTTCATTATACTTATTTATTCTGAAATACTCCTTTAACTGAAAGTAATGTTCTTATTCGTCTTTTTTTTTATCCTTTTTCAAAAACAGATGCTCCTTTATGCTCTTCAAACGGGTAAAGGCCTTAGGATTCATAGTTTTGTCTTTTTTAGCTTCTGAGCCTGATGACTTAGCCGCCTCCAGTTTTTTCTTTTCCTCTTTTTCAGGATCGTACAACATCCCGGTACACAAGCACATTTTCTGCTCCGTACGCTGTAGGATATCGTAATTACGACAGGTTTGACAGCCTTTCCAGAATGTAGGATCATCGGTAAGTTCTGAGAAGGTAACCGGTCTGTAGCCCAGATCTGAATTGATCTTCATTACGGCAAGACCTGTAGTGATACCAAAAACTTTAGCATCAGGATATTTCTCCCGAGAATGTTTAAAAATGGCTTCCTTGATTTGTCTGGCCAGTCCGCTACCTCTATAATCGGGATGTACGATGAGTCCGCTGTTTGCCACAAATTTACCGTGGCCCCAGGCCTCGATGTAGCAAAAACCGGCAAACTTATCACCATCTAAAGCAATGACGGCATTACCGTTTTCCATTTTTGTGATGACGTATTCCGGAGTACGCTTAGCGATTCCTGTGCCACGTACTTTAGCTGATTCTGCGATCGTATCGCAAATATATTGTGCATATCCCGCGTGGGATTTGTTAGCAATAACAATTTCCATATTCTGTTGAATTGGAAGTTAGAAAAAAAGTGAAATAATAATTTGAATTGAAGACGGAACCGGACTCACCTAAGTTCCCAAGAAAACTGCACCCACTAGGGGCGGCGGCGCTCATGGCGACGTACAGGGATTAATATCATTGTAGTCCTGGAAGTTTCAGGATACAAAAATGAAATACCAGCCTCTGCTGCTTCTTTCAATTGTATGATATGTTTTTTAATTCCCTTCATTGGTACTGCTAAAATACAAAGTAGATTTAAATGACCGTCCCATTTTACAGGGAAATGTCACCTAAATCTACTTTTTTATGATTTCTTTAGATTTCTATCCAAATTACTGTGCTCACTGATTATTATTTAATCAAAATCTCGATTATGAACGATTACAATAAGTAATCGGTGCTTACAAAGTTTGATTTCTTAGTATCTAGCAGCTCATTAAGTATTGCATTGTTGTATGCATTGTCTTTTGAGGCTAAAAACGTTCGTATTGAAAAAGAACGTAAGGCATCATGAACACTCAAGGTTCCCACCGCTGAATCTTTTCGACCGGTGAACGGGTACACATCAGGACCACGCTGACACGAACTGTTTAAATTCACACGACATACCAGATTCACTAAAGTGTCAATTAGCGGAGCCAAAGCTTTTACATCTTTACCAAAAAGACTCACCTGCTGCCCATAATTAGACTCAGCCATATCATCTAAAGGCTCATCGATATGTTTAAAGGTTAGCACCGGAATAACGGGCCCGAATTGCTCCTCTTTGTATACTTCCATATCCTTATTTACCGGGAATAAAACTGCCGGCCAGATAAAATTCTCTGAATGCTCACCACCCTTTTCATTGAGAATTTCGGCTCCTTTAGCTTTTGCATCATCAATCAATCCCTGTATGTATTCGGGTTTTGAAGGTTCAGGTAATGGAGTAAGGTTTACACCATCTTCCCAGGGTAATCCAAATTTGAGCGCATCAACTGCTTCAGCAAATTTACGGTTGAAGGTTTCAGCAATGTTTTCGTGTACATAAATTACTTTAAGCGCAGTACAACGCTGTCCGTTAAACGAAAGCGTTCCCGCAATACATTCGGCTACCGCCAAATCTAAATCGGCATCCGGAAGAATAATCGCCGGATTTTTAGCTTCCAAACCTAAAACAAGACGCAAACGGTTTTGCTTGGGATGTAACGCCTGAAGCGCATTAGCCGAAGAACTGTGACCGATTAAGGCTAATACATCCACTTTACCGGTTTTCATAATGGGTGTGGCTACTGCTCTACCGCGACCGAATAAAATATTTACTACTCCCGGAGGAAAACTTTCCTGAAAGGCTTCAAGCAACGGAGTGATTAATAAAACACCGTGTTTCGCTGGCTTGAATACCGCAGTATTCCCCATAATTAATGCTGGAATCAGCAGGCAAAATGTTTCATTTAGTGGATAGTTGTACGGCCCCAGACAAAGCACAACACCTAATGGCCCTCTGCGTATGTGGGCGTGGATTCCGGCTTGTTTGTGGAACTTGGCACTATCCCGATCCATCTCCTTATAGTCTTCAATGGTATCGAGAATATATTCTACTGTACGGTCAAATTCCTTCTGAGAATCGGGATGATTTTTACCTATTTCCCACATCAGGAGTTTTACAATAAGCTCCCGCTTTTCTTTCATTTTGGTAACAAAAGTCTGCATACACTTGATGCGATCTGCTACTTTCATCGTAGGCCAAAGTCCCTGACCCCGGTCATACGCCTGATGCGCAGCATCTACCGCAGCGATGGCTTCTTCTTCTCCCAGACTAGGTATAGAACCCAAACGCGTGGGTTTTCGCTCGCCGTCAACATCGGTATGAATACTTGAAAAAACATCTGCTGTTTCCCCCTTCCAGTTAAACAGCTTTCCGTTAATTAAATAATTACGCTGCTCAATAGGCTCTACACTAAACTCGTTTGGTATTTCTGAAGTTAATTGTTTCATTTGGTTGGTTAACTTTACACATTAATTAAGAATTTGTAAAAACATATTCTCTAATTTATCAAATTTCAGATTAAGAGATTATTAAATCAGGAATTCGAATAAATCTGGCTTATCGTTCAAATACTCTCCAAAGAATTTACGACTCTTCATACGTGCTATTAAAGGCTTAAGGTCAGAGCGGTCTTTGAGTTCAATACCTACCACTGCAGGACCATCCTCGCGAGACGTTTTCTTTTTGTATTCAAAAAATGTGATGTCATCTTCGGGCCCTAAAATTTCATTTAGAAATTCACGCAAAGCACCAGCGCGCTGTGGGAATCTTATAATGAAATAGTGTTTTAAACCGTGATACAATAACGCACGCTCTTTAATTTCTGCAGTACGGGTAATATCGTTATTGCTTCCGCTAACGATGCATACTACGTTTTTTCCTTTGATCTCCTCTGCAAACTGATCTAACACCGATAGCGTCAAAGCACCCGCTGGCTCTACTACTATTGCATCTTTATTATACAGATCTAAAATGGTTTGACATACTTTTCCCTCAGGAACAGTCACCATTTTTTCAAGGTATTCTTTACAAATAGCAAAAGTGCGTTCTCCCACTCGCTGAACCGCTGCTCCATCTACAAACTTTTCAATGAGAGATAACGTCGTGTTCTCTTTATTAAATATAGAAGTACTCATTGAAGGTGCTCCTTCCGGTTCAACGCCGATAACTTTTGTATGGGGAGATAACAAATGAAAAACCGTACTCAAGCCTGATGCGAGACCACCACCACCTACAGGGACAAAGACATAATCAATATCCGATGTTGATTGCTCTATAATCTCCAACCCTACAGTCGCCTGACCTTCAATAATTTTTTCATCATCAAAAGGGTGAACAAAGATTTTACCTAGCGCATCACATTCGATTTTTGAAGCTTTATAGGCATCATCAAAAGTATCTCCTGTGAGCTGAATAGTTACAAAATCCCCTCCAAACATCGATACCTGTTCTATCTTCTGCTTAGGTGTGGGAGCCGGCATAAAAATAGTTCCGTTAATTTTCAATTTTGCACAGGCAAATGCCACGCCTTGCGCATGATTTCCTGCACTGGCGCAAACAATACCCTTAGCACGCTCCTCTTCTGTTAACGAATTTATTTTATTAAACGCTCCACGTATTTTATAAGACCGCACCTGTTGTAGATCTTCACGCTTCAGCATTATATTAGCTTCAAACTTGCGTGAATAATTTAAGCTAGGCAATAAAGGAGTTAAGGCTGCAACTCCCTCTAAGGTTTTTGCAGCCTTTTTTACATTTTCTAAGTCTGGAAAAAATGTTGTTTTTAAGTCGCTCAAAATTTAAATATTTTGATTGACTAAATGTGCATCAAAAATTTGATGCACATTTAGTGTATTCAGTTAACTCAACATATGAGATTTAAATACTCTGAGGTTTCCTCAAGAGAACTTATACTAATTTAAGCAGTCACCGCTTCTTCTGAAGCAACTGTTTTAATTTCTTTCATTGCTGTCATAGACTCACGCAACCACGCTCCTACGGCTTCAACTTCGTGAGCACGAATAGCATCATTTACAGCGATCAGTGTCTTGTTGTCTACAGCATTATCTGTAGCATACGCTTTACCGATTACATCAGTATCTATTTTCTTCATAAAATCGGTTAGCATAGGCTTACACGCATGGTCAAATAAATAACAACCGTATTCTGCAGTATCAGAAATCACACGATTCATTTCAAATAATTTCTTACGTGCAATAGTGTTAGCGATAAGTGGCGTTTCGTGCAAAGACTCGTAGTATGCAGACTCTTCAATAATACCTGCTTCAGTCATGGTTTCAAAAGCAAGCTCTACCCCGGCTTTTACCATAGCAACCATCAATACTCCGTGGTCAAAGAATTCCTGCTCAGAAATTTCCATACTTCCTGCAGGAGTTTTTTCGAAAGCAGTTTCTCCTGTTTCAGCACGCCATTTCAATAAATTAACATCATCATTGGCCCAGTCTTCCATCATCGTTTTTGAGAAGTGACCCGAGATGATATCATCCATATGCTTATGGAATAACGGACGCGTAATGTCTTTAATTTCTTCAGCTAGTTCAAAAGCTTTTATTTTTGAAGGATTGTTCAAACGATCCATCATATTGGTAATTCCACCGTGTTTTAAAGCTTCGGTGATAGTTTCCCAACCATATTGAATCAATTTAGAAGCATATCCTGCATCAATTCCTTTTTCTATCATTTTGTCAAAGCAAAGAATAGATCCTGTTTGAAGCATACCACAAAGAATGGTTTGCTCCCCCATTAAATCACTTTTTACTTCAGCAACAAATGAAGATTCTAAAACACCTGCTCTGTGACCACCGGTTCCAACAGCATAAGCTTTTGCCTGATCTAAACCTTTTCCTTCAGGATCGTTCTCAGGGTGAACAGCAATCAAAGTAGGAACACCAAAACCACGCTTGTATTCTTCACGTACTTCAGAACCCGGACATTTAGGCGCACACATAATAACCGTTAAGTCTTTACGGATTTGCATGCCTTCTTCTACGATATTAAAACCGTGGCTATAGGCCAACGTCGCACCTTCTTTCATCAAAGGCATAACTGTATTAACCACTGCTGTATGCTGCTTATCAGGTGTAAGGTTACACACTAAATCTGCAGTAGGAATTAACTCTTCGTAAGTCCCAACGGTAAAACCATTATCTACAGCATTTTTATAAGAAGCTCTCTTTTCTTTAATCGCGCCTTCACGCAAAGCGTAAGAAATATCTAAGCCGCTGTCACGCATATTTAAACCTTGATTTAAACCCTGTGCACCGCAACCTACGATGACTACTTTTTTTCCGCGCAATGCTTCTATCCCGTTAGAAAATTCTTCAGATTCCATAAAGCGACACTTGGCCAACTGAGCCAATTGTTCTCTTAGGGATAGCGTATTAAAGTAATTTGACATTTTATTAAATTTTATTGATGTGGATTAGTTTATTTTATTCTGCAAATTCTGCAAGCATTGATGATATTTTCATTTCTTCTTTAGAAACTGAAATACGTCCGGAACGGGTAAACTGCATAATTCCAAAAGCACTCAGCTCCCGGTACAGTAAATCTATTTCACTACGCCGCCCGGCTTTTTCAAGAACAAAGAATTCTTTGTTTACCGTCACAATGCGTGCACTGCTTTCTTTAATGATATTTTGGATCTGACGTTCTTCAAAAAGCAAATCTGATTTTATTTTAAACAGACAGGTTTCTAAAAAGATCGTCTCTTCGTCAGTGTGATAATAGGCTTTAATTACCTCAACCTGCTTTTCTAACTGACCGATCACTTTCTTTACACGATCTTCAGTAAGGTTGATCACGATTGTAAATTTTGAAACACCTTCTATTTCAGAAATCGAAGTGTTCAGGCTTTCAATATTTATTTTTCTACGCTGAAATATTGCCGAAATGCGGTTCAATAAACCTACATTATTTTCGGTATATATGGATACGGTATATGTTTTTGTCTCGCTCATAACTATTCTAATCTAATATCTGAAACAGAGGCTCCTGTTGGAATCATTGGGAATACATTATCTTCTTTCTCTACTTTCACTTCTAAGAAATAAGGGCCTTCAGCCGCAAGCATTTCTGATATAGCTCCTGCAAGATCTTCTCGTTTTGAAACGCTTTTTGCTTCTATAAAATATCCTTTAGCAATTGCAACAAAATCAGGGTTAATCAACTCTGTTGAAGCATAACGACGATCAAAGAACAACTGTTGCCATTGGCGCACCATTCCTAAGAAATCATTATTCAACACAACGATTTTTACAGGAACTTTAGTTTGAAAAATTGTCCCCAGTTCCTGAATAGTCATCTGATAACCCCCGTCACCAATAATTGCTACCACAGGTCTGTTAGGAGCTCCCATTTTTGCACCTATTGCAGCCGGAAGCGCGAAGCCCATCGTTCCAAGTCCGCCAGAAGTTACGTTACTCTTAGACTTATTGAACTTAGCATAGCGACACGCGATCATCTGGTGCTGTCCTACGTCTGATACAATAACGGCGTCTCCTTTAGAAACCTTATTAATACCTTCAAGAACCTCCCCCATAGTAAGACCTTCTTTCTCTGGAGTTATATCATTTTTTATGATTTTATCATATTCAATCTGATACAGTTCTTTAAAACGATTATGCCAATCTGTGTGTTGCTTTTCTTCTAAAAGTGGAAGTAATGCTGCAAGCGTTTCTTTGCTATTACCTAAAACAGCAATATCTGCTTCTACATTCTTATTTACTTCTGCGGGATCAATCTCAAAATGAATCACTTTGGCCTGCTTAGCATACGTCTCTAAATTACCAGTAACCCGATCATCAAAACGCATCCCGATTGCGATTAAAACATCACATTCATTAGTAAGTACATTAGGACCATAGTTACCATGCATGCCTACCATACCCACATTTAAAGGATGATCTGTAGGGATTGCAGAAACACCAAGAATAGTCCAAGCTGCAGGAACACCTGATTTTTCTACAACTGCTTTAAATTCTTCTTCAGCCTTACCTAGAATAACTCCTTGCCCCCAAACAATCATGGGTTTTTTAGCATTATTAATTAAATCTGCAGCAGCCTTAACTGAATCTGGATTTAATTTAGGTACAGGTTTGTAACTACGAACAGCCTTGCATTTTTTATACGCAAAATCAAATTCCTCAAACTGAGCATCTTTTGTAATATCAATCAAGACTGGGCCCGGACGACCACTTTTTGCAATATAAAATGCCTTTGCAAGTACTTCAGGAATTTCTGAAGCTTTAGTGATCTGGTAATTCCATTTGGTTACCGGAGTAGAGATACCAATAATATCCGTTTCTTGAAATGCATCACTACCTAACAAATGAGACGCTACCTGACCCGTAATACACACCATAGGAGTTGAGTCTATTTGTGCATCAGCAATACCTGTTATAAGGTTAGTTGCACCAGGTCCCGATGTTGCAATTGCGACACCTACTTTACCGCTCACGCGTGCATACCCCTGAGCTGCGTGTGTTGCACCTTGCTCGTGACGGGTTAAGACGTGATGAAGTTTGTCTTGATATTTATACAACTCATCATAAACAGGCATAATAGCTCCTCCCGGATAGCCATAAAGTGTATCTACACCTTCTGCAAGCAAGCATTTTATTATTGCTTCTTTACCTGTTAAACGCTGCGTAGCTTCTACTGCAGTGTCTTGCAATTTAATTGTTTGAGTATTACCCATAGCCTTTTACATTTCGTCTGTCACACAACCTTTTGATGCTGACGAGACGGTTTTAGCATATTTATAAAGTGCTCCACGCTGAAATCTAAGCGCAGGAGCGGTCCATTTTTCTCTTCTTTTATCTAACTCTTCATCAGATATTTCAATATTGATCGTATTCTTCACCGCATCAATTGCGATAATATCACCATTCTCAACAAGTGCGATATTGCCACCCACTTGTGCTTCTGGCGAAACGTGTCCCACTACAAAACCATGTGATCCTCCTGAGAAACGACCATCAGTAATCAATGCCACATCCTTACCTAAACCAGCTCCCATAATTGACGATGTAGGTTTAAGCATTTCTGGCATTCCGGGCCCACCTTTTGGGCCTTCATAGCGAATGATCACTACATCACCTTTTTTCACCTTTCCGGTTTTGATGCCTTCATTTACAGCAGCTTCGCTGTCAAACACGTTTGCTGTACCTCTAAATTCTAAACCTTCTTTACCTGTGATTTTTGCCACAGCTCCTTCAGTAGCTAAGTTTCCAAATAAGATCCTGATATGACCACTATCTTTAATAGGCTTATCAAGGGTTCTTACAATATCTTGACCGTCTATTAAATTGGGTACATCTTTTAGATTTTCGGCCAGCGTTTTTCCGGTTACTGTTAAACAATCTCCGTGCAGCATATCGTTATCTAGCATATACTTTAGTACACCAGGAATACCACCTACTCCGTGAAGATCTTCCATAGAGTATTTACCACTAGGTTTTAAGTCTGCTAATAGTGGCGTGTTGTCACTGATTTTCTGGAAATCTTTAAGTGTAAATTCTAGCTGTGCAGATTTAGCAATCGCTAAAAAGTGCAATACCGCATTTGTTGATCCTCCTAAAACGGTTACTAAACGGAATGCATTTTCTAATGATTCTTTAGTCACAATATCAGAAGGTTTAATATCGTGCTCTAATAAGTATCTCAACGCTTCCCCTGCTTTTACACATTCTGCTTCTTTAATATTAGAATCTGTAACCGCCGGATTTGAAGAGTTAAAAGGTAACGACATCCCTAAAGCTTCAATTGCTGAAGCCATCGTATTTGCGGTATACATACCTCCACAAGCTCCTGCTCCCGGACACGCCTTATGCACAACTTCTTTAAATTCTGATTCATCTATCGTACCGGCAACTTTTTGTCCGTAAGCTTCAAAAGCAGAAATAATATCTAACTTTTTACCGTTATGACATCCTGAGGCAATTGTACCTCCATAAACTAAAATAGAAGGTCTGTTTAAACGCAATTGCGCCATTAAAGCTCCCGGCATATTTTTATCGCAACCCACTACAGTTACGAGTCCGTCATAACTCATTGCTTGAACGACGGTCTCCATAGAGTCCGCAATAATATCACGCGAAGGTAGCGAGAAACGCATTCCAGGTGTTCCGTTAGAAATGCCATCACTAACACCTATCGTGTTAAAAATAAGTCCTACCAGGTCTGCATTAGCCGCCCCTTTTTTAACGTGAGTAGCCAGATCATTAAGGTGCATATTACACGGATTACCTTCATAACCAGTACTCGCAATACCAATTAGCGGCTTTTTTAAGTCGTCATCCGTTAGACCAATTGCATGTAACATTGCCTGAGCTGCCGGCAATGTTGGGTCTTGAGTTACAGTTTTACTGTATTTATTTAATTCCATTGTTATAAATCTATATCGAAATTAGCTATTCCTTCTTTTTATCAGTTATTCTCTTAAAATTCTTTGGATATACCAAAAAAACTTAAAAACATCACAACTTATTGTTTTTCAGTTTTTTAACATACAAATACTACTATGTTCAATAGATTAAAAAACCTTTATAATTAGAAAAATCAACATCAAAAAAAAACCTTCCAGTTTAACGGAAGGTCTATTTATAATATATAGCGTTCCGCATCAAAACAGTTTGATGACAATAATTGAACGAACACTAATTAGTTGCTTTCTCATATACAGTAAAATTATTTATAATATGTCGGGCAGCATTACACATTTATAGAAAATTTTAACTAAACATCAATTTTTCAAAATACACTATTTTAAGACCGCTTTGTAAACTTTTTGTTAGCAGAAAATAAGTGGTTTTGTATTTTTAGTGAAAATTCTCAAACACATTTATAATGAATTACCGAAAATTAGGTAAAACCAATCTCAATATATCAGAAATCTCACTGGGCACATGGCAAGTTGGTGGCAAATGGGGCTCTGGTTTTGACGACACCACTGCCGAAAAAATCATCAACACCGCAATAGATAAAGGCATAAATTTTATTGACACTGCTGATGTTTATGAAAGCGGCCTGAGCGAAGCTGCTGTAGGTCGTGTGTTGCGTAGCCGATCTGAAGAAGTTTATATAGCTACAAAATGCGGTAGACAAATTAATCCTCACGTGGATGAAGGCTATACGCCTAAAGCGCTGCGTAAATTTGTGGAAGCCAGCTTAAAGAATACTGGTTTAGAACGTCTGGATCTTATTCAGCTGCATTGCCCTCCTACAGACACCTATTACAGACCCGAGATTTTTGGACTTTTTGAAGATTTGAAAAAAGAAGGTAAAATCGCTAATCTGGGCGTAAGTGTAGAAAAAGTGGAAGAAGGCATCAAGGCGATGCAGTACGATAATGTAACTACAGTGCAAATCATCTTCAATCTGTTTAGACAACGACCTGCTGAACTATTCTTTCGCGAAGCGGAAAAAAATGATATCGGAGTAATCGTTCGTGTCCCTCTGGCCAGCGGATTACTTACTGGAAAATTTGATCAAAACACCTCTTTTGATAAAGAAGACCACCGAAATTTCAATCGGAATGGAGAAGCTTTTGATAAAGGAGAAACCTTCTCTGGAGTTAACTATGAAACCGGTCTAGAAGCTGTAAATGAACTTAAGCAATTATTTCCGGACGCAGAAAATCTCGCCCCAATAGCTTTGCAATGGATATTATCTCATAAAACAGTAAGCACCATTATTCCGGGAGCTTCTAAGGAAGAACATTTATTATCTAATTTATCTGCAGTAGAAAAAAAGACTTTATCTGAAGATCAAATTGAAAAAATGAATGCCATTTATGACAAACATTTAAAAGCTCAGATTCATCAAAAATGGTGATTTTATCGTCACAAGATCGCTAAGAGTTGCTCAATTAAAAATCCCGCCTATAGTGTAGACGGGATTTTTAATCAAGCTATAATATTTTTCCATATTTTGTTAAGTCTGGCGTAAAACCTAAAGACTGGTAGAGCTTGCGGGCCTTTTTATTGTCATCAAAAACATTTAGTGTAAGCAGTTTGTAGCCACAGTCCTTTGTCCACGCTTCTGCTTTATTCATGAGCAATTTGCCTATTCCGCGGCCGCGAGCATCTGGAGCAACAATAATGTCTGCGATATGACCGTGAGGCTCTCTATGATAATAGTCAGTACCTATTTCAAGAAAAATAAAACCGAGTTGCTTTTGAGTCTCGCTATCTTCTGCTATAAAAATAGCATTGTCTTCACTCCCATCCTGAATTTCAGATTTCAAGATCCGCTGATCAATATCCAGCATTACATCTGGATCTCGCCAATGGGGTAATTCAGGATCGGTAAGACTGGGCAATAAGCTTAAAATAAAGTCGGTATCTTCCTTAGTGACACGACGTATATTAATTTCGGGCATAGAATGGATTGTTCGTTATTTTTTTAAAAATAGTGAGTTATTTAAAACTCAAGCGTCAACATTCAAATTTTATAGTTCTCGACGACACCTGATATGATTAGTATTTATTAAAGTAAACCGTTTTTCGGTTTACAAATTCCTGAATACCGTCTGCTGAAAGTTCACGACCATAACCGGATATTTTCGTTCCGCCAAAAGGCAGGCGCGGATCACTCTTTACCAACTCGTTTACAAAAACTGCTCCGTCGTCAAATAAAGGAACTAGCTTTTTGGCACGCTCCATATCTTCTGTAAAAATGGAAACCCCCAAACCAAATTCAGACTGATTAACCAAATCAACCGCTTCTTCTTCGGTTTCAAAAGTGGTAATACCTATTACAGGACCAAAAGTTTCTTCTTTAAACAAAGACATTTCCGGAGTTACACCCGTCACTACTGTTGGTTCAAAATAAGCGTTGTTTCGCTTCCCTCCTATTAAAACTTCGGCACCCGCATTTACACTGTCTTTCAACTGCGCTTCTAATTCTTCAGCAAGATCAGGACGCGCCATCACACCTATATACGTGTTTTCATCCATAGGATCACCGCTCTTGAGTTCACGCACAGCTTTTACATAGTTCTCGGTAAATGCTTCCGCTATATTTTTATGTAAAATCAAACGCTTACCTGCAATACAACTTTGCCCGGTATTCTGAAAACGTGCCTGCACAGCAGTTTTAAGGGTCTCTTCCAGATTACAATCTTCAAATACCACAAGTGCGTTGCTTCCGCCTAATTCTAAAACCGATTTCTTGATTTCATTTCCGGCAGTTGAAGCCACAGCGCTACCTGCTGGTTTGCTACCGGTAAGCGTAACAGCCTTTACTTTAGGGTTTTTGATGATCGCTTCGATCTTAGAACTGCTCAGTGGCAAATTGGTAAAACAAGCTTTAGGAAAACCTGCGCGTTCAAACACTTTTTGAATATTAATCGCGCTCTGCATCACATTACTGGCGTGCTTTAAAATACCGATGTTTCCCGCCATCAATGCTGGTGCCGCAAAGCGAAAAACCTGCCAAAAAGGGTAATTCCAGGGCATTACAGCAAGCACAACACCTAGGGGTTCGTAGCTTACATAACTTGCTGCCGCATCGGTTTTGATAGTTTTATCGGCCAGATGACTTTCAGCATGCGCTGCATAATATTCACAAACCCAGGCACATTTTTCGATCTCTGCGATGGACTGTGCAATAGGTTTCCCCATTTCTAAAGTCATCGTCTCTGCATATTCCTGCTTGTTCTTTTTGAGTTCAGCTGCTGCTGCGTGCATCAGTTTACTGCGCTCTGAATACGAAGTTTTCCGCCAGGATAAAAAACGCTTGTGCGCTTCATCTATGGCTTCTTCGGTTTCTTTTTTGGTGAGTTCTTTGGTTTCAAATACAACTTGCTGATTGTATGGATTTATGGACTTGATCATGATATTTGTAAACTAAATTTCTTTAAAGTTAGCAAGCTCAGGCTAAAGCAAGAGCTGGATTAAGAGCACTTTAACGGTGAGATAATTTAAAAAGCGATTCGATAACATAGCATCCGGATCCTCCCTTCAAAGGAAAGGAACCTAAGTATTATTTAGCGCGAAGACTACTTCGGGGCAAGCTTGCGATGCACTAAACGGAACAAAATCTTTTTAGAATGAGACAAGTCTCGGAGCATTTAAATCTCGAATATCGAGTAAATGTTTATAAGTCGTTTACAACTCTTTTGGAGTCATTCTTGAAGCGTCTTATATAATTGTAATTTTAAAAAACTTCATGTTATGGAAACCCGAGATTCCCAATTGATCGCATTAAGACCTGAAATCCCTTCTGCCCGTGTTAACGACACGATGAGTGCTGATGAGCAATTTCAGAACGGTTCACTCAGACCCGTGGTTAAACTGCAAAATGACTTACTGGTAGAAGCTTTTCGCAATTACATCACCAAGCACAAAAATGTGTTTTACAATCTGACTATTGAACGTCGAATGGAATACATCGCCAATGCGATTCAAAAGGACATCAAGTTTAGAAACAGCTTAAAGGGGATGGTAATTGGCCAGTTCACAGTTGACGAATACCGAACCTATATTCAAAATTCGTCTGCGCTTAATAAACGCATGATGAATCTGGTACGCGAACGTATTCAGAGTAATATCCAGTTACTCGAAAAGGAAATGGTGGTGTAATCAAAAGGAGTGTATTACAACCCCACCAACTACTGCAAGAGCAAAAGCTGCAAAGGTGACTTTTTTCCATTTATCTGAAATGGTTTCACTTCTATATACCCCATAAAGCCCAAGTGGAGGAACTAGTATTAACAAGTAACCCACGATATATCGATTATACCATTTTTGCTTAGATTTCATAGTTATGTTTTAAGGTTCAATCTGTCTTTAATTTAAGACTTTTTCTCCACATTCATCCTTTAAATAAACAAACAATTTTGACAAGAATTTCGCTTTGTGACGTTTAATTCACTGGAAGTGACAATAAAAAGTTAGACATACAAAAAAAACATTTCACAAAAAAAATCCCTTTGAACCACGTACAAAGGGATTTTTATATTCTTTAAAGTGTTACTGCCAACCGCAGGCCGTCAACTGAATTATACATTAAATAAGAAGTGCATCACATCGCCGTCTTTAACAATGTAATTCTTTCCTTCTACACCCATTTTACCGGCTTCTTTAACTTTAGCTTCGCTACCAAATTTCACAAAATCTTCATAACCAATAACTTCAGCACGAATGAATCCTTTTTCAAAATCGGTATGAATCACACCGGCTGCCTGTGGTGCCGTAGAACCTATATTGGTCGTCCACGCCCGTACTTCTTTTACACCCGCTGTAAAGTAAGTTTGTTGTTTCAATAATTTATACGCTGCACGAATGAGTTTTGCAGAACCCGGCTCATCAAGGCCGATGTCCTGTAAGAACATCTGGCGCTCTTCATAATCGTCAAGTTCGTTAATATCAGCTTCAGTACCTACAGCAAGAACTAAAACTTCTGCGTTCTCATCTTTAACCGCCTCTCGTACTTTTTCAACATATTCATTTCCGCTTACAGCAGCACCTTCATCTACATTACAAACATACATCACCGGTTTATCAGTAATAAACTGCAAAGGCTTTACAAATTCTGCATAATCCTCATCAGAAAATTCAATAGCGCGAATGGAGATACCCTGCTCTAAAGACTCTTTTATTGTTACCAAAACCGCTTCTTCTTTCTGAGCATCTTTATTACCCGTACGAGATGCTTTTTTTACCTTCTCAAGCTTTTTTTCTACCGTTTCCAGATCCTTTAACTGCAACTCGATGTCTATAGTTTCCTTATCTCTTACAGGATCTACACTATTATCAACGTGTACGATATTGTCATTATCAAAACAGCGCAATACGTGCAAAATAGCATCGGTCTCTCTAATGTTTGCTAAAAACTGATTCCCCAGACCTTCCCCTTTACTTGCTCCTTTTACTAAACCGGCAATATCTACGATATCTACAGTAGCAGGAACTACACGCTCAGGATTTACCAGTTCTTCTAGTTTAGCTAAACGCGGGTCGGGTACATTTACCACGCCTACGTTAGGCTCAATGGTACAAAATGGAAAGTTTGCGCTTTGTGCCTTTGCATTAGACAAACAATTAAAAAGAGTTGATTTACCTACGTTAGGCAATCCTACAATACCTGCTTTCATGGCTTCAGAATTTTGAGGCGCAAATATAGGAAGCTTATCTAAAACAAAACACGTTAAAAGAAAACATTATATACAGCAGATTCACACCCTATTTTACATAGAAAAGCCCGGTAAAAACCGGGCTTTTCTAATTTATAGTTGATAGAAAATTCTAGTTATGATGCATAAATGCTTGTTTTCCCAGAAGTTCTTCTTCAGTTTCTACGTGATCTTCATCAGGCACACAACAGTCTACAGGACATACAGCAGCACATTGAGGTTCCTCGTGAAAGCCCATACATTCCGTACATTTATCTGGTGCGATGTAATAGACCTCATCGCTAATAGGCTCTTGAGTTTCTTCTGCATCTACTTCTTTTCCGTTAGGTAACACTACTTTACCCTCAAGATCAGTCCCGTCAGAATAGCGCCAGTCATCTGCTCCTTCATAAATAGCTGTGTTAGGGCATTCTGGTTCACAAGCCCCACAGTTAATGCATTCGTCGGTTATTATAATTGCCATAGTATAATCGTTTTCTTATCCGTAATTTTGACGCTTCAAAGCGCGCTTTAAAAGTAAATAATAAAACCTACTAATTAAATAGGCTTAAAACTTTTAAGGCGTAAAATTAAGACCTGAGTATAACTCTACCAAACCATTTATGGATTTAAACCAAAGAATTACTGCATTCTCAAACCTCGGACAATTTTTAAAGGATTTTGTGGCTAATGCCGAAAAAACCGATTTACAATTAGACGATTTTGATAGTTTAAAAGAAGAATTACACGCTGTTATTGAAACCGCAAAACGGCAAAACGCCTGGTTCTCAACTGAAAATACACGAAAAGCTTTGACGAGCTGGTCTGAAAATCTTAATTCTGAGACACTCAACAACTGGTTATCACCTTACGCTATCACTAAAACCGAAACTAAAGAAGTAGCCGTTATTATGGCGGGAAATCTGCCGTTAGTAGGGTTTCACGACTTTTTAAGTGTTTTGATCACCGGGCATAAGATCATTGCTAAATTGTCTAGTGATGATCAGTTATTGCTCCCTTTTCTTGCAAAAGTGCTGATACAGCTTGAACCACAATTTAAAGACTCAATCACTTTTACTCAGGAGCGCCTTCCTCAATTTGATGCTGTGATCGCTACCGGCAGCAACAATACAGCGCGGTATTTTGAGTTCTATTTCAAAAACAAACCCAATATCATTCGTAAAAACCGTAATGCAGTGGCGGTTTTAAGCGGAAATGAAACCCACGAACAACTGGTGGGTTTAGGAACTGATATTTTTAGGTATTTTGGGATGGGATGTCGCAGCGTTTCTAAGCTTTTTGTTCCCGAAGACTATAATTTTGATGCGTTTTTTAAAGCGATGTTTGAACATAAAGACATCATCAATCATCATAAATACGCGAATAATTATGACTATAATAAGGCGGTTTATTTGATGAGCCTCTTCCCCATTCTGGATAATGAATTTATGATCTTAAAAGAAGATGAGAACTTCTCCTCTCCCATTTCGGTCGTATTTTATGAGCGCTACGATACGAAGGAAAAACTAAACACATTTTTAAATGAGCGAGAAGCTGAAATTCAATGTGTTGTTGCAGACGGTTTTTCAGAAAATGAAATCTCTTATGGAAATGCCCAGCAACCAAAACTTAATGATTATGCAGACGGTGTAGATACTGTTGCGTTTTTATTAAAAATTAGTTAGAATTTATCAATAATTTATTGATTTATCAGATTGAATTGGCTCTCTTTTAAGCATCTTTGCATGGCTTTTTGACAACGCTATTTCAGCATTATATATAAGCTTGGAATCTTATGTATTCTGTTCTAAAAGCTGTAATTTTCCAACAGATTAAAATACCTAGGGGCAATCCCACAAGGCATTTGTTAAAAACAAATTTTCTATTTCGAGGCAAGCTTCGGGGTATTAAACCCTTTGGCGATGCCAATAAAACCAAAATTAGCAGACCAAATATTCAATCCATGAAAAAACATAATTTCAGTGCCGGACCAAGTATCCTTCCGCAGGAAGTACTAAAGCAGGCCTCTGACGCAGTATTAAATTTCAACAATCTTGATCTTTCTCTTCTAGAAATTTCACACCGTAGTAAAGATTTTGTTGACGTGATGGAAGAAGCACGTGAACTTGCTCTTGAACTTTTGGGCCTAGAAGGTAAAGGATATAAAGCACTCTTTTTACAAGGTGGTGCCAGCCAACAATTTGTGATGGCAGCTTATAACTTGCTTGAGAATAAAGCTGGTTATTTAAATACCGGTACGTGGAGTGACAAAGCTATTAAAGAAGCTAAAGTTTTTGGAGAAGTTGTAGAAGTTGCAAGTTCTAAAGACAAGAACTTCAACTACATTCCTAAAGGTTTTGATATTCCTAAAGGTTTAGACTATTTACATCTTACTACAAACAACACGATTTTTGGCACACAATTAAAAGAAATTCCTGATACAGATGTACCACTTATCGCAGATATGAGTAGTGATATCTTCTCTAGAGAATTAGACTTTTCAAAATTCAGTATCATCTATGCCGGTGCTCAGAAAAATATGGGACCTGCAGGTACAACTCTTGTTGTAGTAAAAGAAGATATCTTAGGTAAAGTAACACGCCAGATCCCAAATATCTTAAGCTACGAGCAACACATCTCAAAAGGTAGTATGTATAATACACCTCCTGTTTTTGCTGTTTACACATCATTACTAACCTTACGCTGGTTAAAAGCTAAAGGCGGTATTAGTGGAGCTGCAGAAGAAAACGAGAAAAAAGCTACGCTTATTTATTCTGAGATAGATCTTAACCCGCTATTTAAAGGTTTTGCAGCTCAGGAAGACCGTTCTACTATGAACGCAACTTTCAACTTGACAGAAGATAATCTGAAAGAAACTTTTGATACTATGGTTAAAGAGGCAGGTATTAGCGGCGTTAACGGTCACCGTAGTGTAGGTGGTTATCGTGCTTCTATGTATAACGCACTTCCATTAAACAGCGTCGGTGTCTTAGTTGATGTAATGAGCGAACTAGAGCGTAAAGCTTAACAAACCAAAATAAAATTCTAAAATTTAAAACATGAAAGTTTTAGCAAATGATGGTATTTCTCAATCTGGTGTTGATGCTTTAAAAGCAGCCGGTTTTGAAGTGATTACTACAAAAGTTGCCCAAGAGCAACTGGAAACGTATATAAACGAAAATAATATAGACGCCCTTTTAGTACGTAGTGCTACAAAGGTTCGCAAAGAACTTATTGATGCCTGCCCAAGCCTTAAATTGATAGGCCGTGGTGGTGTTGGTATGGATAATATTGATGTTCAGTATGCAAAAGACAAAGGTCTTAGCGTGATCAATACTCCTGCCTCTTCTTCTGCTTCAGTTGCAGAATTGGTTTTTGCGCATCTTTATGGTGGCGTGCGTTTTCTATATGATGCTAACCGAAATATGCCGCTTGAAGGTGAAGCTAAATTTGGCGCTCTTAAGAAAGCATATGCAAAAGGTGTTGAGCTTCGCGGAAAAACTTTAGGTGTGATTGGTTTTGGCCGTATTGGTCAGGCTACCGCTAAAGTTGCATTGGGTGCAGGTATGAAAGTGATCTATTCTGATCCTTATATGGAAAAGGCTGAAGTAAAAGTTGATTTCTTTGACGGTCAGGAAGTTTCTTTCAAATTTGAAAGCAAGTCTAAAGACGAAGTTTTACAGGAAGCTGATTTCATCACATTACACGTTCCTGCTCAGAAGGAATATGTAATCGGTAAACCTGAATTAGAAAAAATGAAAGATGGTGCTGCTCTTGTAAATGCTGCTCGTGGCGGTGTTGTAGATGAGATCGCATTGATTGATGCATTAGATTCTGGCAAACTAGCTTTTGCTGCGCTTGATGTTTTTGAAAGCGAACCAAAACCTGAACTTAAAATTCTAATGCATTCTAAGATTTCTTTATCTCCGCACATTGGTGCTGCGACTAATGAAGCTCAGGATCGTATAGGTATTGAACTTGCAGATCAGATTTCTTCAATCTTAAAAGGTTAAGGATCAAATCATAAATCACAAAAGCCGAATTTACATTCGGCTTTTTTTATGCTCAAAAGTTAAAAACTTTAACACGAGTATGTATCTTTATCGTAATAACTTAAAACCAACAAAAAATGGCTGGATTATTAGATGTATTAAATAGTGACCTAGGTAAACAATTGATTAGCGGTGCGAGTGCTCAAACCGGAGCTTCAGAAAGCAAAACCGCAGATGTTTTAAGCATGGCAATGCCGCTTTTGTTAGGAGCTATGAAAAAAAATGCTTCAAGCCCAGAGGGTGCTTCGGGACTCATGGGCGCTTTATCAGAAAAACACGATGGAGGTATTCTGGATAATTTAAGGAGTCTTCTTGGAGGCGGAAGCGTAGACCAAAGCGTTATAAATGATGGTGCCGGAATATTAAGCCATGTTTTAGGCGGAAAACAACCGGTTGTTGAAAATACCTTGAGTCAAAAAACAGGTTTAGATGCGGGAACAATTGCTCAAATTCTAAAAATTGTTGCTCCGGTTCTTTTAGGAATTATAGGAAAACAGACTAAAGAAAATGGCATTAATGATTCTGATGGATTAACCGGAATCTTAGGAAGTATGCTTGGAGGTCAGCCTAAAGAAAACCAAAGCTTAATCGAAAGTCTTATTGATGCTGATGGTGATGGAAGTGTTCTAGATGACGTTGCAGATATGGTATTAGGTTCTTACAAAAAGAAAGGTGGCCTGGGCGGTATGCTAGGAGGACTTTTTGGAAAGTAATTTTTTTGGTGCTTACCCGTACATAGAAAACAAATTTCTTTTTAAATTCAGAGTAAGCCAACTTGGAGCATTCAAACCTCCATCATCTAGTTAAACTGAGCCTGTCGAAACCAAAATGCAAACTGTAATTTAGTTTCGACATACTCAGTTTAATAAATCAATTCAAATTTCTTTTAAGTCTTTTTGTAAATAGGATATGGCAAGAGTTTTGTAGCTTTAAAAGAAAAGATACTATGAAGACATTTCTATATTTCCTCTTTGCGCTGTTTTTGGTTTACGGTTGTGCCAGTACACAGAATGATAAACCAATGACACAAACAGACCCAGCTACCACTGGAAACGATACCGTACGGATTGCTAACGACAGTCTTGAATACGAGATTATCATTATAGAACCCGGCTACAATACCTTTTTAAATTCTATCGCTCGCCCTGAAGGTTTTTACGCTCAGAATTATCTCGAAAACAAGAATAGATTTTTAGTTCCAGAATATAATCAACGGGTAAATCAACCTTTTAGATACAACAACAATTTATACCCACAGCAGATAGACTACAACAGCTCTGTAGATTATGGCTACGAAGTAAACTACAAATTATATTACTATTTTGTATACTTCAGCAGAAAATACCAGCAACGTTTTAGTGTGCCAACGCGTATTTAGAATTAAAGCTATTTACTTTAATTCTAAATAGTATATTTGGCCTGTGAAAAACTTTAAAGACAACTGGGAAATCACCCGAAACTGGCAACTCATTTATCCGCTATTAGGAATTCTCTTATCGTTAGGTTGCGGGTATTTAATTGCTACAAGACTTGATTTCTTTTTTGAATCGGACACTATTCAACATACAGGCTACTTAGTTGCCCTGACAATCCTTATTACCTATTTGATACTCAAAATCAGCTTGTATTGCTTTAGAAAATTGAAAAATCGATGGATTTTAGAATATCGATGGCAATTTATAGCAGTATTTATGGTTTTTGCAATTACCGGTTCTACTGCCGGTAAAATATCAAGTCCTGTGATGAATGCTATTGGTCTCGGTGGTGATTCAATTTCAGGGTGGGTCTATTGGCCACTACGCATTCTTATAATCTTTCCTATTTATCAGGTTCTACTACTTATTGTTGCCTGGATTTTTGGACAATATCAATTCTTCTATGCTTTTGAAAAGAAAATGCTTTCCAGAATGGGATTGGGTTTTCTGTTTACACGATAACTCATAGTTTACTTCTGAGGTTGCTTCTCTGGTTCATGGAATAAATCTAAAAAAGCCTGACCTAAAAATTCCACAATGACTCCTGCAGTTAAGCCTTCATAACCGGTATGATTAATGGCGATATCTGCAGCTCTCCCATGAATAAATGAACCAAAAATAGCAGCCGTTAACGGATCGTAACCTTGGGCAACCAATCCTGTAAGTACACCCGTTAGCACATCGCCACTTCCACCAGTAGCCATACCCGGATTCCCACTGGAATTCACATAATAATTTCCTTCAAAAACCACGATGGTATGAGCATCTTTACAAACCAGAATACAATCGTATTTTGCTGAGAAGGCTTCAGCTTTTTCCAATTTTTCAAAATCATCCTTCCAATCCCCAATTAAACGTTCTAACTCTTTAGGATGTGGAGTCAGTATAGAGTATTTAGGTAATAGATCAAGTAAAGCTTTGTTTTCTGAAAGGATATTCAACGCATCAGCATCCAAAACAAGCGGTGTTTCATTTACCTTTAAAAAGTCTTCAAACGCCTTTTGAGTAGATTTATGCGTACCTAAGCCCGGCCCTATCCCGATTACATCAGGATCCAGGTCAACCTGTATTTCTTCAATAAAATCCCCGTTATGTCGATCAGTAACCACCATAACTTCAGGTACAGAAGTCTGTAAAATAGGTAAACCCTGTCTAGTACTATATGCCGTTACAAGACCAGCACCAGAACTTAAACAGGCCTTATTGCTCAAAACCGCTGCCCCCATCTTCCCATAACTTCCAGCAATTAGCAATGCATGACCATACGTCCCTTTATGACTGAACTTTTGACGTGGACGATACATTTGTTGGGCTTCAGTTTTTCCTATAAGTTGGGCTTTGGTCTTAACTGAATTCAAATAATTGCGATCTAAACCAATATCTAAAACTTCCCAGTTATTGATGTATTTTCCACTTTGCGGAAGAAAGAAAACCAGTTTAGGTGTTTGAAAGGTAAGCACAACCGTTGCGCGCACAATATCAGAATCTGGAATGATCCTATCTATTGCCATCCCTGAAGGAATATCTATTGCCAAAGTATATGCGCTGCTTTCATTAATCAACCTAAATAATTGCTGTACCCAGGCATCAGCTGGACGATTAAGGCCTATTCCGAAAATACAATCCACCACTAAATCCTCTGGAGCAATCTCCGGAAAATCACCTACAGACTTTAATACTTCTGGCCACTTTGTAGTTTTCTTTTTAAGTTCTTCAAGCGCATTTAAAAAATCTTCACTTCGGTTCTCACTATAATTCACAATATAGGTTTTAACCGAATATCCGTTCTCAACAAGATTACGGGCAATGACAAGGCCATCACCTCCGTTATTCCCTATACCACAAAAGATTTTGATTTGTACCGGTTGTCCTTGCAATCGCTGATGTATGTACTGAAATGCATACCCCCCGGCACGCTCCATCAAATTAAATGATGGGATTGCTTCTGCTTGTTCGGTAGCTTTATCAGCTGCATATATTTGATCTTTGCTAAGAATCTTCATAAGGAAATGTCTGTTAATTAGATAATTCGTAAGTAAAAGCAAGATGAGCGCATTTAATTAGTGAATTTTCGGTAAAACAAGATATCCCTGATAATTCCTTAAAAATGCCTACTCAGGCTTGTGCTTCTCTGTAAAAATAATACTTTTGACAGCAACAGTTAAGTATCAATGAAAGCAAATACAAACACATATTTATCTCCTATCACGGCTACTCGTATCGTGATCGCTTTCATTATTATTACCCCTTTGGGGTATTGTATAAACATATAACTTCGCAACTGCTCGTGTTTACACGAAAACAACTCATTTTTAAATCATTTCAAACACAAAAGCCATGCGTGTTTTAAAATTTGGCGGTACTTCTGTAGGAAGTGTTGCAAACATAAATCAAGTCATCAATATCGTCGCTAAAGGTGCCGAAAAACAAAAAATAACTGTTGTCGTTTCTGCCTTGGGTGGAGTTACAGATTTATTGATGCAAAGCGGTATTCTTGCCAGTACTAAAGAAGATTATACTTCAGTTTTTGAAGAATTAGAGTCTAAACACCTCGAGTTTATTAAGGAACTTGTTCCTAATGATCAAGAAGCTGTTGCTGATATAGAAGGCTTATTAAATGACTTAAAATCGCTGTTACAGGGAATTTATCTCATCAATGAACTTTCGCCAAAAACCATAGATAAGCTTTTAGCCTTTGGCGAAATTTTATCTTCTTCAATCATTGCCCGTGCGATGTATGCTAAAGGTCTGGATGCAGCCCGTAAAGACAGTCGTGACCTGATCACTACAAATGATAAGCATACCAAGGCAGGTGTAAATTATAAAGTAACCAACAGTCAGCTGGAATACTACTTTGCTAAAGCAAAACAACAGATCACCGTTTTACCTGGTTTTATTGCCAGTTCTGCAAGCGGAGAAACCACAACTTTAGGTCGTGGAGGTTCTGATTTTACAGCAGCGATCGTTGCGGCGGCTCTAGAAGTGGAACAAGTAGAAATCTATACCGATGTTAGTGGTATGTACACTGCTAACCCTAAAATTGTAAAACAAGCTAAGCCTATAGATAACATCTCCTATCACGAAGCGATGGAGTTATCGCATTTTGGTGCGAAAGTCTTATACCCGCCAACCATCGTACCGGTGATGAGTAAAAACATCCCGATTCGTATTAAAAACACGTTGAAACCGGAAGACAAAGGAACACTCATCCAAAATCAAGAAGGAAAAAGTGATAATCCTATAAAAGGGTTAAGCAACATCAACAATATCGCTTTGCTTACTTTAGAAGGCGGGGGTATGGTAGGAATACCCGGTATCAGCAAACGTTTATTCGAAACCCTAAGCAATCAGGGAATCAACATCATCCTGATCACTCAGGCTTCTAGCGAACACAGCATTTGCTTAGGTGTGATGGAAGAAGACGCCGGTAAAGCCAAAAATGCAATTGACGAGGAATTTGAGTATGAGATTTCTTTGAATAAAATTGATCCGTTAACGCTTGAAATTGGCTTAAGCATCATTGCGCTGGTAGGTGATCAGATGAAAAGTCACCAGGGCACCAGCGGTAAGATGTTTAGCACCCTAGGTAAAAACAACGTAAACATACGCGCTATTGCACAGGGAGCAAGTGAGAAGAACATCTCTGCGGTTATCGCCCAAAAAGACGTTAAAAAGGCGCTAAACAGTCTTCACGAGCGTTTCTTTGAAGCACAACGTAAGCAATTGAACTTATTCATTACTGGAGTTGGTAATGTAGGTGAAAAATTATTGAATCAAATAGAGCAGCAACAAGACTACCTGAAGAAAAACCTAAACATCAATATGCGTGTCTTAGGATTGAGTAACTCGCGTAAAATGCTTGTTGACGAGAACGGTATCGACCTCAATAACTGGAAAGAAGCATTGGAAGGCGGTGAACCTGCAACACTTGATGGTTTTCACGAGGCTGTGGTCAACCAGAATCAACGTAACAGTATTTTTGTGGACATCACGGCGAATGCAGATGTTGCTGATATGTACGGCAAATACCTGAAGCAAAGTGTGGCTGTTGTGGCTTGTAATAAAATTGCGGCTTCTTCAGATTATGCTAAGTACAGTGAACTGAAACGCCTGAGCAACGCGTATAACGCACCCTTATTGTTTGAAACCAACGTAGGTGCGGGACTACCCATCATCGACACGCTCAACAACCTAATCGCTTCAGGAGACCGTGTGAATCGCATTCAGGCGGTGCTTTCCGGAAGTTTGAATTTTGTATTCAACAATTTTAAATCGGGCGAAAGCTTCCACGATGTGGTACAGGCTGCAAAAGCTGAAGGCTTTACAGAACCTGATCCACGTATCGATTTAAGCGGTGTTGATGTGGCCCGAAAGATTTTGATCTTAGCGCGTGAGAGCGGACTAAAAATCAATCTGGAAGATATAACCAATGAGCCGTTCCTTACTGAGAAAAACCTGAATAGTAGCGATGTGCCTCATTTCTTTGAAACGCTTAAAAAAGATGCTGCGCATTTTGAAAAACTGGTTGCAGATGCCGAAGCCAGGAACCACCGTCTCAAGTACGTGGCGCAATTGGACAACGGTAAAGCCAGCGTAGGTTTGCAAAGCGTACCCGAAGGGCATCCATTCTACGATTTGAAAGGATCAGACAATATCGTGTTGTTCTTTACAGATCGTTATCCCGAGCAACCGATGCAGATTAAAGGTGCAGGAGCCGGTGGAGATGTAACCGCTTCCGGATTGTTTGCAGACATCATTAGAACAGCAACGTTTTAAAAACTGAACTGATGAAGGAAATACGGGTTTTTTCACCAGCGACGGTGGCTAATGTAAATTGCGGGTTTGATGTTTTAGGTTTTGCACTTGACGGTCTTGGCGATGAGATGGTCATTCGCAAGGTTCCTGAAAAAGGCATCAAAATCACCAAAATTACGGGTGCAGAATTGCCTTATAAAGCTAAAGAAAATGTTGTTGGCGTTGCCGGTTTGGCAATGGTCGAAGCTTTAAATCTTGATTTTGGTTTTGAAATTGAGATTCACAAAAACATCCGTTTAGGAAGTGGTGTGGGAAGCAGCGCAGCAAGTGCAGCAGGAATTGTTTACGGTATCAATCAGTTTTTAGAAACCCCTTTGAGCAATCTGGAGCTAACCGCTTTTGGGATGAAAGGAGAAGCTGTTGCAAGCGGAAATGAACACGCAGATAATGTTGCTCCGTGTCTTTACGGAGGCTTCACGTTGATCACCGGATACGAGCCTTTAAGAATTGTTTCACTTCCGGTTCCTGAAGAGCTATATGTGACCATAATTCATCCGCATATCACCATCAAAACAAAAGAGGCCCGGGAGATTTTACCTGAGCAGGTTTCGCTTAAAAATGCGATCAAACAGACCGGAAATCTGGCCGGTTTAATCGCAGGATTATATGAAGCAGATTACGGTTTAATTGCATCAAGCACGCAGGATGTTTTGGTAGAACCATATCGAAAAAATCTGATTCCTGATTTTGATTTTTATAAGCAAACTGCTCTTAAAAATGGCGGTTTAGCGTTTGGAATTAGCGGCTCCGGCCCTTCAATGTTTACCTTAAGTAAAGGATTACAAAATGCTGGTGCTGTAGAGTTTGCATTAAAAAAGGCACTGAAAGAAAAAAATATGAAGTGTGAGAGTTACGTCTCTCCGGTTTCAAAGCATGGAAATAGAATTTTAGAACAAAAATAACCGGTAAAATCATCTCATTAGGAAATATTCCTAGCTGTAGGAAAAGTGAATTTTTAGAAAAAATTACCGCACGAATACCATAAGAATATGAACTATTACAGTTTAAACGGAAACACCCCGGAAGTAGGTTTAGAGGAAGCAGTTGTACGAGGAATTGCTCCGGATAAAGGCTTGTATTTTCCAGAAGAAATCAAGCCCCTTAATGCCTCATTTTTTGAAAATATCGAGAGCCTTTCTAACAACGAAATTGCCTTTCAGGCAATCCATCAATTTGTAGATGGCGTCATCCCGGATGCAGATCTAAAAGACATCATCGCCGATGTACTTTCTTTTGATTTTCCGGTTGTCGAACTGGAAGAAAACATCGCAACCCTTGAATTATTTCATGGCCCAACGATGGCTTTTAAGGATGTTGGTGCGCGCTTTATGGCACGTTGCCTGGGATACTTTTCAGCTCAAAAAGAGACTAAAGAACCGGTTACGGTTTTGGTGGCTACCAGTGGAGATACCGGTGGCGCTGTTGCCCGTGGTTTTTTAAATGTTGACGGTGTAGATGTGGTGATCCTCTACCCTACAGGAAAAGTAAGTGACATTCAGGAAAAACAATTGACGACACTTGGCGCAAACATTAAAGCGCTGGAAGTCGACGGTGTTTTTGATGACTGCCAGGCTATGGTAAAAACCGCCTTTCTGGATGAAGAAATCACTTCTAAACGTAAGCTAACCTCAGCCAATTCGATTAATATCGCGCGCTGGTTACCGCAGTTATTCTACTTCCTATTTGCCTACAAACAAGCAAAATCTAAAGGGAAGGAACTGGTGTTTTCAGTACCTAGCGGAAACTTTGGGAACATTTGTGCCGGTATGGTGGCTCACAAACTGGGGATGCCGGTAAGGCATTTTGTGGCTTCGGTAAACCAAAATGATATCGTACCTGAGTTTCTAAAAACCGGGGTTTACAAACCAAAACCTTCAGTCGCAACGATAAGCAACGCGATGGATGTAGGTGATCCGTCAAACTTTATCCGTATTCAAAAACTGTTCAATAACGACCTCGAAGCCCTTTCGCGGAAATTATCATCATTCTCTTACAACGATGAGCAGACTAAAGAAGCGATGCAGCACATCTACAAAGCGACCGGGTACATTGCAGATCCGCACGGTGCAGTAGGTTATTTAGGACTTAAAAACTATCTCAAAGACCATCCTGATGCCTACGGAATCTTTTTAGAAACCGCGCATCCGGTGAAGTTTTTACCGGTGGTTAATCCGGTGATTGATGCAGAAATTGCGATTCCCCCACAAATTGAAGAAGTTATGCATAAGGAAAAGCACGCTACGGCCATTAAAAACTACGAAGAATTTAAGTCTTTTTTGTTGGGCTAGTCTCCCTCGTTTTAAATGCAGTTTTGATACATTTGTGCTCTTAAAAAATCACAGATGAAAGCTACTGCACTTACTAAAATACACGAAGCTCTTGGAGCTAAAATGGTTCCGTTTGCCGGATACAATATGCCTGTTTCTTATGAAGGCGTAAATGCTGAACACGAAACCGTGCGCAACGGCGTCGGGGTTTTTGACGTTTCGCATATGGGCGAGTTTCTGGCAATTGGAGAAAAAGCACTCGATTTGCTTCAAAAGGTGTGCAGCAACGATATTGCTAAGCTAAAAGTTGGCGGCGCCCAGTACAACTGCCTACCTAACAATGAAGGCGGAATCGTAGATGATTTAATTGTGTACCACATTCGCGAAAATGAATATTTGCTGGTAGTCAATGCTTCTAATATTGAAAAAGACTGGGAATGGATCAGCAGCCATAACGAATTCGGCGTTGAACTGAAAAACATTTCAGACAACTTCTCACTTCTGGCTATTCAGGGACCAAAAGCTATTGAGGCGATGCAGTCGCTAACTGACACGGATCTTTCGGCTATTAAATTCTACAATTTTGAAGTAGCTCCTTTTGCAGGAATAGACCATGTGATCATCAGCGCAACCGGCTATACCGGAAGCGGTGGATTTGAGATCTACTGCCATAACGAATACGCAGAGCAACTCTGGGAAAAAGTGTTTGAAGCCGGAAAAGATTTCGGCATTAAGCCCATAGGTCTTGCCGCACGCGACACCTTGCGCCTGGAAATGGGTTATTGCCTGTATGGAAATGATATTGACGACACCACCTCTCCTATTGAAGCCGGACTGGGATGGATCACGAAGTTCACTAAAGACTTCGTTAATTCTGAAGCTTTAAAGGCCGAAAAAGAAAACGGTCCTGAGCGCAAACTCGTAGGTTTTGAATTGACTGAACGCGGAATTCCGCGTCATGGTTATGAGATTGCAGATGCAAATGATACGATTATTGGCGTAGTTACATCTGGGACAATGTCTCCGTCTTTATCGAAAGGTATTGGTCTGGGGTACGTCAAAACAGATTTAGCAAAGACTGACACTGAAATTTTCATCAAAGTGCGCAATAAAAACATACCTGCTAAAGTTGTAAAACTGCCTTTCTATAAAGGCTAAAACTTAAAATTTATCCCTACACAAAATACACATAGAATATTAATTCTGGGAGCCAGTGGTTTCTTGGGTGGCGCACTGTATAAAGAATTACACCGCTACTACGATACCTATGGCACGTATCATACGGGGAAAATTTATTCAGACAATCAGCATTTCATTCATTTTGATGTCACACAAGACAGTATTTATGAAGTCCTGAATCAAGTAAGACCTACTTTGGTTATTTCTGCATTAAGAGGAGATTTTGAGGGTCAGGTTGAAGCGCATGAAGATTTGTGTGATTTTGCACAGCGCACCGGTATTTTTGTGATCTACTTATCTTCAGCTAATGTCTTTGATGCCTTTACCAATTACCCCAGTTATGAGTTTGACAAAACACTTTCTGAGAGTAAATATGGAAAGTTAAAAATACGTTGTGAAAATTTTTTACTCAATTTCCTACCGGAAGAACAATACGCAATCATCAGGTTGCCTATGGTTTTTGGAGTTAATTCACCACGGATTAGACAGATTAAAAATGCAGTTTTACTTCAGGAACAAGTTGAAGTTTTTCCGCATTTAATTATGAATACCACCACAGACCGAAAGCTGGGGCAGCAAATACATTTTATCATAAACAGAAAGCGTTTTGGAATCTTTCACTTAGGCAGTAATGACCTCATTCATCATCAGGAATTTATTAACGAAATCATTGCTAAACTTGACTTAAAAATCAAACCGCAATTTAAACTGGTTTATACATCTAACTTTGATAGGTATTTGGCTGTTTTGCCAAAAGACAACAAATTACCCGGTCATTTGAGTATTACCAATGAAGAAGTAGTCGCTGAATCACAGGTTTATTAGAAAATATATGAAACTCAAAAAACTGTTTCTTTATACGGGTTTACTAATTCTACAAGTAGTTGCTTTAAAATTCATAGCCCGTTTTCCACAGTTTATTGAGACCTATTACAGCAATGGTTTATACCAGTATTCTTCAAAATTATTTAGGTATGTTTTGGGCTGGATTCCCTTTTCTTTTGGAGATGTGATGTATGCTGTAATTATAATCTACCTTGTTTTTTCCATCGTAAAACTATTTAGAAAACGCTTTAGAAACGGCTTAAAATTTCTAACGGAAGGACTTCTTTTTGCCAATATTATTTACTTCAGTTTTCATTTACTTTGGGGTTTAAATTATTACCGGCTTCCACTGCATCAAGCTTTAAATATAGATAAAGAATACACTACTGAAGAATTGATAAGTCTCACCCAAAGACTCATAAAAAGATCTAATGCACTCCATAAGGAGTTACAAGAAAACGACAGCCTTCCTGTCGATTTTCCGTACACGCTAAATGAAATTTTCAAAGAAACCCCTAACGGTTATGAGATCGTAGAAAACAATTTTCCGAAATTAGACTACACACCAAAAAGTATTAAAAACTCATTATTTCGACTTCCGCTGAGTTATATGGGTTTCGGAGGCTACCTCAATCCCATTTCGCAAGAAGGTCAAGTAAACGGATTGCTACCTGCTCATCGCTGGCCACTGGTAAGCTGTCATGAAGAGGCGCATCAACTGGGTTTCGCTAAGGAAAATGAAGCCAATTTTATTGCAGTAATGGCAACCACCAATAATCCCAATCCATACTTTCAATATTCGGGTTGTATTTTTGCTTTGCGCTATTGTCTTAATGATGTGTATGCCCGTAATCCTGACGCTGGTGAATTACTCACTAAAATTATACGTCCCGGTATAATCGCAAACTACCGCCAATCCCGAGATTTTTGGATTGAATATCAAAATCCCTTAGAGCCGCTTTTAGCTAAATTTTATGGTGGCTACCTTAAAGCCAATAACCAACCCGCTGGTATGCAGAGCTACAGCTATGTTGTTGCATTGCTTGTAAACTATTTTAAAGGAAATTCTCAAATTCTCTAAGCGTTAAAAATTTCTTAATTACGCTCAAAAAGTCCTAAAGAAGCCAGCCATAACTTAATTTAGAAGGATTCTCTTAAATTAAGTTAAATTATGAACAAAAAACTATTCTTGACCGGATGGTTATTATTCATGTTCTGTCTGGTTTCAGCACAAGAATATTTTCCGGTAAACGATGGGGTAAAAACCATCAACACGAATTACACATTCTTTAAAAATGCAACGCTGCATCCTTCTCCGGGAGAAACTATTAAAGACGGAAGCCTCCTCATTAAAGATGGCAAAATAGTTTCGGTAGGAAAATCTGTAAAAGCTCCTAAAAATGCTGTTGTTATTGACCTGCAAGACAAACACATATATCCTTCGTTCGTTGAAATGTATTCTACATTTGGGGTTGAAGTTCCTAAAAGACAAGGAGGCGGTCGCAGTCCTCAATACGAACCAACACGCGACGGTTATTACTGGAATGATCATATACGGGCAGAGACAAATGCATTAAACGATTTTAAATATGACAACAAAGCTGCTGAAGACTTATTAAAAGCTGGTTTTGGTGTAGTGAGTTCACATAAAGCAGATGGTCTTGCGCGAGGTAATGGTATTCTTGTAGCTTTAAATTCTGACGGAAATACTGCTGAGCGTTTGATAGATACCCGCTCTGCTCAGTTCTTTTCTTTTGATAAATGTAATCTTTCACAACAATCGTATCCAGGTTCTATCATGGGTGCTACTGCACTCATAAGACAAGTATTTGTAGATGCAGATTGGTATGCAAAAGGAAATGTAGATACTCGAGATCTTTCACTTGAAGCATTAAACGCAAATATGGATTTACCGCAAATCTTTGTGGGTAATGGGCTTTATGACGATTTACGCATAGCCAGTCTTTCTAAAGAGACCGGAGTTCCATTTACCATTGTAGGCGGTGGTGATGAGTATAAGCGTATTGACGAAGTCAAAGCTACGCAAGCTTCTTACATAATTCCTGTAAATTTTCAAGATGCTTATGATGTTGAAGATCCGTATCAGGCTGACTATGTTAGTTTAAGCCAAATGCTAGAATGGAATCAAGAACCTACCAATCCTGCCAAACTACAGGATGCCGGATTGAAGTTTGCGATTACAACAAATGACCTTAAGTCTCCAGATGAATTATTTCCGATGCTTCGTAAAGCCTTTAAATACGGTTTAAAAGAAGAAACAGCATTAAAGGCTTTAACTACGATACCGGCAGAATTACTTGGCAAATCTGACGTTTTAGGAGCTTTAAAACAAGGAGCTTGGGCAAATCTGCTGATAACCTCAGGAAATATTTTTGATGAGGAATCTATAGTTTACGAAAACTGGGTTCAAGGTTCTCAAAACATAATTAAAGATGCTTCAGTTATTGATATTGATGGGAGCTACACTTTGAATGTAAGCGGCAAATCCTATGAAATGACTATCTCTAAATCTACCGAGAAACCTTCGGTAACCGTTAAAAATGGAGATACCAAATTAGGTTCAAAGATTGGTTACACAGATGGATGGCTGAATGTTATGTTTACCGGTATTGATTCCGACACAAAAGAATACACACGCATCATCACACAAGTAAGTGCGACAACTCCCTGGAGTGGGAAAGCAATTCTTCCTGATGGAAAAGAAACCAGTTTTACCGCTACTAAAAAAGCTGATTCAGAAACTGAAGAAAAGAAAAACGAAAACGATGATAAAGAAGAAACTTCTCCAGTAGTTATACCCCTCACCTATCCTAATGTTGCTTACGGGTATGATAAAAAGCCAGAAGCAAAAACTATTTTATTTAAAAACGCAACTGTCTGGACAAACGAAGAAGCAGGAATTCTTGAAGAAACCGATGTTTTAGTAAAGAATGGAAAAATAGCTAAAGTTGGTAAAGATCTTAGTGCCGGCGGTGCAATGACCGTAGACGCCACAGGAAAGCACTTAACAAGCGGAATTATAGATGAACATTCGCATATTGCTGCATTTTCAATTAACGAGTCGGGTCAAAACTCCTCAGCTGAAGTTCGTATGAAAGATGCTGTGAATCCTGATGACATAGATATCTATAGAGATCTTGCTGGTGGTGTTACAACCATTCAGTTACTTCACGGTTCTGCTAATCCTATAGGCGGTCAATCTGCAGTAATGAAACTCAAATGGGGTTCCAGTATTGAAGAGATGGTTTTAGACGAAGCCAAATTTATCAAATTTGCTTTAGGGGAAAATGTAAAACAATCCAATTGGGGTAGCTACAGCAGATTTCCTCAAACCCGTATGGGAGTTCAGCAGATGTTTACAGATTATTTTCAGCGCGCCCGGGAATATCAAAATAGAAAGAATAGTGGCAAGCCTTTTCGCAAAGATTATGAGATGGAAACCTTATCTGAAATCTTAAATGCAGAACGCTTTATTACTTCGCATTCTTACGTGCAAAGTGAGATCAATATGTTGATGAAAGTAGCTGACAGCTTTGATTTTAGAATCAACACATTTACACATATTCTTGAAGGGTATAAAGTTGCAGATAAAATGGCAGAACACGGTGTTGCTGGTTCTACCTTTAGCGACTGGTGGGCTTACAAATATGAAGTTAATGATGCAATACCCTACAATGCAGCAATTATGTGGAGTCAGGGAGTCTTAACAGGAATCAATAGTGACGATGCAGAAATGAGCCGTAGATTGAATCAGGAAGCTGCAAAAACAATGAAATATGGTGGTGTCCCTGAAGAAGAAGCCTGGAAGTTTGTTACATTAAATCCGGCCAAAATGTTACATATAGAGAACCGCACCGGTAGTATTAAAGAAGGAAAAGACGCCGATCTTGTACTTTGGTCAACCTACCCAATGTCTGTAAGTGCAGTTGCTGAAAAGACTTTAGTAGAAGGTGTTGTTTATTTTGATATTGAAAAAGATAAAGAATTGAAGCAAGAAATAGCTGAGAAAAAGAACAAATTGACTACAATGATGCTAGGTGCCAAGAACAAAGGTTTAAAAACGCAGCCTGCTAAAAAAGATGAAAAACAGCGTTTAGATTGTGACACATTAGAAACCTTAAACTAATTATGAAAACAATTAAAAAACTATATATCCTACTGTTATTTGCAGCTTTTAGCCTGCATGCTCAGCAAACTCCAGCTCCTAAACAAAGTGGAGATATAACTCTTACCGGAGGTATCGCTCACATTGGTAATGGTGAAGTGATACAGAACAGTCTTATTTTTATCACCGATGGAAAGATCATAGGCGTTTATGATGCTACGATGACTAAACGACCATTAAAAGGCGAGATCATAAAAATTGATGGACAACATGTTTACCCTGGATTTATAGCTCCTGATACAACCTTAGGACTTGTTGAGATCTCTGCGGTGCGTGCTACTGAAGATCAGGATGAGATTGGTGAGTACAATCCACATATAGAAGCGATCATCGCTTATAATGCAGAATCTAAGGTTGTTGAAAGTATGCGTCCTAATGGGGTGCTTATCGCTCAAAGTGTGCCCCAGGGCGGAACTATTTCGGGAGAGTCCTCTGTTGTACAGCTAGATGCCTGGAATTGGGAAGATGCAGCGGTAAAAAGAGGTGATGGTATTCACCTCAACTGGCCAAACAGTTTTAGACGTGGTCGCTGGTGGTTAGGAGAAGATGCAGGCTATAGCCCTAATAAGGATTACGCCTCTGACATCACCGATCTTAAAGATTTTATAGTACAGTCCCGCGCTTACGAATCTGGTGATTCATCTATAAAAAACCTGCCGTTTGCGGCTATGCAAGATGTCTTAGACGGAACACAAAACCTTTACATACACGTAGATTCTGAAAAAGAAATCTTAGATGTACTAAAATTCAAAAAGGAAATGAATTTAGAGAAAGTGGTTTTAGTAGGCGCCTACCGCGCTTATAAAGTTGCCGATCAAATTGCAAAAGCTGATGTACCTGTTATTCTAGCACGTGTACACAGTCTTCCGGAAGCTGAAGACGATGATTATGATATTTCATTTAAAATGGTTAAGACGTTAGTTGATGCTGGTGTAACAGTCGCTTTGGGTAATAGCGGTGAATACTGGCAATCCCGTAATATTCCGTTTTATGCCGGGCAAACTACTGCCCATGGTCTTAGTTTTGAAGATGCCTTGCAACTTATCACAAAGAACGCTGCTACCATATTGGGAGTTGGAGACAAACTAGGAACTTTAGAAGCTGGTAAAGATGCTACTCTTTTTATTAGCACCGGAAACGCATTAGAAATGATGGGAAACAATATAACTCACGCTTTTATAAACGGAAGAAGCATCAGTCTTGAATCGCATCAAACTGAGCTTTGGAAACGCTATATGGAAAAATATGAAAGAACAGAATAGATTCTTTTTAAAAACTTAAAGCATAAAAAAAGTCCGATTCAAAAAATTGAATCGGACTTTTTATTTATAAGCTATTTGCTAAATTTTAGCCTTGCATAGCATCTAATTTAGTCTTGTACTCTTTAGCCTCTTCATCATTTCCTAATTGAACGTGAATGTTATATAAAGTACGTACAGCTTCGATATTTGGCTTATCACCAGAAGTTGCTTTCTCTAAATAAGGCACAGCATCATTATAGAGTTTTAAACGTTCAGCTTTAAGTTCCTCATACTTTTTATTATCTGCCTTAGTATTCCCCAAAGAGTTCATTTGCTCAATAATCTCTTTATCTTTACCTAACATCAATGCTGCTATATTTAAGTTAGCACCGGCATAATTCGGATCAATCTCTAAAGCTTTTCTGTAATAACCTAAAGCTTTCTCTGTGTTGCCAGAATCAGCAGCTCCAACACCTAGATTGAAATAAAGACCTGGATTATTGGGGTCTTTCGCGATTACTTTATTTAAAGTAGCCTCATACTCTTCAGTCATCCCCATTTTAAGATAAACATCAGCAGCAGAACGTAATAAAGCATCATCATCAGGATTCTCAGCTAAGGCATCTTTAATTGCTCCTAGAGCTTCTTCGTTTTTACCTTCCTGAATATAAATCAAAGCAATGTTCTTAGCGATTTCACCAGAACGAGACTCGGTAACTTCCGTTTTAGGATCTTCGTGAGAACCAGACTTTACAAATAAATCTCTTTGTTGCTCTGATGGAAAACTCTCTACTTGTCCGTTTTCTTTATTCTTAGCAGTATACTTAGTCTCGATACCTGTGTACCCTAAGTCTTTTAATTTACTGTAATAATCTAAAGCAGTATCATAATTCTGACCGTTTACTGCATTAGAAGCCGCAAAATAAAGGTAAGACGTATCCTTAGGCGTAAGTGTATATAATGTATAGAGTTTATTAGCTGCTGCATCATATTTTTGAGCATTCTGATCGTCTACAGCCGAAGAAATAACAGCATTCATAGCGGTTTGCTTGTAGTTCATCGCTTCGTCACCATATTTATCACCATCATTGAACTCACTAACCTTTGAAAAAGCTTCCATAGCTTTGAGGAGATCATCAGCATTTTTATTTTCTTCACCTCCTAAATACGCTCTACCTTTAACGAAGTAGTAATATTCTTTTTCCTTTTCATCCATTTGGCCCATCATACCTTCAAGACCATTTATCTCAGTTTGTGCCTCGGCATAACTACCAGACTCGACTGTTTTTTCGGCAGATTTTATCTCTTTTTTCTGCGCAAAAGTTACAGCGCTAAACGATAGTGCCGCCAGCAATAAAGATTTAGTTTTCATTATTTGTTAAATTTATATTCGACTTTAATTATTCTTCCTCGTCAGAAGAAGGTTTTTCAATACTTGGATTATCTGTTTTTTCAGCATCATTTACAATTACTTCTCCGTCTTCATCAACTTCGATATCATCTTCATCTTTCTTGACTTTAGTAACTGCCGCAATGGTATCTCCATTCTTAAGATTAATCAAACGTACACCTTGTGTTGCACGTCCCATAACTCTCAATTCTGAGACAGCCATTCTAATTGCAATACCAGATTTGTTTATGATCATAAGATCATCTTCATCTGTGACGTTATTGATAGCAACTAGATTTCCGGTTTTTTCGGTAATAGAAATTGTTTTAACTCCTTTACCTCCACGGTTTGTAACTCTATAATCTTCAACAAGAGAACGTTTACCATAACCATTTTCTGAAACAACAAGAACATTAGACTCTGAATCATTCACAGCCACCATTCCTATTACTTCATCATTATCATCTGCAAGAGTTATGCCACGCACACCAGATGCGTTTCTACCCATAGGTCTAGTCTTCTCTTCTTCAAAGCGAATAGCTTTACCAGACTTGACTGCTAGCATCACCTGGCTATCTCCTGTTGTAAGTTTAGCCGCAAGTAATTCATCCCCTTCTTTAATGGTTATCGCATTAATACCATTTGTACGTGGTCTTGAATATTGCTCCAGAGAAGTCTTCTTAACCTGTCCTTTTTTGGTTGCCATAATGACATAACGACTGTTGATATACTCCTCATCTTTCAAGTCATTTGTACAAATAAATGCTTTTACCTTATCATCTGGCTCAATATTAATAAGGTTTTGAATCGCTCTACCTTTTGAAGTTTTGCTTCCTTCTGGTATTTCAAATACACGAATCCAGAAACATTTTCCTTTTTGGGTAAAGAAAATAAGATATTGATGGTTTGTACCTACAAAGAGGTGTTCTAAGAAATCTTCATTACGGGTAGTTGATCCCTTTTGACCAACTCCTCCTCTATTCTGAGTCTTATACTCAACTAAAGAAGTACGCTTAACATAGCCAGCGTGCGAAATAGTAAGCACAACCTTCTCGTCAGGAATCAAGTCTGTGATGCTAACATCGCCACCCGCAACATCTATACTGGTACGACGCTCATCACCATATTTTGCTTTAATTTCTTCTAATTCTTCTTGAATTATTTCCATTCTACGCTCCTTGCGCGCTAAAATATCTTTAAGATCTTCTATAAGCTTAATAATATCATCATACTCTTCGCGCAATTTGTCTTGCTCAAGACCGGTGAGCTGTCTCAAACGCATCTCTACGATTGCACGAGCTTGTATTTCACTCAATTCAAAACGCTCAATTAATTTATTACGAGCTTCTTCTGCATTACTACTTGCTCGTATTAATGCAATTACCTCATCAATATTATCTGAAGCGATGATGAGCCCTTCTAGAATATGAGCACGATCTTCAGCTTTCTTCAACTCAAACTCTGTACGTCTCACAACAACTTCGTGACGATGCTCAACAAAATGATGAATCATATCTTTAAGATTCAGCATTTGTGGACGACCTTTTACAAGAGCGATGTTGTTTACACTAAATGAAGATTGTAAGGCGGTGTACTTATATAGCGTATTAAGCACAATATTAGGAATCGCATCACGCTTAAGAACATATACAATACGCATCCCTTTACGGTCAGATTCATCACGTATAGAAGCGATACCTTCTATCTTCTTATCGTTAACAAGATCAGCGGTTTTCTTGATCATATCAGCTTTGTTCACCTGATATGGAATCTCACTTACAATGATACATTCTCTTCCTTTAACCTCTTCGATAATTGCTTTAGCTCTAAGTACTACACGACCACGACCTGTCTTAAATGCCTCACGCACACCATCATACCCGTAAATAATTCCACCGGTAGGAAAATCTGGGGCAGTAACGTGTTGCATCAACTCGTCTATTTCGATATCGTTATTTTCGATATATGCGGTAATACCGTTTACAACTTCAGTAAGATTATGAGGTGGCATATTTGTCGCCATACCCACTGCAATACCAGATGCTCCGTTTACTAAAAGTCCGGGTATTCTTGTTGGTAATACGGTAGGCTCTTTTAAGGTATCATCAAAGTTTAAGGTGTGATCTACAGTATCCTTATCAATATCCGCTAGCATTTCTTCAGAAATCTTACGCATACGTGCTTCAGTATATCGCATAGCTGCCGGGCTATCACCATCTACAGAACCAAAGTTCCCTTGACCATCTACAAGCATATAGCGTAAACTCCATTCCTGAGCCATACGCACCATAGTGTCATATACAGAAGTATCCCCGTGTGGGTGATACTTACCCAGTACTTCCCCTACGATTCTTGCTGACTTTTTATGAGCAGTATTCGAACGAACACCTAATTCGTGCATTCCAAACAAAACACGTCTGTGTACAGGTTTTAAACCGTCACGAACATCTGGTAGCGCACGTGACACGATGACCGACATTGAATAATCAATGTAGGCTGATTTCATTTCATCTTCAATGTTGATAGGAATTAACTTCTCTCCTTCAGCCATATGTATTTATCTTTAAATAATTGGTTTAAACAGTAAGGGGCAATATACGTTTTTCTCGTGTGTTTTCGGTATTTCACCTCTAGCCACATACCGCTTTTTATTAACAAAAATTAATTTTGGTTTTTAATAAGTATGCTTAACTTCCATTGTGTCTTTGAAAGTAATTTTGTCAATTTACTTACAAAGTTATGAACGGAACGGTTTTTGAATTATTCTATTTAAAAATCTAAGAAAAAGATTGGAGCGTTTATGGATGATAATTTTTCCCCAAGAGTTAAAGATGTAATAGCCTTTAGTAAAGAAGAAGCTTTAAGGTTAGGTCACGATTTTATAGGAACCGAACATTTGATGTTAGGTCTTCTTCGCGACGGAAGCGGCAAAGCTATCGAGATTTTACAAGCTTTAGATGTAGACCTGAGTCACTTAAGACGTAAGGTTGAGATCCTAAGCCCTGCCAATCCCGGTTCTGGCCTGGCCAGCAATGACAAAAAGAATTTACATCTCACCAGACAGGCAGAACGTGCCTTAAAAACTACTTTTTTAGAAGCTAAACTTTTTCAAAGTTCTTCTATTAACACAGCGCATCTTTTGCTTTGTGTTTTACGCAACGAGAACGACCCAACGACCAAGTTGCTTAATAAACTCAAAGTGGATTATGACAATGTAAAAGATCAATTTAAGCTTATGATGACTAGTGATGACGATTATATAGAGCCTATTAAAAGTGAATCGTTTAGTGAAGACGATGGCACTGCAGATTCTTCTAAAGAAAATCCTTTTAATGCTCCCGGAAATAAATCGAATAAAAAATCTAAAACTCCGGTATTAGATAATTTTGGTCGAGATCTTACAGCAATGGCTGAAGAAGATAAACTGGACCCGGTTGTAGGCCGTGAGAAAGAAATAGAGCGCGTTTCTCAAATTTTGAGTAGACGTAAAAAGAATAACCCGCTACTTATAGGGGAGCCTGGTGTAGGTAAATCTGCAATTGCAGAAGGTCTTGCTTTACGCATTGTTAAGCGTAAAGTTTCACGTATTCTTTTTGATAAGCGCGTAGTAACCTTAGACCTTGCTAGTCTTGTTGCCGGTACTAAATACCGCGGTCAGTTTGAAGAACGCATGAAAGCGGTGATGAATGAATTGGAAAAGAATTCTGACATCATCCTCTTTATTGATGAAATTCATACTATTGTAGGTGCAGGTGGGGCTACAGGTTCGCTTGACGCGAGTAATATGTTTAAACCTGCCTTAGCACGTGGTGAAATACAATGTATTGGTGCTACTACGCTTGATGAGTACAGACAGTATATTGAAAAAGATGGTGCTTTAGAGCGTCGTTTTCAAAAGGTTATTGTTGAGCCTACTAATGAAGAAGAAACCATTGAAATCCTTAATAATATCAAGGATAAATATGAAGATCACCATAACGTTGAGTACACTCCTGAAGCTATTAAAGCCTGTGTTACACTTACAAGCAGATACATTACAGATCGTTTTCTTCCAGACAAGGCAATTGATGCTTTAGATGAAGCTGGATCTCGTGTGCACATTGTAAACATTGATGTTCCTAAAAAGATCTTAGATCTTGAGCGTCAGCTAGAAGAAGTACGCGAGCGTAAAAATTCTGTGGTTAAAAAGCAGAAATATGAAGAGGCTGCAAAATTACGTGATGACGAGAAAAACATTGAAAAAGAGTTAGCCGTTGCGCAACAAAACTGGGAAGAAGATTCTAAGCAACATAAAGAAACGGTGACAGAAGATAATGTCGCTGACGTTGTTTCTATGATGTCTGGAATTCCTGTTAATAGAATCGCTAAGACCGAAAGCAATAAACTTGCTGAGTTACCTAAATCTATTAAATCTAAGGTTATCGGTCAGGATGAGGCTGTTGCGAAAGTTGCGAAAGCTATTCAGCGTAACCGTGCAGGACTTAAAGATCCACATAAACCGATTGGTTCATTTATCTTTTTAGGTCAGACCGGTGTAGGTAAAACCCAGCTTGCAAAAATTTTAGCAACTGAATTGTTTGATAACGAAGATTCACTTGTACGCATTGATATGAGTGAATACATGGAAAAATTTGCCATTTCTCGCTTAATTGGTGCTCCTCCGGGATACGTAGGTTATGAAGAAGGTGGTCAGTTAACCGAAAAAGTAAGAAGAAAGCCATACTCTGTGATCTTATTAGATGAGATCGAAAAAGCACATCCAGATGTCTTTAATATGTTGCTTCAGGTTCTTGATGACGGTTATATTACAGATTCTTTAGGTAGAAAAATCGACTTTAGAAATACGGTTATCATTATGACCTCAAACATTGGTGCCCGTAAATTGAAAGATTTTGGTCAGGGTGTTGGTTTTGGTACTGCAGCACGTCAGCAGCAAGCAAATGATAACGCAAAAGGTGTAATTCAACAAGCCCTTAAAAAGGCTTTCGCCCCAGAATTCTTGAATCGTGTAGATGATGTTGTTGTATTCAATGCATTAGACCGTAAAGAGATTCACTTAATCATTGATATCGAACTTAAAAAGCTTTATCAGCGTATTGAGACCCTAGGTTATCATCTAGAACTTAGCGATAAAGCCAAAGACTTTATTAGTGACAAAGGATTCGATAAAGAATATGGTGCAAGACCTCTTAAGAGAGCTATTCAAAAATACATTGAAGATGCTCTTGCAGAAGAGATCATAACCTCTAAAGTAAGCGAAGGTGATAATATCTTTATGGACATAGAGGAAGGTAAAGACGAATTGACAATTAGAATTGAGAAGACTGAAAATTCAGCTCAATCTTAAAGTGAATATAAATTAAATTAAAAAAGTCGCCAAATGGCGGCTTTTTTTTATAGTAAACAAAATGCTATATTACAGATTGTTACGGTATATTACACATACTCAACCTCAACAGTATTTATGCTTCAATTTCAATTTGGATACATTACGTTTGAAAGCTCTTTAGCCATTGGCAGAATGAATCATGGAATCAAAATTGACCTTGATAAAGCTAATGAGATTTTCAATGCTTGTTTAGAACATTTTACCAATAAACCATTCGCATATATCACTATAAGAGAACAGTCTTACAGCGTGGATCCGTTAGTTTATATAGAATTATCAAAACTTGAAAATTTTAAAGCGATGGCAATAGTAACCAATAGTTTATTAGGTATTACAAATAGCCACATCGAATCTCAGTTTATAAAAAAACCTTTCAAATGTTTTACTGAAACTAATGAAGCAAAACAATGGGCATTAACTATTTTAAACAGAGAATAAAAAAAGGATGCTAATTAGCATCCTTCTTTTATTAATCATTAATACGAATAGGAATTACTCGCTCATTTCTTTCGGGTTGCGAGCTTATTAAATATGTGTAAATCCACATTAAGGTAAATGATGGGATTATATCTGTAAATGGAAGGATCTCTTCTATAAATACTAAGATAGAAGCGATCTTACCATTTCTACCAGGATACATTTGTCCCATTTGTTTTGCTGCATAGGGTGCCCAAGCTAAATCCAAAAAAGGACCTACCACCGGTATAGCCATAGTCAGCATACCTATAAGATCAAAAAGAACACCTTTTAATAATAAATTATAGTTTAATGTTTTCATTTAAAGTTGTTTTTAAACAGTATTGAAATACAGAGAACATTCTCATATTCAATTATCCATCCTATATAATTTGTAGCAGGATAAGACATTTAAAGGTAAGCAAATAACCTGCCAAACTAACTTAAATCTGAACCTATAAGCTTTAAAAATTCATTACGCGTTTCATTATGCTCAAACTGCCCTCTAAAGCCTGATGTCGTTGTTGTTGAATTTTGCTTTTGAACACCACGCATCATCATACACATATGCGACGCTTCAATAACAACTGCTACGCCCTGAGGTTTTAAAGTAGTATTTATACATTCTAAAATATCATGCGTTAAACGCTCCTGTACTTGTAATCTTCGGGAAAAAACATCTACAACTCTAGGCAATTTACTAAGTCCCACAATATGACCATTAGGAATATAAGCTATATGTGCCTTACCGAAAAAAGGCAACAAATGATGTTCACATAAAGAATACAACTCTATATTCTTGACGATAACCATCTCATTATAATCCTCTTTAAACATTGCTCCGCGTAATATCTCACTCGCATCTACATCATAACCGCTTGTAAGGTACATCATCGCCTTAGCAGCACGCTCTGGTGTTTTCACAATACCTTCTCGCTTTACATCTTCACCCAGCCCCCCGATAATAGACTTATAGCAATCTTTTACATCTTCCTGAACTTCAATATTGTACTCTTCAAATTGTTTGTATGGAGTCATAAATTATTTTTTATAAATAAACCTCCTGAAGTTTATCTTGATAAAGTTGTTTTATTTTATTGACTTTGGGGTTTATAATAAACTGGCAATAACCCTGCATCTTATTTTTATTATAATAAGAATCGTGCTCTTCTTCTGCCGGATAGAAAACCTCTGCCTTGGTCACCTCTGTAACAATTTTAGAATCAAAAACCTGTTCAGAATCCAGATATTTAATAAAATTCTCAGCTTTTTGCTTTTGTTCTTCGGTATGGTAAAAGATCGCGCTTCTGTATTGTGTACCCACATCATTACCTTGACGGTTTAATGTAGTAGGATCGTGTGTGGTAAAAAATACCTGAAGTAACTCTTGATAAGATATAATACTTGGATCGTAATCAAATTGTATTCCTTCAGCGTGGCCGGTCCTACCCTGGCATACTTCGCGGTATGGTGGATTTTTTATGAATCCACCGGTATAACCGCTTTTCACATTATAAATACCCTTAAAACGCTGAAAAACTGCTTCGGTGCACCAAAAACAACCATTAGCAAATGTAGCTTTTTCTAATTTCTCACTCATCATAACAAATATATAACCTGATACTAGTTTAAAAGTTAGTTTAACCTTTTGTTAATACATTTCATTAAATCGTTAAACAAAATGATAAAACTCTTCTGCATACCCTCTAATCTTTCGCGCTGTCTTATCTTTGAAAAGCATTATTAAAGCCGATCTTTATTAAGCTAGAAATGTTACAAACTAGTCGGTAATTTGTAGTTTATCTTACGGTGAAAAAGCCGATAATTATATGCATTAGCTAGTCATACCTAACGACTATTTTAAATATAATTTAAGTCAAATATCAACTTAAGCTGATTTTAAAAATACAATGATTAAAGCTGAAAATATTCATAAATCCTACGGTTCTGTTGAAGTGCTAAAAGGAGTTGATTTAGAAATTAAAAATGGCGAAGTGATATCTGTTGTAGGCGCTAGTGGTGCCGGTAAAACTACGCTCTTACAAATCTTAGGCACTTTGGATCTTGCAGACAAAAAACCCAACACCAACCTAAGCATAAACGATACGCTAATTACCAAATTGACCGAGAAAGAACTCAGTAAATTTAGAAACCTTAATATTGGTTTTATTTTTCAATTTCATCAACTTCTACCCGAGTTTACAGCACTGGAAAACGTATGCATCCCAGCATTTATTGCTAAAAAAAGTAAAGCAGAAGCAGAAGCTAAGGCTAAAGAATTATTAGGCTTTTTGGGGCTTGACCATCGCATTAACCATAAACCGGGTGAATTATCTGGTGGAGAACAGCAACGCGTTGCTGTAGCGCGATCCTTAATCAATGAACCGGCATTGATTTTAGCCGATGAACCTTCTGGCAATTTAGATAGTGAATCTGCTGAAAATTTACACAAACTCTTTTTTAAACTACGCGACACCTACAATCAGACTTTTGTAATTGTAACGCATAATGAAGATCTTGCTGCAATGGCAGATCGCAAACTAACTATGGTAGATGGCAAAATCATCGCTTAAGCTTAACAAAACTCAACTCAAAGAATTTCTGAATGAAAAAGCGGCATTATATGAAAGTCCAAAATTTATAGTTACAGATCCTATTCAGATTCCGCATCAGTTTACTCAAAAAGAAGATATTGAAATTATAGGTTTTCTGGTTGCTACAATCGCTTGGGGAAATCGTAAAAGTATCATTACGAATGGCAATAAACTTGTAAATCTCCTTGAGGGCAATCCATATGATTTTGTAATCAATCATTCTGAAGCAGAGCTAGATCATTTACAAAATTTTGTCCACCGAACTTTTAACGGTATTGATCTCATAACTTTTATAAAAAGTTTGAAAAATCTTTATTTGAACCACGGGGGACTAGAAGCGGTTTTTTCAAAATACAGATCAAAAAACTCTTTACAACCAGCTATATCTGAATTTAAAAAGATATTTTTTGAAATAGAGCATTTACAACGCACTCAGAAGCACGTAAGTGACCCTTCAAAAAAATCTGCGGCAAAACGTATCAACATGTTTTTAAGGTGGATGGTTAGACCCAATAACGCAGGAGTAGATTTTGGAATTTGGAATCAAATTCCGGCTGCTGCGTTATCTTGCCCATTAGATGTACATTCAGGAAGAGTTGCTCGGGATCTGGGACTTTTAAAACGAAAACAAAATGATGCTGTAGCCCTCGCTGAATTAGACACACAGCTGAGAAAACTAGACTTAAAAGATCCTGTAAAATATGATTTTGCGCTCTTTGGCTTGAGTGCTTTTGAGAAAGATTTATTTTAAATCACTAAGTAGTGTTCATAATGTTATTTAGTACATTTATTCTCGACAAATATTCTCAACAAAGACAACAACTTTTACTTAGAAAAAGTTATTAAATGTACCTATCCCCCAAGCACGCTAATAAATCAAGGCCCTAAAATTAAACATGCAATTACCAGCCAAACCCACAAATGAACAAGATCGTCTGCTAGAACTTCAGCAATTGAAGCTGATGCACACAGAAGCAGACCCTAACTTTGATGTCATTACCAGACTCGCTTCGGCTATTTGTGATGTTCCAATCGCTTTGATCTCATTAATAGATTCAGATAAGCAATGGTTCAAGTCTAAAACAGGCTGGGATATTTGCGATACAGAGCGTGATATTTCATTTTGTGCACACGCGATTCTTCAGCCAAAGGACATAACAATAATTCCAGATTCTAGATTAGATGAGCGGTTTAAAGATAACCCGTTGCTGACTTCAGATTATCCGGTAATATTTTATGCGGGAGTTCCTTTACTTACTAAAAAGGGAAATGCCATAGGAACATTGTGTATCATAGATCACAAGCCTAAATCCCTCTCAAAATCACAGATAGACTCTTTAAAAGATCTGGCTTCTCAAGTTGAAAGTCTTTTTGAATTGCGAAAAAGCAATCTTCAATTGCGAGAAGTAGAAAGCTTACTTCAGAAGAAAAATGAACAATTGAGAAAATTTGCGGGCACGATATCTCACGATATGAAAATGCCGCTCGCAAATATGATTCTCACTACAGATATTTTAAAAGCAAAATACGCCCCAAGTTTTGACGAGCAGGGTAACAACTACCTCTCTTATCTAAAACAATCTTCATTTTCGCTTAGCGATTATATAGACAATTTACTTTCATACTATGAAAGCGAAGAACTCCCTGTGCAAAATCTTGAGGTATTTGATTTAAACAATCTCTTGGAAGACATTATAGATTTATTGAACATCAACGAAGATTATATCATCAACCTCCCTGAAAACGGAATCAATTTACAAACCAATAAATCTGCTTTAAATCAGATTTTATTGAACCTGATCACAAATAGCCTCAAGTATAACGATAAAGAAACCGGCATCATAGATATAAACTGTGTTGAAGATCATGCATATTATTACATTCAGGTTTCTGATAACGGTAAAGGTATTCAGAAAGATAAAATAGAAAGTATTTTTGACCTCTTTAGCACAGCTTCAGAAACAGATAATAAAGGTAAAAAAGGCAATGGTATAGGCCTCTCTACCGTACGTAATTTGGTTCATTCTTTAGGCGGGATTATCAGTGTTAGTAGTGAAGAAAATGAAGGTGCTGCTTTTGACTTTACAATAAAAAAAGTAAGCGCATAATCTGAATATTTGTTTGCTATATTTACATACATTTAATGTGATGTTGCAAATAGACGAACAAAAAAGACAAAAGGCGGTTAACTCATACAAACTGGTAGGCACCTTGCCTGAAAAGAGTTATGATAATATCACGCAGATAGCTTCATACATCTGCGGCACACCCATTGCATTGATAACAATGCTTGATTATAACCGCAACTTTTTAAAGTCTCACTATGGGGTTCCTTTTAATGAATCGCCTCGTGAGATCTCTTTTTGCACACACGCCATACAAACTAAAGATCCTATTTTTATAATACCAGATGCTCGACTAGACGATCGGTTTAAAGATAATCCTTTAGTCACTGGTGATATGAAAGCTATTTTTTACGCTGGCGTACCGCTCGTAGATAGAGGCGGTCATGCGTTAGGAACGTTATGTGTTTTTGATCACGAACCTCGCGAACTCAATGAAGAGCAAATCAACACTATGATTGCTCTTGCGAGTCAGGTTGTGAGCCTGTTTGAACTGCGTCGTCAAAACATTGAAAACAAAAATCTTCAAAAAAATCTACTTAAGAAAAATAGTCTTCTAAAAGAATTTGCCGGTGTGGTTTCTCACGATATGAAAATGCCTTTGGCAAATATCATTACTACTACAGATTTGTTGAAGACAAAATACAAAGAGCTGTTAGACGAGAAGGGATTAGATTATCTCAATTACCTTAAAAGCTCTTCGTTTTCGCTAAGCGAATATATAAATGGAATTTTACAGCACTACGAGAGCGATAATCTAACAATAGATCAGCGGGAGTCATTTGATATTCACGATTTATTAGAGCAAATTGAAGATATGCTCAATCACGATTATAAGACTGTGATCATCCTACCGGAAGCAAATCGCATCATAAATTGTAATCGTGCTGCGCTACATCAAATTTTCATTAATTTATTAGGTAACAGCATCAAATACAATGATAAAGAAGAACCGGTAATTACTGTTGATTTTAAAGAGGATGAGAGTTTTTATCATTTTAAAGTCATGGATAACGGTATCGGGATTCCTGAAGAGAAAATAGAAGAGATTTTTAATCTGTTTTCTATTGTAGCTTCAAAAGATAAAAATGGAAACCGCGGTAACGGTATAGGTCTTTCTACTGTTAAAAAGCTGGTTGCTAATCTGGGCGGAAAAATCAGTGTTACTTCTACCTTGGGTGAAGGAAGCACCTTTAGATTTTCGGCTCGAAAAGAGAACATCCCAACATTGATTAGCGGTCCAGAGAAAGAGAATTCAGATTTAACAGAATAACAAAATAAAGCAGGAAAACACAAGCTTTAAAAAATCAAAACCAGTATTTTCGTTCAGCCGAAATGTGCTTACTTATGCAGTTTAAAAATCCAGAAATTCTTTACGCGCTTTTTCTACTGCTTATCCCCATTCTCATTCATTTATTTCAGTTAAGACGCTTTAAAAAGACACCTTTTTCTAACGTTGCTTTTCTAGAAAAAATCATTCAAAACACGCGCAAAAGCAGCTCATTAAAAAAGTGGCTCGTTCTATGTACACGTATTTTAGCTTTAGGCTTTTTGATATTGGCTTTTGCTCAACCTTTTTTCCCTGCCTCGCGAAGAGCAGTAAAACCTCGTGAAACGGTTATTTTTATTGATAATTCGTTTAGTATGCAGGCAACGGGTAAAAAAGGAAATCTGTTAACCGAAGCCAAACAAGATCTATTAACAAACCTGCCTCAGGATGAACGGCTGACTTTGGCAACCTGGGATAATGTTATAAAAGATTTTGATCCTGCAACAGACCGCAATCTTTTATTAGATCTCGATTTTACAGCAAAAACCACAAATGCCAAAAGTTTATTATTACGGTTAAACACTTACTTTTCTAACGATCAAACAACAGCTAAACAGCTGATCCTCATTTCAGATTTTCAAGATGCTGGTTTGCGACAAGCTTTAGATACCAATCAAGTTTCTCAACACAGAGTTGTCTTACAATCAACTACATTAGAAAACTATGCTTTAGACAGCTTAAGATTAGAGCGAACCGGGGAGCGTTATAATCTAAAAGTACTCCTGCGCAGCTCCTTCCCTACTCAGGCAGAACTTCCGGTTTCATTATTTGATAAGGAAAAACTAATTGCTAAGGCTTCGGTTCAATTTAAAGAACGGGATACTGCCTCAGTGAATTTTCAGTTGGATGCTGATCAGGCAATAGCCGGAAATTTGAGTATCGTAGACCCTGATTTACGTTTTGATAATGATTTTTATTTCAGTATAAATAAAACAAATCCACTGAAGGTTTTAGCAATTTCAAATGCTGACGACGATTTTTTAAAGAGGTTGTACAAATCAGAAGAGTACCAGTTCACCTCTGTTTCTGAAAATCAGTTGGACTATGGTATGTTGTCGGAACAAAACCTAATTATTTTAAACGAAACACAAAAAGTACCGGAGGCGCTGGCTAATCTTCTCAAAACTCACGCACAACAAGGCGGATCATTAATATTGATTCCTGCTATAGATGTACCTTCAAGTACTTACACGAATCTTCTGAATACATTCGGCTTCACTGCATTCTCTGAAAAAAGTGACCTCCCACAACGCATTACAGATATCAATTATGATCACCCGTTGTATGAAAATGTTTTCAACGCAAGGTCTTCTAACTTACAATCTCACGTCATACAGACATATTTTCCTTTAGAAACAACCAATTCAATTCTAAGCTTAGAGAATGGCGCACCATTTCTAGCAGAAAATAATAATCTTTATATTTTCACAGGCGGACTTAACATAACCAATAGCAATTTTATTAACGGGCAACTCATTGTACCAACCTTCGATAAAATTGCGAGAGCAGCACTTTCGCTTCCACAAACTTATTATACCTTAGGTACACAGAATAATTTTGATATCAACACTGCCATTCCTGAAGATGCGGTTGTAGTTCTTGAAAAAGACAACCAGCAATTCATTCCGCTTCAGAAAAAACAAGGAAATAAAATTAGTATTTCAGCAGAAGAAGGTATTGAAAGAGCCGGTTTGTATGCACTAAAATATAAAAATGACACACTGGCTACTGTTGCTTATAATTATAATCGAAACGAAAGCAAATTGCAAGAAGTTATCCTTGAACCTATTAAAGGTGTATCTCAAAACTCAAATATACCTGACTTATTGAATACATTAGAACAAGAGACAAATCTCAATTTTCTTTACAAATGGTTTGTTATTTTTGCACTGCTCGCATTTGCATTAGAAATGCTTATCCTAAAAAAGTTTAAATGAACGCACGCATCACTCAGGCAACGCTACTGGATGAATCTAATCCGCACCACGGTAAGCAAGTAGATATCCGTATTGAAAAAGGTATAATTACCGAGATTGCTTCAACGCTGGAAGCAAAAAAAAATGAAGATCTCATAAACTTTGAAAATCTCTCAGTTTCACCAGGTTGGTTTGATAGCAGTGTAAGCATAGGAGAACCGGGGTATGAAGAACGAGAAACTATAAAAAATGGACTGCTCGTTGCTGCAAAAAGCGGATTTACAGGAATTGCTTTGAATCCGAATTCTTATCCAGTGCCAGATACGAGTTCGTCAATTGCATTTCTAGAAAATAAAGCCGCAAATAATGCCGTGCAACTTTATCCAATTGGCGCATTAACACAAAAAGCTGAAGGAGTAGATCTTGCAGAATTGTACGATATGCAGCAAGCGGGTGCGGTCGCTTTTGGAGATTATCAGCACGCCATTAAAAATCCTAATTTGCTTAAAATTGCTTTGCAATACACACAAGGCTTTAATGGTCTGGTTTTGTCTTTTCCACAGGAAGATGATTTAATCATAAAAGGAATGGCAAACGAAGGAGAAACTGCGATCAAACTTGGTTTAAAAGGAATGCCGGCGCTTGCTGAGCATTTACAAATTGCCCGCGATCTTTATATTTTAGAATATACAGGTGGTAAATTACACATCCCGACAATTTCAACTGCTCAAAGTGTTTCATTGATCAAAGATGCTAAAGCAAAAGGTTTAGATGTCACGTGTAGCGTTGCCATCACAAATCTCTTTTTTACAGACGCCGCTTTAGAAGACTTTGACACTCGCTTTAAAGTTACACCGCCACTGCGCAATGAAGTGGATAGGAAAGCTCTTGTTGCCGGAATTAAAGACGGTACAATTGATATGGTCACTAGCGATCACAATCCTCTAGACATTGAACAGAAAAAGCTAGAGTTCGATCACGCGAAATTCGGTACAATTGCTCAAGAAGCAACTTTAGGAGCATTATTAACATTGGTTTCAGAGAAAAAAGCTGTGCAACTATTAACTGCAGGGCGCAAGCGTTTTACTCAAACTACCTCTAAAATTGAAGTTGGTCAACCTGCAAACCTAAGCTTATTTACTACAAAAGGAACCAGCATATTCACTAAAGAAATGATTCTTTCTAAATCTAAAAATGCAGCTTTCTTAGGTGCAAAACTAAAAGGAAAAGTTTATGGAATCATCGCTAACAAGCAGTTTATAACCTCATAATAATGATACACGAAGATATTAAAACAGGAAAAACAGCTGCAGTTGTAGCTTACCTCACTATGATAGGTTCTATCATAGCTATATTTATGAATATGGAACCTAAAAATCCGTTTGCCCGATTTCACATCAGACAAGCCTTTGGGATATTTCTAACCTTTTTTGCATTAGGCTTTTTGGTCTCTTACTTAAACAGCTGGCCTGCATCTTTTGGTTTTTACATCTTTATTTTTATCCTCTGGGGCTACGGCTTTGTCAATGCCATTCAAGGAAACATCATACCAGTACCACTTCTGGGAAAATACTTTCAGAAATGGTTCACATTTATAGAATAATATGAGCACTTTATCGCTAGAACATCTTATACAAAAACCCCGAATTCAAGCTGATTCTAAACCACCGCTTTTACTACTCCTTCACGGATATGGCAGTAATGAGCAGGATCTATTTTCTTTTGCACCCGAATTACCCGAAAAGTATTTTATAGTTTCTGCTAAGGCTCCTTTACCTATGCAACCTTATGGAAATGCGTGGTATACCATTCACTGGGATGCGACAGATGGCAAATGGTCTGATGATGAAGAAGCTATTGCCGCGCGTGAACTGATCTCTAAATTTATTGACGAGGCAGTTGCCGCATATGATCTTGATGCAACAAACGTGACGCTTTTAGGATTTAGTCAGGGATGTATTTTGAGTTATGCCGTGGCGCTAACCTACCCTGAAAAAATAAAAAATATTATAGGTTTAAGTGGCTACGTTAATGAAGCGATCACTAAACCAAAAACCGACTTGTCAGCCTACGAGCATTTATCAGTATTCAGTTCACATGGCACAGTAGATCAGGTCATCCCTGTGGATGCAGCGCGCAAAATTCCGGCATATTTAGCTGATTTAAATATTGAAGCAAAACTCAAAGAATATCCCGTAGGTCACGGTGTCGCTCCACAAAATTTTTACGATCTAAAAGACTGGCTGCTGAAACACGCTTAAGGATAAATCACGCTTTGTAATGTTTCAAAACCTATGCTTCCATCTTTTGCTACATCATAAAGTAAAATGATTTCGCCCCAACGCGTACCATCGCTAAAGTCAGCTATAACCCACTTGTGATTTAAAACTTCTACTTTATTGATTTGAAAAACTCCCGTGGCATTTTCATATGGAATCAATTTGTTTCCTGATGTTTGATTCTCACTTACCAAAGCAGATTCGATTTTTGCTTCTAAGTCTGTAATATCTATGCCGAAACGTTCAAAATAAGTATATGCGTGCTCGTTATCTTCTAATTTGAAATAACGTCCGTCACTATATTCGGTTAGCGTTTGTATAGAATCTTCAGCTTTTTCCAGACGATCCTTAAGTCGGGTTATTTGAGCGTCCTGAGATTCATAAACTTTTGTTGAATTCACGTATTGAAATACAACCCATAAGGCTGTAAATAAAAATAAATACATAAATATATTTCTGCGCATATTTTCTAAAGTTCTAGTTGTAAACCGTCGTAGGCCAGGTGAATATTTTCAGGCAATCTCGCTTCTACTTCAGCGTGAAAACCCAATAAATGACTGATGTGAGTAAAATAAGTTTGTTTCGGTTTAATTTCTTCAACAAAGGCAAGTGCTTCCTCTAGATTGAAATGCGAATAATGCGGTTCTTCACGCAATGCATTTACGACCAAAACATCAAGATTTTTCAGCTTTGCTTTTTCAGCTTCGCTTATGGTTTTTACATCTGTCAGATAAGCAAAATTTCCGAAGCGATACCCAAAAACCTGCAATTTGCCGTGCATAACATTTATGGGCTCTACTTCAAGCTTATTAATAGTGAACAACTTATTATTTATAACCTCATGAATAGCTACTGCAGGCGCACCGGGATACCTATTTTCAGTCTCGAAGATATAATCAAAACGTTTTTTCAGTTCGGCAACAACACGTTTATGTGCATATACCGGAATGTCTCCCTGTCTGAAGAAAAAAGGCCGTATATCATCTAAACCTGCAGTGTGATCTGCGTGTTCATGAGTAAACAATAAGGCTTCGAGATGATTAACCTTATGGGTCAACATTTGCTGTCTAAAATCTGGCCCACAATCTATAACATAATTTGCGCCTTCAAATTCTATTAAAATGGATACACGCAAACGTTTGTCTCGAGGATCTGTACTCATGCAAACCGGGTGTGTGCTACCTATAATGGGGATTCCCTGTGATGTACCTGTGCCTAGAAAGGTGATTTTCAAACCTGTGAAATTTAGCACAAAACTACACTTATTTTTTTGTAAGCCCTACCATTTTGCTACCTTTAACCCGCAAAGGAATTACCAGTACTCACCCAAAAACAAAGCAGTATGCCGATCACAATTCAAGGTGACAAAGAGTTTGAAAATATCCCTTCAATAAATAACAAAGCACTACGCATAAATCTCAACCAAAACATCTACGGTACTTTTGCTGAAATAGGTGCAGGTCAGGAAACAGTAAGGCATTTTTTTAGAGCAGGTGGTGCCAGTGGTACTATTGCAAAAGCGATGTCTGCTTATGACAAAGATTTTAGTGATGCAGTTTATGGTGTTGAACAAGATCAGCGCTATGTTACCGAAGCAAGGCTTAAAAAAATGCTTGCTCACGAGACTAATTTATTAGAGAATCGTATCTCACGCGAGAAACACCCTAATAAGATTTATTTTACCTATGCAAATACGGTCGCTACCATAGATTTTGCTAAAAAATATAAAGGCCACGGCTGGGTAGGAATTAAATATCAGACCGAGCCACAGGCAGAATTCAATGAGATCATTCTTCATATCCGCTTTCACGAGACTGATGCCCGTTTACAACAATTAACACTAGGTACACTGGGTGTAAACCTTATATATGGAGCCTATTACAAATACGACTCTCCTAAAAAATTATTACGATATTTATACGACCATATCGATAAAGACCAGATCGAGATTGATATGATCAATTTCTCGGGCCCTGTTTTTTCTAAAGTTGATAACCGTTTGATGAGTTTACAGCTGGTAAAAAACGGATTTACAGATGCGGTAATGTTCGGGCCTGACGGAAACAATATTCTTTCTGCTAAAATTCTTTACAAAAAGAACATTCTTGCACTTCGTGGAAGTTTTAGACCTGTAACTAAAGTGAATACCGATATGTATCGCAAATCACTTGAGATTTTCCTAAATGAAAATAGGGTCAAAGAAGATAATACAGAAGTGATTTTTGAGATCACACTTTCTAACCTCAGAGCCGAAGGTGAGATTGACGAAGAAGATTTTATGGCGCGTGCCCGCCTGCTTTGTAATCTGGGTCATACGGTAATGATCTCAAACTTTCAGGAATATTATCGCCTGGTTGAATACTTCTCACGTTATACTAAAGAACGCATGGGACTTGCGATGGGCGTAAATAACCTGATCGATATTTTTGACGAATCGTATTACCGCCATTTGAGTGGAGGTATTCTGGAAGCCTTTGGTAAACTATTTTTTAAAGATTTACGTGTCTATTTATACCCTATGCGTGATCCGGAAACAGGAGAGTTCTTCACCAGCGAAAATCTTAAAGTACACCCACGTATGAAAGAACTGTACAAGTTCTTTAAATACAATGGCCGCGTAGTAGATATTGAAGATTACAATCCAGACATTTTAAATGTATTCTCAAGACAAGTCTTAAAAATGATTTCTAGTGGAGAAGATGGCTGGGAAGCTATGCTACCTAAAGGTATTTCCGAGCAAATAAAAGATCAACGCTTATTTGATTACAAGCCATCTGCTGCTGTAGAAAACGAATAAGACTTCAATAAAAGCATAAAAAAATCCCGAATTGAATTCGGGATTTTTTTTATATTATCTTTTACGAATTAGCTTAAAGCTTCTATTAATCCTTCTATAGATACACGTTGTTGCTCACCGCTTTTCATATCTTTTAAGGTATAAACGCTTTCTTCCATTTCTTGAGTTCCTGCAAGGACAACAAATTTTATATTGCGTTTATCTGCATGAGACATCTGCTTTTTCATTTTTGCAGCATCCGGGTAAAGCTCTGCTGTAATACCTGCATCACGTAAAGACTGCACAGCTGTTAAACAATACAAGGCCTCATTCTCACCAAAGTTTATAAATAACAAACGCGTTCCTTTAATAGCTTGTTCTGGAAATAAACCTAATTCCTCAAGAACTAGGTAAATTCGATCTAAACCGAAAGAAATCCCTACTCCACTCATATTTTTAAGACCAAAAATCCCAGTAAGATCATCATAACGACCACCGCCACCTATGCTCCCCATCTTAACCCCTTCTGGCGCTGAAACTTCAAAAATAGCACCGGTATAATAATTTAAACCGCGAGCGAGAGTTACATCAAGGTCTAAAGCAACAGTCTTAAGACCTAAAGCTTCAATTTTTGTATTGATGTATTCCAATTCTTCTATACCTTGTTTTCCGGTTTCTGAATCAACAAGCAACTCTTTAAGCAAGCTTAATTTTTCAGCAAAACTTCCATTTACATTAAAGATTGGTTTTACACGTTCTATAGCTTCTTCAGTAATGCCTTTTGTAAGCATTTCTTTAACTACACCTTCCTCGCCTATTTTATCTAATTTATCTAAAGCCACTGTAAAATCGATCAGCTTATCTGCCGCTCCAATTGTTTCGGCAAGACCAGAAAGTATTTTACGGTTATTCATTTTTACAAGTGTTCCTTTCAGTCCTAAATCAGTAAAAACTGAATCGTATAACTGTACAAAAGCAACTTCCTGAAGTAACGAATCAGAACCTACAGCATCTGCGTCACACTGAAAAAACTCTCTAAAACGACCTTTCTGTGGGCGGTCTGCACGCCAAACCGGTTGTATTTGATAGCGCTTAAATGGAAACTCAATCTCATTTTGATGCTGAACAACATAACGTGCAAAAGGCACCGTAAGATCATAACGCAAAGCTTTTTCTGAGATTTCAGAAGTCAATGCATTGCTATCTTTAGATTCATACGTTTTTTCAGAAACCTTGTTTAAATAATCTCCACTATTCAAAATCTTAAAAATAAGGCGATCTCCTTCATCACCATATTTCCCCATCAGGGTGCTGCTGTTTTCAAATGAAGGTGTTTCTATAGGTTGAAAACCAAAAAGCTCAAAATTATGTCTAAGCGTATTGATGATATAATTACGTCTTAAAACTTCTTCAGGTGAAAAATCACGGGTTCCTTTAGGTATACTAGGTTTTTGAGCCATTTTATAATTTGTTGTCTATTTAAATAAATGCCCGATAGGGGCTGCAAATATCTTAAAATTTGAGGGTTTGTCTGTCTTAATTTTATAAAACGGTAACTTTTTTAGATTTTAGTAGACCTATGAGTTCAAATCGCATACTCTATGTTCTCACTCTTTAGAGAAAATATTCGCATAGCCTTTGATTCTATACGCAGCCAACTGCTTAGAACCATTCTTACAGTAGTAATTATCGCAATTGGGATTACTGCTCTCGTAGCTATATTAAGTCTCGTAAAAGCTTTAGAAAACACCATTAGCAGTGACTTCTCATCTATGGGCGCTAATACGTTTAATATTCAGCGTTATGAATTTACCACACAACGTCGTGGGAGTGGTGAGAAACAGAAAATAAATCCTGTTATTCGCTATACCGAAGTGCGTGATTTTGAAGACCGCTACAATTACCCGTTAACTAAAGTTTCTGTTTCATTCACCGGCACAACTACTGCCGAAGTAAAGTATGAAAATCAAGATACAGATCCCGAAGTCACTGTTCTGGGAGCAAATGAGAACTTTCTGGACAATGCCGGTTTAGAATTAGATTCCGGAAGAAATTTCAACTTATTTGATGTTAAGAATAATAATAATGTTTGTATTCTAGGAAGTGATTTTAAAAACGGACTCCTAAAAAATGTCAACCCCTTAGACAAAACGATAAGTATTCGCGGAACTAAATTTAAAGTGATCGGTGTTCTTGAGGAAAAGGGCTCCACGTTTGGGAACAATCAGGATTTAAGGGTTATCATTCCGATTCAAATTGCGCGCTCTATGTTTACGCAACCTAATATTAATTATTCTCTGAGTGTAAAAGTTGAAAATAAAGACATGCTTGATGGGGCTTTAGATGACGCTATAATCACCTTTAGAAACGTAAGAAAACTCGCTCCTATTGAAGAAAACAACTTTGGCATCGGTCGCAGCGATGATCTTATTAACCAGATCTCACAGATTAGTGGATATCTTTCAGTGGCGGCTTGGATCATCAGCCTGATTACAATTCTAGGTTCATCTATAGCGCTTATGAATATCATGCTGGTCTCTGTAACAGAACGTACACGGGAGATTGGTGTGCGTAAAGCGCTGGGTGCTAAAAAATCTATTATTGCCGGTCAGTTCTTGATGGAAACTATAATGATTGGGCAATTTGGTGGAATATTAGGAATCATTTTAGGAATCGGAATAGGGTTGCTGATTTCTACTGTGGCTAATTTCAATTTTACAACTCCGTGGATGGCAATGCTAGCCGCGGTAACTGTTACACTTATTGTAGCCGTTGTAGCAGGATTGTTTCCGGCTTTAAAAGCAGCCAAATTAGACCCTATTGAATCGCTTAGATACGAGTAAACAACCTCGGATCATTAATTCCATTTTTGGTGTAAATAAAAAAAGCCCGATTGATATATCAATCAGGCTTTAATAGTTTAACAAGTTTGAATTAATCTACTTCAACAAATTTTTCAAACCATTTGTATAAGTCGCCCTGAGTAATATTGGCTCCCTGGCGAATTAATACAAAAATATCATTGTTGCGGTCATCAGATATAAGCTTACTAGAACTATACAAGTTCACTTCGTCTTTCATAAAGTTTTCCTGCAACCATTTATAACCTTGCGCAGTAGTGATATCTATACCTTTATTTTCTACTTCAATAGAGATCATACTTATTTTAAGATCTCCCACTTTAAATAAAAACATATGTTGCTGCGAGAAATGCTCTAGATATTCTACTTTTCCTAAAACACCTTCCCAAACCAGATCGCTAAAAACATCGAGCTCCTGCTCTGCTACTTCAGGTTTGTTTTTTTTGATATCGTCCCACTCATCAGCTGTAATAGATTGTGCTGCAAGAAAATTTATAAATTCTTGATGCATCTCGTCTAATTGTTCTTTAGAAAGTCTGATATACTTCATAATCTGAGAATTTTTTAAATAAAAAAAGCTTCCGTCAGACGGAAGCTTTTAAGTATAGTTTAAAAGGCTTAAGCCTCTGCTACCACGTCAAATGTAAGATTTGATACTACCTCACGGTGAAAACGAAGACTAGCATCGTATTGACCTAAACGCTTGATGTTACCACCAGCGATAGTGATGTATTTTTTATCAATCTCAACACCTTCTTTAGAAAGTGCATTTGCAAGATCTGCATCAGTAATAGAACCAAATAATTTGTCAGCTTCACCAGACTTAGCTGTAAGTTTAATCTCTAAACCGTTTAATTTTTCAGCTTGTGCTTTAGCAGCATCAATTACTTGCTTCTCTTTGTATGCACGTTGCTTTAAATTTTCAGCTAGTACCTTCTTTGCAGAAGGAGTAGCTAAAACAGCGTGACCTTGTGGAATCAAAAAGTTTCTTCCGTAACCGTTTTTTACAGTAACTAAATCATCAACAAATCCTAGATTGTCGACGTCTTTCTTAAGTATAACTTCCATCTTTATCTAGTTTTTATTTATATAAATCCGTTACATAAGGCATAAGGGCAAGGTGTCTTGCACGCTTAACCGCTACGCTTACTTTACGTTGGTATTTTAATGACGTACCTGTAAGACGACGTGGTAACAATTTACCCTGTTCGTTTACAAAAGACGCTAACCAATCTGCATCTTTATAGTCAATATATTTAATACCAGAACGCTTAAAACGACAGTATTTTTTTGCTTTTGAGGTCTCGATATTTAACGGAGTTAAATATCTGATTTCCCCATCTTTCTTAGCTTTCGCTTGTTGCTCAATAGATGATGCCATAACTATGCTTTTTCTTTGTTTCTTTTTCTACGCTTTTCAGCCCACTCAATCGCGTGCTTGTCTAAGCTTACCGTTAAGAAACGCATAACGCGCTCATCACGTCTAAACTCTAGTTCAAAATTTGCGATAACCTCTCCCGGTACCGTGAATTCAAAAAGGTGGTAAAAGCCACTTTTTTTGTTTTGGATTGCGTAAGCTAATTTTTTTAGCCCCCAATCTTCTTTAGCTATCATCTTGGCGCCGTTAGAAACAAGAAAATCTTCAAATTTCTTTACTGTTTCCTTTACCTGGTCATCAGATAAAACGGGATTCAAGATGAAAACAGTTTCGTAATGATTCATAAAATAGTTTATTTAAAAATGAGTGCAAAAGTACTTTTAATTTTTCAGATAACAAAAATAGAATTTGAATATTCGACTATAAACAACTCTTTTTCCTCATAAAATTAAATTCATTGAAAAATATCGATGAACTACACAAAAAAGTTGTTTTATACATATATTGTAACTAGATTTGATAAACTAACGCCATCTCAAAACACAACTTTGGAAGAATTAATTTTAGACTGTGCTGTTGTAGACGATTCTAGTCTGCAACGTCTTGCAATCGTAAAGATGATTAAAGATCATCCTAACCTGCGTCTTGCTGCACAATACAACAATGCAATTGAAACAAAAAATGGCCTTCTGGAAACTAAGGTTGACCTTATTTTCTTAGACATTGAAATGCCTATTTTAACCGGTTTTGATTTACTGGATGATCTGGTACACAAGCCGCAAATCATCTTCGTAACCGGCAAAACTAAGTATGCTTATAAGGCTTTTAACTATAATGCTATTGATTACCTAAGAAAACCGCTTACAAAAGATAGGTTCTTAAATGCAGTACATAAGGCTATAAACCTTCATCGTCTTAAAACGGAAGGCAATGTAGAAGATGATGATTACATCTTCGTAAAAAGCAATTTAAAGAAGAAGAAAGTATTTTTGAACGATTTAAAATTCATCGAAGCCTTAGGAGATTATGTGAAGTTAGTTACTTACAACGAACCTATCATTGTACTTTCAACGATGAAGGCTTTTGAAGCCCAGCTTCCGGCAGATCGTTTTATGCGTATTCATAAATCATATATTATTAATATGGATAAGGTTGAAAAATACAATAGTAGAAATATAGAGATCGAGGGAGACAAAATTCCATTAAGCAGACATAAGAAAACTAAACTTATGGAAGCACTCTCTAGATAAAAATAAAAAAAATCCTGCTTGAATAAAGCAGGATTTTTTTTATTTAATAGTTGTCTACATCAAGAACTATTTTTACACTTCGGTATTGAGAAATACTCATAAAAGTACTTCTAATCTTTAGGATCGCTTTCTTAGTTTTCTCTAGACTTTGCTTTCTAGGAATTTTTATAAGAATGTTTCTGTAGTACTCATTACGGATCCTTGAAACCGGTGGAGGCTCTGGCCCCAAAACCTGATCTTTAAATACATTCTTCAATGCTTGTCCCAGCCATACAGAAGATTCTTCTATCTTTTGAAAATCCCGATGTTTGAGTGTAATCTTAATTGTTCGGCAAAAAGGAGGATACTTATATATATGACGTTCTTCGAGTTGCTCGTGATACATCTTCTCATAAGCATTCACAGAGACTTGCTGTAAGATCTGATGATGCGGGTTATAACTTTGTATTAATACCGTACCACGCTTTTGGGTGCGGCCTGCTCTACCGGAAACTTGCTGTATCAATTGAAAACTCCGCTCGTGAGCTCTAAAATCAGGAATATTGAGTAAGCTATCTGCATTTAAGATTCCTACAAGAGTTACATTCCTAAAGTCAAGCCCTTTTGTAAGCATTTGCGTTCCTACAAGTATATCTATCTCGCCTTGCTCAAAAGCTGTAATGATTTTCTCAAAACCATATTTACCTCGAGTTGTATCAGAATCCATTCTTCCTATATTATGCTCGGGGTACAATTCTTTAAGCTCTACTTCTATTTGTTCTGTACCAAAACCTTTCGTATCTAATTCTTCACTTCCGCAGGCCATACATTTTTGCAACATCGCAATATGATAACCACAATAATGGCAGCGTAACTGACTGCGGTGCTTATGAAAGGTCAAACTCACATCACAATTAGGACATTGCGGGGCATGCCCGCAGGTGTTACACTCTAATATAGGAGAATATCCTCTTCTATTCTGAAACAAGATTACTTGTTCTCCAAGGTCAAGAGCATCAGTGATCGCACGTAGTAAGTCGTCACTAAAGTGACCGGTCATTCGCTTTTTACGGTGTTTCTCCTGAATATCTATAATGCTATTTTCGGGCATTAAAATATTACCATAGCGTTCTTTCATCGTGACCAGACCATATTTTCCTGTACTCGCATTATAATAGGTCTCTAATGAAGGGGTGGCAGAACCCAAAAGCACTTTTGCTCCTTGCTGATAGGCCAAAACGATACCTGCATCACGAGCCTGATAACGAGGTGCAGGATCATATTGCTTATAACTGCTCTCGTGCTCTTCATCAACAACAACAAGTCCCAGATTCTCAAAAGGAAGAAATAAAGCACTACGCGCGCCTAAAACAAGTTGGGCTTTTGGCGCTTTATTTAAAACATTATTCCATACTTCAACACGCTCATGAACGGAATATTTAGAGTGATAAACTGAAAGTTGGTTTCCAAAAAACTCTTGCAAACGGGAAACAAGCTGTGTTGTAAGAGCGATTTCAGGTAATAAATAGAGTACCTGTTTTCCTTCACTTAGATACTCTTTTATAAGATTAACGTAAACTTCTGTCTTACCAGAAGCTGTCACGCCGTGTAGCAAGCAAACCTCGTGCAGATCAAATGACGCTTTTACTTCATTTAAAGCATTCTCTTGCTGGGCATTTAATTGTTTAACGGCACTATCTTCCTTCCCGGAATAGGTAATACGATCTTTCTGAATCTTATACGTTTCAAAAATCCCTTTACATATTAGTGCTTTTAATTGAGCAGAAGAAGCTCCACTTTGCTCCTGCAATTCTTTGGCCTTTATTGGTTTTTTAGCACGTGCCTGTATAGAAAAATAATTGAGTAATAACTCTCGCTGTTTTGGAGCTCTATTGAGTTCATCAAGTGCAATATGCATATTTGCCTCTTCCTCATATTCTTTAGTAAGACGCACATATTTTACCAACTTAGGCTTATAAGCTTCATAAAGCTCCTGATCAAGTGCTACAAGATCAAGATCTATCAAGCGGTTTATACTGGGCAGCACTTTCTTTTTTCCCAAAACCTGCATCACTTCGCTAATGCGTAAAATAGGCTGATCTTTAAAAGCATTTAAAATGGCAACACTTTCATCATCTAAATCCTCAAGATGCTCTTCTGTGAGATTCTTAGAAAGTCTTTTTATTATGGTCTCACTTTCTAACAAGAAAGCGCCGGGCAGAGCAGCGCGCATAACTTCACCCAAAGTAGCCATATAATAGCTTGCCATCCACTGCCAAAAATTCAATTGTGCAAGATGAACTACAGGTACTTCATCAAGAATTTGCTCTATTTCTTTAGCTTCATAAATACGCGGCTCTTCCTGATGTACGCGTATAGCTAAAGCTGTATAAATTTTGCTTTTACCAAAAGGCACAGCGAGGCGCATCCCCGGCTTTATGAAAGAATATTCAGCTTCACTGATGCGATACGTGAACGCATTTTCAACAGGAATAGGTAAGATTACGTCTACAAAATACACGAGGGTAAAGATAAAAAAAAGGCTGTCTCTAGTTTTAGAAACAGCCTTAGTTTATAAGAAGTTTTATGTTATTTCACTCGTGTCCAATATTGGGTTCTTCCTAGTAATGAAAAACCTATGTAACCACGAACTTTTAGTTTATCTGGATTCTCAAGTTCAATTAAACACTTATAGAGTTTTCCACTTTGAGGATCTAAAATTTTACCATCATTATACTCGTCGCCATCTTTTTCTAAACCTTTGATGATCACAAGATCCTGAATGGGTTTCCCTTTATCAGAACCGGGGCAATCTACACATTTAGCATCTTGACGATCTTTATTTAAGATCTCCGCAATTTTACCGTAAACCTTTCCGTCTTGTTTATAAATTTCAACAATTGATTTTGCTTCACCGGTTTCATCATCAATAGTTTTCCATTTACCGGTAACATCTTGAGCAAGCATTCCTGCTGTAGAAATAAGAGCAAACATTAAAAAAGCGCATATTTTTTTCATAATCGTTATTTAAAAGGGGTTATAATTTTTAATTCAACAGAATACCTATATCAATAATAAGATATTTTTAATAATTCAACAGTTAAATTGAAGATATTTGGGATTTTTTGAGGTCTCTTCGCTTTTTCAGGCGGTACATCGTAGCATTTAATTCAAAACCCAAAAGCAATAAGTTAGAATTGAGCCAGATATAAACCATCATAATCAATAACGCTCCTATTGAACCGTATAACTGGTTATAAGTTGCAAAATTATTAATATAAATACCAAACAAATAAGTTGTTACAACAAATAATATTGTTGTTAGAGTTGCACCTATTGAAAAAAAACGGGTGCTTTTTCCTTCTTTGGTTCCAAAATAATACAGCGTTGCTACCACTCCATAAATCAGAATTAAAAGGGAAATAAAACTCCCCAATCTTGACATCCACAAATTATCTTCATTTACGATACCGCGCCTTTTTAATTCTGTAATAGAAAACTGAAGGTAAAGTACCGCTATAACAACTAGAAGCAACAACAGTGCCAACATTAGCGAAACACCCAGAGCAACTGCATATTGCTTAAACATATTTCTATTAGTGACCGAATGAAAACTATACTCAAAGCCAGTGAATATCGCATTCACGCCGTTTGCCATCAAGAATATAGCAAATATTAAAGTAAATGATAAAAGTCCGCCGCGTTGGTTCGCTGCAATATCCAAGAGAATAGGATCAAAAAACTCCTGAGTTTGTGGCGGTAATAAATTATTGATAAAGGAAAGAAAATCGGTTTGAAATCCATTTATTGGAACGTATGGAATCAAGTTTAAAATGAATAGAAAAAAAGGAAAAAGCGCCATAAAAAAACTGAATGCAACTGCACTTGCACGGGTTGCAAAAGTTCCTTTAATAATGCCAATGGCATACATTTCCCAAAAGTCGTAAAGCGACAAGCCTTCAAAGCCGGGTAAAATAATTGTCTTTGCCCATTTGACCAGAGGTAGTAATAATGGAATCGTCTTTAATTTATCATCCCACTCGTCACTCATCAAACTGCCTTTAAGCTTAAATCCATATTATAAACCGAATGCGTTAAAGCTCCACTTGAGATATAATCTACCCCGCATTTAGCATATGCCGCGAGAGTCTCTTCATTTATATTTCCCGAAGATTCAGTAAGACATTTATCGCCAATGGTTTTTACCGCAGTACGTGTATCCTCATAATTGAAATTATCCAGTAAAATGCGATAAACTCCACCTGCATCAAGGATTTCATCAACCTCCTTAAGATCTCGAGCTTCAACAATTATTTTAAGATCTAGATTGTTTTCTGCTAAATACTTTTTAGTTTTCGTTAGTGCTTCAGCGATACCCCCTGCAAAATCAATATGATTGTCTTTCAACATAACCATATCATACAATGCAAAACGATGGTTCTCACCACCGCCTATTTTTACAGCCATTTTTTCTAAAGCTCTAAAACCCGGTGTGGTCTTACGCGTATCAAGAATTTGAGTATTTGTTCCATCTAAAAGGTTCACATATTGTCTAGTCTTGGTCGCTATCGCACTCATTCGCTGCATAGCGTTGAGCACCAACCGCTCGGCTTTTAAAATACTTTGAGAACTGCCAGAAACAAAAAAAACAATATCACCTTCGTCAACAGATTCCCCGTCTTTAATCAAAACTTCTACTTCAAGTTCTGAGTCTACATAATCAAAAGCACGCTTAGCAAAGTCTACTCCTGCAATAACGCCAGCTTCTTTTACTAAAAGCTTAGCCTTACCGGTTGCATCTGCGGGGATACAAGCTAAAGAACTGTAATCACCAGGACCAATATCTTCCCGAATGGCATTTTTTATAATTAAATCTACTTCCTCTAAAAGCTTAATTTCTGAAATCATAAATATGGAACGATTTTTTTGCTAAGTTAGACAAACAACCGGGCAATTTACAATACCTAATTACAAATATTGTTAAGTTATATACTTTTATAAAGTGCTCAAAATTGAAAAATACTAATTTTGAAGAATGAATATAAAACTGCTCTGCATCGGCAAAACCGACGATCGAAATCTGGAAGAACTCATCGCTATTTATACCAAACGACTGAAGTTTTATGTGAATTTTGAAATCGAAATTATTCCGGATCTCAAGAAAACCAAAAATCTTTCTGAAGAACAACAAAAAGAAAAGGAAGGTGAATTGATTCTTAGCAAGCTTCAAAGTGCAGATGAATTGATTCTTTTGGATGAAAACGGAAAAGAGCTGAGCAGCGTAAAATTTGCCGATTACCTTCAGAAAAAAATGAATAGCGGTATTAAAACTCTGGTTTTTGTAATTGGTGGGCCTTATGGTTTCTCCCCACAAGTATATGCTGCAGCCCGCGGAAAGATTTCACTTTCAAAAATGACTTTTTCGCATCAAATGATTCGGCTATTTATGACCGAGCAGGTGTATCGGGCATTCACCATTTTACGCAATGAACCGTATCATCATCGCTAGAAGTTAAAGGAACTTAAAATCTTTGGTTCAACTTTCTACTTATTACTTTCAGGCTTTAATTGAATAGGTAACCAAATCTCTTCTTCAGATTCCGGATGTTCAGGACCGTAGTACTTGTCGCCCAGACGTTCAAAATGCGCACGATCATCAAGCCGGTAATCAGATTGCGGAAGCCAAGTCCCGTAAATATAATTGGAAGTCTCTACAAATTTTTTAACCGGACCCACGTGCTTAAAAACTGCGTAGAGTCCACCAGCAAGTGTTTTGGTTTGCATTCCTTCAGGTAAGGCATCAAAAGAAGTGACCTCAACCGCAGCCCAGCGTTCAAACTCCGTCTCTCTGGTAAATTCTTCCACCTTAAAACCCGGCGGATAAACCTGCATCGAATAAAAACCCGAATCTACCCGGTTGACAATTTCCTTGTGTCTACTCATAAATCCTTTCCACAAGGCTGCAGTGTCATCAAAAGATAATGTCGTTGTGATGCAACTGCCTACTAACTTTCTGGGTTCTATTTCTTTTAATTCTGGAGTCATAAAAGTGATTATGTTCTTAAAATACACATTTTTATTAAAATCAAAACATGGGAATCTTTTAACCGCATTTCTAAAAGGGGTTCTGTATTATTAACCAAAATAAAAATTATGAAACCCAGACAACTCATCAGCCGTTTTTTCCTTTTTACTACTGCTATGCAAATTGGTTACTATGCCGTTATTTTTGCAGACCGAAATAAAGAAACGATTAAAAAAAAATACAAAAAGCTTAAAAAGTAAGGTCTACGAATTTTTCAACCCTTTTTGCAGAACATTTTTTATTCCTTCAAGATTATCTGAAAACTGCATCATTTGAGCCAACACTTGTGCCATGTCATTGGCGTCACCAAAGCCTTTAAGCTTATTGTTTTTGACAAAGGTTTCTTTGATTGATTCCCAGCGGGTTTTTTCTACTTCTGAGATTGAATTAATAAGTGTTTTGTATTTCAATAAGTTGGCTTCGGCAGAGCCGGTAAGGGTTTGCGCTTCGCTTTCATAATGGGACAGCAATAAAGTTTGCAATTCGCTATCATTCATCACAGACACAACTTTAGCTACCAGTTTATTCATATCTCGATACGAGCCTTGCAACTTAAAAGCAGGCTCCGTACGATAAGCATCTTCCATCGCAGCAGATTTGATGTAAGCTTCATTTACCTTAAGAATCGTATTTCTTATTTTCAACACCTTTTCAAGTATTGAAATATATTCCTCCAATTCCCGATTGCTGTGGTTACCTTTTAATTGCAATTCATTATTTCCGGTTTCCAGACGCTCTAGCAAAGTGTACACATCTTCAAAATGCGTACTGCTCAATTGCTGCAACACCGGGTTCGCCGTAAGTGAGTTTTCAATTAAACTCAGCTTAAACAGATCTGCAGTATCTCCAATGATATCTCCCAGATTGTAAATATCAGCCCGGTTTGCCAACATATCGGGAATTTGAAATTTAGCACCACTCTCAGTATATGGATTCCCAGCCATAATCACACAGAATTTCTTTCCGCGTAAATCATAGGTTTTGGGTTTTTCTTTGTACACCCCTTCAATTTTACGGGTACCATCAGAAAGCGAAATAAACTTCTGCAGAAACTCGGGATTGCAATGCTGAATATCATCAAGATACAACATCACATTGTTTCCCATTTCAAAGGCCAGATTGAGTTTTTTCAATTCTTCCCGCGAAGCAGAATTGGTCGCAGCAGCAGGATCTACCGAAGTTACCTCATGCCCTATCGCCGGACCGTTTATTTTCATAAACACCAATCCCAGACGGTTGGCGATATATTCCATCAAAGTGGTTTTACCGTAGCCTGGTGGCGAAATCAAGAGCAGCATCCCCATACGATCGGTTCTCGTAGTATCACCTACCGTTCCCAATTGTTTGGCCAGGTTGTCTCCAAAAAGCGGAAAATACACCTGATCAATCAATTTATTACGCACAAAAGACGTCAATACTTTGGGCTTGAATTCTTCAAGCTTCAGTTCTTCTTTGAGGCTTTCAGTCACTTCGTGTTTCGCTTTTCGAAAGGCTTCAAAAGCAGGTACATCTTCAGCCATAAACTGACTTAAAGTTTGCGTAAAATCATGGTAGTTAAATACAAAACTTCCGTTTTCTAAAGTTTTGTGATCACCTTTAAGACCAATAATGATTTCGCCCGGCGAAATAGCATTCACCTTAGAAACGGAATCGTCTTCAAATAAAATTAAACACACCACCTCATCTGCGTAGCGCAAGAGCTGGTCGGGAAGCATTCCGCTTTTCGCCTTAGATTCATTGCGTATAAATGCGCCAACCCACTGCCGAACCAGTACAATCTTAGACTCGTAATCCGCCTGAGATTCGTAGCTGCTTTTAAATTTGAGATCAGCCTGTTTGCTTTTTAAATTTCGGTTAAACGCATCTTTGAGCTCAATCGCAACTTCGCTGTTCACGAAAGTATCGTCACGCTGTAATTCTGCAAAGAGATAATTAGCTACAGCCGTAGCTGATTTGATTTCAAAAAGCTGTGTCTTTTCACTAAAAGCTTCCAGTTTCTTACGAAGCATCTCGATGATAAAATCATATTCTTCATCTTCCGGAAAGAACTGTAAAACTTCCCCACTGGCTTTCAGCTTATTATTAATCTGCTGCTGCATTTCTGGTTCCAGACTGTTCCAGAAATATTGCGCATACGCACGAATTTTAGGATGATAACGGAGTAATCCCAAGTCAATATGCTTCTGCACCAAAGTTTTTAAAATCTGAACTGCATCCTGGTCGTGAACTCCTTTTACGTAGCCTTCACTGTAGTTTGAACTGCTAAATTCCTGCACCTTCGCAAGCAATTCTTCTTCTGAAGCCTGATGCAAGGCATTTTTATCTGATGCGTTAAAAATGCGGTATGCTAAATACGCTGACCGGTACACCTGATCGTTTTCTGAAACGAATTCCTGATCCCAGATTTGGCGTGAATTGAGCAATACAGGATGATTAAGCGTTTGGTAAAAATCGGTTCCGGTAAGGTGATAGGCCAATTCGCCATCTTTTAAAACGATCGTTAAATCTAAAGGTTGGCGGTTTACACCAAACTTATGCTTGCCTAAACGGATCACATTTTCACCATCTTCATAGAGGTCCAGCTTGTCTTTAAGCTTTCGCAAAGCATCTTCCCGTGCGACCTTAAGCGCGGTTTCCAGTTCTTCGGCCTTACCACTATCTTCGAGTTCATTAAGCTGCACGATGATATCTCGCAACTTATTAATCATTAAATCTGAAGCAAAATAGCCATTGATCTCATCGGCAGATCCCAGACTTTGAGCGCGTTTTGAAACGCCTTTTAAAATACGCTCAGATGCGTTTTGCAAAGCCAGCGCTTTTTTATTTCGCTTCTCTACCAGTGAATTTTTTCGGGCTTCAAAAGCTGCATAAACTTCTTCCCGTTTCTCCAGAATTACAGTGATAAACTCTTCAAAATCTGCAAACTTGCCTTCAAGCTCCTCAAGTTGAATGGATATTTTATTCTGAAACTCATCACACTTTTGCGGCGTAGAAGCGATATCAATATAATTGATGATACTTTGATCTATCAACTTAAGTTGTGCAGTAAAATCGGCCTGGGCTTCTGCACTTCCCAGCGCTTTCTTTTTATTTTTAAGCGCCGCTTTTAGCTGATTAATCGTTGCAAAAATCAGCGAAATTGCATCAACGATCTGAGTCGCGTGAGCGGTATCTTCTATCTCAAGATTGGTAACAATATCAATCAACAATTCCAGATCTGCGGCGATCTGATTGACCTCTTCTTCCAGCTGCTTGGCCTCGATGACCTTTTTAACCGAATCTAGTTTTTTGTTTTTTTCAGCCACCTGATCGTGGTAAGGCTGCAGGGCTTTGTCGTCCAGTAAAAACTGAACACATCTGCGGGAAATCTTTTGCGTTTGCTCGCCAATTTCAGTTTCCAGCGTATTTAGAAAATCAAGGTCTACGTAACGTACATCGCGCAGACTTATGACTTTACCACGCAACATACGCAGCTGGGTCAAGAGCGCCACAAAATCATTAATGGTTTTAAAAGACGAACTTTTGATCTTAGCAAAAATGGCTTCGGCTTCCTTTTGTAATTCTTTGGTTTGCCGGGCGGCATTGCGGCGGAGTTCGGTTACTTTTTCAAACTCATCTATCGCAGCATTTGCTGCTTTATTGATTTCGCGTAGCGGAAGATCTAAGCGCTGCGTATCTTCTTCATTCAACCAATAATAAGCATCCTGAATATCTTTTGAGGCCTTGGCAACATCTGCGTAGAGTCCGTCATAGTTATCCTCTTTGTTAAGCAACGTAATCAGCGCCTGAGACTCTGCCATCGCTTTGACAATATCCTTGTTCCCTATTTTGTAGAGAAGTGAATCGGTATGCTGTGAGGGCATATAATCACCCTTGAGGAACGGCGTTTGCCAGATCTGCACTACGTGGTGTTTGGTCTGGTTGTCTTCTGCCGTGAAATAGCAAAGTTCGCCATTTTCAAGCAGCGTAAAACCACTACAAACTATCGGGGTTTTAATCTCCTGACTGATGATGTTATACGACATCAGTTTATAAACCCCTTTTCCGGGCTCGTAAAACACATACATAAAATCTTCCCCATTAGGCGAAACGATCTTTTGCTGAAATTTTAATTCGAAAATGCCGTCATCAAAGATTTTATATTCCCCGGTTTGGAGGTAGTATCCATTGGGGAAAATAATGCCCTGGTCATCTGGCAGCAGTACAGCAGCAACCCCTACACTTTGAATTTTATGTACCTGTCTGATCTTGTGATTGTATACAAAATACCGTGCATCTTCCTGAAAAGGCTTTATTTCCAGCGCGATTAAGTTTCCTAAATCTGCAAAGCGGTACTGCCCGTCATCAAGTGTTTGATCATACTGCTCTACAGGCTCAGACAAAATGCCCTTACCGTCTTCAGTATTGTCCTCTATTTTAATGGTAAGATCACCGCCTATCGTCTCTACAAAAACCCGATCTAAAATCGACACGTGCGAGTGCACCCCATAGCGATGCATATCGCGGGTAACCGGCTGCCATTTAAACTCGTGCTGTGGGGGAAAACGGTACTCGTGATCACTGCGATTGTCTACATATTCCAGCTTATTCTCTTTAATGAGCCACTTAAATGTCTTGATATCAGTCACACTTTCGCTCAGCTGAAAAACCATATGCAAATAATTACCTATGATCGCAAAGCGCGAAAAAATGGTATTGCGGTAGTATTTGTAAAGGTTGGAAAAATCAGTTTTGAAAGTATCATCTTCCAATAAATCCAGCGAAATGGGCTCAAATCGATTTTCAGTAAAGCGATACATACTGAACACATCTGAAAGTTTGATTTCAGTACGGAGGCCAAAATGCACATTATAACCAAAAATACAGGTATCTCCCAGCGAAACGATATCCCGCGCAATACAGTTGTTCTCTGTATTGATACGGTCGTTTGCAATGAGTTTGGTTTCTAACGAACCAAAAACCGTTTTTCGGGACTCATTGAGTTTTGCCAGTTTATCCTGAAGCTCCTGCTTTTGCTTTTGTAAACGCCCGCGAATGATCGCGTAGGTTCCGCCATCTAGCGTTTCGCCAGCAGGTTTTTCTTCGGGGTTGTTTATAGGTGTTGACGTTTCAGTCATTTTTAAATTTAATTTTTAGGCAATTGTAATATTTGATGTACTTGGTCTTCGACCCCCGATGTTTAGGGGCAGACTGAGACTCAAACGAATTCTGCTTCCTGAGTCTTCAACAAGCTCAAACTAAAATACCTTTGTCACACTGAGCCTGTCGAAGTGCTACTAACTGTAGACCAAAACTCTAAGCTGATTTTTAAATTTTATTACCAAACTGCGTGTAATTTTTCGAAAACAAAATCAAATCATCCCAATTACCTTCAATAAGAGCTATTTTCTTTCTTCTACTCCAACCTTTAATCTTTTTCTCCCACAAAATTGCTTGATCTGCCTGATTAAAGCTTTAACTCCAAACTAATTCGACAGGTCTACGTTTAAATGTATAAGAATCTCTTTTTACTCCTGAATTGTGCTGATCAATGCGTTGTTCCAGATTATTCGTTACTCCTGTATAAAAGCTATTATCGTTGCACTTTAGTATGTAAACGAAATAGTTTTTCATTGAATGTTTATTGGTTGCATAGGTCTTCGACAAGCTCAGACTGACAGTTAAAAAATACTTTTTGAGTCTTCCACTCCTGAAGCTTCGGGACAGACTGACATTCGACAAGTTCAGATTGACTTTTGAGTCACACTGAGCCTGTCGAAGTGCTACTTCAGCTTCTTGCTGTCGATACCTAAACCTTTAGCCAGGTTGAATAGGTTACTGAACAACGTCTGTTCTTCGCTGTCATGCGATTGGTCTTTAAGATGCATCAACAGGTTTGCAATTGTCAGGTTTTTAATGTCTTCTGAAGAAACGCCGTACTTATCTGCAAATTCCTTTACTTTTTCAAGCAAATTTCCTTTGACATCGTCGCTTCCTAAGATTGCATTTTTTACATCCTGAATATTGGTACTGTTCTCAACCAGACGGTCATAACCTTTAGCCTTAGTAATCTGACCAATAATTTGATCAAAGAACATAGTCTCGCCACCTACAATATCAATCTTCGCCGCTTTTAACGCGTCTCCTATCACCTGTGCCTGAGCGTCAGCAATATCTTTCTGAATATTGATATGCGCCAGATCCACTTGCAATTCTTTATCCAGACGAAGTTTGAACTCCTCGTGTTCTTTACCTACACCGTCAAGCTTCTTCATTGCATTAGCTTTCTCTTCAATACCAGCTGCATCTGCCAGCGCTTTGCCTTTGATCACATCGGCTTCAGCCATACCGTCTTTACGTTTAGCTTCGGCTTTTGCTTCCATACCGGCAGCTTCGGCTTTCATTTTCTTCTCAATGATTGAGGCTTCTACAATACCCTGACGCTCATTAGCATCAGCTTTTGCGTGCATTACCTGAGCTTCAGACATACCTACAGTCGCTTCTTCTTTGGCTTGTGCTTCGGCTAAAATCTTTCGAGCCTGCGCTTCTTTTTCTGAAGCTTCTTTATGAGCAAGCGCTTCGATATTGATCTCTTCTGCTTTTTGCTTAGCTGCTTCTTTTTGCGCTTCTGCAGCCTTGATGGTTTTGATCAAATCTTCCTGAGCGTTCGCCTCGGCAATAGTGATTTTTACCTGCTTATCCCGGTCTGCAGTTTTAAAGGCCTGAATATCTTTCATATTCTCCTGTTCTTCAACCACTCCTTTCTCCAGCATCACCCGATCGCGAATCACATCCTGAATATTCTTCTTCTCTACTTCTACTACTTTTTCTTTCTCAATCTGAGCCAGAGTTACCACACGCTCTCTCTCGGTAGCTTCCAGTAAACGGTCTTTTTCAACACGTTCGGTCTCAACCGCATCGGTACGTTGCTTGTTTTTAGCGGCCACGATAATCTGGCGCTCCATATTTTCTTCGGCAACTTTTACTTTCTCCTGCGTCGCGATACGTGCTGTCTCCGATTTTAAGCGCTCTTCTTCTGCTACCTTCATCGTTTCAGCCTCTTCACGCGCTTTGATGTTGGCGATCTCGCGCTTTTGCTGCTCTTCTTTTTCAGCCAATTGCTTGTCTAATTCCAGAATTGCTTCACGCGCCTCCACATCCTGCTTGCGAATGGTTTTCTCTTCATCCCGCTTGATCAGGTTAGCCTTCACATTTTGAACCGCGGTTAATTCAGTAATTTTCTTGATACCTTCCGCATCCAGAATATTGTCTGGCTTTAGATGCGTAACCGGAGTTTGCTCCAGAAAGTCAATAGCACAATCCTCTAAGGTATATCCATTGAGATCTGTACCAATGATGTCTACAATTTCGTCCCGAAACTCCCGACGTGCTTCATACAATTCAATAAACTGAAACTTTTTTCCTACTGTTTTTAGAGCTTCAGAAAATTTAGCTTCAAAAAGGTCTTCAAGGGTTTCAATACGCGATGCGCGAGCGACACCAATAGTTTGCGCCACTTTCTTGATATAAGTAATGTCATTGTTCACCCTAACGAAAAATGCCACTTTAATGTCGGCGCGCATATTGTCTTTACAAATAAGACCTTCTACACCCAGGCGTTCAATCTGGATTTTCTTAACTGAAACATCCATAATTTCCACTCTGTGGAAAACCGGCACTACATAAAGCCCTTTATCTGTTGCCACTTTAGTACCCCCAAAACCGGTACGTATAAGTGCCTGACCCTGATGCACTTTTTTGTAAAACATCGCGATGATCGCGAAATAAACGATGATTAGGAACAAAAGAACTCCCAATCCAATTCCAATAATTGGTAAAACTTGATTCATTTTTGATTGATTTATTTAGTCGTTATAATTTTCTACGAGGTAATAATTTTGATCTGCAGATTGTTTGATGATTAGTACGGTACTGCCATACGTCAGCGCTTCGCCGGTAAGCGATTTCACATAAACTGACATGGCATTGCCGTCTGCGAGCACTTCGGCATTTCCCATTTTTTCTCCGGAAATGGAAGAAAGCAAGGTCGCTTTTCTTCCCAGAAAATCAACAGCTACATCGCCATCTTTATTTAAATGTCTGAAGAAACCTTTAAAGGGTGTGGTAAATAATTTATTCACGATTAATGCCGGAAATAACGCCAATAGCATAACTGCAAAGCCAAAAACATTATCATAGGTAAAGGTTAAGGCAGTAGTCAAAGTCGTCATCAACCACCAGATAAAAACCCAACAGGTAAAGGTGAACATAAACGGAAGCCCAACAAAGTTGAAGTAGATGAGAAATATTTGCCAGCCTTTCAACGGCTTGCGTCTTTTTCCTACTACATTTTCCTTGGTCACCTCAACATTAGACACGTCTTCAAAGTCCATATTACCGCCTTCGAGACCTATGTCGAGATCAACATCTGCGTCAACATCTATATCGACATCCACGTCAATATCCAGATCGAAGTCAATACCGCCTATCATCGTAACAATCCAATACAAGATTAGTATGATCAATAATATAGACAGCACTATATTGACTTGTGAAAAAAGTACTTCTGTTAATGTTGCGTTCACTATTATCCCTGGTTTTTAGAGTCGTCAAGACCCAGTTGTGCTTTTAATTTTTCGAGTTCGTCTTCGGCCTTTGCACCGGAGGTGTCGGCTGCTTTGTCCAGCTCATCGTCAATAGACTTTGATGCATTGGCGATATCGCCGTAGGCTTCTGCAAGCGCTTCCTCCTGTGCTACTTTTTCTTTCATACGCTCCAGCATAGAAACGGTACCGGTACTATCCAACTCTGCCATTTGTTTATTGAGATTTTTTGTGGCATTGCTAACCTTTACCCGTGCTTTAAGCGTTTTAAGTTCGTTCTCCCATTTGCTGATATTCGCTTTAATATTTTGAATATTCTTTTGCAATTGAGCCACGTTGTTGTCAAACTTTTCCGATTCGGTTTTTGCCTGAGCAACCTGCTTTTCAGACTCTTCTTTCTTAAGTAAAGCTTCTTTAGCCAGACGATCTGCCTCAGCAGCATCCATTTGCTTGGCGTGTGCTTTTTTAAGAATGACAATCGCTTTGCTCTGGTATTCTTCGGCTTTATCCTGAAATTCTTCCTGATCGTTTTTTGCCCGTATTGCTAAAGCTTTAACCTGAGCCAAAGCTTCTAAGCTTTTATCCAGGTCTTGTTTCATATCCCGGATGCCCTGCTCGGTTAATTTGATGGGATCTTCCATATTATCAATTGCAGAATTTGCTTCTGCCTCTCCTATTTTAAATAAGCGTCTAAAAATGTTCATGGGTTCTAGGTTTTAATATTTTGAAAATTCTATTATTTTATCTGAATATTCACTCATCAAAAGGCTGAGTGAGTTTAGAGAGCCTTCCAGCTCATTGAGATCCATATTCTCTATTTGAAGAGTATCTCTAAAAATTACTTTTTCACCGGTCTCATTGAGTACAAAAGCGCCGTGAATGATATCCCGGTTTTTTTGCAAAAGACCTTTAAAAATCTTCTCTGACTGGTTGTTTATTTTAAAAATAAATTGTTCCAAAATGAGAATGGGTGGTGCAACCCCCAAAATCAGATTTTTAATCCCTGAATTTTCTTTTTGAACGACCAGTATACCATCTTCAGGGTTCTGAAAGGTGACATTAAAATCAAGTTCAAGTAAATAATTTTTGGTTATAAAGAAATGATCTTTCATCGACTTTTGGTTACAGGTTGTTAAGGATTTCTAAAAGTTAATAATACGAAAACTAGTTTTTAATTGTTCAGATTACGCTAATTATTATTGTAAACAATGCGTGGATTAATGCTGTCATACCGTTTGATTTTTGATTGATGAATGTTTTTTACAATATTGTCAAATAGAATAGCTACTAAAAAAATTAGCTAGACAAAATAGTTTTTGCTAATATTGTTAGGTAAATATAATTAAATATTTTTAGATTGCAAATAAAATTAGCAAAATATGTCTTTTTTTGGTAAAAATATTCGAAAAATACGAAGTGTAAAAACGCTAAGTCAACAGGCATTTGCTGAGCTATTCGACTTAAAAAGAGGGACTTTAGGAGCTTATGAAGAAGGTAGAAGCGAACCTAAGATAGAAACCATTATTAAAATTGCTAATTATTTTAGCATAGCTATAGATGATTTGCTAACTCGAGAACTTACAGTAAATGAATTACTGAAATTTAAAAGTTCTCTATCTGAACAACACGAATTACCCCATCCAGAAACTTTTAAACAGATACCATGCATAACAGAAAAAAATTCTATAGAATATATCTGTAATTATCAAAATCAACGTTTTGTACAAGATATGGTTCAGGTTATATTACCTGTAGATAACTCTGAAGCTATGCGTGGTTTTGTAGTGACTAATCTAGAAATGACTAATCAAAATCAAGGGCTTTTTCCTAAAGATGTAGTTTTAGGGACATTGGTAAAAGAGGGTAATTATAAGAATATTGAAGATGGCGCAATTGTTCTGGCTCTTATAAAAGACCAACTTATACTGCGCAAAGCTTACATATTTAGTGATGCAATAATTTTAAAAGCAGAACATCAGAATATTGATGAATTGAGATTTCCGCTTTCTGAAATTAATGAGATCTGGAAAATAACTTCTGTATTTCAAAAACGTATAACTTCTATTGGTTCTGGTATTGAAGATAAACTGTCTATGCTTGAAAAAGAATTTGCTAAACTGAGAAGTCAAATCTAATTAACTCCTGATAAAAAATTATTCTGCAGCCAATTCTAAATTTAATCGCTCTTGTTCAGCTTCTTTTCTTAATTTCTTGCGCATTTGTTTAATGGTAAGGGTGCTACCATCGTGGCTCCATCCAGGAGGTCCAAAAATGTACATAAACTTATGCTTCAATTTTGGAGAGCGTTTCATATCACTCCAGATGTCTTTATATTCGTGTGTAAGAATAATTAACGGATTGTAGCTGTTGGGTGCATGGGTCACACCATACTCTATATCTATTTCTTCATCAAGCTCTTTGAAGGTACCAAATATGCGATCAAAAACATTGAGAAAACCACCGTGGTTTTTGTCCATATATTCCAGATTTCTGGCGTGATGCACCTGATGCATCGTATGCGTATTGAATACTTTATCGATGATTCCAAGTTTCGGAACATACTGTGAGTGCAATTGAAATTGCCATAATGCTTCAATACCTAAACAAACGACCAGCATCTCTGGCGGAAAACCAATAGCAACAATCCACACATAAAATAAGGGTTTATAAAAAATAGTAAACCAGCCATTTCTTACGGCTGTACCCAAATTGAAATTATCTGAGGAATGATGTACGATATGAGCTGCCCAGAAAAACCGAACCATATGATTTTGCCGGTGAAACCAATAATAGGAAAAATCATCAGCAAGCTGGCATAGAATCCAAACATACCATGCATAACCAAATGATTCCCAGCCAAATATATTTGTTCGCACTCCTTCAACAATCGGGTTAAAAATATCATAAACCCAATTAAATAGTAGGATTACTGTCACTGTTTTGATTAACGGCGCAATAAGTGTAGAGCCTATACCCATTGTAAGACTAGCACCAAGATCTTTCCAATTGTATAATTCGTCGTTATCGTGATGTTTGCTATAGGTAAGTTCTACCAGAATGAGACCTAAAAAGCAGGGAACTCCGTAAATTAACGGGTTTGTAAAATCCATAAAATTGGTTTAATCTCAAAAATAGACTTTACACTTTAGAAAACAACATATTTAAGGTTAAACCCTAAATTATTGATGTATAATAAGTTTTAAAGCTTTTTAGCTTCTTCCCAAAAGACATCCATTTCGCCTAAAGTCATATCCCGAAGTTCTTTATTACTCTCTTTAGCTTTTGATTCTAAATATTGAAACCGCTTGATGAATTTTTTATTGGTACGCTCTAAAGCACTTTCCGGATCTACTTTTAAGAAACGCGCATAATTAATCATCGAAAAAAGTACGTCACCAAATTCAGCTTCTATCTTTTCTTGATCCTGTGCCTGAATTTCATCTTTCAATTCTCCCAACTCTTCCTGAAGCTTTTCAAAAACCTGATCGGGTTCTTCCCAATCAAAACCTACGCCAGCAACTTTATCTTGTATGCGACTTGCTTTTACAAGAGCTGGTAAAGATTTTGGCACACCTTCTAAAACTGATTTCTTACCTTCTTTCAGCTTTAGATTTTCCCAGTTGCGTTTTACATCTTCTTCGTTTTCCACATCTACATCCCCGTAAATATGTGGATGCCGGGAAATTAATTTTTCGCAAATTCCGTTTGCCACATCAGCGATATCAAAGTCTTCGGTTTCGCTGCCTATCTTAGCATAGAAAACAATGTGCAGCAGTAAATCTCCGAGCTCTTTCTTAACCTCCTCCAGATCGTTATCTAAAATGGCATCACCCAACTCATAGGTTTCCTCAATAGTGAGGTGTCTCAGACTTTGTATCGTCTGCTTACGGTCCCAAGGGCATTGCTCCCGCAGTTCATCCATTATGGTTAGTAAACGATCTATTGCTTGTAACTGATTTTCTCTAGTACTCATAGCTGCAATTTAAGTATTAATACGCTTCAGGATTGTTCTAAAAACAAAAATCCCGTGACAGAATCACAGGATTTTCAAACTATTTTATACTGAAGTTCTTACTCTTCTTCATCTGCTTTTGGCGCTTCTGAAACGTCTTCGGTTTGCGCTTCTATAAGATCATTTGCCTGTAGCAAATTATACCACTGTATCACTTTTTTAATATCACTCGCATATACGCGGTCTTCATCAAAATTAGGAAGAACATCAAAAAAGTACGCTTCTAACTCATTTTTAGAGGCCTTGTGATCAATCGCTTTACCACCGTCTTCTTTAGCCGAAATCTTAGCAAATACTTCACGTAATGGCTCTTCACCATCTAAGGTGTAAATAGAAATTTCTGAAAGTACACTTACGTTATGTCTCAAACCAACCGGTATTTTCTTGCCATCTGTTAAAGACTCTGCAATAAAACCAGAACGTGTTTGCGCTCTTAAGTGATATAAACCTGGTTTTCCTGAAATCGAAACTATTTTATCTAAACTCATATGTTGTATTTAACTAAAAACTAAACGTATTTTCTTTGTAATTCCCTACGGTCTTTCCTCAGGATACTTTTTAAAACGGATTTGTAAACTTTCTATTTTAAAAGGGCGCAAATATCTAGGCTATTTTTTTATTATCAAAATAAAAAATCAGCACTTCCTATTAGCGTCCTTTTTTTTCTGGAAAACGCATGCGATAGTCTGCATTGGTTTTTCCTTTACTGATACCTGCCAGTTTACTTTTTATAATTCGTTTTTTAAGACTGCTCAATTTATCTGTAAATAAAATCCCTTCTATATGATCATATTCATGCTGAATCACTCGCGCTAATAAGCCGTCAAATTTTTCAACGTGTTCTTTAAAATCTTGATCTTGGTATTTAATTTTAATATTGGGACATCTAAAAACATCCTCGTTAATCCCAGGAATACTTAGACAACCTTCACTAAAAGCCCATTCGTCACCAGTTTCCTCGATAATTTCGGGATTTATAAATGCCTTTTTAAACGTTTTAAGTTGTGCTTGTTCTTCTTCAGACAAGTCCTCGTCATCCGCAAAAGGAGTTGCATCAACTACAAATATCCGAATTGCTTTTCCTATTTGAGGAGCAGCAAGTCCTACTCCACTCGCGCCATACATGGTCTCAAACATATTAGCTATAAGTTCATCTAACTTAAGATAATCTTGAGTTATAGGAGCGGCTTTCTTTCTCAAAACAGGATCGCCGTAAGCAACAATGGGTAATATCATTTTAAACTTCTTTTCGTAATTATTAATTGATCAAAACATTATCTATATAGATACGATTGAAGAATTATAGTTGCACTTATCTCATCAAGAAGTGCTTTATTTTTCCTCTTTTTCTTTTTCAATCCGCCATCTAACATAGATTGAGCAGCCATTTTTGAAGTAAACCGCTCATCGATACGCTCAATAGGAATTGTGGTGATCTTTTCTAAGCTTTCGCGAAATTTTGCAATATCTACTTCAACATCTGAAGCGATATTATTCAAGCGCTTAGGTTCACCTAATAAAATGAGTTCGACAGATTCTTTAGCAAAATAATCTTTTAAAAAAGCCAGCAACTCTTTAGTATTTACAGTCGTAAGGCCAGAAGCTATGAGCTGCAGTTCATCAGTCACCGCAATACCTGTGCGTTTTGTACCAAAATCTAAAGCAAGAATACGCCCCATTTTATTTTTTGGCAAAAATAAGGCATTCAAAGGGAATTTAAACACCTGATATTCCTTTTACTCGATTATCAAGACTTCAGTCTTAAATAAAAACACAGGCTTTAAGAGAAATAAATCGAAATCTAATATTGATTTTTTAATGAAACTCCCTATCTCCTAAACATAATATTTAATCCTATTCTAATAAGGAAAACAAATACCTGTATCTTGGTTTTTTAAAATTAGCTAGGCTATATTTGAAGCCGCAAAAATTGAACTAATCAACTAAAAACAAGTTTAAAAATGCAACAAGTAAAAAATCTTATCGAAGCAGCCTGGGAAGATCGCTCCCTACTTTCTGATAAAGTAACTCAAGATGCCATACGTGAAGTTATAGAACTTATAGATGGTGGTACGCTGCGCGTTGCAGAACCCAAAGGAGATGACTGGCAGGTAAATGAATGGGTTAAAAAAGCAGTTGTACTGTATTTTCCTATTCAAAAGATGGAAAAATTAGAAGTTGGTATTTTTGAGTACCACGATAAAATGCCCCTTAAAACAGGTTATCAAGATAAAGGAATACGTGTTGTACCTCACGCTGTGGCGCGCCATGGAGCTTTTATATCTAAAGGTGTTATCCTGATGCCAAGCTATGTAAACATAGGTGCTTATGTAGATGAAGGTACTATGGTAGACACTTGGGCAACTGTGGGGAGTTGTGCACAAATAGGTAAAAATGTTCACTTAAGTGGTGGTGTAGGAATTGGTGGTGTTTTAGAACCTCTGCAAGCAGCACCTGTAATTATTGAAGATAATGCTTTTGTTGGTTCTCGTTGTATCGTTGTAGAAGGAGTACGCGTAGGTAGAGAAGCCGTTTTAGGAGCAAATGTGGTACTTACTGCATCTACTAAAATCATAGATGTAACTGGTGATGAGCCTAAAGAAATGAAAGGAATCGTACCTCCCCGCTCTGTAGTAATTCCTGGTAGTTATACTAAGAAATTTGCAGCCGGAGAATACAATGTCCCTTGTGCATTGATCATAGGTACTCGTAAAGAAAGTACAAACAAGAAAACATCTCTCAACGACGCGCTTCGTGAGTACGATGTAGCGGTTTAATACAATAGTTTAGATCGATTTAAATTTATTCAGATATTCAATACGTCAATGGTCTTTATGAAAATACTAATTGTTAAAAATAAGCGTATTGGAGATGTACTTGTAGCTTCTATAGTTGCAAATAATCTTAAGAAAATTTATCCGCAAGCACACATTACATTTTTATGTTACGATTATGCAGCACCAGTCTTGCTGCATAATCCTAACATCGATTACATTTGGACCATTAATGACAAAAAGTTAAAAAAGGGGCTTTCGATTTTTAAGCTTTCTTCGGAAATTAAGAAGCAACACTATGATCTTATTGTGGACTTATATGTTAAGCTGCAAAGTCAACTGATTTCCCTTTTAAGTGGTGCCAACAGGAGAATTGCCTTTGAGAAAAAAGCACTTCCATTTGCATATACAGATAGAGTCCCTTTCTTAAAAACTAAAATCTCTAACTACGGTAAGGCTATAGACGATCGTTTAAATGTATTGCGTTATTTAAATTCTGAAATTGAATACGATGCCCAACCTAAAATATATCTAACTAAAAATGAAATTTTTATAGCGAAGAATATTCTAACTTATCACGGTTTCGATTTTTCCAAAAAAAGCCTTATGCTGGGAGTTCTAGGTAGTAACCCTTCAAAATCACTTCCGTTAGACACCATCGCTAAAATTATAGATTATATCACCGCGAATTACGATCTTCAAATTCTATTTAATTATATACCCAATCAAAAGCCTTTAGTAGATCTATTATTGAAAAAAATTAAAAACAATTCTAAGATTTTTACTGAAATTTTAGGGAAGGATATTCGTGAGTTTAGTATTATTATGTCACAGATCGATTTTTTAATTGCAAATGAAGGGGGGGCTGTTCATATTGCTAAAGCGCTGAATAAACCTACCTTCACTATTTATTCGCCATATGTTAATAAAGAACATTGGGCTACCTTTGAAGACGGAAAACACAATCAATCTATTCACTTAAAAGATGTTAGACCTGAACTTTTCGAATCGTTAAATTCAAAAACTATTAAAAAAGAGACTAAAAACCTCTATTCACAATTTTCTGCAGAAGCTATACTCTCAAAAATGAATTCATTTTTAGCTCAATTCTTTTAGCCTTGGCGTTTAATCCCAAATGGAGATTTTACTGTTTTATTTGTTTTGGTAGCAGATCTAATAGCATTATTTATAGCTAGCGCTTTTTCGTTAACGTATCCTCTTGCATGCTCTAAATGCAAGCAAATAGCACTGTAGCGAATCTGCTTTCCTTTAATTCCATAATTTACAAGACGTTCGCCCATTTCACGGTCTTCACCACCGTATTGCATGCGCTCATCAAAACCGTTAATCGCAAATATATCATTTTTCCAGGCTGAGGCATTATGACCATTCCAAGTTGGTTTGGTAGGTGTGAGGGTATTTAAAATGTTTGCTTTAAAACCTTTCGCAGTTATCTTGATATTTCTAAAACTCTTAGGCATACCTTGAGAATACAGCCATTTTTTTTCAAAACAACGTTCCTGTAAAATATCCTCAATTTTAATTGCTTCAGAAGTAGGCATCGGGAGTTTGTGATAACCACCACTTAGAAAATAACCACGTTTCCGGTATTTAACGTGCTGTTCTACAAAATCCTTACGAGGTATACAATCCCCATCACTCATAATAACATACGCACCGTTGCAAGCGACTAATGCTTTATTCAAAATAGTTGTTTTTTGAAAACCGGTGTCCTTATGCCAAATATGCTGAACAGGAATCGCTGAATTGGCACAAAATTTATCTACAACCGCTTTCGTTTCTTGTCCAGATCCATCATCTGCAACAACAATTTCAAAATCACGATAAGTTTGAATCTGATATCCTGCAAGTGTCTTTTCTAGCCACTTTGGGGCATTATAGGTACTTATAATTATTGAAATTTGTCTTTTTGCATGCATCGGTAAAGCTTTGGTCAAAATTAACTAATTTAGCCGATAAAGATTCTTTAAAATTGGCGCAAACTCACTTAAGTCTCATCATACCTACTTACAATGAAGAGCGGTTTATAAAACAAGCTATTCAATGCTCACAATTTGCAGATGAAGTAATCATTATTGATTCTTACAGTACTGATACTACCACTCAGATAGTTAAAGAATTAGGGTGTAAATTGATACAGCGGAAATTTGACAACTTTTCAAGTCAGAAAAATCATGCTATCTCAGAAACTACCAATGATTGGATTTTTATATTAGATGCGGATGAATACATTTCTCCAAGACTACAAAGCGAAATTTTAGATACTATAAATTCTGCGAAGCATAACGCCTACCGTATTTATCGTCGCAATTTTTTTGTGAACCGTTTTCTAAAATATGGTAGTGATGGCAATGATAGTGCTATTAGACTTTTTAATAAAAATTACTGCTGGTATGAAGGGCTTGTTCACGAGCGTGTTATTGTGAACGGCAGTCTGGGAAAATTAAAGATTCTTATGCAACATTATACTTGGGTAAATCTGCGCAATTTTCTAATTAAGAAGAATAGTTATGCCGCACTACAAGCTCAACAAATATTAGAAAAAGGTAAAGAAGTTTCATATCTAATACTAATCATTAAACCTTTAGGGAGATTTATAAGTGAATATCTAATTAGAGGAGGTTTTCTAGATGGTATTGCCGGGATTATTAGCACCCGTATGAACAGTTATGGGGTAATAAGCCGCTATCTAAAACTTCGCAATTTGCAAAGAATGACTACTGATAAACGCCTTCTTCATTACGATATCTTTACCTTAAAACTGAACGAAGAAGCAGCAAAAGAATCGAAGAACAGACCTAAAACCGGACTTTTAAAAATCTATCTTCTTCCTAAACTTGTATTTATAAATTACTATTTTTTTAAAGGATATTTTTTTAAAGGAATGGATGGTTATGCATTAAGTTACCTCTACAGCTTTAAAGAGTTTCAAAGTTTAATTTGTAAATGGTTTAGGGACAGAGGTGTTAATTAGGCCTTCTTCCAGAATCTTAATTTTTTCTTTAAACCTCTTTTACGCCAAAATTTTAGCTGAAAATCTTCGGTAGCCTTCCACATTGCAGCTTTGGTTTTGGCAACATCATAGTTTCCTACTTTGGCATATTCTTCAGCCATAACATCAACCATTTCCTTCTTTGGAGTTAATCGGGCAAAATTTTGAATTCGGCTTTCAAAATCAAGCGGTTTAAATTCCATTCTATTTAAATCAACTAGATAAAAGTCGTATCCGATTTCCGTTTTTACAATTAGAGTGTTCCCGGGGGAATGATCTAAAAAATGAACACCATTTTCATGCATTTTAAAGGTAAACTGAGTAAATTGCTTTAAAATATTTATTTTATCAGGATAATCATCATTTTCTATCAAGACTCTGAATGTAAGATCTGCTTCAATTAGCTTGCAGGCATAAAAACTTCTTCCAAACACGAGTCCGTTTGAAGCTATGCCATACCCAAGGGGAAACGGAGTTAAAACACCCAGGTCAAGCAATTTACACGCATATTCATACGAGCGTTGGGCTTTAGATTTTCTAAAATACTGGTAGGCGATTTTATTAACAAAATTAGGCACCTTAAACGCTTTGATCGTGATTTGAGTGTCATCAAGATCAAAAATTTTAATCTGATTCCGGTTGCCATCTGCAAGAATTTTTCCTTCCTGCTCAAAATTCAAAAAGAACTCCTTTAGTTTTAAAAGATTATTTTTGACCGATTTGTGAACTGTGACTTTCATGAAGAAATTTATAGTACAAAAGTAATTCTATTTAAACAAGAACTCAACACTGATCTTCTAAAGAAAGAAGCTAGTTTTTTCAATTAAGATAATCGCCAAGTCCTATTTTAGGAAATATGCGCTTCTTTTCTAAAACATCCTTAAAATAACTAGAGTTTTTTTCAACTTTCTCTCGTGACTTCTCAGGATGCCAAATATGAAAAACAATTCCTGCGTATCTTATTCGCTTACCCAAAACTCCATTGTGTAATAAACGGGCAGCAAAATCAGAATCTTCTCTACCCCAACCAGTATAAAATTCATCATAACCTTGAATTGCCAAAGCATCTTCTCGCCAGTATGAAAAATTACATCCCCTAATCTTAGAAGATAAATTAGATAAAGGCTTATAAACGCTACTAAGGATAGGGATATGCAATGCTCTTGTTCTCTTTTTTATTACTTTAGAAAATACAGAAAATCGAACCTTTTTCTTTTTAAATAATGAGTCTATAAAATATTCTTGAATGTTCACCCGACTACCGTACAGAAATATTCCTACTTCAGACAACCTGATGTGATCCTCAATAAATCTATGGTGTAGAATACAATCGCCATCAATTTGAATAATATAATCAGAAGAACATGCCATCAAGGCTCTATTGAGAATTTTTGATTTTCTGAAACCTTTGTCTTTTTGCCAAATGTGATGTACATTATTGCAAAATTTTGTTTTAAATTCCTCTATAACACCTTTTGTAGTCTCATCAGAGCCATCATCAGCTATCAAAATCTCATCAGGATAAATACTCTGATTTAAAACACTTAAAAAAATCATTTCTAAAGCTTGAGGCCAATTATAAGTAGGAATTATTAAGGCAACTGTCATGTTCTATTTCTATTAGATGTGCTAAAATAGGAATTACAGGTCAACTAGTTTTAAAAACAAGCTTTAAACAAATAACTTTGCAGCTTCTAAGCTTTAAGTAAAATGGCAAAAAAAAGATACGATCAGAATATAATTAATGAAGTGAATGAGTCACTGGCTGTTTTAAAACGCGGTGGTCTCCTACTTTACCCTACAGATACAGTTTGGGGTATTGGCTGTGATGCGACTAATGCTGAGGCGATAGATAAAGTTTTTACGCTTAAAAAACGTAAGGAAAGTAAAGCGCTCATTTGTCTGGTAAGCGATATGAAAATGCTCAACCAGTTTGTTGAAGAAATTCCTGAGGTTGCCTATAATATTTTAAAGTACGCAGATCAACCTACCACTATCATTTATGACGATCCTATACGAATTGCTGAAAATTTAATCGCTGAAGACAATACCTTAGGCATTCGCATTGTGCAAGATGAATTCTGCCGGGCTCTGATAAGAAAACTTGGTAAACCATTGGTTTCTACCTCGGCAAATATCAGTGGAGAAAAAACTCCTATGCGCTTCCCCGAAATAAGCCAACCTATTTTGGAAGGAGTAGACTATATCGTAAATTTGCAGCGCAAACATAAATCGACCAAATCCTCTACGATTATACGCTTGAGTAATGATGGTCAGGTTAAGGTTTTACGCAAATAGTCTTAAGGGTAATTCCAAAAGATCGTATTAGTCAATTTTTAAATTCGGGTTTTGACCTGAAATATTAATCTCGATTACCGAGTAAATAAGAATACATGCCAGTTCCCCATTTTCCGGAGGCTTTAAAGCCAAAAATCTTTGATACAATCACGCAAGCTTCGGAAGAATTAAACCTTGAAACCTACGTGATTGGGGGTTATGTTAGAGATTTTTTACTTAAAAGAGGTGCTGCTAAAGACATTGATATTGTTGCGGTAGGAAGCGGCATTGAACTTGCGCAAAAAGTAGCTTCATTACTTCCGCATAAACCCAAAGTTCAGGTATTTAAAACCTATGGTACTGCCATGCTACGCGATGGTGATATCGAAGTTGAATTTGTAGGTGCACGTAAAGAGTCCTACAATGAGAACAGCCGCAACCCGGTCGTAGAAGATGGCACTCTAGAAGACGATCAGAACCGCAGAGATTTTACCATTAATGCTTTGGCTTTAAGTCTTAACAAAGCTACTCGTGCAAATCTGGTTGATCCCTTTAGCGGTCTTGTTGATTTAGAGCGTGAGATTATTAGAACCCCTTTAAATCCTGATATCACCTATAGTGATGATCCGTTAAGAATGATGCGTGCAATACGCTTTGCTACGCAACTAGATTTTACAATTGAGCGAAAATCTTTAGACGCCATTTCTGAAAACAAAGAACGCATCAAGATTATTACGAATGAACGCATTGTAGACGAACTCAACAAAATAATGTTGAGTAAAAAGCCATCAAAAGGATTTTTACTTTTAGAAAAAACAGGCCTTTTAAAGTACATCCTTCCAGAACTTACTGCTTTAAAAGGAATAGAAGAAAAAGAAGGTCAGAAGCATAAAGACAATTTTTACCACACGCTTGAAGTTGTAGATAATATTTCAGAAAACACTGAAGATCTTTGGCTGCGTTGGGCTGCTTTATTACACGACATTGGTAAAGCACCTACTAAGCGTTTTGATAAAAAAATAGGATGGACATTTCACGGGCACGAGTTTGTTGGTTCTAAAATGGTTTTCAAACTTTTTAAAAGGTTAAAAATGCCTTTGAATGAAAAAATGAAATTCGTTCAAAAGTTGGTTTTGATGAGTTCACGCCCTATCGTTATCGCTGAAGATTTTGTGACTGATAGTGCAGTGCGAAGGTTAATATTTGATTCTGGAGAATATCTTGAAGATTTAATGATGCTTTGTGAGGCAGATATTACAACCAAAAACCCTAAGAGATATCGTAGGTATCACAATAATTTTAAGACGGTTCGCCAAAAAATTGGAGAAGTTGAAGAACGCGATCATTTACGCAATTTTCAACCGCCGGTTAGCGGAGAAGAAATTATGGAGACTTTCAATCTGAAGCCTTCACGTGAAATAGGCATTATTAAAGAGGCAATCAAAGAAGCAATTCTTGAAGGTGACATTCCTAATGAGTATGAGGCAGCTCACGCATTCATGCTTAAAAAAGGAGCTGATCTGGGACTTGAAGTTGTAGGCTAATTTCAGAAAATAAGGATTTAGAACATTATTATAATTTAAACCGGGTGTATAAAAAATCAATCATAGTCTCGCTCATTCTTGTCTATCTGGTAATCATTGCCGGTGCGGTTGTTCGTATGACAGGTAGCGGTATGGGATGTCCAGACTGGCCAAAATGTTTTGGGTATATCATTCCTCCTACTGACGCTAGTGAACTCCAATGGAAAGCAGAAAAATCTTTTGAAAAAGGTCAGGTTATTATTGTTGAAGAAACCTTACGCGTTGCCAAGACCGATTTTACAACAGCAGACACCTTCAACCCACAAAACTGGAATGGTTACTATAAACACGACTACGCTATATTCAACCCGTGGCACACGTGGATCGAATATATAAACAGACTTTGTGGAGCTCTGGCTGGTATTGCTTTTCTCGTTATACTAGTCGCTGCTATTTTTAAAGAGCGCAATCCCAAACGCATTTTGTTATCGCTACTTGCCGTGTTTATGATTGGTTTTCAAGGATGGATCGGTGCTACCGTGGTCTATTCAGTTTTATCTCCTATTCGTATTACCATACATATGGTTATTGCTTTGCTAATTGTTGCATTGCTTATTTACATGCTCTATGAAGCTTCCGACCTAAAAAACAGGTTTATATTCAGTAAATCATTTAAAACAGGAATGCTGGTTGCAATTGTGCTAACCCTGATTCAGATTGTTTTAGGAACACAAGTAAGACAATATATAGACGAGCAAGTGGATCTGGTTGGCTATTCAGCGAAGTCACTTTGGCTTGAGAATCCTGAAGCTTCATTTTACCTACATCGCTCTTTTTCGGTTATAGTTTTTCTTTTAAATGCGTGGTTATTCTATAAGAATCGAAAATCAGGTTTAGGTCATAAAAATTTCAATTGGGTCGTGGTTCTAATTTCCATAGAAATTTTAACCGGTATTTTAATGTATTATCTTGACTTTCCGTTTTTAACCCAGCCGCTACATTTAGTAATTGCTTCGGTTTTATTTGGCATTCAATTTTATATTTTGCTCACTGCCTTTAAAGAAAATACCAAGCCTGCCGTGGCAGCTGCACACTAAATTGTATCTTTACCCGCTTAAAAATTTTTGAATATGATTTACCGTTTTCGCATCATTTTAGATACCGAAGAGGATATCTTTAGAGATATCGAGATCGAGCAAACTGCTACCTGTGAAGACCTGCACAACAGCATCACGCAGAGTTTTGGTTTTGACGGAACCGAAATGGCTTCATTTTACATAAGTGACGATGAGTGGCGTCAGGGCGAAGAGATCGCACTTTTTGATATGGGTGAAGGTCAGACACCTTTACGCACTATGATTGAAACACCGCTTGAAGAAGTTCTTTCTGAAGATCAGACCCGTTTGATCTATGTCTATGACTTCTTAAATCTGTGGACGTTTTTTGTAGAACTTGGTGAAATTGCTGAAGTTGAAGATGGCAAATCATATCCTAATTTAATGTATGTTCATGGGCAGATTCCTGCTCAAGCTCCTGAAGCAGATTTTTCTGGCGATGAAGATGATTTTGATGAGGATGATCCTTTTGCTGAGGATGACGATGACTACGACATTGAAGATTATGATGGCCTCGACTTTGACGAAAACTGGAACTAAAAATAGACTTCAGATCATAGATATTAGATTTTAGACATAAGAAGTCTAACTACTAAATCTTAAAATCTAAATACAACAAAATAATGATCAATTTATATTCGGCTCAGATAGAGTCGCTTTCTATACACCGTATTGGTAATAAAAGTCGTAACGAAGGGGCGTTTCTCTCTAAAGAACGTTATCAACTTAATGACGAGATCACACCCTTGATTAAAGAGTTTTTCTTCAAGCCTTTTAGAGATAAAGAAGAAAACTACTATCAATTTGTTCACGAGGCAGATCTGGAGTTTCACTCGTTAGCTAACCTCGTTGCTTCCATTTTTAATAATCCTGCTCAATCGCACGAACTTTCTATAGAAGTTGCAAAATTGCTTTATGAGCAATCTAGCCATCCTCATATAAAACCGGGTGAGGTTTATGTTGCTCATATTGAAAATGTAATGGCAGATAATGAAAAAGTTGATGCTATCGGGATCTTTAAATCAGAATTAAAACAAGACTTTTTACAGTTTCAGGAAGGTGAAAGCAACCTGAAAATGCAATTAGAACAAGGCGTTAACCTGAATAAATTAGACAAAGGTTGCCTGATCTTGAATAAGAATTCTGAAAACGGTTATAAAATTCTCTCTATAGATTCTAACCGATATGATACTAAATACTGGTTAGAAAATTTCTTAGGAGTAGATATTCTTGCTGATGAAAATTTCTACACCAAGAAGTATTTAAAATTCTGTCAGGATTTTGCAAAAGACGTGGTTTTACCTGCAGAAGATAAAAAGGAAGAGGTGATGTTTATGAACCGGGCAGTAAATCACTTTGCTAAAAATGATGAGTTTGTAGAGCAAAATTTCATGAATGAGGTGATGGAAAATCCGGCGCTTATCCCGGAATTCAACAATTATAAAATAGAAAAAGCCCCTAAGTATAAAATTGAAGATCTTACCACCTTCCCGATTTCAAATACCGCGGTAACCGGTGCACGTAAACGTATTAAAAGCGTTATTGAATTAGACACTAACATTCAGATAAAACTAGATTTTGTTAATCCTGAAAGTGCAGAGAAATTTGTAGAAAAAGGATGGGACGAAGAAAGACAGATGTATTATTATCTGGTTTATTTTAATAAAGAACAAAAATCTTAAAGATTTAAAATTAATAATAGAAAAGCCGAATCTACAATTAGATTCGGCTTTTTCATTTTTGATTGATGAATGAGAATTACTTTTTGAGATTGAGAATCAGGATAAACAAGCGACCGAAAATAAACGTAACCAGAGCAAATACAGTACATAAAAAAGCCACTTTGAGGCCGCCAGCCATCATTCCCTGAGAAACGTTCTGCATAGAATCAATAGCATCAAATGCTTCTATTAAGCCAATCACACTCCCCAAAATTCCCCAACTCAATATAAACAGGCTTATATTGCTCAGTAAGGTAATCGTGTGTGCCTTATCTCCTTTGGTGATCAATTGCTTTACAAATAGCCCTACAAGTATGATAAATACAATAACTATTGGCCACATAAAAAAAGGACCGCCTTCTTGAATTCTGTCTAACATAATTTAGTTGTTTAAAAGATTATAGCTCAAAACTATCAGATTTTATACTATCTAAAATTAATTAGCGACCAATGACATGTATTTAAAGGGATTTAACATCTTAAAGCACCATGTAAAAACAGGACTAAATTCAGCCATTCGTCTCAAAAACGTCAAAATTTCCTGCATTTTTAGCATCTTGCGCTTATGGATTTGTTGAAATTTAATCAGACGCGCATTTTTGCTACACATACGGTGTTATGGATAGGTGTTTGGTTTTTTTTCGTCTATTTTTTTAGCTACAATACCACAAATTCACTTTATGTAACGTGGTTCTCCAGCATTCTGCTTCCACTTACAATGCTTACCACATATGCAACAGTTTATTACCTCATCCCAAACTATCTGATGCAAAAACGGTATTGGCTTTTTGGACTATACTCAGTATATGTACTGATTTTTACAGCATTTCTTGCTACAGTAACAATGATCGGAAGTTTCTTATTTATCTCAAATCTTAAATTAGAAAACACACCTGTAATGAGCCGAAACCTACCCTTTATTTTGATTTTGATTTATCTCGTTGTAGGATTGGTCAGTTTTGTATACATACTCAATCATAATTTTAATACCATTTCCCGCAACAAAACACTCGAAAACAAAATTCTTGACACCCAACTTCACTTAAAAGAACAAGAGCTGAGCTATCTTAAGAAACAGATTCACCCGCATTTTTTATTCAATTCACTCAATACGATTTATGGTTTTGCGCTGAAACAATCAACTCAAACCCCAGAAATCATCTTAAAACTTTCTAATCTGCTTGATTATATTTTGTATCAGGTTTCAGAAAAGCAAGTGTCTTTTCAACAAGAATTAGATCATATTGAAGAGTACATCAGTCTGGAGCAAATTCGCTTTCAGGATACGTTAGAAGTGATTATCAATAAAAACGAAATAGAAAAAAATTGCAGTATACCGCCTATGCTCTTTATTCCGTTTGTTGAAAATGCCTTTAAGCACGGAAATATTCTAAACGGAAAACTAAAGATCAGGATCGATTTTGAAGTTTCAGATTCACATCTGAATTTCAAAATTGAAAACACCATGATCTCTGAAAATATAGATAATCATCAAAACGGTATAGGTTTAGAAAATATCAGAAAACGACTGGATCTCTTATTCCCAAATCATTACGAATTAGAAACAAGGAGATTTAAAAACAGATTTGTTGCAACATTAAAAATCAATCTTCATGAGTAAACCACTCAAGGCTATAATCGTAGATGACGAGCCCACTGCACGCGAAATTTTGATAACTCATCTCAAAAATATCGCGTTAATACACATTGAGGAAGAATTTAAAAATGCATTGGAAGCGCTTTACTTTTTGAAGACAAATACGGTTGACATAATCTTTTTAGACATCAATATGCCTGAAGTTTCAGGTTTGTCGTTAGGAAAACTTGTTCAGAAAGAGACCAAACTCATTTTTACCACAGCTCATCGCGAGTATGCAGTTGAGGGTTTTGAACTTCAGGCGGTAGATTATTTATTGAAACCTATTTCATTTGACCGGTTGCTGCAGGCCGTTTATAAATGTGTGGGACAAAATGTTGAGCAACAACAAAAAGAATTAATAATTGCAGAGGAAGACGCCAATAACTTTGTGTTTATACGTTCTGATCGAAAAATGATTAAGATTGATTTTAGCGAACTTCTTTATGTGGAAAGTCTGAGTGATTACATTAAAATTCATACCCAAACACAGACTCACGTTACCCGAGAAACGATTTCTAATTTTGAAGCAAAGTTACCCGTAAACCAATTTATACGCATACACCGCTCTTTTATAATCGCTGCTTCGGCAATTAAAGCTTACACCGCAGAACATATAGAGATCAAGTCAAAAACATTACCCATAAGCCGAAGCTATCGAGATTCCGTTTTAAAATTTTTGACAAAGTACGAGTAGTTTAAGCCAGTTCCTTAACCTGCTCCTGATATGATTTTATACGATCGCGTAATTTTGCCGCTTCCATAAAATCAAGCTCTTTCGCAGCGGTTTCCATCTTCTTACGGGTATCGCGTATCAACTGCTCCAACTTCGGTTTGCTCATATAAGCCGTGTCTGGTTCTGCTGCCATATTGGTAAGTTCTTCTGCCTCAAACTTGAATTTTTCCTTCTTAGCTAAAGCACTATCCAGTGACTTTTTTATAGCCATTGGTTTTAATCCGTGCTTCTCATTATATGTGATTTGCTTTTGTCTGCGATATTCTGATGCATCAATGGTCTCTTGCATACTTCGAGTAATTTTATCAGCATACATAATCGCGAGTCCATTTATATTACGTGCAGCGCGACCAATAGTCTGAGTTAAAGAACGGTTACTTCTCAAAAAACCTTCTTTATCTGCATCTAAGATAGCAACTAACGAAACCTCAGGTAAATCCAGTCCTTCACGTAGAAGGTTTACACCTACGAGAACATCAAAAATTCCTTTACGCAAGTCAGACATAATTTCTACACGCTCTAATGTGTCTACATCAGAGTGTATATACCGCGTTCTAATATCTACACGCGTCAAATATTTGGTAAGCTCTTCAGCCATACGTTTAGTAAGTGTAGTAACTAAAGTACGTTCATCTTTTTCAACCCGCTTTTGTATTTCTTCAATCAAATCATCTATTTGATTCAAGCTGGGACGCACCTCAACAATTGGGTCAAGTAGTCCGGTAGGTCTTATAATTTGCTCTACGTAAGTTCCTTCAGATTTTTGCAATTCGTAGTCTGCCGGTGTTGCACTCACATAAATCACCTGATTTTGTAAGGCTTCAAATTCTTCAAATTTTAAAGGTCTGTTATCCATCGCTGCAGGAAGCCTAAATCCATATTCTACAAGATTTTCTTTACGGCTTCGGTCACCACCATACATCGCACTTACTTGAGAAACGGTTACGTGACTTTCATCAACCACCATCAAATAATCATCAGGAAAGTAATCTAAAAGACAGAAAGGCCGTGTTCCTGGCTCTCTCCCGTCCAGATAGCGCGAGTAGTTCTCAATGCCACTACAGTAGCCGAGTTCGCGAATCATTTCCAGATCAAAATTAGTTCGTTCTTCCAGCCGCTTTGCTTCTAAATGTTTGCCAATTTCTTTGAAATATTCTACCTGCTTTACCATATCAAAGCCTATCTGATCAATAGCTCCTTGTAGTACATCTGGACTGGTCACAAACATATTTGCAGGGTAAATATTCAAGCGGTCGTATTTCTCGAGAATTTCATTTGTGGTTATATCAAAAGCTTCAATTTCTTCGATCTCATCACCAAAAAAATGCACCCTAAATGCATGATCATCATATCCCGGGTAAATATCTACCGTATCCCCTTTTATGCGGAAATTACCCCGATTGAATTCAGCAGTGGTTCTACTGTATAAACTTTGCACGAGACGTTTCAGTAATTGGGTTCGAGAAATTACCATATCTCGCTCTAGAGCAATAACATTCTTTTGAAATTCCACCGGATTACCGATACCATATAAACAAGAAACCGAAGCCACTACGATGATATCACGACGCCCAGATAGTAACGAGGAGGTTGTACTCAGTCGTAATTTTTCGATCTCTTCATTTATTGAAAGATCTTTTTCTATATATGTTCCTGAAGTTGGGATATAAGCTTCCGGCTGATAATAATCATAATAAGACACAAAATACTCAACCGCATTCTCAGGAAAAAAAGCCTTAAACTCACTGTAGAGCTGTGCGGCCAATGTTTTATTATGCGCCAGAACCAATGTAGGCTTTTGAACTTCTTGTAGGACATTTGCCACTGTAAAGGTTTTACCACTACCAGTAACACCTAATAAAGTCTGGTAGCGCTCGCCAGCGTCAATACCGCCCACCAGCTGATTTATTGCTGATGGCTGATCTCCTGTAGGCTTAAATTCTGATTGTATCTTAAATTTCAAAGTATAGCAGTTTTAAACTTGATTACGAGTTCTTAATTTTTTTATAAACTACCTCGTGGAAAGCCCATAAAACATTCGTTAGAAACAAATTTTCAATTTCGTGGCAAGCCTCAGGGTATTGAACTCTTTGGCGGTGCCAATAAAACAAGAAATGTTTTGAATCTCGGTTCTTACGTAAAATTAAACTATTTGAAGGTCAAGGTAAAGTCTCGCTATCTTAGGATTAACTTAAAATTTATAAAAGAACTATTTAGCGTTTTAAAGTGAAGTGCGATTTGAATTCCCGACCATCTTCGAGTAAAACTCGAAACCAATAGTCATCAGACGGTAAATTTTCACCAATATAAGTTCCGTCCCAGCCTTCTGATAATGGATTCAGTTCTTTTAATAATTTACCATAGCGATCAAAAATACGAATGACTGTATTAGGCTGTATTAAATCACTTATTCCCTGTATCTGCCAGTAGTCGTGATAACCGTCACCATTAGGCGTAAAATATTTTGAAAAACCAATGATACTGAATTCTTGTTCAATAATACCACAGTTTTCTTTAGATCTTACATAAACTCTATGAAAGCCGGGAGCAAGATTGTAGAACGTTGTGTCGTCCTGATAAGGCCCAAACTCGTTATCTATCGCCAACTGGTACTCGCCATTTCCTGAAATGGTAAATGTTGCGGTATTATTTTCAGTAGCGTCTGTCACTTCTATATGTTCAATAACTGCAAGTTCTTTTTCCAAAATAGTAATTGATTCTTCTCTAAAACATCCCGACACGACATCGGTTATCCTCAAAGTGTGTGTAGTTGCCAAATTGGTTTCCAAGTATGGCGTAGTCTGACCTTCAGGAAGCCACTTATAGATGTAGGTTCTTGATGTATCTAAATTAGAATAATCAGGATCATACGTTTCTAACTCCGGAAAATTTACAGCGCAGTAAATAGCTTCTTCTTCTAAACTAAAATCTGGTCTGGGAATCAATACAAGAGCAACCGGACTAATAGCAAAACAAGAATTATTATTTTCAACTCGTGCATAAACGGTTTCCTTATAGGGTGTTTGATTGGTATAAATTGTTGGCAATTTCAGATTAGCATCTTCAAGCAGTGCTGCTTCTTCGCTAGCATAATAATTTACAGTATAACTTCCTATAATTCCACTCAAAACCTGAGTATTAGCTTCACTTAGATCAAATTCTCCAAAGCCGGTATCATCGAGGTCACAATCCTCTAGCAAAGCTGAATTTGCAACAGTACTACTTACAACCAGGGTAACGTCTACCGAAACTGCACATCCTGCTGGATTTTCTATTCGAGCATATAATGTTTGGGTTGGTGCTGTATTCTTATAACCTATGGGATCCAATATATTCAAATTCAATTGAGCCTCATTCAAGGTCTCGTGATACGTAATTGTAAAATCTGGATCATTACCTGTTAATTGCTCTTCAGCTTCCGTAAGGTTAAATATACTAAAGCCATCTGCAGTAGCAGCATCTTCACATTGAGTTAATATTGTAGGGTTTTTAGGTGGATACGCGTAATACGTTACTTCTGCTACTCCTACTTTTTCGCAACTACCATCATTAGGATCTAATCTAAACTCATACGTCTCTGTATAAGGTAAAGTAACTCCCGTAGGTTGAGTGATCTCAAGTTCATAACCCGTCTCACCAGCAATTAGAACATCATCTTTGTACCAGGAATAGGATGCTCCTGTAACGGGTTCATATCCTAACGTATAATTATTGCCATCGCAAAGATCTAACTTCTTACTATCCAGATCATTTTGAATGATATCAAGCTCATTAAATAAAGACTGATTAAAAGGAGGCAGACCCTGATAACTTATGCCGCTTCCTAAATTGATTCCCTTATCATTATAATTGGCTGCTAATCCTGCACTATTTGGATTTTCAATAACACCTAAATAATTAGAGCCCACTTGATACGCAGTACTTAAAGCTCTATATATTTTTGCGTTAGGCCCCAATTGTAAACTACCGCGATAATAGCTTTGTTCATCTAACACAATCTGACTTGTAGATATATCTGTAGCTTCGGTATCGTACTGAAGTAGAGTTGAAAAATGGTTTCCGGGTGGTAATCTAGAATCTTCATTATTTGAGCTACTTACATACAAATAACGATTATTAGGAGAAAACTCAACGCCATAAGATGCATAGTTTGTTCCGTTAATCACAAGACGACTAGCACTAGAAACTACTCCGGTATTCGGATCAAAATCGGCCAAAAATAATCCATCTGCAGCATTTGCTATTGCCAATTTTGAACCATCTGGAGAGAATTTTAAATTACCTCTTGGATCCTGAACAGCCACAGTTATCTGTGATTTTACAGGTGTAGTATTTAAACCTGTATTACTTAATTCATATGCGTATATAGTATTTAATAAATTCTCATTACCGCTAGCGCTAGAGAAAGTTACCATCCATACGCTGTTAGTAACACAACTCTTGATCACCGCACTCAGTTTTTCTGAAGAGAAATTCAAAAGCTTATTATTTTTTGTAGTTACGACACCATCAGGATTGGAATTAAAATCCACAATACTGTAATTTAGCCCCTCACTTACTTCATCTGGTTGCGTTCGAGTATCAACTGTAAATATGTAATATATACCCGGTGTATTGGGCTGGGGTATTATTATGGCAGACTGGGTACTTGAAGGATTTCCAAATAAATTTGTCCCATTTTGCATTATAGAATGGTCTGCTGCATAAACAGTTATGCCATCGGTATAAAAAAGTAAATTACCGTCATCATCAGATATTGTTGCACAACCTTCTAGCGTGTTAAGTTGACCATCTGTAAGTACCGTTGGTGTAGCTGTGCTAAAGTTTAAGCCAGCTCCATTCCCAAAATACCAGTTATTCGCCTGACTTTGTGAAAAAGCATTGATACTTACCGAAAGGAAGAAAAACAAAAAAAAGGGAATGCTGCGCATTAAAAAGTTTGACCGTGTGATTGTAGTTATTTTAAATACAATTACAATTTAAATGATATTCTTCGTTTAGCGAAATAGTTTCGGCAAAGCAAAGCTTTAAAACGGTAAACTCAACACTTACAAATCTCTTTTCTTAAGCAGAGCATATGCTCCATAAATAAATAAAAATATCCATACCGAAACAATTGCTACTTCATACCAATGTACAGCATAATCAATAGCGATATCTGCCTGTAACTGGTTGGCCGCTGTTTCAATAAAGTTTAAACGTTGAAAAGGTAGATTAATCAGATTTTTCATCGCTTCAAGCGGAAAGAACTGCACAATAGCATCTGCTGTTTCAGCGCTGCCTTTCCAACGTAAAATACCGTAGGTTATGTTTTCAAAAATCCACCAAACGAATAAAAACCCTAATGCAAAAGCAGAACGTTTCACTAAAACTCCTAAGAATAAACAGAATGAGAAAAAACCAACCAACTTAAAAAAGTATGCCAGTAGAAATTCCATTTCTCGAGTTACAATACTAAACTCTGTGTAGTCTGAAAAGGAATAACCTAGAATAAGGGTCATTATAAAAATAAACAGTGTAGAGAGTAAAGCAAAAGCCACAACAGTATAGAACTTAGAAAGCATAAATTCTTTCTTACTCAACCCATCAATTAAATTTTGTTTGAGTGTACGGTTGCTATATTCATTAGAAATCATCGAAACGATCACAATAGCTAGAAAAAATTTAAGCGTCGCTGCAACCCAGGTATTGAAATGCCAAATAAACGGAAAGTTAAAAATACCTTGATCTGCGATACGTATCTGAAAATCTCCAAGATTAAATTCTATTGAAGCGATAAGCGCTATAAATGATAAAATCACAAAATAAGCGATACTCAGCACTTTTGAAGAACGGCTGTGTTTTAGTTTATAAAATTCTATAGTAAGTAATCGTAGCATATCTTAATTTAGGTTGGCAGTAAGTTGTAAAAATTGTTCTTCTAGGCTTTCTTTACGTTTGACCATATGAGAAAGAACCAATCCCTGATTGAATAAAAATGTATTTAATTCTTCTGCAGAAAGAGGGTTTTTAAGAAATCCAGTTACAAGACCGTTCTCTTCTTTAACCGAAGTAAAATCAGGATGTCCTTCGAGAACTGTGATAAGTTCCTGTTGCTTTTCGCAACGCAATTCAAAAAAGCCATGACTGGCATTTAATTCTTCTACAGGGCCTGCGTAAAGTTTAATTCCCTTTCTGATAATTACAACGTGAGAACACACTTTTTCAACCTCATCTAGCAAATGCGAAGCGAGTAAAATTGTGGTACCGCCACTTGCAATATTTTTTATAATTTCTCTTATTTGATGAATTCCCTGAGGGTCCAAACCGTTAGTCGGTTCGTCAAGAATCAAAATTTCAGGATCATTAAGCAAAGCCGAAGCGATTGCCAGGCGTTGCTTCATTCCTAAAGAAAAAGTGCTGAATTTACTGTCTTTTCTATCCAGTAAGTGAACAACTTCTAACTTTTCTTCAATCTTACCGGGATCAACATCTTTTATCGTGCAAACCAGTTCTAGGTTTTGAGCAGCAGTCATATACGGGTAAAAATTAGGGCGCTCAATAATAGCTCCTACTTTTTTAAGTGCATGGTGAGTGGTATCACTCCCGTCAAACCATTTAAAATTGCCAGAGGTTGCATTCACAACATTAAGAACCATACCCAAAGTGGTAGATTTACCACTTCCATTAGGGCCCAGAATACCATAGACATTGCCTTTCTCAATAGTAAAGCTCAAGTCATTGACCGCTTTTACTTTACCGTAATGTTTGGTGAGATTATTTAGTGTAAGAATTGTTTCCAAAAGCGTAATTTTAGAATTAACGTTCAGTAACAAGACGGAAGAACCACTGTTTTGTTACATCACATTAGTACCTTTACAATTCAAACTGACTTATTTCGATATTTAGAAAGTCTGATTTTGAGCATAAATACGCAATCTATGGAAGAGAAATTAATGTCGCGCAAAAAGCCAACTTATCCCATTGGTGAGAAGCTTCAAGAATATTTGAACAAGTATAACAGAGCTACACAGATCCCTGTTTTTTATGATGATTTATTACGTTTTTCTGGCGGAATAAATATTTACGATAAAAATGATAAAGATACCTTATGGATCAGTGTATACTACCCGGAACACGAACGTAAAGAAATTGAAGAAAGCCTGAAGCGTGTTTATGCTATTTTACATTCTGATGGTAATGAAAACGTATTGCCTTTCTTAAGTGTTACATCGATCGACTATTGCACTTTCGGTAACTCAAAGCCTTTCCGCATAAAAGTCAATAATATTTTCAACGACAACTATACGTATTTCTATGTCAAGAAAGCGGATGCAAGCAGAATCTATGGTTTAGATCTGGAGCATATTTTATCTCCCAACCGCATCAATTTTTTGGTTTATAAAGACACGCTAATAGAAGAACATATTGTGGGTATTCCCGGTGATGTTTTTATTTCAGATTATCTGGAAGATTGTGATGATGTTGGTAAAGCGCAATTGGCTAAAGAGTTTGTAAAGTTTAATGAGCGTTGTATGATATTGTTATTAGGCGATATGCGATCGTATAACTACGTCGTGATTCCTACTCATGATTTTGATCATATTAAGTATAAAATACGCGCTATTGATTTTGACCAACAGTGTTATGAAGGAAATTTTAAAGTGTATAAACCACATATTTTTAAAGAGAACTTTAGAATGGTAGAACTGGTTTCTAACCGACTAAGAGACAAATCTATAGAGCAATACCGTGAAGAAGAACGTGCTGTACTCGCAAAAAGAATTATCACTTCTAAAAATCGCTTACGACGTCTACTAAAATGTATGACGCAAGACCAAATTTCTTCAGAAAAAAACCTCAAACAACTGCGCAGTCAGTTATATGAATACACGATGGATATGAAATTTAAGCGTGCAAAGTCTATGGGACAAATTGTAAAAACTGCTTTGGCTTTTGTAAAGCGTAATTATGAAGATGTAAGTATGAAGCGTATAATGGAAGCAAGGTATTAATAGAGATTTTAAAACCACAAAACCCCGTAAATACGGGGTTTTGAATTCTTTATAAATAGGTATACTTTTTAATACAAAATCGGTTTAAAGTGAATCTCTTCTTCCTCTTCCCCTCCATACTTGGCAAAATTCGTTGCTGTTTCAATTAAGGCAAGGTGTGAATATGCCTGCGGAAAATTCCCCAGCAGACGCTTGGTTTTAAAATCAATATCTTCACTGAATAAACCTAGGTGGTTGCTATACGATAACAATTGATCAAAATATTTGATTGCTTTTTGGCGCTCACCTATTTTAAACAAACTGTCAATAAACCAGAATGTACAAATGGTAAATGAAGAGCTAGGCTCTCCAAAGTCATCTTCATTCTTATAACGATACATCAAACCGTCTTTACAAAGTTCGCGCTCTGTTGCTTCAACTGTGGATACAAACCGTGGATTCTTCGCATCTATAAAACCGTATTGTTCCATAAGTAAGGTAGACGCATCCAGATCTTTTGAGCCGTAATATTGAGTATAAGCCTGCATATCTTCATTCCAGGCATTTTCGCAGATATCATCGTGAATCTCTTTTCGCAACGCTTGCCATTCTTCCAGATTCCGGTGGCGTTTTAAAACTTCGGCTATTTTAATAGCACGATCTATCGCAACCCAGCATAATAATTTAGAGAATGTAAAATGGCGGTCTTCAGTGCGTAGTTCCCAGATCCCTTTATCGGGTTCTCGCCAGTTTTGTTTTACAATTTTGATAACTCCCAGAACAACCGTCCAAAGCTCTTCACTGTTTTCTAAAGTAGTCTCAAACTGTATAAATTGCTGATAGATAACTTCCATCAGAATTCCATAGATATCATTTTGCTTTTGAATGTACGCAGCATTTCCTACGCGTACCGGTGCAGAATCTTTATAACCAGAAAGATGATCTAGGGTATATTCTTCTAAAATCTTTTCGCCATTGATACCATACATTATTTGCATTTTCTCATCCTTATCGGGTAAGGTGTCTATAATAAATTGCAAGAAGTTATGTGCATATTTCGTGTGGCCCAAGTTCGAGATCACGCGTATCACCATCGATGCATCACGTACCCAGCAAAAACGATAATCCCAATTGCGCACTTCACCTATAGTTTCTGGTAAGGAGGTTGTAGCAGCAGCAAGCACCGCTCCAGATTTTTCAAACGTGAGTGCTTTTAGGGTGAGTGCACTACGCATTATCTCATTTTGATAAAGCGGATATTTAGTAGTCACCTCACTCCAGTTCATCCAGTAAACCTTAGTACGCTGAAATTTAAGGTACGCACGATCTAGTGTTTGTTCCATCAATTTCTCGTGATACGACATCAACATAAAAGCATTTCCCTCTAGTGTTATGGCCTTTTTATTGAGAATATCCTCTTTTTCGAGATTAGTATATAAATAGAGTGAATCGTATTTACCATCATCGGTATAGCTTTCTATATATTCCCCTTTGTTTACAGTAATCGTTTTTACACTGGCATATTCTAACTTAGGATCGTAGTTGCAAACAAACTTGGGAGCTCCTTTTACTAATCTGATGAATCTGATGATGTCTGGTGGAGCATAAAAAGACCCACTTCTTTTTTCATAACGCGGCATAAAGTCAAATACCTCAAAAGCATCAGTCCCGTTGTCATACATAGTACGCAAAATGTTAGTCTGCCACATGTATTTTTGAGAGATTTTATAGTCCTCCCCCACTTCAAAACTCTGAGAACCTCCTTTTTCTTCATCCAGTAATTTCGCAAAAACTGATGGAGAGTCAAAAATGGGAAGACAACACCAATCGAGAGATCCTTTTTCTGATATTAAGGCTGCGCTTTTGCAGTTTCCTATGATTCCGTAGTTTAAATTATCCATGAAAGTTTTTAAAATATTCTAAAGTTCTATTAAACGGCTAGTGTAACCGCTTCGATTTTCCGAAATTTAAGCATTAACAAAAAATCTAACCCTCCGATTACCTGTTTTTATGAGTAAAACTATCATTATATCAAATCGACTGCCTTTACAATTACAAATCGACAATAAAACCATTAAAGCAACTCCAAGTGTTGGAGGTTTAGCAACGGGGATGAAATCAGTTCACCGCGACAGTAATGGTATTTGGATTGGTTGGACTGGTCTTACCGAAGAAGAAATTCCCGCAGACCTGCGCGATGAAGTTGTAGAAGCCACCATACAAGAACAATGTGTACCTGTTTCGTTAACCGAAGAAGATATTGACGGCTTTTACTACGGATTCTCCAACCGCACTATTTGGCCGCTTTTCCATTATTTTATGGAATATACAGAGTTTGAAAAAGAAAGCTGGCAAAGTTATGTTACCGTAAACCAAAAATATGCTGAGGTAGTTCTAGATAATATTGAAGAGGGCGATACGGTTTGGGTGCACGATTACCAGTTGATGTTGCTTCCGGCGCTTATTAAAAAAGAGCGACCAGATGTACAAATTGGTTTCTTTTTACACATTCCCTTTCCTTCTTATGAAGTTTTCAGAACGCTTCCGTGGAGAGAAGAAATTTTAAAGGGGTTATTAGGTTCAGATCTCATCGGCTTTCATACCTACGATTATCAGCGTCACTTTTTAAGTTCAGTTTCTCGTATTTTAAGAAATGAAGTCAGCTTTAACGAAATTACTCTTAAAGATCGTATTGTAACGGTTAACTCGTACCCAATGGGTATTGACTATAATAAGTTTTCTGAAGCTGCAGCAAAACACGACGCAGCAAAAAATCAATCAGAATTACAACGCCGTCTCGATCTGCATATAGATTCTACACCAGATGCAAAAATGATCCTTTCTATAGATCGTCTTGATTACAGTAAGGGAATCGCAAACCGCATCAGAGCTTATGAATATTTCCTTGAAAAATATCCTGAGTTTAAAGAGAAAGTTCGCTTGGTTATGCTTGCTGTTCCTTCCCGATCTAATGTTCCACAATATCAATTATTGAAAAAAGAAGTTGACGAACTGGTAGGTCGTATTAATGGAAAGTTTGCTTCCGTAAGCTGGACACCGATTTGGTACTTTTACCGCTCAATGCCTTTTGAAAATCTAATTGATCTATACACCACTTGTGAAGTGGCACTTTTGACACCTATTAGAGACGGAATGAATCTGGTTGCTAAAGAATATGTCGCAACGAGAACCGATAAAAAAGGTGTTTTGATATTGAGTGAAATGGCCGGTGCTGCTCAAGAAATGAGTGAAGCCCTCATTATAAATCCAAATAATTTTGAGGAAATCGCAGATGCTTTAAAACAAGCAATAGAAATGCCTGAAGCTGAACAAATCAAACGCAATAAATTTCTTCAAAAACGATTAAAAAGATATAACGTAGAAAAATGGGCTAACGACTTTATGACCTCATTACGTGATACTGCACACAAAGCAGACATTGTAAAAGCAATACGTATGCGCGCAGATCAGGAAGATGAAATGTTTGAGACTTATAAAAAAGCAGACAAACGCATTCTTTTCTTGGATTATGACGGAACTTTAAGAGGTTTTGTAAACAACCCTGAAGATGCCAGCCCTGACGATGACTTAATAGAATTAGTAAGAACTATACACAATCAAGATAATACCGAAGTAGTAATCATAAGCGGTCGTGACCGCCATACTTTAGGAACCTGGTGGCAAGATGTACCTATAACGCTTATCGCAGAACACGGTGTTTGGAAAAGACCTGTAGGCGGTGAATGGGCTGTCACAGAAAATCTTAAAAACGATTGGATGGATACGGTTCGGCCTATTCTTGAACAGTTTGTAGACCGTACTGCCGGTACGTTCATCGAAGAAAAAAACTACTCTCTGGCTTGGCATTATCGCAATGCTGATCCAGATTTAGGTGAGAAACGAGCTAGCGAACTCTCTAATGTTCTTAAAGAACTTTCAGCAAATAATGAGTTGGGTGTTTTAGACGGGAACAAAGTATTGGAAATTAAAGACAGTACGATTCATAAAGGTAAAGCGGTTACCAAACATATTTTTGGCAAAGACTATAGTTTTAAGTTTGCAATAGGTGATGACTGGACCGATGAATACATGTTTCAGGATTTACCTGATGATGCGTTTACTATTAAAGTTGGTTTACAAAAAACAGCAGCTAAATATTATGTAGATGATACAGACCGTGTGCGTGATTTGCTTAAAAAGTTTGCAGCATCCTAATAAAATTATACTTAGATAATTTACTCGATAATCAAGTTTTTAACGCTTTTAAGTCTTGCATCGAAATCAAGGTCTATTTCTTTATAATGTCTTGTAGGCTTGATCCAAGATGATTTACTTTTATGGCGAGCAGATTTATTTTAAATTTCTGCTCGCCTTTTTTAATCCTAACAATTGATATGAAATATACATTTACTTTTATTTTTCTTTCTTGTTTTACAGCCCTTCTGGCTCAAAACAATGTCCCTTCAGAAACAGATTTACGCATCTACGGGATAATCGGTGCGGTATCTGCAGATCGCATAGAAAAAGATGTTCGCACTCTTGCAGGTTTCGGCACCCGAAACACCTTTAGCGATACCTTAAGTAATACACGCGGTATAGGAGCTGCTAGAAGATACATTAAAGGTGAATTTGAAAAAACTTCTCAAAACTGCGGAAATTGCCTAGATGTGTTTTATCAGAAAGATTTGGTTACTCCAGATATGGGTAGCCGTATTCCTAAAGAAACATATGTGGTAAATGTTGTTGCGATTCAAAAAGGAACTAAATATCCTAACCGCTATATTATTATGAGCGGTGATATTGATTCTCGCGCAAGTGACGCTACAGATTTTACAACCGATGCTCCCGGAGCAAATGATAACGCAAGCGGAATGGCAGGGACTATGGAAGCTGCCCGTGTGCTTTCTAAATATAAATTTGAGAATAGCATCATTTATGTAGGATTATCTGGTGAAGAGCAAGGACTCTTTGGCGGGAAAGGATTGGCAGAGTATGCTATTAAAAAAGGTTGGGATATCATCGGGATTTTAAACAACGATATGATTGGTAATATTGAAGGTGTTGATGGAGTAATCAGTAATCGGGATTTTAGAATTTTTTCTGAACCGGTACCGGCCAACGAAACTGAAAAACAGCGTAATGCCCGTCGTTTTTATGGGGGTGAAGTTGATGGAAATTCTCGCCAATTGGCGCGTTATATTCATAAAAATGTCTCTGATTATATGCCCGAAATGAACCCGATGATGATTTACCGTTTGGACCGTTTTGGACGTGGGGGGCATCATAGACCCTTTAATGATTTAGGCTTCGCCGGAATCAGAATTATGGAAGCTCATGAAAATTATACACAACAGCATCAAGACATCCGTAAGGAAGATGGTATTGAATATGGAGACGTTGTTGAGCACGTTAACTTCCCATATGCAGCAAAGCTTACAGCAGTTAACGCGATTAATCTGGCAAGCTTAGCCTGGGCACCACCTGCACCCAAAACAGTGAAGATTGGTGGTATTGTAGAGGCAGACGTTAAACTGCAATGGACTAAAGTAGAAGGTGCTTTTGGTTATAAAGTTTACTGGAGAGATACTACATCTCCTACGTGGGACCACAGCCGTTATGTAGGTGATATTTCAGAAATAACTTTAGATGGGATTGTAATTGATAATTCATTCTTTGGTGTTTCAGCGGTAGGTGCAAATGGTCACGAGAGTCCAGTAGTTTTTCCTAATAATATAATGAGATAGAAATTATTTGGAATAACTTTTGAATTCCATATTCTAAATACACACCATGCATAAATTACTTTCTCTGGCACTTGGACTGCTAACTGTGTCAGCAATAGCTCAAAAAACAACCTTCACACATCAAGATTCTTTAAAGGGAAGTATCACTCCTGAGCGTGCTTGGTGGGATGTTTCACATTACGATTTAAAAGTTGATGTAGATCCTGGTAAGCAATTTATTTCAGGAACTAATACTATTACCTATAAAGTGATCGATCCGTACCAAAAGATACAAATCGATCTGCAAGAGCCTATGAAGCTTTTGAGTGCAATTCAAGATGGTAAAGAATTAGTGGTAAAAAAAGATGGAGCAGCCCATTTTATTTCGCTGAAAGCAAAACAGAAAAAAAATGCTGTAAATAAACTCGAAGTAAAATTTGAAGGAAAACCAGTGGTTGGTAAACGCTTACCCTGGGATGGTGGATGGACCTGGCAAGAAGACAACAATGGGAAAACCTTTGCGGCTAACGCAAATCAGGGTATTGGTTCGTCCATCTGGTGGCCTAACAAAGATATTCCTTATGACGAAGTAGAAGGTCTGGATTTCTATATTACAGTTCCTAAAGGCTTGATGGGCGTGGGTAATGGTAAAATCATAGACTCTACTTCAATTAAAGATAAAACAACCTTTCATTGGGCTGTTGAAAATCCTATCAACAATTACGGTGTTAGCGCAGATATTGCAGATTATGCGCACTTTTCAGAAACTTATGAAGGTGAAAAAGGAAGCCTTGACTTAAATTTTTATGTACTGAAGAAAAACCTTAAAAAAGCCAAAGAACAATTCAAGCAAGTCCCTAAAATGCTAGAAGCTTTTGAACATTGGTTTGGCCCTTATCCATTTTATGAAGATGGCTATAAATTAGTTGAAGTACCGTATTTAGGTATGGAGCATCAAAGCAATGTAACATATGGTAATGCCTACGGAAATGGCTATTTAGGTCGTGATCTTTCTGGTAGCGGATGGGGTTTAAAATTTGATTATATCATCATTCACGAGAGTGGCCACGAGTGGTTTGCGAATAACATTACAAATAAAGATGTTGCAGATATGTGGATTCATGAAAGTTTCACCACCTATTCTGAAAACTTATTTGTTGATTACTTCTACGGAAAAGAGGCTTCTTCAGATTATGTCATTGGGATGCGAAATGCTATTCGTAATGACCGCCCTATCATTGGTACGTATGGTGTAGATCACGAAGGAAGTGGGGATATGTATTTTAAAGGTGCTAATATTTTGCACACCTTAAGACAATTGATCGAAGATGATGAAAAATGGCGTGAAATTCTGCGCGGACTGAATAAAGAATTTTATCATCAAACCGTGACCACAGCTCAGGTTGAAAATTATATAAGTAAAAAAAGTGGAATTGATCTTACCGAATTTTGGAATCAGTATTTGCGTACTACGATGATCCCGGAGTTAGAATATACTATTAACGGAACTACTTTGAAATTCCGTTATGCAGATATTGTTGAAGGGTTTGATATGCCAATTCAGATTATGGTAAACCAAGAAAAAATATGGATTTACCCTGCTGCAAACTGGAATACCAAATCGTTTGATGAACCTATTTCTGAATTTGAAATAGACCGCAATTTTTATATTGAATCTGAAGAATTAGATTAGCAATGACTAAACCCAAACGTCCACTAATTTATTTTAAAAATACTGAAGAATGGCGTAATTGGCTACACGAAAACCATCACTTAGATGATGGTGTAGAACTTGTATTTTATAAAGTAGATTGTGAAGAAGAAAGCATGCGCTGGCAAGAAGCGGTGCAGGTTGCGATTTGCTACGGTTGGATCGATAGCACCGTGCGCGCCATTGACGATAAAAGACGAAAGCAATACTTCTGCAAGCGTAAGCCTAACAGCGGCTGGAGCGCAATCAATAAAGATTATGTCGCTCACCTCGCTGAAGCCGGACTAATGCACAGTAGCGGACTAGAAGCCATAGAGACCGCAAAACAAAATGGCGCCTGGAATTTACTGGATGATGTTGAAAAAGGCATTATCCCTCATGATTTGAAAAAAGCTTTTGATGAAAACCCTAAAGCTTACACCAATTACCTCGGCTTTTCAAAAGGCTATCGAAAGAGTTACCTCTATTGGCTCAATCAGGCAAAACGCGAAGAGACGCGCAAAAAACGTATTACTCAAATCATTGAGCTTTGTGAGGAGAATATTAAGCAGCGTTCATAAAAAAAGCCCGATACTTATTAGTACCGGGCTTTTAATTATATAAAACTCAAGATTAATCTTGTACCGAAAATTTAAAGGAGGTTGTAGTCTCATATTTTTCCCCGGGTTTAAGAACCGTTGAAGGAAAATCAGCTTGATTTGGTGAATCTGGATAATGCTGAGTTTCTAAACAAAAACCACTACGATACGCATAGGTGCCTTCACCATCCTTCTGAGTAAGCGTACCATCAAGGAAGTTACCGGTGTAAAACTGAATAGCAGGCTCTGTGCTCATAATTTCCATAAACCTTCCGCTTTCAGGATCAAGAGCAGTAGCTGCAAGTTTCATTTCACCGCCGGTTCCATTTAAAATCCAGCAATGGTCATAACCCAATCCTTTCTTTAACTGATCGTCTTCAGCATTGATTTCAGCACCAATTTTCTTCGGCTTATTAAAATCAAAAGTTGTTCCTGCAACAGATTTCAGCTCTCCCGTAGGGATCAGACCAGCATCAACAGGAAGGTATTGATCTGCGTTGATCATTACTTCAGTATCCAAAATAGTGTTGTCAAAATTACCTGAAAGATTAAAATACGTGTGTTGAGTCAAGTTAACCACAGTAGGCTTATCGGTAGTCGCTTCATACTTTACCATCAATGTATTGTCTGCCTGTAAAGTATAAGTTACCGTAGTTTCTAAATTACCAGGGTATCCCATATCGCCGTCAGGACTTAAGTAGGTAAGTTTTAAACCTACGTTATCGCCGTCTTTTACTTCTTCGGCATTCCAAACCACTTTGTCAAAACCGGCGGTTCCACCGTGAAGACTGTTATCCCCATCATTTACAGGTAATGTGTATGTTTCTCCGTCTAACTTAAATTCTCCTTTAGCAATTCGGTTTCCGTAGCGACCAATGATTGCACCAAAATACGGTGAACCTTCTACATACTCCTCCAGGCTATCAAAGCCTAAAACCACATCCTGAAAAGTACTGTCTTGACTTGGCGCTTTTAAACTGGTGATGATACCACCGTAAGTGATGACATCTACTTCCATTCCATTCGCGTTGACTAAAGCATATTTCTCAACAGGTATACTGTCCTGAAACATTCCAAAATTGGACTTGATTATACTTGCTTCTGCCATTTCTTCCACGACAGGAGTGTCTTCTTTCTTGGTATCATTTTTACAATTTACCAAAGCAAGTGACATCCCCAGAACAATTGGAATGACTAAAAATTTTTTATTTAATTTCATACTCTTTTATTAGATTGATAATTACATGCGATGCTGAAAAATCTGATAGTATGCTTCGTTAGCGTTGATTGTATCTTTAAAATCACGCACACCAGTCTGATCATCTATAACCAGCAATTCAATACCTGCAATATCGGCAAAATCTTCCATAAATTCAGTAGTCACCGCCTGGCTGTAAACAGTATGATGTGCACCACCTGCAAGAATCCAGCTAGTTGCAGCAATATCAAGATCTGGCTTACAATCCCAAAGCACACGAGCTACCGGTAAATGTGGTAAATCTGCTTCTGGCTTTACAGCTTCAACTTCATTGACAATTAAGCGAAAACGGTTACCCATATCTACTAAAGAAGCATTGATCGCAGGACCTTCTGGTGAATTAAAAACCAAACGTGCAGGATCTTCTTTACCGCCTATTCCTAGTGGGTGTACTTCACATTTAGGTTTTGTATCAGCAATAGAAGGACAAATCTCAAGCATGTGAGAACCTAAAACATAAGATCCTTGTGGTGTGAAATGATACGTGTAATCTTCCATAAATGAAGTTCCACCTTCAAGACCTATGGCCATAACTTTCATCGCACGAGTTAAAGCAGCGGTTTTCCAGTCACCTTCTCCTCCAAAACCGTAACCATCTGCCATAAGGCGCTGTGTAGCGATACCCGGTAATTGTTTCAGTTCTCCTAAATTTTCAAACGTATCTGTAAAAGCTCCAAAACCGCCTTCTTCTAAAAAGGCTCTTAGGCCCAATTCAATTTTAGCTGCATCAACCAGAGATTGACGTTGTGCTCCACCGTCTTTTATTGAATCAGCAAGCTCGTATTCCTCATCATAAGTCTTCAAAAGAGCATCAAGGTCTTCTTGTTTGATCTCATTTATTTTTGCTACAATATCTGAAGAGTCAAATCCATTTACGGTAAAACCAAAACGCATTTGTGCTTCTACCTTGTCTCCTTCAGTTACTGCTACTTCACGCATATTATCACCAATACGAGCAACTTTAAGGTTTTGAAATTCATTCCATCCAAGAGCCACACGTGTAAATACACCCAATTTTGTTTGTACACGTTTGTCTCCCCAATGACCTACTACTACTTTGCGTTTTTTACGCATACGAGACATCATAAAGCCAAATTCACGATCACCATGCGCAGATTGATTTAGATTCATAAAATCCATATCAATCTCACCCCAAGGGATCTTTGCATTAAACTGTGTGTGCAAATGGCAGATAGGTTTTTGAAGTAAATTCAATCCTTTAATCCACATTTTCGCAGGTGAAAAGGTATGCATCCATAAAATTAATCCGATGCAATTTTTATTGCTGTTAGCCTCCAGGCATAAGTCTGTAATTTCATTTGGAGTCTTTACTAGATCTTTATAAACGATCTTAATCGGGATCGCTGCAGAGTCGTTAAGACCCTTGGCTATTTCTTGAGAATGTGCAGCTACTTGATTAAGCGTTTCTTCGCCATATAAGTGTTGGGTTCCTGTAACAAACCAAACTTCGTACTGGTCAATATTATAATTCATAAATTACTGTAATCTATTATGTTAATTAGTTGTTTGAACTTTTAAGAAAAATACACGTAGATTCCTATCACAGCGATGCAAATAAATATACCTGCAGGTTTAAGATATTTCCAAGGAGTGATATCTACCTGACGCGTATATTCTTCTATATAATCTGTCTTGCGTGGGAAAAATTTGCTCACACCAAAAAGGATAACGAGTACCAGACCAAAGATGATCCCCATAATGTGTAAGAAACTTGGGAAAGCTTCTTTAGCGATCTGAGCAAGCTCTGAAGCGTCTGTTACACCTGCTAATTCTGCTGCAGCAACCGCATCACCCGCAATGATAGGCTTAATGATGTAAAGTGTTACCAGATAAGTTACAACAGCAAATACAATTGCAATGTTTGCAGCTTTCCCTGAAACTCGTTTTGAGAAATAGCCTACTAAAATTATTGCTAAAATCGGTACACTAAATGATCCGTTAAGTTCTTGGAGGTAGTTAAAAATACCACCCTCTACTCCATAAAGTAATGGCGCTATTGCCATAGAGAAAACGGCTAAAAAGATACCAAAGGTTTTACCAGCACGTACTACTTGCTTTTCTGAAGCATTATTATTGAAATACTGCTTGTATAGATCTAAACCGAATAAGGTAACCGAACTATTTAATGCTGAGTTGAACGAACTCAAGATCGCACCAAATAAAACTGCTGCAAAGAAACCTACAAATGCTGTAGGCAAAACTGCTTTTACAAGCATCGGATACGCCTCATCTGCATTGGCAAGGTCACCGTTAAAATATTGAAAAGCAATGATACCGGGAAGCACTACAATGATAGGTCCTAATATTTTCACAACTGCTGCAAGGCACAACCCTTTTTGTCCTTCAGCGAGATTTTTTGCTCCTAAAGCACGTTGAATAATAGCTTGATTGGTTCCCCAATAATAAAAATTTACAATGAGCATCCCGGTAAACAAGGTTGTCCACGGCACCGAAGAATTGGGTCCACCCAGAATTTCAAACTTTTCAGGTAGGTTTGTAGTAAGTACATTCATCCCTTCAATAACACTACCATCACCCACAGCCATTAAACCGAATATAGGAATCAACAAACCTCCTACAATAAGTCCAACTGCGTTTATAGAATCTGAAACCGCAACAGCTTTAAGTCCTCCAAAAATTGCATAAATAGATCCTATAATTCCAATTCCCCAGACAGTAACCCAAAGTGCAGACTCGGGCTCCATCCCCATACGTTCTGGGATATCAAACATCGTGTTAATCGCTAATGCACCAGAATAAAGTACAGTAGGCAGCATCGATATCGCATATGCCATCAAAAACAGGATTGACACAATCGTTTTCGTAAGTTTTCCGTAGCGCTTCTCTAAAAATTGAGGTATGGTTGAAATCCCACCTTTTAAATATTTAGGCAAGAGTACGAAAGCGGTAAAAACCATAGCAACAGCTGCTATAATCTCATAAGCTGCTATAAGTATACCTTCGCTAAAACCTACACCATTAGTACCTATTATTTGTTCGGTAGAAAGATTTGTTAATAATAAAGACCCGGCTATAACAGGACCTGTTAAACTACGACCTCCTAAAAAGTACCCATCTGATGTTGTTTCATCTGTAGTACGCGAAGCGAAATACGAAATAACCGCCACTAGAAGTGTAAATGCGGCAAAAGTGATTAATCCCATAATATGATAATGTAATTGATTAGTTTAAAAATTAACAGCCCTGACCGTAATATGCATCCTTACCGTGCTTGCGTTCATAATGCTTTTTTATAAGCGAATCTTTAAGCCTTGGAGCATTAGGATTTATCTGCAGCGTCAATTGCGCCATACGAGCTACTTCTTCTAACACTTTACTGTTGTATACCGCTTTAGCCGCTGTCTCTCCCCAGGCAAAAGGTCCATGATTTCCCAAAAGCACCATATTTACCTCTTTGTAATCCAGGTTTTTATCTTTGAAGCAATCTAAGATTTGAATCCCTGTGTTATGCTCATAATTACCCGCGATTAGATCGTCATGCATAGGTGGTGCGCAGGGTATATCTGCAGTTAAATGATCTGCATGAGTTGTACCAAAAACAGGAATATCCATCTGTGCCTGAGCCCAGGCTACAGAATAGGTAGCGTGCGTGTGCGCGATACCTCCTACATCTTCCCAATGCTTATATAAATAAGCGTGTGTTTTAGTGTCTGAAGACGGACGCTTATCCCCTTCAACAATAATGTTATCATAATCTACAATAACAATGTCTTCAGGTTTTAAACTTTCATAAGGAACTCCACTGGGCTTGATAGCAAATACACCATTTTTACGATCTACTGCACTAACATTTCCGAAGGTATAAATAACCAGACCTAAAGCATCTAGCTCCATATTTGCTTCGTAACATTCCTCTTTTAACGATTTATACATGAGCTTCTGTTTTCTTTTTAGATTTTACAATCGACTTTTCTACAAATTGGCTTAAAACTTCATAGCGCTCCATCAAATCGGCAAATTCTTCAAGATGCTCTGGTTGTGGATGATATTCTGCTTCATAATCACTTCCTAAAGTTTTACTCGCTTCAATTACATCAGGGTAAATCCCTGCTGCAACAGCTGCATAAACCGCTGCGCCAAGAGCTGGAGCCTGATCTGAAGCTGCAACTTTAATTGGAACATTAAGTGTATTTGCCAGTGACTGCATAATAAATTTTGATTTACGCGCAACACCACCGATACCAACAACGGTTTTGATCTCAATACCCTCATAGGCAAAACGATCTAAGATCTTTTTAGAACCAAAGCAAATTGCATTGACCAAAGCTTTAAAAATATGTGGTGCCCGGGTTCCCATATTGAGGTTGGTAATAGCAGCTTCCAGTTCCTGATTGGCATCAGGCGTTCTTCTACCGTTGATCCAGTCTAATGCAACCGGAATCGCCTCATTATGCGGGATCGCTTCTGCCGCGTCAGATAATTTTCTGATAAAATCTGAATCGATCTCTTCTTTAAGCTTTTCTTTTTGTTCTGCGGAAAGTATATCTGAAGTCAACACCAGATTATCAATAGGCCAACTCAATACATCTTTAAACCACGCTAATAAATCACCAAAAGCAGATTGCCCGGCCTCAAGACCTACAAGCCCCGGAATAACCGAACCATCAACCTGACCACAAATACCACGAACGGTTTTATTTGCTGTAACTTCTGGTGAAGAAACGCTGATATCACAAGTAGAAGTTCCCATTACACGAACTAATGTGTGCTCTTCAACCTTAGCTCCCACGGCACCTGCATGCGCATCAAAAGTACCAACCGCTATAACCGTGTCTTTAGTGAGACCTAATTTTTCTGCCCAGGCAGCACTTAAATTTCCAGCTATTTCGTCTGATGTATACGTTTCTGAATATAAGTTATCTCTTAGTGTAGCCAAATACGGATCTAATTTCCCTAGAAATTCTTCGGGAGGAAGCCCGCCCCAGCTCTCGTGCCACATCGCCTTATGACCGGCAGCACAACGGCTACGCTTGAAGTTTTCTAATGAAATCCCCTCAAGTAATGCATAAGTTATCCAGTCGCAATGCTCCATCCAGGAATGCGCAGCTTCCTTTACTTTTTGATCTTCTCGAACTACATGTAAAATTTTTGCCCAAAACCATTCTGACGAATAAATTCCGCCTTCATATTTTGTAAAATCTTCTCCACCCCAATTGCGAGCCAGTTCATTGATTTCATTAGCTTCTGCTATAGCGGTGTGATCTTTCCACAACACCATCATGGCATTAGGGTTTTCTTCAAAACCTTCAGTAAGTGAAAGCGGAATTCCCGCTGCATTTACCGGAATTGGAGAAGAACCTGTTGTATCTATGCAAATCCCTTTTACAGATGCAGCAGGAACACCACTTCTTGAAACAACTGCTTTTATCGTATTCTCTAATCCTTCTAAATGATCTAATGGATGTTGTCGAAAACGATTTTCTGAAGCATTGCAAAACAGACGCTCTTTCCAACGTTTGTAAAAGCTTACTTCAGCTTCTATTTCATGACCATTTGAAGCATCAATGAGAACTGCTCTTACAGAATCAGAACCGTAATCCAGCCCTATTACATATTCTTTCATAAACTAAAATCTTACTATGTAACAAATCTAATATAATCTCTTTTAAAATGTAGAAATGACACTTAATATTTTTAAGGAAATTTTATGAGTGACTAATGAATCGGTATTCTAATGACATTCAACGAATAAGGAGCTACCTCATACATTGCCGAACTACCTCTTACCTTGATTTCTTCAGTAATCGGACTAATTTCATCTTGTGATTCAAAAGAATTTTCTTGTGAAAGATTCTCTTCTTTCAACACCAAAACCTTTCCTTTCCCCTTCAATTTTTTCCCTTTAAAATTTAAAGAAATCTCTTGTACATCGCTTGATGTATTTACAACTTTTACCACAACCTCACCTGCCTCAGAATCTAAAGTAGCAGACGCATAAAGCCCGTCCTGACCTACTAAATTTTTTCCGTCTTGAGTTACCGCTATCAAATCGGTTCCTTTGTTAGTTGAATATAATTTTTGAACTTGGTAATTAGGTGTCCCATATGATTCAAGGTTGTTAAACCAAATCATATCTGGCGTCCACTGCCATCCTTCGGCGTGTGCCATCAAAGGAGCATATGAAGTAAGTTGAACAATTTCTGCATTACGCTCTAGACCAGTCATAAATGCTGCTTCTGCTAATGCAGTATCCCAATTATTTTTATTGTCTGGGCTTGCTATGGCTACACTTTGAGCCGCGTATTCTCCTGCAAAGATTTTAGGCCCGTTACGATCGTAACTGTCATAACGTGTAGCATTTTCTTTAAACCACTCTGGGCTTCTGTAATAATGCTCATCTATGATCTCTGCTCCTATTTCTTTCAACTCTTTCATTCCGTATTCAAAGTAATCTCCATCAGGAAAGGGTCCACTACCTGAAACAATGATAATATTAGGGTACTTTGAAGAAATCGCTTCATTAAATACTTTATAACGCTCAATATATTCTGGTCCCCATTGCTCGTTACCTACACCTATATATTTCATATTAAAAGGTTCTGGATGGCCCATATCTGCACGCACTTTTCCCCAAGGCGTATCTGTGCTTCCATTTGCAAACTCGATAAGATCTAATGCATCCTGAACATAAGGCTCCAATTCATCCATAGGTACTAATTCGCCAGTGTTGAATTGACACGCAATACCACAACTTAATATAGGAAGCGGCTCTGCTCCCAAATCTTCCGATAGCTGAAAATATTCAAAAAATCCCAAGCCAAAAGACTGATAATAATCTGGAGTTAAACGGTGATCAAACTCTGTATTCCAACGGTTTACTAAACTTGGACGTTCTTCTACCGGCCCTACAGTTTTTTTCCACTGATAACGGCGTGCCAGTGTACGCCCTTCAACAATACAACCTCCAGGAAATCGCAAAAAACCGGGATCTAAATCATATAATAACTGAACCAAATCTTTACGTAAGCCATTCTCTCTACCGTTCCATGTATCTGTAGGAAAAAGAGAAACCATATCTAAACCTAATTCTCCAGTTCCTTCAAAAGTCAACTTTAAAGAACCTTTCATAACGGTTTTATTCGGAACCATTTCAACCTTATAATTTTTCCATTCTGATCCAGAAACCGGTACCGAAACCTCAGCAATTGTATTGCCGTCTTCGTCTAATAAAAAAGCATTTACTTCAGAAACAGTACCTTCCATCTGTTTGGCGTTAAAGGTAAAACGATACGTGTCTCCTTCTTTAATTCCCATCCCGCGGAAGCCTTCATTATGTAGCTCATAACCTTCAGCATTCTTAACCTGAACTCGAATGAAGTTTAAGTTGCCCTCTCCTTCAAAATATTTAACCGGCATCGCAAAGCCAGATTCATTATTGTAAGAATGTCTGTCACTATTGGGTTGCGACCAGCCCATCATAGAGATCGTAAATTCAAAAGAGCGGTTTTTAATCATTTCTGCATACAAACCACCGTCTGCAGCAAAGTTGATATCTTCAAAGAAAATACCATACATCGTTGGCTGTATTGGTGCGATGGTCTCGCTCATATCTACCATTAATTCTTGCTGACTAAAGGCAGTGTTATTTCTCAACAGTGCGGAAGCCATTATAGCTATCAAGCCTATCTTTTTTAGTGTTTGTGATATCATCTTTTAAGTGTGTTTGTTGGCTTTTATTCTTTTGTCTTGATTGTATTAATCAAGCGAACGCCATAAACACCAGCAGTTACAGAACCTTCTTCAGCCTCAAAACGTACCGTTAATATTTCATTATCTGCGACTAATTCAGCCGGTAATTCATAATCTACTGTAAAGAATTTATCACCTGCTGCACCCATTAATTGAGGGTTTGCAATGACTTCTCCATTTACTAATATCTTAAAATCACGATTGGTATCTTTGCCAAAATAAGTCACCCGCAAAGCTTGAGCTTTTGCTTCTTTATTTTTGAGATCATAACTAAACCAACCTGTCGCATCACGCCAGTGCCTGTTTTGATTAAGACCACTGTTTGAATTTTGAGATTGGACACCGTGATCTGATTCGGGTTGTTGCTCACCGGGAGCGACAAAATCTAAAGTTATTGAGCGTAAATATGCTTCTGCTTCTTGTTTCTCTTTCAACTCGCGTTGCATTTTAGCAAGACCTTGTGGAGTTTCCCGTTTAAAATAAATGGAATAACGCTTCTCATGAATTTTATAAAAAGGCTGCAGTACCAAATCTTTATATTCTGAAGGATAGAATAAATCTGAAGCCTTAAACTCCAGTGCCTTTCCGGGAATAGGTTTAATTTTATCTAAAATAGACTTTCCTTCTTCAGAAATAAACATCGGGGCTTCATTTAAAGGTAGAAATGGACCATCTGCGATATGACCGCCGCGACTATCATCAGCAAAAAGTCCGTCTTGATTATCTTCACCTGTTACTGCTGCCAAAACAATAGGGCCATACTTTACAGAAACGTAACCCGATTCATCAGGGATTTCCTCCAGACTTAAATGCATCGGTAGTTCAAGCTTTATACGATCTCCATTTTTCCATTTACGCTCAAGTGGAAAATAAGAACCCGGAGTTACAGCTATTTGCTGAAGTTTTCCATTTACATAAAGTCTTAATTCTCCGGCCTTAACCCATTGCGGATAACGCATCATCAAAGTCGCCTTAGTCTTCTTTTTACTACTCCAGATCAGTTCTGTTGAAGATTTATCAGGGAATTTTGTCTCTTGCCGAACAGATGCTTTCTTTTCATCCCAATTCACTTCAGAAGGAATAAACAGATTCACGTAAAGCTTATCGTCGTGCTTCGCATAAATAAGCTCATTGTATTTAGTATGATTCTCCATACCAGAACCTACACAACACCAAAAACTGGTCTCAGGTTGTGAGTATACGCGATAATGACCAGGTCTGATAGGCGTAAAGTACACAAAGCCACCATCTGGATTTTGGGTAGATAAAATATGGTTATACAAGCCACGCTCGTAAAAATCTATATAGTCTTCGTTTGCTGTATCCTCAAAAAGCATTTTACTCAATTTGAGCATGTTATAAGTATTGCAACTTTCTGGTCCCTGCTCACTGCTCAAAACCGAAGAAAAATCATCGATTGGGTTGAAATGTTCTCTAACACTATTTCCTCCAATACTTATTGAACGCTTTGAAGTCACGTTCTCAAAAAAGTTTACAGCCGCATCATTATATTTTTTTGCACTTTCCAACTGACTGATGCGCTCAAAACCGATGAATTTTGGAATTTGCGTATTGGCATGCATTCCCGTTAAAATATCCTGGCTTGCAGCTATAGGCTCTAAAACTGACTTCTGCGAAAAGTCTTCAGCGAGTTTTAGGTATTTCTTATCACCGGTTATTGCATAGACATCGGCAAACACTTCGTTAAGCCCGCCGTGTTCTGAACGTAACATATCCTGAATTTGCTCCTCACTTAAATCTTTAGTGACATCCAGAAACCAGTCAGTTAACTTGATAAGTATATCTTTTGCCTGCGGAATTTCGGCGTGTACCCAGGCATCTTTCAGTCCGTTAAACGTCTTATGAATGTTATATAAGGGTACCCATTTATCATTGAGGCTGAAGCTTCCTGCATTAATTTTTCCGCTTTTAATTTCGGTCCAAAGCGCTTCACTTCCCGGCACTCCACCTATGTACCCATTAGCGTTGGCTTGCTGTACTTTGTGAAGTTCAGCCAATGTGTAATCGAGAAGCCCTTTTGCTTTTTGATCTCCGGTAGATGCATAATACATAGATAAAGCAGAAATGTAATGACCTGCGGTATGACCGTCAAGTCCAGAATTTTCCCAGTTAGTGTAGGATTCTGCTTTGGGTTCTAAACCCGCCTCTCTTAAAAAAGGAGCTAATAAACGGTCTGGATCGAGTTGCTTTATATATTCAAAATCGGTCAAAGCGGCTTCTTTAAATACGCCTTCAGTAACTGAAACCTGATTCAATGGAAACATTTCTACCGCTTGCTGTGCTGAAGTAGAAAGACCAAAAACTAAAAAACTAAAAACTAGATTTTTCATATTAATCGAGTACTTTTTCTTTTAAACTTGGCCAGCCTTCTGCATCCCAGGTTAATTCAGAAATTTTTAATTTCGGCGTCCCCCTGTCATTAGCATCATAGGCGTGAAAAATGATATAATCCTTCCCGTCAAAAGTGTAAGCACTATTGTGACCAGCACCATACCAGTTATCATTTCCTTCAATAATCAAGGTTCCTCCTCCGTTATTTAATGCTTTACCTTCCTTGTCAACATAAGGTCCTACAGCATTTTTAGAACGACCTACCACAACTTTATAGGTGCTATTTTCACCACGACAACACAAATCCCAAGATAAAAACTGGTAGTACCAGTTGTTCTTTTTAAAGATAAAAGGAGCCTCTAAAGCAGCATCACCAGGATTGGTGTCTGCCAAATCAAAAGACCGCTCTCTGCGGGCGATGGTATGCCATTCCTGCGGTTGAGCTATAGATTTTAAATCTTCAGAAAGTTTTACCATTTTAAGCCCCTCCCAGAAGCTACCAAAAGCCAACCATGGCGTTTCGTTATCGTCAAAAACAAGATTAGGATCTATAGCGTTCCATAAATCACGGTTGGGTACAGACTGTATAACAATTCCATGATCTTCCCAGTTGTAATTGGGGTCTTCACTATCTAGCGTTGTATTAATAGTCAATCCTATTGCCGAAGTATTTTTCGCGAATGTGGAAACTGAATAGTACAAATAGTACTTACCATTATAAAACGTAATATCCGGAGCCCAAATGTGATTATTAAAATCGGCAGCAACATCATCTGCCCAAACCGGTTCTTCAATAAAAACCTGAGGTTCTCGCTCCCAGTTTTTAAGGTCTGGTGAACTGAAAACAGAAATTCCTCTTCCGGTACAAAAAATATAATACGTATCCCCTTGTTTGATCGCGACGGGGTCGTGCACCCGTATATCTTGTGCAAAGAAATTACTGAAAATAAACAGGCTTAAAAAAGTGAATAAAGTTTTCATAGTCTAATTTTCAGGTTGAATGCCTTCTGAGCTCATCACAATGCGTTTGATGGTTCCGTCTTTATTGTAGTATAAGCGATCTACACAAACCGAGCGGTGAAAGCTGCTACCGTGGGTTGGAATACTTCCATTATGATACACAAAATACCACTTACCTTCAAATTCAATAATAGATTGATGGTTAGTATTGGAGTTGCCCGCAACCTCATTTAAAATGCCTTTATATTCCCAGGGACCGGTTATAGATTTTGACATCGCATAAGCCGTTTTCTCAGGAAAATCATATGCATATGATAAATAGTACCAATCACCACGTTTGTGAATATATGGGGCTTCGGTAAATTTTGGTAAATCTACCGTATGTATGGGGCCATCTATCTCAATCATATTGTCTTTGAGTTTTACATATTTACAAACCTGATTTCCCCAATATAGATATGGGGTTCCGTCATCATCAATAAAAACAGTAGGATCAATATCATCCCAGCTAATATCAGTCTGGGTTGTCATATCATTTGTGATCAAGGCCTTACCTAGAGCATCTTTCCACGGGCCTTCCGGGCTATCGGCAACAGCCACACCTATCGCCTTACCGGGTTTAGAATCGTTATGTTCAACAGTTACAAACCAGTAAAACTTACCGTCTTTCTCTAAAACCTCAGCAGCCCAGGCAGAATGAATTGCCCAATCAAAATCTGTGGGTTTTAAAGGTACCGGATGCTCTTTCCAGTTGATCATATCATCTGAAGAATACAACAGCCACTCATTCATTATGTAACGCTCCTGATCATCAGGTGCCTGGTCATGACCAGCATAAATGTATACCCGACCATCATACACCAGTGCTGCAGGATCTGCGGTGTATTTATCTGTAATAATGGGATTGTTGGTGGAGCTTTCAAGCTTTTTAAACAATTCTTCTTCCCGCTGCTGATCCTGAGCAAAACCCAACGTAGCTGCACAAAAGTATAGACTAAAAAAAAATGACCTTCTTTGACTTTTACTCATTTTGCATCTTTATATTCCTAGCCCAGAATTTTAGTTTCCCTCAAGAACCACTACCGAAAACGGAGGCAACTCCACTTCAAGAATTCCTTTTTTAAGTTTGAACTTTTTGAATTTTTCAGGCTGAATCTTTTCCGGTGATTCAAAGGTATTATGATCTTCAAGTGTTTTTGAAGTCAGAATTTCTGCTGTAAAGCCTTTCAGTTTTAAAGCGCTTACATCAACACTTATGGTATTTGACTTATTAGCATCGATGTTTACCAAAGATATGTGCACCTTACCTTCAGCATCTTTTGAAGCCGAAGCATTTACAGCCGGAAGTTTTTCGTCATTATATGCATAATCTGGCGTAGCAAGTTCGATAGGAATAAGCTGCGCATCCTGATGTACGTTGTACATTTTCATCACGTGGTACGTGGGTGTTAAAATCATCTTCTCTCCTTCGGTAAGAATAACAGCCTGAAGCACATTTACCACCTGAGCCAGATTGGCCATTTTTACACGTCTTGCGTGATTGTGGAAGATATTCAATGTCATACCGGCAATCATCGCATCACGCATAGTATTCTGTTGGTATAGAAACCCTGGATTAGTATCCTCCATAACATCATACCAGCCGCCCCACTCGTCCACGACAAGATCAACTTTACCTTTAGGGTCGTATTTATCCATGATCTCCACATGCTTGGTAACGAGTTCTTCCATCAGCCAGGCTTGTTCCATAGTCTTAAAATACTGCTCCTCAGAAAACCCTACTGAAGGTCCTTTGGCATTCCAGTCTATTACCGAATAATGGTGTAACGCAACACCCTGAAGTAAGTTATGCGGAATGTCGCGCATCAACACTTCAGTCCAGTGATAATCATCATTACTAGCTCCTGAGGCAATTTTGTACAACCCGCCTTCAAGACCGGCATCAGACATAAATGTGGCATACTTTCGGTAGATGTCTGCGTAGTATTCTACTCGCATGTTTCCGCCACATCCCCAGGCTTCGTTACCTACTCCCCAGTATTTTACACCCCAGGGCTTATCGCGACCATTTTCTTTCCGCCAGTCAGACATAGGGCTTATGCCGTCAAAATTAACATACTGTACCCAGTCTGCTAATTCCTGTACTTCTCCACTTCCTACATTTCCGGCCAAATACGGCTCAGCACCAAGCTCTTCACAAAGGTTTAAAAAGTTATGTGTACCAAAGCTATTGTCTTCGGTTACATTACCCCACCATGTGTTTACGATCGTAGGTCGCTCACTTTGCGGCCCTACTCCATCTTTCCAGTGATACGTGTCAGCAAAGCACCCTCCCGGCCAGCGTAGATTAGGAATTTTCAACTCTTTTAATGCATTGATGATATCGTTACGAACACCCTCAGTATTTGGAATATTGCTTTTTTCACCCACATATAGACCGTCGTAAATACAACGCCCCAAATGCTCTGCAAAATGACCATAGATATGACGACTTATCGTAGGTGCATCATCTGATGGTATTATTCTTATCGTTGCATCTTGCGCACTAACTAAAGAGAAGCAGCTGAGTGCTACCAGTAATGCACCTATAATTTGTAGTTTATTCTTCATCTGTAAATTATTTGTATTTGATATTTTTATATTTCTATTTAAATCTCTTCAATAAGATATATCGCTTTCGTAACATCTAATCGAAATTTAAAATTGTTTAATACTTCAAAATTAAATAAGTGTGTATTTTACATTTCCAAATGTATGCAAACATTTTAGAACTAAAAAAACATATTTTAAGAAAATTTTAATTTTAGCAGCTATTTATTAACATTTCGTGATTCGATAACTGTTTTTATTACTGTATTATTAACATTTATTTTATTTTTGGGATCTTACTTAGCTATATTCTATATTTTAGCTTTTAAATAAATGTGTTGTTATGCTCAATAATTACAATACCGAAGACAAAGTGCTTCTTGCGGTAGATTGTATAATTTTTGGATTTGATCAGGAAGATTTAAAAATCCTCTTGATTAAACGGGATTTTGAACCTGAAAAGGGAAAATGGTCTCTAATAGGTGGGTTCTTAAAAATGACTGAAACTTTAGATGATGCAGCAAATCGTATTTTGCACCATCTCACCGGTTTTGAAGAGATCTATATGGAGCAGCTTTACAATTTTAGTAAGGTAGATCGGGATCCCGCAGAGCGAACACTTTCGGTGGCGTATTATGCTTTAATTAATATTGAAGATCACGACGAGAAACTTATTGAACAATATTCTGCTAAATGGTTCAGTATAGATGAAGCACCATCACTCATATTTGACCACAATCAAATGGTACAAAAAGCCATTTTAAGATTACGTCGTAGAGCTATCTCAAAACCCATTGGTTTTGAGCTTCTTCCCGAAAAATTTACAATGCGTCAATTGCAAAAATTATACGAATCTATTTTAGACGAAAAATTAGACAAGCGCAATTTTATTAATAAAGTGAATGGTCTGGACATCTTGGTAAAACTTGAGGAGAAAGATATGACCTCATCTAGAAAAGGTTCGTACCTCTATCAATTTGACAAAGAGAAATACGACCGAAACGTAGAAGACGGTATCACTTTTAAGATATAACATAACTCCGTCATTAGTCAATTCTTACCGTTTTTCTTAATACAATGCTAAAGTTTCTGTTTTGTTGAAGTTTTAGACAATTCTTTTAAACAAAATATTAAATTTGAGTACTTGAGAACGACTACAAACAGTTTATGAATACGGTAAAAACCTCTTTTAGCATCAAAGATTTAGAAAGCTTTGGTGGCATAAAAGCCCATACGATTCGTATGTGGGAACGCCGTTATAATCTTCTCGAGCCAGATAGAACTGAAACAAACATTCGTACTTATTCTATAGGAGATCTTCAAAAATTATTAAACGTCACTTTCTTATTAGACCACAATTATAAGATCTCAAAAATTGCAAAGCACTCAAGTAAAGAGATCGCAACACTAGTTTCAGATATTGTTGAGGAAGACGATATGGGCACTAATCATCATGCAGTCAACTCATTCAAAATTGCGATGATGAATTTTGATCAGAAACTTTTCAATAGAACCTATGTAACCCTAAAGCAATCGCTATCGTTTAGAGAAATCTTTTTTAAAATATTCATCCCATTATTAGAAAACATAGGCTTACTCTGGCAATCTGGAGTTATTAATCCTGCTCACGAGCATTTCATTTCAAACCTTATCAAACAAAAAATTCTAATCAATAAAGAGCTTTTAGAAAATGCTGATCGTGATGGATGTGAAAAAATGTTTATTCTCTTTTTACCAGAAAATGAGATTCATGATCTAGGGTTGATGTTTTTAAATTATGAGATCGTTGCACACGGTTTTAAGTGTGTATATCTCGGACAGAATATTCACATTGAAGATTTAAAATACTTAGCAAGTACACAACAACAACCTTATTTTGTGTCCTATCTTACAGTTAATCCCTGCGAAACTTCTGTAGCCGATTTTGCAAAACGTTTCAATAAAGATATTGGACGAAATAATATGCCTTTGTACCTTCTGGGAAGAATCATACAAACGGCTAAACAATCAGAAATGCCTGAAAACGTAAAACTTATAAAATCTATAGATGCGTTTAATACGCTGCTTAACTAATTAATTTATGTCTAAAAAAATTGCAATTATAGGTTCTGGTTTTTCGGCTCTTGCAGCTTCTTGTTACTTAGCAAAAGCTGGTCATTATGTAAGTATTTACGAAAAGAACAGCAGTCTGGGTGGTCGTGCAAGACAATTTAAACGCGAGGGGTTCACCTTTGATATGGGACCATCGTGGTACTGGATGCCAGATGTTTTTGATCGATTTTTTGAAGATTTTGGTAAGAAAACCTCGGACTACTATTCGCTAGAAAAATTGAATCCTGCTTACAGTGTCTATTTTGGTAAAAATGAATACATCACAATTGAAGATACATTAGAAAAAATTAAAGCGACTTTTGAGCTTATTGAGCCGGGCAGCGCTTCAAAACTACAAGAATTTATAGACGAAGCCGGGGCCAATTATGATGTTGCGATAAAGGATTTAGTATATCGTCCCGGAGTTTCTCCACTTGAACTTGTGACACCTGCTACTATAAAAAAAATAGGTAGCTTTTTTAGCACGATAAGCAAAGATGTACGCAAATCTTTTAAGAATCCAAAACTGGTTTCAATACTAGAATTTCCTGTTTTATTCTTAGGTGCAAAGCCAGATAAAACGCCTTCTTTTTATAGCTTTATGAATTATGCCGATTTTGGTATAGGAACATTTCATCCTAAAAATGGGATGCACGCTGTTGTTGCTGCAATGGTTAATTTAGCCGAAGGTCTTGGGGTTAAAACTCACGTCAACAGCACTATTGGGCGCATCCGTACATCGGGTTCAAAAGCTACAGGAATTGAAGTAAACGGTAAAACTATTGAAGCCGATATTGTACTTAGTGGCGCCGACTATCACCACACCGAAACCTTACTTCCTAAAAACCTCAGACAATATTCTGAAGAATACTGGGATAAAAAAGTATTTGCTCCCTCTTCTCTACTATTTTATGTAGGCTTTGATAAAAAAATTGAACGCGTTAATCATCATACCTTGTTTTTTGATGTGAATTTTGAAAAACATGCCCGTGAAATTTACGATGAGCCAGAATGGCCAGACGAGCCCTTGTTCTATGCAAACTTCCCATCTATTTCAGACGATAGTATGGCACCAGAAGGTAAAGAAGCTGGTTTTTTTCTGATTCCGTTGGCTCCCGGAGTTTATGATTCTCCAGAACAGCGTGAAAAATATTTTGAAATAATTATAAATCGACTTGAAGAACTTACGGGTCAATCTGTTAAAAAAAATATTATATTTAAGGAATCCTTTTGTGTAAATGACTTCGTTGAAGAGTACAATTCATATAAAGGAAATGCGTACGGATTAGCGAATACCTTGTTACAAACCGCATTTTTAAGACCTAAACTTAAGAGTAAAAAAGTTGATAACCTCTACTTTACAGGCCAACTCACTGTCCCGGGACCGGGAGTGCCTCCTGCTCTAATCTCCGGTAAACTAGTGGCCGGTTTGATAACTAAAAATGACTAAGAAAAAGAAATGAAAGAAATTTTCGACAACGTATCCTTAGCTTGTTCAGAAACGGTGACGCGCTCGTATAGCACTTCATTTTCTACGGCTACCCGTATGCTTGCGCCGAGTATAAGGAAGGACATTCACAACATTTATGGTTTTGTAAGGTTTGCAGACGAAATCGTAGATACCTTCCACGATTATGACAAAAAAGAACTCTTTGAGCGCTTTGAAAATGACCTGGAGCACGCACTTGAACACAAAATAAGTTTAAATCCTATTCTCAACTCTTTTCAGCATACTTTCCATACCTATAAGATCGAAAAACATCTTGTAGATGCTTTTATGAACAGTATGCGCCTAGATCTTTCTAAAAGTAAATATCTTACGCAAGAGGAATACAAAAATTATATTTATGGCTCTGCTGATGTTGTAGGGCTTATGTGCCTTACTGTATTTGTAAAAGGAGACAGAGCTAAATATGATGAACTTAAAGAAAGTGCACAAAGCCTAGGCTCTGCCTTTCAAAAGGTAAATTTTTTAAGAGACCTTAAAGCAGATCACGAAGAATTAAGCAGAACGTATTTTCCCAATACTAACCTCAATGCTTTAGACGAAGCATCAAAGCAAAAAATTATTGCAGAAATCGAAGCTGATTTTGCAAAAGGTCTTTCTGGTATTTGTAAATTGCCTGTAGAAGCAAAATTTGGTGTTTATACCGCATACCGTTATTATAGAAAATTGTTACTCAAGTTAAAAAACACTCCGTCTTTGGAGATAAAAAATGCACGTATTCGTGTTCCTAATTATGTGAAGGCATCTCTACTGGCGCGTAGTTATGTAAAATATAGATTAAACCTTATTTAAAATGCAAACATTACTCTGGATCTTTGTTTTCTTGCTCACTTTTGGCATTATGGAGTTTATGGCTTGGTTTACTCATAAATATGTTATGCACGGTTTTTTGTGGTCATTACACAGGGATCACCATCATAAAGACCACGGCTCTTGGTGGGAGCGCAATGACTTTTTCTTCATCTTTTATGCATTAGTAAGTATAGGTTGCTTTCTATTATGGCAATATGAAAATGTGTGGATTGGTTTACCTATAGGACTTGGTATTTTTGCCTATGGTGTTGCCTATTTTATGGTACATGATATTTTTATCCACCAGCGTTTTAAACTTTTTAGAAATGCTAACAATTGGTATGCTAGGGGAATTAGAAGAGCTCATAAAATTCATCATAAACATTTAGGTAAAGAAGAAGGTGAATGTTTTGGAATGCTTGCTCCTCCCTTAAAATATTTCAAAAATAAATGAGCTTTTTAACCGCTTCTTGGAAAAAGCTCTGCTTTGCTAATTACACCATCGACCCTGAGATACTCAAGCCTTATGTGCCTGCACATACAGAACTTGATTTTTATGAAGGGAAATGTTACGTAAGCCTTGTAGGTTTTTTATTTGACGATGTTAAACTTAAAGGCATCACGATTCCTTTCCATAAGCGGTTTGAAGAAATTAATCTCAGGTTTTACGTAAAGTATTTTAATGGTAAAATCTGGAAGCGTGGTACGGTTTTCATATCTGAAATCGTTAGAAAACCTGCTATTGCCTGGGTTGCTAATTTGCTTTATAATGAGCAATACAGCGTTTTTAAGATGCATTATAAGCACGACCTTACTGATGAAGAAAACTTCTTTAGTTATGGGTTAGACTTTGAAGAGAACTGGCAATTGTTTCAAGTTGCAACAGCTACTAAAACGCACAACTATAAACCCGGCAGTATAACCGAATTTATTACAGAACACTTTTGGGGTTATAGTAAAAAGAATAAGAATCAAACCTGGGAGTACGAAGTGCGTCACCCTATTTGGGAAGCTTATAAAGTTCTGGATTATGAAGTGATTTTTGACTTTGGAAAAATCTACGGTTCAAAGTTTAATGAACTATCTACTCGCGATCCTGATTCTGTACAATGTATGGAAGGCTCTGCAATTAGTATTGAAGGTAAAAAGCTTATTAAAAAATAGAAACCTTTTAACAAAAGCTATTTAATAATTACCGTAAACCTATAATCTAAAGGATCTAAGGCTTCAAACAACTGCGGGATCAAATCTGAACCGTATTCTAAATAAAATTCAGAAAAGTTCATGATACGCTCTTGTAGATTTTCTAATGGGAAAAGCTCGTTTTGAATAGATGTTAATCTTCTTACGTGATCTCCTAATTTTTTCTTTTGTGCTTTAAGCAAGCGCTTTTCGAGGTTATCTAAACCTTTTAACTGCTTTACTTCCTGAGCTTTTACAGCTCCTAAAAAGGAAGCATCGGTTTCTGATGCCAACTTGTATAAATCCTCGAACTGTTTAACGAGATGTTCTTTTTGCGTACTAAAATCAACATCTATATTTGATATTTTTCTAATCTTTCGATTAATGAGATCATTCTGATTGAGAAAAAGATCTTCTATTGAAACGTTGAGTTTTTTTAATTTCTCCTGTTGCTTTTCAGTTATTAATAATGCAGAATTACGCACCATCAACATTGGGAACGTAACTTCAACAGCATCAAAAAAGCTTTTCAATTCTAACCAGTAAGCAATCTCTCCGCCTCCACCTATATACGCTAGATTAGGCAAAATAACCTCTTGATACAAAGGTCGCATTATGACGTTAGGGCTAAATGCTTCAGGTGTTTCTTCTAACTTAGTTAATAATTCTTCCTCAGAAAATTCAATTGAAGTATTATTTACAAAATAACGACTGTCCTTTTCAATAATACGTTCTCTAATACCGTCTGCCAGATAAAAAAGATTGATATCTCGGGCATTAACTTGAATAGAGTAACCCGCTTTTTCCAGTTTTTCTGCTTGCGTAGTCACAGCTTTACGGGCCTTGTTTTGAAGCAACTCCTGCTTCATATAAGGAGTAAAAATAGACTTCAACTGGTGATCATCACCATCTACAATCACTAGCCCATATTGACTAAAAATATGATGTGCTAAATAACGGGTAGCTTCCGTAAGCGTGTCGTGTTTAAGGTAAGCAGATTCAAACAAATTACAAAGCTCTTTAGCTAAATGCGTGTTTCCTAATTCTGCGCAAATAAGATTAAAAACCTCTTGCAGACCTTTCGTTTTAAGACCCCCTACTGCTCCCTTATCATTATCCTGTATATCCTCCCGGTTCCATTGTATTTTCTTACCATGAAGTCTAAAATAATTGATTTCGTTAAAATCATGATCTTCGGTAGCCATCCAATAAACCGGAACGAAATTATACTCAGGATAGGCCTCTTTTAATTTTCGCGAAAGCGTAATTGTGCTTATAATCTTATACAAAAAATAAAGTGGCCCGGTAAATAAGTTAAGTTGGTGACCAGTTGTTACGGTAAATGTATTTTCTTGTTCTAATTGCTCAATAGCTGATTCTAAAGCCTCTCCTGCCTCTAAGTTTTTATATTGATTACGCAAAGCGGAAGCTAAAACAGAACGATTCTTTGCAGAAAAAGATTTTGCTTCTAGCTGCTTTTTAAAATTCTCCAATGTCGGAAAATTACCATAAAATTGATTCAGACTCTCTTTCTTATCTAGATAATCACAGATGAGTTTAGAGAAATATCCGGTTTCTTTATACACTATTTTATGAATCGACATGGAGTTCTTTTTTCAATATCAACGATTCCGCAAAAATTATTACTTTAATCGTCAAAAACTAGTTTTCAAGGTAATTATTAGTAGTCAAATTTTAGATTTCACAACGAGAGCAAAAATAAAAGAATAGCCCAGTTTTACAGCCCAAATTTACGTTAATTCACAGAGAACAACTTACTCACAATTTTAGTAGTTTTACTGTTCGCTCGATAATCGAGATTTAATCATTTAAAGGCTATATTCTAAGTAAATATGCTTTTATAAACGATTTCTTGGACTTGGCCAAAATACTGCTTACTAACCTAATTATTATATGTACAGATTTACACTATTAATTACCCTACTTTTTACTAGTTTGAGTTTCTCTCAATCTCTGCAGTCGCCCGAAGAATTTCTAGGATATAAAATAGGGACAGAATTCTCTAGACACGCAGATGTTGTGTCATATTTTGAGTATGTAGCTTCCAATTCTGATTGGGTTACTTATAAAGAGTATGGAAAAACCAATGAACGTAGACCCTTAACCTATGCCATAGTTACAACTCCAGAAAACCAGGCGAATATTGAAACTATTAGAACCAATCAACTTCAAAACGCCGGTATTGAGAGTGGAACTGCAAATCCTGATAAAGCCATCGTTTGGCTGAGCTATAATGTACACGGTAATGAAGCAAGCAGCACAGAAGCTTCAATACTTACACTTTATGAATTAATCACGAATAAAAAAGAGTGGTTGAAAAATACCGTTGTTATTATTGACCCTTGCATTAATCCTGATGGTAGGGATCGTTATGCTAACTGGTATAACAAAGTAAAAGCAACGCCATTCGACACCAATCCTGATGCTGCAGAGCATAACGAGCCCTGGCCTGGTGGTAGAGCAAACCATTACTTGTTTGATCTAAACCGCGATTGGGCCTGGGCAACTCAAAAGGAAACCCGGCAGCGCTTAAAAGTTTATAACAGTTGGTTGCCTCATATTCACGTAGATTTTCACGAGCAAGGCATAAATAACCCGTATTATTTTGCTCCAGCAGCAGAACCTTATCACAAGATAATAACCCCGTTTCAGTTTCAATTTCAGCAAGAAATAGGAAGCAACCACGCTAAGTATTTTGATCAAAATGGATGGCTGTTTTTCACCCGAGAGGTGTTCGATTTACTTTACCCAAGTTATGGCGACACCTATCCTACTTACACCGGCTCTATAGGCATGACCTATGAGCAAGCAGGCGGTGGGCATGCAGGTTTAGGCATCAAAAAAGCAGACGGTACAATTCTAACATTAGTAGATCGTGTAGCCCATCATTTTACTACTGGGATTTCTACTGTTGAAATGGCTGCCAATAATGTAGAAAGACTTAATTCTGAATTTAAAAAGTATTACAGCAACCCTGATGTAGCATATAAAAACTTCACGCTTACCGGGGAAAGCGATCATCAGGCTGCTTTGGCTGAACTTTTAGATACACACGGTATACAATACCGATTTGCCTTTTCCGGAAAAACAAGTGGATACAATTATGATTCTAAGAAGCAAGGAAGTATGAATTTTGACCAGGCTCTGGTTGTGAGTACAGATCAACCTAAAGGTAAACTGGTACACGTACTTTTTGAGCCAGAAGCAGCTTTGTCTACTCCGCTTACTTACGATATAACTGCTTGGAGCTTACCATATGCATACGGTTTAGAAGCGGTTGCAAGTACAAAAGCGAATTCTGAAACTAAAACAGATCCTTCAAATCATGAGCCTAATGTAATATCAAATAATGCAGCTGGCTATATCTCAAAATGGAATAGTATGGAGGATGCAAAATTCTTAAGTGCCTTGCTTCAGGCAAATATTAAGGTTCGGTTTTCTGAAAAAGCTTTTACAAACAGTGGGGTAGACTATCCTACCGGTTCTTTAATTATTACCAGAAGCGATAATAACACAACTGAATTTGATTCCAAATTAATTACAATAGCTAATGAATTTAAACGCAAACTCACCCCTGTAAAAACCAGTTTTGCATCTGCAGGTCCAGATTTTGGTTCGTCATCAGTAAAACTGATTAATAAAGCAAAAATCGCAGTTTTAAGCGGAGAACAAACTTCTTCATTAAGTTATGGTGCAACTTGGCACTTTTTTGAACAACAATTAAATTATCCTGTAACTTCTATTTTAGCCGAAGATTTGGGGCGTATAAACCTAACTGATTATGATATTCTGGTCTTGCCTAGCGGGAGATACCGTTTTGATGAAAACACCTTAGATCAATTAAAGTCTTGGGTTCGTAGTGGTGGAAATTTAATAGCTATAGATAATGCATTAAGATCTTTTAGCGATAAAGATGGTTTTGGTTTAAAAGAGTCTGAACCTCTAAAAAATGGAGATACTATTGTTGATAAATTGGTTCCTTATGCAGAGCGTGAAAGTTCACGAGCTAAAGAACTCATTAGCGGTAGTATATTTAAAACACAAGTAGATAACACCCATCCGTTGGCTTTTGGATACAGTGATACCTATTACAGCTTAAAAATAGGTAGCGATGCGTATGCCTTGCTAGACAACGGCTATAATGTTGCTTATTTGAATGACAGTCTGGAAAGTGTATCAGGCTACGCTGGTGAAGATGCTTTAAAGGCTTTAAAAAACAGTTTGATTTTTGGTGTTCAGCCTATGGGTCGAGGTACTGTAACGTATATGGTAGATGATCCGCTTTTTAGAGCATTCTGGCAAAACGGAAAATTATTTTTTGTAAATGCCCTATTTTTAAATAACCCTAATAACTACAGAAACTAACGTGATTCTCACAGAAATTGAACTCAAACTAATTGAGAGTTTTGTACTCTTATTTGTATTATTAGTAATACGATATGCAGTATCTAAACTCATTATCAGACGATTTAAGAAGGCTAACTTTGATATTACACGTAAACAAATAACCGTCAAAGTCCTCAACATGCTATTTTTTCTCGTGCTGGGCTTTTCGATGGTAATTATTTGGGGCTTTTCGGGAGCAGATGTAATTGCCGGTATTGGATCTGTAATCACGATTCTGGGTGTTGCTTTTTTCGCGCAATGGTCATTGTTATGCAACATCACTTCAGGATTGATTCTCTTTTTTAATCATCCTTTAAAAATTGGTGATTATGTAGAAATCGTAGATAAAGATTTTCCGATGTCAGGACAAGTTGAAAACATCACCCTTTTCTTCTTACACCTTCGTAACAAAGATAACCATGTCTATACTTTAGCAAATACCATTGTTGTTCAAAAAACAATGCGCATTATGAAACCAGAAGAATTTTTTGAGGAAATAAAAAAATTAGAAGAAGAACAAGAAGATAAAAACACACCAGGCACAGAAACTGCACTTGATTAAATTAAAAATATCTCTAAAAAATATGCTGAGCCTGAAAAACTTATATATTTCATTGTGGGTAATGCTTGACTCAGCTCAAAAAAGTTCAGTAATTAAGACTTGAGGTACAAGTTATTGATCAAAATTTAAAACCTCAAAAATCTTTGAAAAAATAAAAGCACATAAGCATTTATATTGAAAACTATTATTGTAGTTTTATAACTATAATAATAGTTTTTTTTTGTTCTATGCATATCTTTTTGTTTTTTACAGGGTTGATATGCTGTGTAACTGCATCGGGACAAAAGCACCTTAGCGGCTACGTTTACAGCGCTAAAGACTCGACAGTTCTAGAAGCTGTTAGTATTTATTTTGATGGCACAACAATAGGTACAATAACTAATCAAAATGGCCACTACTCCATTCCTATACAAGAAGGTATAAAAAGTCCATTAGTTCTCACAATGATGGGTTATTCTCCGGTTTACATCAACAATTATTTAAATACAGATGGGAAAATGCCTCCTGTTTACTTAGAAGAAATGACTGAGCAACTGGATCAAGTATTTCTCGAAACCGATCCCTGGACACGCGAACGCAAATTAAAAGTGTTTATGCTTGAATTTCTAGGACACTCACAAGAAGCTCTAAAATGTAAGATACGTAATCCTGAGGTACTCAAACTTCATTACAGTCCATCTCAATTAAAACTTACTGCTTGGGCTAACGAGCCTCTTATTATTGAAAATAAATATATGGGTTATACGGTAGACTATACCTTAAGTGATTTTCATGTAAATTATGAAAAAAGCCTTAATTCAGGAATGCAGTTTGTAAATATGGTTTACTATGAAGGCTTTAATTTTTATCAGGAATTGAAAAAGAAAACACGTAAAAAATATATCAAAAACCGAGAAAACTCCTATTCAGGTTCTACACTTCATTTTATGCGTTCATTAGCACAAAAGAAGTTACACGAAAATGGCTTCAGAATCTTCTATGATAAATTTGAAGCTCCACCTTATTTACATTTTGAATTTAGAAAAGTTCAAGATAAAACTTATGTAAAACTGCTGGTTGACAAGTTAAGTATCCTTTACGATAATGATGAACAATCAGCTATTCAAACCAATCAGCCTTTTATGATAGATGCTTTTGGAAATCACACCCCCCCCAATGCTATAATTATGGGGGGTGCGATGTCTACAAGAAGATTTGCTTTTATGCTTCCGTTAGATTATAAGCTTCTCCCTGAGTAAGTTCCTGCTGAACAAAGTCATTTTTGAAGTATCTTAAATCTTCAGCTTTGAAATAATTGAGATCCAGCATTTCACCATTTCCCATACCTGCGTTAATCGTTAAACTCTTATCGGTCAATTTGATAGATTTGATCGCATTCCGATTAAAAACAATTGGTTTTTGTTCTGGTGCTTTTAGCATCAGGTTCTGATCGTCCCACTTGATAACAGAAAATAAACTGTTACTGTAAAGCTGATAACCTAGCATACCGAGCATTGAGATACCTACAACAAGATACCACCAATTTAAAATGGAATTATCTTCTGTAAATTGGGGAATAAGTCCGATAACGACATATAGCACACCAAATACTAATAAATAATTGCGTTGCTTTTTGTGCAATTTCGAAGTTATTTTTTTCATCTCTAGAACTATATATATGCTTCTAAATATAAATATTATTTTTTTACAGGCTCTGCATATAGGTCAAAATCTTCAGCTTCAGTGATTTTTACCCAAGTGTATTCTCCGGTTTTTAAATAATGTTGCGAAGCGTCAATAAGCACTTCATTGTCCACATCTGGCGAGTCAAATTCCGTACGGCCTACAAAATAGTTTCCCTCTTTTCGGTCAATAACAATACGGAACTCCTTCCCTATTTTCTCTTGATTTAACTCCCAGCTGATCTGTGATTGCAACGCCATAATTTCGTTAGCTCGCTCCATTTTAACATCTTCAGGAACATCATCTTCCAGATTATAAGCATGTGTATTTTCTTCGTGAGAGTAGGTAAAACAACCCAAACGCTCAAAACGCATTTCTTTTACCCAATCGCGTAACAGCTCAAAATCTTCTTGAGTTTCGCCGGGATACCCTACGATCAAGGTAGTCCTAATCGCCATTTGCGGTACTTTCTCTCTAAAGGTATGCAATAGTGCATTGGTCTTTTCATAAGTCGTCCCACGACGCATAGACTTCAGCAACTTGGTCGAGATGTGTTGCAATGGGATGTCAATATAATTACACACTTTAGGTTCTTCATTCATCACGTCGAGCACATCCATCGGGAAACCGGTAGGAAACGCATAATGCAGACGAATCCACTCAATACCTTCAACTTTTACGAGTTCGCGTAAAAGCTTTGCCAGTGCACGTTCTTTATACAGATCAAGACCATAATAGGTTAAATCCTGGGCGATAAGAATCAGTTCTTTGATCCCATTTGCAGCTAACTTTTCTGCTTCAATTACCAGATTTTCTATCGGCGTACTTTTGTGTCCGCCACGCATTAACGGGATAGCACAAAACGAACAAGGGCGATCACAGCCTTCAGCAATCTTTAAATAGGCATAGTTTTTTGGAGTAGTAGTCAAACGTTCTCCTATCAACTCATGCTTATAATCTGCTCCTAAAGCCTTTAATAATCCGGGTAATTCTGTGGTTCCAAAATACTGATCAACATCCGGAATTTCCTGTTGCAAATCAGGCTTATAGCGTTCAGAAAGACAACCGGTTACAAAAACCTTATCTACGATACCATCTTCCTTTTTTTGAACGTATTCTAAAATCGTATTAACCGATTCTTCTTTAGCATTAGCAATAAAACCACACGTGTTGATCACCACAACATTACCTTCCTCTTCGTGAACAACTTCTTTGTTATTTGCCCGCAATTGTCCCATCAAAACTTCACTATCATAAACGTTCTTAGAGCAACCTAAGGTCACTACGTTTATTTTATTCTTCTTAAGGGTTTTAGTACGCATAATGCTCTTTATTTTGGGGCGCAAAGATACGGTGTTTTAACGATTTTATGCCTTAAATTAGATGAATCTTAAATTCAGTGAATATGAGACCATTACTTTTAAGATCACTTATTATGCTACTACTGAATTGCTCTTAGATGAATAATTAAATTATTTAGGTAAGAAATAATAAAAAGAATCACTCCTTAAAATCTGCAGGAGTCTTTCTCTTTTTTGAAATCGTCTCATAGGCAAAAGCTAGTTCTAATAACTGAGCTTCTGATAGTGTGGGTGCGATAAACGTTAATCCCATCGGGCGATTATCCTTCTGATAGCCCATAGGTACCGTAATCGCAGGGTATTTTGCTACAGCTGCATATCCTGCCATATAGTTATTTATTGAAAGTACAGCATCTAGATTATTGGCTTTTATCGGTTCATCAAAGAACTTTCTTCCATTACGCTCTAAGGTATCTTTAATTGCCGTGAACTCTTCGGTAGATGCAGAATCTGCTAAAACCCCATAAAATAATTTTTGACCGTAAGGCATTCTAATCAAAGAATCTTCTTTGTTGTAAACTGTGATTTCATCTAAATCATTTACTGAAAGTTTATCAGAACCATATTTTGAGATGTAAGCAGGTAAATCTACTTTCATATCCAGATTTAAAACCCGTACAAATTGCGGTAAATCAATTTCAGGTCGTTCTAACTCAACTAAAGTGGCGCCAGCTTCTTTTAAAGCCTGTACTGCCTGCACGTACAAGGTATCCTCATAGCCTTTGTAATATCCTAAGCGTTTTTCTTTTAAGAATCCTTCAGGATCTAAATTCTTCAAAGCGTTGATATAATTTGTTTGCGGTGCATTTAAACTTACAGCCTTTTCATCTTCAGAATCCAGACCGGTCATTGCCTGAAGCATAATCGCATTGTCGATCACAGAGCGTGTCATCGGCCCCGGGGTGTCTAACGTACTTGAGATGGGCACAATTCCTCCACGAGAAAGTAAACCTATGGTAGGCTTCAAACCTACAACTGAGTTTGAACTTGATGGTGACAAAATAGATCCACTAGTTTCTGAACCTACCGCGGCGACAGCAAAATTAGCCGCCATTGAAACACCGCTGCCCGAACTAGAACCGCCAGTATCATGAATTTTTCTTCCGTAAGGATTTAGAGTTTGACCGCCTACTGCAGAATACCCGCTGGGGCAATCACCACAAAAGAAATAAGCCCACTCGCTCAAGTTAGCTTTACCAAGAATCAAAGCACCGTTTTCTTTTAATTTTTGAGTAATATAAGCATCACCTGTAGTGTTTTTCTCAAAAACAACCGCTCCGGCAGTAGTTGGCATTCCGGAAGCGTTTATATTATCCTTTAATAAAACCGGCATCCCGTAGATTGAATATAGATCAAGATTTTCAGGTCGATTTGCATCCAATTCGCCTGCCTCTTCTAAAACTTTTGGATTTAATGCAATAACTGAATTCAATGACAATTCATTATTGCGGTCGTATTTTTTGATTCGGCTTAAATAAAATAAGGTAAGCTCTTCATAGGTAAGTTTACCATTTGCTACAGCCTCCTGTATTTCAGGAATTGTTTTTTCAAAAATCAGAGGTTTGAGTTTATCGTACTTCGTTTCGATAAATGTTTTTACCTCAAAATTGAATGATTTCCACAAAACTGATGTATCTAAAACCTTAGAATCTAAAACAGCATACTCACGTTCCTGATTACTATCTTTTTGAATTTCTGGGCTTTCCTGAGTATTGGTGTTCGATTCTTTTTTACAAGAGAGTAGTATAAATAGTGTACAAAGAAGTAAAATTTGTTTCATAGGGTTTTAATTTTCCACCTAAAATACAAAAAGGCATCTCATAAAAATGGATGCCTTTATATTTTAAACAATTTGGTAAATTTTAGACTCTAAAAAAAGAATCTACGAATTCAATCTTATTAAATACTTGTAAATCTTCAATTCCCTCGCCTACACCTATATACTTTACAGGAATTTGAAATTGATCACTAATACCAATTACAACACCACCTTTTGCCGTACCATCTAGTTTAGTAACGGCTAAAGATGTTACTTCTGTAGCAGCTGTAAACTGCTTAGCCTGCTCAAAAGCATTCTGCCCGGTAGAACCATCTAAAACCAATAGAACTTCGTCTGGTGCATCGTCAACTACTTTTTGCATCACACGCTTTACTTTAGTCAATTCATTCATCAAATTGACTTTATTATGTAAACGTCCTGCGGTATCTATGATCACTACATCAGCATTCATTTTAACAGCGCTTTGCACCGTATCAAAAGCCACTGAAGCAGGGTCACTACCCATTTGTTGTTTTACAATAGGAACATCTACGCGATCTGCCCAGATTTGTAGTTGATCTATAGCAGCTGCTCTAAAGGTATCACCTGCTCCCAAAACAACGTTAAGCCCTTTCTTTTTAAACTGATATGCTAACTTACCAATGGTCGTTGTTTTACCTACACCATTCACACCCACTACCATAATCACATAAGGTTTTTTAGCAGGAACCGAAAAGTCTGTAGCATCACCTGAATTGGTCTCACTCATCAAACCAGCGATCTCTTCTCTAAGAATTGTATTGAGTTCTTCTGTACCTAAATACTTATCCCTCGCAACGCGCTCTTCAATTCTGTCTATGATTTTAATCGTAGTAGCTACCCCAACATCACTAGAAACTAAAATCTCTTCAAGATTATCTAAAACCTCATCATCTACTTTGCTTTTACCAGCAACAGCTTTTCCTAGTTTGTTTAAAAAATTCGTATTTGTTTTCTCCAGACCTTTGTCTAAAGTTTCTTTTTTTTCTTTTGAAAATATTTTTTTGAAAAAACTCATCGTATTCAGGATGCATTGGTTAGCAGTGCAAAGGTATTCTCTTTAATGCTATTTAAAAACTTGTTGAAATAAAAATACAAAAAGCCGTTACACCAAAGTGTAACGGCTAAGTATAAACATTTAGAATGTCTTATTTTTTGTCTAAAAACTCTCCAACCATTTCTGGTGCCATAACAGCTTCTACAAAAGTGTAAGCTCCTGTCTTAGGAGATTTTACCATTTTAATGGCTTTGGTCAAACGTTTTGAACCGGTCTGTAATGTTGCTACTGATTTCTTTGCCATGTCTTATTTTATTTCTTTGTGAACAGTCATTTTATTCAAGATTGGATTGAATTTCTTCAATTCCATTCTATCTGGGGTGTTCTTTTTGTTCTTAGTGGTAATATAACGAGAAGTTCCTGGTTTCCCAGAAGCTTTATGCTCTGTGCACTCTAAAATTACCTGTACTCTATTGCCTTTCTTTGCCATAATTCCTAATCGTTATACCGTTATTACTTAGTAAGAAAGCCTTTTGCACGTGCTTCTTTAAGCACAGCAGTAATTCCTTTCTTATTTATATTTTTAAGAGCGGCTGTAGAAATTTTTAATGTAATCCACTTATCTTCTTCCGGAATATAAAAACGTTTTTTGATTAAATTGGCATCAAATTTACGCTTGGTTTTATTCATCGCGTGAGAAACATTGTTTCCTACCATTGCTTTTTTGCCCGTAAGCTCACAAACTCTTGACATGATTCTAAACTTTATAATGTGTTACTGAAAAACAGGGTGCAAATTTACACAACTAAAACAAGTTGACCAACTTAAAACACTAGTTTTTTAAAATTTCTTTTTGCAGGAGTTCAAAAGCTTTATTTACGCTTTTAGATATAACTCGCTCCCTCTGGCTTCCCATCTTAAATTCTTGAGAAAACACACCGTCTGGCGTTGCTATACCAATAATAACTGTACCTACTTCAGCATCAGAATCTCCTTTTGATGGTCCTGCATTTCCTGTTGTAGAAATCGCATAATCTGATTTATACCAATTTTTGACAGCTGAAGCCATTGCTTCGGCTACCGGAGCGCTTACTACAGAATGTTCATCAATCACAGATTGTTCAATTTTAAGCAATTCGACTTTAGAATGCGTCGCATAGGTAACCATACCTCCTTTAAAGTAGGCCGAAGCTCCAGGAATTGACGTGATAGCTGAGGCTATCTGCCCTCCAGTGCAACTTTCTGCTACAGAAAGTGTTTTTCCTTTTTGAACAAACAAACGACCTACAACCGTCTCTATAAGCTCATCGTCATCATAGCCTACAATAATATCTCCTATCAACTTATGAAGACTTATAACTTGCTCTTCAAGCTTTTGATCTAGCACTTCTTTAACAGGTCCTTTTGTAGAAAGTCTAAGGCGAACTTTTCCTAAAGCTGGTAAATATGCAAGCTTAATTTCTTTTGGCAGCTCATTCTCCCAATCTTCAATTTTATCAGCAATCTCACTTTCCCCAATTCCATAGGTCTGCAGCGTCTTATGAACGATAAAAGGTCTACTGAATTCTCGCTGCAATCTGGGAATAACCTCATCAGTCATTAAGGCTTTCATCTCAAAAGGAACGCCCGGCATAGAGATAAAAACAGTATTACCATCTTTCATCCACATCCCGGGCGCTGTGCCGTTTCTGTTCATCAAAACAGTTGATTTACTCGGCACCAAAGCCTGAGAACGATTTGCAGGTAACATAGGTCTATTGACGTGATGCTTAAAAATGTGCTCGATATTTTGAAGCACTGCAGCATCTTCAACTAAATGATCTTCAAAAAATTCACAAAATGTATGCTTAGTAACATCATCTTTTGTGGGACCCAGACCGCCGGTTATAATTACAACTTCAGCAGCGTCTTTCGCAGAAGTAAGACTGTTTATAATGTGTTGTTTATCATCAGAAATAGAAGAAATCTCACGAACTTCAATTCCTATCTTGTCTAACTCCTTTGCAATAAAAGCTGAATTGGTATCTACAATCTGGCCAATGAGAATCTCATCACCTATTGTTATTATATGTGCTCGCATTACATTTTCCAATCTTTTCGCATCTCGGCAATCGCATCATTAACCATTGTTACAATAGTATTAAGTTGCGGTCTGATAGCTGATGTAGGTTTGTTGCTATCTGCCCAGCGCTCCATAGCCGAAATTTCACGAATAAGATCAATACCAAACATCTCTAAATTTGGTTTCATTTTATGAGCAAACTGGTATGCCATTTTATGATTATCATTATCTATGGCAAGTTGCATACTTTCAAGATCTGGTGGAATCTCAACTAAGAAAGCTTCAACAACAGTTTTCATAAATTCTTTATCCCCGCCAGACATATCTTCAAGCTGGTATAAATCGTAATGAGTAGGCATATTTATATAATTTGGGTTATTTTATATTGACGGTAAATAGGGGCTCATTTTCTAAATAACCAGTCAGTTTATCATCTATAGCAACAGGACCAACACCAGCAGGTGTCCCCGTAAACAGTATATCTCCTATTTTAAGAGTCATAAACTGAGAAACGTAGGCAATCAACGTATCTATGTCATAAATCATATTTGCCGTATTTCCCTTTTGTACAATTTCACCATTTTTTTCTAAATGAAAATTAATATTATTTAAATCTTTATAATTTTCTTTAGAAACCCAAGTATCCCCTAAAACTGCAGAACCATCAAACCCCTTTGCTTTCTCCCAGGGATGTCCTTTTTCTTTACATTCTCTTTGCAGATCACGCGCGGTAAAATCTATACCCAGCCCTAACTCTTCATAATATTTATGTGCAAATTTAGGCTGAATATATTTACCCAATCTATTAATACGTACTAAAAGTTCAACTTCATAATGTACTTCATTAGTAAACTCTGGTATGACAAAGGGATGCTTTTTTAATAAAACTGCCGAATCTGGTTTTAAAAAAAACACAGGTTCACCTGAAGGTTTACTATTGAGTTCTTTAATGTGATCGCTATAGTTCTGACCGATACAAATGATTTTCATAAGCTAAAACAATTTGGTATTCAATTTTCTAAGCTTAATAGCAGTGAGTACTTTTTTAGTATAAAGCGGGAAATCTGCATTTTGAATCCAGCCAAAATATCCGGGTTCATTCTCAAGAACATCTTCTACCTTTTTTCCTTTGTGCTTTCCGAAAGAAAAAATCTCTTCACCTTCTTTATTAAAAGCTATAAAACCGGCAAAGTCTGCAAACTTCTTACGAGCACTAAATTCTGCCAGACTCTTCATATTATTTTCTAAATCCTCATAACGGTCAAGTTGAGATTTTAAAACTTCATACGTTGCTATCGTATCGGCTTCTGCACTATGCGCATCTTCTAAAGTCTGATCACAATAGAATTTATAAGCTGCACTCAAGGTACGCTGCTCCATTTTATGAAAAATGGTCTGTACATCTATCGCATTACGGTTTTTCATATCAAAATCAACATCAGCACGAAGCATTTCTTCGGCAAGTAGCGGAATATCAAAGCGATTGGAGTTAAAACCGGCCAAATCTGAATCTTTTATCAGATTATTTATTGTAACCGCGAGCTCCTTAAAAGTGGGTTTATCAGCAACATCTTCGTCCTTAATTCCGTGTACTGCAGTTGTCTCTGCCGGAATAGGAATAGTGGGATTTACAAGCCAAGTGTGCTTTTCTTCTTTTCCATCAGGGAAAACTTTAAGTACAGATATTTCAACTATGCGGTCTTGAGCAACGTTGATTCCTGTTGTCTCAAGATCAAAAAAACAGATAGGTCTGGATAGGTTTAAGTTCATAGGTTGTTCAATTTTCACAAAAGTACAATTACCTTAAGCAATACTCTAACTTTTTAAAAACCTATCACATCACTTAAAAAAGATCTTAAAAGTTAATTCAAAAAAAACCTCCCTGTATGAGGGAGGTTCATCTGATGTATTTGCTAAAATTTATACTTGTCTGTCAACGTCCCAAGCTTCAAGATACTGAGCAACGCGTTGAACAAATTGCCCACCAAGCGCACCATTTACAACACGATGATCGTATGAATGCGACAAGAACATTTTATGACGAATACCTATAAAATCACCGTCTGGAGTTTCAATTACAGCAGGAACTTTACGTATAGCTCCTAACGCTAAAATCCCCACTTGTGGCTGATTGATTATGGGTGTTCCCATCACGCTGCCAAAAGTACCAACATTTGTCACCGTATACGTTCCGCCTTGCGTATCATCTGGTTTTAACTTACCCTGTCTGGCTCTAGTAGCCAAATCATTAACGGCTTTTGCCATACCTACCAGATTAAGCTGATCTGCATTTTTAATAACCGGAACAATTAGATTTCCGTCAGGTAATGCAGCTGCCATACCCAAGTTTATATTTTTACGTTTAATTATCTTATCCCCATCAACCGAGATGTTGATCATAGGAAAATCGCGTATGGTTTTTGCCACAGCTTCCATAAAAATCGGAGTAAATGTAAGCTTCTCGCCTTCCCGCTTCTGAAAATCATTTTTAATACGCTCTCTCCATTTCCAGATTGCAGTAACATCAACTTCTATGAACGACTGCACGTGCGCAGAGGTCTGTACAGAAGCTATCATATGTTTTGAAATCATTTTGCCCATACGGCTCATTTCAATGATCTCGTCTTCTCCATTTACACTAACTGGAGTTGGCGCTTCTTTTGGAGCTGCTTTAATGGGTTCTGATTTTGGTTCTTTAACCGGGGCTTTACCAGATTTACGTGATTCAACATATTTTAGAATATCGTCTTTCGTAACACGCCCTTCAAGACCAGTACCCGAAATTTTATCTAATTCTTCCTGTTCTATACCTTCTTGTTGCGCAATATTTTTAACTAAAGGAGAATAAAATCGATCTCCGTCGTTGCTTATTGCCGATACTCCTACAGTTTCTTTTGCTGCATTTACCAATTGTGCTGCTTCGTCTGCACTTGTTTCCGTCTGTTTTTCTTCAGCTTCTTCAGTAGTCACACTTTCTTCTTCAATTGCAGAATCTGTTTGATCATCAGAAGAATCTCCTTCAATCTCGATAATAGCGATAGTTTGCCCCACCTGAACCACATCGTCAGCTTCAAATAACTTCTCAATGAGTACACCTTCTACTTCGCTTGGAACTTCACTATCAACTTTATCAGTGGCAATCTCAACAACTGGTTCGTCCATTTCTATGGTGTCCCCTACCTCTTTGAGCCAGTTTGTCACTGTAGCTTCAGCAACGCTTTCTCCCATTTTCGGTAATTTTAGTTCAAATTTTGCCATATTATCAAAATAATTATTAGTTGACTTTATATTTTTGCGAAATTAATAAAAATAAACGTATTCCGCTTTATATTACTAAAGAACTACCATTTTATGAGTTCTCCCTGACTTGTAGAAGTATCACTTCCCACGCTAAAATTACAATTTGGGGGTCGTATGCGAAACCTATTTTTACTGTTTTTTAACAACTGCATGGCTCTTAAAACCTCACCAACTTCAAGATCTTGAAGGTCAAAAATCACGGTTGCAGAAGTTTTCTGCAATTGCGATATCTTAGTAAAGGCTATCACTTTCAATGATTCAAAATTTTTCAGATGGAAAGTTTTGCGTATGTCTGATTGCTTTGACACCCAAAATATAGTTTTATCTGCAGCTCTGTTTTCTGGTTTGTCGCGTTTATTCGACTTAGTTTCGGCAATCAATTTTAAAACCAAAGTAAGTATACCATTCACAAACCTACCTTTTGAATAATGCTTTTTCTGAAAGGTCTGCATAGCTTTGTAAAATCTTCTGTGGTATTTTCTATTTTTAATCGTGCTCTCTCCCTTAAAATGCAACGCAGTTAACTGACCAAAATAATAATTCCTATAACCGTTTTGAATCAATTTAAAGCTCAGGTCTATGTCTTCTCCATACATAAAATAATCTTCATCAAAGCCATCAACATCATTGAATACACCCCTTCTAATAAATAAAAATGCCCCCACTAAAACCGGAACTTCCCCAATCTCATCTTGAGCTAACTGATTCGCGTAATATTTAGAAGTGTCCCCTGTTAATTTCTGAAAAGCAACTTCAATATTTGGAATATTTCTTTTACTCTCAGGCAAATAGGCTCCTGTGCCGTCATTAAGTCGTATTCCTACTGCTCCTAAATCTTTTTTATCGCTTGAGAAGTCTAAGAGAATTTCAAAACAATTTTCTGGTAGTACGACATCTGGATTTAGTATACAAATAAACTCACCTTTAGCTTGTTTTACACCTAGGTTATTTGCCTTTGAAAATCCCAAATTCTTTTTGTTCTCTATTAAAAGAACTTCAGGAAAATGGGTCTTAACGAGGTTTACACTTTCGTCCTCAGAATTGTTATCAATTACTATAATTTCTGACTCTAGCTTAGCTGTTGCGCGTTGAACGCTCTCTAAACAAAGGTGGAGAAAATAAGGAGTTTTATAGTTGAGAATTAATACCGATAGCTTCACAGGCTAATTCTTTAACGAATTTTCAAAAGGAATCCTGTTAAGAATACTGCGTCCTAAAGTCACCTCATCTGCATATTCTAGCTCATCACCTACTGCAATCCCTCGAGCAATTGTAGAGGTTTTTATCCTGTATTCTTCCAATTGCCTATAGATATAAAAATTTGTCGTATCGCCTTCCATAGTTGAGCTTAGTGCAAAAATTATTTCTTCTATCTCACCTGCTTTTACTTTTTCTACTAAAGAATGAATGGTTAAATCCTGAGGGCCAATCCCGTCTAGAGGAGATATTTTTCCACCCAATACGTGGTATTGTCCGCGATACTGACTCGTATTTTCTATTGCCATCACATCACGCACATCTTCTACCACACAAACCACCGAAGCATCTCGATTGGGGTTTGAACAAATTTCACAAAGCTCTACATCAGAAATATTATGGCAATTTTTACAAAACTTGATATCGGTACGTAATTTAGTAAGTGCTTGTGTAAGATGCTCAGTCTGACTCTCTGATTGCCTTAGTAAATGCAACACCAGCCGCAAGGCCGTACGCTTACCTATTCCCGGCAATTGAGACATCTCGTAAACTGCCTGCTCTAAAAGTTTTGATGAAAATTCCATAGAAAAATAAAAGAATAGCGTTTCAAATCCGCTTGTCGCGTAAAGGTAACAAAGATTTTAAACCGAATAAAAAGCTTAAGAAAACTTGTTAAAACTTAATCCTACTGAAGTATTCTAAGTAAACAGTGAAGACTATAACTTCTTTTTTACTATGTCAAGAATTCGTGCAGAAGCTTTACCATCACCGTATGGATTATGAGCCTTGCTCATTGCTTTATAAGCCTCGGGCTGATCTAAAAGTTCTAAAATTGCTGATTTTAGCTTTATCGAATTTGTATCAACTAATTTTACCGTCCCTGCGGTTACCGCTTCGGGACGCTCTGTAGTATCTCTCGTTACTAAAACTGGCTTGCCCAGTCCCGGAGCTTCCTCTTGAACGCCACCACTATCGGTAATGATAAAATAAGAAGCGTGCATAATCCAGATAAAATCTGGGTAATTCAGTGGTTCAATAAGTGAAACATTCGCAATATTGCCCAAGATCTCGTGAACGGTATTTTTTACATTAGGATTTAAGTGCACAGGATAAACCAAATGCACATCCTGACGCATTTCGGCAATTTCCTTAAAAACCTCACAGATACGTTGCATTCCTGCACCAAAATTTTCTCGACGGTGCCCCGTGATCAATATAATTTTTTTTGAACTGAATGGAATTTTTTCAGCGAAATGCGGTGTTTGCTGAGAAACCTTTATTACTGTTTCTTCTAAGGCATCAATAACTGTATTTCCGGTTATGAATATCTGAGATTCTTGGATATTTTCCGCTAAAAGATTGGCTTTAGATTTTTCAGTAGGTGCAAAATGAAAATCTGCAATACGCGTCGTTAGCTGTCGATTAATTTCTTCAGGAAATGGAGATTGCTTATTGAAAGTGCGCAAACCTGCTTCTATGTGTCCTACTCTCGCACCAGCATAAAAGGCTGCCAAACTAGCTACCATACTAGTCGTGGTATCTCCATGTACAAAAACAAGCTCTGGCTTATACCTACTCAAAGGCTCTTTTAATGCTTCTAAAGCTCTAGCAGTAAGTGAAAATAAGTCCTGATTGTTCTTCATCAAATCCAGGTCGTAATCTGCTTCAATCTCAAAAAAATCTAAAACCTGATCCAGCAATTCTCGATGCTGAGCTGTTATACAAACGCGTGTGTCAAAATAAGAGTCCTTTTTAAAATACTTAATTACAGGAGCCAGCTTTATAGCCTCAGGACGTGTACCAAATACGAAAAGTACGGTCTTTTTTTTAGAGTCTGCCATCAACCCCGTTTTTTAAAAATCCTTTTACATCATAGACAATGGCATTTTCCTCTTTTAGCAATTCAAAATCTATTTGCTCAAATGGAGCGTGTGCCACGGCTAAAACGACAGCCTCAAACTTTTTGGACTCAATACTATCTAATAATTCAAAACCATATTCCTTTTTAACTAACTCAGGATCCGCGAGAGGATCATAAACTGAAACTTCAGCTCCATATTCTTTTAAATCTGTTATAATATCAATAACTCGAGTATTGCGAACATCTGGGCAATTCTCCTTAAAAGTAATTCCCATAACCAAAATTCGGCTGTTCTTAAGTTTAATATCTCTCTGTGCCATCAGTTTAACTACCTGGGATGCTACATAAGGCCCCATACTGTCATTCAATTTTCTTCCGGCTAAAATAATTTCGGGATGATAACCTACTTGCTTTGCTTTTTGAGCCAAGTAATATGGATCTACACCTATGCAATGCCCACCTACCAAACCGGGTTTAAACGGAAGAAAATTCCATTTTGTACCGGCAGCTTCTAAAACCGCATTAGTATCAATATCGAGAAGGTTAAAGATTTTGGCAAGCTCATTTACAAAAGCAATGTTTATATCACGCTGTGAATTCTCAATCACTTTTGCAGCTTCGGCAACTTTAATAGAAGCAGCCTTGTAGGTTCCGGCGATTATAACAGAAGCGTATAATTCATCAATTTGAGAAGCAATTTCTGGTGTAGAACCTGAAGTTACTTTTCTAATTTTATCTACCGTATGGATTTTGTCACCAGGATTGATGCGTTCTGGTGAGTAACCTGCATAAAAATCTTTATTGTAAACCAAGCCTGTTTCTTTCTCTAGAATAGGAATACAAATCTCTTCTGTAACACCGGGATAAACTGTAGACTCATAAATCACAATATCACCTTTTTTAAGGTACTTGCTAACTAATTGGCTTGCACTTACTAAAGGTGATAAATCAGGATTATTATTCTGATCGATTGGTGTAGGAACCGTTATAATATAGACGTTGGATTCTGCTAAATGATCTGAATCAGCCGTACAGAACAGTCCATACCCTGTAGATTGCTCTTTTTTTAAAACAGCATTTAAAGTATCCGTTTCAAGTTCGCCTGTTTTATCAAAGCCTGCATTTAACTGTTGAATTCTATCTGAATTGATATCAAAGCCGGTAGTAGCATATTTAGTTGCAAACAAGCTTGCTAGTGGTAAGCCCACATAACCCAGCCCAATAATTCCAATCTTCATTAAGTTTCTATTTTCAAATTCTCATAATACCAGTCAATAGCTTTAGTTAAACCTTCAGAAATATCACATTGTGGTTTATACCCTAATAGATTTATAGCTTTTTGTATAGAAGCTAAAGAATGTGGTACATCTCCCGGACGCTCTGGTCCAAATTCAGGTTTAATTTTAGCTAACGAACTGTCGTAATTGAGTAATCGTTCTTTGAGCAAATTTACTAATTCAACTAATGTTGTACGCTCTCCAAAAGCAATATTATAGATTTCATTTAAAGCTCGCTTATTTGAAGTAGTTAATGCTAATAAATTAGCTTCTACAACATTATCGACATAAGTATAATCTCTCGAAAAAGAACCATCACCGTTGATTACAGGGGATTTACCTTGCAATAAGGATGATATAAATTTTGGAATAACAGCAGCATAAGCTCCGTTAGGATCTTGTCTTGGACCAAAAACATTAAAATAACGCAAACCTATACTATCAAAATCAAAAGATTGCTTATAGACTTCTGCGTACAATTCATTAATTAATTTTGTAACTGCATAAGGTGATAGCGGTCTGCCTATTTCACTTTCAATTTTTGGCAAAGCAGCATTATCCCCATAAGTCGAAGAACTTGCTGCAAAAACAAACCGTTTTACCTTGGCCAATCTCGCAGCTTCAATAACATTTAAAAATCCTGTTACATTAACACCATTTGTAATTAAAGGTGTCTTCAAACTTCTTGGGACAGAACCTAAAGCTGCCTGATGACTTACATAATCAAAATTTTGCAGCGCTTTTTTACACGTATCAAAATCTCTTATATCACCTTCTATAAATTCAAAAGACGAATTGTTATAAAATTCTTTGATATTTTCGAATTTACCGGTAGATAAATTGTCTAAACATTTAACATTAGCACCATGTTCTAGCAATGCCTCAATTAAATGCGAACCTATAAAGCCGCAGCCTCCAGTTATTAAAACATTCTTATTTTTTAACTGCTTAAAATTTGTATTTCTCATGAAGTAGGGATCAAGACTACTAATATATTATTTTTTTATTTAAAAATTTTAACTTTTATTTAACTTTATTATACTATTTAACATCTTTTAAATTTTGAGGTTAAACTTTTACTAAACGGATTAAGTAATTAGTCTCTAAGAAAAATCAATAGTAAATTTGATATACATAAATAATTACTATCAAAACTATGAATTACCTAAATTTAGATATTAAAAAAACAGAAGCTACAGTTGAAAAACTTAATGTACTTCTTGCAGATTATCACTTATATTATCAAAAACTTAGAAACTTTCACTGGAATGTAATTGGCGAAAACTTTTTTGATCTTCATGCAAAGTTTGAAGAAATGTATACCGACACATTAATTAAAATTGATGAAGTAGCTGAACGAATCCTAACCTTACGCTATCAACCAGTAAGTAATCTCACAGATTACCTTAAATTATCTAATATTGAAGAAGCTCCGAGTGAGATTAAAGATATTGAGATGGTAAAAGTACTTTTAGACGACCATAGTTTACTGTTAAAGCAAATGCGATCTACAGTAAAAACTGCAGACGAAGGTGGTGATGAAGGTACCATAGATTTATTAGGTGGTTATATAAGAGAGTTAGAAAAAACGAGCTGGATGTTAGACTCTTGGAGAATGACAAAAACTTCAAACCATAAAAAATCGTAAATTATAATACAAAACTAAACTATACCATTAACTATGCTAATTTTACAAGAAGCTGCATCAAAATCTGACCTAACCTTTTTAGGGTTTGACCTTTACAAACTAATAGACAAACTTCAAGGTTGGGGTGAAAGTTTAATATTAAAACTACCCAATTTTATTGTTGCAGTTTTAGTCTTTGCAGTTTTTTGGTTTATTGCCAAATACGTATCCAAATTTGTTCGCAATATTTTAATGCGTGGCGTAGGCCAAGATTCTATTAAAGTAATGGCAGGTCAAACAGCTTTTGCGATTACGGTGTTAATTGGTTTCTTTGTTGCATTAGGTATAATGGATTTAGATAAAGTTTTAACCTCAGTATTGGCAGGTGCCGGTGTTGTGGGTCTTGCTATTGGTCTGGCTTTACAGGGAACCCTAAATAATACTTTTAGCGGAGTTATTTTAAGTTTTATGCCACGTCTGCAATTAGGAGATTGGGTTGAGACGAATGATTATGCAGGTGTTGTTGAGGATATCACTTTGCGTAATGTCACTTTAAGACAATCAGATAATAATTATGTTATTGTTCCTAATTCTAACATCGTTGATTCTCCCTTTAAGAACTGGAGTCAAACAGCCCGATCACGTGTTTTCATCAATTGTGGTGTGGGTTATGAAAGTGATCTAGAAAAGGTAAAAGAACTTACTTTAGAAACCTTAAACAGTACTTTTGAACAGCAGAGTAAAGAAGAAATAGAATTTTATTATGAAGGTTTTGGAGACAGTTCCATAAACTTTGTTGCGCGTTTTTGGGCTCCCGTTTCTAAAAGAAGAGATATGCTCATCGCTCAAGATAAAGCCATAATAGCTATCAAGAAAGCATTTGATGCTAATGATATAAACATTCCATTCCCAATACGTACTTTAGATTTTGGCAAAAACAAATTTAGATCAGAGACTATAACTATCGCCAACTCTGGTGACAGTCAATCTTCAGAAGCATAATCTTATGTTTAAAACCGCCTTTTATTTCGTTATAATTCTCTCTATTTTCAGTTGTCAGGATTATGGTAATCTCGATAAAAAAGGTGGTTTAGCTCGTAACCTCGCAGAAGTTTCTGGCTTAGCGGTTTTTGAAAATGACACCCTAATTTACACCGCTGCAGATCACGGAAATCCTAATTATATCTATGGGTTAGATAGTAATGGCAATATTCAGCGGGAAATCGTAATTAGCAATGCACCTAATGAAGATTGGGAAGATCTTACAACTGACCCAAATGGTACGCTTTATATTTCTGATACGGGGAATAATGAGAATGAGCGCGAAGATCAATTTATTTATATCATTGAAAATTTCGCAAGCCTTGCAGGCACTTCAGATACCTTGCAAGCCAAACGTATTACATTTACACTTTCAGATCAAAAAGATTACCCGCCAGATTTAAATAATCTTAATTTCGATATAGAGGCTTTGCTGTATAAAAAAGGTAGCTTATATATGTTTACCCGCAACAGAAGCCGGAATTTTGATGGAACAACTAAAGTATACAAACTTCCGGCGCGTCCCGGTAATTATCAGGCACAACTTATTGATCAATATATTGTATGTGAAAATTTAAACACTTGCGCAGTTACAGGTGTTGCATTATCTCCAAAAGGCGATAGAATTGCACTACTCACTTCAGATAAGATACTAATGCTTTCAGAATTTAAAGGGGAAAATTTTTTCTCTGGAAAAATTGAAAGATTAGACCTCAACTACACCTCCCCAAAAGAAGGGATCGCTTTTAAAAATGATTCTACCCTATACATAGTAGATGAACGCAGGGCTCAAACCGGCGGAAATTTATATGAATATTCTATTACAGGAAAGAATACACCTTAAATAGGTTTGACAACATTCTTAAAAGCTGTTCGTTTATAGTATTTTTAAACAGGACCAGACTTTAAAAATATGATCGAAGAACGTCTTTCTGAACTTGAAGCCGAAAATGAAAAGCTAAAAGCTAAACTCGACAAGCAAGAGTCTAAAAAGAAACAGCGCCGCAAACTGGGTTGGACTTTCTTAAAACGCTCTTCAGGTATGATTCTAGGGGCCCAACTTAAGAAAAGTATTGAGCGGTTTTTAGACGAAATGGCGCAACAACAACGCGTATCTAGAGAAACCATTTCAGAGTTACTGAGCAGTATTATAATAAGGCTTACACGTGTGGGATTTTTACTGGTTCTAACAGCTGTTCTACCTTCTATCTTATTAATTTTTCAAACCTATTATCTCGCCAAACAGAATACATTGATTACCGGTCAGAGCAAAATGTTTCAGCAACAAAATACACGTCTGGATCAGCAAACCTATTTACAAGAAGCAGATCGTCGCGGTCAGACCCTTTTGATAATGGATAATATGCTGAAAGAAATAAGTAATGATGTTGCCGCCAGTTCTCAGAACAAAATAGAAGACGCCACTGCAGGAAGACTTATTGCTTTGAGCAAAATGCTGAAACCCTACAAATACCTCGAAAACGACAGTCTTATAGCTCACGTTACTAGCCCAGAACGGGGTTATCTTTTAATTTCTCTTCTAGAAACAGGAGTAAACCTCAACAGCACCACAAGAACCCGTACTAACGGAAAACTAATTGAGCGCTTAGATTTTACCTATGCAGAATTGAGAAACATTTCACTTAAAGGTTATGACCTGTTGAACATTGATCTTTCTTATGCTGATTTAAGAAATTCAAACTTTAACGGCACCGATTTTGAAAATGCAAACTTTAGTAATACTGACTTAGCTAATACAAATCTGACCTATACGAGCTTCAATAATGCCAATCTTGAATCTGCAAAACTTCAGAATGCGATCTTAGATCATGCCAACTTGCAAAACGCAAATTTAAAAATGGCAGATTTGAGAAATGTGAGCCTCTTAAAGTCTAAAATTCTAGATGTAGATCTTACAAATGCCCGTGTGAATAAGACCTTCGAACGGGATGTTATAAAACAGTTGAACAAAGAGCAAAGCGACTGGCTGTTTTCAACCTTTGAAGTCGTGGAAATTGATGATGATAACTATCAATTATTGCCAATCAAAAATTAAAAATATTATTTTTTCTTCCATTTTAACTGAAATAAATCTTTTCTACGATCTATGAGATTGTGAACACTACCAAACTGATTCAATTCTTTTAAAAGGTCAAGATCAACGTCTGCTACAAGAATCATCTCGGCATTCGGCGTAGCTTCAGCCTTCACCCCGTTTGTAGGAAACTGAAAATCACAAGGTGTTAAGACCATACTTTGGGCAAATTGCATATCCATATTATGCACTTTAGGAATATTACCCACACTACCAGCAATCGCCACGTAACATTCGTTTTCAATCGCTCGTGCCTGTGCACAATGACGTATACGGCTATACCCATTCTGGGTGTCGGTTAGGAAGGGAACAAAAAGAATATCCATACCTTCATCTGCAAGCAAACGTCCCAGTTCTGGGAATTCTACATCATAACAAATAAGAATTCCTATTTTACCACAATCTGTATTAAAAGTTTTTAGCACTTCTCCTCCACTCATTCCCCAGGCTTTAGCCTCATCTGGAGTTACATGTAATTTATAAAACTTCTCTATTGTTCCGTCACGTTTACATAAAAAGCCAACATTATAAAGTGTGCCGTCTTCAATATAAGGCATACTCCCTGTTATAATATTGATGTTATAACTTACCGACAGTTCAGAGAAACGATCTCTTATACGCTCTGTATATTTTGCAAGTTCACGAATAGCATCAGGCTCAGAAAGGTGATTGTAGGCAGCCATAAGCGGTGCATTGAAAAACTCTGGGAACAAAGCAAAATCTGAGCGATAACCCGAAATGGTATCTATAAAATACTCTGCTTGCTCTATAAGCTCTTCAAAGTTCTTATACGTTCGCATCTGCCATTGCACCAGGCCTAAACGCACCACGGTTTTGATTGCATTTGGTTTTTTTGCAGGTTTCTGATAATAAATATTATCCCATTCCAGAAGTGCCGCATAATCTTTAGACTGCTTATCTCCTTCCAGATAATTTGTGATGATTCGTTTTACGTGAAAATCATTACTCAGTTGAAAATCAAGAACCGGATCGTTAATCTCACGTGATCTTACTTTCTCAATATAAGCCTTAGGAGAAAGTTTGTCTGCATGCTGATGGTAATTGGGCAATCTTCCGCCAAAAACAATACGCTCCAGATTGAGGTTCTCGCACAATTCTTTACGATAGTCATATAAACGACGACCTATACGCATCCCTCGATATTGTTGCGAAATAAATATCTCTATTCCGTAAAGGACATTTCCTTTAGGTGTGTGAGTACTGAAAGTCTCGTCACCTGTTATTTGCATATAGGTATGCGTATCTGTAAACTTATCATAATCTACAATGATTGAAAGCGCACAGCCGGCAATCTCACCATTGACTTTTACCACAACCTGACCTTCGGGGAAAATTGATATCAGTTTTTGAATGTCTTTTTTCTTCCAGTATGGATCTGTAATATTAGGATACACAGCAATCATGATCTCTTTGAGCTCCTCATAGTCTTTAACCTTGAGATACTCTAGATTGATTGTGTCTACGCGTTCACGCTTCTCTAAACCCTCTGTATTATCAATATTGTCTATTTCTTTCATATATAAGTTGCCTAACGGCGAAAAATTTAATCTTAAAAATTGAAACCAAATCCAAATGAAACGCGGTAGCCTTCACTAGATTTAAAAAGGTTGAATGTACCACTCAACGCATCTGCACTATTTACCCAAAAACCTATACCATATGAGTCGTGCCATTTCTCTGAATTGTTATCAAAATCTGACCAAACTCTACCTAAATCATAACCTCCAAAAACTCCTATCTGCAGCGGTAAAAATCCTGTTTTAAATGTGTTGAAAGCATATCTTAAATCTCCTGAAGTTGCAAAAGCTCGTTCACCTGTAAAACGGTCAAAACGATAACCGCGTAATCCATTATTTTGCCCCAACGTTGCCGCCTGATAAAATTCAGTATTATCTCCAAATCTAAACTGACTACTCGCAGAAGTCTTAAGCACCAGCTTTCTATTTGCGCTTATCGCGTTATAAAAACCAATGCTTGGATTTAAGTACAAAAACCGTTTCCCTGTTTCGCTAAGACTATTTGTAAACCCACCGTTAAGTATAAAATCCATCCCTCGTGTGGGAGCTAACGAATTATCTTTACTGTGATATTCATAAGTGGCATCTAAAGTTGCAAAATACTTACGCTTGTCCTGCTCTATGATATCTACGATGTCAATATATCTAAAGTTGTTATCTGCCACCTTAATCCCTTCAAAATTTGCCTTCACTGAAAACGTACTACCATAATCAGAATTACGTAAAAGCCCTACAGAAGCTTCCATACGGCTCAAACGAACCCGGTTGAAATTCATTCCAAACTCTTCATCATTATTGGTTGACTCGTTCCCGTAGCCAAAAAAGTTTCTGGCATAATTAGGTGTAGTATATCTACCCGCTAAAACTAAATTCCAATCATTCATAATACCCGCAAACTCTCCTTTATACGAAAAGTCAAGACCACTTGTTGCAAAATAATACAGCACACTAAAGCGATGCTGCTGCGAAAAAGGGTTCTGTTTAAAACCTTGTACAGTGTATACATCAGAAAGTCCCAGACTTATACCATTGTCTGGGTTATAACCAAATGCTGGAGTTAAAACATTAGAGCGTAAGAATTGTTTCTGATAATCATAGGTATTGTAATCATATACATCTGTGAGCCTAAAATTCGCCTTTCCCTTTTCTTCAATAGTATTGGGTAAACTCTCGTGATCGTAAATTTTAACCTTTCTTCCACTTTTAATACGATAGATATCATTATTCTGCCCACCGATTATTCGGGTAAAAATTGGGTTGTTTCCTTCTCCTTTTACCTCAAAAACATCATCGTCATCAAGACCATAAATCCAAATCTGTTTAGTTTCATCAGAAAAATAAGTGCGATCATGTATTAAATCTGCCTTCTCTCCATCTTTTATTCGCCAGGCTTTTATAGTAGTCTGATTGTTTCCACGAGTTATCTCAAAATAATCATCTTTATCTGTACCTACAACCATTTGTAGTTGTACCAGATAATCATAAAATGACTCTGCTATATTGACTAAGTTATCACGCCGCCCTTTTAAATTCTCTTTTATATCCTGTATAGATTGACCATTACTAACCTCGGGTGGAAGATCTGTGAAAGCTTCTTCTATAACATCATCTGTAACATGCTCTTTTATGTACTCTGCCTGAGCTAACCAGACTTCTTTTCCCGACTGCTGTGCCAAAGCACGATCAAGCTTGATACCTGCATTATTAAACCATTTCATATCATCCAGATTCTTATCATAAACCTGAAACTGTTTTGCCATGCCAAATAAAGTACGGGCAACATCTAGAATAGCTCCATCAAAATTGGTAAATACCTGATCACGATCTCTAGGAATGGGTACAAATACATCTTTACCATCTGTAGTTTTAAATTCCGCCCAACGCCACTGGTCGTTATGTCTATCCCAATCTCCTATAAGCATATCAAACATACGGGCACGTATATAAGTAGGCTCGTCTACCACATTAGACTCATCACTGCGCAATTTGCTTAGAATATCATCTGTACTCTCTATATCATCAGGATAATTAAAAGTCTCCCCACTGTACTCTTTAACCGGTCGCTCAACGATCATATAAAGTTGATCGCCATAATCTTCATTATACAGACCTAAAGCAGGTTGTTTTGGCACATAATATAATCTAGGTGTTGTATGTAAAACCTGTGCAGCATTGCTCAAACGCGGAACTGCAAAAGCTCCGTATGGATGTGCAGATGTATAAAAATCCTGAATCAGAGATTCTGGTAATGTATTTTTTAAATCCTCTTCTGCATCAGCATTTTCTTTTAAAATAACTTTTTGTAAAAACTGAACCGCACTTTTACGTAGCGCTCTCATATTGTATTCTCTACCGGTGTTATCTTTAAGCCGAAGAGAAACGGTCTGATGCCCCCCACCTGGTCGCACAACTTCAAGACCTCCATATAGTGTATCTAGTAGAGCTACAGGAGCTGTCACTTTTTTGCCATAAACTTCGCGGTAATGCTCGCCCCATACTCTTTCAAAAAAGTCTGACCGCTCTGTTTCTTCTATAGAATAAACAGAAGTTTTTACCGTGGCAGGAAAATCTGTAGGTAAATGAGAATAGTCTTCTACCTTATCAGGGCCATATATTTCTTTCTGAAAAAACAATTCAGGTTCTCCGGTTTCTTGATTAGTTCCGTAATAACGAACCCAAGAAGAACCATCTTTAAAAATATCTAACTGAGCAAAGCCTTCATAATCTGAACTAAACAAACCATCATTACCTAAATACGCATAAGATGATTTAGAACCCGACCCCGAAACGATCTGTCTAACCTCATCGTGCTCAATGTACTGCAAGCCATGTTCGTGCCCAGAAGTAAAAATAATTTTATTGTGTCCCTGAGCTAAAACACGCAAACGCTTCATTAACTCATTGTATTTCTCATTAAAACGATCTTGTTTTGAAACTCCTCCCTGTGTTCTAATCTGAGTTACTAAAGAACCTAAGATGGGTACAGGAATTTTCTGTTGAGATGGATATAAATGTTTGTCTAAAGCAAATTTACCACCGTGCACTCCGTTTGTGTACATTGGGTGATGCATAGCTATTACCAGAGTCTTATGCTGATTTTTCTTAATCTCATTTTCAAGCTCAATAAAAAACTTCTCCCGATCTTTAATATTATCACATTTATCATTAATCTCCGGGCTTTTGTCCCAATCTTCTAAATACCATTGTGTATCTAAAAGGATCATATGTACAGACTCATTAATATCATAACTCACTAGTGGGCAACCATCTTTAGGTAGAAAAATATCATCTAAACCGGTTACTTTTTTCAAATATTCTTCTTCTCTATTTAAACCGTGTAAATGATCACTATACCAGTCATGATTTCCGGGAATAAATATGGGCGTTCCTCCATATTTTTCAAAAGTCTCAACCTGCGCATCAAGCCTGTGTTGAGCAAGAGGTCGCTCTTCTGTTCCTTCGGGAGGCATCCCTACCGGATAAATATTATCACCTAAAAAAATAGCAAATGACTCCTCATTTGCTTTATCTAAAAACTTCTTAAATAATTTAATCCCCTCGGTGCTTTCGCCCATTTCAGAATTACCGGCGTCACCTAGTAAATAAAAAGTACGATCTATTTTTTTTGCTGATGGATAAATCCCTTGTTCAACATCTTCTTTGTATCTGGAAGTATAAGTGGCGCAAGCCGAGAGAAACAAGCAGATTACAAGTGTTAGAAGTATGTTATTTTTTATCATGAAAATAATTTTGGGAATTCTTTTTCGTACTTTCCCTTACTTTAATAACCAAATTTTATGGCTGAAACAGCAGAAAAAACAAAGGGTACTTTTTCAAAAGCAGATCAATTTGTTCTAGAACTTTTTAAGGAAAAACTTCCTAACAGTTATCTATATCACAATTACAATCATACCGTAAGAGTTGTTAAAAGTACTAAAGAAATAGCCGAAAATTCTCAAATTAATGTTAAACAGAAAGATGCTTTAATTCTTGCTGCATGGATGCATGATACGGGTTATACCAAGACTCGAGACGGTCATGAAGAAGCTAGTATTGAGATTGCTAAGGATTATATGGAAAAAGAGAATGTTGACGCCGAAACACAACAACTTGTTGTTGAACTTATCGCATCAACAAAAATGGGTGAAGAACCTCAGAATGAATTAGAGCGCATCTTAAAAGATGCAGATAATTCCCATTTTGCTAAAGAATATTATGCTCAAACTAGCGAGTTTTTAAGACAAGAATTACTCTTAACAGAAACTAAAAAGTTTACTCCAGCAGAATGGCGTGAAGAAAACATTCAGATGTTTACTCATAAGCATAAATTCTATACTGATTATGCTGCCAGAAATTGGAAAAACCAAAAGGATGAGAACCTTATTTCTCTATTGAAAAAAGAAAAGAAAAAGAAGAAAAAATACCGGAAGGAAGAAGTTAAAGCCAAACTTAAGGCCAAATTTAAAGATGAAAGTCCGGATCGCGGGGTACAAACGTTATATCGTACAACTTTAAGAAACCACATCAAATTAAGTGATATTGCAGATACAAAAGCAAACATTTTACTTTCAGTAAATGCTATTATTATTTCACTGGCGTTATCTAATATGATTCCTAAGCTAGATGCACCTAGTAACCGCCATTTATTGATACCAACTCTTGTGTTAGTTATATTTAGTGTAGCTTCAATAATCATGTCTATACTTTCTACGCGTCCTAATGTCACTTCCGGAGAGTTTACAAGAGAGCAAGTGAAGAAAAAACAAGTGAATATTTTATTCTTTGGGAACTTTCACAAAATGAAATACGATCAATATCAGTGGGCTATTAACGAGATCATCTACGATAAAGATTATATCTATGAAGCACTTACTAAAGATTTATACCTTTTAGGTGTTGTTCTGAACAAAAAATACATGCTGCTTAGAAAAACCTACACCGTTTTTATGGTAGGAATAATCATCTCTGTAATAAGTTTTATCATCGCATTCTGGATGATGTAATTATCAGAAATAAAAAAAGCCCTGAAATAATATTTCAAGGCTTTTTTATTAATCTAAGATCTCCATTAAATCTTCATAAGTAATTGTTTCTTCATCATTACTACGCGGTAAGTTTGAAGTATATAAAACATTTACTCGTATAGCTTTAAGTCCTACTACTCCTTGAACATCTTCAAGTTCAAGATATTCAATTTCAGATCCTAAATATTCTTTACGCTGCAAGTAGTTAATATAACGTGTATACTCTTCTGCATCGTTATCCTGAGAATAAATAATGGCGATTTTACCTTTTTGTGTTATACGCTCATCTGTTCCTTTAACAAGAGCTTTATCTATACGCTTTTTGATAATTTCATATCGTGCGTTATATGTACCGTCAACATCAAATTTCTTCTCATCCATTCTATATCTAATAGACAAAGTTGTGCTGAAAACAAGAATCAATGAAGCAGCATCTAATTGCAATTCTGCTCCTTCTTGTTTATGATAGAAGTGATTTTCCATCTCACACATCGTACAAAGCTGCCACAATCTAAGGTTGTATAAATACACTTTATTGAATTTCTCCTTAGGAGTCATAGATGCACCAATATAGATATTGTGATCTACACCATCTGTCTTATAACGTTCAAAATAATGCGGAAAAATTTGCTGCGCTTCTTGTTGTTTTCTATCTAAAAACGTTGCTAGATTTTGATTAATGAGCTGAACCGTATCATCATAATTTTTACGATTTTGATAAATCAAACCAGTATCTTTATTAATAGATTCTTTATAATTATCAATTTCTCTTTTTAGCTCAGGTATTTTGGTATTAAGATGACTCAATAACGGATTTACCTCTTCTTGAAGTAATGCGAAAACCTCGCTTTCGCTATTGGCATTTAATCTTTCTTTTATCTCTTCAGTAAACTCTTGAATTCTAAACTTTACCTGCTCATAAATAGGTATTGGATTAGATTCTAATGCCAGATCGAGAATACCGTGAACCATCTCTAACTGAATCAAAATATCCTGTTGAATGGCTTTATTACGCTCATCTGAAGAACCAACAATATCTATCTGCCCATAAAGTGGATAAACATCTTCAAAGGCTATATCCTTAAATGCAGCAAATTTACCCGCATTTTGATTATTGATAAATCGCTTAGCTTCCTCTTCAAAAATCCATAATACACTAGGGTGAATACTTGTACATTCATTTTGAATAACTGCCTTTATCCTATTCTCTTCTTCAAACTTTTTTCGTTCTACAGTTGAGATAATATAGGGTAACACATCGTCTAATTTTGTTGCATTAAGACTATGTAAAGAGTTTCTTTTAGAAGATGCCAATTCTAGAACGGCAAGTAATTCATTACCCAATGTTATTGGAGCAAGCATACAGCTTTTAATATTCTGTTTTAATAAATTTTGAGCTAGTACTTCATTTTCATTCTTTCTAGCATAATCTTCCACATCGGGTATTACAAAATATTTTTTATCGTGTATCAACGTATTATAAGAGCCGTCGCACATACTTTGACGACAATCAGAGCGAGTTTTCTCATTAAGAATAAAGCTTGTTGCATCACCGTCACTCATTCTCGTAAATAGATCTTCATCCTTATCAAATTCTGTAAACCCAACACGCAAATCAGGAATATTAAAAATTGAACTGAATATATTCTGAAACTGTTTTGCAGTATTTCCCTGCTTTAAATTTTTTTTAGAAAGTAATGTACTTTTTAAGTCTGATATAGAATCGTCAACCGTAACGTCTGTAAGGTTTAAAATAGTAATACCCTTAAGAATCCAGCTTTGAGGCGGAAAATATTCTTTCCACATAGACACATTGTCTCCATTTTCTATCAACTTGTCTACGATTTCCGGAGTGATTTCAATAGAAATATCTGTAGGTTCACAGAATGTAAAATCTGCATTCATAGACGCTCTGTAAGTACGTATAACTCCATTTTTATCAGGAATCTCGTAAAACATAGGTCTTTTAAAATCTATATCGTAGTTATAATAACTATTCAAAATAACCACACATCCTATGATGTAGTAATAATTAGGATCCAGATTTCTAATAGCTAAATCAAAATCTTCTCCTGCATCCTCAATAATTGAAGCAAATCTTCGGGTAGGATTGAATATCTTATTCTTAAAAGGAATTGTAGCTGCTTTAATTTCATTTTTAGTTAAGGCAGCGGGAAAGAGATTATCAAGTAGCGTACTTAGAGTTTCTTGGAGTTCATCAATCTTCTCAGAGTCTTCAATACCATCTATAAGTTCAGGAAAAGATTCTGCATATTCCAGAATAGATTTTAAATAATTCTTAGTCACCTCATTTTTAGATTGGTGCATACGCTTTTTAAGCATCTCTAAAACTTTAGCGAAACTCAACTGTATCTGTAGTGGAAATTCATTTAAATCTTCCATATCCTTAATCTTTACATTCAAAATACTAAAATAGTTCTGAACCCGTTACTACAGGTTTGTCTTTAACATAGGTTTAAACTTACATTATATTCTGTCAAATATTGAGCCCACTTGATATAGCTAACATAACTTCTAAGAAAACTTAAAATCACGTATATTGCAGCACAACTAAATCTAGATAAGAATGAATAAATTTTGTTTACTAATTGCGGCAGCAATTTTACTTATATCCTGCGGCTCTGATGCCGGTTTTAAGATTAACGGTACCACACCAGATATTAATAACGGAACCAATGTTTTCTTACAGAGAATTGATGCAAATAATCAATTACAAAACATAGATACGACTGTTATTAAGGAAGGAAAATTCAGCTTTAATCCTGAACCCGTTAGTGCTCCAGAAATGATGGTTTTAACTTTTGAAAGCGCTCGTGGAAACGTAATACTTATCGCCGAAAACGAAGAGATTACCGTAAAAGCGTATAAAGATAGCTTATATACTTCTGAAGTTAACGGTGGTGCAGAAAATGACTTTTTTAAACTCTATTATGATGATGTGGTTGCATCTAATAAAGAAAAGCAAAAATTACAACAAGAAGGGATGGCTGCAATGCAAAGCGGCGATACGTCAAAAGTAACTATCATACGTAACGAATTTGACGCCATTAATGATGCAGATACACGCAGAAGAATTCAATTGATTGAAGAGCATCCCAGTGAATTTGTTAGTGTTATCATTTTATCTGATTTAGTAGGTACACAGGCTATTGAAGCGGATAAAGCTGAAGAATTATTTGAAAGTCTTGATGATAATCTAAAAGAAATTGATAAAGGTGTTAAACTTAATGAAATGATCGCTAAGCTAAAGTCTCAAGAAGCTGCGGCTTCCCAAGCAGAAATAGGTAATAAAGCTCCTTCTTTTACCGCTCCTACACCAGATGGATCAGAATTGGCTTTAGCTGATGCAATGGGTTCTAAGTATACAATTATAGATTTCTGGGCAAGCTGGTGCAAGCCTTGTCGTCAAGAAAATCCAAACGTGGTTGCTGTTTACAAAACCTATCACGACAAAGGTTTAAATATCATTAGCGTTTCTTTAGATCGTGCAAATGACAAAAATAAATGGCTTACTGCCATAGAAAATGATAAAATGGACTGGTATCATGTTTCAAACCTTATGGAATGGCAAGATCCTGTAGCTCGCAAATATGGGATAACTGCAATCCCAGCAACATATCTCATTGATGCAAACGGTACTATTATAGATAAAAATTTACGTGGAGAAGCTCTTGTTTCTAAAATGCGAGAACTTTTAGGCGAAGGATAATTTTCTAAAAGACCTTAAAAAAGCAAAAGCCCTGAACTCAATATTCAGGGCTTTTGCTTTATAGGAGAAAAAAACTTATTATTTCTTCAGTTCAAAAGCCTGAACCTTAGCATTATTATTACCTACTAGTATAATTTCTTTTCCCTGAACTTGAAGTGGTACAATACGCTTTACATCGCCATTTGCAAAGAAACCAGAATCTTTAGACGTTTGCACCTTAAAAGCTCCTGTTCCATCTCCTAAAAGTAAAACACCGGTACCGCTATCTGCACGTGGTGTTTCGATCTCTGAAACAAATAAGTTACCAGCAAGCAAGGCATCCAGATTTCCGTCTTTATTAAAATCTTGAACGATTATATCATTTATAGGCGCAAGCTGCACTTCTGTGGGAAGTTTATGAACCTTAAAATTATCTCCCGTATTTTCTAAATAGATAGTATTAAAAGTATCTGCTGTATAGTGCAAAGATCTTTCAAGATCTTTTTTCCCATAGACCTCATCGATTTCTAAAGAGGCAAAAATATTATATTGCTTAATCTCTTTTTTTAAACTTGGAATTTGCTCTGAAGAACATGAAAATCCACGTAAGGGGAAATGACCATCGCCATTGTAATAACCTAAGACAATATCGCCTTTTCCGTTATTATCAAAATCATCGTAATAAATATCAAAAGGTTTTTCTAATGTGGTCTGATACTTATAATTAGCACCCAAGTTACCAATAATAAAATCCTCGTCGCCATCATTATCAAAATCTCCCTTTTCTATACTAAACCACCAACCCGAAGTTTCTGCCAAAGCAACTATTTCTTTCTTGGTAAGACGACCATCTTCATTCTCAAAATAGGTAATTGTCATCCACTCACCTACGACCAGTAAATCCAGGTCTCCATCTGCATCAACGTCAGACCAGACTGCATCGGTAACCAAGCCTAAATTTTTAAATTGTGGAGCTAATTCTTCAGTAAGGTTAGTGAGTTTTCCATTTTCATTAACCAGTAACTGGCTGGTTGCCGGTAGCGGATATTCGTGTGGTGTTATTCTTCCACCAATAAAAAAATCAATGTCTCCATCTCCTTCATAATCAGCTGCGATAACTTTAGAACCACTTTCAGTTAGTGCGTTTTCAATCTCTTTTTTGATGAAAGATCCTTTGGTATCATTCTCATAATAGCGATCCATATAAAAGTCTGAACCCTTAGCTTCTTCATTTCCTCCACTTACAACAACTAAATCTTGAAAACCATCCCTATTTACATCAGCAAATACTGCATCGAGATCCTCTTGAGAAGCATCATTTTTAAAAACTCCTGCCATTAATTTTTTAAAGCTTCCATTTGTTTGCTGAATATAAATAGAACCGGAAAAACCGGCAGCACCGCCTATATAAATATCTTCTAACCCATCATTATTAATATCACCTTTTGCCATCGCAGGACCAAATTGTGACAATTTATGTGGAAGCAATACCTGCTCTTCAAAATCATCATAATCATTTTCAGGTGTTTTTAATTTTATAGGAAATTCTGAAGTTATATCCTCAAAATAATCATTTGTTGACCCGAAACTGTAAATAGAATTTCCGTCCTGCGCGTTTTCGTCAGAAACACTCAGCTGTTGATTTGCCTCAACATTTTTTAAACGCACTTGCTTCCCGTTAGGCCAAGAAACTATAACACTATCAACGCTAGTTGAAGCACCAAGACCAAAATGTGCTACCTGTTCACTGGTAGAATAGATACCCCGAACGTTTGTCAACTCTTGCATTTGGGTATCACCGTTAACATAGACCGAAACACGCGCCCCCAAAACAGCTAAATTATTTTTACCAAGCGGTTTAATTCTCAAATAATTGCTAGATGCTTGATGATCTGAATTGTTGCGATAAATGAATGCTTCTGCATTTATGTTATTAACCACGATGTCAAGATCGCCGTCGTTATCTAAATCAACATAAGATGCACCATTAGAAAAAGATGCCTGATCCAGTCCCCATTCTTGTTGAACCTCAATAAAATCAAGATTACCAGTATTTTTAAAAGCGAAGTTTTTTAAAGGTTGAGACGGAATTAATTCAACCACCTTATCTACATCTAGAATATCAAAAATAGTTTTGATTCCGCCACCATCAGGATGCTTGAGAACCCAATCATGAGTAAGCTTGTTAATGTAAGCTGCAACCTCTTTATCTGCATCTGTATTTCTTATGTCTCGCAAAAGACCATTGGTAACATAAGTGTCTTTTAATCCATCGTTATCAAAATCTGCAATTAGATTTGCCCAGCTCCAATCAGTAGCTGCCATACCGGTATACTGACCTATATCGCTAAAGCTTCCGTTACCGTTGTTAAGTTGTAATGTGTTATACATATATTGATAATAACCGCCGTCACTCACAACTTTCCAAAACGATTTTGGGTTCATTCCGCTCATATTAGATTTTAGACGATAATTGTCTTTAGCAACCATATCTACCACAAATACATCAAGAAGGTTGTCATTGTTCAAATCTGCAGCATCCACGCCCATACTGTAATATGGGATGTGTTGTAAAGCTTCTTCAGTTTTATATGAAAATGTTCCGTCTTGATTATTAATGAAAAGAAAATCTGGAGCCGCAAAATCATTCGCGACATATAAATCTGTCCAACCATCGTTGTCAAAATCACTTGCTGAAACTGCATTAGGAAATCCTGTGATTGAAACTCCGGCTTGTTCTGAAGTTTCGGTAAATGAAGTTCCACTATTGTTTTTAAAGAGTTTTAAATGATATTCTTCTTTTCTCAACTCTGTCCCAGAGAAAATTGAATAACTACCAGGGTTTGGTGGTTGCGTGAGTAACAAAAGATCAAGAAAACCATCTTTATCATAATCAAAAAAAGTTGCGTGACGCGTGCGTTCATCATCAGCTACACCATATTCCGCTCCACGTTCTGTAAACGTATTATCCTGATTATTTATGTATAATAAATTCTTACGCAATTCTGGCTTGTCATCATAAAGCTCTCTGCTCACATAAATATCTTGAAAACCATCGTTATTAACATCTGCAATAGTAACACCTGTAGACCAACCACCGTCAAACTCAATTCCGGCTTCCTTTGTAATTTTTTTAAACTTTAAATCACCTTGATTCAAATAAAGTTCGTTAGCAACTAAGTTCCCTGCAAAGAATAAATCTTGTAGTCCGTCATTATTTATATCAATTACTCCTACTCCTGCTCCACCGTAAAAATTAGCGTAAATCAGGATATTTTCAGTCTGAGAATCTTCTAAAGTATTCACGAAATCGACTTCGGTCTCAGATGCAGGTAATAAATCAAAAAGTTTTGTTGCTTGTGCATTTGCTGTAATAGAAATAAGCGAAGAAACAGAAAAAATCCACAGTGCAATTAAAGAGAATCTCTTTATCATAATTAATCTATTAATTAAGAAACTAATTTATAAAAAAAGGAGGGCTATTGCCCTCCTTTAATTTTTATACTATAAATCTTAGAAGACAACTGATATTAGTTGTTATCCCACCATACATTAGATGTCCATACATCTCCTCCCATTGCTGAAGCAGCAGCAGAATAGTTTTCAGGATTGTAGGTAGACTCATCTGCAGGATAAATTTGTCGCACAGGTATCGTACCGTTAGAAAAGTTTCCAGTATAATTTACAGGAGTTAATTCTGGATATGCAGATCTTCTCCAGTTTGACCAAGCTTCCGTAAAGTTACCAAGTAAACCGGTAGTCGCCCAGTATTGAATGTTGATCATTTTTAATGAAGCTTCTGTAGAAGAAACATCTAAAGGATTAGCAGCCACATATGCCGTAATATCTGCAGTAGCGATCTGCGAACCTCCATATTTATTGATCGCAGTCATTGCTCCACTTAATCCGTTAGCATAATACTCAGCAGCTGTGCCACCTACATTATAACCTCTTACAGCAGCTTCAGCAAGTAATAACTGAGTTTCTGCATATGTCAATACAAATACAGGAGCCTCAAGATTACGATACATAGAAGTTGGTCGAGAATATGCTCCAATTGGTGCATCAGAATCATCTTCACCGTTTGCGTCAGTAGGGCCTGGATAGTCTGGTGCATTAGAAATATCTGTAGCTCCTCCGTTAAGGTCATAACCGTTAGGCATTCCTAATTGAATTGTAGGGTCTGAATCTCCACTTAAACTTGCATCTTGATTAGCAGCTAAACCAGCTTCAGGAACTTCAGCAATTACACTCAAACGAGGATCATCTGTTGAGTTTAAGTAATCGATCATTACATCAGACCAGCGTACTTCATAGTAATCTGAAGCTGTTGCCAAAGCGGCACTATTACTGTTGTGGAAACCTGTTGAGTTATCGGTTAAAAGAATCGCTTCATCAGCGGTAGAAGCAAACACACCACCTGCGGAGGCAGTTTCAACATAAGATTGTGCAAGAGATTCGTCTACATTTACTAAACGCATAGCCATTTTAAGCATCAAAGAATATCCAAATTTTTTCCATTTGCTAATATCCCCATCATAAAAAATATCATTAGTAGGACTATCTGCAGAAGTATCTAGTGCGCTAATTGCGGTATTCAACTCTTCTAATAATTGAGGATATAATTCTTCTTGCTTATCATAAGAAGGTCTTGATATACCATCTTCTAATTGCAATGCTTCGTTGTAAGGCACATCACCATACACATCAGACATAAAAGCAATAGACTGAATTTTAACAATATCTGCAATATTTGCAAGGTTAGGATATCCTTTATCTATTGCGAGCTTTTTCATCTGATACATCTCTGAAGCAACACGATAGTTATCAGACCATATGCTTGCAGCGTATCCCGGTGTACTACCAGAAGGCACATACTTATCTGCATTGGTATAATAGTTTGCAATAGTTGATGTAGAAGCCATTAACTGCACCCACATAGATTGAAACAGAATAGGACCTCTATATCCCGTTGTACTGTTTGCATATTTATATAGTGCGTCTGGTAATATAAGATTAGGATCAAAAATTTCACCTGAAGCTTTATCGGGATCTGTATTAATTTCCGTGAAGTCGCTATCACAAGATGCTAATCCCAGAACTACAACAGCTGTTATAAGTTTTATATATTTTTTCATTTTACTTTATTTTGAAATTTACGTTAAGACCAAGAGATCGTGATGATGGTAAACTACCTCCTTCAATACCTAAGAAGTTTACTGTTGAACCAAAACTACTTTCAGGATCTATGTTTTCTGCTTTACGCCATAAGATCGCAAGGTTACGAGCTACAAGAGAAACTCTAATTCCTTCAAAGAATTTTACATTGTCAAACATTTCAGAAGGGAAAGAATACCCTAAAGTAACTTGACGCAACTTGATAAAATCACCATCAACTACACTCTTACTATTAATTCGCTGAATTTCATTTTGATAATATGTCTGAGCATCTACAGTTACTCCATCATTGGTTAGACCGTTCTCACGACCAACTAAAGTAGCTTTACTTAAACCGTTAAAACGAGCATAGTATTCTGTTGCTGATAGTACTTTATTACCATAGTTAAAATCAACTAAGAAAGCCAGATTGAAGTTTTTGTAAGAAAAATCGTTATTAAAACCACCATAAAATTTAGGTAGCACCTGACCAAATGACTTTAACTCACCGCGTACCGGTAAACCTTCAGAATCGTATTGAATACTTCCGTCATCATTATAAGCATAATCATAAGCTCTAATCTGAGGACCAGCTTCTCCTACAACCATAGCTGTTGTTGCCGCTCCTACAACTGCTCGGTTTGTACCTAGAGTTAATGGATTATTATCTGTATCTGTTTGAAGTACTTCATTTTTCAAATAGGTAAAGTTAAAAGAAGAATTCCAAGAGAAATTCTCTGTAGTTACAGGAGAACCGGTTAATAAAACCTCTAAGCCTTTGTTTTGAAGTGAACCAGTTGCTACAACACCTTTATTAAAACCAGATGCCGCGCTATAATTTGCGTTATATATCTCATCATGCGAAGTTTTAACAAAATACGCTAAATCCAAACCTAGCTTATTATTAAACATTTTCAAGTTAAGTCCAACTTCAAATTCATCAAGGGTAAAAGGCTTTAGTGCTAGATTAGGTAGATCGCTAGGGCTAGAACCCGTAGCAACTCCATTTATAGAATTACCAGCAGTGTAGTAAAAACTTGTTCCATATGCTGCCCCAGGTTCTCCACTGGTAACTGCATATGACGCTCTTAACTTACCAAAGCTTAAAGCATCTATATTGAGAAAATCATCAAAAATAAAAGATGTTGTAACCGAAGGAGTAAAGATACTGTTATTATTCTCAGGTAGAGTTGAATAAACATCATACCGACCAGTAGTAGTAACAGTTAAGAAATTTTTATAACTAAAATCAAAAGAATAATATCCTGACTGAACCTCTTTTTCTTCATAGTCGTATGACCTACCAATATTTACCACATTTAAAGGAGAATATAAATATGGGAAGATAAACGGACCACCACTTACTCCTACAGTCTGATACTTGTTTCTTCTCAAAGTAGCACCGGCTAGAGCATCAACTTCAAAGTCTTCTGTAATACTAAAGTTAGTTCCAAAAATACCATCAATATTTAGTTCTGATCGGGTAGACTGTCCTTTTCCGCTCAAATTTCCGTTTGAATTTGCTTCTGATAAATAAGCTAACCCATAAGGATCAACACTAAAAAATGTATCATTAGAGGTATCATTACCTAAACGTAATAAAGCATAAGTGTCATCGGTAAAACTATATTTAGAAGATAATATTGAAATAAAACGCTTACGGTTAGGGTCGTTAATGCCTTGATTTGTGATGAAATAAGGATTTGTTGCATATGCATCATCGCTAAAAATGATCTCTTGACCATTCTCATCAAATCCTGGTGCAAATATCGTATGATCTACGTTAGGTGCTAATAAGTAAAAATTTGTTGGGTTTTTAGGACCGTCACTTAAAAAAGGCTGGTTATCATAACGCTCATCAGTATAATTTACTGTTGCTGAAACGTTTAACTTATCTGTGATATTTTGATCAGCTGTAAGGTTTACTGTTATACGGTCAAGACCACTATTTGGAACTATTGACTCTGAATTTAAATTGGATAATGAAAGTCTAAAAGAACCATCACCTACCCCTTTAGAAACTGAAAGTGTATTGGTAAAGGTATTACCTGTATCATAAAAGTCGATATAACTGTTACCGGCTTTGCTATACGAATACGTATTACCATCATAACCTATAACATCACTACCATCTAAACGCGCTCCCCAGGATCTGCGATTAGTTGCTTGCGCAATAGCTGCACTTCCAGGCTTAAGACCATTGATACCTTGACCATAAACAGATTGAAAATCTGTTAAATCTATTGCTTTTTCAACCTGAAAATTTGAATTTAGAGTAATGCTATAATCTCCTTTACTTCCTTTCTTAGTGGTAACCATTATAACCCCGTTAGAAGCTCGTGATCCATAAAGCGCTGAAGCTGATTGACCTTTAAGCACCGTCATAGATTCAATATCATCTGGGTTGAGGTTTCCTATACCGTCACCGCCATCAGAACCACCCCATTCTCCTGCAGAACCACGCTGTGTATTATCCATTGGCACTCCATCAATAACGAACAATGGAGAAGTAGAACCCGTATTAGCACTTGACAAACCTCTTAATAAGATTTTAGCTGTACCACCAGGACCACTGTTGGTTTGTTTTATTGATAAACCTGAAACCTTACCCACTAAACCGTTTGCAACGTTAGTTTCTCGAGCCTGAGTTAGACCATCACCATCTACTTCGGTCACAGAATAGCCCAGTTTACGTTGATCTTTAGTAATACCTAAGGCTGTTACCACAACTTCACCTAGTTGCTGAGCATCCTCTTCCATTTTCATATTGATCATTGTTTGACCACCTACTGTAACGTCTTTAGTTAAAAAACCTAAAGATGAGAATGTAATTACAGGATTAGAAGTGGTTAACTCTAATGTATAATTACCGTCAAAATCTGTAGAAGCACCGTTAGTAGTACCCTTCTCGATGACATTTGCTCCAGGGAGCGGAACACCGGTATTATCTGTTACCGTACCGGTAATGGTCTGTGCCACTAACCCTTGCATAAAGAGCAGTGTAACAAACCCAAGTATATACTTTACCTTCACATTCATGTTGTTAAATTTTGAGTTAATTAATTGTTATGAAAAACTTAATACACCTAAAGGTGTCTATAAATCTGTGTTAAAAAAAACAATTTCGACATGTAACGTTTGTGAACAGGTCAATAGCATCATTTTTAGCATAAAATGCTTTAAAACACCTTAATCAACATTACATATATTTTAGAAGAACACTTAGAAATACCTTATTAAACAAGCCAAATAAAAGGTTTATATAGAATACAACTAATAATTTAAATCAAATGCTGAAAATATCGCAATTAGTATTTAAAGAATGTTCTCTTGTAAAATTCTTAGCACGAAAATCAAAAAAATTGATACACCTACATATAAAGCATAAAAAAGCCTGATTATTAAATAATCAGGCCGTAACTAAAATATATTACTGTTGGATTAAGCTTCAGAAGCTTGCACTCCTGCTGATAATCTTTTATAAGTACCATTTTCTAGACGCTCTCTAATTGAAGAGAATGCATCAAGTGTTTCTTCTACATCTTGTAAAGTGTGAGATGCTGTTGGTATCAAACGTAGCAAAATCAATCCTTTAGGAATTACAGGGTAAACTACAATTGAACAGAAAATACCGTGGTTCTCTCGTAAATCTTTTACCAATGCCATAGCTTCAGGAATGCTACCTTTAAGATAAACAGGAGTAACACAACTCTGCGTAGTTCCTATATCAAAACCACGCTTCTTAAGTCCGTTTTGTAATGCATTTACATTCTTCCAAAGCTTCTCTCGAAGTTCTGGCATAGTACGCAACATGTCTAAACGCTTAAGCGCTCCTACTACTAACTGCATTTGCAAAGATTTCGCAAACATTTGCGAGCGTAAGTTATATTTTAAATAATCTATGATCTCTTGATCTGCAGCTATAAATGCCCCAGTACTCGCCATAGACTTAGCAAATGTAGCAAAGTAAACATCAATTTGATCCTGAACACCTTGCTCTTCACCTGCTCCTGCACCTGTAGCTCCTAATGTACCAAAACCATGTGCATCATCTACAAATAATCTAAAATTATATTTTTCTTTAAGCGCAACAATTTCTTTTAATCGTCCTTGTTCCCCACGCATTCCAAAAACACCTTCGGAAATTAAAAGAATTCCTCCTCCTGTTTGCTCTGCTAATTTAGTTGCACGTTGTAGGTTCTTTTCGATACTTTCAATATCGTTATGCTTATAGGTAAAACGCTTACCCATATGTAAACGCACACCGTCTATAATACACGCATGAGCATCTACATCATAAACAATGATATCGTCTTTGGCAACTAGGGCATCAACAGTAGAAACCATTCCTTGATAACCAAAGTTCAACAGATATGCAGCTTCTTTTTTTACGAAAGCAGCCAGCTCAGTTTGCAGTTGTTCGTGTAGAGAAGTGTGACCACTCATCATACGAGCCCCCATTGGGTATGCAGAACCATATTCAGCAGCTGCCTCAGCATCTACTTTACGTACTTCTTCATTGTTAGCAAGCCCTAAATAATCATTAATACTCCAGGTAATAACATCTTTACCTCGAAATTTCATTCTGTTTGAAATAGGCCCTTCTAATTTAGGGAATACAAAATATCCCTCTGCCTGTGCTGCCCATTTCCCTAAAGGACCTTTGTCCTTATAAATTTTGTCAAATAAGTCTCTCATACATCAATATTCAAACAAAAAGAAACTGTCTTTTTGTTATTCTTTGCTATTTTCTTATCAATTTAGGGTTAATCATTTATAACTAATTTCCTGAAAAATAATATTCAGGATTTACTTAATAAATTCAATTTTATCTACGCCCACTTCATTTTCTGCATCAAAGAAGCCTTGTTCGTTCATCCAGTCATCACTATATATTTTACTCATATAGCTTCTACCATGATCAGGAAACATAATTATAACTTTAGAATTTTCATCAAATTCTCCTGCAGCTGCCATTTGAATAGTTCCTTGTACTGCAGCTCCACTTGTATAACCCACAAATAAACCTTCAGTCTTTGCGATTCTGCGTGCGGTGTGTGCACTTTCTTCATCAGAAACTTTTTCAAAATAATCTATCACATCAAAGTTTGTTGCGGTAGGTATTAAGTTTTTACCCAAACCTTCTATACGATATGGATAAATTTCATTTTTATCAAATTCTTGAGTCTCGTGATATTTTTTAAGAACGCTTCCGTAAGCATCAATTCCTAAAATACGGATATTAGGATTCTTTTCTTTTAGATATTTTGCTGTTCCGGAAATTGTTCCCCCGGTACCACTACACGCTACAAAATGCGTCAGCTTACCTTCGGTTTGTTCCCAAATTTCAGGACCTGATGTCGCATAATGTGCATCAGCATTCAACTGATTAAAATACTGGTTGATATAAACAGAACCTTTGTTTTCGTTATGAATGCGTTTTGCAACTTGATAATATGATCTAGGATCGTCTGCACTTACATTGGCCGGACAAACATAAACTTTTGCCCCCATCGCTCTCAGTGCATCTATCTTATCTTTTGAAGATTTTGAACTAACGGCAAGAATACATTTGTACCCTTTTACAATACTCACCATCGCAATACTAAAACCTGTATTCCCAGAGGTTGTTTCTACAATAGTATCACCAGGCTTTAAGATTCCTTTTCGTTCTGCATCTTCAATAATATAAAGTGCTATACGATCTTTTGAAGAATTACCCGGATTAAACGCTTCAACCTTAGCGAAATAAGACCCTGGAAGATCTTTTGTAATTCTATTGAGTCGTACTAAGGGGGTGTTACCTACCAGCTGAAGGACGTCATTATAAACGTTAAGGTGTTCTTTCATAGAAGAATTATCGTTTCGAGTACTCTTTTAGTAATTCCTAAAACCGTTATTTAAAACCTTGCAAATTTACAGGAAATTTTTGGAATTACTTTGATTTTCCTGCTAAATCAATTAGAAAGGCATAATCTTTTGCGGTTTCTTTTAAGGCTTCAAAACGGCCTGAAGCCCCGCCGTGACCGGCATCCATATTAGTCTCAAAGTAAATTTTAGTGTCTGCAATATTCTTATCGCGTAAACGCGCAACCCACTTTGCAGGCTCCCAATACTGTACTTGACTGTCGTGATAACCTGTTGTAATTAATATGTTAGGATAATTTTGCACGGTTACCTGATCATAAGGAGAATATGACTTCATATAATCATAATACTTTTTATCATTAGGATTACCCCATTCATCGTATTCTGAAGTAGTTAGCGGGATACTATCGTCTAACATTGTGGTAACTACATCTACAAACGGAACAGCCGCAATCACGCCATTGTAAAGCTCTGGAGCCATATTTAAAATACCCCCCATTAGTAAACCGCCAGCTGATCCTCCATAGGCATATAGATTATTTGAGTTGGTATAGCCTTGTTCTATTAAATAAGTAGAGCAGGCTATGAAATCTGTAAACGTATTCATCTTTTTAAGAAGCTTCCCTTCTTCGTACCAGTTTCGACCCAAATATTCACCACCACGTACGTGAGCAATAGCAAAGATAAACCCGTTATCAAGCAGACTCAATCTGGAGGTCGAAAAAGCAGGATCTGTAGTAATCCCATAACTCCCGTATGCATATTGTAGTAAGGGGTTACTTCCATCTAAAGTGATTCCCTTTTTGTAAACAATAGAAATGGGAATTTTAACACCATCCTTTGCCGTTGCCCAAATACGTTTTGACTCGTAATTATCTTTATCAAAATTTCCGCCTAAAACCTCAACCTCTTTCAAAATCTCTTTTCCCTTAGTTCTCATATTAAAAGAAACTACAGAAGGCGGCGTATCTAAGGCATTGTAAGAATACCGAAGTAATTCGGTATCAAAATCGGGGTTAATACTTGCAAATACTGTATAGGTCTCGCTATTAAAAGGTAAATAATAGTCCGCAGTCTCATCCCAGCGTTTGATATTTATTTTATTTAAACCATCGTTACGCTCTTCTACCACAAGATATTCTTCAAAGATCTCTATATCCTCAAGTAAAGTATCTTCACGGTGTGGAATTACCTCAACCCAATTTTCCATTGACGGTGTTACAACCGGAGTTTTGACCAATTTAAAATTAGTCGCCTTATCTTTATTGGTTACCAAATAGAAATAATCACCAAAATGCGACACTCCATATTCTAAGCCTCGTGTGCGCTCCTGAATAATTTTAAATTCAAAATCAGGTCCGTTCGCTTCGGTGTATCTGTATTCACTGGTCAATGTGCTCGAAGCTCCAATGAAAATATATTTAAGGGATTTTGATTTGAAAATACCTACATCAAATGTTTCATCCAACTCTTCATACACCATAACATCTTCTGATGCTTCGGTACCTAAAACGTGTTTAAAAATCTGACTACTTCTAAGTGTTTGCGGATCTTTTCGGGTATAAAAAACCGTTTTATTATCGCCTCCCCAAGTTGCTCTTCCGGTTGTATTCTTAATTACTTCCAGATAAATCTCACCTGTCTTTAAATTTTTAAATTGTAAATCATATTGTCTGCGGCTTACCGTATCTATTCCATAAACAGCGATCTCATTATTTTCTGAAATAGAATAACCTGCCTGCTTAAAATAAGAATGTCCTTCTGCCATCTCATTGTTATCAAACATAACCTCTTCTGGCGCGGTCATCGCTTCTTCTTTTCTACAATATAATGGATAGTTTTTTCCTATTTCAAAACGGGTATAATACCAGTAACCGTTATATTTATAAGGCACACTCTCATCATCTTCTTTTATACGAGCTTTCATCTCCTCAAAAAGCTTTTGCTGCAAAGGCTTTGTATGAGCAGTCATGTGCTCATAATATGTATTCTCAGCTTCCAGATAAGCAATCACCTCTGGATGATCACGCTCATTCATCCAGTAATATTCGTCTATGCGTATATCTCCGTGCTTTTCTAACTCATGTGGAACTTGTTTTGCATCTGGAGGCAAAAGCTGCGTATCTAAAGATTGTGTATCATTTTTCATAAGGGCGCAAAAATACGGGTAATCTCAGACATTTTTTAAAATAAATTAAACTGAATTTCCATTTGTATTAGCTTCACTCATCTTCATTTTTATGTGAAAAGTTTATTTTTTAGTTAAAACCCGTTTAGACTTTTAAATCTGAGTTTTTGTACTTTTGAACACTAACAATTTAAATACAAATTATGTTTGGAGATATGATGGGCATGATGGGAAAAATTAAGGAAGCCCAACAAAAAGCCGAAGACACAAAAAACCGTTTAGAAACGGTTTATATAGACGAAAAAAGCAGCGATGACTTACTAAACATTACAGTAAGTGTTGCTGGTGCAATTAAAAAAATTGACATTAAAGACGAACTCCTGGAAGACAAGGAACAGTTAGAAGATTATCTTATTTTAACGCTTAATAAGGCTTTATCACGAGCAAAAGCCAGCTATGATCAAGAGCTTGCAGCTCTTGCAAAAGAAGGTATGCCAGACATTCCTGGCCTTGATATGTTTAAATAAAACCGAGTTTGTTACAAACACTCGTACATTATAGTTTACACTTAGCAGTACCCGGGTTAATTGCCTGGGTATTTTTTAGAAATAACTGGCTAAAAGCGTGGCTCATTATGCTTTTAACGATGCTCGTTGATCTAGACCATTTACTGGCCACACCTATATTTGACCCCGAGCGATGCAGTATAAATTTTCATCCGCTGCATACATATTGGGCTATTGGCATATACTGCGCTTTACTTTTTGTTCCAAAACTTCGAGTGGTAGCAGTGGGACTTATCTTTCATATGATCACCGATTTTATTGATTGTCTATGGTGAACTTTCTTATCGTTCTTTCGGATAACATCAATTCAAAATGCTAAAACACATTCATCATATTGCAATAATCTGTTCTAATTATAAAGAATCTAAACAGTTTTATACTAAAGTTTTAGGGCTCACAATTATTACGGAAACCTTCCGCGAAGCAAGAAACTCATACAAACTCGATTTAGCTTTAAATGGTGAATATATTATTGAATTATTCTCCTTCCCAGAACCACCAAAGCGAACCTCAAAACCAGAAGCTTGCGGCTTAAGACATCTAGCTTTTGCCACAAATGATATCGAAGCTGCAATAACTGAATTGAATCAGAAAGGAGTAAAAACCGAACCCATACGCATTGATGAACTTACCGGCAAGCGTTTTACCTTTTTTACAGATCCAGATGACCTTCCGCTTGAACTCTATGAAGTTTAAGCTTGAAGAAGGTTCTACATATTTAAATCTCGATTACCGAGTAAAAATCTCACTCACTAATTCGTAAGATTTTAGACGAGCCTGATGATCATAAATGTGTGAAATGATAATCAATTCGTCAATTTGAGTTTCAGCTTTAAATTGAGCCAGACCCTTCGCTACCGTTTCCTGAGAACCAATAAAACTGTAATGCATCATTTGCTCGATCTGCATACGCTCTAATTCTGACCATTCTCCATCCATAGAATCTACCGGTGGAGAAAGTGGCTTTCTAGTATTTCTTATAACTCCAAGCATAAAGCGCTTTGCACTTGTTGCTAAACGTTCTGCTTCCTCATCAGTCGCTGCCGCAATAACATTAACACAAGCCATAGTATAAGGCCTTTCTAACTGTTCTGAAGCTTCAAAATGCTGATGGTATAACTTAAGAGCATTGTGTAGATGTGTTGGTGCAAAATGACTTGCAAAAGCGTAAGGCAACCCTTTTCTACCGGCAAGCTGCGCACTAAACGTACTCGATCCTAATAAATACAAAGGAATATTTAATCCTTCTCCCGGAGTTGCTCGCACGGGTGCTGTACTATTTTCTTCTGATAAATACGTTTGAAGTTCGTCTATATTATTAGGGAAATCCTGTACCGTTTCCTGCTGATATCTTCGTAGAGCCATTGCAGTACGCTGATCTGTTCCTGGAGCACGTCCTAGTCCCAGATCAATACGATCAGGATACATCGTTGCCAATGTCCCAAACTGTTCTGCCACTACAAGCGGAGCGTGATTTGGCAACATCACACCGCCAGACCCAATACGCATCCTAGTTGTTTGCTGAGCAATATGACCTATCAAAATGACAGGAGCTGAACTTGCCAAACTTTCCATATTGTGATGCTCTGAGATCCAAAACCTGTGATAACCCAATTTTTCTGTATTTTGAGCCAGGTCTACACTACGTTTAATGGCTTGCTTCGCATCAACTCCCTCTACTATAGGCACTAAGTCTAAAACTGAATATTTAGTACCTGATAAATCATTCTTATTTATAGCTTTCATAGCGATATAGTCCTAAAATTTGTAATTTCCTTACTTTAATTTACAGGCATTATACATTCAATATTTTTGATAGAACTGTAAATTATTTAAACTGAAAAACTTAGGTTTTATTCAATATTCCTTATGAAAAAACTTTTCATCCTTATTTCGATCACAGCAAGCATTATAAACTGTAAACAAGAGAAAAAAACTGAGGATAAATCATTTCCCATTGAAGTTGCCTGTTATGGCTATAATGGAAACGGAACGAATATAAGTTTTAGAATTACACGGGTTGATCCCGTGGTTCAAGGAACTCTTATTTACAATTGGGCTGAAAAAGATCGCAACTCTGGAAGCTTTAAAGGAACATTAGAAGATAATATTATTTTGGGCTCCTATACTTTTTTATCTGAAGGAAAACAAAGTATAAGAGAAGTTGCTTTTAAAATTAAAAACGGAGTGCTCATAGAAGGCTTTGGTGCCATAAAAAATGTTGGAGGTGTCGCAACATTTGAAGACATTACCACATTGAACTATGATGGAAGTATTGTATTAGAAAAAGACAAGTGTTTGAATTAAAATTGTGAACTAAAATTTTCGTTTTTACAAGTTTTAAATTACTATTTAAATTTAACCCTCTAAGTCAAGCCCTTGCTACGACTGAAACGATTTATTGTATTTTATACGTTTAAAAAATCAAACGTTTGAACTGTATATTTTTTTGGTAATTTTAAAATCGAAATAAAATGCACTCAACAGTTTCTGTTTATGAAAAAAAAAAGACCTTCTCTTAAGGATATTGCAGACGCACTAAACATCTCAACAACAACGGTTTCCTTTGTTTTAAACGGCAAAGGAGAAGAAAAGAAAATCTCTAAAGAGCTCATCGCTAAGGTTGAAGCGCATCTAAAAGAAATAAACTACAAACCTAATCTTGTAGCCCGTAGTTTACGTACCGGGAGTACCAGAGTTTTAGTTTTTATGGTTGAAGACATAAGCAACAGCCACTTTTCTAAAGTAGGTAGAATTATTGAAGATATATCCTACAAAAATGATTACCGAGTTCTTTTTTGCAGCACAGAGAATGATGTAAAGCGTACACAAGATCTAATTCACCTGTTTCACGAACGTCAGGTAGACGGTTTTATAATCGTACCTCCACCGGGAATTGAGAAAGAAATTTCATATTTATTAGAAAACGAAGTTCCGGTAGTTCTTTTTGACCGTAAGATTCCAGATTTAGAAGCAGACTACGTTATTATCAATAACTTTGAAGGCGCTAAACAATCTACACAACACCTCATAGATTCTGGTTATAAAAATATTGCTTTTATAACCATAGATCTAGATCAGATACAAATGCACGATCGTGAGGCTGGCTATATAGCGGCTTTAGAAGAATCAGGTTTTTCTCCTAATATTTTAAAAATTCCATACGACACCAGTAACATTCCTTCTTCGAGAGAAAAAATTAAAAAATTCATAGAAAAAAATAAAGATATTGATGCCATCTTTTTTGCAACTAATTATTTGTCACAGAGCGGTCTTAAATGCATTCATCAAATAGATGCAAAACTCATAAATAAGTTGGGCATTATTAGTTTTGATGACAGTAACTTTTTTGAAATGTATTCCCCTACTGTAAGTGCCTTTGCCCAACCGGTTGATGAAATGGCAAATCAGCTGATGAAGATCATGCTCAGCAAATTAAAAAATAAAGAACAGGGCGTGCCATCAAAAGTAGTTTTAGATGGAACCTTGGTTACTCGCGAATCTTCTTTAAAAAAATAGACCTCCATTTCTCACAATCAGAATGATTATTCTAAAAGTTCAGGATAGAACAGGATAACGATATCGATGTATATAGATACTTTTATAAAAATGAATTAAAAGATTCTATGCATACGTTTATAAAAAGCTTTCTATTTTTGGTCTTGATTATTAACACTGTAGCTTACGGGCAGGACCGCTTTCCTGATGGTACGGTGATACCAGAGTGGTTTCATAATACAGAAGGAGTACATCTTGATGATTTAGGTAAAAAATATGTAATTACTGATTATGGCGTCATAAATGACAGCACGCTGATTCAAACTGAAAAAATTCAGACAGTTATTGATTCTGCTGCTAATAATGGCGGTGGTGTAATAATCATACCTAAAGGTATTTTTTTAAGCGGGTCTCTGTTCTTCAAGCAAAACACACATTTATATCTTGAAGATAATGGAGTCTTAAAAGGAAGTGATGATATCAGTAATTTTCCTGTAATAATGACCCGTATTGAAGGAGAAAGTGTAAAGTACTTCCCGGCGCTTGTAAATGCCGATAAACTTGACGGATTTACCATTTCGGGAAAAGGCACCCTTGACGGAAATGGTTTGCGCTACTGGAAAGCTTTCTGGTTACGACGCGAATGGAATCCTGATTGTACCAATAAAGATGAAATGCGTCCAAGACTCGTTTACGTTTCTAACAGCAAAAACATACAGATTGAAAACATCAAACTGAAAAACTCTCCCTTCTGGACAACTCATTTTTACAAAAGTGAATATATAAAGCTTTTGAACCTAACAATCACATCTCCTAAAGAACCTGTAAAAGCACCAAGTACTGATGCGGTTGATATTGATGCTTGCCAAAACATGCTGATCAAAAACTGTTATATGGCAGTTAACGACGATGCTGTAGCCTTAAAAGGTGGTAAAGGCCCACACGCTGATGAAGATCCTAATAACGGTGAAAACCGAAACATTATCATCGAGGATAACACCTACGGATTTTGTCACAGTGCACTTACCTGCGGAAGCGAATCTATTCACAATTACAACATTATTTTTCGTAGAAGCACCGTTGACACTGCCCATCGTATTTTCTGGCTTAAAATGCGCCCTGATACGCCACAAACCTATGAGTACATTACCATTGAAGACATAAAAGGAAGTGTGCGAAGCATGATTCTCATTAAACCTTGGACTCAATTTTTTAATCTAAAAGGAGAAAAAAGTATAATCAAATCATCTGCCCACAATATAAAGATGAAAAACATCAAATTGACCTGCGAGATTGGGTTTAATATTGTTGCTTCAGATCAATATAAATTATCTGATTTCACTTTTGAAAATATTAAGCTAGAAACACCTAATGGTCAATTAGAGAATACAGAATCTATAGAGAACCTTGTTTTGAATAATGTAAAAATCGTTGAAGATTAGTTATGATCTAAACCGTTTTATTCCTGCTAATTAAGCCATCTAAAGAGAAAATCAGTAAAGAATTATTATCTTATATAAACGAATTAAGCACTGCAACTTTATTATTCTTTTTAATCTGCATAGAGTGTATTGCCACTATTAATTTTTGCTTCCCATGAATTAAAATAATCTAATCCACATCAACTGATTATAGACTTTACACCAGGTATAGATCGTAAAATAAAAAAGCCTCATTCGTTAAGAAATGAAGCTTTTTTTAAATCAAGTCTGGTTTTTTCTAATATCCAGGATTTTGTTCTAAGTTAGAATTAGTTTGCATCTGACTTAATGGTATTGGAAAAATTTCTCTAAAATCTCCATTAGGTGAATGTGAAAACCAAGATTTTGTGGTGTAAACTCCAAAGCGAATCAAATCTTGTTTTCTATGATGTTCTCCTACAAATTCCCAGGCTAGCTCATCCAGAAATCTACCGTACTCGATGTCATCACCACCTTCATAATTTGTAATTTGACCATCTTCATATTTTCCGTATTCATAAGTACTCCCTTCTAATAATTCTGCTCCGGTCACAACTGCTTTAGATGGATCTGAATCTTTAAAAGCTCGCTGCCTCACCTGTGACACAATGCTTGCTGCTTCATCTGCTCTTCCTAAACGTAATAAACATTCTGCTTTGATCATTAAAGCATCTGTATATCTGTAAAAAGGAACATCTGTACCATACGTTGCTACTACACCTGCGCCTATTTCGTAACGTACAAATCTATAACCTTCCGTTGGTCCGGCTTCATTTACACTTTTTATATAATTTGTATAATTCAACTGGCTATCAGGGTCGTTTTCGTCAAGCAATATGGGTGCTCCAGAGCTAGAATATTGTAATCCTCCCAACCAGGTTGTTTCTAAACGTGCGTCATCTTCATCGTAAGTATCAATAAATTGAGGAATTCCAGCACTACCACCCCAAGGAGACCCTGCTAAATCAAAAGTTTCTCTACTTTTCCCATAAAGTGCTTTAAAAGCTAAATAAGAACCACTAGCCTCAATATTATCGTATGGGATTGCAAAAATAGTTTCTACTAAATTCTCATTGTCTAATGCAAAAACATCAGAAAATTCAGAGGTTAAACTAAACTCTCCACTATCTATGATATCCTGCACTTCACGCATAGCCTCTTCCCACTTTGACTCGCCTATATAAACTTCTGAATTTAGGTACATTTTAGCTAAAGTCATTTTTGCCGCGTATTGATTAAACCTACCGTAGCTTCCCAGACCATCTGTACTTAACAATGGAATAACTTCATTCAATTCAGCGACTATAAAATCATAAACTTCTTTATTATCGCTTTGCTCCGGTAAAAATCCTTCTGGCAAATCAAAACGTTTTACAAGTGGAACACTTCTATAATTATCATATAAAATGTAATAACACATTGCGCGCATTGCTCTCAGCTCTGCTAAATAAACATCTGTTGCTTCATTATTTTCCAGACCTTCTATCTGTAGAATTGCTCTATTAATTTGATTAATACTACTATAAGTTCTACTCCACAAACCTTCTATATGAGATAAATCTGAAAGCCAAGTGTGTTGATGCATATTAACATATTGTTGCCCCCAGCCTATTCCTACACGAGCAGGAGTAACTATTAAATCTGAAGACTCTTCATACACATCAAACATTCCGTCCCATCCCCAGTAAATAGATCGAAGAGAAGCATAAGGAGGTACTATAATAGCATCTAGATCATCTGCTGTTAGGGTAGTTCCTTCTGCAGTTATACTACTATAAACCGTTTCATCAAGATCTGTACAACTCACTGCTGTCAAACCAAAAAACAATAAACAAACTTTAATATCTTTTATAAATTTCATAATCAACGATTTAAAAATTAACATTGAGCCCTAGCGTAAAGGTTCTTGTGCTTGGGTATTTATCTCTATCATCGGTTCCCTGAGTCAACACAGAACCTCTGTTTATTTCAGGATCAATACCAGAGTAACCTGTAATGATTGCTAAATTATTTCCTGATACATACAATCTTAAAGCATCAATAATATCCCAGTTTGTAGTATTGAAATTATACCCTAAAGTCACATTGTTTAATTTAAGGTAATCTCCATCTTCTATGTAGTAACTCACAAACTTTTGCCCTATTTGATTACTTAACGTTACGTCTTTACCATAAACAGGATCAAAAGCAGAATTCAAAACATTATAAGGAATATGTGGGTACTCGTAGAATACACGCTGAGCATTAAGTATTTGAAAGTCTAACGCTCCTGTAAATACAAAGCTTAAGTCAAAACTTTTGTACTTAAAAGTATTTGTAATACCTATATTATATGCAGGTATTCCATTACCTAAAAATTGTCTGTTTTCATCTGTATCCAATGCGTTATCCCATGGCACTCTACTTCCGTCAGGAAGCTCTATTGTCCAGTAATTCCCCTCGCCAAAAGCATCTCTTGCTTCATAAAAATCAACATCTACAGACTTTAAGCCCCAGAATTGACTAACAGGTTGTCCTACCTCAATACGATGTGTAATTTGAGAAACAGGTTCACTTAATGTCCCATAATTGATATAATTACCTTCTATTTGATAAAGATCATTAGAAAGGCTTACCAGCTTATTCTTATTGTGCGATAAAGTTATATTAGCATCCCAAGAAAAATCTTTGGTATTAACAGGGTTTACATTAAGTAATAATTCAAACCCTTGATTTTGCATCTCTCCTACATTTGCTTTTGTTACACCTACGAGGTTAGGGGGAGTAGGTACGCTATAATCAAATAGTAGATCTTTTGTTCTTTTATGATATACATCTAAACTACCATTAATTCTATTATTGAAAAATCCAAAGTCAAGACCAAAGTTAAATTCGCGAGAAACTTCCCATCTAAGATCCGGGTTGGGATTACCACCTTGTAAATCTGGAGTTAGTCCTCTAATCCATTCCCCGTTTAGATATGCTCTAGAGCTATAAGAAAATAAGGATTGAGATAAGTATGATGCATCAGGAATAATACCTGTTTCCCCATAACCAGCACGTAGTTTTAAGTTATTTACAAAATCTGCATTTTCCATAAACTCCTCTCTGCTAATATTCCAACCAATAGAAACAGCTGGGAAATTACCCCACTTATTATTAGTACCGAATTTAGAAGAACCTTCTCTACGTATGCTTGCTAATAAGTTGTATCTAGATTTATAGCTATATGAAACTCTACCGAAGAAACCTATAAGAGTATTGTCATCTTTACCACTTCCCATACTGGCTAATCCATTCTGAAGACCTTGACCCTGCCCTAAATTATTATATCCAAAAGCATTAGTAGGAAAATCTCTATTTGTAGCATAAAAATTTTCATTTACATTATACTGATAACTATAACCTCCTAATACAGAAAACGAGTGATCGTCATATGTTTTGCTATATTTTGAAGTAAATTCGAGTAGGTCTGTTTTACTTTTAGAAGTATATCTTGAAGCAAAACCATTTCTACTATCTCCGTTATAGCCTAAATATTCTTTTGCTTCATAAAAACCTCTAAGATTAGTATTTCTGTTACTACCTACAAATAAATTATTTACCCAACCTTTTACAGGCTCTAAAGTTATATTTCCATTTAATCGAACCCAATCATTCTGAATATCTCCATCTGTTAAATCAATCATACTCACAGGGTTTACATACTGTAAAACCGTACCATCTTGAACATAATCTCCTTCATCGTTATAAATACGATCTGTTGGATTACGTATTAATGCTTGCCTGTAAATTCTACTATCAAAAGAAGCCCCATCACCTAAAGCTCCTATATCCTGAGAGCCGGCTAAAAAACTTGCTGTAAATTTTAAAACACCATCATACATACTATGCGTAAGGTCTGCTCCTATTCTAAACTCTTCGTTAAATGATTTCTTAAAAACACCTTGCTGATCCATATAATTAGCATTCACACTATAAGTAGAGTAATCACCACCACCACTAAAAGTAAGGTTATGATTTTGTGTAACTGCAGTTCGTGTAATCTCATCAAGCCAATCTGTCTCGTATCCTAAGTCATTATACTGGGGTAAATCAATACCATCTGCACGTAACCTGCGCACATCTCCAGCATCTAAAAAATCTGCTTTTCTTACAAATTGTGAAGAAGAAACATAGTGTGAGTAAGATAAAGTAGGCTTCGTATTTACCTTACCGCTTTTTGTAGTTATTAAGATAACTCCATTAGCTCCTCGCGTACCATAGATTGCTGAAGCTGAAGCATCTTTTAAAACATCTATACTCTCAATGTCATTAGGAGCCACACTATTTAAACTCCCTGGTAAGCCATTAATCAAAATAAGAGGCTGGGTATTTCCCTGAAGTGTAGAAACTCCTCTTAAAGAAACGTTTGAGGTAGCTGACGGATCCCCCGAACCATTAGATATACTTAGACCGGCAACTTTACCTTTAATAAGGTCCCCGGCGTCTTGCACCAGACCAGGATTAAAATCTTCAGATTTTACGGTAGCAATTGCTGTGGTAACCTCTTCTCTTTTTTGAGTACCATAACCTATTACCACTACTTCTTCCAGACTTTGTGTATCTGTTTCTAGAGTAATATTTAAAACTGAAGAAGAACCAGCAGCAACCTCTTTAGTAATAAAACCAACATAAGAGATCTTAACTATTGAATTATCCTGAGCAATTTCTAAATCAAAATTTCCATCAAAATCTGTTGTTGTTCCATTTGAGGTTCCTTTTTCTACCACAGTGGCTCCTATAATAGGCATACCCTGATTGTCTACAACTGTCCCGGAGATTTGTTTTTGACTAAAACCTATAAATGGCAACAGCAAGATTAAAAGCCTTAAATGGCTCAAATATCGAGCTAAATTAATTTGCGAATGCGTCATAACATTAAGTAAGATTTAACTATTAGATTGATAAATTTTTTATTGCTTCCGAAAGTATCAATACCTATAGTCAATCTTAACCCAGATGTTACCCAATAATTATATTAAATTAACAACATTTTAAAAAATAGTTAATCGTGTTTTCTCTAATAAAAAAAGCCTCAATTTTTTAAAAAGTGAGGCTTTTTTTATTGGCACCGCCAAAAGGTATAATACACCGAGGCTTGCCGCGAAATTGAAAATTTGTTTCTAAGGAAACCTCATGGACTTGCCCCGAGCTAGTTTATTAGAAATTTTAGTTTATTCTATTAGATCACACCAAGCGCTTTACCTACTTTAGTAAAAGCAGCAACTGCTTTTGTTATGTGTGCATCATCATGACCTGCAGAAAGTTGTACGCGAATACGCGCCTTTTCTTTAGGCACTACCGGATAGAAAAATGCGATTACATAAATCCCTTCATCTAAAAGTTTAGCTGCAAATTCTTGAGCCAATTTTGCATCGTATAACATTATTGGAACAATAGGATGTTCACCGGGTATGATGTCAAACCCAGCTTCTACCATTTCATTTCTAAAACGTGTCGCATTGTTTTGCACCTTAGTTATTAAGTCTCCTGATTCACGCAGCATATCAATCGCTTTGATAGAAGCTCCCGCAATTGCAGGCGCTAATGTGTTTGAGAATAAATAAGGTCTTGATTTTTGACGTAGCATATCTACGATTTCTTTACGAGCAGCTGTAAAACCACCAGAAGCTCCACCTAATGCTTTACCGTAAGTACCGGTAATGATATCAATGCGCCCCATTACGTTATTATACTCATGCGTTCCTTTACCATTCTCACCTATAAACCCAGTCGCGTGACAATCATCTACCATTACCATTGCATCGTATTTTTCAGCAAGATCACAGATTTTATCAAGTTGGGCGATAGTACCATCCATAGAAAAAACTCCGTCGGTAACAATCAATTTACGTCGCGCCCCGGAAGCCTTTTTCAATTCTTCCTCTAGCGCTTCCATATCATTGTTTTTATAACGGTAGCGTGCGGCTTTACACAACCGGATACCGTCTATGATGCTGGCGTGATTCAATTCATCTGAAATGATTGCATCTTCTTTAGTCAAAATTGGCTCAAAAACACCACCATTAGCATCAAAAGCTGCTGCATATAAAATACAGTCTTCCATCCCTAAAAACTCAGCTGTTTTACGCTCAAGTTCTTTATGAATATCCTGCGTTCCGCAGATGAAACGTACAGAAGACATACCATAACCATGGCTTCTTATGGTATCTATACTTGCTTCTATAATATCTGGATGAGAAGAAAGTCCTAAGTAATTGTTTGCACAAAAATTGAGTACTTCACTTCCTTTCTCAGTATTTATTTCGGCTTTTTGAGGTGTGGTTATAATGCGCTCTTCTTTATATAGACCGGCCTCTTTTATCTCTTCTAATTCTTTTTGTATACTTTTTCTAACTGATGTGAACATGAGTCTCTTTTTTAAGCGTGCATAAACGCGTTAGTTCTTTTTTTTTGATCCAATCTATATAACATTTCTTCGGTCATACGTTTTAAATCATATTCTGGCTCCCAACCCCAATCCATACGTGCAGGAGTATCGTCTAATGCGACAGGCCAGCTTTCAGCTATTTTCTGACGGTTATCTGGATTGTATACTACTGTAAGTTTAGGAATATTTTTACGGATCTCTTCTGCAATCATTTCCGGAGAAAAACTCATTCCCTGAATATTATAACCTACGCGAGTGATTGCTTTCTTTGGAGCATCCATCAAACGGATTGTCGCATCAATTGCATCATCCATATAAAGCATAGGCAATTGAGTATCTTTTCTCAAATAACACTCAAAATCTTCTCCTTTTATCGCTTTATGAAAAATATCTACTGCGTAATCTGTTGTTCCTCCTCCCGGAAAAGACTGGTAACTTATGAGTCCCGGATAACGCAGGCAACGTACATCCATTCCATATTTTATATTATAATAGTTTGCCCATTGTTCTCCGGCAACTTTACTAATTCCGTAAACGGTTGTTGGATTTAAAGGAAAGTCATTTGAAGTAATTTGATTACGGGCATCAGCTCCAAAAACAGCAATAGAACTCGGAAAAAAAACTTTTCGCACGTCATTTAATCGCGCTGCCTCTAAAACATTGAAAAAAGTTGAATTATTAAGATCCCAGGTTTTTAAAGGTTCTAATTCTCCTTTTGCAGATAAAACTGCTGCCAAATGATAGATTTGAGTAATTTGATGCGTACGCACAACTTCATCCAAAGCTTCCAGATTAGTAGCATCAAGCTCTAAAGTTTCACAATCAAATGTATCTCTAATGTGCAAGTCTGTTGCTACAACAGAATTATTGCTATACTTGTTGATCAACGCCTCGGTTAAAGCGGTTCCTAACTGACCAAAAGCTCCTGTAATCAATATTTTCATGACTGAAAGTTTTAACAGTATAAAAATATAAAGTAGCAATCTGAAACCTTTTAATTATCTGTTAAATCAAAAAAATAAAGTATTTTTATCTTTAAAGTATTCTTTAAATAGATAAAAAATCCTTTTATTGATATATAGCGTAGAACTATCAGCAAATTTTTCTGAATATGGAAATTCTTGACGAAACCGATTTAAAAATTTTGAGAATCTTGCAGGAAAATGCAAAACTCACTACTAAAGAAATTGCAGACCAATTGCACTTAACGGCTTCACCGGTTTATGAACGTATACGTCGCCTAGAAAAAAAAGGTTATATCAAAAATTATGTAGCAATTCTTGATAAAAAGAAACTTAACAGACCAGTCACAGCGATTTGTATGGTTTCGTTACGCTATCATAATGAAGGCTTTATTGACACGTTTGAAAAGCAAATTAAAGAGTTGGTCGAAGTACAGGAATGCTATCACATGGCCGGGAAAGTTGATTTTTTCCTTAAAATTCACTTGGAGAGTCTGGAAATGTATCACGAATTTGTGAGAACCAAACTTTCAAAAATTCAAAATATTGGAGTGTTAGAAAGTTACTTTGTACTCAAAGAAATTTACAATACCACGACTATCGCCTTTTAATTACTGAAGTTTAAGTTTTGTATCTGAAGCTCTTTTATAACCTTCAATTTTTAATTGACGCTCTGTTAGTTCAACTATACTAAAACTGTTGTTTTCTAAGCCTGCATAATCAACCATTCCCAAACGGGTAATGTAATTTATGCCTTCAATGATTGCTATATCTTCTTTATGAACGTGCCCATGCAAACAGGCTACTACCCAGCTACTTTCCTGCAGTATCTGCTGAACCGCTTTATAATTAGTCACGTGAAATTTTGATCCTTCTTTGTAAAACTCATAAAGTGGATGATGACAAAAAACGACCGTAGGTTTTTCATTTTGAGATAAATCGTTGCGAAGCCACATTAATTCTTTTTCAGGAATGTTAGCGTCTTCCCAATCTGAAACTTCAGCAAAAAAATGGTCTTTCCCATCTGCATCGTAGTTTGCATCCAGTACGATGAAATGAAAGCCACCGGCATCAAAAGAATAATAGTTTTGTGCGGTCTCATGACCGGTATTCCTAATATTCTCCAAGAAAGTCTCTTTACGAATGCTATCAACATCGTGATTACCTAAAGCATGATATTTAGCTCCTTCAAATTCTTGAAATACCCCCTCAATAGCCTCTAAATAGCGAAGCGTATCTTCAGGTTTCGCTTCAGGGCCCTGATCTTTAAAGTCCCCGAGATGAATGAGAAAATCCAGATTTTGAGAATTGAGTTCTTGTATTGCTTCCTGCATTTTTGGGATAGAATCGCGGTAATAAAGGGTTCCTGCCACATCGCGATCAGCATAGTGTGAATCTGTCATAACACCAAATCGCACGGGCTTCTCGGTCGTATTTTTACAGCTCAATACTAAATTGGGCATCGTTAATAACGTGGTGCCGGTTAATGCAAAAAGTTTGATGGATTGACGCCTACTGAAGCTGCTTCTTTTCATAAATGGTTTTTCTTGCTTACGAAATTAGCTATTCTCTTTTAATGCTAATGGATATTTAAACCATAACAGCATTACCCCAATCCATAACCTTTATTTTTGAGTTAGCCAAAGGCCCTTTACTTTAGCTTTTGTAAACAAAAATCATATGGCAACATTATCTACAAAAACATATCAAGTAAATACAAGTACACAAACCATACTTATACATTCCGGGTTTATTCTTATAGGATTGAGCTACTTGTTTTATTTATTACCAAATTGGTATTCTAACAATCAGTTTCATCCTTGGGCACCTGCAATTTTAGCTGGAATTGATGTTATTACGATGTATGTTTTTTTCTTTCTAATCCGTTATTTTAATAAATCAAAAATATTTGTATTCTCTTTAGCCTTATTAGCCTCCTGTATCTTTTTATATTATTCGGCAGGTTTAAATATGATACGAAATTTTCCTACTGTTTTAAAATTTAGTGAAGTTTCTATCTGGTTTAGCAAATCGTGGATACTCGCTACAATTCCCAGACTGATAATTATTCTGGTAGCATCTTTCGCTTATTACATTTTATTAAATCTTAAATTTTTCATTGATTTAATAAATAAATATTTCAATCTAGAGATAGTTATAAATGCTGTATTGACTCTTGGACTTCTCTTCTACAAAACTCCAAACTATAGGGAAAGCGATTTTATGGAAACCATGATGATAAAATTATTACTAATTACTTTATTTTATGCTCATGCTTTTTTAATTAGTCCATTACTTTTAATAACCAAAAAGTACAAGAGATTTACAATATGGCTTGTTGTTTCCTACATTTTGTGCATTAGTGTTTTTTTAATACCTATTTATTATAAAGGCGTTATTAACTCATTTGATGATTTTTTACGTTTTCTCACTAATCTTACCATTGTATTAACAATCTGCACAGCTCTTGGTTTATTATATGGCTTTATAAGATTTCTGATTATAAAAAGGTTTAAAAAGACTCAAAAAGCTCTTGGCAACACCACCTCAGAACTTTTACTACTCAAATCACAAGTAAATCCTCATTTTTTATTCAATACACTCAATACACTTTATGCCACTGCACTTGAGGAAAAAGCAACTGTTACGGCAAGCGCAACTGCAAAACTGGCAAACTTAGTTCGTTATATGCAGCAAGATATGCAACAGGAATTCATTCCGCTGGAGCGCGAAGCGGGTTATGTTTCAGACTACATCAATATTCAAAAATTACGCATAGCTTCTCCTCTCGAAGTGAACACCGTTTTTGAAGATTTAAATGATACGCAGATCAGCCCCGGGCTTTTAATTCCTTTCGTAGAAAATGCTTTTAAATATGGTATTGACCCGGATAGAAATTCCAGAATTGATAGTATACTTCGGGTTCAGGAAAACACAATTTATTTCAGATGTGAAAACGAATACAATATAAATCACACCACCTATTACCGGGAAAAAGGTTTTGGGATTGGTATTAAAAATACAAGGGAGCGTCTGGATCTTATATATCCTAAAAAATACCAACTCGACGTAGAAAAAACAGAAAATTTATTTACAGTTACCTTAAAAATAAATACGCTATGATTAGAGCCATTGCTATAGATGATGAACCCAAAGCGATCAGTATCATACGTCACCATACTGCTTCCATATCTGATCTTAAACTGATTGATACCTTTACTAATCCTGAAAAAGCCTTACACTTTCTAAACACAAACGCTGTAGACTTGATTTTTCTGGATATCAATATGCCTAAACTCTCCGGTATGAACTTACTCAATCAGCTAGAAGTAGAACCATTGGTAATCATAACTTCTGCGTATTCCCAATTTGCATTGGAAAGTTATTCATTTAAAACAGTTGATTATTTACTAAAGCCATTTGAGCTCGAGCGTTTTGAAAAAGCAGTATCTAAAGTTAAAGAACGCCTTGCAACAAACTCCGTTTCAACTTCTCTATTTTTAAAAGACGGCTACCAAAGTGTACGTGTCAATACTTCCGAAATTCAGTATATAAAAAGTGACGGAAATTATCTGGATGTCTACTTAAATGATCGAAAAATCAGTCCGAGAATGACTTTTTCTGAAATACTAAAATTACTTCCAGATAATTTTATGCGGGTTCACAATTCCTATGTAGTAAACCTTAGCAAAGTAGACAAACTCAGTACAGATACTATTAGTATAAGCGAGAAAACAATTCCCGTGAGTACTTCAAAACGAGAACTACTTTCCAATAAACTTAATTTAAAAAACATCAGTCATGGCCTTTAAAATCACCAAAAATAACTATCTCCAGATTTTATTAAGCGTTTTTCTACTCTCTTCCATTAGCTGTGATTTTAGACCAAAGACTTGGGGGCCCCCACCTTATTCTGGCTTAGAACCTATTCTTGAAAAAAATATTACAGGAATGAAACATCAACAACTCTACATAACCGATTTAAATCCCGGCTGGTACCTTTCACCTTCCGGTACTGTAGACGCTATAAGATCTAAAGAATATATGAGATTTTATACCGGAGAATTGTTGAAGATTTATACACTACCGGATACCATTGATCCCAATGCTGAACCACAACCCGAAAATACCATTTATAAAATCCTTAATTTTAATGGTTTAAAAATAACCGGTGATTTGAGCAGTGGTCTATCTACTGAAAACATTCAACAGACACCTGAAGATAAGGCAATTATTGAGTATAAAGATAGTCTAGAAACCTATTTTAAAAAATTAAATCAGATTGAGCAAAGTACTTTTAACTATAGGGATTACCTAGAAATCAATAAAAACCTCTTTAATTATATAGATACAACTTTAGATGATGTACGGGATCTTTGGGTAAAGATAACCTATGCAGAACTTGCCGCTCGTCAAGGATTTTTATCGCAAGAATATTTTGCGGAAAGTATATTTTGGCCTTCAGATGATGATCGCTTAAATAAGCGTATGTCTAAAGCGGACATCCATACTGTTAGAGGACTTCCTCCAATTTCAATTAATAACGAAATTAAAAGTTATCTACTTTCAGAAAAGTATGATGAAAATCCTTTCTTTGAAAAGGGTAATAAGCCAGTATTAAAAATAATGATTACCGATTCCTATTCAGATAATGAAAAGTATATCCTAGAAGAATTGATGTCGAATTTAAAAGTAAAGTTTGGCAACGCTATACACATTCTAAAAGTTCCTGCTAATAACAGCTATATTGATTTCAAAAAATTATTTATACAATCCATGCACGAAACTTTACTTGATGGTAGAGAAAGTAGGGGTTATACTCAGGTCGATGCATTACAAACCACCATCCTCGATAAAGACAATAAAGTACTATTAAACACAAAAGCAGATGAATATCTTGAAAACCAAATACAAGGTATTCTGGATTATTTAGAAAATCAACACACTTCTTCGTTATAGTTTAAAGTTCTAAACAGTACTTTTCAAATTTTCTATTTTGAATAAAATCTATCTTAGAACCCGACATTAAAAAAATACAGAATAGAAAGCAAGATATGGCACACCTAGAGTTTTGCTAAATTTATCGCACCTTTAAAAAAATAAAAAATAATGAGTAAGCAGAAGCCCTATTTGTCTAAACTTAAAAAATGTTCAGACAAAGAACTGGTTCGCATCGTTACCGTAGAAGTTCACAAATATGAACCAGAAGCTGTACAAGCTGCAGAAGACGAGCTCTCACGAAGAAAAATATCTAAACTGCAAATGGCCAATTTGGTAAAGTCTGTAGCTCAAGATAATGATGCGGTAAAAGAAATTCAGAATTACGTGAGCAGTTCAGGAATGCGATTTACGAATTTCCTAATTGATTTTGTGATTTTTGTATTGTTGGTTTTGATAGCAAGTTTAGCTCTTGATTCGGTATTTGTAACTACAAACAATAATCTTTTACAAGCTATAGGTTACGGAATGATTCTCCTGATATTTCTAGCGTACTATGGACTCTCAGAATATTTCTTCCAAAAAACAGCCGGAAAATATATTACCAAAACAATAGTTGTAACAGAATCAGGCAACAAACCGGACGGAAAAACAATTCTCATCCGCACGTTGTGCAGATTAATACCATTTGATAGACTTTCTTATCTAATTGTGAAAAGAGGATTGCACGATAGATTTTCAAAGACGCGTGTTATAAAAGATCGAGAGTAACTTTGCGACACCCGCAAAGCATTAAACTGAAAAATTCATTTTAGAGCAAGATAAGTCTCGAAGCATGCAAATCTCGATTATTAAGTAAAACTCTCAATAAATTATTCCGCTACTGCGAAAAAAACTGAACAAGCTATGTTGTTTTAGACTAATTTCGCCCGCCTTAAAAACAAAATTGCTACATGCAAAAGAAAGCTCTTATACAAGAATTGCGCACACGTTTAAACACTAAACTTGCTCAATTACAGGATACAAAAGCCAGCCTTATTGAATCCCGCGAAAGCGATGGTAAAAGTAGTGCCGGTGATAAATATGAAACTGGTGTTGAAATGATTCAGCAGGAAATGGAACGCACACAGGGTCAAATGGATCAGGTTGAAAAACAGAAAGAGGTTTTAAACCGAATCAGTATGACGCCAAATACGTTAATAGGAGAAGGTAGTCTGGTGCTTACCGATAAAGCCAACTATTTTATAGGAATCCCATATGGCGAAATTAAGCTGGATACTGTAAATGTATATTGCATCTCGAGTGCTTCTCCTATAGGCGAATTACTAACAGGCACTCAAGCCGGGGAAACTATAACCTTTAGAGATCAAAAAATAACGGTAACCGAAATTTTATAACTAAAAAACCCGAGGCAATAGCTTCGGGTTTTTTAGTTATAAAATTGATACTGATAGAAGACCATTTAAGTTTTTTTAAACATCCTAACCTTTAAAGTATTCAGGATTTTTTTTGCTAGATAAGGCTAACTAGCTAAGTCTGTATTTCTCACAATTTCACAAATTGCCTCAGTACATATTGGCTTCTCAAGAAAACCCTTGATTTTATCTTTCTGCTTTAAAACAGTATCGGTCAATGGTTCTAAGGGACTTAAAAGCAAATATATAAGCGTCTGTTTAATTGTCTCATTAGGAGAACTTGAACAATAATTCAGGAAATTATTGATACATTCTTCAGAGGAGCCTTCTCCAAGAAAAACCAAATCCGGGTATTCTTTATTAGAAAACTGTTGCTGATTCTCCATGAAATTATAAGCCTCAATACAAGAACTGAATAACTTCACAGTGGTAGTTCCCCATATGTTTTTTAAAAGCCTTTCAGTCCTATTTTTAAAATCAACATTGCTCTCAACCAGATAAATAACGCGCCCCTTAGTCATAATTCTAATTAATAATATATTGCCCCTAAATTTAAAACGAGGCAAATAAAAAATACTATAGAATATATCAAGCTTTTTTTAACAAAAAAACCGACGAAAAACGTCGGTTTAAAATTTTATACAAGTAATTGAATACTAGCTCTTAAACAAAGGACGATCTCCCATCATTTCGTTTACCTGACCGGCAAGTTCTTCTAATTTATCATCATCCTGAAAATTCACTAATGCTGCATCTATAAGCTCAACAACCTTAGCCATATCAGCTTCTACTAATCCACGGGTAGTTACCGCGGCAACACCTATACGCATCCCGGAAGTTACAAATGGAGATCGGGTATCAAATGGTACCATATTCTTATTAACGGTGATATCTGCTTTTCCTAAAGCTTCTTCAGCATCTTTACCAGAAATATCTTTATTCCTAAGATCAATCAACATCATATGATTGTCTGTTCCGCCAGAAATAATATCGTACCCTTTTTCAACAAAAGCAGCAGCCATAACAGCAGCATTCTTTTTTACCTGAACCATATAGTGTAAGAAATCATCAGTAAGTGCTTCTCCAAATGCAATGGCTTTTGCAGCGATTATATGCTCTAAAGGACCACCTTGATTCCCTGGGAAAATTCCGCTGTCTAATAAAGAAGACATCATACGTAAGTTTCCATTCTTTAATTTGATACCAAATGGGTTTTCAAAATCTTTACCCATCAATATTAAACCACCGCGTGGCCCGCGTAAAGTTTTATGGGTTGTTGTTGTACAAATATGACAATGCGGTACCGGGTCTCCTATGATTCCTTTTGCGATCAAACCGGCAGGGTGTGCCATATCACACATTAGAATCGCTCCTACTTTATCTGCGATTTCACGGAAACGCTTATAATCGATCTCGCGGCTGTATGCAGATGCACCGGCAATGATCATCTTTGGCTTTTCTTGCACAGCAAGCGCTTCGATCTTGTCATAGTTTAATAATCCGGTCTCTTTATCAACACCATAAAATAGAGGATTGTATAAACGACCTGAGAAGTTTACCGGCGAACCATGTGTAAGGTGCCCCCCGTGAGAAAGATCAAAACCTAAAAAAGTTTCTCCCGGTTTCATTACGGCGTGAAAAACTGCAGTATTCGCTTGTGAACCGGAGTGTGGTTGTACATTAGCATATTCTGCTCCAAAAAGTTCTTTGGCGCGGTCTATTGCTATTTGCTCTACCACATCTACTACCTCACAGCCTCCATAATAACGCTTTCCGGGGTACCCTTCTGCATATTTATTGGTAAGCACAGAGCCCGCAGCTTCCATAACTTGCTCACTGACAAAGTTCTCTGATGCAATTAACTCTAAACCATTAAGTTGACGTTGTTTTTCTTCCTGAATAAGATCAAAGATTTCAGTATCCCGTTGCATGCTTTATAAAGTTTGTTAAATTAGGTGCAAAAGTAATCATTAGAATTGGTTGGTACTATTTTAATTCTATATTTGAAATGAGCATTTACTAACATTTTATTAAAAATATATGCCTTCAAAGACTAACGATCCTAAACGTAAAACCTGGCTTGAAACGCCTGCACAAACAGATTTCCCTATTCAGAATATTCCTTTTGGCGTGTTTTTAACTCGTGATGATATCATCACCATAGGTACACGCATTGGTGATTTTGCAATAGATCTGGGTGCATTGCATCAATTGGGTTATTTTGAAGGGATACCACTTACAGATGATATTTTCCTACAGGATACCCTAAATGATTTTATCGCCGACGGTCGTAAAACCTGGCGTGCCGTACGCAATCGTATTTCTGAAATTTTTGAAGAAAGTAATGCTGATCTAAGAGACAATTCTGATCATCGTGATACAGTTATTTTTGCGCTCGATGAAGTCGAAATGCAACTTCCTGTACAAATAGGTGATTATACTGATTTTTACAGCAGTAAAGAGCACGCTACTAATGTAGGCTCGATGTTTCGTGATCCTGAAAATGCACTGATGCCAAACTGGTTACATATGCCCGTTGCGTATCACGGTCGTAGTAGTTCTATCATCCCATCTGGGATTCCGGTTCACAGACCGCAAGGTCAGAAGTTACCTAATGGTGCTACTGAACCTATTTTTGGGCCGTCGCGTCAGTTAGACTTTGAATTGGAGATGGCATTCATCACCACAGACGCAAACGAATTGGGACAACCCATTCCTGCAGATCAAGCTGAAGAATACATCTTTGGTCTGGTATTATTTAACGATTGGAGTGCCCGCGACATTCAGCGTTGGGAATATGCTCCATTAGGACCGTTCTTAGGAAAGAACTTTGCTTCTTCGGTATCACCGTGGATTGTTACTTTAGATGCTCTAGAGCCATTTAGAACTGCAAGCCCAAAGCCGGAAAAAGAATTACTTCCGTATTTAGAATATACAGGTAAAAAGACTTTTGACATCAACCTTGAAGTTAGCATCAAGCCTGAAAATAAAACAGAAACAGTAGTTTCTAAATCTAACTTTAAGCATTTATACTGGAATATGAGCCAGCAACTGGCGCATCATACTATTAACGGTTGCCCTGTAAACAGTGGAGATATGATGGGTAGCGGTACCATTTCAGGGCCTACTCCCAAGTCATATGGTTCTATGTTAGAACTAAGCTGGAAGGGCTCTAAACCAGTTAAATTGAAAGAAGGCGGTGACCGCAAATTCATTGAAGATAAAGATACCGTGATCGTACGCGGACATTGTGAAAAAACCGGAGCTGCCCGCATCGGTTTCGGCGAGGTTTCCACAAAAATACTTCCGGTTTTTAAACCGAAGAAAAAATAATTGGCTTTAAAAGACTTTTAAAAAACGCCCTAAATCTATCTGATTTTAGGGCGTTTTTTAATAAGATACACCTAACTTTACAACTAGAAATGGGGTGCTTACTCAATTGAATGTAGGCTGAGATGATACCCGGGAGCAACTGCTCTACACCTGATCCGGATAATGCCGGCGTAGGGATTTAAGCCAAAAAGGGTTCTCCTTTTTGATGCCTCTGTGGCACATCTCCTCATGTTTTTGGTAATTCAAAACCACATCTGATGGAAGGTTTTTTTATGAATTTTATTTGGCTACAATGGTTGGGTACCGCTTTTGGTATTACTCAGGTTTTACTTGCCCACAAGAACAACGTCAACAATTATATTTTTGGCATTATTAGTATAGTTATCGGGATGTGGGTGCTGTACCATTCTAAACTCTATGCCGATATTTTGCTGCACCTCTACTACCTGGTGATGAGCGTATACGGTTGGCTGTATTGGAAGTTTGGCAAGCAGCAACACGAAACACCTATCACCTATGCTACCCGTAACGAACATTTAAAAGCAGCGGGCATTGTTGCCGGTTGCTTTGTGTTGATGTGTTATTGGCTCACGCAGCATACCAATTCTGATGTACCCTATCTGGATTCTGTAGTAAGCGCATTTGCCTGGGCAGGAATGTGGTTGATGGCCAAGCGAAAAATTGAAAACTGGATCTACCTCAACATTAGCAACATCATTTCTATACCCCTACTCATTAACAAAGAACTATACATTTATGCCGGCCTTACCGTTTTCTTATTTATTGTGGGTACTTCGGGATATTTAAAATGGCGAAAACTAATCAAAAATGAACAAGAACTCAGACCACAAACTGCTTAGCAAACGTCTTTTAGGGGCGAAAAAATTAAGTCCGGAGATTCTGGAATGGATTACTAGTGAAAACCTATGGAATATCTGGGTACCTAAAAGCCATGGCGGATTAGAATTAACGCTGGTTGAAGGACTGCACAAACTGAAAGAACTCGCTCAAATAGACGGAAGCCTGGGCTGGACAGTCACGCTCTGCAGCGGTGCCAATTATTTTATAGGAAACCTGAAGCGGGAGACAGCGCAGCGTATTTTTACAGGCACCCATCAAAAACCCATTCTGGGCGGTAGCGGGGGCTTATTTGGCGTAGCCGAAAAAACAGGCGATCAGTATAAACTTTCCGGAACCTGGAAGTATGCTACCGGAGGCCCCTATCTCACCCACGTCACTGTCAATGCAAAAATCAAAGAAAACGGAAAAGAACTCTTACAGGAAGATGGAAGCCCGCTATTTAAATCCTTTGTCGTTCCCAAAGCAGGTGTTAATCTTATTGACGACTGGAATACGATGGGAATGCAGGCCTCAAGTACCTGTTCCTTTAACATTGAAGATTTGATGGTTGAGGAAGCAGATAGCTTTCAATACGATCAGTTTAACCTACCCAATCCTATTTTTAAAGTCAACTTTCGGGTATTTGCAGATTTGACGCTCTGGGTCAATTATATCGGTATGTCTACCCATTTTAAAGAAGAAGTCCTAAAAATTGATAAAGATTTAGATATTAAATCACTGAAAGATACCATCGCTAAAGCCAATCAAAACAGTGATGCCTTTGCTGAAACTATTGAACAACAAATAGAATTTGGTAAAGGTCTTACTGCTGATTTTATCATACTGGTTCACGAGACCGCTACTGCTTCGGTAAGACGGCTTTCTCAAGCAATTATTGAGATGTATCCACATTTAGGGATCAATGCTGCAAGAGAAAACAATATCATCAATCAGATTTTTAGAGACTATTTCACAGCCACGCAACACCGCAATTTCACCCGCTAAGCGGAATTAAAAATTAAAAAAGGCAACAAATTAATAGTGTTACCTTTTTAGATTTTATTGAAATTCTCGCCCATTGGAAGAGATGCCCGGAGGGCAGAGAGGTCTCTACCATTTAATAATCGCACTTGCCCAGGTGAATCCGCTACCAAAGGCTGCAAGTACCACTGTATCCCCTTCTTTTATTTTTCCATTTTCCCAGGCTTCAGTTAACGCGATTGGGATTGATGCTGCTGTGGTGTTTCCGTATTTTTGGATATTGTTATACACCTGATCGTCAGACAACCCAAACTTTTTCTGAACGAACTGCGAAATTCGCAAATTCGCCTGATGCGGAATCAGCATATCGATATCTTGCGCCGTAAGGCTATTCTTTTCGAGACCTTCATTAATCACTTCCGCGAAGCGCACAACCGCATTTTTAAATACAAATTGGCCGTTCATATAGGGATAATAGGGGATATCTTCCTGAGGATTTTTCTCGATCAACTCGGGCACCCACTCCATAGTACTCGGACCTTTAAGCGAGAGTTCAAGCGCATGTTTACCTTCACTGTGCAAATGCGTAGATAAGATACCTTTGCTGTTATCCTCTTCCCGGGTAAGCACTGCAGCTCCTGCCCCATCGCCAAAAATCACCGAAACGCTACGACCCCGTGTGGTCATATCCAATCCGCCACTGTGATTTTCAGAACCAATCACGAGAATGTTTTTATACATTCCGGTCTTGATAAACTGATCTGCCGTAGAAAGGGCATACACAAAGCCGCTACATTGATTACGCACATCAAGAGCGGGTACGGTATGCATATCGAGCATTTCCTGCACCTGCACCCCACATCCTGGAAAATAATAATCCGGGCTCAATGTGGCAAAAACGATCATATCAATGTCCTGAGCCGTCATTTTTGCGCGCTCTAGAGCGATTTTTGCTGCTTTTACACCCATTACCGCTGTGGTATTGCCATCCCCTTCTTTGATATGGCGCCGTTCTTTGATACCCGTACGCTCCTGAATCCAGGCGTCATTTGTTTCCATTACTTTAGACAAATCATCATTGGTTACCACGTTCTCAGGAACATAAGCACCCATACCGGCTATTCGAGAATTATACATAGTTTAAAAAAATCTATTGGTTTTTACAGGTGTAGCAAAATACCCACCTAATAAGTCGCCTAAGATACTGTTTCTTCAATTTTAAATGTTTTAAAGTATTCCTCTTTAGCTATGCGTGCATAATAAGTGCCTTTAATAATTATAAATTTTTAGTACCCAGTTTCAATGGTGAGAAGTGGAAAAAAAACGATTCAACCTTTTCACGATTCAACGATTAAACTTTACATGTTTCAACTTTCCTACAAAACAGAAAACCCTAAACTTTCCAAACATTTTTGATTAAATTACAGAGCATTATAAATCGATTATCGATTCAATCCAAAAAAGCACATTCCTACTATGAAACAACTCCACCTCTTTAGCCTTTTATTTCTGCTCACCGCATCGGTGTTCGCTCAGGTCAATCTGGACTACCAGAAACCGCCTGAAGAAATTCTCGAACTCGTTGATGTACCCCGGGCTCCAGCCGTGGTGATGAACTCTGATGGAGACACCATGCTCCTCCTCTACAGAGACAGCTATAAAACCATCGCCGAACTTTCTGAAGAAGAACTACGCCTGGGCGGACTGCGCATCAATCCAAAAACCAATATTGGCAGCAGAACGACCTTTTACAATGATGTAAAAATCAAAGGTGTTGATGAGATGGATGCCCGCGAGATCAGCGGACTACCCGAAAATCCTAAGCTGAGTAATTTCAGCTGGTCACCGGACGAAAGCAAAATGGCCCTTACTAACACCACAGATTCGGGTGTAGAAGTTTGGATTCTGGATTTGGATAAAGCTTCTGTTAGTAAATTGACCGAAGCAACACTCAACGCCAATATGGGCAATCCCATCAGCTGGTTTAAAGACGGAAAAAGTCTGTTATTGAATATGCTTCCGGCTACCCGAAAAGAATTGATAAATACGGCTGAAGCGGTACCTACCGGTCCTACGATTTCTACCAGTGACGGTTCTAAAGCACAAAACCGCACCTATCAGGATTTACTGCAAAACCCCAATGATGTGGCTAACTTTGAGCAACTGGCCACTTCTGTTTTGGTAAAAAAAGACCTTGATGGTACCTCAACCATCTGGCATACTGCAGATATGTTTACAAACGTATCCTTTTCGCCCGATGGCGAATATGTAATGGTTACCAGTATTCATAAACCCTTCTCCTATATCGTTCCGTATTATCGCTTTCCGGAAACCGTAACCGTATATAAAAAGGACGGAACCGAAGTAAAAGTAGTTAATGAGGTACCACTAATCGAAGAATTACCTCAGGGCTTTATGGCGACTCAAACCGGAAAACGCAGCCTCAACTGGCGTGCAGACAAACCTGCTACTTTAGTCTGGGCAGAGGCCTTAGATAAAGGAGACCCCGAGGTGGATGTTCCATTCCGCGATCAGGTTTATATGCAGGAGGCGCCTTTTACCGGTGCTGTGAAACCGGTGATTAAAACCATAAACCGTTACAGCGGCATAACCTGGGGCAATGATTCTACCGCTGTTGCCTACGATTACTGGTGGAATACGCGAAATACCAAAACCTATACCTTCAATCCCGCTGATGCTTCGGCAGAACCAGTATTGATTTCAGACCGAAATTATCAGGACACCTACAGCGATCCCGGAAATTTTGTAACGCACGAAAATGATTATGGACGAAACGTACTCACACTTATTGACGGAAACGCTTACCTGATAGGTGACGGTTTTAGCGACCGCGGACAGTTTCCATTTATAGATAAAGTGAATTTGACAACTCAGGAAAAAGAACGCATTTATGAGTCAGAATACACCGATAAACTTGAAAATTTACAGGAGGCAATTGATATGGAAGCCGGAAAAATCCTGGTTCGTATAGAAGCCCCTACCGAATATCCCAATTATTACATCCGCGATCTAAACAATAATAGCTTAAAGCAGATCACGCGATTTGAGAATCCGTTTAAAAGTATTCAGGATGTACACAAAGAAGTGATCAAGTACAAGCGCGATGACGGACTCGAACTTTCCGGGACTTTATACCTGCCGGTGGGTTACGATATGGAAAAGAAGGAGAAAAAACCGATGCTGCTGTGGGCTTATCCTACCGAGTACAAAGACAAAAATAGCGCCGGGCAAACCACTTCAAACCCCAATGAGTTTACCTATCCCTATTACGGTTCTATGGTATACTGGGTGACCCGTGGTTATGTGGTGCTTGATGATGCTTCATTCCCTATTGTAGGTGAAGGAGACACCGAACCTAATGATACCTTTATCAAACAACTTGTTGCTAACGGAAAAGCGGCGATTGATGCTGTTGATGAACTCGGTTATATAGACCGAAATAAAGTAGCCGTTGGTGGACACTCCTACGGGGCTTTTATGACCGCAAACTTATTGTCGCATTCTGATCTTTTTGCTGCCGGTATCGCCCGAAGCGGAGCTTATAACCGTACGCTGACGCCTTTTGGGTTTCAGTCTGAAGAGCGTAACTACTGGGAGGCACCAGAAATCTATTATGAGATGAGTCCGTTTATGCACGCCGATACGATGAAAACTCCCTTACTGCTGATTCACGGAGTGGCTGATAACAACAGTGGAACCTACCCATTACAAAGTGAACGTTATTTTAATGCGTTAAAAGGATTAGGCGCAACGGCACGATTAGTGATGCTACCTAAAGAGAGTCACGGTTATGCCGCTAAAGAATCAATACTGCATATGCTGTGGGAACAGGATCAATGGCTGGAGCAGTATGTAAAGAATCGAGATGTAAGCGATATCAAGAATAAAGAAGAGCTTAGAAAATAGTTTTTTAGTTGGCAGGTTAAAAAACGATTTAACAGAAAACAGTAAACCGAAAAAATGTATTTTAAACTTCACATACCCGAACCCTGCCACGAGGACTGGTCGTTAATGACACCTGCTTCGCAAGGTCGGTTTTGTGCGAGTTGTAAAAAAGAAGTTGTCGATTTTACTGAGCTGTCGCGAAAACAAATTGCCGATAAGGTTAAAAACGGTGAGAAAATTTGTGGGCGGTACCGCAAAGACCAACTGGAAACCACTTATTTTACTCCGGAAAATAAACCTTTTAAAAATCTGGGAATTGCTGCTGCGTTTACATCACTGTTAGCATTATGCGAACCAGCGATGGGGCAGGAAACTGAAGTTAAGACAGAGCAAAAGGATCAATATGACGGGCGAAATGATCATCTTTTTGTTAGTAATAAAGATGTCTTCACTTTCAATGGAACTATATCTGAGGAATCTGACGTCCCACTTCCAGGTGTTTATGTTGAGTTGATAAATTCTGGAAAGACGTTTCAAACTGACTTTGATGGAAATTTTACTATAAAACTATCAGCTGAAGACTTTAAAAAGTATAACACAATCAGATGTAGTTATGTGGGTTTTGAAGTACAGGAATTTAAACTTGATAAGGAGAATTTGAATCGAACATTTAAGCTTACAATGACCGAAGCTTTAATGGGGGAAGTAATAATAATTAGAAATCAAAATAAGCAGACAAAAAAACCACGTTCTAAGTATCAGTAAAAAGAATTTTAATCAAAGTAGTCGAATAACTTTGAAAACACAAAACTGAGAAGCTAGAAACTATGCACGCATAGTAAGATTTTATAGCATTTAAAGTACAAACCGTCTAAAACTGCTACCTTTACGCACGATGCTTAAGCGTTTTTTAAGCACAAACCCTACATATGTCATTTAACGATTAGCATAATACCCATGGAATTAAATAATATACGTCTAGAAGTCATGCAAACCATAGGAAAATCTATGGATGAGTTGATAGGCAAATACCTCAAATCTGTTGAAGAAAACTGGCAGCCTACTGATATGCTTCCAGATGCGACAAACCCGGAATTCATTGACGATGTTAAGGAAATTCAGGAGCTTTGCCGCGAGATGGATTACGACCTTTTTACCGTTTTGGTAGGTGATACGATTACAGAAGAAGCGCTTCCTACCTACGAATCCTGGCTAATGAGTGTGCAGGGTGTAGATCAGGTAAATGGTAACGGATGGTCTAAATGGGTTCGTGCCTGGACGGCTGAAGAAAACCGTCACGGTGATCTTTTAAACAAATACTTATACCTATCCGGTCGTGTGAATATGCGCGAGATGGAAGTAAGTACACAATACCTTATCAGCGATGGTTTTGATATTGGTACCGGGATGGACCCGTATAAGAACTTTGTATACACGAGCTTTCAAGAGTTGGCTACCAATGTATCACACCGTCGTGTAGCTTCGTTTTCTCGTAAATCAGGTAACAAACAACTTGCTAAAATTTGTAATACCATAGCAAAAGACGAAGCCCGTCACGCTTCTGCTTATATGGAGTTTGTACGTCGTATTTTTGAACTGGATCCTAGTGAAATGATGATGGCTTTTGAAGCGATGATGCGCAATAAAATTGTAATGCCTGCTATGTTCTTACGCGAAAGTGGTCAGCAGATAGGCGAACTCTGGGAACATTTTTCTGATGCGGCTCAACGCTCAATGGTGTATACCACACAAGATTATATCACCATTTTAAAATCATTAGTTACCGACTGGAAGATTGATGATATTAAAGGGCTTAACGATAAAGGAGAGCGTGCCCGCGATTATCTAATGAATCTGCCTGATCGTTTAGAACGGATCTCGCAACGTATCGTAGTACCTAAACGCGATCACACATTTAGATGGATTGCTACCTAGTAGTTCATACTTTTTTAAAATATCAATCCCCGGTAAACACTGTTTACCGGGGATCTTTTTATTATAATTTCAGAATAAAAGATCTTAGTCACATATAATCTTCCAGTTTTTAGCATTGGGTAGATTTTTTGATGCAATGTGATAGGTAAAAGAAGTACAGCCGGCAATAGATGCTTTTAAAAGTTCTAAAACCTCTGGCTTAATGTAGCCTATTTTTTCTATAAGAGCTCCTGTAAGTGCTCGGGTACGTGCATTATATGCCTTAGCAAGCTTGATGAGTGTTTGATGTTCTCTTCCTGTAAAAGCAGTTAACCGCTGTGTGATGTAAAAACACATTTCGTCTGGCGTAACAACTGTAGTTTTGTGTATAAATCGCAACACATCTAACACTCTAAAATAGGGAATATGAGCTGGAACGATAGGATTCTCCTGTTTTATAAATGTTATTTTAAAAGGTCCTCGTTTTAAGGGATTACGTACTTCTGCTATACCAAGTTCGATTTGTGTAGGGTTGGTATGGTCAAAACTCAAAGCGGCAATACTACTGACACCGGTAAGGTAGCCTATTTGTTTTCCATCTTTAAAAAGAAAATCTTTAACAACTTCATACGGTTTGAGCGACAGATCTTCTTCTACAGCTATAAGTGGTTTGTAGAATTTATCTTTAGCCAACTTATTGATCGTACCCTTTCTGGATAAGCTATTGAGGTATCTTTCGATCGCCTCTTCTGAACCGGGAATATCCTTAAATTCATCGTGGGTAAATACATACCCTTCTGGTAATTCTTCTAAATACTCCTCAAGATAGTCTATATGCTTCATCTGCTTGTTTCTAAGTTACTCCTATTAAAAGACATCTTTTAAAATGTAATTGTTACAGTTATTAACGAAGAATTGTGCAAAAACTTATTCTCAATCCCAAAATTCTGCGGTACATCTTGCTTCACTTTCCACGCATATTTTTAAAAAGACTAACTTTGCAGCAATACAAAATCCCACATAATGTCTATTACTAAAGAATCTGAATTAGTAGGAATACAAAAAATAAGTGAAGTGGTTGCCACAACGCTTAGACTGATGCGTGAGTATGCAAAAGTTGGAATGTCTACTAAAGAACTAGACAATTATGGTGCTAAGCTTTTGAAAAAGCACGGAGCAAAATCAGCTCCTTTTGAGACGTATGGTTTTCCCGGTTATACGTGCATCAGTGTAAATAAAGAAGTTGCTCACGGTATTCCTTCTAATAAAAAAATCTTAAAAGAAGGTGACTTGATCAACATAGACGTTTCTGCAGAACTCAATGGCTTCTGGTCAGACAACGGAGGTTCGTTTATATTGGATAAAGATCTGCATAACCACCAGCCGCTGGTAGATGCGTCTAAATACATTCTACAAAAAGCAATCAATCGCATTAAAGGTGGTGTTAAGATTGCAGACGTTGGTCATCTTATAGAAACCGAAGCGAAGAAAAAAGGCTTTAAGGTCATTGAAAACCTTGCCGGCCATGGCGTAGGCAGAAGTCTGCATGAAGCACCTGACAACATCCTAAACTATCGGGTACGCAGCAATCGCGAACGCTTTAAGAAGAATACTACGGTAGCTATCGAAACCTTCATTTCAACCAGATCCAACACAGCGGTAGAATTGAATGACGGCTGGAAGCTTGTAGGTAACAGAGGCGGTTATGTCACACAGCACGAACATACGATTTTAGTTACCGATGCTGCTCCTGTGATACTGACTCAGGCAAATGGCATCTGGAATTGAGTTGAGTTTAAGTACCTGAATTCTGTGTAAAAAGATTCTTTATTCAAAAATGAATATAAAAAATGCCCCGGGTATCAATCGTTATTGAGTCTCGGAGCATTTTAAATTCTGTGTTATTTAAGAGATTAAACCTTAACCACCATTTTACCTTTATTCTTACCCTCAAAAAGATCTAAAAATGCTTGAGGAATATTTTCAAAACCTTCTACAACAGTTTCAGAATAATCCAGCTTATCTTCTTGTAACCACTGTGCCAATTGCTTTATAGCCTCTTCAAACTTAGACGCATAATTAGAAACTATAAAACCTTGCATCAGCGCGCTATTCTTAATTAAAAAGGGTTGTACACTCAGGCTCTGAGGTATAGAAGTTTTATTATATACTGCGATAGCTCCACAATTGATAATACGGGCAAATTTATTGATGTGATAGAGTACTGCATCTGAGATATCACCTCCTACATTATCAAAATAAATATCCACACCATCAGGACAAGCATCTCCGATTGCACTTTTAATATCTGATGTTTCCTTATAATTGATACCGGCATCAAAACCAAATTTGTCTTTCAACAGGTCTATCTTTTCGTCACTTCCTGCGATACCTACCACACGTAATCCTAATATCTTACCTATTTGTCCCACGATACTTCCTACAGCTCCTGCAGCTCCAGAAATCAACAAGGTCTCCCCTTTTTGAGGCTTCCCTATTTCCATAAGGCCGTTGTAAGCCGTTAATCCGGTCATTCCTAAAACTCCCAAATAAGCAGAAAGTGGTGCTTGATTTGCGTCTACTTTTTGCAGGTCGTCTGTAGTGATGACTTGCTGTTGCTTCCATGGCATAACTTTAGAAACAAAATCTCCTGCTTTAAAGTTCTCGTTTTTTGAAGTGATCACTTCTGCAACCACCCCAGAAGTCATAGGTTCACCCACCTGAAAAGGCGGTACATAGGATTTTGTATCGTTCATACGACCTCTTAAGTACGGATCTACAGAAACGTAACGTGTTTCTACCAATAACTCTCCTTCTTGTGGCTCACCAATTGATTCCTTTATAAATTTAAAACTATCTAAAGTTGGCTCACCTTCTGGTCTTTTATTGAATAATATTGTCTGTGTCATATAATTCTTTTTTTGCAAAATTAGCCAACGACACTTCAATTGAGTCTTATTTAAATTCTTTAATATGTATTTAACTTACTACTTGAATTTATGCTAAAAATTAGATTTTGAAATTCTTTATTTCCGGCGTATTTAGAGAAACTTCTATTACTTTTCGATTAAAAGATCAGAATTAAAAAGCAAGCATGTAATAATCAAAAAGCTCTTGTTAAAACAAAAATCTAATCGATAAAAAACATTATTGTTCAAAAAATGATCAATACTACTTTTAACTCTAGTGGGGTTTGATTCAGATCGGTTTTAGCTCAGATTTCCTTCAGTTTTGCTTCTTATATGCTTTGAAGGGATTTTTAAGTTAGAATTATTTCAGTGACTTTCAAATGATTGTTTAAAAAACAATACCTCTACGGAATACAGTAACTTAATTATATAAAAGATGCTTAGCTTTAGGAGCAATAACTATTTTGTCTTCTTAAAGTTGACTTAATACAACAGTATAGAGAAGAGATAATTTAAATTAAACTTTTGAATACTTTCAATCATCAACCTCTAATAATTAAGCGCATCTTAGCTGATTTAATTAATTACACGCTGATTTATGGGTTTAGTTTTGCTTATTTGTTTAATTTCGGTAACCCTGATGAAGATGGGATCTTTACCATAACTGGTCTTCCTGCATTAATACTTATACTAATCTAGTTCTTAATAACAGTGGGTTGTGAAAGCGGTCTGGGTGGAACTATTGGAAATTCTGTTTTAGGTCTTCAAGCCATTCCTGAGAATGGACGCAACCGAAAGCTTTTAGTTAGCGAGACGTTAAAACGGCACCTTTTTAGACCCGGCTGATAGGTTTCTTTTTGGACTGGTTGGTATTATCACAATTAAAAATTACAGATAAGCATCAACACGTTGGAGACATTTGGGCTAAAACCATTGTAGTTCCTATTAAAAGCTTTGAAACCAAAGTATCTGATAAACCTTAATCTAAGAATTCTAATTTCATAATTTGTAACAAATCTATCTGTAAGTTAACCTATAGGCTAAACCCTGTATAACCCAATGGCTTCTAAACGTACAACAACAATAATTAGAGTCCTGCTTTTAGTAGGAACACTTACCTCTTTATATTTTGTTCCGTGGCCCATTGTAACAGCCTGGATCAAACCTTTACCAGATAGCATTCAAGAACAGGTTAATAAAGCCCAAGACTACGGCTTTGACGGAATCATTGTCTATATTGATCAGACTGGTAAGAAGCCGCAATGGTTCACTGCCGGGACTCACAACAGAGAAACACAAGAACCGGCAAGAGCAGATGCTCTATTTAAAATAGCAAGTGTAAGTAAACTCTACACAGCTGTAGCCATTACCAAGTTGGTGCGCGATGGACAGCTTGATTTAGATCAGACTTTAGCACATTATTTTCCAGAGTTGTCAGATCGCATTGAATATGCAGAGGAGATCACCTTGCGTATGCTCGTACAACACCGCAGCGGGATTCCTAATTTTACCGATACGTATATGTATTGGGCAAAGCCGAAAGACAACAACCAAGAGCGGCTGGCATTGATTCTAGATCAACCGGCGGACTTTAAACCGGATACCGATTATGCCTATTGTAATACCAATTACCTACTGCTTCACGAACTCATAACAAAAGTGACCGGAAAAATTTCTTTCGCTTATATAAAAGAGAATATTCTCGCACCTCTTAACCTTGAGAATACCTATGGTTCTATTCACAATGTTGATCCAGATCGGGTAATGAGCGGGTATTATGTGGGCTATCCCAACGACTTAAAAAAAGACGATAATGACCTAATGCTTGCTACAGCTCAGGATCTGGCCACTTTTATTCGTGCTCTTAATGAGGGTTCGGTATTTAGGGATGCTCAGGAACGTGCTATTTATAATTCGATTTATAAATTGAATCACACCGGACTTATTCCCGGTTATCAGACCATTGCTGAATATCATAAAGACCTTGATGCTGTTGTCATACAATTTACTAACACCGTAAATTTTGAAGGATACAATTGGAATCTTTCAGAAATAATGTACAACAGGGTCGTAAAAATTTTAACCAAAGAGTCTTCCAATTAAATCGAGTAGTTTTAAAGCATTGAAAATTCAATTGAAAAACCTTGAGTACGCTTCCTACAAAACCTAACACACGCATTGAAGTACTAGATATATATCGTGGTTTTGCAGTGCTGGGAATTTTTGTGGTTAATATTGTGATTATGCATTCTACCTTTATCAATCAGGACGCATATCTTGCTCAATTTACAGCTCCTGCAGATCTAATCACTCAAAAAGTTTTGCAGCTTTTCTTTTATACTAAATTCTTTCCCATATTTTCCTTGCTCTTTGGTCTGGGGATTGCGATGCAAGTTTTAAAACGAAAAAATGAACACAAGCCCATAAAAGGATTTTTATCACGCAGAATGTTCTTTCTTTTCTTGTTTGGTGTGCTTCACATCGTATTCATCTGGTCAGGTGATGTATTGCATCTTTATGCACTACTAGGCTTTTTTACATTTATTTTTATCAAGCTTTCCAATAAAATTATAATTACGCTTGCGCTGATTTTATTATGCTTTCCCTTTTATGATTTCTTTTTAGAAAGCTTTTTTAATACTATTCATTTTGAGCCTTATGTGTATTTAAGTGATTATAATGGCGCCAAAATTAATGACATAATCACAACCGGAACCTATCTAGAAGGGCTACACTTGCGCTTTTTAGAATATGTAACCAATCTTCCTATGCTTCTCGGCTTTCTTGCACCTGTAGCTTTATCGATGTTTCTTTTGGGATTGTTTTTAGGTAAAAATAAAATCGTAAATAAACTTGAGCTTTTTATTTTCAAGATCAAAACACCAATTCTTGTAGTCGCACTGATAACCAATTTATATCGGGTGCTTTTTTTAGAAATTTTAACCGATTTGGATTGTTACAAAACTGAACTTATACGAACGCTATTCATCAAATTGATGGTCATATGTGATGTAGCAATGGGGTTGTTTTATCTATGGCTCATTGGGTGGATCTGGTATTACACACCCTGGCAAAAAGTATTAAATCCTTTAAAATATGTTGGCCGTATGGCGTTAACGAATTACATCTTACAAAGTTTCCTAGGTCTCATACTATTCTCTTCAATAGGGTTCAAATTATATGAAACGTTAAAACCTGTTGAAACGCTTATCATTGCGCTTATACTATTTTGTGTACAGGTAATACTGAGTAAAATTTGGCTGAAGCACTTCAAATACGGCCCCTTAGAATGGATCTGGCGCTGTCTTACTTACAAGAGACTAATTCCTATTTCTAATTGATCCATATACGTATTGCTCATATAAAAACACTTAAAATAAAATGACCGAACAAACCTCACGATTTAAGGGTTGGCAACGCATCCTGCTGTTTATTGCACCTTATCTATTTTGTGTTATAGCATTTCAACTTTTAGGAATGCTCGTCGCTCAAGTAGATTTTACAGATTCCTCACAAGCTAGATCCACGACTCAAAGTCTGATCATTCATTTTTTTGATTTGCTGGGTACGCTACTTATACTTTGGCTTTTTATGCGCTTTGTAGATAAAAAACCCTTTATACAATTGGGCTTTCAAACCAAGAATCGACTACACGAGTTTGCATTGGGTTTGCTTTTAGGATTGCTTATTATGAGTTTAGGCTATGCTAGTTTATATGTCTTAAACGAACTGGTTTTTTTAAGTTTCAATATAGACTTTACAGAATTACTCCTTTCTGCTTTCTTTTTTCTCATTATTGCTGTAGTAGAAGAAAGTGTCTTTAGAGGCTACCTACAACGTAATTTAATGCTTTCGTTTGATAAGTATGTGGCTCTGCTCATTTCTGCAATGATCTTTTCACTTGCTCATGGCTTAAACCCTAATGTAAGTGCGTTTGGGCTATTTAATATTTTCCTTGCAGGAATTTTGCTGGGAATTTCATACACGTATACTAAAAACCTTTGGTTTCCAATTGCTTTGCACTGGAGTTGGAATTTATTTCAGGGCCTGTATGGCTTTAATGTAAGTGGACAAAATTTTTACAACTTGATCAACATTAAAATCGAAGAAGCAAATAAACTCAACGGTGGTGCTTTTGGCTTTGAAGGTTCCTATTTATCTGTTATCGCACAAGCTATTGCGATAGCCGCTATCATTTATTATTTCCAAAATAAATCTAAAGGTCATGTCACAATCCAATAATAACAGCGAAACCCCAGATTCTAAAAGACTTCTCTTACTTGGTGCCGCTTTTATTATAGGATACCTTATTTTTTCCAATTGGGATACACTTAAAGATCTGTTGTTATTTTAGAGAAACACACTTTTACAAAACGCATCAACCTACAAACCAGTATTTTAAGTTAAATAAGGCCTAAGCACTTAAAATAACCGTATCTTTGCCGCTTATTAGAATTTATGACATTTAAAGAATTAGGTCTTATAGACCCTATCCTTAACGCTCTTGCCGATAAAGGATACACCCACCCTACCCCCATTCAGCAACAAGCCATCCCAATACTTCTTAAAGGAAAAGACTTATTAGGCTCGGCACAAACGGGCACCGGTAAAACGGCAGCGTTTACCATTCCTATCTTGCAACAAATTTATAACAATATTGGTTCGGGTAAAGGTGGCCGAAAGCTCAAAGCTTTAATCATTACACCTACGCGAGAGCTCGCTATACAAATTGACGATAACCTCGCAGAATACAGTAAATACACCGGTATAAAAAATACGGTGATTTTTGGTGGAGTAAAACAAGCTTCTCAGGTAAGTGCAATGCGCAAAGGAGTAGATGTTTTGACCGCAACACCAGGCCGTTTACTCGACCTGGTCAAGCAAGGTTTTATCAGCTTAAAAGATATTGAATATTTGGTGCTTGATGAAGCAGACCAAATGCTCGATATGGGTTTTATACACGATATCAAAAAAGTCTTGAAACTTGTACCGCATAAGCGCCAGTCGCTTTTCTTCTCGGCTACGATGCCTAAGGCAATCATAGATCTTTCTAAGCTTATTCTGGGCGACTTTGAAAAAGTAAGTATCGCTCCTGAAAAGCCTACAGCAGAGCGCGTGGATCAAACGGTTTATTTTGTGAGTAAAAAAAGCAAAGCTAAATTGCTGAAGCATCTTATTGAAACGGAAAAACCCGAAACTGCATTGGTTTTCTCACGTACAAAACACGGCGCGAATAAGATTGTAAAAATATTAGATAAAGCCGGTATCAATGCTGCTGCCATTCACGGTAACAAATCACAAGCTGCCCGTCAAAAAGCATTGAGTGCTTTTAAAGATGGAAAAACGCAGGTTCTGGTCGCTACTGATATTGCCGCAAGAGGTATTGACGTTTCAGAATTAGAAATGGTTATACAGTACGATTTGCCTAACGTTCCTGAAACTTATGTACACCGTATAGGACGTACCGGTCGAGCAAAAGCAAGCGGTGTAGCTCTTAGTTTTTGTGCGCAAGATGAGCGCCCCTATTTAAAGGATATCGAGAAACTCATCAAACAAAAAATTCATGTTGTTGCAGAGCATCCATTCTTAATTGATAGTCCTGATGATCCTTCTGAAACTGAAGCTGCCAGACCACCTCGTAATAATAACCGCAACAGATCTAATAGATCACGTGGTAATTCAGAAAATAAAAGTCACAGACCAAAAAAGCAAACAGCGGGAAGGCCTAATAAGCGTTTCAACTCAAAGCCGAAGTCTGAGTAAAATTTATGTATATCCTATACAAATCCGCTGTAGTTCATCTGTAGCGGATTTTTTTTTGGTCATTTTAAAAATCTAACTATTATTTAACAAACCATACACTACTTTCTTTTTTATATTTAATCTGTTAATTAACGACACCGACACTATGAAAAAATTAATTGTATTAGCAGTTTTTGCTGCAATACTTTTTGTGAGCTGCGACGACACCCGTAAAACATTACACGATAACTATTTAGAATTTGTAATGCATACTGACAGTCTTGAGGTCGTTCACGAGGCGATGACTGTTTCTCACGAGCAACTTAAAGCAGATACCAGAACCTTAAGCGATAAATTGAAGGAAGTTGAAGAAACCGATTCTATTGCGATGGCTGATCTGCAAAAGCATCAAATGTTGCTCAAACAACAAGCCGAAACGTTGAACAAACTCAAAAGCACCATAGAAAGCCACAGCGAGCTAAAAGCTTATTTTATGTCAGATAGTATTACTGTAACCCAAATGGAGCAACAGCTTACAGATATGGAAGCGAACAATGAGGAGATTGCAGCGCGTCTCAATCAGATCAAAACCGAATTGAAAACTATTGAAGCCGAGCAAGAGGCTTTAAAACAAACTTCAGATAAATAATAAGCAATTACCCTATTGTTTTTTTTATCGTTCTCTAAACAGAATCACTAAAATTGAAAAGTCCGTTGAAAATAAATTCAATGGACTTTTTTCATTTGAAAAGTGCAGTTTAGATTAAATTCAAAGCGGTTTTTAGTAACTTGAAAATCGTAAACTACTTCGAGGCAGACCCGCGAAGCATTAAACTAAAAAATACATTTTAAAACGAGATAAGTCTTGGAACATTTAAATCTCGATTATCGAGTAAAATCAATCAAAACATGAAAATCAAAAATCAAATCTTAAGTATAACAGCTGCACTTCTCTCTCTGAGTGGTTACTGCCAGATCGATCAAGTAGATACCCGGTTGCTGGACGAGCCGGCTATAAGCAAAGATCATATAGCTTTTATTTATGCAGAAGATCTTTGGGTAGCTAATAAAGACGGTTCACAACCGCGCAGGCTCACTATAGATGAAGGTGTTGAATATAACCCGGTGTTTTCACCTGATGGTAAAACAATCGCTTTTAGCGCTGAATACGATGGTAATATGGATGTCTTTACCGTTCCCACCGCAGGCGGAGTGCCTACCCGATTAACCTGGCACCCGTATCCTGATTATGTTCGGGGTTTTACCCCAGATGGCAAGCACGTACTTTTTGCATCACAACGGGCAATTTTCACCAATAGATACACAGAACTTTTTACAGTTCCTGTTAATGGTGGTCAGGCGGCAGAATTAGAAATCCCTAATGCCTTCTGGGCAAGTTATTCTAGTGACGGAAAACACATTGCATACACTCCAATTCCTGATCGTTTTAACCAATGGAAACATTACCGCGGCGGCGCACAGACGCGTATATTTATTTTTGATACTGCAACTCAGGAAATTGTTGAAATCCCAAAACCAGCTTCAGGAAGTAATGACACCCAACCAGAATTCTTAGGGGATCTGGTTTATTTTAGAAGCGATCGAGATGGCGTATTCAATTTGTACAGTTATGATATCAACACCAAAAAAGCTGAGCAATTAACTGATTTTAAAGACTATGGCTTACAAGATGTTTCGATATCTGAAACCGGGATTATTATTTTGGAACAAGCGGGTTATTTACACACTTTTAATCCGGCTACAAAAACTTTAAAAAAGCTGACTATTGGTATTGCTACAGATTTGTTAGAATTACGTCCGCGCTTTGTGAGTGGGAGCGACTATGTGCGAAGCGCCGGTATCTCTCCTACAGGTGCACGTGTTGTTGTAGATTTTAGAGGTGAAATTGTTACCGTACCGGCAGAAAAAGGAGATGTTGCTAATTTAACAGAAACTCCGGGTGTTCACGAGACCTTCCCTAAATGGTCGCCAGACAGCAAGTCTATCGCTTATTTCTCTGATGCAAGTGGTGAGTATGAATTGCATATAAAAAATCAGAACAGTCTAGATGAGGCTAAAGCCATCCAATTAGATGGCACTGGTTTTTATGCCCATTTACACTGGTCTCCAGATAGTAAAAAAGTGGCTTATGTAGACAACGGAAGAAATCTATATATCACAACAGTTGCTACAGGTAAAACTGAAAAAGTAGCGCAAGATATCTTATATCAACCGGCAGATTATCGAGATCTTTTCGGGAGCTGGTCTGCAGATTCTAATTGGCTAGCTTATACCTTGATTACCGAAACTAATTTTGAACAAGCCTATATTTTTTCGCTTAGCGAAAACAAATCCTATCCTATTTCAGACGGCCTTTCAAATGTTACCGAACCTACATTTGATCCAAGTGGAAAATACCTTTATCTAACCGGCTCTACAGATGCAGGACCGGTTGTGAACTGGTTTGATCAATCTAATCAGGATATGGAATCTTCAAATGCACTTTATTTAATCACCTTACAAAAAGAGGTGAAATCTCCTTTTGCTAAAGAAAATGATGTAGAAGTTATTGCTGAAAAAGAAGAAGAGGCTGAAGAAAAAGAGGATAAAAAGGAAGAAATCCCTACTTTAAAAATAGACTGGGATGGTATTATGAACCGTATGGTTTCAGTACCTGTAGGAACAGGACAATTTGGTTCGTTAGCTGTACCAAAAGAAGGGATGTTGTATTATTTATCTTACCCTTCTCACGATGGAGCAACTACTATGCATCTCTATAATCTTGCAGAACAAAAAGATGAGGAATTACTTGAAACCTACTCCTTCGAAATTTCCGCCAACGGCGAAAAAATGCTATATGCCGATTCTGGCAGTTGGTTCGTTTCAGACCTTGGTAAAAAAGCTGACAAAGCTCCCTTAAATTTAGAAGGCATTCAAGTTAAAATTGATCCTAAAAAAGAATGGAAAAACATCTTTAATGAAGCCTGGCGTGTAAACCGTGATTATTTTTACGATCCAGCAATGCATGGTGTTGACTGGGATGCAATGAAAGAAAAATACGAAATATTTGTACCTGATGCTGCTGCAAAAAGTGACTTGTATCGCTTGATGAGTTGGATGTTTGCAGAACTATCTGTAGGGCATCACCGTTTTGATTATCGTGGGGATAACAGAGTGGAGAAAGAAAGCATAAGCGGTGGTTTACTGGGTGCTGATTATGTTATGAACAATAACCGCTATCAAATTTCAAAAATATACGGCGGTCTCAACTGGAATCCGGATCTGCGTTCTCCACTTACAGAACCCGGAGTAAATGCGAGTGTAGGTGATTATATCATCAAAGTAGATAGTAAAGAAGTGACTGCTTCAGATAACCTGTATCGTTTCTTTGAGAATAAAGCCGGCAAACTGGTAACGCTTACTTTAGCTGCAAATGCGAACGGCGCTAATGCTCACGATGAAGCAGTAACAACTATTGCTTCTGATCGCGATTTAAGAAACCGGGATTGGGTAGAAGGTAATATTAAAAAAGTAAATGAAGCTACAAATGGTCAGGTTGCTTATGTCTATGTGCCCAATACCGCTACTGGGGGTCACGAGTATTTTAAACGGTATTTCTACCCACAAGCCGATAAAAAAGCGATCATTGTTGATGAGCGTTTTAACGGGGGTGGTCAGCTGGCTGATTATGTGATTGACCTGCTCAATAAGCCAATGCAGAGTTATTGGAATTTCCGTTACGGAAAAGACATGAAAGCACCCAGTGCTTCGATACAAGGGCCTAAAGTGATGCTTATTGATGAAACTGCCGGTTCTGGTGGAGATTATTTACCGTATTTATTCCGAAGAAATAAACTGGGAACCCTTGTGGGTAAACGTACCTGGGGCGGACTCGTAGGCGTTTTGGGGTATCCGGAGTTTATAGATGGTGGAATGGTAACCGCACCAAACGTAGCTTTTTATAATGAAGAAGGTTTTGGAATTGAAAATGTAGGGACTCCACCCGATGTGGAGGTAGAACAGACTCCCAAAGAAGTAATTGCCGGGAAAGATCCACAGCTTGAAAAAGCGATTGAGATCATCTTAAAACAACTGAAGGAGAATCCACCAAAAACGTTGACTACACCTCAATATCCGGATAAAACGAGAAATTAATTTTGAAATCAAGAAAACCTGAGCAGCCGCTCAGGTTTTTTTATACTAATTAGCATTCTCATTTATTATAGAAAAGATAAATCCATAATGTACGAGCTAGTTTAAAATTGAAAGTACTCGCAAGTATAATCACTGCCACTACAATTAAAAATGCAGTCATTAACGAGGTATTGAAAACAAAGTGCATAAGTACAAATATCGAAAGAAATTCTGCAACCGTAATTCCATAACTCACATACATAGCACCTATAAAAAAACCCGATTCTTTTTCAAATTTTAAATTACACGTTTTACAATGTGTATGCATTTTTGGCACGTGAAAGGAAAACAACTGATGATTGGATTCAAAAATAGCTCCTTCTTTACAATTGGGACATTTAAACTTTAATATCGTAAGTAAACTCATAATTGTCCTTTTGAATTATTTTACAAAGGTATTCTGAAGATGGTATTCCTGTGTTAGACCGAAGACGTACTTTTTTGTACATTTAGGACATACATCTGGTTATGCAAAAAATTCCGATACTAAAATTAGAGACCTTTGATAACTCATTTACAGACTCTAATTTTTATGCAAATGATTTTGCGAAGCACATAGTTACCAATTCAAAACTGGTACACAAGCCCCACACCCATAATTTTTATTTGTGTGTCCTATTTACAGAAGGAATGGGTACGCACGAGATTGATTTCACCACGTACCCCATTCAAGCCGGTTCGGTTTTTTTTCTCAGTCCCGGACAAACGCATTTTTGGCAATTTGAGACTCAACCTCAGGGATATTTTTTTTTTCATACACTTGAGGTTTTTGAAATTACGCTTTCAAAACAGCGTCTTGAAAATTTTCCTTTTTATTATTCGGTAAACAATTCTCCTACACTTACTCTGACTCCCTTTCAATTAAAAGATATCACAAAAAGATTTGAAGAAATTTACACCGAATACAGCACTAAGAAACTTTACAAAACTGAAAAACTAACGAACCTGATCAATCTTATTTATATTGATCTTTCCCGTCTTTATATTCCGGAAGAACACGTATTTGAAAGTTCAATTTCAGCTACCTACTTCACTATTCTCAAGTCGTTTGAAAAATTATTGGATTTACAGTTCAGAAGCGAAAAATCAGCTTCATTTTATGCAGAACAGTTGAATATAACAACAAAACACCTCAACCGGATAATCAAAACTATTTTAGATAAAACCACAACCGATTTAATACACGAGCGTACGCTTCTGGAGGCCAAGAGACTTATTGTACATACTGAAAATTCGTTAAATGAAATTTCAGAAATTTTAGGTTTTGAAGATTATGCCTATTTCTCGCGTATTTTTAAAGCCAAAACCAATCAAAGCCCCAAAGCTTTTAAAAATCAATATGCTCATTAAACGATACCTTATGCTTCGCACTTTCTTACTCGCAATTTTGTTTGTCGGCCTATACGAAAACTTAACTGCCCAATCTGATTATGAAAACAAAATTCTTCAATTTCAAAAAGACCTTAATGCAGAATATAAAAATCCAGAGGAATCTCCGCTAACTCCGGAAGAACAAAAAGTTTTTAAAGGACATCAATTCTATCCTATCGATTCCACATACCGGGTTATGGCTCAATTTTACCGTATTGAAAATCCGGCAACAATTGATTTTGCGACTTCTTCAGGTAAGATAAAGCAAGAAGAAACCTATGCAATTGCTTCGTTTGAATTAGATGGAAAACCTTATCAACTTACTATTTATCAAAGCCCAGAATTACGGGAAACTGAAGAATACCGGGATTATCTTTTCTTGCCATTTACAGATTATACCAGTGGTGTAGAAACATATGGAGCCGGGCGCTATATTGATCTAAGAATTCCTGAAGGGGAAACGATTGTCATTGACTTTAATAAAGCATATAATCCGTTTTGCGCGTATAGTCCTAATTACTCCTGCCCCATTCCACCGCAAGTTAATGATCTAAAAACAGAAATAAAGGCGGGTATACGAGGTCCTGAAAAACATAAGTGATTTAATAATTGCCAGAGGGATATCTCAACAATAATAAAATCAACTGAGATAAGCTGCTTTTTTATGGACTGCCTATTAATTTTTATAGAAATAGATTTGTCACTTAATCCTAACGGATATACTCCGCACGCCTATAATCCTTTTTAAAATCTTACCAATCGGCATATAGGGAAAAGATGCGTGATTTTATTTTAATTTTTCGCATAAAGAAATCTACTTTACCTATCCGCTTTCAGAGTAATCCATAACTGCTGAAGTTCTATATAAATACTAAAATCACATGTAGTAAAAAATAAGATGGAAAAGCTTTAAAGTCTTATCTCTGGACAGTTTGTTCCCATAAATCAAAACGCACCTAAAGCATCTAAGGAAAAGTTACTACTCCCCAAAATACCAAAGATGCGTTTAAAAAAAAATAGCAAAGCTAATTCTCCGGGAAACTCTTATAATCCGGTTGCTATTCGATTATTCAATCTGTATTTCGAAAGTGAACGTAGCCTGTACTGACTTTCCGCTTTCATATTCATAAATCAAAGCCTGCTTGATCGTATAGGTATCTCCCGTTGTTAAGCGACTGGGAAACTGCCCAATACTGAATTTTAATCCGGCCTCATCAAATTCTGAAAATAAATATGCGGTATCACCCCAACTTACTACATCGCCAGCCGAACTAAACCAGTGCCCATAACCATTTGCTGTGGTTTCTGAAATCAAATTCCCATTACTGTTTATAGCATAAAATTTAATAGCACCTCCAATATTGGCCGTGATTTCATTGGTAGAAAGCTGAAAAGCAGTGGCTAATTGATCTGCATCTACAGCTACCGTTTTACCGGAATACGCTTCGGCATCTGCAGGAAAAGTAAGATTATACTTAAAGTCTTTAGACTCCGGCGTTTCTTCTCCCGATGAATCAACATAACCTAAAATATTGGTATTGGTAAATTTTACCGAATAAGGCCATTCTTTATCATTGCTGTTATCATCATCCCACGCGTGTGCACTATACTGCGTAGGCGCACCGGTAACCACCAGCCATAATTTCGAACAATTTTCGGGCACCGTAAAACTGTATTCACCTTCGGCAGAACTTTGCATCGTTCCGTAAACACGTTCTCCTCCATTCTTAAGTGCAACAAAACCATAACGCCATCCTGCTATCGAAGCATCTACCGTATTGAATCCTGCTGCATTAGCTAGGCCTTTGAAGTTTACCTGAATTTCTGTATTGGCTTCTGGTACTTTAAGTGGAATCACATTATATCCGGTTGTTTGCGGGGCATAGGTTTTAGCCACCATATGCGTACCATCTTCGCCTGTGGTGTAATCAAATTTTTGAGTTCCTATATAATCTTCTCCTAAATCGCGGAGTTCGTCAAGATCCCAGGTAACCATTTTGGATGCTGCATCGTAGATCTCATCATTTAAGGCTTCAGTATCAATACCGGTTAAGCGCATATAAGCCTGAATCGGATCTTCGGGCTGTTCGGCTTCACGCCATAAACGGCCTATAAAATCCTGCCCATGCAATTGAGTCCAGTAATAATGGATGAAATAACTGGCATACCGGTAGTTTTCATGATGAAGGTGTTTATTGTAATTCTCGATATAAACACTAAAATCATAAGCTGTAAAAACCTGTGACGGAAAAGCTTTAAATGCCTGCCACTGGGCCGTTTGTTCCCAGAAGCCATTGCCACCATTTCCTCCAAAACCATAACGAAAACCGTGACCATTACCTAAATCGGCAAACACTTGATATTGAAAACAGTGACCTATCTCATGGGCCAATGTATGTCCTGCGGGTTGTGTAGTCCCGGGACTAATCCATAATGCACCAATAACATCATCATAACCAGCTCCTGTTGCCAGCCACTCATCCTGATAGTAAAGGAAAATCATCATCTTGTAGGTGTTGAGCTTGGTGTTTTCCAGATTCAAATCTGCAAATTTGAGCTGCTCTACATTTAAGGTATAAAACACTTCGGCCTTTTCCAGAAGATTGTCAATGTTAACACGGTATTGCTCAGGGATTGTAGTTGAGCCAGGGTCTACATCATTATATTTTGCGTCCCAAAAGATGATGAAATGTTCAGACTCGCGGCTGCGATCAAAACTCCATGTACTGGAATCATCTTCATAATCCATATCACCAAACTCTTGAGGTTTGTATATCTCAAAATCTGATTCCACAGGTGGCTCTTGTGGATTTTCATCTTCTTCAAAAGATTCTACTGTGCAAGACCAAAGACTAAAGACTAAAACAAATAATGTAAGAGTTCCGTTAATTTTTTTCATATATCAGCTGTTATTGATTGAATCACTTCAAAATTAACAGGCTTCTAAATCAAAAAATCATATAATCTAAACCGGTATTAAACATAAGTTAACCTTTTTAACAAAACCTAAAATCTTTTCTAGAAATATAGCTCTACGCACTCTTCATCGCTTTCAGCTCTCTAAAATCCTTTTTCAGCAAACTTGTTAAAATAGTTGCTGTTTGTTGTGCTGCTAATTCAGGATCAAGTGCTGTATCAGAAATACCAGATACCACACGGGTAATATCGTGATCTACCCAACGCTTTTGTGACCAACTTTTTGGAGGTGCCGCTGTGAGATAGGCTGAGTAATTATGATGTCCGCTGCCGGGGCGCTCACCTATGATGTGCACAATGGCTTTATTTTGCCGGCCTCTACTAGTTCCAAATAAATGCTCTCCACAGGCGTAACCGGCACGTACGCGTCCATGGGTTACGACCAGATTTTTAGTACTGATGCTTAAACCAGCATTTTTCAATTCTTCTTTTAGTGTAATCAAAAAAGGTTTTAAATGACCTTCATCCATCAAAGCTCGAGCATTTAAACCATCAGAAATGATGATTTGTACATCTGGAACTGCAGACCAACTTTGTCGTAATTTTTTGAGCTTGCTTGTGGCATTAAAGGATAGTTCTTCACCACTCTCGGGATGATATACATAGTCTTTGCGATCTTCAGATCGTGTGGTGATCAATAATGCATTTTCAATACTATTTGCAAATTGTTCAGCCATTGGCGTCCATAAGCTTTCTTTAGCATCCTCATAAAGCTTCTTAACCTCAGCTTCGAGTTGTGGATCTAAATCCCAAATTTGGTCTCCATATCCTTCTGCAATTGATACACCACGATTTCGTATTTTCTGGAGTTGAAGTGACGCTTCCTGATCAATTTTAGCTTTGCTTCTGGAATCACCTTTTGCTTGTCTAAACTTATAATACACCCATTTTGGGTCTCCAAAATGTTCAGTGGGCTTTCCTTCAGCATCTATAATTTCTAGCTCTTTAAAGAATTCCCACATCGCATCATTTACTTTATAACCAAATTTTTCGCGTATGCGTACGTGATCTGCAAAGGAGGTCGTCAAATAACTCAACATAGGGTCATTTTTAGTGGGTAGTGCCATCAGATATGCAGGATTAGCGGGCATCAGCTGCTCAATACACCAACTCAAATCATCTAGCGAAATGTCCATATGCAAGGTTGAACAAATATCGAGACCTATAGTAAGGCCGTGTAACTTACCCATCACTGTATCTTCTAAACAACAACGTACTAATTGTTCTCTAGTCTTAAAAACTTCAGGACCTATAAATCCTGCAACATCATTTACATGAACCCAGGGTTGGGGTCCTTTCGGGGTTTGTTGTTTGAGTTGTTCTTGCAAAGCCCGAACAAAGCCATATTTTCTAGATTCGTGTAAAACCATATCAAAACCGGCTCCATGACCGTTTGTAAAATCAGCTCCCTGACCGGTTTCTGCATACAAGCCATATTGCGCGTTACGCAGCTTCGTATACTTCTGCATCTTTTTTATAGTCACATCAAAAGTTTTATTGGCTGCTACTGTACCGGCAAGACTTTGAAACCAAATACCTGTGGTCCCGGGTTGACTTTGTTCTACTTTGGCCTGCACATCTATATGAGAAAGTACGCAGTTAGAAAGCGTTTCTTCTAAACGGAACGTTTGCAAAATATCATAAAGAGTAGCTTCAATTTTTGCTACAGAAACCGGATCACCTGATACCGGATTAGTACCCAGAACTAAATCACCTACCGCATAAGACCAGGCATCAAAAACCTGCCATGCAATGTCATCCGGGTGGTCTGTTGGAGAATTAGGCTGTACGCGCGCGCTCAAGTAGCCTTTACTCCCAATCTTACTTCCCGCTAAAGGGTTGAACACTTTCTGACCAACCAGAATCAATTCTTCATTAGACATCAATTTAACCACACAACCTATTACGTCGCTAGAAAGTGCCGGCATAATACGCTTGATCTCAGCTTCCGGTTGTTCTAAAATAAAGGTTTTTAATTCTCCTAAAGTGAACTCTTGAAGTGCTGAAGAAGGAATCTGTGTAGTTTGTTGCACTAGGTTATACAAGTCATCCTCGTAGATTAAGTGTGCATCTATGGCCTTAACTTTGGTATTACCCAAGAGTTCACGAGCCGTTCTTCGAGATTCTTCATCCGCCGCTGCAAGACCTAAAGTGAGGTCGCCTTCTTTAAATTCGTTTGCTGCACCAATTATTTTTCGATACAATTCAAAATCTAATTTATCTTGATTTCGCTGAATGTAACTGAAAATATCTTCACCATTTTTTGCTGGATCAAGCTTTACAGAATTTAAAGACTCACCTTGTTCTCCTGCAAAATTACATCCATTAAAAAGTAGTGTTGCCGTGCTCATAAGACCCATTTGAATTAAAAAATTCTTTCTAGAAATTGCTTCCATAGTAAATTGTTCATCTACTTAAAGTTAGCTAAAAAGTAATCGGGCTTTGTTTGTAATGCGTTAAATCGATCTGATTTTGTGGATTTTATAAAATAGATCGTCTGTATTATCATATATGAAATTTAAAACCTCATTTAAACAAAAAAAGCCCTAAAAACTATTACAGTTTTAGGGCTCTTCAAAATATAAACCGACAATTTAAAAGTTAGTTTTTAAACTTAATCAAGCTTAGTTACCAGTTCAACGTTTAAATAGTACATATACTCAATACGTGCTGGTGTAAACAAATATTGATTTTTATTGGTAATAGGTGTGCTTTTCCATTTGTTCGCCACAGGATAAATTTTAAGCTCTTCTGAAGTACCAACCAAACTCAACGGAAGATTAAATTCAGGTAAAGAATTTACATACCTGTATTTAATTTCGTGATGCTCTGCATCAACATACAGTTGTAAAGTAGGAATATCAGTTGTGGTTAAATAGTGTTGAAAAACATGCGAATAATCAAACCCGGCTTTTCTGGAAACATATTCCTGCACCTGTTTGCCATCAACAGTTTGGTTATGAAAGGTCTGATTCAAACCCGCCAGTATATTACGAAATAGCGGATCATTATTAATACTGTGACGAATGCTATGCAGCATATTCCCGCCTTTTGGATACATATCTCCACTACCTTGTGCATTCACTCCATATGCTGGAATAATTGGTGTTTTGTTACCTATTCCCTGACGGATGCCGTAATTGTAATCATTTGCAGCTTCTGGCCCGTAATTATAATCTATAAAAAGTGTCTCGCTGTAATTGGTAAAACTTTCGTGTACATACATATCAGCGAGATCGTTTGTGGTAATGTTGTTACCAAACCATTCGTGACCACTCTCGTGTATGATTATAAAATCCCAAGTCAAGCCCAGACCGGTACCAGATCCATCACGACCTCGATATCCACCTGCATAGTAATTTCCGTAAGAAACTGCAGATTGATGTTCCATCCCGGTATTATCAACTTCTATAAGCTTGTAACCGTCTTCGTAAAACGGATACGGTCCAAACCAGTATTCAAAAGCATTAAGCATACTATGCACTTCTTTTGGCATATAGTCTTGAGCTTTATCCAGATTGTAGTCCAACACCCAATAGTTGAGATCCAGATCACCCTTAACTCCCGGGTAAACCTCTTTAAAATTCTCATAATGGCCAATATAGGGTATGAGTGTATAATTACTAATTGGGTTCTCTACACCCCATTTGTAACTGGTTGTACCGTCCTTATGCTCGGTTTTATTCAATAATCTTCCATTTGCGATTGCGGTAAGCTCACCGGGCACACGCATTGTTAATGATGCTCCACGGTCTGGTTCATCACTCTGATGATCTTTATTAGGATACCAGATAGATGCACCAAGCCCCTGACAGGTAACGGTCATTAGAGGTCTCCCCTCTTTATCTTCGGAAAACGACCAACCACCATCCCAAGGCGGACGCACTGCAACATGCGGATTCCCACTAAAAAACACTTTCACTGTATGCTCAGAATTCAATTGCTGTGGCTCGGTAATTACCCAATACACATTTCCTTCTCGCCTAAATGTAAGCTCTGTTGAATCGTCAAAAAGAATACGATCTATAACAAGCGGTTCTTGCAAATCTAGTTGCATCACATCTGGATGCTCTTCCTGAACCACCTTATAAGTTATCTCATTATATCCGCTGGTATATTTAGTCTTATAAACCGGTTTTACAGCGATATCATAACGCATTACATCCCACCAAGCGCGCTCTGGTGTTATACTCCCGCGTAAAGTATCTGCTTTTGTAAATTGCTGAGCAAAACCTGCAAGGGAACAGAGGCTCAGACTTGTAATGACTATTAATTTCTTTATTCTCAAAATTTAGGGTTTTAGAGTAATACTAATCGCTTTGTTTTTTAATGGAATTTTATAAGCTCCTCTTACCTGATTATACTTGAGCTTATAGCCTTCCGGAAGGTTTAGATACGCATCTGAAGTATAAACATCTTTCGCAGCTAGCTTCAGTATAACTTCTTTTGTTTTAGTATTATAAATCACCGTTTCAACCTTTCCGGCATCAAGGGTTATCCATAATTTTAAAGGCTGAATGAACACTGCATTTTTAGCAGCCGTTGTTAATTGCATGCTCAATTCATTTTTAGATTCAGAAAGATTTCCACCGAAAGCTAAATAACCTAAATCTTCATCCTTAACCAGATAGGCAGAAGAATTAACGGCATATCCATAAAAATTAGAACCATAATCCCCTGAAAGGTAATCAATATCTAACGTAGAAGGCCAACTGTGGAAAGCTGCCGCTCCAAAACCATCTTTAGTAATATTAGCAACCGAACCCAGTAAACCACCATAACCTACTTTTAATAAATGTAGATCTTCTGGATTCTCGCGATAAGCATCTAAAACAGGAATTGCATTCAAGCCAGAACCGTAATGATGTATTTGTCGCTCTACGCGAGAAAGTTTACCTCCATACAAGAAATCCCAGTAACGACGGGCGTTACCGTTATATGCCCAGTGCGGCATTGTTGGCATATAGGCTAAAATGGCATTTAAAGTCACTGCTGCTTTTGCATCATAACCAAAATAATCTGACCACATATAAACCTCTTCCTGACCGGTAGAATCCCATGGCATTTCACTACCAAAAGGATACGCCAAACTCTCCCAGTGATCAGTACGCTTTTTCATTTCAGCTTCTAGAACTGTCGCTTCTTCTTCAAGATTTTCTCGTTTTAGATCTTCTAAAACATATAAAAAAACGGAGCCTTCCATCTGCCCAAACTGCGCATAATACGGCGCATGATTAACCATTGCTAAAGTCGTTTCATAAGCTTGCTCCAGATACCACTTCCAGTCTTTTTGCGTTACCAGATTTTGATGATATCGTGATAAGCGATAAAGCGTCCAGTAAGCAGCTACAACGTGTGGATAGTTATAAGATCTACCAGGGTCTGCTGCACCTTCTTTATTCCAGGCAGCCCAAGTTTTCCAGTTAATTGTATCATTATACGTACCTGCCGGCATCTCTTCTGGCTCGTAATAGAAAACACTTTTACGCACACCGTACTTATGCTCGCCCTCATTATTTTGCAAAACTCCCCAAACGGTTTGATTTACAAAATCTTCTAATTTTGCTACTTGTTCCTGATCAGGTTGAATGAGTTCTTTCATTGCTCCTCCTAACCAACTTCCGGCTCCACCTTCGTCACTCAAACCAGCAATCCAGGCACGAGAATCCTGAGTTACTTGTCTCTTGTTTTCATAATCATAAGAGATTAATGATGGTGCTCTATTAAACACATCGGTATCGTCATCAAACCATTGCTTTTCATATAAGAACTCACCAAAATCAGAAACGAGTTCTTCTTCTGCTTTGATTACTTTATAATTAATGGTTTGCGTTTTTCCATCTGTATACGTTAAGTTTAAACGTGCTCTCCCCCATTGGTTTCCGGTAACTTCGTAAACGATATAACCGGTTTTGGTATTCTCTAATTTTTCTACCGAAAGTAATCCTTTAGGTTCAATTGATACTGAAGCGACAGCTGCCTTGTATTTTAAAAACAGCTTTGCTTTTACATCCTGCGGAAGTACATAACCAGGAGCACTAACAGCAACCGGAATCTCTTGCTCTGTCAAGGTTTCAGAAACCTGCTGAATAGATGGAGATAAGGTTAATCGTATGGAGAACGTACGGGTCTCTTCCGGGTTTAAAACTGTACTTGTAGGAGTGTTCCACTGGTTTACACCTTCCCACTCGTTAGTAGCATAAGCTTTACTTAAAGACATCCACTCGTGGTAACCTTCAAAAACAATACTGCGTGGTGTAAGATCATCTAACAACGGGCGGTAGGCTTCAAATGGCATATTCTCTTCAGGAAGCACTAAAAGCACTTTACCCTTTCCGTCTAACTTTTTAACTTCAAGATAACCTGCATCCTCTCCGATATACGGATCAAAAAACACATTTTTAGCGTGAGCTTTCTCCAGAGAATTTCCTTCTAAAATGTTATTAAAAATCATTGGGATTCCCAGCGCTCCCAACTCAATTTTGTGATCAGTTGTATTTTTAAAATCAAAAGCTAAGATCAGATCTCCGTCTTCTACTTTATAATATCTAATAATTTCTAACGGAAGACCTTCTGGCAAAGTTGCCGCTAAATCTGCAGCTGCAAGTGCTCCTGCTTTTGTAAAGGCTTTAACCGGCTTGCGCTGGTATGCGGTAGAATACAATTTCCACGCTTCTGAATCTGCATTCCGAATTCTAAAATTCACATCTCCTAACTGGTATAGGCTATCTCGAGATCTGATAGCCAGGCGATCTCCCGGAGTAAAGTCAAAATCGGGATTTTCTTTTGGGGATAAAGCTGCGACTGTTTGAGACGCTTTAACCAACTTTAAAATAAACTGGGTGGTTTCATAGGTTTCAAAGCCCTGCTCCAAACCTAAAGTAGAATCTTTAGCGGTAATTTTATCCCAATATCCCTGGGCGTTGACTGTGCTTGCAGCACATAAAAATACAAAGAGAAAACTCTTTATAGTGTTCTTATAGTTATTCATGCGTATGTTGATTTCTAATTTAATTTGAACTTATAAATCCCTGCTGATTCCTTTCTGATCGAAATACTGTTATTATTGACTTTAAATGCTTCTTCTAAAAGGTAAATACTCGCTTTATGCGCCACATCATTATAAACCATATCATTTTCACCGGTAATGATAAATGCTTGTCCTTCATCATCAATTTGTTGTTCTAAAAAGTCCAGTTTCAATCTATATTCCTGATGGGTCGCATTAACTACCGAAAGTGTCAAATAATTTCCATCTTCGGTTAGGGTTGCGGCAATTTCTAAAGGTTGTGGTGCTCCACTAATGGCTACCGGTCTCGTACCAAACTCCTTGCGGTAAGTTTTTAAAACCAAACCGGTTCCTTCTAACCAGCTATCTGTATCTGTAGTTTTTATCGCTCCGATCACATTTACAGTTTGTGCATAATTTGCCATAAAATACATATCTGATTGGCGCGAAAATTCATTAAATCCTGCGGCGATACCCAGAGCATCTCTTAGAAAATATCTAGTTCCCAGCAAACCAAATTCATGCAAACCGTACCAGTAATTCCACTCGTCTAGTGCTATTTTAATAGTTCGATCTTTAATCTCAGGGATTTCCCTTCTGGCACGTTTGTGCTCTTCTGCAATTTCTCTAATCGCATCAGGCATTTGTTTTACATGTGTCAATAGACCCCCTGCGTGCCAATCCTGGCGGTAAAAATGCTCACTGATATAGGTCGTATTTTCTGCAGTATGGGAGTACATCATATCATTCCATGCTCCCGGAAAACCTACAGCAATCAAGTCTATATCGGGATCTACAGCCCACATTGCTTCAGCAACCTTATTATGCTTTTTCACATAGTCTTCAACAGGCATATGACCCAGTTGCCAATCGCCAAACATCTCATTCCCTACTGCCCAAAGCTTTACATCGTAAGGTTCTGCATGACCATTTTCTGCACGCCAGCTCCCCATCTCTGTCGAGACATCGCCATTAAAATAAGCGACTTCATTAGCAGCCAATTCTGCATCTCCCAGACCGGTATTTACAGCAATATTAGCTTCTGCATTAAGAATTTCACAAAGCTTCATAAATTCGTGAATTCCCACATCGTTGTATTCTAAACCATCCCAGGCACGTTCATAACGTGTAGGTCTTGCATCGGGATTACCTATACCGTCTTTCCAATCATACCCGGAAACAAAATTCCCACCCGGCCAGCGGTAGATAGGCGCATCCAGTTCTTGTAATAAAGCGATCACATCAGGGCGGAAGCCGTCTATATTATCGTTAGGCATTAGTGAGACTGCGGCAATTGTAACGTTACCGGCGCCTTCAAAAGAAATAGTTAGCTTTGCAAGATCTCCAAAATTTGCAGTCGGTTTCAGTTCAAATTCTTTGGTAATAAAATTTGCACTATTAGAATTCATTAAACCTATAGAAATTGTTGAATAAGTTGATTCTAAACCAATTTTGACGTCCGTAATATCACCTTCTGCTTTGTAAACAATACGACCGCTATAAGATTTATCAGCGTATAAGGAAATAGAGTCCTGATAAATAAGAACTGAATCATCTTTGATATCAAAAACAGGAAGTGGCATTTCTGAAAACCCATTTTTAGCATCTAAAGCAATCTTGGTTGTATCTATTGTCGTTTCCCATGGAGAATCGCTGGTTCCGGGCTTATGATAAAATTTTCGATCAGATAGCATTTCAGCCCATAGACCACCATAGATAGATTTACCCATATGCTCTATAAACTGTCCGTAGATATAGGGAGACATGGGCTCTTTTTCTTTTGATAAATCTATCGAAATTGTCGGTTGCAAAACTTGAGCAGAGATTTCTTCAACCTGAATTTCCTTAAAATAGGCTTTACCTTTTGCAGGGCCACTCTTACCCAATATACAGGCAATAATAAAACTATCATCACCTTCAGAATCAAATTCCATTGTTACAGGTGTCCAATCTGTTGTACCCGTAAAAACCGTATCGTTCTCAATTTCAAAATTCCCCAAATCAAAACCTGCTCCCGCTCCCGTTTTTTCTGCGAATACATTTTCGGTTTTTATAAATCCGGTAACTTTATAATGGGAATATGGTTTAATATTAACCTTCTTAAATATACGTCCTGCCTGAAGCGTATCGTGTGTAATTATCAAAACACGGGTCTCTGAATCGGTTAAACTAGTATCACTGTAATTCTCCTGATTACTCCAGTATTCGGTTTCCCAATCGGCATTCTTAAAGTTTTGTGTAGTGGCTGGTGAGAGAATTTGTACAGTATCTGTTACAGCTGTCTTAGAACAACGCAATAATAAACAGAATAGCAAAAAAAATAAAGCCTTACGCATAAATATCAGTTTAATAAGTACCATCTGGAGTTAAATATTCAATATAACATGTTGCCACTAAAACAATCCTTATAAATAATCTTCGCATAAAAGATAACTTATCAAGTAAAGTCCCTACACTGAGAAGTCTATTGACTGCTTTTAGTCATAATTATATCTAATTGATAAAATAACAGATTTTTACAACAATAAAATTTGCCGATATTAGCTGTAGATTGTTATATATTACCTAAAAATCACCTATGACTATTCCGTTGTAGTTAATAATGTATCAAAACAAACAGAAAACGTTATAATAAAACGTTTTAATCAAAATGAAGATTCTGTAAATGTTAAAGTGACCTTCTAATGGTCTATAAATAACCAATATTGATATTATATTAACCCTAAACTTGACCTGTATCTATTTTTAGTGCAAACTTTATAGCACAATTGTTACAAATCATGAAAGTTCTCCCATTTAAAATCCCTAAGCCCGGAAAAGAAGCTCTAGTCTATCAAGAAGATCACGAAGACCGTTTTTATGACAAACTTCATGAACATGAAGAAATACAAATAAGCTATATCGCAAAAGGATCTGGCAGTTTGATCTTGGGTGATACCATTAATGAATATCACGAAAATGACATACTTGTTATTGGTGAACACATTCCACACGTTTTTAAAAGTGATGACAATGCCACCGATAAATCAATTATGTATACACTCTTTTTTACTAAAAACTCTTTTGGTAAAGAATTTTTTAAACTAACTGATCTTACCGGAATTGATAACTTTTTCAACGAGGCAGAATACGGAATGAAAATCTCTTCTAATTCTGAAGAACTGATAAGAAAGTTCTCCCGTTTAAAGAACCAAAACCGCATTGAGCGCTTGGCCACTTTTTTACAGATACTTGACCGCATTCAACAGTCTGATAAAGTGCCTCTATCTTCTTTTGTATACCACAAAAAATATACAGAAATCGAAGGAAAACGAATGAATGATGTCTATGAGTATACGCTAAATCATTTTCAGGAAAACATCACATTAGACACGATTGCAGAAGTCGCTAATATGACAAAGAATGCATTTTGCCGTTATTTTAAAAAGCGAACCAATAAGACCTTTTTACAGTTTTTAATCGAATTGCGAATTGAACATGCCTGTAAATTGCTTTATAAAGAGCGGGAGCTCTCTGTTTCTGCAGTTTCTGAGCTTTGTGGGTTTCAGAACATAGCTAATTTTAATAGAAAATTTAAAGAGCTTAAGCACACTACGCCCACGCGTTATCGTATCAATGTAGCTTAATTGATCTTTAATAATAGTTGAGGATCAGGACAATTCTCCTGATAGAAAGGCAGTTTTTTTTGAGTAGAAACTCCTGGATAATCTCCCGCATAATTCTCGATATCTTTTATGATCTGAAAATGCAAATGCGGACTGTAATCACCGTTTTCACTTGGTTCCCCGAGGTGAGCGATTAAAGCTCCTGCTTTTACTTTTTGACCAAAAGATAATTTATTTATAGATTCTCGCGATAGATGCCCATAAAGGGTATAAAAGACCAAATCTTCAAATTGGTGTTTTAGCACGATACACGGGCCATAATCACCATAGTTACGGTTATCTTTAAAACTATGTATAATGCCTTCCAAAGGTGCTAAAATTGCTGTACCGGCACCGCACCACACATCAAGCCCCAGATGAATGTTTCGTTTCAAATCTGGGTTATCATTATTAAAATAAATGCTTCGGTCGTAGATGCTTCTTTTCTCTAAATACCCACCGTAAGCTACCTGACCACCGGTCTTAGCTAAAAAAGTTTTGATGTAAACCTGTATCGCTTCCGCAGAAGTGGTATCAACTTCTTCTAAAATTGTATTGGTCACTGAAAGATCTAAAAAACGATAGGTATGAGCCTTATAAGCTGCATCCACCACAGGAGTAAATGTAGTAGTCAACTTAGCTAAACGTTCTAAAAAAACTGCGTGTTCCATCGCGCCAAAAATACAATTATCACACAACTATAAGGCATAAAAAAGTCCGTTCTGGCAGGAACGGACTTTAAAACAATTAAAACTAAAACTCAATTAAGAACAATATCACTGTACTTAGATGATATTGCAATTATACTGTCTGTATTACGGGATTTATAAAAACCGTTAACCATACTGCTGTTATAGCCTTCCATCACTTTTGCATCTAAACTTTTAGGGTAGTTTAAGCGGCTGCGGACACCGTTAAAATTAAAATGGAACGGTGTTTCCGGGAGATTAACTACCACATCGCTATTCTCTACACTAATATTTAAGGTCTTAAAATTCTTGCCTAATTTAGGGATAGATAACTCTCCAAAACTTCCGGTGATCACAGCGGTGTCTTCTAATTCTTTAATAACAATACTACTTGCACGAGAATCTATATTGATGCTTTTTACTTTTTCTATCACACAATTTTTAAGGTAACTGGCTCGTAAAGTGCCGTAATCCCAAGATGCTACATCCACCGGGCTATATGCTACATTGATCAAGGTCTTATCTCCAGAAATAGTCTCTGCGATAAAATCACCGTGAGCCAGATTCACACGTGCATTAGTAGCCGACTCAATCTGAATATTACCGTGACGCACATTGAGATCTAAGCGTGCTTCTTTAGGCATATGCACAATTATCTTGCGCTTGTATGAACCTTTTGGTTTTGATGCTGTCACAGCAGGAGAATCGCCACTAAAACTATAGGTCATTTGAGTGCTCACATTCCCATTAGCATCACGGGTAACCGTTTTCTTTAAACTCCCGCCTTGCTCTTCTGCCATTTGTTGCAGTTTTTGAGCAAAATCATTGCTCCATCCTTGCATTGCTTTACCTACATTTTGACCCATAGCGGCCATATCACTTTCTAATGCCCGGCCAAAATTAGCTCCTAATGCTTCCGCAGAACCACCAAACTGCTTACCAAAGCGTTCTCCCCAGGCTTTCATATCATCACCAAAATCATCTCCCCAGTCCTCTATATCCTTACGCCATTTTTCTACCTGATCAAGATTTACGTTAGTACCGTATTTCTTATTCATAGCGGTTACATAGGCTTTTTTATTCTTGTTATATTGCGCACTGTCAAAACTCATCTCTTTTCCGAAAGGAGATTTTGGCATGCCCAAAAGGCTACTGCCTGCAAGACCTTGACCAGCAGCTACTTTTTTCTTGTTGTTTTGCTCCCACTTTTTCATTACCACATCAAAGTCTTCACCAAAAGTCTGTTCTACTTTACGCTTGTATTGCTCCAGATATTTGGTGCCATCACGTTTGTACGCCTGGTAATCAAAAGAAATCGCATTCATTCCTTTATAATATTCAGCGGGTAGTTGCATTGAAGAAAACTGCTCAAGCATCGGGCTGATCATATTTTGCATTACCGGTTTCATCATCTGCATAGAAGATGAAATGAGATCGTTTACTCCACGCATTTGCGTATTGCCTAAGGCTACAGTAACCGCTGCAGGTGCTCCCCTGCTAATGATGCGTACTCCAGAGCTATTGCCCTGAATGCTTATTTGCCAGCTTTCTAAAAGCTCTTCGATTTCTTCTTTAGAAAGATCTTCAGATTCTATAATCGCTTCTACTGCTACTTCATTTTTGTTCCAGTCATCAAAAACCACATCTGCATATTGTGTATCTGCAATAATCGCAGCATCAGAACTCGTAGAAAAACGCTCATCAAGCTTCGTGGTCTTGGTCTGTGCAATCACCTGCGGAATAACACAAACAGCAGCTAAAAGGGTTACATAAAAATTAACAATGATTCTCATTATTATAGGGTGTTGGTTTGAATCTCACTAGATTGAGATTCTTGTAATTCGTTTAATTTTTCTTTCAATTTGGTCAAAAGATCCAGACGGAACTGCAGGTTATCTATTAAAGCCTGTATGTTCTGATCATTTACTCCGGTCTCTACTAAATCTGCGTTGAGACGATCGTATTCTTGGTTCAATTCTTCTAGCTGCCCCATAAAGGCATCTACAATTGCTTTGTTGTCTTCCGTTACGTTGAGTTGGGCCAGTTCCATATGAATACTCGCTAAATAGCGATCTTCAATCTGCTTGTATTCTGGTGAAAAATCACTCAGTTGAACCTTAGTGGTTTCTGTAGCTGCTACAGAATTAGCTTCTACTTGTTCTGGTTCTTGGGTAGTACCAGACAACGGGTTTTTAAGCAATAAGCCTGTTACTGCAATGAGTACAACAAGTACTGCAGCGATTTTCATCCAGAGATAACCTTCTGCCTTTGCTTTTTGTTGTGTGCCAAAGTTAGCATCAAGCCGCGCATTAAACCGCGCTTCATGACCTCTCTTAAGCCCTTCAGATGGAATGCTTAAATCATTCTTAAACAGTTCTCTAATATCCTGTGCCATGATATTTTGTTTTTAATTTTTCCTGCAATTTTTTCTTTCCGCGGTGAACCAGCGTACGCGAAGCTACCTCGGTTATTTCTAATATTTCTGATATTTCCTGATGGTCATAGCCTTCTATTAAGAAAAGCATCACAGCATAGCGATACCGTTCTGGCAATTCTTCAATAGCTTCTTTGATCTGATCTAGCGTAATCCCATCATCTACAGACCAGTCATTATACTCATCTACAGTACCTAATACTTGTTCGTTGATGGCAACCAGTTCTAGTTTTTTGGCCTTCAGCATATCGATACTTTTATTGATCACGATACGTTTTAACCAAGCTCCAAAGGTTACTTCACCATTGTACTGATGCATCTTGGTAAAAGCCTTTACAAAGCCTTCTTGCATAGCTTCTTCAGCTTCAAACGAGTTCTTCAAAAACCGAAACGCCACGTAGTACATGCCTTCGCTGTATTTGTTATACAGCTGCATCTGCGCCCGCCGGTCGTTTTGCTTACATCGTTCAAGTATTTCGGTAATTTGCAAAATGGTATTTGGTTAGTTGCTAATTCCTTTTATAAAGACGAACTGATTTCGTCTGCGTTGCAAAATTGTAATTAAATAATTTAGATAAACTATGAGTGGCAGGTTATTTGATTCTGAAATCGAAAATAGAATGGAATGAAAGGACTTTATTTTCTGATTTTAATACTGCTTTTAAGTTTGTATTCTTGTGAAAACCCAACCGAAGCTGTTGACACTTTACCAGAAGTTCAAACTTTATTTTTTCCAAATAAAGAACAAATCAGCCAATTTTCATCTGATTCTATAACTGATTTGGCTGATTTTACAACTTTTGCTCAATATCTAAAGGTTGCACAGCAGAAAGCCTGTAATAGCAAGTCCAATCTAATAAGTTTTAAAGAAAGAAATACAGACTATAATGTAAAAAGCTTCACAGAATGTCCTGAACGTAGAAATTTTGGGTGTAACTTCCGTACCACTTTTATAAATATTGAAAATGATCTTATTTTAGAATATAACGAAGTCAGCCATGAGTTATCTGAACTAGATGAGTATTTACTGGATTTAATCTCTAAAGAATATGATTACAATAAGTCTGATCAGCAAAATAAACTAGTTATCACTATTACTTATACAGAAGATGTTTCTATAACAAACTTTAAAGAGACACTCATTAAAATTATTCAAACGATTACTCGAATTGAAGAATCACAAAAAATACACCTCCCTTGCTATCTTTACATGGGAACAAATTTCATGCCTCCGCCTCCACCTCCACCTCCAATGCCTAAAAATTATAGCCCATAAAAAAACCCGCTTTTTGAGCGGGTTTTTAATTTTAGGAATGTACTTAAACTACTCGTCTAAAAGCAAGTTTAAAGTCACATCAATATTATCCATCGTAGCACGAGAATATGGGCAAACTTCATGAGCTTCATTCACAAGCTCTTCGCCCTCTTCTACATCTACCATAGGCAGGTAGCAATCTAACACAACCGCTAATTGAAACATCTCCTCTTCGTTTTTCCCAATTTTTACAGTTGCAGTCACAGTATAATCACCAAGATCTACTTTTTTCCCGCGTGCTACGTGTGCTAGTGCACTTCCAAAACAAGCAGAATAACCAGCCGCAAAAAGCTGCTCAGGATTAGTACCTTCTCCTCCTGCACCACCAAGTCCTTTAGGCACAGATAAATTAAAGTCTAAAGTTCCGTCGTCTGATGAAACACTGCTGTCGCGACCACCGGTTGCGGTAGCCTTCGCTTTATATAAAGCTTTCATATCTAGAATTTTTCATGAATTAATAGTTGAAGATACCAATACTGCTTTGAGGAATCAACACGATATTCTTAAAGATTTCCCAAAAGTCGGTTTTTAGAGTTCTAATGTTTAGGTTTTGTTGATTGACTTCTATTTTCACTTCGCTCCTAGCTTCATTAACTTATAACCGGAAACTTCTTATAATTTACAATTTGTACTTTGCCTTCAATACTTCGTATTTCAAATTTCTCCTACCTTTATACTGCATAAAATACATCAAACTTGAAACCTAAAAAACCTGAACATATCTATTCCGCATCTGCAAAAAAAATAATTGCCACACGCAAAAAGGCCCTTCAGGCTGAAGATCTTATCCAAAAAATAAGCTGCGGAAACACCACAGCTTTGAGTCAGGCAATAACCCTTATTGAAAGTACTGCTGTTAAGCATCAGCAAGTAGCACAAGAGGTTTTAAAGGGTTGTCTACCCCTTTCCGGTAATTCAGTACGCATAGGGATTACAGGTGTTCCCGGCGTGGGTAAAAGTACGTTTATCGAAGCACTGGGCACGCATTGCATCAACACCGGGAAAAAGCTTGCGGTCTTAGCAATAGATCCTAGCAGCTCAATCACTCACGGAAGTATCCTTGGCGATAAAACCCGCATGGAACAACTCGCTACAAACCCAAATGCTTTTGTCAGACCTTCTGCTGCGGGAGATTCTCTGGGCGGTGTAGCCCGCAAAACCCGGGAAGCCATCATACTTTGTGAAGCAGCCGGTTATGAGGTTATTTTTATCGAAACCGTAGGTGTAGGTCAGAGCGAAACGGCAGTTCACAATATGACTGATTTCTTTTTACTGCTGAAATTAGCCGGAGCGGGTGATGAATTACAAGGCATCAAACGCGGAATCGTAGAAATGGCAGATGCGCTTATCATCAACAAAGCAGATGGAGAAAATCTAGCTGCTGCTAAAAAAGCTAAAACGGCATTTGCCAAAGCCTTGCATCTGTTTCCGGCAAAAGAGAGTAGTTGGCAACCGCAGGTTGCTTTATGTAGCGCTCTCGAAAATCAAGGCATTGAAAGCATCTGGGAGCTTATTGAAGAATACCTCAGCACTGTTAAAGCGAATCAGTTCTTCAATGAAAATCGAAAAAATCAGAATAAATACTGGTTACAGACTAGTATTGAAAATGCGTTAAAAGATGACTTTTATGCAAACACCGAAGTTCAGGATCAATTACAGAAACTTCTAAATGATTTAAATGCCGGTAAAATTACCGCTTTTCAGGCTGCGCAGGAATTGTTGAAAAAAGCTAAATGAAATTATTATTTGCCGGACTTCAATCTTTTATACCGTTTTTCATTCATACGATATTTTAAAAATGCCATTACCAGTCCTAAAACCAATCCAAAGATCGCAAATTCTAAAAATATATACAGATCAAAAATTTCCTTAAAGATAAAAGTGAGAACTAATTTATAAGTCACGGTCAGCAGTACGATCTGGAGAATTACACCTAAGAAAAAGGATACTTTAGACGCGCGTTTTACTTGCCAATCTTTTATGAACTTCCGGTCTTTCTCACTCAATCTCATACGTACTAACCTCTTTAATTTCAGAACTAGTCTACAAATTCTTTACGGTACCAGGCAATCTGCTTTTCTAAACCTTCCTTCAATGTAGTAGACGGATTGTAATTCAGCAAACGGCGGGCTTTCTCAATATTGGCTTTGGTAAACATCTGGTCTCCGCCACGTTTAGGTACAATATCTTTACGGATCTTTGTATCTAATAATTCTTCAACAATTGCAAAACCTTCCGCAGTAGTGTGCTCCTGCTCTGTCCCCAGATTGATCACTTCGCCATCAATGGCATCTTCTTTACCAATCACACTTACCACGCCGTCTATAATATCATCTACAAAGGTAAAACTGCGCACGTGCGCTTCACTTCCTTCAAATAGAGGAAATTCCTGATGAAAAAAACCACAGCCTATCAACTTGGTATACAATTTCTCAGGCCGCTCTCGTGGACCGTAAACTGAAAATAAACGCAACGAACAGGTTTTCATCTTTTGCTCCCGTGTTTTAGACAATACGATTTGCTCAGCAGCAAGCTTGGTAACACCATAAAAAGAAGCTGGCTCGGGTGCTGCATCTTCAGTTAAGGTTGCACGTAAACCATATATAGAAGAAGTAGATATATTAGTAAACAGCTTTAATCCTTCACATTTTAATGCAAAATCTATCAGATTCTTGGTCGCTACCAGGTTATTCATCAGGTAATCTTCAAAACTAGAAGTCGCTGCTATACCGGGTTGTGCTGCAAAGTGAAAGATGTAATCAAAATCAGTATCCAGTTTTTTATAATCTTTAGGCTCCCGCAGATCTACCATCACAATTGGGATTCCTGCTTCCTTAAGATCCTTGGCATTTCGATCCTTTAAATCCGGACTGTAATAAGGTGAGAAGTTGTCTATTCCCACTACTTCAAAATCCATTTTTTTTAAACGTTCGGCACAATGCGAACCTATAAAACCGGCTGCACCGGTTACTAATGCTTTCATACTAATACGTTTCTTTTAAAAATTTAGCGTAGCTAAAACGATGCAACAGTTGCATCAACCAGCCGATGAGCGCACCGATCAACACCCCCGTTAGAACATCTCCGGGATAATGCACTCCCACATAAATACGACTGTATCCAACTAAAATTGCCCAAAACAACAATACCGGGAAGATCCATTTGTATTTTGCCTTAAGTAATAAACCTACAAAAACAGCTAAAGCCATTGAGCTTGCAGCGTGTGCCGAAAAATACCCAAAACTCCCACAACGAACTGCTATAAAGCGCGCTTGCTCCATAATGCCTTCTTGACGGCAGGGACGCAAACGCTCAAAACCATGCTTAAAAACATTAGCAAGTTGATCTGTAGCTGTTATCAATAAAGCGACTGTTACTAAAGTGAGGAGTGTTCCTTTAAGACCAAAACGTTTAAAAATCAAGAACAATAAAACTGCATAAAGCGGGATACTCGACCATTTATCGGTAAGAAAAAGCCAAAACGGATCCCAAGTCTCTGTCCCCAGATTATTGAGGTAAAGAAACAGTTCGTAGTCCAGTTGCTTCAACACGTTCATCTACTCTTCTTCGTAGCGTGCAACCTCCCTGTCGTAAAAATCTGTTGCTGCCTGAATTAATCCTTCTGCTTCTGTTGCGAGTTCATCCTCATCATTTTTATCAAAATCTTCAAACCACTCTACATCATCGGTTTTCAAATCGATTATAAATCGTGGAAAATCGGTGTGTAAAACAAAAATAGATTCGGGATAATCTGTATTATCGCCCAGTATAAACTTAGGAAGTTCCATAGTTAAATTGTTATTGTTAAATAATCGCCAGACCAGCGAAGTATTCAATTGCTGTTGTCGTTTCCATTGCTGATAAAAAACACGAATCAGAAATGGGACTGCAAAGGTAAGTTTAGTTTACAGAATTCACCCAATAATCAAGATTTTAATACGAACTGATCAGTCTACATCTCAAGCAAAAATTCTATGAATATCATACAGCGTTGCCTCACTTGATCACAAATAAATAAGATGAAGTTTTATATCTTATCTTCGTCCACAGTTTTACAAATCCTATTTTTTTACGTTTTATGCAGCCCACAACCATTTTGCTACTCATTGCAGGCTACTTTATCACCTTAATGCTGGTTTCTTATTTTACCGGTAAAGGAGGATCTAACGAAGACTTTTTTAAAGCAAGTAAACAATCGCCGTGGTATTTAGTCGCTTTCGGAATGATTGGCGCTTCGCTTTCAGGTGTTACGTTTATTTCAGTTCCGGGTTGGGTAGAAGCCTCTCAATTTAGCTATTTTCAGGTGGTCCTGGGATATACAGTGGGTTATGCAGTGATCAGTTTAGTATTGCTGCCGCTGTATTACAGACTCAACTTAACCTCTATCTATACGTATTTAGAAGGTCGTTTTGGTACTGCATCCTATAAAACCGGCGCTTCCTTCTTTTTATTGAGTAGGGTAGTTGGTGCAAGTTTTAGGCTATATCTCGTGGCTAATGTGTTGCAATTGTTGGTTTTTGACAGTATGGGCGTCCCATTTTGGGTTACGGTTACCATCACGATTTTACTCATCTGGTTGTACACCTTTAAAAGCGGAATTAAAACCATTGTATGGACAGACACCCTGCAAACCTTATTTATGCTGACAGCGCTAGGAGTAGCAATCTATTTTGTCTCTGCAGATTTAGGATTAAATGCCGGGTCTATATTCGATTTTATTGCCGAAAGCAATAGGAGTCAAATGTTCTTTTTTGACGACTGGAAGAGTCAGGATTTCTTTTTTAAGCAGTTTATTAGTGGAGCTTTTATTGCAATTGTAATGACTGGTCTTGATCAGGATATGATGCAAAAAAACCTCACCTGCCGAAGCCTGAAAGATGCTCAGAAAAACATGTTCTGGTTTACACTTGTTCTTACGGTAGTAAACTTTGTTTTTCTTGCTCTGGGTGTGCTGCTTACCGTTTATGCACAAAAGAATGGGATTGAAGCTTCTAAAGATGATCTTTTCCCTTTTATAGCAACAAAAAGCGGACTTGGCTTTGGGATTGCTATTTGTTTTATTCTGGGGCTTATTGCTGCTGCATATTCTAGTGCAGATAGTGCGCTCACCTCGCTTACCACTTCTTTCAGTATAGATATTTTAGGTATCGAAAAGAAATACGATCAGACCAGGCAGGTAGCCATCAGAAAAAAGATTCACATCGCTGCTTCAGTAATTCTGGTGCTGGTAATTATTGGATTTAAATATTTAATAGCAGATGAAAGCGTGATCGCAAAACTTTTTGTTTTTGCAGGTTATACGTATGGCCCATTATTAGGGTTGTACGCTTTCGGTCTTTTTACAAAATGGAATGTAAAAGATAAATGGGTTCCACTAGCCGCAATAGCCAGTCCTATATTAGGCTATATAATCAGCGATCTGAGTATGCAGTATCTCAATTTTGAATTTGGTTTCTTTATTTTAATCCTCAACGGATTACTAACCTTTTTGGGCCTAGTAGCTATTCGTACTCAAAAGCACTAAAGTACAGGCAGACTCGGCTTCAATCCCTGCAGTTTCCAAAATTTTATAAAATTCCGGGTTTTCAGTACCGGGATTAAAAATCACCCGTTTGGGCTTAAGCCCTAACAGATACTCGTAATATTCTTCTTGACGCTGCGCATTGAGGTACAATGTCACCGTATCTATACCTTTCAGATCAGGTTTTCCGGTTTGAATGGTTATCCCCGTAACGGTACCTTCTCGCAAGCCTATTGCAACTACAGGCTGTTCCTTTTGTACCAAACGATTGATCGCCATATAAGAATAACGAATGGGTTTTAAGGAGGCACCCAGAACCAGCGTTTTTTTTGCTTTCATAAATCAAAGTTAAATGATTACGGCAGGTGTAACAATATCTTTTTTTAAATGGTCTATGTAATAGAAGTCGACTTCCAAGTTTGAATCGTTTAAAATTAGTTTTGATGGTTAGTGTTAATTTCTAACGTTCAGGCTTGAAAACCCGGGATTTAGCGGTCCCGGGTTTTCTTTATTTTATAACCAAGTACTTTTATACGCAACTTTAAATTTCACTTCCTTCACAAACCCTTTAAATTCAATATATTAGGATATATAAAATTTAGATTATCAAATAAATGTAAATTTTACTGTAACAGATTTAGCACATGTTCGTCTTTTAATAAACCGCTAATCACGGGATACTTTGTTTCTGCTAATATGCATTACAAAGTATTATGTTAAATCATCTATCAAAATCGAACAGTTATGAAATCTAACCAAGGGCTATTCAGCCTACTTTTTATTCTATGTACAACGTTGCTTTTTGCACAGCCCAAACCTACAGATGTGGTCACCGGTTCTGTAACGGGAGTTGTCATAGACGCAGACCTCAATCAGCCCATTCCTTATGCCACTATCGTCATTAGTAAATCAAATGGTGAAACGCTTACTGGTGGAATCACCAACGATGATGGCGTATTTGAAATCAAAAAAATACCGGAAGGGATCTACACGCTAAAAGTTCAGTTTATAGGCTATGAAGCTTTTGAACGTGACTTAAAAATTGACCGTCAGCACCGAGAGCACGATATGGGCAAACTCAATTTGAGTCCGGTTGCAGCAGAACTAGACGCGGTAAATATTGTTGCAGAACGCACTACCATTGAGCAAAAAATTGACCGCAAGGTTATTAATGTGGGAAAAGATCTTACTACTGCAGGAGCTTCTGCTGCAGATATTATGAATAACATTCCCTCTGTAAATCTTGATCAGCAATCCGGAGCACTTACCCTGCGCGGAAACAGTAATGTACAGGTTATGGTTGATGGTAAATTATCTAACATTCCACCAGACCAATTATTGAAGCAATTGCCTTCTAATTCGATCAAAAAAATAGAATTGATCACCAATCCTTCGGCCAAATACAATCCTGATGGAATGAGCGGGATCATCAACATTGTATTGCACAAAAATGTGAACATAGGTTTTAACGGAGACGTGAGTGCCGGATTAGCTTACGAGAAGAATCCACAATTCAACAGCGGTTTAAACCTAAACTACCGCAACGGTAAATTCAACCTATATTCTAATTACAGTAATACCATCGCAAAGCGCGCTAATTATGGTACTATTTTTCGCGAAGGTGATAATTCTACTCAGTTTTTTGATATGCTAAATGATCAAAACTCACATCTATTAAAAGTGGGACTGGATGTGTATTTAAATGACAAAAACACAATTTCGGTATTTACTTCTCAAAACAGCTTTAAAGGCGAGCCGGGCGGAACCATCAACATTGTGTATGAAGATGATGCTACGCGTAATTTGCTTCAGGATTTTGGAGCGGATATGGACAATTATTCTCAACAGTATAACTTTGACTATAAACTTGATTTTGAAAAAGAAGGTCACAATATTGAGTTTGAGGCAGACTACAACACTTTTGATGCTGATGAAGACACTTATTTTGATTTTACAGGAGCCACTCAGCTTTCTGACTATGAAGATTTTGTAAATACTAAAAGAGACCGAACGACTCTAAATCTAGATTATGTAAATCCGTTATCTGATAGTGAAAAGTTAGAATTGGGACTTCAGGCGATCTTGTTCAATACAGATATTGGTTACAGCAGTACGGGGCAATCATTCAACTCCAGCGGAAACCTCATCCCTACTCCTAACACACAGTTTGATTACAGCAGAGATATTTATTCGGCTTATGTGACCTATGGTAAAAGTTATAAAAAATGGTCTTATCAGGCAGGCGTGCGCGCAGAGCAGGTAAACGTTGCCGCAGATACCAATAGCGTAAGAGCATTTACTAATGACTATTTTGAGTTATATCCTTCGGCTTATGTGACCTTTAATCCTTCGGAAAAAAATCAATATCAGGTAAGTTACAGCCGTCGTATAGACCGTCCCGGAGTTGGTCAAGTAAATCCGATTAGAGAATGGAGTTCTCCTCTGGTTACCGAATATGGTAACGTAAACCTGAGACCGCAGTTTACCAACTCCATTGAAGCAAACTATACTCGTTCTTTTGAAAAAGGAAGCATTACAGCCGGCGTTTTCTACCGAATTATAGACGACCTGATCAATCAGGCAGTATATGTAGACCGTTTTAATCTGGATCGGATGGTGTTGACCAATGACAATTTTGATGCTACGACTGCATATGGTTTTGAGGTAAGCAGCAATTACAAGCCGTTAGAATGGTGGAGTATTAATGCTAGTTTTGATTTGTTTAATCAAACACAAATGGGTATCACAGAATCTTTAGATCCTAATATTGAAAACCCAACAACTGCAGACATCACACAGAACACTAAAGAGATCGAAAATACGATGTATAACATACGTATGATCAACAACTTTACAGCAACAAAACAATTGACATTTACTGCTTTTGCAATGTTTAGAGGTCCCGGAAAAGGCATACAGTTCTCAAACAAGTCGATGTTTATGACAAACATAGGCGCCCGCTACTCCATTTTTGAAGGTAAAGGAACAGTAAGTCTAAATTACAACGACATCTTCAATACGATGAAAGCACGCTTTACAGCTACCAATCCTTACACACTACAGGGACAATTTAACTGGGAAAGCAATACGTTTTATGTAGGATTTAACTACCGTTTTGGCGATAGTAAGTTCCGTGCGAAAAAACGTAAAAGCCGGGAAGACAATGTAAAAGACGATAGCGGAATGTTTTAACAAAATTTTAAATAAATTATTATATTATCATTTTTTTCACCATATTTGACAATATTACCAACCAACCTGTTAAAAACTACGGTTATTGTTTATTAGATTTAGCCGTCTTTGTATAAATAACCATTTAATAGGTATAAAAAACCCGAAGCGCTTGCTTCGGGTTTTTGCATTTATATACACTGTGCATTTCTAGAGTTTAGAACGCAGGCTTTCTGCATCAATAGCTCCGTGAGAAGTATGGTACACTGCTGTTCCATTTTTGATAAGTAAAATTTGCGGACTCTCATGTTGTACATTAAATTTTTCTGATATTGCACTGCTTATATCACGATGTGCTTTTAAGTCTAAGAAATAAGGTTCTATCTCCTTCTTATCATAATCATACGCATGCTCAAAACTACGCAAAGCCATTTTACTGATTCCACAGGTGGTACTGTGTTTAAAAATTAAAACCGGCACGGCATTAGAAACTTCAACGATCTCATCCAACTGTTGCTCACGCTCTAGCTGAATCCAGTTCATTTCTTTTATCTCTTCTTTTGCGATATCCCTCGCACTTTTAAACTTGTCAAAAAATCCCATTGATCGTAAACTTTTAAATTTCATTAACGCCCATTAGTTGAAGGCCGGCGTAAATTTAAGGAAACCAAGTGGGCTTTTGTACTAAGGATATCCAAACAAAATAACCGACAAAAAGACAGTGAAATCAAGCTCCTTGACTGACGAAAAGTCGGTTAAGTACACTGGTATAGTAGTTGCCATTGCTTACCCGAAAACAATACAACGATCCTCTCAAGAGGTATAAACATATAAACACGATGAACTTTAATAATTTTACGATCAAATCACAAGAAGCCATACAGCAGGCCCAGTCGCTTGCTCAGGGGTATGGCCATCAGCAAATTGAGAATGAGCATATTTTTAAGGCCATTCTTGAAGTTGATGAAAATGTTACTCCGTTTCTGTTACAGAAACTGGATGTGAATATCAATCTGCTCAAACAGATTTTAGAAAGCACGCTTACCAGCTTTCCTAAAGTAAGCGGCGGCGATATTATGCTGTCTCGAGAAGCGAGTAAAACGGTTACCGAAGCGGGTAACATCGCCAAAAAAATGAATGATGAGTATGTTTCGTTAGAACACCTCATACTCGCGATTTTTAAATCGAGTTCTAAAATAGGTCAGATCTTAAAAGATCAGGGCGTTACCGAAAAGCATCTCAAAGCAGCGATTGAAGAATTGCGTAAAGGCGACCGCGTTACCTCGCAAAGTGCAGAAGAAACGTACAATTCATTAAGCAAATACGCTAAAAACCTCAATCAGCTGGCCCGTGACGGAAAGCTGGATCCGGTTATTGGCCGTGACGAAGAAATACGCCGAATCCTTCAGATTCTATCGCGTCGTACCAAGAATAACCCGATTCTCGTAGGAGAACCCGGTACCGGTAAAACTGCAATTGCAGAAGGTCTTGCCCACCGTATCGTTGACGGAGATGTACCTGAAAACCTTCAGGAAAAACAGATCTGGGCGCTAGATATGGGTGCGTTGATCGCCGGTGCGAAATACAAAGGCGAATTTGAAGAGCGTTTAAAAGGGGTGATCAAAGAAGTGACCACTGCAGCAGGAGACATCGTCTTATTTATTGACGAGATCCATACCCTTGTGGGTGCTGGCGGCGGTCAGGGCGCAATGGATGCCGCAAACATCTTAAAACCTGCTTTAGCCCGTGGTGAATTACGCGCAATAGGTGCAACGACCCTAGACGAGTATCAAAAATACTTTGAGCAGGACAAGGCCTTAGAACGTCGTTTTCAGAAAGTAAATGTTTTTGAACCGGATACTGAATCTGCGATTTCCATTTTACGTGGTATCAAAGAAAAATACGAGACCCATCATAAAGTGCGAATTAAAGATAATGCGATCATTGCGGCTGTGGAGCTTTCGCAACGCTACATCACCAACCGTTTTTTACCCGATAAGGCGATTGACCTGATGGATGAAGCAGCTTCTAAAATGCGCATGGAAATCAACTCTAAACCCGAAGAACTCGATGTTTTAGACCGAAAGATCATGCAACTAGAGATCGAGATCGAGGCGATTAAGCGTGAAAAAGATGAAAGTAAACTCAAGTCACTCCACGCAGATCTGGCGAACTTAAAAGAAGAGCGTAACGAGATCAATGCGAAGTGGAAAAGTGAAAAAGATGTGGTAGACAATATTCAGAATGCAAAGCAGGATATTGAAAACTATAAGCTCGAAGCGGAGCGTGCGGAGCGTGAAGGAAACTACGGTCTGGTAGCAGAATTACGCTACGGCAAGATCAAACAAGCTCAGGAAGAACTTGAGAAATTGCAGGTAGCTTTGGCCGGTCAGGGGGAGAATACCTTGATCAAGGAAGAAGTAACCAGTGAAGATATTGCAGAAGTTGTCGCAAAATGGACTGGAATACCGGTGACCAAAATGCTGCAAAGCGAGCGCGAGAAACTTCTGTATCTTGAAACCGAACTCCACAAACGTGTGGTTGGGCAACAGGAAGCGATTGTCGCAGTGAGTGATGCGGTACGCAGAAGCCGTGCCGGCCTGCAGGATCAAAAACGACCTATTGGTTCGTTCTTATTCCTCGGGACCACCGGTGTGGGTAAAACCGAACTTGCAAAAGCACTGGCGGAATATCTGTTTGATGACGAAAACAACCTGACCCGTATTGATATGAGTGAATATCAGGAGCGTCACAGCGTAAGTCGTCTGGTAGGTGCGCCTCCGGGATATGTAGGTTATGATGAAGGTGGACAATTGACAGAAGCCGTACGTCGCAAGCCGTACAGTGTGATCTTGCTCGACGAGATCGAAAAAGCACATCCAGACACGTTTAATATTTTACTGCAAGTGCTGGACGAAGGTCGACTTACGGATAACAAAGGCCGCTTAGCCGACTTTAAGAATACCATCATCATTATGACGTCTAATATGGGTAGTCATATCATACAGGAGAAATTTGAGAGCATCAAAGATCCTGAGACTGCGATGGAAGGTGCTAAAATAGAAGTGCTGGGAATGCTGAAACAGACTATACGGCCTGAGTTCATAAACCGTATTGACGATATTGTGATGTTTACACCGCTTACGCGAAAAGACATCAAGAATGTTGTTGGTTTACAACTCAAAGGCGTGACTAAAATGCTGGGCAAACAAGGCATCACCTTAGATGCTACCTCTGAAGCTATTGCCTATCTCGCAGACAAAGGCTTTCAGCCAGAGTTTGGGGCTCGCCCGGTAAAACGTACGATTCAGAAAGAAGTGCTCAACCAGCTTTCTAAAGAAATCCTGAGTGGTAAGGTAACTACAGACAGTATCATTTTACTGGATGCCTTTGATGACGAACTCGTGTTCCGCAATCAAAACGATCTGGTCAATAACGACTGAAGAGCTCTGGTTGTCTAATAACTTAGAAGCGATCACTAAATAGGTGGTCGCTTTTTTTGTATTTTTAGATGTTCTCTTGCTTCAACACCTATTATAAAGTTGCCCCACTTATCTCAACTAATTATCTCATTAGCATATTATAAATACTCATTTTACATCCCGATTAATGGTGTCGGACAACACTATAAACTTATCGATTATAAACCGTATTTATAGGTTTAAAGTAATTGTGAGTAAAATTTCAAACAGTAGTTATTTCATCAAAATGAGGATTTAATCCTTACAGAAGAGACCAAAATTCAACAATAGATTGATTTTATAGTTTTTAGAACACGTATGATTTTTTTTTTAAAATCTAGAAAACATTTCTGAATATAACGTTGTAATGCAAAATAATAAGTTAAAATACATAATTAGTATTGCGATTTAAAAATTAAAAAACAACTTTATTATTTATATCACAACTTATAAAGAATCAAAAAAAACTTAAATACTCATCAAACGGACACTTACAGGTAAACACAATTCAAAATTAAAATTTATATTTACAGTTATAAATATTACTATTCCTAATTAAACAATATTTTAACATTTAATTAGTAAGAATAAACTACCCAAATTTTTATTTATAAAATATAATTTCCCCAATTTCATGAAGCCTAAAACGCGATATACTAAGAGTGGTTGTCTTAATATTGCCTATCAGTCTTTTGGATCTGGATCAATAGATCTGGTATACATACCTGGATGGGTTTCTAATATTGACCTCATGTGGGACTGCCCGGAGTTGGTTTATTTCTTTGCAGAACTAGGTAAAATCACCAGAGTCATCTTATTTGATAAGCGAGGGACAGGTCTTTCTGATCGGATTACCGAAATTTCTACCCTAGAAGAGCGTATGGACGATATACGTGCGGTAATGGATGCTGTAGGATGCAAAAAAGCTGTTCTTTTTGGTCATTCTGAAGGTGGATCTGCTTCTGCATTATTTGCAGCCACCTACCCTAACCGTGTTATTTCACTCATAACTTTTGGTATTTTTGCTAAACGCCGGTATGCACCAGACTACCCGTGGGCCCCTTCTGATGAAGAGCGTCAAAAGCTGTATGACATGATTGAGAATAACTGGGGCAGTGCAGAAAAAGATCTTGCAACTCTCGCTCCATCTATGTCTAAGAACACGGTGTTTATGAATTGGCTTGCAAACTACTTTAGGTCTGGAGCAAGTCCTAGTGCAGCACTTGTACTTACCAAAATGAATACCGAAGTGGATATCATTAATATTTTGGGATCTATCAAGGTACCGACTCTTATCCTACAACGTACTAACGATATTGATGTCAAAATTGAAGAAGGACGTTTTATTGCAGAACGTATCCCTAATGCTAAATTTGTAGAACTTGAGGGTGATGATCATCTATTTTGGATAGGGAACACATCACAAGTACTCAAAAACATTCATGAATTTATAACGCAAGAAAGTCTTCAACTCTATGAAGAACAGCTCTATACAATAGGAGCTGTAAAGATCATCTCAGAACAAAGACCCAGTGATAATGAACTCGCACAGCTTTCTGAATATGTAAATCACCACCGCGGTACAATCTTACTTAAGGAGGATGCTTTTTTTGTAGCTGTTTTTGAGGGACCCAGCAGAGCAGTTAATTGTGGTTTAGGTCTTATTGAAACGGCACAACGATTTGGTGCAGAAATTGTTATTAGCGTACACATTAAAGAATGTTCCGTAAATGAATCCCATTTCATCAACAGCGAGACTAGAAAGCTAATAGAAAAAATACTTAATGTGGCTTTGCCCAATCAAATTTTAGTCACCCAAACTGTAAAACATCTTTTATCTGGAGTAGGTCTGAGTTTTAAGAAACAGAGTAAGATCATATTAGATCCTACTATAGGTGAAGGCGAATCATTATTTGCTATTAAAGATGAGCTGAGTCTGAAAAATGAAATTGTGAATCCCATTCCCATCACATTACCATCTAATGATTCGTTCTTGGAAGATGTACTCAAAATCATTGATAACCATCTAGAGGATTATTACCTTGGTGTTGAGCTTTTGTGCAAGCAAATAGGCATGAGCGAAAGGCAATTACAACGCAAACTTAAAGCCACTACAAATAAGTCTCCTAACCAACTTATCTCATCGGTACGGTTGCACCGCGCTAAAGAACTCCTTCTGCAAAATGAACATAAAATTTCAGAGATCGCATATCAAACCGGATTTTCAAATCCTTCTTACTTCTCAAAATCTTTTAAGAGAGAATTTGGGTTAACTCCTTCTACTTTACAACAAAAATGTAATCAATTCTAAAAAACACTGAATCACCTTTATAAATCAAATTAGTAATAAAAGAAATCATTCGTAGTCCCCCAATGTCGGAAAAATTACAACACCTAAATACTCAATTTTATTTTGTCGTAAATATTATATCATTTGGCGTTTATGTGACATACGCTAGTGTAGCTCTATTAATACTTTTGCACACAGATTTAAACAAACAAAATTCAATGAATAAACAATTCAAATTAAAACCGCATTTTAATCATTTTGATCATAGACCATTTCACATAATATGTTGATTAAACCCACAATAAAAAACCGAAAGCCTTAAAATCTTATTCACTTAAAAACTGAGATCAAATTCTCCAAATATTAAATACTCAGTTCTTGAATAAATCCTGAAATTTTTGATTTCAAAACACGCATTTAACTAACAAATTCTACATATATAATGCTTATCTCCAAGCCCTTAAACAAAACTTTAAGCACTAAAAATGTATTTTTTAAATCTGAATTATGCTAAATCAAGATTTAAAAATATTAATTATAGACGATGACCCTATATATCATTTAATGATCACCAAATTATTAAGAAGTATTGGATTTCATAACATCAGGAATATTCAAGATTCCGTAGAAGGTTTGAACTATTTACTTAAAAATAAGCAACTGCCAGACATTTTACTTTTAGATATAAATATGCCTACTAAAAATGGATGGGACCTTTTAGATTCTCTGATCACTTCAACTGTAAACTTAAATGATATGCCTATTTATATAGTTACAAGTTCAATCGACAAGTGTGATATTAAAAAATCAACTCAGTATCCTGTTTCAGGTTTTTTAAATAAACCCCTTGAACCAGAGACATTAAAAAAAATATTAGTAGCTATTTAATTTAAAAACTGTGAAAACCCGAATATCTTATGATAGTATAGATACATCTACTCAAAAAAAGTTAGATGATCTGGTTTTTCTGGCTAGTCAGATTTTTAAAAGAACACGCTGTTTTATTTCAATATTTGAGCAAGGCAATGAGTTGTTAATCTCCCAAAAAGGCTTAGAGCTGAATCATTCTTTAAATGAAAATCCTTTTTCTAATTACTTGTTTAATTCTAACAATCAACCCGTATTTGTTTATAATGCATTAAAGGATGAGCGATTTAATAAAAGTAGTTTAGTCACCGGGACACCAGCTGTTAGATTTTATGCTGGTATTCCACTTGTTTCTTGTAAGGGAGTTATTTATGGTACTTTTTCATTAATGGATCGAGAGCCTGGTGAACTTAATAAAGATGAATTGACAGCTTTAAAAATACTTTCCCATAAGGCAATGTCTGAGCTGAATAGCAATAGACTTGTTTTAAACCAAAATAGCGCAGTAAAGGAATCTTATAAAGAATTATCTATTCTAGAAAATACAGAGTCATTTTTTTTAAAGAAAACGACTCACGAATCTTATTATGAAAATGCTTTATTTGAGATAGCTTTTGATGGGAACGCAAAACTCTTTTTTGTTAATTTTTTAAGTTCAGGATTTATACATCTGTATCCGGATATTGATCCCAATTTAAAAGTAGTGCCTCCTCTATTTATCTTAAAAAGATTAAGTAAACTAGATCGTTTTTCTTTTACCAAAGCTTTTCTTACAAGTATGCAGTCTGAGAAAGAATTAAAATTTGAATATTTAAAGAAATTCAAAAACGGTGATAGTGCCTGGTACCGTATTATTTTTTCGAGCGAAAAGAAGCCAAATGATAAATGGCTAATACACGGTATGGTGAAAAATATCACCTATGAGAAAGAATACAAAGCGGCCTTAAAAAAAATACTTTTTGATATTTCTCATATCATTAGAAAACCCATCACTACAATAATTGGTTTGTCAGATCTTTTAAATACAGTTGAAGATATATCGCTCAACGAAAGAATAGAACTGGTTAATTTGATTTCATTAGCCGCAAAAGATTTAGAAAAGCATACGTTGGATTTAAATTCGTATTATCAAAATAAAATGGATAATTTGGATATCCCATAATAGAAACTGAATCTTCTCTTTTATGCAATCAAAACGATCTGGTCAATAACGACTGAAGAGCATTAGTTGTCTAAAAACTTAAAAGCGATCACTCAATGGGTGGTTGCTTTTTTTTATGTTAAAAATTGAAAGGTTTCCAATGAAAACTTTTATCTAAAAACACTGATAACATTTAGATTAAATAGTTAAAATGGGTAGTTTTAAATTATGCTTAAAGTCCTGCGATATAATAGTGGCTTTATAAATGGGAAAATATCGGCTTCAAATAAATAAACCGTGACTAAAAAGAAAAAGAATCTGGATTGGCTAATCAAAAACTATATGCCTTTCTTCAATGAATTTGGTATGACCGAGAAAAACATTGTCAGTCATTATGAATTTTGGAAAAAAGAAGGCTCGGCAAGTATTGAAAATTATTTATGGTATTTATTCAATACTCTACTAGATGAAAATTCTAAACAGTCAACTAAACTAATAGATTTTTATAAGCGAAATGCAAGAATTTATTCTCAAATGATTTCATTTAGGAGAAAGTTTGAAAATAAAAAAGCTAATGAGATTCAAAAAGCGTACAACTTTAATCAAATAAATCTTGACTTAGAATCAATGAAGGATTCAAATCTAGAAATTGAATTTTTGATAGTTGGCGTGAATGATTGTAAACAAAGTGAACGAATCTCAAATAAACCAATTACGAAAGAGCAGGCTTTACTAAATAATACGATTCCTTATGATATGTGCTCAAGGAATACAGGCTGTGTTTGCCTCGTAGCAGTCAGGCCCAAACGAGACTCTGATGGAAAATTAATTTGGAAAGAATGACACTTTGATTTCCTAAGTTACCACACGATTTTGTGCTGTGATAAGTAATTAAAATTAGAGCAGAAAGCATAAAAAGCTCATCAAGGAACACAAAGTTGTTAACGCGCAATTCTATCTCGTGATAAGCAGTTAGTATACCGATAATATAGGGTTCATAAATAAGAACGAAATGAACATTAAACTTTCAGAAGAAAAGCAAATTGATACCACACAACTACTGGAATTGTATAAAGCCAATACGTGGAGTTCTGCTGATAAGCCAGTAGCATTGAAAAATGCGCTATTAAATTCGCATACACTTTTAACGGCCTGGGACGGTGATAAATTAGTGGGACTAGGCAACGCCATTTCAGACGGTTATCTTGTTGTTTATTATCCGTATTTACTGGTTCACCCGGAATACCAGGGCAAGGGAATCGGTAAAATGATTGTAGCAAAATTTCAAGAAATCTATAACCATTTTCATATGCAAATGCTAACCGCAGATGGGAAAGCCATTGACTTTTATAAAAAAGTAGGCTTTGAAAAAGCGGGACAAACAGTCCCGATGTGGATTTACAAGGGTAACGAACATTAAACTCAAAACAAGCTGTAGCTAATTGAATGATCTGTCTGCTTATCGCTCGTTGCCAAGTGATAGTATTGCGTGGTAAGCAGTTAGAAATATCTTCGCGTAATTACTAACTTGTAGGGCTAAGATCAAAAAATGAAAAAGCAAACTGAAATTAATCTTACTGATTTAAATCAGCTACGCTCGTCCGGAAAACTCTCTTTGGAACTATATTTTATTCAATCTCTTATCTTTTTGTGTCAAAAAAGAATTGTAAAAGTAATAGAGCAATCAAAAGATCATAGTTTTACCAATCGTGATTTGTTCTTAGTAAATATTGGCAGCGAATTTTTCTCCTATAATTCTGAAACTGAAGTAGCTCAATTCACGCATTGTCTGTCTGAAAAAACACAAACTGTTGAATTAAAAAATTTCATTGAATTAACACTTGGAGATAAAATTGCCAATCAAAAATCGATTAAGAAAAATATCAGAACTAAAACCTCTGCTACATTCATTCCACACAATAAAGATTTAAAGGCAGTTCCTACCGAATCCAAATACCTTAATTTTATTCCGGTATATAAAACTGATACGCCTCTGGTTGAGAAAAACGATAAATTAGAGGATGTTTTTATCGTTGCAGAATTACAAGATCAGATTGAATTATTTGATCGGGTCTATGAACAAGCAAAAATTTATATAACTGATAAAAAGAATAATTCAAAAAGATGGCATTGGGGTAAAGCAAATGCTTCAGGTGCCACATAAATATCTCTGAGGGTAAAGACCCGCTATTGCCGCGCTGCCTGTCCCAATGACCACAGGGAATTGTATCTCCCAATAGGCCGTTAGAAATATCAAAGTGCAATACTAGGCGCAACGGCACAGAAATTACACCAATAAAAAACGCTTGTATCTATAACTGAACTTATTGGAGATTTTTTTGGTCACCTTTTTAAAGTAATAGGCGCCGCCCTACGCTGGGCTTTTGGTAAACTTAAATGGTCAAATGGTAAGCCATTGACATTTAAAGAATACCTGTACGGCCCAAATCCAGATCATTCATTTGCAGATGAAGATGAGACAACTAATGCACTAATTGGAGGTATTGTATTTTTTACACTAGTATTAGCTCTATTAATACTCTTTATTTTTTAGTAAGATTTCAAATCAAAAAACAAAAACACTCCAAGCACGTGTTTCCGCAACCTGGCCCAAAGCATATTTGGAATTGTAGTGCGTGATAAAACGAATAAAGACATATCCTAACTTTTCATCTGGAGCAATATAAGCCCTATAGAGTTAGGGGCATTTCCTATAAAAAATAAGAGAGATTACCTTTTTAAAAAGGGTTAACTACACTGATTATCTAACCTATAGCCGCATTAAGTTTGCTTAACAGTATTAATCATTAAAACTTTTAAGCTATGCCACATTATGCACAGGGAACTTCAGGATGGACAAAATTAAAAGGGTATCAGGCCCTATGGGATCCTAAAATTGATTTGGGTAAATTCTATTTTACCACCTTTCAGGGAAAACGAGAGGAAACTCCGTATATGACCGCAGAAAATTTCGCCCGGGTTATCGATATCCTTAGAAACGAAACCCCGGTATATGGAAACGCCAGTACAGGATCTGTAACCACTCAAGCCGAAGAAGTAGGTGAAGAAGAGAGTTAGTAGCAAGAAACGCTCAGATACTCTTTATCTGCCAACCAGAACTTAAGCTAAGCCTACATGAAATGTGTAGGCTTATTTTTTCACACCTTTTGCTGCGCCGTTATTAACTCGAAAAAGATAGAATAAGCTAAGCGCGATACAATCGCGCAGGTATTAATCGTATTTTAATTAAGAATCAACCCTTCCCCTGATACTTCGGGTCGTAGTCAATCATCCACTCGATCCCATATTTGTCGCGAAACATCCCAAAATAAGAACCCCAGAAGCTATCGGCGAGTGGCACTTCAACCTTTCCGCCTTCAGACAGTCCGTTATACAGGTGGTCTGCTTCTTCCCTGCTGGCTGCACTGATTGAGATTTTACTTCGGTTTTCCTTCAGATTTAAAGGTCCAAGGGCAGGGTGAATATCACTGGCCATTAAAATATCGTCTTGACCTATGGGTAACGCGATGTGCATAACGCGGTCGCCATCTTCCGCGCTAAACGGAAAATCAGGATTGGGCGGCATATCTTTAAAGCGTATCACCATTGCGAACTCCCCTCCAAAAACCGATTTGTAAAAATGGAATGCCTCCTCGGCATTTCCGTCAAAATGAATGTATGGGTTGATTGAAGCCATAATGTTTAAGAAATTGATTGATACTAAACTCAAAATCAGCAATACTGCTACTCTAAAATAATGAAGATTTTGATACGGTTAATCGAAGTTTCTCAATAAATAGAACGCTTCCGATTAGTAAGCATTTGTTTTCTTTCAATTACCCGAAAAAATTGACGGCGCTTAACCAGATGAATTCTGATGTAATTGAATCACGCAACTGCAAACCTTACTGAACGCTGTCCCCCTTAAAAACCTGAAACTCCAGCAGGCCTGATTTTTCAAAGTCTTGCAGATTAGCTTCGGGCTTCTTTTTAAGATGAAAGTCAAAAAACCGCGTCACCAAATCGCTAACAATTTCGATTCCTTCTTCTGCATCGATGCTTCCGGTGCCCGCCAATGCCGGAACCGGGACCATAAACGGGATATCCATAAAATTGGGATGACCCGAATTCAATAATTTGGCCTCATAAAAATAATCGGTGCTCTTTTTGCTGTAGATGTGCGCGTTGATGTCTTCGTGCTCAGCCGGCCAGTCTGCTGATATATACAGGAAAGGTTTTTGAAACACCGTATCGATCTTAGTGCCCCATTGTATTCCGTCTAAATTAACTCCAGCCCTAATGCGCTCATCTGTAAGAGCAAGCTTCCCCGCCGCGCCCCCACCTACCGAATGTCCAAATACGCCAAGTTGATCCAACCGCATACTTCCTTCAAAAAATCCGTCTGCATTCCAAGCCGGTAATCTATCTAAAATGTCCTGCATATCTGTGACCCAGCGGTTCTGTATATCGTTTTCAAAATAATCTTGTATCGCATCACGTACGATAGGATGCCGCTGCTCAAAATCAAGCCCCCTTTTAAAAACCTCTTGAATAGGCGTTATGGTTTGCATCTGATCTGCTGCAATTTGCTGCTGGTAAGCATAATTAAAATATCCTGCTTCGCCATCTGGAAAAGCAGAACCCAGACTCTCATAGGTATGATTCATATTGATCACGATATACCCCTGGCTGGCTACTTCGCTGAGCAAGGCATAATAACCGGTTGCTTTAGAACCATAGCCATGTGAAAATAACAACACCGGAAACGCCCCATTTGCAACTGCTGCTTTAGGATAGACATAGGTATCTACGTAATCCAGATAATTTAGCGCCGAAGCAGGCAAACCATATTTGGTTGCAAAACCAGTCCGGCTTACGGGATCTACATACGTATCGCGTTTGGCATCTGCAGCAATTGAATCTGCGGGATACCAAATTTTTAAAACCAGTTTTCTGGTGTCGTTAGGATTGGCTGTAATGGGTTCGTCACGGTTAGTATCCACATAAACCGTATCTGTACCCACGGCATAAGGACCCCGAGGCTCGGGCAAATCAAAAACCGGAAGCGCAGCCGGTAAGATCCAGGCAGGAATTAGTAAAAGCGGAAACAGTACAAAGCGCAAAACACTTAAAACAGAAATTTTAAACACTTTAGAAACATCTGCTGTATATATTCGAATAGCTAAGATCACTGCCAAAACATAAGCCGGAAGGAGTTGCCAGCGATAGCCTTCTAACACAAGTTGAAGCATGACTACAGTGACCAAGCCAATGAGTATAAATTTTACACTAAAGCGCAGTGCGAATCTTTTCCATAAAAAAGGCAACAGGGTAAGTGTGATTAACAGAATGATTTCAAAAAGTCTCATAAGTCCGTATACATTTTATTAAAAGTGTTCATAAAACTAAATGATCCCTCAGTTGATTACGAGGTAGAATCCCTGTCAGAATACGTTATCTACCGCTGAAAATCAACCTGATGAAACATATAGGCTTTGGCCAACTCAAATATCCTCTTGTCGCCGCACAATTGCATCACGTACTAAACATGTATAAAACGGTATGATAAATACTTTCCTCTTGACATAAGACACAACTTGTAGTATATTAGCCATACACAATTCAAAATCAAACCACTACGCACGTTTAAGCATCAGTGTATGGTGAGTTCAGTGGTCACTATGGTTTTATAAACTTCCTAAAAAAATACGTTCACCCGAGGTTCACCCGCAGTTCACCCATAGTTCACCCGTGGTTTACCCATACATACCCTATGGATAAGGCATAGATAGAGCATAGATAACGCATAGATCATTAATAGATAACCGCCACATGACCAGAGGTCGTACCAAGGTTTTGGGTAACAACGTCTAATATCAATGTGTGATACAATCGCCCTAAAGCCTATCTTTTATAAGTTATCCTGAAATTTGGGATCAAAAAATACCATCCCCTCCATCCCATATGTATCACAGAACACCTCAAAATACGAACCCCAAAATACTTGGTCAACAAACACGTATCCCTTCCACCTTTAAAAAAAGCTTTAAATAAAGTTTCGGTCTCTTTTTGGGTTTTGACTGATTGCGATTGTACTTCAGTTTTAATGAATTTTAATGCCCTAGCCAAGGGTGAATAACGCGTGTTATTAAGATATAATTCTGTTAATAAGCAATGTGATAGGAATCTTGCGGTTTGCATGTTCTGCACTAAGTGGTAAATCAGGATTCTTCGGGTAAATCTTTAAAGTACCTCTCCTTTAATGCTTCACCCAATACCGATTTTTTAAAACTAAACACCTCTTCTTAATGACCCTTAAAAGAAGTGTGTGGATGGAGTGAAGCCATAATTTGAAGCTTAAAAGTTTAAAATTAAGTCAGATTTTAAACTTTTAAGGTAGTGTTACAGCTGTAGCATCCGAAAAAATTAGGATTAACCTCCTACGGTCGTGCCTGTTATAAACTCCTATATAAAATATATTTATTTTTATTTATTCTAAATAAAAACATTCAGTACATTCGCATCGTTATTTATAATCAATCTAATTAATATTCAATGAACAAATCAATACTCATGCTGCTGATTCTCCTGCAAACAGCCCTCTTTGCACAGCAGTCTCACACGCTTTCTGGTAAGGTGCTGGATGCTAATGCTAATGCGCTGAACAACGCCAATGTATATCTCGAAAATACCAATTATGGTACCTCAACAAATGCTTCTGGATTTTACAAGCTGAGCAATGTAAAGCCGGGAACCTATACACTTATCATTTCTGAAATGGGCTTTAAAACCTTGCGAAAAGCAAACATTAACGTAAATGGAGATCTTACTTTTAATGTAGAACTTCAGGAAGATGTAAGCGCATTAGATGACGTACTTATTTCCGGTCACGGTAAGACCCAATATGTAGAACGCAATCCTTCACCTTCGCTGCGTTTAAAACAAGACCTTAATAAAGTACCGCAAAACATTCAGGTTATTAGCGCTGACGTTATAGAAGATCAGCAAGCCATCAGTATGATGGAAAACATTACACGGAATGTAAGTGGCGCCCAGATGATTGAACACTGGGGGAATTTTGCCCGTATCAATATGCGTGGTTTCAGAATTCCTCCCTTTAGAAATGGCCAAAACGTACTTTCTACTTGGGGGCCACTCGCCGAAGATATGGCGCTGGTAGAGCGTATTGAAGTGGTAAAAGGTCCGTCTGCTTTTATGTTGTCCAGCGGAGAACCCGGTGGACTTTACAATGTGGTGACTAAGAAACCAACCGGAGTTTCTCAAGGAGAAGTTGGCCTGATGACCGGAAGTTACAACACCTTACGCGCCACCCTTGATGTAGAAGGTAAACTTTCTGAAGACAACAAACTACAATACCGTTTTGTAGGTGCAGGAACTACTCAGGAGGCACATCGTGCATTTGAAGAACAAAATCGTTACACGCTTGCGCCTTCGGTAAAATATTTAATCGATGAAAAAACTTCGGTTACCGCTCAGTACACCTATCAATATTATAAAACGCGTTTAATAGGTTCGGCTTACGTTTTCGCTCCCAGTGAGTATGCCAGTCTTGACCGTGATTTCACCCTGTCTGATCCTAAGTTAGGTCCGGCTATTATGCAAGAACATTACGGACTGGTAAATTTTGAACATCAATTGGATCTCAACTGGACTGTAAATGCCCAATTAGCTTATCTTAATTACCAGCACAGCGGTTCCAGTTTATGGCTTGACGGTACTTTTGGCGTTCAGGAAAATGGTGATTTAATACGTAGCCTAAGTATCTGGGACGCTAAAGAAGAAAAAAAATTGGGACAGGTTTTCATAAATGGTAAAGCTAAGACCGGTGCGGTAAGTCATAAAATTTTAGGTGGACTGGATTTTGGTAAGAATGAATATATAGCAGACTGGTCACAGGCGATCAATATTGATACAGAAGAAAATCCATATAATATTTACAATCCGCAGCCGCTCGCTGTAGCACCAGTCTTTGACCGCTCTGTACCTTTAACACAGCGTACCGCAGGCTTTATCAGCAGCGAGTACCTGGCGTATTATGTTCAGGATGAGCTCGGATTTTTTAATGATGATTTAAGACTAACCCTGGCGGGTAGATATACCGAAATGAAAACCAATTCTTACGGCTCTACTTCTACAGACAAAGTAGTTACCCCGCGTATAGCTGCTTCGTATTCAATATTCGATAAGTTAAGTGCATATGCCATGTATGACCAGTCGTTCTTACCTACTCAGGGAGCAAATGCCGATGGAAATGCTTTTGATCCGGTTACTGCTCAAGATATTGAAGGAGGGTTTAAATATGAGTTCGGCGATGGAAAGTGGAATGCTACCGCAGGGTATTTCAACATTCAAAAAGATAAAATCTTAGTACCGGGACCAGATCCTAACTATTCCATTCAAATCGACAGCGATGTGACTTCAAAAGGTTTCGAATTTGACCTGAGAGGAGAAATCCTCAACGGTCTGGGGGTGGTGCTGAACTATGCGAATACCAATGTAGAAGACGGAGACGGAAACAAAGTGGTAGGCTTCTCCAAACACATCACCAACGGATGGTTCAACTATAAATTTCAAGAACGTGCTTTAGAAGGATTTGGAGTTTCGTTAGGTTATCAATACCTCGTAGAGCGTTCAACCTGGGCTTGGGGCGCTGACGGCGAAACCGATCTCCCGGATTACTTTAGAATGGATGGCGCATTGTCTTGGGAAAATAGCAAATTCCGTGTGGCGCTTAACATCAACAATGTGTTGAATGAATACCTATACAGTGGTGCCGATTATGGTTCTTATGTATACTGGCAAAGTGAGCCGGGGCGTAATTTCAGACTCAGTTTAAATTATAGGTTTTAGAATTTATTTGCTCTTTATTCTAGACTTTAGATGCGATCACCTGCGGGTGATCGCATTTTTAAGATCTAACTATTTTGACATTAGTCTGAAATATTCTTAAAATCATCAAATTCAGCAGCTAACTTTTTAGCTTCCTCAATAAGTGTAACAGGATATCTATTCAACGCTAATATGCGAATTGCATTGCGGTTTTTAAGTTTTCCGGCCTTGAGTTTGTAATCAAAAATAACATCGATTGATAACAACCCGGAGCTCATCAAAAGAGCTGAAGATTTTTTTGCTCAAGACGCACGAGTAGAATTGATTTGTGCTGATGAATCAACGTGAATAAGAAACTATAACGGCGAAAAGTTTGATCTGATTTTTGCAGATGCCTGGCCAGAAAAATACAGTGAAATAGATCAAATTTTAGAACTTGTGAAAATGGGTGGTTTCTATATTATTGACGATAGGAAGGCACAACCCAATTGACCTGAAGGGCTTCAGGACAATGTAGATCAACTCGTTGAATATTTAGAAAACAGAAAAAACTTTAACCTCACAAAAATGAATTGGTCAACCGGTATCATTATCGCTACAAAAAAGAACTAAGAGAGCAGTAAAAGAGTAAACTACTTCGGGGTAAGCGTGTCTGCTGACAAAGACAGGCCCACTAGGCATTTATTAGAAACAAATTTTCAATTTCGCGGCAAGTCTCGGGGTATTAAACCCTTTGGGTTACTCATAAAAATATAATCACGACTAATAAGGTATGCTTTTATATATTTACCTTATCAATCAAATAGTTATTATTCTCCAATGAAATACATTTTACTCCTTAGCTTTTCTTTTTGTACTCTTTTTACACTAAATGCTCAACAACAATCCGGTGTAGAAAAAAGGCTGTTTTCAGTAAACATTTTGACTCCGGGCTTAGAATACGAAGTTGGGCTAACCAATACAACCACATTAGATCTTAGATTAGGTACTGGCTTCGCGTATCGCAAAGGCTTTTTTGGAGAAGGATATGGTGTTTACCCTATTTTTAACATACAATACCGCTATTATTACAATTTTAAAAAAAGGAATAATAAAGACAGAAACACTACAAATAACAGCGCTAATTACTTGGCTTTAAGTGGTGCATTACAAACTGGCAAACCTATAATTGGTAATCTGGAGTATTATGAAGATTACTTTGGCGTGATTGGGCCAATCTGGGGATTGCAACGATATTACAAGAGCGGGTTTAAGTTAGATCTCAATTTAGGAGGCGGTCTTGGTTTTACTGATTATAATAAAGCGTATTTCTCTCCAATTTTAGGCTTTCGCTTGGGGTGGTTACTTTTTAAATAGACTGCAATTCTGTATTTAATCAATCAGGATATAGGGTAATTCAGCTTAAAAATTAGGATATCCTTAGATATTGAGTTGGTTTTTTTCAGCTTGTAAAAGGCTATTTTTACCTGAAAACTTACTATGCTGAGAAAATTATGTTTCCTAATTCTAAAGCTTAGCTTAGTTCTCTTTTTGGGTCTCAAGATGCAAGCACAGGATACAGAATCTAAAGCTGAACAACCAAAAAGAGGATTTATTTCCCGTTACATCAACAACATCTTTAACGACACTGTCTCAAAAGAAAAAGCACAATTCTTAATTTATCCGGTAATGGGGTACCGCCCGGAAACAGGTGTTGAATTTGGAGTCGTTCCGCTGTATGTCTTCTATGCTAATGAAGATGTAAACAACAGACTTAGTGAAATAAATGCGTATGCTTTTTTTACGTTAAATGGTCAATACGGTCTTCGTATCAATCACGCTGTATATGCTGATCAGGACAAGTGGTTCTTTCTGGGTGATTTAGATTTTGAACAATTTCCGCTTAAATATTATGGCATTGGCAATACGGTTCCTAAAGAGAATATCGCTTTAGTTGATGCAACCCAAATACGGATCAAAGAGCGGGTTTTGAGAAACGTAGCAAAAAACTTTTATGTCGGTTTAGAAACTGATTTTAGAAGTCTGAGTAACATAACCTTTAAAAGTCCGGGTGAAGAAGAATCTTTAGTTGATTTTGATTTACCATTCGGAGCCGAAGGCACGACCAGTTTTGGTATGGGATTAGGATTGGTTTATGACGAGCGGCATAATGTATTGAATGAGCGCGATGCATTTTTCAGTGAGTTTGCCTATATCAACTACAATCCGTTCTGGAAAAGTGATGTAAAATATCAAATCATCACTACTGATAATCGATTTTTCAAAAAAATAGGAAAAAACGATGTGCTTGCTGCACAGCTTTTGGGTGAGTTTAATTTTGGAGGTGATGTCCCGTTTAACCAGCTCTCCTTTATGGGAGGAGAGAATATGATGCGGGGGTATTTTAAAGGGAGATATAGAGATCAGAATCAGCTTGCTGCTCAAATCGAGTATCGTTTCTTACCGCTCAAATTAGGGTTTACGAATCGTATTGGAGCTACAGTATTTACCGGTATAGGTGAAGTTTTTGATGGGTTTGATGAAATCAAAATGAGCAATCTAAAATGGTCTGCCGGTGCCGGTGCCCGTTTTTTACTCTTTCAGAAAAAGGATATTTATTTACGCTTTGATTATGCGTTTACTCCAGACGGAAATAATTTCTATTTAAGTATTGGTGAAGCTTTTTAAATACAGATTATCGTGTAAAATTAGCTGTCAAATCTCACCTCAATCTGAAACAAAAACATATAGTATTTAAGGTTATTTAATTTAAAGTATACCCTAAAACCGAAAGTGCTGCATTATTGAGTACCTTCAAAAGAAAAAGTAAAGCTACTATGCAAAAAGTTATTTTAATCACCGGGGCGAGTTCAGGTATAGGAAAGTCTACTGCCAAAAATTTACTTGAAAAAGGCCACACCGTTTATGGGGCAGCACGCAGAATTGAAAAAATGCAAGATCTCGAAAAAGTAGGAATGCATACGCAGTTTCTCGACCTGACCGATGAAGAATCTATAAAAACTTGTGTAAATACTGTTCTTGAAAAAGAAGGACGTATTGACGTGCTGATCAACAATGCCGGTTACGGATCTTACGGAGCCATAGAAGATGTTGCTATTGAAGAAGCAAAACGTCAGTTTGAAGTGAATATTTTCGGATTGGCGCGCATAACACAATTAGTACTCCCAGGTATGCGAAAAAATAAGCAGGGGCGTATTGTAAATGTTTCATCAATGGCAGGTAAAATATATACCCCTTTTGGCGCCTGGTACCACGCTACAAAACACGCACTTGAAGGCTGGAGCGATTGTTTACGCCTCGAATTGAAAGCTTTTGATATAGATGTGGTGATCATCCAACCGGGTGCTATAAAAACCGATTGGGGAACCATTGCAGCTAAAAACCTGAAAGAAAATTCAGGGTCTGGTGCTTATGCTGACTTTGCCAATGCTGCTGCAAACAGTATGCACAATGCTTACACCAGTGATCGCTTAACTGATGTTGGAGTTTTAGGAAAAACCATTGCCAAGGCAGCAACAGTAGGAAACCCAAAACGCCGATATGCAAAAGGTTTTATGGCAAAACCTGCAATGGCCTTACGCAAATGGCTAGGCGATGGGATTTATGAAAAGATTATTATGTCTCAGTATAAATGATGTTTAACACAATGTCATTCTAAAGTTTCTGACACTAAGTTTTCTTTAGCTAATATACTATTCGCTTAATATTCGGGTAGAAGCAATTAGCGATTATAGCTTTCAACTTTTTCACATTTAACCTTGAACAACCTTTCCGTTCTACTTATCAATTTTTGTAACTTCGGCTTTCCTCCTACGCGACTAAAATCGGGCACATGAAAATCCTGCATACCGCCGACTGGCACATCGGTAAAAAATTACATAAACACTATTTACACGCAGACTTTGAGCGCTTTATCAATTGGCTCATTCCGCTTATGCGTGATAAAGAAATCGAATTATTATTGATTTCTGGGGATGTATTTGATTTGGCCAATCCGTCTGCCGAAGCCCGCCGGCAGTACTACCTCGCGCTTAAAAAACTGAGTTCGCTCAATTGCAAAATAATCATTACGGGAGGGAATCACGATTCGCCCACGATGTTAGACGCACCCCGCGAAATCCTCGAAGCCCTTAACGTACACATCATTGGCGGTCTGCCGCAAAATCTTACCGACTGTCTCATCCCCGTGCCCAATAAAACTGGTGAAACCGAACTTGTGGTCGCGGCGATTCCGTTTTTACGGGATAGCGACCTGCGTGCTGCGGAAGAAGGCGTCACCTATGACAATCGTATTGAAGCCATTCGCAAAGGTATTGAAGCCACGTTTGCACAGGCAGCAGACCTGTGTAATCAAAATTATCCCGATCTGCCTGTGGTCGCTATGGGACATGTGTATGCCGCAGGCATCGAACCTTCAGACAGCGAACGCGATATTCAGATCGGTAATCAGGCGGCTTTTCAGGCGAGTCAGTTTGGGGATTATTTCAGTTATGTGGCGCTGGGACACATTCATAAGCCCCAACGTGTAAGCGCTACGATTCCTACGTTTTACAGCGGTTCGCCGCTTCCGCTTTCATTTAGCGAACGTAAAGACGAAAAACGGGTGTTGATTCTGGATACCAAAAACGGATTTGAACCTAAAAGCATACCCATTCCCACGTTTAGGGCCTTATATAAAGTGAGTGGCGATCTGGAAACCCTAAAAGCCAAATTAAACGCGCTTGCCCCAACCGGAGAATTGACAAGTTTGATAGAAGTCGAACTGCTCGAAGATCATTTTGACGCCAATCTAATCGCTCGGCTGGATGAGCTGGTGACCGGCTTTAACACACCGGGTCTTGAAATTGTAAAACACCGTGCGACTTTTAAAAACCGATTGAAACAAACCGGTCAGCTTTTTGAAACCCATCAGCATCTGGAAGATTTAAAACCCCAGGAAGTTTTTGCTAAAATGCTGGAGCAGCACAGTTACGATCCCGATACCAAAGCACAGGTGGGACAGGCTTTTCAGCAGATTGTAGAACAGCTCAATACCGCAGATCCCGCATAGACTATGAAAATTTTAAAAATAGACTTTCAGAATATCAATTCGCTACGCGGGGAGCATCATATCGACTTTACGCAAGAGCCTTTTTTGCAGAATACCTTGTTTGCCATCACGGGTCCTACGGGTAGTGGGAAAACGACCATTCTTGATGTGATTTCGCTGGCACTGTTTAATCAGGTGCCGCGTCTGGGTAAAATGAGTACAGGTGAAATCCTGAAAAAAGGAGCCATTCTTACCCGCAATCAGAGTGAAGCTTACGCTCGTATCACCTACCAGTGTAAAACCGGAATTTTCGCCAGTACCTGGTCAATTTCTACCGCACGCACGGGTAATCTGCGGGATTATCATATGGAAATCTCCAATCTGGAAACCGAAACCATTTTGGACCTGAAAAAGTCTGACGTTCCTACTAAAAATGAAGAATTAATCGGACTCAGTTACGATCAGTTTATTAAGTCTGTGGTATTGGCGCAGGGCGAATTTGCTAAATTTCTGCAGGTACCCAAAAAAGAGCGTGGAGCTTTATTGGAAAAAATAACGGGTACCGAAATCTACCGGCGCATCGGGCAGGAAGTGTATTTGAAGCATAAAGAACGTGCAACAGCAATTGAAGCCAAAAAGGCTAAAATTGAAACCTTTAAAGAGCAACTGCTTGATGAAAATAGGTATACCGAAAAGCAACAGGAAGCCGAAAACTTAAGTGCCGAAAAGAAGCAACTGCAGCAGGAATTAGAACGCTTAGTCAAAGAGATTGAACTGAAAAACAAGCTTCAAAAAGAAGAACACGAACTTCAAAAAACCACTGAAGAACTCAGTCAACTTGCGCTGCAGCAAAAACAATTTGATACCGAAAAAGGAGCGCAACTCAAAAAGCACCAGGAAATTCAGTTGTATGCTGATGACCTCAACCGCTGGCAAAGTCTACAGGAAAAGAGCGTTGAAAAACAACAAGAAATCACCACAGCTAAAGCTGCAATAAATAAAGCCGAAGCGCAGCACGAGGTTCTCAAAAAGCAATTTGCAGAAACGTTTAATTTAGCGATTAGTCCGGCTGATTTTCAAGAAAAAACAGAACGCTACAAAGCAGCAGTCCGGGAGCTGATTAATGCGCGTGCTGAGATTGCGACCACCTATAAAACAACCAAAAATCACATTGAAAGTCTTGCTAAGCCTCTGCAACTTGAGGAGACCTTAGCCAAACCGGAGACCTTTCAGAGAGAAGTCATCAAAGAGCAGGAAAGTAAGCGAGTGATGTATTCCAAACTTGCCACCGACTTTGATTTGCAAAATAATTCAATAACCCAGCTTCAGGAAAACTTACAGCAAAAACTGAAACAACTGCGACTGGCAGAAAAGGCAGAAACCGATTTAAAGAATCTTAAAAGCCAAATTCAGGAGCGGCAAACCGAGCTTGAAAAGATTGACAAAGAAAAATCCGGTTTACCCGATCAACTCAAAGAAATCGCTGCAAAAATCGAACTGAAAGAAGCGCAGCTACTGGCCAAGAAAAAAAGCCTGGAGGTCGAGCAATTGCAAAAAAAGCTGGAGGATTACCGTCGGGATTTAAAAGATGAAGAGCCCTGCCCACTTTGCGGGGCCCTGCATCATCCGTATGCAGAACATTTGCCGGAAATAGAAAACGGACTCCAAACCGAGGTAACACAACTGGAAGTAGCACTTAAAAGTCTGAATTCAAAACAGATTGAAATTCAGACTTCGTTCAATCAAAAAAAGGTTGATGCTGAAGCCTTAGAAAAAAGAATACAGGTTTTCACAGACCAACTCAAAACCGCGGAAATCGATTTCAACACTCAATTTGCAGCCGTGCTTCAAGAGCGACAGGATCAGGCTTTTTCAGAACTGGAAAAAGACCTGGAAGAGCAGGAACAGAAACTGACTCAGGCTAAAAGAGTACAGGAAGAGTTAGTGCTGCTTCAAAATTTAAAAAACGAAACGGAAGCTTTATTGGAGTTGTTGACTCAGGGAACCCAAAAAGCCGAGGCCATTAAAACTCGCTTTAACGGGTCAAATTTCGAATCTGAAATCAGTACTGCAGAAAACACCTGGAATCGCAACGAGCAAATCCTGACGCAGCAAAGTCGGACTTTTAAAGAGGCGGAAAAAACGAATGTATCTTTAAAAACACAAATTCAGGCACTTACCACTTCCCTACTCGAACAGCTCCGCCAAAAAGGATATGAAAGCATTGAAGATGCCCTGAAGGAACGATTAGATGCTTCAACCGCTCAAAATTGGACGCATGAACAACAGCAATTGCAAAACAACGGCGTTCGTTTAAAAACACTGCAACAGAAGCTGATTGACGAACTGAAAACTTTGAAAGAAACTGCGGGGCCGTTACCGCTTGAGGAATTGCTCGCACAACGCCAGACCAAGGCTGAAACGCTTGACCAAAAAGAAAAACGGGCTCAGGAAGTTTCCCGTGCGGTTTTAAACCACAAAGAAAATCTTCAAAAAATCAAGGAGCTGCAAGAGCAGATCGAGAACGAACTTGACCAGTCTAAACACTGGCAAATTTTGTTTGAGCTCATCGGCGATGCCACCGGAAATAAGTTTAATGATTTTGCACAGGATTTAACCCTTGCTCAATTATTACAACTTGCTAACAAACGGTTGGAACAGCTTACCGACCGCTACCGTATCGATCAACCCACAGGCGATGAAGACGACAGTCTGGTTGCAATTGACGAGCATATGGGCGGACAACGCCGTTCGATCAAAACCCTGAGCGGTGGAGAAACCTTTATCCTGAGCCTGGCTCTGGCGCTGGCTTTATCTGATCTCGCTTCGCGAAATATTGAAATCAACAGCCTCTTCATCGACGAAGGTTTTGGCACACTCGATCCTGAGACCTTAGATCAGACTTTAGATACGCTTGAGGTGCTGCAAGCCGAGTCGGCTAAGATGATCGGCGTCATCAGTCACGTAGACAGTTTAAAAGAACGCATCGCGACTCAAATTCAGCTTACCCAAAACGGACAGGGATACAGCACCTTAAAGGTGGTTTAACGCTATCTAAAATTTCTATTATCCCATAGAGGAAACGAGCTGTGTTTAGCCAAATTTAGGAGGTATAAATCCTAACTTTACAATAGAAATTTTAAAGACACATATCATGAATTTCCACACCCGAAAATGGATCAAACCACAAGATTTAAACCCCAACCGTTCCCTTTTTGGAGGTCGGCTTTTAGAGTGGATTGACGAAGAAGCTGCTTTGTACGCAATCATTCAATTAGAGAATCCGCGTACGGTGACTAAGTATATCAGCGAAATAGATTTTAAAGCCAGTGCCCGAGAAGGTGATATCGTAGAAATAGGTATTGAACCGGTGAAATTTGGCTCTGCTTCACTGACGTTGAAATGTGAAGTCCGTAATAAAATGACCCGACAAACCATTATTACCATAGATAAAATTGTTATGGTGGGTCTGGATGAAAACGGTAACGCCAAACCGCACGGTAAAACAGAAATCGAATACGTTAAAGACAGACTGGACGACTGATTTCAAAATTCCTTAAAAATAAAAAAGAGACCCTTGCGGGCCTCTATTAAATATTAATGATAAAGGGCTGTAAATTTTAGCTTCTGCTATAAATCACATCAGCATCTTTTACATTTTGAGGTAAATCCTCCATGGCATTATAGTAAGCATTCATATTATTAAATACACGGTCAGGGCGTTCTCCAATAATGATATATTTTACACTCATATCAGGAGCATTTAAGTTAACCTGATCCTGAATACGCATTTTTTTGTCTTGCAGATCAGTTCCCATATCTTCAAGCTTTGCGATTACAAATAACATTTTATTACTTGCACGAACTTCTTGAATGTCTAATGATTTTTCGGTATCTGCAATTTCTGCTTCTACAACGAGACTGCGCTCGATGTTTTCTTCGTCAGGCATGTTGACATCGATAGTTGGAACTTCTACCTCTTCTTCTTCCATCACTACAACGAGTTTAGGAACTTCTACAGTTTCAGTACGTGTGCTAATATCTACATCTGCCCAATCCACATCATATTCGGGTAATTCACCAGCTTCAGCATCAACATCTACATCTACTTCTGGTAATTCAGCACTATCTTTTTTTGTGACATCACAGCTTGTAAATAGAATAGTTGCAACTGCGATTGGAAGTATTAATTTTTTCATCTTTAGTTATTTTTAAGGTTATTAAGTAAAGCCAAGCTATCAACTGAATGCACCAAAATCCGTTAATGTCTTCTCAATTGATACTATTTTAACCTTAAACTCTCAAAATGTTAAGGTTTTTAGTATGAATTACACATCAATAATAGGTTTTGTAAAGGTTTTAGCTAATAAGTGCATACAATAGGGCAATTGCTGTTTATTCAGTCCCGATGCATTTTAATAATTTAGCAGCCCATGCCCGGTTTTTGGCGCTCTATATTCACAGAAATCTTCAAACCGGTGACGTAAACTACCTCGGGGCAAGTCCACGAGGATTCGTTAGAAACAAATTATCAATTTCAAGGCATCCCGATACCTATCGGGACGGAATATTAAACCCTTTGGCGTTGCCAATAAATTTTAAAACTTTTACACCTTTATGTTCCCTAAAAACACATACGTCAACAGACGAAACATCTTAAAACAAACCCTAAAAAGTGGCATCATACTGTTACCAGGTAACGGAGAAAGTTCGATGAATTATGCCGACAACTGGTACCCCTTTAAGCAAGACAGCAGCTTTTTATATTATACCGGGATTGATCACATTCCAGATCTCTATTTTCTGATCAATATAGATACCGGCGAAGAAATCCTTTTTGGAAACAATGCGACTCCCGAAGAAAAGGTTTGGATCGGCTCACCGGAAAAATTGGAAAGCTTCGCTGAAAAGTCAGGCTTCAATACTGTAAAGCCTTTAGATCAGGTTGCTTCTTATTTAAAAACCCAGTTAGATAAAGGCCAACACGTACATTACTTGCCCCCGTATCGCGGAGCTCAAAAGATTGCAGTTAGTAACTTATTAAACATTCCCCTTGCAGAAGTGGAAGCGAACAAATCAACTGCACTCATACAAGCTATTGTAGCACAGCGCGAACGTAAATCTGCTGAAGAACTTGTAGAACTGCACGAAGCGGTAAACATCACGCGTAAAATGCACGAGTATGCCATTAGAAATACAAAACCCGGAATGACCGAAATGGAAGTAGCCGGTGCTTTAAATGGTATAGCAGTAAGTGGCGGTGGTGGTCTTGCCTTTCCTATTATTTTAACTAAAAACGGACAATACCTGCACAACCACGCGACAACAGCAAAACTGAATGAAGGTGATCTGGTTTTATGCGATAGTGGTGCCTATAACAAAATGGGTTATGGGGGGGATATGACCCGTACCTTCCCTGCAAGCAAAACCTTCACCCCACTTCAAAAAGACGTCTATAATATTGTGCTCAACGCTCATAATACAGCAATTGAAGCTTTAAAACCGGGAATTCGTTTTAAAGAGGTGCATCTCTTAGCTTCTAAGAAGTTAGTAGAGGGGCTCACTGATTTAGGTTTGATGAAAGGGAATGCAGATGATGCTGTTGCTGCAGGAGCACACACCTTGTTCTTTCAATGTGGATTAGGCCATATGATGGGGCTTGATATTCATGATATGGAAAATATGGGCGAGCAGTATGTAGGGTACACGCCAGAACTTAAAAAAAGTACAGAATTTGGTTTAAAATCTTTACGTCTGGGTAAAGAACTCCAAGAAGATTTTGTGCTTACTGTAGAACCGGGCCTATATTTCAATCCGTTTTTGATTGACGAGCGCAGAGCTCAAAATAAGTATATGGATTTTGTGAATTATGAGGAAGTGGAAAAGTTCAAAACCTTTGGCGGTATCCGCGTTGAAGAAGATTTTGTAATCACAAAAGAAGGCAGTGAGCTTTTAGGGGAGCCACTTGCAAAAACTGTAGCAGATATTGAAAAACTAAGAAACAACTAAATCATGAGAATTTTAAAACACCTATTCGTTGTATTAGTGGTAGCCCATATAGGGCTTTCTGCTACCGCTCAGGAGCAAGATCCTGCTAAACTCACTTTAGATCGAATTTACTCATCTGAATTTAACGGTGACAATGCCCGCTCCATCAGCTGGATTAACGATGGTGACGCTTTTGTAACCATAGAGCGTACGGATTCTGGAGAAGATCAATTGATCAGATATGAGAGTAAATCTAACGATCAGGCAGTCTTTTTAAGTGCCGAGGCGCTTACACCTTCCGGAGCAAGTCAAGCTTTGCGTGTAGCAGATTTCAGCCTTTCTAAGGATGAAAGCAAAGTATTGATTTTCACCAATACCAGTCGGGTGTGGCGTTCTAATACAAAAGGCGATTACTGGGTTTATGATTTGGATACTAAAAAGCTGAAGCAACTCGGAACCGAGCTTCCCTCCTCTTCGCTGATGTTCGCCAAGTTTTCGGATGCTAACAAAAATGTCGCTTATGTTTCGGGGTTCAATTTATACGAAGAAGACTTCAAAACGGGTGAAGTAACGCAGCTTACCAAAGATGGAACCGGTGATATCATCAACGGAACTTTTGACTGGGTTTATGAAGAAGAATTTGGGGCTCGTGATGGTTTTCGTTGGAATCCTGATGGAAAACACATTGCGTATTGGCAACTGGATGCTTCAGAAATAGGCACGTTTTATATGATAAACAATACAGATTCGGTGTATGCTAAGCCTATTCCCTTGCAGTATCCTAAAACCGGTTACGATCCGTCTTCGGCTAAAGTAGGTATTGTTAATACCGAAACTCAAAAGACCCATTGGATCGCTGTACCGGGAGATGCCGTGCAACATTACATTCCTGCTATACAATGGATTCATGAAGACCTCTTATTGATTCAGCAACTAAACCGCAAGCAAAACACACTTAAGATCTTTACCTATATACCTTCTACAGACGCGATTAAAAACGTGTATACCGAAACAGAAGACACATGGGTTGATCTGGGTTATCCTGATGTTTCCGCCAATCAATGGGGTAAAAACGACTTGTTACTCACCGATGATCAGTCGGCTTTTTTAAGAATGAACGAGAATGACGCGTGGAGACACATTTATAAAGTGCGTCTTAAAGATGGTAAAAAGACGTTGTTGACGCCCGGTGCTTATGATGTAGCGGCTTTTTATACTGCAACAGATAAAGAAGTATTCTTTTCGGCTTCGCCAGAAAGCCCTGCGCAACGCTATTTATTTAAAGCATCACTAAGTGGAAAAGGAAAACCTCAGCGTTTGACTCCGTCAACATTTGAAGGAATCAATACGTATCAAATCGCTCCTAACGGAAAATATGCTATTCACAATCATACCGATGTAACTACACCAACTACAACACGTTTGATAAGTTTACCCAAGCATAAAACCATTAAAACCTTAGTTGACAATCAAGAACTAAAAGACAAACTGGCAACTTTAACCATACCGGAAACTGAGTTCTTTCAGATAGAGACCGAAGACGGTATTGTGGTTGAAGGTCGTATTACGAAGCCAACAGATTTTGATGCTTCTAAAAAATACCCGGTATTGTTTCACGTTTACGGTGAACCCTGGGGGCAAATGGCCACCGATAATTTCATAGGTCTATACGACATCTTTTTAGCGCAAAATGGCTTTGTGATTATCAATATGGATAACCGCGGTACACCTTCTCTAAAAGGAAGTAACTGGCGAAAGTCTATCTACCGAAAGGTAGGTGTGGTCAATTCTCGCGACCAGGCGATGGCGACAAAAGCTCTTTTGAAAAAATGGAGCTTCTTAGATGAAGACCGCGTTTCGGTATGGGGCTGGAGCGGCGGCGGTTCGATGACATTAAACTTGATGTTTAGATATCCTGAACTTTATCAAACCGGAATGGCTGTAGCTGCTGTAGCCAATCAGCTGTTTTACGATAACATTTATCAAGAGCGTTATATGGGACTTCCGCAGGAAAACAAAGAAGATTTTATCGAGGGTTCGCCTGCATCCTATGCAAAAGATCTAGAAGGTAATTTATTGGTGGTTCACGGTACCGGTGATGATAATGTGCATTATCAAAATATGGAGTATCTGGTAAACGAACTCATCGAAAACAATAAACAGTTTACGATGATGGCCTACCCGAACCGTTCACATGGTATTTATGAAGGCGCTAACACCCGCAGACACTTATATACGTTACTGACTAATTATTTATTCAGTCATAACGGTAAATAAATTAGTTTGAAGGCAAGCCTTGGGATAGTAAACCCTTTGTGGTACCAATAAAAAAACCTCGAGGAGCAAGACCACGAAACATTTGTTAGAAACAAATGTTCAATTGCTAAGCAAGCCTTGGGATATTTAAACCCATTGGCGGTGCCAATAAAAAAACCTCGGGGGCAAGACCACGAAACATTCATTAGAAACAAATGTTCAATTTCTAGGCAAGCCTTGGGATAGTAAAACCCATTGGCGGCGCCAATAAAAAAACCTCGGCTTCTTAGAAGACCGAGGTTTTGCCTATATAGGGGGAAAGGCAAATTAAGCAGCTACATGGTGAGCTGTTTTAATATGGAGTTGCTGAGCAATGGTATTTTTCCACTGCTGAGCGCGTTTCTGTTCAAAGTTTTGAGACGCATCAAAAAGTGAATCGTAAAAATTAAGTGTTACAGGAGTTCCAGTTCCTTGAGGAGTCAAGGTTAAAGCAAGATGCTCTAAAGTTGTGGATACCTTTCCGTCAATGCGTTTGGTTTTTAAATCTTCAAGGATATTCACCTGACTGAATTGAGTAAGGTCCAGGTATTCAAAAATGAGTTTATCTTGTATGATTTGACCATACAATAAAACATTTTTAGTCGGATCAATAGCTATTTGACGACCGTTCCACTTTTCGCTTTGCGCGAAAGACAAATCATTTTTAGAGGCCTCTTCTTTAAATTTAGCGTTGATCTTTTTGGTGGTGTTTGATCCAAAAAAGATAAAGAATATATAAGGTACTGCAACGATTCCCACCACAATGGCGAAAACCAAAATCATATCTATTTTCATAATAATAAGGTATGCTGTTTTTAAAATAGTGAAGGGATGCAAAGCATCACAAAGACGTATTACAGATTAACAAACTGCATACGTGAGTTTTAAAAAAGAATACAGATTACGGAAATAAATGGAATGGAAATATAAGCACCAGCCTGGCACACGACGGATTGATGAGTAGAGATCGCTCTAAATAGTTGGAATAAGCCGATAACGTAAACAGGTAAGGATGCTTTCCTGAGCCACTAAAATTACTAAAGCGATCTGCCTGCTGTTGGTGCAGTTCAACACTTACCGAAACTTCTTGCTCTTCAAGCGTGAGTTGCTCAACGGTAACCGCTTTGTCATTGGCACGCTCAATAACCGCCGTATGGTTTGAGGTATCGTGTTTTTGTAAAGAAGTCGTTTCTGAAGAAAAACCATACGTCGTCTGCCCTACTCCAAAAAGCAGGAACAAGAACATACATACAGAATAGATAAATGCCTTCATTACAGGCACAAAGTTAAAACAGCAACCTGTTAAGTTGTTGCTAAAGTTTGAACTATTTTACACAGCCACCCACATTTAAATATAATGAGCCTCAAACGCGCTTTAAAGAAAGCTAATATTCGGTTTCCTGAGGGACATCTGTAAGAGTTTTTAAGAAATCTACCAGAGCTGTTTGCTCAGTATCAGTAAGATTGAGAGCATCAAAGGGCAAAGTCTGGTGCGGTAAATCAAAGCCCAGACCACCACCGCCTCCCTTATTGTAAAAATCAATAACTTCTTCTAAACTTTGATATACGCCGTTATGCATATACGGCGCGGTAAGCGACACATTACGTACCGTAGGGGTTTTGAACATTCCTAATTGTATAGGCTCATTATACATAAAATAAAAACCCAGATCATCATCAAGTTGTTTATTAGCAACAGTCTCCGGAACCCCTATAACTTCTTTTTCAGTATCGGTAAAAAATGGCGGAACGGTTCCGCTGGTCAAGGGCATAAAGTGACATGTTGCGCACAAAGCTTTTCCCATAAACAAGTTCATACCCAGTTTTTCAGACGCTGTGAACGTGTCTACTTCGCCTCTGATATTCTTATCAAATTTAGAACTGAAACCGTTAAGCGTAGATATATAAGCCGAAAGTGCTTTTATGGTTTCGTCATTACTCCATTTACGGCGCGTACCAAATACTTCTTGAAAAGCTTTATAATACGTAGAATCTTTCAGGACCTCATCAGAAAATTCATGAACACTGCTGTTGAATTCCTCTTTATTGGTGAACACGCCCGAAATTTGCGCCAGTAAAGTCTCGGCTCTGCCATCCCAGAAAAAACCACGTTGAAAGATAGCATTGACCAAGGTAGGTGAATTGCGTTTTAACGGATTACCCGAGTTATTCAGATTGGTTACGAGTCCGTCTGTATAAGCCAACTTCGGATTGTGACAGGTCACGCAAGCCATATCCTTCGCCTGAGATAAGTTCTTATCAAAGAACAAGCGTTTGCCCAATGCAATTTTAGCTTCGGAAGGATTGCGATTGGTGATCGCCCTGAAGTATTCTATATTAAAAGAATCTTCTTCAAAAAAAGTGGGTGCATCAAAATTGAAGGGCTTATTCAACACAGGCTCCCATAAACCGGAAGTTTTGCGAATAGCAACCCAACTGCGCGTTATGGGATTGAAGTAATCTCTGATAAACGTATAACGGTCAAAAGTCTCAAAATCAACATTTGTCTCAATAAATGCAATCGCATCCTGAATCTGATATTTAAATTCCTGATCTAATTGGGCATCGTTTTCAACAATACGCTCAGCAATACTCAACTCATAAACACGTTGCAAACTTTGCAAGGATTGTTGGGTTTCTGCGAGCCCCAAACCGCTTACCGGCGTATCAAAACCGGCAATCGCCAAACTTATCATACGCATCAATTGCTGATGCGTAGCGATAAAAAAACGTTCTGCATTGAGTTCGCGCTGGGTGATATTGCCTTTTAAAATTTCTAAAAGTCCTTTGGTAAGCCGCAATTCATTTTGATAAATCGCTGCATTCGCCACACCTTCGTAAATAGACTCTTCCAGTTTTTGCAAACCAACAGGCTCCAGAACTTTCTGAGAATCGTCGGTCAAAAAAGGCAAGGCCGGTCCGTTAGCGCGATGTCCTACTTCAGGATTTATATACGATGCATAGGGTTCTGCTTTTTTAAAAGCAACACGAGCTTTTTTGAAGTATGTTTTAGTCTTAGGATCTTCAATAGGCGTTAGTGCCAGAGAATCTAAATACTGTATAGCAGTATCCAGATGATTTTTATAATATTCCTGAGCAGGTTGCCAGTCTACCAAAGCGGTGAGTTGATCCTGATCTTTGGTTTCGGTCTTACATGAAGTAACAAATGATGCAATGAGAATACCGGTTATTAAAATACGCTTCATACTAAAAAAAGATGCTGTTTGTATTTATGACAAAACCTCCACATGTTTGTGGAGGTTTAAAGACGTTAAATTATAAACTGACTTATCTAGGTAAACCTTGCAATAAGATTACCTGAGAACCTTGTCTGTTCTCACGACCGTCTATGATGTGCCCATCTAATCCCTTAAAGAAATCATCAGTCCAATAATGCGGTTGTAGCGCCAAAATAAAAGTACCCGCTACTCCTACTTTATCAGAAACATCAATTAAAGAACCAAACTCTCCGTTATACACAACGCCGGGATCTTCAGCTAAATTTTGATCAACTTTTAAACGTAAAACCACATCGATGTTATCACCATTTAGATCACTCTGGTAGATGTAGGAGTTGTGATTTCTAGAGAATGAGTTAGGGTCTTCCTGAAAGTATACATAGTTTTCAGTCACACAAATATTATCTGGACTTTGTAAGCTAGACAGGTTACCATCTGCATTATTGGTATCCGTGTTACCACTTACGACCTGAGTCAGTTTTCCGGTTAAAGGAGCAGCTTCATCCAATTCTAATTTATAGAGTGTTCCCCAGTCATTATAAGTACCTGCACCCGGACCTCTACCGGTTACCGCAAAATATACATTGCGGTTATTTGCCGCAGAACCTTTCTGATAATCTACATCTTCAACACGCATAAAAGCAGAAGCACCAACCGCTACACAAGCGTCTTCCATCTCACTCACACTCAAAGAAGAAGCATTAGGAATCGCTACAAACTCCACATCATAACTAGCTCTAAAATCAAGATCACCCTCATTGTAAATCTGATCTGCAGCAACATCAACAATACCACCGTTACCATCAGAAACCTGCTTTAATTTTAAAACATATACATTACCTCCTTCTAAATCGGCATCACCGTTTTCTGAGTAATACAACACTACCTGGCCTTCAGAACCACTAGAGTCATCATCACCACCTATAATTACGGTTTTACCGCTATAAGCGTCTTTAGGTAATGGTACTGCATTCTCCCAGGAAAACTCTCCCAATGCTGCCAGACCAAAATCTGCAGTGGGCGTTGGAGTCTCAACTAAAGGGTCTATCGCTTTTACTTTATTACTGTAGCTTTCTGATGCGGATAAGAAAATATCTTTAGCTCCACCGTGAATGGCGGCTTCACACATCGTAGCGCTACATTGACGTGCCCAGTCTGAAACACCTGAGTTTAACAAGTAATCACCTTTTACAGGAATCAAATTCTCATCTAAGAAAATACGTGAAACAGCATAGTGATCTTCATTATTCACCACATAGATATACCCATCGCTGTTAGGATCTTTTAAAAATCCTGCTCCATCAGCAGAACCTGCCATTTGAAAGTTAGTTTCCCCGATCACATCAGAAGTACTGATCAACGAATAAGGCTTAACAAAGTTAAAAGCCGGTGACATTTGTACGAGTGGAGCTAAGCTTGATTTGTTTGCAAACATTGCTGCAGTTGGGGTAAAATCTTCACCATCCTCACCGTCAATGCCGTCGGTTCCATCAACGCCATCAACTCCGTCTGCTCCATCAAGACCGTCTTCGCCTTCACAAGCAATAAATACAATACCTAGTGATGCGAGTATCATCAGATTAAAAAGAAGTTTTTTTAGTGTAGTCATTTTTAAATAAAGTTTGATTTTTAGTTTCAAACAAATCTATTCTTATGACGCGTCAAGAAGGTTAATTCAGTATCGTGGTTGAATTAACTTTGAATTAATTGAATATTAAAAAGGTTACCTAAACATCACTATTTAAACCTGTTCTAAAGACTTGTGTTAATGAGATCTAACGGATAACAAAAAAAAAGACCGCTAATAAGCAGTCTTTCAATTATTTATTTAAAATAAAATTCTATTATTCTAAAATCTGCGCAGCGTGATCTTTTGTTTTTACTTTTCCGATGACACGTGTTACCGTTCCATTCTCTACAATAAATGTGGTGCGATGAATCCCGTCGTATTCTTTCCCCATAAATTTCTTAGGTCCCCATACCCCAAAAGCATTGATAACTGTTTTATCTTCATCTGCTAATAACGGAAAAGGAAACTCATATTTTGTTTTAAAATTACTTTGGCGTTTTTCTGAATCTGCACTTACTCCCAACAGCTCGTAACCTTCAGCTTGTAGCTCTTTGTAATGATCTCTCAGGTTACACGCTTCAGCTGTACAACCCGGTGTAGAAGCCTTAGGATAAAAGAACACCACAACTTTTTTAGTTGCATAATCACTCCATGTAACTGCGTTACCGTCCTGATCTGTTGTTGTAAAATCTGGTACTTGATCTCCTTCTTTAAGCATGTTCATATCGGTTTAATTTTAGTATTATTACGCTAATTTATAATGAAGCACGTGCTTCTTTTGCAATCAGACCCTAAAATTACAGATAATGACTAAAGCTGATAAGGTAACCTTTGTTATAGATACGTTAAAGCGTTTGTATCCGCAAATTCCCATCCCGTTAGATCATAAAGATCCATATACATTGCTCATCGCTGTTTTGATGAGTGCGCAAAGTACCGATGTGAAAGTAAATCAAATAACACCGCTTTTATTTGAAGTTGCAGATAATCCGTACGATATGATAAAGCTTTCTGTGGAAGAAATACGGGAGATCATCAAACCGGTGGGCTTGTCGCCGATGAAAGCAAAAGGTATACACGGCCTCTCCCATATTTTAATTGACAAGTACAACGGAAGGGTTCCTGAAAGTATTGAAGAACTGGAGCAATTACCGGCTGTAGGTCATAAAACGGCGAGCGTTGTTGTGGCACAGGCGTTTAATATACCGGCATTTCCGGTAGATACACACATACACCGGCTCATGTACCGCTGGAATTTAACCAACGGTAAAAACGTAGTTCAAACCGAAAAAGATGCCAAGCGACTTTTTCCTAAAGATCTTTGGAACGAACTACACCTGCAAATCATTTGGTACGGGCGGCAATACAGTCCGGCCCGCGGATGGGATCTCAATAAAGATATCATCACCGCAACCATAGGTCGCAAAAGTGTTTTAAAAGAATATTATAAAGGGAAGAAATAGGGTGAAAACTATAAAAATTAATAGAGACAGTGTAGCTGCAGGAGATGATATAGATTCTCATTTACAAGAGATCACAATTCAATCCAATTGGAAAATATCAGATATCATCAAACACATTATTCTTAACAACTACCTCCCCTTAATAAGCGGTGGCAAAGCAACTTGGAGTGTAGCTATTGAAAATCCTATAGCTATTCTCACTCAAGAAACGAAATTCAAACCCAAATTGATTTGCATGCCAGAATATCCATATTCGGGCGAAACCTATGAAGTAAATATTAAACAAATTCATTTTAACTATCACGCTCAAGATGACCCTGAAAATGTATATAAAGTTTTAAGTCGTTTTAAATTGCCTCGGTCTTAAAAAATGATCTTAATAACCTTAAATCAAAAAGCCCCGCTGTTTAGCGGGGCTTTTCAGTTTTAATTGAGAAGGTTCTCAATCTTCCCAAATTTGGTATTCATAACACTTAAAGCCTTAGAATAATTTAAAATGCGGTTAACCGTCTCTTTAGAAGGTTGTAAGTTTTTATCGTGATCACACGATTTCTTGGAGTAAATGTTTTCCATCAAATGACGTTTGGTTAATAGTCTACCTATAACGCACACTTTTTAGATTTAGTTTATCTCAATTTGTTAAAATTATATTGTTTTTTTCAATCACCTTTCTCAGGTTGATCAACGCATAACGCATGCGCCCCAATGCCGTGTTGATGCTTACATCGGTACGCTCTGCGATTTCTTTAAAACTCATGTCTTTATAGATACGCATCAAAAGAACATCACGTTGATCTTCAGGCAATTCCTCAATGAGTTTACGCACGTCTTCTTCTACCTGATCTTTAATAATACGCTTTTCGGCGTTTAGATCGGGATCTCCCAAAACAGAAAATATGTTGAAATCGCCGGTATTATCAAATTTCGGCATGCGCTTGTTCTTTCTAAAATAATCAATCACCAGATTGTGCGAAATACGCATCACCCAGGGTAAAAACTTTCCCTCTTCGTTATATCCGCCGCGTTTTAAGGTGCGAATTACTTTGATAAAGGTGTCTTGAAAAATGTCTTCAGTTACATCCCGGTCGTAAACCTTAGAATAAATAAAACTATATATGCGTTGTTGATGTCTCGATATTAAAACAGAAAGTGCCGCTTCATCGCCCTGTATGTAGTTGCTGACCAGGACTGCGTCAGTTATTAACATATCTTCCATATAATTACTTTTGTAGGTTAAAGTTGATCCTTTGGGGATCGGTCAAAATTTTAAAAAGTAATTTTCAGATATAGGCCTTTCGCTATTTGTTAATATTGAGTCAAATATAACAACTTTCATTCCAAATAAACAACACCCCTTCTACAATTTTAACATTAACAGGACGTTGGGCAAATCTTTGATGGGTTATCCATACTATAAATTATCTTTGCACACCTATACTTATTGCTATGATCATTGACGTTTCTAAAGCGGACCCTAAACAGAATATCATCATTAAAGGGGCTAAGCTTCACAACTTAAAAAATATAAATACCATAATCCCCCGTAATAAACTGGTTGTAATTACCGGTTTATCGGGTTCAGGTAAGTCTAGCCTTGCATTTGATACACTTTATGCCGAAGGACAACGCCGCTATGTGGAGAGTTTGTCTTCGTATGCCCGCCAGTTTTTAGGGCGTTTAAACAAACCCAAGGTTGACTATATAAAAGGTATTGCCCCTGCTATCGCTATTGAGCAAAAGGTTAACAGTACCAACCCGCGTTCGACCGTGGGAACTTCTACTGAGATTTATGACTATCTCAAATTACTTTTTGCACGCATCGGGAAGACCTACTCTCCTAGTTCTGGAGACGAAGTCAAAAAAGATACTGTCACGGATATTGTTGAATATGTACGTGCTTTTGAAGAGCGCAGTAAATTGTTATTGTTGGCTCCATTTATTGTTGAAGAAGGGCGAAAGGTTGAAGAAAAACTCAATATCCTGCAGCAACAAGGGTATGCACGCATTAAAGTTAACGACAAGGTGGTGCGTATTGAAGAAGCCGGAAGCATCCAAAAAACAGATACACTCTTTTTGGTTGTTGACCGAATCATTAAAAAAGAGGATGAAGACTTTTACAACCGGCTGGCAGATGCCGTACAAACGGCATTTTTTGAAGGTAAAGGCGAAGCTTTTATAGAGGACCTTACTACGCATAAACAACGGCATTTCAGCAACAGTTTTGAGTTAGACGGGATGAGTTTTCTCGAACCTAATGTGCACCTATTCAGTTTTAACAATCCGTATGGGGCTTGTCCTACTTGTGAGGGGTATGGTGATGTTATAGGTATCGATGAAGATCTGGTAATCCCCAATACGGCACTTTCAGTTTATGAAAATGCGATTTTTCCGTGGCGTGGGGATAGTATGAGTTATTATAGAGACCAACTCGTGAATAACGCGTATAAATTTGATTTCCCGATACATAAACCGTATTTCGAACTTTCTAATGATCAAAAAGATTTGATCTGGAACGGAAACAAACACTTTGAAGGCTTACATTCATTCTTCGAATTTTTAGAATCAAAAGCTTATAAGATTCAGAATCGGGTAATGCTTTCGCGCTATCGCGGAAAAACCCGTTGTAAAACCTGTGGGGGCAAACGCCTGCGGAAAGAAGCCAATTACGTTAAGATTGGAGGCGCCACGATCACAGATCTGGTAGGTTTACCGCTTGATAAAGTAGCAGACTTCTTCAAACAGTTAGAGCTGAGCGAACACGATACCAAAATAGCAAAACGTCTGTTGACCGAGATTGAAAGCAGATTAGAGTTTCTTTCAAAAGTGGGGTTGAATTACCTCACGTTAAACCGAAAATCCAACACCCTTTCCGGGGGAGAATCGCAGCGTATCAATCTGGCAACTTCTTTAGGAAGTAGTCTGGTAGGATCTATGTATATCTTAGACGAACCCAGTATAGGTCTGCATCCTAAAGATACCGAGCGGCTGATTGAGGTGCTTAAAAATCTTCGTGATCTGGGGAATACGGTGATCGTGGTAGAACACGATGAAGACATTATGAAAGCTGCCGATGAGATCATTGATATTGGTCCGGAAGCCGGAACCTTTGGAGGTGATGTGGTCGCTGTAGGCACATACGACGAGATCCTTAAAAGTGATTCGCTTACTGCGAAATACCTCAACGGGGAACTGGAGATCAAAGTCCCCGAGACCCGCCGAACTTCTAAATATTATGTAGATATCATCGGTGCCCGCGAGAATAATCTGAAGAATATAGATGTCCGTTTTCCATTGGGGGTTTTTGTTGCCGTGACCGGAGTTTCCGGAAGCGGTAAAAGTACGCTGGTTAAAAAACTCTTATACCCTGCTATGCTTAAAGCGACGGGTGGGTACGGAGAGAAAGTGGGACAAATGACCGGCATCGAAGGCAAATACGATAACATCAATCATATAGAGTTTGTAGATCAGAATCCTATAGGGCGTTCTTCACGCTCTAACCCGGTAACGTATATAAAAGCTTATGACGATATCCGATCTTTATATGCAGGTCAGAAACTGAGTAAAATCCGTAATTTTCAGACCAAGCATTTCTCGTTTAATGTAGATGGCGGACGTTGTGAGAACTGTAAAGGTGAAGGCGAAGTAACGATCGAAATGCAGTTTATGGCCGATGTACATTTAGAGTGTGAAGTCTGTAAAGGAAAACGCTTTAAAAAAGAAGTACTCGAAGTCACTTTTGAAGGTAAGAATATAGACGACTTGCTCAACCTGACCATTGATGATGCGATAACATTCTTTAAAGAGCATAAGCAAGATAAAATTACGCGCAAGCTCAAACCGCTTCAGGATGTTGGTCTGGGTTACGTAACGCTGGGACAAAGCTCATCTACCCTTTCGGGCGGGGAGGCGCAGCGTATTAAACTGGCCTCATTTTTAGTAAAAGGTACCACCAAAGAAAAAAACCTGTTCATCTTTGACGAACCAACAACCGGTTTGCATTTTCATGATATTCAGAAATTGCTTACTTCCTTTCAGGCATTGATTAAAAAAGGACATGCTATATTAGTAGTAGAACACAATCTGGATCTGATCAAATGCGCAGATCACGTGATCGATCTGGGGCTTGAAGGTGGCGAGAACGGCGGACATCTAATTGCTTCCGGTACTCCGGAAGAGGTTGCTAAAACTAAAAATTCCTATACCGCAGCGTATTTGAAAGAGAAACTATAATTCTTACTCCTATAACTAGGATTCAAAAGTGCGAATTTTTACAATTCGCACTTTTTTTTCGACCAAGAACCAAACAATACAAAATACTTAAAAACAGTGTTTTAATAACAAAACACAATCTTCAAACTAAGCAATTTAAACTTCATTTTAATTTTTGGCACGCGGTTTGAATTGTATTAAGCGTAATCAGATTAGAACAGCTATTAAGTCCTGATCTATAAACTTTAAGACCATGAAACGCACTTTATTTTTAGTAGCAGCAAGTTTCCTAATTGGAGCTACTGCGCAGGCATCAGAACACATCACAACGGCTGAGCAAAATACAAGCAATAGCGTGCGTACCTACATGCAGCCTGTGGTTTTTATTGAACAGGGTATTGAGTTTTTGATCTACCCGGATGGAACTCTTGATTTTAATGCAACACCAGCATCTATACGCCTCAATGGAAATCATGTACGTCCAGTATATTATAACCCCAGAGATGTATATGGTACAGGTGCTAATTATCGCAGAGGTTATGTGAAATATTACCAAAATGGACAGGTAGCACAAATAGGCGGTATTACCATAGGGTATTTACACAACGGACAGGTGAACCGAATAGGTGACATTCCTGTAAACTATAAAAAAGGTGTTTTAGATAAAGTAGGAAATTTAAAGATACACTACGACCGTAGCGGTCGCATCTATAAGCAGACCGGAAGCATTTATAAAGGAAAAAAATATAAAAAAGAAGCGGTGCAGATCCATACCGTGTATGGGGATCGCAGTCGCAGATCGTAATGATAAGACTCGTCTGATTAACGAGTTATAGTTTGATTTTTTGGTTGGTTAGTTAGTTGAAAATCCCCGGTACATGTATTTGTCCGGGGATTTTTTATAAGCGCTCTTCAATGCAATATTTTGTAATTTTGCGGCTATGCACATTCAAGATACCATCGCTGCACTAGCCACTGCTCCCGGAGCCGGAGCAATTGCTGTAATACGCGTTTCAGGAGCCAACGCTTTAGACGTGGTCTCCTCTGTTTTTAAAGCCAAAAACGGAAAGATTCTTAAGGATCAGGAATCTCACACCCTTCATCTGGGGAATATTGTAGACGGCAAGCGTATTATTGATGAAGCTTTGGTTTCAATCTTTAAAGGAAAACGTTCGTACACGGGGGAACCTACAGTAGAGATCTCGTGCCACGGAAGTTCGTATATACAACAGGAAATTTTACAAGTGCTGTTTAGAAAAGGTTGCCGTGCTGCAAAGGCTGGCGAATTCACCTTGCGTGCATTTATCAACGGGAAGATGGACTTGAGTCAGGCGGAAGCCGTGGCAGACCTTATTGCCAGTGACAATGCCGGCTCTCATCAGATCGCTATGCAACAAATGCGGGGTGGGTTTTCTAACGAAATTGCTCAACTGCGTCAGGAGTTGCTCAACTTTGCTTCGCTGATCGAACTCGAGCTCGACTTTGCTGAAGAAGATGTGGAGTTCGCTAACCGGGAAGAATTTCAGAATCTTATTTCTAAAATTACCCGCGTACTCAAGCGACTTATCGATTCGTTTGCTACCGGAAACGTCATTAAAAACGGAATCCCCGTAGCGATTGTAGGCGAACCTAATGTGGGAAAATCTACCTTACTCAATGCCTTGCTTAACGAAGAACGTGCGATTGTAAGCGATATCGCAGGTACCACGCGTGATACTATAGAAGATGAAATCGCTATTGGTGGTATTGGTTTTAGATTTATAGATACCGCAGGAATACGAGAAACCGTGGATGTCATCGAAGGGCTGGGCATCAAAAAGACCTTTGAAAAAATCAGTCAGGCACAAGTCGTATTGTATCTAATCAACGCCGATAAATTTAAATCTCAACCCGAACTTTTTAGTCTTGAAATTCAGAAAATACGAAACCGTTTTCCGGATAAGCCTCTGGTTCTGGTCGCTAATAAAATGGATCACCTCAATACAGAACAACAGCAGACCATCTACAACCAACTTTCTGAACTGATACCTGAGGATTCAAAATCTACCGTTTTACTCATTTCGGCCAAAACCGGTACGGGTGTAGACGAACTTAAAGAGCAACTCCTGCAATTTGTAAATACGGGTGCGCTTCGCAACAATGAAACCCTGGTGACCAATTCGCGTCACTACGATTCGCTGCTCAAAGCTCTGGAAGAAATAGAAAAAGTACAACTGGGTATTGATGCCGGACTAAGCGGTGACCTACTCGCCATAGACATTCGCGAGGCTTTATATCACTTTGGTGAGATCACCGGGCAGGTAACTAACGACGAACTGTTGGGTAACATTTTTGCTAATTTTTGTATCGGAAAGTAATCTTTCCTTTAAACCATATCAGCTCCCCATATGGTGCAAATGCATCATAAGTCCTTTTTTGCGAGAAGAATTTGCAAAAATCCTTTTTAGATGCGGTTGATGATTATCTAAGCTAACGCATTTAATTTGCTTCATAGTTTCTATAATAAAATGGTTGGTGTGTGAAAGTTTTAATTGCATTGCTTAAAGACTTTCATTAGGAATTAGTATGAATTGGTATCTTCCATCACCTATTTTTGATGAATAAAGTGCAATCAATTAATATTCAATCTCAATCGAACTCATAAAATTTTATGAAAAGAATACTCTTATTTATCATTGTCCTATTAGGTATAAATAATACTATAGCACAACAACTAAAGAATCCTTCTTTTGAAGAGGTACTTTCCTTAAAAGCTGCTTCCAACGCAGTTATTTCTCCTGACGGAAAAAACGTCGTATTTCAATTACAAAATGTGGATTGGAATGAGAACAGGTATGATACCGAACTATGGATATCAAAAAATGGTAATCCACCATTTCAACTGACCAATACAAAAGAAAGTAGTAGTAATCCTAAATGGTCTCCTGATGGGGAATGGATTGCTTTTTTATCTACAAGAGGGGAAAATAACCAAATTCACGCTATTCGTTTAGCAGGCGGAGAATCCTTTCAGGTAACCAATACTAAAAGTAATATTTCTGATTTTGAATGGTCACCAGACAGTAAGCAAATCGGTTTCCTGCAACCAAAAGATAATTCCAAAGAAAAAGAAAAAAGAGCAGATAAATATGGAAGCTTTGAGGTAGAAGATAAAGAGTACGCTAACAACGAAATTTGGGTTATTGATTTTAAACCAGAAGCGTTGAATCAAACACTTTTACCGAATCAAATCAATGATTCTACCTACCTAAAAAGCCTAGAATCAAAGAAGCTATTAGACAAAGCTTCTTTTTCTATCAATAGTTTTAAATGGTCACCAGACGGTAGTAAAATTGCTTTTGACCATCAACCTGATGCCCTTATTAATAGTGATATACATTCTGATATTTCTATTTATGATCTTGATTCAAAAACCTATAAAACCCTAGTAAGCAATAAAAGCTATGATGGTTTGGCCTGTTGGTCCCCAAGTGGAAAAGCTATTCTTTATCAAACTGTTTTAAGCGACACAACGTCTTATTATTATTCTAACATCAAACTTTTTAGAATCGATATCGATGGCGCTAATAAAAAGCAGTTAGCAATAGACTTTGACGAAAACTTAAACAAGTTATCTTGGAATAAAAATGGAATTTTTGCTAATGCCTGGCTAAAAACAAAAAATAGATTACTACACATTAATCCTGAAAATGGTAAGGCTGAAGTTTTGGGTAATCTACCAGAAAGAATAAGGGATTATTCATTTTCAAAAAATGGTCAGAAATTAGCATTTACAGGGGTGAATGACGCTGATCTGGCCGAGATTTACGCTGCTGATTACCCAATAGAGAAAACGGAAAGTATAACAACATTTTCAAAACAGATTGAAAACTGGTCAACTGCAGATAGTGAGGTAATAACGTGGGAAAGTAATGATGGAACGCTCATAGAAGGTATCCTTGATAAACCAAAGGACTACGATCCTAAAAAAAAATATCCGTTGATGGTAATTATACATGGCGGACCGACTGGAATTTCATATCCAGAAGCAACAGCCTCCTACGTATACCCCAGGTTACAATGGCTCAATAAAGGAGCTCTGATATTAAGACCTAACTATAGAGGTTCTGCTGGGTATGGGGAAACGTTTAGAGCATTAAATGTAAAAAACCTTGGGGTTGGAGATTCTTGGGATGTTCTTTCTGGAGTTGCGTATTTAGAGAGCAAAGGGGTAATTGAAGCCGATAGTATTGGATGTATGGGCTGGAGTCAGGGAGGGTATATTTCTGCCTTTTTAGCAACCAACTCAGATAGATTTAAAGCTATTTCAGTAGGTGCCGGCATTTCAGATTGGATGACGTATTACGTAAGTACAGACGTTCATCCATTTACGCGTCAGTATTTAAAGGCAACCCCTTGGTCTAATAGAGAGATCTACGAGAAAACCTCTCCCATTACTAACATTGAAAATGCATCTACCCCTACCCTTATTCAACATGGGGAATTTGACACGAGAGTACCTATAGCTAATGCATACGAACTTTCTCAAGGCTTAAAGGATGTAGGCGTTGAATCTGAATTAATTATTTACAAAGGTTTTGGTCACGGTATCAATAAGCCAAAAGAAAAATTAGCAGCAATGTGGCACAATTGGAACTGGTTTGCGAAATATATTTGGGGCGAAGAACTGGAATTGCCTCAACAATAATTTTATGTTGAAACTAAAAAATACGTTATGCTAATATAATGTAACAGCACGAGGGTAATCATTACCCCTAAATATTAAACAAGGGTAATTTTTCAATATATTTACGCGCGTTAACGCGACGCACGTAACCAGTACTCCTGTTCAAATGACAGCATTTAATCGAGATGCACCCTATAACGAGCTTCCTCTTCTACCTTCAAAAATCAATTTGGAAACGGTAAAAGTATTGCGAAAGACTATCGATGCCAGTAGAGCATTAGCTCGGCTAAATGGTATGCTCACTAACTTGCCCAATCCTACATTATTTTTAGATACCATTCATTTACAAGAAGCAAAAGCTAGTTCTGAAATTGAAAATATTGTAACAACTAATGATGATCTCTATAAATCTATAGTTGCTGATAAAAGCTTGGAAACCCGGCAACTAAAGAGGTTATCAGTTACAAAGAAGCACTTTGGAAGAGTTTGTTAGACCTAAAAGAACGTCCATGTATTAGTACTAATCTATGCATTGAAATAGTACAACGTATTAAAAAAAATACAGCAGGTATTCGAAAGACACCAGGAACTGCTCTAAAAAGCAGTAAAGGAGAAATAATTTATTCTCCACCGGCAGGAGAAGAAGTTATAAGAGAGAAACTAGCAAATTTAGAAACCTTCATCAATGGAGAAGATAATCTGGACCCGTTGATTAAAATGGCGCTAATGCATTACCAATTTGAAGCAATACATCCGTTTAGTGATGGTAATGGGAGAACAGGCCGTATTCTGTTATTACTGTATTTAAAACTTGAAAAGTTATTAGATATGCCTGCTATTTATTTGAGCGAGTATATTATTAAGAATAAGGCAGATTATTACAGGAAACTACGTGATGTTACCGAAAATAATGATTGGGAATCTTGGATACTCTATATGCTTGAAATGGTAGAATTTACAGCAAATAAAGGTTTACAACGTCTAAAAGACGTAACTGATTTGATGCAGCAGATGACAACTGAAATTAAAGAGACCTTACCCAATGTCTACACAAAAGAACTAGTGGAAATAGTATTCAGATTGCCCTACACAAAACGTCAATTCTTAATTGATGAGAAATTAGGTACACCAAAAACAGTTGGTAATTATCTAATGGCTTTAGAAGAAGCAGGGTTTTTAACTTCGGAAAAGGTAGGTAAGGAAAAATTATATCTCAATCATAAGTTAATGGCTATTTTGGAAAAATCATAAATTTTCAAGTTTCCAAGGCTAGCATATTTAAAGACTCGTATTCATTCAAATAACATAATCTGAAATATTACCCTTTAATATGTTGATATTTGGGAAATGCACTTTGGCTCGATCGCAAAAAACCTTAGGAAAGCTTTACTTTTTATTTATATTATCTATATTTATCAAATATAGATAATTTGTTATGAATATTAGTTTCACTAAAAAACAGGAAGAGTATATCGCTAAGCAAGTCGCTTCTGGAGAATATCAAAATAACAGCGAAGTCATAAGAGATGCCTTAAGACTTCACGGCATCTATCGCGAAAAGGTAATACAAGATTTAAGAAAGGAAATTGAATTAGGCTGGGATGGTCCGGATAGTTCGATGACAATGGATCAAATTCTTGCATCCAAGAAAAAATCGTGATGAATCACTTTACCTTATCTAAAAAGACCCAGGAAGATATTGACGCTATTTATGAGTTTGGGGTTCACAAATTTGGAGAAAATCAAGCCCTAAATTATTTACTAGAAATGCGTTCTCACTTGGAGCTTCTTTTAAGTAATCCTGAAATAGGTAAACAACGTAATGAAATTAAAGATGGACTATACAGCCTCCCCTACGCCTCTCACATCATTTTTTATCGAATTCTAAAAAATCATTTAAGGATTGTTAGAGTCCTACATGGGAATAGAGATTTGAGGAAATTTTTAAAATGAGATAAATTTCATAATAGCCTCTTAAAAAGATAATTCTCACAAAATATTAATTAAAAGATGTTACAAAGCAATCCAAAATTAAGAGCTTTAATCATTAGTCTTTGGAATACTTTCTGGAGTGGAGGTATCGCAAACCCTATTACAGCTATTGAGCAAATAACTTATTTGCTATTTGTAAAAAGACTAGACGAACTAGAAAGCAAAAGAGAAGAAGACGCAAAATATGATTCTAAGTTCAATGGACTTTACACACCTTGGATAGATGAAAGCCTTTACAGATCAAAGACTAATGCTACTGAAGACGAAAAAAAGGAATTATTAAAAAAACGCAAAGAAGCGTTAGAGCCTAGACCAAGAAAAGAATTAAAATGGAGCTTCTTTAAATCTATGCCGGCAGACCAAATGCTTCTTCACTTTAGAAATAATATCTTCCCACATATTAAAGACTTAAATGACGAAAGTTCTTCATTTACAAAATATATGAAGAATGCCGTTTTTATCATTCAAAAACCCTCCTTGCTTAAAGAAGCCGTCAGAAAAGTGGATGAAATCTTTATTGAAATTGAAGCAGATGCTAAGGATGGTAAACAGTCATTTCAAGACATACAAGGTGATGTTTATGAAATGCTATTAAACGAAATTGCTACCGCTGGTAAAAATGGACAATTCCGTACACCTAGGCATTTAATTAAATTATTAGCAGAATTAACTGAACCCAAATTAGGACATAAAATAGCAGACCCAGCTTGTGGCACAGGTGGTTTTTTATTAGGTGCTTACCAATATATTTTATCAGACCTAGTACGTAAAAAAGAACCTGACTTATTACAAGTAGATGAAGATGGTTTTGAAAGAGCCTCTATTTCTTCTGTATTAGATGATAAGAACAAAAAAATATTAAACGATAGTATTTATGGATTTGATATAGATACCACTATGGTACGCTTGGGACTTATGAATCTTATGATGCACGGGATAGATAATCCTCATATAGAATATAAAGACACGCTGAGTAAAAACTATAATGAAAAAGGACAATATGATATTGTATTAGCTAATCCACCATTTACAGGAAAGCTAGATAAAGGAGATGTAAACCCAGATTTAGGAATTGATACAGGCTCTACAGAGTTATTATTTTTAGCACGTATTTCTAAAATGTTACGTTCTGGTGGTAAAGCAGCAGTAATTATTCCCGAAGGTGTTCTATTTGGTAGCTCTAAGGCTCAAAAAGCGACTAGAGAAATACTGTTAAGAGACAACCAACTAGAAGCCGTTATTTCTTTACCAGCTGGAGCGTTTAAGCCTTATACAGCTGTAAAAACAGCTATATTGGTTTTTACTAAGGTAAAAGAAAACAGTAAAAAATGGCATACCGAAAGAGTATGGTTTTATTCTTTAGAAAATGACGGCTATAGTTTAGATGATAACCGTAGAAAACTAAAAGAAAATCCATTACCAATAGCGAAAAGTGAATACACCGCTAGAAAAACAGCGGAAAATACGGACCGTAAAAACTACTTTTTTGTACCACTTACTGAAATAAAAGAAAACGACTTAGACCTAAGTTATAACCGCTATAAAGAATACGAATATACTGAGCAGAACTACGACCCACCTAAAGAGATTTTAGCCAAACTACTTGAAATGGAAGAAGGTATTTTGGCAGATATGCGAGAACTAAATGAATTGATAGGATGATGGAAAATTATAACTTATTTGATATTTCTACACCTAAACAATGGAAAACCATAAGCTCTAAAAACCTAAAAGAAGATGGGGAATATCCTGTTTATGGAGCGAATGGTATTATAGGATATTATGACAAATACAATCACGAAGAAGAAACTGTTTTAATAACTTGTAGAGGAGCTACTTGCGGAAGTGTTAATCTGTCTAAACCATTTTCATATATAAATGGAAATGCAATGGCTATAGATAATGTAGATAACTCTAAGATTAACACAAAATATCTATTCTATTTCTTTAAACAATACAACTTCAATAATGTAATTACAGGAACAGCTCAACCTCAAATTACTAGAACGAGTTTAAAAAATGTTACCGTAATTATTCCCGACCTCCAAACCCAAAACAAAATAGTAGCTTTATTAGACAGAGCCAATGCTTTGGTAAAACAAAGACTAGAGAGCATTGATTTATTAAATGAGCTTTTAAGAGCTCGGTTTTTGGAGATGTTTGGGGATTTAGTCATTGAGAATTATGAAAAATTTAAACAATTATCAGAAATAGCTTCTATTACGTCTGGAATTACAAAAGGAAGAAAAACCAAGCAAGAAATAATAGCTAATATTCCTTATTTAAGAGTTGCTAATGCTCAGGATGGATATTTTAATCTAGAAGAAATAAAAACTATTAATGTCACAAAAAATGAAATTGAAAGGTATAGTTTACACAAACTAGATATACTAATAACTGAAGGTGGAGATCCTGACAAGTTAGGAAGAGGAGCTGTTTGGGAAGAAGCAAATAGTAATTTTATATTTCAAAATCACCTATACAGGATAAGAATAAATGATTTAGAGGAGTATTCTGCATTTTGGTTAAGCTATTTAATTAGTAGTTATTATGGAAAGTATTACTTTCTCAAAGAAGCTAAACAAACTTCAGGTATTGCAACAGTAAATAAAACTCAAGTAAGTAAATTTCCAGTACCAAATATTCCAACAACTAAACAATTTGAATTTGAATCTTTTTACCACAAGATACAAACCCAAAAAGAAAGCTTAAACCAATCTAAAACCGAGTTAGAGCAATTGTACAATAGCTTATTACAAAGAGCTTTTAGTGGGCAACTCAACTTCAATGTAGATATAGAATTAGATGCTTTATTAGCTGCAATTGATATTGAACAAGACACCGACAAAGAAAAACACGATATCAAAGAAATTGCTACAGTCTATGCAGGAAGATTGTTAGAACGTATAGAAGAGCAAGAATTTGAAAACCAAATCCAATATCAACAAGCCAAACAAGTTTTGTTTCAAATGCTAGGAGAAGGCATTGTAGAACAAGCTTATGATGAAGAGGCAGAAGCTGTAAAACTGAAATTAGTATGAAGCTACTAAACCTTACCATACAAGATGAGTTTAGAAGCTTACACAAAGGCTTTAGCATAGATTTTCATAAGAATTTTGATTCTATGGATACGTTTCAGCCTTTTTGTTTTGCAGGTTTAAATGGTAGTGGGAAATCAAATGTTTTAGAAGCTTTAGCGTCCATTTTCTATCATTTAGAGTTTTGTGTATCAAAGTTTCGTCCCCAAAATTTTGATAAACATTTTAAACGGAATATTAGCACGCCAGATGCCTACACTTTGCAATATTTAATTGGTAAGAAAAATGAGTATCCAAGTAGCACCGAAGACTTAGTAAGAGTTGTAATCATAAAAGAGAAGAAAGCACCAGCAACGATTTATGTTTATACAAAAGTAACAGATGAAGTACCAGATTTAACTATGCCTTTAGGTCAAACCGAAAATAATGAAGGTGCTAAATTATATCTTCCTGATTTGGTTGTAGCTTATTCTTCGGGTGAAAATGAAATACTTAGCCTTCCCTTTATAAAAAATCGCTTAATCAATTTTGATAAGTATTGTGAAGATTATAAGAAGAACGAAATTTTTGGAGAACCTGAATCTAGTTTAATCTACATAGACGAAGGAATGAGTCAGGCTGTTTTACTGGCAGCACTTTTATTTGAGGATAAGAATACATTAAAACCATTAAAAAAAGAATTAGGCATACTGGCATTAGAAAGCTTTAGTATGCAGTTATATAATCACGGTATTCCTTTCAAGACGCAAAAGGAAATTGTTTATAATCCAATATTACTTCACGTTCAAGACACGTTAGAAAAACTAAAAAAATGTGCCACTTGCTGGAACGAATTTGATGATGGAATTGAAAAAGATGAATATACAGGGCCTTTCAATATTTTAAAACTAGATTTTTATATTAACGATGCTACTAAGACAGCCTTTAGAGCACATTTTAAAAATTCTTTTGAATTATTCCGGTTTTTTCAGGTGTTGTATGAATTAAATTCAAACATAGTTTCCAAAGGAATTAAGGAAGAAGTATACAGCTCAAAGGGGTTTTACACTAAAGGAAAATTACCCATTGCTGCTCCTAACGATAGCGTTTTTCATTTCCTTGATTATAAAATTCTAAAAAAGATAAAAGGAAAAACAGAGCCTAAAGCATTATTGTTGAGAGAATTTTCAGATGGAGAACAACAATTTTTACATACAATTGGTATTTGCTTAATGCTTAAAGACCGCAGAACGCTGTTATTGTTAGATGAACCTGAAACACATTTTAATCCATCTTGGAGAGCAAAGTTTATCAAAATTTTGAATGACAGTATTTATGCAGGTAGGTTGAAAAAATCACCAAATGGCGATTTTAATGTTCATTTATTAAAAGATGTAATTCTAACCTCTCATTCACCATTTATAATTTCAGATTGTATGCCAAATAATGTCATTTTCTTTGACAGGCATAAAGAAACAGAACTTGTAGAGGCAAAAAGTGCAAAAGAATTAGAGTTTAATACATTTGGAACTTCTGTAGAAACCATACTCGATGAGTTGTTTGATTACAACCAATCTATTGGAGACTGGTCAAACGAAGAATTACTGAAAATTCAATTTGATAGTATAAAAACAGAAACAGATAAAAAAGAATTAAAGAAGAAATTAAGAGTTTTGGGGCCATCCATTGAAAAGGATTTAGTCCTGGCAAAGTTGAATCGTTTAGAATTAGAAGGATAATGTTACGACTGTATACACCAATAAAGCACGATATTTTTACACTACACACGCTCTTAGAGAAAGTTGTATGTGATGTTTGGTGCACAGCCAATACTGATAGCTGTGATGGCAAATTAGAAAAAGCATTTAAGAATATTTATAATTATTCCTACAAGTCTACGCCAAAAGTCAAAAAGACCTTGAAAGATGAAGTAGAGCGTATTTATGAGAAATTTAAAAATTTCAATCAGCATCAGAAAAATCTAATTAAAGCATCATTTAAAGTAAGTAATTCAATTGAAGAACTCTGTAAGGGAACAATCTTGAGCTATAACAAAGAACTTCCACTGGATGTTCATAATGATATAAAAGACTTATTTAAATGGTGTTATGAAAATTTATTAGAAAAGGGCAAAGTTGCTGGTGATAAAATGGAATATTACAATCAATTAATAAAACATCCAGATAACGATTATAATGTCTGCCCTTGTTGCGGATTAATAGATATTGAATCATCAGAAAGTATCTGCAGAGAGGATTATGATCATTACTTACCAAAATCTAATTATCCATTTGCAAGTGTAAACTTTTTAAATCTTATTCCTATTTGTAAAAAATGTAATCAAGATAGAAAAAAAGCAAAAGACCCGATAGAAAAAGGTAGGGTTGCATTTTATCCATTTTCTTCTGAAAGGCATAACATAGAAATAAACCTCAATTATATAGCGGATATTAATAAAACAGATAAAGAATTAAATTTCCAAGATCTAAATATAATTTTAAGTGGTCAAAAGGATAAAATCGAAACTTGGGATTGGCTATTTGATATAGTAACTCGTTATGAAGACAATGTAAAAACCTTCTCTAAACGATTTTTAAAGGAAATAAAAAGAAGGCATGACAGATTTCAAAAATTCGATAGTTCTTGGACGTATTTGAATACATTAAATGAATTAATTGATGACTATCAATATGACTATTACGATGAAAAAAAGTTTTTAAAAATTGCATTTTTAAAAGCAATAAAGAATGATTCGAAATTCAAAGCTGTGTATGAATAATTTTTTAGAATGGAAATAAATCATTGTTATTTACTCAAATAATTGTACCTCGTATGTACCTCACTACTCCCCTAACCTATTATAAATAAAAGAAAGTTACTTATTGTATCGAGATACACTATTTATTGAAAAACTCATTGAAAAAGGGCTTTGTAATGAGTTTAGAATTAAATTAACGGATACCCCACATACCGTAATTGTTGATTCAATGGTGATTCATTTAACTACCACATCAGATACTTTTAAGAATCTAAATCTTAAAGGAACCCGTACTCAATTTCACTTCTTAGAAAATGATAAAACTATTGATAGTCTTAAGATAACCTTGGATAACGGGTCCGTTCTTTCGGCAAATGGTTCTATATCAATCAATGCCCTACTAGGTGAAATAGAAGAGAATTCGAGTTTAAATTTTACAAACTCCAAAATACAATCTGCAAAAATCAAAATTGGTAAAAATTCGCAACTTTCTATTGATAATGGATTTTATCACAATCCTGACCCAAAAGCGAAACTCATTTATGAAAAATTAAATGAGGACGATAACTAATCTCAATTTATAATCTATATGCCGTTTTTAATAATGTAATTTTCAATGATTTGAGCTGAATTCGTGCGAACTTTTTCTCAGCTGTAGGCTGAGAAAAAGCGGCTTATTTAAAGTTCTTAAACACAATTCTAAAAAATGGATTGCGTTCATTTCATTCTAAGCGACACGAAAATTTGCTTTCAATTCTAGGTTTAAAAAACTATCACTAATAGATTACATTACCCAAAGCACCCGTTTCCTTTTCGATAAGGATGAAGTTTTTATATTCAAGCAATCGAAAAGGAACTAGGAGTGACTATGTAAAACAGCTAATTAATTAGTCCTCTGGGAGTAATATGAACTCTGCGTAATTGGTATTATCAAAATAATGCTGTGCAGCTTCCTTAAAATAATCGGAATCAATCGCTGCTATTTTTTCCTTATAGTCTAAAAAGCTTCCATAATCACGACCCAAGGTATAAGCCTCTTTTATTTTTGAAATCCAAAAAGCATCGTATTTTAGAAACTCTTCCGTTCGGCTTAATTCTGCTTCTTTTATTTTATTTAAATTTTTATCGGAGACTCCATTTCTTTTAATATCTTCAATTTCTTCAAAAACTTTATTCTTTAGTGCCTCTATATTATTGGGATCGCAAGTAAAACGAACTTGCATTCTATACCATTCATAAGGTCTATCAGTAGTAAAGCCACTCACTCGAACTCCATAGACACCTCCCATCTTTTCCCTTAATTCTTCAGTAAGTCTGATTTTTAAAACTTTAGCTAGTAAATTCAGCTCTTCAGCTGTCTCTGGAGAATAGTTAAGCTTTCCGGTATAGCGCATATCTACATCAGCTTTATTTTCGATTCCTTTCTTAACAACTTTCTTTACATTTCCTGTAACTCTTCTCAGTCCTATGTCTTTCCAAGTGCTGTTTTCCTTAAGATCTGCAGGTAAGCTGGCTAAATAGATTGTAGCCAACTCTTTGATGTGTTTAGGTTCAAAATTACCAGCGAGCAAAAACGTAAAACCATTTGCATTTGAAAAACGCTCTTTATAAAAATTAAAAACCTCATCTATTTTAAGATCAGATTCAATTTGATCGGCTTCAAGCGGAATTGCTCGTAGGTGATTGTTCATCATCGTTTTGGCTATTATTTTTTCAAAATAAGAACCTGGGCTATCATCATTCCCTTTGTATAATTCAATTAGATTCTCTTTATGGGATTGAAAACTATTTTGATCTTTATTCGGTGCTGTAAAGTATAAGTGAGTCATTTGAAACATACGTTCAAGATTCTCTCGGTTACTACTTCCCGATATAAGCTCTTCGTAATAATTGATATAAGGAGTGACACTTATGTTTTTACCCATATTCAATTTGGTAAGCTGAACATTGGAAATAGAATTTATACCACTTTCTGAGATAATTCTACCTGATTCGCGAGCAGATACATATATACTGTCAGGCGCTATTGAACTTCCACCTTCACGGAAACCACTCATTTTAATCATATCATTTTGAAAAGTTGTGGGCTTTACAATTACAGTCACACCATTGGCAAATTCCCATGTCGTTGCATCAACTTTTTCGTTATAAGATTCTTTAACTAATTCTCCAGGCTCCGGCTTATTCTCCATAAGCGCTACGTTTGCCATATCATCAACATAGGGTTTTAACTCCAGGTTTTTGACCTCGCTTAATTCTGAAAGTAATGTTGTTTCAGTAGGTAATTGTTCTGAATCATTTTCTGGAGCAGTAAGAATAACCGCAATATCAGTTGTATTCACCCAATTTTCAGCTATTGTATTTACGTCCTCTAAAGTTATTTCCGGTAGCGTTTCTTTATAAAAATTAAATCTAAAATCTTCGCTTACTACAGGATCTTCAAAAGTGAAATTATCTATTAAAGCTTCCACATAAATACGATGTGGGATTTTGTCTGATTCAGTCTTGAACAATTCTGCATTTTGAATCATTTCATCTTTATAACGATCCAATTCTGTTTGAGTAAATCCAAAACGTCTAGCACGCTCACTCTCCTTAAGAAGCGCCTTATAACCTTCGAGTGCTTTACCTTCCTTTAAATTTGCTCGTAAAAAGTAGCTGTCTTTGTTTCCTAAGAAAAAACCTATTCCTGCAGCACCTGCTAAAAATGGAGTGTCTTTACTTTGAGCAATTTCTTCAAGACGTGCTCGTAGCATTCCGGAATATAATTTCTCTAGCATAGATGTTCTATAATCCTCAAAAGATATAGTATTATCGTGCTCCTTCTTATAATATATGGCTACAGAAGTTTTTTGAGTTTCCTTATCCGTAATAATTTTAGCAGCAGGTTTCTGGGCAGTTTTTATTTGATAAACCGTTCTTTCTTTAGGTTCCTCAGTTGGTTTAAGGTCTTTAAAAAGTTGGTTAACTTTCATTTCTATATCCTCTGCATCAAAATCTCCTACGAGTACAAGTGCCATCAAATCTGGTCTGTACCAATCCCTATAAAAACGTTTCATCGCGTCATAGTCTGAATTTATAATAACGTCAAGTGATCCTATTGGCAAACGATCTGCATAGCGTGCATTATTAGTAATCACAGGTATTGACTGATCGTACATTCTGGATCCTGCACCACTACGTGCTCGCAATTCTTCCGCCACTACCCCGCGCTCATTATCTATTTCTTCATCAGAGAACGTAATTCCTCCTGCCCATTCTTTTAAAATTTGCAAGCTGGTATTAAAGATGTCATCATCATCTGTGGGAACGGTAAGTTTATAAACTGTCTCGTCAAAGCTGGTGTGTGCATTTAAATCTGCACCAAACTGCACCCCTATACTTTGTAAATAATCTATAAGTTCATTTTTTTTAAAGCTTGTCGTTCCATTAAAAGCCATATGCTCTACAAAGTGAGCTAAACCGAGTTGATCTTCATCTTCTAATATTGACCCCGCATTGATCACCAGTCTCAATTCAGCTTTATGTTCTGGACGGGTATTATTTTTAATATAATAGGTTAATCCATTATCTAAGGTTCCGGTAACCACTGATGGATCTAAGGCTAATTGCTGATCTAAATCTGAAAAATCTGTTTGCTGTTGTGCACATACAGTGGCCATAAAGCCTAGTAATAACATACTTAGGTTTATAAATAAACGTATCATAAATATCTTTGTTTTTAAGGTAAGAGAATTACTTGCTGTTTTTTACAACGAGCAATCCTGAATAGAAAAAATTTAGGTTCTAATGCTACTTATTAGAAATTATAACCTGGGTTTTGATCGGTCAAATCAATAAACTCATTACCCTCTATTTCTGCTAAGGGTAGTGGAAGTATGTATTGATCTACACTTGTGATTGTTGATTTAAGCTCCATGGCCTTATCAAACCGTATTGCCGCAAACCAGTCAGATCCATTTTCAAAAGCGAGTTCTTTGATGATTTCTTCAAAAATTAAGTCCAGCACTTCTTCATGAGTAGTTGCTACCGCATCTGCATTACCTGCTCTATTGCGTATTACATTAAGAGGTATAAGGCTAGCTTCTATACTTGCTCCATTACGTGCAAGCGCTTCTGATTTTATAAGATACATTTCTGCTAGTCTCAGAAAGTAAGTAGGTCTAAAGGTTGTTTCATTATTTGTTTTGAGTACCGTTGTTCCTGAGTATGTAAATGGCTGTCTGGGATCACCTGTCATCAATTCGGGAAACCAAGTTGTTCCTGCTCTTCCCGAATAAAACCGCTTTCTATTATTTTGATCGGTATCCGAATCTGCATCTCTATATATTTGCAAGATGATTTCTTGTGAGTTTAAACCTTTGTTAAAAGTCTCTGCATAAGTAGGCTCAAGTGTTCGTGTTCCAGAATTAATAACGGCCTCAGCCAGTGCAGCTGCTTCTGTATAGTTACCCATAAATAATAAAACCTTAGCTTTTAATGCTTGAGCAGCAACCTTAGAAGCTCTATAGTTAACACTAAACTCGGGTGCGTTTTCTATAGCAAAATCTAAATCTGTAAGAATTTGATTATAGCATTCTGAAACCGTACTACGAGGTTTACTACGGGTTACAAAATTAACCGGTTCAGTTCTGATAACTACACCCAGCTCACTGGATAAATTATAAAACTGACCGAAATAGCGCAACAAATCAAAGGTTGCCATTGCACGTAAAAAATGAGCTTCTCCAATAATTTCTGTCCGCAGCGTGGGAGTTATCTCACTATCCGGAAGTTCCCGAGTAAGTTTTATACTGTTGTTTGCAGCATCCATAACCGTATAAATGATCTTCCAAAAATTATTGATATTGCCATTATCAGATAATAAATCATTCTCCGCAAATTGAGCATTTGCACTTCCTCCTCCGGCTGTACTCATCGTACCAATCATTGCGCTGGGAATCAATTCAGAATACATATAATAATGCGATACTGTAAAAGAAACAATCTGCCCGTATGCTCCATTAAGAAGGGCTTGGGCATCATCACTATTTTGGATAACATTATCCGGAACTAGATTATTAGGTGGATTTTGATCTATAGCATCAACAATTTCACAAGAAACCGTAATTAGTGCTAATAAGCTATATATTATATATTTTTTCATATGTGTAGAATTAAAATCTTAAGTTGACACCTACGGTATAGGCACTTTGAAGCGGGTATCGGTTCGTATCTCTCCCAGAACCGGAGATATCATTATCAAATAAGCTTCCACCTTGTGGATTTGCACCTGGATAATTTGTAACTGTAAATAGGTTTTGAGCTATTGCATATATTGCAAGGCCATTAATAAACGAAAAACGCTCTAAAAATTCTTTTGAAAAATCATAGCGGAGATTAAGCGTGTTTAGTCTTAAATACGAACCGTCGTGCACATAAAAGCTCGAGATTTTACCATTTCCATTAGGATCACGATATACTGATCTTGGAACGTTGGTTGGGTTTTCTGCAGTCCAGGCATTAAGGACATCGATGGTCTTATTTTCACCAAGAAATGAATTCTGAAAGTTTATACTTCGTGACTGTGAGAACCATAATAGGTCATTTCCTATTGCATAACTAAACTGCGCCGAAAGTGATAGTTGTTTGTATCTAAAAGTATTCGTAAAACCTCCATAAACATCTGGTCGCGCATCTCCTATCACTTGTTGATCAAAAGATGATATTATGCCATCGGGAATACCGTCTGGGCCTGAGATATCTTTAAAACGAATATCTCCCGGTGAGGTCTCCTCATCTTGATAGACTCCACCCGGAGCACTGGAGTTTAACCCATCAATTGTTACCTGATCTTGAAAAATTCCTTCTGCAACATATCCGTAAATCAAACCTATCGGGCTTCCTTCACGTAGGCGCCCACCATTACCGGGAATTCCTGTTACAAATCCCTCACTATCCTTATAATCATCTGATATCTTCACCAATTTATTGCTGTTTTTGGTAGCGTTGATTCGTAAATCCCAAGAAAAATCTTTAGCGCGTATCACATTAAAGTTTACTAAAAGCTCTAAACCTTTATTTTGGGTTTCTCCTACGTTTGCTAAAATTGCATTAGATCCCGTATTACCCGGAGGTATGACGTCAAAAATCGCATCCTTCGTGTTCTTCTCATAATAGCCGAACTCTCCCGATATACGGTTATTTAAAAGACCGAACTCTATGCCGAAATCAAGTTGTTGGGTGGTCTCCCACTTTAATTTGTCATTACCCAACTGGGTTAAAATCACAGCGCTTCCTGCATAGAAATAGGTTTCGTAAAGAGTGCGCCACTGGTAAGGACGAAAATCTTGCTGTCCTGTAGTACCTAAACTCGCTTTAAACTTTAAATTGTTTAAGGTTTTGTCTCCCTTTAAAAAGCGTTCCTCCGATGCTCTCCAGGCAACAGCAGCCGCTGGAAAGAATGCATATTTATTTTCTACAGCAAACTTTGAAGAGCCATCTACCCGACCCAAGACTGTTAATAGGTACCGGTCGTCATAATCATAGTGTACACGACCAAAATAAGAATGCAAACCAGAACCCTGACTTGTTGAGAGCCCACCATTGCTAGAGGTAGCATTGCTTACATTACTTAAAACTCCATTGCTGAAACCTTCTCCAAAGGCTTTATTGTAAGAAGAAGTTACTTTTTCAAAAGTAGTCCCAAGTACACTCTCAATATTGTGTAAATCATTAAAGGTCTTGGAATACGTAAGATTTGAATTCCACTGTACCACAGAAGATTCAGTTCTACTGTCTTGCGCATACCCCGCTCCATTACCTTGCAAGCGACTCCATCCACCACGGTATAAAAACTCAGGGTAATAACTATTTTGCTTTCCAATATTATAGTTAATCGATAATCGGGTTTCTACTTTAAGACCTTCTACAAGTTCTAATTGGGTGAAAAATGTTCCTAGAAATAAAAATGTCTTATTACTGTTTACCGCTTGTGATAGTGCTTTTGGATTTTCCAAATTATAACCATCTGAAAATGAATAGTTACCTTCTTCATCAAAAACAGGTAGATCAGGTCTATAGACATAAATACGATCAAATAAACCGGAATCTGCCGCATCCTGATCAGAATAAGTCGTTTGTAGACGTGTACCAAAACTCCACTTTTCGGTAGCCTTCGTATTCAGATTTAAATTTAAGGTATAACGTTTTCTAGACGCTCCTTCTAATGCGCCTTGCTCATTAAGTGCAGACATTGACGTTGAATACTGGGTGCTTGCGTTACCACCACGTATACTCAAGTTGTAATTTGAAGACACCTGATTGGATGGATTAAGTTCTTCTTCCCAATTTGTATTTGCTGTACCAAAATAAGAACCATCTCGTATACTTTGTGAAAAAGCATCTGTACTCGAACTGTTATTTACAGCTGTAAACCACACATCCTTAAATTGGTCTGCATTAAGCACATCTAGAGTAGGTGTATTTTGAACAGTTGTTGAAGCACTAAATTCAAATTGCGTTTTGCCGTCTTTGGTTCCTTGTTTTGTGGTAATTACAATTACACCATTAGCAGCTCTAGAACCATATATTGCTGCTGCAGATGCATCTTTTAAAACCGTAATCGATTTAATATCACTGGGATTAATGTTTCCAATAGGCGTGCTTAGTCCCTGATTGTCCAATTCCTGCCCCAGATTACTACCTTCGGTTCCCCCAATAGGAATATTACTTTCTGCGACTACGGGAATCCCATCGATTACATATAAAGGTTGATTAGAACCAAAAAGCGAAGTGGTTCCACGTATGCGTATTTTGGAAGCCGAGCCTGGTTGACCACTAGGCGAACTCACATTTACACCCGCAACGAGACCTTGCAGACCCTGATCGATATTGATAGTCGGTGCTTGATTTTGAAAACTTTCCATATCAACAATACCTACCGAGCCGGTAATGTTTTCTTTTTTCACCTGCCCATATCCTATTACAACAACCTCGCTCATTTCTTCAAGTGACTCTTTAAGCGTAATATCAATTTGGTTGCGACCGTCAATAGTAGTCTCTAAAGTTTCAAAACCTACATATGAAAAAACAAGGGTCGCTTCAGGGTCTGCAGTAATTGAATAGTTCCCGTCAAAATCTGTAGAAACACCTTTTTGTGAATCTTTGATTTTTACAGTGACCCCGGGGAGCATAACTCCTTTACTATCCTGTACTGTACCCGTGATCTGCATTTGCATCGCATTTTTTGAAGCTTCTATTAATGCGCTTACAGCTACTTGTGGAGAAGGCTTAAGTACAATCAGATTTTTCCGAATAACATAATCTGTATGTGTACTGGCCAAAATCTGATCAAGAACAACCTGAATTTCTTCTTCATTAAAATTGATATTCAATAATTTATCTGTATCAAATGTTTTTACATTGTAGATAAATTTATAGTCAGTACTTTCCTCGATTTGCTCCAAAACTTCTTGCACACTTACATGGTTGAGATTTAGTGTAACCTTGAGTCGTTGGGAATAAGAGTTTGCTTGTAAACTAAATAGGGAAGCAAACAATAATAGCGTAGTTAGTTTCATCGCTAAAGAATGTTGTTGGAAACAAGACATTACATGCCTTGTACAAATAGGTATTTTCATACATTTACAGTGTTAGGTTAATTAATTTGAACTAGTTGACTTACATTTATTAGATCAGGGAATGTTGACGCATTTCCTGATCCTTTTTTTATATATCTGTTATTGTTATCACATTATCCTTATACGTAAAATTGAATGGGGTATCTATAGCAAACGCTTCCAACACTTCGGTTACGGTTTCTACATCAAAACTGGCGTTAAAACGTTCCTCTTTAATCGTAGTGTTTTTATTGATTACCCTCACACCGTATTTACGTTCGATTTTCTTTAGGATGTCAGAGAATGAAGCATCTCTTATAATTAAGCGTCCAGCTAACCAAGCTGTATGCTCCCACATATCAGCATCGGTTACGTTTAGAGTTGCTTCTTGTTTGGTATACAGTCCTAATTGATTTGGTGAAAGCATAATTGATTGAGAGTCTTTATCTAAATCATCATACATTTTGACAGAACCTTCAACAAGAGCTACTGCCACAGTGTTATCTTCACTATAGGAATTGATATTAAAAGATGTTCCCAGTACCTCTACATTAACTCCATGTGTATTTATAATAAAAGGCTGCTTTTTGCTTTTACTCACCATAAAATAGGCCTCTCCTTTTAACGATAGCAAACGCTCTTGTCCCGGTTTAAAATTAACCGGATAAGTAAGTCGGCTTCCTGCATTAAGACGCACAACAGAACCATCACCTAGTTTTAAAGTAAACGTATTCCCGTTGGGTACATTCAAAGTATTGTATGCAATTTCTTTTTTAGCTTGTGAAAATTTATAGCTTAAGGTATCCGCTTGTTGAGATGCGATTTGTGATCCTGCTTTATCAAATAGCTTGATAGTCCTTTCTGAATCAATCACTTCTATTGCTCCATCTTCAGTCTCTATACTCAGGGTATTCGAATAGTCAGTAACATCTTTAAACGGACGATACAAAAAATTTAGAGTAATCAGTATACCAGCTACAGCAGCAACAGCAGCATAATGCCAAAAACTCAACTTTCTACGAACTGGCATTTGAACAATAGTCTTGCGACTTTCAACCTTATTTAAAACCGCTTCCCAGGCTTTGTGTGTATCCAGATTTTGTAATTCCTGTAAATCACCTCCTTGTGATTTAAGTAAAAGTAGTTTCTCGTAAAACTTTTTATTTTCAATAGATTGGTTAATCCAGTTGTCAAATAAAACTGCTTCTTTGGGATTTAAACTACCGTTGAGTTTCTTTATAAGAATATCTATTTCTCCTTGCATAGCAACCACTTTAATTAAGGGTTCTACTAATTAAGAGCAGGAAAAATTACTTTGGGGTGACTCGAATTCCGAAAATATTTAAAAAAAGTGAAAATTTAACATTTAAAAGCTAGTAAAAAACCATAAAACTTGAGCAATCCTCATCGACTCACGTAAGATCTTATATGCTTTTTTAATATGTGTTTTGATGGTATTTTTAGAAATGTTGAGACTATCTGCTGCTTCTGTGTATTTATATCCATGCAATACACAAAGCTCAAACGCTTTACGACATTCTTTTGGTAATAATTGCAATTCGTTCAAAAGAAGCTGAGATTCCTCTTGTTTTATAAGTTTTGCTTCTTGCGTAAGAGCTATTGAAGCGATGCGATCTTCTACTGGAGTTAAAGAGTTGGTTTTTGATTTATTACGCAGTTCTTTTAAACAACTGTGATAAATACTTGTTTTTATATATGCTTTGAGATTATTTATATGATCTAAATTATCGGAGTCTAATAACCTAACAAAAACATCTTGTACAATATCTTGTGCATCATCCTTATCAAGTAGATACCCATATGCATAAATACATAACGCCTTATATTCCTCTTGGAAAATAGATTTTATGAAAGTATCATTAGTATTCAAATAGGTTCTATCAAATTTAATTGTTAACGATAATTGAGAAAATGCAAAATACAACACTGATAAATAGTGTAAAGGTATTTTTAGGAATAGCCATTTTCAGAGCACCAAAATTACAATTATAGCATATTTCAATCTTAAGTTTTAAATTCTTTAAATCTAAAAAACTTACCTTTTTTCATATGTATAACAGTTCATTCCTTTTTTCCTGAAGAACTAATTGAGCTTGAAACACTTTGCATAATTAGGCTCCACAATAACACCTTTTATAAAAATTATCCTCAATTCAATAGTTTAAATAGATAACAAACCATCGTAAATACTTCAATGATAACTATGGGTGCTAAACTAAGGGGATAAGCAAGAGGGTAACACGCTGTGCGATGTTACGGACATTATTTTTACGACTAAAACATTGTATTTCAAATATTTAATCCAGTTATAAATTTTTGGGATAAATAGTTTAAAAAGGTTTCTCAAGCCTTATTTATAGGGCAAGTGATTATCCTAATTTTAAATTTTAAAGCTATGAGTCCTAAATTTTCCAGAATCAATTTTCATACAGAAACTGTTGAGCGCTTTAAAAAGTACGCCATAGCAAATGATGCGAATTATACTAAAACCTTAGAAGCCATTTTGAACTTTTTTGAGAAGTATTCGATCAATCCTTTTGTACCCTTTGATGATTCCGTACACAGTTTACACCTATTAATTGATAAGCGCATAGATGCTGTTAAATCAGTCTTAAGAACAATTGAAAAAGAGCAATTGAAGCCAACCGAAGAACTATTAGAACGCTTGTTTAAAGGTCAAAATGATAAAAAAAACTTGCTTGTGGAGGGAAAGAATCTTAACATGGAATAGTCTTGTCTTGAAGCTTGGGACGATTAGCTTTTTGATACAATTTTCTATTAGATGATTAATAGAATTAGCAGAAAATTTCTTTACTTTTTTTCACAAGCTTTTACTGCTATTTGACTACTACGCTAGTAAATAAAAAAGGAATTAATTTTTCGTTTAAAAAAAAACCTGTCTTTTGTGAAGGCCTTTTAGAAAGAAAATATTCTGAGTGTTTCAGCAAAAAGGATATAGCGATTTACATTGTGTAGGAATGTCGCTCATTTATGGTTAATTAGCGTAGTGCTACTCTCTTAAGGAGATTTTAAGGGAAAAGTCTTATTTCTTAATTTAGAGAGCGCATCCAAATCGCTTAAAATGACGTTTACTCACTCTGGAAAAATAGTTACTAATTGCGCTTCTAAATCGTGTCGCTCTCTGGTGTAACGCGCTATAAATTTCCTTTAAGGATCTATGCTAGTTAATTCAAAATGCATTACCGATACACACTCTGTTATGTCATGAGCCAAATAAATTATTAACTTCAGTTTACTCTACATTGAAGGTGTAACTTTTAGTGGAAAAAATAAAACAACTAAAATTTAAAATTCCGGGCTCTCTAGGCAACCCTCACTATAAAATCGGCGTCTTATTAAGTGAGGATTATTCCTTGCATAAACTAACTTTTAAAACCTATTCCTTTTGAAAAATCGCATTCCTTTCGTTATCCTTTTTATCTATTTCCTAAACCTCGTTCCTGTACAAAGTCAATCATGTCCCGAGCTTGACAGCATACCTGAGCTCAAAGGCTCGGTTTGTTTTACCGCCAAAGCTCCTTTAAATTATAAAGCAGGTGATACCAGTAAGATTGAGTTATTTATTAGAAAATTCCCGGCTGTTCAAGAGCGTAAAGGTTCCATCTGGTTGATCCCGGGAGGACCGGGAGAATCAGGAGCGAGTATGTACCCTTTGATCGATCAGTTCTCCAAACTCTTTCCGAATCTGGATATTTTTATTCCAGACCACAGAGGCACCGGATACTCCAGTAAACTATGCCCTCAAGAAGAAGCTGTAGACTCACCTGATGGCATGGCCTTGGTGAATGACGAGTGGGGCTCCTGCTTTAATTATATGTATACTAATCTGGATTACGTAAAATCCTTTACTATTACTAATGCAGCTAAAGACCTGAGCTTATTGATCAATACCTATTCTGGTTCCGGGGAACGCTATATCTATGGGGTGTCTTATGGAACCCAACTCGTATTGCGCTTATTACAATTGGAAACTGTAGCTTTTGATGCAGTTCTTTTAGATTCTCTGGTTCCGCATCAAGAAGATGTTGCTTATGATTTGAGTCACCGCTCGTTAGTAACCAATGATGTTGGATTGTCTTTGCTTCAAGACCTTGATCAAAGAAATTCTAATGAAGAATCTCTGAAAACTCAGTTGAAAGCTATTTTAGAACGTGCTAAAACCGATACAGCGTTTGGCGCTCAACTGCCCAAACAAGACTTGACCATCCTTTTGGGAATGATGCTCGACCTTCCTACTGTACGGAATACCATTCCGGAAATTATAAAGGGACTTCAGGACGATAACTTTGATCCGCTGCAGCAGGCCACACAGCAAATCACCTCCTTTTATACAGACTATGGTGCCGCTTATCCCTCTGCTACCAATTCTATTCCATTGACGCAGGTGATCACAGCTTCAGAAAATAATCTAAGACCTGAAATGACTAAAGCAGAAGTAGCTCTGGAGTCTGAAGAATTGCTCTTTAAAAGTCCGCTCCCCAACCTCATTGCTGAAAACTCCATGCCTACCTATACGCGTGATACCTACTTTGGAAAGACACCCAGTCAACTGCCACCAACCTTAGTTATCAATGGAACGCTGGATCCTAAAACCCATATTGATGGCGCAGAACGACACTATAAACTTCTTGCTGAAAAGAACCCTTCAGTATCTTTTGTAAGGGTTCAAAACGCACCACACTTTATCGCACTTTTTGCTCCACACGTATTTGACAAGGTAGTAACCGAATTTGTAAACAAAGGTGCTATCAAAAATCAGACAGTTACTGAGCAAAGCCTTTTAATTGATTGAAAGCTGTTCTAATATCCTTGTTTTCTAAATATAATTTTGGAACTTATAAGTTCACTCACGCCCGTTGTATATGCCCTGTAACATGTAGTGAGCGTAAACCTCACTACGGGCATAAAAGTACCCTGGACCCTAAGGTTCATTATATAGTTCATTTAGAGTATCGGTTAGTGTTCTTTCATCAGCACGGCTTCGTTTCTTGAGTTAATTCATAAACAAGCTCACGCCTTTATATGCCTCATGACATTTAGTGAGGTTCAGAGACCTCACCTTCCGCGTATATAAGCACCCTCTAAAAATTAGTGATCTAACGAATCCGAAATCGAGGAAAGACCCGGTACCTCCTGTCAGCATAAAACAATTAGACAAACCTACTTTTTAGGATTTATAAAAAAAAACCAAAAAAACATTAACTCAACTTCTTCAAATCTGACGGTTTGATAATTCATACTGTTTAATTTGAGTAGAGAAACAATCCGAGAATTAAAAAATTTAGAAGTTAGATTTGATGTGACAACCTAATGGGAAAAAATCAAAATTTCTAACACGTGATTAACAGATCACGGTTGTACACCTATTTTACAGCTCAAGCACCTTAAAGCCCTATAAATAAAGGATTCGAAGATATTGTATCGGAAACAGATACTATTTTAGTTAAACGGAGTTCCTGAATTTTACCAAATCCTTATCAACAGCTTACTTAAAGTGCACTAATGGTTGCAGATAACGTACCTCTCCATTTTGATCATAACAAAACCATCAAATTTTAGTTGGACCAAAATAGAGCTAAAGGAAAAACACGATATGTTTCCGGAGCAAAAATTCAAACGATACCGATCAATTTGAGTTATAGGCTCCTGAGATAATCTCAATGCCTGTTATGGAATACAAAGTATTTGGAAACCTTATCGTTTAAAGACAAATACATAAATCGTACTGCGTTGTTGAATTCGTAATACATAAACTAGGCTTTTAGATATATAATTTAAAACAGAAAATGACTGTTAAAGACTAAGGCTTTTGAATGAAAAAGCATCAGGAAGTACTCTTAAATCATATTTGATATTTATCAAAAAATAAGTATAAGTGAACAAAAAGGCATGTGATCTTTTTATAAAAAATCGACAAAACATCTATTTTTGCTGATTTAATACATTTTGCTTAAATTCTTCCGTTAAACTTACTTTAACGTCAAATATTAAAATTGGAAATAGAAATACTCATAGTTGACGACGACCCTATATTTCATTTAATGATAAGTAATCTATTAAAAAACTTAGGAGTATCAAAGATTAAAAGTATTTTGGATCCTAAGGAAGGTTTAAATTATTTACTAACCCATAAAGATGTACCCGACATATTATTTTTAGATATAAACATGCCCAAGCTCAGTGGGTGGCAATTACTCGATAGTTTAAATAATTCTAAAGTAGATCTCTTGAGTATGAAAATTTATATTGTGACAAGCTCCATTGACAAATATGATAAGGATAAATCTAAAGAATATAACATTGTAAACTTCCTAAATAAACCTCTTAAACCAAATACCCTGCGGAAAATAGTAGTTGAATTTTAGTATTAAAAGTGCTTTGAAGAACCTGATAAATTATAGCTCTATAAATACCGAACCTCAAAAAGAGTTGGATGATCTTGTTTACCTCGCAAGTCAAATTTTTAATACCCCAATTTCTTTAATTTCTATACTTGAAAAAGACAGACAGGTGTTTAAATCAAGAATCGGACTCGAGTTGGATCAATCTTTAAAAGAAGATTCTTTCTGCCATCATACGCTTCATCATCCAGACCAACCATTAATTGTAACCGATGCGCTTAGTGATAATCGCTTTATTAAAAGTCGTCTGGTTACAGGCTATCCAAACATTAGATTCTACGCAGGTATTCCTCTTAAAAATAGTAAAAATGAAATTTTTGGAACTTTTTGTATTATAGACAAGAAGCCAAGAGTAATAAGTGAAAGTGAAATTAAGTGCTTAGAGATACTATCTAGGAAAGCAATGTTTCATCTCAATTCAAGAGAAATTATTTCAAATCAGAAGAAAGTCCTTAAAGAAACCTCTAAAAAAATTATTAACCTTGAACGAATAGAGACTTCCTTAAATAAATTAAACACTATTTCGAATTATGAGAATGCTCTTTTTGAACTGGGTTTTAAACAAAATTCTAATGGGTTCTTTTTACGTTTCCTCAGTGAAGGCATTAAAAAATTATATCCTGATTTAAATACCAGTTTAGAAGAAATCACTGCGGTCTATATTTTAAGAAACTTAAATCCAAAACAGCGCTTTAAAATTATTAGACGTTTTTTAACCAGTTTAAATTCTGAAAAAGAAGTAAAGTTTGAATATCTAAAGAACCTCAACGGCAATAAAGTCTGGTATCGGGTGATTTTTTCAAGTGAAAAGAAAGAAGCTGATTCTTGGCTAGTTCATGGTATTGTTAAAAACATCACCTATGAAAAAGAATATCAAAGTGCTCTAAAAAAAATACTTTTCGATATTTCTCATATTATTAGAAAACCCATAACAACCATAATCGGTTTATCTGATTTGTTGAGCAACAATACCAATTTAAAACTCGATGAAAAACTAGAAATTGTCAATCTGATTTCAATGGCTTCAAAAGAATTAGAGAAATATACCGTAGGTCTGAATTCTGATTATCAAGACAAAATGGATAATTTAATTGATTATTGATCTTTCTAAGAACAAAGAGTTTTCTTCTCTTTAAACTTACTAAAAACTGTACCCGATCAGTTGAGCATGTTCGTATTCAATTTATTTTAAAAGGGTTTATAACGAGATCCTTTTTACCTTACCCGAAAAATTTGTTTTATTGATTTTTTAAATAAACATCCTACTACTTGGGGGTCTAAGTAAAAGGTCTTCCTGGAATTTAAAGCTTTTAAACTTAGATTTCACGAAGTCTGTTAATTGAATAGATAAAGATATAGTTCCCAAAAGTGCTTGTGCTTACAGCAAGCTAAAGCAGGCTCATTAATACATATAAAACGAATATAGGGCAAAGAATGTTGCGGATTTACTTGCTCTCCGGATGTGTTAGTTCTGCTGAGTTTAAAAAAAGTGCACAGTACAATTTAAAATCGCCTTTAAGAAGCACCAAAGCATCTATCTCAAAAGAACTGGAATTGCTTACTTCTTGACAAAATAAGTGGTAATCTTAATCCTCTCGTTGTTCTTTCTAATTAGCTATCAATTTAAAGAGCATCAAACTGAAGCCGTTTAAAATACATACTTCGTGATCGCTTAATTGGAAATTCCTACGGATTTTCCGCTGGTTCATTCCCTTTTTGCTAAATTAATGCCTTAATCACACCACGATCCTTACACCTCAACGTTAGTACCAATATGAGAAATTACATTACCTCAATAGTAGTATTACTAGTTTTTCAGACAACGCTCTTGGCTCAAGATAATATTGTCGCATACGGTATTCCTGATAACGTATTTAAAAAAGAATACGCTGAAATCAATAAATACAGAAGTCAAATTAATTTCCCACCTTTTATAGGTTGGAGTTTAGACAGTAAAAAAATGCTATTTAATGGTGGTAAGAGCATGTATGCAATGAAAAATTATAAGTCTGAAATTAAAGAATATAAAAAGTCTAGCCAAAATTTTAGTTCTCATCTGTCACCAAATCATAAATATTTTCTCTATCAAGAAGATGAGAACGGAGATGAAGAGTATCAACTGTTTGTATACGATATAGCTAAGAATACAAATAAAGCACTATCAAAAAAAGGAGACAAAACTTACGACCCGTTTTGGAGTTCAGACAATAGTAAAATTGCTTATAAATCCAATAAAGAAAAGGCTGCACGTGTTGATTTATACGTACGAGATATTTCGAAAGAAAATAAGGCAGAACTCGTTTTTAAGGACTTTTCGGATGATGGACAGATATATGATTGGAGCTCTGATAAAGAACTAATCTTAGCTGTCAAAGTTATTTCAGAGAATGATAAAGTACTGTATCTAATTAATGACAATTCTTACGCAATTGAACAATTAAATTCTGGTAATACTGAAGTAGCTTATTCAGATGCTAAATTTATCCCTAATAGAAATGCCTGTTTCATAGTTTCAGATGAATTTTCAGAATTCTTACAACTCCATTATTATGATTTGGCAACTAGAGAGTTTACGACAATTACTACAAATATACACTGGGATGTTGAAGCGATAACCATTGATAAACAAGGACAGAAAGCTGCATTTAGTACTAATGAAAATGGATTATCACAACTTTACATTTTAGACATACCTACTCTAAAATATACTAAAGTGAATGAGGTCCCTAATGGTATTATAAGCGATTTGACCATGAATCCAAAAGGAACAGAAGTTGGGTTTAATTTTTATTCAAGCACCTTCAGTAGAAAGATTTATGGATATACTATAAAAGAGAATAGGTTAAATCAATATACGAGAAAAGGTAAACCACAAACAGATTCAATCGTTTTTGTAAAGGCAGAACCCTTTACATTTAAAAGTATTGACACCAAAACAAACAATGAATACAAGATACCTGCATATATCTATAAATCCAAAAAAGAATCATCACCTGTTTTCATAGACATTCATGGAGGCCCTGAATATCAGGCTAGAGCTTCTTTTAATGGCTTTTATCAATATTTAGTGAATGAACTGGGTGTAACGGTGATAGTTCCAAACATTAGAGGCTCCAATGGCTATGGAAAGACCTATATGAAAATGGATGACGGTCTCAATCGAGAACATGCTATTCAGGATATAGGAGGGTTACTCAAGTGGATTAAACTTCAAGATTATTTAGACGAAAATCGTGTTGCTATTCACGGAGAGTCTTATGGTGGTTATGTGGTTCTTGCCTCACTTGCAAAGTTTCCGAACGCTATAAAATGTGGAATCGACATCGTCGGTATTTCGAATTGGATTACGTACCTAAATAATACAAGTGCTTACCGAAGAGATTTGAGAAGGGTTGAATTTGGTGATGAACGCAATACGGAAATGAATACCTACTTAAAGAAAATCTCACCGGTTAATCAGGTCAATGACATAAAATCCCCATTGCTAATTTTTCAAGGATTACATGACCCTAGAGTCGATTATAGAGAAGCTGAACAGATGTATGAGTCCATAAATAAGCAAGAAAAAGAGGTTTGGTATGTCTTGGCCAAAGATGAAGGTCACGGATTTCATAAATACAAGAACTACTTATTGCAAAAAAATCTTACGATATCATTCCTTAAAAAACATTTATCTATAGAATAAATTCTGGTGCTAACAGTACTGCCTGTTGCAAAAGTTAGCAAAAAGATAACATAGGGTTTATAAGCAATTTAAAGGTGGGTCTTAATTCATGGGATGCAAGGAACCTGTGCTGAGTTAAGCGAATTAAAACCATATCACGAGCTGTTGTTCTTGAATATTTTAATCTTAAATAAATTAAAATGAACTAAAAGATGCCAATCCCCCTTTTTAAAAATACCCTGTTTCATTCAGCTTCTTTGAACTATTTCATTAAACGAGCTATCTCTTTTTATTAATCGGTCATGTACCTTGCGCGGTAAAAGTATTTTTGCCACAATTCTTGTGCACTTTACGCCACCGGTAAAGAACAGCAGGTAATACATCCAAGTCCTCACAATCTTGTGCCACACGGCCTTTGCTACAACTCAATTCTAATGCTTTTTGCTTAAGCGCTGTAATACTATTTGGCTTAACGTCTTGTAATTGCTAAGTTAAGGACCTGTAATCAGCAGCATTCAGCTATAGGTCCAGTTTAATGTAGTATTTCCAGTCAATGGAATTTAGAAATAGTAGCGTGAAAGATTAACATAAAAAATAATCGTAATTTACCAACTAGTGAAAAGTAAAGTAATATGAGAAAAGTAGTTTTAGCTGGTTTAGTACTGATTTTCTGTTTCGGATTTCAATTGCATGCTCAGAAAAAATCGCTGTTCAATGGAACGAATCTAGAGGGTTGGACAAACTATGGTACTGAAAAATGGTATGTTGAAGATGGATTATTGGTTTGTGAAAGTGGCCCGGATCAGGAATACGGTTATTTGGCAACAGATAAACAGTACAAAGATTATGTTCTAACCTTAAAATTTAAGCAAGAAGCAGATGGTAATAGCGGAGTTTTTATTCGTTCTACAATTGAAGGGACTAAAATTTCAGGTTGGCAGGTAGAAGTAGCTCCAAAAGGAATGCACACAGGGGGTGTTTATGAGTCTTATGGCAGAGGATGGCTGATTAAACCAACTCCTGAAAAAGAAGCGGTATTAAAAGAAGGAGAATGGAATGCAATGAAAATTAGAGTGGTCGGTGATGAATTAACTTCCTGGTTAAACGGCGAAGAAATGGTCTCGATTGCTGATGAAAAAATTGGAAAGGGAGTGGGTTCTATTGCTTTACAAATTCATTCTGGAGGCGGAATAAAAGTGAAATGGAAGGATATTATGATTGAAGAACTAAACTAGTTTGATTAATGAAGCAGAATAAGCTGCATGAGCCAATTGTTAACAGCAAAAGAATACAAGGGTGTGCAACGAAGAATTCCATTTCTCAAGCAATTGAAAAATATTAGATACCCTCTATGATCGGATTAATTTTACTGTACTGGATCGGAAAATACTATTATCAATTAGCAGAAGCTCACGGTAAAAGCAAATGGGGTTTTGCCATGCTGGGCATTGTTGCCTATTATGTGGGTGCTGTTGTTTCAGGTATCGTATTAGGTATTGTTATAGAGCTTATTGCTCCGGGTTATTTTGATACGATCAATGATTTTCTGCTGAGTCTGATGCTCCTTCCTTTTGGTATTGCCTGTACCTATTTACTCTACTATTATTTCAAAAGATCCTGGGAAAAGCAGGCCCCAAAGATCAGTATTGAAAAAAGCGATACTAATGAACAAACGGAGGTTGGTCTTTAAATAAGCGATAGACTTATTTAGAAACCTAAATCTATAAAACCTGACTCATCATTAGCTAAATAAAGAGCAAACAAATTCTAGTAATAAGATGATTAATGATGCCATAATTCTATTTTAAATTAACAGCCCCCTAAGAGGTTTTAAAGGACGATGATTAAGATTAAATTAGTTGTTTTTATTTTTAGAATACTAGGGTTCAAACATATCCCTAATACCTAGAACAGCAAATTACTGTTACCCTTGATTTATAAATAACGACCTGTATTTTATAAATCCAGATATAAGGAAAAAAAATAAAAAACTCAATTACAAGTACTTAAAAAGCTATTTCACATATAAATGCAGTTAAATACTAAACTCATAAACTCAACCAAAAAGCAGCAAGAATAGTTATGAAAACCTTTAATTTGTAGGGTTCAAGGTTGACCAATTGCATTCAGTATGATTAAACAGTTCTTCGCAAAAAAAAATCTCCCCAATACTGTTTTAGTAAATCTTGTCTTGATTCTTTTTTTAAATACTACAATTTGTATAGGTCAGGAATTACAAATTGAATGGAAACAAAAAAGCCTCACTTTTAAGCAAATCAAAGACAGTATAGCGTCTAAATATCCAGATTTAGAATTGGCGCGTCCTTACGCACAGATGTATTTGGATAAAGCCAAACTCAAAAATGATTCCCTAGAAATAGCTACCGGTTACGATTATCTTGCGCGCTTATACGATCCTCTCATAAATATAAAATATGCTGATAGTGTTATTTTATACTCCTTAAATTCAAAGCATAAAAATTTTCCCACAGTTGGCTACCAAGTAAAAGGGTATTGGCTTTATCAAATGGGAAACTATCAAGAAGCCATAGATGCCTATTTATTAGCCTACAATTCAGCTATTGAAAAAAACAACATACCAAGGCAAATAGAAAGTGTTAACGCTATTGTGGCGCTAAAAGACAGATGGGGAGATTCTAAAGAATCTTTGATTTTACTTAAACAGCAGCTCAAACTAATCAAGAATCAAACCAATTATCGAACTGATTTTAAAGAAGATTATTTATACAACCTTTATAACACTACATTATCCTACCAGAGAAATAAGCAGTATGATTCTGCTTCTATCTTTATAAATAAAGGAATACAGGAGAGTCTGGCATTACAAGATTCGTTGAGCTATTATGATTTTGTTTTTACCTCAGGAATAAATTTGTTGAAACAAAAGGATTTTCTGAAAGCTAAAGACAGTTTAGAAAAATCGAAACCGTATATAGACAACTATAGATTACAAATTTACCATTCTAATTTAGCCAGAGTTTATAAAGGACTGGGCGATTTAGAAAAATACGAAACACATCTGAAAATCACAGACTCTTTATACGAAGTAGGAAAAGACCCTTCTCCTGATTTAAGGAACATTTATAGTGAACTTGCTGATATCTACAAGTCTAAAGGAGATGTAGTTCTTGAGCTCAAATACATTAATAAACAAATAGCTATTGATAGCGTATTGACTGCTAATGAAAATTACATCAGTACAGCTATTGTTAAAAAATATGACATTCCTAAATTAAAATCAGAAAGAGACCAGTTGATTAAACAACTTAATGACTCAAAAAGTTCCCGTACATTAGAAAACTATAGTGCTATTAGCATCTCTGTTGTTCTTACACTACTATTGGCTTATCAGTTTTTTAAGAGATATACCTACAAAAAGAGGTTTCAACATCTGATGGAGACTAGGGCTGGTGATTCCGAAGATAAAAAAAACAGCGCCGTTGAATCAGCATCCCAGGCACTAGATATTTCAAATGAACTGGTGGCTGAGATTCTGACTAAATTAGAGGTATTTGAAAAAAGCAAAGGCTTTTTAAATAAGGATTTAAAGTTGTCCACTTTAGCAAATCAGTTAGAAACAAATTCTACTTATTTATCGAAAACGATCAATGCCAAAAAGGGAAAGAACTTTTCAACGTATCTCAAGGATTTACGCATAGAATACGCTGTTAAACTCTTAAAATCAAATCGTAAATTAAGAAGTTATACGATTACAGCGATTGCTCACGAAGTAGGTTTTAAAAGCTCTGAATCGTTTTCAAAAGCTTTCTTCTCCAAAACCGGTATCTATCCTTCTTATTTTATTAAACAGCTAAATAAAGCGGATGCTTAGTGTTACTGATCGATCACAAATACAAAGCAATCTTAAACTCTAAACGCCATGCAAAAGCCCAAGGTCTATACATTAAACGCTGCTCGCTTTGATACACTTGCTGGTTTTTATACCACACTGTATCGCGTGATTCCCTTTTTACCAGAGTATAAACCGGCCCACAATCTCGATGCGCTTCATGATGTGCTTTATTCCGGTTTTGGTAAGCTTCCGGTTATTTTGATTTGGAAACATGCACATAAAAGCAAACAAGACTTGGGCTTCGAAGCCACTCGGGATTTCTATCAGAGTAAACTACCTCAGGGTATTAAACCCTGTGGCGGTACCAATAAAACTAATAGCGGTAATCCTTATAACATCCAATGGGTACATAACAAGATAACCGCATTAGAAAATGATCAGGGAGAAACACTTTTTGAGATTCTACTGGAGCTATTTGCAGCGCACAAAACCTTTCGACTCATCCTCAATTAGAACTATTTTGTATATCTGTACGATTTAAAAGCGCGCTTAAAGCTTAATATTCCGTTAAGCAGCGCGCGTTTTTCCAAGAAGCTTAATAAATTGGCTGCTTCAAACGCTATATCATGGCAGATTCAGAGACGAAAAGATCGCGCTACAAGAAAAAAAGATATGTGATTCCCATAGTTCTGATCGCACTTTTAATTGCATTCAGAATTTATCTTCCCACTCTGGTTAAAAACTACGTAAATAAAGTACTGGCCGATATCCCGGGCTATTACGGTCAGGTAGCAGATATAGATATTTCTTTGTACCGTGGGGCGTATGCCATTGATGGTCTATACCTTAATAAAGTAAACGCAGATACGCAGGTCCCTTTCTTAAACTTCCCTAAAACCGATATTTCAGTGGAATGGAAATCAATTTTTAAAGGTAAAATTGTTTCCGAAATTGAAATGCTTAGTCCGGAAATTATTTATGTTTTTGAAGATCAACAAACCAACAATTCGGAAGGGGATGCAGATGTTGATGACTGGACCAAAGCCATAACAGAACTGGTTCCATTAGAAATAAACCATTTTGAAGTACACGATGGAAAACTGGCTTTTGTGCAACTTGCTGCAGATCCTAATGTTGACCTTTCAATAGAAAAACTCGAACTCACCGCAGACAATTTGCGTAACGTGGTAGCACAAAATCGGGTACTCCCCTCGCCTATAAAAGCAACCGGAATTTCTTTTGGTGGCGGAAAAATACAGCTAGACGGTGCACTCAACATCCTCAAAGAAATTCCGGATATGGATATGGAGCTTTCGCTACAACAAGCCAATGCCACCGCACTTAATGATTTTACAAACTATTATGCAGGGATAGATTTCGACAGCGGTACAGTAGAATTATACAGCGAGCTTGCCATTGCAGACGGTTACCTGAAAGGCTATATGAAACCGCTTCTAATAGATACTAAACTCCTTGGTCAAGAAGATGGTTTCCTGGAAACTTTGTGGGAAGGCTTTATCGGCTTTTTTAAATTTGCTTTGAAAAATCAACGTACTGATACCCTGGCTACCGAAATACCACTTTCCGGGGATTTAAATAATATTAAGGCCGGTGTATGGCCAACGATCGGAGGGATTTTAAAGAATGCCTGGATTAAAGCATTTAAGGGAGAAACTGACGATTCTATAGAGTTTAAGGATGCGTTTAAGGAAGAGGCTACTTTAACCGGAAAAGAAAAAAGAGAAGCCAGAAGAGCAACTAGAAAACAAGAACGGGAAGAACGCAAAGCAGCTAAAGCGAAAGATTCGGTATAGTATCGTAACGTTTCGCTTCAAAACCGTGAACTCCTATTAAAAGGAATGGCATTTTTTAGTTATTCCTGAAAAATTAAGTTAATCTATATGCTAAACAATATTTAAATCTGCTATTTGTTTATTATTGCAACTAATAGGTCTCCACTTTATGATGCATTACAGCGATTTGCCGAAGCAGCCTACGGTTTTTATGTCTTACTGGAATGTAGGTAAATTACTCTATGGCGCGCTGTTTTTATTTATTTTGGAAACGGTTTTTTACTACACTAAATTTCTGGAAGCCTATACAGAAGAAACCATCCTTATTATCGCATTCTGGCTTTGGTCCCTGATGTTTTCATTTATTCATATATTTTTAGTTACAATGGATGTCTGGTCGCGTTTTCAGAATTACAAACGGGTAAAAGATCATTTATTTCAGCACGGCTTTACGCCTAAAATCGCAGAGCATTACCGGGGAAGTAAATGCCAGCGTATGGCGTTGATAGCTGCAGCTAAAGAACTGGGTATGGAAACCGAAATCAAACAATACTATTACGAACTAGGTGTAAAATGGTATCATTTTATACCTCAGTTCATGGTTCAGGACCCCTGGTTTCCCTTTAAAAAATACTTTTGGTCCAGAACCTTTTTAGAGAAATATTATGAGCCTAAATTTGATTTTAGAAACGCTAAAAAATTAACGGCTTAATGCTACACGCAACAGAATTAAGCAAGTCTTACAAATCGGGTAACGCGCTTCACAACTTTTCTATTGAATTAAAACCGGGTGTCATCTCTGGCTTATTAGGCAGAAATGGAGCAGGCAAAACCACTTTATTTAAGATTCTGTGCGGTTTGATTACTCCAGATTACGGCACGGTGGCTGTAGCATCCAAACGAGCAAAACCAATAGGTGCAGTTATTGAACAACCCGGCTTATACGGCTACCTAAACGCCTATGAAAACCTTAGACTGTTCGCGCAAATTCAGAAAGCTCCTGCCGATGTAAATAGCGTCAAAAACTATCTGGAAAGCGTGGGACTACCCGTAGACCGTAAAGATCCTGTACGCAACTTTTCTATGGGCATGAAACAACGTCTGGGCATTGCGATTGCGCTACTCAACGATCCGGATATTCTGATTCTTGACGAACCCTTTTCGGGTCTTGACCCAACCGGTGTTGCTTCGCTTATCAAACTGATTAAAAAACTGGCTACTCAAAATATCGCTATTTTGCTTTCTTCGCACTTGATGACCGAATTGCAAAAGTGTTGTGACTATCTCTATGTCATAGACAACGGGACTTTGGTAAATAAAGGGGAAACCAGGATGCTACTTGACGGATTAATTTCGAGGTATACGATCACTGCTACTAATATTGAAACGAGCAGAACACTCCAACCCTACTTAGTAGCTGCTGAAAAAAATACGGCCTCTATCAAATGCAGCAGTGAACACATACCGGGAATCTTACAAAATGTATTGGAAGAAGGTTTTGCGGTAACTTCATGCCTGCCTGATATCACCTTAGAACAATTGGTAATTCCGTTAGCACCATGATGATCCCATTATTAAAAGCCGAATTGTTCAAACTTTTTCGCGAAAGTAAAACCTGGTATGCGATAGGAGCAGTTCTATTGATTGAAGGCATTATCCTAACCGCTGCATATTATCAAGGTGCCACCATCTTAGAATTGCTCTTAGACAACCTCAGACAATCTTTTTATTTTGAAGGAAATCTGCTCAATGGCAACTTGCTGTTGTACATTATCCTGAATTCGCTGTGGTTTAATTTACCGCTCATTTTGATGATCGTAAGCTCTGCCCTCATCACTGAAGAATACAAAAACGGAACCTTAAAAACCTTGATGTTACAAGCTGTGAGCAAAGGGCAACTCATCACAGCAAAATACATCACTTCCTTTATTTTTACAGCACTTATTCTGGCCTTGCTGATGCTCACCACTTTTATTCTAGCTTACAGTATTTTTGGCAGCGGAGATCTGGTCGTGTATTTAGGAACGCTTAATTTTTTCCCGGCAGACGAGGCTTTTAAACGCATTTGCTTCGCTTTTGCTTCCGGTTTGTTGAGTATGCTGTTTTTTACCACGGTTAGTCTTACGCTGGGGATTTTGCTTAAGGAACCGGCTAAAACCTGGATTGCTTCAGCTTTTTTTCTGATTTTATGCTCGTTATTGCTTAAAGCTGATTTTGGTTTACCCACTGTAGAACGTTTCTTTTTTCCGAAGCTTACCAATGCGTGGCAGCATTTTTTTGATTATGAATTGGATATAAATTCTATTTTGATAGACAACCTGTTACTTGCAGGATATACCGTGTTTTTTGCTGTAGTAGGGATTTATCTGTTTACTAAAAGAGATATAGGATGATAAAATACTTATGCCTAATTGCTGCACTATGTTGTGTTTTATACACTTCGGCTCAAGAGATTGATACTGATTTAATTGCGATTAAAGAACGTATGGATGCAGTGAATGGGTTTACTGCAGATCTCGAACTCGACTTAGAAGCTCCTTTCATCAATATGCCCACCAAGCACGCGTCTATGGAATATCAAAAGGGAAAAGACATCAGGTTTTCTAGTGATGATTTTGTGGTCTTACCCAAACGCGGACTCGATTTTGCTTTGTCTGAATTATTTGAGCATCCCTTTATTACTGTAAACCGCGGTGAAGAAACACTTCACGGAATCTCTGTAAAAGTACTCCATGTGATCCCTACCGGGGATGAGTCTGATATGGCTTTAGCAACGCTGTATCTTGATACTCAAAATCAACGTATCGCCGCTTCTGAAATTACTACCAAAAAACAAGGCACTTACAAGCTGGATATGAAATACACCGCAGCTCAGGATATTTTACCCGATTACGTCGAAGTTTCTTTTGCTATCGAAAAGCTCAAAATACCCTTGAATTTTATGGGTAGTGATACCAAGATAGATCGAAAAACCATGCGTAATATGGATACCAAAACCGGAAAGATCAAACTGAAGATCACCAATTATAAAATCGATTAATCACGGGTTATCCTAACCGGGTTACCACTTCATATTCTGCAAACGCACGGCATTTAAAATTGCCAGAAAAGCAACACCTACATCAGCAAATACTGCTTCCCACATAGTGGCCAAACCACCTGCTCCCAGAATAAGTACAATGGCTTTTACTCCAAAAGCCAACGCGATATTCTGCCAAACGATCTTGCGGGTAGATTTCCCTATTTTAATCGCCTGTGCCACTTTTGAAGGTTGATCAGTCTGTATGATGATAGCTGCTGTTTCTATTGCTACATCACTCCCTAAACCTCCCATAGCTATCCCCACGTCACTGGTGGCTAATACTGGTGCATCATTAATACCATCACCTATAAACGCAACTTGAGTCGTTTTATCTTGTTGTAGTCGCTCCACTTCGTTCAATTTATCTTCCGGAAGTAAACCTCCTTTTGCATAATCCAGACCGAGTTCGTTTGCGGTTTGTTGCGTAATGGCATCTTTATCCCCTGAAAGCATGATGATCTGCTTGATTCCGGCTTTTCTAAGCTGGATTACGGCTTCTTTCGCATCGACTTTCAATTCATCTGCAAGCACCACATAGCCCGAAAATGCAGTGTCAACAGCAACCATAACAACAGATTCTACGATCTCATCCACCTCAGCAGGCACAGGAATATTATGAGCAGTCAGCAACGCTTTATTTCCTGCCAGAACGGTTTTTCCATTCACGTTTCCTTTTAAACCTTTACCGGCGATTTCTGAAACTTCGCTTGCAGAAAAAGCAACGCCTTGCACATGGTATTCACCCACAGCGGTTGCAATAGGATGTGTAGATTGAGCTTCTATAGCGGTAAGGTAATTCATCAATTCGTCTTCAGAAAAACCCGATTTGTTTTCAATCTGTTTGATCTTAAAAACACCTTGAGTTACGGTTCCGGTTTTATCCATCACCACGGTATTTATCTTAGTTATCGCATCTAAAAAAGAAGCTCCTTTAAATAAAATCCCGTTGCGCGATGCAGCCCCCAGTCCCCCAAAATACCCTAACGGAATCGAAATCACTAAAGCACACGGACATGAGATTACCAGAAAGATCAACGCTCGATATAACCAGGCTCTAAAAACATAATCTTCCACAAAAAAGTAGGGTAACAGCGTAACTGCAATTGCAAGAACAACCACGATAGGTGTATAAACCCGTGCAAACTTCCGGATGAATAACTCGGTTTTAGACTTTCTGGAGGTTGCATTTTGAACCAAATCTAAAATACGGGCAATCGAACTGTCTTTGAATGCAGCTGTGGTTTCCAGTTCGATAACGCTTTCCAGATTGATGCTTCCGGCATAAACCGGCGCTCCTTTTTTTACCGTATCGGGTTTACTTTCTCCCGTTAATGCAGCCGTGTTTAGAACTGCTTGATCACTCAGTAACCTTCCATCTAAAGGAATCTTCTCTCCTACTCGTACCTGAACCTTTTCGCCTACAGCAACTTCATCTGGTTCAACAGCGGTAAACGCATTCTGACGAAAAACCAATGCTTCATAGGGTCTTACATCCAGTAGGGCTTTGATATTGCCTTTAGCCTTGTCTACCGCAGCATGCTGAAACAACTCACCCACCGCATAAAACAACATCACGGCAACCCCCTCAGGGTATTCTCCCAATGCAAATGCACCGATAGTCGCTAGGGTCATTAAAAGAAATTCAGTGAAAAAATCCCCGTTACGAATATGCTCCCAGCCTTCTTTCATCACCGGGAATCCCACCGGGATATAAGCTACTATATACCACGCCAAACGCATGTATTCTTTAAAGAAAGTAACTTCAAAGTAATCTAAAGCAATGCCGGTAACCAGTATCACAAAACTAAATATACCCGGAATATAGGTCTTAAAGCCAGCTCCTTGGTCTCCGTGATCGTGATTGTCATCTGCGTGATTAGGCCTTTTTGTATTCGTAGAACAACAGCTGTCGTTCTCGTAGGTAGGTGTGGTATTTTGAGCTTCTGTATTCATAGGTGCAAGGTCTATAAATAAGCAATGCAACAGAAGTGCAATTAATAGGCACTACAACTATCGCAGATGCCTTTCACGACCAGATTGGCATCCTCAGCCATAAAACCTTCGGGAAGGTTGATGTGTGGTATTTTATGTTGAGTAAGACAAATGGTCTTATCGCAGGAATTACAATGAAAATGTAAATGCAAATCCCTATCGATTTCACAATTACAGCCCGGTTCACACAAGGCGTATTTCAACACGCCGGTACCATCATCTATTTGATGTACAATCCCTTTTTCTTCAAAGGTTTTTATCGTTCGGTATAAGGTCGTACGTTCGGCTTTTTGAAATGCCTGTTCAACATCGGTTAAGGCCAGCGCATTGTTTTTCTCAGCCATATATTTGTATATTAAAATACGCATCGCCGTAGGCCGTATGCCGTTACTGTCTAATTTGCGTTCTATTTCGGTCATTACAACGTATTTTAAATGGGTTCAGAAAATGAAACTTTATAATTAGTGCGTTATCAGCTCCCGATGCTTCAGCCCCCAGGTTGCTATTACTTCGGTTAACTCTTTTAACGAAGCGCCATAAGGTGTTATTTTATAATGAACACAAACCGGCTTTGTATGTGCTACGGTACGCTCAATGAGTTTATTCATTTCTAAATCTTTCAATTCCCTACTCAGCATTTTACCGCTAATGCCGGGCACTTGACGCATCAATTCTGAATAGCGCATTCCTTTATAACACAAACAAGCTATGATTGAAACCTTCCATTTGCCGCTTAATACATCCATCGTATCGTGAATTGCCCGTATTTTTTCATTGCAGGTTAACAGCTTCACATCTTCCATTTCAATTGCTTTAAGTGGTTACTCAAATGTCACTGACACTTTACGTCACAAAGTTACTTTATGTCACTAAGCTTAACTAATTTTGCTTCTTATAAATAAATAGTACTATGAGTTTAATAGAAGATCTTAAATGGCGCTATGCAGCTAAAAAAATGAATGGCGAGCAGATACCAGAAGACAAATTAAATTATATTTTAGAAGCTGCCCGCCTGGCTCCTTCTTCATCAGGTTTACAGCCTTATAAGATATTTGTGATTTCTAATAAAGAATTGCTGAATAAAATTAAAGATGTAGCTTGGAATCAAAGTCAGGTTGTAGACTGTTCTCATCTGCTTGTTTTTGCTGCTTGGGATGGTTATACTGATGCGCGGGTAAGTGCGGTTTTTAATTATACTATGGATCAACGTGGATTGCCTCATGAGACTATGGATGATTATAAACAAAACATCATGAGTTTATACGAACCTTTAGGAAAAGAGTGGCAAGCTGACCACGCCGCTAAACAAAGTTATATTTCATTTGCGATGGCTATAGCTGCAGCAGCGGAGCAAAAAGTGGATGCGACCCCTATTGAAGGCTTTTTACCTCCTGAAGTCGATAAACTTTTAGAACTTGAAGGAAGCGGGTATAAAAGTACCTTGCTTCTGACTTTAGGGTATCGCGATGCGGATAACGACTGGCTTGTGAATATGAAGAAAGTGCGTACCCCAAAAGAGGATTTTATTACAGAAATAAAATAACACGTCAAATACAAGCACAAAAAAGCCCGGAGTTCCGGGCTTTTTTTTTATTAATGAATCAGGGGATTTATTAATTATTTTCTTACAGTTTCTATTATACCTTGCGTTGATGAAGTTGGAGTTCTTTCTACAGGAGTATACACAACTTTAAAAGTCTTACCTTCTAAATTACCGTTTATTAAATCAGGACTTTTAGTCTCTTCATAAGCCTCTAAAACAACAGCTTGTTGATTGGTGTTAGTAAAAAAGTAGTAACCACCTTCATACCCGTCAAATGTAAGTTGATTTTGAACAACATCCTCATGCACTGACGCTGTTGATTCTGGGCTATTAAAGCCGCTTAAACTGATTACTACGATACTAAATATGGTGATTAAAGTTTTCATTATTCTCTTATTTATACCTCTAATTTACAAAGCATAAACCCCTAAACAAGATGTCTTAATCATACTTTAGCATCAAATACTAAAGCTTTCCTAATAAACAACCCAATACATCATTTTTTAAGAAAAACCTTAAGATTTAGCGTCTTAACAATAATCTTTTTAATCCTTTGCCTGTTTGGGTTCCAGCCATAAATATCCCATTGCCAGAAGGAAAATCATAAGGAAATACAACGGGTTAATAGCTTGTTTTAAATAAAGGGGAGTTTCTTCAGAAGCGCTGCTTTTGAAATAATTTTCGTTTGCCAGTATTCGCGCTCTGGATGATTTTGCCTGCCAGTCTAAAGAATCCAAAACATAATAAGAATGGGTTGAAACAATAGAATCTGTTTTTAGTTGCAATTGATGCCAGCCGGATTGTTCTGGGTAAAAAGTAACACTCCACAGATCTTCAATATCAGGATCTCCCGAAACAGGAAGTGAAGCTCCGCTCGCATCTTGTACTTTAAAATCGTTTAACGTGGTCCTGAATTGTATGTCATAGGGTTCATTTTTATAAACCGACTGGTGAGAATCCTCCCAATACACCACTTCATCTTCAGCTCTTAAAACTGGTTTTAAAAGTTCACTCCACACCGCTTTATAAGCAGCTTTATTTCCTTTAAGCTGTAAGGCATAGGTATTTGTCAATACTGTAGTACTCACGCTACCAAAACCCAAAAATCGCTGAGCTGCCAGTAAAGAATTTCCACTTTTTAAAGTCGCATTTATATCTGAGCTGGGATTAAATAAATATCCAAATATTGAGACACGCACTCCGTTTTCTAAGTTAATTTCGCTTAGTGACGTACGCGTAAACTTAAAATTCAACAGCGGTTGATTCCCGTAAAACAAATTTTCGTCTGGCATTAGAAAAACACCCATTCCCTGCTGCGCTACTGCTGTACGAACCGCATACTGTTCTTTTCTCGAAAGCGAATTCCAGGCTCCTCCATCCAGAATCACCAGATCTATAGTTTCTAAAACTGTAGTATTTAAACTTTGAAGCGTTTCCCGTTCCCGGTTAAAATACTCATACTTAAACTTACCTTGCGTCAAGCGGTTGCGAACTAAAACTTTATGATTCAATGCTGCTAAGAAGTTCTTCAGATACTTGATCTCAAAAGTAGGAAAGGCATTAAGCATTAAAATATTCAACTGCTGTTTGGGAAGCACATGTAATGGAAGTGGTTCGCGTTGAATTTCAATCCCGGTGGAATCTTTTTCTACCAACTCATATACAAAATTGCCCGGTGCTTTTAATCTCGCTTGAAGCGAAAAAACCGTATCCTGACTTCTGTTGAATCTCACAGAATCGATCGCTAGATTTCCCGGAGCTTCTAATACGATTTGATTTCCTATTTTAGGTTTAGCATACTGTGCTTTTACATTCCATGCATCACCTTCAACCGCACTCGTTTTATAATTCACGTTGTTGATACCGGCAGGAAATGCTCCTGATAAAAATGCTACATTTTTGTCTGCTAACTGCCAGAAATCGTAGGGTTGAACCCCGGTTCCCAAAATGAATACCTTACGCAAAGAATCCAATTGAGATTGTAGTATATGATCGTTATAAATCACTTCCTCGAGCTTTGGATTCGTTTTTTTAAGACTATCCAACTGACTTTCTTGATAACCTTGGGTCAACAATACACCTTGTTTGCCTTCGATTTCAAACCTACTTGCCGGCTTCAATGCTAAAACCGCTAAAGCTAAAATTGCTACCAAAGCAACCCCGATGCGTATCACAAAAGTACTGCTGCTTTTTCGAGACCATTCTTTGATTAAAAAAACCACAAAAAGAACAACTGTACTGAACAGCACAGGAATCCAATAATCGATATTTATAAAAGTAAAATCACTCATCAGCGTCTAACTTTTTAACCAGCAACGCGTCTAATTTGCTATAATGTGACTTTATTTTTGAAGGATTTGCTTCCTGCTCGGGTAATGCTTTTAGGAGTCCGTTTTGTAAACGTTTTAAGTCTTCAACTTGGGTATTCAGGTTTTTAGAAATCCACCGCAGTTGTTGCAAAGTCTCTAAGTAATTTCCCGGATGCTCTATCGCCAAAGCTGCCAATTCATTACCTGCCGCTTCAAAAGTTTCTTGATCTACAGAAGTTATTTCCCTTTGATGTGCAATCAATTGTTCTAATCTGCTAATCGCTTTCCGCAAAGCTTTAAAGTTTTCAGATTCTTTAAAATCTTCTTGCTTTGTAAAACTATCCACATCTTTGAGTTCACCACTCAAGCGCTTATCTTCTTTTATAGGTGGCGGGTCAAACCCGATGCGATGCACGTAAATACGGGAACTATTTTTTAGTTCCTGAATCAGTTCTAAGGCTTCATATTGATACGGCAACGATTGTTTTGGGTCATACATACGCAAATGCAACTCAGCATCCCACATAATGTTTAATGCCGCTCGCAGCTTACGCTTAAGCGACTTCGCAAAAAGCGTCGATTCCTCAGGATCATCGTGGTTGTGCACATACTTTTCCAGTGGATTTTCCTCTTCACCTTCTTTCTCTTCGTGCTCATGCTCATCTTCCACAAGATTATGCTCGTTAGCACCGTCATGCTTGTGTGAGTATTCTGCAAGCAGATCATCGGTTTCAGCTTCAATCGCTCCGGGGTCTCCTTGCTGTGCAGCCAGACCACCTTCTGCTTCATCCCCCATAAATTCCCCGTATTTTAACCGCAAACTTTTCTGGTCAAATGCCAGTTCATTACTGGTAGTATTAAACGCTTTAGTACTAAGTTTAGACTTGTTTTTGATCAGTTTTTCGGTGTCAATGATGAGTTGACGCTGACTTCTAAAATAATCAGGAATCAGGTCTACTCCCATCCCGCCGGCCTCCACAAACTCATACTGGGTCGTGTCTTTAATCACGGCAAAATAGGTTTCACTTCGGGCGATATTAGGTTTAGGCGTTTTTAAATCTTGCGCCTGAATATAAAAATAGAGTTCATCTCCCGGTTCCATGTTAAGAGCATCCAAATTGATTTTTTGTAAAAGCGATTGCTGTTTAGTTCCTGTTGCTATGGCAGTATTAAATGCAATTTTCTCCTCCCTAAACTTCACCGATTCTCCCGAGCCCCGACTCACCGTTGCAACAATAAACGCATCGGCAATACCATAATCATCAGTGATTTGAATTTCAAAACGGATTGTTTTTTCATCCTGGGGTTCAAAAGAAGTAAATGGGTCTAAATTGAATATATCTACTTGTGGTGCTTCGTCGTACATGGTTTCTATGCTATGCAAATCCGATATATAGACGTTGCCCAGCGTATCTACAAACTTAAAATTGTAAAAACCGGAAGCTGAGACGTGTTGACTTCTTTGATACGTATCTCCGTTGGGTTGCATCAAATACTGTGTTGATTGACTTTCCATAAAAACAGAATCTACTTTCTGATCAAACTGCAAACTCCACGTGATCTGTGAACCTTCAAGTGCTTTGATATCCATACTTTCAGTACTTCTTGAACCTAAGGAAGTGTATGCAGGATAACGCAGCTTTACCGATTGCTTGATGATTTTAGGAGGGATTTGTTGCGCTTCAGAAGAATCAACCGCCCGAACGATCATTTCATTTTCAGGTTTTACAGAGTGATTTGGTGACCGTGTACCTGTTGCTTTAAAAACGGTAAACACAATTAGTAGGGTTGCAAGAGCTCCCAAAAGGCAGATACCAAAACGCTTATAATGTACCGGTGGTTGTAAACTTTTAAGTTCTGCAGCTATTTTTTCTTCGGTTCTGTAACGTTGAATTTGCGCTAAACGCGTCAACTCTTCTTTAGGTTGAAAAACCAGTGCTGCGCTATATTCTGAATTTTGCAAATTGCCATCAACAAATTGAATAACACGTGAAATAGGTATTGAAAAAGGCTTAAAAATCACCAGTCCGATTAAGCCCATTAGTATAAAAACAAGGAGACTTAGCGCTATTTGAAACGACAATATATAGAGCGTAGCAGCAGGGATTAAAGCAAACAATACCACTTGCAACCACAAATGGGTTTGCCACCGTTGCTTAAATTTTAAAACGTTATGTTGCCCGGTACTCCTCATTGCTTTCGTATTCGGGATACCATGCGTTCAACGATCAAAACAAGTACAAGAGCCAACCAAAACCAGGGCGCAAATGGGATCATCGATGCTTTATCGAGCTGATTATCCTCATCAATTTTTAAAGGTTGTATCCCTTCGGAAGAAGCTACTCTGTTATCGTATTTATAAATTTCGATCGCTAGTTTCGGATGCAGGTTGAGTAAAGGCAACAACTGTTCAGGGAGATGGTTTGTAACTGCATGCTTACGCGTAATGAGTTGAGTCAACACATAGTTTTTAGCATCAACCGGCTCAATCAAATGAGTTGCAAATGCATCAGGATTAAACAGTAAGGTGATACCGTCAACTTCAGGGGGATTATTAGGCTGCAGCCAAATTAGAACATCTGCTTCTATTTCAGAAGGGTTCTCAATCTGCTTGAAAACTATAGGTTGATTCAGATAACTGTTTAAGGCTTCAAAACCAGCTTTTAAAAATGGGATCTGCGAGGTCAGCGAATCTGTTGCTGAAAAAGAAATAGAAAGGGTGTCGGTTGCGATTAGGCCAATACCTTTATTCAAATCCTGAGCATTCTTTGATGCTACAAATTCCTTAGTAAAATACAATTTATCACTAGTGCTATGCACGCTTAAGACCTCAACCGAATCCTGAAATTGACGCAACTGCAGAACCTCATCAACAACAGCAGTAGAATCAATCGTTATCCAGTTTATGTTTTCAGGAATTTCGGGACGCTTTCCTTTTAAACTTTTTGCTAAAGATTGCGAATACACCACAATATGATCAGCCTGTAACTCTTGAAGATCTTGAACTAATTGCCAGTAATTTATTGTGTTAGTATCTATTAATGTATCTTCAGGGTTATACGCCGAAAAACCCTTTTGTAAGAGCTTCACCTCCTCCTTTTCTGCCAGACTGTCAAGCACGAGTTTAAAAGATTGTAATTCTAGTAAACCAGGTTCTACGAGATAGACTAAATCTTGTTTTTTTGTTTGTGCTTTAGCAAAAGGCTCTGCCAAAATAAACACCAGCAACGCAACGGCAAGCATGCGCAAAAGCAACAAAATCCACTCGTTAAGATGCAGGCTGTTACTTTGTGTAGTTTCAGACTCCTGAAAGATGGAGATACTACCCACTTGGATTGTTTTGCCCTCACTTTTGCTCCACAAATGTATCGCCACGGGAACAGCGAGTCCCAACAAAGCCCATAAATACAGTGGATTAGCAAAAAACATATTATACTAAGTTTATGCGTTTTTTTAAAAACAAATTGAGAGTTGCTCCAAGCGGTTCGCCCATTGTAAATACCTGATGGCTTATGCCTTGGTTCAGTAACACTTCTTCGGTCTTTTTCAGTTTGTTAGTTAGATTTTCCAAATAATGTGTTCGGGCTTCTTTTGCTGCAACCTTTAATTTTGTACCGGTTTCTAAATCCTCAAAAGTTACCGTCCCGCTATATTCAAAATTCAGTTCACCTTTACCTAAAATCTGCAGTACTGCGACCTCATTTCGAGACGTTTTCAAAGCTTTTGTAAAGGCTGACAGTTCATCCCCGTACTCATACATATCCGTAATAAAAAAAATCAATTCCTTGCGGCCGCGCTCATGCAGACGCTCGTTTGTAATAGCATGAGGCGGCCATTTCCCGATAGTTTCAATACGGATCAATTCCTGTAACAACCGGTTAAAATGCTGCACACTGGCTTTAGGGTAGATCGTGGTTAAGTTGTTTTCGCTTAACGCAAAAAGACCGACTTCATCTCCCTGTTTGTGTGCGAGATAAGACAGACTTGCCACAAGAACCCGGGCATAATCCATTTTTGTCAGATCCCCTTCTTGATGCAACATGGAGTTACTCGCATCAAGAATAAACTTCACTGAAACTTGAGATTCTATCTCAGATTGTTTGATATAATAGCGTCCCGAACGCGCTAACATTTTCCAGTCTAGCAAACGCAAGTCATCGCCCGGTTCATACCCACGGTACTGACTGAATTCCATACCACTACCCAGACTCTTACTGTGGTTCAAACCTTGCAAATATCCATCAACAACCACCCGAGCCAGCAGGCTTAGGCCTGACACCTCATGCAGGATTTCGGGTTTTAGGAGTTCTTGATAGTTGGTTTGCATCGGTTATAAAATTGTGTCTACTAGTTTCTGAGTAACCCTATCGGTATTGATGTGTGCTGCTTCGGCTTTAAAATTCACAATTACGCGGTGGCGCAAAACAGGGAACGCTACAAACTTTAAATCGGCCGGGGTTACTGAGAGTCGACCTTGTGCTAAAGCTCTTGCTTTTGCTGTTAAAATCATCGCCTGCCCCGCACGTGGACCGGCTCCCCAGCTCACCCATTGTTTGACGTAATCATCTGTTGTTGTTTCGGGGCGTGTAGCACGTATTAGTTTACTCACCTTAGCGATTAAATCATCACTTATAGGAACTTCACGAACCAACTCTTGTAAACGAATAATCTCCTCTCCAGAAATCACCGAATTGACTTTAGCTTTCTTAGAACTCGTTGTCGCTTTTAAAATCGCAGTTTCATCGGTTTCTGTTGGATACCCGATACGGATGTACAGTAAAAATCGATCTTGTTGTGCTTCTGGCAACGGGAAAGTTCCTGATTGTTCAATAGGGTTTTGTGTTGCCAAAATAAAGAATGGCTTATCCAGAGAATAGGTTTTTCCTGAGTAGGTCACTTCAAATTCCTGCATAGCCTCAAGCAAAGCAGCCTGAGTTTTTGGTGGAGTACGGTTAATCTCATCAGCCAGTATGATGTTTGAGAAAATAGGTCCTTTATTGAATTCAAAGAATTTCTTCCCGGTGGTCTGATCTTCTTCAAGGATTTCGGTTCCTATAATGTCTGATGGCATCAAATCTGGCGTAAATTGAATACGCTTAAATTTTAAATCTATAGCTTGCGCCAACGTGCGGATCATCAAGGTTTTGGCAAGTCCGGGAACACCTTCAAGCAATGCATGACCACCCGCCAAAAAGGTAATCAACAACTGCTCTACCGTTTCTTCTTGCCCTATAATTATCTTACCGATTTCTTGTTTGAGCTGTGTGATCTTTGCTATAAGGCTATTAACTTCCTGCTCTATTTTTACCAATTCGTTATCCATATTTTTAAGTTAAGAGGTAAGGGCATACATCACAATATTCACCCCAAATCGTGTATTGTCTATTCTATAAAATCGTTTATTTCTAAAATCGTAATCCCACTCGCAACCATAATCTTTATTACTATACAAAACTCCTATTCTGCCATTGACAACTATAGCTTTAAGGTATTCATGAACGAGATCATCACCCCAGCCATTAAGCTCCTGAGAAGTTGTAGGCGGACCGTCATCAAATTCAAAAAAAGAGGAATAAATTTCGTGGTCATTGGGAATTTTCTGGAGTTCATCTGGACCAAAAATCTCTTCCATCTGCCGTTCAAAAGATTTAGCAAAAAGTCCGTCTATGTCGTGGTTACAATCATCTGCAAACACAAAACCGCCGTTGTTTACGTACTTCTCAAAATTTTCCCGCTCTTTTGGAGTAAACTGTACCAGTTTATGCCCCGAAATGTAGCAAAACGGACATTTAAAAATTGCATCGTTACTTAGTGAAATGATGTTTTCCCGAGTATCGATTTTAAGCGTTGTATATTCCACCAGCGAATTGAGGAGGTTAGACGGCATACGCTGGTCAACATCCCAGTCGCCCGACTCGTATTGCAGTCTTGTGAAGAAAAAATTGTTGTTCAATGTAAGAAGCAATGAGGGTTTAAATTTACTTGTGACGTTTGGTTTTAACCATAAGCCAAACTCCAGTATTTTGTTTGAAAAAAATAAAACTGGCTACTTAAAAAAGTAACCAGTTTTTGTTTGTATTAAATACTTACACAGCATCTGAAAGGCTGGTAAATGTAAAGTCTCGAATCTTCATATACGGGATAAGGTTACCATTAACGCGGACCTGCTCACCCAACTCTTCCAGGTTGTTGAGCATAATGACAGGACTCTCATTAAAACGGAAATTCTTCACCGGGTATTTGATCTGACCGTTTTCGATGTAAAACGTTCCGTCACGAGTTAGACCTGTAAACAACATGGTTTGTGGATCTACTGAACGAATATACCAGAAACGCGTAACTAAAATTCCGCGTTTTGTACTTTTAATCATATCATCAAGCGAAGCATCACCACCTTGCATAATCATATTGCTGGGATACGGTACCGGATCAACCCCTTGTTGCGATGCCCAATACCGGTCATACGCCAGGTTTTTTACTACTCCATTTTCTACCCATATTGTTTTTTTCCGTGGTAAACCTTCACCACTCCAGGTTGAAGTGGGCACATCTGGGTGCAGAGGATCTGACCAGATGGTCACACGCTCATCTACAATTTTGTCACCCAACTTTGTTCCGCCGCCTTCTTTAGACATAAAGCTTCTCCCCTCATCTGCAGTACGTGCATTAAAGGCACGTCCCATATTACCCAGTAACTCTTCTGCAGCAGCAGGCTCCAGTATCACCGTGTAACGCCCCGGTTCAATAGCTCTTGCCTCGCGCGACATTACCGCTTTATCAATTGCTATTGCAGAAGCTTCTTCAGCATCAAATTTTGAAATATCATTATAATCACGCGTCACCCAACCAGAACCTGTACCATCATCGGTACGCATAGTCACAGTGAAATCAACATTTGTAGACTTGTTATAAGCGAAAAGTCCGTTTGAGTTGAGCATAGCGCTAAAACCGGCACCGTCATCCAAAAACCCAGCTGCGGTTACCTCTTTTTCACTTGCAGGTTTGATACTTTTTGCTGCAACATCTGCCCTAAATTCCGGAGTTGTATTTGCTGTAGCTTCTGAATAGCTCACCGACTCATCATAAGTTTGGGGTCCTAGAGGCTCCATAAACTCTGGGTTCTCAGGAGAAAGTTGCGCCAGTTCTTCTGCACGACGCACTACTTTCTCTAGGGAAGCATCGTCAAATTCATCTATAGTTGCTGTGCCTGATTTCTTTCCAAAGCTAGCTTCAACTGCTAGACTTTGATTAGATTGGTGCCCAGCCGTAGAAACGGTGTTTCGGGCATAACGAATATTGCCGCTTTCACTTCCGCCAAGGTTAATCACGCACGCATCAGCTTTAGAAAAGCTCATTGCCTTCTCTAATATCTTACGTGCTTCTTCTTCTGTATATATTGCCATTGTACTTTGTATTAATTAGTTAGATAAAAGAATTTAGACAGATCTTCCTGTATTAATCACATTCACACCGTCAAAACGCGTTGTAGAACTACCGTGAGAAACAGCACTTACCTGAGAAGGCTGCCCCTTACCGTCAAAGAAAGACCCAAACAACCTGTAGTCGCCTTCATCACAAATCTTTGCACAGGAATTCCAAAACTCTTGGGTATTAGACTGGTAGGCAACATCATTAAGCATTCCTACAATCTTACCCTCTTTTATCTCATAAAATACCGTACCGCCAAACTGAAAATTATAGCGTTGCTGATCTATGGAATAACTACCACGACCTGCGATATAAATTCCTTTTTCTACATCTTTGATCATTTCTTCAACAGAATACGGTTCTTTACCTGCTTCAAGCGATATGTTTGGCATACGCTGAAACTGCACATCATTCCAGCTTTGTGCATAACAACATCCGTGAGATTCATTCTGATCTAAAATGCTTACCTGATCCCGAATCGCTTCGTAATTGACGAGGATACCGTTACGAATTAAATCCCATTTCTTAGTCTTCACCCCTTCATCATCATACCCCACAGCACCAAGAGAGTGCGGTTGCGTTTTATCTGCCACGATGTTTACAATATCACTACCGTATTTAAAGTCTCCGGATTTCCATTTGTCTAGAGTGGCAAAACTGGTTCCGGCATAATTTGCTTCATATCCTAAAACACGATCAAGTTCCAGAGGGTGACCTACAGATTCATGAATAGTCAACCCAAGGTGATTAGGCTCTAAGACTAAATCGTATTTACCCGGTTGTACAGACTCTGCAGTAAGCATTTCTTTGGCCTGCTTTGCAGCAGTAGTTGCATCTTCTATAATATCATAACTGTTACGATACAGATTGAATCCTGCCGGACTCATTAGCTTTTCACTTTCAAGACCGTCCATATATTCATATCCCATTCCCATAGGAGCACTCAATGCCTGGCGGGATTTAAATTTACCGGCTTCTCTATCTATGGCTGTGACCCCAAAAGTTGGCCAGATGCGGTGAATATCCTGGTCGATGTATGATCCATCTGTTGAGGCAAAGTATTTTTGTTCGTTTACCATAAATAAAGCCGAATTCACAAAATTGGCCCCAGCATTCATTGCGGCAGCGTTTGCATCAAGTAACAGTTCCACTTTTTCAGAAACCGGTACTTCTCTAAAATCCTTTTTTAAGGGTGTTTTCCAACTTACTTCACCGTGAGCTTCAACCGGAGCCAAAACCACAGGGTCTGTTTGTATTTTTGAATTTGCCTTTGCAATAGCAACCGCTTGCTGTGTTGCTTTTTTAATACCTGCATCGGTCACATCATTTGTTGATGCAAAACCCCAGGTTCCGTTTGCAATGACACGAACACCCACCCCAAAAGACTCGGTATTCACAACGTTTTGTACCTTATCTTCACGGGTAAAAACATATTGATTGAGGTAACGGCCTATACGTGCATCTGCATAGGAAGCACCTAGAGAACGTGCAGTATTCAATGCTACATCTGCTAAGGATTTTTTGGTAAACAGATCCAGACCGGGTTCTAATAATGCTTCAGCAGCAATGTCATTACCCATCATCGAGACAGGTAACATTAATGCTCCTGCTCCAAGACCAGTAAGTTGAACAAAGTTTCTTCTTTTCATAAAAACAGATAAGTTTTGATTAATGAATGCTTTAGCCTTAAAAATCAAAATCTTAATATTTTCTAAACAGAAAAGTGTTTTCCGCAGTGGTATTTAAGATAAGACCTGAAAGGATAGGCTCTAAACTAATTGATTAAACAGCAGTAATATCTTAAAACAATCTTAAAAACTTAAAATTTTAACATTAATATCAAAATAAATTATTGGTATTTTAACCAAAATGTATATTCTATAAAATCAATGAATCTTCGTTGAGAAATATTAAAAACAAACCTTTAAATTTAAGAATAATTAAAAGAGAAGTCTGAGATAGAACTCATACTTCAAACTTCTCTTTTTTCTTACGTAAATCAATATAAACTGCCCAAGACTAGCTACGGGTAAATCCGGAAACATTTTCGTGAATCAGTTCCTGATCTCGTATAGTATCTACCTTTATGTTTTTTAGCTCAATGTTTTTAATGGGCTTTTCAGCATCTCCTAAAATTCGAGATATAAAATCAACATGAGTTGCGGTGACCTTATTCATAAAAACATCTTCAATGGGTGTCAATCTGCGTTCATTAGTAGGCACCAGATCTCTCCATTGATACAACACATCTGTTTCAATTCCTAAAACACCTTTATCTATACGACCGGCCTTTATATTCTCCATGAAGATATTTTTTACATATCCTCCGCGGCGTTCATTAGTCTTGATAAAAAGTAAATGATTCAACTTTGCATTAGGCGCTACCTCGCAATTTTCCATATACACATTTTCCACACCGCCTGACAGTTCGCTACCTATCGCAAGAAGTTGATGACCGTTTTTAACCATACAATTACGAATGACTACATCTTTAACCGGTGTATTGAGACGCCATGCATCTTGGTTACGGCCAGCCTTTACAGCGATCGCATCGTCTCCCTGATCAAAAACGCAATCTTCAATCAAAACACGCTGACTCATTTCGGGATCTACACCATCGTTATTATGACCGTGAGCAAATACATGTACATTACGTATGGTCACATCTGAAGATAAATACGGATGAATCACCCAGAATGGACTGTTCTCTATGGAAATATTCTCAAGTAATACATTTTTACAGCGGTTGAACTGAATAAACTGTGGTCTAAAATTAGCTGAATCATTAACCATTTGCCGCTCTTCTACAGGTATATCTTTTGAAGCCATCTCATACAAGCGTTTTAAGTTTTGCATATGACCGGAAGGTCTGGCAAACCAGACTTTCCAAATATCCATTTTTGCCTTTAAAATTCCTGTACCGGTAATGGCTACATTTTTACAATCGTAGGCATAAATAAGTGGAGAATAATTATAACACTCCATACCTTCCCAGGTGCTCAGTACAGCCGGAAGATAATCTTGAGGATCTCCTGAAAATAAAAGCGTCGCTCCTTCCTTTAAATGAAGATTTACATTACTCTTAAAATGAATCGCTCCAGTCAGCCACTCACCTTCAGGAATAACTACAGTACCCGCCCCTGATGCATTTGCAGAATCTATGGCTGCGGCAATCGCTTGCGTGTTTTTTATTTTATCACTTTTAACTGCACCAAAATCAGTAATTAAAAATTGAGGTGTATTACTAAAATCTGGAGTTTTAACTTCAAAATTTCCAAAAGGCGCTAACACTGTTGTAGTATCTATAACTAAGTTATGAACCTGAGATCGGGATACCTCTTTCTTACAAGATGTATTAATAAGCAAGATGGAAATCAGAAAAAAAGCAAATATGTTTTTCATAAAAATAAATTGAAAAATGATATTGAAAAATAATGAGTTTCAATAATCTATTCATCCTGCACCGCCCTGCTCAATTTGGTGATTATAAACAGTTAATCTTAATTTTTACAAGTCATTTAAATGTAAAATTTACTGTTCATCGTTTTTCTATGTTAGAATATCTAATTTATTTCAATACGTATATAACTTAAAATCTAATAAAGTAAGTTTATAATTAACCCCTTTACAAGTCGAATTCTCTGACTAATAACTAATAACTAACAAAAATCTACGCCCATGAATTTAGTTTATAAAGGTGAAAACCCACTCATCAGTAGTGCAGTCAGAAGAACGAGCGAGGTACTTCACAGTGCTTTTTTTCAAAAACATTTAATAGACATTTTCTCTGAAGAAAAAAGAGACCAGATAAATATCTTATTGGACTCGATCTCTAAATCCAATTCAGATATTCTTATTAAAACCTACTGGAATCCCTTTAAAAAGAGTTCTATGACTTATGATGTAACTAATCAAGCACTTAATATAAATATCGCAAACCTTAAAAAGTCTAAAAGATTTATATCTCAACAACTAGTAGAGAATTATTCTCTTTTAGAATTGAGTAAAATAAATGGGGACCAGGAAAACGGGGAAGCCAATAAGGCTTTAGCATCAAAAATGTCATCTTTGGCAAAATACTATGCTTAATTAACACTTGATTTTAAGTCAGTTATGCACCCTTTAAAATTTTAGCTAAAAAATATTAAAAATCAGCCTGAGTCGTGTTGCACGTATTCATATTTGAAGTACATTCGCCCGCATTTTTAACGCAATAAATCTTTATTTATGAAACGCAATATTTTAGCTGGTTTCGCTTTGAGCTTAATGATTACTGTTTTTTCTTGCAGAGAGTCTGCTCAAGAATCAACTGAAGAGACAATGGAAGAAACTTCTATGGAAGAAGTAACTCCAGAGGCTCCTGTTGAAGAAGCTCCTGTTGAAACTCCTGCTGAAGTTGTAGTTGACAGCGCTGCTGTACCTGCTCCTCAAGCTGAATAATAAGTCTTAAGCTTACGAAATTCAATTCAAAGCCTCGCTTTTGCGAGGCTTTGCTTTTTTAGGATATATACTTTTTAGCTATTGCATCTACACAGTTGATACCATCAATAGCTGCAGACATAATTCCGCCGGCATAACCTGCCCCTTCTCCACAAGGATAGAGCCCACTGATCGCTATATGTTCTAAAGTCTCAGGATTACGAGGAATAGAAACCGGTGAAGAAGTACGGCTTTCCGGAGCATGTAAAACAGCATCTTTAGATAGGTAGCCCGGCATTTTCTTTCCGAAGATCACAAATGCTTTTTTCAACCGTGAAGCAATTAAATCTGGCAAAACTATATTTAGATCTGCACTTACAATTCCCGGTTGGTAAGAAGTTTTAGGAAAATCATCAGATAGTTTCCCTGTTACAAAATCAGTCATACGCTGTGCGGGCACTTGCTGTGTCTTACCTCCAGCAACCCAACATGCATGCTCCACGGCTTTCTGAAAATCAAGACTTACAAAAGGGTTATCTGGTGCGTAATCAGGTAAATCTTTAGGCTCAACACTTACTACGATTCCAGAATTTGCATACGGATTGTTACGCTTACTCGGGCTCCAACCGTTTGTAACCACCTCATCGGGAGCTGTAGCGCAAGGAGCTATGATTCCACCGGGACACATACAGAAAGAATATACCCCCATCCCATCTATCTGTTCTACCAGACTATATGCAGCTGGTGGCAAATAAGGGTTGTCAGTCTCTCCGTGGTACTGAATGTAGTTAATAACTTCCTGCTGATGTTCTATACGCACACCAAGCGCAAAGGGTTTTGCTTCAATCTTAACGCCTTTATCATGCAACAAGTAAAAAATATCACGTGCCGAATGACCAGTAGCCAACACGACTTCATTAAAATCAAAATGATCTGCATGATTAATAACGATTCCTTTAATGGCTTTATTTTCAATAATGAGATCGGTCAGTTTAGCATTGAAATGAACAGCTCCTCCTGCTTCAAGTATAGCATCACGCATTGCAGAAATCACCTTGGGCAACTTATTAGTACCTATATGTGGGTGGGCATCAACTAAAATATCCTCATCTGCTCCAAAATGTACTAACCATTCGAGCCCCTTTAAAACGTTACCGCGCTTTTTAGATCGCGTATACAATTTTCCGTCAGAATAGGTACCGGCACCGCCTTCACCAAAACAGTAATTAGATTCCGGATTTACGATTTGATCTTTATTGATTTTGGCCAAGTCCCGGCGACGTTCCCGCACATCTTTTCCTCGTTCAAAGACTACAGGCTTTAGACCGGCTTCAATGGCACGCAAAGCTGCATAAAGTCCGGCAGGACCGGCTCCAATTATTGCAATTTGAGGAGCTTGTGAAACATCTTGAGGAATAAAAGCATTAAGACTTTTGCGCTTCTCTCCCGTTTGCCAAATCTCAACCTGTAACTGCAATTTTACCGGTTTATTACGAGCATCTATAGAGCGCTTTCTAATGCGCCAGTCTGAAACCATATTCGGTTTTACTCTGGCTTTTTTTAAAGCCTGTTTCAAAATATAATCCCGTTCTTCGAGTAATTCAGGTCTGATGGTAATTGAAGTAAGTATGCTCATAGACTGCAAATATACTTGCTATTTAAATAGATTTGGCAGAAACCCAAAAAAGGCGCTGTCTTACCAACAGAACCTTTTAAATAATAATTAATCCCTAAATTAAATCAAGACTTACAGCTTGTAAACTCTTACATAGTCAATACTAAATTCCTGCGGAAAAATACGATCGTCAACTTCAGGACCTCCAAAGTTTCCCCCAATAGCCATATTGATTATGAAATAGAAAGGCTGATCAAATGGCCAAACCGCTTTATTTTTATCTTCAGGATTGTAAATAAATACCGATTGATCATCTACAAAAAATTCAATTTGTTCAGGAGACCATGCTGCTGCATAAACGTGATAGCCTTCTTCAATAGCTTCAAACGTTGTTTTTTTACTAAAAGCACTATCTCCATGACCGGCAGGAACATGTAATGTGGTATATACCATATCCGCTTCTCTTCCTACATATTCTAAAATATCAATCTCACCGCTGGCAGGCCACCCCACTTGTTTGATATCACTACCGAGCATCCAGAAAGCCGGCCAAATTCCTTGTCCTATAGCGAGTTTTGCACGAGCTTCCATTCTACCGTATTGAAACACATGTTTTCCTTGTGTCGTAATACGCGTAGAAGTATATTGGTCTCCATCTTTTCTTGCGGTAATAATCAACTTGCCGTCTTCTAATCTATGGTTATCTTTCGTATAAACCTGACGCTCGTTATTTCCCCAACCGCAAAGATTAGGGCAACCATCGCCTAACTCAAAATTCCATGAAGTAAGATCTAATTCATTACCGTTAAACTCATCTGACCAGACCAACTGTGGCTGTTGTGCCTTACAGGAATATAACACCATAAGAGCACAAAGTAAAAAGAGCTTTTTCATTAATTTTTATATTGAAAAGTTGCTTTTTGCAAATCAACCGAATTACCTCCTATCATCACATCAAACTCACCAGCTTCTGCTTCCCAAACCTTATTTGCTGTATAGAACGCTAATGTTTTAGGCGAAATGGTAAAGCTTACTGTTTGTGTTTCTCCCGGCTCTAAAGTAACCTGACGGAAATCACGAAGCTCTTTTACCGGTCTTGTGCGGCTGGCAACTAAATCATGGATGTAAAGCTGAACTGTTTCTTTACCGGCAACATTACCGGTATTTGTGATATTTACGGAAAGCTCTATCCATGAATCCCCAGAAAATTCAGAAGCACTCAGCTGAAGCTTTCCATATTCAAAAGTGGTATAGCTCAATCCATAACCAAACGGGAATAAAGCCTCTCGTGATCCGTCCTGATAGCCAGAATACGTTACCATAGTACTAGAAGGTCTTCCGGTATTTTTCTGGTTGTAATACAAAGGCTCCTGCCCCACGTTACGCGGAAAAGAAACCGGTAATTTACCAGAAGGATTGTAATCCCCAAAAAGTACATCTGCAATGGCATTACCCGCTTCAGAACCTAAAAACCAGGTTTCTAAAATAGCAGGTACTTGATCGTTAGGTTTGCTTAAATCTAAAGGTCGCCCATTCATTAAAACTAAAACAATATTGTCATTAACTTCAAAAATTGCATCAAGCAGTTCTTGCTGAACTCCACGTAACTGAATACCGGTTTGACTGCGGCCTTCACCGGTTTGGAAAGCATCTTCTCCTAAAACCATAACCACAACTTCTGAATTTTCAGCAGCTGCTACGGCTTCAGTAAAACCAGATGTATCCGTATCATTAATTTTTAAAGGCATTAGAAAGCTGCGCTCACCCATCCCTAAATCAGCTCCTTTGGCATAATTAATTTGGGTTGTTTTATCCACCGCATTCTTAATTCCTTCTAAAACAGAAACCGCTGAATTCTTATCAGCCTGTGCACGCCAGTTCCCTAAAGGTGAATCGGTATCAGCTGCTAACGGACCGATAACAGCGATACTATTTAAACTTTTCGTTAAAGGTAAAACTCCGTTTTCATTCTTCAACAATACAATAGATTTACGAGCGATAGCTCTTGCTGCCTCAAGGTGTTCTTTTGCGAGTAAAACCTCTTCTTCCCGTTGCGCATCACTGTATTTATAAGGATCTTCAAACAAACCTAAATGGTATTTTACGCGTAAAATTCTACGTACCGCATCATCCAATATAGCTTCATCAATTTTGTTTTGAGACACTAGAGGTTCTAAAGCTTCCTCATAGACGCGACCTTCCATATCCATATCACTACCGGCAACAACTGCTAACTCACCTGCCTGCATTTTATCTTTAGCGTAACCGTGCGAGATTAACTCAGCGATAGATCCCCAGTCTGAAACCATAAACCCTTTATAATTCCAATCACCTTTTAAGATGTCTCGTTGCAGATAATTAGATGCTGTTGAGGGCACACCATCAATCTCGTTAAAACTATTCATAAATGTCGCTACACCTGCTTCAGAAGCAGCTTTAAACGGCATTAGTATCGCATTGTGCAGTTCAGATTCTCCCACATTAACGGTATTGTAATCTCTACCTGCTTCGGCAAAACCATAACCGGCAAAATGTTTAGCACAGGCTGCGATCGTAGCAATATCAGCAAGATCACCTCCTTGAAAACCGTTTATACGTGCAACGCCAATCACACTATTTAAATACGGATCTTCACCGGCACCCTCCATAATACGGCCCCAACGCGCATCGCGAGAAACATCTATCATAGGTGCGAACGTCCAGTGTACTCCGGATGCAGCGGTTTCTTTTGCCGCTATACTCGCACTCAATTCCATGGCTTCAAGATCCCAACTCGCGCTCTCACCTAATGGTACCGGAAACATGGTTTTATACCCGTGAATCACATCATAACCAAAAAGCAACGGAATCTTCAAACGAGAATGCTCCATCACCACTTTTTGAGCTTCTCGTGTTGCTTCAGCAGTAAGCACATTAAGCATAGAGCCTACCTCGCCATTCTTTAGCTTTTCTAATTTGGTTTTAGAATCAATATCAGACGGAGCCCCGGTAACATCAAAGCTACCGTTGTATTGCACCATTTGACCAACTTTTTCCTTTAGGGTCATCAACTCTAGAATCGAATCGATTTTATGCTCTACAACCGGATCTAAATTATTAATCCCTTTTGTTTGCGCCGTTATTTGAAAAACGGGTACAAACAAGAGAAATGCCGCTACTTTTAAATATTTAATTTTCATGATTAATCCCTTTGATAAACCCGTACATAATCTACTTCCATCGCAGATTCTTGAAAAGAAGCTTCAACATCTCCACCCAGATTTCCGCCCATAGCAACATTGAGAATCATAAAGAAATCTTTATTGAAAGGTGTACTGTCGTTATTTTCAAAAATGTGGTAAACCTCATCGTCTACATAAAAACGAATTTGTGTTTCGGTCCATTCTGCTGTATAGACATGGAACTCAGCCGATGCCGTAGCTACTGTTGTTTCTTCAGAAATACCATTTGCACCCGAATTGCCCGGAAAATGTAAGGTAGAAAGTACCTCATTCTGATTGCGACCCACATGCTCCATAATATCAATCTCACCGGTTCCCGGCCAAGGATTAGTTTGATAATCTGCACCCAACATCCAGATTGCTGGCCACGTACCTACTCCCTGAGGTAACTTCGCTCTGATCTCAAAACGACCATAAGTAAACTCCTGTAAACCTTCTGACTTTAAGCGTGCTGAAGTAAAATCAAATCCGCTAAAAGCTTCGCGCAGAGCAGTAATTTTCAAGAATCCATCCTCTACAATAACATTTTCAGGTCGGTCTGTATAATACTGCAATTCGTTATTACCCCAGCCTACTTGACCGTTACCAAGGTCATACGTCCAATTAGAAGGATCAGGTGCTCCATTAGTATCAAACTCATCTGACCAAACAAGATTAGAAAAATCATCGTCTTCGACTTGTGGTCCAGAACCCTGTACTGGTTTTTCTGATGTTAAAATCACATACCAGGCTAATCCTTGATCATTACCCTGAACAGCTCGTAAAAGCATACGATTTTCGGTAAGAGACATTATTTCATATTCATTAGTCCCAATATAATACCCCACAAAACCATCATCACCAAGTGTCATTACCGTACCGCGCTTGCGCTCTGCCGCAACAACAGATTCAGATGGAGCTAATGTAACCGCTTTCTCTCCTGAAGTATCAAACTCATAACAGCTATCATCTGGAGATTGTCCACCTACGACGCTTGCATAAGATCTATTGAAAAAAGATGCTCCTTTATTATCGTACTCATAAGTTAGATTTTCACCATTAGAAGTACTAAAAATAAACTCATCATCATAAGCGCATGTCGCTGCAGGAATATCTGCTAATGCAAAGGGCTCTGTAAATGAAAAGAATGCCCAGAAATAATTTTGAGTAGGATCATCATTATTAGGTCCTACACCCAGATGATTGGGTACATCTGCCGCCCAATACCATGTTTTAGAACTACCACCCGTTAATAATTGAATAGCATCAGGATCTGAAAAATCACTTTCAACCGTAACTTCGATCAATCTAGAACTACTTACACCAGCTTGCCCGTAAGCCAATACAGTAACCTGATACGTATTTAATCCTGTCTTTGTAAAACGTTTAGTGTACACTCCGCTTGGAGCAACCGCTGTTGATCCATCAGGAAATGAAAAGCGATACGTAACTGCGTTATCTGCAGAAGCAGTAAATGTCACATTACCCGAGCCATCATCAGTCACATCTATAGCAACTTCTAAGTTCTGAGGAACCTGTATTTGCTCTAATGTATTGTCATCATCCTGACAACTTAATACTGTAAACAGTATAAAGCAATAGGATGCTATTTGAATTATCTTTCTCATAATATCTTACTATTTAATTCCTAGTTATGGAAGTATACATTATCAACATAAACTGTTGTTTCTCCGGCAGGACCACCAGAATAAATCAATTGAGCAATATTAGACTGCGAAGTAAGTCCTGTAAAGTCTGCTAGTGGAATGTCTAAAGTAACCCAGCTGTTGCGGATGAAATCTCCGTTATCAAAATTCAGAACAATCTCGTGCTCGCTGTCATCGCCACCTTCAAAGGTTCCGTCAGCTCCAAAATCAACCAATTTGATCCTGATTTGCGTAGCATCTCCCGTCCAAACATCTGTACTAAAATGGGTCATCCCACTAGCATCAATTTGAGAAACCGGTTCTGCTCCTACAAAATTTAATTCTGAATATTTTTTTACAGCATCACCTGCTACAGAAATAGCTTCAAGCACAGCCGAAGACCAATCTGTCCTCCACGTTGCCATATTTACATCTGAATACGCATCACTAAATAATGAAATTACATTAGCAGCATCAAAAGCAGGTGTCGGTGCAGCTGCTTGCGGGCTATCTGCTACTGAAGCACTCGCATTGTAGAAGTACAAGTTATCTATATAAAAAGTACCTCCGTTATCCGGCTGTACATCAAACTTAAATTGAAAAACACTATTAACTGAAATTCCCTGATCTGTAAATGCTGAAAGTGGAATATCTATACTGGTCCATTCTCCTGCAGTAACTTCTAAGTTAACTGGGGTTTCTCCTGAAGTATCAATTATAAAAAATGGGATGGTTGTATAATCTGCTGACCATACATCAATATGCACAAATTCATATGCGGAAGCGTCAAATTCACCTCCAAGATCTATTCCCTGATAGTTTGCATTTCCATATTTAATTGCCGCATTTCCATTAAGATCAACTTGCTCGTATGTTGTTGATTGCCCCCAGTTTGGAAAATAATTCACCGATGCCGGATCTGTATACGAATCACTGAAAACCGAAAGCACATCAGCTTCTGCTGCAGTCGGAGCAGTTGCAGCCATCAAGGGTTCTGTAGCGCCACCTGTCTGCTCTATATCATCAACATAAAATGTTCCTGCTGTGGTTCCGGGACCATCAACAAAAATAACCATCGTTGCATACTGCCCTGTTGGCACAAAAGGCTCGCCAACACCCTGGTTTCCGTCGATATAACTTTTAACAGCTTCAGTTGCAAAATCAAAAGTTAAGGTTTCCCAACCAGAACCGCTGTGTGTTTTGGTGATTTCGTTCTGACGCTCGCCATCTACTCCGCCTTCAAACTTTAATAATACTGGCACCTCTACATTAGACCAGAATTTCATCGTGATGGTTTTATTAGCCCCACTAAAGTCTACCGGAGTACCTAATGTAAATGCCCCACCTTCATATTGTGCACCAGAATTTGTAATCGCTCCTACGTTAGATTCGGTCATATTAGCTCCTGAAAGATCTGGATTTGTAACCACTTCAAAAGATGCTCCATTAAAAGTACCGAAAGCATAATTTACTGTTGGGTCATCAAAAGTAATAGGCAATACGATAGGATCTACAGCACCAGTAATGGTTACTACTTTTGTCAATTCTATAGTATTTACACTTGCACCTTTTGCTACTACACGAACGCTATATTCTCCCGGTTCTGCATAAGTAAATTCTGCAGATGCATCAGCCATAACTGTAACTGGCTCTTCATCATCGTTAGCTCCAAAATACACATCAAACATCGTTGCATTATCTGCTGTAGGTGTTACTACCGCAGTCAAACCACTAACCACAGTTTCAAAAGAAAGGTTCTCTGGTGCTGTAAACGAAACCTTCACAACCTGGTTAAACTCGCTAGTCAACCCTGTAGAACCTGTTGCTACAATACGTATTAAATACGCTCCTTCTGTATAGGTATAAGAAGCAGTTTCACCTGCATTAATGGTTTCAGGCTCCGAACCTTCTACTCCAAAATAGATAGTAAAGGTTGAAGCCCCCTCACCTACCGGTGTAATAGTTACTACACCTGTGTCATCTTGTGTAATGCCAAAATTTGCAGTTACTCCTGTAGGAGCAGAAATATCCTGAAAAGCATAATTTGTAATCACATCATTTTCACAACCTGTAAAAACAGTAACTACCGCTAAAAATGCTACTAGTAATTTTAAAATTTTCATCGTATCGTAGTGTATTAATTAGTGTATCCCTGATTTTGTTCCCAACGGTTTCCGGCAAGTTCAATTTCTATTGCAGGAATCGGGAAAACTTCATTTTTATTTGACGTAAAACCGTCTATATTTTGTGCTGCTCTGCCGGTACGAACTAAATCAAAAAAGCGATGTCCTTCACCTACCAATTCGAGTCTTCTTTCTGCATATATAAAATCTGTTAAGGCAGCTCCTGAAGCAGTGATATCGTGATCGGTATCACCAAAAGCTCTTCTGCGTACACGGTTTAAATATTGCTGTGCTAATCCATCATTAGGATTTGCCTTACGGTTATGTGCTTCTGCTGCCATAAGCAATACATCAGCAAAACGTATAGATCGGTAGTTGTTAGGGTTGGTTAGGTTTGCATCACCTAAGTTCGCATCTCCTTTACGGGCGATATATTTTCTGTTATAAAAGCCAGTATGCTCAAAACCTTCATTATAAGTGGCTCCATTAGCTGCTGCAAATTCTTCTATATTAAGAATAGCGATATCTCTACGTGAATCACCCGGTTCAAAAGCATCATACGCCGCCTGAACAGGAACATTAAAACTAAAACCACTATCAAAAAGAGGTCCTGAGTAATTTCTGATTCCGTTAAAACCTACAGCTACATTACCTTCACTACACTGTAAACATCCAAAACCTGCCCCTTCTTTATCTGTATACTGAACTTCAAAAACAGATTCTATACTGTTTTCTCCTTCTTGTTCAAAAATGATGGAATAATCATCCACTAAATCATAAGGTCCTGCAATCACCTGATCTAGAGCATCAGCTGCTTCAGTGAATTTATCTTGATACAAATAAGCCTTACCCAAAAGTGCTCGTGCAGCACCGCTGGTTATACGACCTTGCTGGGCCTGAGTAGCCGGAAGTGTTTCTGCAGCAAAAATCAGATCTTGTTCAATTTGTGCATACACCTCAGCTTTTGGTGTGCGCTCTATATTGAATTGATCTCCAAAAAGTAAGCGCTGATCTACTGCTAAAGGCACATCGCCAAACCATTTTACCAGTTCAAAATAGAAATAAGCTCTTAAAAAACGTGCCTGAGCTATTACCTGATCTTTTCCAGAGAAATCAGTTTTATCCTGAAATTCTAATATATAATTTGCACGATTAACACCCGCAAACATCCATCCCCAAATATCACGCAACTGCTGATTTACCGGAGTATGGGTCATATTATCAATCTGTTGAATTCCCGGAGTATCTGTAGCGCTTTCGCCACCGGCTAATGTATTATCAGAAGCTATCTCACCAACCATCACATTGAGATAGGTCGCTTGCAATAAATCATAAGCTCCTACTAATGCTTCCTGATAATCTTCTTCAGAGTTAAAAAAGTCTTCAGAATTTTCGTTTATAGGGTCAACTTCAACAAAGTCATCGCCGCAAGCCACAAATACTGCTGAAGCTAGTATTGTAATAAACCCTAAATATAGTTTTGTTTTTTTCATCGCTCTTCTGTTAAAATTTGAAGTTCATTCCTGCTGTATAGGTTCTGGGCACCGGATAGAAACCCTGGTCAATACCACCACCTATTGGTGCACCAGACGACGCAGAAGGATCGTATCCATTATATTCTGAAAGTGTAAACGCATTAGTTACAGCTATATAAAAACGTAGTTTTCTAATCCCTAACTGCTCTAAAACGTCACTACCTAAACTATAGCCTAACTGCACATTTTGAAGTCTTAAATATGACCCGTCTTCAACATAAAAGTCTGAAAATAGTAAGTTAGAGTTAGGACCAACGGTAACTCGAGGATAGGTATTTGTAGATCCCGGACCTGTCCAACGGTCTAGTACATAATTAGTTTTATTGGTCAAATTCTGATTACGATCGTATGAACGTACAATGTCATTACCTATGGAAGCAAAAGCGTAGGCCGTAAAATCAAAATTCTTATAGTTGAAACCTAAATTAAGTCCCATTGTAACATCTGGAATAGGATCACCTATATTGATACGGTCATCACCATCAATCACTCCGTCATTGTTTTGATCTACATATCTTAAGTCGCCCAATGTTGCATCTGCTTGTGTTGCATGTGCATCAACTTCGGCCTGAGACTGAAAGATTCCATTAGTTTGTAAGCCGTAAAAATATCCTATAGGGAAACCTGCTTCCATACGTGCAGGAGGTTCCTGACCAAAACCAAAACCACCTCCGGGAATAAATCCGCTTTCATTACCTACAGCAAGCACTTCATTTTTAAGTGTTGTAAAATTGTAGCTTAGATTGAAACTAGCATCATCACTTATATATTCATCATAAGAGATCGAAAATTCAAAACCGCTATTCTCTACGCTTCCTGCATTAACAATAGGTGCTCCTGCTCCCGGTGCATAAACGCCCAGAATTCCAGACACTTGAGGCACCAGTAATAAATCGTCAGTACGGCGTTTGAAATAATCTACAGTAAGATCAATTTTATTGTTAAACAGACGCGAATCAAAACCTACATCAAAAGTCTTTTGACGTTCCCATTTAATTTCTGGGTTAGAAAGTTGCCCTGCAGCAACACCGTTTACCAATTCGTTATCAAAAACGTATGTACCTTCAGCATTTAAGGTTGAAATGTATCCAAATGCTCCAATACGGTCATTACCCAGAATACCGTAACTGGCTCTCATTTTTAAGAAGTTTAAAATATCATTACTTCCGTAGAATGGTTCATCGCTCAATACCCAACCGATAGATGCTGACGGAAAATATCCGAATTTATTCTCTGGTCCAAAATTTGAAGAACCGTCACGACGCACAACAGCAGAAAGCAAATAACGTTCTTTATAATTGTATTGAACGCGTGTAAAATAAGAAAGCAAGCGTTGGTCAAATTCATTTGGACCACTAATATCCCGAGCATCAATAACTTCTCCTGCTCCTTCTAAGCTGGCTTCAGCAAACGTATTCCCAGGAACATCACGCCCTGTGAAGTTGTAAAACTCTCCACTGGTTTTAAATGCAGACATACCCAACAAAACAGTAAGATTGTGATCGTCAGCAAACGTATTTTTATAGGTTAAAAAGTTATCAAACGTATAATCTCTAAAAAAACTATCATTTACAAAATATTGATTAACACCTAAGTTGTTAAATACTTTTCCGTCACCAAAATTCAATCCTGCCGGTAAAAAGCTACGACCACGAACTTCTGAATAGTTAAACTGATAGCGGGATTCTACAGTAAAATGATCCCAAAAATTATAAGAAAGTCCAACTGTACCAGTGATCTTATCTACTTCATTATTATTAAATGTATTTGCTATTTGTGCAATAGAGTTAATTACTTCGTTCCCTAAACCATCTGCGATGGTAAAATCACCATTGGCATCCCGTACATTAAATGTAGGTGCCATATTAACGGCGTTAAACAAAACAGAACCTAATGCATTCTCAGAAAGCGTTTTACGATTAGAATGCGTATAGATCGCCGTTGTAGAAAGTTTTAAATTTTCTAAAATATCTAATTTATAGCTGCCTCTACCTGTTAAACGGTTGAAGTTTACAGCGCCGCCACCTACAATACCGTCCTGATCTAAATAACCGGCTCCAACAGAATATGCAGATTTTTCACCTCCTCCGTAAACCGTTGCATTTACATCAGATAATAAAGCTTGTCTAAAAACCTCATCTTGCCAGTTAGTTCCCTGACCTAAACTTGCCAAATTAGGAAAAGGCGGAGCCTGGTTTCCTGCTACATAAGCTTCGTTGATTATCGCTCCATATTCCGTAGCATTTAAAACCGGAAGCTTACGTGTAGTCTCTTGCAGTCCTATATAAGAGTCTACATCAACACGCAAATCGGTATTTTTACGACCACCCTTCGTTGTAATAAGAATAACACCATTTGCAGCACGCACACCATAAATACCAGCGGTAGCATCTTTTAAAACGTTGATGCTTTCAATGTCATTAGGATTGATGACACTTAAATCTTCGATTACAGCACCATCAACAAGAATTAATGGTCTGTTGTCTCCATTAGTGGAAATACCACGAATGGAGATTGTTGAAGCACTACCCGGAGAACCCGAATTTGAACTGATATTCACACCGGCAACTCTACCTTGTAAAGCTTGTTCTACACGGACGGGATTCTGATTTTCAATAGTCTCTGAACTTACAACACTAACCGCACCTGTTATTTCTTTCTTCGTTTGAGTACCATAACCCACAACAACAACTTCGTCGAGTGTGCTCGCATCTTCTGTCATCTGAATTGACAGATCCGTAGCGCTTGTAACAACAGTCTCCTGAGTTTGAAAACCCAAGAATGAAAAAACAAGTGTACTTTGAGGCGGGACATCTACTGTAAATAAACCGTCAAAATCTGTACTGGTACCCGTACTGGTACCTTTTACTATTACGTTTACTCCCGGAAGGGGCATTCCTGACATATCTGTCACCGTACCCGTCACGCGAATAGCATTGCCCGTCTGACTAAAAATCCCGGTACTGAGCAACCCGAATAAGATCAAGGATAATATTGATTTCATAAATTATATTTTGGAAATCAAAGCTAAACCTAACTTTTACTGAAGAATAAAAACCCACCTCAACAAAAAACATACAATCTAAAATGTCCTATATATTACAATAGGAACTTAACGAAAACGCTTGCGTTATAAGGCTTTTGAACAAACGTTAAAATTTAAAATGTAAAGGCTATAAACACCTAAAAACAAAACTACTAACGTTTTCGTATAGGTAATGTATAGGTGATTTTAAGAATTGATGAGGTGAGTTAGACACTTAAAACATATTCTACAAGCCCCTCTTCGTGCTCCAACTCCATTTTTTTGCGCAAACGATATCTTTTGATCTCTACACTTCTAACCGAAATATTTAATAATGGCGCAATTTCTTTAGAAGAAAGATTCAACCTTAGGTATGCACAAAGTTTTAAATCATTTGGAGTAAGCTTGGGATGAAGTTCTTTAATTTTTTTTAGGAAATCTTTGTCTGCATTGTTAAACGCTTCTTTAAAGAATTCCCAATCCTTTTTAGGATTTAGGTTTTTATCGATGATCTTGATAACTGATTTTAATTCTTCCTCTTGTGAATCTGCTTTCAATTCTTTTTTAATAGCATTCAGCAACTCGTTCTTTTTTACAATATTCATCGTAGAAGCTGCCAGCTCTCTGTTTTTACTTTCTACATCTTGTTGGAGCTTTTCATTTTGAAGCCTCATGATTTTCCGTTCACTTTCATAGTTGGCCAATTCCAGTTTTCTCTGATTGGTCTCAATAAGTGTTTCTTTCTGCTTGCGATAATGTTTCCTGTTATAGATCTGTATCGCGATAAATAATGCTATCAGCAACACAATGTAAATCACGATCGCTACAACAGATAAATACCAGGGTCTTGCTATACTGAATGGATACGAAGCGGTATTTTCTGAAATCTGATCACCAATACGTGCCCGTACGTTGAACTCATAATCACCCGGAGGCAAATTCTCAAAAGTAGCTTGAGAAACCGTTGACCAACTAGACCATTCCTCATACATTCCGTCTAAACGGTATTGATAAACCACAGACCGAAACTTATCATATTCTGCTACGCTATAATCAAAAACGAAGGAATTATTTTTATAGTTAAAAGGTTCAGCAGTTGCTAGTGCTACAAAATTCTGTTCCTTCTTACGCGATTTATTCTGAATCGTTCTTAGAGTTATGGTGTAAGGTTTAAAATCTAACTTTTTAAGATCAAAGAGAATATAGCCGGTTGCATTACCAAAAAGATAGGTGTCATCACCAAAATCTGTAATGTTCTCAAATCCAGAAATATCTTTTCTCGTCTTAGAAGGCAAGGCAATACGCCGTACCTTTAATTCATCAGCAAGTATCCCGGGTTCAAAATACATGATCTCCTGTGCGTTAAAAGCCCACAGTTTATCATTAATGCCATCATAAGTTAATTTTCCGGAGGTATATTTAGCTGTATCTAAAAAGCCATTACTGAGTACCGTATCCTTTACAAAGCTTTCTGCACCCTCTTTTAAAACATAAATTCCGTCTTCAAAGGCGTAAAGTAATTTATCTTGATAACTTATTAAACTTGACTTGGCTCCCTTAGGAAGTTTTTCAACCAAATCATAATTTAAGATCTCTGTATAATTTACATTGGCTTTCAGTTTAAAGACCCCTTTATATTCGTGATTTACATAAATAGTTTGATTTGCTGCAATACCAAAATAGCGACTGGAAATATCAAAACCCGTTAGTTTATTTCGCACGTGCCATTTAGAATTAAACTTCTCAAGGATGTACAAGCCATTATAATTGCCCTGAATAGCCAAATTCTTAGAGGTATCAAGCAATTGTATTTTCCAGGTTCCGGGTGTATCTGCAATCTTTTCTACTCGGTCAGCATGTACTATAAAGGTCCCCTCGTGGTGTCCACATAACAGGTCATTTCCTAAAGTATTCAAATTCCACACTTGTCCTTTAGTTTCAGGAATTAAGGCATATCTAGCATTTGAAACATCATTCTTTTTATAAAACAGTCCTTGATTCGTCCCTAAATAACTATAACCTTTATGTTTGGCAGCTGCGTATACCGAACCTAATTTACCTACATTATCGGTATAAACTTTAAATGCTGTATTAGTGTTGATAACGCTTATTCCATTATCTAGACCCAACCAGACGTGAGCATCTTTATCTTCAAAAATGCTTAGCACCGTATTGTTTCCCAAGCCCAAATTCTGGTCAATCCCGTAAATTATATCACCTTCAGAAGAAAGGTGAATCAATCCGCTTGAGATCGTACCCAGCAGGACCGAACCGTCGGTAAGCTTTTTGGCCGTATATATAGTTTTATCTGAAAGATAATTTGTGGTGTTCTGATTCCAGATAATGGGATTGCCAACCCCCAGCTGAAATATGCCATTTTTTTGAGTTACGACTATATAATTCTCATTTTTCTTAAAAAAAGAAACTACAAGGTTATCTAAAAAGGTCTGCGATTCTGAAATCAATATCGCACTGCCGTTCTGCAATTGGAATAAGCCCAACCCTTCCTGCTGAAAATAAACAGATCTATCAACTGAAAAAGATTGTGTAATAGAAGATTCTGAATCAAAAATCTCAAATTCTTGTGTTGTACTGTTAAAGCTATAAATGCGATTTAAAGATTGAAATAAAATCAAATCATCAATCGCCAAAATATTCCAAAACTGTTCGTCTTCTATCAGCGAAGTTTCTAAAGACTTACTCAGGGAAGTATATTCGAGTAAACCGGTGTTGGTATGTTGCCAATAACCAAATTCCATATAATTACCGGTGTAAACACGATCGTCTACAACAGTAACAGATCTTAAAATGGTATTGTTTGGTGACTTATAAAGTCTCCATTTTGCACCGTCATATTCTAATAATCCGGAATTGTTTGCTACATATATAAAATCCTGATCGCCCTGAGCCACGGCCCAATTCTGATTTTCTGCAGCATAATCTTCTGGTGTGAAATTGAGAACAGGAGGAAGCTCCTGAGCAGACAATTCTACAGCAACAAAAGCTAGTATTAAACCAAAAAATAATTGCAGATTTCTTAAAAAACTAAGCATAGATGAGCAATTTACTCAATTAGCTTTAATAGTATAACAGTACCTTATATATAAAATGCTAGGCATACGATTTAGAATGCTTAATTTTGCAAAAAATTAAAACCCAATGTTCTCAATTTTCAGCTCAAAGAAATTCTTAGTCAGTAAGCTTGGTGAATTTACAGATATTCACAATCATATACTACCCGGAATCGACGATGGTGCAAAAACTCCAGAGGATTCTTTAAAACTACTGGCTGGCTTCAAAGAATTTGGCATTACAGATTTGATCTGCACCCCGCATACAATGAGTGATTTTTATGCCAATACTCCAGAAACTATCTTGGCAGCAGAACACAATCTAAAGTCCTTTTTAACTGAAAATGGTCACCAGGATTTTAAAATAAGATCATCTTCTGAATATATGATGGATTCCGGACTGGTAGATCTATTGGACAGCAAGCAAATTCTACCACTTAAAGACAACTACGTCTTGGTTGAAATGTCTTACCTGCAACCTCCTGTTAATCTTAGAGAGATCTTATTTAAAGTAGGTAACGCCGGCTTTACACCGGTTTTGGCACACCCGGAGCGTTATGCGTTTTATCACGCTAAATATGATACGTTTACTGAATTGAAAAGCATCTGCAAGTTTCAATTAAATGCACTTTCTATTAGCGGCTATTACGGACCCGGAATCGCAAAAATCGCACTACGCCTTTTAGCTGAAAATATGTATAATTTTATAGGTACAGACACGCATCATATGCGACACATAGAAAATCTGAAAAAGGTAAAATTTGCCGGAAAGTATGAACAAGCAATCGAAAAAATAATTAGTAATACAACGGCTACATTTAGCTTCTAATCCTCAATACATAAGTTATTGAGCGATTTTAAGGCTTCTTGTTCATCATAGGATTTTGCCGCAAAAAAACACCTTTCTAACAGTTCTAGATTAAAATGCCGCTGTTTCATATTTCTTAATTGAACAAGAGGGGAACCTTCTATTCGAATGATGTTCTCTGAAGTGTTTTTTAAGGATTCTTCTTGTTTTTCAGACTTTGGTAAGTCAATAAATTGTATTGGGTATTCTTCTGGTAAAATATTTTTAAAATCTCGAATCACCTGCTGAGCTATTTCAAGTATGGTGAAAACCTTAGGGTTTTTCGGAATGAATATTCCGCTGCAATCTTTTTGAGCTAGAAGCCAGTCTGTTATGTCATTAATTTCTTGAACAGGTATGAACGCACGTTTTACGTTTTGACCTTTAATTTCAAGCGGTAGATTTAACGCTATCCGATTTTTAAAGACAGGAACTACAGAACCAGATGAACCGTAAACATTGCACAATCTCAATGTGCAAATTTGAAGCAGCGAACCTTCTTGTTTTTTCAATACTAAATAATCTTCTACAACTTTTTTAGTTCGTCCCATCACGCTTACCGGCTCTACGGCTTTATCGGTAGAAATAGAAATGAAACGTTTTACACCAGCGGTCGTTGCGCTATCTATTAACAGCTTTGCTCCATAAATATTGGTTGTAATCGCAGCACAAATATTATGTTCCATTAAAGAAACGTGTTTGTAAGCTGCCGCATGAAATACGGATGTGATTTTGTGTTTCTGAAACAGAAAATCAATAAAAGCTGAATTACAGATACTTTCTGTAAAATAAACGAAGTTCAACTTGGGATAATTGATTTGAAGTTCTTTAATCAGGTTGGATAACCCAGTTTCTGAAATATCAACCAGAATAAGATGTTTGGGGTTTTTAGAAGCGAAATTGAATACTAACTCGCGACCGATGCTTCCGGCTGCTCCCGTAACTAAAATCACCTCTGAACTTAAATCTATCATGTTGCTCTTCATTAATCTGAAAAATAAGCAATTAGGGCATCTTTGATTCTATCAAGCTCATCAACTGTCATTCCGGTTCCTGATGGCAAGCACAGACTTCGTTTCCAAAACTCTTCGGCCGTAGCATTCCCAAAATATTTCTGATGGGTATAAATTCCCTGAAGGTGTAAGGGTTTCCATAAAAACCGGGATTCAATTGCTCGCTTTTCAAAATAAATACGGAGTCCTTCGGGACTCTTCAGTGACGATTCTTTAAACCGAATTACATTCAGCCAGTAGTTAGAATACAGCTCCTTATCAAAAGGTTCAAACAAGTCCACCTCATCAATTTCGTTAAAAATAGCTGCATAGAATTGATGTATTTTCCGCTTTGTGGCAACCCGCTCATGCAATGTTTTCAGTTGAGCGATCCCCAAAGCCGCATTGAGACCAGGCATTATATAATTATAACCCACATTATCGTGCTCAAAACCAGAAGCATTCATTTTTGCCTGACTCGCCAAATGTCGCGCTTGAGTAGTGTCATCTGTGTTTTTGCAAATCAGAGCTCCGCCACCACCGGTGGTTATCAGCTTATTTCCATTAAAAGAAAGAATTCCATAATCACCAAAAAGCCCACAAAATTGCTCACCAACTTTACTCCCTAAAGCTTCGGCAGCATCTTCTATTAAGGCTATCTGATATTTCTTAGTAACTTGAGCAATACGCTTAATTTTAGCCGGGATTCCATAAGAATGCACTACGATTATAGCCTTAGGCTTATCTCCTTTTTGCATTAATGATTCGACAGTATTTTCTAAAACCTCAGGACACATGTTGTAGGTTTCAGCTTCGCTATCTATAAAAATGGGGTTTGCGCCTAAATAAGCAATAGGATTAGCCGTTGCAACATAGGTCATCGTCTGACACACAACAGAATCTCCTGCTTTTACACCTGCAAGAATCAATGCTAAATGTAAAGCTGAACTACCAGAGTTGAGCGCAACAAGATCTCGTTTTGTACCCAACGCTTTCTGTAATGAATTTTCAAATTCTGTAACAAATGGTCCACCTGCAGTGATCCAGTTATCCTCAATAGCACGGGTAACCTCAGCAATTGCGTTTGCATCAAGCTGTGGTGCAGAAAGTGCTATTTTATGAGGTTTATGTTTCAAATTATTGCTTGGTGTTTTTCTTAAAGTTTTTGATCAGAAAATCTAAATATACGTGAAGCGCAACTAACAGCATTACTTGAAGGATTAAAAAGAACCACAAACCAATTAGAGGCTCCATAAATAAAACCCCGCCAAGTAAAATCAGGGTTACAACAAAAACCAAACTTACAATTTGTGTATGGGTATATCCCAATCTTAGTAATGCGGAATAACTGTGTAATTTATCCCGTTTAAAAAGAGGTTTTCTTTTGTACAAACGCAACAATAAAACACGTACCGTGTCAAAAACGGGATACCAAAACAAAGTAGTTATCACCGGCAAACGCTGCTGATACGATTGTAAGCGTATATTGGAAATAGCTAGATCTGCCTCTAGAAAAACAATGCAAAAAACCGCACACATAAAACCCAGAAATAAGGAGCCACTATCTCCCATAAATAATTGGGCCGGTTCTTTATTAAATCTTCTAAATGCAAATAAACCGGCTGCCGCACACATTAAAAAAATACCAGAAAATGGAGTTTGAAAATAAAGTAAACCCAGAAAAAAAAGTAGCGCAACTGTCGTAGCTAAGCCATCTACGCCATCTATAAAATTGAACGCATTGGTTAAGAGTAACAAGATAAATATAGAAACGCTTGTACTTAGATAATAAGGCATTCGGTAGAAACTTTGCTCATATATAACCGATTCTAAACGCAAATCTCCTGATAAAACAACAAAAACAATAATCGCAAGTTGGATGAGTAACTTACTCCTCCATCCTAAAGGTTTTAGATCATCAACGAGGCCCAACAAAAACATCGCTGCAAAGCCTATTAAAATGTATATATGATTGAGAATTAAATAGCTTCCGTCACAAATTAAAGCGGTGCTAAAAATCCCTATGAACAATGCGATGCCTCCTGAAGCAGGAGTAGCCTTTTTGTGCAGTTTTTTTCCACCGGTATTATCTATAAAATAGCCAGAATACTTAGGCATACTCAACAGCCTTGCAATTGCATATGTCATTGCAAATGCTAACAAAGCCGGCAAAAAATAAAGCAATAATTGTGGCACTAGGTGTTATTTTATTTTCAAATATACACTTTACCCATGTGACTCTAAGACATAAAAAAACCGCCCTGAGGCGGTTCTTTTTTTATAGTTCAAAAGATCTTACTCTTCTAATGTTGCATCTAAAGTGATTTCGGCTTTAAGTAATTTTGATACCGGACAATTTTCTTTTGCTTTTGTCGCAATTTTTTCAAAAGTTTCCGCATCACATCCCGGCACTTTACCTTTTAAGGTTAAGTGAACTTTAGTGATTGCTCCGTCTTCAAAAGTTACTTTTGCGTCGGTGTGCAAATTCTCTGGAGTTAAATCTTCTTCTCCTAAAAATGCTGATAATTGCATCGTATAGCAACCGGCGTGAGCTGCCCCTATTAATTCTTCAGGGTTAGTACCTTTTCCGTCCTCAAAACGAGTTCCGAATGCATATTTAGCACCATCTAAAACTGTACTTTCAGTAGAGATTGTTCCCATTCCGGCTTTAATTTGCCCTTTCCAGTTTGCAGATGCGTTTCTTGAAAATTTCATATATCTATTTTTTATTTTTTGGTTTAACTAAAACTAACTATCAGGCAGCTTCCTCACAACTATTTTAAATATAATTTAGCGTTTATAGCCCTAGTATTAACGGGCTTTAACAGCATTTTGGTTAAATTGCAAGTATGAAAGCAGCTACGGTAACGCAACTCAAAAAAGAATTAAAACACAAAGATGAAGAAGAACTGCTTCAAATCTGTTTGCGGCTGGCAAAATTCAAGAAAGAAAACAAAGAATTACTCACCTATTTACTTTTTGAATCGGATTATGAGGCGGGTTATGTTGCCAGTGTAAAAGAGGATATTGATGACCAGTTTGAATCGATAAATAATAAGAATTATTACTGGATGAAAAAGTCTGTTCGTAAAATCCTAAGGGAAACTAAAAAGTACATTCGCTATTCCGGAAACAAAGAAACTGAAGTGCAACTCCTGATTTATTTCTGCGAAAAAATGAACACGGTTAGACCTGCGATTCGGAATAATAATACGCTGCGTAATCTCTATCTTAGACAACTGGAATACATCCATAAAAAAATTGAAGCACTGCACGAAGACCTGCATCTTGATTATTATAACGCACTAGAAAATCTAAATTAAATGACACAATTACAACTGAACAACCAAGCGGTTTCAATAGATAAAGGACAATTATCAAGTTATAAAAAGGATGATCACGAATATATACATCAGGTAGGAAGTCCCGGCTGGGGAAAATCTGATGATGAGATGTTTCCGGTTATTGGGCCTACCGATGAAGCACATTTTAAAGTACAAACCCCAAAAGGTGAAGCCATTTTAGATCAGCACGGTTTATTGCGTGAACTTACGTACAAACTGACCAGCTCTACAGAAACTTCTGCTGTTTTTGAAAAAACATATAAAGCCGAGACCAAAGTCAAAAATTCAAAATTCCCTAAAAAATCTACAGAAGAATGGCTGTCATGGCCTTATGATTTCGTCTTTAAAAAACAATTCAAGCTAAGTGAAAACGAGCTTAAAATCGAATTTATTATCAGCGGAGAAAAAGGAATGCCGTTTATGCTGGGGTATCATCCTGCATTTAAACTACATACGGAAACGCCTATAGTTCAAAATGCAAAAAAAGAGATTTCTTTAGAAGAGATTATGGCTGTGGGAAGCCGGGCCTATCAAGTACCAGATTGTAGCGAAATCAGTTTAAGAGATGATAAAAACATAACGCTTAAATCTGAAGGTTTTGGCAACTTTATGCTCTGGACTGAAGTCACCAATATGCTCTGTATAGAGCCTATTAGTTTTTATCCTTACGCGGTAAAACAAGAAAATTTACACGAAGGTTTTCAGACTTTAAATAATGGTGAAGTTCGATTTACAGTTAAATTAAAATTAAATTGAAGCAACCATTCTCCTGATTTGCATCTATATAGAAAACAATCTATTATGAAACATATATTAACGCTAGTTCTTTTATGTATTTGTCTGTTTTCCTGTACCAATGATGATGATGAGGACAGTCAAACTGTAAACCTTAAAGTAAATCATTATCGCAATACTGGTGTAGGAGAAGGTCAATATTTGACATTGCTAATTCAGGAAGAAGAAGCTATTGGTTCTTCAGAATGGAGCAGACTATACAGACCCATAGAAGATTTTAACTATGTGCCCGGCAAGATTTATGACCTTACTGTTGAGAAAATGAAAGTAAAAAATCCTCCCGCTGATGGGAGTTCTATACGCTATAAGTTAATTCGTATCAATAATACAGAAGATGTTGATGCTGATACAACTTTTGAAATCGACCTTAAAAGTCACGGTAATAACTTTGTCAGATTGGACTCCGGTTTTAGCATTTTAAACGAGATAGAAATTGACTGTAACCTCTTATGTGATGAAATGACTCAAAAACTAGAAACTCAAGATCGAGTTATTGGTAATTTTAAACACGCTTTTCCTAATGGAATAGTTTTGTTAGCTATCAATTAGATCTAAACCAGGGCATTCCTCAAAACAGTTACGGGATGTACTGCTTCACGCTGCGTCCCGTCTTTTATTTGATGTCTGCAGCTTGTTCCGGGAGCTACGATCAAAGTTTCGCCAGTAGCCTTCCTAACCGCTGGAAACAAAGTTTGCTCCCCTATTTGCATACTTAAATCGTAATGTTCTATCTCGTATCCAAAAGATCCCGCCATACCACAACATCCAGACGGAATAATGGTTGGTTTAAAATTAACTGGTAAATTGAGAATATTAAACGTATGCTCTATACCGCTCAATGCTTTTTGATGACAATGCCCGTGGATTTTAAGTTTTTTTGATTCGGTAGTAAAAGAGGTTGCTTTAATACGTTCTGCTTTGATTTCAGCATTTAGAAATTCATCTATAGTAAATGTATTTTTCGCAAGCTTTTTAGCTGCTTCAACATCTTTTGCCAGCCTGATGTATTCATCTCTAAATCCTAAAATAGCTGAGGGTTCAATACCAATTAATGGATGTTCTTCATCAATTAAATCTTTAAAAGTCTGAATGTTTTTCTGAGCAGCTTTCCGTGCATATTTTAAAAAACCTTTTGATATAAAAGACCTGCCACTTTCTGCGTGGGTTACAATGCGTACTTCATAATTCAACCGCTGCAATAAGATCACTGCATCTTCCCCTATCTGAGCGTCCAGATAATTAGTAAACTCATCGGCAAATAGATAAACGGTCTTTATAGGATTTTTTGGATTGAATGCTCTGAGCTTTTTAAAGCGCTTCCGTAAGGTTCTTTTTGCCAAAGGCGGAAGACTACGCTCTGGAGCTACTTCTAAAGTTTTTCTGATGAATTTACCGCTCAATTTGGCTTTGTACAATCCGTTTGTGATACCGGGAAGCACCGCAGCAAATTTGTTTAAATACGCATTAAATGCAAAAGCACGCGTTCTTAACGAACTTCCATTTTCTTTTTTATATTGATATTCAAACTCTGCTTTAAGAGTAGCGACATCAACATTACTGGGACATTCACTCGCGCAAGCTTTACAGCTGAGACAAAGATCAAATACGGCTTTCAATTCCTTATGATTGAAGCTGTTTCTACGCTCAGAACTCGTTAAAATTTCACGGAGTGCGTTAGCTCTGCCACGCGTAGAATCTTTCTCATCACGGGTTGCACGATAACTGGGACACATTGTTCCACCGGCTTCCGGCATCTTTCTACAATCACCAGAACCGTTGCATTGCTCTGCAGCTCTTAAAATCCCCTGAGTATCACTAAAGTCCATAAGCGTTTCAATTTCCGGCTCGTCACGATCTGGTGTATACCGTAAATGCACATCCATAGGTTCTGAGTTTACCAGCTTTCCGGGATTGAAAATATGTTGAGGATCAAAACTGTTTTTAATGCGTTTTAAGCGCTCATAATTGGCACTGCCTAACATCAACGCTACAAACTCTCCGCGCACGATACCGTCACCATGCTCGCCGCTCATAGAGCCTTTATAGTTCTTTACCAACTGTGCGACCGCAGTAGTTATCTGTCGAAATAAAACAACATCATCAGCTTTCTTTAAATTCAAAATAGGTCGCAAATGCAATTCACCGGCTCCAGCATGAGCATAGTATACCGCATCCTGTTTAAATTTTGCCATTAACGCACTAAACTCTTTAATGTAGGGCACAAGATCCTCTAAAGCTACCGCGGTATCTTCAATACACGCCACAGCCTTGCGATCGCCTACGATGTTACCCAATAAGCCCAAGCCTGCTTTGCGCAATTCAAGAGCTTGCATAATCTCAGACCCTTCTAAAGTAGGATAAGCATAACTTAAGCCTGAAGCTTCTAGAGTTGCAATCAATTCTATAGCTGCTTTGCGAGCCGTATCAAGTGTTTCAGCGCGTACTTCAAGCATCAAAATCGCTTGTGGATCACCTGCTATAAAAAAGCGGTTTTTTTGTTGCTCGCGGTTGTTGAGCGTGCAATCTAAAATAACCTTATCCATCATCTCACATGCGTACAGCTTATGTTGCATCGCCGGGGCAACAGCCTCTAAACAGGCTTCAATACTTTCAAAATGCGCCGCGACCATTACTCCATTTGCCGGTGGTAATTCATCGAGTTTTAAAGTGATTGCTGTTGTAAAAGCTAAAGTACCTTCGCTTCCTGCCAGTAGTTTGCACATATTAAAGTGCTCAGAGCTACTTGCTTCAAAAACTGAATTATCAAGCAATGCGTCTAATGCATAACCGGTGTTTCTACGGTGGATTTCAGGCTTGGGATAATGCTCGCGAATATCCTTTTGGGATTCAGGATTTTTTAATTCTTCAAAAATACTTCTATATACATCGCCTTCTCTACTTTTTAATTTCCGCTTTTGCGAAAATTCTTCTGGTGTGATTTCAGTAAATAACGCTTCCTTTCCGTCACTCAGGAGCGTTTTAAGCTGAACTACTTTATCACGCGTTACTCCATATTGAATAGAGGTTGTTCCCGAAGAATTATTTCCCACCATACCGCCTATCATACAGCGATTTGATGTTGATGTATTCGGCCCAAAAAATAAGCCATGTGGCTCCAGAAACCTGTTGAGTTCATCCCGAATCACTCCCGGTTGAACAGTAACCGTTTTATTGACTTTATCAAAAGAAATGATCTCAGTAAAATGTTTAGAAACGTCAACCACAATACCATCTCCCACGCATTGACCGGCAAGCGAAGTCCCTGCTGTTCGCGGTATTAAACCAACCTGATGAGCACCTGCAAATAAAATGAGATGCTTTAGATCATTTTCATTTTTTGGAAAAGCAACAGCCAGCGGCAACCTGCGATAAACTGAGGCATCTGTAGCATATAAATGCTTGTACAAATCATCGTGAACCAGGTTTCCTTCTAAAGAATTGGCAAGTGTTTTTAAAGCTTCTGACAGGTGTGAAATCATAGGCTAAAGTTACAATTATTCCTCTTGAAGCCATTAACAAATGATTAGATAAGCTTAACAAAATATTGGCGCAGTACGTGTAAGCACAGCGGTTTTCTAGAATTACATTTGCAGTACTAACATTTAAAATAATTACAATTATGAAAAAAGTATTAATTGCGTTTGTACTTATTGCAGGATTTTCATTTACATCACAAGCTCAGGATATTGCAAAAAATGCATTAGGTCTTAGATTGGGTGATAATGATGGTTTTGGTGCCGAGATATCTTACCAAAGAGGCTTAGGTGATAACAACCGTTTAGAATTGGATTTAGGTATTAGAGACGGAAATAACTATGACGGATTTAAACTTGCAGGTCTTTACCAATGGGTATGGAATATTGACGGAGGTTTCAACTGGTATGCTGGTGCCGGTGGTGGTCTTGCATCTTATGGTTATGATGACAATCGTTATGATGACGACACTTTTGTATTTGCAGCAGGTGATATAGGTATTGAATATAATTTTGATATCCCGTTAGTTCTTTCTTTAGACTTTAGACCTGAAATTGGTTTTGGTGACGGTAATGATTATTATGACAACGACGATTTAGATTTTGATATCGCACTAGGTATACGTTATCAGTTTTAATCAATCAAAAATAGAAATATAAAAAAGCCGAGAATTTTAAAATTCTCGGCTTTTTTATGCGTAATCGTGAGTTCTTCTAGGTTAAAGACTCTTTAGTTTTGGGTTGGTTTTTAGTAATTGCTTTAGCATAAACCTCTTCATACATCGGTACAATTTTTTCTATACCAAACTGCGTTGCTTGCTGTCTTGCCTGCAATTTAAATTGAGCCAGACTATCGTTTGTTTTTAGAATTTTAAGCGCATTACTCGCCATATTATCAACAGCTCCTACATCACTTAAATAGCCTGAAAAACCTTCAGTATTTACTTCAGAAAGTCCCCCAGCATTTGAGGAAATCACCGGCACTCCATGTGACATCGCTTCAAGCGCAGCAAGACCAAAACTCTCTGCCTTAGAAGGAAGCAAAAACAGATCAGAAAAACAAAGAATCTTATCGATCTCATTACTGTTTCCTAAAAAAATCACTTTTGAAGCAATACCTAATTTTTCAGTGAGAATCTCTGCAGGAGCTCGTTCTGGCCCCTCTCCTACCATAATAAGTTTTGCTGGTATTTTCTTTTGAATAGCATAAAATGTCTTAATTACATCAGGAATACACTTTACCTCCCGCATATTACTGATGTGTGTAATTATACGTTCATTTTCAGAAGCCATTAATCCGCGTTGACAATCTGTAAACGAATTTTTAACCGTACTGAGGTCTATAAAATTAGGTATTACCTTGATCTTTCTTTTGATATCAAATAAACGATTGGTATCGTCTTTTAAACTCTGTGAAACCGAAGTCACCACATCACTTTTATTAATACTGAAAGTTACTGCCGGTTTGTAAAAAGGATGATTTCCTACTAAAGTAATATCGGTTCCATGCAAGGTTGTCACCATAGGTATGGTTATTCCTTCTTGCTGAAGCATTTTTTTTGCCATATAACCTGCATATGCGTGCGGTATTGCATAATGCACGTGCAATACATCTATATGATAGGCTTTGATAATGGTAACCAGTTTACTGGAAAGTGCTAACTCATAAGGTTGAAAGTGAAACAGCGGATACTCCGGTACATTTACCTCGTGAAAAAATATTTTCTCATTAAGAAGATCAAGCCTAACGGGCTGTTTATAGGTAATAAAATGAACTTCATGACCGCGTTTAGATAACGCGATACCCAGCTCTGTAGCAACAACACCACTACCTCCAAAAGTGGGATAACAAACTATAGCAATTTTCATGACGTAAAATTACCAATTATTACGTCAGCTCAAGAATTAAAATTCTGGTTTTAATCATTATTTAGGGTCAGAATCATGGCATTACAGCATTTTCAATGACTTCTTGAATACGTGTTCTCAAGTTTGAAGAAATTAGCTTTCTGTTATCTGCCGTAGGAAAAGTACGATTTGAAAGAAACACGTAAATGATCTCTGTATTGGGGTCTGCCCAGGTAAACGTACCGGTAAAACCACTATGACCAAAACTCGACTTAGAGACACAACCGCAAGTAGGACCAGCTGTACCCAGCTGAGGTTTATCAAAACCTACGCCTCTACGCACTCCTTCAGAACAATAATAGCAGGTATTAAATGTGTCCATAGTAGCTTTTGAGAAATAGCGTTTTCCACCATAATATCCATTTTGCAGATACATTTGCATCATCTTGGCAACATCGTTAGCATTACTAAAGAGACCGGCGTGACCACCTATATTATCTTCCATAGCTGCACCCATATCATGCACATAACCTTGTACCTGCTGCATACGCCAATAGGTATCATTTTCTGAAGGCACAATATTATTTTTTGCGATGCGCTCAAGAGGTTTATACCCCATATTATTTGCTCCAAGAGAATTGTAATAATACTTCTGCGTCAAACCATTCAAATCATCTCCTTCTGTATCTTCAAGATATTTTTTAAAAAGAAAATAAGACAGATCGCTATACTTATAAACCCGTCTGCTTAACAAGTCTGAATCTGCAATAATTTTTACAATCGTATCCGGGTAATCATTGCGCAGGTACATATCCTCTGCAACTTTTATATCAAAATTATCTTCAGGTCGGGTACGATAGTATTTTTTTGAAAGCTTTCCCGATTCATCAAACGTTGCAGTGTAAAAAGGTATCCAAGGTTTGAGTCTGCCATAATGCGACAAGACTTGTTTTACGGTGATATTTTGTTTATTAGACCCTTGCAATACCGGAAGTAAGGTCCCTAATTTGTCATTTAAAGTCAGCTTTTCTTCGTCGTAACGCTTCATAAGAAGCGGTAGCGTAGCCAGAACTTTTGTCATCGAAGCCAGATCGTAGACATCATCAAGTGATACTTTTTGCTTTTTAGTATAAGTATGATATCCAAAGCCTTTCTCATAGATCACTTTACCGTGACGTGCTACAAGGACCTGTGCTCCAGGAAACATAATATCGGTAAGGCCTTCTTGCATCAGTTTATCAATTTTGCCCAGTTTTTTAGAATCCATCCCTTCTTCTTCAGGGATACCATATTTTAAACGGCGCAGTGATCCGGTCTCGTAACTGGTATTGATCCTGAACTCATCTCCTATAGAAACCGGAAGCTTCCCCTCGGCACCAATAGCGCCAAAAATCAGTTGAGCACTCAAATCCTGGGCGATCTCACTATTTTGGTAAGACATAATCACGCCTTCAATATGCTGAGTGTTTTTCAATTTTAAAAGCGCATATGGCCTCACGAAAACATCTAAAACTGTTTTTTTCTCAGCTGCAATTGCTTCAATAGTTGCTATGTCTTGAGCCGAAAAAGAATAAGATTTCCACGGATTATCATTAGAGCGGTGAAAACCGATAATCACATAATTAAAGTCTTTCAGCTTTGGAAGTAGCTCTGTTGCAGAAGAACCGGTGATTTTTGTTATTTCAGCATATTTTTTTAAAGATTGAAAAAATGTATCTCCGCTATCATCTCCTAACTCTACATAGGCGATTTTCTTGTCATCAAGATCTTTTACAGGCAAAATCGCCTGACTGTTTTTCAGAACGGTAAGAGCGCTGGCCATTGCTTTGCGGTAAACCACTTCATCTTCAGCTTTGTTGAGATCTTCGTAAAGATTTGCAGTTTCAACCGGCTGATATTTATTTAAACCTACCTTAAACTTTGCAAATAAAATCTTCTTTACGGAACGTGATAATCTGGTTTCTGTGATTTCACCTTTATTATAAGCTTCTTCTATTTTTGCAACCGCTTTTGGTACATTTTCGCTGATAAGCAAAATATCATTTCCGGCTTTAAAAGCCTCCAGATCAATCAATCCAGGCTCTTTATAATTAGAAGCACCTTTCATGTTCAATGCATCAGTAAAAATCAGGCCTTGAAATTTGAGGCTATCTTTTAGCAAACCGGTAACCACTTTGTGAGAAAGAGAAGTTGGGAAACCTTTTCTACTTTCTAATGCCGGAACGTTAAGATGCGCGACCATAATGCTTGCAATACCCGCATCGATCACCTTTTTATAAGGATACATCTCTATAGAATCTAGTCGCTTGCGCGTAAAGGGTATTGTAGGCAGAGTTTTATGCGAATCCTGATTGGTATCCCCGTGTCCCGGAAAATGTTTTGCACTACCCAAAACTCCAGCTCCCTGCATACCTTTTATAAAGGCCACACTTTTATCGGTAACATTATCACGGTCTTCTCCAAATGATCGATTACCGATTATTGGATTTTCTGGATTGACATTGATATCTACAACCGGAGCAAAATTGATATGCACCCCCATTCTTTTATTGTGTAAGCCGATCTGGCGTCCCACCTGCTCAACTATCTTATTGTCTTGGATAGCACCCAAGGTCATATTCCAAGGGAATGCATAAGTAGAGTCTAAGCGCATGGCAAGCCCCCATTCAGCATCCATCGCAATCATCAATGGAACTTTACTTGCCTCTTGAAACTCATTATTGAGTTTTGCCTGACGCATAGGACCACCTTTAGAAAAAATAACGCCACCTATATGATTATTTTTGATCAAGGTCTTTATAGCGTCAGTCTTAGACTTTGGGTCGCTACTAAAAACATCAACCATAAACAACTGACCTATTTTTTCTTTTAAGGTCATGGAGTCGTAAATGCTATCTACCCAAGCTTGTTGTTCAGAGAGTTCTTTTGCAATTAATGGATTCTTGGTTTGTGAGTAGCCCGTAAAGGCCATTATGAGTACTACTCCTAAGAGTAAACGATCTTTTAGCATATAATTCTTTTTATTTAAAGAAACGGCTGTGCCAGCTTTCTATTGCAGGCACTTCCCAATGTTCTAAATATTCCTCTTTAGTATTCACTAAATTATTGAAAACAGTAGTGTTTTTACCTACAGCACCATCTTTTGCCATTTTTTTAAAATCTGCAAGCGGTTTAAAGTGTAGTCGATCATTTTGAATATAGGTCACATTCATTTTATCGAGAAGAGAAATATCAAACTCCTTCTCCAACTGTTGTATAAAATGTACTTGCGCATCTATAGAACAGCCACTTGCTGAGCTGGCGCTTTGGTCTAGTGCAATAGCGATAAAACGATCGTATTTTATTTCGAAACCCGCATTAAGACTTGCTCCGTGAGCCGTCCACTGCTGTAGAAATGCAGTCAAATATTGCTGAAGTTTAGGAAGTTCTTCTTCTGAAAATTTACGGTCGCTTTGGTAAATCCATAAGCGTGCATTATCTGGTAATTCTTTAAAAGGAGTCAACATAAAGTTAAGAGAAATTTATTCTCACAAACTTAAGGTTTATATAGCATGCCTTTAAAAAAGATAGTGTTAAAAGGCTCTAAAATCAAAGCTTTATATATAAACATAAGCAATAAATTAAAAGAGCATAAAAAAAGCCACCCTAAATAGAGTGGCGTTTAATAATTAAAAATAAGTTTTAATTATAAATCTTCAGCACTGGCTATCATCTCTGCAATATCCAGAACTTCAACTTTGTTTTCTTGTTCTTTATTTTTAACACCGTCTGTCATCATCGTATTGCAAAACGGGCAACCGGCTGCAATAACTTCTGGTTTTGTTTCTAAGGCTTCTTCAGTACGCTCGATGTTTACATCTTTAGTACCCGGCTCAGGCTCTTTAAACATTTGAGCTCCACCTGCGCCACAACAGAAACCTTTAGTCTTACAACGTTTCATTTCTATAAGTTCTACCTCGAGCTTCTTTAGCAAATCTCGTGGAGCTTCATAGATACGATTAGCTCGTGCTAAATAACACGGATCGTGAAAGGTTATACGCTTTCCTTTAAACTTCCCTCCTTCTACCGTTAAACGACCTTCTTCGATTAACGCTTTTAGAAATTGGGTATGATGCAGAACTTCGTAATTGCCTCCCAGACCGGGATATTCATTAGCAATTGTATTGAAACAATGCGGGCAAGCTGTGACAATTTTTTTTACTTCATACCCATTAAGCACTTCGATATTAGTGACCGCTTGCATTTGAAATAAAAACTCATTACCTGCACGCTTTGCCGGATCACCGGTGCAGCTTTCTTCGGTACCTAAAACCGCAAAATCTACCCCCGCTTTTGCTAGTAACTTAACAAATGCTTTAGTGATCTTTTTTGCACGGTCGTCAAAACTTCCGGCACAGCCCACCCAGAATAAAACTTCTGGAGATTTGCCCTGTGCCATATATTCTGCCATCGTAGGTACTTTGATAGCTTCTGCCATAGATAATTGTTTTATACGTTAGTGTCTAAAATCAGTCCTTAAACACTTCAATAGTTACATCTTTTTCTACAAGATCTGTAAACTTCCCTTTATAACGGGTAGCTCTTACCAAGTGATTGTCAATCCAATGATAATTACCGCCACGAGGTTTACCCATTAGTAAGCTGTGATAGTTAAAGCCGTGTTTGTTTAACCAATTTTCGGTTACTTCACGGTGCTCTTCTGTACGTGATGTAAAGAAGCAAATGATATGACCTTCATCGTACCATTTGTTTAAGGTAGCTAAAGCATCAGGAAACGGCTCACAAGTCCCCATACGCTCTGGTTCTTCGTTAGGAACATCTTCAGTAATTGTTCCGTCTATGTCAATGAGGTAGTTCTTAACCCCATCAGGTAACACAGGACTTACGTGCTCTCCGTCTTGAAGTTTTTCACTTAACATTTTTTCTACTTCCTCTTTTTTCATGAGTTCTCTATTTAGATATTTACTGGTTGGTTACTAGTTCTCATTAATCCAATTTGCCCTGTCCATTTGATTAAATGGCCACGGTGCTGCATTATTTTCGATATTGGTCATCGCGTTATTTAAATCTGTTGGCGCAGCACTCTGCTCCATCACAAGATATTGACGCATATCCATAATTATAGACAACGGATTAATACCTACCGGACAAGCTTCTACACACGCGTTACACGTAGTACACGCCCATAATTCTTCACGGCTAATATAATCATCTAATAATTGTTTGCCGTCTTCTTTAAACGATCCTTTATTAGCATCTATATTTTTACCGATATCTTCTATACGATCACGGGTTGCCATCATAATTCTACGCGGCGATAATTTTTTACCTGTTTGATTTGCCGGACACTCGCTGGTACATCTACCACACTCTGTACATGTGTAAGCATTGAGCAGTTGTACCCAACTTAAATCTGTAGCTTCACTGGCACCAAACTTAGCAGGAACCTCATCTTCAGCACCTTCTTCAGGCATTGCATACGGGTCTGCATCAGGATCCATCATCAATTTAACCTCATTAGTTACAGCTTCCAGATTATCAAATTGACCTTGTGGCTTCAAACGTGCAAAATAGGTATTGGGAAAAGCCAATAAAATATGCAGGTGCTTAGAATAGTATAAATAATTAAGGAATACCAAAATTCCTAAAATGTGAATCCACCAACTGGTACGCTCAATAAGTATTAGGGTCGAAATGCTTAAGTTTTCAAATAAAGGTGCAATAAACTGACTAACAGGAAAAGACCCAATAATACCCGAAGCGCTAGCGTAGTGCGCAGCGCCTTTAGTCTGAAGCGTTAAATCTGCAGCGTTCATGGTTAAAAATAACACCATTAAAACCACTTCAAAATACAATATCAGATTGGCGTCTAATTTTGGCCACCCTTTCATCTCGCGATTGAGAAACCTCTTTATATGTAGAATATTTCGACGTATCCAAAAAATGATAACACCTACTAAAACAAGCAATGCAAAAATTTCAAAAACAGCGATTAAAAAATCGTAAAATCCTCCTAAGAAACTAAAGATTCTATGTGTACCAAAAATCCCGTCGATAATAATCTCAAGAACTTCAAGATTAATAATGACAAAACCTAAATATACCAGTACGTGAACGATACCTGAAACTGGTCTTCTAACCATTTTATATTGCCCTAGAGCAATTTTGGCCATATTCTTCCAACGTTGTGGTTTGTTGTCGTTACGGTCTTCATCACGACCTAACTTGATATTACGAATGAGTTTTTTAATATTCAGCACAAAAAAACCAACTCCTGCTGCAAGAGCTATAACAAACAAAATATTAGGCAGATACTGCATAAGTTTTATTTAAGTGAATCTTTTGGCTGCTCATAAGAACCGGGATTTTTACCAAAAACTGAAAAATGCACATAGCGCTTTGGATTAAGCTTTATGTCTTGCATCAACTCTTCCATCTGTTTTGTGGCACGCTCTAAATTGTTATACATCTGGTCGTCATTGATAAATTGACCAAGCGTTCCCTCTCCACGTTCTATTTTAGATGATATGCTTTCAAAGTCTGCAAGAACGCTCTCCATTCTTATAACTAAAGCATTGATATCTACTTTTGAGAGACTATCACTCACTTTATTAAAATTAGCAGACATTTCATCAAGATTAGTAAATGTTCTTGACAACTTCTGATCGTTATCTGCAAGTAGCTTATTTAGACTAGAAGAAGCCTGCTTAAAATTGGTAGCAGTTGCATTAATATCTTCTATGGTTTCTCTAAGATTCTTACGCGTTTTCTGATCTAAAACATCAGATACACCAGTCAAAACAGAATCTGTACTGTTTATCACAGATTCTACCTTAGCCTGAAGTGGGGTAAGACGTTCATTTACAAGCTCAAAAATACCTTCATCAATGGTACCTTCAAGTGTATCACCAGATTCTGCTGCTTCTCCCTGCTCATAGTCCGGAACGATAGATAAGTTTTTACCACCTATCAACCCACCTCCATAAATCTGAGCTTTACTTGCTTTAGAAAACTGAAAATCGTTTTGAATATTAAAGGTCACTAACAAATCTCCCTGAGAATCTGCAAAATCTATAGATAAAACCTTACCTACAATAAGACCATTTATAGTAACATTAGAACCTGGCGATAAACCTTCTACATTATCGTAGATGGCGTAATAGGTACGGTCGTTGTTCAACAGGTTATTGCCTTTTAAAAAGCTATAGCCAAAGATTAGCAGAGCAATAGCAACAACTGCTAAAAGACCTGTTTTTACCTCTCTAGAAATGTTCAATGTAATATTTTTTGATGAGCCTCAAATTTAGGAATAAATTCTATTAGGGCTTCGTACGCTAACTTTTATTTATAAAATCATTAGCGTTTTGCTTAATACCATTTTTAAAAGCGACGATGTATGCTGTCTTAAACCCTTTAGCCTGAGCTTCACGCAACATACGCTCTATTTCTGTATAATTTGAGGTGTCGCCATAATAATACTTATACAATTTACCTTCTTTAGATCTAGAGATCCCACGCAGTCCTTTAAAGTTGTATGGTTTGGGATCAACACTTTTACTACTTGCCGCAATTTGTACTTTAAAGATCGCCCCTTCTACAACAACATCTTTTACTTCAGCAACGGGTACTTCCTTTTGAAGCCCTAAGAAGTTATTGGTTAATACATTCTCTTTATATTTTTCAACAGCTTGCGCTATAGCATGAGCAATTTCTCTCTGACCACTTGAAGAATTTAAAAATCTACCTTCGTCGTTATTGGTTATAAAACCAGTCTCAATAAGAATACTAGGCATAACGGTTTGGTGCAAAACCACAAATCCTGCTTGCTTTACACTACGATCTTTTCGCTTCAGTTTCTGTCTAAAATTATCTTGAACATAACTCGCCAGCTGTATACTCTGATCTAAAAACTCTTCCTGCATCAGCGTAAGTCCGATTACAGATTCTGGTGAATTCAAATTATACTGGGCATATTTTTCTTCATAATTATCCTCTAGATAGATCACTTCGTTTTCGGCCTTAGCCACCTCAAAGTTTGTTTTATTACGATGCAATCCTAATACGTATGTTTCTGCTCCAGAAGCTTGTGAATTGTGTGCATTGCAATGTACCGAAATAAATAAATCTGCTTCAACACGGTTTGCAATATGCCCACGTTCTTCAAGACCTATAAAAACATCTGTTTTACGGGTATAAATCACTTCTATATCCTTTCGCTTTTGAAGCTCATCACCTATTAATAAAGCAATCTTAAGGGCAATATCTTTTTCTTTAATACCATTTCTCGTGTTTTTACCCGGGTCGTGACCACCATGACCGGCATCTATGACGACGATAAATTTTTTAAAATCATCGGGCTTGAGGTTGGCAAAAACCTTTTTTGAAGGAATTATAAAAAGAAATACTAATATATAGATTGCGGTCGTTCTCATATTTGGGTAACGTCAATTAAAGTCTAACTATTTTATATACTGCCTGGGATTCGTATACTTGCAGCCAGAGCTTAGAAATTATAGTCTTTTAGAATTTGAAATCAAAGATTTTTCCCTTGAGTTTAATTCGTCCATATTTAATGGTAATACTTTAGGGCTTCTAAAAAATAGATGTAATTTTGGCACTTTGATTTTTGCCCTTACATTTACAAAAATAGTATTAATCCCATTGCAAACAAAGATCCTTTCAGTACTGCTAGTTCTAGGCTTAAGCCTTTTATACTGTGGGTCTTTATGGTCTCAGGAACTACCGGTTAACACGCTTAATAAGATACCTGCAGACACCTCTGGCGTTAACTCCCGCTTAAAACCTAAGGGAACCCTATTAACGGAAGAAAAACCAGAATCTCAGCAAGACAGCACTTTACAAGATAGTATCGCTACTCCCAGAGAAGCATTAACCGATATTGTCAAATACAGTGCCACTGATTATTCTAAATTCAATAGAAGAGAAAATAAACTCTATTTGTACAACGAAGCACAGATCAACTATACAGACATTAACATTACTGCGGGGCAAATAATCGTAGACAATAATACCAACACGGTTTTTGCTAAAGGAATTAAAGATTCTACAGGTTATACACAAGGACCTGTTTTCGTTCAGGGAGCAAACACTGTAGAACCTGATTCTATTAAGTATAATTTCAAAACTGAAAAAGCCCTCATTTACGGTTCGCGTACGCAGCAACAGGAATTCTATATTAAAAACGAAGTGAGTAAGCGGGTAAATGATTCGGTCGTTTTTATGAAAAATGTTCGTTTCACTACAAGTGAAAATGAGGAGGATCCTGAATACTATTTTTACGCCCGAAAAGTAAAATTTGTTCCCGGAAAGAAAATCGTAACCGGCCTTGTAAACATGTTTGTTTACGATGTACCTATTCCACTTGGAGTGCCTTTCTCTTATTTTCCTATGGAAAAAGAAACCAGTGTTTCTGGTTTTATAATGCCATCCCCGGGACAAACCAATGAAAGAGGTTATTTTCTACAAAATGGAGGGTACTATTTTGCCGTTAACGACTATATGGATCTCACCTTAACGGGGGATTATTATACGAATGGCAGTTATGCGCTAAGAGGGAGTAGTTCTTACAGGAAGCGGTACAAATTTAGTGGTAATGTAAACATACGTTATGAAAGACTCTTAAACGGCGAGCGAGGCCTCCCCAATTTTGCAGAGACAAATACCTACAACATACAGTGGTCGCATAGTCAGGATTCTAAAGCAAGTCCTAATTCTCGCTTTTCCGCATCGGTTAACTTAGGTAGTAGTAATTATTTTACCCAATCTACGAATATTGACAACACCGCAAGTCGGTTAACAAACACCCTGAGTTCATCAGTATCCTATTCTAAAACCTTTCAGACAGTACCTCAGGTCAACCTTGCTTTAACTGCAAGACATTCTCAAAATACCCAGACGCAAGTAATTAACATGACCTTACCCAGTCTGCAATTAAATGTAGACCGTATTTATCCTTTTGCTCCCAAAAGCGGTTCTAAGAAAGGGTTTATTCAAAATATAAACTTCAACTACAGCGGTAGCGGTGAAAATCGTATTGTAACTACAGATAGCTTATTTTTTACTGCACAGATGTTTAGAGATGCAGATCTAGGCATTCGCCACAGTATTCCCATTACTACCAACTTTAAACTTTTTAAACATTTTAGTGTTTCTGCAAGTACTAATTATCAGGAAAGTTGGGTTTTTGAAACGATAAATCAAGGTTACGACCCCAACCTTCGGGAAGTTGTACGCGACACTGTTAATGGCTTTGATTCTTTTAGAACGTATAACTTCAGTACCAGCCTGGGTACGACAGTTTATGGACAAGCTAATTTTGGGGATGATAAAAAAATTCAGGCAATACGTCATACGATGAAACCTTCTGTTTCTTTTAACTACAATCCGGCATTTGATCAATATTACGAGACGTATCTTGCTCCTGAATTGGACGACCCTAATGGCGATTTAACGCGTGAGGTTACCTATTCTCGATTTGAAGGTGGTTTTTATGGGGCACCTAGTAACTTTAGTTCTAGTGGTATCAGTTTTAGCGTAAATAACACGCTTGAAGCTAAAGTGCGTGATAAAGATAGTACCGCCATTGAGCCAAAAAAAATAGATCTTATTAGTAATCTGGCTATATCAACAAACTATAATTTCTTGGCAGATAGTTTAAGATTGAGTCCGGTTTCTGTGAGAGGAACAATCCCCATTATTCAGAGTAAATTGAGCGTCAACTTCAATATGACACTTGATCCTTACGCGTTAAACAACAACAACAAACGTATTGACAAACTCAATATCGCCAATGGCGGAAGCCTTTTTAGACTTACCAATGCTAGTGCAAACTTTGGATATTCGTTCAGCAGCAAAAGCTTTGGTAAAGAAAATGACGACCTGGAGGATGAAAACACTCAAACTTCCCGAAATGGTGGTAGGCGGGATAATTTGTTAGGTGAAGACAGCAGACAGCTTCAGAATAAATTTAATGATACCGAAGGTGCAGAAGAAGATCCTGATGAAAAACAAAAATTATACAATTACACCATCCCGTGGAATTTACGGGTAAATTATAACGTGAATTATGGAAATGCGGCACGCCAAGATCTGATTACTTCTCATGCGATAAACTTTAGTGGAGATGTTGAGTTGGGCGAAAAATGGTTTGTTGGAGCTTCTTCCGGTATAGATCTTACTACAGGAAAATTCACACCTACACAATTAAGATTTGCTAGAGATCTAGAGAGTTTCAATATGACTTTTGCCTGGACTCCTTTTGGAACCTATGCATCGTGGAATTTCTTTATAGGTATTAAATCTAGCGTCTTGAGCGATTTAAAATACGAGCAACGCCGCACGCCAGATCAACGTCTTTAAACTAACCTGAAAACCTTTTACATTATGAAAAAAATAATCAGCACTTCAAACGCCCCAGCACCAATAGGCCCATACAACCAAGCTGTTTTTGCTGGCGGAACTCTTTATGTTAGTGGTCAAATTCCACTCAATCCGGAAACCGGAGAATTAGTAAGTGGTGATATTGCTGCAGAAACTAAAATGGTAATGCAAAACCTAAAAGCCATTCTCACCGAAGCCGGACTTACATTTGAAAACGTAGTTAAGAGTTCAATTTTTTTAAGCGATATGAATAGTTTTGCTGCTGTAAACGAAGTTTATGGTACTTATTTTGACGAGCAAACTGCTCCTGCACGTGAAACTGTAGAAGTTGCAAATCTTCCGAAGTTTGTAAATGTAGAGATTTCTATGATTGCTATTAAGTAGATAAAACCTTTATTAAATAAAAAAACCTGAAAGAATTATTCTTTCAGGTTTTTTTATTTAAAGCTTTTTGGTTATCACTATACCATCATGTAGTTTTTGTGATATGCTACAAGGCCTTCAATAGGTCTTTTTAAAACTTTACCTATTTCCAAGTCATACTCACTTAAAAGTGATTTCAACTCATCTTGTAGATAAAATGATATCGAACCTACAAAATGAACCGGAATTTCTTTAGCATTATCAAACTGAAGAATCTGGTGCTCAATAAACAGTTTAAAACCTTTTCTGATTAACTTTTTACAGTAATCATGGTCTTTATTTGTTATTATAAAACGAGCGAATTGTGCTAAATACGTGTTTGGGTTAGGCATTTTGTATAAATGGTTTTTTATACTCTCTGCTGTAAGATCAAACTGTTTAGCAAATTCGTAAGCCAGTTCCTTAGGTATTTTATTAAAATGAAAATCACGTAAAAGCTGACGCCCAAAATAATTACCACTACCATCATCCATAAGGATGTAACCTAATGAGGTAACTTTTTGCTCTATATTCTCACCATCATATAAACTGCAGTTAGAACCTGTACCTATAATACAAACAATTCCTGCCTCGTTTCTCTTAGTAGTAGCATAAAGCGCAGCATATGTATCTTCTTTGATATTAATTTCCTGAGCTTTATCAAAAAAGTCTTCAAAAACACCCTTGATTAATTCTTTGGGCTTGTGAGTCCCGCATCCTGCACCATAAAAGTGCACGTGTGTCACATCATGACGATGTTTATACAGCTCGTAATTGTTAATGATACGTTCTGTTAAGATCTCTGCAGACAAAACCTGTGGATTTAATCCAAAAGTTTGCGTTTGAAAAATCTCTGCGCCTTCAGCATTTAATGCGATCCAATCTGTCTTTGTCGACCCGCTATCTACTAATAATATCATGTGTCATAAGAGTTTAAAAAAGCCCTTAAACTATTGAGTCCAAGGGCATGTATTCAATTAAAGCGATTATAGAGCGTTAACGTATTCTGCTAAGTCTACTAATTTATTAGAATATCCAAACTCATTATCATACCAAGATACGATCTTGAAGAATTTAGAATTCAACTCAATACCAGCACCTGCATCAAAAATACTGGTGCGTGCATCACCTACAAAATCTTGAGATACAACTGCTTCTTCAGTATAACCAAGAACTCCAGCCATCTCCCCTTCAGAAGCTGCTTTAAAAGTCTTCTTGATATCTTCGTAGCTTGTATCTTTAGAAAGCTTCACGGTTAAATCTACTACTGATACATCTGTAGTAGGAACACGGAAAGCCATACCTGTTAATTTTCCTTTCAATTCAGGAATTACTTTAGTTACTGCTACAGCAGCACCAGTACTTGCAGGTATAATATTTGCCATTGCAGAACGACCACCTCTCCAGTCTTTCTTAGAAGGACCATCTACTGTCATTTGAGTAGCAGTAGTTGCGTGTACAGTTGTCATTAAAGCTTCTTCGATGCCGTAAGCATCATTAAGAACTTTTGCTAATGGAGCAAGACAGTTTGTAGTACAAGAAGCATTAGAAACGATCTTATCACTTGCTTTTACATCTTTATGATTAACACCCATAACAAACATAGGTACATCTTTAGAAGGAGCAGAAATAACTACTTTCTTAGCACCAGCTTGGATGTGGTAATCTGCAGTTTCCATAGAAGTAAAAATACCTGTACACTCTGCTACAACATCAGCTCCTACTTCATCCCACTTAAGGTTTTTAGGGTCACGCTCAGCAGTAATACGTACAGTTTTACCATCTACAACAAGATTACCGTCTTTTACTTCAACAGTTCCGTCAAAATTACCGTGTACTGAATCGTATTTTAAAAGGTATGCTAAGTGTTCTACATCGAGTAGGTCATTAATCGCCACAACATCTACGTTATCACGTTTTACAGTTGCTCTAAAAACGATACGACCAATACGGCCAAAACCATTAATACCTAATTTTAAATTTCCCATCTTATTTACTATTTGATTTCTATTACTAATTATGTGGTCATTATTTCAGACACACGAACAAGTTCTTTATTAATATGTGTTTTTCCTTTAATTGCTTTCTCAAGCGGATAGAGTTTCATTTTTTCATGCTGAATCCCTACCATATAATTGCTTTCTCCTTCAAGAAGAGATTCTACAGCTTTCACCCCCATTCTACTTGCGAGAACACGATCGTAACAGCTAGGAGAGCCACCGCGTTGCATATGACCTAAAACAGCCACTCGGACGTCATAACCTTCAAGGTTTTCATCTACATAATCTTTTAGTTCAAACACATTTTTACCAGTCTTATCACCTTCTGCGACCACAACAATACTTGAAGTTTTACCACTGGCTTTACTGCGTAGCAAAGATTCTAATAATCGATCTAGGCCTAAATTCTCTTCAGGGATCAATATTTCTTCGGCTCCTGCACCTACTCCTGCATTCAAGGCGATGTGCCCCACATCACGACCCATAACCTCAACGAAAAACAAGCGATTATGAGAACTTGCCGTATCACGTATCTTATCAATCGCTTCTACCGCTGTATTTAACGCTGTGTCGTAACCTAAGGTTTTATCAGTACCACTTATGTCGTTATCAATTGTACCTGGAATCCCAATCACCGGAAAGCCGTATTCTTGATTGAAAACAAGTCCACCGGTAAATGTACCGTCTCCACCTATCACAACAAGACCGTCAATCTTATTTTCCTTTAGATTATCAAAGGCAATTTTTCGGCCTTCCGTGGTTCTAAAGCGATCAGAACGAGCAGATTTAAGCATCGTCCCTCCTCTATTAATTATATCTCTTACACTACGCGCATCCATCGGTTCAAAATCCCCATCAATCAACCCTTCATATCCTCTGTAAACACCTACGCATTCAATTTTGTGAAATGCACATGTACGAACTACTGAACGAACTGCTGCATTCATTCCCGGGGAATCACCTCCGGAAGTCAAAACTCCGATTTTTCTAATTTTTTGTGTCATTTACTGTTGAATGAGAAGTAAAAATAGCAATTGAATTGCATTTTCCTAAGCCAAACTTGATGAATTTGGCGGCATTCGCAATTTCAATCGTTATCGTTAACAACTATTTTTTTAAAAAGGATAAAATTGGGGGATTTATAATCTATATACCCCCTTTTTATGAGATTAAAAATTTAATTAACCTCAAAATATCATATTCTCAAAGGAATATAGAAATTGTATTACTGCTCTAAACCGTTGTATGGAATTTCTGAATCTGGCTGAATGACTTTTATTTCTTCTTCAACCTCGCGAGCTTTTCCTTTGAAGATTTTCTGAATAAGCTCTTTGAATGTATTAAAATCTACCGAGTATGACAAACCAGCTCCCTGAGTATACCCCTCATTGTTTCGGGCTACGAATTGAATATCTGTCTGACGGTTAAAAATAGTCGCGCGCAGACTTCCATCTTCATTGAGTAAGAAATTTACCTCTACATCACCCACAACGGCTTGCTCACTGATCCCTCCTACCGGCACTCCCACTTTACCATTAATGATCACTTTTTGAGATATCTGGGTCGAAAGCGTAAAGCCAAAACGACCTGAAGTCTGTAAATCCGGACGATTATCTGCCTGAACATAGTCAAGACCTACATTAAATTTCCCATCCTTATCAGAAAGTAAATCATTAAAAATTCCTGAAGCGGTCTCAATTAGGTTACCATAAGCGGCAGATTGAGCGTCAATCCCATTTTGGCTAAAGAAAGATCCCTGAGTCACGAGCGAGAACGCCTGAAGTTCTCGTGTCGCACGGTTATCTAAACGATAAGCCAACTCAGAAGTCACAATGGAACTCGTATTGGGGAATTCAAAATCAAAAGTTATCTCTGGTTGAACCAGCTCTCCGTCAAGATTGATGATGACACTTACCGGTATTTTACGGTTAATAGATGGATTATCTAATAATATAGAAGGATTTGCCTGTGTTTTATAAACTGCGCTAATATCGAGCAAGGCTTCGGCAGGATTACCATCCCAACTTATTTTTCCTTCCGGAAGGATATCAAATTGTTTTTGAACAACTCCACTATACCTAAAATTGTAAGAACCTTGATAGGGTGTAAAGTCACCAAACATATTAAACTTACCGTTTGTGTTAATCTGTATCAGCAAGAAACCTGCACCTCTTCCTTTAAGTGTACTTCCGTTCACTTCATCAACTACGATTTCTACTTCAGCATCACGAGTAACTTCCAGATCAAAATTGAGCTCGAGCCCTTTGATCTCTTCAATAACAACTTCTTCACCCTTTAAACGTGCTGCTTTTTCTTTCGGACTTAAGAAATAAATTTTACTATTATCTCCAAACGACTCAGTATCACTTAAAGGAATTTTAAATACGGTGCCTTCTTCAGTTGTGGCTTCAACATCAATAACAAGCTCGTCTGTAGGCCCTTGTAACTGAGCACTTCCGCTAATAAAAGCTGTACCATAATATAGCGCAAAATCATCTGGCTCTGTATCTAAAACTAAAAGCCGATCTGTATTTACATCAAGATCAAGCTCCCAATCTCTAAAAAACTGATGACTTATGGTCCCCGAAAGTGTTCCTGTCGTTTTGTATTTGGTATCTGCAAGTGATACAGAACCAAATCTAAAATCCTGATCACTAAGACTGATTCTCGCCGTACCTTTAAAATCATAATCTGTATTCAAATAAGGAATCTCCAAACCAGCTTCTCGTAATAGAATTTCACCATCAATATCTGGATTCCTGTAATCTCCCGTCACTGAAGCTCTTCCGCTAGCCAAGCCCCGTATCGAAGAAATCACTTCACCTCCTAAAGGACTAAATGCTTTTAAATTCAATTTTCGCATCTGAACATCCAGATCTATTGCCGGTGTTGCTTTATTCACATTAATACTCCCCAGTGCAGTTAAAACCTCGACATCTTCATTAATCAGGCGGGTATTGATATCATAACTTGTGAGACTTTCATTCCCCGAAACGGAGAGGTCGAGATCTCCCATCAAAATATCATTAACCGTAAAATTTGAAATATTAACAGTACTGTTAGGTAAGTAAACACCCTCTTTCTGCAAAATATCTAGATTACCATTTACCAGACCACGCATATCTAAGCTGTCTACATACGGCATAATATGCGACAAACGGACGCTTTCGAAATTGGTTTTAATATCTTTAAACGTACTATCTCTTACAACTCCCTCAAGCGAAATACGTTCTTTATCATGAGATAAGATCAATTCTTTTATATCCCAATCCAGAAAATTATTATCAAAAACAACCTTGTTATTTTTGTTATCATCTTCATTCAACCACCACAAGTTATTTTTAAACTTCAGGCTACTTTTCTTAAATCCTATTACAGAGTTATTCTCCTCATTAATGGTATGATAAAAACTCAAATCAAAAACATCTTGCTTTGCAGGCCCTCCTTTAAACTCTGAACGAACAAACAGCGTGTCTTTTAATGTAACATTAATGAGATTAAAATCGCTTACACCATATATACCACTACCTATACTATCTGCTTCTACGTATGCATTAAAAAGCGGATTCTTATTGTCTACTCGCACATTTATAGCTTCTGCCAGAACACCATAAGCTTTAATTCTAGGAGACCTGAAGGTTAATTTAAAATCAGAATCATCTGAAACCACACTGCCTCTCAAATAAGTATCGGGTTCTAATTCAACATCAGGTACCAAAACTTCTACAATCTTGCTGTAGATCTGAATATCAAAATCCATGAATTGATTTTCAGTGATCGTTTCGGGTTCATAGTTTGTATACAAGCTACCTACAGCATTCTGAAACAAGGCTCTTACATCTCCTAATTTAAAAACTCCTGAAATCTGTCCTGAAATAATATCAGGCGAATTCATAGTTATTGTACGGATTCCGCGTCTAAAACCAGAAGTAATCACAAAATCCTGAAACTCATATAAGTCATTTGCATTTTCAAAACTTGCATTTGAAAATGCAATAACTCCGCCGGTATCATCTATGTTTGTACCGCGCATATCCATGACCACCTTACCTTTTAATACAGCAGAAGAATCTTTAAGAAAATGGAGTTTACCCAAATCTATTTGATTGATTTCTGCGGTAAAATCATAGTTATGTATCTCTTCTGACACATCTACCAAACCATCAAAAGTAAAATCTGCATTAGGATCTCTAACACTTAGTTTTCCGTCAAAAATGGGATTCTTTAAATTTCCGGAAACGGTAATTCCTTTATAGGTGTATCCTTGATAAGTAACATTACTTATGATTCCTTCTAAGCGTGTATCTAAGGTTTCGGCTTTAACTCCAGATCCATTCACTCGCATATTAAAAGTCATAGTACCCAGTTCCGGAACTTTTAAAAGCCTCCCCATATTAAATTCTTTAGCCTGTAGCATACCTACATAAGAAGCCTGTGACATATTCTGAGTATTCTGCAGGTCTATATCGGCTTCCAGAAATCCCAGATCGGTCTGAATAAGACTTTTTGTGTAAACCGTATTTTCGGTAACATTTACAATTCCGTTTAAATCAACAGTTCCTAAACGCACCAATTCTTCAGGGAGGTTAGTTCCTAAAATATTGGGCAAAAGTGCTGTTAGGTCTAGATAGTTGGTTTTTAATTGTCTGTAATCTCCTTCTATAGTAAAGGTATTATCATCACCCAATAAGCGACGGAAACGCACATTTCCTACAATACGGCTGTTATTAAAACCTGCCAGATCAAAATCAGTCACCGTAAAATCGTTGAGAGTTCCCAGCATTTTTCCGGAAAGCAATAGTTTATGATCTGCTCCAAATTCTGAATAGAAAGCTTGTAAATCTGTTGTGGATATTTCGCTTTGCGCAAAATCAATATTAAAAGTTACTCTATTATTAAAATCTTGAAAGGCATCATCTTTTGTATCCAGATAAGCATTTCCGCGAATCACCGAATGCTCTGTAGAGAGCTCCATATCATTTAAAACTATCTCTTCTGGATTGTATTTAAAATCTGTTTTAAGACCTCTTAAATTATAGCCACGATCTGCATCAAACTGCAAATCATTGATCTGAGCCGTTATCTCTACATCGTTTAGTTTAAAATCCTCAGCTAGTAAATGCAAGTTTTTATAATCTACAACAACCGGACTGTCTAAGTCCTCATCTGTAAATCTAAAATGCATATTGCTTAACTCTACTTCAGAAGAAGAAAGCTTAAATGGAGTACCCGGGGATTTACCGGTATTGAATTTCTGAGAAAACACATACAAGTTATCATTCTCCTCACCTGCATATTTTTTAACAAAGAGCTTTGCACCATTTAAATGCACATATCCCAGATTCATCTGGTTATTGATTAAAGCCCGAATACTTAGCAAACTGGTTTCTACTTCTTTTGAATAAATAAGCGTATCCTGATGATGATCTTTTATATAAACCTGCTTAATCAAAGCATTACCGTTATATTTTAGACTGATTCGCTTAATAGAGATTGAAGTCCCGTAAGTCTCGTTAATAGAACGGGTAACTTTATCTGCAATCGTAGTTTGCACAGCAGGTATAGAAAATATGATTAATAGCAACGCAAAAACACCTATTAGAATGAACAGGACTCGCGTAACTATTTTTCTTAATTTTCTGATACGTTTTTAAGTTTTAACTTTGCTACACGCTTTAATTATGCAAATAAAGCAACAGCGTATTATAAAATTGATTAACAAACACCTAGAGTCACAAAATCTAATACTGATATAAACTCTACTAACTACTACGGAAGTAACTTAGCTTTTATCGAGTAAAAGTACATTAACATTCCCTATACCTAGCGCCATAATGTCAAAAAATAACACCTATATACTTGCTATAGAATCTTCTTGTGACGATACAGCGGCAGCTGTGCTCTACAACGACAAAACCCTTGCAAATGTTGTTGCCGGTCAGGCGGTACATGAGCAATATGGTGGCGTTGTGCCGGAGCTGGCTTCTCGCGCACATCAGCAAAATATTGTTCCTGTTGTACACGAGGCTTTGCGCAAGGCAAATGTAAAAAAAGAACAGCTTAACGCAGTAGCTTTTACCAGTGGACCGGGACTTATGGGTTCACTTCTCGTAGGTACATCTTTTGCAAAATCTTTGGCAATGGGACTCAACATTCCGTTGATTGATGTTAATCATATGCAAGCGCATATTCTGGCTCATTTTATTGACGAAGAGGGTTTTGACAAACCACAATTTCCATTTCTGGCGATGACGATCTCTGGCGGTCATACGCAAATTGTACGCGTAGACAGCTATTTTGAGATGACAGTTTTAGGTCAAACACTTGATGATGCCGTGGGTGAAGCTTTTGATAAAAGTGCAAAAATATTAGGATTACCTTATCCCGGCGGACCTTTAATTGATAAATATGCGCAATTAGGAAACCCTAAAGCTTATAAATTCACCAAGCCTAAAGTAGGCGATCTCGATTTTAGTTTTAGCGGATTAAAAACTGCGGTTCTATATTTCTACCAAAGAGAAATTGCTGCAGACCCAGATTTTGTTGAAAAGAATCGCAACGACATTTGCGCCTCTATTCAATATACTATTGTAAATATCCTGATGGATAAGCTAAAAAAAGCCGTTAAACAAACGGGAATCACTCAGGTTGCTATTGGCGGTGGTGTTTCTGCAAACAGCGGTATTCGTAAAGCTTTAAAAGATGCCGAAGGTAAATACGGCTGGAAAACATTTGTTCCAAAATTTGAATACACAACAGATAATGCTGCGATGATAGGTATTGTGGGTTATCTAAAATACACCCAAAATGAGCTTGAAGCAACAGAGTACGCAAACACGCAGGTAATGGCTCAATCTCGTTTAAAACTATAAGTATGCAATTATTTTACAGTCCGGATATTACTGCAGATGCAGTAGAAGCTACTTTCCCCAAAGACGAGAGTAAGCATATTGTAAAAGTGTTACGGAAACGTATCGGAGATGTATTAAATATTACTAATGGAAACGGTAATTTTTTTAAGGCCGAAATTAGTGCTGCAAGTCCATCAAAATGTACAGTTAAGATCCTTGAAGTTACAACTGAAAAACCGTTGCCGTATCATTTACATCTTGCTGTTGCCCCCACCAAACTCAACGATCGTTTTGAATGGTTTTTAGAGAAAGCTACTGAAATAGGCATTTCTGAGATCTCTCCTATTATTTGTGACCACAGTGAACGGAAAGTGATTAAAGAAGAACGCTATGAGCGTATTTTGCTGAGTGCGATGAAGCAATCATTAAAAGCCTTTATACCAAAACTAAATCCTGTAGTTACTTTTTCAGAATTTATAGAGAGCCAGGCTGCATTTAATGGAGACCGCTTTATTGCACATTGCGAAGAGACCAATCGGTTTTCACTCAAACAGAAACTTCATCCCAAACAAAACACTCTCATTCTTATAGGCCCTGAAGGTGATTTTTCGACTTCAGAAATTGAAACAGCTATTCAAGCTGGTTTTGCACCTGTAATGCTGGGAGAAAGTAGACTACGTACTGAAACTGCCGCAGTAGTAGCGACTCATAGTGTTGCGTTTGTAAATGAGGTTTAAGGAATTAGCTACGCCATAATTTGCACAAGTAACTCTTTAAGTAAATCTCCTTGTGGAATATTATAGGCTCCAACCCCTTTGCTTTTAACATCTGCTGTACGCAGTAAATTCACTACGTGACTTACTTTTTTCATCGGGTAATTGCGAGCTGCATCTACATATTGCCCCACAAAATACGGATTAACCTTCAGCGCTTTTGCCACCGAAGACTTGTCTTTGCTGGGCAACCCGTGATAAATCAATAAATTCTGGAAGAAACTAAACAGTAAAGCAACAGTTACAACCATCGGGTTATCCTTTGGGTTTTGTGCAAAGTAATTGATGATACGATGCGCTTTTACAACATCTTTATCGCCAATGGCTCGCTGCAACTCAAAATTATTGAAGTCTTTGCTAATCCCGATATTTTGCTCTACCGCAAGCGGACTGATTGTGCTTCCTTCCGGAAGTATCAAACGCAACTTTTCAAGTTCGTTATTAATTTTAGACAAATCTGTACCTAAAAATTCAACAAGCATATGAGCCGCTTTCGGTTCAACCGTATAGCCTTTACCTGTCATCACCCGGCGAATCCAATCCCCAACTTGATTCTCGTAAAGCTTTTTACTTTCAAATATGAGTCCGCTTTTTGAGATGGCTTTATAAACCTTCTTTCGTTTGTCAAGCTTTTTATATTTATAACAAAAAACCAAAACTGTGGTAGGCTGTGGGTTTTCTGCATAAGCCTCTAAAGTATTTTTATTCTTATCAGACTGTGCTAAAATAGCTCGAGAAAGATCTTGAGCTTCTTTAACAATAACAACCTGTCGCTCTGCCATCATTGGGAAGCGCTTAGCTTGCGATACCACATCATCTAAGCTCACATCACGACCGTACAACACCATCTGATTAAAACCGCGTTCTTCTTCGGTAAGCACATTATCTGCGATAAAATCTGCTAATTGATCGATATAATACGGCTCTTCGCCCATCAAAAAATAGATGGGTTTCAGATTTTTATTTTTGATATCTTTTACAATACGTGTAACCTCTTCCACAAAGTCTGAGTTGAAATTTTCTATTGTCTGAAGGAAAAATAGAAGAATTGGCCCGAAGATTTAAATCTTGTTGAGTGCTTAAATTCTATAGGTTGATTACCTTTGAATCGATGCAAGAATTAAACTTTCCTCAATATCCCTTCAGGCTCAAAAGTAGCGAAAATAAACCGCTTATATTTGATGAGATCCGCAAAAAATTCGTGAGGCTAACGCCCGAAGAATGGGTGCGTCAACACACCGTCGCTCATATTTTAAATACGTATCGCTACCCCATTTCACTTGTAAATGTTGAAAAAGAATTAAAACTTAATCAGGTTTCTAAACGTTACGACGTGGTAGTTTTTAAACCTAATGGAAACATTCAGCTCATTGTAGAATGCAAAGCGCCAAAAATTAAGATAAATCAAGAAACCTTTGACCAGATAGCCCGGTACAACCTGGCTTTAAAAGCCGACTATCTGATGGTGACAAACGGATTAAACCATTATTATTGCCAAATGGATTATGAAGCTAAAAAGTATATCTTTTTACCGGACTTTCCTGTTTATACTCCATAACACCTGACTTTGAAAACTGCAATTGTCATACTCAACTGGAATGGTAAAAAGTTACTTGAACGCTTTTTACAAACTGTGATTACTCATAGTGAAGCACTGGCTACTATTTATGTTGCCGATAATGCTTCAACTGATGATTCTGTAAGCTTTGTAAACCAAAATTTTCCTCAAGTTCAGATTATTCAAAATACTAAAAATGGAGGTTATGCTAAAGGGTATAATGATGCACTAGAAGGTCTTGATGAAGAACTTTTCATTTTAATGAATAGTGATATAGAAACTACCCCGGGTTGGTTACAACCTATTATTGCTTTATTTTCAACAGACAAAAGACTGGGCGCTGCACAACCCAAGATCAAAGACCTCAAAAAGAAAACGCATTTTGAATATGCCGGTGCTGCTGGTGGCTATTTAGATGCTTTAGGATATCCATTTTGTAGAGGGCGTATTTTTGAAACTTGTGAAGAAGACATTGGTCAGTACAATGATATAAAAGCTGTTTTCTGGGCTAGTGGCGCTTGTTTAGCAGTGCGCAAAGAAGTCTTTTGGCAAGCCGGTGGTTTAGACGAACTCTTTTTTGCACATCAGGAAGAAATAGATTTATGCTGGCGTATTCAAAATCTGGGTTATAGTATAAAATCTATAGGAACGAGTGAGGTTTATCATTTGGGTGGAGCTACTCTGGAACAGATGAATCCGCAGAAAACCTTTTTGAATTTCAGAAATAATCTGATGCTTTTGCTCAAGAATATTTCAGGAGCTCAAGTCTATTTAATTTTATTTGCAAGACTTTGCTTAGACGGTATTGCTGCACTAAAGTTTTTAGCAGAAGGAAAACCAAAACATTTTCTTGCAATTCTTAGAGCACATTTTAATTTTTATTCGCTGATTCCTAAACTACTTAAAAACAGGAAGCAAACTGCGGGAACAAAGAACTATACTGCCATAAACTCTATTGTATACAAGTACTTTATCCGTCATAAAAAGTATTACAACGACCTATTTTAACAAATTTTAAAGTATTGTTAAGTTTGAGCTTTTAGGCACTAATTTTAATACATTTGACGTTACTAAAAATTAAAGATAACAACTATAATTATGAGAAAATTAATGATTGTATCGGCTTCAGCCTTGATACTTCTTTCCTCTTGTGTGTCTCAGAAAAAATATGCGGCATTAGAGGCTAAACAAAAAGAAACCCAGGATATGCTTAATTCAGCTACCGTAAAACTAAATGCTTGTTTAGCACAAAGTGAAACGATGAAGGAGCAGATCACAGACCTTAGAAATACAAACAACAGTCTTATAAATACACAGGGAAATCTTACTACTCTTTCTGCTAAAGGTGCAGAAAACTTAGAGAAGTCTTTGGAGCAGATGAAAGAAAAAGATCTTCAGATCAAAACTTTCCGTGATGCTATAAACAAAAAAGATTCGGTAACTCTTGCATTGGTTACCAGCCTTAAAGGTGCTATAGGAAATCTTAATGACGATGATATTGAAATTAATGTTGAAAAAGGTGTGGTTTATGTATCTATATCAGACAAGTTATTATTTAACAGTGGTCGTTGGGATGTAACTAACCGTGCTAAAGAAGTTTTAGGTAAAGTTGCTACTGTTGTAAAAAATAAGCCTGAAATCGAGTTTATGGTTGAAGGTCATACAGACAGCAAACCTATTAGTACTTCAGTAATTGAAGATAACTGGGATTTAAGTGTGAAGCGTGCAACTTCAGTAGTACGTATTTTGCAAGAAGAATTTGGTGTACCACCAGAGCGTATGGTAGCAGCAGGTAGAAGTTACTACGTGCCTTTAGCTAGCAATGATACTGCAGAAGGTCGTGCTCGCAACCGTAGAACACGCATCGTAGTTCTTCCTAAGTTAGACCAGTTCTACAAAATGATTGAAGACGGAATGCCTAAAAACTAATTAGATTTAGTTTTAAAATATTAAAACCCGGTCTTGCGACCGGGTTTTTTCATGTATTCTATTTTTAGAATTGGCTGTTTAAATTGTCAAATCACCTTTTCCTTCTCTAATTAGCACTGCTTCCCCACTGGTTAAATCAATAACAGTTGAAGGAATATTACCTCCATACCCACCATCAACCACAACATCTACAAGCTTATCCCATTTTTCTAAAATAAGTTCGGGATCTGTGGTGTATTCTATCACATCATCCTCGTCATAAATCGAAGTTGAAATTATAGGGTTTCCCAGATGTCTTACTATTGCTCGCGCAATAGTATTATCAGGCACACGAATTCCTACCGTTTTCTTCTTTTTAAACACTGTGGGTAAGTTATTATTGCCTTGCAGTATAAAAGTATAAGGACCAGGCAAGGCACGTTTCAACAGCTTAAAAGTAGGCGTATCAATCTGACGGGTGTAATCAGATAAATTACTAAGATCTTCGCATACAAATGAAAAGTTAGCTTTTGCCAATTTGATTCCCCTTAACTGAGCTACCCGCTCTAAAGCCCTGTTGCTGGTGATGTCGCAACCTAAACCGTAAACGGTATCAGTAGGATAAATAATTACCCCATCATTTTTTAAAACCTCTACAATGCGTTTTATATCTCGCTCGTTAGGGTTCTCGTCATATAATTTAATAAACTCTGCCATTGGCTATACCTTTTCAACTTCGCTTTCTAATTTGAGAATTTTAGAACCGTCTTCTTGCTCAATGACAAGTGCTTTATTCCCTTCTTCTCCTTTGCGGGTAATTTTGCTACCGGCTATCGTACGGGTGATTTCTTTAGAAAAACTCTCTATAACCTTTCCGGTTGCAGTACCGTTTCCCCATTTCCATTTAACTTCGCTTCCTTCTCGTATCATGTTTTTTTCTTAAAGTTAATTGACAGAGGCTTTTTAAAACGAATTTCTAACAGAAGATTAACGCGAAGATTAGACTAAAAGGAAATTTAAGACGTTAGTGCGACCATCGTCTGTATATGTACAATAGATTTTGCACTTTACGTTCCCATTGTGCTTCTGCTTCTATATTTTGAGAGTGTTCCGTTTCAATATCAAACTGAGTCTGCATTGCTCTTCGGGAGCGTTCTATAGGTTTGTAAATTGCATCTACTTCTTTCTGTGAATTCTTCGAAAATTTAAACTCGGCTATCGCTTTACGCAACATCCGGGCGTGAACTTCAGAAATATCAAAGTGAGTCTGCTCGTGAGCTAGCGTATGCTCATCGATCAGGTTAGGCTTATACCAAGAAAGTTTGGGATAAAAATTTGCTTGAATAATCGATTTCTCTTTTACTAAATAACCTTTACTTATCGTGTATCTGTGACTGATACCGGTATTAGCAGTAGCGGTATAGCTGGTTGAACGGTCTGGCCTTCCTCTAAAATCTGACCATTGCAGCATTTTATTTTCCTGCCAGGGAAAACGATAAGATTTTTTCTGAACACCTAGTAAAAGTGTAGCGCAAATCAACAAAGACAAAACGCGGATCATCAGGTTTTTTGCTTTTTCTTTTTAGCTGCGGGAAACAAAATATTGTTTAAAATAAGACGATATCCCGGACTGGTAGGATGCAGTTTCAACTCGGTTTTGGGATCCCCCACTAAATGCTGATAATCTTCAGGATCGTGACCTCCATAAAAGGTAAAAAAGCCTTTGCCTTTTACACCATGAATGTAACGTGCCTCGCCATTTGACTTATTTTCACCTAAAACCAAAACAGTAGGTTTTAAAACTTCAGAATTGTAGGCGGTAGTTTGCCCCATAAAGCCTTTAACCAATGCCGTATGATTTTGACACAACATAGTAGGCACAGGATCCCACTTAGCAGAAAAGCTTTTTAAGCTGAAATAATCTGCGTCGTTATTAACTCTTCTAAACGGCGTGGTATCTATATTTGAAAATTCATACCGCTGCGGGTTTTTCTCAAGATCAAAATCTCTAAAAGCAAACGTACTGCTAAAATCTATTTTTGCCTGATAATTTGCCTCTGAAGCGTCTCCATCAAACATAGGCTCACAAATATCTACACCTGCGGCAGACAGTGCAATATCAAAGCTGTCTGTGGCGCTACACATCGCAAACATAAATCCGCCTCCTATGACATAATCACTTATTTTAGTTGCTACCGCAAGCTTCTCTTGCGAAACTTTATCATAACCCAAAGCTTTTGCTAAAGCTTCAGCGTCTTTTTTCTCCTGAATATACCAGGGTGCGGCACGATAACGCCCGTAAAATTTACCATATTGACCTGTAAAATCCTCATGATGCAAATGCAGCCAGTCGTATAAAACCAACTCATCTGCTAACACCTCACGGTCGTAAATCTTTTCATAAGGAATTTCTGCATATTCTAAAACCATTGTAACTGCATCATCCCACGGCACTGACCCCTCTGGAGTATAAACCGCAATTTTAGGAGCTTTCTCAAGTACAACCGCCTCCATATTTTGCGACGGACTCTCAATCTCTTTTAAAATATTTTCTGTTTTTGCATCGCTTAAAACTTCAAAAGAAACACCCCGTATCTGGCACTCTCTCCGTAAAGCTTCGGTATCTGGTAAAAGAAACGATCCCCCTCGGTAATTGAGCAACCACTTTACTTTTTCTTGCTTAGCAAGCGTCCAGTAGGTTATTCCGTATGCTTTTAGATGTTCCTTTTGACTTTCTGCATCCATAGGTATTAAAACATAAGATGCAAATGCTGAAGCGTTGAAAGAACATAAGAAGGCTATTAGTATAATTTTTGAAAAATAAGTGTAGCTTTTTAGTCTCAAGAGTTATTTTTTTATCCTGTTCAATTTACAACGATTCAAAGATTATGCCTAGTATACTTTTAATTTAGATTCCATAAAAAAGGAAGCTTTATCAGCTTCCTTTTTATTCAAAATATATTTTAGATCAATTAAAACGGAACCTCATCTTCTCCGCTCCTGTCAAAACCACCATCATTCATAGAACTACCAAATGCCTGATCTGGCGTTGGGAACGTATCTGGTGTAAACGTATCATCATTAGCTGCTGCGTTTTGATTCATCGCAGATTCAAATTGATACGGTGTATTAAAGTCATCCAAGTTGTCAAACTTACCTAAGTGTCCTAAGAACTTCAATCGTATATTTTCCAGACCACCGTTACGGTGTTTTGCAATAATAAATTCTGCCTGACCATCTGTAGGGCTACGCTCTTCATCATCCCACTCGTCAATTTTATAATATTCAGGACGGTAGATAAACGACACAATATCTGCATCCTGCTCAATCGCTCCAGATTCACGAAGGTCAGAAAGCAGCGGTCTTTTACTACCCCCACGCGTTTCAACCGCTCGCGATAACTGAGAAAGTGCAATCACCGGCACCATCAACTCTTTTGCAAGCGCCTTGAGGTTACGCGAGATCATCGAGATCTCTTGTTCCCGGTTTCCTCCTTTTTGGCTGCCTCCTGCGGTCATTAACTGCAGGTAGTCAATAATAATCATTTTGATGCCGTGTTGAGAAGCCAGTCGGCGTGCTTTTGCACGTAAGTCAAAGATGGAAAGTGATGGAGTATCATCAATAAATAAAGGTGCTTTTTCAAGCCCTTTTACTTTTACATTGAGTTGCTCCCACTCATGCTTTTCCAATTTACCGGTACGTAATTTTTCTGAAGAAAGTCCGGTTTCTGAAGATATCAAACGGGTTATCAACTGTACCGAAGCCATCTCCAAAGAAAAGAAAGCCACCGGAATACCTTGTCCAACAGCGATATTACGCGCCATAGAAAGTGTAAGAGCTGTCTTACCCATACCCGGACGAGCCGCAACAATAATTAAGTCACTGGCCTGCCACCCGGAAGTTAATTTATCAAGACGGTCAAACCCGGAAGGAATACCTGAAAGACCTTCTTTATTAGAAATCTCTTCAATTTTCTTTTTAGCCTGAATTACCAAACTCTGTGCAGTTTCAGAACTTCTTTTAATATTTCCTTGAGTAACCTCATAAAGTTTACTCTCAGCATTATCTAGCAGGTCGAATACATCTGTTGTCTCGTCATAAGCTTCCTCGATGATTTCGTTAGAAATCTTAATCAAACTACGCTGAATGTATTTCTGAAGTATGATACGCGCGTGATACTCAATATGTGCAGAAGACGACACTTTTTGAGTTAATTGTATAAGGTAATAATCTCCACCAGCTTGGTCGAGTTTAGCCATTTGCTTCAATTGCTCAGAAACAGTTAATAAGTCAATTGGCTCGCCATTTTCAAATAACGCACGTACAGCATCATAAATATGCTGATGTGCTTCTTTATAAAAAACTTCTGGGCTAAGAATATCTATAATTTCATCTACGCCTTTCTTATCAATCATCATAGCCCCCAGAACAACTTGCTCTAAATCAACAGCTTGAGGCGGCAACTTACCACGTTCCAAAGAGATGACATCTTTGTTGGGTTTAATATAATTAGGTTTAGTTTTCAGATTTTCCATTAGAGCGAATGTAAAAAATTTGTTAAGGCAGAATCAACTTTTCCACGTAGCCATTGTTCACCATAAGTTAACAATTAGCTTGTTGATAACTAAATAATCTTGTTAACAACCATAAAAAAATCCGAAGCACAAAACTCCGGAATTTAGTCGCAAGTGATGTTTAAGTGTATTAGCCTTTAAACACACCCATATTAGAATATTTATCCATACGTTTTTCAACCAAATCTTTTGGTGATAAGTTTTTAAACTCATTATACGCTTTCAAAATCTCTTCTTTTATTGTAGAGAAGGTCGCTTCGCGGTCGCTATGTGCACCTCCTAAAGGTTCTTTTACGATCTCATCAATGATCTTCTGTTTTTTCATATCTTTTGCTGTTAGCTTTAAAGCTTCTGCCGCCTGTTCTTTAAACTCCCAGCTCCTCCATAAGATAGAAGAACAAGACTCTGGCGAAATCACAGAATACCAAGTATTTTCTAACATCAGCACTTTATCACCAACACCTATACCTAAAGCTCCTCCACTGGCTCCTTCGCCAATGATCACTACAGTAATAGGCACTTTAAGACGCGTCATTTCTAGAATGTTACGCGCGATAGCTTCTCCCTGCCCACGTTCTTCTGCTTCAAGTCCGGGATATGCTCCCGGAGTATCAATAAAACAAACTACAGGAATACCGAATTTCTCTGCGCTTTTCATCAAACGTAATGCTTTACGATAGCCTTCTGGGTTTGCCATACCAAAATTGCGGTATTGGCGGGTCTTAGTATTATAACCTTTTTGCTGACCGATGAGCATAAAACTCTGATCGCCTATTTTCCCCAAACCACCTATCATCGCTTTGTCATCTTTAACATTGCGGTCTCCATGAAGCTCAAGAAAGGTGTCGCCGCACAAAGCTTTGATGTAATCTAAAGTATAGGGACGATTAGGATGACGCGAGAGTTGAACTCGTTGCCAAGGCGTTAAGTTCTTATAAATCTCTTTCTTAGTCTCTTTAAGTTTTTTCTCGATCTGCTTGCAGGTATTGGTGACATCTACATCACTCTCTTCACCAATAAGTGAGCATTTCTGGAGCTGTTCTTCTAGCTCTTTAATAGGTTGTTCAAATTCTAAATATTCCATTATAGGGGAAATTTTTAGTTAGCTGACAAATATAAAGGTTTTAAAAAGCTTCTCCCAAACCCTTATCGGTTTTTAAACCGGTCAATAAAAAATTTTATTCTATAGTCTTTACAACTCTCAATGATCTGTCTGTCTTTCTTTTACGTGCATTTTTTAAAATTCCATTGAGAATTACTGTGCATAAAATCAAGATAGCTCCTAGATAAAAACCTGTATTCATCTGCTCAGCATCGCCTAAAATTAGAAATGCAAGGATGATTCCGTAAACAGGTTCCATATTTGTGGTTAGCATTATAGTGTATGGTGTGAGATGTTTCATCACTTTTACCGAAGCAAAAAATGCATAGGCAGTACAAACTGTAGCCAGAATAACTAAATACAACCAATCTAACTGTTTCAGCTGAAAAAATTCTGCATCAAACCGTGCTGTGAACGCAAGGAATAAAGTTATAAACAGCGCTCCTGTAAACAGCTCATAAAATGAAATTACAATAGGATTATGTTTCTGTGCATATTTACCGTTGATCAGTGTAAATACAGCAGAAAGCAAAGCTGAAATAAGCGCAACGATAATACCTTCAGTATACCGAGTCTCTACCTCAAAGATTAAATACAATCCGCAAATTACCAGCAAACCAAAAATAATCTCATACCAGATTACTTTCCGTTTATAAAAAATAGGTTCCAGAATACTGGTAAAAAAAGCACCGGTACTCATCATTGCTAGCGTAATAGAAACATTTGATATTTTTACCGCTCCAAAAAAGGTTAGCCAATGCAGTGCAATTATGATTCCTGCAACAGTTAGCCCCAGTTGGGTTTTTCGGTTAGCTTTTAGCGAAATACCTTTAAATTTTATATATAAAAACAAAACTGCCGAAGCTATAAGCATACGATACCAAACGAGTTCTGTGGCACCTATACTTATAAGCGCTCCTAAAACAGCTGTAAAACCCCATATAAAAACTATGAAGTGTAGATGCAGGTAACTCTTGAGATTATCGTTTCGCACGGTTGAGTAAGTATATGGCTAAAATTCCAAATAATACATTAGGAAGCCATACAGCTACCATAGGGGAAAAGTCTGATTGTTCTGAAATTGTACCAAAGACTTTATCAAAAAAGATAAAAATGAATGCAAGTGAGATACCTAACGCCAGGTTAATTCCCATTCCGCCGCGGCGTTTCATAGAAGAAACAGCTACTGCAATAATCGTTAGGATATAGGCACTTACCGGTAAACTGAAACGCTTATAAAGTGTTACTTCATATCTATTAATCGCTGACGATCCTCTCGCCTTTTCCTTAGCAATAAATTCTCGCAATCGTGGAGTGGTAAGCGTTTCAGCAATATATTCTAACGGAGTTAAATCTTCTAGATCAAAAGAAAACAACGTATCTAGTTTAGATTCAGATATAAGAATATCTCCTTCTTTACCTATAATGCGTTTCTTATATCCATTGAGCCGGTAAAGGGTATCTTCCGGTCTGTACACAATACTGCGTGCCTGAATCTTATATTTTAAGGTATTATCCTCAAAGTGCTCTAGTGTAAAGTTTTGCCCCATTTTACTGGAAGGTGTAAACCTGCTTACATAGATATAGTCATTATCATTAATCTGGCGGTACACATTTCGGGTTTCTCGAGCTGCTTTTCCATTCTTCAGGTATTCATAGGTAAACTCATTGAAACCTCTACTGGCATTAGGTGCTAAATAGGTTCCTAAAATATAAGCTCCCACACAAACAATAGAAGCTCCTATTATATAAGGTCTTAAAAAACGGTAGAAAGAAACGCCACTACTCAAAAAAGCGATAACCTCTGTATTGTTTGCCAGTTTTGAAGTAAACCAAATCACCGACAAAAACAGAAATAACGGAAAAAGAAGATTCGCAAAATAGATCGTAAAATTAAGATAGTAAATAGCCACCTCTATAAAAGGCACCTCGTTAGCTAGCATTTTATCTATCTTCTCAGCAAGGTTTACGGTTATCCCAATAGGGATAAACAACACAAGCATAGTAATAAAAGTACCTAGATAACGCTTGAGAATGTACCAGTCAAGAATTTTCATCTAGAGTCTTTTATCCATTTGTTTTACCATTTTTTCTTTCCAGATATAAAAATCACCAGCAATAATATGTTTACGTGCTTCACGCACTAACCACATATAAAAGCCTAGATTGTGCAAGGTCCCTATTTGACGGCCCAGGGCTTCGCTTACAGTAAATAAGTGACGTACATATGCTTTAGAATATGCCGTATCAACCCAAGTTGTACCATCTGGATCTAAGGGAGAAAAGTCGTCTTCCCATTTCTTATTTTTAATATTTATGGTTCCGTGCTGGGTAAACAAAGTTCCATTACGACCATTACGTGTAGGCATCACACAATCAAACATATCTACACCTAACGCAATATTCTCTAATATATTGATAGGAGTTCCCACACCCATTAAATAACGCGGTTTATCTTCCGGTAGGATTTCGGTAACAATCTCTGTCATTGCATACATTTCTTCAGCGGGCTCACCTACTGAAAGTCCACCAATTGCGTTACCTACCGCTCCTGAATTTGCGATGTATTCTGCAGATTGTTTTCTAAGGTCTTTGTAAGTACTTCCTTGAACTATCGGGAAAAATGCCTGATCATATCCGTATTTCACTGGTGTTTTTGCAAGATGATTAATACATCTGTCTAACCAGCGATGCGTCATATGCATCGATCTTTTTGCGTAATTATAGTCACAAGGATAAGGTGTACATTCATCAAATGCCATAATGATATCTGCACCTATAGTCCGCTGAATTTCCATCACCCGCTCTGGCGTAAACATATGAAACGAGCCATCTATATGTGATTTAAACTTTACCCCTTCCTCTTTGATTTTTCGATTTGCAGATAAAGAATAAACCTGATACCCTCCACTATCAGTAAGAATGTTTCGATCCCAATTCATAAACTTATGCAACCCTCCAGCCTTTTCCAGGATTTCGGTTTGTGGTCTCAGATACAAATGATAAGTGTTTCCTAAGATAATATCTGGATTTATATCTTGTTCTAGCTCCCGCTGATGCACTCCTTTTACAGTGGCAACAGTACCCACTGGCATAAAAATGGGGGTTTCAATAGTTCCGTGATCTGTAGTGATTGCTCCAGCACGTGCCTTACTGGCAGCGTCTTTTGTAACAAGATTAAATAGCATAGTATAATTTAGAGCGGCAAAGATAAAACTATTTAAGAGATAGTGTCTGGCACAAAATGACCATAATAAATGCATTTTTTACACTTAAAATTCAAAACTTCTTAAATTTCCTTAAAACCTTAGTAATATATGGGTTATTGATTGTAATACCTGCCTAAAATGGGTATTTTTGAATTTCAAATTTTAACTTAATCAAAATGCCAAACACAAAACAATTAGAAGATTTTGTCTCTCAGGTAAGAAGAGACATCGTAAGGCAAGTGCACGGAGTAAGTTCTGGTCACCCAGGAGGTTCTTTAGGGTGTGCTGAATTCTTTGTAGCCTTATACCAAGAAGTAATGAAACGTAAAAAAGGTTTTGATATGGACGGAAAAGACGAAGATTTATTCTTCTTGTCTAACGGTCACATTTCTCCAGTTTTTTACAGCGTTTTGGCTCGTTCTGGCTATTTTCCTGTTGAAGAATTAAACACATTTAGAAAAATAGATTCTCGTCTTCAAGGTCACCCTACTACTCACGAAGGCCTACCGGGTATTCGTATTGCTTCGGGATCTTTAGGTCAGGGAATGAGCGTTGCACTTGGCGCTGCTCAAGCTAAAAAATTAAATGGTGATGATAACCTTGTATATTCTCTTCACGGTGATGGTGAATTACAAGAAGGTCAAAACTGGGAAGCTATTCTTTATGCTGCAGGCAACAACGTTGACAACCTTATCGCTACAATAGACCTTAACGGTCAGCAAATAGATGGTAGTACAGACGATGTTCTTAATATGGGTAGCGTACGTGCTAAGTTTGAAGCTTTTGGCTGGGATGTTTTAGATATCGAAAAAGGAAACGACATCGAAGCGATCATTGCTGGTCTCAACGAAGCTAAATCCCGTACCGGAAAAGGTAAGCCCGTTTGCATTTTATTACACACAATTATGGGCCACGGGGTAGACTTTATGATGGACGGTCATGCTTGGCATGGTAAAGCTCCTAACGATGAGCAATTAGAAAAAGCTCTAGCTCAAAATTCAGAGACCTTAGGCGACTATTAATTAGGGCGTATCTTCAAAACAATCTATTAATTTAAAAACCACCCCTATTTGTTTTAGTCCTTAGATTAAAATGGGGTCAGAAATATGAAAAAATTCACAAATTCAGGAAATATAGATACACGTTCTGGTTTTGGAGCAGGTATGGACGAACTTGGAAAAACTCATGAAAATGTTGTTGCTCTATGTGCCGACCTTACCGGTTCTTTAAAACTGAATGATTTTGCAAAAAATCATCCAGAGCGCTTTTTTCAAACCGGTATTGCAGAAGCTAATATGATAGGTATGGCTGCTGGTATGACAATAGGCGGTAAAATACCATATGCTACTTCATTTGCAAACTTTGCTACGGGTCGTGTTTACGATCAAATACGTCAGAGTGTTGCTTATTCAAACAAAAATGTAAAGATCTGTGCATCTCACGCAGGTTTAACGCTAGGAGAAGATGGTGCAACACACCAGATCTTAGAAGATTTAGGTTTGATGAAAATGTTGCCAGGAATGACAGTGATCAATCCTTGTGACTTCAACCAGACAAAAGCAGCTACAATGGCTATCGCAGATTATGAGGGTCCTGTTTATCTTCGTTTTGGTAGACCAAGTGTACCTAATTTTACTGAAGCTGACGGAAAATTTGAAATAGGAAAAGCATTACACCTTGTTGAAGGTTCTGATGTAACTATTCTTGCGACTGGTCACTTAGTATGGCATGCTTTAGAGGCTGCTGAAGAATTAGAAGAAAAAGGAATCAGCGCCGAAGTTATAAACATACACACCATCAAGCCACTTGATGACGAGGCTATCCTTAACTCTATCAAGAAAACACGTTGCGTTGTAACTTGTGAGGAGCACAATTATTTAGGAGGTCTTGGCGAAAGTGTTTCTGGTCTTTTGGCTAAAAATGATCCCGTTTATCAAGAGTTTGTTGCTACAAATGATACTTTTGGTGAAAGTGGCACACCCGCTCAATTAATGGAAAAATACGGTCTAAATACTAAATCTATAGTAGAAGCCGTTAATAAAGTGCTAGCTAAAAAGTAAGCACTTTTAGATATGTTCCTAAAAATGCTTGCTTTTATCAACCAAAATTAATCAGTCTTTAAGCTAGACATTTTTAATTTTAACCGCTCAATTTGAGCACAACTTAACTTGATATGAAAAAAGTATTTTTAGGAATTTTATTTTTAGTCGTGTCTTATGCACACGCACAATCAGAACCGGGGTATGGTATAAAAGCCGGTCTTAACTATGGAGGAACTGGAGATATTTCAGACTCTGCAGAAAACGCTTACCAAGATCCCAGTAGTGACATAGGTTACCATGTTGGAGTTTTTGGCCGTACCGGTGAAAAACTATATTTCAGACCAGAACTTGTTTATACAAAATTAAACTCTACTTATGAGGATGATAATTTTAGTATGCAAAAGCTAGACATGCCATTATTAGTAGGTTTAGAAGTAATAGGTCCACTCAACGTTTTTGCAGGTCCTGCATTTCAATATATTTTAGATACTGAATATGACGGTATCACCTTAGGTGATGTAAAAAATGATTTTACGGTAGGTTTAAATATCGGTGCTGGTTTAGCATTAGGTAAACTAGGTATTGATTTACGTTATGAACGTGGCTTTGGAGATAACGAAGCTGAGTTCTTAGACAATAACGGTATCATTACAAGCGGTGATCGTATAGACACGAGACCTGATCAATTGATCTTAAGTTTTTCGCTAAATCTTTAAAATCCTAAAATATAAAAAAAGCCCGTTATCAATATGATAACGGGCTTTTTATTTTGTATTTATCTGAACCTAGCTGATATCTGGATCTAGATAGTCAAAAACACCATCATTGTCAGAGTCTATATAAATGGTGTTACCATCCTCATCAAAATCAAGTTCATCACGGGTAGGTGTTCCATCACCGTCATCATCGGTATCCAAATAATCAGGAACTCGATCTCCATCTGTATCATCAAGAAGTTCGTTTACATAGTTATTCCCATTAATATCTTCTTTCCAGTTTGGAACTCCGTCATTATCATTATCTGTATCCTCAATTGCACGATAGAGATCAAATGTAAAAACCAGATCAGAATATGCACCAAAACCGGTACCTGAACTGTTGAAATACGCTAAACCACTTGGAATAAATACTGCTCCAATACCATAGTCTCTGCCAAAGTTATACGTACCATCTTCATTTTGAGAAAATTCAGTACCAGCTCTTAGCTCACTCACTCCATTAGCAAAACCAAATACAACCTGAGTTAAATCAAACCAAACTGGAGTAACAGAACTGTCAAATTTATTTCCACCTAAAACATTACCTTGATAATTCACAAGGGTTGAGTCTGCGAATGTAGGTTTGATCCCTGCTCCTTCTTGTGCTTCTAAAACATAAAGTTTATACTCGGTATCTTGAAAGGTATAATTTCTTGTAACCACTTGTTCAATAAGCGGTATCTTATCTGCATTATCACCACTAATTGTGTCAAAAACAATTTTATAATCAAAATCTACAGGTTTATCAGCAAATTCTTCATAATTGTAAAAATGAGTTTCGAGGTAGGTCGTTAGATTAACTGAGCTTTCTGACTGCACCTCTCCACGATCACGTATTTCAACTTCTGTTGTTCCGTCATCATCTTTTTTACAAGAGACAATAATTAAAAGGCCCAGAGCAGCCACTAATACATTTCTTACCATAGTCATCATATTGCTTTTAGGTCGCGCAAGATACAATTTTACGCTATTTTTGTATTGTTAAAAACGAGCTTTAAAGCAATAGATTATGCGTGTTGATAAATATTTGTGGTGTATACGGTACTTTAAAACCCGTTCTATCGCTACAAATGCCTGTAAAAAAGGACAGGTTAAAATAAATGATGTTGCAGTAAAACCCTCAAGAGAAGTTTTTCCTTCAGACACTATACAGGTAAGAAAAAACCAAATCAACTATGTTATTGAGGTTTTAGCACACCCTCCTAGCCGAGTTGGCGCTAAACTGGTAGGTTTGTATTGTGCAGATAAAACACCTGCAGAAAATCTTGAAAAATTAGATCTGTTAAAATACTCTAAGGACTATTACCGTAAAAAAGGTACCGGAAGGCCTACTAAAAAAGACCGCCGCGACCTGGACGATTTTCACGAAAACGACGACTTTTTTGAAGACTGATTTAAACAAAAAATATTGGGAAAACAGATATTTAAATCAGGAAACCGGCTGGAACATTGGTACTATATCAACACCTTTAAAAACATATGTTGATCAGCTTACTAATAAAAGTCTGAAGATTTTAATTCCGGGTGCTGGTTTTGGTCACGAGGCTCAGTATCTAATTAAAAATGGCTTTCAAAATGTAACGGTGATTGATCTTTCTAAGACTGCTTTAAACCAGCTTCAAAAGTCTTTACCTCAAGTTTCATCTTCTCATTTTATAGAAGGAAATTTTTTTGACCATACAGGAAATTACGACCTGATTCTTGAACAAACTTTTTTTTGTGCTCTTCAGCCAGAACTAAGACCAGACTATGCTGAAAAGTGTTTTGAATTATTAATGCCTAACGGAAAACTAGCAGGCGTCTTTTTTGATTTCCTATTAACGAAAAATGGTCCTCCCTTCGGAGGAAGTTTTATTGAATATCAAAAACTTTTCTCTGAATACTTCAGCATAAAAACTTTAGAACGGTGTTATAATTCTATAAAACCACGAGATGGCAAAGAACTCTTTTTTATCTTTGAAAAATTAACAACAACGACCCGATGAAAACTGCCGTGCAGACCATACTTAATCACGAGGATATTCAAAATAAAATACGCCGTATTGCTTATCAGATCTATGAGAGTAATGTAGATGAGCAAGAAATTATTCTAGCCGGTATTGCCCTAAACGGCTATGTGATCGCAGAGCGTCTTAAAACAATTCTCGAAGAAGTGTCTGACCTTAAATGCACACTTTGTAAGGTTACTATGAATAAAATGGAACCTCAAGGCACCGTTGAAACTTCATTAGATGCAACAAAGTATCAAGATAAATCCTTAGTCTTGATTGATGATGTTTTAAATTCTGGAACCACACTCATTTATGGTGTAAAATATTTTCTTGACGTTCCGCTGAAAAAATTTAAAACCGCAGTATTGGTAAATAGAAACCATAAAAAATACCCAGTTAAAGCAGATTTTAAAGGAATTTCTCTTAGCACTTCTTTACAAGAACGCGTTAAGGTGCGCTTCAAGCCGGGTAAAGATTCTGCAATATTAGAATAGTTTTTCGTCTAGTTCGCTTATCAATTGGGCTACTGTGTGTCCCTCAACTCTAATTTTTAGATCTGCCTGATTGTAGTAAAAACTGCGCTCAAATAAATGCTTACGCACAAACTCTTCTAACTTCTCTGGTGTATCCTGATGCTTTAAAACAGGTCTGTGATCGCGCTGTGACGACAAACGATTAGTTAATTCTTCAACTTTTACATTTATATATACTGAAGTTCCTTCAGCGGCTTTTATACGCTGCATAGCATCACCATAGCAAGGTGTACCACCTCCAAGACTTATAATTGTATTATCAAAGCCATCTAAAAGCTCTTGTAGATAACAAGCTTCTTGCTTTCTAAAGTATATTTCTCCTTTTTCTTTGAATAGATCAGCTATACGTTTCCCTTCTTTTTCTTCAAGGTATTCATCAAAATCGATGAAATTCATATTTTTTTCTCGAGCTAAAATCTTCCCTAAAGTAGATTTCCCCGATCCCATATAGCCAATTAAATATATTTTCATTATTAAATTTACTGATTTTCAGAAGCCTATAACTGCCTCTTTATTTTTATTCAAATTTATCATAAAAAGTCTTGTGTAGATAAAAAAAATGGATGTATATTTGCACCCGCATTTAAGGAAAGACTTGGTAGCTCAGTTGGCAGAGCATCTCCCTTTTAAGGAGAGGGTCCTGGGTTCGAGCCCCAGCCAAGTCACAAAATATAAACCAGATCTCAACGTCTGGTTTTATTTTTTAAGATTGTTTTGAATTGAACTAAGATTACCGACTTGGTAGCTCAGTTGGCAGAGCATCTCCCTTTTAAGGAGAGGGTCCTGGGTTCGAGCCCCAGCCAAGTCACAAATCAAAACCAATGCAACAGTTGGTTTTAATTTTAATGTATTTTTGAATTAAATAAACCCGGATGCTGAAATTGGTAGACAGGCACGGTTGAGGGCCGTGTGTACTTTGTACGTGTGGGTTCAAGTCCCATTCCGGGTACTACCAGAACTAAACAAACCCTGTAACGCTCTTGCTTTACAGGGTTTTGTTTTTTTTATAAAATTTTCGCACTAAAATGCTTTAATAGCATCTTCAATACGCTCATCTCCTTCTATCATCTCAAATACCGCATTATGAGCCACATCATCATTAAGAACATGTACTAAGGTATAAGCAACATCATCTCTTGTGATTTTTCCGGGCTCTACGTCTATTGCAGCCTCAATTTTACGAGTACCAGTTTCATTTTTTAAAGTTCCGGGGCGTAAAATTGTATAAGTCAGTCCACTTTTCTTCAGATAGTTATCTGCATTTCTTTTTGCTTCGAGATAATGACGCAACGTATCGCTGCTTTCTGGATTATCTGCACTAATAGAACTGAGCATCACAAATTTCTTTACCCCAGCATCTTTAGCAGCATCTATAAGACTCTTAGCACCTTCCTGGTCTACAGCAGTAGTTTTTTCAGGACCTGTATTTCCACCAGAACCAGCAGCAAAAATCACTTTATCGATACCTTTAACCACGTGAGATAGATCTTTTTCCAGATCACCCAAAACTGTATCTATGTCTTGAATTTTAAATTGCTCTTGCTGTTCTTCTTTACGCACCATAGCAACAGGATTAAAATATTGAGACTCTTTTAAATAAGAAACAACTTGTTTTCCAGTTGTACCGTTTGCTCCTGCTACCAGTACATTTTCTTTATTCTTTTCCATAGTATTGTTTTTAAGTGTGGCCAGTTAATTTGTTCATTTGCAAGTTACAACGCAGATAAAGCTTTGCATAAAGCATTAACGCCCTTTAACGCGTATAACGAGACATCTTAGCATAGTATTAAGATGTAGTTAAAGCATTTTCCTAATCGATATAATACTTCTAATTTTGTAGATATGAAAACAAGCTTTGGCAACCTTACAGATTCAGAAATCCCGGTTTTAATAGATTTCTTTGCGACATGGTGTGGTCCGTGTCAAACCCTTGCTCCTATTCTTGAGGATGTGAAAAAGGATATGGGCGAAAAAGTAAAAATTATCAAAGTAGATGTAGACAAAAACCAAACGCTTGCTCAAAAATTTCAAGTGCGCGGTGTGCCCACTTTAATGCTTTTTAAAGACGGAAAACAAGTATGGCGCCAGAGCGGAGTACTAACCCGCGCTGACCTAAAAAAGGTTATTGAAAGTTATTAATTAAATTAACGGCTTTTAATTTCTCCAAAACCTATTCCCAAAGCTTTCTCATAATTTCTAAGAATACGCAGTTCTTTTGAAGTCACTAGAGCCAGTGAAAGCCCTTCTTTGCCGGCACGTGCAGTTCGACCGCTGCGATGCGTATAGTATTCTTCCTGATCTGGCATCTGGTAGTGAATTACAAATGTAAGATCTTGAACATCCAGACCGCGCGCAGCTATATCTGTAGCTACTAATAACCGAAGGCTTTCATTTTTGAATGCACGCATCACTTTATCACGCTCTTTCTGCAACATATCCCCTTGTAAAGCTTCCGCAGCAATATTTTTTGCCACTAACTGTTTAGCTAATTTTGCTGTGGCTGTTTTGGTCTTACAAAAAATAATTCCACGCTCCCCCCCTTTACTTTTTAAAAAATTCAGCAAAATGGGCAGTTTCTCTGTTTCATCACACTGTAAAAACTTGTGATCGATGTTCTTATTTACAACATCTCTACTTATCTGAATGCGATGCGCATCAGCATTCATATGCTCATTTACAATTTGCTTAATACCGTGAGGCATTGTCGCCGAAAACAACCACTTGTTCCCAACATCCCTCACAAATCCTAAAATCTCGTCAAGTTGCTGCTTAAAGCCCATACTAAGCATTTCATCAGCTTCATCTAAAACAACTGTTTCTACCTGAGAAAGGTCTATAGCTTTACGATTAAGCAGATCAATAAGCCTCCCCGGAGTTGCAACAACTATATGTGTGGGACGAGACAGATTTTTGATCTGAATATCTATTTTCTCTCCACCATAAACGGCTTCGGTAAAAATCTTATCAGTGTATTTTGTAAATCGAAACAACTGCTTTGCCACCTGTTGACTCAATTCACGAGTGGGACACAAAATCAACACCTGAATGCTTTTTTGTTTGGGGTTTACCTGCTCAAGAATAGGTAATCCATACGCAGCAGTTTTACCCGTACCGGTTTGTGCCTGTCCTACTAAATGCGTTTTTCCCTCCAGTAAAAGAGGAATCACTTCAGCTTGTATTGCTGTTGGAGTTACAATTCCTAATTCATTCAACCCTTTGATCAAACCATTACTTAATCCAAGCTCTTTAAAATTCTGTGCCATTGTTTCTATTTAGAGTTGCAAAGATAGGCAACCCAACAGCGATTTAGATTAATTAAAAAATTAAGATTTAAACAGAGATCCAGGCGTGATAATTTCAGCTCTCAGTAAAGCTAAAATCTTGCTTCGATTTATGGTCTTTGCAACTAAACCGTATTAAGTTACCCACACTCTCACTTTACATAAAGTTGTATTTTTAGAATTAAAACTGAGCCATGTTTAAACATCTTCTACTTATCACAATATCTGTATTTCTCCCTGTTTCGATTTTCGCTCAGGATAAACCAGCTTACACTTTGTTTGATGCTTCAGGCAATTCAGTGACATATCAAACGATGCTTGACTCTCTTCAGCATAAAAAAGACGTTATTCTTTTTGGTGAAATGCACGACAACCCTATCGCTCATTGGTTAGAGTTAGAGGTCACTAAAGATCTGTTGGAGACTCAAAAACTTACTCTGGGTGCAGAAATGATTGAAGCTGATAACCAAGCTCAGATCAATGCCTACTTAAATGACAGCATAGATCTCAAACAATTAGATTCTACAGCCAGACTTTGGATAAATCATAAAACAGATTATCAGCCGCTTATTGATTTTGCTAAAACGGAAAATTTAAAATTTATAGCAACGAATGTTCCGCGACGTTATGCTAGTATGGTTTACAAACAAGGCTTTGAAGCTTTAGACAGTCTTTCTTCTGAAGAAAAACAATGGATTGCCCCTCTCCCCATAACATTTGATTCGCAATTACCACGCTATCGTAAAATCCTAAAAATGATGGGAGATCACGGCTCTCCAAATCTCGTAATGGCCCAAGCTTTAAAAGATGCGACGATGGCATATTATATTATAAAAAACCGAAAGCCTGATCACGTATTTATTCACTACAACGGTTCCTATCATAGTGATTTTCACGAGGGGATTTTATGGTATTTGCAACAAGCTGAACCTAACCTTAACTATACAACTATTAGCAGCGTTTCACAAAAAAACTTAGAAAATCTTGAAGAAGAATATTTAAATCAAGCAGATTTTATAATCGTTATTGATGAGGATATGACCACCACTTACTAATTAGTAACTCAATTTCAGGCGATTATCATTTCTAAAAAATTATATCAAATAACTATAACGATATAGCTTAAAAAAATTGTAAAATTTTCAAAATTGATAGTATTACTATTAATTTTGCGAATAAATATATTTTTTATGAATGATTTACTTCGAAACCTGAAGATCTCAATTAATGAAAGCATCTATTTAAAAGATCCTGAGTCTTCAGATCTAGGTAAACGTATAGTAGAGCACGGAATTCTGTTGATCAACGAGTTGGGTTTTGACAATTTTACATTCAAAAAACTGGGTGAACATATACAGTCTAACGAGAGCTCTATTTACCGGTATTTTGAGAATAAGCACAAGTTCTTAATATACCTTACTAATTGGTATTGGGGTTGGAAAGAATACCAACTGGCATTTGCTACTATAAATATCAAAGACCCTAAACACAAGCTCAATCAAGCAATAGAAATTCTTACACGTGAAGTAGAAGAAGATCAATCCTTTAATCATATTAATGAGGTAGCATTAAATAAGATTGTGATTAATGAATATTCTAAATCGTATCTCACTAAAGAAGTCGACGACGAGAACAAAGAGGGTTATTTTCTGATTTATAAGAGACTATCTAATCGTCTCAAAGAAATGATCGCAGATGTAAATGAGGGTTATCCTTACCCTTCGAGTCTTGCAAGTACCATTCTTGCAGGTTCATTACATCAACACTTTTTGAAAGATCATTTTACTTCATTGACAGATTGCGGAGCAAAAACCTCCCCTTCTCAATATTTCATCCACCTGACATCAAACTTATTAAACTCCTAAAATTTTATGGATAATAAATCATTAACGCCCTGGCAACGTTTTATACGTCTGCTGCAGTTAGAAAAACAAGATTTTCTTCAGATTCTTTACTACGCCATTTTTGCCGGTATCGTGAGTTTATCGCTTCCGTTAGGTATTCAGGCGATTGTAAACCTAATTCAGGGAGCGCAGATCACCACGTCGTGGATTATTCTCGTTGTTTTAGTAACACTAGGAGTAGCTTTTGTTGGTGCGCTTCAATTGATGCAGATACGTATTGTTGAAAACATTCAGCAAAAAATATTTACACGTGCCTCTTTTGAGTTTACTTATCGCTTTCCGAAGATAAAAATGAGTGAGCTTAATGATTACTACCCACCAGAATTGGCAAACCGTTTTTTTGATATTCTTACAATTCAAAAAGGATTATATAAACTTGTTCTTGATTTTCCGGCAGCTTTGGTACAAATCGTATTTGGACTGATCTTACTATCTTTTTACCATCCATTCTTTATTTTTTATGGATTGCTTCTGATCATTTTGATCTATTTGGTTTTTAAATTTACAGGAAATACGGGACTGCAAACCAGTCTTACCGAATCTAAATACAAATACAAAATCGCACATTGGATTCAGGAAATTGCGCGAACGCTTGTGAGTTTTAAACTTTCGGGTCGCTCCAGTCTCGCCATTAATAAGAATGATGCCCTAGTTAGTGATTATATTGATTCTCGAGAAAGTCACTTTAGAATTTTGCGTATTCAGTTTATGCAAATGATAGGATTTAAAGTGCTTGTTACCGCCGGTCTTTTATTGATAGGTGGTATTCTGGTACTCAATCAACAGATGAATATTGGTCAGTTTGTCGCTGCAGAAATCATCATTCTACTCATTATAAATTCTGTTGAAAAACTAATTTTAGGACTGGAGAATTTTTACGATTTACTTACTGCTTTAGAAAAAGTAGGTCAGGTTGTAGACAAAGAATTAGAGCCTCAAAATCTTGACAAACCTTTTACTGATGCAGATAATCTTACTCTTGAACTGAAAGATATCAGTTATATAGATACAACAGACAATAAAACTATTCTTAAAGACATTTCGCTTACTGTCAATCCAGGAGAGCATCTTCTGATCAATGGCCCTAACGGAAGTGGAAAGAGTACCTTATTAAAAATTATCGCAGGGATCCTTGAACCCACAGCCGGTGAGTTTTACATCAATAACAAATCGTTTAAAGGGATTAACCCGAATCATTACCGTTCATTATTGGGACAGTCTTTCCCTGAAGAATCTCCATTTGAAGGAACTATTTTAGACAATATTACTTTTGGCGATCCTACAGTACCCGAGAAAGACGTGGACTGGGCGATTAAAAATATGGGGCTTTCAGAATTCATCAAAGAACAGCCTAAAGGGCTTCACACTATGATTAAGCCTGAAGCGCAGCGATTATCTCGTACTATCGCAGATAAAATAGTTATGGCGCGCAGTATTGTACGCAAGCCTAAAGTCCTGATTTTAAAAGAACCTCTAACTAAATTTTCTGCAGAAGAAAAAGAGCGTATCGTTAATTTCATTTTTGACAAGTCTAACAGTTGGGCTGTAATTGTAGCCAGTAAAGACCGTGCTTGGCAAAATTGCTGCGAACGCACTTTATGGTTAGATGGTGGTAAAATTTCAAACTTAAACTAAAAAGCTATGCTTAATATATCACACGATAAACTAAACGAAAAGGTTGATATTTCGGGCTATAAAGCTTCTAAAAAAGTTTTAGATAAAAAGCACTATACTTACTTCAACCGTTTTTTAAAAGTGTTTTCAGTAATCCTGATCGTAATTCTCTTTTTACCTTGGACACAGACCATTTCAGGTATTGGATATGTAACAACCCTGACTCCTGAGCAAAGACCGCAAACCATACAATCACCTATTCCCGGACGTGTTGAGAAATGGTATGTAAGAGAAGGAGATTTTGTAAAAAAGGGAGATACAATCTTATTTATTACCGAAATCAAAAACGAATACTTTGATCCCAATCTGGTCGAACGTACCGAACAACAGGTACGCGCAAAAGCAAGTTCTGTAGCCTCCTACAAAAACAAAGTAAATGCTTTAGGAAACCAGATAGGAGCTTTAAGAAATGAACGCACTTTAAAATTGCAACAAGCCGAAAACAAACGTATTCAGGCTGGTTTAAAAATTAAAAGTGATAGCATAGATTATGAAGCTACAAAAACAAACTTGCGCATTGCAGAACGTCAGTATGAGCGAACTTTAGCGCTTCAACAAGAAGGTTTAAAAGCAGTTACAGATGTTGAAGAAAAGCGACTGAAACTTCAGGAAAGTCAAGCTAAAATAATTTCTCAAGAGAATAAACTACTTGCCAGCAGAAATGAACTTTTAAATGCAAAGATTGAGCTTAATCGTCTCGAAGCTACCTATGCTGATAAAATTTCAAAAGCACAAAGTGATCAGGCTACGGCGCTTTCTACTCAATATGACACAGAAGCTGCGGTAAGCAAACTAGAGAATAGCCGCACCAATTATGAGATACGTAATGCGCTGTATTATGTACGTGCACCTCAGGATGGTTACATCAATAAAGCCATTATAGGTGGTCTGGGAGAAACATTTAAGGAAGGGCAGCAATTAGTAAGTATAATGCCATCTAACTTTGACATTGCCGTAGAAACCTATGTGAAGCCTATAGATTTACCGCTGATTCATCCCGGTGAAAAAGTACGTATTCAGTTTGATGGATGGCCTTCTATTGTATTTAGCGGGTGGCCTTATAACTCTTTCGGAACCTTTGGAGGTAAAGTAGTTGCTATTGAACGCTTTATTAGTGCTAACGGAAAATACCGTGTATTACTTGCTCCTGATGAAGAAGAGCAACCCTGGCCAGAAGAATTGCGCATAGGAGCCGGAGCAAACACACTGGCTCTTCTAGAAGATGTGCCTATTTGGTATGAATTATGGCGAAAACTAAATGGATTTCCTCCTAATTACTACACACCTGCCAGCTCACCTGAAACTAAAAAGAAATGAAAAACACGCTAGTTTTACTTTTATTTTTGACAGGTTGCTTTAGCCTCTTTGCTCAGGAAGATGAATTGCAAATACTAAGCTTTAAAGAATATATGAGCCTGGTAAAGCAAAACCATCCGGTAGCAAAACAGGCGCAACTCATAGGTGAAATCGGTGAAGCAAAATTATTAAAGGCTCGCGGTGGTTTTGATCCTAAAGTTGAAGTTGATTTTGATCAGAAAGTTTTTAAAGAGACCGAGTATTACAATTTGCTTAATGCTACTTTTAAAATCCCCACTTGGTATGGTATTGATCTTAAAGCACAGTTTGAGCAAAACGATGGATATTATTTAAATCCGCAGAAGACAGTACCAGAAAATGGTCTTTACACTGCGGGAATCTCAGCATCTTTAGGTCAGGGCTTATGGATTAATGAACGTATGGCTACCCTTAAACAAGCCAAATTATACCGAGAACAAACTAAAGCAGATCTCGATATCGCAGTGAACACCATTCTTTACGATGCATCAGTCGCGTATTTTGAATGGCTTCAGGCTTATAAAAAAGTAAGGCTTTATGAACGATTTCTTGAGAATACAATAATCAGATTTAAAGGGATTAAAACCAGCGCGCTTGCCGGAGACATCCCGTTAATTGATACCACTGAAGCTAAAATAAGTGTACAAAGTAGAGAGTTGAGCCTGAAAGAAGTTCAGCTGGAGTTCATTCAAAAAAAACTTGAACTTTCTAATTTTTTATGGGTGGGAAATAATATCCCTGTCGAATTACAGCCGGGAGTTTTTCCGCAGAGAGATTTAGATTTTGTAATTGATGAAACCTTAAACATCACAGGTTTTGATCTTGCAAATTTTGAAGTTGAAGAACACCCTAAAATGCGCTCGCTTTCTTATAAAGTGCAAGGCTTAGAAATCGATAAACAATTTAAAGGCAATAAGCTTTTACCTGTAATTGATGTCAACTATAATTTTATCACTTCAGAACCAGATGATCTCAACACATTTTATACGCAAAATTATAAAGCGGGTTTACGTTTTAAAATGCCCTTATTTCTTCGGAAAGAGCGCGGTGATTTGAAACTGGCTCAATTGAAATTGAGAGATACAGAATACGAGTTAACCAATACTCGCTTACAACTTAAGAATAAGATTTTAGCTGTAAACACAGAACTTAACACTCTTGAAGAACAAAATGTTTTAGTGTCTGAATTAGTGGTTAATTATGATGCGATGTTAACTGCAGAAGAGCGCAAGTATCAAGTAGGTGAAAGTTCAATCTTTCTCATAAACTCGCGAGAATTAAAACTCATAGATTCTCAATTAAAACAGATTGAAATCACCAATAAATTCTACAAAGCAAAGGCTAAACTCTTTAAAACCATTGCAAACAATCCTGATAGTCTTTAAAATGCTATTTATGCTGTTTTAGTTTCTATTTAAAAGCCATCTAATAAGCTAAACTTTGTACCTTTGTGCCTCCTAAAAAAGAGACATGATTATAGTTAAAACAAGGGAAGAGATAGAATTGATGCGCGAGAGTGCCCTTATTGTTTCTAAAACTCTTGGTGCACTAGCATCAGAAGTTAAACCCGGTGTAACCACACTTGAACTAGATAAAATCGCAGAAACTTGTATACGTGATCACGGTGCTATACCAGGATTTTTGGGTTTATATGATTTCCCAAACACATTGTGTATGAGCCCCAATGAGCAGGTGGTTCATGGGATTCCGAATGACAATCCATTAGAAGATGGTGACATTATTTCTATAGATTGTGGTGCTTTAAAAAATGGATTTTACGGAGATCACGCCTATACTTTTGAAGTAGGTGAGGTAGAACCGGAAACTAAAAAATTACTTCAGGTTACTAAAGAATCGTTATACAAAGGTATCGCTGAATTTAAATTTGGTAATCGTGTAGGTGACGTGGGATATGCAATACAAAAATATTGTGAAGATCACGGTTATGGTATCGTACGCGAGTTAGTAGGTCACGGTGTAGGAGCTACCATGCACGAAGATCCTGAAATGCCTAACTACGGAAGACGCGGTCGCGGAAAGAAATTTATTGAAGGGATGGTTGTAGCAATAGAACCTATGGTAAATCGTGGTACACATCGCATCAAACAGCATCGTGATGGATGGACAATTACAACCCGTGATAATGAACCTAGTGCTCATTTTGAACACGATGTCGCTTTAGTTGACGGAAAACCTGAGCTTCTTTCAACTTTTAAGTATATTTATGATGCCCTAGGCATCACCAGTGATGAAGAAGACGCTTTTAGAGCAGAACCAATTACCAACTAACCAAAAATACCACCAAGTGCCATGCAGCTAGAAACTTGGATAGATTACAGTGAAGAAAACTGGGAGGAAGATTATAAAATAGGCCTTTCGAACTATGGAAGAGTACGTAGCTATAGCAAAGACCCAAAAGGGAATTTGATTAAAGGCGGTCACATTAATGGTTATGTTACTGTGAACGTAAAACTAGCAAACGGAAAGCGACGTAATTTTTATCTGCATAAACTTTTAGCAAAAGCATTCTTAACTCCCGGTGAAAACGAAAAAGCTGTTTTACACCTCAATCATGATAAAACAGATAACAGGATAGCTAATCTAAAATGGGCAACACATAAAGAGCGTTATGCACATCAAAAAACAAGTCCATTAGATATTAAAAGGCGTACTTCTGGAGAGCGTCATTATACTAAACTCTCTTATGCCGAAGCAAAAGTGCTCAAGAAAAAACTCCTTGACCCTAATAGGCGTACTCGTTTAAAAGTTTTAGCTAAGCAATTTGGTGTTTCAGAAATGCAATTACACCGTATAAAAACCGGTGAAAATTGGGGTGACCTAAAAGTATGATTGCAAGTCTTTTTAAACGAATTTTAAATCTCGTTCCCAGACCTTTATTGATCCGTTTAAGTTATGTGGCACGACCTTTCTTAGCATTTAGCTTAAAGGGTGATCGCTATGAAGACCCCATTGATGGTAAAACCTTTCGTAAATTCTTGCCGTACGGTTATGGGAGTCCGCGCGAAAATGTACTTTCCCCTTCTACCCTATCTTTAGAACGTCACCGGTTACTCTGGCTTTTTTTAAAAAAGGAAACCGATTTTTTTTCTGCACCTGCAAAAGTGCTACATTTTGCTCCGGAACAAGCATTTTACAAACGCTTCAGAAATCTCAAAAACTTAAACTACACCACTACCGATCTGTTTTCGCCTCTTGCAGATGTTAAAGCAGACATTTGCAATCTGCCTTTTGATGACAATACTTATGGTGTCATTTTATGCAATCACGTTTTAGAACACATACCAGACGATACTAGAGCGATGCAAGAACTCTATAGGGTTTTAAAACCAGGTGGAATGGCTATTTTGCAAATTCCACAAGAAATGTCACGAGCAACAACTTTTGCAGATGACACCATCAAAGATCCAAAAGAACGTGCAGCTATTTTTGGTCAATACGACCACGTACGTGTTTATGGAAGAGATTATTTTGATAAATTACGCAGTATAGGTTTTAAGGTTAAAGAAGTTGATTATACCAAAAAACTTTCAGCATCAGAAATTGACAGGTACAGATTGGCAAAAGATGAGATTCTTCCGGTGTGTTATAAATGATCTTTATGAAAAAAAGCTACTTAATCCTTATTGCATTTCTAACATTCAGTAATTGGATTTTTAGCCAAGCAAATGACTGTACTGATGCTATTTTACTTTGCGGAAATACACCCGTTGGAATTGAACCACAAGGAGTAGGTTTTGACGAATTCAGTTTACCAGGTAATTTTGCACCTCCTTGTTACAGCTTCAATAATCAAACAGTTTGGTTTAGGGTTGAAATTGATCAAGGAGGAACTTTAGGTTTTGACATCATACCAGATAATGGAACCGATGATTATGACTTTGCTGTTTATGGGCCTGTAAGTGATTGCGCTAATTTAGGTATGTCTATAAGATGCAGCAGCACCAATCCACTAGCAGCAGGAGTAAGTGGCAATACGGGCTTAAATGCCACTGAAACCGATTTATCTGAAGGTCCCGGTCCAAATGGCAATGGTTACTTAAAAGAACTTGACACACAAGCCGGAGAAACATACTATATTTTATTAGATAGAGCTCACGGAGCTTCAGGATTTCAAATCAATTTGAATGGAACAGCAGTTCTACCTCAAAGCCCAGACTTTAACACACCACAGAATCTCGAAACCTGTGACGATGATGGTACTGAAGATGGCTATGCTCGTTTTAATCTATTAAGTCAAGCTTCAGCAATTACCAGAAACTTCCCTAACTCAAGAGTGAGCTTTCACGAAAGTTTAAATGATGCGAACTTAAATCTAAATCCCATAGCCGCAACAACCTACACAAATACAAAAGCAAACAGCCAAAGGATCTACGCACGTGTTTCAAGTGTAATCGGACCTTGTACTGAAATAACTTCGTTTGATCTCATTGTCAATCCGCTTCCTTCCTACAACAATCCCAACGAATTGTATATCTGCGATGCAACAGGAATCGTAAATTATGATCTGTCAGCTCTTAGCGAAAGTATCACTGGCAACTCACCCAATCTGGTCATCTCTTATTATAGATCTGCCATCGAGGCGCTAATGAATCAAAACCCAATACAGGATATTAACGTACCGCTAAGTGGAATTACTGTTCACTTTTTAGTGAGAAACACTGCTACCAACTGTTTTATTTTTGATGAATTTGACATCAGCTATCAAAACAGTCCGGCTCTGGTAAAGCCGGCACCACTTATCTATTGTCGGGATGATAATATGACGCTTACTTTCGATCTTTCTAATATTGAAGAAGTAGCTTTAGATGGATTAAATCCTGATGATCATGACACTTACTTCTACGAGACAGACGCTGACCGAAATGACGATGCCAATCGCTTGCCTTTACTCTGGGATACAGAAGCTATTTCTAAAACTGTATTCTTAAGAAGCATTAATAGTATTACGGGTTGTTTTGCTGATGAATCTTTTGAAGTTCAAGTTATAGAGTCTCCAGATTATACATTTAAAGAAATTCAATATTTATGTATTGATGCGCCCAATCCAAAAATCTTAAGCATTGATAGCGGTTTTGATTTTTATGAGTGGAGTACCGGGGAAAATGGCACTACATTAAATGAGATTGAAATTACACAAACAGGAACCTATAGCGTAACAGCCTATAACAGCTTTGGTTGTTCAACCACAAAAACTACAGAAGTACGATCTTCTGAAGCTGCAACGATTACCGGTATTGAAATTACCGGACTAAACTACCCCAGAAACGAAGCTACTATTACAGTTACCGGAACTGGCGTCTATGAGTTTGCTATTGACGGAGGACCGTATACAACAAACACAACTTTTACCGGTTTATCCAGAGGGTATCATACTATTGCTGTAAAAGATACACAAGGCTGTGCCACTACCATTTCAGAGCCTTTTTTAATTCTAGACTATCCAAGGTATTTTACTCCCAACGGTGATGGCTATCACGATACGTGGCAGTTAATAGGTCTGGATGAATACCCTGGGGCAGTCATAAGAGTCTATGATCGTTACGGTAAATTATTGAAAGAACTGGGCGCTAATAGTAATGGATGGGATGGCACTTATTTAGGTACTCTTTTAAAACCAGACGACTATTGGTTTGAACTAATTTTACCCGAAGGCGAGCGTGTTACAGGTCATTTTAGCCTGATTAATTGACAGGCACTAAATAATCTTTAAAAGAATCTGACATATAGATTTTAATGCTATCTTCTACTGTTCTCGTGTACATTAGATAAGCATCTACTCCGCTTGTTTTATTTAAAACTGCTTTAGATTTTTCAAAACCCAATGCCATAAAAGCAGTAGCAAAAGCATCTGCTTCTGCACAAGAATTAGCAATCACTGTTGCGCTAAGAACATCACTTTTTTCCGCAAGGCCGGTAATAGGATTTACAGTGTGTACAAATCGTTGCCCAGTAATAGAATCTATTCTAAATTTCCGGTAATTACCAGAACCTGCCATCCCTTTATTGTGCAGTGAAACGGCTTCAGTATAATCACGATCTGTAACCGGTGCATTTATGTTTTCAATACCTACACGCCATTCTTGTTGTTTATCTAGGTTATGACCTCGCGCAAGAAGTTCGCCTCCCAATTCAATCAAATAATTTTCGACACCATTAGCCTCGAGCATTTTACCTATACGATCTATACAATAACCTTTTGCTATACTATTAAAATCGAGATAAACCGACTTATTATCTTTTTGAATTTTCCCCTTGGAAGTAATCTTGATCTTATTCAAACCAACATATTGTTTTAAAGAGTCTAAAGTTACTGAATCAAGTTGATTCAAGCACTTTTCTGGACCGAAACCATATGCATTCACCAAAATACCTACCGTAGGATCATAGACTCCGTCAGTGGCTTTATATACCTTTTTAGACAGCTCTAAAACTTCTTTAAACATTGCATCCACGACCACAGAAGTATCTCCGGCATTTATACGGGAAATATCTGAATCTGTTTGATAGGTGCTCATCGATTTATTAATAACAGCAATTGTTGAATCAAAGTGTTTGGCTACTTCAAAACGCTCTGCACTATAAAACTGAACCTGATACCCAGTCCCTAATGCCTGACCAGAGAGCACAACCAACTTGGGATCTGGCTTGCAACTTGCCATTAATGTAAAAACAATAAAACTATAAATAAATCGCATATGTCAAATCTCTTGAAGTCCATTATATATTACCGTATAATCATTCCCTTTTTCAACAGGTTTGCCATAATCTGAAGCGCTACCTAAGCCTACTCCTGCGTAAAATGTTCTGGCATTAAACTTGGCAGCATGTTCTTTCATTTCCTGCATAAAAACAGGGTTGTATTCAGAAACATTTTCAGGATACTTCTTAACTCGTACTATTACAAAATGAAGCTTCTTATCTCGTAGAGCTACAAATTGTGGGTTACGTTTCAATTCTGAATTAACACCTAAAAATTCAAACCCTTGTTCTTCAAGATCTTTACCTACGATATTCATCGCAAGGTTGTGAAGCTCTTGTTCGCTTAATAATTCTACCATTTTGCAAAGATAGTATGCCTGAAATTAGGGCAGTAAAAAAGCTGCTACTTTCGTAACAGCTTTTTTTAAAATTTATTAGAATTTGATTATCCTCCAAAGTCATCAAAACGGATGTTCTCATCAGGAATACCAAAATCCTCACCCATTTTCTGAACAGCTTTGTTCATTAAAGGCGGTCCACAGAAATACAATTCGATTTCTTCTGGCTCATCGTGTTTTTCTAAATACTGCTCAATTACAGCATTATGAACAAACCCTGTGAAACCATCACCAGGACTATCTATATCTTCTTTTACTTTCCAATTATCTTCTTCTAAAGGCTCAGAAAGAACTAAGTAAAACTTAAAGTTCTCAAATTCTTCTTCTAAATCACGAAAGTGTTTTAAATAAAACAATTCACGCTTAGAACGACCACCGTACCAATAGGTAACTTTACGACCTGTTTTTAATGTTTTGAATAAGTGGTACAAATGTGAACGCATTGGGGCCATACCAGCTCCACCACCTACATAAAGCATTTCTGCCTCAGACTCATTAATGAAAAATTCACCATAAGGACCAGAGATTGTTACTTTATCACCTTTCTTTCTACTGAAAATATAAGAAGAAGCAATACCAGGATTTACATCCATCCAACCGCCTTTAGCACGATCAAAAGGTGGAGTTGCAATACGCACGTTCAACATAATCTCTCTTCCTTCTGCAGGATAAGAAGCCATTGAGTAGGCACGCTCTACAGTTTCAGTGTTCTTCATTACAAGTGGCCAAAGTTTAAACTTCTCCCACTCTTCTTGAAATTTATTAGGATCGTCATGTTCCTCAGGATGCGCAGTAATGTCCATATCAGAAAACTTAACAGTAGTTTCAGGTATTTCTATCTGAATGTAACCACCCGCTTTGTAATCCATATCTTCAGGAATCTCAACTACGAATTCTTTAATAAAAGATGCTACGTTATAGTTACGTACAACAGTTGCTTCCCATTTTTTAATACCAAATACCTCTTCAGGAATCTGGATGTTCATGTCTTGCTTTACTTTAACCTGACAAGCTAAACGAGCACCAGCTGCTAATTCTTTTCGCGTAAAGTGTGGCGTTTCAGTAGGAAGCGCTTCGCCACCACCAGACATTACGTGACACTCACACTGAATACACGTACCACCACCACCACAAGCAGATGGTAAGAATACTTTTTTTCCTCCTAAAGTTGAGAGTAGTGAACTACCAGAATCAACTTCGATTTCTTTTTCGCCATTTATGGTAATTTTTACCGGACCTGACGGAGATAATTTTTCTTTTGCAAAAAGTAGTAATCCTACTAACACAAGGGTTAGTACTAAAAACGCTACTACAGTTGCGGCTATAACTCCTCCTGTACTTGCTGCTAAAAACATATTACTTGTTATTTATTTCTTGAGATACTTCAGCTAAAGATTCATCTTCTGTTGCCGCATCTTGTTTTTGAACTTCTACTTTAGCTACTTCATCAGTAGTTTCAGTTTTCTCTTCACCACCAGTAAGCATCCCTCCAAAACTCATAAAACCAATCGCCATAAGACCGGTAATGATAAAGGTGATCCCCAGACCCCTCAAAGGTGCAGGTACATTAGAATATCTGATTTTCTCACGGATTGCAGCAATTGCAAGAATTGCAAGAAACCATCCGATTCCTGATGCTAAACCATAGTTAAATGCCAACCCTAAAGTTTGAATATCTCTTGATTGCATAAAAAGTGATCCACCAAGTATCGCACAGTTTACAGCAATAAGCGGCAAGAAAATACCAAGTGAAGTATATAATGCTGGGGCAAATTTCTCAACTACAATCTCCACAAGCTGAACCATGGTCGCAATGGTAGCAATAAAGAGAATGAAAGAAAGGAAACTCAAATCATAGTCTGCATACTCAGCACCTAACCAGGTAAGGGCACCCGGGCGTAATACATATTGATCTAATAACCAGTTCATAGGCACAGTAACTGCTAATACAAAGATTACAGCAGCACCCAGACCTACAGCGGTAGAAACTTTTTTAGAAACAGCAAGGTAAGAACACATCCCTAAGAACGTGGCAAAAACCATATTGTCAATAAAAATTGATTTAAAAAATAACTCTACGTGTTCCATTTTTTTATAATAAAAAGTTAGAAAGAAGTTTTAAAGCTCCAATCGTAATCTTTAGTTTTCTTCAATTAATGCACTGTTTCTAGAACGCTGAATCCAGATGATAATTCCAACAACAATTAGCGCCATTGGGGAAAGCAGCATAAAACCATTATTCTCATAACCTATTGCATACAATCCTGTTTTAGCGATAGGATCTCCTAAAACTTTAAAGCCTAGTAATGTTCCAGAACCTAAAAGCTCTCTAAAGAATCCTACTATGATAAGAATCAAACCGTATCCTGCAGCGTTACCAATACCATCAAGAAAAGATCTGTAAGGTCCGTTTCCTAAAGCAAAAGCTTCAAAACGCCCCATAATAATACAGTTTGTAATAATAAGACCTACAAAAACTGAAAGCGTCTTACTCAGTTCATAAGCAAAAGCTTTCAGAACCTGATCCACTATAATTACCAAGGCCGCAACCACTACCAGCTGAACAATAATTCTAATTTTAGAAGGTATGATATTTCGCATAAGCGAAATCACCACATTACCTACAGCTAAAACAAACACTACAGAAAGCGCCATTACAATAGAAGCTTTAAGCTGAGCAGTAATCGCCAGAGCAGAACAGATACCTAATACTTGAATTGTAATCGGGTTGTTATCTGCTAATGGGTCTAATAAAAGCCCCGTATCTTTTTTAGATAATAATGCCATAATTATAATTTTAAGTCTTTTATATAAGGAATGTAAAGCTTAACAGTGCTGTTAATCATTGCAGTTACACCATTACCTGTAATAGTAGCTCCTGCTAAAGCATCTACTTTACCATCATCTTTACGTTCGTTAAGTGGATCATTGTTTCCTTTTGCTACAGTGATTCCTTCGTATTGAGTACCGTTCATGATCTCTTCTCCGGTAAAGTCATCCATAAAGTAGCGCTCTTTGATGTTTGCTCCAAGACCAGGAGTTTCCCCTTTATGATCAAAATAAACACCTTGAACCACATAGTCAGCATCTAAAGCAACAAAACCCCAGATTGCATCCCAAAGCCCTTTACCATATAAAGGAATGATGTAATAATCTTCACCTTCTTTTTCTCCAACAAACAAAGGTAGTTTGCGCTCAGACATATCTTTTGCCAGTTCTCCTTTAAGGTCTATAAGATATGCAGAACTGTCTTTTGTAACTTGACCATTCTGTATAACCAATTGCTCTTTGATGTATTTTGAGAATTCAGCTTCTACTTCACTAGTAGGAATAAAATTCACAGATCCTTCAACATTCTCATTGATGCCCATTGCGTAAAGAATGTTTTGCTGTTTTTCAAAGCGCTCATTTTCAGTAATCGTAGGCTTTAAGCTTGATGCTGTAAAGGCTAACAATGCCCCAACAACAAGCACCATAACTACAGCAAAGATTATCGTGTAACTATTTTTATCTGTATTTGCCATTATTAAGCAGTTTTAAGTTTTAAACGTTTCATACGCTTTTTCACATTCGCCTGTACCACATAGTGATCAATAGTAGGAGCAAAAACATTCATTAAAAGAATTGCTAAAAATACTCCTTCCGGGTAAGCCGGATTAAATACACGTATCATAATCGAGAAAAAACCAATTAAGAAACCGTACCAGTATTTACCGGTATTAGTTTGCGCTCCAGACACAGGATCTGTTGCCATATATACAATACCAAAAGCGATACCGCCTATTATTAAATGTTCCCAGAAAGGTGTGTTCATAAGACCGTAAAACTTACTTCCTTCTGAAATCCACCCTTGATCAACAACACCATTGAAAATAAGCCCCATTACAGCTGCACCTACAATTGCACTAAAAATGATTCTCCAGCTTGCAATCTTAGTGAACATTAAAAACAGACCTCCTAAAATGATTAAGAAGGTTGAAGTTTCTCCCACAGAACCCGGTATAAAGCCAAAAAACTTATCAGCAAAATCATATACTACAGAAGAGTTCTGAGCATAAGCTCCTAAGATAGTCTCACCAGAAATAGCGTCAGGAGTTCCCACAACATCTTTTGCACCGTGAACCCAAACTTTATCACCACTCATCCAAGTAGGATATGCAAAGAATAGAAATGCTCTAATAGTTAATGCAGGATTAAGAATATTCATTCCTGTTCCTCCAAAAACTTCTTTACCTATTACAACACCAAAAACAACAGCAACTGCTAACATCCATAATGGGATATCAACAGGAACAATTAATGGTACAAGCATTCCGGTAACTAAGTAACCTTCTTCTACCTCATGACCTTTAATCACAGCAAAAATAAATTCTACCCCAAGACCTACTAAGTAAGAAACAATCACAAGTGGAAGCACTGTAATAGCTCCCATAGCAAGATTGTCCCAAGTGAAGAAATTACCAAAAAGGCTTGCCTCTCTTATAATTCCGTTTGCAGCGTCTACAGCAGCATAATGCTGATAACCTGCATTAAATATACCCCATATCAAAACAGGGATAAGCGCCATGATCACCGTGTTCATGGTACGCTTTAAATCGTCTACGGCTCTAATATGAGAACCGTTATGAGTAGTTTCATTAGGTGTATAAAGAAAAGTATGAAGCGCATTAAAAGCAGGCGCCATTTTCTTACCCTTGAAATCCTCTTTAATTCCGTGTAGTTTTTCTTTTAATCCCATAGCTTTTATCCTATTTCTTCGTGCATTAAATCAAGTCCTTTGCGAATGATTGCCTGGTGTGGTTGTTTTGACACGCATACAAATTCGGTAAGTGCAAAATCTTCAGGAGCTACTTCATACATACCTAAGGCTTCCATTGCATCAAGATCTTGTACCATACAAGCCTTAAGTAATTGAAGTGGATAAATATCAAGAGGAAAAACCTCTTCATAATTACCAGTCACCACAAATGCTCTGTGTTCACCGTTTGTATTAGTATCTAAGTCGTATTTCTTATTTGGGAATAACCAAGAGAAGGTTAATGCTCTTGAAGAAGAAATTTTATTAAAAACAGGTTTATTCCATCCAAAAAGCTCGTAATCATCACCCTCAGGGATTACAACAAATTCATTATGGTAGTATCCTAGATGACCATCTGCTGCAACTTGATTTCCGGTTAAAACATTCCCGGAGATCATTCTTACATTGTCACTATTAATACCTGCAGAATATGCAAAAGTAGAAACCTCTGCCCCTATTTTTGTTTTGTAATATTTTGGCGCTTTAACCTCAGAACCAGAAACAGAAATAACACGCTCCGGATTGAATTTACCGGTAAGGAAAAGCTCTCCTATAATAACAAGGTTTTCTGGAGTAATTGTCCATACAGTCTCCCCTTTATTTACCGGAGCAATTTTGTTAATCTGCGTACCTACGTTACCACTAGGGTGTGGACCAGAAACAGTATGCATCTCAACTTCACTAAGATTTTCAAAAACAGAGTTTGAAACTTTAGCAACACCAAGATAAACTTTACCAGAAGTCAACTTACTCAACGCAGTAATTGCAGCCTGTAATTGTACTTCCTTTCCTTTTAAACTGAAGTTATAATCAGGAGCTAAAGGAGCACTGTTGTGACCAGAAATGAAGATAGCATCTGGAGTAGTTTTTGTACTCGCGATGATATCATAAGGCCTCTGCTTAATAAATGGCCATAAGCCAGATTCTAGCATACGCTCTTTAATGGCCTCTGCACTGGCGGTATTTACATCAATGTTTGAATGCACTACAGAATCATCTGTACCATCTGCTTCAATAACTAAATGTGTAATTACACGCTTGGCGCCTCGTTTGATTTCAGTGAGTGTTCCACTAACTGGTGAAACAAATTTGATACTCTCATCTTTCTTAGCATAGAAAAGTGGCTCTCCTGCTTTAAAGCTAGTTCCTTCTTTAAACAGCATCTTTGGAGTTACAAGATGAAAATCTGAAGGCTTGATCACATAGGTTCTTGATTTAGGTGCATCGGCAATAGTATGCTCGGCCTCACCCACTAACTTAATATCAAGACCCTTTTTGATCTTAATGTCTTTTGACATAGGAAGTATATGTTAAAGTTCTTGTTATCCTCAACCCTTTATATGCTTGAATTGAGGTGTGCGAATTTACAAATTTTAGAAGCTTATAACACAAACAATAATATAAAAATCTGGCCGGATAATTTTTGTTACATTTGAAGGCGCTCAAACCGCTTATAACAACTAGTTTTATCTCTTATTGAGACTGTTTCCAAATAATGTTTGATGCCAGTAAATTTGCTTCATTACACTTGATTTTTTAAAATGAAAACGTTTTCGGTTTTTTACATGTTATTTTTCTTCTTAACAGGATTTGCTCAGGTGGCAACAGAAACTCCTGCTCCAGCCTACATCAAAACCGTTCAATTTTATGGAAATACAGCACAAAGTCAACTGCCTTTGTTACGATTGGGTGACCCGCTAAGTTTAAGTTTTGATGATATAATAGGTGATGAAGCAGATTATTATTACACCATCACCCACTACAATTATGACTGGACACCTTCAGTTCTTGCAAAAACCGAATATCTAAAGGGTATAGATGATGTGCGTATTATGGATTATACAAATTCCGTAAGCACACTTCAACTTTACACCCATTATGAATTGCAGATACCCAACCAGTATACTACCGCCATTGTAAAATCTGGAAATTATTTATTGCAGGTTTTTAATACAGATGATGAACTTATTTTTTCTAGAAAATTCATGATCTATGACCCTCAGGTAACAGTGGGTGTAGAAATTTTACGTACACGAAATCTAGAGTTTATCGAACAGAAACAAGTTATAAACTTTAATGTAGACTCCGGTGAATCTGTTTTGATCAATCCTGAAAAAACTATAAAACCACTTATCATTCAAAATAACAATCTCAACAACACCATTTCTAACCTTATCCCACAATACAGTATAGGCAACCAACTTCAATATCGTTATGACGAAGAAGCTTCGTTTTATGCCGGCAATGAATTTTTTGATTTTGACAATAAAGACATTCGGGCAGCAACAAATCGCATACAGTACATAGAGCTCATCAACCTCTATCATAATTACTTATACGGAAATACAACCCGTGCAGACAAGGTTTACACATATAATCCTGATCTTAATGGGAATTTTGCAATCAATACCATTCAAGGAAATGAACCTAAAGTAAATTCAGAGTATGCCTGGATTCATTTTAGCTTAGATCACCCTTTACGCCCTGAAGATGAAGAAATTCATATCTATGGAAACTTTAATAATTACACTCTCGAAGAGGCGACTAAAATGCACTATAATCCAGAAAGCGAGCGCTACGAACTAGCCTTATTACTCAAACAAGGATATTATAACTACAAATATACCGTCACAAAAAACGGAGAGAAGCTACCCTACAATCCCGTTGATGGAGACTTCTGGCAAACTGAAAACAATTACGATGTGCTCATTTATTACAAACCACCGGGAGGTCGTTTTGATGAACTCATAGGAGTAGGCAACGCTTTATCTACTTCAATCTCTAACGTGCGCAGAAACTAATAACACGATTTATTTTGGTGCAGTTCTTAAAAATCAATTTTAAATGGAGACCTTAGTATTTTAATCTCCATTTTAGAATAATCGTTTTATATTTAGATTGTGAAAGAAAAACTACAACAATCTTCTCGAAAATCACTCAACTACCGCGGTAACGAATGCCTCAATTGCAATCACCCCTTAGAATTAAGTGACCGTTATTGCCCATATTGTGGTCAATTAAATTCCACAAAAAAGATTTCGCTAAATGATTATTTTGGCGAATTTATTATTAGCGTAGTTAATTACGACTCCAGGTTTAGATATACTATAAAAGACTTGCTCTTTAAGCCAGGTGTTATCACACGTAATTACGCTAAAGGACAGCGTATGCGTTACGCGAACCCTTTTAGATTTTTCCTAAGCGTAAGCATTATCTACTTTCTTTTAAGCGGTTTTTTAGACTTTGTGAAAATCAATGAAGTAGATGCTAATAATCAATCGCTGAAGAACATTTTTAATTTAAATCTCAACTCAGAAAATCCAGAAATACCATTAGATTCTATCAGCTATTATAAAGAGCTAGGCTTAAAAGTTAAAGATAAAGAAAGCCTTAAGAAGCTACCCTTTGCATATATAAGAGAAAGCAGCTTAGATACTATCAACTTTTTTAAAAGAACGACTAGAAAATTTAAATTATTTCAAGACTTCTCAATCAAAACTAAAATCAAGAGTCCCTCACAGGCTATGGACAGTCTGGATTACTCAAAGACCAGACTCAATATTTGGATTTATGAAAAAGAGAAAAGTTTTGAACGTATACTAGATAATCCCATTGAATTTGCTAAATATCTTACCCAAAAAATACCTCTATTCCTATTCTTTCTAGCACCTGTTTTTGCCTGCTTCTTTTTATTGATTTACTTTAAAAGATATTCTTTCAAATCTATTCTATCAGAGCTTACAAACAATTCAAACCCTAAGCTTCTTGTCTTTTTTAAAATACCCTATCTAGGCAGAATATCACTTTATTTAATTGCCGGATTCAAAAAATTATTTATTGTAAAGCGCAATTACAATTATATGGAACACGTGATATTCATTTTCCATATTTTCACATTTCTGTTTTTAGTATTATTACTCTTATTAATTCCTGAATACTTACTGAATGAAGATTTCCTTTCTGGTATTTTTATAACATTTGTAGCTCCATTTTACTTCTACAAAGCCCTACGCAACTTTTACCAAGAAAGCCGATTACGCACTATTATTAAGTTTTTCATATTAAATATTGTATTTTTAATGCTAGGAACATTTGCAGGAGCTTTGTTTTTTATACTCACTGCAGCTTTGTATTAAACATGGTAGAACAAGTCACAAAAGGCATACGCGTATCTGTAGACACCTATTTTGAAGGTTCTTTTACAAAGAACAATGAGATGTTTTATGCGTTTGGCTACCGGGTAAGCATTACAAACAACAGTCAAGACACTGTACAGTTACTTAGCAGATCCTGGTTTATCTATGACGCGCTCAATGTGAGAGAACAAGTAGTGGGAGAAGGCGTTATTGGGAAAAAACCTGTATTGAAACCCGGTGAGACCCACACCTACAATTCTGGTTGTTTGCTCAAGTCTCCTTTTGGTGCTATGAACGGCCACTATACAATGATCAACTTTTCAAACTCTGGTCAGTTTCAGGTAATGATTCCTACATTCAAACTGAGTGCTACACACGTTCTCAATTAAGGCGCTCATAAAGCCAAGTTCATTTTACATATTTAAAGAAAATACACCCCCCTAGCATTCAGGTGTTGCCTTTATTATTTTGTAACTTCCGCGGCTTAGAATTCAATAAGAACACAAAAAAATAAATAACTATGTCAAAAGGATTTTTTGAAGTACCGGTTGCTATAAATGAGCCTGTTAAAAGCTATGCTCCCGGAACTCCAGAACGCGAAGAAGTATTAAAAACTTACAAAGATTTATACAACAGCACAGTAAATGTGCCTCTATATATTAATGGTGAGAAAATAGAAACAGGAAACACACGTACGATGTCTCCTCCTCACGATCACAAACACACATTAGGAACATACCAATTAGCTGAAAAATCTAATGTAGAAGATGCAATTTACGGAGCTCTTGAAGCTCGTAAGAAGTGGTCACAAATGCCTTGGGAACAACGTGCTGCAATCTTTTTAAAAGCTGCAGAGTTAATTCAAGGTCCTTACCGTTATAAAATTAATGCAGCTACAATGCTTGCACAGTCTAAAAACATTTATCAAGCTGAGATTGATTCGGCCTGTGAGCTCATTGACTTTTTACGTTTTAACGTACAGTATATGAGTGAGATTTACACAGAACAGCCAGAGTCTTCTTCTGCAGCTTGGAACCGTGTAGAGCATCGTCCATTAGAAGGATTTATTTACGCGATTACTCCATTTAACTTTACTGCAATTGCCGGGAATTTACCTGCAGCTCCTGCTCTTATGGGCAACACTGTTGTATGGAAACCTAGTGATAGCCAAGTGTATTCTGCACAAGTAATAATGGAAGTTTTTGAGGAAGCTGGTATTCCTGATGGCGTTATCAATATGGTAACCGGTGATCCCGCCATGATTACTGACACGGTATTGGCTAGTCCTGATTTTGCTGGGGTTCACTTTACAGGTTCTACTCACGTATTTAAAGACATCTGGGCAAAAATAGGTGCAAATATTCACAACTATAAAACATACCCACGCATCGTAGGTGAAACTGGTGGTAAAGATTTTATACTAGCACACCCTACAGCAAACCCTAAACAAGTTGCCACTGCTATTTCTCGTGGAGCATTTGAATTTCAAGGTCAGAAATGCAGTGCTGCAAGCCGTGTTTATGTAGCAAAATCAATATGGAATGAAGTAAAAGATTTCCTTTTAGAAGATATTAAGTCTTTTAAAATGGGATCTCCGGAAGATATGAGTAACTTCATCACTGCTGTTATTCACGAAGGCTCTTTTGACAAATTAGCCAAGTATATTGATCAAGCTAAAAATGATTCAGAAGCAGAAATCATTGTAGGTGGTAACTGTGACAAATCCACTGGTTACTTTGTAGAACCCACTGTTATCTTAACAACAAATCCTAAATATACTACGATGAGTACCGAGCTTTTTGGCCCAGTTGTTACGATTTATGTTTATGAAGACGAAAACTGGAGCGAAACTTTAAAATTAGTTGACGATTGTGAATATGCATTAACAGGTGCTGTTCTAGCAAAAGACCGTTATGCGATCACTGAAGCTACGCAAGCATTACAAAATGCTGCCGGTAACTTCTACATTAACGACAAGCCTACAGGAGCTGTTGTAGGTCAGCAACCATTTGGTGGAGCAAGAGCTTCAGGTACAAACGATAAAGCAGGTAGTATTCTTAACTTGCTAAGATGGGTTTCTCCACGTCTAATAAAAGAAACATTTGTAACTCCAGTAGATTACAGATATCCTTTTTTAGGAGAATAAATACCCTCTTTGAATAATTTTAAAAGCTACCAGAAAACCGGTAGCTTTTTTTATTTTGCCTCTCCCAATGTTAACTTAATGTTACGTAAACGTATTTTTAAGGTTAATTAAATCTATTTTCTTATCTTTACTTTATATAAAATATCATGACTATGACGACGGAGGATAAAAAAATGTATGTACTGAAAGTGAAATATTCAGTTATAGATGTTTCTAAAAAGAAGAGTAACAGAAAGATAACACGTAAGAAGGAGAAGTTGTATCTAGTGCGTGATCCTGAAAGTATTGATGAAAAACTTAGAGAATTAGAAGATTCTTTATTAGAAATCGATCAAGAAGAACGCACAACACTCTTAAACAGAGCTCAAGAATTTTTGAGAAGTTTTGGAACCAGATGCAACAGAACGTATTTAAACATGCTTAGAACTTAATAAAAAAGCGACTTAAAAAGTCGCTTTTTTTATGTTTATCAATATCTTATTTTCAACCTTTATACTTCAAAGGAAAATGCACCACTTTTTTAGTCTCATAAAACTCTTCCTTAAAGTAATCTTTTAGATCATAGATTTTTGCAGATGTATACAGCGCTAACTCCTCAGTGAGATCTCCACCTTTAAGATAAAGAATACCGTTTTTCAATTCGTGCTCACTTTTCTTAGCAATTTTTCCTTTCACCCATCTCACAAAAGTTTCCATCTGAGCTACCGCTCTGCTCACGATAAAATCATATTGTCCATCTATATTCTCTACCCTATCATTCGTGACTTTTACATTTTTAAGTCTTAAGCCCTCAGAAACTTCTTCAACCACTTTTATCTTTTTACCGATACTATCAACCAAATGAAACTGTGTTTCCGGAAATAAAATAGCAAGAGGAATACCGGGAAAACCACCACCAGTACCAACGTCTAGTATCGACGCTCCAGGCTTAAAAGATTGCACTTTGGCTATACCTAATGAATGTAAAACGTGTCTCAGATAAATTTCATCAATATCTTTTCTAGAAACGACATTGATTTTAAGGTTCCAGTCTTGATATAATTCGTTCAGCTTTTCAAACTGAAGTAATTGATTATCATCTAGATCTGAAAAATAATGCTTAATAAGTTCCATATTCAACTTTTATAGCAACAAAATTAGGATTTAACGCGTTAAATTAAGGTATTTACAGACCTTAAAAAGATATAAATCTTATTTTTGAGGTTGCATTGTAAACACCCTCTAAAGTGTTGCTTACATTAAGCAAAAAGTTTATGGAAAATATTAAAACAATAAAATTTTCGCGAGTAGATTCGACTAAGTTTTTCCGAACACTCAACAAGCGTGTTAACACGTATTTTAAAGAAAATAATGTAGAACGCACCGGCAACTGGAAACTGTATGTCAAAACCGCTGTGATGTTCTCCTTATTTCTAGCACCTTACTTCATACTCTTAACATTAGATCTTCCGGGCTGGGCTCAACTTTTACTAACCATTGTTATGGGAGTTGGTATGGCCGGTGTAGGTATGAATGTTATGCACGATGGTAATCACGGCTCTTTTTCGAAGAAAAAATGGGTTAATAAAATAATGGGTAGTAGTATTTATATTCTTGCCGGCAACGTTTATAACTGGCAGGTTCAACATAACGTACTACATCATACTTACACCAATATTCATGGTCATGATGAAGACTTAGAAGCGGGTAGAATCCTGAGATTTTCTAAGCATGCTCCTTGGTATAAGCATCACCGTTTTCAACATTATTACTCAATTTTTCTTTATGGCCTTCTGACTTTTAACTGGGCGATAACGACAGATTTTCTACAAATGAAACGCTACCTGAAACGTAAACTTTCTTATGGTGAGTTTCCTAATCCTAAGTTAGAATGGACTAAACTGGTTATTACAAAATTAATTTATGTAAGTATCTGGATCATCCTTCCTATTCTTGTTTTGGATGTTGCTTGGTGGAAAATACTAATTGGCTTTTTTCTAATGCACTACACTGCCGGAGTAATTCTAAGCGTTGTGTTTCAATTAGCGCACGTTATTGACGAAGCAGATATGCCATTGCCAGATCAATCCGGAACGATGAAAAACACATGGGCAATTCACCAGTTATTTACTACCGTTAATTTTTCAACAAAAAATAAAATTGTAAACTGGTTTACCGGTGGGCTTAATCATCAGGTTGAGCATCACATTTTCCCACACATCAGCCACATTCACTACACGAAAATTTCTAAAATCGTTCGCGAAACGGCTAATGAATTTAATTTACCATACAATGAGTATAAGACTACACGCAAAGCGATTATTGCTCATTTTAAATATTTAAAAGAGATGGGGATGCAACCCGCTCTTCAATCAGCTTAATTTTTACATTTTTAAATGGAAACACTTACCAATCAACTATCTGACCGAATTAATAATTTAGCAGCATCTGCTACACTTGCTATGGCTGCAAAGGCTCGTGAACTGCGTGCTGAAGGCAAAGACATCATAGGTCTTAGCCTTGGAGAACCAGACTTCAACACGCCAGATTTTATCAAAGATGCTGCTATACAAGCTGTAAATGACAATTACAATTCATACACTCCCGTAGACGGATATGTAGAATTGAAAGACGCAATTATTAATAAATTTAAGCGTGATAATAAATTAACTTACGATCGTTCTCAAATCGTAGTTTCTACTGGAGCAAAACAGTCTTTATATAACGTAGCACAGGTATGTCTTAATCCTGGAGACGAAGTGCTTTTACCTTGCCCTTACTGGGTGAGTTATTCAGATATTGTAAAACTTGCAGAGGGTGTACCGGTTGAAGTTGAAACTTCTTTGGATACCGATTTTAAAATGACTCCAGAACAACTGGAAGCTGCTATTACTCCAAAAACAAAAATGCTTTGGTATAGTTCTCCTTGCAACCCAAGTGGATCTATTTACAGCGAAACTGAATTGCGCGCTCTTGCAGATGTACTTCAAAAGCATCCTCAAATCGTTGTGGTTAGTGATGAGATTTATGAGCATATTAATTACGTAGGTGGTCATGCGAGTATGGCTCAGTTTGAAGATATGTATGATCGCGTAGTTACTGTAAATGGTGTTGCAAAAGCTTTTGCTATGACCGGATGGAGAATAGGTTATATTGGCGCTCCTACTTACATCGCTCGTGCTTGTAATAAAATACAAGGTCAGGTTACCAGTGGTGCTAACTGTATCGCTCAGCGCGCAGTGATCACTGCTCTTGAAGCTCCTGTGAGCAAAATTCAATATATGGTTGATGAATTTAAAGAGCGTAGAAAATTAATTCTAGGTCTTTTAAAAGACATCGAAGGTTTTGAGTGTAATGAGCCAGAAGGTGCATTTTATGTGTTCCCTAATATTTCTCACTATTTTGGAAAAACCTTAAACGGCACGACAATTAACAACGCTTCAGATTTTGCTTTATACATTCTAGAGCAAGCAAATGTTGCTACCGTTACCGGTGAAGCATTTGGAAACCCTAACTGTATACGTATTTCTTACGCTGCGAGTCAGGATCAAATTAGAGAAGCTCTTGCTAGAATAAAGAAAGCTGTTTCTTAATTTCAGCATTCCTATAACAAACAAAAAGCGACCTGTTTAGGTCGCTTTTCTTATCTCATAGCTTATCTGAATTTTACATTTCAGGAAGGAGAACCGTATCAATTACGTGAATAACACCATTTGATTGGTTTACATCAGCGATAGTTACAGTTGCAATATTACCGGCTTGGTCTTTAATTTTAACCACACCTCCATCAATCATTCCCCACAGTTTTTGACCGTTAACAGTTGTCCACTCAGCAGTTCCTCCTGCAACTTTAATATCTTTCATAATATCTGCTGCAGAATGCTTTCCTGCAATTACGTGATACGTAAGTACACCTTGTAACGCTGGTCTGTTTTCTGGCTCAAGAAGAGTAGCTACGGTTCCTTCTGGTAATTTGTCAAAAGCTGCATTTGTTGGAGCTAAAACAGTAAAAGGACCATCACCTTGTAAAGTCTCTACTAAATCTGCGGCTTTTACTGCAGCTACCAGAGTTGTGTGATCTTTTGAATTTACTGCATTCTCAACGATATTTTTTGTAGGATACATTTCTGCTCCTCCTACCATTTTAGTTTCTTGTGCAGTTACAACAGTTGTTGCAGTGATAAATAAAGCGATAAAAAGTGTTGATAGTGAATTTCTCTTTTTCATAGTGTAAGTTTTTTTTAGTTACGGTTACACATACGAGACAAATCGATTAAAAGGTTTTCGTAATACATTCCTTTAGGAAAATATTAACTAAACTAAGCCATCTGAGAGATTTTACTTTTAATATGCTCTAAGATCATATCTGCATGAACACGTGTGTTTTCTATAAACAATTTACTTGTTTTGAGTCCACTATTAATAACACCGGCAACATAAACATTAGGTAACGGTGTTTCTAAAGTTTCTGGATTATGAATAGGCTTTTTATGATTTTCCTCATCTACAGGAATTCCTAAATTTTCAAATAAGGAATAATCTGGCATATAGCCTATCATAGCCAAAACAAAGTCGTTCTCTATTTCAACTTCTCCTTCTGGAGTGTTCAACACAACAGAATGCGGTTTAATTTCGGTAACCGAAGTTTCAAAATATGCCTTGACCGAACCTTCTTTGATCCTATTTTCAATATTGGGCTTGATCCAGTATTTTGTTTTTGGATAAATCTCATTACTACGAATAGCCATCGTAACCTCAGCACCCTTATAAAATGTTTCAAGAGCCACATCACAAGCCGAATTTGCGGCTCCAATAACCAAAATTTTTTGATTAACATATGGATGCGGACTGTCATAAAAATGCTTAACCTTAGGAAGATCTTCTCCCGGAATATTCAATTTACGAGCGGTATCATAGAAACCTGTAGAAACAATTACAGCTTTAGTATTAAACTGCTCTTTTGGAGTATCTACAATATAACCATCTTCAGTTTGTTGCATTCCAGATACAGGCGTATAGAGCCGTACATTTAATTTCCAACTTTCATAAACCCTGCGGTAGTACTCTAAAGCTTCTTTACGTGTAGGTTTATCATTATGCGCCACAAAAGGCACATCACCAATCTCGAGCAGGTTTGAAGTCGAGAAAAAGGTCATCTGTTCTGGGAAATTATATAGGGAGTTTACCAGCACTCCTTTTTCAAGAATGATGTAGTTGAGTTTTGCTTTTGTTGCTGCAATACCACAGGCTAAACCTATAGGACCACCACCTATTATAATAAGATCGTAATTTTTCAAGACACTATTTTTTTTTGTAGAATTTTAGCTTTAAAAAAGTCTCTTTAGGCTTTAATTCTTATAATCAGTAAAGTTAAACGTTACTAGCGGTTACGCCAAAAGAACGGAGTTAACAGTATCAAAACAGTGAACAGTTCCAGACGACCTATCATCATCAAAAATGCACACCACCACTTGCCTACCATTGGCAATGCATCAAAATTATTAACAGGACTCAAAATCCCAAATGCAGGACCTACATTACCTAGCGAAGAAGCAGAACCTCCCAAAGCGGTTGCAAAATCGAGACCTAAAGCCGCAAGGCCGCAAGCACCTATGATCCATGCGAGTAGGTATAATATGAAAAATCCTAATATATTAAATACAATTTCTTTAGAGACTGCTTTACCATTATGACGCACAGGAAGAATTGCATTAGGATGCAACGTACGCTTAAACTCAAGCACGCCATTTCTTACAATCATCAAATGCCTAACAACTTTAATACCCCCTGAAGTAGAACCGGCAGAACCTCCTAAGAACATCAATCCAAAAAAGATTACAGTCGCAAAAGGTGCCCACATTGTGAAATCTGCTGAAACAAATCCCGTGGTAGTAATTACAGAAATCACCTGAAACAACCCGTGCCTTATAGCACTCTCATATTTTCCTAACACCATAGGGTGGTCTATTGAAGAGACTGAAACATCTGCACGCAGTATAATGATGAGAACCACTAATATGGTAAAACCTACCGTAAAAGCTGTATACAATTTAAATTCCTCGTCTTTCCACACGGAGCGTAATTTTCCTTTAAAAGCGAAATAACTGAGTATAAAGTTTGTACCTGCCAGAAACATAAATACGATAATAATCCATTGTATTGCGGGATTATCATTCCAGTAAGCAACACTGGCATTCTTTGTACTGAAACCACCAGTTGACAATGTACTCATCGCATGGTTAATTGCATCAAAAAATGACATCCCTGCAATTTTAAGCAGAATGGTTTCGGCAACCGTATACCCAAAGTAAATAAGCCAGAGACGCTTTGCAGTATCAGTAATTCTGGGGTGCAATTTATCTGCATTAGGGCCTGGAGCTTCCGCAGCAAAAAGCTGCATTCCACCAATTCCCAACAAAGGAAGAATCGCAATAGCAAGTACAATAATTCCCATACCGCCTATCCAGTGCGTAGTACTACGCCAAAATAGAATTCCTTTAGGTATGGCTTCAATATCATTTAAAATAGATGCTCCTGTGGTTGTATAACCACTCATCGTTTCAAAAAAAGCATTGGTAAAAGAAGGGATTGCACCGGTAATCAAATACGGAAGACAGCCACTCAGCGACATAAAAATCCATCCAAAGGTAACAACAACGTATCCTTCTCGTTTTTGAATTTCCTTTTTATGATCTCGTGTAAAGAACATAAAAAGCATTCCCAAAAATAATGTGATCAGCCCCGAAGAAATTATCCCCAATGCTACTGAAACATCATCATAAAAATAACCAACTAACGCAGAAATAAGCATAAAACCGCCATTAAAAAGCAGCAATACACCCATTAGATGAAAAATGATTTTGTAATTAAGTCTGACTCTGTTAGGCATGTAGTTATATAAACATACGTTCTACTTTATTTATAGAGCGCAGCAGGCAACATACAACAATGCGATCACCTACCTGAATTTTATTTTCTCCTAAAGCAATAATTCCTTCTCCATCACGCACAATACCACCTATGGTAGCAGACCTTGGAAAGTCAAGGTCTTTTATACGCTTGCCTATAACTTTAGAATTAGGTTTAGCGATAAACTCAAGCAATTCTGCATTCATATTGTTGAGTTTAGTCATTGCTACAACATCTCCTTTTCTAATATATCTGAAGATATTATTGGCCGCTAATAATTTTTTATTAATCAACGTATCTATACCTATACTATGAGACAGCTGAAAATAATCCATATTCTCAACTAAGGCAATTGTCTTCTTAACACTCTTAGACTTTGCAACTAGGCAAGACATAATGTTGGTTTCGCTATTTCCGGTTACAGCAATAAAAGCATCCATATCATAAATATTCTCTTCCTCTAGCAATTCTACGTTTCTTCCGTCACCGTTAATCACCAAAGTTTTAGGCAGTTTTTCGGCGAGATCAAATGCTTTATCACTGTCTTTCTCCACCAACTTTACATTAAAATTGTGCGAACACAAGTCACGGGCGGTTTTATAACCTATTTTACTTCCGCCTAAAATCATCACATTTTTAATCTGCTGCTTTGCCTTACCGGTCAACTTGTAAAGTTCTTCTACCCCACCTTTAACCGTCATAAAATAAACCTGATCCCCTTCTTTAAAGATTGTATCTCCACGAGGTATCAAAGTATATTGCGTTCCTTCTCGTTGTATCGCAATAGGCATAAAATGCAAACTCGGGAATATACGCGCTGCTTCTTTTACACTTTTCCCCACAAAAGAAGCAGTACGACTTAATGAAGTCCCCACCATTGTCAAAGCTCCGTTCTCGAACTCATAACTATCGTTAAATGCAGATTGATTGAGCAATAATTCTATTTCTGAAGCGGCTAAACTTTCAGGAGATATCAATTCATCTATACCAAATTTCTTAAACCCGGCTACCTCTTGATTCGCTATAAATTCAGTATTAGAAATACGAGCAATAGTACGCTTTGCTCCCATTTGTTTGGCGAGTACACAAACGGTAATATTTGTCGTTTCGCTAGCTGTAACTGCAATAATCAAGTCTGTACTATCTATACGAGCTTCTTTAAGAACAGCTATTGATGTAGTGTCCCCTCGTATTGTACGGATATCAAGATGCGTATCTGCATAAGCAATCCTATCTTTATCTACATCAATAAGCGTGATGTCCTGAGATTCAAAAGACAGTAATTTAGCCAAATGAAAACCTACTTCACCGGCACCTGCAATAACAATCTTCATAGTTGAGTTTGAAGTAATCTACTCAGAAGCAAGTCTACTAAGTAGTAATATGACAACAATATATCTAAGAGGTTTTTCCTCAAGTTCACTACCCACTTGGTGAGTAAAACCTTGCAAAGATAGTAGATTTAATAGAGATAACTTTAAATATAACAGCCTTCTAAAATAAAAGCGCTAACAGATTTACAAATACTATATTTGCCATTAAAAACAAGTTATGAGCGGCAGCGTGAACCCCTATAAAAATTCTGATAGATCAAAACGGGAACAGGTAGAGCAAATGTTTGATACTATTTCTGGTGAGTATGATGGGCTTAACCGGGTAATCTCTTTCGGAATAGATATAAAATGGCGTAAAAAAGTAGTGAAGATGGTAGCTGCTACCCGACCTCAACGCATTCTTGACGTGGCTACAGGCACGGGCGATCTTGCTATAAATCTTGCTGAAACTAAAGCCAAAAAAATAATCGGACTTGACATTTCTGTCGGAATGCTTAACGTAGGTAAAGAAAAGATTAGTGCTAAAAACCTGGATCAAACTATAGAAATGGTTCAAGGGGATTCTGAAAATTTACCTTTTGAAGACAACTATTTTGACGCGATAACCGTAGCATTTGGTATTCGTAATTTTGAAACTTTAGAAAAAGGTCTTGCCGAAATTCTAAGAGTTTTAAAACCTGGAGGGATTTTTGTTATTTTAGAAACTTCAGTTCCTACAAAGACTCCATTTAAACAAGGTTATGGCATTTATACTAAAACCTTACTCCCTCTTATAGGTCGTGTCTTTTCGAAAGATCGTGAAGCTTATGCTTACTTGAGTGAAAGTGCTTCGGTTTTTCCTTATGGCGAAAAACTCAACAATATTTTACGCAAAATAGGGTTTACTCATGTTAAAGACCACCCACAAACTATGGGGGTCGCTACCATATATTCGGCATCAAAGTAAATCTATGCGTATCATTTTTATCTTTTTATTCCTGACTATTGGGCTTGTTTCTACAACTAACGCTCAATTTTTAACCCGCGAGCGAATTCTCAACGATGAGAACTTTGACAAAAAACCTTGGAGCTGGGGGTACTACTTTGGGATAAACAGATATGATTTCAATTTTGATTATAAAGAAGAACGCCCAGATATTTTCGTAGAACAAAATTATGGCTTCAATGTAGGTTTATTGGGCAACAAGCGTATCAATGATTATCTAGATTTGCGCCTGATGCCGGGGCTGGTTTACAATGCCCGTACTTTATTTTATTTAGACATTCCGGGAGAGGATAATGACAAAATGCGCGAATTAAATTCTACCTATATTCATATTCCTTTACTATTGAAGTTTTCAACTAAAAGGCTTAATAACTTCAGACCTTTTGTAGAAGGTGGTTTTAGTTGGTCATACAACTTATCTAGTAATGAAAAGAATCCTGATGACAACAGCGCAGGACAATTTAGAATGACAAACAACACTTTCTATTATGAAGTGGGCTTTGGCATCGATTTTTATTTACCTTATTTTAAATTTTCACCAAGCATACGCGGTGTTTTTGCACTTAGTGATGAGCTAGTTAGAGATGAAAACCCTAATAGCTTATATACTTCAAATATAGAAGTTATGCAGTCACGCGGAATATTCTTAAACTTTACCTTTCAATAATGTGGGAAGCAGATTTATATAGAGAAAAGCACGGGTTTGTATTTGATTACGGAAAAGACCTCATCAGTATGTTGAACCCCAAAAGTGGCGAACGCATACTTGATTTAGGTTGTGGTACCGGTGAGCTTACGGCAGAAATTGCTGAAAGCGGTGCTGAACTAGTAGGTATTGATGCTTCAGCTGAGATGATTAAGGCTGCACAAGATAAATTCAGCAACATCAAATTTATTGAGGCACGTGGCGAAAGCTTTATAGACTCTGAACAATATGACGCTATTTTTAGCAATGCTACGTTACACTGGATTTTAAATCCTGAAGCTGCTATTTCTGCTATGTATAGTAATTTAAAAACAGAAGGAAGATTACTTCTTGAAATGGGTGGGAATGGTAATATTGAAACTATAATATCTGCTTTGAGTGCTGTTCTTAAAGAAAAAGGATATCTCAAACAATCTCGCACCATCAATTGGTACTTTCCTAAATTAGGTACATATTGCCACTTTCTAGAACAGCGTGGTTTTCAAGTTACTTTTGCGCATTTATATGAGCGCCCAACAAAACTGAAAGATCCTGAAACCGGAATAATTGACTGGTTACAAATGTTTGCCGGAAAGTATTTTACAGACATCCCGGAAAACGATGCTGCTGAAATACGAAAAATCACACAACAACGTGTTTACGAAAATTTACATAAAGACGGATTTTACTATGCAGACTATAAGCGCTTACGTATTTGTGCTTTGAAGTAATAATATTTACTTTGTCTAAGTTCATATCTTATTTAATCTTCATTTTTCTCCCATTCCTCTTTAATTATACTGTAAACATAAGTTCCTTTACTCTCTCCGTAAGACTGGATATTATATTCCCTTAAAAGCCCTTCTTTAACAGCACCAATTTTTTCAATTGCTATTTGAGATTTCTGGTTTTTTATATCTATTTTAAACTCTACTCTTCTCAGGTTTAAACCATTAAAACAATAATTCAAAAGAAGCCTCTTACAAATTGTGTTGACACCTGTTCCTTGAAATTTTTCACCAATCCATGTCCATCCAATTTCCAACCTTTTATGCTGAAAACTAATATTTCCAAACATTGTCAATCCAATCGGATTACTATCTTCCTTACTTATAATTATAAAAGGATAAAGTTCTTTATCCTTTTTTGACTTAAGACAAAAGTTGAAATAATCAATTAAATCATTTCTGTTTTTCACTTTTGCTCCAAATTCACCTAATTCTGAATTATAGCTTATTGTTTCAATTTTACCTATATCATCAAATGATAATGGATGTAATAAAACCGCCTCATTTTCAAGTATCAATTCAGATGAGAAAAATTTTTCTAAATCCATTATAGCACATATTTATCAACTACGTTTAAACTCACTTACAAGTATTGCCCCGGCGATTGCAACATTTAGACTTTCTGTAGTGCTTTGTCCAAACTGAGGTATACTTATTTTATGCTGAATATTTTCAGCAACCGCATCAGAAATTCCGTTTGCTTCGTTACCCAAAATTAAGATTGCATCTTGTGGAAGCCCTTCTTTATAGACAGATTTACCATCCATAAACGCAGCATAAACCGGCAGCTCTTGTTTTTGCAAATAATGAGATAGATCAGTATAAATCAGATTAACTCTAGTAAGTGAACCCATTGTTGCCTGAACAACTTTAGGATTAAAACAATCTACTGTCTCTTTAGAACATATAAGATTTTTAATACCGTACCAATCGCACAAACGAATTAAGGTTCCCAGATTACCGGGATCACGTACATCATCCAAAACGAGTTGAAATCCCGCTTCTACGTTATTAAGATCTTCAGGGATTTCAAATAGAGCCAATGCCTTTTGAGGCGTCTTGAGAAAACTTATTTTTTTTAGTTCTGCAGCAGTAACTTCAGTAGGTTTTTTATCCTTAAAATACCCCTCAAGCGCAAAGAGACTGTGCAAGTTAAAGTTGGATTCTAAAAATTCAGAAATACCTTTTAAACCCTCAACCACAAATAGACCATGCTGTTGTCGGTACTTTTTTTGAGCCAGACTCGTTATTAATTTTATTTGGCTTTTGCTAACCACGGCTAATGTGTATTTTTGAAGTTATTTTTATAAAGAAGCCCTTGCAACAACTTTCCGCAAAAATAGGATTTATTATCATACCGCTACTTATACTGGCAGGATGTGATGCTGTCAAGCGCGTTCCCGACGGAAAGCTATTACTTACCAAAAATACCATTCTGGTTAATGGTGAGGAGAACGAGGCTTACAACATCAATAATATCCCCTACCAGCAGCCCAACACTAAATTACCGTTACTGGGTTCTCCACTAAGACTTTATATCTATAACTGGGCACGTCCCGATCTAGACTCTATTTTACAAGTAAAACTGAATGATAATGATCAACGTACTTTAAAATTCTGGTCTGCGATTCTTTCACGTAAACAGCTGGATAAATACATTGAATTTAAATTAGATTTTAACGATGTTCTGAAAAATTTCGGAGAAGAACCCTCTATCATTTCTGACAATTACAGCGGGCGTTCTGCAAATCGTCTTACAGAGTATTATAATAGTAAAGGATGGTTTAATGCCAAGACCTCGTATTCTATAAAAAAAGATAGTTTAGAAAAAAGTGGTCAGGTTATTTATGAAGTAGAAACCGGCAAACCTTATTTTATAGATTCTTTAAAAACCTTAATAAAATCTCCGGCTGCAGATTCTATTTACGAGCGTCATAAAAATGCTTCTTTTATCAAAAAAGATGCACAATATGAATTGTTAGATATCAACGCAGAAACCAGTCGCATCACAGATTTAATGCGGAATAATGGCTTGTTTCATTTTGATCAGGAATTCATCAGTTTTGTAGGAGATTCTGTAAATACAAATCATAAAGTAAATCTTGAATTGAATATAAGAAACCGCGAAATTCGCGCTCGCGATTCTATATACGAGCTTCCTTTAAAAGTGCATAAAATAAGCAAGGTTAATATCACGACAGATTACGGTTATGCGTTGAGAGACACTGAATATTCAGACAGTATCGAACTGAATGATCACCATCTGTATGCTTATGATAAAATAAGATACAAGCCTAAATACCTTACCGATGCCGTTTTTATAGAACCCGGCGATACCTATAGTGATGAGTCGCGTAACCAGACCTTAATACGCCTTAGTCAGTTAGGAACATTTAGGTATCCAGATTTACGATTTTCTGAAGATCCTGATGATCCAGAAGGGACAGACCTTATTGCAAATATTATGCTTACCCCCTTGCCTAAGTTTAATCTTAGAGCAGATTTTGATGTTTCTACCTCAAATATTCAACGTTTTGGTATCGCAGGCGGTGGCTCTTTAAGAATACGTAATGTTTTTGGCGGGATGGAAACCTTACAAATTTCAGGTAGAGCAAGCATAGGAGACTCTAGGACAGCAGCAGGAAGTAACAGCCCTGAACTTTTTGACATTACTGAAATTGGCGCTGATGTAAGTCTTACTATACCGAGGATCTTCTTCCCTATTCGAACCAATTTTATCGCTCCAGAAATGTCACCATCTACCAGTTTTACAACCGGTATAGGTATTCAGCAAAATATAGGTTTAGACAAGCAAAACATTACAGGTGGCATAAATTATAAATGGACACCTTCAGAAAATTTGAATTACCGTTTTGACCTCTTTGATATTCAATATGTGCGCAACCTCAATGTCTCTAACTATTTTAATGTTTATGAGAACTCTTATGAAGAGCTTAATAATATAGCTTTAAATTACCCAAGCCAAGTTACCGGCTTTCTTAACGAGAACGGAAATCTTTCTATACCAGACGGATCTTTAGCTTTTATAAATGCCGTTCAAAACAGCACAATCACACTCACAAATTCAGAGTTTAGTGATGTGGTAAATATCGAAGAACGTCGCCAGCGTTTAACAGAAGACAACCTTATATTAGCAACAAGTTTTACCTATTTTAAAAATACCCGCAAAAATCTATTTGATGATGAGTTTACCAGCTTTAGGGCTAAGCTAGAGCTTGCAGGTAACACGCTAAGTGCAATTAGCGACTTAGTTGGTCTCGAGAAAAATGATGATGGATCGTCTAGAGTTTTGGGTGTTAAATTCTCTCAGTATGTTAAAACCGAACTTGATTTTATCAAGCACTGGGATTTTGGTAATGATAACATTTTAGCTTTTAGAGCCTATGGCGGTATTGCAATTCCGTACGGAAATTCAAACAGCATACCATTCATAAGAAGCTTTTTCGGTGGGGGGTCCAATGACAACAGAGCCTGGCAAGCATATCGATTGGGGCCCGGAAGCACCAACAGTCCTAATGATTTTAACGAAGCAAATATGAAACTCGCTTTTAATCTAGAGCAACGCTTTACATTTTTAGGCGACTTAAAAGGTGCTATTTTCACAGATGTGGGTAATATCTGGAATGCACTAGATAATGTAGATGACCCGCAAGCGACCTTTACCGGTATAAGCAGCCTTGAAGATATAGCAGTAGGTACTGGTTTTGGTTTACGCTACGATTTCAGCTTTTTTGTTTTGCGTTTTGATTTAGGTTTTAAGACATATGATCCTGCTTTAGCAGAAGGCGAACGCTGGTTTAAGAATACAAACTTTGCAAACGCAGTCTACAATGTGGGTATTAACTATCCTTTCTAATAGAATTAAGAGGTCAAACCCTAATTATTTATTAATTTTATGCCCTCTAACTAAGTAAACAAACAAATAATGAGTCATAGTATCAAACCGGGAGTTGCGACCGGAAAAGAAGTTCAAGCAATTTTTAAACACGCTAAAGAAAATGGGTATGCTTTGCCAGCAGTAAATGTAATAGGTTCTAACACAATTAATGGTGTTTTAGAAACTGCTGCAAAACTTAATGCTCCGGTAATTCTTCAGTTTTCTAACGGTGGTGCTCAGTTTAACGCTGGTAAAGGCTACTCTAACGAAAACCAACAAGCGGCAATCGCTGGTGGTATCGCAGGAGCAAAACACGTTCATGAACTTGCAAAACGCTACGGAGCAACTGTAATTTTACACACAGACCACTGTGCTAAAAAATTATTGCCTTGGATTGACGGACTTCTTGATGCTTCAGAAGAGTATTATAAAGAACACGGCCACTCACTTTTTAGCTCACATATGATCGACTTGAGTGAAGAGCCATTAGAAGAGAACATTGAACTTTGCAAAAAATACTTAGAGCGTATGAGCAAAATGGAAATGACTCTTGAAATTGAATTAGGAATCACTGGTGGTGAAGAAGATGGTGTAGACAACTCTGATGTTGATGTTTCTAAATTATACACTCAGCCAGAAGAAGTTGCTTATGCTTATGAAGAATTAAGCAAAGTAAGTGATCAGTTTACTATCGCTGCTGCTTTTGGTAACGTTCACGGGGTTTATAAGCCTGGAAACGTAAAATTAACTCCTAAAATTCTTAAGAATTCTCAGGAATATATCACTAAAAAATATGGTGTAGAAGAAAACCATATCGACTTTGTATTTCACGGAGGAAGTGGTTCTACTGTAGAAGAAATACGTGAAGGTATCAGCTACGGTGTGATTAAAATGAACATTGATACAGATTTACAATGGGCATTTACTGAAGGTATTCGTAAATATTTTGACGCTAATGCTGATTACCTTCAAGCTCAGATAGGTAACCCTTCAGGTGCAGACAGCCCTAATAAAAAATATTATGACCCTCGCGTTTGGTTACGTAAAGGAGAAGAATCTTTCATTGCTCGTTTAGAAAAAGCATTTGAAGATTTAAATAACGTAAATACTTTGTAATTTCGCTTTTGCGAAAATAATATTGAAACCTCAGAATTGATTTTCTGAGGTTTTTTCGACCTATAAATTAACGGGCTCATTTTATAATGCTAGTTTTGGTCATTTAGTAATTTGAGGGCGTCCCCTAATAGTATTTAAATCTCACAGTTGTGAGTAGCTTACAAATTAAAAAGCACAAATTATGGCTTGGTTTAAACGGAAAGAAAAAGGAATACAAACCGCTACCGAAAACAAAAAAGATGTACCCAAAGGACTTTGGTATAAATCCCCTACTGGTAAAATCATTGATGCAGATGAACTTGCAAAAAACTTTTATGTAAGCCCGGAAGATGATTACCACGTTAGAATAGGTAGTAATGAGTATTTTTCGATCCTTTTTGATGAAGGTAAATACAAAGAACTAGACAAAAATCTTACTTCTAAAGATCCATTAGGATTTGAGGATACTAAAAAATATGTAGATCGTCTTAAGGATGCTGAAGCAAAAACCGGCCTCAAAGATGCTGTACGTACGGCTGTAGGTAAAAGTTTTGGTAAAGATCTTGTTATCGCTGCTATGGATTTTAAATTTATAGGTGGCTCTATGGGGTCTGTTGTAGGTGAAAAAATAGCACGTGCTGCAGATTATTCTTTAAAAAACAATGTGCCTTTAGTGATCATCTCAAAATCTGGAGGTGCCCGTATGATGGAAGCTGCATTATCATTAATGCAATTAGCAAAAACATCTGCTAAATTAGCTCAGTTAGCCGAAGCTAAAATACCATATATCTCACTTTGTACAGATCCTACAACAGGTGGTACTACTGCCTCATTTGCGATGCTAGGAGATATCAATATTTCTGAACCAGGAGCTTTGATTGGCTTTGCTGGCCCTCGTGTGGTTAGAGATACAACTGGTCAAGAATTACCAGAAGATTTTCAAACTGCAGAGTTCTTAAAAGAACACGGTTTCTTAGACTTTATTACACATCGTAAAGAACTTAAGAAAAACATCAATCTTTATATTGACTTGATTCTTAACCAGGCAATTCGTAATTAAAAATTTAGTTCCAATTTGAGAATTAATTGTATCTTTGCCGGCTCAACGGGATAGCCTCGTTGAATACATAAAAACTATTTAAATAATATTGGCATGTATCTTACTCAAGAAAAGAAAGATGAAATTTTCAGTCAGTTCGGTAAAGACAAAAACGATACTGGATCTGCAGAAGGGCAAATTGCGTTGTTCACACACCGTATCAACCACTTAACAGGACACTTAAAAAATAACCGCAAAGATTTTAACACAGAGCGTTCATTAGTAAAATTAGTAGGTAAGCGTAGAGCTTTACTTGACTATTTAACTAAGAAAGATATCAATAGATATCGTGCTATTGTTAAAGAATTAGGTTTAAGAAAATAATTCTTATTATAAACGGGGCTGACATTTCAGCCCCGTTTATTTTTAAAAACTGATTGTTTCAATCAAGTTTTGAGCATTCAGTAAAATAAAAACCATACTTTTGGTTAAAGTCCCGCAAGGGCAAAGAAAGCTATCCTTAGGTTTTTCATTGGTCAAACACTACACACAACAACACAACGACCCTGCCGCTAACCTTAATGGTTTGCAGCTAATGTTTAACAGTATCTTTTATAGGTACAGATGAAAAATCAAAATATGATTCCAAAGACTTTCAAAGAGGTCATAGACCTTGGTGATGGTAGAGAAATCTCTATCGAGACCGGAAAACTTGCAAAACAGGCTCATGGCTCTGTTGTTGTTCAATCTGGTAAATGTATGTTGCTATGTACTGTAGTTTCCAACTACAAGCAGAGTGATGTTGATTTTCTTCCGTTAACGGTAGATTATCGTGAAAAATTTGCGGCAGCAGGCCGCTACCCCGGCGGTTTCTTTAAAAGAGAAGCACGTCCTAGTGATGGTGAAGTATTAACAATGCGCCTTGTTGACCGTGTACTACGCCCACTTTTCCCTAAAGATTACCACGCAGAAACTCAGGTTATGATTCAGTTAATGTCTCATGATGACGATGTTATGCCTGATGCAATGGCTGGTCTTGCTGCTTCTGCAGCAATTCAACTTTCTGATTTCCCATTTGAATGTGCTATTTCTGAAGTTCGTGTAGGCCGTATAAATGGTGAGTTTATTATCAATCCATCAAGAACTCAACTTGCCGAATCTGACATTGATATGGTAATTGGTGCTTCTGCAGATTCAGTAATGATGGTAGAAGGTGAGATGGATGAGATTTCTGAAGAGGAAATGACTGAAGCGATCAAAGCTGCTCACGAAGCTATCAAAGTCCAGTGTGCTGCTCAGATAAAACTTGCTGAAGCTTTTGGTAAAAAAGAAACTCGTGAATACACAGGAGAACGCGAAGACGCGGATCTTGAGAAAAAAGTTTACGATCTTAGTTATGACAAAGTTTATGAAGTAGCAAAAGCAGGATCTTCTAAACACGAGCGTAGTGCGGCTTTTGAGACTATTAAAGAAGAAGTAAAAGCTACTTTCTCTGAAGAAGAGTTAGAAGATTTTGGTGATTTAGTATCTAAGTATTATCGCAAAGCGGAAAAAGCAGCTGTACGTGATCTTACTTTAAATGAAGGTTTACGTCTTGATGGCCGTAAGACTACAGAGATTCGCCCAATCTGGTGTGAAACTGATTATTTACCATCTGTACACGGTTCTTCAATCTTTACACGTGGGGAAACTCAGGCTTTAGCTACTGTAACTTTAGGTACATCCAGAGAAGCAAATCAAATAGATATGCCATCCTTTGAAGGTGAAGAGACATTCTATTTACATTATAACTTCCCTCCTTTCTCAACTGGTGAGGCGCGCCCAATTAGAGGTACTTCTCGTCGTGAGGTAGGTCACGGTAACTTAGCACAACGTGCTTTAAAAGGAATGGTTCCTGCTGATTGCCCATACACTGTGCGTGTTGTTTCAGAAATTTTAGAATCTAACGGTTCTTCTTCAATGGCAACCGTTTGTGCAGGTACAATGGCAATGATGGATGCTGGTGTTCAACTTAAGAAACCGGTTTCTGGTATCGCTATGGGATTAATTTCTGATGGTGAATCTGGTAAATATGCAGTTCTTTCTGATATTTTAGGTGATGAAGATCACTTAGGAGATATGGACTTTAAAGTTACCGGTACTGCAGACGGTATCACAGCTTGTCAAATGGATATTAAAGTAAAAGGTCTTTCTTACGAAATTCTTGTAAATGCTTTAAAACAAGCTCGCGAAGGTCGTTTACATATCTTAGAAAAAATCACTGATACTATTGCTACCGCGCGTGAAGACGTGAAAGAGTACGCTCCTAAAATGGTATCTGTACGTATTCCTAATGAGTACATTGGTGCACTTATAGGACCAGGAGGAAAAGTAATACAAGAACTTCAGAAAGAAACAGGAACAACTATCGTTATTAACGAAGATCCTGTTACCGAAGAAGGTGTTGTAGAAATCTTAGGAACCGGTCAAGAAGGTATCAATGCAGTTCTTGCTAAAATTGACTCTATCACCTTTAAGCCTGTAGTTGGAAACAGCTATAAAGTAAAAGTGATCAAGATGTTAGATTTTGGTGCTGTTGTAGAATACCTTGATGCTCCAGGTAACGAAGTTTTATTACACGTATCTGAACTAGCTTGGGAACGCACTGAAAACGTGAGCGACGTTGTAAATATGGGAGATGTATTTGAAGTGAAATATTTCGGTATTGATTCTCGTACCCGTAAGGAAAAAGTATCGCGTAAAGCATTACTTGAAAAACCTGAAGGCTACAAAGAACGCGCTCCAAGAACTGATAATAAAGATCGTGGTTCACGAGATAATCGTGGTCGTGACAACAGGAACAGAGATCGTAAGAGAGATTAATTTCTTTATTTACAATTTAGAAAAAGGAGCCAAAATGGCTCCTTTTTTTATGTACTATTATTTGAGTTTGATTCTCCACAACCAGAAAAACTATTATAAATTATATTCAGCTATTAATAATTATGAAATATAGTGTGTTGTTACTGCCATAAAACTGACACATATACAGTATTTGTCAGTTTTTCTGCCAATTATGGAAAAAAGGTTTTCTGCTCTTTTTTTAACATTTACTTAATATTCCCCCGCTAGCTACCATCTGCTGTAGCGTGAGAAGCTTTTTTCTATCTGAAAAAAGAGATATTCCCTATTTCATGAAGTCTCGTATGGTACTTGCAACTAATAAGGCGAACTAATTAATTAAAAACTATTTAATGAAAGTATTAGTATTAGGTGCTGGCAATATGGGACTTACCTACGCAGAAGGTATGGCAAGCTCTCCATTTTTAAATAAGCGCAAGCTTATGATCTTCGATGTCTCACCTCAAAAAACAGAAGCTTTATCAACCATGGCTCAGTTTGATGCTTATGATAGTATCGAAGAATGTGTGCCAAAAGCAGATGTTATTTTTATCGCGGTAAAACCTTACCACAGCCAATCATTATTTGAAAATATTAAACCATACATCAACCAAGAACAATTATTTGTTTCTCTTATGGCTGGTGTTACAATTAATACTATTCAAGAAGGATTGGGGATAAAAAAAGTTATAAGAACAATGCCTAATCTACCTGCTAAAGTAGGTAAAGGAGTTACTTCATTTACAGAATCTAAAGAAGTAAGCAGAATTGAATTGCTTACAGTAAGAAGTTTATTAGATACAACTGGTGCTTCAATTCATGTAGAAACAGAACAATTTATTGATGCTTCTACAGGTATTTCTGGGAGTGGACCGGCATATGTATTTTATTTTATGCAATCTATGCTAGAAGCTGCTCTTAAGATGGGATTCTCTGGCAACGATTCAAAAGTATTGGTTTCTCAAACTTTTGAAGGTGCTGTAAAGCTCTTTAATGAGTCCGATTTAACTCCGGAAAAATGGATGGATCGTGTAGCTTCTAAAGGAGGCACAACGCGTGCAGCGTTAGACTCTATGGAAGATAATAACGTAAAAGAATTAATTAAAGAAGCAGCTTACGCAGCTTTTGACCGAGCAACAGAACTTGGTAAAGAAAAATAAATTATGAGCACAAAACGTGTAGTTATAAAAGTAGGAACAAATGTAATGACTAACAGGAATAACCGTATTGTAGGTCCTGTTCTTCATGAGTTAGTCAGACAAATTGCCGAACTTTATGAAAAAGGTTATCAGCCTGTATTAGTTTCTTCAGGTTCTGCAATTGCTGGTAAAGAGGTATTGGGTGATTGTGATTTTAAAGACCCATCTACAAGAAGACAAATTTTTTCTTCGGTAGGTCAACCTCGTATGATGCGTCATTATTATACAATGTTTAATAGCTTCGGAATGCATTGTGCACAGTTATTAGCAACAAAGCGAGATTTTGCTCCAGGTAAACATCGTGAGAATATGATAAACTGCTATGAAGGATTATTGGCGGAAGGAATTGTCCCTATCGCAAATGAAGATGATGCAGTATCTCTGACGATGTCTATGTTTACAGATAATGATGAACTAGCAAGTCTTGTAGCAGAGTTGATTAATGCAGACGCATTAATTTTATTAACTGATACAGATGGTTTGTACACGGGTCACCCCGATGATGACGATTCAGAAAAACTTACAGAAGTACACCCAGAACAAAAAGTTGAACAATATGTTCAGGAAAGTGATAAAGCTGAAGGTGAAGGTCGTGGCGGAATGAAATCTAAGCTTAAAATCGCTAAAGAAGCCGCTCGAAAAAACATCACATGCTACATAGCAAATGGTAAAAAACACAATGTGATTGTTGACCTTTTAGAAGGAAAAGAGATTGGAACAAAATTTCAGGCTTAAGCAATTAACTGAATAGTTCATACTCAATTCTAATTATTAACAAAAAAAATAAGTAATATGCAATTACTAAATTCAGATATAAAAAACAAAGTACTCGACTCTATGATGCAGATTATAGAAGCGAGAAAAGTAGAAATACTAGAAGCTAACAAAAAAGATCTTGAAGCTTTTAATAGAGATGATCAGGCACTTTATGACAGATTAGTTGTAAATGATGTTAAGATTGAAGGAATGATTCAAGCCATTCGCGAAGTGCGTAATCAAGACGATCCTGTAAGTCAGGAAATTTCTAATGATACTCTTGATAGCGGACTTAAGATCATCAATAAAACAGCTCCATTTGGTACGATAATGATTATTTATGAATCTAGACCAGATGTAACTATTGAAGCAGCTGTATTAGCATTTAAAGCGAATAACAAAATTCTGCTTAAAGGTGGTAAAGAAGCTTTCAATAGTAATGTTGTTCTTGTTGATTGCTGGAAACAAGCTTTAAAAGAAAATGGCCTTGATGAATCTTGGATCACGATGTTACAAATGAATCGTGAGAAAACTCAGGAATTCCTTAGAAACCCAGATCAACCTTTAGATTTAATCGTGCCAAGAGGAGGAGAACGTCTTATTGGTTTTGTTAAAGAACACGCAAAATGTGCTGTACTTGTAAGTGGTAGAGGTAATAACTTTTTATATATACATCCTAAAGCAGATTGGGCTAAAACAATAGAAGTTATCATCAATGCTAAGACTGATAAGATTTCAGGATGTAATGCTTTAGATAAAGTATTAGTAGATAAAAACCTTCCGGAATATGAGTCTCGTATAAAAGAATTGAACGAGATTTTAAAAGAAAAAGGTGTTGAAGTTTTAGCTGATAATATCTCTAAAGCTGTTCTATCTGACAATGATGTCATTCCAAATGAAGATACTTGGTATGAAGAATTTTTAGCAATGAAAATTGTACTGGGAGCTGTGGAAGATATGGATGAAGCTATGCGTAAAATCAATACTTATAGCGGCGGTCATTCCAGTGCTATTATGACAACAGATACTGAAGCTGCTACAACTTTTATGGAAAATATTGATACTGCGGCAGTTTATCACAATGCTTCTACTCGCTTTACAGACGGCGGTCAGATGGGTGTAGGCGCAGAACTTGCAATAAGTACTGATAAACTACACCATAGAGGACCATTAGGTCTTAAACAACTTGTAACAAATAAGTATTACGTTTATGGAGATGGACACATAAGAGTATAATTGATTTTATACCTTGACAATAACGAAAAAAAGGGCTCAAATATTTGAGCCCTTTTTTTCGTTATATACAGAATGAGCTTAGAAAATTTATCTGAAATCTATTTATTATAAGGCTCTAGATACACAAGGCGCTTTCCTACAAGTGAAATTAAATATTATTCATTATAAATGATTAATTTAGCATTTAATCGAACAATATGTGACCAACTCTAAGTTCCTGACACCCAATGAGCTCATTTATAGAACGCCTTCTAAATCATAGGGCAAGTAAAATTAAACCTGCCTTAGCAAGTGAAAATCCCATTGCTAATTTTTTTAAATATTTGTTTGATTTAGGGTCTTCTGGAGCTCGGCTTACTTTAATAGAATCTAAGATTAAAGGATATGAATTTTCTGAGGATACATACATCAGAGAGTTACAAATCGCTCATTTTTATCTAGAATTAGAAAACTACCTCATCTATCACGATTCTAGATATATAAATACCGAAGCAAACCTTCGCTCAGAAATAAAAATAAATTTCCCCGATCTAACAGAATCTGAAGCATTTTTACCGCTATACCATTCCGGCAAAAATCAGGAAATCATCATTTCAAGACTCTTTCTACTTATAATTCTTAAAAAGTTTAAGGATGAAGATTTCGATCTAAACACTACAAATGCGTGGATTAAAATTATAGAGACCCAGTTAAAAGAGTCTGTTAGTACAGACTTAATTAAACAGATTAGCGCGTTTAGAAAAATAAAAGATGATTCTTTAAAGATCAATCAAGAGTTTGGTGAAATTTTTGGTCAAGACTTTGTAGACTCTGTTTACTCTACTACAAAAGAAGAATTTTTCAATTATTATAAACTTACGCCAGCGGTAACCAGTATATCTGATATAATACCACAGTTGTTTACTTCTCTATTAAATCAGAGTCCTACTACTCTATTTTTTGACAAACTTAAAGAACCTATACTAGATAAAGAAGAAAATAAAATTATAGAAGAACCTGTCAAAATTGATACTACTAAAATTTACATTTTGGAAAATATTCTGGATGCATATCTCCTTTTTGATGCTAACGGCATTATTAAGGATTGTAACAGTAAGGCTTCGATTATGTTTAATCTAAACAAAAATGAGCTTGTTCAAAAATCTATTTATTCATTATTACCTTCAGCAGTAAGCAGGGATATTAAATACGATATTTCTAATCTTTACAAGGGTGTAGAAAGTGAAATCATTGGAACTTGTGTTGAACTGGATATTTCTACTGCTCCTAGTGAAAAAATGCCTTGTGAACTTTCATTCAGTAATAATTTTTCTGAACCAGCTGATACTTTTACGCTTTTGATAAAAGATATTTCGCATCGTAAAGATTCTTTAAAAGCTAAAATTAATGCAGAGCGTACTGCAGAGGCAAAATCTACTTTTTTATCAAACATGAGTCATGAAATTAGGACTCCGTTAAATGTTATCTTAGGTCTGTCAGAAATCTTATCAAATGGCAATCTTAAAGACCAAAAAACAATAAAGAAGAATTTAGATGGAATATCTTTCTCTGCTAAAAACTTGCTTTCAATTGTTAATGATATTTTAGATTTCTCTAAGATCGAAGCTGGAAAATTGACTTTGCAATCTTTAGATTTTAACTTGAGAGAAGTCGTATACAATCTGGCTACCGGTTTTGAAATAAAAGCTCGTGAAAAGGGCGTTCAGTTTATTGCTGAAATAGATGATCAAATTCCTGATATTATTATTGGAGATCAGTACAGGCTTAATCAAATAATTACCAACTTGGTAGGTAATGCCATAAAATTCACAAAACGCGGAAGCATTAGTCTCAAACTTCAGTTTATTGAAAAGAATACTGAAACTGTAAAAATCAAATTCAGCGTTAGTGATACCGGCATAGGTATCGCAGAAGATAAGCTAGAAAGTATTTTTAAAAGTTTTTATCAAGTTGACGAACCTGAACTTGCTAAAATAAACGGCTCAGGACTCGGGTTAACAATAACTCGAGAGCTTATAACTTTGAAGAAGGGAAAGCTTGAAGCAAAAAGTACGCTTGGTAAAGGTTCTACCTTTGAGTTCACATTAGATTTCAAAATCAGTCACCTTAAAAAATTGAAAGATATTGAGCAGGACTTTAAAAATCAAAACCTAAGCCTTAAAGGACTAAGAGTTCTTGTTGCAGAAGACAATAAAATGAATCAATTCTACATCAGACAATTATTACAAGGGCTCGATGTGCAGGCAGACATTGCAGAAAATGGTCAAGAAGCTGTTGCCATTTATCAGGATGCTAAAGCTAATTATGACTTAATTTTAATGGATATGCATATGCCCGTTATGAACGGCTTAGAAGCCATATCTTTAATACGGGAATCCAATAAAGACAGTCTAAATAAAGTACCTATTGTTGCCTGCTCTGCAGATGTTTTCCCAGAAGCTCGTAAAAATGCAATTAAAGCTGGGATTGATTTTTACCTTACTAAACCTCTAAAAGAGGATGCTCTTAAAGAAGTATTGTATTGGCTGGTTGCAGATGAAGGAATGAAAACTAAACCAGTCATTGGCAATGTTAAAACTGAAGAAAATACAAATACCTCTGTTTCAGTAGATATAAAAAATCTTTTTGAAATTTTTGATGGAGATAAAGAATTTATAATCTCGCTTTTAGAAGTATTTATAGAGGAAACTCCAAAAGATCTCAATAGTTTAAGAAATTGTGTGGCAAGAGAATACTATCCTAGAGCAAGTACTTTAGCCCATAAAATGAAATCAAGTTTTATGAATCTCGGTCTCACAAAACCTGGGCATTATTTACAACAAATTGAAGCCAATATAAACAATCCAGATAAAGTCAAAAAAGCAAAAGAAAGTTTAAAATCTTTTGAAGAATTTTACGATAGAGCGTTAGTTGATGTAAATCTTCAATTAATTAAGCTTAAAAGCAATTAAAATAACATACTAACAATCAAACACCTAACAACAATTTTCTTTCAAAAACGATTGAGAGTGTTAATTTTTTCTAAAAATTTATTCTGTTTTTTGTAACCTTTCCTTGTATAATTACGTATAACAAGTATATCGCTACTCAAATTTCTTATAAAGCGATGGTTTAAAATTGATTTAATGTGGTTATTACCGCAAGTATTAAAGCCTTTTACTAATTAATTTAAATACGGAATGTTTTATGAGACAGCTTAAAATCACAAAACAGGTTACTAATAGAGAAACCGCATCTCTTGATAAATATCTTCAAGAGATAGGTAAAGTAGATCTTATTACAGCAGATGAAGAAGTAGAGTTGGCTCAGCGTATCAAAGCCGGCGATCAGATTGCTCTAGAAAAACTTACTAAGGCTAACCTAAGATTTGTGGTATCTGTTGCTAAACAATATCAAAATCAAGGCTTAACGCTACCTGACCTTATTAACGAAGGAAACCTGGGTCTTATAAAAGCTGCAAGGCGCTTTGATGAAACCCGTGGTTTTAAGTTTATCTCTTATGCTGTGTGGTGGATCAGACAGTCTATACTTCAGGCACTTGCTGAGCAATCACGTATCGTGCGTCTTCCGCTCAACAAAATAGGAAGCATCAATAAAATCAATAAAGCTTTTGCATTTTTAGAACAAGCTAATGAGCGTCCCCCTAGTCCTGATGAAATAGCCAAAGAGCTAGATATGACAGTAAATGACGTCAAAGAGTCCCTAAAAAATGCCGGCCGTCACGTAAGTATGGATGCACCTCTAATACAAGGTGAAGATTCTAACCTATATGATGTATTGCGTTTTGGAGAATCTCCTAACCCTGATCGTGAACTTCTAAATGAGTCTCTTAGCACCGAAATAGAACGTGCTCTTGACACACTTACACCTCGCGAAGCAGATGTAGTTAGATTGTATTTTGGTTTAGGAAATCAGCATCCTATGACCTTAGAAGAAATAGGTGAAACTTTTGATCTTACACGTGAGCGTGTTAGACAAATTAAAGAAAAAGCGATTAGAAGATTAAAACATACATCTCGCAGTAAAATCTTAAAAACCTATCTAGGATAGTATTTTTTTACAAGAATTCGTTAAAAATAGGGGTATAAGGTAGTTTTTTTATAAATTGCAATAGAATTAAACTCCAGATAAAATATTTAACCCAACAACAGTTCATCATAACTGTTCGTTTTTTGATTGATGAATGAATCCCCGGCTGATTACCGGGGATTTTTAGTTTATGATGTTTTATACCTCATTTATATGATCTATTTCTTGGTTTACATTAGCACAGCTTGCAATCCTACAGATATTGGAATGCTTAGCAGTGTAATTAATCAGGTGGCTCAAAAAAATAAAGATCAAGGTATTTCAGGATTTTTATATTATAAAGATGGCACCTATTTACAGCTTCTCGAAGGTGATTTTAAAATGGTAAATACGTTGTTTCATAAGATCATAGAAGATGACAGGCATACAAATGTGACAGTTATAGTAGAGAATAAAATAGAGCATCGCGTTTTTAACGACTATGAATCTGGTTTTCTGGTTCCGAAGGATAAAAAGCAATACCAAAAGCTAAACGATTATCTCAGTTACTTAAAACTACTGGAGAATGACGAAATTAATAATACAATTTCTATCCTTGAGTCTATTATTTCTAAAATGTAATGGTATTTTTAACTCATTAAAAATTTGAATAAAAACACATTTATGAAACCTATTTACTTAGCTCCTTCAGTTCTTGCTGCAGATTTTGCTAATCTTGAACGTGATATTAAAATGGTCAATAACAGCAAGGCAGACTGGTTTCATATCGATATTATGGACGGTCTTTTTGTTCCTAATATATCTTTTGGAATGCCGGTTTTAGAAGCCATTACCAAACACGCAGAAAAGACTATAGATGTACATTTAATGATTGTAGATCCTGATCGCTATATAGAGACTTTTGCAAAGCTGGGGAGTAATCGCCTTACAGTACATTATGAAGCCTGCACCCATTTACATCGCACAATTCAAGCTATTAAAGTTGCCGGTATGAAAACAGGAGTAGCTCTCAATCCACATACTCCGGTGAATTTATTAAAAGATGTTATCAATAATATTGACCAAGTTCTGATTATGAGTGTAAATCCCGGCTTTGGCGGACAGTCTTTTATAGATAATACGTATAAAAAAATCAGAGAGCTAAAAGAAATAATTTTAACTCATAATGCAGACACGCTTATTGAAATTGATGGTGGTGTCACAAATAAGAACGCAAGAGAGTTGGTAGATTGTGGAGCAGACATCCTAGTTGCCGGTAGTTATATCTTTAAATCTGAAGATGCTGCTAAGACTATTGCAAATATGAAAACGATAATTTCATAAAAAAAAGCAGACTAGATTCTAAATTAACATACTCGTAACGCCCCCTACAGCATACGAATCTTGTCTATATTTAGTCTCCAAGTCTGCTTGTCTTTAAAATTGCAAAACTGCACTTTTAAATTCTACTCAAAGAAACTAAATAGGTTTTATATTACTTTACGGAATTCCTTACTACCCCTAATATTTAACATATAAAATATTATTTTTTTAAAGAATGAGGTATTTGTCTTTCTTAAATTATCTGATTTACAGTTTCAATTTAAACTTAAGCCTTAAATTAAAAAGATCATAAAGACAGCAACTTTTTGTCACTACTAAAAGTGCATTAAGATTAAACTGTAAAATAATAGAAAATAAAACTGGTAAAAGCACTGCCTTTGTTATCAAAATTGAAGTGAGCCTTGTAATAAAGTTATTGCTAACATTACCAATAGAAATAACAGCGAAGTTTATGACAATATTATTTGTAGAACAAACCACTATACAGATGGTTTTTCTCAACCGGAAGCTAAAACCATCCTATCTCAAAGTGATATAATTCCGTAAAGCATCTGCACTGCATTTTCTCAGTTGAGAAATCTATTTTTAGCTTCCTAAGATTATTGTGAACAACAAAATACCTGTGGCAATAGCAGCATTAATATCAAAATAGAAAAGCAGACCATCCTACTTTAAAATAAGCATCAGCCCCCTACAGCTGCTGCATATAAGTATAGACAAGTCTGCTTATAAATTATGATTAAAGGTACTAAGCTATATTTTTTAATAAACAGTTTTAACAAAAAAACAAGAATATCATTGATATTTTGACTAAAGAATACACGATATAAACTAAGAAACTCCCTCTACTGAGGGAGTTTCTACGTTAAAATCTAAATCGAATTGATTTTAACGCCTCTCATTACCTGCTCACGACGATAAATTCTGATCGTCTGTTTTCTGAATATTCTAATTCTGTACAAGTTTTACCATCTTCATCACAAATATTAATAGGTCTAGACTCGCCATAACCTATCGCACTTTCTATTCTTGAAGGTTCTATCCCGTGATCTAAAAGCCATTCTTTTGTAGATAGAGCTCTATTTGTAGACAATGTCTTATTGAAATAATCTGTACCTCGCTGATCTGTATGCGATTCAATTTTTATGATCATTTCAGGATAAGCTTTCATTGCATCTACTACTTTGCGAAGTTGTATTGCTGCAACATCTGTAATGTTATACCTGTAATACTCAAAATAAATCGGGTCAATTCTAATTTTTTCTACCTCTCCTTCTGTAACAAAAATCTCTGAAAGATCTTTTAGCCTAAAGTCAAGCATGTCCATTTTAAGGTTTGGTAAGACATCTGTAGTGAAATTTAATTGGTCTTCACTAAATCCTGCTTTACGAGCTTCAATTTTATAAGTAGACCCACAAGTTAATTCTACAGCATAAGCACCCTTTTCATTTGTTTTAACCTTGATATATTCAGTATTTGATTCATCGTAAACGGTAACGTATGCGCCTGCAATAGGCTCATTAGTTTCTATATCATAAACAGTTCCTGATATATATTGAACACACTTAGGCAAGTTGTATTCAAAAGCATAAATATCATCTCCGCCCTTACCACCTGCTCTGTCTGAAGAAAAGTAACCAGTGTTAGGCTCAATACCTTCTAAGTATGCAAAATCATCAGCATTTGTATTTATTATAGGTCCCAAATTAATTGCAACTCCATAAATACCATCTCTGTAATAAGATTTATACATATCCAAACCTCCAAAACCTACGTGACCTCCAGATGAAAAGTATAATATATCATCTTTAAAAAACGGAAAAAAGTCATCAACGATAGTATTGATATTAGGTCCTAAATTCATTGGTTTTGAATAGGTTCCATCTTCATAAATATCACAAACATAAATATCTGCTTTACCATAACCACCCGGCATATCTGATGCAAAAAACAATTTTTTACCGTCTGGAGTTACATAAGGCTGCCCCGTAGAATAAGTATCTCCATTAAAGGAAAGCAATTCCTTTTTATATTTTTTAGCAGACATGTCTACCCTATAAATTTTAAAATAATTCTTTTTCCCTTTTTCAAACACCTTCCGATTTCCGGTTTGATAACTAGATGCATAGTATAAATATTTACTATTTGGTGAAAAAGTAGCCGTTCCATCATGAAATTCACTCGTCAATTGTTTACTAAATAATTCTACTGCATCTGCACTATCTGACTCAGGATTTTCAGTTTTATAAATAGATAGATAAGGTGTGTCATCACGCTCATACAGGCCTTTATTCACATAATTTCTTCCAGATGTAAATACAAAACTGGTCTGATTAAAACTCCCACCAAAATCAGCATATTGAGAGTTAAAATCCAGATTACGTACTTTATAAAGCGTATCTCCTCTTAATAAATCTTCAAAGCGATCACGTTCTTCATAATGATTGTTTAAAGCTTCAACTGACTTTGCTTTAAAATAGCGTTCTGCAACTTTCTCAGCTTCATCATAAAGCTTCAATCTTCTTAAAGAATCATAATACTGATACCCCTGAGTAGAATTTGTATTAGGTCCTACTGTGTTGTACCATTTTTGATATGCTTCTTTTGACTGAGCAAAATTCTTAAGGTTGTAATATGTATCACCTATTTTCATATAGGTTTCGGGTTCTATATAATTTGCATTTTCTACATAAGCCTCAAATTCTTTTGCCGCATCAATATAGACTAAGCGGTCATAAAACTCATTTGCTTTTTCCAGATGATTTTGAGCAACTACATTGAGACTTACTAAACAAATAATAATTAAATATATACGTTTCATAGAGAGGGATTTTTAAAAGAATCTGGGAGAAAAAGTTGCACCACGCTTACGAGCCAGAGAGAATTTAATCAAGATCTCATGACTCCCATTATTATACTGGTTAAAGTCTGAAGTATTATAATCATAAGCATAACCTATAAAGATGTTGTCTGTTATCTGAAAACCTGCGAGCCCACTCACTGCAGCATCTATGCTATAAGAAACCCCTGCTGTAAATTTCTCAAGAAACAAAAAGTTAGCAGACAAGTTTGCTTTTAAAGGAGCTCCTTCAACATAATCAAAAAGCACTGCTGGCTTAAACTTGGTATTCAAACCAATATCAAAAATGTATCCTCCTATTAAGTACATATGAAGCTCTTCGGTATTAACCATTACCTCTTCTTCATTAAAATATTCCTGAGTGAAAAAATTAGGTGTAGAAAGTCCCAGATACCATCGGTCTGTGTACAAATAAGATCCTGCCCCTAAAACTCCTAAAAACTGATTGTTTATGTTATTCATAAACTGTGGGTCATTAGGATTATCATATATTCCCTTTCTAAAATCTACATTCAAAACTCTAAAACCGGCCTTAAGACCAAAGGATAAATAGGTCTGCGCCCCTAATTGAATAGCATATGAGAAATTTCCGTCGATATTTAGATCTTCAGAGGGACCCAGAACATCCCGGGTAATGTTTAAGCCCAGACCAATATTATAAGTTACCGGTGCATCTAATCCAAGATTAATAGTTTCGGGAGCACCATCAACACCGGTAAACTGAGCTTTGTAATCAGCGATAATATTGAAATTATCTGATGACCCCGCATAAGCTGGATTAATGGTCATCGTATTGTACATATACTGCGTATAGTTTGGTTCTTGTTGCCCGTAGAGACTTAAAGTCCCAAAGGCAATCAAAGAAATTTCGATTAAATAGGTTACTATTTTTGTCATGGTAATTAAATTTTAAAATGAGAGAATTTTTTTAATTATCGTGCTATATAAATCCATCCGGTAAGCGTACGCTCTCCGTCGCCCAGTTCAAGAGCGTAATAATAAGTACCTACCGGTAAGCCTACTGACTTATTAATAGAACTCGCAACATTAGAAACGCCATTCCAGCTATTGTTATAACCGTTTGCAGTGTAGACTAGCTGCCCTACTCTGTTAAAAATATTGAGTCTATTATTTGGGTAGTTTTCTATACATCTTATCGTAAAGAGATCATTCATACCGTCACCGTTTGGTGAGAATTCATTGAAAACCATCAAGCAATCTGGATCTATTTCTACTTCAGAAGAATTATTATCGGGATTACTATCTACAGGATTTGAATTCAAAATAGTTGCTACGTTTCGGTAATTACCGGTTTCTAATACAGTTGCGGTAATAGTTAAAATAGTACTCGTATTAGCCGCGAGTTGTGGAATTGACCACTCACCAGTTAACGGATTGTAATCACCAATAGGAGCTGTAAAACTTTCAAACTGAAGTCCTGACGGTAATGCTTCCCCTACCATTATTGAGGTAATATCGGTCTGACCATTATTTGTAACTTCGATTGAATACACTATGGTCTCTCCTATTACCGGAGTTAAGATATTTACTGTTTTAGAAATGGTAAGATCTGAACAAGCAGTCGTTGTAACATTTAGCGTAGCTGAAGTGTTTACGATACAACTTAACGTTGTGTCATAATCCACACTTACACTGTTATCTCCTGCTGCATCCCATACTACTATTACAAAGTTATCTGAAGTACCACCTCCTGAAACGATGCTTCCTCCAGAAGTAATTGCCCATACATAATTAGTCATCCCAGATTGTGTGGTATACACTATTTCCGTACCTAAACAAGCCGTTGGTTCTGAAGCATCTATATTAGCAGATATTGGTTGCATTAAGGTAGTTGTTACAGCAAGTCTGCTACTACCTATCACACCATCTACAATGAGAGCCGCATAATAAGTAACTCCATTCTGAAGCGGTGTATTAATATCTAAAACCGCTCCGTTGGTTTCTTCAGCAAACCATACTACATTAGGTTGATCTAAAACGATATCCATTAACGTAGGTTGATCTGTAGTACAAAACATTTGATTCATCTCGCCAGTTGGCATACCTAAATCTATGGTTAACTCATCTATTGTAGCGTCTGTTGAAACATTTCCTAAAGCATCAACAAGTGTTGCTACAACATCATAAACACCTTCTGGAATTTCATCTCCTGCCGGAACCGTTAACGTCCATGTACCATCACCATTATCTACTAAATCTCCGGCTCCCTCAGCATAGGTTTGTCCATTTACACTAACGGTTAGGTCACCTGCTGAATCTGCAGTACCTGTTAATATTGGAGTGACATCAGCCGTAGTAAGTGAGTTCACAGTAGGCACTGTTAACCCTGAAGTATCGATCGTAACTTCATCAACTGTAGCATCCATCGAAGTATTACCAGCCGCATCAGTCGCAGTGGCCATTACATCATACGTACCATCGGCTAAAGCATTTCCTGCCGGAATAACTAACGTCCACGTATCATCACCGTTATCGGTTAAGTTTCCATCCCCTTCGGTATAGGTTACTCCATTAACCACAACAGTCAAATTATCAGCGGAATCAGCTGTTCCGGTAATTGTTGGAGTAGTATCATTTGTAGTTAAAAAGTCTACCGTTGGAATCGTAGGCGCAGCAGTATCAATGGTCAATTCATCAACTGTTGCATCCATTGAGGTATTATCAGCAGCATCAGTCGCAGTGGCCATGACATCATAAGTTCCATCAGTTAAAGCATTTCCAGCCGGAATAACTAACGTCCACGTATTATCACCATTGTCGGTTAAGTTGCCGTCTCCTTCAGTATAGGTTACTCCATTAACCACAACAGTCAAATTATCAGCGGAATCAGCTGTTCCGGTAATAGTCGGAGTAGTATCATTTGTGGTTAAAAGATCAACAGTTGGAATCGTAGGCACAGCAGTATCAATGGTCAATTCATCGGTAGTTGCGTCTGACGAACTGTTACCTGCAGCATCAGTAGCTGTAGCCATCACATCATACGTACCATCTGCTAAAGCATTTCCTGCCGGAATAACCAAAGTCCACGTATCATCACCGTTATCGGTTAAGTTTCCATCCCCTTCGGTATAGGTTACTCCATTAACCACAACAGTCAAATTATCAGCGGAATCAGCTGTTCCGGTAATAGTCGGAGTAGTATCAT